>OY970165.1:0-2514665 GCA_963706605.1 uncultured Solirubrobacterales bacterium
CACTACCGAGAAGCCGAGAGCTAAAGTCAAGACCTAGATGAAGGCCTACCAGCTGACCGCGTGGCAGGCGCCACCGCAGATGCGCGAGGTCTCTGTTCCCCAGCCGGGGCCCGGAGAGGTGCTGGTCAAGATGGGAGGCGCCGGTGCCTGCCACTCTGACCTGCACCTGATGGAGTGGCCGGAGGGGACGATGGACTTCGACCTGCCCTTCACCCTCGGCCACGAGAACGCCGGCTGGGTCGAGGCCCTCGGCGCCGGGGTCGAAGGACTGGAGCCCGGTGAGGCAGTTGCCGTCTACGGCCCCTGGGGTTGTGGCCGCTGCCGCGCGTGCCGCCGCTCGGCCGAGAACTACTGCGAGCAACAGGCTGAGATCGGCGCCTTCGGCGGCGGCCTCGGCCTCGACGGCGGCATGACCGAGTACATGCTCGTCCCCCACTCGCGGCTGCTGCTGCCATTGGGCGATCTCGATCCCCGCGACGCCGCGCCGCTGTCCGATGCCGCCCTCACCCCCTACCACGCGATCAAGCGCTCGCTGCACCTGCTGGTGCCCGGCTCGACCGCAGTGGTGATCGGCGTCGGCGGGCTCGGCCACATGGCGGTGCAGATCCTTCGCGCCCTCAGCCCGGCCAAGGTGATCGCGGTCGACACCTCGCCCGAGAAGCTCGCCCTGGCGCGCGAGGTCGGCGCCGAGGAGACGGTCGAGTCGGGCGAGGACGCAGCCGAGCAGATTCGCGAGCTGACCGGCGGACGCGGCGCCGAGCTGGTCCTCGATGACGTCGGCGCCGATGACACCCTGGCGCTGGCCCGCGAGATCACCCGCTTTGAGGCGCACCTGACGGTGGTCGGCCTGGCCGGCGGCAAGCTGCAGTTCGCCTTCGGGGCGCTGCCATTCGAGTCGCAGCTGACGATTCCCTACTGGGGAACCGCGATTGAGCTGATCGAGGTACTCGACCTCGCCCGCGCCGGCAGGATCCACGCTCACGTCGAGCGCTTCCCGCTCGACCGGGTCGAGGACGCCTATGCGCGAATGCGGGAGGGGACCCTCGACGGCCGAGCGGTTATCTGCCCCCAGGACTGACTCCTAGCCGGAAAGATCGCGGCGCTCGAACAACCAGGCGCCAAATGCCGCGAGAACGATCGCGGCGACGGTGACACCAAAGAAGGCCAGCGGTTCGATCCCGTCTTCGATCGCGTTGCCGTAGTACCTGAAGACCGAGACGTAGCGGATGCCAGAGAGGTCGGGGTCGAGACGCCCGACCAGATCGATCACGTACATCGACACCAGCACCCCGGCGACCGCACCGGTGACGACGCTCGTGCGCAGGGAGAAGCCGGTGGCGAGGATGCCAAGCCCGGCGAAGACCAGCGCCAGGGGCCAGACGTTGGCATAGCCCGCGAGGGTGGCGCTGAAGGAGAGGTCGGCACCGGAGACGAGGCTGCCGAGGCCGGTGAACAGGACAGTGAGGACCAGGACGATCGCCAGCTCGACAGCGGTCGCCGCGAAGCTTGCAGCAGCGAGGCGCGAGCGCGAGACCGGCGCTGAGAGCAAGACGTCGAGGCGACCACTTTCGGCGGCGCCGGAGAGCCCGCTGGCGACGGCGCGCACGGCGAGGTAGCCGAGCGCGAGCGGCACGATCAGGCTCAGCATCTCCGCGTGCAGGTACTGCTCCACGCTGGTCAGCTGGCCGATCCCGAACGCTTCCTTCAGCGCCGGCGGGTAGTTCTTGATCGCCTTGGAGAGCGCGCCTTCGACCGAGGGAAAGATCAAGACGATGAAGGCCGACCAAAGGCCGAGCGGCACGCCCCAGGCGAGCAGCGAGCGTCGCCGGTCGGAGAGGTGGGTACCGACGAGCGCCGCCAGTTGCGAGCTCATGCCTTTCCCTCTCGGTAGTAGGTGAGGAAGATCTCCTCGAGCGTGGGGTGGGTCAGCTCCATGTCGAGGACGTGGCGCCGGGCGATCGCCTTGATCACCGGGTCGAGGTCGCCGCTGACCTTGAAGGAGACCTTGCCGTCGGCCGCCTGCAGATCGCTGACGCCCGGCAGCGATTGCAGATCGGAGAGGTCGTCGGAATCGGCCAGCTCGAGGGTGACAGTGCGCCGCGCCTTGCCGAGTAGCTCGTCGATCCGCTCGACCGCGATCAGCTTGCCCTCGCGCACGATGCCGACCCGGTCGCAGACCCGCTCGACCTCGTCGAGCTCGTGAGAGGAGAGCAGGACGGTGCAGCCGCGCGCCCGCTCCTCGGCGACCAGGGCGAGGAACTCCTCCTGCATCAGCGGGTCGAGCCCGCTGGTTGGCTCGTCAAGGATCAGCAGCTCAGGCGAGTGGAAGGTGGCGAGGATGAGGCCGACCTTCTGCCGGTTGCCACGTGAGAGCTGGCCCAGAGGGCGGTCGAGGTCGGCGCGAAAGCGCTCGGCCAAGGCCTCGGCGCGGCCGAGGCCCTCGATTCCCCGCAGGCGAGCAAGAAGGCGGAGCCCCTCGCGGCCAGTGGCCTGTTTTCCGTAGCCGAAGTCACCGGGGAGGTTGCCCAGGCGAGCGCGGATGGCGACGCTGTCGCGGTGGCTGTCGAGGCCGAAGATGCGGGCGCTGCCGCTGCTCGGATGAAGCAGGTCGAGCAGGGTACGGATCGTCGTCGTCTTGCCCGCCCCGTTGGGGCCGAGGAAGCCGAAGACCTCAGCGGCCTCGACTGAGATCGTCACGTCCTCGATGCCCCGTGCGCTTCCGTAGGACTTCGTCAGCCGCTCGGTCTCGATCACTGGCACGGCGCCATGCTCGCAGGCTCGCGACTAAAGAGGCATATCTGCATCCACACCGTTGAAGTCAGTGGGTGACGCGAGAACTACGGTAGTGCGGTGTCCGCCCTGGCCCAATACGCAATTGCGCTTGGGGTTGTCTTCGGCGTCAACCTTCTCCCGGCGTTCGGCCCGCCAACCGCAGGCGCTCCGCGGCCGGGCTCGGGCTCTTTGCCCTTTCGCCGTTGCCTTCGGGACAGCTTTTCGTCGCCGCCGGCCTGATGACCGTTCCCCTCGTGCCGCTGACCGCGGCCTTCTTCGCTGGGCGGCTCGTCTCCTACTCGCTCTATGTCGCGGTCGCCTCCGTAGCTGAGCGCAACCTCGGCTCGGTGGCCATCGACTCTTTGACCTCTCCCGTCGGAATGGCTTTGCAGTTTGGCGATGCTTGCCGGACTTGGCCGTGCTCCTCGGACGCTCAGGGAGCTTCGGGTTGAAAGACTCGACTCCATGAGGCCGCGTTTTGTCATCACCGCCCTGGCGGCTATCGCCTGTGTGCTCTACAGGACACTGTTGCGTCAACCGATCCTCACCTGGGGGGCGACTGAAGCGGAGGCCACGTCCCGTCTTCCGGGAGACGAGCTGCTTGAGGATGCCGATGGCATATCGACCCGCGCGATCGAGATCGACGCCCCTGCCGCTGACGTGTGGCCCTGGCTGGCGCAGATGGGTCCCTCCCCACGCGGAGGGGCCTACACCTACGACGACGATCGGCTTCGGCTCAAACCAGATGCGGGTCGAGCGGGTCGAGCCCCAGCGGGTGCTCTCCTGGCGCTCGCAGGACGGTAACTGGGTCTGGACGTTTGTGCTTGCCGAGCGGGACGACAGGACGAGGCTGATCAGCCGCAACCGGTTTCGCCTTCCGACGCTCGGCGCGCGTATCGGCATGCTGCCGATGGAACCCGGCTCACTGATGATGGAGCGGAAGATGCTGCGCGGGATCGAGCAGCGCGCCGAGCGGATGGTGTCCCCAACCGCCGACTGAGCTCAGCAGACAAGGGCACCGGCGCGAGGAATCTCGCCAAGGTTGGCGCGCGCCGCCTGGCATCGGAGCTGGCGGTCAAGGTGTGGGGGTGCCAGAGCTACGAGCCGCCCGCGCGCCCGGTCGCCACCTGCACTGGCACCTGACCCGGCGTCGCCCCCTTCTGCTCCGTGCCGGCGGGGTCGCGGCGCTGCTCGCCGTGGTCGGCCCTGGTGTGCTGGCGGGCCTCTCCGACGATGACCCGGCCGGGATCACGACGTACTCGATCCTCGGCGCCAAGTACGGCTACGAGCTGCTTTGGGTTCTCGCCCTGTCGACCGTGGCGTTGATCGTCTTCCACGAGCTTGGGGTGCGGCTCGGGATCGTCACCGGCAAGGGACTGCTGACGCTGGTCCGCGAGCGCTACGGCGGACGGGCTGCGGCGCTCGTGCTCTCGGCCTTGCTGATTGCCAACACCGGGACGCTGTGCGCGGAGTTCGCCGGGGTGGCAGCCGGCATGGAACTACTTGGTGGAATGAGCCGGTATCTCAGCGTGCCGCTCGCGGCCATCGGTGTGTCGGCGCTCGTCTTGCGGGCGAACTTCCGCCACGTCGAGCACGTACTCCTTGCCCTCAGTTCCATCTTCGTCGCCTACGTGATCTCGGGCGTGCTCGCCCATCCCGATTGGGGTGCCGCCGCCAAGGGCCTCGTGGTGCCAAGCCTGCCGCTCAATCGTGAGGCCCTACTGGTCGCCGTGGCGACGGTCGGTACCACCCTGGCGCCGTGGGGCCTCGCCTTCATCCAGTCCTACGCGGTCGACAAGAAGCTGCACGTCAAGGACCTCCGCTACGAGCGAATCGACGTGATCGTCGGCGCCGTGCTGACCGGGGTGATCGGGTTCTTCGTCGTGATCGCATGCGCGGCAACGCTGCACGTCCAGGGCATAGACATCAACGACGCCAGCGACGCCGCGCGGGCGCTTGAACCGCTGGCGGGGAACACGGCGGCGACCCTCTTCGGCCTCGGCTTCCTCGGCGCCGCTCTGCTGGCGGCGGCCATCGTCCCTCTCTCGACCGCCTACTCAGTGTCGGAGACCCTTGGCAGGAAAGCCGACATAAACGACACCTTCGAGGAGGCGCGGTCCTTCTACGTCAGCTACGGCATCGTCGTCATCGTTGCGGCCGTCTTTGTGCTCATTCCCGGTGCCCCACTGATTCCGATCCTCTTCCTCTCCCAGGCCCTCAACGCCATCCTGCTCCTGGTATTGCTCCCTTTCATGCGTTCGCTCGGCCGCGACCGGGAGCTAATGGGGAGCCACGCCCTGGGGCGTGGGGACAGGCTCGTGACCGGGGTCGCCCTGGCCGTGATCGCGGTCTCGGTGCTGGCGCTCGGAGTGCTGACCGTCTTTTAGCGATCAAACACCTAGCAGGAGGCTCAGGATCAGCATCAGCGCGGTGCCGCAGGCCAGACCAAGGCCCGGCCCGCGACGCCCCGGTCCCGAGAAGGCTTGGGGCAACATCTCGACGACGATCAGCGCCAGCATCGCTCCGGCGGCGAATGCAAAGGAGAACGACAGCAGGCTGCTGATCTGCTCGACGGCGACGAACGCGATCAGGGCACCGACCGGCTGGGGAGCGCTGGTTCCGACCGCCGCCCAGAATTGACGGGTGCGGCTGAAACCGGCTGCCGCCATTGGAATCGCGACACTGGTCCCCTCCGGAATGTTCTGGATCGCGATTGCGAGGATCACGAACAGGCTCAGTCCGGCTCGGTCAGAGGCGAATGCCGTGCCCACTGCAAACCCCTCAGGCAGGCTGTGGACGAAGAGGACGAGAAAGACCAGGGCTGAAGTGCTGGCGCCGGGACCGGAGCGCCCCATGAAGGTGGTGTGAGAGTCCAACCGCGAACGGGCCACGCCCAGCAGCGCCGCTCCTACCGCGAGGCCACTGACGACCGCCAGGACCGAGCCTTCTTCGGTGGCGGGGATCAGCAGGCCGGCGATCGAAGCCACACCCATCACCCCCGCGGCAAAGCCGAGGAGGAGCGGCGTCAGCTGCGCCGCTCGGTCGCCGAGAAAGAAGACCGGGATCGCACCTAGTCCGGTGGCAAGGGTCGTGCCGCAGGCGGCGAGCAACAAGACGACCACCTGGGGCATGTCAAGAAGTCAGCGGCGATCCGGCGAAGACCGAAGGGCCTGCGCGGCGGCCTCGGAGGTCGAGGCCAGGAATGGCGCAAAGTACCTTCCGACGATCTTGCCTTCATCGCGCCACGGTGGATCATCGCTAAAGGTTGAAGTGTCTCCGTGGCCGCCTCCCAGCTTCCCATAGAGGTATTTCGGCTCCTCACCGGTGAGCAGCACCGCGCGCAGGATCGGCTCAAATGGTTGGGGCTCGACCTTGCTACCGACCTGAGCCGCAATCACCTCCGCGGCGGCGTCTGCCTGCTGCGTGGTGATGCCGCCCTGCTTGACGGGAAAGTTCGTCACATCTCCGACGGCGAAGACGTTTGGGAGACCTCGAACCAGACTGTGCTCGTCAACTGGGATGAAGCCGTCCTCGTCATGGGGAAGACCCTGAACGGACCTTCCCTTGAAACCTGGCGCACTGATTACGGCGTCGGCTTCGATGGGATCCCCTGGCGCGACGTCCAGTTGCCCGTTCTCAAACCTGACGGGTGTGGCGCCGGTGACAATCTCGATGCCACGTTCGGCGAGCAGTTGGCCCATCTGCTCGCTGGCACGCACCCCGAACAACTGGAGGGGCGCATCCTCGGGGGTGACGATTTCCAGCTCCGCGCTCGAGGCGTCTGCATCCTTCAACTGCGCGGCGGCGAGAAGCGCCAACTCGTAGATCGGCAGCGGCCAGCCCAGCCCACCCGGCATCGTGAAAATCACCTTCCGCAGCGTGCCGGCCTGGAGCTCGCGCACCACATCAGCGGAAGCGTCTTCATCTGAGCCGCCCCAAAACGTCGCCGCGCCGGGAACGGTCCAAAGCATCCGCGCGCCGGAAGCTACGACCAAGTAGTCGTATTCGACCTCGTCCCCGTCGTGCGTCGTGACGCGTTGTCCGTCTGTGTCCACGGAGTTGACGCTGTCGAGAGAGAAGGAAGCGTCGCAGCGCGCGGTCAACTGCTGAAGATCGAACTTGAGCACCTCACCGGCACCGAAGGGCTTGGCGACAGCCAAGGGCCGATAGAGGAACTCGCGGCGCGGCGCATAGAGCGCGATCTCAACTCGGTCTCCGCAGAGGCCTTGCAGAGCAAGCATCTCCTCGACCCCGCCAACCCCGCCGCCGATGATGAGCACCTTCGGCTTGGAAGCACCCTGTGATGGGGTCTGGGCCATGCTGCTCACACTACAGCGGCCAGACAGCTCGTTTAGTGCGAATCCCGGCCCAGTGAGCCCCGACACACCCGACCACGGCGTGGTAGGCAGCGCTGCGCACGGCCAGGCCCCGTGCGGATGCTTCAAGCTCGGCGAAAAGCGGGCGCAGCGCAGCCGCATCGAGCTCCCCTTGGAGCAGATCCGAGATTCGAGACCGTGCGGCTGAAGCAGGTCCGCCATGTCGAGGACTACCGGATCACCGACGACAACTACGCTGGCTTCGAGCCGCTGAAGGGGAAGGTGGACTGGTCGGGCGAACACCACTGGGTCTTCAACCTTGGCCCGGTGATGAAGCCAATGCACGAGGTTCGCACTGGCAACCTGTTTCGGGCGCAGCGGGTCTGGGTCGCACTCGACCTGCTGCTCACCTCCGAGACGGTCGCCGAAGCTCGCGACAAGACCAAGCTGCGGCTCGAGGACGCTGGCCTCTAGCTCGTCGCCCAAGAGTTGTACGGCGTGCCGAGCATCAACGCGGCGTAGGGCTCGAAGACGTAGCTCTCGAAGTTGTCGGTGAGGGACGCGTGTGTCCGGCGAGGCGGGTGCGGAAGTTCGAGTACCCCCTCCCCTCCTCGCTCTCCGCAGCTCGCTCGGTGAGGCCGCATCGACCGACGTAGAGATGTCGGCCTGCCTCGGTGAACAGGTAGACGCCGTGCTCTCGTGGCGGAGGCGTCCGACCAGGACCACGACCGAACACCTCAGAAGCCAATAGCGCCTCGAGGTAGCCCGGAAGCTTGGCCTCCACTTTCCCCCAAGCCCCGTTGCGTGACCGTCTTGCCATCGGTGCCATCTTCGATGATCTGACTCAAGACAGGCGCTCAGATCGTCCCAAAAGAGTGGCCAAGCAACCTAGACCAGGTAACTACTAGGCCGAGCTAGCCGCGAAGCGAAAGCGCTTCCTCTAGATGGTCGAGCAGGGCGGCGACGATGCGCGGATCGAAGTGGGTGCCTCTCCCTCGCTTCATTACCTCCACAGCCTCCTCAAGTGGCAGCGCCGGCCGGTAGCAACGGTCGCTGAGCAGAGCGTCGAAGACGTCGGCCACCGCGGTGATCCGGCCCTCGATCGGAATCCGCTCACCGACTAGCCCCTGCGGATAGCCGCCGCCGTCCCAGCGCTCGTGGTGGGTGAGCGCGATCGTCGCAGCGAGGCGCAGCAGCTCGCTTTCCGAATCGGCAAGGATCTGGTAGCCGACGGTGGTGTGGCGCTGCATCTCCTCCCGCTCCTCGGGAGTCAGCGAACCCTCCTTCCGCAGGATGCCGTCAGGAGTCGCGACCTTGCCGACGTCGTGCATCGGCGCCGCCACCCGCAGCAGCTGGACCCGCTCGCGGTCGAGCCCGATCTTGCGGGCGAGAAAAGCGGCGATCGAGGCCATTCGGCCGATGTGCTCTCCCGTCTCGGCATCGTGCATCTCGATCGCCTTGGCAAGGCGCTCGACGGTCTCCTGGCGCGATTCCTGCAGCTCCTCAATCGCCCGCTCGCGGGCCTCGGCGAGCTCTTCGCGGAGCGTCTCCGCCTGCTTCTTCTCGGTGATGTCCGTCGAGATGCCCGAGATCCCGGCGATCTCGCCCTCATCGTCAACGAAGGGGAACTTGACGGTGAGAAAGGTCCGTTGCCGATCTCCAACCCGGAGCGTCTCCTCCGCTTCGTAGCTGTCGCCGTGATCGAGGATCCTGCGGTCGCTCTCCGCGACTCGCCTCTCTGCCTCGGCGGGCATGATGTCGGAATCGCTCAGGCCGACCAGCTCGCCGACCGTCAGCCCAGCCGCCTCATGGGCAACGCGGTTCGCAAGCACATAGCGACGGTCCCTGTCCTTGACGTAGACGGGCACCGGCGCCCGGTCCATGAGGATCTGCAGCCGGCCCTCCAGAGCTTTGCTGTGTGCCTTCTGCGCCAGTTCCAGCTCGCGCTGGCGCAGCGCGTTCATCGTCGTGATCTGCAGCTGACCCGGCATGAATGGCTTCACCAGGTAACCGTGGGCCCCCATCTCGAATGCCCGCCCGGCGACCTCGGGATCGTCCACCCCGGTGACCAGGACAATCGCCATGTCGGAGTGGTCGCGAGCGATCTCGTCGACCAGCGCTAGACCGGACTCGCCCGGCATCTGAATGTCGCAGAGGGCAAGGTCGAACTCGGCCTCGGTAAGTTTCCCTCGCGCCTCCTCAACGTCGCTCGCGAACTCGCACTCATGACGATCTCCGAGGGTGCGATCGATCAGGCGCAAGATCTCGGGCCGATCGTCGGTGACCAGGATGCGAGCACGCTTGGGCTCGGGCCTCCGGCTCGTACCGATGAACGGCTCCCTTAAGACCAGATCAGGACTCATCCGTCTGATATCGACAGAATGAGTCCTGATCGTTAGGGAAAAACTCTTCCCGCGCCGATGACACGCGCGGGCCGCTCGGAGCTAGTCGCCTGCTCCAGCTTCGAGCAGGTCGCGGACAGCCCGCAACAGCTCGGCGGCGTTGAACGGCTTCTCGATGAAGGCAGTTCCGTTCTGCTCAGCCAGTGCCTCTGGGGCGAGCACCTCGTGGCTATAGCCGGACATGAAGATGACCCCCAGCTCCGGTCGGAGCCCCTTGATCCGCTCGACCAGCTCAGTGCCGAGCATTCCCGGCATGATCACGTCCGTAAGGAGCAAGTGGATCGGCCGGTCCGCTTTGCGGCAAACGTCAAGCGCCTCCTCGCCCCCGCCAGTGCCGATCACCGAGTAGCCCCCCTTAGTGAGGATGCGCTCGGCCATCCGTCGCACGTCGGGCTCGTCCTCAACGACGAGGATGACCTCTCCCTTGCCGGCCGGACGCTCCCTGGCTTGGCCCTTGCTCGCACCCGGTACAGCTGATCTGGCGGGCAGATGCACCTTGACCGTCGTTCCCATGCCGGGCTCCGAGTAGATGTCGATTCGGCCACCCGCACCGGTGACGATGCCATACACGGTGGCAAGGCCCAGGCCGGTGCCCTCTCCCTTCCCCTTGGTAGTGAAGAACGGCTCGAAGGCTCGCTGGATGGTCTCCTTGTCCATCCCGGTGCCGGTGTCGCTCACCTTTAGGCGAACGTAAGCCCCGGGCTCGGTATCGGGGTGCATGTAGGCGTACTCCTCGTCGAGTTCGGCGTTCTCGACCTCGATCAAGAGACGTCCGCCATCGGGCATCGCGTCTCGTGCGTTGACTGCCAGATTGACGAGTACCTGCTCGATCTGACCGGGGTCCGCCTCGACTGCCGCCAGATCCTCTTCAAAACGGGTCTCCAGCTCGACGCGCTCGCCAAGCGCCCTGTGCAAAAGATTCTCCAACTCAGCGACGACCTGGCGGAGATCCAGCAGCTCCGGCTGAACCACCTCGCGTCGGCTGAAGATCAGCAGCTGGCGGGTGAGCGCCGCGGCGCGCTCGGCCGCACGGCGAATTTCATCCACGTCTTCGTGGGCCGAGGAGCCCTCCTCCAGCTCGTCGCCGACGAACTCCGCGTAGTTCATGATCACGCCGAGGATGTTGTTGAAGTCGTGGGCGATGCCGCCGGCGAGCTGGCCGACGCTCTCCAGCCGCCGCGCTTGGTCGAGCTGTGCCTGTAGTGCCTTCTCCCGCTCGCTCTCGGCTCGGTCGGTGATATCCCGAACCGCGGCCGTGGCAAGAATCCCCTCCCCGGTTTCGATGCTGGAGAGGCTGATCTCGACTGGAAACTCCGTTCCGTCCTTGCGAACGGCATAGAGCTCGACCCCGGCGCCCATACCCCGAGTACGTGGCTCTTCGAAATAGCCATCTCGATGCTTGGGATGAATTTCGCGGAAGCGCCCCGGGACGAGAGTCTCGATCGGCTGGCCGATCAGCTCGTCGCGGCTGTAGCCGAAGAGAGCCTCGGCTTGCTGGTTCGTGAGCACGATCTCTCCGCTCGGCGCGACTCCAACGATGGCGTCGGGGGCGAATTCGAGGAATTGCTCGAACTTCCGCTCCGCTGCCCGGCTCTCGGTGACATCGCGGATTGCGGCCGTCGCCAGCCTGCCGTTCTCCGTCTCTATCGAAGACAGCGAGATCTCCGCCGGGAACTCAGTGGCGTCCTGTCGCAGTCCATACAGCTCCAGGTCGGCGCCCATCGGCCGGGTTCGAGGCTCAGCGAAGTACCCTTCGCGGTGTTTGGGGTGTAGCTCACGAAATCGCTCCGGCACGAGCGTCTCCACTCCTTTGCCGAGTAGGTCCGCGCGCACATATCCGAAGAGCGCCTCGGTCTGGCTGTTGACCAAGACGATCTTGCCCTTGTCGTCAACTCCGACGATTGCGTCAGGTGCCGCCTCAAGCAACTGCTCGAAGGTCGAGCCATTGGCGCCAGATATGACTGGGTCTCTCGCAGGGTGCATCCGGCTCAAATCCCTTGTACTTGCTCAGCTTTTCGCTGAACGTAACACTTGCCATGAAATAAACGAGAGCATTTCTCTTGCGAGACCCCCAATTCGCGGCGAAAGGTGGCCGCCTGGAAGGGACGGCTCCGAGTCGCGCGGCATCGCCGGACCAGCCTCGGGATGCCCTCGGCCCCTGCCAGCCCTTCAGTCGGACATGTCAAGGAAGTTCTCGACCACGCGCGAGAGCCGTAGGCCCTCCCCAAAGATCCCTTTCGTCTGCTCGGCGCGCTCCTCGGCCGTCAAACGTCTCCGCACAAGCGCCTCCCGTGTCAATTCGCGCCGCTCCCGCGCACGTCTGAGGTTTACCCCAAGCCTCCGAGAGGGCCCGGATGGCCTTCAGGCTTCACAACGTGTGTGGGCGGCTCAACCCGCCCAAAATGGAGGCGATATGCAGGGGTGGTTTGATTTTCCCCCGCGAGGGCCAACCTGCCGAAGTGCAGGGGAATCGAAGCGAAGCGGCTGATGGGATTCGAACCCACGACCTTCTGAATGGCAATTACGCAAGCTTCGGGCGACTTCCGTGCGAGAACCGGCCGATTTGCAGGAGATTTCCGGAGGGCGCGATTAAGGCGCACTGCCGTCGATACGCGTGGGTGTGCGCCGATATGCGGCGTTTCGGGAACTTCTCGCTAAAAGTTCCCGAGATCGAGGAGGCCGGTTTCAATCGGCTCAGCGAGCCGGTCGCCGGTGCTGAAGCTCGCGAGATCGGGCCTCGTTTCAGGTCGCTCGCGCGCGCTCCAGGTAGCGCCCGAAGTGTGGGACGGTGAACGCGATCTGGCCGCGCGCGGTGGCGTAGATCAGGCCCTTTCGAATCAACGCCGCGCGGGTCGGCGAGAGGCTTCTCGGCTCTCGTCCCATCCCTCGCGCCACCTCGCGGAACGGCCGCGGTCCCTCGCCCAGGCTCGCCAGCGCGCGGCAGAGCTCAAGCTCCGCCGCGGTCGTCCGCTCCACCCTGAGCCCGAAGAACTCCTCGTCGAGCTCCTCGGCGACCTCGGCGGCCGCCACGGTGATCGCCGCGTCATTGATCAGTTTGTCGGCAGCCGCATTCCAGGCAGCCTTCCCCCACTCCTGCAAGAAGTAGGGGTAACCGCCGCTCTCGGCGAGGATCGCCTCGATCGCCCCGACGGTGTAGTCGACGCCGAGCTCGGCGGCCGGCAGCCGCAAGGCGCGCTCAGCGGCCTCGGGCTCGAGCGGCCCGAGACCCGGGAACCCGAACAGTCGCTCGGCGTAGGTCTTTGCCTCGAGGATTAGCCCGGGGAGGGTCGGCAGGCCGGCACCGACGAGGCCGACCGGCAGCTGCTGCTGCGCCATCCGGTGCATGGCCGCGACCAGACTCTCGAGTTCCGGCTTCCCGAGGATCTGCAGCTCGTCCAGGAGGAGGAGCACCCCCGAGTCGCTCTCGGCGGCAAGCGCCCCGACCTCGGTGAGGAGCTCGCCGAGGTCCTGCTCGAGCTCACCGCTGTCGGCGAGGCCTCGCTCTGGCTCCCACTGAAAGCCCAGGGTCACCTGGCCCTCAGAGCTGATCGTGGTCGTGAACGATCCCAGCGCCCCGCGGGCTCGGTGCAGTGCCCGGCGGACCGCACCTCCCTGTTCGTAGGCGGCGAGGGTGGCGCCTACGAGCCGGGCGATGACGACCCGGAAGTCGCTCTCGCGACGCCACTCGTGGCGGAGCGCCTTCCATCCCGCGGATTCGGCGCGCGATGCGAACTCGGTGAGGAGCACCGTCTTGCCGACCCCGCGCAGCCCGTGGATGATCAGGCTCTTCTCGCTGCGGCCGCGCGAGAGACGGCCGAGCAGATACGAGAACCGCTCGACCTCACGATCGCGCCCCACTAGGGCGGGCGGCAACGTGCCGGCGCCCGGCGCGTATGGGTTCTCAAGCGGATCCACCTCGGCACGAGTCTAGCGATATCTAACGCTTTCTAGCGATTCCGCTAGAGACGTGAATAGTTTGATAGAGAGCAGAGGTGAGGTAGGTGATCGCCAAAGACTCACCCTCAGCGTCGGAGATCGGATCGGAGAAATCCGACCGCGAGGCCGCCTCGGCCGCCGAGGCCAGGCCGCTGTAGCCGGCGGCGAGTGCCATATAAGCATCGGGATCGAGGGCATGACCGAGGATCGCCCGGTATTCCTCCCACACGTCGCGGCGGCCGAAATCATGTGCGGCCTTCAGCCATCCCCAGTTCTTGTGTTGCGTCGGGCGCGATCCGTGCCGTCGTGTCATCGGGCTGGGAACCCTCACCGCAGCCGGGGAGCAGGGGCAAACAAGCCGCGAGGACCAGCAGTAGGCAATAGCGATTTCCGCTCGACTCGATCATCAGTGCCTGGCGGTCCATCTTGCACACAGAGAGCTTGACAGGTCGTATATCGTGATTTGTTTACTTAAATATCCCAAAACATTTAGCGAACCCTACTATGTATAGCACCAGAGGAGGCGCAAGATGTCTGCAGCGACGCACGTTTCCCCAGTCCGACGAGACAGATTCATTTGGCTACTCATCTCGTCACTTATCGCCGTCGTAGCACTTGGTGCAACGGCTTCGACGGCTACCGCCACGGGGGCCGCGGAAAAAACGAGTCCGGCCGTCGTGCAAGATCCCTCGACCGGCGTGCAAACCGTCTATTACGTCAACGAAAAACAGGAAATCGCGTACTGGACGAATGGGGCCGGCTGGAAACAGGGTGTGCTCGGCGGCAAAGTCGCCAGTGGCACCAGTCCGACGGCGATGGCAATCGGGTCGAACCAGTACGTCTACTACGTCAACACGTCAGGTGAAATCGCCACGTGGGCCCTCTCGGCTGGAAAATGGATCGGACCGACGACGCTCGGCGGCAAAGTCGCCAGTGGCACCAGTCCAACCGTTATTCATGATGCCAATAACTATCAGTACGTCTATTACGTCAACAGCAAAAACGAAGTCTCCTACTGGGCCTTTACCACCGAATGGATCGGACCGCTAACCATCGGCGGCGCAGTCGCGAAAAACAGCAACTTGACGGCAACCAGGACCTGGCTCATATCAGTACATCTACTATGCCAACTCATCAGGCGAATTCACTAACTTCACCTTCAATACCGCAAAATGGATTGGGCCGACGACGTTTGGCGGCAAAGTGGCGGCGGGCAGCAGCCCCACCGGGATCCTCAATCCGTCCAACAACTATCAATATATCTACTATGTCAATTCGTCCGGGGAAATCGCCTACTGGGCCTGGGCCGGGGAATGGTACGGACCGCTAACCATCGGTGGCAAAGCCGCAACGGGCGCGACTCCAACGGTGACCCGAACTGGCGCATATCAGTACATCTACTATGCCAACTCATCAGGCGAATTCACTAACTTCACCTTCAATACCGAAAAATGGATTGGGCCTACGACGTTTGGCGGAACGATCTGGGCGAATACCAATCCCACCTCGGTACTCAATCCCTCAAATAATTACCAGTACATCTACTACCTCAACCCAAGCGGTGAAATGAGCGACTGGTTTTGGGCCGGGGCATGGTACGGACCAAACACTCTCTGAGGAAAATGAGCAAACCCGGGGGCTGGACTCCAGCTCCCGGTAGCTCCAGAAGCTGCTATCGCTCCCTTGCGCAACAGCAGGGGCTCGATTCAGGTGAGCGTTCGCTTGCCTCGACGTAACGCCGCAATAGCTCCCTTCGGAGCGGGTGCTGCAGGGCGCTCAGGAGGCGCTCGGTCGCCTCGGCTTCGTCGCAATTCCTCGGGGGCCGGGGCTCGCCCCGCGAGGATCTCCCTTTGCCCGTCACTCGCGAGGCGACGCAAGTACCCCGGCCCCCGAGAAATTGCAGACAACGCCGCAGGCTCTTCCCGACGCGCGAGCGCGAGCCCTCTGATCGACGGTCGCTCACTTCTTCGCCTCCACCAGCGCGTATTCGCGCGGCTTCGGTTTCACCAGGCGCACCTTCTCCGCTTTCATCTGGCGATCCAGGCAGTTGGCGACAGCGCCGGATGATCGCTTGATCCCCTTCCCGATCACGCTGGCCGTGTGCGGCGCGTCGTCCTTGTGCGACCGCATGAAGCCGAGGACCAATTTGTCGAGTTCCCCCGGAGCGAGGCGCCCGTTTTTTGATTTCGCAGAGGCCGACCTGCCCCGTTTGCCGGCCGCTTTCTTCTTGCCTGGGAGAGAGAAGACGTCCGGCAGTTTTCGCCGCCCCTCTCGCCCCCGGCCTCACGCTTGACCTTTTTGTCGACCGTCAGCCCCGCGAGGTATTTGCGGGCGTTGGTTCGGCTGATTCCCAGAGCCGCGCAAATCTCATCGACGGTCCCAGTGCCTTTCTCGCCGAGGAACTCGATGATCCGCTCGTCGGTTGATTTTTTCTCGGTCATGCCTTTCCTCCTATCTCGGTGCTGTTCAAGTCCCACATGGCAACCGCGCGCCGCCCCGGGGCCGGTCCGGGGTTTTCGTCAACGTCCGGCTGGGCGTCGTCGGGCTCGACCCACTCCTCCAGGCAGTGGCTAGCTGAGCCCAGCCGCCAGCTCCCATGCGGAAGCGCTCGCTCAGCGAAAACCACTTTTCCGAGAGCACCGGCTCCCACTGGGTGAGAAGACAATCGGTCTCCTCCCACAGCTCTCCCATCTCCCGCCTGAACTCTTCGATCCGCAAGACAGCCTTGACCTGCGCCTGACTCCAGACGCAATGCTGGGGCGACTCGGGCAGATCGCCGACCGCGCCGCCCTCGCGGCATTTGGCTAGCTGCTCGCGCCCTGATGCCGTGAGGCCCCAGTTCTCCCGTTCGTCCCTCTGAGTCCGGGTCAACCAGCCCGAATCGTGCAGGGGTTCGAGCCGGAGACGGAGCAGGCCAACGGAGCCGCGGGTGGGCTCGAACCCAAGGTGGTCGACCACCACGAAGACCGATACCTCGTCAGAACGCTCATGGCATGCGGCACGCTCGACCGCCGCCAAGATCAGCCCCTCCGAGAGCGACGTGTAGGGCGTTATCTCCCTGCCGGCGCCGGCCGCCGGGAAACCGGCGTCACTCGAGCCCGGCTCGTCGCCGGAAACCGGAGAGTCAAGCCTCGCCAATAGCTCCTCGCAAACAGTGACTGCAGGCCGAAAGCGCTCCCAATCCTCGGCATCGGATTCCTCGGGCTCGCGCTGGTGTCGCTTTTCGCAGGGGGCGCGGCGGGCATCCCTTCGTAGCCGCCTGAGCGTCGTCACGAGATTCTCGCGCGGCATGGTCAGCTCGAACGACTTGCCCTCACCCTCGACCTCCCAGCCAAGGTCTTGCATGAGCCGGAGGTCTTCACCGAACTCCTTGGCGAACTGATCGTGGCTGACCCCCTCGCTGCGGGCCATGGCGGGCGGGTCCTGGCCCAAGATGAAGAGCCGGCGGACCATGAGCCAGTGGAGCGTGCGGCGCTCCTTTGGGCCGATCGTCAGGGTGGCGGCGCTCATGCGCGCTCGCTCGCTGAGGAATCAAGGTTGATGAGGACGGTCTCGCAGGCGTCCAAGCCGCGGAGGAACCGCTCGTTGGTCTCGGCGTCCTCGGAGGGGATTCGCGCCGGCAAGGACGACCTCGGCTTCGCCATGCAGGCGATTGAGGACTTCCATGAGGTCGTGCGGCGGCATCGTCAGCTCGACCCCCTCGCGCCCCTCGTCCTCGCCCCAGCCGAGATCCTGCATCAGGCGGATGTCTTCGGCCAGCTCCAATCCGAGCTGCTCGGCCTTGGCCCAGTCTTTCTGCTGCTCCAGCAGGTCAACGAGGTCGCCTGCCGACCCCAAGTGATTGCGGACCAGTTCGTACAGCCCGTCGCGCTGGTCGCTGGTGATGGTGATCGTGGTGGCGGGCACGGCGCCCCTCCTCTCGGTAGGGCACCGAAGCCGGTCTCAAATGCCGCCCTGGTGGGGCAACGGCGAGTACCGTTCTTCTTGCATCGAAGTCTCGGCTTCGGTGCCGGCCCCGAGGCGTTCCACCGCCGCCGGGGCACTTTGCTTATGTCGGCGCGGCGACCGTAGCTCCGCCGCTGGCGCAAAGCGAGGCGGAATCGGGCGGAAACGCCGCTAATCCCCGCGCATCGGCGTCATTTTGGGAACTAGTTGTAGATGCCAGCCACGTTGTTCCCAGCGAGCTCCCGTAGCCGCTGAATCGGCGGCCGGTGGCCGAGGGCGCCGTGTCGTCGCCGGTAGTTGTAGCGCTCGATCCAACCCGAGAGGGCCGCGGCCCTCTCGGACGAGGAGCCGTAGACGGCGGCGTAGGCCCACTCTCTGAGCATCGTGCGGATGAAGCGCTCGGCCTTCCCGTTGGTCTGGGGCCGGTAGGCCCGGGTGCGAATGTGCTTGATGCCCATTGCCCTGCAGGCGAGGGAATGGGCGGCGGAGCAGTAGGCGGGGCCGTTGTCGGTCATCAGCCCCTCGACCGCGATCCCGTGGGAGCGGTAGAAGGCGACCGCTCGCCTCAGAAAGCCGATGACGGTCTTCGCCTTCTCGTCGGGAAGCACCTCGGCATAGGCCAGGCGGGTGGCGTCATCGACGCAGACGTGAACCCGGTCCCAACCGGTCTGCAGGCGTCGCACACCGGCTGCATCGGCTTGAGTAGCCGCCCTCTTTGCCCAGCTGCGGCCGAGCACGCGGTGACCGGCTCCGTGGGGGCCGATCCGGCCGAGCTTCTTGACGTCGATGTGGATCAGCTCGCCCGCCCGGCGTCTCTCGTATCGGCGGATCGGCTCCTCGGCGTCCAAGCGGCTGAGCTTGCCCAGGCCGATTCGCTTGAGCACCGCCGAGACGGTCGAGGTCGCCATCTCCAGGGTCTCGGCGATCTCGGGTCCCGTCATCCGCAGTCGCCGCAGAGCAGCGATCGCCTCCACCCGCTCGGGCGGTGTTGTGTTGTGGACTCGCCTGGGCGCCGAGCTGCGATCCACCAAGCCGGCCTCTCCGTCGGCGCGATAGCGCCCCACCCACTTGCGAGCGGTCCTCGCGCTCACTCCGGCGGCCTCGGCCGCCTCCGTGAGCGCGATCCCCTCCTCGAGAACCCGCCTGACCATGGTCGCCCTCCCCTTCGGGCCGAGAGGCGCGTTAGCGTGAATCTTCATCCGGTTATCTCCTTGGTGCTGGTGGCTTCGACACCTCCAGCCTCCAAGGAGACCCGGATGAACAACGTGCTTAGGAACTACAACTAGTGCCCAAAATGGAGGCGATATGAGGGGATGGTTCCATTTCTCCTTTGCGCCTCCATAAGCGACGAAATCCCGCCCTAGAGCGAGATCTCGTGCGAAGCGGCTGATGGGATTCGAACCCACGACCTTCTGCATGGCAATTAGGAAGATCTCCGAGAGCCGCGCGCCGCGAATGTAGCGGCTTGCAGGGGTTTCGTAGTGGCGCGACGGACGACCGCGATCAGGAATACGTGTGGATATGCGCCGATATGCAGCGATTTGGGAACTCCGGCGCAGGAGTGCCCGAAACTCGAGGTGGCGGTTTGATTTTCCCTGTGCCTGACGGAGTGCACTACCGGCAGCGGCGGCCTATGGCCTCTGCTTCTTGACTGCTCGTGCGATAGCCCGTGCGTCCAGACGCATCAGCCGCAACTGTCCGCTGAGATTTGACCTGTAGCCGTTGAAGAACAGTCCCCTTGCAGAGGGGTGCTCGCTACCGCCGCCGACGAGCGGCTTGCCATCCTCGTCGAGCACCCCGAGGTGACCGATCAACGGCCGCAACCCACGTCCATAGCCCGTTGCCGCTATGACCGCTTGCGGTTGAATCCGTGTGCCGTCGGCGAGCAGCACGTCCTCGCCATCGAAGCCCTCGACAGCGGCGACGATCTCGATCCGGCCTGACTTGAGAAGACCGACGAACCCGCTGTCGTAGGCCGGCGCTTGTTGCCGGCGGCTTTGCGTCGCGATTCCGATCGGCGAGCGCGGAAGCCCGTAGCGGTCGAGCTTGCCGAAGAGCCTGCGCTCCGACAGCCAGCCAACCTGATCAGCGGCGCGCAGCGGCAGGCGCTCGAGCACCAGGCCGTGGATGTTGACCGAGGCGCCCATGATCTTGCGAACCGTCAGGTTCGGCGGGGTCCGGCAGGCCACGCGCACCCTCCCGGCGCCGCCCCGCGCGAGCAGCGTCGCGACCTCCGAGCCGGTGGTCCCCGGCCCGACGACGAGAACGTCGCGGCCGCGGTAGGGCTCGGGGTTTCGGTAGGCACTGGAATAGATGAGCCCGCCGTTGAAGCTGTCGCGACTCGGCCAGTCGGGCAGCTCGGGGTCATGGTCAAAGCCCGTCGCGATAACTACGAAGCGCGCCCGCAGACCCTCGCCGTCGGTCTCTAGCCGCCACTCCTCCTCGGCGGGCTCCAGTCGCCGCACCTGCGTGCCGAAACGAACGTCGATGCGATGATGGGCCGCGTAGTCCTCGAGGTAGCGGATCCACGCGTCCCTGGTCGGGTACTCGCCGTAGCGGCGGCGGCTGGCGCGATAGCCGGGCTGCGTCGACATCCAGCCCGGCGTGTTGAGCCGTAGGTCGTCGTAGCGTGTCCGCCAGCTGGCGCCAACCCGGTCGGTCCGCTCCAGCACAACCACCTTGACGCCTGCTGCTCTAAGCGCGGCAGCCGACGCGAGCCCAGCCGTTCCGGCACCGCACACGATTGCCTCCGTCATAGCGCGAGAGAGGTTTTGGCCCTCACACCCCGCCTCACGACGGCGGGATGTTCTGGTTCAGGTGGAACAGGTTGGTCGGGTCGTAGCGATCCTTCAGCGCCCGCAGCCGGTCGAACTTCTCCGCCCCGTAGGCGGCTCGCACACGATCCTCCCCCTCGGCGGAGAGGAAGTTGATGTAGGCGCCGCCGGTCAGCGAGGGCTCGATGTCGGCGTACAGCCGGTGCGCCCAGTCGATGTGGGTGTCCAGCCCGCCCGGCTCGTGCGACATGGCGATGATGTTGAGCACGTAGGGCGCCTGGCGCTCCCCGTAGGCGGTCTCCTCGGCATCGGCGCGGGCCACCGCGCCCCCGAAGTGGTGGACGTGGATCTCCGATGCCGGCGAGGTCGCGTCCTGGTGGTAGCGGACCAGGGTCTCGATCGCCTTGTCGTCCAGATCCCGCATGTAGCCGGCCTTCATGTAGGCCTTGGTCCCGCGCGGGTAGATGTCGTCGAGCAGACTCTGCATCTGGACGTAGGGCATCGGGCCGACCAGGTCGGCGACCGGGTCGCCCAGATCGCGGAACGGCTGCAGCGCCTTCATTCCCTCGTCGGGGTCGCCGGCGTAGCAGCCGACCAGGGCGACCAGCTTCTTGCCGTGCCACTCCTCGGGCAGGAACGGTGCGGGCGGCGCGGTCAGCAGGCCAGCGAACGTCGTCAGCTCGTCGGGGACGGTCTTCACGAACTCGCGGTAGAAGCGAAGGATCTCCTCCGCCCGATCACCCGGGTAGAAGACCGGGCCGGCGGCCACGGTCGGGCCGACCTTGTGCAGGTCGAACTCGAAGGAGGTGACGACGCCGAAGTTGCCCCCTCCCCCGCGCAGGCCCCAGAGGAGGTCGGCGTTCTCGGTCGCGCTCGCGGTGAGGATCTGGCCGTCGGCGGTGACCACCTCGGCCGAGCGCAGGTTGTCGCAGGCGAGGCCGTACTTGCGCATCAGCCAGCCGATCCCTCCGCCCAGGGTGAAGCCGGCGACGCCGGTGGTCGAGACCAGTCCGCCGGTGGTGGCCAGGCCGTGCTCCTGGGTGGCGGCGTCGAGCTCCCCCCAGATGACACCCCCCTCGGCGCGGACGGTGGCGGCGTCCACATCGATCTCGATGCCCTTCATCGGGGAGAGGTCGATGACGATGCCGTCGTCGCAGGTCGAGAAACCGGGGATGCTGTGGCTGCCGCCGCGCACGGCGACGTCGAGCCCCTCGCTGCGGGCGAAGCCGACCGCATGGCGCACGTCGGCGGCGTCGGCGCAGCGGGCGATCACCGCCGGGCGGGCGTCGTGGACGCCGTTCCAGATCGCCCGCGCCTCGTCGTAGGCGCCATCGCCAGGCTTGACCATCTCGCCGTGCAGCCCGTCCTCGAACTCCTTCAGCGTTGCCGCACCAAGCACTTTTTGCGCTGCCATGACCGCTCCTTCTCAGTTGGGATTTCTGCGTCTCTACCGACGACCGCACAGCGAGGCTAGGGGCCGCCTCTTAGCACCCACTTTGCAGCGCCTTAGCCTCCAGATTCCGGCAGTATGCGATGCCGGCGTCGCACTCGAGCAGCTCGAAGTGCCGGCTCGCCCGGTCCAGCCAGCGGCGCCCCATCGCCGCCTCGCCGTCCTCCGCGCAGATCGCCGCCAGCACTGCCAGCGCCCACCCCCCCTGGTGGGTCGTCCCGATCCCTCTGAAGACCGAGACGGCGGCCTCGAGGTGAGCCCGGACATCGGCGCGATCGCCGGCGCAGAGCGCCACGTTCGCCAGGCTCAGCTCGGCGGCGCCGAGGCCGATCAGGTCGTCGTTTTCGGCGAACCAGGTCCGGCTCTGCCCGGCTGAGATGCGGGCGCCGTCCGCGTCGCCGGAGCGGGCCAGGAGCATCGCCAGGCAGCTGAGGGTGATTCCGGCGCCGCGGCGGTCGCCGATTTCCTGCCGCAGGGCGAGGCTGCGCTCGAGCAGCGACCGGCCTCGTTCAAAGTCGCCGCCGGAGCGGGCCAGGTTGCCAAAGGCGTTGAGCGCAAAGGCCTCGCCCTGCTGGTCGCCGAGCTGCTCGAAGCGGGCGAGGCTCTCCTCGATCAGCTCCTCCGCGTGGGCGAAGTCGGCCTCGGCGCGATCCACCGCGGCGAGGTTGACGAGGATGTGGGCGGCGGCCGCGGCGCCGCCCACGCGGCGGGCGACGATCGTGGTGTCCTCGTGTAGGAAGAGCGGGTAGCCGGTCTCGGGCTCGACCGAGACGAACCCGTAGCTGAGCGGCCAGAGCGCCGGGCGCGGCTCGGCGGCCAGAGCGCCGGCGTGCCCCAGCGCGGCTTCCAGCTGCTCCCGTGCGGGGCCGTATTCGCGCCGGAACCAGGCGGCGATGCCGCGCGTGTGGGCCGCCCACATCGGCGGCCGCTCGGCCGGCAGGTCGTCGGCGACCAGCGCCTCGTGTTCGCGCACGAGGCGCTCGACGTCCTGCGCGGGACTGACGATCGTCCGGTAAGCCGCCGAGACCTCGACCGCGTCGAACATCCCGGCCCGGTCCTCGAGCTCGCGGAAGATCGCAACGCTCTCGCTCGCGAACTCGTGGATCCGCCCGTGGACGCCGCGGCGCAGCCCGATTACGCAGGCGGCGAGCAGGGCGCGGGCGCGCACCGCCGTGGGCTCGGGCGCCGCGGCCAGGGCAGCGGTGAGCCAGCGATACCCCTCGGCGAGGTAGCCGCACATCAGCCAGAAACGCCAGAGGGCGACAGCAAGACGCAGCGCCGCTTGAGGATCGGCGGCCAGCGCCGAGGCCAAGGCGGCGCGCAGGTTGTCCCGCTCCCGATCGAGGCCCCGCAGCGTGATCCGGGCCGGCAGCTCGCCGGCCGGCGTCGGGTCGCTCTCGGCCAGCTCGACGTACCAGTCGCAATGGCACCGCTCTAGGGCGGACCGTTCCCCAGCCTCCTCGAGACGCTCGACCGCGTACTGGCGCACGGTCTCCAGCAGCCGGTAGCGACGGTCGCCGGATCCCCCTTCGACCTGGACCAGCGACTTGTCGATCAGCCTGCCCAGCAGGGCAGCGACCTCGCTGCGCCGCAACGGGTCCTCGGCACAGACGTCCTCCGCCGCCTCCAGCCCAAAGGCGCCGGCGAACACTGCGAGCCGGCGCAGCAGCACCTGCTCGGAGGCGTCGAGCAGGTCAAAGCTCCAGGCGAGCGTCGCCCGCAGCGTCTGCTGTCGGGTCATCGCCGTGCGGGCCCCAGCCGAGAGCAGGTCCAGCGAGTCGTCGAGGCGCTCGACGATCTGAGCCGGAGTGAGAACGGCCGCTTGGGCCGCCGCCAGCTCGATCGCCAGCGGCATCCCGTCGAGACGGTGGCAAAGGGAGGCGACGGCGTCCGCGTTGTCAGCGCCGAGCTCAAATCCGGGGGCGGCCTGCGCGGCCCGGGTGGCGAACAGCCGTACCGACTCAGCCGCCAGGGACTCCTCCGCGGGCGCTCCGGGGACCAGCCTGGGGAGGGAGAGCGAGGGGACGCGCCAGGTGGCCTCGCCAGGGATGCGGAGCGGCTCGCGGCTGGTCGCAAGCACGGTCAGGTTCGGGCAGCGGCTGAGTAGGGCCTCGGCGAGGTGGGCGATCGGCTCGACCAGGTGCTCGCAGTTGTCGAGCAGGAGTAGCTGCCGGCGATCCCCGATGTGAGTGGCGAGGGCGACCTCCGGCGCCCGATCGGAGGCGAGCCGGGTGTCCAGGGCCTGGGCGACCGCGGGACCGACCAACTCGGGCTCGCCGAGCGCCGCCAGCTCGACCAGCCAGACTCCGTCGGAGAAATCCTCCCCCTGCTGCCCGGCAAGCTGCAGCGCCAGCCTGGTCTTGCCGCAGCCGCCGGCCCCGGTCAAGGTGAGGAGCCTCGCATCGCGCAGCAGCGCGGCGGCCTCTGCCAGCTCGCGCTCGCGGCCGATGAAGCTGGTCAGCTGTGACGGCAGCTTGGGCCCGCGGCCAGCCGCCGCTTCAGGCTCGTCGCGCTCCTCCAACTCCGCCAGCTCAGCCTCCAGGGCGAGGCGGAGCTCTTCGAGCGAGTCGCGCCGCTCCCGGCTCCAGTCCTCGTAGCGGTCAGCCGGCAGCAGCTCGGCGTCGAAGTCCTCGAGCGCCGAGCGGTAGGTGCCAGGCTCGCCCTGCTCGCGCGCCGCCGCGGCGAGCTCTTCGAAGGCGACCGCGTCGATCCGGACCGGATCCTCGGGGCTGAGCAGAATCAGTTCTTCGCGCAGCTCCAGGTAGCGGCCGCCGTCCAGCCCGATCGAGTCAAGCGCACGTCGGGCCGCGAAGATCGCCTGATGGAGGTTGTTGCGGGCGGAGTCCGGGTCCCGCCCCGCCCACAGCAGCTCGGCGGCCTGGTCGACGTGGAGGCGGCGCTCGGGAGCGAGGGCGAGCAGCTTGATCAGCGTCTTCGCCTTGCGCAGTCGCCAGGCGTCGTCGGCGATGACGCTGTCGCCGACGCTGATGGAGAACGCGCCGAGGAGACCGATGCACAACACCTCATCGCCCATCGATGTGCCTTTGCCGAGGGCCGGGGTCTGCTTCATGTCGAACCCCGAAGCCGCTTCCGTACTCCCCGCGAGCTCTCTCCAAGCCAGCCTCGAAGCCCGAACTGGGTCCGGAACCCCCTTCAGCTCGTACTCGCTCGCGGCTTCGAGCGCGAGTCCATCGCGCGAGGCGACCAGTGACTCCACGACTCCTTGGACCAACACCTCGCCGCTGCCTGCCGCGGAGCAGAGCCGGCTCGCGATCACCACCGTCATCCCGTGTAGGTCGTCCCCGTCGGCAATCGGCTCCCCGGCCGCGACCCCCACTCGAGCGGCGATTCCGATCTCGCCCTGGGCGCTGTCGAGCCGCTCGACCGCTGCCTGGATTCCAGCGGCAGCCCTCAGCGCCCCGAGCGCGCTTTCGAAGGTCGCCATCGTGCCGTCGCCGAGAGTCTTCACCACGCGCCCGCCACCACCCTTAACCTCGCGGGCGACATCTTCGACATGAACGCGGCGCACCCGCTCCATGCGATCGTCTCCCAACCTCGCAAGCAGGGCGGTCGAGTCCACCAAGTCGCTGAAAACGACGATCGCCACCCCGTCCATGCGCGCCATCTTCTCGCATTCACTAAAGAGCCTTGAAACCCGAGGCTACGATCAAGCTCGCGGAGGATGTCTCGCTCAGAAGAAATGCGACCCACCGAGGGCCTTGATTCCGGCTGCGGTCCCTGCGAGGAGCCCCACAACTTACCGGGCGAGATACATCGCGCAGCCCTGCCAAACATTCGTGACCCCAGAGGTCATTTGAGGGGACCCGCTCTGCGCCTACTCCGAACCTGTTGCGATTCGCAGGAGCGCCCACAGCACTGCCTCGGCGATCGCTGTGCGCCGTCCGTCAGGGCTGATCCATTCGTCTTCCTCTAGGTGTAGGCCGCCGACGCGGGCGATGCCGGCAGTGGCGCGATGGGTCGACGGCGGAGAGGGAGGGACAAAGCGAAACTTGAGCGTACGTGGCGCCGAATCGAGAAACTCGATGCTCAACGCTTTGGGAAGCGGATTCCCGACGCGTCTTAATGCTCTCGGTATGCGCTGCTCAGGTCAAAATGGACCCGGTTCTTAAGCAGACTCTCTCGCAGCGGCCACATCGACACCCGTCTGCTGCTGGTAGGTGACCCAATCCACATATGAGTCCTTGCGTGCGACGAGGCCATCGCTGACGGTGAATACGTCGGTTCCGTCGCAGGCGAAGGATTTGCCGTCGCGGGTGCCGGTCATCACGTACTCGGCGACGAAGTGATCGTCTCCCAGATATACGCGCACCGGCTCGAAGCCGAGGTCTGGCGAGTCGGCGAATTGGCCGGCGATAGCGGCCCGGATTGCCTCGCGGCCGACCCAAGGCTCCATGACGTCGTGCAGATGAAACACGGCATCCTCGGTGTGTAGGGCAACGATCGCGTCTGGATCGTGGTTCGCCCATGCTTGGTTGTAGGTCACGGCAAGCTCGGAAATGCTGTCACTCATTGGCCACACCCTTCAAGTTGAACCTTCGGGATCAACGCGATGCTAATCCGGCGACGGCTGAGGGTCAACGCCATCGCGTCTCGCACTCGCCGGTGTGCAAGCCGGCGCGAACGCGGATCCCCGACGCCTCGGAGGATCACCGCCGCCGTCGCTCCCTGCGCGGCCTTCGACGTTGAGGCGGCGGCAACACGATGCTCAGCGCTTCGTGGCCAGAAAGAGGTAGCGGTTGAGGCTGAAGAAGTAATCGCCGCTGCGGGAGAGGCGGTCCAGGTCCTCCCTCCACGCAATGGCGTCGGCTTCGGTGAGCCCTTGCCGGCCGGGGACGTAGTCGGCGATCAGCTCGGCCATCCCCTCACTGTAGGTGTTGTGGTTGCTGCGCAGGTTGAGGATCGGTACGACCCGGCACAGCTCGAGCGTCAAGCCTGCCTCCTCCAGCAGGCCGATCAGCATGCGTGGCAGGTGCGGATTGATCAGATGCTCGCCCCACGCGTCCAGTACGCGCCCCATGCGCGAGGGATCGCCGCAGTGCCAGACGATCGAATCCCAGTCGGTGTCGAGCACCAGCGCGCGGCCCCCCGGACGCAACACACGGGCAAGCTCCGAAAGCGCCGCCGCGATGTCCTCCACGTACTCGTAGACCTGGGTGGAGACGACGGCGTCAAAGCTCTTATCTGCGCAGGGCAGCGCACACGCGTCGGCGTGTTCGAAGCGCAGCTCGCCATCACCTGTCGAGCCAAGACGAGCCGCGGCGATCGCCAGCATGGCCTCGCTGATGTCGGTGCCCAAGACAGCGCCGTTCGGTGCGGCGCTGGCGGCCAGCTCGGCTGCGAGGAAGCCCGGGCCCACCCCGATGTCGAGCACCCGCTCGCCCGGCTTGACCTCGAGCGCATCGCGCACCGCCTGGCGCTGGGCGACGACATCGGGCGTGCTGTAGATCGCCTCGATCCGTCGTGATTCCTCCTCGTCGAATTGAAGCGTGGAACTCATTGCAGAAAAACTGTACCGGCGTGACCTTTGGGAAACCTTTGAGGCCCGCCAGGGGGTGAAAGCCCCGCGATGAACTCCTCGAGCGCTTGGAGAACCGGCTCGACCTTGCCGAGTCACGGAAGCCTCGCCGCTGCGGGGTGGGGCGCCACCGAGATCTCTAGTCGGTCGGCATCGCGGCAGCCCTTGAAGCGAGCCCTGCCTTACGTAGAGCGGCCTAATAGGGCCTACCCGCTGAATAGAGACCGGGGAATTCGAACCTTTGACCTACTGCGTGGGACGAAAACGCTCCATCGACATAGACTGCCGAGCCTGTCAATCGCCCGTTTTTGGGCACCAGTGCTAAAAAACGGCGAAAAACGCGCATGTGGTTCGGGCCTTAAGTGCCCAGGACGCGGTCGAAAACTCTCCATCCGAGAGATTCATCTCGTGATGGAAGGCGCTGATTTGCAGGGAAAAGCGGCTGAAGGGATTCGAACCCTCGACCTTCTGCATGGCAATTAGGCAGGTCATCCGCGATCTCCTGGGCTCAATAAGGCCGATTTGCAGGGCTTTCATAATTGATGAAACTGAGCACATCCCGCACGAATACGCATAAATGTGCGCCGATATGCGGCGATTTGGGAACTTCGGCGCAGAAGTGCCCGAAACTCGACGTGCCGGTTCCATTCTCCCGGCACCGGCGACCGCGCTCCGCAGGACGGCCATCAATATCCGCCTCAGGGCGGGTAAGCTGAACCGATGTCCACTCCCCGCGAGTACGAGGTCGTGCTGACGCCCGAGGCCGAGGGTGGATTTAGCGTGGCCGTCCCCGCCCTTCCCGGCTGCACGAGCCAGGGCGAGACCCGCGAGGAGGCCCTGTCGATGATCCGCGAGGCGATCGAGGTCTACATCGAATCGCTCGTCGCGCACGGCGATCCAATCCCGGGACCGGTCGAGATCGAGCGAGTCACCGTCGCCGCGTGACGCCGCGGCTCCCGGGCGTCTCCCCGCGCCAGGCGATCCGAGCACTGGAGCGCTGCGGCTGGAAGCTCGATCGGGTCAAGGGAAGCCACCACGTCTTCCGACATCCCGATCACTCCCACCGAGTAGTCGTCCCGATGCACGGTCGCGACTTGGCCAAGGGCACGCTCAACCAGATCGTCAGTGCCTCCGGTTTGGATCGCGCTAAGTTTCTGAAGCTTCTCTGAGAGAGTCCGGACTTTCGGGACTAGCCTTCCCGTTCAGGGTCACTCCAGCCTCAGCACGATCCGTCCGCCGCCTGCAGCGCTCCGGCAGCGCAGCCGCGCCATCTCGCCTTTGCCATTGATCGTCTCAAGGACTTCAATGTCCTTTAGTTCCTCGGTTGCGAAGGCCCCCGTCTTCATCCCGGCGATCGGTGGCAGTTCGACCCGCAGCTTCAGGAGCTCACTCGGCTCCTTGCCATCAACCGCCGCGATGGGGACTGGGAGTTCAAACTCGCCTTCCGTCTTTGCCTCGATTCCACCGTCGCTCAGTACTTGGAAGACCATCTGCGCCGCCATCCTGTCCCGCAATGAGACGCTTTCAGGCATCACCCGTCGCTTGCCGTCTCGCTTTTCCAGTGCGTCGAGCGCCGCCGCCACGACCGCCGCCGCTTCCCAGGTCTCCTCGTTTTCGGCCCTGCCATCGCCCCGACCAATCTCCAAACCCTCTTTAGGCAAGAGGTCGGGGGCGTCGAAGTGCAGTCGCCCGGCCTGCGTGAAGGCCCGCGCGAAGCCCAGGCCACGGATCGCCTCGGCGCCGGTCTCACCGGCCACCGCCAGGGTCAGGCTCAGGTTCAGTTCATCGGCCTGCACGCCCGGACCGAAATCGGCACCTTCTACGGGGTCGATGTCGAGGAAAATCGCGCAACCCCCGAGGATACCGCCGTAGGCGATCGAGCCATCCCGAAGGGGTGGCACCCGATAAAGAGCGAAGACCTGTCGCAGCTGCTCGCCATCGACTGCGAGAGTGACCTGGAGCGGCACCAGCTCCGAGAGACCGAGGCCGACGGTGCCATTGCGCAGTATGCCGTCGGCGTCGAGGCGCTCAGCGAAGTGTTCGGGCAGCTCGGCAGGCTTCACTCCGACCGCCTCGCCGGAGAGCTCGATCGGGCTGCCCTTGGCGAGGCTGTTGCGGGCCTCCATGCGCGCCTGCATGCCCTCATCGTTTGGCGCGAACCAGATCTCGGGTGCCTCGACCTCGACACCGTCGCGCGGCCGGGCGGAGATCTCGATTACCGAGCCCTCCTCGCGCATCACCAGCGAGTAGCTCGGTAGCTCGCCACTCCGGTGGCTCATCGCGAAGCGTGCGACCCGGTCAGGGATCTCTGCGTCTGCTTTGCCTGCCTCACGGCCGCCCACACCGTAGGCAAAGCGGCCGTCGTGTCTTCCGAGCTCCCTTGCCTTCTCCGCCATCTCGGCGCCGAGCTCCGGCGCCGCAGCCGCCGCGGGTTTCGGCTGTGGTCTCGGAGCCAAGGGATTATCACCCGTTTTCGTCATGGCCTTGATCAGCGGCGCCATGTACTCAGAGAGTGCCCCGCCACTCATCTCGTCGACGATCTCGGGGTGATCCTTCAGCTGTAGAGCGAGGTCGTCTTCGAAGTCGAGCTTCGACAGCGCCTTGTACTTGGCAAGCTCGGTCGGGCGGAACTCATCGAGCCAGTGCTTCAGCTCGCCCTTTTTCAACTTGCGCGGGAAGACGAAGGTGTAATGGGGCGGCTTTGGGCCCGCCATCGCTGAGGCCAGCGACTTCCGGCACTTGCCCCAATCGATGCTCGTGTCGAAATGGTTCTTTGCCTGCCAGCCACGCTCGGGTGGGTCGCCGAGGTCCGAAAGAACGTCGACGCCAGCGTCCTGCCCAGAGCCAGTCAGGTAGGCCTCGGGGTAGTCATCTTCGACTAGACGCAAGATCAGTTCCTCTAGCCCTTCGTCTGCGACCGCCGCCATCAGGATCGCCTCGCGGTAGCGCTGTGAGTCGGTGATCGACATCGGCGGCGATCTTACGTTGCCCCCTCTATCCAGCAGTGCAGGGTCAATCGCCACGCATCCGGGCGGTTCCAGGCACTAATTCGCACTAGTGCCCAAAATGGAGGCGATATGCGGGGATGGTTCGATCTTGTTTCGACGACCCGCGCCGAAACCAACCCGCCCACGTGCAGGACATTCTCGAAAAAGCGGCTGAAGGGATTCGAACCCTCGACCTTCTGCATGGCAATTAGGTGGGTCATCGACGAACTATTTCCCTCAATCAGCATGATTTGCAGGGCTTTTGTGATTGGCTAAGCCACATCCATTTCGTCCAAATATGCGTGGATAGGCGCCGATATGCAGCGTTTCGGGCACTTCCGGCCAGGAGTGCCCGAAATCGCCATGGCCGGTTCGAATACGGCGATTCGGCGCGCCTTGCGACGGTGCCTGCGGCGACAATTCCGGCTAGGAATCCGCTGGCAGCAACTCGAATGACCCACCTTGAAGCGGCACAACGGCCCGGAAATGCCGCTCATCGAAACTGAGCAGACGTCGGGTTTCGTAGCGCTCCGCGAGAACCGCAATCGAGCAATCGGCGAGACCGAGGCCGAGATCGGAGTAACGGATGTCGAGTTCGGAAACCGCACGGTAGTCATCGGCTTCCAGGCACGCGACGTCATAGCGGCGGGCGGCCAGATCGCTGAGGAAGGCGCGGCGGGCCGCTTCGCCAAAACGGACGCCCAGCAGGTAGTCGACCTCGGCCGCGACCGGTGCCGGCAGGACAAGCTGACCCTCCTCCTCGTCACGAATCCTCAGCAGTGCCTCGAGCTGAGGCTCCTTGGCGTCGGCCAACGCCACCAGCGGCGCCGCGTCGAGAATGAGCGTCACTCGCCGAAGCCGCGCATCAACTCATCCCCGGGGATCTCCGAGATTGGGCGAGCATCGGAGTCGATGCGCTCGAAGTTGCCGGCGAGAGCAAAGTTCCGATCCCGCTGGGGAGCGGGCCGGTAGCAAGAGATTGCCTCCCGGACGATCTCCGCTTGGGGTCGGCCCTCCGCGCGGGCCAGACGGGCGAGGCGATCCGCCTGCTCGTCATCGAGGTAAATACTGGTCTTGCGCATGAAAGAAGATTCTAGGGCACGACGTAGGGCACTTGGCTAGCGGCCTGAAACGCAGAAGTTGTCCCGTAGATTGAGGTCGATGCTGCTTGGGTCGAGATAAACGCTCCGGTTCCTGTCGCCGGAACCCGAATCAATGCAGATCGACCAAGCCCGAACCCGGTACATCCGCTGGCTGCTCGCAACCCGAGACCTGTCTCCGCACACTATTCGCGCCTACGGCGGCGATCTCACCAGCTTTGAGCGATACATGGGAGCCGATTTCGAGGTACGGGAGATCGATCAAGACAGCGTGATCTCCTTCATCGAGCAGCAGAAGGCTGCGTCCCTCGCCCCCGCTTCACTGAGAAGGCGAGCTGCAGCACTGCGTGGCTTTTGTTGCTGGCTGCTCTCCCAAGGTCTCCTTGTCGCAGATCCCTGGAACGGCGCGAGCCTCGCCCTGGGCAGATCCCGCACGCTGCCGCGAATCCTCGCGGCCCACGAACTCGACCGACTGATCGAGTTCCTCGCTCGCGCGGCACATGTGGACGCCGGCAGGCTGCCCGACAACCGGTCAGTCGAAAAGAGACCCCATGAGTCGACAACTCTTCTCGCAGTAGCGCTGATGGTCGCCACCGGCGTGCGGGTCAACGAGAGCGTGAGCATCAGGTACCAGGACATCAACCTTCCCGGCAGAACGTTACGGCTGGTGGGAAAGGGGCGCCGCGAACGACAGGTCTTCCTCCCGAATGACTGGATTGCCGGACTCACGAGCGCCTACATCGAAGCGCGCTCCTCGCTAGGCGTCGAGCATTCCCGGCTCCTCTTCAACCTTCGCTTCGAGCCCCTCACCCCTCCTGCGATGAGATCACGGCTCGCCAAGGCGGCCCGCGCCGCCGGCCTTGAGACCCGCGTCACGCCTCACATGCTGCGTCATACCGCCGCAACACAGCTGATCGAGGCCGGCGTCGACATCCGCTACATCCAACGCCTTCTCGGCCACGCCAGTCTCAGCACCACGGAGATCTACACCCACGTCTCCGACCACGCCCTCCACCGCGTTGTCACGGACGCCGATGTCCTCGGGAGGTTCGTTCAGGCGCGATAACTAGGAATTATCGGTGTCGGACCTTTGGGCGTCCCTCGGCTACGACAGCGTTGCGCTGTCCGTGGCCGAGGCACTCGCTGCCAGCAATGACATCGTCGTCCTAGAGGGCCCCCCGGGGGTGGGAAAGTCGTCCTTGGCCAGAGGGATCGGCGTCATCTGGGAGTCGGGTGGTGGCGCCACCATCGCCGCTCAGGGGGATTTCCTTCACGGCGATGCAGCGCTCCACCCCTTCCTCTGGGCGATGTCAGGAACGGCCACCGGGTGGAAAGAACTTCTGCCGAGCCTGGCCGGCGCCAGCAGGGCCGGCGAGATGCTCATCGGCACGGCCGGGCTGATCACCGCTACGGTTGAATTGCTGGCCAAGGCGGTTCAGGGCACGCGGCGCGGCAAGGCGATCCCGCTCGCGAACGATGAACAGGACATCTTGTACGAGCTCGAGCGGCTGAGTCGGCGGAAGCCGATCCTCTTCATTGCGGACAACCTCCATTGGTGGGATGGTCAATCGCTCGCGCTGCTCGCTCGGTTGCGCGACCCCCGAATGCGCTCTGCCTTTCCGTTCCTCGACGAGATGCGGGTCTTGGCGGTTCAAACGCCACCGCCTTACCAGCAGATAGAGCACCCCGACGCCCACGAGGCTTTCCTCTCGTCGGGGCCGAATCGTGCGATCTCCCTGCAACGAGTGCAGCGTGACGCCTTCGGCGAGGTGCTCGAAGCGCTCGGGTCCGGGCCGATCGCAAGCGACGACATCGTCGACGCTGTGCACGCCTTGTCCGGCGGGCATTTGGCGCTTGCGGCGCGGTGTGCCGCGCGAATCGCAGAGGGCGACACGGACACGCTTATTGCCGCGGCCGATTCCGATGCGTTCATCCGGAACCTGTTGGTTGAGCGCGTTCGGTCACTCGGGGATAAGGGCAAGCCCGCGGTGGCGATGCTTCAGGTTGCCGCACTGCTGGGCCTGACGTTTCGGCGCGACACGCTGAGTTGCGCTCTGGAAGACGACAGCACCGATCTGGGCGAGCTGCTGCGCTACTGCCGCGACGAGCGCATAGTGGAACTCTCGGACAACGTCGGCCGATTCGTCCACGATCTCTACCGCCGCCACTTCCTGCGTGCGGGTGTCCTCGACCAGGTCACCATCCACGAAAAACTGGACGACTGCCTGCGGAACCTCAGGCCGGGAGAGTACGAGCTTCGCTGTCTCAACTCAGTGAAGGCGGAGCGTTACGAGGGGGCGGCTGTGTTCGGCGTTCAGGCCGCCCTTCAGAAACAGCGCGAGGGACTGAACTGGCGCGAGCTTCCATCGGCGGTCGTCGAAGTCATCGACGATGCGGATCTAGTTCCGGTCGTAGAGACCTTCGAGAAAGCGCTCGAACAGCTCCATCAGTCCCGGTTCGAAGAATGCCTGGCCACGCTGGCGACGCTGCGGCATGGGCTGGACAAGCGCCTGCGGGTGGAGGCGGACTATCTCCGGGCGGCCTGTCTGATGACCACGCGCAGTTCTCGGGATCGCAAAGAAGGCATCGCGCTCCTCGAACCCTGGGCAGACTACGCTCGGGAGGAGCCGGAGCTGGGCGTGCGCCTGATGCAACAGATGCTGTTCGGGTTGGCGCTAGAAAGTGATAAGACGCCGGGACGGATGCTGGAGGTCCGGATCAGGCAGGTTCTCTCGGACAGCGTCAGCTTCGACATGGGGTCAGAGGACGCTATGTACATTCTGGATCGCTGCGCCGAGAGCCTCTACGAGCCCGACGTCGGCCTGATTAAAATCGCCGAGGCCAGCCAGCACTTCCGTCCGCAGGCGGGCCAGTCGCTCGCCCGGCGGCCGATGGAGTACTACCGCTGCTTGGTGAACAACGGGGCAAGCCTCCTTACTAACGCCAAATACGAGGAGGCTCGCGGCCTCTATGTCGAGCTGAACCAACTGGTGGAGAGCTACCCTCCGGGGACGTTCCCCCGGCTCGACTATCCACTGACGAACGAACTGCAGGTTAGGTTCCGACTGGGGGAAGTGGACGCCGCGTCTGCAGTTCGACGCCAGCGCGAAGTCATCGATGAGCATCTGGTCGCCGGCGATCCGTTTTACGCGGAGAACGCCCTTGCCGTCTATCTCGCCCTGGCTGGTTTGCACAGTGACGCGGAGGAGGTCTACGAGCGCCTCGACGCGCGACTAAGCATTCGGCAGGAACCGGAAGTGAGCATGCTCTACCTGATCCGGGCCAACCGATGCTCGGTGCGCTTCGTGGGCGACTCGGCCGCCTCTGTGGCGCAAGAGTGGAGCAGCCTCGACCAGGTGGTGCAGGACATTCCCTACGTCAAGGGCCGTTTCCTCATCCGCCGACATGAGCTGCTGGCCGATGTGATTGAGGGGCAGAGCAGCCTGTCGGCGCAGGAGTTCGACGAGTGCCTGATCCTGGCTGGGCCAAATGAGTTCGGTCGCCTATGGGATCAGCTGGGCCGCGGGTTCAGAATGCCCGAGATCCACTGGTGGCACTGATCCGCTGGCGGTCCCGCGTGGTTAGGGAGCGTTGATCAGCCATCGAAGCACGGCGCTTCTCAAGGGCATCCCGAACTCCACCTGCTTCATCGCGATGCATTTGGGGCTGTGCAAAAGCTCATCCGGTAGCTCTGGCCCCCGCGGCAGCGCATGCATGACGAGAGCCTTCGATCGGACTATTGAATCGACGACCTCGGGCGGCAGCGCCGGCCCATACGGCTCGATATTGAGACCAGGCGTGGAGTAGTCCGTCCTGCTCAACGACTGGATGTAGACGATATCCGCGGCGATCACCTGCCGTGCGGCCTGTCGGTGCTGCTCGGGCGTCGCTTCCGCCGACACCCGGCAGTGATAAACGTGGATCCCAAGCCGTGCGGCCAACTCTCGAAACGAGGCACCCGTCCGCTGCAGATCGTCGCCTAGATACAGCATGGTGCGGCCAGCCACGTCACCGTCGAGGACCTTGATCAGGGTGTAAGCGTCGATCAACGCCTGGGTGGGGTGCGACATCGGTCCAGCGCCGGCGTTGACGACGGCGCATCTGTCGGCCAACGCAAGCCCGCGCGCGAACGTCGCATCCCAGTGCCGAACGGCGAGAATGTCGGCAACCTCGGCAAGCACTCGCTGCTGGTCCCAGGCGGGCTCCTGGCGAAGCCTTTCGCTATCGCCCATGTCGACTATCGCGGCTCCCTGGCGGGCCGCCGCCCCCATGAAGCCGAGCCTGGTCCTGGTGCTCTCCTGGAAGAAGCTGGCCATAAACGTCACTCCCGCCAGGCTCTCCGGCTGGGGGCCTGCGTCCGCCATGTCGAACAGCTCATCGATGTCGCTGGGCGACAGGTCGGCGATTTCCAGCAAATGTCGTGGCATCTCTTGGCGCTACTAGCTGATGTCGGATAGGCGATTGAGAAGTGCGTGGCTGCGGCTTGGGCTGCACATCTCGTGGATCGGATGACGTCGATCCCGCAGCGCATCGCAGACAGCGCGCGCAACGGCAGGTGCCTGGGCGAAGCCCCCGGTGTTGTGGCCGCCCGTGACGATCAGCCATCCGCTTCCAGCTGCGGCGACCTGATCGAAGATCCCGAGGCCGGAGGAAGTCCAAGGTCGCACGCAGACACGCCTGCTGGCTTCGAGCGTGCCGTCGGCGACCGCCGCGGCGTGGGCCCGAGGGAACAGCGTCCGTGCCGTGTCCTCCGCCGCTTCGAAGAGCACCTCGAGCTCGTCTGGATCGGCCGCGGCGGGGTCACTGCCTACCCAGCCGTAGCCGGCACCGATTATCAGTACCGGGCGACCAGCGCGATCGGTAGCCACGGTGATGTTCGAGTCCTCGGTCCGATGACCGCGGCGTGACACCTTCAACGAGCGCTCGAGCTGCGGGTCGTTGTTCGGGATGCTGAGCCAGACGCCGAGGACTCCTTGAATCTGCCCGTGCGATGAGGTGCCCGCAAGGAGGTCGTCGCCGTAAGCACCCGGGGACAGGACATAGTGATCGGCCTGGACGAGGCCTTCCTCCGTTATGAGCCCCGCGGGCCGGCCGTCTTTCCAGTCGATGCCATGTACGCGTTCGTCGAAGTCGAGGCGAGCCCCGCGCTGTTCCAGGGTCGAGAGCAGACGCGCGACAAAGTCGTGGACGGCCACCGTGAAGCCACGGACCTCGATGCCTCCGACGATCGCGCCCGGTTCGGCTTCCGCCAGCGCCGGGTGACACTCGGACAACTCTGCAGGATTCAGCACGCGTTCCAGCGCCCCGACGGCGCGCTGGCGGTTCACCTGGGTCTGGAAGTACTCGGCATCGTCGTACACGCGGACGATCCCGTCGCGTAGAGCGACGCTCTCGAAGAGCCCCGGGTCCTCGCGACGCAGTTCGTCCCAACGCCGACCGGACTCACGGTTGATTGCGAGGATGTCCTCGGTGTGGCTCTCCACGAGCCATTTGGGGAGCCCAACGGACTGACTGACCCACCGATGCTCAGCCTCGCTCCGCGGCCCTCTGTTCAGCCTCCATCCACGAGCCGATGGGGGTCGATCGAGCAGGTCCGCCAGCGCCTCGGATGGCCCGAACCGGCGGTCGTTGTAATTGTCGGCCTCGGTCAGGGTGAACATGCGAGCGTTCGCGCCGCCGCTGGTGCAACCGTAGAGGTTCGACTCCAGTCCGTTACGAGGGTCGGGCGAGGCCTCGAGCACGGCGACCTCGTGACCGTCCCGGATCAACTCGAGCGCCGTCAGGAGATTCACGATTCCCGCTCCGACCAACGTCACCTGACCGACCGGCCCTGAGGCCTCGTCCGCTGTGGGCCGCTCGCGCGTGGACACTCTCGGTCCTTTCCGGGTCACTGATGTCACGGGCGGACGGGATCGGCCATCGGGAGAACTTTCGCCCCCGCCAGCGTGATCCCGATGATCATGCGAAGGAACGTCGGGTAGTCGATTCCCAGCTCCGCGAACGACGCGAAGGCCGATCCGGCGGGACTCCAGCCGGGCTCGACCGCCACGTCCGTCACCCAGGGGCGGTTCCGGCCGTCGACCCGGAAGTCGATACGTCCGACCCCCCTCATCTTGAGGGCCTCGAAGATCCACGAGGCGTCGTTCCGCAGCTCTTCGAGCAGGCTCGCGGACCCTTCTAGCTGAGCAAAGGACAGCGCGTCGCGTCGCATGCTGTCTTCGACCGTGGTGAAGGCCGTGGGATCGCCGGGGGCCCTCTCTAGGGTCTGCCTCATGGGCGGGAGGACGTGCCGCTCGGGGCATGACACCACGGGCACGGACACCTCCATGCCGTCGATGAATTCCTGGACGGTGACGGCCTGGCCGATGTCGTCCGCGATAGCTGAGACGCGCGCCTCGCAGGATGAGTCGACCACGAAGACGGACTCCTGGGTGACCCCCACCGACCTCGCCTCGTACGTCGACTTGGCGATGACCTTGAGACCGGCCGGTGGCCGCTCCCCCACCCAGCCGACCTCGGTGTCGTAGCCCCACACACGGGGTGCCCTGATCCCGAGGGCTCGCAGAACGAGGAAGGAGTGGAACTTGTGCAGCACGAGGGCATTGACATACGGGTCGGACCCAGTGCAGAGCAAGCGATACGAGTCGGCCACAGCTGGGGCAAGTGCCTTTCGGCCGGGCTCGAACCCGTCATTGCCCACGCCCCAACCGATTCCGTCGTAGGCAACGCTGAGCCGACGACCCACTCGCTCGATGTGACCCGTCGCCAGGGCATCGATAAGGCCCCGCTCGCCGTCCAGCAGCTCGGCGTACGCTCCGATCGCGCGGAACGTGTCCAACATCTGGTCGAGTTGGGTATCGGAAACGCACCGCTCGGCGAAGTAGGTGCGTACTAGTCCTGGGCGTTCGCTCACCCGAGACGGCCGGTCGAAAATCAGGAAGAGCGCAATGTCAGGCCCATGCTCACAGAGAGCGTGGTCGATCGCCCGCAGACGGTCGTGTGCCGCCGTGTGGTCCGCGCCCGACACCGATAATTCCTAGTTATCCCAACTAGACAGCATGACGGCGGTGATCCTAAAGAATTTCTCGCTCGGTACGCTCCAAGACTTCGCATCCGATGACCAGTCCACGCCACACGACGGGACAGCCCATGGAGTCGCCTGTCTCAAGACGGAAGAGCAGCCACTTTCTCTGGGCGCTTGAAATCCGCATCCTCTTTGGAGCCGTGGTCGTCGCGGCAGTTGAGCCCCCCGAAGTACCGCGCGGCTTTGGAAACGCCACCTGGTCTTGGGAGGCGTGCTAATGGGTCTCTTAAGTCCGGTCATCGACGAGAAGCTTCGAACCGGGCCGGAGAGGCGCAACTCCAGAGAACAGCTTGACCAGATGCAGGCCGAGATGTCGACTCTGGCAGAGCAACGGCGCCGACTACCGACAAGAGCCAATTATCACCGACTACGCGTTCTACTCAGTTATTGGGCAAGGCTGGCTCCCTGAGATGAGCAAGTTCGGAACGCATCACCTCCGCATCCGGGCACACGACACGCCTCTGCGCAAGGAACCCGATGTCGCTGATCACGCTGAGGCTATTCGCTCGTGGTTGACCGCGCTCGTGGGAGCTGAGCACCTGTCCCTCTTGGTGGGAAGTGGGCTCGGGATAGCTGTGGCCAGCTCCTTGGGGGCGGATGGGCTTGACATGAGCACCACCGATCTACAGGGCGACGGGGCAGGCGAGGTCAATGCCCACGCGGCGAAGCTGGCGGAGACCTGCGGTCGCGGTGGCGAGGCGAACATCGAGGACCAACTGCGAAGCGCACTGGCGCTTCTTGCCGGTCTCGAAGTTCTCGAACCCGATGCCGCGCGAACCAAGGCTTGGCGGGGGGAGCTGACTGCGATTCTCGGTGACTTCGCGAAGCGCGGGCTGGAGGCTGAGCAGAAGATTCGTGAGAAGGTCGTTGCCGGCGGGGACGACGGGCAAAGCGTCGAGCAGATGCTCGTCGGGTTCCTGCTCGGATTTGCCAGCCGGCCGCCCTCTCGCGAGCGACTCAACGTCTTCACGACGAACTACGACCGTCTGATCGAGTTCGGTTGCGATCGGGGTGGACTGAGGGTTTTGGACCGCTTCGTCGGCAGTATCGAGCCGACCTTCCGCGCATCGCGTCTTGATGTCGATGTTCATTACAACCCGCCCGGAATTCGCGGAGAGCCGCGCTATCTCGAGAGCGTGATGCGCCTCTGCAAGCTGCACGGCTCGCTCGACTGGCGATTCGATGGGAGAAAGTTGCGGCGGATTCCGCTTGCGTTCGGCGCCAGGGACCCCGAACTTGAAGATCCCGAGGCGAGCGGGGCGCTCGAGCGACTGATCATCTACCCGAACGCGGCCAAGGACGTCGAGACCCTCCAGTTCCCCTACGCCGAGCTCTTCCGCGACTTCTCAGCGGCGCTCTGCCGGCCCAACAACGTGCTGGTCACCTTCGGCTACGGGTTCGGCGACGACCACGTCAACAGGGTCATCCTCGACATGCTGACCCTGCGATCCACTCACCTCCTGGTCATTTCCTACAGCGATCCCGGGGAGAGGATCGAAAGCTTCCTCTCCAACGTCGCGCTTGAGCAGTCAAGCGTCTTGCTTGGTCCCCACTTCGGCGACTTGGGGACCTTGGTCGAGAATTACCTGCCGCAAGCCGGCGCCGAGCAACTCCTGCTGCGCCAGGCGCGTCGCGAGCGCGAGCTCGACGAAAAGACGCCGAACGCAAGAGACAAAGTGGCAGAGGGAGCCTCGGTCGAGGAGATGCCAGACGAAGGCGATCCTGCTCCAGGGCCAGCCGACTCGTGACCGAACCAGGGTCTTCGTTGAGTACGCCGACCGACCGCCAGGCGGCCCTCAACGTTGGCACCGTCGAGTCGGTCTCCCCCGCCAGGATCACCGTCTCCCTTGAGCTCGACGCCCCCCGAACCACGGCACTCAACACCGGTAGCCCGGTCGGCTTTCCTCGCCTCAACGGTTTCGTCGTCGTCCCTAACGAGTCTGGGGCCCTCGTCGGAATCGTCACCTGGCTAGGAATCGAGCACTCCAGCTTTCCAAAACGCCCCGGAATGAAAGACTTCGGTCTCGTCGACTTGCCCTTCCCACTTCGGAAGATGGCCGTCGTGCCAGTGGGGACGCTCGAGCGCTCCAAGGCCTCCGGCGCTGGAGAGTTCCGCCTCCAACGCGGTGTCGTCACTTTTCCTTCAGTTGGGGATCCAGTCGCCCTTCCATCCGGGCCTCAACTTCGAGCCCTTACCCATGGCGACGATCGGGATGAGCGGGTTGCGATCGGGCGCTCCCTGCTTGGCAATGACGCCGAAGTCTGCGTCGACCCCGACAAGCTCTTCGGCCGTCACCTCGCTGTACTTGGGAACACTGGGTCGGGCAAGTCGTGCACCGTCGCTGGGCTTATCCGCTGGTCCCTGGAGGCAGCAAGAGAGCAGCGCAGTACATCGAAGGCAAAAGGCGAGCCAAATGCCCGCTTCATCGTCCTCGACCCGAGCGGAGAGTACCGACAGGCGTTCAAGGACGTGCCGGGGTTCCAGCTCTTTCAAGTTCCACCGGTTGAGACCGATGACGCCAACAACTTGAGAGTTCCTGCCTGGCTCCTCAACAGCCACGAGTGGTCGAGCGTCACCTTCGCCTCACCGAGGGTACAGCGGCCGGTGCTCTTCGACGGCCTGCGCAACCTGCGTACTGGAAACCCAACCGAGGCGGGTGCTGAGCACCGACTTTGCCGCCTCTGTAAAGGGTGGGTCGCATACATAGAGACGACGAAGCTCGTGACTACCAACTACACGGGCTTTGCTCAAAGGAATGGATTTGCCAAGAGCCTGATTGCGCTCAAGGAAGGACTCGAGGCTTACGAAGTCAGCGTCGGCGCCGACCTCTTGCAGACCCTGGTCGAGCAGATTGACGCGGTGCTGAATGAACGCGAAGGCTTTGGAGGTAAGTACGAGGCATTCTCGGAGCCCGACCTCGATTCGATCATCGATTCTCTCTGGGAGCTGATCGAGGAGCTGCCGGCAACCTCCGAGATACCGATGGGCAACGAGGACCTGCCTCTCGAGTTCGACGCCGATCTGCTGGCCGATCACCTCGACTCGATCGCCTCACTGAATGAGTACGACGAAGCAGCGCGGTTCATCGGCGGCCTCAAGCTGCGAATCCGCTCGCTGCTGGCCGACGAGCGCATCCGGCCGATCCTGATCCCCGATGAGAAGCCCACGCTCGAAGAGTGGCTCAGGGAATATCTGGGGACTGGCGAGGACTCGACGGTCGCCGTCATCGACCTCTCGCTCGTCCCGAGTGACGTCGTCGAGTTGGTCGTCGCGGTGATGGGCAGAATGATCTTCGAGGCACTACAAAGGCACCGCCGCATCCACAAGAAGGCGCTGCCAACCACCCTCGTCCTCGAGGAGGCACATGCCTTCGTTCGATATCACTCGCCGGGGGCAGAATTCCAGTCTCCGGGCGAGATGTGCGTGCGGACTTTCGAGCGGATCGCGCGCGAGGGAAGAAAGTTTGGCCTCGGTTTGGTGCTCGCCAGTCAACGCCCTTCCGAGCTCTCTCCGACGATCCTCGCCCAGTGCAACAGCTTCCTCTTGCACCGACTAGTCAATGACCTCGATCAAAGCTTGGTCCGAAAGCTCGTTCCCGACAACCTCGCGGGCATGCTTGAGGACCTCCCGTCACTACCGACCCGTCACGCGCTCCTTCTCGGCTGGGCCGCGGTGCTGCCAACCCTGCTGGAGGTCCGAGAGCTGCCCGAGGACGAGCGGCCGATGAGCGCTGATCCGGACTTCTGGGACGTCTGGACGGGGACAGCGAAACGCAAGGCCGATTGGCCGCGGGTGGTGAAGGACTGGATCGGCCCCGGTACCACCACAGGCTGAGCAAAGCGAGCGGAATCGGACGAAAACGCCGCTAATCGCCGCGCATCAGCGTCATTTCGGGCACTAGTTGTAGTTCCTCACAACGTTGTTCATCCGGGCCTCCTTGAAGGCTGGGGGTGCCGACCACCCAGATCAAGGAGGACACCGGATGAAGCTGCACGCTAACGCCCGCACCTGCCCGAAGAGCAGGCACCTGCTCGTGGATCGCATTGAAGGGGGCTGGCCGCTGACGTCGGCGGCCGAGGCCGCCGGCGTCAGCGAGCGAACCGCCGCCAAATGGCTGGCTCGCTGGCGTGCCGAGGGCGAGGAGGGCCTGCTCGATCGCAGCTCAGCCCCAAAGGCAAGACCCACGCGGCTGCCTGCGGATCGCGTCAAGGCAATTGAGGCGCTCCGAAGGCTCCGGATGACCGCGGCAGAGATCGCCGAGTGCCTTGGCCTGGCGCTTTCGACCGTCTCGCGTTGGCTACGGCGGATCGGGTTGGGAAGGCTCTCGCGGCTGCAGCCACCCGAGCCCCCGAACCGCTATGAGCGCAAGCGGCCCGGAGAGCTGATCCACGTTGACGTCAAGAAGCTCGGGCGGATTTACGGTGTCGGGCACCGGATCAGCGGCTCACGTGCCTCTCAGACCAAGATGAGGCGGCATGGCAGGCGGACCGGAGCACTCGGCTGGGAGTTCGTCGACGACGCCACCCGCCTTGCCTACGTCGAGGTCCTCCTCGACGAGAAAGGACGAACTGCAGCCGGCTTCCTGAGGCGTGCTGTCGGGTGGTTTGCCTCGATGGGGATCTCGGTCGAGCGGGTGATGAGCGACAACGGAGCCTGCTACCGGTCAGCGGTTCACGCTACGGCCTGCCAAGAGCTCGGGCTCCGACACCTCTTTACCCAGCCCTACCGGCCCCGCACCAACGGCAAGGCCGAGCGCTTCATCCAGACGCTGACCAACCGCTGGGCCTACGGAGCTATCTACGGCAGCTCCGCTGAGCGCACGCTGCCCTACCTGGCTGGCTCACCCACTACAACTTCAGGAGACGACATGGCTCTCTTGGTCACAGGGCGCCCGCAACTCGACTCGCTGAGTTGGAACAACGTCATGGGTAACTACAACTAGTGCCCGAAATGGAAACGATATGCGGGGATGGTTCCATTTGGTTTCGGCGATCTGCGCCGAAACCAACCCGCCCACCTGCAGGGGATTCGTGAAAAAGCGGCTGATGGGATTCGAACCCACGACCTTCTGCATGGCAAGCAGACGCTCTAGCCAGCTGAGCTACAGCCGCATTGACGGGGATTCTATCTATGCCCCCGCCGGTTGCACCTCACCCAGCTTGCGGACGAGCATGATGCTGGCCAGCAGGAACCAGGCCAGGAAGAGGAGGAAGCCGATCAGGAAGCCGAATGCGCCGTCGGCCGCGAAGGCGCCGTGGTCGGTGTACACGGCGCCGAGCCCGAGGACGTTGAAGAGGGCCGTCACGAAGCTCAGCCACCCGAGGCCGGCCGGCAGGAAGCCCGTGTGGAGGATGCTGAGCCCGTTCGCGACGAAGAAGACGACGACCGCGGGAGCCGAGACCGCCAGCACCATTGCCGCGGCATCGGTCAGCGCCCGCGTCAGCTCCGGACCGTTGTCGGCCGGGTGCAGGGCGGCGGTCGCCGACAGGGCAAGCGAGACGATCAGGGCGGCGGCGGAGATCAGGCCACCCCCGTACGCGGTGGTCGCGAGGCGCCCCTCTCCCCCTTCGGCGGCAGCCAGGGCGCTGCGCAGAGCACCGATGAACCAGACGAAGAAGAACATCGCGGCGCCGAAGATCAGCTGGATCGCGTGCAGCACGTTGTGGTGATCGACGATGTAGCTGAGGACTTCCGCCGGCGGGGCGTCGCTCGACGGCGGCTTCGGCTGCACCAGGAAGGCGATGATGACCAGGATCACGAACAGGATCCCCGTCGAGGCGGCGTAGCGAGCGTGTCGATCGCTCATGTGAGCTCCCTTCAGGTAACCCGGACAGGACTCCACGATCTTCTCCCCCACGCACGCGGGGGTCAAGCTAGGAGTCGAGCTCGGCGAGGAGGTCGCGGAGGTCGAGTGGCTCGGTGAACATCGTGAATTCCCCGCCTTCCCCGGAGCGCGGCCACTGCTCGCGCGGACGATCCCAGTAGAGCTCGATGCCGTTGGCGTCGGGGTCGCTGAGGTAGAGCGCCTCGCTGACGCCATGATCGGAGGCGGCGCTGAGCGGGATGCCGGCGTCCGAGAGGCGGCGCAGCGCGTCGGCCAGAGCGGCGCGACTCGGGTAGCGGATCGCGAGGTGGAAAAGGCCAGTGCTGTGGACAGGCGGCGCTGGAGCGCCCTTCGAGTGCCAGGTGTTGAGGCCGATGTGGTGGTGGTAACCGCCGGCCGAGACGAAGGCGGCCTCGTCACCGATCCGCTGCTGCAGCTCGAAACCGAGCACGCCGCAGTAGAAGTCCAGCGCCCGGTCGAGGTCGGCCACCTTGAGATGGACGTGGCCGATGTCGACACCGGGGTCGATCGGCTCAGGCATCGAGCGCCTCGTTGACCAGGCGGTCGGCCTCGGCGTTCTGCTCGCGGCGCACGTGGCGGATCGACCATTGCTCGAAATCCCGCAGGGCCCGCTTCACCTCGGCGTGCAGCCCGCGCAGGGTCGCGTCCTTGACCTTGTATTCACCCTTCACCTGGCGCACGATCAGCTCCGAGTCGCCGACCAGCTCCACCTCGCTTGCCCCCATCCCGGCGGCGCGCTCGATCCCGAGCAGCAGCGCCCGGTACTCGGCGACGTTGTTGGTGGCGCGGCCGATCCGCTCGCCGAGCTCCTCGAGCACCTCACCGTCAGTGCCCTGGACGACGACCCCGATCGCCGCAGGGCCCGGGTTGCCGCGGGCGCCGCCGTCCACGTTTACGACGAGTTTTTCCACGCTCTAGGCGACCGGCTCGCCGGCCCGCGTCTTCGCATTCGCGCCCAAGATCAGCCGGCCACCCTCGCCGGCGCCAGCATTCCACTGCCGGGCGGGACCGTCGAGCTGGTCGATCTCCTCGCCCTTGCCGAGCTGGAAGACAGCCCGAAGCTCGTCTCCGAGGTCGACGCCCCACTGGTACCAGCCCAGCTCCCAGGCGACGGTTATCCGCACCTCGTTCGCCGAGCCGGCGGCGGCGCCGATCGAGACCCACGGCTTTCCCAGCGTCCGCATCAACCCGGCGACCGTTCGCGCGGCGTCGCTGGAGTTGAAGCGTGCCACCGCTCGCTCCAACCGCCCGGTCGGCGACTCGATGACCTCGGGCTCGGGCCGTCGCCCGACGTTGGCGCCGGGAGCGGCCGGATCGACCCAGCCGAGTCGCTCGGCGCGGCCACGGCAGAGTTCGCAGACCAGCTGCGAACCGTCCTTCTGGCTCATGTATGTCCGTGTGCGCTCACCGGCCAGAATCGTGCGGCCGCAGACCGCGCAGGTCTCATTCGGGACTCACGCCCTCAAATTACCAGCGGCCCGATCGCCTACGCGACGGCCTCGGCCCCCTGCCCGACTTGCTGCAACAACCCTGTCGGCAAGATGGCCGGGGAGCGGCTCGTAGCGCTCGAACTCCATCGTGAAATCGGCCCGCCCGGCGCTGATCGAGCGCAGGTCCGGCGCGTAGTCGAGCACCTCGGCCATCGGCACCTCGGCCCTGACCTCGGTCGCCGAGCCCTTCGGCTCCATCCCGAGGGGATGCCCACGGCGCGAGTTGAGGTCGCCGATGACGTCGCCGACCACCTCCTCCGGGCAGCTGACGGTGAGCCGCACGATCGGCTCCAAGAGAACCGGGTCCGCCGCTTCCATCGCCTCCCTGAAGGCCATCGACCCGGCCACCTTGAAGGCCATCTCGGAGGAGTCGACGTCGTGGTGTTTGCCGTCGACGAGGCGAACCCGCACGTCCCTGACGGGATAGCCAGCGACGGTTCCGTGCCGCATCGCCTCCACCACCCCCTTCTCCACCGCCGGGATGAAGCTGCCCGGGATCGCGGCGCCCTTGATCTTGTTGACGAAGTCGAGCCCCGCCCCGTCGTCCGCCGGTTCGATCTCGATCCGACAGTCGGCGAACTGGCCGCGCCCGCCGGACTGCTTCTTGTAGCGGGCATGTGCGTCGGCGGGCTTGCGGATCGTCTCTTGGTAGGGCACGCGCGGCGGATGCAGCTCGACCTCGGCGCCGAAGCGACGCTTCATCCGCTCGACGATCACCTCGACGTGCACCTGCGTCAACCCGGCGACGATCTGCTCGCCCGTCTGTGGGTCGCGGTGCACGTCGAGCGTCGGGTCCTCCTCGCTGAGGCGGCGCATCGCCGTCGCCGCCTTCTCCTCGTCGCCCTTCGACCTCGGCTCGTAGGCGAAGGCCATCACCGGCGCCGGCAGGTCGAGTGGCGCGAACGCGAGCTCCTCCTGCACCTCGCAGAGCACGTCGCCGGCCTGCGTCTGCTTCAGCTTCGCGACCGCGCCGATCTCCCCCGCCCCCAGCTCCGTCACCGCGTGCAGCTCGCTGCCGAGCGGGCGGCCGAGCTGGCCGATCCGCTCCTTCTCCTGCCTGGTCACGTTGACCACATGGGAATCGGAGCGCAACGTGCCACGGCAAACCCGCAGCAGGTTGATTCGTCCCGCGTAGGGGTCGGCAAGCGTCTTGAAGACGTAGGCGACAAGAGACCCGTCCTCGTCGGGCTCGATCTCAACCGAGTCACCATCCTCGCCGAGCGCCGTCACCGCGCCGCGCATCGCCGGCGAGGGCAGGTCCTCGACCAGCGCGCCGAGCAGGCGGTTGGTGCCGAGGTTCCGCGTCGCCACACCGCAGGTGACGGGGAATATGCGCCCCGCGGTGACGCCCTGCTTCAGCACACCGACGATCTCCGCATGGTCGATCTCCTCGCCATCCAGATAGCGCTCCATCAGCTCGTCGGAGTTCTCCGCCACCTCGTCCATCAGCTTCTCGCGGTACTCCTCCGCCTGGGCGCGCAGCTCCTCGGGGATCTCGACCCGTTTTGCGCTGCCCTGCGCCGCCCCCTCATAGACGAACGCCTCGAGGTCGATCAGGTCGATCACACCGCGGATCTCGTGCTCGGCGCCGATCGGGATCTCGGTCGCAACGACGTGCGGGCCGAAAGCGGCCTTCAGTGAGTCGAGGGCGGCGAAGAAATCCGCTCGCTCGCGGTCGAGCATGTTGACGAAGACGAGCCGCGCCAACCCCTCGTGGTCGGCGCGCCGCCAGAGCCGCTCCGTCTGCACCTCCACCCCGGCGACACCGTTGACGGCGACGACCGCCGCGTCGACAACCCTCAGCGCCGCAACGGCGTCGGCGACGAAGCTGGGCTCGCCCGGGGTGTCGATCAGGTTGATCTCGCGACCGTCGTGCTCGAAGCCGGCAACCGAGGCGCCGATCGACATCTCGCGCGCCTGCTCGTCGGGTTCGTGATCGGAGACGGTGCTGCCGTCGACAACCGTGCCGAGGCGCCGCTTCGCCCCCGCCTCGAACAGCATCGCCTCGTGCAGGCTCGTCTTACCGCAGCCCCGATGCCCGATCAGGGCTACATTGCGAATCCGGTCTGCGGCCTTATGAGGCACGCAAGGAGGTTAGACCTCCTGCAAGGAGGACTTCAACCGCATCACGGCCTTGGTGTGCAGCTGGGAAACCCGTGACTCGGTGACGCCAAGGACCTCACCGATCTCGCGCAAAGTCAGGTTCTCGTAGTAGTAGAGCGCCACGACCAGCTGCTCGCGCTCCGGCAACCCGGCGATCGACTCGGTGAGACGATCCTTGACCTCACTGCTGGCGAGGGATTCCTGTGGGTCTTCGGCGCGCGGGTCGGAGATCGTGTCGAGCAGCGAGACCGAATCGCCGGAGGAGTCCGAGATCGTCCAAAGCTCGTCCAACGCGTAGACCGAAGAGTTGGCGATCTCCAGCAGCGATGTCTGCAGTTCTTCCTCGGTCAGGCCGACTTTGGCGGCGAGCTCCGCCTCGGTCGGCGCCCGCTGCAGCTCGTGCTCGAGCTTGGCCTGGGCCGCCTCGATTTCGCGGGCTCGCGAGCGCACCGAGCGCGGAACCCAGTCGAGCGAGCGCAGCTCGTCGATGATCGCCCCGCGGATCCGGGTCATCGCGAAGGTCTCGAACTTGATCCCACGCTCGGGCTCGAAGCGCTCGATCGCGCCGATCAGGCCCATCAGCCCGTAGGAGATCAGGTCGGCGTCCTCGACATGGGACGGCAGCCCGGCACCGAGCCGACCGGCGACGAACTTGACCAGCGGCGAGTAGGCGACCACGAGCCGCTCCCGCGCACCGCGGTCGCCATCGCCCTTGTAGCGGCGCCATAACTCGCGGAGCTCAACCTCTTTTACGCCGGTTTCCATGGAATTTGCTCGATTCTATGGCCGCTGGGGATTCAGTTGGGCGTCAGGCACGCGGATGGGTCGCAGCGTAGGCCTCCCGAAGGCGAGCGGCATCGACCCGAGTGTAGACCTGCGTGGTGGAGATCGACGCATGACCGAGCAGCTCCTGGATCGTGCGCAGGTCGGCGCCGCCTTCCAGCAGGTGGGTGGCGAAGCTGTGTCGCAACGAGTGCGGCGAGACGCCGGCGGCGAGCGCCGCCTCGCGGACCCAGAGCGCCAGGCGGCGGGTGATGTCGGAATTCGAGAGCCGACGGCCGCTCTTGGAGAGGAACAGCGCCGCCTCCTGAGGGTCGGTGGCAAGAGCATGCCGGCCCCGTTCGATGAAGTGCTTCAGCGCTTTTTGGGCCGGCTCGCCGACCGGCAGCAGCCGCTCCTTGGAGCCCTTGCCCAGCACTCGCAGCTGTTCGGTTTCAAAGTCGAAGGAATCGATCTCCAGATTGACGATCTCCTCGCAGCGCAGGCCGCAGGAGTAGGCAAGCTCCAGCATCGCGCGATCGCGCAGCTCCAGCGGCGTGCGCGCCGGGATCCGCTCCAGCAGGGTCCGCACCTGCTCGCCGTTCAGCACCCGCGGCAGCTTCTCCTCGCGCTTCGGGCTCGAGACGAGGTCGGCCGGGTTCTGACCAACCCGCTCGGTGCGGACGAGGAAGTTGAAGAGGCCGCGGATCGCGGCGAGCTTGCGGGCGACGGTCGCCGGCGCGGCTCCACCGGAGGAGAGCCCGGCCCCGTAGCGACGCACGTCGCGGTGACGGACCTTGCCTGGCTCCAAACCAGTGGCCTGCGCCCACTCGACGAACTGTCCGAGGTCGACTCCGTAGGCGCGACGAGTCCGCTCGGCCATGCTCCGCGCCCGCAGGTCGCGGTCATATCCCGTCAACGCCTCACCCCAAGTCATCGGATGAGATTCGCCGCGCGGCGCCCGGAGCCTGCGCTACCCGATGTAGATGGGCGTTCCGACTTCGACCCGGTCGTAGAGGTCGATGACGTCGGGGATCGACATCCGCACGCAGCCGTGCGAGGCGGCGGAGCCAAGTGACCAGGTCTCTTCGGTGCCGTGGATCCCGGCGCCTTCGAAGATCCCCATCCAGCGCGCCTTGATCGGATCCTCGGGGCCGGGCGGGATCACCTGTCCCGCCAGATCCCCCGCCCAGGCGGAGTTGGGAACGTGCCAGGAGGGGTTTTCCTGCTTTTCCTGGATGTCGTAGAGGCCTTCGGGGGTTTCGAGGCCTTCCTGGCCGACCGCCACGGTGTAGGTCTTGGTCAGCTTCAGGTTCTTCCAGAAGCGCAGGGTAAAGGTGCCGCGGTCCAGGGTGAGGTAGGTGGGATAGGCGGCGGCCACTTCCTTCGTCGTCACTTCGGGCTTGGTCGGGTGGGTGCGGGCAGCGATGCTGTGGTCGGCGCCGGCGTTGAGGACCGCGGCATTCAGCTGCCGGGTCAAGAGGTTGTCGCGGAGCTTGCGGCCGTCCTTCGCGGACACCACGCTGAGCGAGTCTCCGGTCGCCGCCACCGTCGCGTCCCGCGGTTCGCGGTCGACGGCTTCGGCCACTTCGCGAACGAAGTGATTGACGGCGGGCTGGGAATAGGTGACGTTCGCCGACACCTGCTTGTCGACATTGCCGCCCGTGACATAGCGGACGAGGCGACCCGGCAACCATTCGTCGTGGCTCGCGGCGAGCGCTTCTTCCACTGCGCGGTCGACGTTTGCATGCACCTTCAGCGTCCTCCCGTGCAGCTTCCAGCTCTGTCCGTCATAGCCGACTTTCAGGGAGTGGCGCAGCGGCGCCAGCAACCGCGCACCGACGGCCTGCTTCGCCTCCGCTTCGGTCATGCCGCCGACGTCGACGCCGCCGATCGTCACCCCGTCGGCGATCTTGCCGTCCTGGCTGCTGTCGTAGGCGTAGGCGCCGATCGCGCCGAGGACGAGCACGACGACACCGGTGACGATTGCGATTTGCGTCTTGCGCCCCATCAACTCTCTCGCGGGCTCGCCGTCGGGCATGCCCCGAAGTGACTTGCGAAAAGTTTAGGCATATGGATCAATCGGCTGGACGAGCATCTCAGCTGCAAATCTACGTGCGAGCTCGGAGGAGAAAGGCGCCGCGTGCGGATATCGTTGCGCCCGTGCGCTCCAAGGACGAGGTTCGCGAGGAGATCTGGAAGGCGATGGACCGCGAGGGCGTTTCCCGCTTTCCGGGAGCCGAGGGCCGCATTCCCAACTTCGCCGGGGCGAAACTGGCGGCGGAAAAGCTCGCCGGTCAGCGCCTCTGGAAGCGAGCGCGGGTGATCAAGGCAAACCCCGACTCGCCGCAGACGCACGCTCGCCGCATGGCCCTGGAGGAAGGCAAGACAGTGATCATGGCGGTGCCGCGCCTGCGCGATCCACACCCGTTCCGCGTGCTCGAGCCGAAGCGGCTCAGCAAAAACGCGATCAAAGAGGCGGCGACGATCAAGGGGGCGCTGAAACACGGGCGCGTCGTCGCCCTCGACGATCTTCCCGAGATCGATTTCGTGCTCTGCGGATCGGTCGCGGTCAACCTGAGCGGGGCCCGGATCGGCAAGGGCGGCGGCTACTCCGACCTCGAGTACGGGATCCTGATCGACGCCGGCAAGATCGACGACCACACGACGATCGCGACGACCGTTCACCCGATCCAGATCCTGCGGCGGCACCTGCCCGTGATCTCCCACGACCTGCCGGTCGACGTGATCGCGACGCCCCGCGCGGTGATCGAGGTCGAGCGCCAATACGAGCGCCCCCGAGGGATCCTCTGGGATCACCTGCAGCCGCCGCAAATCCGCGAGATCCCGATCCTGGAACGAATGGGGTACGCGTAAACCGTTCAGCCGGATCGCGGCAGACAAACGGACCCGCAAGTCTCGACGCCGGGAACGCCTCGCCGGGGCCATTGAAGTGAAGCCGGGACAGCTGCTCGACTAAGCAGCGTCGCCAACTGCTTTGCCACCCCGCTGGATCCGGTCGGCAGTCACCCTTCTCCTCGCGCTTACCAGGAACTCGACGCTTTCGCGATTGAGCTCCGCGAGGATCCCGCGGATATCGAGCTCAGGCACTGCGCCGGCGATGTCCCGACTCGGCGACTCGGGACATGAAGCGGTATAGCTCGAAGACCTGCTCCGTGCGCTGGGCCGGGGTGAGCTCGGTGTAGTCGCGCCGCAGGGCGGCGCGCTCAGGTTTCCCGTCGGGCGTCCAGTTGCCGACTCGTTTTGCTGGCTTCACAGTCGTACAGTAAAACGCCTCCATCCCTCCTCTTCCTCACTGCTCGTGCGATCGCGCGCGAGTCAGGACGCATGAGTCGCAACTGCCCGCTTAGATCGGACCTGTAGCCGTTGAAGAACAGTCCCCTCGCCGAGGGATGATCGTTACCGCCGCTGACAAGGGGGACGCCCTCCTCATTCAGCACACCGAGGTGGCCGACGAGCGGCTCCAGCCCGCGCCGATAGCCCGTTGCCGCGATCACAGCGTCGGGCTGGATCCGCGTCTCGTCGGTGAGCAGCACGTCCTGGCCGTCGAACCCGACAACCGCAGCGACGATCTCGATCCGTCCGGCCTTGAGAAGGCCCACGAACCCACTGTCGTAGGCCGGCGCTTGCTGGCGGCGGCTCGAGGTGGCGATCCCGATTGGTGAACGTGGCAGCCCGTAGCGCTCGAGGTTGCCGAAAAGGCTCCGCTGTGACAGCCATCCGATCTGATCGGCGACGCGTAGTGGCAGGCGCTCCAGCGCCAACCCAGGGATGTTGACCGAGGTCCCCAGGATCTTTCGGACCGTCAAGTTCGGGGGCGTCCTACAGGCCACGCGCACGCGTCCCGCGCCGCCCCGTGAGAGCAGGGCAGCGACCTCCGAGCCGGTCGTGTTGGGCCCGATGACGAGTACGTCGCGGCCGCGATAGGGCTCGGGGTTTCGGTAGACGCTGGAATGGATGAGCTCGCCGCCAAAGTCGTCGCGCCCTGGCCAGTCGGGGAGGTCGGGGTCGTGGTCGAATCCGGTCGCGATAACCACGAAGCGCGCCTGCAGGTTCTCGCGATCGGTCTCGACCCGCCATCCTCCGTCCCCGGACTCCAGCCGACGGACCTGTGTGCCGAAGCGAAGATCGATGCGATGGTGAGCTGCATAGTCCTCGAGGTACTGGATCCACGCGTCTCGCGATGGGTACTCGCCGTAGCGTCGACGGCTGGCGCGATAGCCGGGCTGCGTGGACATCCAGCTCGGCGTATTGAGCCGTAACCCGTCGTAGCGCGTACGCCAGCTCGCGCCGACCCGGTCGGCCCTCTCAAGCACGACCACGTCGACGCCAACGGCTTGCAGCGCAGCCGCCGCCGCAAGGCCGGCGGTACCCGCACCGCACACGATCGCCTCTGCCACCAGGCGATGCTCCATTGAGCTGCTGCCACTCATCTCGGCCGAGCCTAGGGCGCTCGATTGCTCCCGTCATGACCTGACCTGACCCAATTCGAGCGCACCAAGCCCGATCAATCCCAGGTGGAAATGGTCAAGACTGACTATCGTCTGCCCCACTCGTGCGCCAGCCAGAACGGGGTATGCCTGAGGCGATGGCCGGACGCTCGGTGGTCCTCCCCACCTCCGACTACGGGAACCCCGATCCCGAGTGGCTGAAGGTCGATTGGCGCAAGCACCTGCACCGGGTCGAGCTGCCCGGCGCCGAGGTCAACTACGCCGAGATCGGCGAGGGCGAGCCGATCCTCTTCGTCCACGGCCTGGCCGGCTGCTGGCGCAACTGGCTGGAGAACCTGCCCTACTTCGGCCGCACCCACCGCGCGATCGCGCTCGACCTGCCCGGTTTCGGCGACAGTCCGCTGCCCTCGTGGCCGATCGAGATGCCCGCCTACGGGCGCCTAATCCACGACTTCTGCGAGAAGCTCGGCATCGACCGCCTCGCGGCGCTGGTCGGCAACTCGATGGGCGGCTTCGCCGCCACCGAGGCGGTGATCGAACGGCCATCGCGATTCGAGCGGCTCGTGCTCGTCTCGGCGGCTGGAGTCAGCTTCACCGAGTGGCGGGGCAGACGACACACCGCCCTGGCCAGGATGTTCGAGGCGACGGTTCCTCCCTTCGCCGGCCCACGCCGCACCTGGCTCAACCGGCCACGGGGTCGCCGGTTGGCCTTCGGCAGCGTCTTCCACCGCCCCAACCGGCTGCGGCCCGAGCTGCTCCGCGAGCAGATCGACCCCAGCGTTCGCAGCCCCGGGTTTCTCGCAGCGCTGCGAGCGATCCACGGCTACGACACCCGCCACCGCCTGCCGGAGATCGAGATCCCGACGATGGTCATCTGGGGAAAGAAGGACCGGATCGTCCCCGTCGGGGCGGCGTTCCGCTACAACCGCCTGATCGCCGACTCGCGACTGGAGATCTTCGAGCGGACCGGGCACCTTCCCCAGCTCGAGCGGCCAACCCGCTTCAATGCTCTCTTGGACGACTTCCTCGGCGACCGGTGACGGACGCGCGACAACAACCTTGAAGAAAGCGACAGCGACCATGAAGAAAAGCAAGAGCGGCTCGAGGGAAGGAAAAGGAGGGGACTCTCCCTCTCAGCTGATCGATGAACGAATCAAGGAGCTGGGTGATTGGCGGGGTGAGACGCTCGCTCGGGTCCGAAGTCTCATCAAGCAGGCCGACCCCGAAGTGGTCGAGGAGTGGAAATGGAGAGGGGTCCCGACGTGGTACCACGCCGGAATGGTCTGCACCGGTGAGACGTACAAGAGTCACGTGAAGATGACCTTCGCCAAGGGTGCCTCGTTGGAGGACCCTTCAGGCCTCTTCAACTCCAGCCTCGAGGGCAACACCAGGCGTGCCATCGATTTCCATGAGGGCGACAAGATCGATGAGAAGGCGTTGAAGGCGCTCATTCGCGCCGCCGTGGCGCTGAACACGTCCTCAGCCGGCTAACGGCCGAGGGAGAAACACGGCGCTAGCCAGTGATGGCGCCCTGCGCCGCCGAGGACACGGTGGCGGCGTACTTGGCCATCACCCCGCGCTCGTAGAGGGGCGGCGGCGGCTCGTACTCGGCGACCCGCTTGGCGATCTCCTCGTCAGATAGGGCCACATCGAGGCGACGGGCGTCGACGTCGAAGCTGACCTCGTCGCCCTCGCGGATCGCGGCGATCGGGCCGCCCTTGGCCGCCTCGGGGGCGACGTGCCCGGCCATCAGGCCACGGGTTGCGCCGGAGAAGCGCCCGTCGGTAAGCAGCGCCACCTCCTCGCCCAGGCCCTCACCGACGATCGCAGCCGTCACCTGCAGCATCTCGCGCATGCCGGGGCCGCCGACGGGGCCCTCGTTGCGGATCACGACGATGTCGCCCGCGCGGATCGCCTGGTCCTTGACCGCCCGGAAACAATCCTCTTCGGACTCGAAGACGCGAGCCGGACCGACCTGCTTCTTGCGCTCGGTGCCGGCGAGCTTGACGACGGCGCCCTCGGGGGCGAGGTTGCCGCGCAGGATCGCCAAGCCGCCTTCCGTCTTGAGTGAGTCCGAGAGCGGCCGCACGACCTCCTGGCCCGCCGTCTCGCTTGCCGCCTCGGCCTCCTCACCGATCGTGCGGCCGCTGACCGTGATCGCGTCGCCGTGCAGGATGCCCGCCTCGGCGAGCCGGTTCAGGATCAGGGGCACTCCTCCGGCGCGGTAGAGGTCGGTGGCGACGAAGCGCCCGCCAGGCTTCAGGTCCGCCAGCAGCGGCGTGCTGCGCGAGATCCGCTCGAAGTCGTCCATGTCCAGGGCGATCCCAGCCTCGTGCGCGAGCGCGATCAGGTGCAGGACGACGTTGGTCGAGCCGCCCGAGGCGCAGGCGCAGGCGATCGCGTTCTCCAGCGAGTCGCGGGTGATCACCTGGCTCGGCCTCAGGTCCTCAGCCAGAACCCGCATCACCAGCTCGCCGATCTTCTCGGCGACGGTCCCCTTGTCGTCGTCTTCGGCCGGAACCATCGCCGAGCCACCAGGGCTGATCCCGAGCGCCTCGAAGGCGCAGGCCATCGTGTTCGCCGTGAACTGGCCGCCGCAGGCGCCGGCGCCGGGGCTGACGACGCCCTCCAGCTCGTTCAGCTCCTCGTCGGTGATCTCACCGGCGGCGTGCGCGCCCACCGCCTCGAAGATGTCGAGGATCGTGACGTCGCGACCCTGCCAGCGCCCGGGGGCGATCGAGCCGCCGTAGAGCAGGACCGACGGCACGTCGAGCCTGGCCAGCGCCATCGCGCAACCCGGGATCGTCTTGTCGCAGGCGCAGACGGCGACGATCGCGTCGAACTGGTAGCCACGCGCCATCAACTCGATCGAGTCGGCGATCACCTCGCGGCTGATCAGCGACGCCTTCATTCCCTGCGTGCCCATCGAGATCCCGTCGGAGACGGCGACGGTGTTGAACTCCATCGGCGTCCCGCCGGCGGCACGCACGCCCTCTTTGACGTGCTCGGCGAGCCCGCGCAGGTGGAAGTTGCAGGGCATCGCCTCGGTCCAGGTGTTGGCGATGCCGATCGTCGGCCGGCTCAGCGCATCGTCGTCGAACCCGATCCCCTTCATGTAGGCGCGCGCGTGGGCGCGCTCGGGGCCGTCGAAGACGACGCTGGAGCGTGGCCTGGGAAGCTTGGTCGTGGTGGAGCCGTTCGTGCTCATGGGCGAAATCTACCCGTCAGGTCGAAGACGTCGACCGGCCCAGGCCCAGAACCGATGTCGCGGAGACCGGCGGCCACCGCCGCCGATGCAACCTCACGCGCTTGGCGGGCGGCCTCCAGCGGCGTCTCACCACGGGCCAGGAAAGCGGCGAGCGCCGAGGAGTGAGTGCAGCCAGAGCCATGTGAGGCGCCGTCGGGATGGCGTTCCCCCCCGATCGGGGCAACCTCGGAGCCGTCGTAGAAGAGGTCGACGACCTGGTCGCCGTGACCGCCGGTGATGACCACGGCTCGCGGCCCGAGCGCCAGCACCTCGCGTGCCAGATCCTCCTGTGAGTCGTCCTCCCCCGCTCCAGCCAGCGCCCGCGCCTCGGGGATGTTCGGCGTCGCGACCGTTGCCAGCGGCAGCAGCTGCTCGACCAGCGCCACCGCCGCCTCGCCGTCGAGCAGCACGGCGCCGCTCTCGGCGACCATCACCGGGTCGATCACCACCGGAGCGTCACCGACCAGGTCCAGGGCCTCGACCACCGCCTCGACCGTCTCCGCGGTGCCGAGCATGCCGATCTTCACCGCGTCGACGCCGATGTCCTCGGCGACAGCCCGCACCTGAGCGACGATCGTCGCCGGCGAGACAGCCTCAACCGCGCTGACCCCGACCGTGTTCTGTGCGGTGATCGCGGTGATCGCGGTCATCCCGTGCACGCCGCAGCGGGCAAAGGCCTTGAGGTCGGCCTGGATGCCGGCGCCACCGCCGGAGTCCGAGCCGGCGATCGAGAGGACGGTTGGGATGGAGGGTGCGCTCATGACGGCAGCCTAGATGTCGAGGCCCGCAGGCTGGTGCGTGAATAGGCCCCGACCAACGAGCAGCTGACGTAGCCGAGCGACTCGAGGTCGGCCAGCGTCGCCGCAGCCTCGCCACCGGAGAGCCGCAGGTCGGCGGCGACCGCGTCGCAGGTCTCGGCGCCAAGCTCCAGCGCCTCCAGGACCTTCCGCTGTCGCTCGTCGAGTGGCGGGCCGGCCCGGTCGATGTGGCGCACGCCGGGGCCGAGCATCGCGTCGAGCACGTCCTGGGCGTCGCGGACCAAGCAGGCGCCGCCGGCCAGAAGGCTGTGCGGGCCAGCCGAGAGCCGAGAACCGACCGGGCCCGGCACCGCGCCGAGGTCGCGACCGAGATCCGCGGCGAGGTCAGCGGTGATCAGCGAGCCCGAGCGCTCCGCCGCCTCCACCACGACGGTCATCCCGGCCAGCGCCGCCATGATCCGGTTGCGGGCCGGAAAGGTCCAGCGCCAGGCGCCGGTGCCGGGCGGCAGCTCAGAGAGAACGAGGCCGTGCTCGCCGATCCGGCGCCAAAGCGAGCGGTGAGCCGCCGGATAGGCGACGTCGGCCCCACAACCGAGGACGGCCACGGTTAGGCCGGCGTCGAGGGCGCCGCGGTGGGCGCACCCGTCGATACCGAAGGCCAGCCCGCTGACCACGACCAGCCCCGCCGCAGCGAGCTCGCGGCTTAGCTCGCGGGCCACCTCGCGGCCGTAGGTGCTGGCCCGCCTCGCCCCCACCACGGTCACCGCTTCGTCCGGAGCAAGCCGCTCCAGCAGCGCCGGGTCCCCTCTGCCGATCAACGCCCAGGGGGCGTCGGCAGCATCACGGAGGCCGACCGGAAAGAGTGGGTCGTGCCGGCAGCAACCCCAGCACCCGACCGCGGTGAGCTCAGCACGCAAGCGGCTCTCCGGCACGGCGACGACTCGCGCCAGGACCTGGGCCGCGACCTGCGGCGCCGCCACCGCCGCCAGGTCCTCGTTGGAGAGGCGCAGCAGTTCCGGCGAGCGCGAGCCCGGCGCACCGGTGGCGATCTTCTCGATGTAAGGGGCAAGGTGGGCGAGCAGGCGCGCGCGTCGTAGACAATCCGGGCAGGCCTGCGGCGTCGACTCTCTACTCACGGTCCCTCCTTCTCAGTTGCAACGCCTGGGCCATCTGGTCGCGCTCGATTGTCTCGGCGCCGGCCAGGTCAGCAATCGTGCGCGCCAACCTCAGCACCCGGTCATGAGCGCGACCGCTGAGCCGGCGGCGCGAGTAGGACTCGGCGAGCAGCGCCGCGGCGGTCTCGCCAAGCACGCACTCCCGCGCCTCACCCGGAGTCATCTCCGCGTTGCAGCGCCCCGCTCCAAGGCGGTGTTCCTGCCGCTCGCGGGCTGCGGCCACCCGCTCGCGGACGATCGCTGAGGTCTCTCCGGGCGCACCGCCGATCTCCGCCGCGCTCGGCTGGTGGATCGCGGCCAGGATGTCGAGGCGATCGGCGAGAGCGCCGCTGAGGCGCCCCTGGTAGTTGCGCACTGCGAGCGGCGCGCAACCGCACTCCGGGTCGCTCTCACCACGCCCGCACGGGCAGGGATTGGAGGCCGCGACAAGCATGAAGCGACAGGGCAGGCAACGACTGCTGCCGGCGCGAACGATCGTCACCGAGCCGCTCTCCAGCGGCGCCCGCAGCGCCTCCAGCGTGTCGCGACGGAACTCACAGAGCTCGTCGAGGAAGAGGACGCCGCGGTGGGCCAGCGTTGCCTCGCCCGGCCCAGGCGGGTTGCCGCCACCGACGATTCCCGCCGCGCTGATCGTGTGGTGCGGCGCTCGGAAGGGCCGGCCGCCGGCGAGGCGCTCCTCGAGACGGCCACAGGCGCTCGCGATCCGCGCGACTTCCAGTGCCTCCGCGGGGGCGAGAGGCGGCAGGATCGACGGTAGGCGGCTTGCGGCAAGCGACTTGCCGGCTCCCGGCGGACCGATCATCAGCAGGCTGTGACCACCCGCCGCCGCGACCTCGAGCGCGTAACGGAGGTGGGGTTGCCCGCGCAGGTCGGCAAGATCGGGCGCGCCCGGTCGCACGTTCAGCGGCAACGCCAGTGGCTTCGGTCGATCGGGAACCCACTCGCCGCCTGCCAATGGCGGCACTTGTTCGAGGCTGTCGATCCCGATCACCTCAATCTCCCCCACCAGCGCTGCCTCGGGACCGTTCTCGGCCGGCACGACGATCGCCTCGGCGCCCAGCTCGCGGGCGGCCTCGACGATCGCCAGCACGCCCGGAACCGGACGGACCGACCCGTCCAGCGCCAGCTCCCCCACCATCGCCACTCGCGGCAAGCGCTCCCACTCGAGCTGACCCGAGGCGACCAGCAACGCCACCGCGATCGCCAGGTCCAGTCCCGGACCGGCCTTGCGCAGGCTCGCCGGGGCCAGATTGGCGACGATCCGCCGCAGCGGGAAATCGAAGCCGCAGTTGGCGAGCGCCGCGCGGACACGCTCCCGCGCCTCCCTGACGGCCGCGTCCGGAAGGCCCACCACGGAAAAGGCCGGCAGGCCGCGGTGCACGTCGACCTCGACCCGCACAGGCCGTGCCGCGATGCCGTCGAGGGTGAATGTCCGCGCGGTGGCAAGCATCGCGGCCACGCTGGCGGGTCACAGCGCACGCGTGGTGCGCCGATTTCAATTCTTCTGCGCAGCCTCTGTGACCAAAGGCATGAGCGTGCCGGTTGCCCTAGCGTCGCCCCATGACCGAGGCACGCCGACGACTCGGAAACACAGCGGAGGACCTGGTCGCCGAGCGCCTCGCCGCGGCGGGCTGGGAGATCGTCGAGCGCAACGCCCGCACCCGCTACGGCGAGCTGGACATCGTCGCCCTCGACAACGGGACGCTGGCCTTCATCGAGGTCAAGGCAGGTCGAGAGGGATCGCGATTCGGCCCCGAGCGTCCCGTCCTTTCAGTCGATTTCCGCAAGCAGCGCCGCATTCGCCGCCTGGCGACGGCCTTCATGAGCGAGCGCCGCGCCCTCCCGCACTACACGGAGATTCGCTTCGACGCCGTCGGCGTCACCTTCGACGAGCACGGCCGCGCGCTCGACATCGAGCACATCACGGCGGCGTTCTAGCCGGCCAGCTCGAGCTGCGAGTAGGCAACCGACTGGAACGAACGGCGATGCAAGGACGAGATCCCGATCCGCTCGATCGCGGCGCGGTGCTCGGGGGTCGAGTAGCCGACGTGCTCCTCAAAGCCCCAGCCGGGATGCTCGCCTCCGGCTCCGTGCATGTAGCGGTCGCGGCTGACCTTGGCGATCACCGAGGCGGCGGCGATCGCGGCACTGGTCCCGTCCCCCTCGATCACTGCGCGGTGCGGCACCGCGCAGTCGCGCAGCGAGAAGCCGTCGACCAGGCAGATCGCCTCCTCGCTCGGTGCCAGGCGCTCCAGGGCGCTGGAGAGAGCCTCGATGTTGGTCACGTGCAGGCCGCGGTCGTCGATGCCCCTCACGCAGCGCACGACGACGCTGACCCGGCTCGCGGCCCGCAACACCACCGGGTAGAGCTCCTCGCGCCGCGCGGGCTTCATCTGCTTGGAGTCGTGCAGACCGCTGAGCGCACGCCGGTCGGAGTGCGAAAGCGATCCGTAGTCGATCAGCACCGCGGCGGCGACCAGCGGTCCGGCCAGACAACCCCGGCCGGCCTCGTCGGCGCCGGCGACCATACGGCTGCCGAGGCCGCGGTCGAAGGCGAAGAGCCGGCGCGTCCGCGCCAGCCGGCGCCGGTGGGACTTGGACGCCTTAGAGGACGCCGATGCGGTCGGGGGGCCAGTAGGTGGCAAAGGCCTTGCCGATGATCCACTTTCTGGGAACTGGTCCCCAGAAACGGCTGTCGTCACTTGCCCCACGGTTGTCGCCCATCATGAAGTAAGAGTCGGGTGGAATCGTGATCGGTTTGGGCAAATTGCAAGCATCGGCGCTGCCGCAGGGAACCGCGTAGGGCTCGTCGGTTTTCTCCACCCCGTTGACCACCGGGTGGCCGTCGCGGACGCTCAGGGTGTCGCCCGGGCCGGCGACGATGCGCTTGATGAAGTTCTGGGTCGACTCAGCTGCGGTGGGCCGCGGACAGGGCTGCTCGGGAGAGTGCGGGACGCCGCATTCGGTGCCGTTGTCGGCCCCTGCAGGCGGGTGGAAGACGACGATGTCGCCGATGCTCGGGTCCGTGAAGTGATAGAGGAAGCGGTTGACGAGGACGCGCTGACCGACGTCGAGGGTCGGCTCCATCGATTCGGAGGGAATCTGGTACGGCTTGATCAGCCAAGCCTGGATCGCCAGCGCGAGGCCAAGGGCCAGCGCGACGATGACAACCAGCTCGATCAGCCCGCCGGCCCGGCTTTCCGGTTTGGGGATCCCGAGTCTCAGACCGAGTCCTCACCGGAGTCGCCGGAGTCCTCCTGCGGCGACTCATCCTCGGCATCCTGCGCCGCGGCGGTGTCCTCGGTCTCCCCTACCTCGGGCGCCTCAGCGTCCGTGTCTACCTCTTGCTCAGCCTCCACCTTCGGCGCCTCAGCCCCATCAGCTTCATCCGCAACAGGACCCGCGTCCTGAGACTCCTCGTCGGCTGGCTCCGGTGGAGCCGGCGTGGAGATCAACTCCTCGTCGATCCCCCAGCGCCGCTCTGCCACTCGCGCCGCCTTGCCGATCCGGCCCCGCAGGTAGTAGAGCTTGGCCCGGCGCACGTCGCCGCGTGCGGCGATCTCGAGTTTCTCGATCTTCGGAGAGTGCAGCGGGAACGTCCGCTCCACACCCACGCCGAACGACTGCTTGCGGACCGTGAACGTCTCACGGGCGCCGGAGCCCTGCCGCTTCAGGACGATCCCCTCGAACACCTGGGTGCGGCGGCGGGTGCCCTCGACCACCTGGAAGTGGACGCGCACGCGATCGCCCGGGGCAAAGGACGGCAGTCCCTGCCTCTGCTGGCGACGCTCAATGCTGTCGATTACGCTGCTCATTTGGCGAGAAAAAACCGCCGGACCCGGATTCGGGCGCCGCGCGGTGGCGGAATCGTACCTACTTGGAGCCCGCTTCGAGCTGCTCGGCTCGAGCCCGGCTCTGCTCGACCCGCCACTCGCGCACCCGCTCATGGTCACCGGAGACCAGAACGTCGGGCACACCCCAGCCCCGATAGGACGGCGGCCGCGTGTAGTGCGGGTACTCCGGCGCACCCTCCAACACACGACTGAACGACTCCTCGACGGCGCTCTGCTCGTGCCCGAGCGCACCCGGAAGCTTGCGCATCAGAACGTCGGCCACCACCATCGCCGGCAGCTCGCCGCCGGCCAGCACGTAGCGGCCGATCGACACCTCGTCATCCGCGAGGTGCTCGTGCACCCGCTCGTCAAAGCCCTCGTAGCGCCCGCAGAGCAGCGTCACGTGGTGTTCCTGGGTCAGCTCATCCGCCAGCTCGTCGTCGAGCAGGCGCCCCGTCGGGGAGAGCAGAACGACCCGCGGGTTCTCCCCGTTCGCATACGCCGCCTGCAGCGCTGCGTCGACGACGTCGACCCGCAGCACCATCCCCGCGCCTCCCCCGTAGGGCGCATCGTCGACCTGGCCGGCCCCCAACGGGGTCGTGTCGCGGTAGTTGAAGAAGCGCAGCTCGTTCCCCTTGTCCAGCGCGTTCTGCACCGACCGCTGCGTCTGAAACCAGTCGAAGGCTTCAGGAAAGAGGGTGAAGACGTCGAGCTTCAATCGAGAATGTCAACGATCACGCGCCGATCGAGGCGGACGGCCGCAGCCTTGGCGACGGTGCGGATCGCGTTGGCGACCCGCCCACCTTTGCCGATCACCCGGCCGAGGTCGTCCTCGGCGACGCTGATCTCGTAGATCAGGTCACCGTCCTCTTCCAGCTCCTCGACCTCGACAGCGTCGGGATCCTCGACCAGTGCCCTGACGAGGAACTCCAGTAGCTCGGTCACCGGACCTCTAACTGCCCGAGGCGGCGATGCCCTTAGTCCGCAGCAGCGTGGCGACGGTCTCCGAGGGCTGCGCCCCGTGCTCGAGCCAGTGACGCGCGCGCTCCTCGTCGAACTCGATCGTCGAGGGCTCGGTCTGCGGGTTGTAGCGGCCGATCGTCTCGATCGTCCGCCCGTCGCGCGGCGAGCGTTTGTCGGCGACGACGATCCGCCATATCGGGTTCTTCTTCGAACCCACCCTTCTAAGTCTGATTCTGACTGCCATAGGGATCGGGCAGATTAGCGCCTGCGGTACTTCGGGCGCGGGGCGCCACCCGTCATCTGGGCGAGCTGCTGCGGATCCGGCGCCTGCCCAGAGACCATCTGACGCATCATTTTGCGCATCTGGTCGAACTGCTTGACCAGCTGGTTGACGTTCTGGACTTTGGTCCCCGAGCCCGTCGCGATCCGCTTGCGCCGCGAGCCGTTGATGAGCGCCGGGTTGGCGCGCTCCTGCGGGGTCATCGAGAGGATGATCGCCTCGACCCGATCCAACTCGCTCTCGTCGACCTCGGCGTTCTTCAGCTGTTTCATCGCCCCCATGCCGGGAAGCATCCCGATCAGGCCGCTGAGCGGACCCATCTTGCGCACCTGTTTCATCTGCTGCAGAAAGTCCTCCAGGGTGAAGCGGTCGCTTTCGAGTTTCTTCTGCAGGTCCTCGGCCTGGCTCTCGTCGACCTGCTGCTCGGCTTTCTCGATCAGGCTGAGCACGTCGCCCATACCGAGGATCCGCGACGCCATCCGGTCGGGGTGGAAGCGCTCGAAGGCCTCCAGTTTCTCGCCGGTCGAGGCGAAGAGGATCGGCTTGCCGGTCACGGCCTTGACCGAGAGCGCGGCGCCGCCACGGGCGTCGCCGTCGAGCTTGCTCATCACGACGCCGTCGAACTCGGCCGCCTCCGCAAACGATTCGGCAACCCCCACCGCGTCCTGGCCGGTCATCGCGTCGACCACAAGCAGCACGTCGTGCGGCTTGGTCCGCTTGCGGATCTTCGCCAGCTCGGCCATCAGCTCCTCGTCGATGTGGAGCCGGCCGGCGGTGTCGACGATCAGCACGTCGCGTTCCTCCTCGCGAGCCTGATCCAGCGCCCAGGCGGCGATCTCTACCGGGTCGCGATCGGTCCCCTGCTCATAGACGTGGGCACCGGCTCGCTCGCCGACGGTGACCAGCTGCTCGACCGCGGCCGGCCGGTAGACGTCGCAGGCGGCGAGGGCGACGTTTTTGCCGGACTCGCCGAGCAGGCGAGCCAGCTTCGCGCAGGCGGTCGTCTTGCCGGAGCCCTGCAGGCCGGCCATCAGGATCACCGTGGGCCCGCTGGAGGAGAAGGCGAGATCGCGCCCGGTCCCTCCCATCAGCCCCGTCAACTCCTCGTTGACGATCTTCACGACCTGCTGGCCGGGGTCGAGGCTCTCCAGCACGTCAGCGCCGAGACAGCGCTCCTTCAGCCCCTTGGTAAAGGTTTTGACGACCTTGAAGTTGACGTCGGCCTCGAGCAGGGCGAGGCGGATCTCCCGCATCGCCGCGTCAACGTCACCCTCGTTCAGCTTGCCGCGCGAGCGGACCTCGGAGAGCGTCGCCTGGAGCCGGTCTGAAAGCTGGTCGAACAAGGGCGACCTAGCTTAGGGAACCCGCACCGGCTCAGAGAGCGGGCGCCGAGGCGGCCCGTAAGTGCCAGCCTCGGCGCCCGACGAACCCAGATCGCGTCAGTAATCCTCCAGCTCCGCCAGAGGGGCTACAGCATGCGGTCTAGGTCGTGACGCACCCTTTGAGCTCGGTTGAAGCGAAAGCCTGTGGGTCTTTCGTCTCCGTGTTCAAAAACGCCCGGCTCCCTTTGGGAAGCAAATTTTCGCATTGGAGTTCAATTGAGCAGCTTTGTTTCAAGTCAAGCTCACCACCGCAATTGTCTTTGACTTTTTTGAAGTACGTGGTTGAGAAAATAAAATTTTTGATTTCTATTTTTTTGATGTAGACGTTGGTGATGGTGATTGATTTTTGGGTTTTTATTCCTCCGAACGTCGCACTGACGTCTGCGGCGATCACCTGCGGCGGCGGCTGCAGCAAGAGCGGCACTTCGACACCTTCGAGAGAGCCGCCGATGACGAAGTCGCCTTTGAAGGTGCCGTTGGTTGTGTTTTCGGCTTTCGCGCAGGCACCAGCCCCCACTCCAGCCGCCTGGCTGTATTTGACGCCTTCGACTGAGGCAACGGCTTTGATGTCGCCTTCGGAGACTTCGCTGACGGTGACTCCGCTGAGCGATTGTGCCGGGATACTGATCGTGCACTTCGTAATCCCCGCTACTTTCGCCACAACGGTTATTGAATTGGTTCCGGGGCACGCGATGTCCAACCCGGCTTTGTAAGCCGATCCTTCTTTCGTCGAAGCTGTAAGCACGAGCTGACAGCCGTTCATCGTGACGGGGGCGAGGCCGAGAGGTTCCACCGTGCAGCTTTCAAATGCAGGAGTCAATGCCAATTCGGTGGTTTCTTCAGTTGACATTGTGCCTTCGAATTTAGCCGTGTTGCATACTGCGGTTCCGGCGTCAAAACCAAACGAGGACGTGCCTTCCCCCGATCCCGTTAGATCGGTGTGTATTACTTCGGAATGGAAGGCAAAGGGTTCAGCAGAGGCCGCGGCGGCTGCCGTCGCGCTCATCGCGAAGGCTGCCACCAGTGCCAGGCCAAGGGTCCTGAGGTTAATGCCAGTCATTTCTTGCTTCCTTTCGTGTGATTGCCCTGGCAATCCCCGGAAGCGCTGCGTTCCCCCGCCGGTCGGGGAGACCAAAGGGATAACGGCTCAGCGCCTTATAGTCAAGAAAATTTATGTATTAGCAGCTCCGCGCTACTCGGCCAGCAGGGCGCGAGCCAAGTCCTCGAGGTCGGATCCGGACGGTAGGCGCCAGGACCATTGTTTTCAGATGTCCTGGCGCCCTAGCCAACCGATGGTCAGAGCGCGCCATCGGCAAAAGATGCGGTCAGCCGATCAGCAGGCCTCGCCGATCAACAGCCTTCGACTTTGACCGCGTCGCCCCCAAGTGGTTGCGTGATCACGCCCAGGTCCAGTTTCAATCCCGTCGCAACAGCTGCCGTGCATTCAATTTCTTCGGTGCACGTGTCGCCTTTTTTGGCGAGTTTCGTGCATTTCTGCATCGGATTTAGAACCCCTGGGTGAATCCAGAATTTGATAGTGATGGCTTCGTTGACAAGGTTTTCCACTTCGAACGTTTCTTTGGCGCCCGTGAATTTGATCGGGTTTGATTTTATTTTTATCTTCTGCGGTATCTGGAGGGCTTCTAGGCTCACCTGCGTTCCCGCTTCGTTTTTCCCTTCAATCGTCTCTACGCCTTCATACGTGCCATTCGTTGTGTTTTCCAAAGTTTCACAGTGCCCGGCGCCGATTCCCGCTGTTTGGCTGTATTTGATGCCGCTGAGGCCAATGCTCGCGTGCAGCTTCGTCGGCGAACCTTCGTTTGAGACTGTGATTTTTTTCAGCCCTTCCTGCTCACCGATGTCCACCGTGCACTTCAGTATCCCTGCAACTTTGGCTGTGATCGCGATTGATTCGGTTGATTTGGCACAGTCGACACGGTTTTCGACCTCGTAGTTGGAGCCTTCCTTTTCCACAGCTCCGAATACAAATTCACAACTGTTCATGTCAATCGTGACGGCCCCCCCGTTGAAGGTACATGATGAGTAGGCAGGGACCAAGCCCACTTCAAGAGCCGTGTTGCTGGTCATTGTTCCGCTGAATTTGACAGTTCCGCATGAAACAGTTCCTCCATCCACGGCTATATTGGTCGCACCCACCTGGCTGCCTGACAGAGTGGTGGTGGTGTGTTCCGCGGCTGCCGATGTGAAGACGAACATTTCAGCCGACGCGGCCGAGGCTCCCACCACGCTCATCGCGAAAACCGCCACCAAGGTCAGCCCGAGGGCCTTGAGCTTGCGAGTCATTCTTTGCTTCCTTTCTAGTGATTGCCCTGGCAATCCCCGGAAGCGCTGCGTCCCCCGCCGGTCGGGGAGACCAAAGAGATAGCGGCTCGGCGCCTTATAGTCAAGAAAATTTGAGGCGTTACCAACTCGACGCTAATCGGCGAGCAGGGCGCGGGCGAAGTCCTCGGGGTCGAAGGGGCGCAGGTCCTCGAGTGACTCGCCGACCCCGATCAGCTTCACGGGAATTTCCAGCTCGCCTGCGATCGCCAGCACTATCCCGCCCTTGGCCGTGCCGTCGAGCTTGGTCAGGACGACGCCGTCGACCTCGACCGCCTCGGCGAAGAGCTGCGCCTGGCGCAACCCGTTCTGGCCGGTGGTCGCGTCGATCGAGATCAGCGTCTCGTGCGGCGCGTCCGGCATCTGCTTGGCGATCACCCGGCGAACCTTGGCCAGCTCGTCCATCAGGTTGCCCTGGGTGTGGAGGCGGCCGGCGGTGTCGATGATCACCACGTCGGCGCCACGGGCGCGAGCGGCCGCGATCGCGTCGAAGGCGACCGCCCCCGGATCTCCTCCCGGCGCCGAGCGGATCAGTTCCGCGCCGGCCCGCTCGGCCCACTCGGCGAGCTGCTCGGCGGCGGCGGCACGATAGGTGTCGCCGGCGGCGAGAACGACTGAGAGGCCGAACTCTTTCGATAGGTGCCAGGCGACCTTGCCGATCGTGGTGGTCTTGCCGGTGCCGTTGACCCCGACCATCAGCAGCACGGCGGGCTCGCCGCTGAGGTCGATCGGCGCCCGGCCGGAGGAGGCGACCTCGGCGAGGATCTCGATCAGGCGCTCGCGGACCGCCTCGCCGTCTGCCGAAACCGCGCCGCCGTCGACCTCCTGCTCGAGCCGTTCGACCACCTTGGCCGTGGTCGGGGCGCCAACGTCGGCCAGGATCAGCGCCTCCTCGAGGCGCTCCCAGGTTTCCTCGTCGATGCGGTCGAAGAGGCTGGCTGAGATCTCCTCGACCAGCGCCTGGCGGCTTTTCGAGAGGCTCTCACGGAGGCGGCGGAAGACACCGACCCGCTGTGCCTCGCCTTCCGGCTCGGCCGCAGCCCGACCCGCCTCGCGCGTGCCGAGGTCGAAGATCTCGCCCCAGGAGGTGCTCATCGCGGCCTCAAGCGGCTTCGAGGGCCGGCGGCGTGCCGGGGGCGCCGTCATCCGCCCCGCTCTCCACTTCGCGCGGCAGGCGGCGAGAGACGACTTTGGTCACGCCGTCGCCGCCCATGGTGACGCCGTAGAGCACGTCGGCGGCGTCCATCGTCCGTTTCTGGTGGGTGACGATGACGAACTGGGCGCGATCGGAGAAGCGGCGGATCAGCTGCAGGAAGCGGTCGATGTTGGCGTCGTCGAGCGCCGCCTCGACCTCGTCGAGGATGTAGAAGGGGCAGGGGCGGGCAAGGAAGACGGCGAAGACGAAGGCCAGCGCGACCAGCGACTTCTCACCGCCGGAGAGCAGCGAGAGCTTGCGGGTCGACTTGCCGGCTGGGGTGACCTCGATCTCGACTCCCAGCTCCTCCCGCTCTTCTTCGGCGGACTCCCCCTCGTCGTCCCCGTCCTCCACGGTCTCCTCCTCGGCGTCGCGCACCGGGTGCAAGCTGACCCGCCGCAGCCGACCCCGTCCACCGGGGAAGAGGTGCTCCACCATCTCCTCGAAGTTCTTCGCGGTCGCCTCGAAGGTCTGCTCGAAGGCGCGCTCGATCTCGCGGTCGATGTCGCCGATCAGCGCCTCCAACTCGCGCATCCCCCGCTCGGTGTCCTCGCGCTGAGCCTGCAACAACTCGACGTGCTCGCGGGCCTCCTCGTACTCCTGCTCGGCGAGCGGGTTGACCGGCCCGATCTGGGCGCGGCGGCGCTCCAGCCGCTGCAGTCGACGGTCGATCTCGCCCCGCTCCTCCTCGCTCAGGGGCTCCTCCGCCGCACCGACCTCCTCGCCGAGCCGCTCGGCGATCGCCGCCAGCTCCTTGGCGGCCTCGGCGCGGCGGTCGCCGAGGTGCGCGGCCTCCACCTGCGCCTCCGTCAGCTTGTCGGAGGCAGCCTTCATCTCGACCTGCAGCTCTGACTCCTCGCGGGAGCAGGCGCGCATCTCCTCGGCGATCGCGTCGCCGTCGCCCTCGCTCGCCGACCACCTTCGCTTCGATTCGCTCGACCCTGGACCGGATCGCCGCCTCCGCCGCGGCACAGGCGCTCACCGCCGCGCGGACGTCGTCGAGCAGCTCCTCGCCGGCGGCAACGCGCTCGCGCAGGGCCTCGCGGTGGTGCTCACCGAGCAGACCCTCGGCGCGGCGTGCGTGCCGTACGGCGCGCTCCGCCCCACCCTGGACCGCTCCCAGCGCCGCCTCGCGCTCGGACTCCGGCGCCTCAACGGCGCGGGCGCGGGCGAGGCCGTCGGCGGCAGCCTTGAGGCCGGTGTCGATCTCGCCCAGCTCCTCTTCGAGCTTGCGGGCGCGCTCCGCCGGGGCGCCCTCGGTCGAGCCCAGGTCCAGGGTGAGCGGCCCGAACTCGGCCCGCAGGCCCTCGAGCGCATTGGCCAGCTCGGACTCGCGGCCGGTGAGGCCGGCGGCTCTGACCGCGATTCGCTGCTGCTCGCCGCGCAACTTAGTCAGCAACCCCCAGGCCTGGGTGCGCTCACGGTCGCGGGCCGCAAAGCGCTCCTCCGCGGCACGGCGCCGCTCGCTGACCGCCGCAAGGCGCTTCTCGATCCCCGCCCGCTTGGCGCGAGCCTCTTTGGCGGCCGCTTCCGCCGCCTCGGCTCGATCCTCGCCGAAGCGCAGTTCCTCGGCGACCAGGCGACCGCGCAACTCCAGCTCCTCGCGCTCGATCCGGGCGCCCAGCTCCGCCGCCTGCGCCTGGCGCTTCAGCGGCCGCAGCCGCGCCCGCGCCTCACGCTCCAGGTCGAAAGCGCGGTCGAGGTTGTCGCGCGCCGCGCGCAGCTTCAGCTCGGCGCGGCGGCGGCGTTTGCGGTGCTTGCCGAGCCCCGCCGCCTCCTCGACCAGCAGCCGGCGCTCGCGCGGTTTCGAGTGAACGATCGTCTCGACCCTGCCCTGGCTGATCACCGAGTGCATCTCGCGTCCCAGGTTCGTGTCGGAGAGGACCTCGACCACGTCGACGAGACGACAGCGAGCGCCGTTCATCCGGTAGACGCCATCCCCGGAGCGATCGAGGCTGCGCTGGATCGCGATCTCCGACAACTCGGTCGCAGCGCGGCCTTCCGAGTTGTCGATCACCACCTCGACTTCGGCGGCGCGACGCTGGCCGACGCCCTGGCCGCCGGCCGAGATCACGTCCTGCATCGAAGCGCCGCGGATCGCTCCGGGGCTCTGCTCGCCGAGCGCCCAGAGCACGGCGTCGGTGATGTTCGACTTGCCGGAGCCGTTCGGGCCCGACGATCACGCTGACGCCCGGAGAGAACTCCAGCTTGGTGCGCGCGGGGAACGACTTGAACCCCTTCATCTCAATCGATCTCAAATACATCTCTCGTCCTCGGTCCGGAAGGCTGGCGTGTGAGTCGGACGCAACTCCCGCTAGCCGCCCAGGCGCTTGAGCGCCTCCTCCGCGGCCATCTGCTCAGCCGCCTTCTTGCTCCGTCCGGCGCCCGTCCCTACCCGCTCCTCGCCGACGGTTGCCTCCACCTCGAAGGTCCGCCGGTGCGCGGGGCCAGATTCGCCGATCACCGCGTAGGTTACGCGCGCCCGGCGGCGGGCGAGCAGCTCCTGCAACGCAGACTTCGCATCTACCGGAGCCTCTGTGGCGTATTCGATCTGCTCGTTGAAGGCGGCGCCCACGGCCTCCGCCACGCGCTCGAATCCAAAGGCGAGGAAGCAGGCGCCGATCAGGGCCTCGGTGACCTCCGGCAGCGGCCGTGAGCCGGCCAACAGGACCTTCGCCGGAATCGCGTCCTCAGCCTCGGGCTCGGCCTCCTGCAGCATCTTCGGCACCTCGAGCTCACGACCTATCTCGGCGCAGGAGACACCGCTGACCGCGTGGTTGTGAATCTTGGTGAGGCCGCCCGCGTCGATGTCCGGGTAACGCTCGGAGATGTCGGCGGCGACGGCGAGGGCGAGCACGCTGTCGCCCAGATAGGCGAGTCGCTCATAGGACTCGGGGCCGTCCACCCACGAGGTGTGGGTGAGGGCGCGGTCGCGCAGCTCGCCGGGCAGCTCCCCGACCAGCTTCGCGAGCGCCTCGATGCTCACGCCGGAGCGTGCTCCAAGGCGAAGGAGACCGCGTCGCCGACAGTGGCTATCCGCGCCGCCTGCTCCTCGGAGACGGAGATCCCGTAGTGGTCTTCGAGCTCCATCACCAGCTCGTAGAGGTCGAGCGAGTCGGCGTCGAGGTCCTCCTTGAAGCGGGTCCCCTCGGCGATCTTCGACGGGTCGACTTCGAGCTCCTCGGCGAGATGGTCGCGCACCAGGTTGAAAACCTCGTCTCGTTGCATCCCCGACTTCCTATCACGCGCCCCGCTCGGCGGAGAGCACGCCCCTGCCTGCGCCGCCCTCCTCGAGCAGGGCCGCGGTCCGCCCCACCGCTTCCACCTCGACACATCGCGCCGCCAGCCGCACCGCGTTGGCGATCCCCTCGGCGCCGGCGCTGCCGTGGCCGACGACCGCGATGCCCCGCAGCCCGAGCAGGATCGCGCCGCCGGTCGTGTCGGGGTGAAGCTCGCGGCGCAGGCCACCTAGGGCCGGGCGCAGCAGCAGCCCTCCGAGCGCAGCAAGCGGATTGGAGCGGGCGGCGTCGCGGATCGCCGTCGTGACCGTTCGGGCAGTTCCCTCCATCAGCTTCAGCGAGACGTTGCCGGTAAAGCCGTCGGTGACGACGACGTCGACCTCGCCGCCTGGCAGGTCGCGGCCCTCGACGTTTCCCACGAACTCGATCCCCGCTGCCTCGTCGAGCAGGGCGTGGGCTGCGGTCACCTCCTCCCTCCCCTTGCCGGCCTCCTCGCCAACCGAGAGCAACCCGACCCTCGGTCGCTCGACGCCAGCACCGCGGCACTGAAGGCGGCGCCGAGAAAGGCGAACTGGACCAGGTGCTGAGCGCGCACCTCGACGTTGGCGCCGATGTCGAGGAACAGCACCTGCTTGCCGGGAACCGGAAGCTGCACCGCGAGAGCGGGCCGTTGCACCCCCTGCAGGCGGCGCAGGCCGAAGGTGGCAGCCGCCATCGTCGCCCCGGTCGAGCCGGGGCTGACCATCGCCGCGGAGCGCCCCTCGGCGACGTCGCGCGCCGCCCGCACCACCGAGGCCTCCTTCTTCGCCCGCACGGCTGGCACCGGGTCCTCCTCGTTGGTGATCCAGTCCGTGCTCGCCACGACCTCTATGCCCTCGACCCCGTCCAGCCCCAGCTCTTCCGGAGGTCCGAAGACCCGCAGGAGGATGCCGTCAGCGGCTGCCTGCCGGGCACCCTCCGCGAGGATGCCGAAGCCCTGCTCGGCACCGAAACCGTCCAGGGCGACGGTCACGCCGCGCCCCGCCTGCATTACTCCTCGGCGTCGGGAGCTTTGGCGGCGGGATCGGCGATCGTGTGTTTGATCACCTCACGCCCCGCGTAGGTGCCGCAGGTCGGACAGACCCGGTGCGGCAAGCGGGGGCTGTGACAACGCGGGCAGCGGTTGAGTCGCGCCTTCGGAGCCTTGTGAGTCGCGCGCCGCTTGTCGCGGCGGGTGCTCGAGGTTCTCTTCTTCGGGACAGCCATGAGTCGGGCATGGTAGCGGGGCGCCCGACGTGCCGGGAGTTATGCCCCCATATGGACCGTCAACTCCCGGCACGTCACTGGTCGAGCTTCAACTCGTGGAGCTTGGCCCAGCGGGGGTCGCCGCCGGCGTCATGCCTGTGATCGGCGGGGTCGGCGTCGTTGAGGGACTCGCCGCAGACGGGGCAGAGACCGGCGCAGTCGGGGCGGCAGAGGATCCGCGCCGGGACCGCGAGGACGCCGGCGTCGTGGGCCCAGCGGCCGAGGTCGAGCTCGTCATCGACCACGTAGGGACTGCGCAGCTCTTCGTCCTCGGTATCGGACTGGTCGACCTCGCGGGCGTCGACCTCAGCCTCAACCGCGGCATCCTCGAGGCACCGCATGCAGGGTCCCTCGACGCGAAGTGGGAAACGAAGGCGGAACGCATAGCCGTTACTCGGGCGCGAAACGTCGACCCGGACCTCGAGCGAGTCCTTCGCGGGCTCATAGCTCTGGCCGCCCAGCTCAAGCGGCTCCAGCCGAACCGGGAGGTCCAGTCGTGCCCCGTCGCCATGCGCGAGGGAGAGTCGTCCGAGGTCGATGATCGTGGTTGACGTCTTCGACATTGCTAGGTCCTCCGCCCGGCCGCTTACGATGGCACCCTCCCGACGAGGTTACGAAATGGGTCAATTCGACTGGACACCGGACGCGTACTTGGAGCGGATCCGCGCCAAGGTCCCCCGCTATGACGAGCTGCAGGAGCAGGCCGTCGCCGCGATCCCGTTCCCGCCCGAGCGGGTGCTGGAGCTGGGCATGGGTACCGGTGAGACGACCCGGCGGCTACTCCAGGCCTTTCCCGACGCCTGGGTCGTCGGCCTCGACTCCAGCCCCGACATGGTCTTCCGCGCTCGCCAGTCCTACGACGACGTCCAGCTCGCCCGCATGGAGGATCCCCTCCCCGACGGCCCATGGGACCTGGTGATCTCCGTTCTCTCGGTCAACGATCTCACCGACGATCAGAAGAAGGCGCTAATCCGGCGGGTAAAGGACCACTCCCGCTCCCTAGTAATCGGCGACAGCTTCGAGGACGACCAACTGAGCGACCTGGTCGAGTGGAGCGACGGCGAGATCGCCTGGCAGGCGGACAACCTCGCAGTAATAAGCGCCCGCTACTGAGGGAGGGGCGGGGGTCCCTCGACGGGAACTTGTGAGCCCGCCGAGACATGGACCCTTGGCGTCCGACCGTTGCGGGTTCCCGGCGGGGGACCCCCGCCCCTCCCAACAGCAACGCCCGCGCGACTACTGCTGCTCGTCCAGCTCGGCGACCGGTTCATCGTCACGGCCGGCGAGCCGGTCGCGGCCGCGCTGCACGGCCGCGAGGAACTTCTGAAGGTTGACCTCGAGCGTGTTGAGGATCTCGTCGGCATAGTCCTCGGCCCCGAGACGGATCTCACGCTCCCTCGTGCGGGCGTCCTCGACGATCTCATCAGCGGCCCGCTCCGCCTGCTTGGTGACCTCCTCGTCGGAGATCAGGCGGGCCTGCTGCTCACGCGCCTCGCGCACGATCCGCTCCGCCTCGCGTTTAGCCTCGGCGAGCATCTCCTGACGCTCCTTGACGATCCAACGCGCCTGCTTGATCTCCTCGGGGATCGTCGCGCGCATCTGGTCGAGGAGGTCGTAGATCTCCTCGCGATCCACACGCACCTGGTCCGTGAGGGGCACGGGTCGGGCGTTGTGGACGACGTCGTCCAGCTTGTCTATGAGAACGAGAACGTCCATCAGCAGGGCGTAAGCCTACGTGTCAGAGCCACTTTCGGTGAAGAAGCCGTGATTTCCTCGGCTTTTTGCAAACTCTCGCCCACGAGGGCGATTGGCAAAAGCCTACCTTTCGCCCAGGCGCTCTGCCATCGCGGTCGCCACGGGGCCCGGAACGAGGTCGGATACGTCGCCTCCGAAAGTCGCCATTTCCTTCACCCCGGTCGAAGAGAGGAAGCTGTAGTGGGGCGAGGAGATCATGTAGATGCTCTCGATCCCGGGGTCGAGCTTGCGGTTGAGCTGCGCCATCTCGAACTCGTACTCGAAGTCGGAGATCGCCCGCAGGCCCTTGACGATCGATTTCGCCCCCAGTTCGCGGGCGAACTCAACCAGCAGGTTGGAGAAGATCTGAACCTCGACGTTGGCGAGATCGGCGGTCGCTTCGGAGATCAGGGCCTGACGCTCCTCGGCGGTGAACAGCGTCTTCTCCTTGCGGATCGGGTTGTTGACGACCCCGACGACGACTCGTTCGAAGACCTGCGAGGTGCGCTTGATGATGTCGAGGTGGCCGTTGGTGACCGGGTCGTAGCTGCCCGGACAGACGACGGTGCCGTCGCGATCGGCCATTACGCCACCCTCGCATAGAAGGAGACGTCGGTGCCGCCGTAGCGGCGCTGGCGGATCGGCTCCAGGGAATCGAGCCGCAGCGGCCGGCGAGCGGCGCTCTCGATGATCGCCCGTCCTCCCTCGGCGAGAAGACGGGGCAGATGTGTATTCAGTTCCTGCCCCACGCGGTCGGCGAGTCTATAGGGGGCGTCGACGAAGACGAGTCCAAAGCGGGACGCGTCGGAGCCCTCGGCGCTGCCGGCCAACCAGCGAACGGCGTCGGCGCGAACCAACTCAGCGCGCTCGCCGAGGCCGAGCCGCTCGACGTTGCCAAGCGCCGGACGGGTATCGCGGTCGACCAGGACCGCGGCGGCGGCACCGCGCGAGAGCGCCTCGATCGCCAGCGCCCCGGTCCCGCAGTAGAGATCGAGGACGCGGACCCTGCTGACATCACCAAGGGCGGAGAAGATCGCCTCGCGGACCCGGTCGGAGGTGGGACGAACCTGCCAGCCACGCGGTGCGACCAGGCGCTGTCCCTTCAGCTCTCCAGCAATCACCCTCATTCAGTCACCGGGGACGTGCCGGTTGTTAGCCGCCCATATGGGCGGCTAACAACCGGCACGTCTGCCTCTCTCGCAGACATCACAGGGGAATGGGGTCGGAGGCGCCGGCGCCGAAGCGCCGGTGGGCGGCATCGAGCAGGGGACCGAGCTCGGGGGCGTCGAGTGAGTCGTGGCGATGGAGCAGGGCCAGCACCTCGTCGCGCGCCGCGACCAGCAGTGGCGTTTCCTCGGGCAGCTCCGCGACCGCGAAACGCGGCAGGCCGTGCTGGCGCGTTCCCAGCACCTCGCCCTCACCGCGCAGGGTGAGGTCGACCTCGGCGAGCTTGAAGCCGTCGCGCTCGCGCTCGACGGCCTTGAGGCGGCGCCGTGCCATTCCACCGGCGTCTTCGGGGAAGAGAAAGCAGTGGGAGCTGTGCGCGCCCCGTCCGACCCTCCCGCGCAACTGGTGCAGCTGCGAGACGCCGTAGCGCTCGGCCCCCTCGATGATCATCACCGTCGCGTTGGGAACGTCGATCCCGACCTCGATCACCGTAGTCGCGACCAGCACGTCGGTGGCGCCGGAGGTGAAGGACTCCATCGCCTCCGCCTTGCGGGCGGAGGGCATCTGGCCGTGGATGACGCCGACCGAGAAGCCGCGCAGCTCCTCCGCCGCCAGCCGCCCCGCCTCGACCTCGGCGGCTCGTCCCTGGATCTTCTCGGACTCCTCGACCAGCGGGCAGACGACATAGGCCTGGCGGCCCTCGCGCAGCTGGGCGCGCAGGAACTCGTAGGCGACGGCGCGATCGTCCTCCTCGACCAGCCGGGTCTCGACCGGCTGCCTCCCCGCCGGCAGCTCATGCAGCGCCGTCGTGTCGAGGTCGCCGTAGGCGGTCAGCGAGAGCGTGCGCGGGATCGGCGTGGCGGTCATGTGGAGGACGTGGGGGAACATCCCCTCTACCCGCTTCGAGTCGAGCGCCCGCCGCTGCTCGACTCCGAAGCGGTGCTGCTCATCGACCACGCAGACGCCGAGGCGGGCGAACTCGACCGCGGGATCGATCAGCGCGTGGGTGCCGACTGCCAGTCCCAGCTCGCCGCTGGCGAGGCGATCGAGCGCCTCCCTGCGCCTGGCCGCCGGAGTGGCCGCGGTCAACAGGGCGAAGGGAGTCGCGTCTTCCGCCAACAGCTTCCCCAGCGTGACCGCGTGCTGCTCGGCCAGCGTCTCGGTCGGCGCCATCATCACCGCCTGGAACCCGGCTTCCAGCGCGCGCAACATCGCGTATAGCGCCACCACGGTCTTGCCGGAGCCCACCTCCCCCATCAGCAGCCGCTGCATCGGCTGCCCGGAGTTCAGGTCCGCATCGATCTCCTCGAACGCCCGGCGCTGATCCCTGGTCGGCTCGAACGGCAGCGACTCGACCCATTTGCCCACCGCCTCACCGGGCTTACCCAGCTTCGGTGCCGGCCTCGAAGCACGGTTCGTCCGCTTCCGCGTGGTCAGAATTGCCTGGTAGAGAAAGAGCTCTTCGAAGGCGAGCCGTTCGCGTGCTTCCTCGACATCATCTTCGCGCTCTGGGAAGTGCACCGCCCTGACGGCATCCGCTGCTCCGGCGAGACCTCTTCGCAGTCGCAAGTCCGCGGGCAACGGCTCAAGCACGTTGCCCACCAGCGCGATCGCCTGCTCCACCCACTGCCGTATCCGCTGAGCTTTGAGCTGCTCGGTCGCCGGATGCACGGGGACCAGCCTCTCAACCGCGGGTCCTGTCGTGGGGGAAGGGGGGGCGCTGCGGGCGGGGTCGTCCTCGACCCCCCCTTCCCCCGCGCCACCCGCGGACGGGAGCAGCTCGTATTCCGAGACCCGGAAGCCGCGTTTGTCTCGGGAGCCAGTCAGGAGCAATGTCGTGCCTTCGGTCAGCTTGGGAGCGACCCATGGCTGGTTGAACCAGGTCGCTCGGATTGAGCCCGAGTCGTCGCCGGCTTTCACCGACAGGATTGACAAGGCCCGACGGCGGAAAGCATTTGGCCTGCTCAACACTTCGACACGGACCGTCGCCTGCTTGCCGATCTCCAAGCTGCTTACCGGGACTACCGTGCGGTCGCGGTGGCTGTGCGGAAAGCGCAGCAGCAAATCCCCGATGGTTGCGATGCCGGCCTCAGCAGCTGCCTCGGCAAGCTTGGGACCCACTCCGCCGAGGGCCTCCAGCGAGACGTCCAAAGCGCTTGGCCTGGGCCAGTGAACCGGGGCGTCGCGCAGCTGCCCCAGCGTCAGCTCCGAGGCGCCGGCGAACGAGCGGGCTACTGGGCGGCTAGCAGCCACCACCAGCTCGGCTGACCCCCCTCGTGGGTCTCGATCTCGACCCCGTCCGGGACGTGGGTGTCGATCTCCCCGAGCGGGATCGGGGCATCCTTGCCGGCCAGCAGGGTGACGATCTCGGCGTCCTCTGCGAGACGTTCGAGCGTCGTCGCCAGAGATGAGCCGGCGCCACCCCAGGCGACGATCTGCTCACCGACGAAGCCGACAGCGTCCCCCTTGCGGAAACGGCCCTGGGCATCGTCGCGGGCGGCGGGCGCGACGCCCCCGGAGACGATTCCCTCAAGCGCCGCGGTGAGCCGCTCGGCGTTCTCCTCCACCGAAGCCTGGGAGTCGAGCTCGACCAGGGCCAGGAGGCTGGCCTGCTGCGACGTCGCCGCGACGACCCGCGCCGGCTTCTCGGAGAGCTCGCAGGCTCGCTCGGCGGCCATGATCACGTTCGAGGAGCTGGGCAGGACCAGCACCTCTTCCGCCGACACCTCGTGGATCCCGGCGAGCAGCTCGTAGGTGGATGGGTTGAGGGTCTCGCCACCGGGCACGACGTGCGCCCCCAACTCCGCGAAGAGGCGCTCGAGGCCGTCGCCGGCGGCGACCGCGAGGGCACCCGTCCGTCCGCCCTCCAACCGCGCCCGCCGCTCGGCGATCTGCTCCCGCATGTCGGCGACGTCGAGGTTGGTCACCCGTCCCGCGCCCTCGAACAGCGCCACGGCGGCTTCCGGCTCGTCGGTGTGGACGTGGACCTTGAGCGTCACCTCGTCGCCGACCACCAACACCGAGTCGCCGAGGCCCTCCAGACGAGGTAGGAAGTCGCGTGCGGTGAGACCGGTGCCGGAGACGATGAAGTTGGTGCAGTAGCGGTATCGGCTGTCCTCGTGGTGGGGGCGGCTGAGCGGCGGCGCCTCATGATGGGAGACCTCGGGGGCCGCGGCGCCGTCGCCGCGCAGGCCAGCGACGACGCCGGCGAGGATCAGCACCAGACCGTAGCCGCCGGCGTCGACCACGCCCGACTCGCGCAGCACCTCCAGCTGCTCGGGCGTCCGCTCGACCGCCCGCTGGCCGTCAGCGATCGCCTGCTCCAGGACCTGGGCCAGAACCGCATCCTGCTGCTCGTCGCTGACTCCGCGGTCGAGGCGTTGCTTGTCGGCCTCCAGGTGCGCGAGCTGGCGCGCGATCGAGTGCGCCATCTCGCGGAAGACGGTAAGCATCGTCCCCTCGGCCGGGTTGCGGACGGAGGCGTAGGCGGCATCCGCGGCGCTGGCGAAGGCTGAGGCGACGAGAACCGGGTCGACCAGCTCTCCAGGACGGCTCGCCAGCTCCTCGGCGGCGCCGCGGACGATCTGGCTGAGGATCACCCCGGAGTTTCCCCGCGCCCCCATCAGGGCGGCCCGCGCCAGGGCCTGGACGAGCTGAGTACGGCCCACCTCGTCGACCTCGAGCCCGTCGAGCCGGTCCAGCTCCTCCATCACGGCCCGCATCGTCATCGCCATGTTGTCGCCCGTGTCGCCGTCGGCGACCGGGAAGACGTTGAGGTCGTTGACCTCCTGGCGGCGCTCCTCCAGATGGGCGTAGGCGGACGTGACTACGCGCCGGAAGCGCGCGATCGAGGGATCGGGCATCGGTCCAGAATCTAGCTGTCGGGGGCGGATGGCCTAAGCGAAGCCCATTTGCCGAGTTCGCTACCGTGCGACGCTCGATGAGACGCTTCGCCACCTGGATCACCGGGCACCGCAAGACCGTGATCATCGGCTGGATCGTCGCCCTGTTCGCATTCGTCTTGATCGCCGGCTCGGTCGGCTCGGACTTCACCGAAGAATTCAAGCTGCCGTCCTCCGACTCCCAGGAAGCCTTCGACCTGCTGGAACACAAGTTCCCGCAGCAGTCCGGGGTCACCGCGGAAATCGTCTACAAGGCGCCGGCAGGGGCGGGCTCGACCGCGGTGCGGAAGAAGATGGAAGGCGTCTTCGACGAAGCCGCCGCGCTGCCGCACGTCAGCGAAGTCGCCAGCCCCTACACGTCCGGCGGCGCCGCCGCGATCAGCAAGAACGGCGAAATCGCCTACGCGACGGTCCAGTACGACACCACCACCGACAAGCTCGAAAAGGACGACATCAAAAAGCTGGTCGCGATCGGGCGGGCCGCCGACGGCGACGGCCTGCAGGTCGAGGTGGGCGGAGCGCCGATCGAGGAAGTCCGCTCCGAAGAAGAAGGCGACTCCTCATTCGCGATCGGGCTGCTCGCCGCCGTCGTGATCCTGCTGCTGACCTTCGGCTCGGTGGTAGCGATGGGCCTGCCGCTGCTCACCGCTCTCTTCGCCCTCGGCGTCGGCCTCAGCCTGGTCACGCTCGGCACCCACGTCTTCGACACCGCCGAGTTCGCGCCCCAGCTGGCGGCGATGATCGGCCTCGGTGTCGGCATCGATTACGCGCTCTTCATCCTCACCCGCTTCCGCAACGGTCTCGACGAGGGACTGGAGTCCCGCGCCGCCGCCATCGCGGCCGTCGACACCGCCGGGCGGGCGGTGCTCTTCGCCGGCGTCACCGTGATCATCTCGCTGATGGGGATGCTGCTGCTCGGCATCAGCTTCCTCTACGGGGTGGCCATGTCGGCCGCCCTGGCGGTGCTGTTCACGATGATCGCGGCGCTGACCCTGCTGCCGGCGCTGCTGACGATCGCCGGACGCCGCGTCGACCGGCTGCGCATCCCCGGGCTCGGCAAACGCGAGCCATCCACGGCCGAGGACACGCGCTGGTTCCGCTGGAGCCGTGAGATCCAGCGGCGGCCGGTGCTCTCCGCCGTCCTCTCGGGAGCGCTGCTGCTGGCGCTCTGCATCCCGACCCTCTCGCTGCGGCTCGGCTCCAACGACGCCGGCACCGACCCCGCCGGCTCATCGACGCGCGAAGCCTACGACCTGCTCGCCGAAGGCTTCGGCCCCGGCTTCAACGGCCCCTTCGCGATGGTCGCGGCGCTGCCGGGCAAGGGCCAGGACGAAGCGCTGGTAACCCTGCGCAAGACCCTCGAGAACGAAGAAGGGGTGGCGAAAGTCACCTCGATCACCCTCAACCCCGCCAAGAACACCGGCGTCTTCCAGCTCTACCCGACGACCTCGCCGCAGAGTGCGGACACGACCGCGCTGCTCGACCACATCCGCAGCGACGTCCTGCCCCCGATCGAGCAGAAGACCGGCGCCCAGCTCCACGTCGGCGGCATCACCGCGATCTTCGAGGACTTCGGCGACGCGATCTCCGCAAAGCTGCCGCTCTTCATCGGGGTCGTCGTGCTGCTCTCGGCGCTGCTGCTGATGATCGTCTTCCGCTCGCTGCTGGTGCCGCTGAAGGCGATGGTGATGAACCTACTCAGCATCGGCGCCGCCTTCGGCCTGATCGTCGCCGTCTTCCAGTGGGGCTGGGGCGCGAGCATCATCGGCATCGACGGGACCGGGCCGATCATCTCCTTCTTCCCCGTCTTCCTCTTCGCAATCGTCTTCGGGCTCTCGATGGACTACGAGGTCTTCCTGATGTCGCGCATCCACGAGGAGTGGGAACACAAGCGGGACGCCACGGACGCGGTCACCCGCGGCCTCGCCCTCACCGGCCGCGTGATCACCGCCGCGGCGGCGATCATGGTCACCGTCTTCGCCTCCTTCATGATCGGCGAAGACCGCATCATCAAACTCTTCGGCCTCGGCCTCGCCTCGGCGGTATTAATCGACGCGGTGATCATCCGCTCGGTCCTGGTGCCAGCGGTGATGCAGCTCTTCGGCAAACGGGCCTGGTGGCTGCCGGCCTGGCTCGACCGCATCCTCCCCAGGCTCCACGTCGAGCCGGCAGAGGGAGACCCCGCCCCCACCGGCGAGCACCCCGTCGTCGAGAGCGCCTGAAGAGACGGCGACCCCCTCTCCGTGAATTGATGTCGCACGCGCTTCGCGCTTAGCGACTGTGTTGGAGCGCGGCTGGCGCCGCGCGGAAGACAGATTGCATATCGCCGCTTCGCGACATTCCCGGAGAGGGGGTCGCCGTCTCTTCTCCAAGCTTTCCGGAGCTCTGGACGCGCTCGCCGATGGGAGCTTCGGGTCTGAAGCTTCCGCTGTCGCCTCAAGCTTTGGGGGAGGAGCCGGTCCTCCTTCAGATGAATGTCGCGAAGCGGCGATATGCAATCTGAAGTTGCGCGGCGCCAGCCGCGCCCAAACATCGGCGCTAAGCGCGAAGCGCGTGCGCCATCAATTCAGCTGAAGGAGGACCGGCTCCTCCCTCTGGGCGCTTCAAAGCCTCAGGCGGCCTTGACGACCTTATTGGCCTTTAGGCAGCGCGTGCAGACGTAGGCGCGCAGCTTGCGGCCGTTCTCCTGGATCCGCACCTTCTGCAGGTTCGGATCGAAGCGCCGCTTGGTGGCGACCATCGAGTGGCTTCGGGACTGGCCGAACGCCGGTCCCTTGCCGCAGCTGTGGCATACCTTGGCCATCGGGTCGTGCATGGTACCTTGATCGCTAGTTAGCTAAGTCGCCTAATAGTGGATGACCAGCACCAAAATCGATCGAGGGGGAGAGAAATGAGCGTTGAGGACTTGAAGCAGGTGAATATGCACGAGGCCAAGACCCATCTCTCTCGCCTGGTCGAGCAGGTCGAAGGCGGCGAGGAGATCGTGATCAGCCGCGCCGGCAAGCCGGCGGCGAAGTTGGTGCCGATGCCTCAGCCAAAGACCGGCAAACGCAAGCTCGGCGGCTGGGAGGGAAAGGGTTTCTGGATGGCCTCCGAGGAGGAGATGAAGAAGGTCGACCAGGAAATCGCCGAAGAATTCTACGGTCCGGAAGAGGAGTGGCCCGAGGAGTGGAAAAGGGAGGCCACCGAGTGAGGCTGCTGCTCGACACGAACGCGCTGTTCTGGGCGCTGATCGAACCGAAACGACTTTCGAGTGAGGCGGCGAGTGCGATCGAAGACGAGTCCAACAAGGTCTTCGTCAGCGTCGTCAGCGCCTGGGAGATCGGGGTGAAGCGCGCGAAAGGCAAGCTCGAAATGCCGATGGCCCTGGGCCCGATGCTCGCTGAAACGCGGTTCGAAGCTCTTTCGGTCACATTGGACCATGCCCTCGCCGTTGAATCCCTGCCCCATCGCCACCACGACCCGTTCGACCGCATCCTGGTCGCCCAGGCGCAACTCGAAAACCTCGTCCTCGTCACCTCTGACCGCGCGATGAGGCGCTACCCAATCGCGGTGATGCCGGCGCGCTAAGCGAGCTGCCTCTGCAGCAACGCCATTCGGGCGACGGTGAGGGCGGCGTTGCGGCCCTGATCGCGCTTGCCGCCTCCGGCGCGGGCCAGCGCCTGCTCCATCGTGTCGCAGGTGATCACGCCGAAGGAGCAGGGAACGCCTGTCTCCAGCTGCACGTCCTGGATCCCGCGGGCGGCCTCGGCGCAGACGAAGTCGTAGTGATCGGTCTCGCCGCGGATCACGACGCCGAGGCAGGCGACGCCGGCAAAGTCGCCGCTCTCGGCGTGCAGCTTGGCCGCGAAAGGCAGCTCATAGGCGCCCGGCACCGAGGCGTGCCTGATCGATGCGGCAGGGACGCCGGCCAGCTCGAAACCCTCCTCGGCGCCCCTCAGCAGCCGCTGCGCCAGGTCCTCGTAGAAGCGACCGACGCAGACGGCGAAACTCAGCGAAGAGAGGATCGCTCGCTCGCCGTCGTCGAACGCCTCGAGGAAGGCCCCGTCCTCAGCCACCCTCGGCCTCCGCGTCGCGCTCCTCCTCGTCGTGGATCATCTCCTCGTCGAGGGCGAGGCCCTGGTGATGGAGGATGTGGCCGAGCTTGTCGCGCTTCGCCCGCAGATAGGCCTCGTTGTGGGTGTTGGGGGCGGACTCGATCGGCACCTGCTCGCTGACGGAGAGGCCGTAGCCCTCGAGGCCGACGATCTTTTTCGGGTTGTTGGTAAGGATGCGGATGCTGGTCAGGCCAAGGTCGCCGAGGATCTGAGCGCCGATCCCGTAGTCGCGGAGGTCGGCCGGCAGGCCGAGCTTCAGATTGGCCTCGACCGTGTCGGCGCCCTCCTCCTGGAGTTTGTACGCGCGCAGCTTGTTGAGCAGGCCGATCCCTCTCCCCTCCTGGGAGAGGTAGAGCAGGACGCCCTGACCCTCGCGCTCGATCATCGCCAGCGCCGAGGCCAGCTGCTCACCGCAGTCACAGCGCATGCTGTGGAAGACATCGCCGGTCAGGCACTCGCTGTGGACGCGGACCAGCACGTCCTCGGCTCCGTCGACCTCGCCCTTGACCATCGCCACGTGGTGTTTGTCGTCGACCAGCGAGCGGTAGCCGACCGCGGTGAAGTCACCGAAGGAGGTCGGCAGCGCGGTGTCGACCACCCGCTCGACCAGCTTCTCGGTGCGACGGCGGTAGGCGATCAGATCGGCGACCGTGACCATCTTCAGGTTGTGCCGCTCGCAGTACGGGATCAGGTCGGGAACTCGGGCCATGGTGCCATCGTCGTTCATCACCTCGCAGATCACGCCGGCCGGGATCAGGCCGGCGAGGCGGGCGAGGTCGACGCTGGCCTCGGTGTGGCCGGTGCGCTCGAGCACGCCGCCGTCTTTCGCCCGCAGCGGAAACATGTGGCCGGGAACGACGATGTCGCGCGAGCCCGAGCTGGGATCGATCGCGACCTGAATCGTGTGGGCGCGGTCGTGGGCGGAGATCCCGGTGCTGACACCGCCCGCCGCCTCGATCGTCACCGTGAAGGCGGTCTGCAGCGGCGCCTCGTTCTTGGCCGCCATCAGGTTGAGGCCGAGCTGCTCACAGCGCTCCGCCGTCAACGCCAGGCAGATCAGGCCGCGCGCCTCCTTGGCCATGAAGTTGACCGCCTCGGGGGTGGCGAACTGGGCGGCCATCACCAGGTCGCCCTCGTTCTCGCGGTCCTCGCCGTCGCAGACGACGACCATGCGGCCGCGGCGGATCTCCTCGACCGCCTCCTCGATCGTCGAGAACGGGCTCTCGCCCGCCGCCTGCTCCGACTCCTCTTTTCTCTGCGTCTCCGTCATCTGGCTCACGCTTGCTCCTTTCCAGCGAATGGTGACACCAACCGCTCCACGTACTTTGCGACCACGTCACACTCGACGTTGATCTTGCCTCCGGGCTCGGCTTCGCCCAGGTTCGTCCGCTCCAGCGTCTCGGGGATCAACGAGACCTCGACCCAGCCCTCGCCCAACTCCGCGACGGTGAGGCTGACCCCGTCCAGCGTGATCGAGCCCTTGTCGATCACGTAGCGCATCAACCTCGGGGGCAGGGCGACACGGATACGCCTGGCGAACCCGTCCTCCGCGGCCACGGCGACCTCGCCGACCCCGTCGACGTGACCCTGGACGATGTGGCCGCCGAGCCGATCGGCTGCCCTCATCGCGAGCTCCAGGTTGACGCTGTCACCAGCCTCCAAGCCTCCGAGCGAAGTCACCTCGAGCGTCTGGTTCATCGCCTCGGTCTCGAAGCGATCCTCGCTGACGCCGGTCGCCGTCAGGCAGACGCCGTTCACGGCAACCGAGTCACCGCCTGCGATATCCGCTCCAATCGTCGTGATGATGCGAAGGCGCGCCCCATCCGCGTCTCTCTCAACGGCCTCGACCCGGCCCACGTCCCCGATCAGCCCGGTGAACACCTCACCACTCCTTGAAACGGGTCGTGATCAGCGTGTCCTCGACTGAGTCCAGGGGGTCAATGCGCTTGCCGTCGCCGAGCAGAACCGAAGCAATGAAGATGCGCGACTCGTCGACCTGATCGGCGTCGACGAAGGCCCTCGAAAGGGCGGCGCCGCCCTCGAGGAAAAGGCTGGTGACATTGCGGCGCCCCAGCTCGGACAGGGCGGAGTCGATGCGGTCGGCGACGAGGATCTCGGCGCCGGCGTCGCGCAAAGCGGCGACGCGCGCCGGGTCGGCGTCCTGAGAGACGACGGCGATCACCGGAGACTGGTCGAGCGTTTGGAGGAGCCGGGAGTCGAGCGGCAGGCGCGCCCGGCGGTCGAAGACGACCCGAATCGGCTGGCGCGCACCCCCGCGTTCGCACTTTTCCTTGTTATAGGAGGAAAACTGCGAACGCGGGGGGCGGGCGGTTAGGAGGGGGTCGTCGGCGAGGACGGTGCCGATGCCCACGGCGATCGCGTCTGACTCGGCTCGCCAGCGATGGACGAGCTCGCGGCTGTGCTCACCGCTGATCCAGGGGGAGTCGCCCGGCGCGGTCGTCGTCTGCCCGTCCAGCGACATCGCCAGCTTAAGCGTCACCAGCGGCAGGCCGGTGCGGGCGTGCTTGCGGAAGGGCTGGTTGAGCAGGCGCGCTGCGGTCGCCTCCTCACCGGCGGCGAGCTCGACCTCGACGCCGCCGTCGCGCAGGATGCCGGGCCCGCGGCCGGCGGCCTTCTCGCTGGGGTCCTCGGACGCGATCACGACCCGCCTGACCCCCGCCTCCAGGATCGCCTCGGTGCAGGGCGGCTGCCGCCCCTGGTGCGCGCAGGGCTCGAGCGTCACGTACATCGTCGCCCCGCGCGGATCCTCTCCACGCCCACGGCAATCCTCGAGCGCCGCCCGCTCGGCATGGAGGTACCCCAGCTTCGCGTGGAAACCCTCGCCGATCACGGCCCCGTCACGCACGATCACCGCCCCGACCAGCGGATTGGGGCTGACCTTCCCCCGCCCGCCCTCGGCCAGCTCCAGCGCCCGCTGCAGATGCTCGCGATCCGTGGCTGTGAGCTGGCTGTTCATGCGACTGATTGACCAGTCAATCAACAGCATCTTACTCCCCGGCCGCCGGGGTCTACGGATACCCTGCTCGCCCAGTGAAGCTGATCATCCAGATCCCCTGCTTGAACGAGGAGGCGACGCTGCCGGAGACGATCGCGGCCCTGCCGCGACGAATCGAGGGCATCGACGAGGTCGAGCTGCTCGTCATCGACGACGGCTCGACCGACCGCACGGTCGCGGTGGCGCGCGAGTGCGGGGTCGAGCACATCGTCCGCCTCACCAACAACAAGGGCCTGGCGGCGGCCTTCCAGGCCGGGCTCGACGCCTGCCTCAAGCTCGGCGCCGACGTCGTCGTCAACACCGACGCCGACAACCAGTACAGCGGCGCCGATGTGCCGAAGCTCCTCGCACCGATCCTCGCCGGCGAGGCCGACATGGTCGTCGGCGACCGCCGGATCGGCACGATCGAGCACTTCTCCGGCCAGAAGAAGGCGCTGCAACGGATTGGCAGCTGGGTCGTGCGCAGGCTCTCGGGAACGGAGATCGCCGACACGACCTCGGGCTTCCGCGCCTACAACCGCGAGGCGGCGCTGGGTCTGCTGGTCGCCGACAACTTCACCTACACCCTGGAGAGCCTGATCCAGGCCGGCAAGATGCTGGTCGCCGTCGACCAGGTGGAGATCTCGACCAACCCGCAGACGCGCGAGTCGCGCCTCTTCGCCTCGACCGGCGGCTACGTGCGCCGCAACGCGCTCTCGATCCTGCGCATCTACGCCCGCTACGAGCCGCTGCGGGTGTTCGCCACCGCCAGCCTGCTCGTCGCCCTGCTGGCGCTCGCCGCCTGGCTGCCCTTCCTGCTCGACTGGATCCTCAACGGCGACAGCAGCGGCCACATCCAGTCGCTGATCCTCGGCGGGGTTCTCCTGATCGCGGCGGTGCAGCTGATGGCGCTGGGCGTGATCGGCGACTTGCTCGCCGGGCAGCGGGTGATGACTCAGCGCGTCTTCGAGCGGGTGCGGCGGGTCGAGCTCTCACTCGGGGTCGAGCCGTCCCACTACGAGCCCGGCGCGCCGAAACGCTGATGAGACTGTGGCCGAAATCCGCGGGCTCCGAGCCGGAGCCCACCCCCGCCGACGGCTCCGCGACCGCCGAGTACGGCCGCCTGGCGAGCTTCCTCGCGGTCGGCGTCGGCCTCACCGGGCTGATCACCTATACCTACTTCCTGATCGCGTCGCACGTGCTCTCCAAGCCGGACTACGGGCAGATCACGGTGCTCTGGTCGGCCGTCTTCATCACGATCTCGACCCTCTACCGGCCGGTCGAACAGCTGCTCTCCCGCCACATCTCCGAACGGCTGGTGAAGAGAGAACCGATCGGGCAGCCGATGCGGGTCGCCGCGACGATCCAGCTCAGCCTGGCGGTCTTCTTCGCGGTGACGGCGCTGGCGCTTCGGGGGCCGATCCAGGACAACCTGTTGGAAGGCAACGAAACCCTCTACTGGGTCTTCTTCGGCGCGGTCCTCTTCTACGCCGCCAGCTACTTCGCCCGCGGCTTCCTCGCCGGCCAGCGCCGCTTCGGCCTCTTCACCGCCCTGATCCTCTCCGAGTCGGTCTTCCGCACCTCCTTCGCCGTGCTCGTCGCCGTCAGCCTGCTCGAAGGCCAGTCCGCGGTCGCGATCGGGATCGTCGCCGCCCCCTCGCTCAGCCTGATGGTCGTACCCCTTGCCTTCCTGCGGAGAGCCCAGAATGAGCGGCGGGCCGCCCCCGGCATGCCCGGACGCGAAGCGGAGGACATGGCGGAGGAGAAATCCCCATCCGGCTCCGATCGCAATCTGACTCCTTCGGAGTCGGATGGGGATTTCTCCCTTAAGACGGGCACCGGCTTCGCTGCTGCGGTGCTCGTGATCATGTTCAGCGAACAGGCCTTCCTCAATGCCGGACCGCTGATCGCGCGTGGCCTGCAGGGCGCCGCGGCCGCCGGCTTCATCTTCAACGTGCTGATGATCGCCCGCGCCCCGTTGCAGCTCTTCCAGGCGGTCTCGACCAGCATCCTTCCCCACCTGACCAGCCTCCACACCTCGACCAAGGAGGGCAGCGAGCGGGAGTTCCATCGCTCGGTGCGGATGGTCCTGCTCGGGATCACCGCCTTCACGGCGGTGGTGGCGATCACGGTGCTGATCGACGGCCCCAGGCTGATGCAGATCGCCTTCAGCAAGAAGTTCACCTACGACCGCGAGGGCCTGCTGCTGGTGACGCTGGGGATGGGGCTCTACCTGGCCTCGGTCACCGTCAACCAGGCCTGCCTGGCGCAGGGCCAGGTGCGGCGTGCGGCCGCCCGCTGGATCGTCTGCTCGGCCCTCTTCATCGGCTGGAACTTCATCCCCCTCGTCAGCAACGAGTTCCGCCGCGTCGAGATCGGCTTCGCCCTCACCGCCGGGATCCTCTTCGTCCTGCTCCTCTTCATCTACCGCCGCCCGCGCGAACGGGCCGAGGACGTGCCGGAAGCCGGCTCCGCAGAGGAGCTGGAGGCGCAGCTGGCGGCTATCGACGAGTCGGTCTGATGGTTCACTAGGGTCCGTCGATGGGTGGACACGACGCCGAGCTGATCCTGGGAGCCGGCGCCCTGCTCGCGGCGGGAATCGTGGGAGCGCTGTTGGCGGAGCGGATGCGCATCCCCGGCCTCCTCCTCTTCCTCGCACTCGGGATGCTCGCCGGCTCCGAAGGAATCGGCGGGATCGCCTTCGACAACACGGAGCTGGCCCGCACCCTCGGCACGATCGCCCTCGTCCTGATCCTCTTCGAGGGTGGGCTGACCGCCGGCTGGTCCGAGATCCGCCCGGTGCTGGGAACCGCGGCCTCGCTGGCGACCCTCGGGACCGCCATCACCGCGGTCATCGCGGGTCTCGCCGCGAAGTGGATCTTCGACCTCAGCACGCTGGAAGGGATGCTCGTCGGCGCCGCCGTCGCGGCCACCGACTCGGCCGCGATCTTCGCCGTTCTGCGCCGCTCGACCCTGAAGAAGCGACTGGCCCGCTCGCTGGAGGGGGAGTCGGGGATGAACGACCCGGTGGCGCTGCTGCTGGTGATCGGCTTCATCGACTGGATCCAGCAGCCCGACTACGGGCTTGCCGACATGGCCGGCCTGCTGGTCCTCAAACTGGCGCTGGGCGCGGCGATCGGCCTCGCCCTGGGCCGGCTCGCCGTCGCCGCCCTCGACCGGGTGCGGCTACCCACCGACGGCATCTACCCGGTGGCGACGATCGCGATCGCCGGGCTCGCCTACGGCCTCGCCGAGGTGGCGCACGGCTCGGGCCTGCTCGCCACCTACCTGACCGCGCTGGCGCTCGGCTCCGGCAACATCCCGGCGCGCCGTACGATCGTCGCCTTCCACGAGGGGGTGGGCTGGGTCGCCCAGATCGGGCTCTTCATCCTGCTCGGCCTGCTCGTCTTCCCCAGCACGCTCGGTGACGTCGCCCTCGAAGGCCTGGCGCTCTCGGCGGCGCTGATCCTGGTCGCGCGGCCCCTCGCCGCCTTCGCGGCAACGCTCCTCTCGCCGCTCGGGGTGCGCGAGCGGGCGATGCTGGGCTGGGCGGGCCTGCGGGGCGCGACGCCGATCTGGCTCGCCACGTTCCCCGTCGTCGCCGGCGTCGGCAGCGGCCAGGAGCTCTTCGCGATCGTCTTCTTCGTCGTCGTCACCTCGACCCTGGTCCAGGGGGCGAGCTTCGAGCCGCTGGCCCGCCGCTTGGGACTGACCACCGACGAGCCGGCGCTGCCCCGGCGCCTGCTCGAGTCGGGGCGGATCCGGCGCATGGGCGGTGACGTCGTCTCCTATCGCCTTCGGCCTGGCGCCGCAGCCGCCGGGCACCTGGTGCGCGAACTTGGCCTGCCGCGCGAGGCGCTGGTCAACGTGATCGTCCGCGACGGCCGGGCGCTGCCGCCGCGCGGCTCGACCGAGGTGCGCGAGGGGGACGAGCTGCACATTCTGGTTCGCGGCGAGCTGCGCAAGGAGGTCGAGGAGCTGACCCGGCGCTGGCACGAGGGACCGGTGGGCGAGCCGCCCCCGCCGCAGCTCCCCCCCGCGGCGCCCCCCAGGTCTTCACGGTGCGACCGGGCGGAGAGATCGAGGACCCCTCGGCGCCGCGCGAGATCGACGGCATAGCCGTGGTCGCGATCCTGCGCAGCCGCCGCGACCGCGGCAGCGCCCTGGTCACCCTCGCCGACGGCCGCTACGCGCTGGTAACGGAGACGATCGTCGCGATCGGGGGGCGCCACGCACTGGCCCGCTGGTGCGAGCGCCGCGCCCAGCGCAGCGGCGACGACCCGGCAGAGAGGGCCTGGTGGCAGGAGGTGATCGGCGCGCTGATAGCTCGCGGCTAAGCGGCGCCGGCCGCGGCGGCTATCTCGGTGTAGGCAGCGGCGGGATCGGCGGCGCCGAACACTGCTGAGCCGGCGACGAAGAGGGATGCGCCGGCCTCGGCGATCGAGCCGGCGGTCGAGGCGTCGATGCCGCCGTCGACCTCGATCCTGGCGTCGCCGATGAGCGGCGCCAGACGGGAGACCTTCTCGGGCGAGCCCTCGATGAAGGCCTGCCCGCCCCAGCCCGGGTTGACGGTCATGCAGAGGGCGATGTCGGCGTGGCCGCGCAGCTCGCTCACCGCCTCCACCGGAGTGCCGGGATTGATCGCCACCCCGGCCAAGCAGCCGAGCTCGCGGATCGCCGCCAGAGTGCGATTGGCGTGCGGGGTCACCTCCTCGTGGAAGGTGATCGAGTCGGCGCCGGCCGCGGCGAAGGCCTCGATGTGGCGCTCGGGCGCCTCGATCATCAGGTGGACGTCGACCGCGCCGCCTGCCGCGTGCACCTGGTCGGCGATCGAAGCGGCCACCAGCGGGCCGATCGTGATCGGCGGCACGAAATGCCCGTCCATCACGTCGACGTGGATCAGCCGCGCGCCCGCCGCCATCACCTCCTCGACCTGGGAGCCGAGCCGCGAGAAGTCCGCCGAGAGGATCGAAGGCGCGACCCGCCGCTGCGCCAGCAGTCCCGCCATTCGCTCACTCATATGGGCCTAAGCATCGAATCTCCGCACATCTGACACGTCATGTCCTCGGTGGTGCTCATCCGCGCGATCGTCTGGTGTTCGCCGCAGTTCGGACACTGCGAGACCAGCTCGAAGCGGCGCAGACAGTACACGCAGCGGAAGCGGCCGGGCAGTTGCGACGGTCGCAGCCAGGGCTCGCTGCAGCCAGGGCATTTGGCCCGCTTCAACACGGCCGGCGCTCTGCTGCTCGATTCATCGCTGCTCATCATCCCGTTTCAGGCGGCAGATGAAGAAACCGGTCGTGCAGTCTCGATCGGGACGGAGCTGCAGGCAACGGGGGTCATGGGGCGAGGTGAGGCCCGGCGCGAGCGCGCCGAGGTCGTCCACGGTGAGTGGCGGCACCTCCCCCTCCGCGGCGGCGTCGAGCAGCGCCGCGATCCGCTCCTCGTTCTCACGGCGCGAGACCGTGCAGGTGGCGTAGACGAGGGTCCCGCCCGGGCGCAGAGCGGCAACGGCCTTGGCGAGGATGCGGTCCTGGACGTCGGTGAGGCGCTCGATCGTCCGCGGCGACTTGCGCCAGCGGGCATCGGGGCGAGAGGCCAGAGCGCCGAGGTCCGAGCAGGGCGCGTCGACCAGCACTCGGTCGAAGCCGGGCGCCATCGGCGTCTCCGCCGCGTCGACCTCGACCACGGTGACGCTGCGCAGGCCCAATCGGCGCACCTGCCCGGCGACCTCGGCCGCCCTCTCGGGGTCCGGCTCGACCGAGATCACCTCGCCGCGATCGCCCATCCGGGCGACGATCTGGCCGGTCTTGATCCCAGGGCCGGCGCAGAGGTCGAGCAGGTGCTCGCCGGGCTGGGGGTCGAGCACCTCGACCACCGCGGCCGAGCCCCGGCTCTGTGGCGTCAGCTCCCCGGCCGCGACCCTTTCGGGAACCGCCGCGCCGGTGCGGCCGGCGACGACAATCTGCTCCGGCGCGGCGAGGGGCCACGGCCCCGCGGCTGCCGCGGCCTCCACCCCAGCCTCCCGCAGACCGGCCAGAGCAGCGTCCGGTTCGCTGCGCAGCGTGCTCACGCGCAGCGCGACCTCAGCCGGCTCGTTACAGGAGGCAAGCAGCGAACGGACCGACTCCGGCCCCAGCTCCTCCCACCACATCCGCGCCAACCAGAGGGGTGCAGAGTGGGCGATCGCGGCGCGCTCGGGGGTCGAGTCGTCGCCGAGCAGCTCCTCGCTCAGCTCGGCGCGCTCACGAGCGGCCCGCCGCAGCACCGCGTTGACCAGGCCGGCGGCGTGGGCGGCACCGGCCCCCTTGACCAGCTCGACCGCCTGGTCGACGGCGGCGTGGTCAGGGGTCCCGTCGGCAAACAGCAGCTCGTAGAGACCGAGTCGCAGGCCGGCGGCGACCGGCGGGTCGAGCAACCGCAGCGAGCGTTCCGCGAGCCGCTCGATCGCCGCGTCGGTCGTGCCCCGGCGCTGCACCGCGCCAAACGTGAGGCGCTGCGCCTGGGCGCGGTCGCGCCCCTCCAGGCGCTGGGCGTCGGCCGCCTCGCGGAAGACCTGCTCGGTGTGCGCGTCCTGCTCGAAGGTCGCCCGGATCGTCTCGAAGGCGAGAACGCGGGCGGGAGAGATCACAGCGCAGGCACGCGATGGCCCCGCAGGTAGGCGTCCGCAGCCATCGGCTTGCCGCCCGGCGGCTGCACGACCTCCAGCCGCAGCGCTCCCCGGCCGCAGCCCAGTAGCAGCGCCCCCCACTCGGCCTTCACCAAGCCAACCTTGACGCTGACGTCGACGGCGCGGGCGCGTCGCACGCCCAACCGGTGTTCGCCGCCGATCTCCAGGTAGGCGCCTATGTGCGGGGTGAGGGCGCGAACCGTGCGAGCCAGCTCGGCGGCGGGCCGCCCCGGGTCGAGACGGCGCTCGGCAGGGTCGATCTTCTCGGCGTAGGTCACCCCGTTCTCATCCTGGTCGACGAACGCGAGCTGTCCCTTCTCATTCAGGTCGAGGGCATCGACGAGCACTTCGCCGCCCTGCGTCGCCAACTTCTGAGAGAGGCTCTCGAAGTTGTCCTCGGGACCGATCGCGAGCTCCTCGCACATGGCCACGGGGCCCGAGTCAAGACCCGCGGTGAGACGCATCACGCAGACCCCGGTGCGCGCGTCGCCGGCCATGATCGCCCGCTCGATCGGCGCCGCGCCGCGCCAGCGGGGCAAGAGCGAAGGATGGACGTTGAGCAGCGGCAGCTCCGAGAGCAGCGGCTCACGGATCAGCTGCCCGAACGCGCAGACCACCACGGCCTCGGGTCGCGCCGCGCGAATTCGCTCCAGTGCAGCCTCGTCGTTGACGTTCTCGGCCTGCAACCGGTCGATCTCCAGCTCGGCGGCCATCACCGCGGCCGGCGGCGGTCCGCTTCTCCGCCCCCGCCCCTTGGGGCGATCGGGGGGCGTCACGACCAGCTGCGGTCGGTGGCCGGATTCGGCCAGGCGACCGAGCACCGCGGCAGCGAAGTCCGAGGTTCCGAGGTAGACGGTCCTCACGCGTCGGTGCGAGGCTCGCGATGCTCTTCGGCGTCCCGTGCCTCGTCTCCCTCGGCCGCGGGGCTGAAGCTGCCGCCCTCGCGCAGCGCCCGCAGCGCCGCCTTGCGCTGGGCGCGCGGAGCATGGTCGAGGATCAGCACGCCGTCGAGGTGATCGATCTCGTGCTGGAGGATGCGCGCCTCCAGGCCCGAGGCCTCGATTTGGATCGGCTCCCCCTCGACGTCGAGCGCGCTGACCCGAACGTGGAGCGAGCGCTCAACGTCCATCGCCACCCGCGGCAGGCTGAGGCAGCCCTCTTCGGCTGTGGCCGCCTCCTCGGAGCGCCACTCGATCGAGGGGTTGACGAGGCCGGTCGGCTCGCAGTCGGTCCCCGCCTGGAGGACCAGGACACGGCGCAGAACGCCCAGCTGGGTGGCGGCCAGGCCGACCCCCAGCCCGTCGCGCATGATCGCGATCATGCGATCGACCTCGGCGCGCAGCTCCGGGCCGAACCCGGAGACCGGCGAGGCCCTGCTCTTGAGGACCGGATCGCCGAACTTGATGACCTTGGCCAGCGCCGCTTCACGCCGCTCCAGCAGCTCCGCTTCGAGCTGCTCGCGCTCCGTCTCGGCCCTGACCGACCCTTCGTCGCTCACAGGATCGATTGTATGGATCGGCCCACCGTTACTGAGGGTCGACGTCAACGCTTATCGCCACCTCGCGGAGAGTGCGGTCGGCGGCCAGGCGCTCCACCGCGTCGCCGATCGCCGCGACCGTCGCCTCACGGTCGTCGGCCTTGGTCAGCAAACGGCGCCGGTGGCGGTTGCGGACACGGAACATCGGCGCCGGGCCGAGCAGATCGGTGTCGTTCGGCAGCGTCTCGGCCAGGAGCGCGGCCAACCTCGAAGCCGCCTCGTCGAGGCGCGCCTCGGACTCCGACTTGAGCACGACCCGAACCAGGTGCGAGAAGGGTGGATAGCGAAGCACTCGGCGGCGCTCCACCTCCTCGGCGAGGAAGGTCGCGGCGTCGTGGCGGGCGGCGTGGGCCACGCTGGACGCTTCCGGCGCAAGGGTCTGGACGATCACCTCTCCCCCGGCCTTTCCCCGACCGCTGCGCCCCGCCAGCTGGGTGACCATCGCAAAGGTGCGCTCGCCGGCGCGGAAGTCGGGGAAGCGCAGGGTCGCGTCGGCGTCGACAATCGCGCTCAGGGTCACCTCCGGGAAGTCGTGGCCCTTGGCGACCATCTGGGTGCCGACGAGCACGGCACTCTCCGCCTCGCCGAAGCCGGCGAGGATGCGGGCGTGGGCTCCGCGCCCGGCGGCCACGTCGGAATCGAGCCGGAAGATGGGCATCGGGTCGAGCCGCTCCGCCAGCAGCGCCTCGACCTGCTCGGTTCCCGCGCCCGCACGCGAGAGCGTCGTCGAGTCGCAGTCGGGACAGACGCTTGGCAGCGGCTCGGTGTGAGCGCAGTGGTGACAGACGACCCGACTCGCATGGCGGTGGACGATCAGCGAGACGTCGCAGTTGGGGCAGCCCCAGTGGCGACCGCAGGACCGGCAGATGAGCCAGGGCGCGAAGCCGCGCCGGTTGACCATCACGATCGCCTTCGCGCCGGCGCTTCGCACCCGCTCGAGCTGCCCCCAGGTGGTCGGATGCAACGGGCCCGAGCGCGGGTCTGCCTCGCGCATGTCGAGAACCTCGACCGGCGGCATGCGCCGACCGTCGACCCGCCGCGGCAGCTCGACCCGCGGCAGCTCCAGCCAGGACTCGGGGCGCGGGGTGGCGGTGCCGGCCACCAGCGCGGCTCCGCATTCCTCGGCGCGGCGCCGGGCCACGGTGCGGGCGTCGTAACAGGGGTCTCCCTCCTGCTTATAGGAGGGATCGTGCTCCTCGTCGATGACGATCAGCCCCAGGTCCCGGACCGGGGCAAAGACAGCCGACCGCGGCCCGACGCAAACGTTCGCCTCACCATCGCGGAGGCGCCGCCACTCGTCGTAGCGCTCGCCCGGCGAGAGCGCCGAGTGCAACACCGCGAAGCGATCGCCGAGCCGCGCCCGGAAGCGCGCCACCGCCTGCGGGGCGAGGCCGATCTCCGGCACGAGGACGATCGCTCCCCGGCCCTGGGCCAGCGCCGCCTCGACTGCCGCCAGATAAACCTCCGTCTTGCCCGATCCGGTCACGCCGTGCAGAAGCAGCTTGCGCGGCGCCCCGGCCTCGCCGTTCAACGCCTCGACGATCTCTGCGACCGCGCGCCGCTGCTCCTCGAGCAGCTCCGGCCGCGCAGCCGTGGCGCCCAGCGCGGCACCCCCCGGCCGTCGCCGCATGCGGGAGCTGCGGGTGATGACCAGGCCCCGCTGCTCGAGCCGGCGCAGCACCTGGCGGTCGGACCCCACCGCAGAGGCCAGCTCCGCGGCCGACATCTCGCCGCCGCGCAGCGCCTCCAGCACCGCCCGCTGCTTGGCCCCCAACCGCTCCCCCCCGGAGAGGGCCTCCTCGCCGAGGGCGGCGATCTCGGCCCGGAGCTCAGTTCGCGAGCGGACCCGCTGCCCTCCCGAGCCGGTGCCGGGGGGCAGCACCAGCTGCAGGCCCCGCGAGGGAGTCGAGCAGTACTCGTCGGCAACCCAGAGGCCGAGCCGCACCAGCTCAGCTGGGACGCCAGCCTCGAGCGCTTCGAGCGGCTCGGCAAGGCGCTCGGGTGGCAGCTCGGAGGTGGCGGCCAGCGCGACGACGACGCCGAGCGCCCGCCGTCGCCCGAACGGCACCCGCACGACGCTGCCCACCTTGAGGTCGGCCATCTCGGCCGGCAGCCGGTAGTCGAACGGACCGCGCAGCGCGCGGGCCGTGGTCAGCGGCTCGACCTTGGCGATCACCCACCCAAGTTATGGAGAAAGACGGACGGCCGGATATCCTGCTCCGCGATGAGCCTCAACCTCAGCCCGGGCGAGCAGCTGATCTTCCAGGGACACCCCTCGTGGCGGGCGATCCTCGGCTTCTACCTGAAAGGCGTCCTGGTCGCAGCGATCATCGGCGTCATCGCCAAGCTGTTCGGCGCCGGCAGCGGCACCGTCTTCCTGATCGTCCTGGTCGTGATCGGGCTCACCGTCCTGATCGGCTTCGTCAAACGCGTCGCGACCACCTACACGATCACCGACCGCCGCCTCAACATCAAGCGCGGCATCGTCTCGCGCGAGGTCCAGGAGACCCGGCTGGAGCGCGTCCAGAACGTCAACTACCGCCAGTCGGTCTACCAACGAGTGATGCAGATCGGCGACGTCGACTTCGACACCGCGGCGACCGACGACTACAACTTCGTCTTCGCCGGGGTCGCCGACCCGAGCGAAGTCGTCCACCGCGTCGACCAGGCCACCGGCACCGGGGCGCCCGGCACCCACGGCCTTGGCGAGCCCCAGCCCCCGGGACGTGCCGGTTCTTAGCCGCCCATATGGGCGGCTAAGAACCGGCACGTCTGCTTAGCGGGCGTCGGCTGCTAGGCAGGCGTCGCCGCGGCCGAGCCGGCGGCGTCGCGCAGGACGTCGGCGCGGTCGGTGCGCTCCCAGGTGAAGTCCGGGTCCTCGCGACCGAAGTGGCCGTAGGCGGCGGTCTTCTGGAAGATCGGCCGGTGCAGGTCGAGGTAGCGGCGGAAGGCGCCGGGGCGGAGATCGAACTCCGCTTCGACCAGGCGTGAGATCTCCATGTCCGGGAGCGTGCCGGTGCCGAAGGTCTCGACCATCAGCGAGACCGGGCGGGCGACGCCGATCGCGTAGGCGACCTGGACCTCGCAGCGCTGTGCCAAGCCGGCCGCGACGACGTTCTTGGCGACGTGGCGCGCCGCGTAAGCGGCCGAGCGGTCGACCTTCGAGGGATCCTTGCCGGAAAAGGCGCCGCCGCCGTGGCGGGCCATGCCGCCATAGGTGTCGACGATGATCTTGCGACCGGTGAGACCGGCGTCGCCGACCGGGCCGCCGATCACGAACTTGCCGGTCGGGTTGACGAGGAAACCCTCGCGCAGCGCCGCCTCGTCGAAGAGGCCGGGGACTTCGGCGCCCAGCACCGGCATCACCACGTGCTCCCAGAGGTCGGGCTTGATCGTCTGCTGGGAATCGACGTCCGCGGCGTGCTGGGTCGAGATCAGGAGCTTTTCCACCGCGACCGGGCGGCCGGCCGCGTAGCGGACCGTGACCTGGGTCTTGCCGTCCGGCCCGAGGTAGTCGAGCGAGCCGTCCTTGCGGACCGCGGCGAGGCGCTCGGCGAACCGGTGGGCGAGGTGGATCGGCATCGGCATCAGCGCCTCGGTCTCGTCGGTCGCGTAGCCGAACATCATCCCCTGGTCGCCGGCGCCGGCCTGCAGCAGTTCGTCATCAGCCTCTGAGCCGGTGCGGGTCTCATACGCGGCGTCGACGCCCTGGGCGATGTCGGGCGACTGCTTGTCGAGCGAGACGAGGACGGAGATGTGGTCGCAGTTGTAGCCGTAGTCGCCGTGGTCGTAGCCGATCTTGCGGATCGTCTCGCGGACCAGCTCCGGCACGTCGAGGTGGACGTCGGTCGAGATCTCTCCCGAGACGACCGCCATCCCGGTGTTGACGAGGGTCTCGCAGGCGACCCGGCCCTCGGGGTCATCCGTCATCACGGCGTCGAGGATCGCGTCGGAGATCTGGTCGCAGACCTTGTCGGGATGACCCTCGGTGACGGACTCGGAAGTGAAGAGGTACTCGCCCTCGGCGAGCGGCTGGGTATCTGACATGGATGGAAATGTACCGGTGTGCGTTACCGGCGGCTGCCCGAGTGCGGGATGAAATCGATAACCAGCGGCACGCCCTCCAGGCCGTAGGTCTCGCGCATCCGGTTCTCCAGGTGGTAGGCCCAGTCGCGCATGATCAGGCGGCGATCGTTGACCTGGATCGCGACCCGCGGCGGCCGCTCCCCCACCTGCGCGGAGTAGTAGAGGCGAAGACGGCGGCCACGCCGCGAGGGCGGCGGCGTCGTCGCCACGACGTCGGCCACGAAGCGGTTCAGCTCCGGCGTCGGGATCCGCTCGGCGGCGCGATCGGCGAGCTGCAGCGCCTTGGGCAACAGCTTGGCGACGTTGCGCCCGTGCAGCGCCGAGCAGGTGACGGCCTCGGGCCGCAGCCGCAGCTTGCGCTCGACACGGGCGCGGGCGTCGTCGACGTCGGTCGCGGTCACGTCCCACTTGTTGAGCGCCAGCAGCGTCGCGCAGCCGGCCCGCATCGCCATCTCGGCGACGCGCAGGTCCTCCGCGGTGACGCCCTCCGAGGCGTCGCAGACGACGATCGCCACGTCGGCTCGCTCGACCGCCAACTCGGAGCGCAGCTGCGCGTAGTAGTCGACGGTGCCGGCGACCTTGGAGCGGCGCCGCAGGCCCGCCGTGTCGACCAAGAGGACCAGGCGGTCGTCGACTTCCAGCTCGGTGTCGATCGCGTCGCGGGTCGTGCCAGCCCGTTCGGAGACGATCACCCGCTCGCTACCGAGGAGGGAGTTGACCAGCGAGGACTTGCCGACGTTGGGACGGCCGATCACGGCGACGTGGACCGGCTCCTCGCCGCCGGCCGGCGGTGGCAACTCACCCAGCAGCTCGACCACGCGATCGAGCAGGTCACCGCTGGCGAGCCCGTGCGTGGCCGATACCGCGATCGGCTCGCCGAGGCCGAGCTGGTGGAACTCGGCACCGAGGTGCTCGTCCTCGGGTCGGTCGACTTTGTTGACGACGACGAGAACCGGGGGTTTGCCGCCGCGCAGGGTCTTGGCCAGCTCGGCGTCACCGGCCCGCAGGCCGGCCCGGCCGTCGACGACGAGGAGGACGACGTCGGCCTCGGCGATGCCGATCCGCGCCTGGTGCTGCACGTCGGCGGCCAGCTCACCCTCGTCGGCGAGGTCGATGCCGCCGGTGTCGAGCAGCTCGAAGGCGACGCCGTTCCACTCGCAGCGGACCCGCTTGCGATCGCGGGTGACGCCGGGCTCCGCGTGGGTAACCGCCTCGCGGCCACCGGCCAACCTGTTGATCAGGGTGCTCTTGCCGACGTTGGGGAAGCCGACGACGGCGACGGTCGGCAAGCGGCTCATGCCAGGCCCCGTTCGCGAGCGAGGGCGACCACGTGCTCGACGACCTCGTCGAGGCTCAGCCCCGTGGTGTCGATCTCGACCGCGTCGGGCGCGGCGCGCAGGGCGCTGTGCTCGCGGGTCTGGTCGCGCTCGTCGCGCTCGCGCTGGGCGGCCAGCACCTCGGCCTCGGCCTCGCCGCTCTGGGCGGCGCGGCGGCGGGCCCGCTCCTCGGCGGAGGCGGTGAGGAACACCTTGAGCGGCGCTTCGGGGCTGACCACGGTGCCGATGTCCCTTCCCTCGGCGACGTAGCGGCCGGCGTCGATCAGCTCTCGCTGCTTCGCCACCAGCGCCTCACGCACCGGCGCGTGGACGGAGACCCGCGAGGACGCCTCGGTCACCCGCGGCTCGCGGATCCTGGCACCGACCTCGCGTCCTTCCATCTCGACCCGCTCGCCCTCGAGCTCGATCCCCACCGAGCGCGCCAGCTCGCCCATCGCCTCGGCGGCGTCGAGATCGGCGCCGCGCTCGATCCCGGCTAGGGCGACGCACCTGTACATCGCCCCCGAGTCGAGGTAGGTGAAGCCGAGCGCCGCCGCGACCGCGCGGGCAACCGTTGACTTGCCGGCCCCGGCGGGCCCGTCGATCGCGATGACCATGACGCGGCAGGGTATGCCTGGGGCTCAGCGGGCGCGGAGCGATGCCAGATCGGCCTCGAAGCCCGGGTAGCTGACCGCGGCTGCGTCCATTCCCGAGACCTCGACTCCCTCGCCCGAGGCGAGGCCCGCGATCGCGCCGAGCATCGCGATCCGGTGATCGCCGTGAGAGTCGATCGCGCCGCCGCGCAGCCCGCCGGTGCCGGTGATCCGCATCCCGTCCTCGCTCGTCTCGACGTCGGCGCCGAGCGCCGTCAGCCCTTCGCTCACGGTGGCGATCCGGTCGCTCTCCTTGCGGCGCAGCTCGGCCGCGTCGCGGATCGTCGTCTCGCCCTCGGCAAAGCAGGCGGCGAGGGCAACCAGGGGCAGCTCGTCGATCGCCAGCGGCACGTCGGCGCCGCCGACCTCGGTCCCGCGCAGCTGCGTCGAGCGCACCCGCAACCGCCCGCTCGGCTCGCCGCCGCGCTCGCTCTCGGGCTCGACCTCGATCTCGGCGCCCATCCGGGCCAGGATCGAGAGTAGGCCTGTGCGGGTCGGGTTGAGCCCGACTCCGGTGAGCGAGACGTCGCTGCCGGGGACGAGGAGCGCCGCGATGACGAAGAAGGCGGCCGAGGAGAAGTCGGCGGGAACGGCGATCGCGTCCGGCTCGAGGCGCGCCGCCGGGCGCACGGTGACGGTGCCGTCGCCGCGCTCGATCTCGGCGCCCGCCGCGGCCAGCATTCGCTCACTGTGGTCACGGCTGGGCAGCGGTTCGGCGATCCTGGTCTCGCCCTCGGCGAGGAGGCCGGCGAAGAGCAGGCAGGACTTGACCTGGGCGCTGGCGATCGGGAGCTCGTACTCGATGCCGCGCAGGGGCGACGCCTCGATCCGCAGCGGCGGCAGCCGGTCTTCATGGCAGCCGAGCTGCGCCCCCATCAGACGCAGCGGCTCGGCGACCCGGTCGACCGGCCGGCGACGGATCGAGGCGTCACCGTCGACGGTCCAGGTCCCCGTCTCCTGCCCAGCGAGCCAGCCCGGCAGCAGGCGCAGCAGGGTGCCGGCGTTGCCGACGTCGATCGCCGCTGCGGCGGCACCGCGCAAGCCGACGCCCTTGACGCGCAGCGTCGGCTCGATCGTCCCGTTGCCGGCGCCCTCGACCTCGGCGCCGAGCGCCGCGACTGCCGCCAGGGTCGAGCGGGTGTCGGCCGAGTCGAGGTAGCCCTCGATCGAGGTCTCACCATCGCCCATGGCGGCGATCAGCGCCGCCCGGTGGGAGACGGACTTGTCGGGCGGCGGCCGCAGGGTGCCGCGCAGCGGGCCTACCGGATCGAACCGGGCGGCCAAAACGCCGCTAGTCCTCGGCCAACACGGTCGCACCGTGGCCAAGCTCGCGGACCAGGGTCGCGGCACGCTCCGCCTGCTCGTCACCGGCAACCCAGAGTGAGATCGCGCCCGATTGCATGTCCACCGCCGGGTGCAGCGCCATGTCCTCGATGTTGACTCCGGCCTCGCCGAGCGCCAACGCCAGCTCGGCGACGGTGCCGGGCCGGTTGGCGACGACAACGCGCAGCTCGCGCAGCGGTCCTCCCGCCAAGTCGGTCTCGAGCAGGTGGCGGCGATCGGCGCCTGCCACGCCGTGCCAGGACGCGATCGCGTCCTGATTCCCCCCGCGAATCAGCTCCCGCGCCTCGCCCAGGCGGGCGATCGCGTCGTCGATCGCCGCCGCGACCGCCTCATCGTTGGCGGCGAAGATGTCGCCCCAGATCGACGGGTTCGAGCCAGCCACGCGGGTCGCGTCGCGAAAGCTCGGGCCCACCTCCGGCAGTCGCTCGGAGTCGCGGGTCAGCTCCGCCGCCGCCTGGGCCGCGAGGACGTTGGCGAGGACGTGGGGCAGGTGGCTGACCGTGGCCATCAGCCGGTCGTGGGCCTCGGCATCGATCGCCTGCGGGCGGGCGCCGAGGCCGGCAATCGTCCGCTGCAGGCGGTCGTAGAGGATGCCGCTCGAGTGCTCTGTCGGCGTCAGGTACCAGCGGGCGCCCTCGAAGAGGTCGGCACGGGCATTCACCACCCCGGCGGTCTCGGCGCCGGCTAGAGGGTGGCCGCCGATGAAGCGCTCGTCACCGGCGAGCGCGGCGACGAGCTGGCGCTTGGTCGAGCCGGCGTCGGTGACGACGGTGTCCGGACCGCTCGCACCGAGCGCGGCTTCGACCAGCTCCGGCAAGACCGACACCGGGGAGGCGCAGAAGACGACGTCAGCTCCGGCGCATGCCTCCTCGACCGATGCGGCCGGCCGCTCGACCGCCCCGAGCTCGACCGCCCGGTCCACGGTCGCCCGGTTCGGGCCCCAGCCGACGACCTCGCAGCCGAGCCGCTGCCGCGCGGCGAGGCCGATCGAGCCTCCGATCAGGCCCACCCCGAGGACGGCTGCACGCATCAGCCGCGCCGCGCCCGAACCGCTGACGCCAACCGCTCCAGAACCAGCACCGTGTCGTCCCACTCGATGCAGGGATCGGTGATCGACTGACCGTAGGTGAGCGACTGACCGTCGCCGAGGTCCTGGCGACCCTCGACCAGGAACGACTCCAGCATCACGCCGACGATCGCGGCGTTCCCGTCGGCCACCTGGTCGGCGATCTCATCCGCCGCTGCCAGTTGCTTCTCGGGATCCTTTTCGCTGTTGTCATGGGAGGCGTCGATCACCACGCGCTCGGCGAGGCCGGAGCCGGACAGCATCTCGAGCGCCGCCGCCACCCCCTCGGTGTCGCAGTTCGGGGCGCCGCGGCCGCCGCGCAGGATGACGTGGCCGTCGGGGTTGCCGACGGTGTGCAGGATCGCCGGTCGGCCGGCGTCGTCGATGCCGGCGAAAGCGTGCGGAGCGGCGGCGGCGCGCACCGCATCGACCGCGACCTGGACGTCGCCGTCGGTCCGGTTCTTGAAGCCGATCGGCATCGAGAGGCCGGAGCCGAGCTGGCGGTGGATCTGGCTCTCGGTGGTGCGAGCGCCGATCGCGCCCCAGGAAACCGTGTCGGAGATGTACTGCGGCGTGATCGGGTCGAGGAACTCGCAGCCGACCGGCAGGCCGACGTCCAGCACCTGGAGCAGCAGGGCCCGCGCCATGCGCAGGCCGGCGTTGACGTCGCAGGTGCCGTCGAGGTAGGGGTCGTTGATCAGCCCCTTCCAACCCGTCGTCGTCCGCGGCTTCTCGAAGTAGACGCGCATCGCGACGAGCAGGTCATCGCCCAGCTCCCGAGCCAACCCAGAGAGCCGGCCGGCGTACTCGAGCGCCGCCTCGACGTCGTGCACGCTGCACGGGCCGACCACGACCAGCAGCCGGTCGTCGACCCGCTCGAGCACGTTGCCGACGTCCGCGCGTCCGCGCACGACCGCCTGCTCGCGCTCCTCGCCGAGCGGCAGGTCGCCGAGCAGCGCCTCCGGTGGAACCAGCTCCACGACCCGCTCGATCCGCTGGTCGCGAACCCGGTCTCGCGCCTCCTCCCGCATTCCGATGATCATCTCGTCGCCGCCTTTCTCCACGATCAAAACTCTACTTTCCGAGCGGGCTTCACCATGCGAGCGCGGCATCGCGAAACGCGCGGACCAACTCGATCGGCGCCCGGCCAACGCTCTATGGGTGCGGCTCGACGCCGCCAGGCCGGACGCCTAGCTAAATCGCCAGAAATAGGCAAAGCGGGAAGGGGCGACCGCGGCGCGGCGCGCGCACATGCTGCTGGCGGTGTCACCTGTTCGCTTCACTTCAGGACTTTGTAGCAGGCGAGACGCCTTTAGTCGAGGATCTCGCGCACGGCGGCAAGGAAACGGTCGTTCTCGGCCGGGGTGCCGTAGCTGACCCGGATGTGGCCGGGGTCGCCCAGGGGAGTGCCCGGGCGGACGGCAATCGAGCGCTCGGCAAGAGCGGCGACCACCTCCTGCTCGTCGGCCTCACCGAGGTCGATCCAGGAGAAGTTGGCCTGGGTCTCCGCCGTGCTCAGACCGAGCTCGTGCAGGCCCTCCTCGACCCGGACCCGCTCGACCAGAGTCCGCTCGACCCGCTGCTCGACGTCGTCCTGGTGCAGGATCGCCTCGGCGCCGGCCGCCTGGGCGAGCGCGTTGACGCTGAACGGCTGCCGCACCGCGTCGACCGCGGCGCGGAACTTGGCCGAGCCGAGCGCGAAGCCGACCCGCAGACCGGCCAGCCCGTAGACCTTGCTGAAGGTGCGCAGCACGACCAGGTTCGGGAAGTCGGCGAGCAGGTCGACGGTGACGTCCGGGTCGTCGTCGGCCTGGAACTCGACGTAGGCCTCGTCGAGGACGATCGTCACGTGGGCCGGAAGGCGCTCGCAGAATGCCGCGACCCGCGCCGCCGGCAGGTGGGTGCCGGTCGGGTTGTTCGGGTTGCAGACGATCGCCAGCTGGGTGGCCGCGGTGACCTCCGCCGCCATCGCGTCGAGGTCGTGGACCTCGCCCGCGGCGAGGGGGACGCGGATCTCGCGCGCGCCGGTCAACGCTGCCAGGTACGGGTACATCGAGAAGGAGGGCCAGGTGTAGAGGATCTCGGCGCCGGGCTCGCAGAGCGCCTCGGCGGCGGCGAGCAGGATCTCGCAGGAGCCGTTGCCGACGGCGACCCGCCCCGGCTCGGTCTCGTAGCGCTCGGCGATTCGGCGGCGCAGCAGCGTCGCATCCGGGTCCGGGTAGCGGTTCATCGCCGTCGCCGCGTCGCGGATCGCCTCGACCACCTTCGGGTGGGGCGAGAACGGCGACTCGTTCGAGGCGAGCTGGGCGATGCCGCCGGCGGCGATCGCCTCGGGCGCCTGCCCGGTCGGCACGCCGGCCTGATAGCCCGGGATGCGGGCGAGCTTCTCCGCGAAGGTGACGGTCATGCGCCCATTGTGGCTTACCCGGCACCCATGAGGACCGAGCGCGCGGGGCTACTGAGCGGCGTGAAGGTCGGAGCGCAGATCCTGGGTCGCCCCCAGGTAGGCGTGGGCGACGGTGTGGTCGGCCGGGGCGTAGTAGTGGACCATCGCCCGGATCACCCGCGGCATCGAGCCCGGCACCGGTATCTCCCGACAGCAGAGCAGCGGCACCGACTCCAGGCCCAGGTTGCGGGCGGCGACCGCCGGGAACTCGGCGTCGAGGTCATCGGTGGTCGTGAAGAGGCAACTGACGATCGCCTCCGGCCGCAGCTCGTTGCGGTCCAGCAGCTCCCGCATCAGCTCGGTTGTCGCGGCAACGATCGCCTCGGCCTCGTTGGCCTCCGCCTGCGCGGCGCCCCGCACCGCGAAGAGCCGTTCTTCCCCTGGGTTCGTGCTCACGGCAGCGCATCTTCCCAGAGCCGGCGGCCGGGGGGCGAATTCGCTTCCGCTGTGACTTATACGTCCATAGCGGGCATAACTAACAGCGGAAGCAGGACACAAGCCATGGCGGAGCTCGCGGCTCGCCAGCACGGAGTCGTGTCGCGCCGTCAACTGCGTCGCCTGGGTGTTACGGACAGCTCAATCGACAGGGCTGTCGCCATGGGCCGACTCCATCCGGTCTTCCACGGTGTCGTCGCCGTCGGCCACTCGTGCATCGGCGAGCGAGGTTGGACGCTTGCGGCCGTACTTGCCTGTGGCCGGGGCACCGTCGTCTCCCACCGCACCGCCGCCGCACTGCTCGAGCTGCTGGAGAGCCCTCCTGTGTCGGTCGAAGTGATCACGTACGGGCAATCGGGCCGTGGGATTGACGGAATCGCGCTCATCATGTGCGTCGTCCAAGTGACGATGAGATCGTCGTTCGCGACGGAATCCCCTCCACGACCCCGTCCCGGACCCTCGTCGATCTGGCCGGGTCGCTGGGTGAGCGTTCGCTGCGACGGGTGATCGAGCGGGCGGCGGTGCTTGGGGTCCTCGACATCACCGAGACGGAACGCGCGATGTCATCCGGCAGACGGCGAGGGGCTCCCGCTTTGCGCGCGATTCTGAGCGACTGGCGTGCAGCGGTCGTGGACGAGACGCCGGCCACCTGTCAGGCCCGGCTGCGCAGCCCGCTGGAGGCACGGCTCCTGGCGTTGATCAGCGCCGATGGACTTCCGATGCCTCTCTGCAATCGGAAGGTCGAGGTCGGGGGCAAGCACCTCGAGGTCGATTTTCTCTGGCCGGAGCAGCGCCTCGTGGTCGAAACCGACGGTAGGCGGTATCACGACAACCCATCCGCATTCGAGCGTGACCGTCTACGCGATAGAGCGCTGCACCTGAGCGGGTACCGCGTCGTGCGAGTTACCTGGGCACAGATCGAAAGGGAACCCAGCGCCCTGGTCTCAGCGATCGGCAAGCTCCTGGTCGTCGATAGGTAGCGCCCATGGGGCACCCGAGTCACTTTCTGACCCCGGCCTCCCGCAGCCGGCCCACCTCGTCGCTCGAGAGACGGCGGGCCTGGCCCTCGGCGAGGGCGCCCAGCTCGATCGGGCCGAAGCGGACGCGGCGCAGCGCCACCACGCCGTTGCCGATCGCTTCGGCCATGCGGCGCACCTGGCGATTGCGGCCCTCGCGCAGGACGATCTCGATCTCGCGCTCGGCCAGACGCCTCACATCAGCCGGCGCCGTCGGCCCGTCCTCCAGCTCGACCCCGTCCGCCAAACGGCGCAGGTCGCCCTCGGCGGGCGGGCGGCACAACTGCACCCGGTAGGCCTTGGAGACTTCGTAGCGGGGATGGGTGAGGCGGTTGGCGAGCTCGCCGTCGTTGGTCAGCAGCAGCAGCCCGGTCGAGTCGGCGTCGAGTCGGCCGACCGGGTAGAGGCGCGCCTTGGAATCGACAAGCGAGACCACCGCCGGCCTCTTCCCCGGCTCGCGCGCGGTCGAGACGACGCCGGCCGGCTTGTTGACCGCCCAGACCTCGTTCGACTCGGCGCCGACCGGGCTGCCGTCGACGCGGACGTCGTCGTCCTCCCCCACGTCCCGCGCCGGATCGAGCACCACCTCGCCGCCGACGGTCACCCTCCCCCTCGCGACGATTTTCTCGGCCATCCGCCGCGAGGCGACGCCGCCGTGGGCGAGGTACTTGGCGAGACGCACTACTCGGCGCGCTGTTCGCCGGCCTTGAGCAGGCGCTCGCGCAGCTCGCGCTCGTCCTCGGGGGTCGGATCGAAGCGCGAGGGGTCGGGCAGCTGGTCGAGACCGGAGAGTCCGAAGAGCCGTTCGAACAGCTCGGTCGTCTTGAACAGGGCGGCGCCGAACTGCGAGCGTCCCGACTCCTCGATCAGGCCGCGCTCGGCCAGCGTCTGGACCGCCGACTCCGAGGAGACGCCGCGGATCCGCGCCACCTCCGGCCGCGAGACGGGTTGCAGGTAGGCGACGATCGACAGCGTCTCGGCCTGCGCCTGGGTCAGCGGCGGCGTGCGCGGCTTCGCCAGCAGCCGCCGCGCCGCGTCCTCGCTCGCCGGGTCGCTGGCCAGCGCGAAACCTCCCCCCACCTCCCGCAGGACAACTCCCCGCCGGCCCTCGGCGAGGTCCTCGCGCAGCAGGTCGATCGCCTCGGCGACCTGTCCCTCGGTCGCCTCGGTCGCCTCGGCAAGGTCGGCGACGGAGACCGGCTGCGGCGAGAGGAAGAGCAGCGCTTCGACCGTGCGGTGAAGGTCGCTCACGTCGCGCCCGCCCCCTGCCTGCGGATCTCGATCGGGCCGAGCGGCTCGCTCTGCTTCCAGGTCACCTCGCCCTTCCGGTACAGCTCGAGCAGGGCGAACAGGGTCACCGCCTGGGTCAGCCGGTCCTCACCGCCGAACTGCTCGTCGAAGTCGATGCTGGCGCGACCGGAGAGGGCGTCGCGCAGGGCGCGCAGCCGCCGCTCCAGCGAGACGGTCGGGCGGATGTGGCTGATGTCGACCGGCGGCGGCACGACCAGTAAGTCGCCGAGAGCGGCGCCGAGCCGGTCGGGATCGTAGGCGGCAATCGCGGCGTCGACGGCGACCCGGCGCAGGCCCGGGGGTAGCGGAGCGGAGCGGTAGAGGTATCCGCGCGCGGCCTCGAAGCGCTCGACCAGCGTCTGCGACGCATCGCGATATCGGCGGTACTCGAGCAGCCGCGCCAGCAGCTCCTCGACCGCCTCCTCGGGCCCCAACTCCTCCAGCTCAGGGTCGGCGCCGGGTAGCAGCAGCCGCGACTTCAGCTCCAGCAACGAGGCGATCAGGACGAGGAACTCGGTCGCCACCTCCAGCTCCAGCTCACCCTCGCGCTCGAGGTGCTCGACGTAGGCGACCACGACCTCGCCCAGCTCGACCTCCAACAGGTCGACCTCCTCGCGCAGCAGGACCGCGATCAGCAGATCGAACGGCCCGGCGAAGACGTCGAGCTCGAGATCGAGATCGGCAACCGGCATCACTTAAGGGTAAGCCGGGGAACCGACGCCCATCCGCTCGCGCACCTCGGCGAGCGTCGGCGCAGCGATCGCGCGCGCCTTCTCGGCACCGGCGGCAAGCGCCTCCTCCAGCGCCGCCTGGTCGGGGCGAAGCTCGGCGTAGCGCTCGCGGACCGACGCCAGCATCTCGACCACGCCCTCGGCGACCGCCGCCTTGAAGTCGCCGTAGCCGGCGCCCTCGAACTCCTGCTCGATCCGCGCCGGCTCGACCCCGCGCGCGACTGCGAGGACGTCGATCAGGTTGGTCACCCCGGGCTTGTCCTCGCCGCGGCGGACCTCGCGCCCCGAGTCGGTGACGGCGCTGCCCAGCTTCTTGCGGATCGCCTCGGGCTCGTCGAGCACGTACAGCGTGCCCGCCTCGGTACCCAAGGTCGTCGACATCTTCCGCGTCGGGTCCTGCAGATCCATGATCCGTGCGCCGATCTCGGGGATGCGGTGCTCAGGCACGACCAGGGCCTCGCCGAAGCGCTCGTTGAAGCGGCGGGCGATCTCCCGCATCAACTCGACGTGCTGCTTCTGGTCATCGCCGACCGGCACCTCGGTCGCCCTGTAGGCGAGCACGTCGGCGGCCATCAGCACCGGGTAGAAGAAGAGCGCTGCCGTAGCCAGCTCGCGCTGCCTGCCCGACTTTTCCTTGAACTGGTGCATCCGGTTGAGGTCGCCGTGCGCGGTTACCCCGGAGAGCAGCCAGGTCAGCTCGGTGTGCTCGCGGACGTCGGACTGGCGGAAGAGGATGCAGCGCTCCGGGTCGAGGCCGGCGGCGAGCAGGATCGCGGTCGTGTCATAGAGCCGCTCGCGCAGCTCGGCCGGGTCGTAGGCAACCGAGATGGCATGCAGGTCGACGATGCAGAAGATCGCCGGCTCGCCTCTGTCCTGGCCCTCGACGTACTGACGAATCGCCCCGATGTAGTTGCCTAGGTGCTTGCGGCCGGTCGGCTGGATGCCGGAGAAGATGACTGGGGCGCTCACGGACGGAGCCTATTCAAGAGGGCCTCAAGCGGCTTCGGGTGCGGGCGCTGGGGGAGCTGGTTCGATGCAGTCGGCGTCGGCGCCGTGGCCGCACTCGCCGGCCTGCGCAGAGCCACGGCTGGGGATTGCTTCGATTTTGCGTCGTGGGTTTTCGATCCCGAAGCCGGAGACGATGCCGCCGGCGATCATCAGCAGACCGCCGATCAGGACGCCGAGGTGAAAGGCAGAGGTCGAAGCTTCCGCCGAGGCGGTCTCGACCCGCGCCGCGGCAGGCGGCAGCAGGCGGGTGGTCGACGGCACCGCCAGCGGCTGCTTTTTCGCCTCGCTTACCGCGTGGGTCGCCACCGGGCCCAGCGGGCGGTCGCCGAGGTTGCCGTCGAGGGTGGCGCCGAATTTGGCCGAGATCACCGCGCCGAGCACGGCGATCGCGAGCAGCCCGGCCACCCGCGAGATGCCGTTGTTGACCCCGGAGGCGATGCCGACGTGGCGTTCCTCGACCGAGTCGAGCACGGTCGCAGTCAGCGGCGCCACCGTCGCCGAGAGACCGAGGCCGAAGACCAGGATCGCCGGCAACACTTCGCTCAGATAGTCGGCGTCGGCGCCGACCCGGAGCAGCATGATCAGTCCGATGCCACCGACGATCGGGCCGACGGTCATCGGCAGCCGTGGGCCAGTGCCCGAGGCGAGCTTGCCCCAGCGCGGCGAGAGGAAGAAGAGGATCAGCGATATCGGCGTCGTCGCCAAGCCGGCCTCGATCGGCGAGTAGCCGCCGACCTGCTGCAGGAAGAGGCCGACGAAGAAGAGTCCGCCGATCAGCCCGGCGTAGGCGCTGAGCGTGGTCAGGTTGGCGACCCAGAAGTTGCGAATCCTGAACAGGGCAAGGTCGAGCATCGGGTGGCGGGCTCGCGCCTCGTGCAGGACGAAGAGGGCGAAGCAGGCGACGCCGGCGATCATCGGCACCCAGACCAGGGGGTCTCCCCAGCCGCGGGTCGGCTGCTCGATCAGGGCGAAGACCGGCCCGGCCAGACCTGCCGCCGAGAGCCCGATGCCGAGCCAATCGATACCTCGAAAGGCCTCCGGGTCGCTGCTCTCCTCCACCGAGTGCATGGTGAGAGCGACCGTGGCGGCGATCAACGGGATGTTGACCCAGAAGACCGCCCGCCAGGAGAGCGCCTCGACCAGGGCGCCACCTCCGGCCGGGCCGAGGACCGTCGCGATCCCGGTCCAGGCCGTCCAGGTGCCGACCGCCTTGCCGCGCGCCGCGCCCTCGAAGGTGGCGGCGACGATCGCCAGCGAGCCGGGCACCAGCAGCGCCCCCGTGATCCCCTGCAACGCCCGCGCCGCGATCAGGAACTCGACCGTCGGCGCCAACGCGCAGAGGATCGAGGTCGCGCCGAAGCCGATCAGGCCGAAGACGAACATCCGCCGCCGCCCGAGCTGGTCGCCGAGCGAGCCGCCGACCAAGAGCAGCGAGACGAGCGTCAGCATGTAGGCCTCGACCACCCACTGCTGCCCCGCCAGACCCGCGTTCAGATCCCCGGCGATGGCAGGCAGCGCCACGTTGACCACGGTCGAGTCGAGGAAGACGACCGTCGAGCCGAGGATCGTCGCGACCAGCGTCAGGAACTGCCGGCGGGACACTAAGTCAGTGTAGGGGCCCTCAGCTTCCAGCTCGCGTGCACGATGCACGCGGACTTCGCGAGGTCCGCGATGGTGACCTTGGCGTCGCTCCGGTCGAGACAGAGCTTCATGATCGTCTTGCCGTCGTCGGCCGGCACCGCGATTCTGGGTGCATCACTGTCGAAGGCCTTCCTCGGGAGGAGTCTGATGCGGGCGAAGTGATCGACCGGGATCTCGACCAACTCGTACTCCGGCTCGGCCCCGGCGCGCACCCGCAGGATGAACATCTCATCCACCGCTTCGAGCAGTTCGTCGATCAGATTCACCGTGTGCCTGTGACGGTCCTTCCCCGAGCGCACGTCCTGGATCCAGGCCGCCTCCGAGAGCTTCGAGATGTGGATGAAGTCACTCTTCATCGCCTTCGCGCCCTCGGTCTTGAGCGAGATCCGTTTGCCGCGCACGCTCACGTCCCAAAAGCGCGTGGTCGCGCTCGGGGCCGCCTTCGCCCGGCGTCTCGCGGCGCGGCTCGCGGCGACGAAGACGTTCTCGAACTCGGTCCGGCCGATCGGCTTCGCGTGAGTCGCGTGGTGGCTGAGGAGCCTGGCTCGGAACTCAGCCGCGAACCTGGGCGTGACGACCCTGCTCGTCGGGTTGATGAGCTCGTCCGTCGGGCGCCGCAGGCCCTGCGCTATGCGCAGAGCGTCGGCGACCTGCGCCTTGTCGAGAGCGGCGATCGCCAGCAACAGATCGCCGCCGCTCCTGCCGTTCCTCAGCAGTTGCCCGAGGGCGTCGGCGATCTCTGCGCGGCGTGCCGGCTCGAGCGTCTCGACGATCCCGCGCAGCTCATCCCCGGTGGACACGTCAGCGCTTTACGACGGCCCCGTTGAGCCGCTGTTCGATCAGCTCGAGGTAGTCCGGGTTGAGCTCCACTCCGACGAAACGACGACCGAGCTCGAGCGCGGCGACACCGGCCGAGCCGGACCCGAGAAACGGATCGAGGATCAGATCCCCTTCCTCTGACGCAAGTGACAGACACGGCTCGACCAGGGCAAGCGGGAAGGTGGCGAAGTGGGCGCCGCGGAAGCCCTCCGTGTTGATCTGCCAGACGTCCCGCAGATTGCGGTCGTTCGGTCCGCGCACGGCCTGGTGGTCGTAGTGGTAACGCTCCGACTTGCTGAACAGGAACAGGTGCTCGTGACTGCGGGTCGGGCGGTCCTTGACGGACTCAGGCTGACAGTTCGGCTTGTACCAGATGATGTCCGAGCGCAGGTACCAACCGGCATCCTGGAGCGCCAGGGCAAGCCTCCACGGCGCGCCGATCAGGTCCTTGGGCTTGAGGCCCTTCGGCGTCGGCGGCCGGCGGTCCATCGCACGCGCCGGGTTCTTCCGATCGGGCGCCCGCCAGGTTCGTCCCCCCGAGGTGTAGGAGTCACCCACGTTCAGCCACAGGGTTCCGTCGTCGGCCGTGACGCGTCGAACCTCCTCGAACACCCCGACCAGTGAGCGAACGTAGGAGTCCAGCGTCCGCTCCGCGCCAATCTCCCCCTTTTGCCCATAGTCGCGCAGCGACCAGTAAGCGGGTGAGGTGACGGTCGTCCGAACGCAGCCCTCCGGCAGCAGGCGCAGCGCCTTCAGGGCGTCGCCGACGATGACCGCGGAGGCGCCGGCCTCCTCGGCCAGCGCCAGATCGACGGCTTCCCGCACCCGCCGCCGCTCCCTGAGGGTCGCGACGTGCACGCTCGGCGCGAGCTGTCGCATGGGGCTGCGGGCGAGTCGAGAACCGGGCTCCTTGGACTCAACCGCCATGCGTGGGAAGCGTAGCTACCGGACCCGACGACAGTCCCAGCCTCAGGCTCCTCCGCGGCGAGCCCTCCGCTTCATTCCACCGGCTCGCGAAGCTGCTGCGCGGGGGTGAAGAAGTTGCGGTAGGCGAGGCCGGTCGCGACCAGGGCGGCGATCGCGGTGCTGCCCAACAGCGCGTAGAGGAGGATCAGCTGCAGGCGGACGGCGTCGGTCGGTTCGGCGCCGGCCAGCAGCATCCCGACCATCGTGCCGGGGAAGAAGATCAGGCCGGTCGTCTTGGTCGAGTCGATCAGGGTGATCGTGCCGGAGCGCAGGGCGCGGCGCACGAAGGGCTCTGCCGCTTCGCGGGCGGTCGCGCCGAGGGCCAAGGTCGCCTCTATCCGCGCCCGCGAACCGGCCATCTCGTCGCCGAGCCGGTTGAGCGCGACGGCGGAGGCGGTCATCGCGTTGCCGATCATCATCCCGCCGACCGGGACGAGGTAGCGCGGGGTTGGTTCGAATATGCCGAGCGCGACGACCAGGCCCAGGGTGGAGGCGGCGGCGATCGCGAGCCCGATCAGCAGCGGCCAGAAGGCGCCCGGGACCTTCTTGGCGCGGCTGCGGGCGGTCAGCGCCCCGAACAGGACCATCACCGAGAGCAGCGCCAGGACCAGCCAGATCGTGTCGGCTTCGAAGATCAGCTTGATCGCGTAGCCGATCGCGGTCAGCTGGACGAAGGAGCGGACGGTCGCCACGACGATGTCCCGCTCGAGGTCGGTGCGGCGCCAGAAGGAGATCGCGACGGCGAGGGCGACCAGCGCCAGGGCGCCCGCGACCTGACCAAGCGAGACGTGGATCGAGGTCGTCACGCCAGCGCCTCCTCGAGCGAGCCGGCGGCGACCACCCTGCCCTCCTCCAATCGCAACGCCCGCTCGGCGAGGCGCCGCGCCTGCTCGGGATCGTGGCTGACCACGACCAGCGAGATGTCGAGCCGCCGGCGCAGCTCGGCGAGCGTCGCCTCGATCGCGTCGCGGGCGGCATGGTCGAGCGCCGAGGTCGGCTCGTCGAGCAACAGCACCCGCGGCTCCTGGGCCAGCGCCCGCGCCAGCATCGCCCGCTGCTGCTCGCCGACCGAGAGCTTGGCGACGTCGCGCTCGGCAAAGCTCGCGTCGAGGCCGGCGAGGCCCAGGACGCGCTCCGCGTCGAGTCGCCTGCCGGCCAGATCGGCGGCATATTGCAGGTTCGCCTCGACCGTCCCCTCCAGCAGAGCCGGCAACTGGGGGACGAGCGAGACCTCGCGGCGCAGGCTCAGCGGGTCGTACTCCGCGAGCGGCCGATCCCGGTAGGCGACCGTTCCGGCTGCGGGGTCGGCAAGGCGGTTGAGCAGCCGCAGCAGGGTCGACTTGCCGCTCCCCGAGGGGCCGACGATCGCCGTCGCCCCGGCCCGGACCTCGGCGCTGACCGCGTCGAGGGCGAGGCGGCCATCACGGCTGAAGCTGACGTCACGAAGCTCGAACAGCACCGGCGCATGATCCCGTACTGCTCGCAAGAAGCCTCCCGCGGGACTCCGGCGCCGACGGCGACCGGTGCGCTGCTGCGAGAATCCGGGTAGGTGATCTGCTGATGGCAAGAGCGATCTGGAGCGGCTCGATCAGCTTCGGGCTCCTCAACGTGCCCGTGAAGCTCTACAGCGCGGTGGCCCGCCGCGGCATCTCGCTGCGCGAGATCCGCGAGTCCGACGGCGTCCGCATCCGTCACCGGCGCGTCGCCGAAGGGACCGACGAGGAGGTCCCCTTCGAGAAGATCGTCAAGGCCTTCGAGATCACGCCCGACCGCTACGTGCCGCTGACCAAGGACGAGATGGGGGCGCTCGCCCCGGAGAAGACCCGCGCGATCGAGGTGCGGGACTTCGTCGACCTCGACGAAATCGACCCGATCTACTTCGACAGTCCCTACTACCTCGGTCCGGCCGAGGGCGCCGAGCGGGCCTACTCGCTGCTGGCTGAGGCGATGGAGGGCTCGGGCAAGGTGGCGATCGCCCGCTTCGTCTTCCGCAACAAGGAGCACCTCGCCGCACTCCGCCCCGCCGATGGAGTCCTGACCCTGACCACGATGCGCTTCGCCGACGAGGTCGTCGCCCCCGCGGACCTGGAGGACGTGCTGCCGGAGGACAAGCCAGAGGTCGCCAAGCGCGAGGTGGAGATGGCCGAGCAGCTGATCGACTCGCTGACCACGAAGTTCGACCCGACCGCCTACCGCGACGAGTACCGCGAGCAGCTGCTCTCGCTGATCGAACGCAAAGCCGAGGGCAAGGAGGTCCTCACCGCCCCGGCCGGCGCGGAGCCGGAACCGACCAAGGCGCCCGACCTGATGGCGGCGTTGGAGGAGAGCATCGCGGCGGTGAAGGGCAAGGACGACGGGAAAGCGCGCAAGCCGGCGGCGGCGAAAAAGCGCAAATCGACGCCGAAACGCAAAGCGGCGTCGAAAAAGTCGGCCTCGCGCGCCAAATCGAAGTCCTCGAAATAGCCGGTGGCGTCGAGTCGCCAGGTCGAGGTCGACGGCCGTGAGCTGAAGCTCACCAACCTCGACAAGGTGCTCTACCCGGAGGCCGGCTTCACCAAGGGCGAGGTGGTCGACTACTACGCCAAGGTCGCACCGGCGATGGTCCCCCACCTGCAGGGCCGGGCGCTGACCCTGCGCCGCTTCCCAGAAGGCGTCGACGACACCGAGGCGGCCTTCTTCGAGAAGCGCTGCCCCAAACACCGGCCCGATTGGGTGAAGACGACCCGTGTCCTGGCCGGGCCGCGCTCCGGCTACATCGACTACTGCGTCTGCGAAGACCTGCCGACCCTGGTCTGGATGGCGCAGCTGGCGGCGATCGAGCTGCACCCCTCGCTCTCGTTGGGGGACGACCACGACCGCCCCACGGTCCTCGCCTTCGACCTCGACCCCGGCCCGCCCGCCGACATCCTCGACTGCTGCCGGGTTGGGATGCGGCTGCGCGACCTCTTCGGCCACTTCGGCGTCGAGTCGTTCCCCAAGACCTCGGGCTCGAAGGGGCTCCAGGTCTACGTCCCGCTCAACTCGGCCACCAGCTACGAGGAGACCAAACCGTTCGCGAAAGCGATCGCCCAACTGCTCGAGAAACAGACCCCCGACGAGGTCGTCTCGAAGATGAAAAAGGTGGAACGGAAGGGCAAGGTCTTCGTCGACTGGTCTCAGAACCACGCGCGTAAAACGACGATCGCCGTCTACTCGCTGCGCGCCCGCGAACGACCCACGGTCTCGACCCCAGTCAGTTGGGAGGAGGTCGAAGCCGCCATCGACCACGACGACGCCGACCGACTCGTCTTCGAGGCCGGCGACGTGCTGAAGCGAATCGAGCGCGACGGCGACCTCTTCGCCCCGGTGCTGAAGCTGACGCAGGAGCTGCCCGAGCTCTGAGCGCGTCGGCCGGGTTCAGCGCGGATCGCGCCACATCTGGGTGACGCTGGGGCCGTCTTCCGGCAGCTCGAACTCGCCGCAGCGAACGAAGCCGAGCCGTTCGTAGCGGTGATCGTTGGCGGGGTTGGAGGACTCCAGGAACGCGGGCGCGCCCTCGGCGTCGATGCGCGCCAGGTTGTCCGCCAGCAAGCCCATCCCCTGGCCACGGCCGCTGTGGTCGGGGTGGGTCGCGAGCAGGCTCAGGTAGTAGTGCGGCTCCTCGTGGGGATGGGCGGCGTCGAAGCGCTCGAAGGTCTCGAGCACCCTGGCCGCCCCGTCGCCGAGGAGATCGACGAGTAGCGGCTCCAGGCGCTCCTCGTCCTCAGGGCGCAGCTCGGGCCGGCCGGGGGGAATCCACAGCGCGGTCGACGCGCACCCCTCGGTGAGCCAAACCCACCCGTAGCCCAGCGCGGACTCTGCCGCGAACCGCCAGAGGACCCGGTGCTGCTCGAGTCGCGCCTCGGGGTCGGGGAAAGCCCAGCCCCAGACCGGGTCGTCGTAGAAGGCCTCGGCCAGCGTCTCGGCCACCGCCGGCAGGTCCGCCGGCGTGGCGACGCGAGCGTTCACCGGCGCCGGCCGGTAAGCCTCCGCGGCCATCAGCCCAGCGGCTGGCGGACGACGGGTCGGCGGGTCGCCTTGACCTCGTCAAGGCGGCGGACCGGGGTCGTGTAGGGAGCCTGCTTGGCGATATCGGGGTCGCTCTCGGCCTCGACGAGAATCTGCTCGATCGCCTCGGCGAAGGCGTCGAGGCTCTCCTTGGTCTCGGTCTCGGTCGGCTCGATCATCAGCGCCTCCTCGACCAGCAGCGGGAAGTAGACGGTCGGCGGGTGGAAGCCGAAGTCGAGCAGCCGCTTGGCGAGGTCCAGGGTGGCGATCCCCAGCTCCCGCTTCATCGGCTTGCCGGAGAGGACGAACTCGTGCATGCAGTGGCGCTCGAAGGCGACCGGCAGGTACTTGCCGGCGCGGCCCTCGGCAAGGCGGGCCTTGAGGTAGTTGGCGTTCAGCACCGCCGTCTCCGAAGCCTCGGCGAGGCCGTCGGCGCCGAGGCTGAGAATGTAGGCGTAGGAGCGGACGAAGACGCCGAAGTTGCCCTGGAAGCCGCGCAGCCGACCGATCGACCTGGGCCGGTCGTGGTCGAGGTCGAAGCTGGGCCCACTGCCGTTGCCGCCCTCGCGCCGCACCACCTGCGGGCGCGGCAGGAAGGGCTCGATCCGCTCCGAGACGGCGATCGGCCCGGCCCCCGGCCCACCGCCGCCGTGCGGCTGGCTGAACGACTTGTGCAGGTTGACGTGGACGATGTCGAAGCCCATGTCACCGGGCCGGGAGTGACCCATCACCGCGTTGAGATTGGCGCCGTCGTAGTAGAGCGTGCCGCCGACCTCGTGGATCAGGGCGGCGATCTCGGCGATGTTTTCGTCGAAGAGGCCGAGCGTGTTGGGGTTGGTCAGCATCAGGCAGGCGACCTCGCCGTCGACCTTGGCCCGCAGATCGTCCATCTCTACCCCGCCGCGATCGTCGGTCGCCACCTTGACGATCTCGTAGCCGGCCATCGTCACCGAGGCCGGATTGGTGCCGTGCGAGGTGTCCGGGGCGAGCACCTTGGTCCGCGCTTCGCCGCGGTCGGCGTGGAAGGCACGGGTGAGGAGGAGGCCGGCGAGCTCGCCGTGCGACCCCGCCGAGGGTTGCAGGCTGACGTGTGGCAGACCGCAGATCTCGGCCAGCGACTCCTGCAGCAGCCACATCAGCTCCAATGCGCCCTGGGCGCGCTTGGGACCCTGCGCCGGGTGCAGGCGGGCGTGTCCGGGCAGCGCCGCGACCCGCTCGTTGAGCCGCGGGTTGTGCTTCATCGTGCAGGAGCCGAGCGGGTAGAAGCCGGTGTCGAGGTCGAAGTTGCGGCGCGAGAGGCGGTTGTAGTGGCGGACGATCTCCGGCTCGGCGATCTCCGGCAGGCGCGGCGGCTCGTCGCGCAGCAGCTTCGCCGGGATCAACTCCTCCAGCGGGGGCTCGGGCACTTCGGCCGCGGGCAGGACGGCGGCGCGCCGACCCGGCTTCGACTTCTCGAAGATCGTCCGCACGGGTTCTGCCTGCTGGTTCATGCCGTCACCATCTCGGCGGCAATCGCGGCGCCGAGCGCGTCGGCCAGCGCGTCGATCTGCGCCTTGGTGCGGCGCTCGGTGATCGCGACCAACAGGCCGTTCTCGAACTCGGGGTAGTCGCGGCCGAGCGGGTAACCGGCGGCGATGCCGCGCCCTGCGCAACGATCCAGCACGCGCTCGACCGGGGCGTCGAGGCGGAGCGCGAACTCGCGCGCGACGGGCGCCTCGTGCAGCAGCTCGACCCCCTCGACCGCGGCCAGGCGCTCGCGCGCGTAGGCGGTGCGGCGGACCAGCAGCTCGCCCAGCTCGCGGAAGCCCTCACGGCCGAGCCAGGCGAGGTGGATCGTCGCCGCAAGCGCGTTGAGCGCCTGCGCGGTGCAGATGTTGTGGGTCGCTTTCTCGCGGCGGATGTGCTGCTCGCGGGTCTGCAGGGCGAGCACGAACCCGCGTCGCCCGTCGGCGTCGTTGGTCTCGCCGGCGATCCGTCCCGGCATGCGGCGGATCAGCTCCTCGGTTCCGCAGAAGAAGCCGAACGAGGGACCGCCGAAGTCGAGCCGGTTGCCGAGCGGCTGACCCTCGCCGAGAGCGATGTCGGCGCCGCACTCTCCCGGCGGCTTGAGGACGCCCAGCGTCATCGGGTCGACCGCGACGACGAGCAGCGCACCGTGCTCCCTAGCGGCGGCGCCGAGCGCCTCGACGTCCTCGACCGCGCCGAGGAAGTTCGGGCTCTGCATGAGGACCGCCGCGGTCTCGCCGTCGACCGCCGCGGCAAGCGCGGCGGCGTCGGTGACGCCGTCCTCGAGTCCGACCTCGACGATCTCGGCGCCGTAGCCCTCGGCGTAGGTGGCGAGGGTCTCGCGGCTGTGCGGGTGGACGCCGCGCGAGACGACGAAGCGACGGCGGCCCGTCGCACCGATCGCCAGATAGGCGGCGGAGGCGACCGAGGAGGGCCCCTCGTAGAGGCCGGCGTTAGAGACCGGCAGCCCGGTCAGCTCCGACATCGCGGTCTGGAACTCGAACATCGCCTGCAGGCCCCCCTGCGAGATCTCCGGCTGGTAAGGGGTGTAGGGGGTGAGGAACTCGGAGCGCTGGGTGATCGCGTCGACGATCGCCGGCACGTAGTGGTCATACATCCCCGCCCCGAGGAAGCAGACCTGCTGCTCGGCGTCGGCGTTGCGCGATGCCAGCTCGGCGAGCCGCTCGTAGACCTCGGCCTCGCTCATCCCCGCCGGCAACGCCAGCGGACGGCCGAGGCGCAGCGGCTCGGGGATCTGCTCGAACAGCTCGGCGCTCGACTCGACCCCGATCGCAGCGAGCATCTCGGCCCGGTCGGCCGGCGTGGCGGAGGTGTAGCGGCTCACCTGGGTAAGGCTACGGAAGCGAGGGGCCGGCTTTGGCTAGCCGTTTTCCACCAGCTTGCGGTATTCCTCCGCGCCGAGCAGGCTCTCGGTCTCCGACGGCGCGGTCAGCCTCACCTTGACCAGCCAGCCCTCGCCGTAGGGATCCTCGTTGACCTTCTCCGGCGCGTCGGTCAGGGCATCGTTGACCTCGGTGATCTCGCCGGAGAGCGGCGCGATCACGTCGGAGACCGCCTTCACCGACTCGACCTCCGCGTAGGAGGCGTCTTTGTCGACCGTCGTGCCGACCTCGGGAGGGTCATAGAAGACGACCTCACCGAGGCTGTCCTGTGCGTACCAGGTGACCCCGAAGACGGCGTGCTCGTCTCCCTCCAGACGGGCCCAATCGTGCTGGTCGTGGTAGAGCAGGTCATCGGGATAGTTCGCGTCGGCATCGGCCAAGGTCATTTCTCCTTGCGGGAAGAGGGGCTTTCGTAGAGGGGTTTGGACGCTATCCGGGCCGGGCGGCGCTTGCCGCGCACGTCGATCTCGACCTCGGTTCCGGGCTGGGCGAGATCGTGGCGCAGATAGGCCATCCCGATCCCGATCTCCAGCGAGGGCGAGAAGGTGCCGCTGCTGACGACGCCCACCTCCTCGCCACCGGCGAGCACCGGGTTGCCCTGGCGGGGGATGCCGGGGCCCTCGATCCGGAACGGCGCCAACTTCTCCGCCGTGCCCTCGGTCCGGGCCCTCGCCACCGCGTCGGAGCCGACGAAGCCCGTCCGCTCCCGACAGCACCAGCCGAGCCCGGCCTCGATCGGGTTGCGCTCGGGACTGAGGTCGTTGCCGTGCAGGTGGAAGCAGACCTCGAGCCGCAGCGTGTCGCGGGCCCCGAGCCCGCAGGGGACGACGCCGGCGTCGAGCAGCTCCGCCCAGATCGGGGGCGCGACCTCGGGGTCGATCAACAGCTCGACCCCGTCCTCACCGGTGTAGCCGGTGCCACAGACGAGGGCGGGTCGGTTGCCGATGCGGGTAACGGCGACCCGCATCCGCGGCGGCAGCTCGATCCCGAGCGTGGCGGCGACTATCGAGCGGGCGTGCGGTCCCTGCAGGGCCAGCATCGCGTAGCGGTCGGCGACGTCGCGGACGGCGACGTCGAAGCCACGGCTCCAGCGCCCGAGCCAGGCGAGGTCGGACTCGTGGTTGGCGGAGTTGGTGACGAGCAGGTAGCGGTCGCCGCCGAGCCGGTAGGTGAAGAGATCGTCGAGGACGCCGCCGTCCTCGTTGCAGAGGCAGGAATACTGGGCGCCGCCGAGCCCGATCGCCGCGACGTCGCTGGAGAGGACACGCTGCAGGAAGGCCAGCGCCCCCGGACCCTCGACCTCGACCTCGCCCATGTGGGATACGTCGAACATCCCGGCATGGGTGCGCACCGCCATGTGCTCCTCGCGCACCCCCTCGTACTGTACGGGCATCTCCCAGCCGGCGAACGGGACCAGCCTGGCGCCCAGCTCGGCGTGTCGCTCGTAGAGAGAGGTTCGGCGCAGCGTCGCGTCGGTCACGCGCGGCAGCGTATTGGAGAGCTCTGGCAAGCTCCCTGGCGAGTGAGCGCAGGCGATCGCGACAAACCGGGCGCCCCGATCCGCCGCGGCGGCGTCGAGGACGCCGCCGACGTCGCCCAGCTCCTGCACGACTTCAACGTCGAATACGACGACCCGACGCCGCCCGTGCCCGTCCTCGCCGAGCGGGTCCGCGAGCTGCTGGCGGCGGAGGCGGTGACGGTGCTGCTGGCGGACGAGCCGCCGCTGGGGTTGGCGCTCTTCCGCACCCGGCCCTCGCTCTGGTCGAGCGCCGCCGACGTCTACCTGGAAGAGTTCTACGTCGTCCCGGATCGGCGCGGGCGCGGCATCGGCCGGGCGCTGCTGGAGGCGACGATGGACGCCGCCCGCGAGGCCGGCGCCGACCACTTCGAGCTGACCACGGGCGAGACCGACGTCGAAGCGCGGGCGCTATACGAGAGCGCCGACATGACCAATCGCGAAGGTGGCCCGGAAGGCCCCCGGATGCTCTATTACGAGCTGGACCTCTGAGACGAGACCTATTCCTTGAGGAACCCAGGGACGTCGATATCGTCGTCGCTCACCCGCAGTTTGCGGATGTCGGTGTCGTCCGCGGAGATCCGCGGGCGGCTCTCGTAGCGACGACGGACCCGCTGCGGCGAGCGGGCCAGCAGCTCGAAGCCCTCGAAGCCGGTGGCGATCACGGTGACGCGGACCTCGTCGCGCATCGACTGGTCGACGACGGAGCCAAAGATGATGTTGGCGTTGTCATCAGCTTCGGCCTGGACCAGCTGGGCCGCCTCGTTGACCTCGAACAGGCCGAGGTCCTCGGGGCCGGTGATGTTGAGCAGCATCCCGGTCGCCCCCTTGATCGACTCCTCGATCAAGGGCGAGGTGACCGCCGCCTTGGCGGCGTCGACCGCGCGCGTCTCACCCGAGGCCGCGCCGACGCCCATCAGCGCCGAGCCGGCGTCACGCATGATCGTGCGCACGTCGGCGAAGTCGAGGTTGATCAGGCCGGGGATCGTGATCAGGTCGGTGATGCCCTGCACGCCCTGGCGCAGGATGTCATCGGCCTGGCGGAAGGCCTCGAGCACGCTGGTGCGGCGCTCGACCGCCTGCAGCAGCTTCTCGTTGGGGACGATGATCAGGGTGTCGACGTTGTTGCGCAGCTTCTCGATCCCCTCGAGCGCCTGCTGCATCCGCCGTTTGCCCTCGAACTCGAAAGGCTTGGTGACCGCGCCGACGGTGAGGGCGCCGATCTCTTCCTTGGCGATCTCGGCGATCACCGGCGCCGAGCCGGTGCCGGTACCGCCGCCCTCGCCCGCGGTGACGAAGACCATGTCGGCGCCCTTCAGCGCCTCCTTGATCTCGTCGCGACTCTCCGCCGCCGCGCCCGCCCCGACCTCGGGGTTGCCGCCGGCGCCGAGGCCGCGGGTCAGCTCCTGGCCGATCGAGAGCTTGATGTCGGCGTCGCAGGCCTGCAGCGCCTGCGCGTCGGTGTTGACCGCGACGAACTCGACACCGCGAATTCCGGCGTCGACCATGCGACTGACGGCGTTGGTTCCGCCGCCGCCGGCCCCGACGACCTTGATCACAGCGAGGTAAGTGGATTCCATCTCCCGATTTCTCCAGCTCGCCGCCCTTTAAAGGGCTGGCGTTTGAGTTGAGCCTTTGTTCTGTCCGACGCTTCAGTGAGGCTTAAGGGTTCAAGCCTACTCCTGAACCACGGAAATTGCGCTCAACGTAGGGCATTCTCGGGGTTCTGTCAAACCTTCGGGAGACATCCTGCAAGCGATATCTCTCAAGTCCTACTTGAGGGTTTTGCCATTCTAACCCTGCGGTCGAGGGTTTAGGGAACAGGCGGAAGCGTATGCCCAGAGCCATGCACCGCGGGCCGTCCCGGTGCGTACAGGGCTACATAATCGAGCGACGTGATCGATGGGTCGGCGAGAATGGCGGCGGCTGCCTTCCACTTCGCCGCGGCCTGCGAAGCGTCGCCGAAACGCAGTTCGATCCCCGAGGTCAGTTCCACGTCGACGCCGCTTTCGCCGTAGTAGCTGCTCGCGAGGTAGGGCCGCAGAGCCGCAGGTGCGGCCCCGAGAACGCGGGCCTGCTGCAACGCCGGCCCCGCCAATCGACCGCTTTTCGGCGGAGAGGCGAGCGGCAAGCTGGGCAGCTGCAGGTCTTCGGACAGCGGCAGCCAGGCGAGGATCTGACCGTCGGGGCCGACCGCGATCGCCTCTGAGCCGGTCCCGATCGTCGCCGTCGCGGGAGGCAGTTGAAGCCGGGGGGCAACCGACTTGTCACGAAACGCGAATTGGTAGAGCGCGGCGATGCCGATCACCACGCAGACCAGGAGGAGGCCACGCCGGATCACAGCTCCCAGTCCTCGGGCCACCGCACCTCGCCCAGCAACTGCACCTCCGGTTCCAACGCCACCCCGAACCGCTCGTGGACGCGGCGGCGGCCGGCCGCCATCAGGGCGAGCACGTCGGCGGTGGTCGCCTCGCCGTGGTTCTCGACGAAGTTGGCGTGCTTCTCCGAGAAACGGGCGCCACCGACCTGCAACCCGCGGCAGCCGGCCGCCTCCAGGAGCTGCCCCGCCGTGCGCCCTGCGGCGCGCTCGTCGGCCGGATTCTTGAAGGTCGAGCCGAAGGTCTTGATCCCCGAGGGCTGCGCCTCGTGACGCCGCTCCCGCATCTCGGCCATCGTCGCCCTGATCGCCTCGGGATCGCCCGATTCGAGCCGAAAGGAGGCGCGAGCCACGACCTCCCCCGCCCCGAGGCTGGAGCTGCGATAGGCGAAGCCGAGCCGCTCGGGCGGGCGGCGCTCGGTCCCGGCGGCGGTGGTGACCTCGACCCACTCCAGCACCCGCGCGAGCTCGCCGCCGTAGGCGTTGGCGTTCATTCTCACGGCCCCGCCCACGGTGCCCGGGATGTTGACGCCGAACTCGATCCCGGACAGGCCCCAGCCCGCCGCCTTCGTCGCCGCCGAGGGAAGCCGGGCGCCACCGCCGCAGAGCAAGTGTTCGCCCTCGTGAGCGACCGCGGCCAGCTCGCCGTCGAGCTTCAGCGCTAGGCCGCGGAAGCCCTCGTCGGCCACCAAGAGGTTCGAGCCCGAGCCGATCACCCCTATCGGCAGAGCCTCCTCGGCGGCCCAGGCCAGCAACTCACCGAGCCGCTCGGCGTCGGTGGGCCGGGCGAACCAGTCGGCGGCGCCACCGGTGCGAACGGTGGTCAGGCGCGCCAAGGGGCAACCGGCCTCGACCCCGGCGGGCGGGGCACTCATCCCCCACTCTCCCCCGCGACCAGCGCCTCGCCGAGCTTGAAGACGTCGCCGGCTCCGATCGTGACCAGTATCGCGCCGGGCCCGAGGCTTCGGGCGAGCGCCGCCTGCGCCTGCTCCATGCTCGGCGTCCAGAGGACGCGCCTTCCCTCCATCCGGTCCGCCGCGGCGCGCGCCACGTCAAGGCCGCTGACTCCGGCCAGCGCGCCGACGGGCTCCTCGCGGGCCGGGTAGACGTCGAGAACGGCGACCTCGTCAGCCAGGGAGAGGGCGGCGCCGAACTGCTCGGCGAAAGCCTTGGTGCGCGAGAAGAGGTGGGGCTGGAAGGCGGCGATCAGACGCTCGGGGCCCATCTCCCGCAACGCGTCGAGGGCGGCGCGAACCTCGGTTGGGTGATGGGCGTAGTCGTCATATATGCGGGCACCGCCAGCAGTGCCTTTCAGCTCGAGCCGCCGATGCACCCCCGGGAAGTCGGCAAGCGCCCCAGCGGCGGCGCCCGCGTCGAACCCAGCCAGCTCGGCCGCGGCCAGAGCGGCGCGGGCATTGAGGAGGTTGTGACGCCCCGGCACCGAGAGCGCGAGCCCTGCCGGCCCCGGCGAGCCGATGTCGAATGCACGAGAGTTGCGTTTGCCCCGCATAGCGTGGTCAATGCAACCCTCGTCCTCCGCCGGCAGCACGGTTGCCTTCGCCCCTTCCGCAAATTGCGCGAAGGCCGCGCGCAGCTCCGCCATCGAGCCCCAGCGCGAGTGGTGATCCATCTCGACGTTGGTGATGACGGCGATCTCCGGGCTCAGATCCAGGAAGCTGCCGTCGCTCTCGTCGGCCTCGGCGACGATCCACTCTCCCTCACCCCAGCCGGCGTTTGCGACAGCCCCATCGGGACCCAGTCCCGGCACCTCGCCGCCGACGAAGAAGGCGGGATCGGCGCCCAGCGCTCGCAGGGCCCAGACCAGCATCGCGGTCGTCGTCGTCTTGCCGTGGGTGCCGGCCACCGCGATCAGCCGCTTCTCCCCGCAGAGCTCAGCAAGCAGCTCGCCGCGGTGGCGAACCGCGAGGCGCCGCTCCCACGCCAGCGCCAGCTCCGGGTTGTCCTCGTCGATCGCGGTCGAGACCACGACCTCGGCGCCCTCGGGCAGGTTCGCCGCATCGTGGTCGATCACCGGTTCGAGTCCGGCGGCGCGCAGGCGCTCCATATAAGAGGAGTCGGCGCGATCGCTGCCGCTGACCGTCGCGCCAAGCTCATGGCAGACCAGCGCCAGGCCGCTCATCCCGGCGCCGCCGATGCCGATGAAGTGGAGCCGGCGCGACCGCCAATCGCCCTCCCCACCCCGACCACCAGCCAGCGTTCGCATCTATGCCCCTCCTGAGTCGTCTAAGTGCGAACGCACCGGTGGGATGCTGCCCGCGGCCACCGCCAAGACCTGATCGGCGATCCGACGTGCCGCGTCGGGCTTTGCCAGCGCGGCGGAGGCGGCCGCCATCGCGGCGAGGCGCCGGTCGTCGTGGAGGAGGCCGCCGATCTCGGCGGCGAGCCGCCCGGCATCCAACTCTTGGTCACCGATCACTGTCGCGGCGCCGGCTTCCGCCATCCAGGCCGCGTTGCTCTCCTGATGGCCGGCGGCGGCGTGCGGATAGGGAACGAGGATCGCGGGCCGGCCGGTCGCCGTCAGCTCGAAGATCGAGCCGCCTGAGCGGCCCAGCACGAGGTCGCTGGCCGCAAGGCAGTCGCCGAGGTCGGGCTCGTAGGCGAGCAGGGTGTATTGGTTGTTGTGGGGCGCGGCGGCGAGACGCTGCTCGAGCGCGGCGAAGTCGCGACGACCGGCCACGTGGATGACGTCGAAGTCGCGTCCCTCCCACTCGGCAAGGGCCTCGATCGCGCACTCGTTGATCGAGCGTGCGCCCTGGCTCCCCCCCATCACCAGTAGGCAGCGTGCATCGAGGGAGATCCCGAACCGCTGCCGGGCAGCGCCACGGTCGGCTTCCAGCACCGCCGCCGGCACAGGCCGCCCGGTGACCAGGTAGCGCTCGCCGCCGCGACCGGCGATCGGGAAGGCGAGACAGATCTTCCGCGCCCGACCGGCGAGCAGCCGGTTGGCGAGGCCAAGGTGGCTGTCGGCCTCGGTGAGGACGAGCGGAGTGCGGTCGAGCACGGCGGCGAGCCCGGCCGGCCCGGCGACGAAGCCGCCGCCGCCCAAGACGACGTCGGCCTTTCTCCGCCGGATCGCGCGCAGCGCGACGCGGACCGCCGCGGCGGCCTCGAACGCGGCCCTCGCTGCCCGCAACGGGTTGCCGCGGTCGATCCCACGCACCTTGACGAAGTCGATCTCGTAGCCGGCCGCCGGCACCAGATCAGCCTCGATCCGCTCGCGGGTGCCGAGGAAGGAGACCTCGGCGCCGCTAGCCCGAAGCTCGGCGGCGACCGCCATGGCCGGCACGACGTGGCCGGCCGTTCCCCCGGCTGCCACCACCACTTTTGCGACTTCTGGCACTGCTCGATCGGCTCCTTCCACGCGCGGACGTCCGCCCACCCTCGACGACCCGCAGTTTGCCAGCGCGGGCGGTCCCCCCGCGGGCGACGTTGAGGATCAGGCCCACGGCGAACAGCGTCGCCATCAGGCTGCTGTTGCCATAGGAGACGAAGGGCAGGGGGACGCCGGTGAGGGGCGCCAGGCCCATCACCGCGAAGAGGTTGATCGTCGCCTGCACGAGGACGAGCGAGGTCAGGCCCGCGACCAGGAGCTTGCCGTAGTTGTCCTTCGCTTTCTTGGCGACCTGCAATCCCGCGTAGCCGAACAGCGAAAAGAGGCCGACGACGCCGAGGATCCCGACCAAGCCCAGCTCCTCGCCGATCACCGCCGAGATCATGTCGGTGTGAGCCTCGGGCAGGTAGAAGGCCTTCTGTACGCCGTTGCCGATCCCGACCCCGAAGAGGCCTCCCGAGCCAAGCGCGATCTTCGCCTGCGCGGCCTGGAAGCCCGCCCCGGCGGCGTCCGCGCCGGGGTTGAGGAAGCCGGTCAGGCGCGCCATCCGGTAGGGCTCGATCACCGTCATCAACAGTGCGAAGAAGGCCAGTGCAGCCCCGATCAGCGCGAGGTCGCGGATCCGCGCCCCGGCGGCGACCAGCGTCGCGGCGACGGCGAAGGCGACGACCATCGCCGTGCCCAGATCGGGCTCGGCGACGATCAGCAGGGTGGCCGCGCCGACGACGAGCAGGAACGGCATCAGCCCCTCGATCGACCGCACCCGTTTCGGCTTGCGCGCCAACAGGTCGGCGGCGTAGAGGATCAGCGCCACCTTGGCCAGCTCGGAGGGCTGGAGCTGGATGGAGCTGGGACCGATCCAGCGACTGGCGCCGTTGACGCTGGTGCCATGGACGAGCACGGCGAGCAGCAGGAAGAGGGAGATGCCGAGGAGCGCCGGGGTGAGCCGACGGACGAGCTGCAGGCCCTGCCGCGCCGTCAGCTGCATGATCAGCAGCCCCACCGCGCCGAAGATCAGCGTCCGCTTCAGGTAGAAGGCGCTGTCGGAGAGACCGCCGTTGCTCAGCACCCGGGTCGTAGAGCTGGCCGAGAAGACCATCACGGCGCCGAAGGCGAGCAGGCAGAGGGTCGCGGTGAGCAGCAGGTTGTACTCAGCCGGCAGGTTGGCGGCGCGGGCGCGCCGCTTCTTCGCCTTCTTGCCCTTCGCCCCAGACCAGGGGAGCGACAGCGCGCGGGCGCTCATGCCAGCCCCGCGACGATCTCGCGGAAGCGATCGCCACGCCGTTCGAAGTTCTCGAAGGCGTCGAAGCTGGCGCAGGCGGGCGAGAGCAGCACGACCTCTCCGGGGCGGGCAGCGGCGGCGGCCCGGCGCACCGCGTCCTCGAGGTCGGCGCAGCGGTGCAGCTCCACCCCGCTGGAGAGAACCGGAGCCAGCTCGGTGGCGAGGCGGCCGGCGGCGGCGCCGACCAGGTAGCAGGCGGCGCAGCTCTCGCGAACCGGCTCGATCAGCGGCGCGAACGGCTCGTCCTTCTCACTGCCGCCGAGGATCGCGTGGACGCGACCCTCGAAGGCGCGCAGGCCGACGCTGGCCGAGGCGACGTTGGTCGCCTTGGAGTCATTGACGAAGCGGACGCCACCGATCTCGGCGACCTGCTCCAGCCGGTGCGGCACGCCGGCGAAGCTGCGCAGGCCCTCCCGCACCGCGTCGTGATCGAGTCCCAACGAGAGCGCCGCGGTCGCCGCGGCCATCGCGTTGGCGACGTTGTGCTCGCCGAAGAGGCCGAGCTCGTCCACGGTCAGCAGCGGCTCGCCGTCGTAGAAGATCGTCCCCTCCGCAAAGGCCACTTCGCAGTCGGGGGCGGCGCCGTGGCAGAAGGCGATGCGGCGGGCGCAGCCACCCAGATCGACTCCGGCGAGCGCCGGCTCATCGGCGTTGTAGACGGCGACGTCGTCGTTGCCCTGGTTGGCGAAGACGCGCAGCTTCGCCGCCAGATAGGAGTCGAGGTCGGGGTGGCGGTCGAGATGGTCCAGGGCCAGGTTGAGGATGACCGCGCACTCCGGCGCGAAGGCGGAGGTGTCCTCCAACTGGAAGCTGGAGGCCTCACAGACCACGGTCGCGTCGGGCTCGACCGTCCCGACCAGAGAGGAGAGCGGCGTGCCGACGTTGCCGGCGACCGCGACCGGCTCACCCGCCGCCCTGTAGATGTGGCCGAGCAGCTCGACCGTCGTCGTCTTGCCGTTGGTCCCGGTCACCGCGAGGAAGCGGTTGGGGATCGCCCGCCAGGCCAGCTCCAGCTCGCCGACCACCTCGACGCCACGCTCCAGCGCGGCAGCGATCACCGGCGCCTCCCTGGGCACACCAGGGCTCTTGACGACGGTTCGGGTTCCATCCAGCAGCGCAATTCCATCCGTATCCAGGACAACTTCGACGCCCAAGGCCGCAAGCCCTGCCACCCCGTCCGGATGTCCGGAATCGACCCCGCGCACGACCTCCCCGCGCCCGGCCAGCAACCGAGCCACAGCCTGGCCCGACCGCGCCAATCCCACCACCAGAAACGGCCCTGCGGGCAGCAGCGGGCGGGGCTTGCGAGGGGGCGGCGCGCTCATCCAGCCTATGTTCGCGGTGCGGGCGGCTGGCCCTGTACGGCTACCTCACGGGATCTCGATGGGGTCCGGACCTGGCTTCGTGGTGCGCTTTCTTTCCTCCCGCTCCGTCAATCGTTCATCGAGCAGGAGCGTGAGCACGATTACGGCGAGGAGCATTGCGTACACAACCCCGAGAGGCCAGTCAGGAGCATCGGCGACCAAGACGAGCGGCGCCAGGATCGCCCAGCCGATTGCCGTACAGATGAGCCGAACCTTAAGCATTCTCAAATGATAGCTGTGCCTCAGACATTTGTCAGCAGGTAAAACATCAGTGCACCCGCGGTTCCGAGGTAGCTTCCCCTGACAGATCCCCGCACACGAGCGTCTTCATCTCCACCTCCGAACCAAGCGACGGTGTAGCCGGCAAACCCGCCGAGCAACGCCCCGAACGCGACAAAGTCTGGTTCGAACGGCTTTGGAAACGACGCAGACGGAACCACGCACCGACCGTAGGGTGGCCTGACGCACGCATGGCGCGCACAGCGTGATTTTTCTGCAACATCTCCCGACCGAACCTTTGACGCCTACCGGCCGATCGACTGCTGGTACAGCGTGAAGCCGATGCCGGAGCAGACCGCGGCGATGATCCAGAAGCGGAGCATGATCTTGGTCTCCGACCAGGCCATCATCTCGAAGTGGTGGTGCAGCGGCGCCATCAGCAGCACCCGGCGGCGGAAGGTCTTGAAGGAGAAGACCTGGATCGCGACCGAGAGCGCCTCGATCACGAAGATGCCGCCGATGATGATCAGCAGGACCTCGGTCTGGGTCATCACGGCGAGGGCGCCGATCGCGCCACCGAGTCCGAGCGAGCCGGTGTCCCCCATGAAGATCGAGGCCGGGAAGGCGTTGAACCAGAGAAAGCCGACGCAGGCGCCGACCAGGCAGGCGGAGAGCAGCGCCAGGTTCTGCTGCTCGTTGGTGACGAAGCAGATCGCCGTGTAGGCGAGCAGGACGATCGCGCAGGAGCCGGCGGCGAGGCCGTCGAGGCCGTCGGTGAGGTTGACGCCGTTGGAGGTGCCGGCGATCACCAGGAAGACAAGGACGAAGTAGAGAACCGGGCCGAGGTCGAGGCTGGCGTCGCCGATGCGGAAGAAGAGGGTCGGCTCGAGGCCGACCTCGTGGCGCGCCACCCACCAGAGGCCGAGCGCGAGAAAGAGCTGGAAGACGAGCTTCCAGCGGGCCGAGAGGCCGAGCGAGCGGCGTTTGACGATCTTGATGAAGTCGTCGGCGAAGCCGAGCGCGGCACAGCCGAGGGCGACACCAAACACGGCCAGGCTCTGCGCGTCGCGATCGGAGAGGACCAGGTATGGGACGCAGATCGCGGCGAAGACGATCAGGCCGCCCATCGTCGGCGTTCCGGCCTTGGCGTGGTGCTCCTGCGGCCCGTCCTCGCGGATGTGCTGGCCGAACTCCTTCACCCGCAGGTACTCGATGAACTTGGGGCCAAGGAAGATGCAGATCAGCATCGCCGCCATCCCGGCGATCAGCACCTCACCCATCAGCGCAGCTCCGCCAGCGTCTCGGCGACGGCCTCGAGGCCGACCGAGCGTGAGCCCTTGACGAGGATCGTGTCGCCCGGCTCGAGCTGCGCGGCGAGCAGCTCGGCCGCCTCCGCGGGGTCACCGACCAGCTCGTCCGGGTCATAAGCCCGGGCCGGCTCCCCCACCCCGACCACCAGATCGATGCCCTCGGCGCGGGCGTGGCCCCCGATCTCACCGTGGTAGGTGGCCGCCTCGGGACCCAGCTCGGCCATCTCCCCGAGCACGGCGATGCGGCGCGTCCCGCCCATCGAGGCGAGATGGTCGAGCGCCGCGCGCATAGACACCGGGTTGGCGTTGTAGCAGTCGTTCACCAGGACGATCCCGTCTCCAAGCTCGAGGCGCTCGCCTCGGAAGCGCGAGAATCCTATGTTCGCAGCGCGGTCGGCCATCTCCTCCAGCGAGGCGCCGAGCGCAACGCCGGCGGCGACGGCGGCGAGCGCGTTGGTCAGGTTGTGGCGCTCGGTGAAGGGAAAATGGAAGCGCGCCCGTCCCGTCGGGGCAACGATCAGCGCCTCGGTCACCCCGTCGGCAACCCGCAGCTCGGCTGCGTCGACGTCCCCCCGGGCCCGAAGCGGAGCAGGTGAGGGGCAGTGGACAGGTGCGGCTCGAGCTCCCCCGCCGCGGCCGGGACGACGGCGATCCCATCCGCGGACAGCGCCGCCAGGATCTCCGCCTTCGCCGCGGCGATCGCCTCGACCGACCCCAGCAGCTCGACGTGGACCGGGCCGACGTTGGTGATCACCGCCACCCGCGGGGTCGCGATCGCGGCCAGCTCGGCGATCTGGCCGGCGCCCCGCATCGCCATCTCTAACACCAGCAGGTCGGTCTCCTGTGGAGCCTCCAGCACCGTCAGGGGCAACCCGATCTCGGTGTTGAGGTTCTCCCGGTTGGCGTGCACGCGCCCGGGCAGAAGCGCCCGCGCGATGTCCTTGACCGAGGTCTTGCCGACGGAGCCGGTGATGCCGACGACGGGAGCGCCGAGCTCCCCGAGCCAGGCGCTCGCCAGGCGCTGCATGGCGGCCAGCGGGTCGGCCACCGCGAGGACCCAAGCCCCACCCCCCTCCGCGCGTTCGCAGTTATCCGTCCATATGTCGGATAACTGCGAACGCACGGCGGGGCCGATGACCGCGCCCCAGGCGCCGGCCTCGATCGCCGCCGGGGCGAACTCGCCGCCGTCGACGTTCTCGCCGCGCAGGCCGAAGAAGAGATCGCCCTCTGCCGCCTCGCCGGAGTCGATGATCCCGCGCCGCGGCCGTCCCGGCCCTCCACGCGCGACGATCTCGGCCTCGATCGCCGCCACGATCTGCTCGGGGGACAGGTTCACAGCCGGCGCAGCTCCTCCCGCGCCACCTCGCGGTCGTCGAACGGCAGCTTGCGACCATCCTCGAACTCCTGCCCTCGCTCGTGTCCCTTGCCGGCAATCACAACCGTGTCGCCGGGTTGGGCGCGAGCAACGGCGGTGGCGATGGCGGCGCGGCGGTCGGGCTCCACCTCAACCCCCTCGCGGCTGTCGATCCCGGCGATGATCTCGGCGATGATCGCCTCGGGCTGCTCGGAACGGGGGTTGTCGGAGGTGACGATCGCCAGGTCCGACAGCTCCGCGCCGGCACGGCCCATCTGAGGGCGCTTGCCGCGGTCGCGGTCACCGCCGGCGCCGAAGACGGAGATCACCCGGCCCTCGCCGAGGCGCCGTGCCGCCCGCAGCACGTTCTCCAACGAGTCGGGAGTGTGGGCGTAGTCGACCAGGACGGCGAACGGCTGCCCCTCGTCGATCGGCTCGAAGCGGCCGGGCGGAGGCACCGCCTGGGCCAGTCCGGCCGCCGCCGCCCCCGGCTCGATCCCCAGCGCGATCGCCGCGGCAAACGCCCCGAGCGCGTTGGCGACGTTGAAGTGACCCGGCAGCGCGGTCCGCACCGGCGTCTCGCCGACCATGAACTCGGCGCCCGCGGGGCCAAGCGAGACGTCGCGGGCGACGAGGTCGGCCTCGCGGCCTTCGGCCGAGAAGGTGACGCACTCGAACTCCTCGGCGAGGCGGCGCCCGTAGGCGTCGTCGACGTTGACGATCGCCGTGCCGGGGCCCATCTCGAACAGCAGGCGCTTCGAGCGAAAGTAGTCCTCCATATCGGCGTGAAAGTCGAGGTGATCCTGGCTGAGGTTGGTGAAGAGGGCGACGCCGAAGTGGATCTCGTCGCAACGGTGCAGGGCCAGCGCGTGGGATGAGACCTCCATCGCGCAAACGCGATCTCCGCCCCCGAGCATGCGCCGGAAGGTCGCCTGCAGGTCGATCGCCTCCGGAGTGGTCCGCTCGACCCCCTCCTCCACCCCACCGACGATCTGCTTCACGGTCCCGAGCAGACCGCATTGCGTCCCCGCCGCCTCGAGGATCTCGCGGACCAGGAAGGCCGTGGTCGTCTTCCCGTTCGTGCCGGTTACACCAACGACCCCCAGCTCGCCAGTCGGGTCGCCCTCGAACCGAGCAGCCAACGGCGCCATCGCCGCCCGCGCGTCGGGAACCACCACCTGCGTCACGTCCAAGTCCAGCTCCCGCTCGACAACCAGCCCACCCGCCCCGGCCTCCACCGCGGCAGCAGCGAACTCATGCCCGTCGACCTTCTCCCCCGGCACGCAGAAGAACAACGTCCCAGCCCTAACCTCGCGGCTGTCATAGGCAAGGTCGACAATCTCAACGGACCCATCGCCAACGACCCGGCCCTGTTCAGCTACCGCGACAAGCGCGTCCAATCTCACGGCGCCGATTCTAGGCCCGAGGTCGGGTGCCCCTCCAGCGCAGCGGCGTCCGTTTTTCGCCCACCGACATTCTCGGACGGCCGCAAATCGCCCGGGCGAAAAACCCAGCAAGCAGGAGGGGCACCCGACCTCGGGCCCACCACCACTATTCCTGCGGAACCCCGAGATAGGGCAGAGCGAAGGCCGCGATCTTGCCGAACGCCGGCGCCGCAACCGAGCCACCGTAGATTTCGCCCTGGGGCTGGTCGACGATGACGGCGACCAGCAGCCGTGGGTCCTGCGCCGGAGCAAAGCCGATGAACGAGGCGACGTATTTGGTTTCCGAGTAGGTCCCGTTTTCCGCCACCTGGGCCGTTCCGGTCTTCCCCGCCAGGGTGTATCCGGGGACGCTCACCTCCGACGCGGTACCCCCGGGGGCGAGCACGCCCTCCAGCATCGTCCGCACCTGTTCGGCGACCGAGGATTCGATCACGCGGTGCCCGGCCGGCTCGTGCACGGGTTCTTCGCCGACCTTCTCGATCAGCTGCGGCCGGCGCAGGATGCCGCCATTGGCGATCGCGGCGTAGCCCGCCACCATCTGCATCGGCGTCACCGAGAGGCCCTGGCCGATCGGCAGGTTGCCAATCGTCGAACCCGAGTATTCGTCGAGGCTCGGAACGAGCCCGCGCTCCTCGGCGGGGAACTGGATTCCGGTCGGACGACCAAACCCGAAACGGTTGATCCAGCGACTGAACTTTTCGCTGCCGACCAGCATGCCGATCGTCGCCGCGCCGACGTTGGAGGAGTGGGAGAGGATTTCGGCGACGCTCAGGGTGACCGTCGGCCGCGGCTCGGCGTCTTCGATGATCCGGTCCGCGACGTGGAGCTGAGGGGGCAGCGTGAACGTGGTTTCCGGGGTCACCAGCCCTTCCTCCAGCGCCGCCGAGACGGTGAACGCCTTGAAGGTCGAGCCGGGCTCATAGGTGAAGCCCGTGGCGCGGTTCATTAGGTCTTCGGGGCTGGTGCTCGCCAGATCGGTGGGGTCGACCGGCGGCCAGTTTGCGATCGCCCAGACCTGTGAGTTGCGGGGGTTCATGACGATCGCCGTGGCGCCCTTCGGCGCGTAGGCTTCGCCGACTTCGGCCAGCACCTGCTCGGTCTTCTTCTCGATCGCCGGATCAAGCGTCAGCCGAATGTCTTCCCCGTCGCTGGCTTCGCTGATCGTGTCCAGCCGGATCGGTTCGCCCAGGGCGTCGTTGATGACTCGCCGTTCCCCGTCGCTGCCGCGCAGGACCGATTCCTCACCGAGCTCGAGGCCGGTGAGACCCTGGTTTTCCTCGCCGACCGCCCCGATCGTCTGCGCCGCCAGATCACCCTGCGGGTAGGTGCGCCTGCTGTCCGGCAGCTCGCCGATCCCCGGTAGTTCCAACCGGGCGACCCGCGCCGCGCTGGGCAGGTCGACCTTGCGGGCGATGTAGGAGAAACCGGATTCCTCGGTGAGGCTCTTCAGCACATCGCTTTTTTCCAGACCGAGGATCGACGCCAGCTTGTCGGCGGTCTGACCCGGCTGTTTGACCTGGTACGGGGTCGCGTAGATCGTTTTCGCGTCTTCGGAGACGGCGATTGGGTTGCCGAAGCGATCGAGCAGGCTGCCGCGCAGTCCGGGAACGGTGACGACGTCGGTCTGTTGGTAGGCCGCCTCAGAAGCGAGCTTCGCGCCCTGCACCCCCTGCAACCAGAAGGCACGGCCACCGATGACCAGGAAGCAGAGCAGGAATCCGGCGAAGAGGAGCCCGATCCGGCGCTCAATCGTGCGCATCCACAGCCCTCAGTAAGCCGTTCCGGCGGCGGCCAGACGCCGCGCCGCGGTCTCCACGTCACGGGGGCTCGCGGTAACCGAGCCGACCGCGTCGAGGGAGGCGGCGCTGAGCCCGAGAGCGGCCGCTTCGTGGCGGATCCGGCCGGCGCCCGACTTCTGGGCGTCACGGCTGCGAAGGACGGAGTTGTCTTCTTCCAGTGCCTGGATGTTCTGGGAGATGTGGCCTGCGTCGGCGGCGAAGCTGAGCGTGATCACGTTGAGGGCGACGATCCCGACCAGCAGCACACCCAGCACCGCGATCCAGGCACGGCCGCGGGTCATCCGCACCATCAGCCCCGAATCGGGCAGATTGCGGACCGCCGTCGCGGTGCCGACCGCAATCGGGATCAGCTGGCCGCCGGGACGGCGGGCGGGTGCCCTGCGACGCGCCGGGGTCGGTTTGCGGGCGGGCGCTTTCCGAGCCGGAGGCTTGCGAGCCGGGGCGAGGGCGAGGGCGGGACGTTTACGGCGCGGAGCTCGAGCCGGTGCGGCGGCGGCCTTGCGCGCGGTCGCGGCGGCGGCCATCAGGCGGCGCTCCCGGCCGACTGCGCCGCGGCGATCTTGACGGCGGCCCGCAGGTGGGCCGACTTGGAGCGCGGGTTGGCGGCGGTCTCCGCCGCTTCGGGCGCCACGGCGCGTCGGGTCAGCAGCTCGGCTTCAGGCTCGCGGCCGCAGGTGCAGATCGGGAACTCGGGCGGACAGACGCAGCCGCGGGCGCGCTCGGCCAGGAACCGCTTGACGCGGCGATCCTCCAGCGAGTGGAAGGAGATCGCGGCGATACGGCCACCCACCGGCAGCATTCCCCAGGCCACGGGCAGCGCGTCGTCAAGGGAGTCGAGCTCGCCGTTGACGGCGATCCGGATCGCCTGAAAGGTCCGCTTGGCCGGATGACCGCCGCCGAAGCGGGCGGAGGCCGGCATCCCCGCCTTGACCGCGGCGACCAACTCGGAGGTGGTGCGAAGCGGGCGTCGCCGCGCGATCTCACGGGCTATCCCACCGGCGTAGCGCTCCTCGCCAAAACGGCGCAGCGCCTGGGCGATGCGCGACTCCGGCCACTCGTTGACCAGGTCTGCCGCGCTGAACTCCTGTCGCGTGTCCATCCGCATGTCGAGCGGTGCGTCATAGGAATAGGAGAAGCCCCGCTCCAGCGCGTCGACCTGCATCGAGGACATTCCGAGGTCCATGAACACCATGTCTGGGTGGATGCCTTCGCCACGCAGGGTGCGAAGACCTGCCGCGTAATCGGCGCCGAGGAAGCGGGTGTGGCAAGGGACGTCCGCGGCGAAATGCTCGAATCGGGCCTCGGCGGCCGGATCGCGATCGATGCAGACCAGCGTCCCCTCCGGCCCGATCGCGTCGGCGATCTGGCGTGCGTGACCGCCACCGCCGAAGGTGCAGTCGACGGCGGTCTGCCCTGGCTCGGGAGCCAGCAGCGCGGTCAGCTCGGGGGCGAGGACGGGATCGTGCTCGGGGGGCATATAGAGAAGGGTTGCGCTTTCGGCGACGGCCAGGGCTCGCATCTCACACAGTCGCTCCACCGCCGGCCAGACCCTCGGCGATCTCGGGCGCGGAGGCGTCGAGCTCCTCCTCCTGCTTTGCCCAGGCCTCGGCGTTCCAGATCTCCAGGTACTCGCCGGCGCCGATTACGACGCAGGAGCCGGCGAGCCCGGCGTGCTCGATCAGCGGCTTCGGCACGCGGATTCGGCCGGCCGAGTCGAGCGTCTCGTCGAAGGAGCCGCCGTGGAAGCGGCGGCGCAGGCTGCGCGCGTCCTTGCCGAAGGGGCTGTGCGGAGAGAGGAAGCGGTCGGAGAGCTGCTCGAACTCCTCGGTCGTGTGCACCCAGACGCAGGGGTCGAAGCCCTTGGAGAGAACAACTCCGTCAGAGAGCGCCGCGCGGAAGCGAGACGGAACCGTGAGGCGATCCTTGGAGTCGAGACTGTGCTCGTAGAGACCCCGAAATGCCATCGCCGTGGGTTCCTTTCTGCGACCTGGAAAGAGTTAGGACCGGAGTGATGAGGTGGGAGGAGCCTCACCACCCCGGTCCTGGGCTTCAACTCGCGACCACAGTAACCCACTTCCTCCCACTTTGCAACACAACCCCAAACAGACGTCCCATTGCAACCTCGGTTGCAGCGACTAGGCTGGCGCCGCGATGAGCCTGTCCGAAGACGCAACCGGCCCGCCGGACGACGCCGACGACCTGCGCGGCTTCCACTTCAAGCGACTGATGGGCAGGCCGCTGACCTGGGCCCTGCTCGGGGTCGGCGTCGTGGCTGCCGCGGGGGGCGGAGCGGTCCTTGCCGGTCCGGTGATCGCCGCGGCAGCAGCCGGCGGCGTCTTTCTGCTCGGCCTCCTGATCGTCTTCGCGATCGCCGACTCGAGGGCGGAGGACGCATTTTTCGAGACCTACGCGAGCCAACGGGGGCTGGCCCTCTCGGGCAAGGGACCCCTGCCACCGACCACGCCGCTGCTCCGCAAAGGCGACGACCGCTATGCCGAGCGCGCCCTGGCCGGGCCGCTCGGAGACGGGGTCGACGGGCTCCTCGCTCTCTATACCTATGAGGAAGAGACAACCGACGGCGAGGGCAACAGGCAGACCAGCTACTACCGCTACACCCTCTGTCTGGCCGATATCCCCGAGTGCGCGGGCTTCGTCCCCGAGCTCTACTGCCAGCGCAAGTTCGGACTGCGCGCCCTGGAGAAGTTCGAGGACGTCTTCCGTCGCTCCAAAGAGCGGATCAAGCTGGAGAGCGAGGCGCTCGACGAGCGCTACGAGATCTTCGCCGGCAAAGGCCAGGACGCGAACCGGCTGCGCCAGCTCTTCTCCCCCACCTTCATCGTCTGGCTGACTGACTCCGCCCCGGAGAAGTTCGCCTTCGAGCTGGTCGGCGGCAGCCTCTGCTGCTACGTCCACGGCCACAAGGAGAAGGCCGCCGAGCTGGACACGATCCGCGCCGCCTCCACGACCGTCGCCACCCGTCTGCGCGAGGAGGCGCAGGAGTAGGCATGGCGACTTACTCGGGCTAGAGCCGAGTAAGTCGCCAGACGGTTGTCAAAAACCGGCAAGCAGGACGTCGGCGTTGGCGATCAGACCGGCGGCGATCATCAGCAGGACCGAGGGGACGAGGACGAGGGCGACGACGAGTTGGATCTTGGGGGCGGCGCGGGCAGCGTGCTCCTCGACGGCGCGGCGCTGATTGCGGCGCAGCGAGGCCGCCTGGCGACGGAGCTGATCGGCGAGCGGCGAGCCGAGGCGGCGGGAGCGCTCTATTGAGGCGCAGAGCGTCGCCAGCTCGCTGCCGGGGACGCGCTCACGGAGCGCCCGCAGAGCCTCCGGCAGGGGGAGGCCGCAGGAGACTTCGGCGACCGTCATCCGGAGCTCTTCCGCGAGGGGTCCATTTCCCGCGCGGGCGATCTCGGCGAAACCGGCGGCCGGACCGCGTCCGGAGGCCGAGCCGATCGCGAGCAGGTCGAGGGCGTCGGGGAGGGCGCCGAGCAGGCGCCGACGACGAAGTCGGGCCTCCCGCTCCAGCAACGCATCGGGCAGGACGAAGCCGGCCACCGGCATCGCCAGCCCGACCAGCAGCGACAGTCGCCCCGGTGCCGCCGGGGCGACGGCCAGCGCCGCGATCCCACCCGCGGCCGTACCGGCGAGCTTCGCCATCAGCACCGCCCCCAGCGGCACCCGCGACTTGAGGCCGGCGCGGCGCAGGCGAGCCGGCAGGCCCAACCGCAAAGCCGCAGCGACGGAGCTGCCCCGCCCGGCAAAGTCAGGCAACCCCGTGCCACGACCGCGATCCCGCCCCGGACGCAGCTCGCGGACCGCGGCAAAGGCAAACAAGACCGCGAGGGCGGCGAGCGCCGCCGACGCGCTCACTCGACCACCCGCGAGAGGCGGCGGATCGCGACGAAGCCCACGAGCTGCAGGACGCCGGCAAATGCAACCAGCACCGCCGAGGCCGGCGAGCTCAGCACCTTGGCGAGGAAGCCAGGTTGGATCAGCTCTGCGAAGAGGGCGCCGCCACTCGGCATCGCGACCACCAGCAAGCCGGTGAAGCGCGCCTGGGCCGTCGCCGATCTGGCGTCGTCGGTGGCACGATCGCGCTCCGACGCTCCCGCGGCGAAGCGGCGCAGTAACCCGGCAAGGTCGCCGCCGGCCCGTCGCTGACTGAGCAGCGCCGCCGCGAACGCATCGACTCTCGGCGAACGCATCCGCCGTCGCCATCCTTCGACCGCCTCCCCGGTCGGCGCCCCCAGCGCCAGCTCGGCTCCGAGCCGAGCCAGCTCGACCGCGGCCGGGCCGTCGACCGAGGCCGCTGCCGCCGGCAGCGAGGCGCGCAGGGAGCGCCCGGCGGCGAGCGAGTCGGCGATCGCCGCGGCGACGTCCGGCAGGGCGCGCTCCACCACCCGGCGATAACGCCGGCGCCGGCTCGACACCGCCCATCCCGCCAGGCCGGGCCCGGCGATCCCGAGCGGCACCGCGACCGCGGCACCAGCCACGAACCAGCCCCCCAATAGCGCGGCGGCGGCTCCGACCGCCGCAAGCCGGCGCCGCTCCACAGTCGAGGGCGCATACCCCTCGCGCCCCGCCCTGCGCAGCGGCTCCAGCGCCAGGCGCAACCAGCGCGCGGCCGCCGGGCTCGCCAGCAGCGCCTCACGCGCAGCCAGCGCCACCAGGCCCCCGGCGGTGGCGCCGGCCAAGGGCAGCAGCAGTTCGCGAGCAGCGCTCATCGCACCGCCACCTCGGCGATCTCGGCGACCCGGCGGCCGCCGTCGACCCGGCGCTCCAGGTGGACGACGAGGTCGATGCCGCGACGGACCTGCGCCGCGATCGCCTCGTGCGGCAATCCCAGCCCCGCCATCAGGGCGAGGGTCTCCAACCTGGCGAGCGCATCGGCCGCCGAGCTGGCGTGAACCGTCGAGAGCGCGCCGCCGTGCCCAGTGTTGAGGGCCGTGAGCAGGTCCAGCGCCTCGGCACCCCGGACCTCGCCGATCACGATCCGGTCGGGCCGCATCCGCAACGCGTTGCGGAGCAGATCGCGGATCGTCACCTCCCCCCTTCCCTCGACCCCGGGTGGACGGCTCTCCAGCCGCACCACATGGCGTTGCCGCAGGCGCAGCTCCGCCGCGTCCTCGATCGTCACCACCCGCTCTGCGGGAGAGATGAAGCTGGAAAGAGCGTTGAGCAGTGTCGTCTTGCCCGAGCCGGTGCCGCCGCTGACCAGGACGCTGCGGCGCTCGCCCACGGCGCTCGCGAGCAGCTCGAGCTGCGACTCGGCGAGCGTCCCCAGCTCGACTAGCTCACGCGGTCCCGGACGACGGGCGCCAAAGCGGCGGATCGAGAGCGCCGGGCCGTCGATCGCCAAGGGTGGGATCACGGCGTTGACCCGCGAACCGTCGCCGAGCCGGGCATCGACCATCGGGCTCAGCTCGTCGATGCGACGACCGAGCGGGGCGAGGATCCGCTCGATCGCGTTGCGCAGCTCCTCCTCGTCCGCGAAGCCGACGTCAACCGACTCGATCCGCCCACCCCGCTCGACGTAGACGCACCGTGGCCCGTTGACCATCACCTCCTCGACAGCGGGGTCGGCCAGCAGGTCCTCCAGCGGGCCGAGCCCCACCGTGTCGCGCAGGATCCGCGCCACGAGCGCCTCGTGATCTTCGGAGCCGAGCAGCGCCGCCTCCACCGCAACCAGCTCGCGCACCTGCTCGTCCAGCTCGCCGCTCGGTTCGGCGCCCGCCGCGGCAGCTTCGCGGCGGGCCTCGATCAGGCGGCCGCGCAGCGAGTCGGCCAGCTCCTCAAGATGTCGCGACCTCGCCTCCACCCCCTCAGCCCTCCGGCAGCAGCGTCACCTTGCGGGCGAAGCTCTCGGCGGCGATCAGCCGCAACGCCTGCCGCTTCGTCAATCCCAGGGTCGCCGCGGCCATGGCACCCGGACCCGCTCCTTCGGGACCCGGCCTCAGCGCCAACAGAGGAACATGTGCGGCGGCCACGTAGGTGCGCCCCGTGCCGGCAGCCACCGGTTCGGTCGTGACGACCACGTCGACCGTCGACCGGGAGGTCGTTGGGCCTGCGGAGAGGAGGGCCTCGGCGCCGCTGACGTCGATTTCAACCGGACGGCGGCCGCCGCTGAGACCATGCTGCGCAGTCCGACCCTCTTGCCGGACACCCAGCTGCGCGGCGAGCAGGTAGGAACCCGCCGGCAGGGCCGCCCTGGTGACGAGCCCCAGCGCTTCCGCCGGCGCGACCAGCGCCCCCGGCGGCGCAAACCGCTCCGGGACACGCCGCACGCCGAGGGCCGAAGCGACCTCGCGGGGACCGATCCGCCGGCCGGCGGCGATGTCCGTGTCGAGGATCACGACCGGCCTCAACGGGCCGTAGCCGCGCAGGGCACGCGATCCATAGCCGTCGGCGATCGCCGCCGCTGCGCCGGCGGCGACCAGGGCCAACAGGAGGAAGCCCAACGCGCGGCCGCGCCGGCTCATGCGGCCGGCGCGGCGTGATCGCTCGACAGTGGAAGATCGAGCAAGGCGAGCGAGCCGCGCTCAGATCGCCGCAAGGCGAATCGGCCCCGGTGGGCCGCGGCAACCTGCCTCACCACCGTCAGCCCGTGGCCATGACGGCGGCGGCCCGAGAGGCGTGCGATCACCTCGGCGGGCGTTTCCCGCCGCGCGACGGGACGAGAGGCGCGACCGTCGTCTGCGATGACGATCCGCACCATGCCCCTGTGCGGGCGTGCATCGACCGTGATCGTCGGCCCTCCGTGCTCGATCGCGTTGACGATCAGGTTGTCGAGCGCCTGGGCAAGGCTCGTGCGGTCGCCCACCACGACGGTCCGACCGGCGCGCCAGCGCAAGCTCAACGAGCCGCCACCCAAGCTCGTCCGCGCAGCCCAGCGCCGCACGGCCGCTTCGACCACAGGCCGCACTTCCACCGCCTCCGGCGGACGCTCCAGGGTGCTGCCGTTGACCTCGCGGTCGAGCCTCTCCAGCGCCGCCGCGGCAAGTTGCACCGAGCTCTCCACGGTGGGGGGCGAACCCCGGCCTCCACCGCTTGCCAGCGCAATCGTCTGCAGCGGGCGGCGCAACTCGTGCAGCGCCTCGTTGAGGGCGCTGCGGCGGCGGCCGGCCCGCAGGCCCTGCGCCGCGACGACCCCGGCCATCGAAGCGGCGAGCGGCCAACCGACGGCGATCTCCGCCAACTCCATCATCCGTCGAGGAGGCGATATCCGACGCCCCAGCAGTTGACCACGAAGCGTCCGTCCTCCGGATCCAGTTTGCGCCGGAGCCGGCTCGCGTGTGAGTCGAGCGTGCGGGTCTTCGTCGGCGCCCGAAAGCCCCAGACCTCACCCAGCAGCTCGCGCTTCGAGAAGACCCGGTGGGGATCGGAGGCGAGCACCCGCAGCAGCGAGAACTCTTTCTTGGCGAGCTGCACCTCCCGCCTGCCGACCCAGGCCTTGCGACGCGCCGGGTCGACGACGACCTCACCGACCCGGCAGGGCCCGCTGCGCCGCTCCGACCCACGCCGCAGCACCGCCCCGATCCGCGCCCGCAGCTCCGGGTAGTGGAACGGCTTCACCAGGTAGTCGTCAGCGCCGAACTCGAGGCCGCGCACCCGATCATCCTCAGCGCCGCGCCCGGTGAGGACAATCACCGGCAGGCGCGAGTCGAAGCGCGAGACGACCCCGTCCGCTTCGCGGATCTCGCGCAGGACGTCAAGCCCGGAAGCGTCGGGAAGGGTCAGGTCCAGCAGCATCAGGTCGGGCTGCTTGTAGCGGCAGAGCCGCAATGCGTCGGAGGCGCTGGGCGCGGGCAGGACGCCGAAGCGGTCGGCGACGAGGTGGTCGCAGAGCAGCTCCAGCGTCGGGGCGTCGTCCTCGCAGACGACGACGCTGGCGATATCTCGTCTCTGAGGCAGCATCCACCCCTACAAGTCCCAGGCGACGAAAACTCTCCCCCCTGTCCACGGGCTGGGCAGCTCCAAGGCGGCGGCGGCGCGGCGGTCGGATGCGAAGCGGCGCGGCGGCACGGCGCGGCGGACCGAGCAGGGACCGCCATCCCGACCCAAGAAGACGAGGTCAAGGGGAAAGCGCATGCCGAAGGTGTGGACACTGGAGCAACGCGGGATCAGCAGCCCCAGCCCGGCCTCCTCCAGATCCATGTGGGCCAAGCCGAGCAGACGGGCGCGGACACCGAGGGCGATGGGAACCTCGAGGTCGAGCACGGAGACGACAGGAAGGCGCCGTAGGCGCGACGCCGGGCCTCGGCCGAACATGAAGAGTCAAGCGCCCAGCCGCACAGATTCTCCCCAGGGGCATGTCGCAAGAAGGATGTTCGACGCGCAAAACCTCTTTCAGCGACCGCCGCCTGGAGGCACGGGGCTACGATGACAGGCATGATCAAGCACCTGTTGTCGCTGGGCTTGCGACAGCGGATGGGCTTCAACTCAATGAACAAGAAGACGACCCGCAGAGGAAATTACGAGTCGGGCTCCGACTACGTGCTCGAGTACGGCGAGCTCCGCTTCGCCTTCAACGAGGAGGACTTCGGCCAGCGCGTCGAGCAGGCCGCGGTCAAACTCGGCTTCGTCCAGCAGGGACTGAGCCGCGAGGAGCTCGATGATCTGCTCGACCTCGCCGTCAACGGCGAGATCTCCGAGCCCAGCTCCCCCCTCGGCGAGCACATCAACGAGAACTGGGAAGACCTGGTCGGCCCCACCAACCGCAGCCTCGTCCACTGGCTGCGCCGCCTCGTCTTCCGCGGCGCCTGGCTCGACCAGCGCGTCAAGGAGGGCGAGCTGGACGTCGTCTTCGACGAGAACACCCAGACTTTCGGCTACGTCCAGCCCGATCGCAGTCCTGAGCTGATCGAGCTCTCCAAAGAGCCCTCCTGGCGCCGCATCGCCTACCGCGGCTAGCGTTTCTGCACGAGCACCAGAGACTTCTTCTTGGTCGTCGGTGCTTTCTCGATCTCGGCGTATTTGACGCTGACGCGGACCTTGACCATCCCCCTGTTGCGAAGCTCGCGGCGGAGGTTGTGGCCGTCCCAGCCGCTGGGAGAGGGCCAGATCCGCAACCACTTGCGCCCGCCGCCGGCAATCGCCGGACCAACCCCTTCGCCGACGAACCGCCAGGAGAGGCCGTTGGAGACACTGACCTTGAACTGACCGGTGTCGGGAACGTAGACCGCGATGAAGGCGACGCCCTTGCTCTCGTTGCGCTTCAGTTTCCCGAGCCGGATGCTGCTCGTCGGCAGCGGCGGCGGCGCGTAGTGGAGCGAGTCGACGGCGACGCCACCGAGGATGCCCAAGCCGGTGACGAACCCCCGGTTGACGGCGGTGCCGTCCAGGTTGGCCTCGCCGATCGACCCCGGTTCGATCGAGTCCTGATCCCAGAAGATGTGCGCGTCATCGACCGCGACGCCGTCTGGCCGGTCGAGGCCGGTGATGAATCCCGGTTCCGGGTTGGTCCCGCCCAGGTCGGCGCGGCCGATCGTGCCGAGGAAGTCCGACCAGAAGATGTGCGAGGCGTCGACCGCGACGCCGCAGACGCCGGCGGTGGTCGGGATGAAGTCCTGGACGATGCCTTTGCCGTCGAGATCGGCGCGGCCCAGTGAGCCGCCCGACCCCCTGCCCCAGAAGACATTCGATCCATTGACGGCGACACCGCAGGGCCGGTTGCCCGCTTCGATGAAGCCCTGATCGACCCCGGTCCCGTCAAGGCCAGCCCGGCCCAGCGTGGTTCCGCCGAGATTGGCCCAGTAGACGTGTGAGGCGTCGACCGCGACCCCACACGGTTCGTCGGCGCCGGTGATGAAAGCGTCGTTCGGGTCAGATCCGTCGAGGTTCGCGCGCCCGATCGCACCGGTCGAGCGATTGCCCCAGAAGATGTGCGTCGCGTCGACCGCCAATCCACACACCTGGCCGTTCGCCTGGATGTAGACGCCGTTGTAGAACCTTGAGAAGTCCGGCACGTTGCTGCGGTAGGTGCCGTCGAAGTTCATCCGTTCGATCGTGTTGCGGCTCGCCCAGTAGAGCATCGCCTCCGCCCGCCCAGCCGACACCAGGCCGAGCAGGGCGACGAGGGCCACCGCTATCGCGGTCCGCATGGCTAGCCGGGTCGCTCGACCGCGGCGACCACGGTGAGTGAACCGGAGCCAGTGGAGCCGAGGCCGGCGTCGAACAGCTCGCGGGCCTCCTCCGCTCCGGCGAAGGTCTCGGCGAAGCGGCTGAGGGAGTCGATCAGGACGACCACGTCCTCGCCCGCACCAGCACGGGAACGCGCCTGCGCGAGGGCGTCGTTGGCGTGGTTGGCCTTGCCCGCGGCGACGATCTCGGCCTTGGGCGCCTCGCGCTTCCAGTCCGCCAGCTCCTCGGGTGTCGGATCGACCAGCAGCGCAATCGGGTCTGGGCCCTCGGAGGCGCCGGAAAGCTCCGCCGCGACTTCTCGCAGCAGCGCCGTGCAGCCGGCCCGGCTCTCCGCGTAGACGATCGCCTGGCGGCCCGAGACGGCGGGCAGGAGCAGATCGTGGATGCGCACGCCCTTGGGGCGACGGCCCCAGCGGCGGCGACGTCGTTTACGTTTCGGGCGCTCTGACGCGGAGGCCGCAGCGGGCTTGGCTGCAGCGGGCTCGTGTTGCGGTTTCTGGGGCTCAGGCTTGGGCTCGCGCCGCGGCTCCCGCGGTTTATCCCGAGGCGGACGCGACTCGCGCGGCTGGCGTTGCTCACGCGGCTGGCGTGACTCTCGCGACTGGCGGGGTTTCTCTCCACCGCCACCTCCGCCGCCGCCACGCCTTCTGCGCCCACCGCCACCACCCTCGCGTGGGCGCTCCTGTTTTTTCGGCGCACCCTTCGACCCGCCGCCGGCCAGCTTCTCGATCAGCTCGGCGCGGGGCAGCATCCGGTAGCGCTCGACGCCCGCGTCGGCGGCGAGCGCATGCAGCTCGGCGAGGTGCTTGGACTCCAGTTCAGTTTTGTTCACGGCGTGCAGGCTATTCAACCGGTCGCCGCGAGGCGCTTCTGCGTCAGCTCGCCCAGCCATTCGCCGAACTCAGGACGCGACTGCCAGTCCTCGCGGAACTTCGCGGCGCCGGCGTCGGTAAGCGGGTGGTCGAGCATCTGGCGCAGCACCTTGGCGGGGGTCGTGGCGATCTCGCAACCGATCCGCGCCGCGGTGACGATGTGCTCCGGGTGGCGGATCGAGGCGGCGATGATCTCCGAGGTCATGCCGCCGGCGCGCAGCGTGTCGGCGATCTCCTCCAGCACCGCGGTCGAGTCGACCGAGATGTCGTCGAGCCGGCCCATGAAGCAGGAGACGTAGGTGGCGCCCGCGGCCGCGGCCAGCAGCGCCTGCGTCGGCGAGAAGACCAGGGTCATGTTGACCGGGATCCCTTCGCCGGTCAGCGCCCGCGTCACCTCCAGGCCCTCCTTGTTGAAGGGGACCTTGACGACGATGTGCTCGTGCAGCTCGCGCAGGGCGCGACCCTCGTCGAGCATGCTTCGGACGTCCTGGGAGACGACCTCGGCCGAGGTCGGACCGCCGACGAGGTCGCAGATCCGCCTGATGCTCTCGCCCGGGTCGCCGTCCTCCTTGGCGAGCAGCGACGGGTTGGTCGTCGCGCCGGAGAGGACGCCCCAGGCGGCGATCTCCTCGACCTCGGCGACGTTGCCGGTATCGATGAAAAGTCTCATGGAGCCCAGGTTAATGGAGGAGCCCGATGCCCGGTCGACGTGCCGGTAGTTAGCCGCCCATATGGGCGGCTAACTACCGGCACGTCCCAATGCGGCGGCGGGGTCTGCGCCGGCCTCGGCGAGCGCCACGGGCCAGGCCTCGGCCTCGCGCTTTACCTGCCGCCGTGACCAGCCCAGCTCGGCGCCGAGCGCCTCGGCGACCGGGCGCACGGCTCCGGCCGTGCGCAGCTGCGGGGCGGCCAGCAACCCGAGCCGGGTGCGGCGCAAGAGCACGTCGGCGACGCTGCGCGCCTGCTCCAACCTCGCCGCGACCGTCACCTCGGCGAGCAGGTCGGGGCGGCCGTCGATGATCGGGGCGGCCAGCTTCGGCTCCTTGCGGGCAAGGTCGAGGACGGTTCGCGCCGCGTGTCCGTAGCGGAAGGCGAGCTGGTCGATCGAGGCCGCCCCCACCCCCTCCGGTGCCTCCAGGTCCTCGGGCCGGGCCTCCATCCCAAGCGGGATCTCGGCGGTGTGACAGGACGCCTCGCGACCCTCGCGCTCGACCAGCCGGTCGACCGTCTGCTTCGCCATCCGCCGCCAGGTGGTGAGCTTGCCGCCGGTGATCGTCAGCATCCCGGACGAGGTCTCATACAACTCCGCTTTGCGGGAGATGTCGACCGACTTCTTCGGGTCGCCGGTCGCGATCAGGGGCCGCACCCCGGCATAGGCGCCGACCAGATCCGAGTCGCTCAGCGAGACGCCGAAGAAGGCGTTGACCGCGTCGAGCAGGTACTCGACGTCCTCGGAGCCCGGATGGGGGTGGTCGATGTCGCCCTCGTAGTCGTTGTCGGTGGTGCCGACCAGGGTGCGGCCGTACCAGGGCAGGGCGAAGATCGCGCGGCCCTCGCCGGCCGGGACGATGCAGGCCGCCGAGCCGGTCGAGAGGTCGGCGCGGTCGAGCAGGACGTGGGTGCCGCGGCTGGGCGTGATCCTCGGCTCGTCCTCCTCCTCGACCACCTCGGGCCGGATCCGGTCCGCCCAAACGCCGGTCGCGTTGACCACGTTGTCGGCCTCGACCTCGAAGCGCTCGCCCGACTCGGCCTCGACGAAGGCGACGCCGGTGGCGCGGCCGTTGCGGGAGAGGACGTCGGTCACCTCGGCGCCGTTCAACATCACCGCGCCGAACCGCTCCGCCTCGCCGAAGATGGTGAAGACGAGGCGCACGTCGTCGGTCTGGCAGTCGTAGAAGAGGTAGGCGTCCTTGGGGTCGCGCGGCTCCAGCGAGGGGACCATCTCCAGCACCTCGTCGCGGTCGATCGTGCGGTGGCGGTCCGGCGACCAGTAGAAGTCCTCGTCCTCCTCCTTGGCCGAGCGCATCTCGCGGCGGCTGCGACCGACACGGGTGGTCGCCATCACGTCGTACATGTTGAGCCCGATCCCGAGCCGGCGGTCGCGCCGTTCCTCGGCGAAGGCGGGGACGAGGAACGGCGTCGGGTAGACGAGGTGCGGCGCCAGCTGCACCATCAGCTGGCGCTCCAGCAGCGCCTCGCGGACCAGGCCGAGGTCGAGGTTCTGCAGGTAGCGGAGGCCGCCGTGGATCATCTTCGAGGAGCGGCTGGAGGTGCCGACCGCGTAGTCGCCGCGCTCCAAGAGCGCCACCGAGTAGCCGCGCGAGGCGGCGTCGAGAGCGACGCCGGCGCCGGTGATGCCACCACCGATCACGACCACCTCGAAGTGCTTGCCGGCGATTTCCTCCAGAGCTGCGGCGCGGGAGAGCATCAGTCGAGGTAGGTGGTCATCTGCTCGACGGGAGGGCGCTCGGGCGGCTGCTTCTCCTGGCGCGGAGAGCCGAGGTGGAGGAGGCCGACGAAGCGCTCGGAGCTGGGCAGGCCGACCGCGTCGGCGCCCTCGCTCGAGCGCAGCAGGCCGGGGGTGCGCCAGTAGCCCGCCAGGCCGCGCGCGTGGGCGCCGAGCAGGACGATGTAGGAGGCGACGGCGGTGGCGTGCAGGTCCTCTTCGTCCTGGACCGGGTCGCCTGTGAGCGCGCAGGAGACGACGATCAGGGTCGGGGCGCGATCGAGCTTGACCGCGCCCTCGGGCCCCGCCACCTCCTTGAGCCGCGCCAGCGACTCCGGGCCGAGCACCCGGAAGCGCCAGGGGGCGGTCAGGTTGTGGTTGGGCGCCCAGCGCGCCAGCTCCAGCAGCTCCTCGATCTGCTCGCGCGAGAGCGCCTCGGGCCCGAAGGCCTTGTGGGTGCGGCGGGTGCGGATCGCGGCCTCGACGTCCATGTTCACCAGCTGAAGCGACGGCCCAGGAGGAGGACGCTGCCGAGCGCGAGAGCGGCGGCGCCGAGGCCAATGCCGAGCGGCGCCCAAGGGCTCGGGCCACGGTTGTCGCTCGTTTCAAACGGGGGTGCGGCCGGTTCGCCCGAGCTTGGTTCGGGTTCATCGCCCTCGGCTTCCGTTGCCGCCGGGGGCAGACTCGGAATCCCGCCAGCCGCCGGGGGCTTTGCCGCGGAACCGCCGCCGCTCGTCGCGGGGGGGCTCGTCGTCGAGCCATCGCCCCCCAGCGATTCCTCCAGTTCCTGGGCGGAGCCCGCGGTGCCGACCGGTGGCACCGGGCTGGAGCCGGTCCTGGGGACAGCGCTCTGTGGCGCCGGGGTCGGCTGCGCTTCACGCGGGACGGGGGTGACCGGAAACGACTCGCCGGCGACGGCGGCAAGCACCTGCCCGGTCACCCACACGGGCGTCTGGTCCTTCGAGGCCGAGTAGCTGTAGTGCCCGTCGGGCTGCTGGCGAGCGGCAAGGTAGTCGAGCGCGCTTTCGCCTCCGGAACGGGTCGTGGCCGGGTCGGCGCCGACCGCGAGCATCCCCTGCACCGCCCAGGCGGTCGACTGGGCATTGACCCCGCCGGAGCCGCCGAGCGGGAAGCCCCCGTTCGGCCGCTGCGCGTTGCGCAGGTAGCCGAGCCCGTGCTTGGCCGCCTCGGTGTCCGGCATCGCCTGCATCACCGCGCCCGTCCCGTCCGCGGTGCTGGGCGAGTCAGGGACGTCACCCCAGCCGCCGTCACCGTTCTGGACCTTGGCCAACCACGACAGTGAGCCGCTGAGGCCGCCCGCACCCGCCGCGCGCAGCGCGAGCACCGCGAAGGCGGTCGAGCCCGGCCAGCCCTCGTAGGAGCCGTCGTCGCGACGGCCCTTGGCGAGCGCCGAGACGAGATCGCGGCCGCCGAAGGAGCGGGGATCGACCCCCGCCCCCTCCAGGGCGAGGATGGTGCGCGCGTAGTCGCCGCTGCTGCTCAGCTTGCCGGCATTGGCCCGCAGGTAGCCGACGGGGTCGTTGCCACCGCGGGAGACGTCGAGCGGGTTGCGCCCGGCGGCCTCGAGGCCGAGCATGACCCAGGCGGTCGTGGCGGTGCTCGAGTCGCTGTTGGGAGACGAGCCCCAGCCGCCGTCAGCGTTCTGGACCGAGACCAGCCAGCCGACCGCGCGACTCGTTTCGGAGGCCTGCGCCCGAGCCGGCAGGACGCTGGCCATGGCAAGGGCAAGGAGAAGGACCGAGACGACGGCCGGGGCATGCCACTCGAACCGCTCGCGGAAGCGGATCAGCATCCGCACCATCGCCGGCCCGGCGATCAAGGCGAAGGTGGCGTTGCCGATCGCGTGGGCGGCGTCGAAGGGCACGGCGCGGGACTCCAGCGCAAGGAACCGCTGCACCGAGAGGTCGCCTCCATAGGTCGCCATCAGAGAGAAGTTCAGCAGAGCGCCGTAAGCGATGCCGGCAAAGGCGCAAACGGCGGCCAGCGTGAAGCGGCCGGCACGGGGGCGGACAAGCGCCAACCCGGCGCCGAGAATCCCGCAAAGCCCCCATCCCGCCATCTGCCAGGGCGTCCACGGGCCCTGCCCGAACCAGAAGTTGGAGACGAGCGCGGTGAGGGCGCCGACCGCGAACCCCGGCGCCGGGCCGAGCGCGAAGCCGGAGAAGATGACGATGTCGGTGGTCGGCTTCACGTTGGGGAAGGCGGCGAAGGCGATGCGGCCGGCGATCGCGAGGGCGGCGAGGGCGGCGACCAGGGCGACGACCTGCGAGGTCGGGCGCGAGCGCTCATACCAAGCGAAGCCCGCGAGCAGGGCGGCGCCGAGGATCAGGAAGGTGATCAGCTCCCAGCTCACGACTCGCTGCCTCGTTCGAGAACGGCCACGCCCTGCTCGGGCGTCACGACCCCGGGGACGTCGAGGATGCGGGCGACCTCGGTGGCGAAGTACCAGCCGCCCGAGAGGACCTCGGCGGCGTCCCCGTCGGCGATCACGACGCCGTCGCCGAGCAGCACCACCCGCTCCGCGAAGGCGGCGGCGAACTCGACGTCGTGGGTGGCGACGACGACGCCGGCATCACGACCGGCGAGAACCTCGATCAACTCGACCAGCTCACCCTTCCGCGCCCGGTCCATCCCCCTGGTCGGCTCGTCGAGCGCGACCAGGCCCGGCAGCTCCTCGCCTTCCATCCGCCCCGCCAGGGCGATCGCCAGCGCCAGCCGCTGCCGCTCGCCGCCGGAGAGGTCGCGCGGGTCGGCGTCGATCGCGTGCTCCAGACCGACGACGCGCAGCGCCGCCAACCCCGCATCCCCCGGCAGCTCATCCCCGACTCGCTCGCGGACCAGGTAGTCGCTCGGGTTCTGGGTCAGCAACGCGATCCCGTCGGGCGCCGTGGCCTTGCCCCGCACCGGCTCCACGAGCCCCGCTAGGGTGCGCAGCAGGGTGCTCTTGCCCGCCCCGTTCCGCCCCATCAGGGCTACGCGTTCACCTCGCTGTATCGCCAGGTCGAGTCCCTTCAGCACATCACTCGGCGTGTCCCCCCGGCTCAGCTCAACCCAGAGATCACGGACGGCCAAGGCGGGCGAGTCCTGCCTGGGAGGACGGGTGGCCTCCTTGCCCTGTACGCCGCTGAGTCCACTCAACCCCCACTCCACCCGCCCGAGCTGCCGCCGCGCGTCCCGAACCCCGGTCGGGAGAGGCTCGATTCCGGCGAGCGAGAAGAGGCGCGCCGCGGGCGTCTCGAGCGCCGTGTCCTTGCTCTGCGCCCAGCCGAGAAAGTCCCTTGGGGCGCCATCGAAGGAGATCGCGCCGGAGTCCATGGCGATGACGCGATCGGCGGCGGCGAGGCAGCGCTCCAATCGGTGCTCGGCGAGCAGGATGGCCACCCCCCACTCCTCGTTGAGGCGTCGCAGCAGCCAGATCAGCTCGTCGCCGGCCACGGGGTCGAGCTGGGAGGTCGGCTCGTCGAGGAGGACGAGGCGGGGGCGCGTCACGAGGGCCGCCGCCAGGGCGACGCGCTGGAGCTCCCCGCCCGACAGCGTTTCGACGGTGCGGCCGAGCAGATGTGGGATCGCGAGAGCGAGCGCCACCTCCTCGACGGCGCGGGCCCGCGAGGCGGCAGGATCGCCCCGCATCTCCAGCGGCAGCTCGATCTCGGCCGCCACCGTCGTGGAGACGACCTGGGTCTCCGGATCCTGCGCCACATAGCCGACCGCCGCGGCCAGCTCACCGGGGCCGGCGGCGATCGCGTCAATTCCGGCGACGCTGACGCTGCCCTCGACCTCGCCCCCGTGGAAGTGCGGCACCAGGCCGCAGGCCGCGCGCAGCAGCGTCGACTTGCCGCCGGCAGAGCGGCCGGCGAGCAGCGCGAACTCTCCAGATCCGAGGGTGAGGGAGACGTCGCGGAGCGCGAGGGTTGCATTTGCCCCCTCTGACGGGGCAAACGCAACCCTCGTGGAATGGCTCGCGTGCGGGTAGGCGTAGCTGAGGCCCTCCATACATAGGGCCGGAGCGGCGCGAGTCGGGGCGGCGAGGTCAGCCACGTCGCACCCAGGGGGCGAGGCCAGAGAGGACGATCAGAGCGGAGAGGCCGAGCGTCCAGGGACCGACGTCGACCGCGACGGTCGGGTAGGCGCTGAACCCGTCGGCGCCGAGGAGCTTGCCGGCGACGGCCGCGGCAAGCACCACCACCCCAACCGCATAGAAGCGGCCGTCGTGGCGCGACTTGAATCGAAACCTGGCGCGCGTCGGACCAAGCGGGACACCGCCCCGCGCAGTGTCCGACGCTGCCAGGGAGTAGCCACGCAGCTCGAGGGTGGCCGCGACGTCGACCGATCGGTCGAGGGAGCCGGCGAGCAGGCGCCGAGCCAGCGCCGCGCGGCCGAGCGGGGCGGCGCCGGGACCTCGCAGGCGACCGGCGTCACGCAGGCGGCTCGCGTCGGCGGCTGCAACGGGGACGAGTCGCGAGATCAGCGTCGCGGTCAGCGCCGAGCGGCCGGCGAGCGGGCGCAGGGCGCGCAGCACCCGGTCGGGGTCGACGCAGGCCGAGTAAACGGCGAAGGCGATCATCACGACCAGCGCGCGCAGGCCGAAGATGGCGCCGTCGGCGATCGCCTCGGCGGTGACGTTCACCTGGCCGAAGAGAGGCCACTCGCCGAGTCGCGCCAGGACCGTCTCGCCCCGATCCACCACCAGGGCGTTGACGACGACGATCGGCATCGCGATCGCCAAGCCCAGCCAGATCGCGGCGCGAACCGCTCCCCGCGCCCCGGCGAGCAGGCCGGCGAGCGCCCCCGCGATGCCAACCGCAGCCAGGACGATCGGGCTCGAGTAGAGGAAGGCGACGACCACCAGGGCGCCCAGGTAGGCGACCGCGGCACCGGGCGAGGCCGCCTGCAGCGGCCCCCGCCGCGGGACGTAGGCGAAGGGCGACCTCATCGGATCGGTAGGGACGTCTCCTCGCCGTCCTCGATTGCCACCGCGTAATGGTCGCGCAGGCCGGCTCGGTCGAGCAGACCGGCGGCGGCGCGCACTCCCGCCTCGTCGACGCCGGTCACGACCCAGGTCGGCGGCGCTTCATAGCGACGGGTTGCCGCAACCAGGCCGGCTCCAGACCCGAACGAGTGCGCCGGCTTGCCGTCGACCCCCAGCCCGGTCAGTCGGTAGCCGCCGCCGCGGCGCTCGAGCTCGGCAAAGACGCCGCTCGCCTGCGGGCCGTCTTCGATCTGCGCCGCCGCCGCGTCCTCGCGCACCCGCGCCCACGGCCCGACCAGGACGCGGATCGCTCCCCGCGGCGAACCCGGTGCGACCGTCGCTCCCGCGGCGGTGAGCGCCGCGCGGACCGTCCCGCATGCTCCCGCCCCACCGAGGCAATCGACCGCCACCGGCGGGTGCCTGCCTTCGTAGCCATCGAGGAACGGCTCCGGCCAGGAGCCGACCACGGCCGGCACCCGCTGCGCCGCCGACCAGTCGCGGTAATCCCACCAGATCGCCTCGCCGCCGTGCAGCGGGTAGTCGGCGGCGCCGACGGTCGACTCGACGCCGTTGACGTAGAAGAACCAGTCGGAGGAGCGGTCGAAGCGCTCCTCTGCTTCGAGCCCTTCGATCGACTGCACGAAGCCGCCGCCGTAGCGGGTCGAGATATCGGCGTCGCGTTCGAGCACCCGCATCACCGTGTCCGATTCCGACGCTTCGTCGGTCGTCGGGGGCAGGACCGGCTCGGCCCCGTAGTCGCGGGTGACGGTCAGTGAGACCTCACCGACCCCCTTGCCCGGACCGAGGCCGCAGCCGGCGGTCGCGAGCGCTGCGCAGAGCAGCGCGATCGCGACCGCCGTGCCGCGGCGTCCCGTCACGGAATCCGCCTCAGGGGCAGATCCCGCCCACGCACACCGGCACCCCGTTGGATGGGATTTCCTTGCCGTGGCGCGCGATCAGCGTCGTCGCCGCGCTCAGCACCACGCTCGCGTGGCCGGCGGCGTCGGTCGGGCTCGCCGCGCCGGGCACCGTCACGCCGGCGGCCGGCTTGCGCTTGCCCTTGTCGTCATAGGAGTAGACCTGGACTTCGAACGGGACCCCAGCCGTCGCCGTGGTCGGCCCGACCAGCGAAAGCTCCTTCGGGTAGGGGTAGGAGGCCAGCGCCCAGAGAACTTCGTCTCCGGCTTTCAGCTTCACGGAGTCGCCGCCGAGTTCGGGGTTCTTGTGGTTCACCTTCAGGTACCAGGACTTGCCGCCCTGGGCGTTGAAACCGCCGATGCCGCACAACCCGAGGCCGAATTCGCCGAGGAAGTGATCCGTGACCGAGAGCGGCTTCAGCGCCGCGGTCGACTTCGCAGCCTGCGCGAGCAGGCCGAGCGCCGTCGCCCCTTTGATCTTGACGCCTTTGCCGCTGCCGCCGGTCCCTTTGCCGAGGCAGGTCGCCTTGGGGCTGGTCGGGATCGTCGTGGTGCCGGTCTGGAGGGTCTCTTCGTCGAGCACCTTTCCACCAGCGGCGACCACGCGCAGATCGGCGCGAGTCCCTTTCGCCACCGCGAGCGCGGCGGTCGAGAGGACGAGAACGAAGGCCAGCGCGCACGCGGCGGTCAGCCTGAACGGAATGAGTCTTGGCATTTAAGCCACCCTTTCCTCGAGGGTTGTCATGGCTGGCCGGGGACAGGTCTCCTGGCTTCCGGGAGCAGTCGGCCGCACCTTCCCAGAGGACTTGTGTCGCCCCCAGTGGCTGACGCAAACGCGCCCGCGGCTTCCTTCGCCCGGTCACAGTGGCGGGACCGCGCCGGTTTCTCACCGAACTTCCCTTGACCACCGACCGTATTTACAGGGCGAGTCTATCCCGCAGCCGAGATCCCGGCCGGGCGGATCCAAGTGCGCGCTGCTCGCTTAAGCACGGCCACGCACGCTCTTCGTAGCGCACAGCGCAGCGCGTCACAAGCGCGAATGGCGATCCTTGATCCTCGCAGGCGTCGAGAAAGTTGCGCAGAAAGCCCCCTGGGAAGACACCACCGGTTTCTTGAGGCTGGCATCGAACGCAGGGCCGGTCAGCGCCAAGTGGGGTGCACCGGGGAGGGAGACACGCAGCGAACCTCTCCAGCTGATCGAGTGATCCGGGTTGCGCTGGAACGTCGCGGAACCTTCGAACGGTGGCGGTGGGGCGACCGTCGCCATAGTGAGGTCATCCGCGAAGGTGAAGGTCCGCTCCGGACCCCTCGCCAGGGCAAAGCGTTCAACCCGCATCCGTCCACGCATTTCGCTTGCAGATGCAAAGAAACCCGTCGAGTGCGGCACTTCGGGAAAGCGATTGGCCGTCGCCACAAAACTGCGCTCTTGAGAACGGCTATCCACTCCCAGCAGCACCGATTCTTCAGGACCATCTCCGCTCGGAGTGCATTCTCGCCCATGTCGAGGCCGACATCTCCAATGCCATGGTGCATGAGTGCGACCGCGAGCCTGCAAGGCGCTCACCTTGGCGTAACCGTGCTCTCCCGTGAACCGAATCGTGCCCGTGAAGACCCCAAACCTGGTGATACGCGCCTTGCCCGTACAGCGGGTGGAAGGACTCTGCCTGATGAAGTGCCCCGACGGCTGGAACCGAACCGCGATCCGCCCAAGATGCCCGAATCTCGCCCAGATGCCGCGAGTCGAGACCCGCCCGGCGACCGTATAGATCGCAATGGCGGATCCGTCTATTACGGTGAGCACCACCTCGCCGCCAGATCCATTGACATACACCGCGTCGCCGGCGCTGCTCTTCAAACTGAACCCCGCCTGCAGCCCGGAACCATTGCCCACCGCACCTGCGGACCTCGCGACAGCGGTCGACGACAAGGTCAGACCGGCTAACACCAAAGACAACCCCACCAGAAGGCGAAGCAAGGCGCCAGTTCCAAATACCGCAGATAGAAGATCGCCTGATTTTCTATTGATTGTCACCATGTGCCGTCGCGACTCATCGGAGGAGCCCTAACAGGAAATCCGTCCCGCCTCGCGCCCGGGCCCCGGTTGCCAATCCACACCGAAATACGCAACGTCAAGCGATGGCCGCAAGACGAAACCCAAGCAGCTTCCATCCGCATTCACCTGCATTACCGCGCTGCCATATCCCAGTTCTTCCGGTTCCAGCCATTCTGGCGGGTAACGCACGAACGCCAAACGCTCTCCGGACGGATCCCAACTCTGGGAGTAATCGCTTCCCGGACTGCTGGTCACCCGTTGCAAACCACCACCGTCTGAGTTGACCGTAAAGAGATCGCTCCTTGATTCCGCCTTTCCACCATGGCGATTGACATTCCGCCAACGTATAAATGCCACCCGGCTACCATCTGGCGAGTAGACTGGTTCGGCAGCTCGACGTAAGAATAGAGACCTCTTCCCGGTTGCCAATTCGATCCTCACCACGCCCCAAGCTCCGTGCCGAGGTAAGCGACTCGCCAACAGATCCTTCCCGTCAGGCGAAAACGATCCAACATACATCCAAACACCATTGCGATCCGGCGTCACACGCCTCGGAGCGCCACCCAACACATCAACAGCCCAGATGCTCGAACCACTGCTAACAGATTCCCTCCTGCCGTCCCGACCGACGTGCCACCGAGACCAGTAACGCGTAAAGAACACCGTATGACCGTCGGAAGCAAACTGAGGTTCTTCCGCCCCATGAGTCCCCTTCAACGCTCTCAACTCACTCCCATCAGCCGAACTGACGTACAAACGAACAGCGCGAACCCCCTGGGTCACCCTACCCGAAAGCGCCGCGAAAACGATCATCGACCCATCGGGAGACCATGATGGTGGCGTGAATTCTTCGGGAAGCGGCCTCTCCTTTGGACCACCCCCGGCCAAGCGCAATGGCAGGGCCCCGGTCTCATCGACCGTTTCCAGGTCGTAGCGAAAAGGAAAGAGGGTGTTTTTCGCGACGGCCAAGCGGGGCCCATCAGGAACTGCCAGCGCCACAGCGCAGCTCGCACTGCTCACTACCAGGACGAGCGCAAGGAACCCTCCCACCAAATATCGAGTTACCCGCTTACTCATGCCATTGACTCACGTAATACGCGGACGCCATAGGAACACCAGCCCGGCACTCGCGAGGACAGCAATTATTCCGGCTAGAACAATGAATGCGCTATCTCCAAGCACCACAGCAACCACGAGGCAGGCCCACGCGATAGTCGCATAGATACCCAAAACAATTCGTACAGCTAGTCGGCGGCGGGCGCCGGGCGACTCATGAGCCGCCTGCTCCGCCTTTGAAACCGCACGCGAGCGCACAATAAACACCAAGCTCACAATCCCACCAAGGACCGCACCTATTGCAGCAGGCACATAAGTGCCACTAATCTGTGCACTCTCAATCATGATGCTGATTCAGCATACCCCTTTCTCATGAAGCAAATCAGCGGTCACGCCTGCCTCGTCGACGCCGCCGGACGCTAGTAGCAACATCTCCCCTACTCCTGGAATCCAGATCGTCGCGAGCCCAGCGGCACCCAACGTGATCCCAGCACCACCAAGCGCTAGTCCTATCTGTCTGCAAGGAACCGACGAGACAGTGCCGCCTACTGCACTTCCGAGTTCCCGCACCATACCCGCGGTCCAATGCCGCACCGGCGCAGTCCAATGCGAGACCACATCCCCAGCCTTTTCAAGGAGACTCTTGTGCTCAGCACAATTGCAATGTATGAGGATTGGCAAAACAAGACCATGCCTGTTGGCCCTACGGATGTCGCGGTGGAACTACGCCGACCCGCGCGCCTTCTCGGGTCCATGCGGCAACACGACTAATGCACGATAGGCTCCCACGAAAAGTCGCCACGCCATACCCAAAGGTCGGTTGCATATGCGCCCGGTGCGCCCGGTCGGGGTCAATTGCGCGGGTGTGAATTCGAAGTCTCCAGCTGATCGAGTGATCCGGGCTGCGCTGGAACGTCGCGGAACCTTCGAACGGTGGCGGTGGGGCGACCGTCGCCATAGATGAGGTCGTCCACGAAGGTAAAGGTTCGCTCCGGAACGCTTGCGAATGCAGAGCGTTCAATTCATGACGCCCTAGTCGTTCCCGAACCAAACCGATTTAACGCCCGCTGCATCTTCTCTGGACCATAGAAACGGCGCGCCCACCATGACGATGGGCGAGCAAGCCTGCAGGAAGCAATTATCCAAACTATGCCCGGAAGAAGGAGCCCAATAAAAAACTCCGCCCACTGTCTCTTGCTCAACGTGATTCCAGCAGGAATCACGATCAAGGCCATAAAAGTGATCAGTGCAATCAGGCGGTCAGGCATAATCTTCCTTCGAATCGGCGTTTGCTCCCAGCGGTGAACGGAACCTCAATCGTCCACACGGGGTTCTACCGGAAGCTCCAGCTACCCAAGGCCGGCCTTTCTAGTCTTTCCTGCGCCTCCGCAACGGCTTGGTTGACAACATCCCGTTGGTCAACAATGCGCAGGCTGACACGAAGACGCCGAGCGCCGCGTCATGGAATTCTCCCCGAATCAGGGCCCTGACGCTCAGAATCAGAGCGGCGGCTGCACCCACCAGCGCAACTTTCTGACGCAACGTCATCGACCGGTAATTGTCGCAGGAAATTTCGACGACTACGGAGTTTCGTGATGTCGGGTCGCTCAACACACCCCGCCTATCGAAACGGGGACTGATTTCGGCGATCAGATTTAGCTCGCCCTTATGCCACAGGGCTTCTGAATACCACACGGAAAAACTCGCCGAACCCAAGTAGAATAGCGAGTGCGATCGTAAGTATTTGGGCGGTCATGTCTTCCAGTAGATTACCTGCACTCAACCCCATTGTAAGGTCGCTAGTATGCCAATGCCGTACCGATTGAAGCTCAAAGCAGGTGTCTTAGATACAGCCCCGGATCCTGTAGATAACGACGCCAATGGTCGACCATTGACAGGTCTTCCCACTCAACGGCTTGGATGCCATGGGCTCCAACCTCAAAAATACTTGCGCCGGGCATTGCGGCAAGTAGTGGTGAGTGCGTCGCGCAAATGACCTGAGATCCCTGCTTTGCCGCTTGATCGAGCACCCGAACCAGCACCAAGCAGGATTGGAATGAAAGAGGGGCCTCTGGCTCGTCGAGAAGGAATAAGCCGGGTTCTCCAAAGCGCCCCTCCAGAACCTGCAGATAGCTCTCTCCGTGGCTGACTTTCTCCGAGGATTTCTCGCCATAGCCACGTACACCTTGATCGCTCATGAACTTGAAGACGCCAAACGCCGTCTCCGAACGCAGAAAGAAGCCTGCTCTTTTCTTAACCTTCGCTCGATGGCTCATCGGAACCAAATCAAGCGTCAGGACTTGACCAAGTGGGCCCTTGGGGACATTGGAGGCGTAGGCTCGATTTCCATGTCCGCCACGAACATCCAAGCCGTAAGCCTCGGCCAGACCCTCAACAAGCGTTGACTTCCCGGAGCCGTTCTCACCGACGAAGATCGTTATCGGCTTCGTGAAAGTCACCCCCTCCTCGCAAAGCTGCCTCACGCAGGGGATGTCAAAGGGCCAAGCGTCAGGCACCTGGCCGAGCGATACACGTGCGCCCTCCACAATCATTGCGCTCAGACGGCCTACGCCGAAGACCATACCTTGCGGTCGCGAGGCCTCAGACTAAGAACCTTGATTCGCCTTGTGTAACTCCTCTTCACAAATACGCAGAGTCGCCACGCGTATATCCGCGTCATCAGAGACATTGCCAATCAGCTCCCCCGCAACTGCCTCAACCGTGGCGTCGACTTTCAAGGCTTTCGCCGCCTGTGCAAGATTTACGCCATGGCACATCCCATGTGCCCAATTCTCCATTGCCTCACGATCTTCAGTGTCAATGAACCCGCCTGACCAGCCTCCGTGAGTCATATTTTGGCGTCCGTTTCTCTTTTGCGTGGGCGACGCATATTTGGGCCGCTGCCAGCTTTTCTAGTCTTTCCTGGGCCTCCACAGCGGCTTGGTTGGCCATATCCGGAAGTTGGTAATCAGTGCGCAGGCTGACACGAAGACGCCGAGCGCCGCAGAATGGAATTCTCCCTGAATCAAGGACAAGCTGCTCAAAATCAGACAAGCAGCTACAAGCACGAGCGCGACTTTCTGACGCAATTTCATAGACCGACCATTGTTGCGGGAATTTTCGCGACTAAGAAGTCTCATGATGTTAGGTCACTCAGCACACCCCGGCCTTATCACCGAGGTAGAAACCTGTGGCGATGATACCGAGAACGTCTCCAAATCCTTCGAGTGCCTTGCCGACCCCTTGCTCTGCCGGGCTCCCACCTATTAGCCCCCTTCCAGTCAAAAAAGCGAAAGTCCCTGCTGCCCCTATAGCTCCTCCCATGGCTTCGCACGACTTGTGGACGATGTCAGCTACGGCATGCTGAGCCTTTTCCAACGCGCTGTTAACCTTTTCTTCCCAAGGCAACTTAATGGCTATCGGTCCGATGTGGGTCGTAGAAGCGTGAGCTGACTTTTGCGCTCTATTTTCCCGAATTTTCAGCATGCGGGCTCTGATACCGCTTGTCACACGGTCGACCTTGGCATTCGCCCTCCTGCGGGCAGCTTCACACGCTTTCTTCGTCGAGCAGGTCCCTTCCAGGTCGAACCCGTTGATCGGATCTTGGTTGGCATAGTCGTAGGCGTTCGCCGATCCACCTTCAACGGGGTCGCGAGAGATAAAGCGACCAAGGGCCGGTACATAGCTTCGAACCCCCATCTGGATCACCCCAGACGGCAGTTCGGTGCGCCGCTTCTTTCCTCCGAGCCAGCCGAAACGACCGGCGCTGCCTGATTTCGGATTGCCGAACTCGTCGAATTCAAATTTGGCGGTCGGTTCTTTGGCCGTCGGGCTAAGGCTTGCCGTAGCGACGACGTCCCCGTGCAGGCCGGTCAGCTGAAGGCTCGCTTCTCCCGTGCTCGGCTGGATCGCGGCCAGTTCGCCGCCGATGCCTGTGATGTTGCGGGTCCAAGCCGAGCCGCGTTGGGTCCAGGCGGTGGAGTCCGAGGACATCGCGTAGTGGAAGACTTCGGTGCCTTCTTTGGTCCCGGTCTGCGTGACCTGGCGCGGCCTTCCGGCGGCGTCGAGCTGATAGCTATTCGTCAGCCCGCCTTGAGACTGGGTGGCGACCATTTCGTTCGAATAGAAGCTGGTGGTCAGCGTGCTCCCTCCTGCATCTTTCCCCGGCAGGCTGGTAATTCGCCCGAAGCTGTCGTAGATGATCCCAGAGTCGGTCAGCCGGTCCGCCGCGTCGTAGCTGTAGGACTGGGGAGTGCCTTCGGAGCTGGTGTCGCAAGCTCCACCGATGCCGGGAGCGCGGGTGGTCAATTTAGTTCGATTGGAGTCGGCGTCGAAAGCATATTGGCGGGTGGTGCAAGAGCCGCTCTGTGTGTCCTTGACCAGGGTCAATCTGCCTGCCTTGTCATAGCTGTATTGCTGGCTTGACGTCAAGCTCGTCTGCAAGAGAATCTGGCCATAGATCGAACGTTCGGCCGATTCTTCCAGCCAGGTGCATTTTTCTAAGCAGCTCGTAACCTTCGTGTAGGCGAGTTTGCTCGGGGCACCCGTTTCATCGTAGGTCGTTTTCGCCACCAGGCCGTCGGGCAGGCTCCGTTCGACCATGTTGCCGTCGGCGTCATAGGCCGCGGTGAAAGTGCCGACCGCGGAGTCTTCGAGTTTCGTCAGCAGCCCCGAGGTCGAGTCATAGCCAAAGGTCTGGGTTCCCTTGCCGTCGTAGATGGTGGCCGGGCGGCTGTCAAGGTCGTAGGTCGTTTTGGAGAGATTGCTGTCGGCATCGAGGTATTCAGTCGGCCGACCGAGTTTGTCGTAGGCGGTGACGGTCGCCTGGTTGTCGAAGCCTTCGCAGTTCGATTCGCAGGTGAACTTCTGTTCGACCGGCATGCCGGTGGTGGTGCTGTAGGTAGTCTGGGTCGGCGCGAGGGCGATGCCGCCGCCTTCCTGCTTGCCGGTCAGCGGACGCCCCGCTGCGTCGTAGGTCGTGATCGTCTTGCGCACGTTGGCGGCGCCGCCACCGGGGCTTTCGATGACTTCGGTCGGTTGCCCGAGCGCGTTGTAGGCGGCGTACTTGGTGACCAGCAGTTCCGGCTGGCCTTCGGTGCCGGGTTGCGTGGCCGGTTTCACCAGGCAGGGCAGGCCGGCAAACGCATCGACATGTTCGCAATACGGCTCAGGCGAGGTGTCGTGGGCGTAGTAGTAGATCTTGGTCGTGTGGGCATCGCCGCCTTCGTATTTGGCCGGCAGGCTGCGTTCGATCGGCAGGCCGGTGTTGGCGTCATAGGCGATCCGGGTGTGCAGTTTGAGTCCTCCGGATTCGGGGTCGACGATCGTTTCGGTCGGCTTCAGCAGCGTCCAGTTGTACTTGGTTTCGGTGACGCGCTGGTCGGCGTCTATGCCTTCGCCGGGGATGCTGGCGCCGGTCGTCACCCGCGTGGGCAGGTGCGGTTTCAGGCCGGTGCCGGGCCAGCCTTCGTCATATCGGACCGTGGTGTGAAGGCGGGCTTTGGGGGCGGTCGCGCCCGATTCGAGGCGGATCGAGTGGGTTGGGCCCCATTCCTCGAGCATTTCGGTGCCGTCGGCGGAAAAGTGGCGTTTGGTTTCCAGCTCTTCGGCGCGGACTTTCGATTCAGATCCTGCCGCGAGGGCGCGCAGGCGGTTCTGGGCACTCAGTTCACGCACGACGTTGCCGTGTTCGTCGGCTTCGGCGGTGGTGATCGATGGCGCCGAGGTGCCGGCGCCCGAGGGCGTCGCGGTATTGACCATCTGCCCTTCGGAATCCATGTAGTAGACGCTGGCGCGGGTATAGGCGCTAGGAGGGCTTGCCGGCACTTCGTCGGGCGGGAAGATCGCCGTCGCGTCGACCGGGATGTCTTTCTGGCCCCATTTTTCGATCGAGGGGCCGCTCAGGTCATAGGGCGCCCCGGAACCGCTCACCGGCACTTCATAGGCAATCGTCGTCTGCGCCACCGAGGGGCTGGCGAGGAGGCTCGGGCGCTTGACGGCGATCAGGCGCCCGGAGTCGGCGGTCTGCCCCGCCACCGTGCCGTATTCGAGCGTCCACGGTTCCTGGCCGGCCGGACTGATCGTTTTGAGTTGCCCGCCCGTGCGGGCTTCTGCGCCGTTGCCGACGTAGGCATAGGTCTCCTTCAAAGCCGGGAAGATGCGCGGGTCCCACTCTTCGGTCAGGCGCCCGGAAGAGTCATAGGAGTACTTGGCGACTTCCCAGGAGCCCTGTATCTCTTTGGAGGCTGGGCCATAGTAGGTGATCGAGGAGAGGCGGTCCTTGTAGGAGGCTGGGGCGCCCCAGGTGCTTGCCGCCTGATAGGTGAAATAGAGGGCGCGACAGCCCGAGTTCGTTTTGGCGGTCGATTTGAGCCAGGCCGGGTTTCACGGAGACTCCGAAACCAGGATCTTGTCCTGGGGAATGGAGATTCTCCCGAGCCATGTCACGCAAGAGGAAGTACCCCGAGGAGTTGCTTAACCGAGGCGCCCGCCTGGTCTTTGAGTCCGGCCGGCCGATCACCCACGTAGCCCAGGACCTGGGCGTCAACTCGGAGATCCTGCGCAAATGGGTGCGCCAGGCCGAAGCCGACGCCGGCAAGCGCAAGGAGTTGCTGAGCAGCGAGGAGCGAGAGGAGCTGGCCCGTCTGCGCAAGGACAACCGTGAACTGCGCCGCGCTAACGAAATCCTCAAGTCCGCCTCGGCGTTTTTTGCGGCCGAGCTCGACCCACACCGACCGAAGTGAGCTCTTTCATCGAAGAGCATCGCGAGCGCTTTGGGGTCGAGCCGATCTGCAGCAATCTCGAGGTGTCGGCCTCCGCCCATTACGAGCGCGCCAAGAGCGGGCGATCCGCCCGGGCGATCGAGGACGAGCGGCTGCTCGCCCGCATCCGCGAGATCCACGAGCGCAACTACTGCGCCTACGGCTACCGGCGCATGTGGATCGCCCTACAGCGCGAAGGTGAGGAGGTCGGGCGCGGCCGGGTGCAGCGGTTGATGAAGGGAGCGGGAATCCAAGGCGCCAAGCGGCGAGGGAAGGCCTGGCGGACGACAAAGCCAGATCCCTTGGCACACCGGCGCCCCGACTTGGTTGAGCGCGACTTCAGCGCCGAGGGCCCGAATCGCCTCTGGGTCGCTGACCCTCCTACCTGCGCTGCTGGGAGGGCAACTTGTTCTTCTCCTTCGTGATCGACGCCTTCAGCCGCAAGGTCGTCGGCTGGCAGCTGGCGTCGCACATGCGCCCGATCTCGTTCTCGACGCGCTGAGAATGGCGCTCGCCCAGCGTGACGCCGGCGCCGACGTCGAGCTGGTGCACCACTCAGATCGCGGCAGCCAGTACACGTCGATCGACTACACGCAGACACTCGACGATCACGGCGTCCTCGCCTCCGTCGGCTCGGTCGGCGACGCCTACGACAACGCCATGGCCGAGAGCTTCGTCGACTCCTTCAAGACCGAGCTGATCGCCGACCGCAGCTGGCGGTCTCGAACCCAACTGGAGCTCGCCGTCGTCGAGTACATCGCCTGGTTCAACAGCGACCGCCTGCATGAATCTCTCGGCGACAGATCCCCCGCTGAGTTCGAGGACCTATACGTTGCCCAGGGAGTCAACTGAGCTATCCACAGAGAAGATTGGAAACCAACTAAAAAGTCTCCGTGAAACCTGGTCCGGCTCATACGTACCTAAGGTCCCAACGCAACGATTGGCCCTCCAGCTTCGTAGCTACCTCATTGACCCTGCCGCCTTGAGCCAGTGTAGATCCTCGCGGAGACCTGGTCACAGACCGTTGCGGCGGTCTTTCTTTGGCTCGCGCCAGCCGAGTCCGCTCCCCCAAAAGAACACTGCGAAGAGTGAAATAAACAGCATCACTACGCCCCCCACAACCTCGCCGATCGACAAACCACCAAGCAATGCGTAAGCAAGGCTCATTGGAAAGTGTAGCTAAAGAATCTGGTCCGGCTCATCCATAGATCAGACATGAAGGCGGGCTACCTAACCGAGCAGTCGTCAATTGACTCCTAGACCTAACCCTCCCCTTTTTTCAACTCCTCTTCGCAAGCCCGAGCCACAACTCCTCGCACCTTCTGTGGGAAGTGCCGGCTCAACCGCTCCACAACCGCGCTCATCGTAGGGTCGACACCATATATGTTTGCTAAGTGCTTGACAGTCTGCCCGCGGCATAGTCCGTGCGCCCATTTATCCATGGCAGCCGCGTCATTGACATCCACTTCATTCAGCCTTAAATCGCCTTCCATCGCCGCCGTTTTGTCCTCCTTATTAGCACTATGACCAACGCTCAATAGTCCGCCTACAACTAGGATACCCAAGACCGCGACCAACGCAACGAAGCCTGCTTGCCTAAATCGACTTAGTCTATTTAGACTACTCATCGGGACGACAGACTTTGGTGATTTCGAGCGGTAGATCAGTCCGATAAGTTTCCGACTTACGTCCGTATCTACCCGTCCAAGACACTTCGACCCTCACAGACAACGATCCACTACTGGTCTGACCGCATGCTTGGTCGGTCTCGATAGGTATAGACGCACTCGCCTTGCATAGCGGCATATGGACCCCGCCGTTGCCACAATCCTGGGTCGGTCCGGATTGCGATGGAAGTGCCCGGGTTGGAAGCGGAATGGTAGTGATGCTTCCGCCCAGGATATGCACCTTAAGCTGAACAGACTTTGCATGACCGTTGCACTGAGCGGCCGCTGACACCTCTGCCTGGACAATATACGCAGCGTGCCCATGATTGGTCTGGTGAACATGCACTCCGTAAATCTTGCATGCCTTTTCACCCGTCAGGTCAAGACCGTTAACCGGATCAGCATCCGCATAGTCATATGCATTCGCGGAGCCACCTAGAACTGGATCACTAGAGATGAAGCGCCCCATCGCCGGCACATAGCTCCGCACGCCCATCTGAATCACGCCGGATGGCAGCTCGGTCCGGCGGCTTTTGGCGCCAAGCCAGCCATACTTCCCGGCTGATCCCTGTTTTGGATTGCCGAACTCGTCGAATTCGAAGGTTGCGAGGAGTTTGGTCGCTTCGGAATTGAGACTTGCGGTGGCGACGATGTCGCCGTGCAGGTTGGTCAGCTGCAGGGTCGTGCCTTTGGTGCTGTCCTGAATTGCCGCTAGGCCGCCACCAATACCCGCGATATTTCGCGACCAGCTTGAGCCACGATCTATCCAGGCTGGAGAATCTGATCCGCCGGCGTAGTGGTAGATCTCCGTCCCTGGTTCTGATCCGCCGGTCTGGGTGCGCTGGCGCTGACGTAGGGCGCTGTCGAGCTGGTAGGTGTTCGTTATCGCCCCCTGCGACTGGCTAACGATCAGATCGTTGCTGTAGTAGCTGGTCGTGAGCGTGCTTCCTCCTGCATCTGCGCCCGGCAGGCTGGTGATTCGACCGAAGCTGTCGTAGCTGAGGCCGGTGCCGAGCAGCCGATCTGCGGCGTCATAGCTGTAGCTCTGGGTCGCGCCGGCCGAGCTCGTGTCGCAGACGCCGCCGATCCCCGGCACGCGAGTGATGAGTTTGGTGCGGTTGGAGTCGGCATCGAAGCTGTAGGAGCGGGTCGTGCAGCCTCCCCCCTGCGGGGTGTCCTTGGTGAGGGTCAACCGCCCCGCCTTGTCGTAGGAATACTGCTGGCTCGAGAGGTTGCTGGTCTGCGAGAGGACCTGCCCGTAGATCGAGCGTTCGGCACCGAAGTCAAGCCAGGTGCAGGTGAGCGAGCAGAAGCTTTTCTTTTCGTAGGAGAGGTGCGTCGGTTGCCCGGCCTCGTCGTAGGTCGTTTTCGCCACCAGGCCGTCGGGCAGGCTCCGTTCGACCATGTTGCCGTCGGCGTCATAGGCCGCGGTGAAAGTGCCGACCGCGGAGTCTTCGAGTTTCGTCAGCAGCCCCGAGGTCGAGTCATAGCCAAAGGTCTGGGTTCCCTTGCCGTCGTAGATGGTGGCCGGGCGGCTGTCAAGGTCGTAGGTCGTTTTGGAGAGATTGCTGTCGGCATCGAGGTATTCAGTCGGCCGACCGAGTTTGTCGTAGGCGGTGACGGTCGCCTGGTTGTCGAAGCCTTCGCAGTTCGATTCGCAGGTGAACTTCTGTTCGACCGGCATGCCGGTGGTGGTGCTGTAGGTAGTCTGGGTCGGCGCGAGGGCGATGCCGCCGCCTTCCTGCTTGCCGGTCAGCGGACGCCCCGCTGCGTCGTAGGTCGTGATCGTCTTGCGCACGTTGGCGGCGCCGCCACCGGGGCTTTCGATGACTTCGGTCGGTTGCCCGAGCGCGTTGTAGGCGGCGTACTTGGTGACCAGCAGTTCCGGCTGGCCTTCGGTGCCGGGTTGCGTGGCCGGTTTCACCAGGCAGGGCAGGCCGGCAAACGCATCGACATGTTCGCAATACGGCTCAGGCGAGGTGTCGTGGGCGTAGTAGTAGATCTTGGTCGTGTGGGCATCGCCGCCTTCGTATTTGGCCGGCAGGCTGCGTTCGATCGGCAGGCCGGTGTTGGCGTCATAGGCGATCCGGGTGTGCAGTTTGAGTCCTCCGGATTCGGGGTCGACGATCGTTTCGGTCGGCTTCAGCAGCGTCCAGTTGTACTTGGTTTCGGTGACGCGCTGGTCGGCGTCTATGCCTTCGCCGGGGATGCTGGCGCCGGTCGTCACCCGCGTGGGCAGGTGCGGTTTCAGGCCGGTGCCGGGCCAGCCTTCGTCATATCGGACCGTGGTGTGAAGGCGGGCTTTGGGGGCGGTCGCGCCCGATTCGAGGCGGATCGAGTGGGTTGGGCCCCATTCCTCGAGCATTTCGGTGCCGTCGGCGGAAAAGTGGCGTTTGGTTTCCAGCTCTTCGGCGCGGACTTTCGATTCAGATCCTGCCGCGAGGGCGCGCAGGCGGTTCTGGGCACTCAGTTCACGCACGACGTTGCCGTGTTCGTCGGCTTCGGCGGTGGTGATCGATGGCGCCGAGGTGCCGGCGCCCGAGGGCGTCGCGGTATTGACCATCTGCCCTTCGGAATCCATGTAGTAGACGCTGGCGCGGGTATAGGCGCTAGGAGGGCTTGCCGGCACTTCGTCGGGCGGGAAGATCGCCGTCGCGTCGACCGGGATGTCTTTCTGGCCCCATTTTTCGATCGAGGGGCCGCTCAGGTCATAGGGCGCCCCGGAACCGCTCACCGGCACTTCATAGGCAATCGTCGTCTGCGCCACCGAGGGGCTGGCGAGGAGGCTCGGGCGCTTGACGGCGATCAGGCGCCCGGAGTCGGCGGTCTGCCCCGCCACCGTGCCGTATTCGAGCGTCCACGGTTCCTGGCCGGCCGGACTGATCGTTTTGAGTTGCCCGCCCGTGCGGGCTTCTGCGCCGTTGCCGACGTAGGCATAGGTCTCCTTCAAAGCCGGGAAGATGCGCGGGTCCCACTCTTCGGTCAGGCGCCCGGAAGAGTCATAGGAGTACTTGGCGACTTCCCAGGAGCCCTGTATCTCTTTGGAGGCTGGGCCATAGTAGGTGATCGAGGAGAGGCGGTCCTTGTAGGAGGCTGGGGCGCCCCAGGTGCTTGCCGCCTGATAGGTGAAATAGAGGGCGCGACAGCCCGAGTTCGTTTTGGCGGTCGATTCGGAGCAGTTGATGTTTTTCGCCGCCGGCGCGACCAGCGCTTTCAGCCTCCGCTTGCCTTCGATGATGTCGTAGAACATCCGCGTGGCGTTGGTGCCACCGCTCATCGAGACCGAGACGGGCAGGTATTCGTTGCCGCCTGCGCTGTTTTCGAAGACGGTCTGGTTGCCGCTGGGGTCGGAGAGCGTCATGTTCGTTCCGTTTGAGGGCGAGAGCGACCAGCCCTTCATCTCGGGTGGCAGAACGTAGGCGCCTTCGGACAGTTCGAAGGCGTATTCGTAGCCTTCGAGGTCGGTGAGGATCGCGTAGTCAAGAAACCCTTCTTCACGTTCTTCTTCACTCGCCGCGAACGTCTTCACGCTTCTCCATTCAGCGCCGCCTGCGACTTCCACCGGGGTGGTCGGCTTCCAGCCGCGCCCGAGGACGCTGGTGTCTTCGGCGATGCCGGGCTGGCGGGAGTTGATCGTGCGGGAGAATTCAAGGCCCGCGGTGACGCCTGGGATCGAGACGTCGGTGCGGCTCAGCGAGAAGTTCCCGGTCAAGAGGTTGAGCGTGCCGAGACCAACCGAGGTGGTGGCGTCGCGGGTGCCGCCGACGTCGAGGTTGACGGTTGCTTTTGAGGCGGCGCTGTAGCCGGCCACTTTTGCTTCTCCGTCAAAGAGCGCCCGCACCTGCACTTCGCCGCCTTTGCTTTCCAGCGCCGCGCTCAGATGCGCGGCGTCGAGGTAGAGCGGTTCGGTTTCCTGTTTGCCCGACACCGCCACCGGCCATTTGCTCACCGCCTGGCCCGAGGCATCCTTGACCAAGGCCAAGGGAAGGTTCTGGAAGGCGCCTTTGGGCCCTTCGCGGTACTGGAAGGTGACGCCGGTGACGCCTGCTTCGCTCCAAGCGGCCTTCAGCTTGAGGCGACGAGCCGTCACGGTGCCCTCCGTGGGGAGGGCGAGCTTGCTGCTCGTGGGCGCCGCCTGGTAGTAGACGACGTTGAGGTAGGGCTTTGAGGAGCTTGAGGAGCCTGATTCGAACTGGATCTGGCGCTGCGTGCAAGAACTGGGGCCGCATTCACGCGATTTGTCGTCGATCAACTTGGCGAGGATGTTCAAAGGTTCGGGGTTGGATACTGCTTCCTGGACGACCTGGCGGGAAAGCGGGAAGGTCCACCAACCGGCCTGGCTGCCTCTTTCGCTGGTCAGGATTTTGCCCACTTCGTCTGTGTAGTCGCCGCCTTCGGTGGTCCACAGATGACTCGACTCATAATGCGTCCAGGTCACGTCCGTATTCCATGGCTTCGTGACTTTGCGCAGTTCCAGGCCACTGGTATTGAGCGCCGCTTCAGCGGCATGGATGCCAAAGGTGGCTGAGGCGACGTAGGAGGCCGTCGGGAGCGCGCTGAGGCTGAAGCGCAACAGCGAACGCTGCCATTCGTCGGAGGCGCTGCTGATTTTCGGCCAATAGGCGGCCATCAGCTTTCTGCCGCTGAAGTTGTCGCATTTAATTTTGACATTCGAGCCCGCTTTGCCGCCGAAGGCGCAATCGAGGGTCGGTTTGGGAAGTTCCAGCGTGGGGTCGAGGGTTATAGGCCAGGTGCGCTCGGGGGCGGAGAGCCAATCAGGATCGGCCGTGACGTCGAGTCGCCAGGTACCGTCGCTCTGCGGCTCCAGGGTGTAGTGGATCGCATTGGAGGTCTCTGGCTGAACCGGAGAGCTGTCGCGCATGACCGGCGCGGGAAGAGTCGCGAAGACGCGGCCGGTTGCTTCGCGGAACTCGATCGCGCCTTCCTCGTTCAAGCTTGGGCTCAGCCCATCCGATGCGCTCAGCTCGAAGCTGAAGGAGCTGGGTTGGGAGGGGTCGCTCAGTTCGATGTCCTCCTTGATCCCGCTCGCCAGGGTCGAGAGGTCAAAGCTCGTGCCCGGTTCCGCAGATTCGTATGTCGCGGTGCTCCCTTCGGCTTGTACGGGCTCAGAGGAGGGACCGAGGAGCCGAGCGGCCACCCACTGGTCGCCTTCGCTCAAACGCACGGGGGCGGCGCCCAGTCGCTGCGGGAGGCTCAGGTCGAAACGATTGGGTCCGTTGGTGAGGCCGGTGCCGTCGGCCTGCTCTTCGAGCCCTTCGTCAATCGGCCTCCAGTCGCCTTCGGCGTCGCGGTAGTTGATCGGGTTCTCATAGACCCTGGTTTCAAGAGCGCCGTCGGGGAGACGGAAGGTGTCAGAGGTTGCGGTGCGCTTGGCGTCCAGTTCGACGCCGGCATCCTGCGGCGCGCTGCTGAGCTGGGTGGCTGCGGGGGACGACTCAGAGTCGTCTTGTGCCGCGAGCGCAATACCGGTTCCGCAAATGACGAGCGCAGCGAGCACTGCCGCAATAAGCCTTATCCCCTGCATGCACTTCCCCCCTGTCGGCTTCCAACGTTTCGGCGGCGACCCTATAGGTGGAGGTTTCCGAAAAGCAACTCTGGTCGTACCAAATTTTTGAGCCAAAACGTTGCAGCACTGCAACCGCGTGCACTAGTGGCATTTGCTCCACCACCGCGCGGCGCGCTGTGCCGCCAATTCTGGATCAGGACGCTTTCTCTGAGTCCTTGGGCGACTGAAAGGCTGCGAGGGCGACGGTCATCAAAATCGGCTCCTCATCGGACTCAGCCAGACGAAGCTTTGCCCTGGCTTGCGCCTCGAAAAGGAATTCGAACAACGCGTCGACCCGGGTGACCACTTCCTCCCAGCCAAGCTGGTCAACAAGAAGCGGCGTCCAAGTGAAATGTCGATCGGCGCGGGCATCAAGGGTGCCCGCTTCAAGCGCATTCTTTATGCGCTCGCCAAGTTCTTCAAAAATCCCAACGCTGACCATTGCCTTCATCGACTTCGGCAAGGATGACCAGGTGTCGTTGTCGAACACGGCAGGCTGAGTTGCACGGTAAAAGTGCTCAACGGCTCCGCGCCGTTTGCCTCCGGATTTCGTCCCAACCAGATAGAGCCAGCCGTACTCAACAAGCACATCGAAATGGCGAGAAACCCTGGGCACCGAGCCACCGCCAAACTCATCGTAGAACTGCTTTGGGCTCATCTCGCGGATGTTCAGCTCCGACACGATCTTGATGCGCAGTGGAACTGCCAACACTTTGGCGAGGCGCAGCATGATCGCCATATTGAGCCTTGCTCCAGCTTCAGAGTTGATCATGCAGACCCCTCCATTGCTCTCCGTTTGCCTGATTGCTAGCTGAAGCTTATGCAGTGACGCAGCGGAACCGTTTCGCCACCAAGCTGATCGCAGTCGCTATCAAATTGCTCTAAATATTTAGAGCAATCTCACGACAAAGGAGGGGGTGAAGAATGAAGCTCGCACCTGCAGAGGCGGCTATGCCGATCCTCGCGATCTCCAAGAACGGTTAGGCATCTAGGCCAGGGAGCCGCCCCGAGCTGCTGGTCTCTACCGCAGTTGCTCGGAGGCGGCTCCCGTCTCAGCCCAACCCGAAGACTTGATCTGAACCAGCCTTTTAGTTCCCAAAGTCGAAGTGAAAACCCTCTTTAGCGCACCTACACTGCCGCAGCGTTTCCTTAGTAGCCAATTCGTTCTAGATCACTTTCAACAGGGAGGAGCGTCGCGTGGTGGACTCTGGGGGGCAGCGAAAGAAGGGGCGGCGGCTCGATAGGAGCAGACGCCAGGCGCTGCTGATTCGCGCGCTCGACCACGAGATGAGGCGCGACATCTTGCGGTTGCTCGGCGAAGCCGAGGAACCCGTGAGCCCGGTCAAGATCGCCAAGGGGTTGGGGCAGACGCTGTCCAACATCAGCTACCACGTCGGGGCGCTGTCGCAGAGGTCGCCCAGGAGCAGGTCCGCGGAGCGGTAGAGCACTTCTATGCCTCCACGATCGAAGGCAACGCGCCGATCCTGGCCCTGCTCGAGGAAACAAGGGAGGCGGACGAAACCTCTGGATCGGGTAGACGCTGAACTTTTGTCCAATCTGCTTGGGCGCGGCCGTACCGGCGACTTAGGCTCGCAACGGATCAGAAAACCGATTCGTTTACGGAGGTTTGAGCATGAGGCAGGGGACTTGGCGGATCTCGCCGGCGCTGGTCGTCTCGGCGATCGCGCTTTTCGTGGCGCTCGGGGGCACGGTCTACGCGGCGAAGAGGGCCCAGATCAGCGGCAGGGCGATCAAAACGAAGTCGCTGCCGGGCAATCGCTTGAAACTGCACTCGGTGCCGGCCAACCGGTTGAAGCCTGGAGTGCTGGGCGGCGCCAGGATCAGCACTCCGCTGACTGGCGCCGACATCAACGAGCTGACCCTGGGCCAGGTGCCGAACGCCACCCACGCCGAGACGGCCGACACGGCGCAGAGCGCGGTCGACGCGCAGACCGCGCTCAACGCCGTCAATGCCGTCGACGCGCAGACCGTCAACGGCCACAGCGTCGGCTGCCTGCCGGGCACCGTGCTCTTCGCCGGAGCCTGCTGGGAGGGCACGGCGAGCAGCAAAGCGACGGCGCCTGTGGCGGCGGGCAAATGCGCAACGCGGGGCGGCACGCTGCCGGAGGCGCTGCAGCTCGCCGCCTTCGCGGAACAGCCCGGGGTCAATCTCGATGCCGGGGATGAGTGGTCGAGCGACGTTACGAATGTATCCGGGCTAAACGTCTATGGAGTTGTCACCGTCTCAGCTTCTGGTGGTGTCACCTTTGCGCTTTCCACCATCTCCCACGCCTATCGCTGCGTCATCCCCCTCCTCACCTGACCGGCCGCGGGCTCCGCTCACTATCCTCACTCTGATGGGAACCGGCCCGCACCGCGTCTGGGCACGTACCGCGGGTGCGGTCGTCACCCTCGGCTGCCTGTCGGCGGCGCTGCTCGGACCGGCAGGGGCCACGGCCACGGCTCGACTACGCCCGACGGCCTCCCCCGCTCGCGGCGAAGCGGCTCGGGTCGCCAACTACTGGACGGCGGCCCGGCGACGGGCCACGCCCCCGCTCGACGAACCGCGCGGCGGCAGCCTGACGGCCACCGCCAGCTTCGCGCCGATCGCCGAACCGGCCGTTCCCCCCAACACGGTCAACGGCCGCCTCTTCGTCCGCCAGGGCGGCAGAACCGGCTTCTGCTCGGCGACGGCGATCAACAGCGCCAGCCGCCGCCTCGTCCTGACCGCCGGCCACTGCGTCAACTCCGGTCCCCTGGGGCCCCGCGGAGGAAGCATCTGGTCGAGCTTCCTCGAGTTCGTCCCCGCCTACACCGACGGCACGGCGCCGTTCGGCGCCTTCGTCGCCCACCGCAAATCCATCTTTGCGCCGAAACAGTGGGTCAAGCTCGGCAACCCCAACTTCGACATGGGCGCGATCGTCACCACCCCCAACGCCGAAGGCGTCAACGTCGCCGACGCGGTCGGCGGCGGCGCCTCGATCGCCACCGACCTCAGCCGCCGCCAGGAATTCCAGACCTTCGGCTACCCCGGCAAGAGCCGCTTCATGCAGAGCTGCAACTCCCCGTACGTGGGCGATGACAGCCTCACCTACCAGATCCCCGGCCCGCCGACGATCGCGATCGCCTGCCACTGGGCGCCGGGCGCCAGCGGCGGCGGCTGGCTGATCGAAGGCGGCGCCAGAATCGATGGGCTGACCAGCTACGGCAAACAGGACGACAAAGTCCACACCTTCGGCCCCTACTTCAGCAGGAGCAACGTCGGCGCCCTGGTCGCCGGCCTCTAGGTGCCGAGCAGCTCGCGGTAGAAGCGGTAGTCGCGCCGCTCGGGCCGCAGGTTGGCGGCGAGCGCCAGGTGGTGGCGGGCGCGCTCCGTGTCACCGGTCTTGGCCAGCGCCCGGCCGAGGCAGAAGTGGGCGAAGTCGTTGACCTGGTGGGTGTCGACCACCGCCTCGAACTCGGCCGCGGCGGCGGCGAAGCGGCCGCAGCGGAAATAGGCGCGGCCGAGCGCCTCGCGCACCGAGGACTTCTCCGGCGCCCGTCGGGCCGCCGCCTCCAGCGGCCGCGTCGCCTGCTCGAAGTCCGCCTCCTCCAACAGCTCGATCCACGCCGGTAGAGCGTGAAGGTCGAGTCGCTATCGAGAGAAGCCATGCAGAGCAGTCTAAGCAGCCGACTCCCCCGCCCGAACAGCTCAGCCGGCGGCTTCGGCCCAATCGCGCAGGCGGCCTGCGAACTGCGGCGTGCCCGGACCCACCTCGACGACCTGGTCCGCCGGGATGTCGGCCCGGCGGGCGGCGACGCGGATCGCCTCCGCGGTCGGCGCCTCGTAGAGGCAGTAGCTGCGGCGACGGTCGGCGCTGAGGAACGAGAAGACCCAGCTGACCCCCTCGACCTCGTTGATCTCCTCGATCAGCTCGACATCTCCGTCCTTGAGGTCGAGCTGATCGGCGAAGCTGCGCTCGATCATGAATAGCGCCATTGCCCGATCGTATCGTGGTTTTGAACCGGTCAGTCCGAGGCGAGCCCGTGCCGGTGGGCGTAGGAGGCGGCCTCGGTCCGGTTGGCGCAGCCGGTTTTGCGCAGGATGCTGCGGATGTGGTTCGCCGCGGTGTGTTCGCTGATCGTCAGCGCCGCGCCGATCTCGCGGTTGCTGAGCCCCCTGGCGACCAGGTCGATGATCTGCGCCTCACGCGGGGAGAGCCCGTCCGGCAGGCCGCCGCCGGTGGTTGGGGCGCCGAGCGAGCGAATCTTGGTCAGCAGGCCCTCCATCCCGATCTGCTCGGCCAGCGCCCCCGCTTCACCGAGCAGTGCTCCAGCCCGCTCGTGCCCGCCCCCGCCCCGCGCGAGCAGGAAACGTGCGTACTCGTAAGCGGTGTGCGCGACCCAGGTTGACGCCCCCATCTTCCGGTTCAGCTCCAGGGCGCGCTCGAAGTGCTCCTCGGCGCGCTGCTGCTCTCCCAGGGTCGCAGCGAGCATGCCCAGGTAGCGATCGGCGACGCCGTAGCAGGCGACCAGGTGGCCGATCATCACGTTGGCGCCCGCATAGGGCTCCAGCTCCGGGTAGAGGACGGCCGCCGTCGCCTCGTCGCCGAGCATGGTGCAGGCGTCGGCGAGGTAGGCGAGGGTGGCAAGCCAGAGCGAGTCACGGAAGCCCTCGATGCCCTCCGCGCCGAGCTCGGAGAGCTCGCGCCGAGCCTCGCTCTCCATCCCCAGCTCGGCGAGCAGCGCGATCAGCCCGGGTCGCCAGGCCCCGGCGCGCTCGCCATCTCCGGCCAGGATCCTGACCGCGGGCGCCAGCTCGGCCAGGCGCCCCTGCTCGCGGCGGATGCTGAACATCTGAATCCCGTAGGTCCCGGAGGCGTCCCGTCCGGTCATCAGGCGACTCCACTCTTTCGAGCGATCCGCCATCGCCTCGGCCTCGGCGAGGCGGCCGTCGCAGAGCGCGATCGCCGAGCTGTAGTGGGTGGCCACGTGGTGTATGAACGGCTGCGCCGTCCGCTCGGCCATCTCGAGCAGCGCGGCGACCTCGGTGCGGGCGGCGTCGAGGTCACAGAGGGCAACGAAGGTCGGTGCCCGCCAGGCCATCGCCTCGGTGCGGAGATCGGCGTCCTGCAGCTCCTCGGCGATGTCCCGCGCCTCGGTCAGCATCGCGAGGATCTCTCCCAGTGGACTCGCCCCCCGTGCCCAGTAGGAGCTGACCAGCACCTTCGCCAGCCCAGAACGGTCGTCGAGACCCCTCGCCAACTCGACGGCGTTGCCACGGACGATCGCCCCGCGCTCCCGCTCGCCCTCGAAGTCAAGAGCGCGGGCGAGACCGGTGAGCAGGCCGACCCGCAGCTCCTCACTCTCGTCGCCGAGAACGGAGATTGCCTCCTCCAGCAGCTCGACCGAGTCCCTGATCCCGATCCCGGGGCGCCAACAGGCGTCCTCGTAGCCGATCGCGGCGCGGGCGAGCAGCTCGGCGCTGTCCAGCTCGCGGGCGATCTGGGCAGCCGCGGCGAAGGCTTCGATCGCGTCCAGCGCCTTGCCGGCACGGTGGCAGGCGATGCCAAGCTCGAGCTGAACCTCGGCTCGCTCGCCCGGGTCATCCACGCCCAGCTCGATCGCCGTGCTCAGGCGCCTCGCCGCCTCCTCGAAGGCGAGCGCCGCCGCGGCGGCGCGGGCGGCGCGCAGGTTGTGCTCGACCGCGCGCTCGGCGCCGCCGAAGGGAGCCCCGGCGGCAAAGTGATGGGCGAGGTCGGCAAGCCCGCGGCCAGAGCTTGCGCCGGCGGCCTCAAGCGCCTCGCCGACGCGGAGATGCAGCTCCGCCCGCCGCGCCCGCGAAAGCCCGTCGTAGAGCGCCCGCCTGACCAGCTCGTGGGTGAAGCGACAGGAAAGGCTCTGCGACGGGAGCTCTTCGACCATCCCGCTCCCCACCGCCTCCTCCAGCGCAGCGAGAAGCTCGGGTTCGGCGAGGCCGGCGGCGCGCCGGACGACGTCCAACTCGAACTCCGCCCCAACCGTCGCCGCCAGCTCAAGCAGCTCGATCGTTCCGGGGGCGAGGCGGGAGAGCCGCTGGCCGGTCACCTCGCGGACGCTCTCCGGGCTCGCCAGCTGCGCCAGCGGCCGCGTCACCCGGATCGTCCCGCCGGACGTCTCCACCGCCCCGGTCTCAGCAAGCGCTCGCCACAGCTCGCAGACCAGGAAGGCGTTGCCGGCGGTCAGATCGCGCATCGTCTCGGCCAGCTCCACCGGCTCCGATCCCGGCTCACAACCGGACGCGCGGCAGGCGAACTCGCCGATCTCGGTCGCGGAGAGTCCGCCGAGCCGCAGCCGCACGACGCTGTCGGAGCGGCGCAGGTCGGCAAGCGTGTCAGCGAGGGCCCGCGGCACGTCGACCTCGGTCTCGCGAAAGGTGGCGAGGAGGAGCAGGCGGGCGTCACCGGCGGCGCGGGCCAGGTGGCGCAGCAGGAGCAGGGTCGGGGCGTCGGCCCAGTGGACGTCCTCGAGCACGAGCAGCAGCGGCCTCTCCCTGCCGACTCCGGCGAGGAGATCGGCGACGGCCGTGTGGAGTCGGAGGCGCTCGGTATCCGGCTCGGCGTCGACCGGCGCCGCCAGCCCCCCGACGCGAGCCGGCAGGTCCGGCAGCAGCCGCGTCAGCTCACCACCGCCGGTGCCGAGAGCCGCCTGCAGCTCGGCGGTCTCGGTCACCCGCGTCAGCCGATCGAGCGCTTCGACGAAGGGGCCGTACGGCGTTCGTACCGCGGCGTCGGAGGCCCCGTAGAGGACCAGCGCGCCCTCCCCCGCCGCGGCGGAGGCGAACTCGCGCACCAGGCGGCTCTTGCCCGATCCGGGCTCCCCCGCGAGCAAGGCGACCCGGCGGCCCTCACCCACAGCCCGTGGCATCAGTGCTTCCAGCTTGGCCAGCTCGCCAGAGCGGCCGACGAACGGAAGGGTCGAGCTGAGGCGAAGCGACCCTGGAAGATCATGCGTCACATCGCCCACAGGCACAACGATAGTCAGGTCTGACCATTCCGCCGGTGGCGGGGCGAAATCGGGCACGCCGGAACTGGGTCAGGTCAGGTCATGACAGGAGCGCCTCCGCGACCTAGCCTCGTTCGAAAGACGAGTTTCGACGACGACTAGGAGGAACAACGTGAGCACCCCCACCGCAGCGGACATCCCGGGCTTCGAGGGGCAGCTGATCCGCCCTGAGGACAGTACCTACGAGGAGGCCCGCCAGGTCTACAACGCGATGATCGACCGGCGCCCGGCCCTGGTGGCCCGCTGCGCCAATCCCGATGACGTGGCGAAGGCGGTCGACTTCGCCCGCGAGAACAGCGTGCTGCTGGCGGTGCGTGGCGGTGGCCACAACGGCGCCGGGCTCGGCACCTGCGACGGCGGCGTGGTCATCGACCTCGCGGCCCTGAAAGAGATCCAGGTCGATCCCGGAGCGCGCACCGTACGGGTCGGCGGCGGCTGCACCTGGGGCGAAGTCGACGCCGCCACCAACGAGCACGGGCTCGCGACCCCGAGTGGCATCATCTCGACCACCGGCGTCGGCGGCCTGACCCTGGGCGGCGGCATGGGCCATCTGAGCCGCAAGTGCGGCCTGACGATCGACAACCTGCTGGAGGCAGAGGTCGTTCTGGCGAGCGGCGAGCGGGTGCGCGCCTCGGCGGACGAGAACCCCGACCTCTTCTGGGCGATCCGCGGCGGCGGCGGCAACTTCGGCGTCGTCACCTCCTTCCTCTTCCGGCTGCACGAAGTCGGAACCGTGATCGGCGGCCCGACCTTCTGGTCGATCGAGCAGTCGGCCGAGGTGCTTAGCGCCTACCGCGAGTTCATTCTCGGCGCTCCGAGGGAGCTGAACGGCTTCTTCGCCTACACCTCGGTGCCGCCGGCGCCGCCCTTCCCCGAGGAGCTGCACATGCGCAAAGTCTGCGGGATCGTGTGGTGCTACGTGGGCGGCGAGGAGGACGCGGCGGCGGCGATGGCCCCGCTGCTGGATTCCCTGCCCGAGCCGCTCATGCACGGCGTCCAGCCGATGCCGTTCCCGGCGCTGCAGAGCGCCTTCGACGGCCTCTACCCGAAGGGAGAGCAGTGGTACTGGCGGGCTGACTTCGTCAACGAGATCCCTGACGAGGCGGTCGCGGCGCACGCCCGCTTCGGGCCGGAGATGCCGACGATGAAATCGACCATGCACCTGTACCCGATCGACGGCGCCGCCCACGACGCCGACAACGCCGACACCGCCTGGGCCTACCGTGACGCCAACTGGGGCTCGGTCTTCGCCGGGGTCGACCCTGACCCCGCCAACGCGGAGGCCATCCGCAGCTGGTGCGTCGACTACTTCGACGCCCTGCACCCCTACTCGGCCGGCGGTGCCTACGTGAACATGATGATGGACGAGGGCCAGGAGCGGGTCCGCGCCAGCTATGGCGACAACTACGACCGTCTGGCTCAGGTCAAGGCGACCTACGACCCCGACAACCTCTTCCGGGTCAACCAGAACATCGAGCCGCAGGCATAGCGCTTCGCCCCCGGGTCAGCCGGTCTGACCCGGGGGCGGATGCAGTCAGCCGGCGCGGACCGCCGCGACCGTTTCGCGAAGCGTCTCGCGGGCGTCGTGGTGGGGCATCCAGTGCAGCTTGCGGCGCGCTCTCGAGGTATCCATCAGAACCGGGCGGCGGACTGCCTCGATCCAGGCGGCCTCGGGGGGAAGGAGGGGCAGGAACGGCGCCACCGCCTCGGCCGCGGCGCCGACCGCGAGCTGTGGCGCCGGCAAGGCATGCCAGCCCAACGCGTGGGCGAGATCGGTGACCGTCAGCTCCCCCGGCCCGGCCAGGTTATAGATGCCCGGCTCCCCCAGGCCGAGCACCGCGGCACAGAGGGCGGTCGCGACGTCATCGTGGTGGACGAGCTGGAACGGCACGCCGGGGTCCGGCAGCACCGGCCGCAGCGAGGGCGCCTTGCCGAGCGCCCAGCGCACCGGCCCGGGCAGCTTCTGCCCGATCGCGAGCAACGGCACCATCTCCAGTAACAGCGGCGCCTGCGGTCCAGCGACGATGCAGGGGCGGAAGACGTAGGCGTCGGTTTCCGAGCCGGTCAGAGCGGTGACTAGCTCTTCCTCGACCTCGGCCTTGTGGGCTGAGTAAGGGTGCCGACCGGACCCGTTCACCGGCAGGTCCTCGGTGAGCAGCTTGGGCAGGCTGCGGCTGAAGCCGTAGGCGGCCACCGACGAGGTGTAGACGAGGCGCCTCACCCCCGCGGCGGCCGTCGCCTCGAAGACGTTGCGGGAGCCGGTCAGGTTGATCTCGCGGCTCTCGCCCCGCCCGGCGACGATGACGAAGGCGAGGTGCACGACGACGTCAGCGTCCTCGACCAGGGCGTCGACCGCAGCGCGATCGAGGATGTCTCCGCGCCGGTATTCGGTCTTCGCCCAGCCCTGCGCACCGAGGTCGAAGGGACGCCGCGCCATGCCGATCACGCGCTCGACCTCGGGCGCTCGCTCGAGGGCGGAGATGAACGACTTGCCGATCTCACCGGTTGGACCGGTGACTGCGATAGTCAGCACGGCCGTAATTCTCCCGAAATTGCGGGATCGAACGACCTCAGGGGAGGGTCTGAGCTAACTGAGCCATGCATAGATGTCGCGATTAAGCAAAGATGCTCGATCGGGCAGTTGGATCGCGTACATTCAGTATCGAGAAAAGGAGTCTGGTGTCGAGTCGAGAGACAAGAGCTATCTGGCACCCCCTGAGGGCACGGATCCTCGAACTGATCATCCGCGGCCCGGTAACGCTGTCGCAGATCGCAGCGGCCGTCAACGAGCCCACCGCAAAGGTCGCCTACCACAGCACGATCCTCTGCGGTGCCGGTTGCATCCAGGCCGTCGGGACGGATAGTCCCGACTTTCCTGGCTCAACCGATCCTCTCTACGAGATCTGCGCCTAGCACTCGTCTGAACGACGGGCTCAGGTCGCGATCGCAGGTCGATCCACCCAGGGGGTGGACACGAGTCGCGTTCCGTTGTTACACTCCGGAATTATTGAATGGTCACTCGACCGTTCGGTAAAAAATACGCACCAGTACCTCAATCGGTTAGAGGATCGGGTTTGTAAGCCGAGGATCCGGGTTCGAGCCCCGGCTGGTGCATCGGCGCTGGGTCGCGTCGGGACTATGGACATCAATCTCTTCGACTACTTCGACGAAGCGGGAGGCGGGGACGGAGCCCAGTCGCACTGGACCCTGCGTGCGCCCTACAGCCCGCATGACCGCTTCGACCTGATGCTGGTGCCGCGCTCCCCACGGTGGCAGGAGGATCGCGACGCAGCGGCCGCCCTGGAGCGGATCGAGTCCGAGCCGTGGGTCACGGCGGTCGAGCGCGGCGGCGATGGCGTATGGCTCCGCCTCGACGACGGCTGGGTGGCGCAACGCGGCGCCGAGCTGGAGGAAGGCGAAGAGGCTGTGGCCGGCTGCGGTGAGGTCGCCGCGGACAGGCGCTTCGCGCTCAACTTCTGGGACGCCAACTCGACCAAGGCGCTGCACATCGGCCACCTGCGCAACCTGGCGCTGGGCAACGCCCTCGGCAACGCGCTGACCGAGGCGGGTGGCGAGGTCGAGCGCCGCAGCATCATCTGCGACGTCGGCCGCAGCATGGGCGAGGCGATGGCCGGCGTCGTGCGCAGCGGCAAGTACCCGCAGATGTCGGCCGAGAACGGCGTCAAGAGCGACCACTTCGTCGGCTACTGCTACGCCGACTACGTCAAGAACGGGGCCTCGCTCGGCCTCGCCTCCGACCACCCCGCCGACTCGCTGACCCGCGAGGTCGACGTGCAGGACGACAGCGCCGACGAGCTCCTGCAGCGGGTCCTCAACGGCGACCAGTCGGCGCTGGAACTGTGGTCGCAGACGCGGGCCTGGGTGATCTCGGGGCAGCGCAAGACGCTGGCTCGGCTCGGCATTTACTTCGACCGGGTCTTCTTCGAGTCCGACTTCCTGCCCGAGGTGGCCGAGCTGACCGAGCTGGGGCTACAGGAGGGGACGCTGGAAAAACGGGTCGACGGCACGGTGATCTACCTGACCGGCCGCGAGGAGCTGGAGGAAATGCCGTTGGTCCGCTCCGACGGCGTCCCCACCCAGCACATGCGCGCCCTCGCCTACTGGCTGGCGGACACCGGCCTCGACGGCTCGACCTCGGTCCAGGTCTGCGGCCAGGAGTGGTTCGCCCACGTCACCTGCCGCCGCCAGCTGATGGCCGAGCTGGTCCACACCGGCGAAGGGAACGGCTTCCACCCCTACCACGACATCTTCCACGGCATGGTCGCCAGGGAGCGGGAGAAGATTGCCTCCAGCAAGAAAGACGCGCTGCTGATCGACCACCTGGTGGAGTGGATCGACGAGCAGATGGACGCCGATCCGAAGCTTGCCAAGGTACGCGACGGGCACCCGTCCGCCGACCGCGTCGGCTCGCAGGTCGCGCTCGGCTTCTTCCTCCTCCACACCGCCACCAAGCGGGTCGACTTCGAGCCGGAGAAGCTGCTGCGCGACGGCAAGGCGCTGGGTTGGGACCTGGTGCGGGCACGGTCTCGCAACGGCAACGGCGCGGCTGCGCCGAGCGAGCCCGAGCTCGACCCCGAGTACCGCTTCGCGGTGGTACAGGCGGAGACCTACGGGCGCCTGCTGGGCCGGGTCGCCGACAGCCTCGACGTCGCGCCACTCGCGCGCTACGCCTCCCACCTCTCGCGCTGGCAGCTCGAAGGCGAGCGGGCGCCTCACGTGCAGCGGGTCGTGCACTCGACCCTCGACCGGGCCGCGCGCGGCCTCGGCCTGGAGGCGACGGCATGAGAACCCTGCTGATCGACAACCACGACTCCTACACCTACAACGTCTTCCACCTGCTGGCCGGCGTCTCCGGCGAGGAGCCGATCGTCGTCGACAACGACGCCGTCTCCTGGCGGGCACTCTCGCGCTGGGACTTCGACGCGATCGTCCTCTCCCCCGGCCCCGGCAGCCCGCAGCGCTGGCACGACTTCTGCGTCTGCAACGACATCCTCCGCTACAGCGAGATCCCGGTGCTCGGCATCTGCCTCGGCCACCAGGGGCTCGGCCATCTGCTCGCCGGCAAGGTCGGCAGCGCGCCGGAGGCGATGCACGGACGGCTCAGCCGCATCCACCACGGTGGCGACGGCCTCTTCGAGGGCATCCCGCAAGGCTTCCCGGTCGTCCGCTACCACTCGCTGGCGATCACCGACATGGGGCCCGACGGCAACGTGACCGCCTGGGCCGACGACGGGGTCGTGATGGGGATCGAACACCGCCGCCGCCCGATGTGGGGCGTCCAGTTCCACCCCGAGTCGATCGCCACCGAGCACGGCGCGAAGCTGGTCGAGAACTTCTACGACCTTGCCCGCCGGCTCAAAACGCCACGCTGGCGGGGCGCGAAACGGCCACGAGAGGCCCCGCCGCGCGACCCAGGTGCGGCGCGCCCGTGGCGACGGGGAGACCGAACTGCGGCTGCGCTCTATCGCGGGCGAGCCGTCCACCGAGGCGCTCTTCGAAAGGCTCTTCGGCGACGCCGAGTACGCCTTCTGGCTCGACAGCGCCGACGCGCCCACCCGGCTCGCGCAGAGCTCCTTCCTCGGCACCAGCGCCGGCGCCGGGCGCTGCGTCCTGGAGTACGACGTCGAGGCCGGAACCGTGCACAAGCAGCGGCGCCGGCGCCGACAGCACCGAGCAGATCTCGATCTTCGACTTGCTCGACCGCGAGCTCTCCAAGCACGCGATCGAGCCACCCCCCGCCGACCTCCCGCCCGGACTGATGGGTGGCTTCGTCGGCTATCTCGGCTACGAGCTGAAGGCGGACTGCGGATCGCCGAACGTGCATCGGTCAGACATGCCCGATGCAGTGATGATGCTCGCCAACCGCCTCGTCGCCGTCGACCACGTGCGTAAAGGGACGCACCTGGCCGTGCTCTGCCGCGGCGACGAGGCGGAGGCCGAGTGCTGGCTCGACGAGGCGGAGGCGGCCGTGCGGGAGACGCTCGCCGCCCCGCCCGACCCGGCGCCGCCGCTCGCCTCGGTCGAGGGGCCCACCGGGTCCCACGTCAGCTTCCACTGTGGTCGCGGTCGCGATCAGTACCTCGCCGACATCGCCCGCAGCCAGGCCGAACTCGCGGCCGGCGAGTCCTACGAGGTCTGCCTCACCGACCAGATCACGACCGACGCCAGCCCGGACCCGTTCGACCTATACCGGCTGCTGCGCCGCCGCAACACCGCCCCCTTCGCCGCCTATCTGAAGCTCGGCGAGATGGCGGTGGTCAGCTCTTCGCCGGAGCGCTTCCTCTCGGTGGGCCGCGAGCGCCAGGTCGAGGCGCGCCCGATCAAGGGGACGACCTCGCGCTCGCGAGGACCCGGTTCGCGACGCGGAACTGAAAGCCGAGCTGGTCGAAGACGAGAAGACCTACGCCGAGCACCTGATGATCGTCGACCTACTGCGCAACGACCTCGGCATCGTCTGCGAGGTCGGCAGCGTCAGCGTCCCGGAGCTGATGATCGTCGAGGACTACTCGACCGTGCACCAGCTGATCTCCACCGTCAGCGGGAGCGCTGGGCGCGGACCGCAGCGCCGTGGAATGCGCTCGCGCCTGCTTCCCGGGCGGCTCGATGACCGGCGCGCCGAAGCTGCGCACGATGGAGATCATCGACGACATCGAGGACGAGGCGCGCGGCGTCTACTCGGGGGCGATCGGCTACTTCGGGGTCGACGGCGTGATGGACCTCAGCATCGTGATCCGCACGATCGTGATGCGGCCGGGCCGCACGACGATCGGGGCCGGCGGCGCGATCGTGATGCAGTCCGACCCCGAGGACGAGTTCGACGAGCTGCTGCTGAAGGCGCGGGCGCCGATGGCGACGATCGCAGAGGCGGTCACCGGCAGCAGGTCGGCGGATTCCTGGTCGGTGGAGCTCGAGCCCCAAGTGAAGACCGCCGGCGCGGCATGAGCGATCCGAGTCCGACCCTGCCCGATGCGCGACCCGGATCGGGGTCGGCGCCCGGCGTTCGCGTCCGCGCGGCGGCTGCCGAGGACGCGCTCGGGGTGGCCGCCGCGATCGAGGCGCTGCTGATCGAGCTCGGGGGCGAGCGGCCCTCGACGCAGGAGCTGGCGCAGGCGGCGCGGGCGCTTGCCGAGGGACGCGAGGCGGGAGCGCTGCTGGTCGCCGAGTCCGACGGCGGGGCGATCATCGGCGTCTGCGCGGCGAGCTGGCAGCACGCGATCCACGTGCCGGGGCGCTACGGGACGATCCAGGACCTCTGGGTGCACCCGGACTGGCGCAGCCGGGCGCTCGGCCGCGAGCTGGTCGAGGCGCTTGCCACCCTGGCCGAGACACTGGGGATCGCGCGGCTCGAGGTCGGGTTACCGCAGGAGAGCTTCGCCCAGCTCGGCGCCACCGAGCGCTTCTATCTCGACAACGGCTTCAGCCCATTGGGGCCGCGGATGCGGCGGCTCCTGCGATGAGCGAGCTGATGATGATCGAGCAGCGGCGCAGCGGCGGCAACGACGACGCTCTCTGGATCCTCGAAGGCGGACGCGTGCTTCCCGGCGCCGACGACAACCGGCGGATGACCGCGGTGCGCAGCGGCCTCCTCTGTCACGGCGGCGTCCGGACCGCGACCTCCGAAGCCTCCGGGGAGGAAGTCGAGCGGACGCTCGGCGCCGTGCACGAAGCGGACTACCTGGAGGCGCTCGAGCGGGCTCCGGAGGAGCCGGTGGTGATGCCGGAGCTGACCCCGCCGGGGCTGCCACCCGACATCCCGGTCAGCGCCGGACTCGTCGCAGCGGCCCGCGAGGGGGTGCGCACGGCGATCACCGCGGCGGAGCGCCTGATCGAGGGCGCCCACTTCTCCTACGCGCTCTGCCGGCCGCCCGGTCACCACGCCGGCCCAGGGTGGTTCGCTGGTTACTGCTACCTCAACTCGGCCGCGGCCGCGGCGTCGACGCTCCTCGAGGGCGGGATGAAGCCAGTCGGCATCCTCGACCTCGACCTGCACTACCCGAACGGCACGGCGGCGATCGTGGCGACGATGGAGGACGCCAGCCTGCACTCGCTGCACGCCTGGCCGGTGACCAACGTCGCCGCCGGGACGGTGACGCCGAACAACGAGCACGAACGGGTGGTCGAGTTCAGCGGCAGCCCCGACGTCGCCACCTACCTCGGCGCGGTCGCAACCTCGGTCGAGTCACTGACCCAGACCTGCGAGGCGCTCGTCGTCTCGCTCGGCTACGACATCGTGAAGGGCGACCCGCACGGCAGCTGGGGCTTCTCACCGACGATCTTCGCCCAGATCGGACGCCTGCTCGCGGCCTCGGGGCTGCCGATCTGCGTCGTCCAGGAGGGTGGCTACGCCCTGCACACCCTCGCCGCGTGCAGCTACGCCTTCGCCGCGGGCCTGCTCGACGAGGGGGTGGCGCCGGTATGAGCGGCCTCGAGCCCTTCCGTCGCCGCCTCGACGGCCTCGACGACGAGATCGCCCGTCTGCTCGGCGAGCGCTTCGAGGTCTGCCGGGACATCGCCCGCTACAAGCGTGCCCACGGGATCCCGATGATGCAGCCGGACCGCGTCGCCGTGGTGCGGGACCGCTATCTGGGGCGGGGCGAAGAGGCCAAGCTGCCGCCCGAATTCACGGCCGGGCTCTTCGAGCTGCTGATCGCCGCCACCTGCACAGAGGAGGACGAACTGATGGAGGCGCTGGCGGCCGAGCCGGAAGGACAGCGGGTTTGACTGGCAAGGGGATAGCGATCCGGGGAGCCGGGGGCAGCGCGGGGCTGCCCCCTGGCCCGCGGATGCCCAGCGCCCTGCAGGCGATCGGCTGGGCGCGGCGTCCCTACCCGTTCATGAAGCGCTGCCAGGAACGCTACGGCGACACCTTCACCCTGCGCATCCTCCACTCGGGCACGTGGGTGTTCCTCTGCGACCCCGACGACGTCAAACAGGTCTTCACCGCTCCGGCGGGCAACCTCGGCGTCGCCCTCGCCAACCCCCTGCTGCTGCCGGTGCTCGGCCCGCGCTCGGTGATGCTGATGGAAGAGCCCGAGCACATGACCAGACGGCGCCTGATGCTCCCTCCGTTCCACGGCAAGCGGATGGGAACCGACGCGGAGATGATGACTCGCGTAACCCTCGAGAGGATCAGTAGCTGGCCGGCGGGGGAGCCGTTCGAGCTCTGGCCGCACATGCAAGCGATCACCCAAGAGGTGATCATGCGCTCGGTCTTCGGCCCCGACGAGGACGACCGCCTGGCGCGTCTGCGCGAGCTGCTGCACCAGCTGACGCGGGCGCTCAACGACCCGGGGCGGTTGAGCACGGCGGCGGCGCTCGGCCCACGCTGGCTCTCCCGCAGCAGCGGGTTCCGCGCAGCGATGGCGCCGGTCGAAGCGGCGCTGCTGGAGGAGGTGGACCGGCGGCGACGTGAAGGTGAGAACGGGCGCAGGGACATCGTCTCGATGCTGGTCGAGGCCCGCTATGAGGACGGCTCGCCGATGAGCGAGCACGACCTGCGTGACGAACTGATGACGCTGCTCACCGACGGCCCGACCTCCTCTTCGCTGGCCTGGGTATTCGAGCGGCTGCTGCGCCACCCCGAGAAGCTGGAGCGACTGCGCGAGGAGGTCCTGGCCGGCGAAAGCGACGAGTACATGGACGCGGTGGTCAAGGAGACGCTGCGGCTCTGCCCGCCGGTGCCGGTCGTCGTCCGCCGCCTGCTGAAGCCGATGGAGCTGGGCGGCCGGCTGCTGCCCGCCGGCGCCACCGTCGCCCCCTGCGTCTACCTGATTCATCGCAACGAGGACATCTACCCCCAGCCGCGCCACTTCCTGCCCGAGCGCTTCCTGGGGCGGCCACCGGGCACCTACACCTGGATCCCCTTCGGTGGCGGCACGCGCCGCTGTCTCGCCGCCAGCTACGCCGAAATGGAGATGAAGCGAGTGCTGCGCACGGTGCTCAGCGAGGTCGACCTGCGGCCCGCCGACAGCGACGCGGAGCACGCCAGGAGAAGCGCGATCTCCTTCAGCCCCGACAAGCGCGGCCGCGTCGTCGCCGAACCCCGTACCCCCGCCCCACCCGCCGCGGTGCCATGGCAGCCGAGTCCGATCTACTCGTAGTCGGCGCCGGCGCCAAGGCCGCGGGGATCGCGACCAAGGTCCACGCCTTCAACAGCCTCGGGCTGGGGCCGATCGGGCTGACGATCGTCGAGGGAACCGAGGTCGCCGCCTCCTGGAAGGGCCGCAACGGGATGACCTCGGGCGAGGAGCCACTGGCGGTGACGCCGATCAAGGACGTCGGCTTCCCCTACCAGAGCTTCAGGGAGTACGGCGAGGCCGGCGAGGCGATCGACGAGATCGCGATGGGCTTCTCCTGGCAGCGCTACATGGTCGCCAGGCGGCGCTACGCGCGATGGATCGACGCCGGCTCACCGCAGGTTCGCCACCGCGACTACGGCGAGTATCTGACCTGGGTGCTCGAGCGGGCGACCGAGGGGGTCAGCCATGTCAGCGGGCAGGTCACGGGCGTCTCACTCGACCAGGGGAAGCGGTGGGCGGTCGACGTCGCCGAGCCGGGGGGCGCCTCACGACACCTCACGCGGGCGCTGGTCCTGACCGGACCCGGCATCCATCGCTCCTTCCCGCACGAGCCCGGCATCGCCTCGCGGGTCTTCCACTGCGACAGCAAGCGCAGCGAGTTCGCGCAGCTGCCCGAGGACCGCAGCTGCGACGTTGCCGTGGTCGGCGGCGGGGAGAGCGCACTCAGCTGCGTGATGTTCCTGCGCGGCTTCCGGCCCCGGTCCCGGTTCACGATCTACACGCCGATGCTGCCGATGAGCCGCGGCGAGAGCTTCCTCGAGAACCGCGTCTTCTCGAACCCCGACGAGGTCGAATGGGGCGCGCTCGATCAGACGACGCGGCGCGACTTCGTCAAGCACAGCGACCGCGGGGTCTTCGACCCGCCGAGCCTCTCGGCGATCGCCTACGACGACCGTTGTCGCTTCGTCACCGGCCGGGTCACCGACGTCGAGGAGGCGCGTGGTGGTGAGGGAGTCCGGCTCGAGCACCGCTCGCCGGAGGGGCTCGTCCACCCCGAGCACGACTACGTCGTCAACTGCACCGGCTTCGACCTGCTGGCGCAGCTGCGCAACCTCTTCGGGCCAGAGACGCGGGCCGAGATCGAGGGTCGGGCCGGCTCGCTCTGGGACACGCCCGCGGGAACCGAGGTGCCGATCGGACGCTTCCTCGAGCTGGAGGGAGTGCGTCCGCGGTTGCAGATCCCGGGCCTGGCCGGCCTCAGCCAGGGTCCCGGATTCGCGAACCTGGGCGCCCTCGGGCTGCTCGCAAACCGGGTGCTGCAACCGATCCTCAGCGAGCGGGCCGAACAAACCAACGAAGATTCCAAATCACTTGACTTCACTTTACTGATCGAATAATGTCGCGACATGGGAGATGGCCAGTGGCGGGCACGGGGTACGGCCGCATTGCTAGTCGCCGCCAGCACCGTCCTGCTGGCGGCATGCGGCTCGTCCTCTTCGGGAAGCTCGATGAGCTTCACCGGCTCGGGGTACCCCAACAGCGACCTCGCCAACACCCGCCAGGTGCACGGGCCGATCGACAGCTCCACGGTGAAAGAACTCAAGATCGCCTGGACCCTCCCGATCACGGGAGAAAGCTCCTTCGGAAGCTATGCCTCCTCGCCGATCATCAGCAAAGGAGTCGTCTACTCGCAGGACCTCGCCTCGAACGTACAGGCGATCGAAGAGGACAGCGGCAACGTCCTCTGGACCAAAAAGTACGAACTGCCTGACCACGGCCCGAACGGCGTCACCGTCCAGGGCGGACTCGTCTTCGGCGCCACGCCCAACGCCGCCTTCGCCCTCGATCAGGAAACGGGCAAACAGGTCTGGTCGACGACGCTGATCAGGAACGAAAAAGAGGGCATCGACATGGCCCCCGGCTACCACGACGGCATCGTCTACGTCTCGACGGCGCCGGTGAACGTGGGCGAATTCTACGGCGCCGGCGGCGCCGGAATCCTCTGGGCGATGGACGCCAAAACCGGTAAGAAACTCTGGCACTTCGACACCGTTCCCACGAGCCTCTGGGGGAAGCCGCAGGTCAACTCCGGGGGCGGACTCTGGTACACGCCATCCTTCGACGACAAGGGCTTCATGTACTTCGGGGTCGGCAACCCGGCTCCGTTCCCCGGCACCGAAGGCGAACCCTGGGGGTCGAGCAGACCGGGCGCGAATCTCTATTCCGACTCGCTCGTGAAACTCAACGCGAAGACGGGCAAGATGCAGTGGTACTACCAGCAGACGCCCCACGCGCTCTATGACTGGGACTTCCAGAACCCACCGATATTGGTGAACTCGGGCGGCAAGGAACTCGTGGTGGGCGCCGGCAAGTCCGGGTTCGTCGTCGCCCTCGACGGCCAGACCGGGAAGCCGGTCTGGAGCAGGTCCGTCGGCAGGCACAACGGCCACGATGACGACGGCCTGCACGCGATGAAGGGTGAACTCTCGAAGCTGACGATCCCGAGCACCGTCTACCCGGGGTCTCTGGGTGGGGTGATCGCGCCGATGTCGACCGACGGCTCCAGTCTCTTCGTGCCGGTCATCAACAGCCCGCTCGAAGTCACCAGCCAAACCGAACGGCAGGAACCGGGGCCGCTGAACGGCGAACTGGTTGCGCTCGACGTCAAGACCGGCGCGGTCCAGTGGAAGCACGAATTCGCGGCGGCGCCACCCTATGGCTTCACCACCGTCGCCAACGACCTCGTGTTCGCGACGACCGGCGACGGCAAACTGTATGCGTACGACACGAGCTCCGGACGGCTCGTCTGGCAGAACGTGCTCCCGGCCGGCACCAACGCCGGGGTGGCGATAGAAGGTGACACGCTGATCGCGCCGGCGGGCCTCGCCACGGTCGAAGGACAGACGCCGCAGCTCGTCGCCTACCGCCTGGGCGGATAGCGACGCCCTGATAAACATCAGCTCATAGTGGATCGCGCATGGTCGGCTGTCGACGAGTACGTATCCGGGCTGCTGGCGCCCCACGACGAGGCGCTGGAGGGGGCGATCGAGGCGAGCGCAGGGGCCGACCTGCCAACGATCCAGGTCTCCCCTCCGCTGGGCAAGCTGCTCGCCCTGTTGGCGGAAACGATCGGGGCGAAGGCGGTCCTCGAGTTCGGCACGCTCGGCGGCTACAGCACGATCTGGCTCGCCAGGGCGCTTGCCGAGGGCGGTCGCCTGATCACCCTCGAGGCCGACCCGCGATACGCGGCGGTCGCCATCGAGAACATCTCCCGCGCTGGGCTGAGCGAGGTCGTCGACCTGCGTGTGGGTCCGGCTCTGGAGACCCTGCCCAAGCTGGAGGCAGAGGAAGTCGGTCCGTTCGACCTCGTCTTCATCGACGCGGACAAGGCCCACACGCCCGACTACTTCACCTGGGCCCTGGCGCACACCCGCCGTGGCAGCCTGATCGTCGCCGACAACGTCGTCCGCGACGGCCGGCTCGCCGACCCCGATTGCGACGACCCCGCGATTCAAGCGCAACGGCACCTGCACGAGATGATCGCCGCCGACCCCCGCGTCGGCGCCACGACGATCCAGACCGTCGGCGGCAAGGGCTACGACGGCTTCACCATCGCACTGGTCTCCTAGCTGCACCGGAAAGCAGTTGCTGACCGGGCTGTTACCCTGACTGTGTCGGGTTTGGCCAAGTTCGCCACCCGAGAGGTTCCGTTTCCTCCTTGCGCGGGCTGAGCGCCCAGGGGCCGCCGGATCTCCCCCACACCGCTCAAAGGAGCGCTCAATGCATCATGGCCAGATGAGCAAGAGGTCGAACAAGGCACGGAAGTGGACGTGCGACCAGTGCGGCGTCTCCGCCGGGCGGATCGATGGCGCGCCCATTCTGCTCCCCGACGTCTGGGCAAGCTCGGCGGACGGCTGTTACTGCCTGGTGTGCAGACGCGAGCGCGCCGCCGCCGCGGCCCTTGAATCCGCACCGAGCGACAGCCCGATGGAAGTTCGCGCCAAACTTCGCCGCGCCGCGCTGATCGAGTTCGAGGTCCACCGCACCCCCGATCACTCGGACGGGACGATCGCCAAAGCCTGTCGCACCTCGGTATCGGCGGTCGCCAAAGCGCGCAGCCGCCTTCAGCTCCCGAACCCTCCACCCCGATCCGAGAGCAGGCGGGCTAAACATCGCGAGCCCGTCAGCCGATAGGCAAGAACAGTGGCGGGGCTCTCGTGCAAATAGGGATCGGCCTTGCCTTCGTGGCGGCCCTGATGACGAACCTGGCGTCGTTGCTCAAGCATCGCGGCTGCCATCGCGCCGATCCGGTCTCGATCCGAAGCCCGCTCCGCAGCGCGCGGGGCCTGGCCGGCTCTCCCTGGTTCGCGGCGGGCTGGGGGCTTGCCGCGGTGGCCTGGCTAGTTCACGTCGCCGCCCTCTCGATGGCGCCGATCTCGCTCGTCCAGGCGGTCCTGGCCGGCGGCGCCGTCACCCTCGCGGTGATGGCCCAGCGCTTCTTTGGCGACCCGGTCGAGCGTCGCCAGTGGTTCGCGTTGTTGCTGGGTAGCGCCGGCCTCGCCCTGCTCGTGCTCACTGTCCCCCACTTTCAGGGAAGCCACTCCGGCTTCTCGGTCACCGCCATCCTCGGCTTCGAGGGCGGGCTTGCCCTGCTCGCGGCGGGCCTCGTCCTGGGCCACCAGTCGGGCCGGCTCGCCCGGCACGGCAACGTCCTCCTCGCCGCGATCGCCGGGACCCTCTTCGCCCTCGCCGGCGTCGCGATCAAGGGCCTGACTGGGGTTGGGGACATCTCGGTCGTCGTGCTCGCCCCCTGGATCCTGTTCACGGTGCTCGCCGGAGCGCTCGCCCAGTACGCAGCAGCGGCGGCCCTTCAGCGCGGCGGCGCGATCGAGACGATCGGCCTGATGGGACTGGTCGCCAACGCGGCGCAGATCATCGGCGGGGTCCTCGTCTTCGGAGACCCCCTCTCCACAGATCCCTTCGGTCTGGCAATGCAGGTCGTCGCCTTCGGGATGGTCTGCGCGTCCGCGCTCCTGATCCCGGCGCGGCGGACCGACCCCAAACCGCTGCTCGCTGCTGCAGCCTAGGCGCCGGCGACTGCCGGAACACAGCCTGCACTTCGCCGCGCAGCTTGAGCACGGCAACCCCGGCGGCCTGCAGCGGATGGTCTCTACCACCGTTAGATCATCCGCAGCAAGAGGAAGACCCCGAAGGCAAGCATCACGGCACCCAGCGACAAGGCCCAAATCCGACCATAAGCGCCGATCAAACCGTAGTTACGTGGTTTCCGCCCCTCCGCTTCTTCGGCGTAAGGAGAGTTGTCGCTTTCAACCCAACCCTCCGGTTCGCTCGGGGCCATCGCGCCCCCGAGCAGGGCGCGCGCCGCCTCGGCCTGATCGGAGCGGACCATCACCCTTTGCGACCCCCCATCGGGGTTCAGTAAGCCGATCCCGAGCTGCGGCCCATCAATGCCGGTCTGCTGCAGAACGCTCGGGATGCCAGCGCTGTCCAACAGCCCCTGGATCATGTTCCCCTCACCCCGATCATGGGCGAAGGCGACGCTAACCAGGCCTTCTCCCCCGGGCGCAGTCATCCAGAAATCCTAACCGGCCGCGAGAGCAGACACAGGGCAGGGCTGCATACGCCCCGTCACCTAAGAGCAAAGCTTAATAACAGATACCCCAATAGGTGGGTTTTTAACCTTGACCCCTCGTCCGCAGTTCAGGTGATCTCTCCCAGGAAGCCATCCAGGACCTCGAGATAGCGCTCGTACTCGCTAGGTGATTGATGTCTCGATTGATCCTCCGCTTTGCGTGAGAACCAACCGCCTCGGTCGACAGGGCGCCTCTAGAACTCGACCGCGACCTCGAACTCCGTCGTCTTCGGTGGGCCCGGCAAGACGGACCCCTGTCCCTGGAAGGCGGGCAACAGCGTCTCGTCGCGGAACTTCTCCCAGATCTCCTTTGACTCCCAGACCGCGACCACGACCCAGCCATTCGCGCTCGGCCCGGCGTAGTGATGCGTCTGGCCGGCAGGCAGACCACCGGCCGGGTGCACCACCGCGGTGGTGGCGTCGTACTGCTCCCTCGTACCACCATCGAAGTCGTTGACGATCACATACGCCATCTCATCCTCCAGTTCGTCGCAGGTTCGCCGGGCGGTTCCCCGACTGAGCCACGGTAGCCCATGAAGCGCGTATTGCCGCCGACCCGGTTTCGCCGCTCAGAGGCCGATGATGCTCAGGTCGCAGCGACCTGGAGCACCAGCAGAGCCGCGATCGACACCAGGCACAGCAGATGCTCGCGGCCAACAGACCGCGCCAGTGCGCTCTGACGATCGACAGTGTCCTCACGGGCACCAAGCCGGACGGCCCTCGGCAGAGTGCGCGTAGCGGCAAGGGTGATTGGCGCGGCGGCGAGAACGAGGGAGGCCCACCCCACCCAGGCCCGCACATCTCCACGCACGATCTCGACGACGATGGCGGCCAACGTGACCAACATGACCAGCGCGATCAGCCGGTCCATCGGCCGAGCCGTCGTCGTCACCCGCCTGTAGTAGCCCGCGATCGAGGAGAGCGCTGCCTCTGGCAGCTCACCCTCACGAGCCCGCAGCGCCTGAACGTCGAACATGAGGTCGAACCACAGAACCGCAAGCAGGAACCCGGCTCCGGCAGCGGCAAGGGTGTTCACATCGCCATTATCCCGACAGGCGATAGCTGAGCTGTTTTCAGCCTCAGCGACCTTCCGTCAGTGACAGCAATCCAATGTGCCGCCGAAGTCCTCACGGCTCGCGAGCCATACCCCTTACGGAACACAAGACGAACCACGCAGCGAGGATCGCGGCGGAATCGATTTCGCTTGTCCGTCGCGGTGCTGCTGCATCAGATTCAGGAGGTAGACCTATTCACTGAAAGCGGCAACCTTCCAAGGAAGTATCCAACACCGACAATCACCCATAGGGCAGCAAAGACGGCGTGAATCAACCTGTCGTTGGCCCACAGCAGCGCCATTACCGCGTAGGCGAGAGCTAGCAGCAGAAACCCCCCAGCCATCCATTGTTTTTGCCGTGGGGAGAGCGGGCGGCGTCGCCTTTCCTCGCCCTCATATAGCCCCAGCGTCGCAGTCGCCCGCTCGGGGTCCCCTCCAAACCGTGGCAACCCGTTTCGCGTGGTCTCAGAGAGATTCCGTCGCAGCCCCAAGACGACGACTGCGATGCCGAGCGTGATAGCGACAACCCAGGGGATGAGATCGCTGCTCATCGACGCAACATACCGCGGGCAGACGAGATACCGCTACAGCGTTTCGTCCCTAACGGAGAGATCATCGTGCCCGTAGAAGCGGCGCTGGATTTGGCTCCACAGGCGAGAAAGAAGCCCCGTACCTACGGGCAAATCAGGATACCCCGAAGGGACATCTGAAAAAGTCACCTTGACTTCGGCCTCAGCGGAGCTACCTTCGCCGACGCCAAAGACATAAGTGGCCCCGGCGGCGCGCTAACGCCCCGGGGCCTGGCACCGAAGCAGACACCTTCGATGCGCGACCGATTCTCCCAGAGCCTTTCGTGCGATTGGGAGAATGATGGCCACTGAGAGGCGGCTTCGGTGCCCTACCGAGAGGAGGGCGCCATGCCCAACACCACTTGCACGATCGACGGCGACCAGCGCGACGGGCTTTACGAGTTGGCGCGCAATCACCTGGGCGCTGTCGGCGATCTCTGGATCGCACTGGAGATCAACAGGGATTTCGCTACCGCCGAGCGCCTCGGTTTGGAGTTCGGCGAAGACTTCCGGCTACTGGAGGACATCGGCTGGAACGGCCGCGACGGACGCAAAGCGTTCGAGCTGACCATGCCCCCGGAGGATCTGATGGAACTGCTCCAACGCCTCCACGGCGAAGCCGAACGAGTCCTCCTCGAATCGGTCACCGAACGCGAGTCAAGGGAAGAAGACGCCGCGACCAACGAGCTGTTCCGGCTTGGCTTCGATGCTTGCGAGGAACTGCTGGCCGACCTCGACCCACGGGAGGCGGCCTGACGATTCGCCGAGAACCCATGTCGCTTCTCGGGGGCCGAGGCGCAGGCCACAGGGAGGTTGCGGAGCTGCCCGCTCGGGGCCGCCCCGCACCCTGCCTCGGCCCCCGAGAAGCGACATGACCAGCCGTTATGGCTGACCGTGGAGTCGCCGGTCGGCGATCTCATAGACGGTCGGCGCGTTCGAGTCGCGCGGGTGATGCCGGATGCCAAAGGCGAGATAGCGAAGGGCGAGGCCCTCTCCGTCGCGAATGAAGCGCAGGACCATGCCAAACTTGCCATTCGGCGCTGGCAGGTAGACCTTGAAGCAGGCCGGGAGCTTCGTGCCGTCCCGCCCTTCGGGATCGCAGCGGCGAAGAACTTTGATCTCAACGCCTTCCTGCTCGAATTGGCTTCGAGTCTCGCGCAGTGCCGTCGCCCCCGCGCGACCGCTCCGCATCGTGTCCTCGGCGAAGGCGCCCTCATCGAAGAGGACGCGGGCATGACCCCGCCGGATGGACAAGAGCTACCCCTCGCCGTCTGCGGGCTGGAACGGCCCGTGCTCGGCCTCTAGAGCTGCAATCTCCTCCTCCGTGGCATCACGCTCGTCCTTGCCGAGCATGGCCTTCCAAGAGGTATCGCGAGTGATCACGAACTCGCTGGCGCTGCGCTCCTCAATAACGATGAACTCGCCTTCGAGAGCGCCGCTGACCTTGATGTGGGCGGGCTGCTCCATCGCCAGAAATCATGGCAGACCCTGCGGCCGGGAACACTGGAACGGCGTACAAAAGGATCTGCCCCCAAGGATAGGCTGACTGCCCATGGCGGATTCCTTGGACACCGATGGTCCCGAACCGACTGAAGGCCAGTTGCAGCTTGAGGGGGACGGACTGGACCCAGATACTGATCGGGAGAGTTCGGAGGCCGCTCTTGTCGAACCCGCCCCGCTGACCGACGATCGGCCCCCTTCAATCCGGAAGGTATGGCTTCGTAACTTCAAGAGCTTCGAGAACTTCACCGTTGAGCTTGGCCGCTTCAACGTTCTCGTAGGCGCAAATAACTCGGGAAAGTCAACCCTGCTCCAGGGGATAGATCTCCTCTACACGCTGTTGAAGCTGCACCGAGAGGGGGATGGCCTAGCCAAACCTGGTCGCTACCTACCAGCCAGTGTCCTGCCGGTTGCACGCCTTAAGGACATTTTTTACAAGCAGATCATCCGCTCGGGTCGCCAGAATGTTTTCGCAACGGTTGGAGCGGAGTTCGGCGATGGAAGCCACGTCGAGTTTGGTATCCGCGAATTGTTTGGGAATGCCAACTGCCAGGTACGCGAGGAGAATGGAATGACCGGAGAGCGCCTTGATGCTCTCCTGGGCCATCCGGCCGTTTGGGTCCCAAGTTCAGTCGGAATCGTGCGAGATGAGGAGTACCGAACGCCTGCTCGCCGAACGGCCCTAATCAATGCCGGACGGCACAACGAGGTGCTCCGAAACCTCCTCATTGAACTCAGAGCTAGCCAGTCCCAGCGATACGAGACTCTCCAGACCATGCTCAAAGAGCGCTTTGGTGCGGGCCTTGATGACGTTGATTTCGACGAGGCCAAAGATCAGTTTGTCCGCGCTGGCCTAGCCTCATCCGATGTTAGCCACGACCTGTATTCCGCAGGCTCGGGGTTTGTCCAGGTCGTTCAGCTCCTGAGCTTCATTCTCACTCGATCACCGAGCATTGCTCTGCTCGATGAGCCAGATGCGCATCTTCACAGCGGACTCCAGCGAGCAATCGTTGAGATCCTCGAAGAGGTCGGTAAGGAGGATGGACTCCAGATCATTGTCGCCACGCATTCAAAGGAGATCATCAACTTCATTGACCCGACGAGGTTGATCTTCATCCGGCCCAAGGAGCGAGAAGCCGCTCCGATGTCATTTGAGGTGACGCCAATTTCGGTTCTCAGGTCGCTGGGCGCCGTTGACAACGTCGATGCGCTGACGCTGGTTACGAACCGTCGCTGTCTCTTCGTTGAGGGATCTTCTGACGCAACTATTCTCTCTCGATTCGCCGCTACCCTCGGAATACGAGTACTAGGGGGCGACGATCGCGTCGTAGTCATTCCTGTAGGGGGAGCAGATCGATTTGGCCATGTTGAGCAGCTAGATGTCTTCGAGCAGCTGCTCAAACGCAAGATCGCATCGCTAGAGCTCCGTGATCGAGATGGAGCAACCAGCGATCACCGAGCCAGCCTGGTCGAGCGATCACCGCGACCGCTTTACATCCTTGAGCGAGATTCGATTGAGTCGTACCTAATTCAGCCCGATGTCATAGCACGTGTCGTCCACGACACCGCCTCCGAGCGTGGCAAGGAGGTTGAACTCGATTCTGAGGGCATAACTTCATTGATAATGGAGTTGGCGGAGGGCATGAAGGACGAGACCACCGACCGTGCAAGCCAGCGATACGTGGATGACTGCAATCGCCTTGGGAAGGACCGTCCATCGGTTGCATCAGCAAATGAAGTAGCGCGCGCCGCGGTTGGCGATAGTTGGAACTCACTGGAGGATCGACTGCTGGTGATCTCTGGAAAGAAGTTGCTAGGCGCTATTCGTCAGCGTATTCAGGATGAACACGGCGTGAACTTTGGCAATGAGCGACTAGCAGAAGGCTTTACGCCAGAGGAGATCCCTCAAGAGATCAAGAACCAACTTGATCAAATTGCTTCATTGTCGGCCCCAGAGAACTCTGACGAATCTTCAGCGGCATCAGGCGAGTAGTCCCGGCTGTCACTCATTGTCAGGAACGTCAACTCGACCGCGCGGGGCCTGGATTCGTCACATACCCGTCACATAAGGGGGTCCACTTTCGCCTCTCGTGCCTCTGTTAAGTAGATGGCACCAGAACTCCCACCAACGCATCGGGCGAGATCGGCGCGCCGAACTCGCTGCTCGAAGGTTGCCGAATTCGGCTGGCTCGTTCGACAGGTAGGTAGATGATGAGCCTGCCGAGAACCTGTTTGCGCCCGTCCGACCTTGCCAGTCGCCCTCACCCCGATTGGCAAGGTGGGGCGGTGCTCTTTCCGCGCCGTGGTGCGGAATCCGCCGCCCTCCCCCGCGCCCGAGTCTCTACCACCATGTTCGGCGCTCGGTGATGGCTGGTCGATCTTCCTCTGGCACCGGGCGCCGTGCCGGGGCGCGTTCCTCGGCGGGGAACCCCTCGCTCTCCGATCTCGACCATCGCATCCTCGACCTTCTCTCCTCTCTCCGGGTTCTGACCCTGCCTCAGCTCGCCACTATCTCGCCCGAGATCCCCTCACGTACCTTGCGTTATCGAACCGCCCGCCTCGCCAAGCATGGCTTCGTCGGTCGAACTCGGCCCTACCGCGAACGCGGCTCAGCGCCGCATCACCTCTGGCCGACGCGCAAGGGCGAGGCAATCGCCAACGGCGAGCCGCCGCCACGCGGCGGCGAGCGGCGCGAGCCGAACCCGCTGTTCCTCGCCCACGCCGCTGGCCTCAGCGAGCTTTACGTGGTGCTGAAGACCGGACTGCCGGAGGGCATCCGGCTGGCGAGCTTCGAGCGCGAGGCTGAGGCGCGCGAGACGTTCACCACGCTCAGCCGCGACAAGCGGGCCATCGCGCCCGATGCCTGCATCCAGATCACCAACACCAACGGCAAGGGGCTTATCGGCCTCGTCGAGCTGGACCTCGGCACGATGTCCCACCGCCAGCTCAAAGCCAAGGCGGCGGGCTACGGCGAGTACGCCCGGCGCGGAGCTTGGCGCCAGCGCAACGCCTACTGCCCGCCGCTGCTGTTCATCACCACCAGCGAGAAGCGGGCGCGGTCCTTCCTCGTCGCCGCCGAGCGGGAGATCGACAGCGCCCGGATGCTGGTCGCCTGCGTCGGGCTTGCCCGCGACCTTCGGCGCTGCATCATCGCGCCGGAGTGGATGGTCGGCGAAGGCGAACAGCACGTCGACCTGCTTGGCATTCTCCGCGTCGCGCGTCGGCCCTACGACGAAGCAAACGAGCGCGAGGAAGCCCAGCGCCGTGAGGAAGAGGCCGAGCGCGAGCGGCTGCGCTCTGACCCCGAGGCCCTGGCCGAGCGGCTGCGGGGCGAGCTTCGCCACGGTTGGGGAGATGACCAGCTCGGCCGAGAAGCGACCGATGCTCTTCGCCTCTCAGTCCAAGGCAGGGGCGGGCTGAACAAGATTGAGCGCGCCGCCCTGAAGGCGGTCGGCGGGATGCTGGCCGAACCGCTCTCCGCCCGTCTCGCCGAGGGAGGACCAACTCCCTCCGAGCGCGAGGCGCTGGCGGCCCTGGTCGCCCACCACCGCGCGAGCCAGATCGAACGCCTGGACGAGATGGCCGGGCGATTCGGGGAAGGGCCGAAGGTGCGTCGGCGCCGCCGCTGCCTCGCGGATGGCGACCTCCTCGGCACCGACTCGCTGGCGAGGCTGCCCCACGATGCCGAGCAGGACCGCGAGAGCGCCGCCGAACAGGACCGCCTGCGGGAGGACTATCTGCACGTACGTGAGGCGGTGGCTGAGCAACTCTCCAAGAGGCACGGCTTCATCGCTCGGCGCCGCATCGGCCACGATGCCTTCCTCGCTCAAGTCGACCGAGACAGTCTGCGCATCTGCAAGGGCTGCGGGGAGATCGCCTATCCCGACCCCGAGCGCGAGCCGCGCCCTAGCGGTCGGCGCAACGTCGCCGGGCGATGCCATTTCTGCGGGGCCGGGGCACTGAGCGAGCTTCCGAGCGAGGGGGTCGAGCCGACTTGAGATCCGGGCGCGACGGAGCTACACATCGTGGGCGGATCGCAGCTCGGTGCCGCCGCGATCACGAAGGCAGGCGACACAAAGCGACCCCGGTCGGCGACCTGGAGGCCACGATGTCGATTGAACAGACCAAGCCTGGATCAGCGCTGGACGATCAGCTTCGCCGCGAGCAGGCCAAGGCGATCTTCGATTTGCTCGCTTCCCAGCGCCGCAAGGCTGAGTGCGAGGACCAATGACCGGCGCGGCTTGCTACGACCAGCACGCTCAGTGCGACTCGCGGGAACGCCGCACGGCGGCCGCGACGTTCGGCATTGGCTCGCCAGTCAGGGTCTCGCCCCAGCCCGTGGGCAACGCAGCCATTTCCGGCTCTTCGGAGATAACAATCCGCGCGCGGGCTGCTCTGACCTCATCGAGGTCAAGCACCTCACGCAGCAGCTTCTCCTTCGCGGTCACGGTTAGAGCGTACCGGTCGACCCCGCGTAAATCCGAGGAAAGGAACCGATGATGCGACGCTTTGCCTGGTACGGACGGCTCTCGACCAAGGACAAGCAGGACCCGACCCTCTCCTTCCCCTCGCAGCGAGAGGCCTGCGCAACGAAGGCGGCCGAGCTGGGCGGCGAGATCGTCTGCGAGTTCACCGATCAGGAGGCGGGGCGCCGCGACGACCGCGCCGGTTGGGCCGACCTGTTGCGCGAGGCGAAAGAGCCTGACGCCCGCCGCTTCGACGCGGTGATCATCTACTCGACCTCGCGCCTCAGCCGCGACCTGTTCCATGCGCTCACCTACGAGCGCGAGATGACGCGGGCGGAGGTCGAGGTCTTCTACGCGCTCACCGCCGGCGACCAGACCAGTCCCGAGGGGCGGCTGATCCGCCACATGTTTCAGGCGCTCGACCAGTTCGAGGTCGAGAAGCTGGGCCGAGAAGTCCGGCGCGGCCAGAAGGAGAACACGCGACAGGGCTACCGCAACGGCGGGCGGGCACCGTACGGATATCGCCTGCAGCATGAGGCGCATCCCGACCCAGCACGGGCGAAGGCGGGCGATACGAAGTCGCGCCTCGTCGCCGACCCCGAGCGGGCGCCAGTGGTCGCCGAGATCTTCGACCTCTTCCTCTCCGGTTCTGGCTACAAGGAGATCGCCAACCACCTGAACCGGCCCGGTGGCCCGCCGACCCCCAACCACGTCGATTCCAAGCGCAACACCTCCGGCAAGTGGGCGAAGACGACGATCAAGTCGATGCTCGAAAACCCGACCTACACCGGCCGCCTCTACTGGAACCGGCTCGACTCGCGCGCCCATAAGCAGGGCGCCGGGCCGGTGGTTCGCCGTAGCCCCGATGAATGGGTCGAAGCCGACGAGCGCCACGAGGCCCTGATCACCGATGAGCAGTTCGAGCGCGCGCGGACCGAGATGAAGCGCCGCAGCAACGGCCACGGCGGTCGCCGCCGTCGACCGCAGAAACGGCCCTACCTCCTGCGCGGCATCGTCCACTGCGCCACCGGGCACAACCCGCTGCGGATGCAGGGCCGCGCCCGCAAAGGCGAGCCGACCTATTACACCTGCGGCTACCGCACCTCCTACGGCGACCGTGCGGCCGAGGCGGTCGGCCACGGCAAATGGCAGTACGTCCGCGAGGACAGCCTGGTCACGCTGATCGACACCTTCTTCGCCTCGCGGATCTTCGGCGCTGACCGCCTCTCCCACTTCCGCGCTCAGAGTTCGATGCTGGCGAGCGAAGTGGAAGACCGCGACGACGACCAGTGCGTGCGGATCGCCAAGCAGGTCGGCGAGGTCGAGCAGCGGATCGAGCGACAGCTTGCGGCAATAGAGGCTGGCGTCGACCCAGTCCTGGTTGGCGAGCGAATCCGCAACCTCAAGGCTGAGCGCGAGGAGGCGCAGGCCGCCCTCGCCCAGCTCGAAGCTTCACACCGGGACAGCACCGCCGTAGACCCCGCCGACGCGCTGGCGGTTCTCGGCACTCTGCCCGACCTCGGCGAGTCACTGATCGCCGCCGACCCTGAGGTACGTCGCGCGGTGTTCGACGCCTTCCGCCTCCGGGTCGAGATCGACCGCAACAGTGGTCAGATACGCCTGAAAGCGCTGGTGTCAAGCGCGTTCGGGGAGGCGACGAATCTAAGTGACCTGGGAGAGGCGGGTGATCCGGCTCTCTCCGATAAGGCCATACCGCTACGGGGATTCGAACCCCGGTTTCCGGACTGAGAATCCGGCGTCCTAGTCCCCTAGACGATAGCGGCGCGGAGGGCGACATTCTAGCGGGAGGCTGAGTCGCCGTCGTCCAGGCGGTCTGTCTGAAGCCAGACCTAGACTACGAACATGTGTTCGCTTGCTCGAGCGTCAGTCGAAATGCCGGGACGTGTAGATTCCAGCTTCCCGCGGCTGTGGCGAAATTTGGTATACGCGCGAGCTTCAGGTGCTCGTGGGGGAAACCCCGTGGAGGTTCGAGTCCTCTCAGCCGCATGGCAGGAGCACCTCTGTACATAGGCAGGCAACCGTTGCAGAGGCTCTCAGGCTTCGTGACGAGGAGGGACTGGGTGCCCGGAAGGTTGCTCGGCAACTCCAACTGCCCGTCGGAACGGTGCGGGACTGGCACGCCGGGAAGCTACCGTGGCATTCGCGTCTGGTCGGCAGCCGCGATACCTGCCCGGCGAGGTGTTGGCCTGCGGGCAACTCGCACACCGATTCAGCGAGCTCGGCCCTACTTACGCTCACCTGCTCGGCCTGTACCTGGGAGACGGCAGCATCGCCAGCCACCGAAGGGGCGTCTACCGCCTGCGAATCGCGCTGGACGAGAAATACCCTCGGATAGTCGACGAATGCGTTCAATCGATGCAGTCCATCTTCCCCGAGAACAGCGTAAATCGACTGCTCACTCCCTCTCACTGCTACTCCGTCTCCGCCTACTCGCGCTCTTGGCCGTGCCTCTTCCCCCAGCATGGCCCAGGCCCTAAGCACAATCGGCCGATCTTCCTCGTTCAATGGCAGCAGAGGCTGGCGGAACAGTGGCCAGAGCAACTGCTCAAGGGGCTGATTCAGTCCGACGGATCTCGCTCGATCAACACCGGCCGCGGCAGCTGGGCGCACCCTCGTTACTCCTTCACCAACGTGTCAACCGACATCACCAGCATCTTCTGCTCTGTCTGCGACTGCCTCGAATTGCGATGGACCGCCTCGTTTCCGACCCGTGAGTCGGCGGCGGTTTCGATCTACGTCTCGCGCAAGGCCGACGTCGCCAGGCTTGACGAGTTCGTCGGGCCGAAGCGTTGAGCGGTGGCGCTGATCTCCTCGACGAACTCGGGCCAGAGCTGGCGGGGGAAGTCGTGGCCCATGCCCTCGAAGATGCGCAGGCGGGAGCCGCGGATCGCGCGGGCGGTGGCGCGACCGGCGGGTGGGCGGATCAGCGGGTCGCTGGCGCCGTGCAGGACCGTCGCCGGCAGCCGCAGCTTGCGCAGCGCCGCGGTGCGATCACCCGAAGCCGTAATCGCGTGCAGCTGGCGAGCGACGCCGGCGCGGCTGTGGGAGCGATCGTAGGAGATGGCGGCCATTTCGCGGAAACGGGGCTCGTCCATCGGATAGGCGGGTGAGCCAATGGTCTTGAAGGTCCTCACGCTGCGGTCGATCGCCGCCTCGCGCCCAGCGCCGGGGCGCGCGAAGAGTGTCCCGAGGGCCTTCCAGGTCGGCATCCCGAGCCAGCGATTGCCGGTGCTCGACATCATCGAGACCAGCGAGCGCACCCGCTCCGGCCGACGGATCGCCACCGTCTGGGCGATCATCCCGCCCATCGAGGCGCCGACCAGGTGCGCCGAGTCGATGCCCAGATGGTCCATCAACCCGGTCGTGTCCTCGCCCATGTCGCGCAGCAGATATGGGGCGGTGCGGCGGCGCCCCAGCAGCATGTCGGTGCGCTTGGGCAGCCCGGCGGAATCGATCTTGGTCGAGCGGCCGATGTCGCGATTGTCGAAACGGACGACGCGGAAGCCACGTTCGGCCAACATCGCGCAGAACCCCTCGTCCCAGGCGATCATCTGGGTCGCCAGACCCATGATCAGCAGCAGCGGCTCGCCGTCCTCCTCGCCGATCTCCTGATAGGCGATCTCGATCCCGTTGACGGGAGCAAGCCGCTCCTCACTGAGGCCGCTCATCGGGGCAGCTTAGCCACGCCAGCTAAGTTTGCGCTCAATGCGGACCGCGATCGTCTCCGACCTGCACCTGGGCAGCGCCTTCGGGGAGGATCTGCTGCGCGACACCGCGGTCCGTCGCACTCTGCTCGATCAGCTCGACGGCACCGATCGTCTGGTCCTGCTCGGCGACGCGCTGGAGCTGCGCGAGCTGCCGCTCACCACCATCCTCGAGAGCGCCCGACCCTTCTTCGAAGAGATCGGCGCGGCGATGGCCGGCCGAGAGGTGGTTCTGGTGCCGGGCAACCACGACCACCGCCTTGCCGAACCCCTTCTGGAGCAGAGGGCACTGGGGGGAAAGCCGTTGGGTCTGGAGCATCGCGCCGATCCCACGGGTGAGGCGGCAACGCGGATCGCCGCCTGGCTGGGCGGCGCCGAGCTGCGGTTCGCCTATCCGGGGATCTGGCTGCGCGACGACGTCTATGCAACCCACGGTCACTACATGGACTGCCACATGAGCCTTCCCCGACTCGAGTGCATCGCCGCAGCCGCCTCGATGCGCACCCTCGGGCCGCTGCCCGAGCACCCTCTCCCAGCCGACTACGAGCGAGTGCTGCGACCGGTCTACGGCCTCACCTTCGGCCTCGCCCAGGGCGGCGCGGCGCGACGTGCCACCCGCCCCTCCGAGCGCGCTTGGCGGACGATCTCCAGCCGTAACGGAAGCGGCGGCCGGGTCCGCCGGGCCGCGCGCCGAACGGCGGTCCGCGCCGGCGTGCTGGGTGCCGTCTGGGGAGTCAACCGACTCCTCCGGGCCGACTTCGACGCCAACCTCTCCTCCGCTTCGATCTCCCACAGCGGCATCGCCGCGGCGACTGAGCTGGCTCAGAGGCTTGATCTCCGAGCCGCCCATGTGATCACCGGCCACACCCACCGGGGCGGTCCCCGCGAGGACGAGGCCGAGTGGGCGCTGCCGGGTGGCGGCCGGCTCCACAACACCGGCAGTTGGGTCTTCTCCTCGGCCTTTCACCATCCCGGCACCCCGCCCGGCCCCTACTGGCCCGGGACGATCACCTGGCTCGAGGACGACGGTCCCCCCCACCGCTCCCAACTGCTGCTCGAGCGAACCCGCGACGAGCTGCGGGCGGCGGTTTCCCGCCTCGCCGCCGAAACCGCCTGAGGCTCAGAGCCAGTCAGCGATGATCTCGCCGATCGCCTCGCCCGCGTCCTCCTGCAGGAAGTGGCCGGCGTTCTCGATCGCCCGCGGCGCCGGGAAGTTCAGCTGCGAGGAGACCCTCTCGCCGACCGAGAACGGCAGAATCGGGTCGGAGTCCGCCCAGAGGACCAGCGCCGGGCGCTCGTCAATACGCAGCGCGTCGGCGACCCGTTTGCCCTCGACCGCCCCCGGCGCATCGGGCTCGGTTGGCAGGATCAACGGAAAGGCGCGGGGCCCGGCCTTCGACTCCGGGCTCGGATACGGCGCCTCATAGGCGGCGATCACCTCATCCCCGGGGTCGTTTTTGCAACCACCCCGAACCAACATCCCGACCGGGACGTCCGCATTGTCGCGAACGAAGTCGCGGAATTTGAGCCAGGTCTCGCTCATCCGCTGATGTCCGGTGAACGGCCCGGTCTCCATGATCACCAGGCGGGAGAAGCGCTCCGGGTGCTCAACCGCGAGCCGCAGCCCAATCGGACCGCCCCAGTCGTGGACGACCGCGGTGGCGTCGCGGACGTCAAGCTCCTCCAGCAACGCCGCCATCAGATCGACGTGGCGGTCGTAGGTGTACCAGCCGAGGTCGGTCGGCTTGTCGGAGCGGCCGAAACCGGCGTAATCGGGAGCGATGCAGCGGAAGCCGGCGTCGCGCACCGGTGGAATCACCTTGCGCCACAGGAACGACCAGGTCGGCTCACCGTGGAAGAAGACGACCGGTCTCCCCTCCCCCTCATCCAGGTAGGCAAGCCTCAGCCCGTCGATCTCCCGGTAGCGGGACTCGAAGGGAAAGTCGGGCAACCCCTGCAGGCTCCCCTCCGGCGTTCTCACCGCCTCGGCGCTCACGGCCCGATCATGGCAGTTGGCGCAAAAAGCTGCCCACCTGGGGACCGAAGTAGGGCGAGAAGAGCTGCGTCGGACGGCCCTGGTAGCCGTAGCTGGTGACACCGCCGATCAATTCCCCGTCGAAGATCCAAGCTCCCCCGCTGGCCCCCGCCGCCATGTCACAGGAAGCCGGCATGGTCGGCGGGCCGGTGAAAGAATTCGTGAGGCGGTCCAGCCCGAGGCCGTGTGCGCCGCAGGTCCGCAGTTCTTCCCCACCCGCGCGCGCCGCCGGGTAGCCGAAAATCTGGAAGGCGGCGAGTCGCGATTTGGACGTCGCGTAGCCACGACCTCCGACCACGTCGGTGAGCGCGCCGAATCGGTTCGGCTTGACCCGCAGGGCGGCGACGTCGAAATCTGGATTTTCTCCCCGCCGCCATTGCGGCATGACGAAGACGGACCTGACCTCAAAGGCCCCAAACGGGCGTATGCCGTGATCGTAAGCGGGGACGAAGGCGATGTGCCGACCCTCACTTCCCCTTTCGATCACGCAATGCCCGGCGGTGAGAACAATCGAGCGGCTCGGCGTGTTGAGAGCGGTGCCCGAGCAGGAGTAGGCCCCCTCACGAGGGTCGATCCCGACGATCTTCCCGTTCGTTCGGGTCCCGACGGCGGAGGAGTCGAGGACGCGGGCGCTGCTCGCGGTGGCGAGCCCGGGGGTCCGAAAGCGTGATTTCGGGGCGCGTCCGGGGACGCGCAGGGGCCGGCTCGGGGCACGCGGCGCTGCCCTCACGACGTGTACGGGAACCGACGCCGCCCGGGCAGCCGCCGGCAAGAACGCGGCAAGTAAAAGCAACACCGGCAACAGCGTTCGCGCCAGGCGTCCGATAGCGCGATTCATCCGCGGCATGGTGCCACATGGACGGTGTCGACTCGGCACATTGGCCAACAAGTCATTCACGGCAGGAAACACTTGCTTGGGGCAGAAGCTGCTCTTAGCATTTCCCATGTCCGTCCTCCTCCTTCTCAGCGAAAGGGTTACGCATGAACGATGAGAGTCTGATCAGCGGCTGGTGGGTATTCGCCGGCGTGCTGCTCCTGATCGCCGGTGTGCTGAACATCGTCTATGGCATCGCCGCGATCGGAGATTCAAAGTTCTTCACCGAAAACGCGACGTTCATCGTCAGCGGCCTTCACACCTGGGGATGGATCATCCTGATCCTCGGCGTGCTCGAGCTGGTGGCGGCGTTCTCGCTGTTCTCGGGCGGTGAATTCGGTCGCTGGTTCGGCATCTTCATCGCCTCGCTCAACGCGATCGGCGCCCTGATGTCGATTCCCGCCTATCCGTTCTGGTCGCTGGCGATCTTCGCCCTCTCGATCATCATCGTCTACAAGCTGGCCGAGGGCCCCGAAGGCGCCCCGACCGTCTAGCGCAGCCCCGACACCTGCTGTGGCCGAAGGCCCCGGGCTTCCGGGGCCTTCGTCGTTCCGGGCTCCCCCGCGGCGACCGGCTCCTCCACGTCGAGGACCGACCAGGGTGCCGCCATCGGTGCGCGATCCTCATAGAGGACGTCGACCCCGGCGAGGCGATCCTGCCAGCCGCGACGGCGCTCGTCGGTGAGAATCCCGAGGAAGCCGAGCCCGAACGGGATCGCGGCGAGAAAGAGTCCGAACAGGCGCTTCAGCGATCGTCGAGGCGGCAGGCCACGGCCCTCCACCCCAAGCCTGACGCCGAAGAAGCGCATTCCGGGCGTCTGCGCCGCCAGTGACCAGAAGGCGACCAGGTAGAAGCCCCCCAGGGAGACCCAAGCGGCGCTGCCGAGCGCCAGAGCGAAGCCAGAGACACCGTTGTCGGTCCCCGAGAAGAAGGACCCGATCAGCGCCACGATCGCGGCGAGGCCCGAGAACGTGAGGTTGACGATCAGCAGGTCGAGCCCCAGCGCGAGGCCCCTGGTGACGGCGCCGGCGCGCTCGGTCGGCTCGGAGCGCCTTTGCCGGAAGACGATGCGCCGCGCGATCCGCTCCACGATGCCGTCCGCGCGTCGCGTCGCGTTGCCGATCGTGTGGCCGATGTCCTCGATGAAACCGACACTCTGGGCGCTGATGGCAGCGCGCAGCTCCGGTGCCTCGGCGATCCGCTCGACCAGCCGCTGCGCCTCGTCGCTGGCGAGCAGACGGCGCCAGACCTCGTCGACCATCTCACTGTCGAGCGCCTCGACCAGCGCCCGCTTCACCGTCTCACTCTCGAGCGCGCCGTTCACGGCCTCCTCGACCAGCGGCCCCTGCAGCACCCGCACCAGCGCGCGCTCCACCGCCTCGCTTTCGACCGCGGCGACCATCGCCTCCTCGGCGGCGGACTGGACGGCGCGCTCCACCCCGGTCGCCTTGCCGACCGAGCGCGCTCCGCGCACACCGGCGCCGAGCAACCGCACCGAGAGCGGCAGCGGCCTCCCCGAGGGCCCCTCGCCCTGCGGGGGAGCCTGCGGATCGGGACCGTCAGCCATCGAGCGCGAGTATACGTCGGCCCCACAGAGCAGCCAGCGTTCGCACTTATCCGCCTATAGCACGTATAAGTGCGAACGCTGCTGCGCGCCTACTGCGACTCGCCGCAGAGCGAGGCGAGCAGGCGATCGACGAACTCGGCCTGTGCCGCCAGGATCCTGCGCCGCGCCTCGGGCGGGGCGAACCACTCGGCCCGATCGACCTCGGGAAACTCGCGCTCGGCCCCGGAGCGCGGAGGCCACTCCATGGTGAAGGTGTACCCATCCAGCGCCGCCGGGTCGAAATCACCCTCGGTGGCCCAGGCGTGGACGACCTTGCCACCCTTCTGCCGCACCGAGCCCAGCTCGACGAGCACCTCCACAGCCGGCAGCGGCGCTGCGGCCGGCCCCAGCTCCTCCCCCATCTCGCGCAGGGCGCACTGGCGCAGGTCCTCCCCTTCCTCGGGTTCACCCTTTGGGATCGACCAGGCGCCGAGGTCCTTCTTCGCCCAGTACGGCCCGCCGGGGTGGACGAGCAGCACCTCGAGGTCCGCGTTCGGATTGCGGAAGAGAAGGATCCCGGCGCTTTCCTTCACCGCCGCCTCAGGCCACGGCGCGCAGGCGACTCTTGGCGCGCTGGGCGATCACCGCCGCCCATTCGGAGTCATCGATGTGGGCGGGCGTCGTTTTGGCGAGGAAGTCAGCGAGGAAAGCGGCGAGACCGTCGGGGTCTTCGAGGTGCGGAAAGTGGGCGGCGCGCGGCAGCGTCTCGAAGCGACAGCGGGGGATCGCCTCCTCGGCGGCACGACCGTGCGCCATCGGGATCGTCCGGTCGCGCTCGCCCCAGACGATCAGGGTCGGCATGTCACCGAGCAGATAGAGGCGGTCGCGGGCGCTCACCCGCTGACCGTGGACGTCGATCACCGCGCGCAACGTCTCCAGGAAGGCCCGTCGCGAGCCGGGCTCCTGCAGCGGCCGCAGCGCCCGCGCGACCGCTTCGAGGTAGACGCCCTTCGAGCTGCCACGGGCGCGCAGCTGTCCGCCGGCGCCGTCGATCGCGTCGACCAGGCGCCGCTGCGCAGCCACGCGCAGCAGCGAGGAGGCGCCCGGCAACGCCGCGCCGCGCAACAACGGGCTCACCTCGTGTCCGAGCCCGCCGCTGGAGATCAACACGAGTCGCTCGGTGCGCTGTGGGAACTGGTAGAAGAACTGCATCGCCACGCCACCGCCGAGCGAGTGGCCGACGATCGTCGCTCGCTCCACCCCGATCGTCGTCAGCAGGTCGCGGATGCCGGCCGCGTGGGCGCCAAGCGAGTAGTCACCCCGCGGCGAGGCCGAGTCGCCATGGCCGATCAGGTCGGGTGCCACCACCCGGTGAGAACCCGCCAGCCTCTTCGCAACCCCCTCCCAGTGGCGGGAGGAGTTGACCATGCCGTGGATCAGGACGACGGTCGGTCCGCTGCCGGCCACCCGGTAGACCGCGCGGTGTCCGTGCAGATCGACCTCGTGCGTCTCGAAGCAGCTCGCCGCTTCCACGCAGAGACCCTACCGCTGGACGCGGCCGCCGCCTACCGCGCGTCGGCGCCCGTCTCCGGGGTCTCCTTGACGGTGTCGATTCCACGCTCCATCAGCCCGTCGGTGACCGCGGCGAGATCGTTCGGCAGCAGGTCCGCGACCCAGACGAACCGCGTCGAGCCGTCCTCGGCGGGGAGCACCTGGGCGGCCCCGTTGTGGTGCGCGTAGGGGCCGTCGACAATCGACCAGACGAGCCTGCGAGCCTCCTCGTCGAGGTCCACGAGCCGCTCACGAGCTTCCGCCCCGTTGAAGAAGGTGACGATCCGATCCTCCCCCTCCAAGCGGGTATCGACCGCGAAGCCGGGCACGAGACGCTCGTGCAGCGCTCCCCAGTCGCGAAGCGCCGCCCAAACCTCATCGGGACCTGCGTCGATCGATCGTTCCTTGCGGATGGAAGCCATCTCAGAATCCCCTCTCGTTTGCCGACATCGTGTTCTGGAGAGGATGGCGCGTGACCCGGCGCCCGGCTTGGACTGCTCGACCCCTCGGCCGTCTTCTTCGTCAACCCCGATCGGTCTCGCCCCCAGTTGGGGCGACCGGCGACGAGCCGCGCGCGGCGGATCCTGGTCGGTGAAGCTGACCAGAGCCACCTCTGCCGGGTGGTGCGCGCGGAGACCGGCTCGACCCCCTCCTCGTTGCGCGCCGCCCTCAGTCCTGCGGGTGCTGGGCGGCCCGCTCGCGCGCCTCGGCCTTCTGCTTGAGCGTCATCGCACCGGGATGGCCGTCGCCGGGCCATGGGGTGAGGACCAGCAGCAGGCGGGCATCGGAGCGTGCGGCAACCGTGCGTCGCTCGCCGGGGTCGAACTCGAAGAGGTGGCCGGCGCCCGCCGAGATGGCCTCCCCATCCGGCGTCGTTACGACAACCTCGCCGTCGACGACGACCACCCGCGCCCGCTCATGCACCTCGTGCTCCTGCAGCTCCTCCCCCGCCAGCAGGTGCAGCAGGATCGTCCGCGCATCCTCGCGAGAGGCGAGGATCTGCGGCTGGTGCGGCTCCGCTTCGACGGTCTTCAGGTCCCAACTCTGCATCACCAACCCCCTTCAGCTCTGTGCATGTTTGTACCAGGTGAAGCCGGTTCGTGTGCGGGCCTCCCCATAGAGTCCTGGCGCCGTGAAGAGCTTCCGAACTTGGGACGGTCTCGAGATCACCTACCAGGAATGGGGTGAGGGGACCGGGTTGCCCCCGGTGGTGCTACACCACGGTTTCGTCGCCAGCGCCGACTCGAACTGGGTCGCGACCGGGGTGGTGGAGGCGCTGACCGCGGCGGGGCGCAGGGTCATAGGCCCCGATGCCAGGGGTCACGGCAACTCCGAGAAGCCGCATGACCCCGGCCGCTACGGAGAAGACCGCATGGCGCGTGATCTCACCGCCCTGCTCGACTCAGTCGGCGTCCAGCGGGTCGACCTGGTCGGCTACTCGATGGGCGCAGTCGTCTCGCTCCTCTTCGCCAGCGAGGAGGAGCGCGTGCGGCGATTGGTCATCGGCGGGGTCGGCTCGGGTGTGGTCGAGTGTGGCGGCGTCGACCGGCGCACCGTCTCCAACGACGCGATCATCGAAGCGCTCGAGACCGAGGATCCGGCGTCGATCAGCGATCCGGGAGCGCTGCCGTACCGGCAGCTGGCGGACGCCACCGGGGGTGACCGCCAGGCGCTCGCCGCCCACGCTCGCTCGATCCACCGGGGTGAAATCGCGTTGCAGCGGATCTCCGCTCCGACGCTCGTCCTCGCCGGAGACTCAGACCCGCTTGCGGTCAGGCCGGCGGTTCTCGCCGACGCGATCCCGGACGCCACCCTGCGGATCCTCGACGGCGACCACATCGGCGCGCTCGGGGACCCGCGCTTCAAGCGCTCCATCGTCGAGTTCCTCGCCGCTGAATGAGCGCCGGGGAGATCCTTGCGATCGCCCTCGCGGGGCTGGCGGCGGGCACGGTGAACACGGTGGTAGGCAGCGGCACGCTGATCACCTTCCCGGTGCTCCTGGCCTTCGGATACACCCCGGTTACGGCCAATGTCTCCAACACCATCGGCCTGGTCCCGGGCTCGGTCTCGGGGGCCGTGGGCTACCGACGCGAGCTTGTCGGCCAACGCCGGCGGGTGACCCGCCTCGGCGCGGCCTCGATGCTCGGAGGCGCGACCGGGGCCGTGCTGCTGCTGGTCCTGCCCGCTTCGGCGTTCAAGGCGATCGTGCCCGTCTTCATCGCGATCGCACTCGTCCTGGTCGTCCTGCAGCCACGGATCAACCGGCTGCTGGCAAAACGCAGGACCCACTCGGGGCACGAGGGCGGGATCCTGACCCCGCTCGCCGTCTACGCAACCGGGATATACGGCGGCTACTTCGGCGCTGCCCAGGGCATCCTGCTGCTGGGGATCCTCGGCGCCGCCCTACCCCAGGACCTGCACCGCACCAACGCCCTCAAGAACGTCCTCGCCGCCCTAGTCAACGGCGTCGCCGGGCTCTACTTCGCGCTGGTCGCGCACGTGGCCTGGGCGCCAGCGCTGATCATCGCCGGCACCTCGATCGTCGGTGGCCAACTCGGCGCCCACTACGGCCGCCGGCTGCCGCCCGAGGTGCTGCGCGGCCTCATCGTCGTGGTCGGCGCCACGGCGATCGTGCGCCTGCTGGTCGGCTGAGCGCGTCGCGATCCACTCGCGCCGGGGGACCGGTCAGTCCGGCTTCGCCAGGTGGTAGTTTTAGACGATTAAACGTTTAATCGTTTAAACTTCTGACCATGATCTACGCAACGCCACCGATAAGCCCGGCCCTGCAAGAACAGCTCGATGAGCTGGCCAAGCTGCGGGCGGAACTGGGCAGTGAGGTCAAAACGCGCAGCCGCTGGATGGGCGGCCTTCGGCGCGAGGTCCGAGCCAGCTCGATCGAGAGCTCGACTTCGATTGAGGGCTTCAGCGTCTCGCCGGAGGAAGCGCTCGCATTGGTCGACAACAGGGACGTCGCCGACCACAGCCAGGAGAATCGCCAGGCGGTCGCCTGCTACGCCCAGGCGATGGACCATGTGGGGACGATGGGGGTCGACCCTTCCTTTCGGTGGGTCGACAGAGTCATCCTCGACCTGCATTTTGACGCCTGCCGTTTCCAGCGCGACAAGGACCCCGGCCTTTGGCGCACCGGACCGATCGGGGTCATCGCTCCTGACGGCTCGCTCGAGTACGAAGGTCCTGACGGCGAGCAGGTGGTGGCGCTGATGGACGAGATGGTCGACTGGCTGGCGACCGGCGACCTCGAGGTCGATGTCGTCGTACGCGCGGCGATGGCCCACCTTCACGTCGTCTCGGTTCACCCGTTCCGCGACGGCAACGGCCGTATCTCTCGGATCGTCCAGTCACTTGTCCTCGCCCGTGAGGGGCTCGCAGCGCCTGAGTTCTTCTCGATCGAGGAGTATCTCGGCGGCCACACCCAGGAGTACTACGCCGCATTGCGCGAGGCACAGGGGGGGCGCTACCGACCAGGCCGCGACGCGAGCGGATGGGTCTCCTTCTGTGTCGTTGCCCACCTCGCCCAGGCCCGACAGCGCCTGGCGCAGATCAAGGCGGCCGCCACTCGTTGGGCCTCCCTGGAAGAGCTGGTGGACGCCCGCAGCTGGCCGGATCGACTGGTGATCGCGCTCGAGCAGAGCCTCGTCAGCAGAACCGACCGGGGCAGATACGGAGAGGAGGCGGACGTGTCGCCGGCTACCGCGAGCGCCGACTTCAGGCGCCTGCTCGACGCCGGGCTCGTGGAGCAACGCGGACGCGGCAGAAACATCAGCTATCTGGCAAGCGACCTCCTGCGCGACGCGCTCAAAGGCCCGGGCGAGGCGGCTGAGTCATGAGAGACCGGCCTTCCCAGCCGACATCAAGCGCAACGTGCACACGAAGCGCCATCACGACGGCAAGGTCGTCACGACGATCACATCCGTGGAGCTCGAGGACGCTTACTGCATGCGCAGCGACGAACAGGGTGTATGCGCCCGGGGGCACGGGCGGCAATGGCAAGCGCGCCCGCTGCCTTCGCCTCTCAAGGGCAGGTCGTCTCCACAGCGACCCCGAACGCCATTATGAGAGGTGATGATCGCGGAAGAGGAGATCCACCGAAAGGGTTTGGCAGTCATCGAGTGGGCCGAGGAAGAGCCTCTGGAGGAGCTTGCCGAAGACCTCGGCCTGGTAGTACGGGACCGTCGCGTTCTTGCCCCGCGGGCAGGCGGTGGCCGCCCCTCGCTTTCGGCCCGACATGGCCTGGAAGAATTTCCTTGGCACACGGACGGTGCCCAGCAGGTACGGACGCCACACTGGCTTCTGCTACGGAGCCTAGGAGAGGCAAAGACACCGACCCTCCTGCTGGATGGGACAACACTGGCGGCACGCAGCGGCCTCGGTGCGAAGCTGTCTGCGGCAAGTTGGCTGGTACTGGGCGCTCCGCCCTTCTATGCCCCGGTGATCTCGCCGAGCGGGGGAGTGTTGCGCTGGAACCCCGACCTGATGCGTCCGCGAGGTGGGCGCGGGTTGACAGCAGATGCCAACTGGCAGGCGCTCTTGGCGCGGGCGCAAGCCCAGCAGCACCGGTGGCGAGCAGGGGAGGTCCTTATCCTCGACAACCAGCGCTGGCTACACGCGCGCTCCGCAGTCGCAACAGATGATCTAGATAGACGTTTGGAGAGGATTCAATGTGAGTGAACAGCCGGCCTGGGACTCCGACGCCCTGCGCACCAAGGCCTCGCTTTACTTCGAGCGGGCCTTTGCCGCCGAGAACGAGGAGGACGCGGAACTCTTTGCACTCTGGATGCACCTCGGCCTCGAGCTGCTTGAGCGCGCGGCAGTGGCAAAGGTGAATCCCGCTCTTCTCTCGCTTGCGGGTAAGCCGGCCAGCCTGCTTTATGGCCTCGGACTGGAACCGCAGGCCGACCCGCTTGGGCTGGTCTCAGCTCAAGCGGAGACGGTAATTGGGCTATGCGAAAAATTCGTCCAAGGCTTCGGTAAAGGCGAGGCAGTGGTGTGTCACGAGGCAAGGCGACGCCGCAACGCCGAGCTCCACACCGCGGCCGCCGCGATGACCAACCTTGAATCAGGCTGGCTTGGGCGCGTCTTCGCTACCTGCAAAGTGCTGGCCGCTCATCTCGAAGTCGACCTCGCGCAGCTATTCGGCTCAGAAGAGGCAGAGCAGGCTGAGCGGCTGATCGCCAAGGACGCAGCATCGGTGCACAAGGAAGTGCGGGCGGCGATCAACGAAGCCGGAAAGGTCGCCGCGAAGCTCTCGGCACCAGCACGGGCTGAGCGCGAAAACGAAGCCAAAATGGAACTGCTCGATACCGGACACGGACCCCTGGGGGGAGGAGGCGGGCCACGGGTTCTCCGCGAGGTGCCCTGCCCTGGGTGCAGTACCAAGGTCGCGCTCCGCGGCGAAGTGGTGCGCTCCGGTACCCCCAGGGTTGACGAGGATGGCCAACTCGTGCAGACCGACGTGGCGCTGCCGACCCAGCTTGAGTGCCCTGTCTGCGAGTTGCAACTGAGCGGCCTCGCTCAGTTGACCGATGCCGGCCTCGGCGATCCGGTACCGCTGCGCGACTACCCTGACCCGGTCGAGACCTTCGACGTCGACCTCGGTGATTACCACGACGACTTCCTGCAGTCGCTGGGGCAGGAGTACGAAGACGAATAGGACAGCGATGGCGAACGCCCTCGCTGCCGCGAAGCTCGACGACCGTGATAACAGTGCTCAATCCGGCTTTGCGGACAGCCAATCGCGACATAGGAGCCCGCATCTGGCGGCACCGAGAGTGGCGCCCACCTAACCGACGTGGCATCCTCGGCCGAGTGCGTCCCTACGAGGAACCGATCATCACCTTCCGGATCATGCTTCGCGGTTACCGTGAGGCTGTCGATCGTTTCCGCATCGCGGCCGCAACGATGGACCCCGAGCCGGGGATCGTCGCTCTTTTCGAGTCCTTGAACTGGGCTGTGGCCTTGGACGAAAGATGTGGCAAGCACTGGGCCCCGGATGGCGTACCGCTCGGGTCAAAATGGCTCGAGCGATGGAGTGGTGACGTGGCCATCGCACGAGGTATCCGGTTCGCCAGGAACCGTGCCCATCATCAATGGGCTGAGGCGCTGATGCTGCACTTCGTAAACGTTCGTTCTGACGGCCCAAACCACGAATTCGAGTGGCGCTGGCGGCCAGCAGCCGAGCTCCCGCCGGCACCCCCGGAGCGAGCGGATCGCCGCGGTGAAAAAGCCTACGAGGAGCTGCTTGCAGGGCTTGCGGCCGAGACGACCCTGTCCTCCGTGGAGGCTCTTTACAGCGACCTCGCGAATCTGCTTGAGCCGCGCTTGGCGCGAAGCCGGGCTATCGAAGCGCTCTCATAGGACTTGCTAATCGGGGAGACAGGATTTGAACCTGCGACCGCTCGGCCCCCAGCCGAGTGCGCTACCAGACTGCGCCACTCCCCGTGGCTGCTTCCTCATTTTGACGGATTCGGCCGGCGGCGGTGAATGACCTCTGACGCGGGGGGTCCATGCCGCCCCCGGAGCGCGTTTTCGGGCAAACTGTCCCGCGGTTGCGGATCGCGCGCAAAGCGACTCGCACGCGCGGCGGTAGCTCAACGGTAGAGCCTCAGCCTTCCAAGCTGATGACGCGAGTTCGATTCTCGTCCGCCGCTTTGACGACGGTCGGCTCGTCCGATCGGCAGCGCAGGCCTACAGGCCCGCCCGCTCGTGCCGATATCCCATCGGTCGATGGATCGGAAGTCCGCAGCCCTCCGCGCACTCCCCCGCCTCCTTGCCGGGCTTGCGGTTCTCGCCGTCGCCGGGTGCGGGTCGAGCGACGGAGCGCAGGACAAGGGCACGCCGCTGGTCAGTTGGCCGCTGTTCGGCCGGGTCCCAGAGCGCACCCACTACCTGCCCGACGAAGGCCGCAACCTCGACCCGCCGCTGCGGGAAGCGTGGTCGATCAACACGCACGCGCTGATCGAGTTTCCGCCGGCGGTTGCCGGCGGCGTCGCCTACGTCGTCAACAAGTACGGCAACGCCCGGGCGGTGCGGCTGAGCGACCGCAAGACCCTCTGGGAACGGGTCGTCGACCGGCGCCTGTCCGGCCCGCCAACCGACGTCACGGCGCCCGTGTACCACCGGGGTCGCGCCTACTTCGCCTACCTCAATGGCGATCTCGTCGCGCTCGACGCGACGACGGGGAAACAGGACTGGAAGCGCAACCTCCACGCCCACCTGGAATCCTCACCGCTGGCGGTCGGCGGCACCCTCTACCTCGGCGACGATGAAACCGACCTGGTCGCCCTCCGCGCCTCCGACGGCGCGATCCGCTGGCGGTTCAACTCGCCCGGCGCGATCAAAGCGAGTCCCAGCTACCACGACGGCCGCGTCTACGTCGCCGACTACCAGGCGGCGATGTTCTGCCTGGACGCGGGCAGCGGCAAGCTCCGCTGGCGGACCAACACGAGCAAGGTGCCGCCGTTCGGGGACGGGGGCTTCTACTCCTCGCCCGCCGTCGCCTTCGGCCGCGTCTACGCGGCGCGCGACGACGGCACCGTCTACGCCTTCGACGAAAAGACCGGCAAGGTCAGTTGGTTCTTCCCGACTCACAACTACATCTACGGCTCGCCCGCCGTCGCCCACGTCCCCGGCACCCCGCCAAGCGTCTACATCGGCGGCTACGACGAGCATTTCTACGCACTCGACGCGCTCAGCGGCAAGCAGCGCTGGCGCTATGACGTCGGCGGGCCGGTTCCCGGAACCGCGGTCGTGATCGGCCACACCGTCTACACCTCGAGCTTCAAGACCCGCGAGGCGATCGGGATCGACGTCCGCACCCACCGCAAGACCTTCTCGCTGCGCCAGGCCGGCTATACGCCGGTTGTCTCCGACGGTCGCCGCCTCTTCGCGATCGGCTACTACGAGCTGATCGGCCTCGAACCGACGCGCCGCTGAGCACCACGGGACGTGCCGGTGGAACGATGCCCTATATGACCCCAGAGCACCGGCACGTCGGCGGGCGTCTCACATTTCGGCGCGGCCGGGCGTTGATTGCATGATGGAGCGCCGCGACCTCACCTTCCAGCTCGACGGAGACCGCTGCGCTGCCTGGCTCTACCCGGCGCGCAGCAATGCTGCGCCGGCGCCGATCATCGTCATGGGGCACGGCCTCTCCGGGACGCGCCGCGACGGCCTCGGGCCCTTCGCCGAGCGCTTCGCGGAGGCCGGCGTCACCGCGCTCGTCTTCGACCACCGCGGCTTCGGCGACAGCGGCGGCGAGCCGGACCTCTTCCACCCCGCCCGCCAGCTCGACGATTGGCGCGCGGCGATCGCGTTCGCCCGCTCGCTGCCCGGCACCGACCCCGAGCGGGTGGCGACCTTCGGTTCCTCGATGGGCGGCGGCAACTCGCTGGCCGCCGCCGCGGACGATCGGCGGGTGGCCGCCGCGGTCAGCCAGGTCCCGTTTCTCGACACCCTGCGACAGGCTCACCGACCGCCGCCGCGGGTGATGGCGCAAGCGGCCCTTGCCGTCGCCCTGGGTCGCCACCTGCCGGCCGTCGGGCAACCGGACGAGGCCGCCCTGATCAACTCCCCCGGCGGCGAGGCAGGGTGGCGCCATGTGGTCGCGATCGGCGAGGACTCACGCTGGCGGAACCGAGCGTCGACCCGCTGGCTGCTCGGCCGCCCGTATCGGCCAGCGCGCCACGCCGCGACCCTGCACTGCCCCTGGCTGGTCTGCGTCGGCGAGGCGGACCGCGTCGCCAGGCCGGGTCCTGCGATCGACGCCGCGCGTCGCGCCCCGTTCGGCGAGCTGCGCACCTACCCCGGCGTCGACCACTTCGACATCTACGACGGGCCGGAGCACGAGGCGGTCGTCGCTGACGAGGTCGCCTTTCTGCGCCGGCACCTGCAACCGACAGCGAGCTGAGCTACCAAGCGTCGACGAAGCGGCGAGCGGGACCCGGATCGGCCCGCGGCGCCGCGGCACCCAGGGTCGAGGCGATCAGCGAGCGGGTCTGCGCCGGGTCGACCACGTCGTCGAGCTCGAAGAGCATGGCGGCGTTGAGCGCCTTCGCGTTGCGCTCCGCCGCCGCGGTGAGGTCGCGCACCCGCTGCGCCCGCTCCTCCTCGTCCTCGATCGCGTCGAGCTCCTTGCGCAGCGCCAACTTCACCGCGCCCTCCAGCCCCATCGGCCCGAGGTGCGCGGTCGGCCAGGCGACGGTCAGCAGCGGCTCGTGCAGGCTGCCCCCCACCATCGCCTGCGCGCCGAGCCCGTAGCCGCGGCGCAGGATGACCGCGACGAGGGGCACGCGGAGCGCCGCGCCGGCGAGCAGCAGCCGCGAGGCGTGGCGCACGAGGCCGGTCGCCTCGGCCTCGGGGCCGACCATCATCCCGGGCGTGTCGACGAGGGAGACGACCGGCAGGCCGAACGAGTCGCAGAGCTGCATGAAGCGGGCGGCCTTGTCAGCGGCGTCGCTGGTGATCGCGCCGGCCATGTGACGGGTGTCGTTGGCGATGAAGCCGACGGCGCGCCCCTCGACGCGGCCCAGCGCCGTCACCATCTCCGGGGCAAAGCGCTCGCGCAGGAAGGTGACCGACCCCTGGTCGGCGAGCGTCTCGATCACAGGCTGGACCGGATAGGCGCGCCGCTCACGCTCTGGCACAAGGTCGCGGAGCAGGCCCTGGTCGGGCTCGGGGCCTGGCGGGGTCGAACCCTGGAAGTAAGCGAGCAGCCGCTTCGCGCTTTCGGTGGCGGCCTCCTCGTCGGCGACGGCGAGGTCGACCACCCCGTTGCGCTCCTGCATCTCCAGCGGGCCGACCTCGTCGGGATCGACCTTGCCCAGCCCACCGCCCTCGATCATCGCCGGCCCACCCATGCCGAGCGAGATGTTCTCCGTCGCCACGATCAGGTCCGAGCAGCCGGCGAGCACCGCGTTGCCGGCGAAGCAGCGCCCCGCCACCACGGCGACGCGCGGCACCAGACCCGAGAGGCGGGCCCAGAGCGCGAAGGCGCGCGTGTCGAGGGCGGAGACGACCGGGTAGTCGGTGTCGCCCGGCCGGCCACCACCGCCCTCCGCGAAGAGGACGGCCGGCAGACGCATCCGCTCGATCAGCTCGAAGAGCCGGTCCTTCTTGCGGTGGCCAAGCGCCCCCTGCGTCCCCGCCAGCACGGTGTAGTCGTAGGAGAGGACCGCGCAGGCGCTGTCCGCGCCGAAGAGATCGCCGTTGATCCGTGCCGTCCCCCCCACCAAACCGTCGGCCGGCGTCCGCGCGATCAGATCGTCAACCTCGCGACGACCGCGCTGGGCGGCGATCGCAAAGCGGCCGTACTCGACGAAGGACCCGGGATCGACGAGGTCGGCGATGTTCTCGCGGGCGGTCCGCCCGCCTCCCTCATGGCGCCGCCGCACCGCATCGGGCCGCGCCTCGTCCTCCGTCAGCGCAGCCCGCCGCCGCAGCTCCGCCAGATCGTCCCGCTCCTCGCTCTCGCGTCGCTCCTCCTCCGGCACCCGCGGGATGTTCCCAGACCGCCGGCCGGGGAGCTCAGGTCGGGATCTCGCTGCCGGACGAGGAAAACCGGTGTTCGCGCGGGCTGCGCTGATCGTCTGGGGTGTCGGCGCCGGTCGCGGCCAGGAACCAGACGAAGGCGGCGATCATCGCCGCCAGCACGAAGCTGACCAGGCCGGTGCCGATCGCGAGGCCGCCCCGTGCCGAGGAGACCGCCAGCCAGTCGGCGAAGGAAGCGCCGAGCGGCCTGGTCACCACGTAGGCGAACCAGAAGGCCAGGATCGAGTTCATGCCGAAGCGGAAGTAGCCGATCGCGGGCACCGCGATGATCGCGGCGAAAAGCAAGCCGGAGGCGAAGAAGCCGAGGCCGAAGGTAACGGCGGTCAGGTCGCCGGCGGCGGTGCCGAGGGCGAAGGTCGCCAACACCGCCGCCCAGTAGAAGAGCTCACGCCGCTCGGTCGTGATGCTGTGGATCGAGAGGGTTCCCTCCATGCGGTACCACGTCCTGAAGACCACCGCGAGGACAATCGCGTAGAAGACCGTCGAGGCGATGTAGGGAACACCGAGGCCGACGTGGAGGACGTCGGCGCACATCGTGCCGAAGACCCCGACCATCGCCACCGCCAGCCAGTAGCGCCAGGGGACGTAGCGATCGCTGGAGAACTGCAGGTAGAGCGCGACGACGAAGGCGATACCGCCGAGAACGACGGCGATCTCCGGCACGAGCTTGTGGACGAGGAAGTCCGACGTCGACTCCCCCATTCCCGTCGTCAGCGCCTTGACGATCCAGAAGAAGGCCGTCACTTCAGGCACCTTCGAGTAGTGCTTCCGGGTCCCACCGGAGCGGAATTGCCGAACCCTCATTCCCTCGCGCAGAGGAACGTCGGTGGCGGCGCGGGTATCGGGCTGGGAATCCAAGGGCGGCTGGGGCAACGAGCGCGCGGCAGGCTAGGCCGAGAGCCTAAATCGGAGATGAGAGCTCAAAGGGCGAAGGCGACGGTGAAGATCAGGCCGGCGACGATGCAGTAGATGCCGAACGGCGTCAGGCGGTTGGTCTGGAAAAACCGCAGCAGGAACTTGACCGCGATGTAGGTGGTCAGGGCGGCGGCAAGAGCGCCGACCAGAGCCTGACCGCGGACGCCGTCGCCGGCGGAACCGAGCAGCTCGGGCAGCTTGAGGACCCCCGCGGCGCCGATGATCGGGGTCGCCAACAGGAAGGCAAAGCGGGCGGCGTCCTCGTTGGAGAGACCGACGATCAGGCCGCCACCCATGGTGATCCCCGAGCGCGAGATGCCCGGGATCAGCGCCGCCGCCTGTGCGGTGCCGATCGCCGCCGCCTGGCGAAAGCTCATCCTGGCGATACGGGGGTCGGAGTCGCCCTCGCCGTCGCCGCGGGTTGGCCTGTTGCGGCGCAGGCTCTCGAAGGCAAGCAGGAGGATGCCGTTCAGGACGAGGAAGATCGCCGCGGCCTCGGGCGAGGCGAAAACGGTTCGCAGCGAGTGCTCCAGCAGCAAACCGAGGATGCCCGCCGGGACGGTGCCGATCACCAGCAGCCAACCGAGCCGAGCGTCACTGTCGCCGTCCTCGATGCGGCGAGCGCGAAGCGAGCGCCGTAGGCCGGAGAGGATCCGCTTCCAGTCTTCGAGGAAGAAGAAAAAGAGGACCAGCGCCGTGGCGCAATGGGTTGCCACCAGGAAGGCGAGGAAGTAGTCGTCGTTCTGATGGATGTTCCAACCGAACGCCTTGGGGATGATCACGGCGTGCCCAAGGCTGGAGATCGGGAAGGGCTCGGCAAATCCCTGAATCAGACCGAGGACGATGGCTTGGAAGTAGGAGATCGGGTGCACGGCGCCGATCATTTGCGCCTTTCATTAACGCCAGATGAGAATTGGCGGGAAACCGAAGGCAGGGTCAGCCATACGTCGGCGCCTCCCCCTTCGCGGTTTGCCGCCCGCGCCTCCCCTCCGTGGGCGCGGGCTACGGTGCGAACGATCGAGAGGCCGAGGCCGCTGCCGCCGGCGCGCCGGCTCGAGGGAGCCCGACTGAAACGCTCGAAGGCCTGGGCGAGGAACTCCGGCGGGAAGCCGCTGCCGCCGTCCAGCACGTGGACCTCGACGGCCTGATCGTCAATACGGGTCCGCAGCTCGATCGTCCCCGCGCCGTAGCGCAACGCGTTGTCGACCATGCTGCCGATCGCCTGGTCGAGCCGCAGACCGTCGGCATCGAGCATGGGCGCGTGCGCCGCGTCGACCTCGATCGACCTCCCTTCTTCACCGGCGCGACGCGCGAACCGCCGCGCGACGCCTTCGTAGACCTCCGCCAGCCGCACCCGGCGCAGCCGCAGGGGAAGGTCTCCCCGCTCGGTCTGGGCGATCGTCAGGAGGTCTTCTGAGAGCTGGGTCAGGCGGTCCGTCTCCTCGGCGGCCGAGGCCAACGCGGCGTGCAGCTCCTGCGGCGAGCGCCCCTTCGCGAGGGCAAGCTCCAACTCGGTCCGCAGGATGGCGAGCGGGGTCCGCAGCTCGTGGCTGGCATCGGCGACGAAGCTGCGCTCATGCTCCAGCGCCTCGCCCAACCGTTCGAGCATTTCGTTCAGCGTCGTGCCCAGCCTGGCGATCTCGTCTCCGCTGGCCGGAACGGGCAGGCGCTTGTCCGGCCGCGCAGCTGAGATCTCCGCTGCCTGGGAGCGCATCGCATCGACCGGCCGCAGCGCCGCGGCGGCAACCCAGTAGGCGGCGAAGGACGCGAGAAGCAGGGCGACGGGGCCGCCAAGGAAGAGAAGCTGTGCGAGATCCTTGAGCGCCTCTTCGCGGGCCTCGGTTGAGGTGCCCACCACGACGACCTGCTTCGCTCCCCGCTCGCTGATCGGGACCGCGAGCAGCCGTGAGTCCTCTTCCAATCCCGGCAGCGAACCACGGTTGAGGGTGATCGGCCCACGCAGGGCCCGGTGCAGCTCTTCGGGGGTGAGCAGGACGTGGGCGCCGATCGCGGCAGAAGAGTCCGCCACGCGACCGGAGGAGTCGAGAACCTGGGCGAAGCTCTCCCCCCGCCCGACCAGGTTGCTTCGACCTTCCCGCAAGCCGGAATCGGCCTCCCTGACCAAGGCGGCGACGTCACCCGCCCGCGAGTGCAGGCCGGAGTTGATCGTCGCGTCGAGCTCGGAGGAAAAGCGCAGATATATGAAGACGCCGGTGGCGCCCAGGACCAGCGCCATCACAGCGACGAAGACAAACGTGACTCGGAGGCGGATCGAGAGGTGGCTCAGCGGCCCCCATCCTTTCGCAATCGGTAGCCCGCCCCGCGGATGGTCTCGATCGACCTCATCCCGAAGGGCACGTCGATCTTGCGGCGCAGGTAGCGGACGTAGACCTCGATCACGTTCGATCGGTGCTCGAAGTCGTACTCCCAGGCCTGGTCAAGCAACTGCGTCCGGGTCAACACGTGGCCGGGACTGCGCATGAACGTCTCAAGCAGGATGAACTCCTTGGCCGAGAGCTCGATCTCGGTCCCACCGCGCCAGACCTGGCGAGTGGCGGGATCGAGCCGGAGGTCGCCGACCTCGATGACCGAGGGACGCTCGGCCTGGCCGCGCCGCGCCAGCGCCCGCAGCCGCGCCAGCAGCTCAGCGAAGGAGAAGGGCTTGGTCAGGTAGTCGTCGGCGCCGCCGTCGAGACCGGCGACCCGATCCTCCAGCGCCCCGCGGGCGGTCAGCAGCAGGACCGGTGCCCAGTTGCCCTCGACGCGAAGCTGACGGCAGGTTTCAAAGCCGTCGATCCCCGGCAGAGCCACGTCGAGGACGATCGCGTCATAGGAGGACGAACGCGCCATGGCGATCGCATCCTCCCCCGTGCCGGCGACGTCAACGGTCAGGCCCTGCTCCTTCAGGCCGCGCCGGATCAGCGCCGCCATCTTCACCTCATCCTCTGCAACCAGCACGTTCATCGACCACAACGTTCCCAAAGAAGATGAACGCCAGATGAGAATGCCGGCTTTCGTCCGGAGCTGAGAACTCCCTCCGCAGCTAAGTAGGCTAGGCCATGGCCGCGGCGACGGTCTCGGTCGGGTAGCCGAGCTCGGAGATCCGATGCGGGAGATCGAGATGAAGCCAGTGGGAAATGTGACTGGGCGGGGTCTCCAGGATGATCTCCCTGTAGGACCTCCCCTCCAGCTCTTCGACTATGTCGTCGTAGGCGTTGGGGCTGTTGGCGACCCTGCCGGCGAGCGCGCCACCCGCCGGCGCTTCGAGTTGCGATAGGGCCGTCGCCAGCAGCTCTTCGCCGTCTTTGGTGTCCGGGCTGTTGCGATCGAAGCCGAGATGGTCGGGGTTCGGCACGAGGACGAAGAACCGTGCCGCGCCCGTCGCCGCCCGCCGCCGCACGGCCTCGATCAACGACGCGGTCGCCTCGACCTTGTTCAGCACGACGAGGACCGCCGGGCTCTCCTCGCCAGAGAGGTCACGGACCGCAGCGAGCGGTCCGGAGCGGATCACGTCGCGCTTGGAGACCGCCAGGAAGACGACCAGCGCGAGGATGGCGCTGAGGAAGATGATGCTGGTCAGGTTGGTGCCGAGGCCAAGGCCGCCTTCTCCGGTCGGCGAAGCGAGGTAGTCGCCGATCGAGGCCCCAAGCGGGCGGGTGAGGATGTAGGCGAGCCAGAAGGAGAGGATCGCGTTCATCCGCAGGCCGAAATGAAGGATGGCGACCACGATGATCCCGCCGGCGAAGATGCCGAGCGCGGCGAGATAGCCGAGTTCGAGCCGCTCGGCGAGGAAGTCACCGGCGGAGGTGCCGAGGGCGAAGGTGAAGAGGATCGCCAACCAGTAGAACGCCTCGCGCCTGGTCGTGAAGATGGTGTGGACCGACAGCGTGCGCTCGACCGCGTACCAAGCGGCGAACACGAAGATCAGGATCGCGCCGAAGGCGATCGTCGTCGTTTCCAGGGTGACGCCGAGGTTGTCGACCAGATTGTCGCTGACAAGGGTGCCGACAACGCTGATCAGAACCACCGCCAACCAGTAGATGCCGGGCACGTACCGGCGAGCCCTGAACTGGAACACCAGGACGACAGCCAGAAGCGCGGCCATGATGTAGCTGGTGTTGGTCAGGCCGAGACCGAGGTTTTCATTGAGGTTGTCGGCGAAGGTCTCCCCCACCGTCGTGCAGAGCACCTTGATCACCCAGAAGTAGACGGTGATCTCAGGCACCTTGTTGAGCATCTGGCGGGCCCACCACCTGGCGGAGCCGCTGGAGGATGGCGCGGCAGCTGGGTACGTCTGAGCGGGGTTCATGGCGCGGCAGTGTCGGATACGACGTTTAACCACAGATGAGAGCCGCAGCCGCTCGGACTGCTAAATACTCCCCATGGCAGGGGAGCCCGACGGGACGCTCTTCGAGTGGAGCGACATCGCCACTTCGCACAAGTGGGACACCCTGTTGCTCGGCAACGGGATGAGCATCAATATTTGGGAGCCGTTTGGGTATCGCAAGCTGTATGACCGTGCAAAGTTCGGCGATCTCTCGGCACAGGATCTAAGGCTGTTTTCCTCTACCCCGAACTTCGAGCGGGTGCTCGCCGATCTTCTAACTGCGATCAGGGTCAACAACGCTGTTGGCCTCGACACAAAACCCTTGCTCGAGCGATATCGCAACATCCAGCTGGCACTCGTCCAAGCTGTTCGGGAGGTTCACCTCAAGCTCAATCGCGTCCCGCCGGCAACCCGCAAAATAATCAGCGACACGATGAGGCAGTTCGAGTGGGTATTCACGACGAGCTACGACCTGCTCGTCTACTGGGCGATGGCGGCGGCGGGATTCGAGCCGTTCATGGACCACTTCCGCTATCGAGGCCGCTGTGAGTTCGACCCCGCCAGAGCCAGCGTCCCTGTCAACCGGATTCCGGTCTACTTCCTCCACGGGGCACTTCATCTGGTCGCGGGCAGCTCAGGCGCCACCTGGAAGTTGAGACAAACCGACCTCGACACCATCCTCGACCAATTTGGAAAGCCGATCACGGGCGATCCTGAGGCACGGCCCCTCCTCGTCACCGAGGGCTCCGCCGCTGACAAGCTCGCCGCCATCGAGGACAACGTCTATCTCTCACATGCTCTTGAGCGATTAAGGGGACGTGCCCTCCCCCTTGTCGTGTTCGGCAGCAGCCTGAGCGAGCACGACTCCCATCTAGCCGAGGCATTGAGCGAGAATCCCGACCGACCGGTTGCGATCTCGATGCTTCCCGCGTCCAGGAAAGAGCTCTTGGCGAAGCAAGTCGACATCTCGGGGCGCCTTGAGGCGAGTTCCCTGCTCTTTTTCGACGCGACCTCACATCCGCTGGGCAATCCCGCCCTGGCGGTTGCGGGGAATCCTTAGGGCTACGCCGCGGCCCGCTTTCGTGGCCGCGAAACCTTGCTCGCATCGACAACCTTGCCGGTGCGATTCAGAATCCGTATCTCGCCTCCGCCTTCCTGGCGAGTCAGCTCTCGCGCGGTTTTGACGGCGTCAGCCTTCGTGGCGCCGTGCGCGGTCGCACGCCTATGGCCCTCCCTGACGACATCCCAGCCTCTTCCGCCGGGGGCCTTCTTCACGTAGCGCGTATTTTTCATCCAGATCTCCTCGTAACCATCTTCTGGCGCTGACCCTACGTTAGCCATCGGCGGATCCGTCACCGCCCGGGCGGTCCAGCGTGGCTCCAGAAGCTGGATCAAGAGCGGGGCAGCCAGGACTCGAACCTGGAATCGCCGGGTTTTGGAGACCGGTGCCTGGCGACATATCCAGCTCTGCAGAGCCAAAAAAGCCCGGTATTGCTCCAGGGGAATGCCAAGCGCATCACTCAACGACCGCGAAAAATGACCGTGCTGACGATTGCCTCATGCAGACTCCTGCGCCAAGGCCTTCAGTCGCGGTCAACCGAGAGGAGATCCCCCAGCCGAAGGCGCTTCCAGAGAGAAGCGGGCACCGCCATTGTCTGACACGTCGCAGCTGGCAGAGATAACTCCGAAGCGGCGGCGACCGACGGTCGCGTCGTACTGAGCGACACCGCGGATCTCGGCGGTCTCGTCGGCTCTGATCACGGCCACGAACTCATAGTTTCCGCGCAACACCTCGCCGGGTATCCGAGACAACTCCCAGCCCCCTTCGCTCTCCATCAGCCCAAAGGTGGTCAACGAGACCAAACTCTCCTCTCGGCTGCGCTTGTTTTCGCGCTTGGCTCCGAGGAACTTGAAGCTCGCACCAAGCGTCAGCGTGTCGTCAACGCTTACCGTGCTCGATGCGTGGTCGGGGATCATCGACCACAGCGCAGGCGCGGAATCAAGGCTCGAGTCGAGCGAGACACTGACCCAGACGCGCTCGAGCCACTCCTCGGTGGCAGGCCAGATCGAGATCGCCAGACGCAACAGGGCAAATCGTGCTCGATCGGCAGCGGCGCCGGGCGGCAGGAGGTCCGGCATCTGATCCGGCCGAATCTCGACAATCGTCGGCCGGCCCACGCTGATCTTGGACTCCGGATCGGAGAACGAGAGCGGACCGCGGGCCGTCTCGCTGCTCGCGATCAGATGCGTGTCGAGCTCGTCGAGCTTCTCGACTCTCAGCTCAATCACCGACACCCCCGATCAGGACGAACGCGCCCCACTGACGATAGCTGCGATAGCTCGCTCGGGCGCATGCCTGTGCGGCCGAGAACGCGAGGTGACAGTCGGAGCCGGCCGCGAGATGCCGGTAGAGCTCAGTGAAGAACAGACGGGAGCAGCCGGAGTCCACCCGCCAGAGTGCAGCGACGACCGTCTTTACCCCGCGCTGAAAGAGCGCGCCGACGAACCCTCGCTGATTGCCGCCGACGTCGACCCGGCCAAGCGCGGTCTCACAGGCGCCCAGCGTGACCAGGCGAACGTGGCGAAGGTCGAGGTCGTACAGATCGCTAGCGAACAGGTGGGCCGCCCCCTCGTTCCCGTCACTGAGGTAGAGGCGCTGGAAAGACGGAGCAGCGGGATCGAAGGCTCCGTGCGTGGCGAAGTGAATGATCGTGCAGTCGGTCAAAGTCTCACGGGCCACCTGAACCGTCGCCTCTCGATTGAGGAGGGCGCTCCCGCCGAAGGTCGCCGCGATCTCCTCTGCCTCGGCTACTGCGTCCTCCAGCGTGGGCAGCTCAAGACCGGCAAAGTCCAGGCCGAGGGCGCCCAATGACTCCTGCCGCCCGCTCGGCGCGGCGGGTCGAAGCCAAGATGCATCGGGGAGGTAGGAGATCTGCCAGCGCTCGGCCAGCGGGTGGCCGGCCGCTCCCGAGAGGTGGAGCGGGGCAAACGCGAACGCGTCGGGTGCGACGACGTAGAGCCGGCGCTTTCCTTGCTCGGCGAGCGTCGCCAGCGTCGAATCGGCCGAGTCGCCGAGCAGCCAGTTGATCGAGAGGGTTTCGGCTGCCTCCGCCGTGACCTCGCGCGGGCCCGAGTGCTGCTGTGCCGCCAATCGAGCCTGCATGGCGATCGTCTGCAGGGGTTCGATCACGTCGAGCTGTCCCGCGACCTCGACGACCACGCCTTCGAGGCCGTTCGGGATCAGCGGCATCACGGTCTGCAGCCCGACGTCGGTCGAGACGGCCGCGAGAATCGTAGGCTTCGATTGGTGGGCGGTGAGGAATCCCTCGACGAGCACGCCAGCGCTGCCGAGAGAGGCGAGGTCAGGGTCCGGTTCCGTCGGTGCCGCCGCCTTCCCGGCCAGTTCGGCCGAGCAGAACTCCCAGTCGAAGTAGCGCTTGAGATTGTCGCTTTCGGTCGCGGGGTCGAAGGCCGCCGACACCGGCGGACGCTGCACGTATCTCGAACACGCCGCAACCTCGAGCGACATCTGCTCGGTGTCCGCATCGATCAGCGCCTCGCGCGCCGCCGAGGGCGATCGAACCTCGTCGATGAAACCCTGTGCGGCCTTCAACGTCTCGTCGAAGCTGATCGGAGCCACGGGTGCGCGGGAGCGGCGCCGGGTCGAATGCCTGCCGGCGCTCACCACCGTGTGGAGAATCCCCACCTCGGGATCGGACTGGGTCTCCATCACGATCTCCAAGAGAGCTCTCACGATCGGCCCCCAGGTGCTAGTCATGACCTCCTGACCGCCATGACCCAGCAGAGATTCGAGGCGAAGACCCGCCGGCCCGAGCGCCGCGACCATCGCCTTGAGGTCCCTGGTCGTCGGTTCGACCATCGCAATCCGACCGAAAATCTGCACAGCCTCTCCGGCGGCTTCGAGCGCCCCCAGACGGCTCCAGTATTCCGCCGACTCGATGATGTCGGCGACCGCTCCCTCGACATCGCCTTGGTAATGCCGCGCCACCGCGATGTCGCCCTGCAGGGATGCCCGGCTGTAGAGCAGGGAGTCACGGTATGCGCGGGGAAGCTCAAGTGCCAACCCCTCGTCAAGGGCGAGCAGCGAGGGAACTTGGCCGCGGGGCGCCTGCCTGACGCTCGCGCGGGCGAGTGCGGTGGCGTCTTTCAACTCGTCCTCGCTGGTCTTCTCCCCCGGCTTCAGTTTCGCGAACACGGTCTTTGCCGCCTCGACGGATGCGGGACGTTCCTCCGTGTCGAAAGAGCGGCTCAGAAGCTCACGCGCCCGCTGCCCGGCGGCGCTTTCATCCTCTGTAAGCCGGACGTTCGGATCCACCGTCGTCAGCGGCATGATCATCATCCTGAGGACCTGCAGCCACAGCTCATCGTCGGTCGACTCTCGTAGCCGGTCATAGCAGCCGACCGCGAGTCGCAGGGCAGCGGCCTCCTGCGCCTCCATCTTGGAGAGGGAATCGGCCAGCACGATCATCTGGGCGGCCTCGGCGGCTTCCACGGCGCTCAGGAGCCGCGACGGTGTCATCGCCAGGACCTCCTCCAGCTCGGTCGCAGGCCATGGCTCGTTGAGGTTCGACAGGATCGAGCATGCATTCAAACGCAGACGCCGCAGCGACTCGTCCGTGATCTCTTCGAGCACGACTCGAGCGAAGTAGGCGCCGTCGATCTCGTCGATGCCCGAGCCCTCTTCGCGGTGCGGATGCACGGCGAGACTGCCGAGCGTGTGGGCGATCAGGCCCCGTCGCTCGCCTTCGGCGAGGGCGAAAGCCTCGTTCAGGCAGTCGATCCCTTTCGCCGTCAGTTCCGCGTCGCTGCGTTGATCGTCGTCGGCGGAGAGATGTCGGACAGGGTCCATGAGCTGCTCGTTCAGGCTCCGGGCCAGCCGCAGCATCCGGAGAATCCCCATGCGGCTGCCCGCGGCCCACGGCAAACGAGGCTCGATAAGGGTCTGCCCGATGCCGTGCAGCGCCATCGCCTGGGCCTGCCGGTCGCCTCGCCGGCGCGCCTGTTCCAGAAAACACTCGGCGTGCCCGATACCAGAATCAATCGTACGGCGATCTTCCGAGGTAGTGGCGACGGTTCGGACCACGTTCAACTCCGTCGCGATCACCTCCGATCGCAAGGCCCACCCCTCTTCGTCGACCGGCTGCTCGTCGGTAGCCGCGAGGACGAGGCGCTGGAGCTTCACGGCCATCTCCGGCCGGCCCATCGCGCAAAACGATCGCGCCATACGGCAAAGCGCCCGGACATAGGGAAGCGAGAGCTGCGATCGCACTGCGGGCGTCGATGCGATCGTCGTCGCGGCCTCCACGGAGAGCTCGACGTCAATGCTCGTGAACAGAGACTCGAACGGGCCGTTGCCCAGTTCCCAGCTTTCGCCATCCTCTTCGACGACCCGCCGGACGTGCTCGATCTGATCGACCAGCGTCGCGAGGGCGCCACCGCTTCGTCGGGAGCAGGCGCGCGCCAACTCGACGCCAGGCTCGCTCAGCAGGATCGGAAACGCGAACAATGCCTGCGGAACCTCTTGGCTCGGCCGCTGAGCGAGCTCAGCTAGCAGTTCCTGCAGCGCTTTTGAGGCCGTCGGATTCTCGACCGGCCCAAAAATCGGAACGCGTCCCTCCTGCTCGCCACCCATCCGCGCAATCATCCGCCAGAAGCCGTGCCCGACAGCTCGGCCACCCTGACATATCCGTCAGAGGGCAGGCCTCCTGGCAAGGGAACGGGGTCAGTCGGCTCACCGCGATACGCGGTCAAAGCGCACGAACTGGGCGCTGTGGACGTCATGCACTAGCACTGATCCGTGAAGATCCCAGGAGTAGATGGCATTGACATGAGGCAGGGGCTCCTCCACAGCACATCTCGACCGGTCACGAGGCTGCCGCGAGCTCCGGTAATCGACCAGAGGCGACGGCCAGCAAATGCTCGCCTGCTGGAACCCGGTGCAAGTGATCAATCCAGCCAAGCGCCTCCACAAGGGAAAGATAGCGTGGCTGAGGTTCAGTAGTCAGACCGATTTGGCGCGATCCGGTCCATATATCTGGGTCGATTACCGTGCCCACTGGGGCTGGCCGGAGCGACCGGCCTAACGAGCTTCGGGGGAATGAAAGAGTCTCGGCTTGCGCAAATTCACGCCTGCGGCGCGCGAAGAATCCGATCTCGAGACCGGGCACACAGCGCCACTGCATTCCCCTGGCAAAGCGGTCTTTCCGGCTCCAGAAGCTGGATCAAGAGCGGGGCAGCCAGGACTCGAACCTGGAATCGCCGGTTTTGGAGACCGGTGCCTTAGCCAGTTGGGCCACTGCCCCGAGGGGGGCAATGCTAACCAGGCCGCCTCGTGCCGGGACTCTCGGTCGGAGCTGCCAACAAACGATGCGGGCGGAGGGACTTGAACCCCCACGGGCCGAAGCCCACCAGGACCTAAACCTGGCGCGTATACCAAATTCCGCCACGCCCGCGCGAACGTCATCTTGGCGCTTAACGAGCGGCCAATGCCGCCTCGTCGCCCATAGATTCTATGATCGACGGCGTGGCGGTAGGAGAGGTAACGCCGGGCTACGAGCTCTGGCACCCCAATCGGGAGAAGGCCGACGTGATCACGACCAAGTTCGTGGTCGCCTTCCTGATGCTGGTCACGGCCATCATCGCGGCCATTGTCACGATCACCGGCTTCTCGCTGCTCAGCGGCGGCGGTGGCATGGGCATCGTCTGCCTGATCTTTGCGGGGCTCTACGCCTTCTTCGCCTACCTCGTCGGACGACGGTGGAGCCGCGGCATCCTTCCGGTTGCCGCGTCCCTATCGATGATCCTGGCGATCTTCTGCGCCGTCGGCGCCGATAGCTGGTTCGCACGCGACAAGGCCGGCTTCGAAGACGCGCTGATCCCGGTGCCGCTTATCGGCCTGCTGGTCGTGATCCTCGCCTTGGTCCAGCTCGTCCTGATTGCCGCCTGCTTCTACGGCTTCAGCCAGGACTGGCATGTCGAGGAGGAGCGTCCGATCGGGTCCGGCGAGGACTACGGCGCCGGGGCGTCCCCCAGCCCGGACGCCCCTCAGCCCGCCTAGGTCCTGGCGAGCGCCGGACCAAGCGGGGCAAGGACGCAGGGAGGCCGAATAGCAGCGCTATGCGGCCGACTGAGGACGCCGAACCGCGCCGGTCCGCCGCCGCCAGGATGCCGGAGGTGGGATTCGAACCCACAAGCCCGTAAGGGCAATCGATTTTGAGCCGATCGCGTATGCCAATTCCGCCACTCCGGCGCTGGGCGAACCATAGACCGCAACCGCGTTCGCAGTTAGCCGCCCTATACAGGGCATAAGTGCGAACGCTGGGGACGGTGGCGGCACTAGACTGGCCCTCGGGATGAGGATCCATCACCTCAACTGCGGGTCGCTCTGCCCTCACGGCAGGAGCCTGATCAACGGCGAGGGCCGCTTGGGCGAACGGGGCCTCATCGTCTGCCACTGCCTGGCCATCGAGACCGGTGACGGGCTGGTTCTGGTCGACACCGGCTTCGGGATGGAGGATGCGCGCAATCCGCGCCAGCTCGGCGCCATCTTCGGCGCGATGGGGGCCGACCCGAAAACCGAGACGACGGCGCTGAAGCAGCTCGAGGCGCTCGGCTTTGGCGCCGGCGACGTGCGCCAGATCGTCACCACCCACCTCGACCCCGACCACAGCGGCGGCCTGTCCGACTTTCCGCAGGCCGAGGTCCACATCCTCTCGACCGAGCTCGACGCGGCCCTGCATCCCCGCCTCCGCGACAAGCTGCGCTACCTCGACGCCCACTGGAAGCACAACCCGCGCTGGATCAGACACGAGACGGGCGGCGATGACTGGTTCGGCTTCGAGAGCGTCCGCATCCTGCCGGGCGTCGACGCCGAGGTGCTGCTGGTCCCGCTGTCCGGCCACTCCCTCGGCCACAGCGGCGTGGCGCTGAACAAGGGCGACGACTGGTTGCTGCACTGCGGCGATGCCTACTTTAACCATGGTGAGGTCGAGACGCCCCCCAACTGCCCGCCGGGGCTGCGCTTCTTCCAGAACCTGAACGCCGCTGACAACAGGGCCCGCAAGTCGAACCAAGAGCGCCTGCGCGAGCTGGCCTCCCGCCATGGCGAAGAGGTGACGCTGCTCTGCTCCCACGACCCGCACGAGCTGGAGCGCGAACAGGCGAAGGCGGGCGTCGCCGCCGCGGCCGAGTGACCGCCGGCACACCGGAAAAGCTCTGGGAGCCGCCCACCGGGCTGGTCGAGCGGGCGCGGATGACCGAGTACATGGGCTGGCTGGAGGACGAGCGGGGCCTGCGTTTCGCCAGCTACGACGACCTCTGGCGCTGGTCGGTCGACGACCTCGAGGGCTTCTGGTCCTCGATCTGGGACTTCTTCGAGGTGCGGGCTGACGGCGGCTACGACCGCGTGCTCGGCAGCCATGAGATGCCGGGGGCCGAGTGGTTTGCCGGCACCCGCCTCAACTACGCCGAGCATGTCTTCGCCGGGGTGGACGACGCCGAGCTCGCAATCTCACACGCCTCCGAGCTGCGCGAGCTGGATCAGCTCAGCTGGGGCGAGCTGCGCGGCCAGGTCGCCGCCGTCGCCGCCGGCCTGCGCGAGATCGGGGTCGAGCGCGGCGATCGCGTCGTCGCCTACATGCCGAACATCCCCGAGGCAATCGTCGCCTTCCTCGCCGCCGCCTCGATCGGCGCCGTCTGGTCCAGCTGCTCGCCGGACTTCGGCCCCGCCAGCGTTATCGACCGCTTCGCCCAGATCGAGCCCAAGGTCCTCTTCGCCGTCGACGGCTACCGCTACGGCGGCAAGGACTTCGACCGCCGCGATGTTGTCGCCGAGCTGCAGGCGGCGATGCCGAGCCTGCGACGCACCGTCGTCCTCCCCTACCTCGACCCCGACCCCGACCTCTCCCGGCTGAGCGACGCGACGCGCTGGGACGAGCTGATCGCCGCCGGCGAGGGCGCCGTGCTCAGCTTCGACCGCGTCCCCTTCGACCACCCGCTCTGGGTCCTCTACTCCTCCGGCACCACCGGCCTGCCGAAGGCGATCGTCCAGGGCCAGGGCGGAATCCTGCTCGAGCACCTGAAGAAGCTCCACCTCCACGTCGACGCGCACCCCGGCGACCGCCTCTTCTGGTTCACGACGACCGGCTGGATGATGTGGAACTTCCTCGTCTCGGGACTGCTGACCCGTGCCGCGATCGTGCTCTACGACGGCAACCCCGGCCATCCGGACATGGGCGTGCTCTGGGACCTCGCCGCCAAGGCGGGCGTGACGATGTTCGGCACCAGCGCCTCCTACGTCGCCGCCTGCATGAAGGCGGGGGTCGAGCCCGCCGCGGGCCGCGACCTCAGCCGCCTCGGCGCAGTCGGCTCGACCGGCTCCCCCCTCTCCCCCGAGGGCTTCGACTGGATCTACGAGCAGCTCGGCGCCGAGACCTGGCTCTTCTCGACCAGCGGCGGCACCGACCTCTGCACGGCGTTCGTCGGCGGCACGCCGCTGCTCCCCGTCTACCGGGGCGAGCTGCAGGCGCGGGCGCTCGGCGCCGCCGTCGAGGCCTGGGACGAAGCGGGCAACTCGGTGATCGACGAGGTCGGTGAGCTGGTCGTCACCGAGCCCATGCCGTCGATGCCGGTCTTCTTCTGGGGCGACCCCGACGGCAGCCGCTACCGGACCAGCTACTTCGAGCACTACCCCGGCGTCTGGCGCCACGGCGACTGGCTCGAAATCACCTCGCGCGGCACCGCCGTCATCTACGGCCGCTCCGACTCGACCATCAACCGCTCCGGCATCCGCATGGGGACGAGCGAGATCTACCGCGCAGTGCTCGGGATCGACGCGATCGTCGACGCGCTCGTGGTCGACATCCCCAGACCGGGCACCGAGGGCTGGATGCCGCTCTTCGTGGTTCTGCGCGAGGGCGCCGAGCTGGACGACGAGCTGCGCAGCGAGATCGCCCGCCGCGTCCGCGGCCAGTGCTCCCCCCGCCACGTCCCCGACGAGGTCTTCGTCATCGCCGAGGTGCCGCGCACCCTCAGCGGCAAGGTGCTGGAGGTGCCGGTAAAGCGGATCCTGATGGGCACGCCCCCAGAGAAGGCGGCCAGCCGCGACTCGCTCGCCAACCCGGCCGCGCTCGACTACTTCACGGAGATGGCAGCGGGGCTCCGGGGTTGACGGCCGCGGCTCGCGGGCCGCGGGGCGCAATCGCCCACATCGCCGCAAGGACGGCGAAGCCCCAGCCGGCGGCGATGAGGAAGCCGGCGAGGACATCGCTCGGGTAGTGCCAGGCGATCACCACCACGGAACACCCGACCGCCAGCGCGAAGGCGGCGCCCAGGGTCAGCGCAAGCCCCCGGAGCTCGGCGGGAACGACGAAGGCGTAGGCGACCGCGATCGAGGCCGCCGCGGTGGTGTGGCCACTGGGAAAGGTGTTCGGCGCAAAAGGATCGCCGCCGACGGCCGCCCTGACACGGGGATGGGCGAACAGGACCTTCAGCAGTTGGGTGGTGACATTGGCGCCGGCGACGACGAGCACCGCCGCGAGAGCGTCGCGTGGGCGGCCGCGCACCAGGGCGATGCCAGAGGCGACGGCGAGCATCCCCAGCAGCGGCAGCGGATCGGCCAGGGTGGCGATGGCTCCGGCCAAGCTGCCGCCGTTCGAGTGCCGGTGTTCAGCCAGCCTGAGGAACAGGCGCCAGTCCAGGTGCCTGGTCGCGTCAACGCCAAAGGTGAGGACGACCAACAGAAAGAGGGCAACCGCGCAGGCAAAGCAGGCCGCGAGCGGCGCTTTCACGTTCCGGGCCACCGTGAAACGGTAGCGAGAAGGGTTAAGCGCCCCTCAAGCAGGCGTGACCGGGTTGCGCCGATCGGCGAAGGAGCGATCCTTGCCGGCCGCCATCGCGAAGCGGCGGATCAGCTCCGAGCGCAGGTCCTCGGGCTGGACGACGGCGTCGACCACCAGCTCCGAGGCGAGGTGGAGGATGTCGATGTCGGCCGCGTACTCCTCGCGTTTGCGCTCCACGAAGGCCTGCCGCTCCGCCTCCTCCTCGATCGCCTGGATCTGGTTGTAGAAGACGGCGTTGATCGCCGCCTCGGGCCCCATCACGGCGATCGAGGCGCTGGGCAGGGCGATGCAGCAATCGGGCTCGAAGGCAGGCCCAGCCATCGCGTAGAGGCCGGCGCCGTAGGCCTTGCGGACGATCACCGAGAGCTTCGGCACGGTCGCCTCAGAGACGGCGCTGATCATCTTCGCCCCGTGGCGGATGATCCCCTGGCGCTCGACCGCGGTGCCAATCATGAAACCGGGCACGTCGGCGAGGAAGAGCAGCGGCACGTTGAAGGCGTTGCAGGTCTGGATGAAGCGCGCCGCCTTGTCGGCCGAGTCGACGAAGAGCACACCACCTTTCTGGCGCGGCTGGTTGGCGACGACGCCGACGACGCGGCCGTCGAGCCGGCCGTAGCCGACGATCAGCTCTTTCGCCCAGCGCTTGTGCACTTCCAGGAAGGAGTCGGCGTCGAGCAGGACGTCGAGCACCTCGCGCATGTCGAAGGGCTGGTTCTCGTCCGCCGGCAGGATCTCGGCGATCGCCGCATCGGAGGCGGGCTTGGCGGCCGCGACCGCCGGCGGCTCCTCGCGCCAGCTGCCCGGCATGTAGGCGAGGTAGCGCTTGGCGAGGTCGATCGCCTCCTCGTCGCTCTTGACCAGGAAGTGGCCGCAGCCGGAGACGCCGGTGTGCATCTTTGCCCCGCCCATCTCCTCCAGCGTCACCTTCTCGCCGATCACCATCTCCGCCATCCGCGGCGACCCCAGGTACATCGAGGCATTGCCCTCGCGCATGATCACCACGTCGCAGAAGGCCGGGATGTAGGCGCCGCCGGCGGCGCTCGGCCCGAACAGCAGGCAGACCTGCGGCACCTGGCCCGAGAGCCGCACCTCGTTGTGGAAGATGCGGCCGGCGCCACGCCGACCCGGGAACATCTGGACCTGATCGGTGATCCGCGCCCCCGCCGAGTCGACCAGGTAGACCATCGGCACCTGCAGCTTCAACGCCCGTTCCTGGACGCGGAGGATCTTCTCGACCGTCTTCGGCCCCCAGGAGCCGGCCTTCACCGTCGGGTCGTTGGCCATCAGCGCGACGCGGCGGCCCTCGATCGTGGCCAAGCCGGTGACGACTCCGTCGGCCCCCAGACCATCCTGATTCCAGTTGGCGAGCAGCGCCTCCTCGGCGAAGGAGCCGGAATCGACCAACCGCTCGACCCGCTCGCGCACGGGCAGCTTGCCCTGCTCGGCCGTCTTCTCGTGGTGGCGCTGGGGACCGCCGGCGAGGGCGGCGTCAAGCGCCTTGGCGAAATCGGTCACGGCGGCAGCCTAGTCGGATACCTGGCCGCCGAGCCAGTCCACAGGCCCCGCCCGCAGGACATGCGACCCCAGCGGCCGCCCCAGGACCTCCTGGGCGGCGCGCGACGCCTCGATCAGCAGCGGCAGGTCGATGCCGGTCTCGATCCCCATCTCGCTCAGCATCGAGACCACGTCCTCGGTCGAGACGTTGCCGGTCGCCCCCGGCGGCACCGGACAGCCGCCGAGCTCGCCGAAGCTCGACTCGAAGGAGTCGACACCCTCTCCCAGAGCCGCCAGCAGGTTGGCCAAGCCCTGGCCGCGGGTGTTATGGAAGTGAGCGGTCAGCTCGACCCCGCCGAGCCGTTCGCGCGCGGCGGCGAAGAACTCGTGGACCTGGCGTGGGTTGGCCATCCCGGTGGTGTCACCGAAGCCGACCTCAGCGCAACCGGCGGCGGCGAGCCGCTCGGCGATGGAGAAGACGTGATCGGGCGGAACCTCACCCTCGTAGGGGCAGCCGAAGGAGGTCGAGATCACGCCCTCGCAGCGCAGATCGGCCTCGCGGGCGGTGGCCAGCGTCCGCTCCAGCCCGGCCAGCGACTCCTCGATCGAGCGGTTGACGTTCTTGCGGTTGTGGGTCTCCGAGGCGGAGACGAAGACGTTGATCTCATCGAAGCGCTTGCGCAGCGACAGCGCCCGCTCAAGCCCGCGCTCGTTGGGGATCAGGACCGAGAAGGAGACGCCGTCGCGGCGCTGCACCGTGGCCAGCACCTGCTCGGCGTCGGCGAGCTGCGGGATCACGTCGGGCCGCACGAACGAGGTCACCTCCAGCCGCGTCAGCCCGCTGCTCGAGAGCAGGTCGATCAGGCGCACCTTCTCCGTGGTCGGGATCGTCTCCGGCTCGTTTTGGAAGCCGTCGCGGGGCCCGACCTCGCGGATGCGGACGGTCTGCGGCAGGGAATCCATGCAAATCGGAGGCTACGCCGTCGGCGGGCCCGCCAGAGCGTCGATCACCCGCCGCTCGTGGGTGCCGACGCCGATCGTCCGCTCGCCTTCGGCCACTTCGACGTCGAAGCGAAGCTTGCGCCCGTCGACGATCTCGCGCAGGGCCACCCGCGTCCGACAAATCGCGCCCTCTCCGGCTGCCGCCACGTGCTTGACGCAGACCTCGAAGCCAACGGTCGCCTGTCCCTCCGGCAGGTACTCGTAGGCCAGCATCGAGGCGCTGCCCTCCATCATCCCGATCATGCCTGGCGTCGAGAGCACGCCGGCCCCGATGGTGCCGCCGACGTCGGTGACAAGAGGGGGCGCGACTGTGAACTCGTCACTGCGCTCGAGGCCGGGGACCAGAGTCGACTCGGGCTCAGCCATCAGACCATGCCCAGGCCGCCACTTACGCCCAGGGTCTCGCCGGTGACGTAGGTGGCGTCATCCGAGGCCAGAAAGGCGACCGCGGCGGCCACCTCGTCGGGCTGGCCGAGGCGCTTCATCTGGGTCGACGCTTTCATCGTCTCGATCACCTTCTCGCCGATCTCGCCGAACTCCTTGGCGCCCATCAGCAGGGGGGTCTCGATCGGGCCGGGGGCGATCGCGTTGGCGGTGATCCCGTAGCGAGCGTTCTCGCGGGCGATCGCCTTCATGAAGGCGACGATGCCGCCCTTGGCCGCCGAGTAGACGGCGGAACCCTTGGAGCCGACCCGGCCGGCCTCCGAGGAGATGCTGACGATCCGGCCGTAGCCGGCCTGCTGCATCGCGGGCAGCGCAGCGTGGGTGCAGTTGAGGACCCCACCGAGGTTGACCGCGAGAACCTTCTGCCACTGCTCGGGGGTGGTGTAGGTGAAGAAGCCGAACTCGTCGGTGCCGGCGTTGTTGACGAGGACGTCCGGCGTTCCGACCGCCTCGATCGCCGCGTGGGCGGACTCCAGGTCGGTGACGTCGAGCTCGATCGCGTGGCCGTTGGCCTCGCCGGCGACTCGCGCCGCGCCCTCGGTGTCGACGTCGCCGACCCAGACCTCGGCCCCCTCGGCCGCGAGCCGCGCCGCGATCGCGGCACCGATCCCGCTGGCTCCACCGGTGACCAGCGCCTTTCGTCCCTCCAGCCTCATCGGACGGGAGCATAGACTGGCCGGCCTTGGCCGAGCTTGAACCGATCCCGATCGTCGGCGGCACCGGCGCCCTCGGCGCCGGACTGGCGTTGCGTTGGGCGCAGGCGGGCAGGCCGGTCGCGATCGGCTCGCGCTCCGCCGAGCGCGCCGAGGAGGCGGCGGCAAAGCTTCGTGAGGCGGTTCCCGGCGCCCAGGTCGAGGGCCTGACTAACGAGGAGGCGGCGAAGCGGGCCGAGATCGTCTTCCTGACCGTCCCCTTCCGCGCCCAGTCAGAGAACCTCAACAACCTGCGCGAGGCGCTGCGACCCGGCCAGATCCTGGTCGACTGCACGGTCCCCCTCGCCGCAGCGGTGAGCGGCAAAGCGACCCGTTCGCTCGGCGTCTGGCAGGGGTCGGCGGCGCAGCAGGCGCAGGAGATGGTGCCGGAGGGCGTCACCGTGGTCGCCGCCCTGCACACCGTCGGCGCCCCCAGCCTCGGCGACGGCAACGCGGTGCTGGACGAGGACGTCCTGATCTGCGGCGATCGCAAGGCGGACAAGGCAAGGGTCGCCGCCCTGATCGAGCTGATCCCCGGCCTGCGCGCGGTCAACGCCGGCCCCCTGGAGATGGCGCGGATCATCGAGCAGCTGACCCCGCTGCTGATCTCGGTCAACGTCCGCTACAAGACCCACGCCGGGATCCGGCTTACCGGGCTCCCAGACGGAGATCACTGGGCGTGAAGGTCGCGCTGCTCGCCGGCGGCACCGGGGGCGCGAAACTCGGCGCCGGGATGCAGGAGGAGATCGGTGCCGACCTGGCGGTGATCGCCAACACGGCTGACGACATCGAGGTGCTCGGCGTCCACGTCTCGCCGGACCCCGACCTCGTCACCTACTGGCTCAGCGGCGAGATCGACGCCGAGCGCGGCTGGGGGATCCGTGACGACACCTTCACCGTCTTCGAGCGACTCTCCAGGTTGGGCGCGCCCGACTGGTTCGGCCTCTCCGACCGCGACCTCGCCGCCTGCCTCTACCGGCGGCAGTTCCTCGAGGAGGGCGGCCGGCAGACCGACGCCCAGGCGCAGATCGCGCGCGGCCTCGGCGTCGAGGCACGGGTGCTGCCGATGAGCGACGCTCCGGTGCGGACCAAGGTGCTGACCGCTGCCGGACGGCGCGACTTGCAGGAGTACCTGATCGTCGACGGTGGCCAGCCGGAGGTGCAGGGGGTCGAGCTGGAGGGGGTCGCCGAAGCGGAGCCGACGCCGGAGGTGGCCGAGGCGCTGCGAGGTGCCGACGCGATCGTGTTCGGCCCCTCCAATCCGGTGATCAGCATCGGCCCGATCCTCGCCGTGCCTGGCATGCGGGAGGCGATCACCGCCTCCCCCGCCCCGGTCATCGCCGTCAGCCCCTTCGTCGCCGGCGAGGTCGTCAAGGGCCCCACCGAGCGCTTCATGGCGGCCGTCGGCCGCCCCTCGACCGCCGCCGGGGTCGCCTCGCTCTACACAGGGCTGATCGACGCGATGGTGGTCGACGAGGGAGATCCGGACCCCGCTCCAGAGGAGATCCCGACCCTGGCCACGCCGACTCTGATGGACGGCGCCGCCGGCCGCGCCCGGCTGGCGCGCATCGTGCTCGACTACGCCGCCGGCCTCGCCGGTAAATGAGGGCAACCGCCGTACTGCCCGTCAAGCGCTTCGCCGCCGCGAAGCGGCGCCTCGCCGGGGGCATCGACGACGAACGTCGTGCAGCCCTGGTCGCGGCGATGCTGGACGACGTGCTGGAGGCAATCGGCAAGACCCGCTCCATCGAGCGGACGATCGTCGTCACCGACGAGGCCGAGGCAGCCGAGGCTGCCGCCCGCGCCGGCGCGGAGGCCGTGCCCGACCCCGGCGAAGGAGGGCATTCGGGAGCGGCACTGGCTGGGATCGCCCGCGTGGAGGAGCACGGCGGGAGCTGTGCGGTCCTGCTCCCCGGCGACTGTCCCCTGCTCGATCCGCGCGAGCTGGATCGCCTCCTCACCGGCGTCCCCTCCAACTACGTGGCGATCGTCCCCGACCGCCACGGCACCGGCACCAATGCCCTGGTCCTGGCTCCGCCCGGGGCGATCCGGCCCGCCTTCGGCGAGGGCAGCTGCGCCCGCCACGTCGCTGCCGCGCGCGCGGCGGGGATTCCCTTCGCGGTCGAGGAGCTGGCGTCGCTGGCACTCGACCTCGACACGCCGGCCGACGTCGTCGCCCTGACCCGCGAGCTGGAGGCGCGACCCGGACGCGCAGGCCGCACCGCAAAGGCCCTGGGGCTGTGAGCATGGAGGGAGAGCTGCACGTCATTCCGGTCACCGGGCTGCCCGAGTTCGTGGAGGGCATGCGGGTGGGAGCAGAGATCGCCGCCCGTGCGGAGCCGCTCGACGGCGACGTCGTCGTCGTCTCGCAGAAGGTCGTCTCCAAGGCCGAGGGTCGGGTCCGTCGCCTCTCCTCGGTGATCCCCGGCAGCGAGGCCCGCCGCCTCGCCGCGGTGTTGGGCAGGGAGCCGGCGCTGGTCGAGCTGATCCTCGCCGAGAGCCGCGAGGTGCTGCGAGCCGAGCGCGGCGTGCTGATCACGGAGACCCACCACGGCTTCGTCTGCGCCAATGCCGGGGTCGACAGCTCCAACCTGCCGGAGGCGGACACGGTCTCGCTGCTGCCCGAGAACCCGGACGCCTCGGCGCGGGGGATCCGCGAGGACATTCGCGCTGCCGCCGGCACCGCCCCCGCCGTGATCATCTCCGACAGCTTCGGACGCGCCTGGCGTCTGGGCCAGGCCGAGGTGGCGATCGGCTGCGCCGGGATCGCCCCGCTCGACGACTGGCGCGGCCGCGCCGACGCGGTCGGCCGCAAGCTGGAGGCAACCCTGATCGCGATCCCCGACGAGGCAGCAGCAGCAGCCGATCTAGTACGAGACAAGGCGAGCCGCGTCCCGGCCGCGATCGTCCGCGGCCTAGACCGCTACGTGACCGCCCAGGACGGCCCCGGCGCCGCGGCATTGCGCCGCCCCCGAGACGAGGACCTCTTCCGCTGACCCCAACAGGACGTGCCGGTTGTTAGCCGCCCATATGGGCGGCTAACAACCGGCACGTCCACCGTGGCGGCTTGGGGTTCAGGCAATGCGCAACACCGCGGCGCCGCGTAGGGCGCCGCTGCGGATTGAGTTGAGCGCCTCGTTTGCGGACTCGAGCGGGTGGACCTTGACCTCGGTCCGGACTGGCACCCGTGGTGCCAGGTCGAGGAACTCCTCGCCGTCGCGGCGCGTCAGGTTGGCGACCGAGCCGAGCGTCCGCTCTCCCCAGAGGATCTGGTAGGGGAAGGAGGGGATGTCGCTCATGTGGATGCCGGCGCTGATGATCCGCGCACCCTTGGCGCTGACCCGCAGCGCCGCCGGCATCAGCGCCCCGACCGGGGCGAAGACGATCGCGCCGTCGAGCTCCTCCGGCGGACTCTCACCGGAGGCGCCCGCCCACTCGGCGCCGAGGCCGCGGGCGAACTCCTGCCCCTCGGCGTCGCCCTCGCGGGTGAAGACGAAGACACGCCGCCCCTGATGGACGGCTACCTGACAGAGGATGTGGGCGGAGGCGCCAAAGCCGTAGAAGCCGATCCGCTCCGCGTCGCCGACCAGGCGCAGCGCCCGGTAGCCGATCAGGCCGGCGCATAGCAGAGGTGCCGCCTCCTCGTCCGACAGGTTCGACGGAAGCGGGAAGCAGAAGCGCTCGTCGGCGACCGCCAACTCGGCGTAGCCGCCGTCGACGTCGTAGCCGGTGAAACGGGCGCGGTCGCAGAGGTTCTCCCGGCCGCTGGTGCAGTAGCGACAGACGCCGCAGGTCCAGCCCAGCCAGGGCACCCCGACCCGCTCGCCCGGTGCAAATCGCTCCGCGCCCTCCCCGACCCCGGCAACAGTGCCCACGATCTGGTGGCCGAGGACGAGCGGCAGCTTCGGCTCGGTCAGCTCGCCATCGACGATGTGGAGGTCGGTGCGACAGACCCCGCAGGCCGCCACCGAGATCAGCACCTGCCCGGGGCCTGGCTCGGGATCAGGCAGCTCCGCGAGCCGCAGCGACCGGCGCTGCTGCTCAAGGAGCATCGCTCGCATCGCCTGCCTACCCGGCGAGAGCCGGCCTGGCGGCCGGATAAGACTCGACTATCTCGTAGAGGGTCGTTCGCTGGGCCGGGACCCGACCGGCGGCACGAGCCGCCTCGATCAGTTGCTCCGGCTCCAGCCGCACTCCATGCTGGGAGCCCGCCATCCGCGAGATGTTCTCCTCCATCAGCGTGCCGCCGAGGTCGTTGACCCCCCACCTCAGCGCCTCCGTGGCCGCCTCCAGTCCCATCTTGACCCAGCTCGCCTGCAGGTTGGGGATCGTCCGGCCCAGCGCCAGCCGGAAGGCGGCAGTGTGCTTGAGGTTCTCCATCGCCGAGATCTCCTCGATGCCGTGGGTGCGGCCGAGCATCGTGTTGAAGGGGATGAAGCTGAGCGGGACGAACTCGGTGATGCCGCCGGTCCGCTCCTGCAACGCCCTGACCACCCGCATATGGCGGGCCAGCTCACGCGGCTCCTCGATATGGCCGAACATCACGGTCGAGGTCGAGCGCAGCCCGGCTCGGTGCGACGCTTCGATGATCTCCACCCAGCGCTCGACCGGGAGCTTGTTGGGGGAGATCCGCTGGCGGACGCCATCGTCGAGCACCTCCGCCGCGGTGCCGGGGGTCGAGCCGAGCCCGCACTCGATCAGGTACTCGAAGACCTCGTCGGGGCCCCTGCCGGAGCGCTCGCACATGTAGTGGACCTCCATCGGCGAGTACGCGTGCAGGTGCAGCTCGGGCGCCACCTCCTTCGCCAGCCGTAGCCACCTGCCGTACTCCTCCAGGGTCAGATCCGGGTGGATGCCGCCCTGCATGCAGATCTCGGTGGCGCCGAACTCGACCGCTTCCCGGATCCGCGCGGCGAAGTCCTCCTCGCTGACCTCGTAGGCATCGGGGGAACGGCGGCCCTGGCCGAAGCCGCAGAAGGCGCAGCCGACGACGCAGACGTTGGTGAAGTTGATGTTGCGGTTGACGACGAAGGTGGCCCGGTCGCCGGCCAGCTCCGCCCGCAGCTCGTCGGCGGCGACCCGCATCTCCTCCACGACCTCGGGCCGCGTCTCGGCAAAGAGCGCGGTCAGCTCGTCCTCGCTCAGCTCGACCCCGGCCCGCCCTTTCTCAATGGCTTCGGGCGCCAGGCCCCCATCGATGGTCTCCTCGCTGCGCCTCCCGGACCCTCTTCGAGGAATGAAGCTCCAGTACTTGAGCTTGATCACATCGAGGACCCCCTGCTCCATCCACTCCGCGTCCATGTACTGGGGGTACACGCACAAGCGCTCCGTCAGCGCATAGCCCCGTGGCGCCAGCTCTTTTCTGACCTGGTGGGGGCTTGGGAATGCGTGCTCAGGCGAAATGTGGTCCCCATTGGCGGAAAGCCCCCCCAGATCGGTCGCTCCGGCCTCGACCAGCTCAGCCCAAGCATCCGACAAATTCGGCGGCACCTGAATCCCGACATCCGGCATCAACCGCCTGCACTCCCGAACCAGTCGCTTGATGTCCTCAACGGAAACCAAGCTCGCCCACTCCGGAGCCGGAAGCTCTGACATTTGAGCGTCTTCATGGGAGGAGGCCGGGGGTCCCCCCGATGGGAACTCGCGGAGCAGCCGATGGTCCGTCCCTTCTCCGCGGCCCCGATGCGGAGCCCCAGCGGGGGGACCCCCGGCCTCCTCCCACCTCTCACGCGACGCCTCATCGGCGATGTCCGCGACCTCCCGCCCGTAGTACCGAGGGTGTGGGACGAAGTTCTGGAGGATCACCTCCTGGATATGGCCGTATTCGGCGTGAAGTTCAGCCAGGGCTTCAAGCGATTCGACCTGCTCCTCGTCGGTCTCGCCGATCCCAACCAAGATGCCGCTGGTGAACGGGATCTTCAGCTCGCCGGCGGCCTCGATGGTCGCCAGGCGCCTCGCCGGATGCTTGGTCGGCGAGCCGGCGTGAACCGTGTCCATGAGTCGCTCAGAGACCGACTCGAGCATCAGGCCCTGCGAGGCGGTGACCTCCCGCAGACGACCCAGATCCTCCTTGCTCAGAACCCCGATGTTGGTGTGCGGGAGGATGCCGCGCTCCAGCGCCCGCTCGCAGGCCCAGACGACGTAGGAGGTGAAGTCGTCGTGGCCCCACTCGGCGAGCTTGGCGGCGACCGTCGGGTTGACCTCGGGGCGCTCGCCGGTGAGGACCAGCAGCTCCTTAGCGTTGCGTCGCTCTGCCTCGTCGAGGCGCTTCTCGACCTCCTCGGGAGCGTAGATATGCGCTCGGTGCGTGGCGAAGGCGCAGTACTTGCAGTAGCACTGACAGGTGCGGGAGAGGGAGAGCGTGTAGTTCCGCGAGAAGGTGACCCGGCGCACGTGATTCAAGCTACTGCAAACGCCGCCGGACCCGGACGGGCCCGGCGGGCTAAACGGCTCTCAGCTCAGGAAGCGGAGCTGGGTTTTGGCGCCGGCGGCGTAGCTTTCCTGACCGGCTCGGCGGGCTCGGTCGGAGCCGGACCGCCGGCCTCGAGCACGAACCTGAAGACCGCGGCCGCGAGCAGCGAGCCGACGAGCGGACCGACCAGGTAGGGCCAGACGCCGCCCCACTCGTTGCCGACCAGGGCGGGACCGAACCAGCGCGCCGGGTTGAAGGAGCCGCCGGTCAGCGGACCGCCAACCATCACGATGAAACCAAGCGTGGTACCGATCGCCAGTGGCGCCCACTCCTTGAAGCTCTTTTTCGAGTAGACGGCGGCGAGGATCACGAGCACCAAGCAGAAGGTGCCGACGGCCTCGACGATAGAGCCTTGGAAATTGCCGCCAAGCAGGCCGCTGACCTGAGCGGCGCCGTAGTGCGTGGCGCGACCCTCGTCGAGCAGCAGGCCCTTTGCCAGCAGCGCACCGAGCACCCCGCCGGAAAGCTGGGCGAGGATGTAGATCAACGCGTCGACGGGCGCGATCCGTTTGATCGCCGCCGCGGCGACGGTCACGGCGGGGTTGAAGTGGCCGCCGCTGACCACGCCGAACATGACGATCAGCCCGAACAACAGGAAGGCATGGACGAGGCCAACGACCGCAAAGTCCGAGCCGAACTGGGGCTGGCTGCCGGTGGCCACGAACAGAATGACCACGCTGCAGATGAAGAACACCAGCAAGAAAGTGCCGATCAGCTCGGCGAGATATGCCGCAAGTCCTCGTTGCTGCACTGGTTACGCCTCCTCTGGTCCCGTAATCCCTAACACCGGTTTCGGGGCGGGAGTGTATCCGGATTGAGCTTTGAATAGTTTTCCCTGTTGAATGAGACGAGCTGCTGCGCTGCTGGCGGCCGCTCTGCTGCTCACCGGTGTGGCCGGTTGCGGCGGGGACGGCGCTGAACCGGGCGCGCCGAGAGGCGTGACGCTCGTGCTCGATTTCGTCCCCAACGCGGTCCACTCGGGCATCTACGCGGCGCAGCAACAGGGCTTCTACCGCGACGAAGGAGTTGACCTGACGATTCGCCAGCCCGGCGAATCAACCGACGCGCCGAAACTGCTCGAAGCGGGGCGTGCCGAGTTCGCGATCCTCGATATCCACGACCTGGGGATCGCCCGCGAGCGCGGCCTCGACGTCGTCGGGACGATGCCGATCGTCCAACGCCCGCTTGCCGCGGTGATCGCCCGCGGTGGCGGCCCGGTGCGGCGGCCTCGCGATCTCGAGGGCCACACGGTGGGCGTCACCGGCCTCCCCTCCGACGAAGCCGTGGTCGACTCCGAGGTCGAGGCGGACGGCGGCAACCCCGCGCTCGTCAAGCGGGTGACGATCGGCTTCAACGCGGTCTCCTCGCTCGCCGCCGGCAAGGTCGACGCGGCGACCGGCTTCTGGAACGCGGAGGGGGTCGCGCTGCAGCGCCAGGGCATCCCGATCCGGATCTTCAAGGTCAACCGCTACGGCGCACCCCCCTACCCGGAGCTGATCCTGACCGCCTCCCACCAGACGGTCGAAAGCGATCCGGAGCTCGTGGACGAGATGGTCGCGGCCACCACCCGCGGCTACGAGCTCGCCTACGAACATCCGGAGCAGGCCCTTAGCGACCTGCTCACCGCGGTGCCCAGCCTCGACCGCGCCGAACAGGCGGCGCAGCTCCGCGTCCTGCGCCCCGATCTCCACCCCGCCCCCTTCGACCCGGCGGTGCTGCACGAATGGGCGGCTTGGGATCTGGAACATGGGCTGCTGGAGCGGCCGCTGGATGTCGACGCCGCGTTTCGACTGAGCCCGTAGCGGGTGCGGGGGGCCGGGTGTCCCCCTCCGGAAACCCGCATAGGGGCGGCCTTTCGGGTTCTTGCCGGGGAGGGCTCCAATGTTTCCTGCGGGGGACACCCGGCCCCCCGCACAGGTACGCTGCAAAGGATGAGTCTGGCTGGCGACTTTCGACAGGTGCTTGACTCCCTGCCGCCCGATTGGACGGATCTGGAGCTGGACCTGCGGATCGATGATGAGAGCCAGTATGTGGATACGGCGGTCGCGCTGAGCCAGATCAACGCGCAGCCTTATTCCGAAGCGGATTGGCACTGGCGGCTGCTTGTCGCCCACAGCTTTGGCCACGCGGCTGCCGCCGAGAGCGTGGCCGGCGTGCTGGAGAAGCTGGATTCGGATGGCGTTACCGGTGAGATGCAGGTGCGCGAGGTGCGCGAGGGCCGGGCCGAGGTGGTGCAGATGTGGGGACGGCCGGAGAGCGTCCGCGAAGAGTTCCGCCAGCGCCGCTCGCTTTAGTGGCCCGCGTCGTCGCCGTGACCCCAGACCTGCTGCTGGGCAGCAAGGTGGAGGCGATGCTGAGCAGCGCCGGGCATGACGTGACCCTTGCCCCAGCGCTAGCCAAAGCTCCGCTGGACGGCGTCGAGCTGGTGGTCGCCGACCTCGACGCCGAGAACGCGGAGGCCCTTGTCGGCCTCGGCATCCCCGTCCTCGGCTACTACTCGCACGTCAACGTCGAGACCAGGGAAGCCGCCGAGACGGCCGGCGTCGATCTCGTCGTCCCGCGCTCGCGCATGGCCCGCGAGCTGCCGCAGCTGGCCGAGCGCTTGCTCAGCTAGAGAAACAGGTCGACGATCAGGAAGATGTTGAGTCCGATGATCAGCGCCGCGAGGGTGCCGGCGAGGGCGGTCAGCCAGCCGGGGTTGGCGAGCGAGCCCATGATGTCGCGCCGGCGGGCGATGATCAGCAACGGCACCAGGGCGAAGGGGATGCCGAAGGAGAGGACGACCTGGCTGAGCACGAGGGCGTCGGTCGGGTTGAAGCCGATTGCGAGGACGACCAGCGCCGGAGCGAGGGTGATCGCGCGGCGCAGGAAGAGCGGGATGCTGCGACGGATGAAGCCCTGCATCACCACCTGCCCCGCCATCGTCCCGACCGAGGAGGAGGCGAAGCCGGAGGCGAGCAGGGCGACGCCGAAGACGGTCGCGGCATTGCCGGAGACCAGCGTTTCGAGCCCGTCGTAGGCGCCTTCGATCGAGTCGATGCCGGTCAGGCCGCTGCTGTGGAAGAGCGCCGCGGCGACGATCATCATCGAGAGGTTGACCACGCCGGCCAGCGAGAGGGCGATCACGACGTCGACTTTCTCGAAGCCGAGGATCCGCTTCCTCTCCGCGCCGTTGCGGCCGACGATCCGCTTCTGGGTCAACGCCGAGTGCAAGTAGACGACGTGGGGCATCACCGTCGCGCCGATGATCCCGGTGGCGAGCAGGATGCTCTCGGTCCCGGCGAACCCGGGCACGAAGAGGTGCTTCGCGATTTCCCCTCCGGCCGGCTTGGCGTGAAACAGCTCGACCACGAAGGAGGCGACCACGACCCCGACCAGCGCCGTGATCCCCGCCTCCAGCCGCCGGAAGCCCATCTGCTGCAGGCCGAGGATCGCGAAGGCGCCGGCGCCGGCGATCAGCCCGGCCGGGAAGAGCGGGATGCCGAAGAGCAGGTTGAGGCCGAGCGAAGCACCAACCACCTCGGCGATGTCGGTCGCCATCGCGACCAGCTCGGCCTGCAGCCAGAGGCCGATCGAGGTCCGCCGCGAGAACGTCTCCCGGCAGAGCTCGGCGAGGTTCTTGCCGGTCGCGATGCCCAGCTTCGCCGACTGGGTCTGGACCAGCATCGCAACCAGGTTCGCCGACAACACCACCCAGAGCAGCAGGTAGCCGAACTTGGCGCCGCCGGCGACGTTGGTGGCGAAGTTGCCGGGATCGATGTAGGCGACGGCAGCGACGAAGGCCGGGCCGAGAAAGGGCCAGACCCGGCCGATGCCGCGGCTGTGGCCATCCAGCGAGCGCCGCGCCGCGGCGGCGACCGCCGCCTCGCCGGGAAGGACGTCCTCGACGGTCGCCTCGGCAACCGGAGGGGGCGGTGGCTTCACCGGTCTCTTCCCTCTTTAGCCGGCAGCCGCAGGTCGGGCCCGGGGATCGGCGTGCCATGGGGGTCATGGCTGGGCTCGCCGAGCTTCGCGGCGATCAGCTCCTCCAGCTCCTCGGAGATGTGGTGCTCCAGGACCTCGGCCTCGGCATGGACCCTGTCCTCGGGCATCCCCAGCGCCTCCGAGAGGTAGGCCTCGATCAACCGGTGATGGCGAATCACCTCGAGCGCGACCCTCTCCCCCGCCGGAGTCAGGGTGACGCCCCGGTAGGGCAGGTAGTCGACGAGGCCGAGCCCGCCGAGCTTCTTCAGCATCGAGGTGGCGGTGGGCGGCGCGACGCCGAGCCGCTCCGCAACCTCGCCGTTGAGCACCGGTCCCGCCCGGTCCTGTGAGAGCGCGTAGATCGCCTTCGCGTAGTCCTCGATCGCCTCCGATGATTTAGACATGCCTAAATAATTTTTACATATCTAAAAGACGCTGCGTCGGCCGACCGGTGGCGGCACCTAGAATCGGAGAGGTGAGCGATGCTTTGAGAGTCGAGGTCGACGCCCAGTACCGGCAGCTGCGCGAAGAGTGCGGCCTGCTCGACCGCTCCGATCGCGGCAAGCTGATGGTCAGCGGCGCCGAGGCGGCCGAGTACCTGCAGGGCCAGCTGACCAACGACGTCGAGGCCCTCTCCCCCGGCGAAGGCCAGTACGCCGCCCTGCTGGACCGCAAGGGTCACATGCAGGCCGACATGCGGGTGCTGCGCACCTCGGAGGAGGAGATCTGGATCGACACCGAGGCCGCGGTGCTGGAGACCACCCGACGCCACCTCGAGATGTACAAGATCGGCCGCGAGGTGGCGATCGCGGACCTCACCGACGAGCGGGCGATCCTCTCCTTGCTCGGCCCGCGCAGCGTCGAGATCGCCGGCACCGCGGCGCTGCCGCAACACGCCACCGCAGCGGCGAACGTCGGCGGGGTCTCCTGCATCGCGGTGGGCACCGACTTCGGCATCGACCTGATCGCGAAGCGAGCCGACGCCGGGCGCCTGCGCGAGGCCCTGACCGTGGCGGGGGCGGTCGAGGTCGGCCCGGCGGCCGCCGAGGTCGTGCGGATCGAAGCCGGGACGCCCCGCTTCGGCGCCGAGATGAGCACCGAGACGATGCCCGCCGAGGCCGGCATCGTCGACGACGCGGTCAGCTTCACCAAGGGCTGCTACATCGGCCAGGAGCCCGTCGCCCGCCTCCACTACAGGGGGCGCCCAAACCGTCGGCTGCGCGGTCTCGAGCTGAGCGCCCCGGCGCCGGCGGGGGCGAGCCTGGCACTGGGCGAGAAGGAGGTCGGCAGGATCGGCAGCGCCTGCGTCTCCCCCGCTCGCGGGCCGATCGCCCTGGCGATCGTCCGTCGCGAGGCGGAGCCCGGCGCGGAGCTGGCGGTAGGTGAAGATGGCGTTACGGCTCGCGTAGTCGACCTGCCGTTCGGCTAGATTCCGCCCCGATGGGTTTGTGGCGAGGCAGGCGACTGTTCGCGGCGCCGCGGGCGACCGTGGGCGCACTGGCCTGCGTGCTTGCCGCGCTGGCGTTCTCCGCCGTGGGCTGCGGCTCCTCCGAACACCCCAACGACCCCCGCCCGCAGTCGCCGACCCGGGTCAGCGTCGCGATCAGCGACGGAGGGGTCACGGTGCAGCCGTCACGGATCGCGTTCGGCCCCGAACCGACCCAGCAGATCCCCCAGAACCAGAACGCCGGCCAACCGCCCATCCACTCCAACGCGCCACTCGACGTCGTCCTCGTCGCCGCCAACCTGACCGACGTCGACTCCCACCTCGAGGTGCGGGGGAACGGCAAGGACGTCAGCTCACAACCGCTCTTCGCCAACTCCAACGTCACCCTCCAGACCACCCTCCCCACCGGCGTCTACCGAGTCAGCGCCGCCGACATCCCCGGCGCCGAGCCCGGCCGCCTCGTGATCGGCCCCTACCGCAGCTCCTCCAAGAACGATCTCCTCCTCCCCTGACCGACGACGAGGTGTGCGTTGACCCCGTTATACGGGGAAAATGCAAACTTCGTCCGAGATCAGGGCGTCTGAGCCGCTCGTCACCATTGCTGGGTGACCGTCGTGCTCGCAATCGTCTGCGCCCTGCTCGCCGCTGGGTTGATCTACGCGCTCATTTCTCGTCCGCAACCGGTTGCCCCGGAGGCGCCGGACCTCGGCCCCGCGATCCAGGCGGCGACCTCGAAGGCGGTCGCCGACCTGCAGCGGATGAACGAGGAGTCGCGCAAGGTCGACGCCCAGGCGGCGGAGGCGACCCTGGACAAGCGCCAGGCGGAGATCAAGGCGCTTACGGAGAGGATCGCCAAGGGCCAGGAGAAGATCGAGAAAGAGGTGCAGAGACGGGGCGAGGCGGACCTGCAGACCCGCACCCTGCTGGAGCAGATGGGCCAGACGGTCGGCAACCTCAACTCCGAGACCGCCGGGCTGAAGAAGGCGCTGCGCCAGCCCCAGACGCGCGGCCAGTGGGGTGAGCTTCAGCTCCGCCGCTGCGTCGAGATCGCCGGGATGACCGAGCACGTCGACTTCGAGCTGCAGGAGACCCTCCATACGGACGACGGCAGGCTGCGCCCGGACGCACGCTTCCTGCTGCCCGAGGGCCGCAGCTTCATCGCCGACTCCAAGGTGCCGCTCGACGCCTTCCTCGACGCCCAGGAGGCCGAGATCGAGGCCGAGCGCATCATCCAGCTCGAACGCCACGCACGGCAGGCGCGAGAGCACATCCGCAGCCTCAGCTCCAAGGACTACCAGGGCCAGTTCGGGGCCGGCGAGATGCCCGACCTGGTGATCTGCTTCATCCCCAACGAGCCCGCCATGCACGCCGCCTTCGCCGCCGACCCCACGCTCTTCGACTACGCGCTGGAGCGCAACGTGCTCGTGGTCAGCCCGACCTCGCTGATCGGCCTGCTGCGGACGATGGAGCTCGGCTGGCGCCAGGAGCGGATGGTGGCCGAGGCGGCGGAGATCGCCGAGGCGGCGGCGACTCTGCACGGGCGCTTTTCCAGGTTCCTCGGCGAGCTGACCAAGGTCGGCAATGGCCTGAACTCAGCCGCCACCGCCTACGACTCCGCCGTCGCCTCGATGCAGAGCCGGCTGCTGCCGCAGCTGCGCAAGGTCGAGGACCTCGGCATCGCACCGGGCAAGGAGATCAAGCCGCCCGAGCCGATCGAGATCACCGTGCGGGAGATAACCGCGCCGGAGCTGCGCGAGGCCGACACCCCCGTGCTCGATTAGGATTCGCCGCCCGTCACCAAAGACCCGCGGAGGACCCTCTTGGCCGTCGACAGCAGCGCAGTTGCGAAGTTGGATGTGGAGCCCGGAACGCTGCCCGAGACGATGGCGGCGTGGGTGATTCGCCAGGAGCGCGAGGGCGAGCCCAACGACGCCTTCCAGCTCGAGCAGATCGATGTTCCCGAGCCCAGCGCCTTCGAGGTGATCGTCCGCGTGATGGCCGCCGGGGTCAACTTCAACAACGTCTGGGCGGCGCTCGGCGAGCCGGTCTCGGTCTTCGGCTACGGCGACCACCCCGAGTACGGCCACCACATCGGCGGCTCGGACGCTTCGGGGATCGTCTGGAAAGTCGGCGAGGGCGTCACCCGCTGGAAGCCGGGCGACGAGGTCGTGGTCCACTGCAACCAGGCCTCCTATGAGGACGTCGAGGTGCACGGGCTCGACCCGCTCGCCGCGCCGAGCCAGAGGATCTGGGGCTATGAGACGACCTGGGGCTCCTTCGCCCAGTTCACCAAGGTCCAAGCGCAGCAGCTCCTCCCTCGCCCCCAGAACCTCTCCTGGGCCGAGTCCTCCGCCTACGGCCTGACCTACTTCACCGCCTACCGCATGCTGATCGACCAGTGCAAGCTGCAGCCCGGCCACAACGTCTTGATCTGGGGCGCGGCCGGCGGGCTCGGCGTCTTCGCCGTCCAGCTCTGCAAGGCGGCCGGCGCCAACGCGGTCGGCGTCGTCTCCTCTGATGAGAAGGGCGAGCTGGTCAAGCAGCTGGGCGCGGTCGACTACGTCAACCGGGCCGAGTTCGGCGAGATGATGCGCACCCCGGAGAACCTCGTCGACAAAGCGGCGGACAAGGAGCGCTTCAAGGCCTCGCGCGGCTTCGCCAAGCGGGTCAAAGAGATCCTCGGCGACGCCCCCGACATCGTCTTCGAGCACGTCGGCCAGGCGACCTTCCCGACCTCGGTCTTCGTCGTCAAGCCGTTCGGCAAGGTCGTCATCTGCGGCGCCACCTCGGGCTTCCAGCTCGACTTCGACGTCCGCTACCTGTGGATGCGCCAGAAGCAGATCATCGGCTCGCACTTCGCCAACGCGTACGAGTGCATGCGGGCAAATCAGCTGATGGCGGAGGGCAAGGTGCAACCGGTGCTCTGGAAGACGATGGGCTTCGACGGCGTCCCCGGCGCACACCAGCTGCTGCACGAAAACAAGCACCTCGGCAAGATCTCGATCCTGGTCGGGGCCGAGTCCGAGGACGAGGGCAAGAACGACGACGGCCCGGGGGCGATCCGGGCGGAGGTGGGAGCCTGATGACGGAGGTCTGCACGCTCGATTGGCACATCGCCCCCTTCCGGGCCGACCGCTGGCTCGACCTCTGGGAACCGGCGGCAGCACGGATGCCAGCCTTCGGCGCCAAGAGCTGGTCCCTGACCCGCTCGATCGACGATCCACTCGCCTTCCAGCAGACCTCGACCTGGGAGAACCGTGCCGACTTCGAGCGCTACTGGTTCTCCGAGGAGATCGAGGCCGCGCGGGCCAGCGTCATCGACCTCTACGACCTGCCGATTCTTCCCGCCTGGCACACCCTCGTAGCGGCCGAGTAGGCGAGGCCCTAAGCCCGCTCGAGCGGAGCCATCGTCAGGCCCGCGGTGTCGAGCTGCTCCCAGTAGTGCTCAGCGGGCTCCTTTGCGCCGGACCAAACGATCGCCTGACCCGTGCTGTGGATGCGTTCGGCGATCTCGTGCCCCTGGGCCACCGTGACCCCTGGCAGAATCCGAGCCAGCGTCTCGGCGACGTGATCGAAGGTGTTGTGGTTGTCGTTGCAGACGATCACCCGCCACTCGCCGCCCAGGCCGGATCCGGGACCAGCCTCACGGGGCTTCTCGATCGTCGTCGACATCGCTCGCATTATGCGCGGAAAGGCATATCCGAGGACCCGAGCTGCTCCATCGCTGCCGCGCTAGAAGGGGCTCGGCACGCGCATCACGACGTCGTCGAAGCTGGCCGCGGTCCCCTTGGCATTGCCGACCGCGCCGACCGAGACGCCGGATGCCCTGCCTTCCAGTTCCCCTGCTCCCGGATCGATCACGTCGGCGACGAGCTGCCCGCCGACGAAGGCGAGGATGTGGCAGGAGCCCTTTTCGGGCCCCGTGGTCATGTTGAAGGCGCGCAGTCGCAGTTCGTTTGCCTTGTTCAGGTCCTTCGTCCTGACGTCCTTCGCGACGTGCAGATACTTGACCTGGCCGTCCGGCAGCACCTTGCGCAGCTGCGCCTTGCGCTGCAGGGGGAAGACGGCGAGCTGGTAGCCGGCGCCGGCTCCTCCGGTGCGCAGGTTGACCGCCAGAAAGGCCTTGCGCTGGGCCGCCGTCGGGGTGTTGCTGAGCAGGCGCCCGATCGCCGCGATCTCGAGGTCGCGGCCGACCACCGGAGTCCGGTACGCGCACTCCTTGGTTCGTTTACCGACCACGATGCGCAGGGCGTGGTCGGAGCCGCCACGCCCGCAGCGCTCGCCCGACAGCTTCACAATCTGGGCCCGCTGCGCTTCGGACTCCATGCCGTTGCGGTAGATGCCGATCAGCGCCGCCCCGGCGCTCGAGGCAAGGGCCAACGCAACGATGAGCATGGCGAGGCTCGCGGCTGAAAGTCGCAGTTTCATCGTTCGCAGCCTAAACACAGCCCCTGGGAAAAGGTGCGCGCTGTGACGGATGAACGCCGTCTTTCCCCTTGTGGCAAATATCATTGATGCGATGCCAGAGCACCGACTCCCCGATCGCGACCGCCCCTGGGTGATGCGCACCTATGCGGGCCACTCCGACGCCCGCCGCTCGAACGAGCTCTACAGAGGCAATCTCGCCAAGGGCCAGACCGGCCTCTCGATCGCCTTCGACCTACCGACCCAGACCGGCTATGACCCCGATCACGTCCTCGCCCGCGGCGAGGTCGGCAAGGTCGGCGTCTCGGTTGTCCACAAGGGCGACATGCACCAGCTGCTCGACGGGATCCCACTCGACGAGATGAACACCTCGATGACGATCAACGCGACCGCCGCCTGGCTGCTCGGCCTCTACGTCACGGTCGCCGAGGAGAACGGCGTCGAGCGAGCCAAGCTGACGGGGACGACCCAGAACGACATCATCAAGGAGTACCTCTCGCGCGGCACCTACGCCTTCCCGCCCGAGCCCTCGATGCGCCTGATCGCCGACATGGTCGCCTTCACCGTCAACGAGGTGCCGAGTTGGAACCCGACCAACATCTGCAGCTACCACCTGCAGGAGGCCGGCGCGACGCCGGTGCAGGAGATCGCCTACGCACTCTCCACCGGGATCGCCGTGCTCGATGAGGTGAAGGCGCGGGGCCAGGTCGCCGAGGCCGACTTCCCCAAGGTCTTCGGCCGCATCTCCTTCTTCGTCAACGCCGGCATCCGGCTGATCGAGGAGATAGGGAAGCTGCGCGCGATGGGCCGGCTCTGGAACGAGATCGGCCGCCGGCGCTACGGCGTCACCGACGAGAAGATGCTGCGTTTCCGCTACGGCGTCCAGGTCAACTCGCTCGGCCTGACCGAGGCTCAGCCCGAGAACAACATCCAGCGGATCGTGCTCGAGGCACTCGCCGTGACGCTGAGCCGCGACGCCCGCGCCCGCGCCCTCCAGCTTCCCGCCTGGAACGAGGCGATGGGCCTTCCCCGCCCCTGGGATCAGCAGTGGAGCCTGCGCATCCAGCAGGTGTTGGCCAACGAGACCGACCTGCTCGAGTACCCCGACATCTTCGAGGGCTCGGTGGTGATGGACGGCCTGGTCGATGAGCTGACCGAGGGCGCCCGTGCCGAGATGGCCGTGGTCGAGGAGCACGGCGGCGCGGTTGCCGCGGTCCCCTACATGAAGGCGCGCCTGGTCGAGTCCCACCGCGAGCGGGTGGCGCGGATCGAGAGCGGCGAGCAGAAGGTGATCGGCCAGAACAGCTTTACCGAGACCGAGGACTCCCCGCTCACCGCGGGCGCCGACGGCGGCATCCTCACCCCGGACCCGGAGGTGGAGCGCGAGCGGGTCGAGGCGCTCGAGCAGTGGAAGGCGGAGCGCGACGAAGGCGCGGTGCTGGCGGCGCTGGAGGAGCTGGGGCGGGTTGCTCGCGACGAGAGCGCCAACGTGATGCCGGCGACGATCGCCGCCGCCAAGGCCGGCGCGACGACCGGCGAGTGGTCCGAGGTCCTGCGCGAGGCCTTCGGCGCCTACCGCGCCCCGACCGGGGTCGACGGGGCGGCGCCGCCCGGGAACCGCGACGAGCTTGCCGCGATCCGACGCCGCGTCGACGAGGTCTCCGAGCGGATCGGCCACCGAATCAAGATCCTGGTCGGCAAGCCAGGACTCGACGGGCACTCCAACGGCTCCGAGCAGATCGCACTGCGCGCTCGCGACGCCGGCATGGAGGTGATCTACCAGGGCATCCGCCTGACTCCGGAGGAGATCGCCGAGTCGGCGCTCCAGGAGGACGTCGACGTGGTCGGGCTCTCGATCCTCTCCGGCTCCCATCTGGAGCTGGTCCCCGAGGTGGTACGGCGGCTGCGGGACGAGGAGGTCGACGTCCCGGTCGTGGTCGGCGGGATCATCCCGGTCGCCGACGCGAAGCGGTTGCGCGACGCCGGCGTCGCCGGCGTCTACACGCCCAAGGACTTCGACATCAACCGGATCATGGGCGAGATCGTCACGCTGATCGAGCAGCGCGCCGCTGCGGCGGCGACCGCCTGAGCACTCGGGGCAGCGCCAAAGCCGGCGCCGCGCCACAATGGGGCGATGAGCGAGCTGAACGGGGACCGCTCGGCCTGGCTGCGCTGCTACCGCTGCTGGTCTCGGAACCTGGAGATCCAGATCCACTACGACGCGATCCGGCGGGTCGACCCGGAGACCGCGATTCCCACCGAAGGGATCGACGAAGTGCAGGAATCGGTCGTCCAGTGCCTCGATTGCATGCACGACCAGCCTCACCTGACCTTCCAGGACGACCGCGTGGTTCCGATCGAGGATCGCTGGGAGCGGATGATCGCCGGCACCCCTTGGGTCGCCTCATGCACGGTCACCGTCGACCAGGACCGGGTCGAGAGCTGCGCCGGCCCCGAAGCGGCCGAGCTGCTCGCCTATGGCGCGCTCGGCGAGGCCGGGGTGCGCGAGTTCTTCGCCCACGTCCGCTTCCACAAGCACGACGAAGAGCGGATCGTCGTCCACATGCTGGTCGAGCTCTACGCCCGATCCGCCGAGGAGGCGACCGAAGTTCTCGAAGCCGCCGCCCACGGCCCGTTGGAGATCACCTCACTCGCCGAGGAGTCGCGCCCCCCGGCGCACGCCTCCGGCGAGGCGCACTGACGGAAAGGCTTTCCCGAGCCCCCCAGGGGCTCATACATTCGTCCAGTCTGGGTTGACAAAGGTCAGCTGACAGGGCCCTCGGTCCGACCCAGGGGGCATGAACCGCCCCCTCTCGCACCTGGTCATCCTTTTGCTCGCCGCGCTGACGGCAGCCCTTCTTGCCGTTCCTGCCGCAGCCTCGGCCTCGAGGCCCAACCACCCGCAGACGGCCGCTCCCACCGCAACGTCGTCGACTAATCGCACGAGCGGTCGCTCCGCCATCTCCAGAGGGCGCGCCCTGAGGCGTCACAATCAACGTTTGGTGAAGATCCGCAAGCGCGACGCCAGGCGTCGCGCAATCGCCGTCAAGAATGGCGTCGCCGTCGCCTCGCAAGCGGTCGACAACCCTGAAATTCTCTTTCGTGGTGATTTCGAGGCGGGGTTCGACGGCTGGCATGTGCAGTCGCTCGCCGAAAGGGCGACGCTCTTCTCGAGCGGCGCCTTCCAGGGGGGCCAGGCCGCCCGCTTCGAAGTTCGCGATGGCGACATCGAGCCCGAGACCGGCTCACAGCGCTCCGAGGTCTCCGGCCCCACCTTCAGCGAAGGCCAAGACCTCTACATTCGCGACGCGATCCGGATTCCGAGCGGCAACACCTACGAAGGGCCCTGGCAGATCATCCAGCAGCTACACGAGGAGGACTGGAACGACTCTCCGGGAGTGGCGGTCTTCCTCGACAGCAAGCGGACGCTGCGGCTCGGCCCCGGCGACGGCTCCCGAACCTTCTGGAACAGCGTGCCGCTGCAGAGCAATCGCTGGTACGACCTGATCTACCGGGTGAACCTCTCCCAGAGCTCCAGCGTCGGCTTCGTCGAAGTCTGGCTCGACGGCGTCCAGCAGAGCCTTGCCGGCGGCCAAACCCGGATCTATGGACAGACCATGCAGATGCCCGAAACCTACCTCAAGGCCGGCATCTATCGCTCCAGGTCGAGCACCGGGACCAGCATCGTTGAACACGATGCGATCACGGTCGGCACCAGCTACGCCGCCGTAACGACGGGCTGAGGCAGGAGGGGGCCAGACTCCGTCCAGACCCTCTGACGGTCTGGACGCATGTTCGATCCGATGTGCGTAGACTCGGGTCGCACCAGAGGTCGTTTCTCGCCGACCATGGCGGGTACAGGGGGCATTAAAGGGAGCTGTCACATGCGGAATCTGGTCATTAATCCGAGGGAATCCGGTCGGTTCTTCGTCGGCGTCGCCGCCTTCGCGCTGATGCTGCTGGTGACCTGCCTCTTCGCGCTTGTGATCGGAGTCACCGATACACAGAAGGAGCAGGACGCCCTGCAGGTGAGCAGCGAGGTCGGGCGACTGCGCTCCGCCGCCCCCCGGACGGCACTGGGAGAGAACCGCAACTCCCACCGTCGCCTCAATGTGGCGAGCCGCGCCGCCGTCGTAGGCGCCGTGACGGAGCCGGCAGCAGTTGCGCCCCAGCCCACGGACAGACCGGACGACCAGTTGACCGCGATCGAGACCCCGCCCGCCCCAACCGAATCGCCACCCACGTCCGAACCACCCGCGCCCCCACCGGCGTCCGAACCACCCCTAGCGTCCGAACCACCCCCGGCGTCCGAACCACCCCCGGCACCGGAACCAACCCCAGCGCCGGAACCGCCGCCGCCCGCACCCGAACCGTCCCCTCAGCCGGAACCCGCCCCACCGCCACCTGAGCCTGCCGGCGAAATCCTCTTTATGGCCACCTTCGATGCGGGGTTCGGCGGCTGGTACGTTCAGTCACTGCCCGGTCGCGCCACCACGCTCGCTTCCGATCCATTCGAAGGCCCGACGGCGGCCCACTTCGAAGTCCGTCCGGGCGACGTCGAGCCCGACACCGGCGCGCAGCGCTCGGAGGTCTCCGGGCCGACCTTCAAAGAAGGCGAAGACCTCTACATTCGGGATGCGATCCGGGTTCCGAGCGCCAACACCTTTGAAGGACCGTGGGAGATCATCCAGCAGCTGCATGAGGAGAACTGGAGTGGCTCGCCGGGGATGGCAGTTTTCCTCAATTCCGAACCGGCCCTGCGAATCGGCGCCGGCGACGGATCACCCACTTACTGGAACAGCCCCCGAATCGAAACGGACCGCTGGTACGAACTCATCTATCGAGTCAACCTCTCCCAGGACCCAAGCGTAGGCTTCGTCGAAGTCTGGCTCGACGGCGTTCAGCAGTCGCTGCTGAACGGGCAGACCCGGATGTACGGGCAGACCATGCAGATGCCCGAAACCTACCTCAAGGCCGGCATCTATCGCTCCGGGTCGAGCACCGGAATCAGCATCGTCGAACACGACAGCATCGTGGTCGGGACCAGCCTCGCCGCCGTAATGGGCGCCTGAGCAGCCGCCCCGAAACGCCGGTCCCCAGTGCACGGGCCGTGTCGCGGGCTATTTGGTGCAGGTGACGGACATGCGTCCAGTTAGGCCTCGCGCCGCTCGCGAGCTGCGCGCGATTGGACGAACAGGTTCGCGTGAAAAACCTGCTCGGCGCACCCAAGACCACATGGAATCAGCGCACTGCTCGCACCTTCGCGCTGGTCGCAGCCCTCGCCTTCCTCGTCCCCCTGACGTTGGACGTCGGGGCGGCGCAGGCGCAACCCGAGGTCGTCGCACCCACTTCCGCTCAGGACGGTCATGCACGAGCCGTTCGCGGCAAGGGGTCCGCCCACCTGACGCCCCGCAGGACGGCCGGGTCCCGCTGGCACAAGTACCGCTCGCCCGCCCCAGCCCCCGAACCAGCCCCTGCCCCCGAACCGACCCCGACCCCGACCCCCGAACCCACCCCGGCCCCAGCCCCAGCCCCCGAACCCACCCCGGCCCCAGCCCCTGCCCCCGCTCCCAGCGGCACGGTCCTCTTCAACGGCAACTTCGACGCCGGCTTCAAAGGCTGGTACCTGCAGTCACTCAGCTCACGGGCCACGCTCTTCTCCAGCGGCGCCTTTCAGGGAACTCAGGCAGCCCGTTTCGAAGTCCGTCCGGGCGACGTGGAGCCCGACACCGGCTCGCAGCGCTCGGAGGTCTCCGGGCCGACCTTCAAAGAGGGCCAGGACCTCTATTTCCGCGACGCCTTTCGAATCCCCGCCGCCAACAGCTACTCGGTGCCCTGGCAGATCATCCAGCAGCTCCACGAGGAGAACTGGAGCAGCTCACCGGGAATAGCGGTCAGGCTCGAAAACAACCGCGAGCTGGAACTGGGTGCCGGCGACGGCTCGCCTACCTTCTGGCGGGGCCCCACCCTGCAGAGCAACCGCTGGTATGACCTGGTCTACCGGGTGAAGCTCTCCCAGAGCTCGAGCACCGGCTTCGTCGAAGTCTGGCTCGATGGTGTCCAGCAGAGCCTCGCCAACGGCCAGACCCGGATCTACGGGCAGACCATGCAGATGCCCGAAACCTACCTCAAGGCCGGCATCTATCGCTCCGGGTCGAGCACCGGGACGAGCATCGTCGAACACGACGCGATCACGGTCGGCACCAGCTACGCTGCTGTGATGGGAAGCTGACGCCGTCTCAAGCCTGCGGACCATCACGGCAGGAAGAAATTCCCGGAAACTCCGGGCGAGCGGTACGGAAATTCACGGAAACTCCGGCCACGCGGTACAGTGGTCTCGGCTGAGGTCAATACCTCAGCAGGGCGGGGACGTTGAGGACCGATTGACGTGAACGCCCATTTCCCCGATTTCATCGCGCGTCGTGGCCACCGGAGCCGTGATAGCGCTCCTTCGGAGGCCCAACACGACACGATCGTCGGAACCAGCGAGTCGAATATTCGTCCGGGGGGTTGTGTCGGGCGTGGTCAAATGCAAGGTCTGCTGCCGATCTTATAGGTGAGCGCTTGTTGCCGAAATGTTTAGCCAATGGAGATTCAGCTCGTTTATCACTATTTTCTAGTTAAGCCCTGAAAATAGTGAAGCTTTTTCGTATTGCTCATATTTTCTTTACTAATTCACACCCTTAAGAAACCACATGGAGAGTACGACCGCAACCCAGACCCGCCGGCGCCATACGGTTTCCCTGCCGACCAGCAAGCCACCGCATAATTCGACGCGCCAGGCCAAACGGAGGGGCGCCGTGCTCGCCCGGATGCTCTACTTCGGCGATTCCCTTGGGGCGGTTATGGCAGCGACGATCGCGGTCATTTCGCTCGGCGCGGCGGCCACGCCCGCGGAGCAGATCGGCTACATCGTCTTCAGCGGCTTGATCTGGCCATTGGCCGCGTTCAGCATCGGCCTTTACCGTGGCGATCAACTCGCGGCTTGGGCCTCGGCCGTCTCGGAGGTTCCGCGCGCCGTCGTCGCGCTGCTGCTGATCACCTGGTCGTTGTTCGGGATCGCGTCGCTGCTCCAGCTCGAGAACGTCGTCGCGCTGACCTTCCTCACCGTGGCCGCGATCGCAATTTTTGCCGGACTCGCTCGCACCACCATCCGCGCCAGCCTGCACAGGACGCCTGAGCTGCGTCAGCGGACCCTGATCCTCGGCTCGGGAATCGTCGCCGGGCAGGTCGTCGACAAGCTCAAGGCCAACGCGCAGTTCGGCCTGGTCCCGGTGGGTCTGGTCGACGACGACGTGCATGACGTCGGCACCCCCGACCTTCCACGGCTGGGCTGCTTCGACGAACTCGAGTCGATCATCGAGACATCCGAAGTGGACCGCGTAATCATCGCTTTCTCGCGTGCCAGCCATGAGCAGTTGCTCGAGTCGATCCGCGCCTGCCGCGACGCCGGCGTGGTGATCGACATCGTGCCCCGCCTCTTCGAGTTCCTCGACGGGGTGCGGTCGCTCGACCAGGTCGGCGGCCTGCCGCTGCTCTCGATCGGCGCCGCTCGCCTGACCTCGGTGTCGATGAGCGCCAAGCGCGCACTCGACGTGATCGGATCGGCGCTGGCAATCGTCCTGCTCTCACCGCTGATGATCGCGATCGCGATCGCGATCAGGCTTGAGTCGCGCGGACCCGTCTTCTTCCGCCAGCCACGCGCCGGACGCAGTCGCTCAAGCTTCAGGCTGATCAAGTTCCGCTCGATGTACGTCGACGCGGAGCAGCGCAAGCAGGAGCTGGACACCCTCAACGAAGCCGATGACGGCGTCATGTTCAAGATCCGCGAGGATCCCCGCGTCACGCGCGTCGGCCGCGCCCTTCGGCGCTACTCGCTCGACGAGCTGCCCCAGCTCTTCAACGTACTGAAGGGTGAGATGAGCCTGGTCGGTCCACGGCCGCTGATCTTCCCTGAGACCGCCGCGCTGGACGAGCACTGGCACCTGCGACGGCTCGAGCTTCGTCCCGGCCTGACCGGCCCCTGGCAGGTCTACGGACGCTCACAGAGCCCGTTCCAGGAGATGGTCCGCTTCGATTATCAGTACGTGGCCGGCTGGTCGTTGGCACGCGACATCGAGATCCTGCTCGAGACCGTTCCCGCGGTGCTCTCCGGCAGAGGCGCGTACTGAGTCCTCAACGCAGGCGGCGGATCGCGGCGATCGCCGGCGAGAGGATGAGGCGCTTGCCGGGCGCCGAGAGCTTCGCCTCGAAGCGACGCTCGCCATCTCGATAGTCGACGTTGATGCGAGGAATCGAGTGCGCGGTGGCCCGTCGCTGTCCGGTCTTGGTCGGGAGGCTGAACGCGTAGCGGTAGCCGCAATCCGCCGCCGCTGCCGCGACGCGGTCCGACCACTCACCAAACGGGTAGGCGAGCGTGTCGCAGGCGCCCAGCCGCTCCTTGACGCGGGAGCGCGACTCGCCAAGCTCCTCGCGAAGGGCGTCGTCATCCAACTCGGGAAGGTGCGGGTGGGTGAGCGTGTGGCTGCCGACCTCGAAGCCCCCCTCCTTCATCTCCTCCAGCATCGCCCAGGTGACCGATTGCATCGTCGCCGGGTAACGGCGGAGATCAGCCGCCACCTCGGGCCACTCGAGCGCGCCGCCGCGGTCGACCAGCGGCGGCAGGACGAACACGAAAGCACCGAACCCATATTCGCGCAGAAGGGGAAGGGCGGTCTCGAAGTTGTCGCGAAACCCGTCGTCGAAGGTCAGAAACGCGGTCCGGTGGTCGAGACCGCCGCCGGCAACCTCGGCAAGGGAACGCAGGTCGCCGGACCGAATGCCGTTCCGCCTCAGGCAGGCGAGCTGGCGCTCGAACAGGTCCGCCGAGATCGTCAGGTAGCGAGGGCCCTCCGGGGCGATCGAGTGGTAGCAAAGAAAGGTCGCCCTGGTGGAGCGGTTTCGCAGAAGACGGTCGCCCACGGGGCGGCAGTCTATGTTGGCGTCGAGACGACTACGCTCCGCGATCGATGAGAGTCCTGCTCGTCTGCTCCCCCGGTGGCCATCTGCAGCAGATGCTTGCCCTTGAGCCCGCCTGGCGCGGGATGGACCGAGCCTGGGTGACCCTGCCCGGCGCTGACGTGGGCTATCTGCTCACCGACGAGAAGGTGACCCTGGGCCACGGCCCGACCAACCGCAGCGTCAGACACCTGATCTCGAACATCGGTCTTGCCTGGGGCCTGCTTCGCCGTGATCGCCCCGATGCGATCCTCTCCACCGGGGCGGGCCTCGCGGTCCCCTTCTTCGTCATCGGCAAGCTGCTGAGGATCAGACTGGTCTACGTGGAGAGCGTGACCCGGATAGAGACCATCTCCCTCAGTGGCAGGCTCGTCTACCGTCTTGCCGACCGCTTCTTCGTGCAATGGCCACAGGCCGCCGAACGGCGGCGGCGAGCTGTCTACGCGGGGAGCGTGCTGTGATTTTCGTGACGGTGGGCACGCACCACCAGCCATTCGAGAGGCTGCTCGACGCCCTCGACGCCCTCGACGACGAGCTGGTGGTCCAGTACGGGCCCGGGCAGCCGCCCGCCGCCGCGTCGCATGCCGAGCCGTATATGCCCTTCGACACGATGCTGAAGCGCTTCCGTGAAGCCGACACCGTGATCACCCATGCCGGGGTCGGCAGCATCATCTGCGCCAGTCGCGAAGGACATGTCCCACTCGTGGTGCCCAGGCGCCACGAGCTTGGCGAGCACGTCGACGATCACCAGGTCGAGCTGACCCGCGCGCTTGCCCAGCGGGGCAGCGTCGTCGCGGTTTGGGACGTGGACGAGCTGGCCGAGACCGTCGCCGCCGCACCCCCCCGGCGGCAGGCAGCGACAACCGCCGAACCGGCCCTCTGCCCGAGCGTACGGGACGCCCTGCTCAACGGATGAGTTCAGCGTAGATCGCATCGAGGCGACCGTACACGTCGTCGTCGGCGAGCCGCCTGACCCGTCCGGTCGCCGCTTCTCCCAGCTCCCGGCGGCGCTCGGGGTCTTCGACCAGGTCACCCAGGCGGCTCGCCAGCCCGGCCGGATCACCCGGTTCGACCAGTACGGCGTCGACCCCATCGGTGGCGACCTCGGGCACACCCCCGACGCGGCTCACCACGATCGGCAAGCCGCGGGCCATCGCTTCCAAGAGCGCGACCGGGAGGCCCTCTGAGAGCGACGGCATCACGAACAGATCGGCGTTCTTGAATGCCCGGTCCTTCGCCGCCTCGTCGAGCCACCCGCCCCAGCGCACTTGGTCCGGCAGGCTGTCGGGACCCTGACCGGGTCCGGCGAGGAGCACCCGTGCCCGGGAGCAGCGCTGCAACAGGGACGGAAGAGCCTCCAGCAGCACCGCCCCGCCCTTGACCGGGTTGTCGAACCCGCCCAGATAGAGGATCTCGACCTCCTCGCGCTCCGGGCGCGGAACATTTGGAACGACCTGCGGAGGGGCGTTGGGCACGACGAGGATTTCCGCACCGGTCAGCCGCGCCCGCAGGGTCCCGGCGCTGCTAGCGGAAACGCTCAAGACCCGGTCCGAGGCGGCGAACGCCGCGCGGAGGATCCGGAGCCGCAACGGCCCGAGGCGATCGAGGAAGGTGTCGATATCACCGGAGCCGGCGTGGACGTGCAGCACAACCGGGCGCCGCATCCCCTTCACCACCGCCACCACAAGCGCCTTGCGGTACATGCTTCCCCTGGCCGCCATGTGGACGTGCGCGATTCGCGGTCCGGGGCCGGCGCACCAGCGAGCCAGGGCGACCAGGGAGCGGCCAAAAAGCAGCAGCCTCCGGACCGGGTCGCGATCACGATAGGTCGGGATCGTCTCGAACTGGTACCGCTCCGCGAGCGGGGAACGCAACAGGGCTCGGACAACGGCGGGCATCCCCCCCGGCCCGTCAGGATCGGGTCCCAGCTGGGCTACCCGAACGCCCTGCCGGCCTTGTTCTGGGGATCCTGCCAAACGACGCCAAGCCTATCGGCGGAGGGCGATGGCCAGATGGCCGCGCCGGAGCACCGGACAGATCTGCAAGCGCGCTTGCGGAATTGTCGTCGAGCCGCAAATGGCCGATTGTCCGATGGGAGAAAAGTGCCGCTTTTGGCGCATATGACCCCGCTATTATGAATCGCCCTACTCCCACAGGCATGCGGAACGGCTCGAACGGTCAGGGTCCCCGCAGCCGTCAGCCATCCCGACGCTTCGGCCCATTGTCCAGCACTCGACCATCAAAGCCACCTGCCCTGCTTCGGCCCCTCGGTCGTCATTACATGACCCCGCTCGAGCGGACCATGCTCATCGCGCGGCGCAACTGGATCCTGCTCCTCGTCTGCTTCCTGGTGGTCCCGGGGGCCGCGCTCGTCTACTCGCTCGCGCAAACGCCGGAATACACCGCCTCCGCGTCGCTTCTGTTCACCGAAAAAAACACCTCGCAGTTCGACCCCGAACGTGCGGCTGCGACCAACCTGCAACTGGTCTCCCTCGACCAGGTCGCAGCACGCACCGCTGAAACGCTCAGCGACGCCAACCTCACCCCCGCGGAAATCAGCGGCAAGGTCTCGGTCAGCCCCGCCGGCGAATCGGACCTGGTTAGCGTCGAAGCCACGGACCCCGATCCGAAGCTCTCCGCAGCGATCGCCAACGAGTTCGCGAGGCAGTTCATCGCCTTCCGCCGCGACGCCAACCGAGCGAAAGTCCTGAAAGGGAAGGGCCTGGTCGAAGCCAGGCTCAACGAACTGACGCCAGCGGAGCTCGCCGGACCCGAAGGTCAAGCCCTCGAAGAACGGAATCGCGACCTCACGATCCAGGCGACCCTGCAGACCGGCGAAGCGCAGCTGGTGCAGCCCGCGACCGAGCCCAGTGCGCCCTCCTCGCCGAAAAAGACCCGCAACGTCGCCCTCGGCATCCTGCTCGGGATCGTGCTCGGGATCAGCCTAGCCCTCCTGCGCGATCAGTTCGACCGGCGACTGAAGACGGTCGAGGAAGCGGAAGCCGCCTTCGGGCTCCCGGTCCTCGCGACGGTCCCCCAGAGCCGTCAGATCGGCGACACCGCGGGAATCGAGGCGGGGCTGCGAGGCGAGGAGTCCGAGGCGTTCCGAATGCTGCGGGCAAACCTCCAGTACTTCGGCATCGACCAGGAGCTGAAGTCGATCCTGATCACCTCGCCAGCGTCTGAAGACGGCAAGACGATGGTCGCCTGGAACCTTGCCCTGGCCGAGGCTCACGCCGGCAAGAGAATCCTCTACGTAGAGGCGGACCTGCGGCGGCCGACCCTCTCCCAACGGCTCCCTCTCTCAAGCGAGAAAGGCCTCGGCCTAGTGCTTGCCGGCGGCATAGAAGCCAAAACTGCGATCCAGAAGGTGCAGGGCGTGGACGTGCTGTCGGCCGGCCCACTGCCGCCCAACCCTGCCGAGCTGATCGACTCCCAGCGCATGGAAAACCTGCTCGATTGGGCCGAGGGGGAGTACGACCGCGTCGTCGTCGACACGCCTCCGGCGGCGATCGTCGCCGACGCCCTGCCCCTGATCAAGCGAGTGGACCGGGTGCTGGTCGTCGTCCGACTTCGTCGCACCGCCCGCGACGCCGCTGAGCATTTGCGGGAGCAGTTGACGATCATCGAGGCGCCCGTGATCGGCCTCGTCGTGAACGGAGCGGCCGGACAGGCCGACGACAGCTATTACCGGTCGCCCGCGATCAGCGACTCGTTCGCCAAGATGCACGAAAAGCTCGCGACGTCCGATGCTGCGGGTGCGGAGGAGTCGGCGCCACAGGCTGAGCAGATCTCGAAAGGAAGGGCAAGCTAGCCCTTCCCGCCGACACCGCCCTATCGAGGGATCTCCTCCTCGGGGGGCGCGCGACAGGCCGCGGAAAACACCAGGCCCAGGGTCAGCGGCGCCACGTATAGCATCGAGCCGTTGACGACCGCATAGACGATCAGCGGCACGAGCACGATGCTCTCGAGCGGAGATCTCAGCAGAGCAAACCAGAGCAACGCCCAGGCGAAGATGCCGACCAGCCCAAACGTCACCCCGACCTCGATCAGGTCCGAGTGACCGAAGAAGGGGGTGCCGAGAGCGCGGATCTCGGCCTCTTCGATTGAGCCCAGACCGGTGCCGAACAACCACTGCGGCGGCCCTGCGTTCCACCACGGAGTTACCGCCACCGTCCAGATCGCGCCCCGCTCCGAGCCGGCGGTTGCCAGGGAGGTTTCGGATTTCGATTCTTTGGCAAAGCGCTCAGTGACGATCTTCGCGCCGCCGCTAGCGAAGGCGACGAGCACCAGAACGACGACGATCGTCACCGCCCGCCGATCGAATCGCGCCCGGATGCAGTAGATCAAGATCACGACGAGTAGAGCCAGCAAGGCCGACCGCACCCCCGTCAGCAGAGCGGGAACGACGCCCAGGGCGAAGAACGCGAGCTGAACCGGCACCCGCCGGCTTGACACCAGGCCCGCGCAGGCCACGACGACGAAGGTCAGCGTCATCTCGTGGACGATCCCGCGGCCGAAGCCGAGCTTCTCGCCGATTTCGTACTTGGTCCCAGTCTGGCCCAGGCCGGCAGCGATGATTCCCAGGTGAACCGCCAGCGCCGCGAGGCAGCTGCCGAGAATGAGGTTGCGCGCCTCCGGAAGCCGTTCCTGGCCTCGCTCGCTCAGAACGGCCAGCGCGACCGCCGGGAAGATCATGTACTTGGCCACCTGGGTGTACTGATCGGATTCGGTCGCAAAGATCGCGTGGCCGAGCACCACCGCCACGAACATTCCCGCGGCCACCGGCCCGAGGTAGCGGCGGAAACGCAGCGGCGTGGCGAGCGCCAGCAGCGCGATCGCCGCCGCGGTCGTGACGAAGGTCCTCAGCAGGCTGGGCAGCAGGCCGTCGAAGACCACGAGCCACGGCAGCAACCCGACCAGCAGCTCGACCACGCCGAGTCGGTTGAGGCGAGACGCCGTGGCGCCGATCCCGATCAGTGCCACCAGACCCACGCCCGCCGCGGGCGATCTGACGAGAAGGGCGCCGGTGGCGACCGCCAGGATCACCGCGAGCCCGTAGGCGACGGCGGCGGAGATCGCGATCGACCCCGAGCGAGTTCCGGGCGTCAACCCGGCGCCGGCCAGGCGCAGGGTGAGGGGACGAGCCCGCGAGATCAGCTGCCCCCCTCGGCCAGGGGCACCGGCTCTCGGACGCGCTCGGGCTCACCCACGCAGCTTTCGATGAATGCGGCCACCTGGACGGCGACGTTCGACCACGACTCCGCGGCAGGGGGCGCAAGCTCCTCCGCCGACCACTCGCGCTCCAGGTGCTCCCACACGCGCTCACCGACCCCCGACTCGCCTTCTGGCGCGATCATCCAACCCGGGTGCGCCCCCGCAAACTGGGCGAGGGCGTCATCTGACTCGCCGTTGGTCACCGCCAGCCTCGGGATCGGCAAGGTCAGGTACTGCACCGCCTTGCTCGGCAGCAGATACCCGCGCTGGTTGCCAAGCACGAGCGCGACGTCGAAATCCCCGGCGCGGGCGACGATCTGCTCCCACGGCCGGGCCGGGTGGCGCTCGATGCGAACTCCCGCTGGCGCGCGTTCCAGCATGCCCTCGTAGTCGTTGCCGAACTGGACGAAGGTGATCGCACGCCAACGCCCGGTGCGTTGCAACGCCTCCAGCAGCGGGGTCACGTCCACCCGAATCGGGGAGATGGACCCGAAGTGGGCCAAGGTCAGCGAGTCGGGCTCGCGTTGCCCCACCCGCGGGGGGGCGGCGGGAGTCGGAACGTAGCCGTTCGGGCGAGCCAGGACCTGCAGATGGGGGAACATCTGCTTGAGACGATCCCCCTGCTGTCGAGTGGTCACGACTGCGCCGGCCGCGTTCTGCCAGATCGGCAGCTCGGCTCGTCTCGCGCGCCAGACGGAGATCGTATGAGGAAGCTCCGCCGGCTCGGTGAGAACCCAGGGGTCGCCGGCGTCGACCACATACGGAATTCCGCGGCGGGCGAGCTCGCAGGCGGCGCGGGTGACCGGTGACCACGGGTAGCCGACCAGCAAGGCGGCATCGACGTCGGGGTTCCAGCGATGGAGGCGGCGGGCCGCCCACGGCTCCCATCTATCGAGAGCGACCGAGCGCATCGCGGAGCCGAGCACCCGGCGTAGGAACGGCTGGCGTGAGACCGGCGCATCGCTCCCGCCAAACGTCTCCGGGGGCAGCGCGACCAGCTCCACGTCCCAGCGCTTACCCAGCTCTTCAACCAGATTTTGGGTGCGCTGTCCGCGCGGCGACATCGAGTTGTGCGCAAGCCCGGAGACGACGGCGAACCGGCCTCGCGAGTTGCTGTTCGTGGGGACAGGGCCTGTGGTCATCATGGCTGAGTGCGCGAGCGAGGTTAGCCTACGCCCAGGCGACGCAAACGCCGTTTCACGTTTGGAGAGAGCCTGCTCACGAGCGCACGACGCCCCCGGCGCGGAGCGAGGCGGAGCCTGGCTGGCCAGTGGGCGACCCCGCGGGGGACGATGATGCTCGACCGCAGGCAGTCTTCCGAGGTGGAAAGCCGGTACTTGTAGTCCTGGCCCCCCGGACCGAGGTTCATCGTGCGCTCCCCCCGATCTGCGGCGTCGGCGAGTGCATAGACGAGGCACTGCATGATCGGCGAGAAGTCGCGGTGGGCCTCGTCGAACCCGCTGTTCCAGGCGCTGACCTCGCCGCCCGCGGCGAGCAGCAGGTCGGCCGCGATCACCTCTCCGCCGAGGTCCAGGCAGAGCAGCCTGAAACGTTCGGAGGGCAGCAGGTCCAGGCCGACCGCGACGAGCATCCGCTCGATGCCCTCGCCCTCGGGAATGCTCGATCCGCCACGATCCGCGAGTCGCATCCAGTGCAGCCGCAGAAACGCCCTGACGTCTGGCTCGAGGGTCTCCTCGGTTGAGAATCGAAAGGTCCCGCCCCCCTCGTCCAGCTTGCGGCGGCTACTGCGGATGTCGCGCCGGAAGCTCTTGCTCTTGGCGCTCATCCAGGCCTCGATGCCGTCGCCGAAATCCACCTGCGGCGCCGGCGCCTCGGACTCCACCCATCGCCAGGCGCCACGGCCACCCGGCCAGGCGCGACTCAGCATCTCGGCCCAGTCCGGTCCGCTGCCGTGCTGCTCCAGCTCGATCAGGTCGGCTCGCGGCTCGGCCGCGGCGAGCAGCTCGGCCGCCGCCTCGGCCACCTGGGCCTCGAGCCCGGCGCGCGACACGGGTTCGACCGGCGCCAGCTCACCGCCGAGCGGGCGGTAGGTGCGGCCGGTCACGCACATCGGGACAATCCCCGCGAGCCCGTCGTCCAACTCCACGACCAGCACCCGAAGGCGAGCGCCCTCGGGCCGCAGGTGCCTCCACCAGGACAGCGCCCAGGCCGGTGCCGTAAAGGGGCGTTCCGACGCCACCGCCAGCTCGTCCCATTCCGCGCGGATCGGCCCCAACCCGTCGAGGCTCTCGACCACCCGCGCGGTGACGCCCACGGTCACTCCGTCGCGAGCGCGTAGGCGTGGAGGAGCCAGCCGAGGTGGTAGGGACGGCACTCGCGCAGCACTTCCAGCTCACCCGCCTCAGCCTCGGTGTGGTCGGCGCCGGGACGCAGCGAACGAGCCACCACGCGGGCAAGGTTGGCACGCGAGATGCCGAACATGGCGTCGGCGTCGCTGCCGACCCGCTGGATGTTGCGGAAGATGATCGGGGAATCGCGGCGGACCAGGTCGGTCGAGAGCTCATTGGCCCCCGAGAGCCAGTCGAGCCCCAGCGCGAGGTGCTCGCGGTAGGCGCCCTCGCCGAGCGCTTCGACCGGCAGCAGCGCCATGAACGCCATCCCGTCCTGGTGGACCGAGTAGACGGGATAGCCCTCGAGGACAGCCCTGTTCTGCGTCGAGTAGAGCCACCACCACTGGCCGAGCGGGCCCTGCGCGGCGACGATCCGGTCGGCGGCCCGGCGCAGGGCGGGCGCGGGCGCCTCACCGGTGACGCGGTAGAAGGAGGCGAGGCCGTGCAGCGGATAGACCTGGGCGGCGAAGCTGGTGAGGCGGTGGATCAGGGCGCTGCGCACACCGGTCGGCCGCCGGAACGGCCCGAAGAGCTCAGCCCTGGACGAGAACCTCCCGAGCAGCTCCGCCGCCCACCGCCTGCAGCTCTCGATCGCCACCCCACCCTGCTCCGGGTAGGCCTCGGCGGCGACGGCAAGGCCGTGGATGACGTGGCCCAGCGCGGCGCTCTCGCAGTTCTGCAGATCCCCCCGCTCGGCGAGCTCCCTGGTCAGGCGCGCCCCGCGCGGATCTTCGGCCAGCGCCAGGGCCCAGATCACGTTGGCGAGCACCTGCGGCGACGTTCCCGCCGAGGCGACCCCGTGGAGCGCGTCGAGCGCCCGCCCCAGCGGGAAGACGCTCTCCGGTGACCGCGCGGACTGCCGCAGGACCCCGACCGTCGACATCGCGGTGTAGAAGACGTTGCTGCCGAGGTTCGAGTGGCGGTCGCCGTTCGCGACGGTCTTCTGACAGAAGAGCCCGGTCTCCTCGTCGAACATCTGCGGCAGCGCCTCCAGGCTCAGCTCGACGAGCCCTCCGAAACGCTTCTGCAGCTCGTCAGGCGGCGATGTCCCCATCGGCAGTTATCCGGGCCGCTTGGGAACGAGGACGAGGCGCTTGAACTCGGCGACGAGGACCCCGTCCTGGTTGAGGACCCGGGTGTGGACCTTGACGATGCCGCGGTCAGGCTTGGACTGCGAAGGCTTGACGTCGAGGACCTCCGTCTCGCAAAAGAGGGTGTCGCCGTGGAAGACCGGGTTGGGGTGACTGAGCTCTTCGGTGGCCAGGTTGGCGATCGCCTTGCCGGAGACGTCGGAGACCGACATCCCGAGCGCGAGCGAGTAGACGAGTGGCCCGACGACGACGTTGCGGCCCTGCTGCGACCCCTTCGCGTAGATGTCGTTGATGTGGAGTGGATGGTGGTTCATCGTGATCAGGCAGAAGAGGTGGTCATCGGCCTCGGTCACGGTCTTTGCAGGCCAGTGCTTGTAGACGGCGCCGACCTCGAACTCCTCGAGGTAGCGGCCGTAGCTGTGCGCGCCGGACGCCTCCCGCTCGGCCTGGTCGGTGGTTAGCTCGTACTTCTGGTCGCTCATCGGTCGTCTTCGTCTCCTCTTGGGTTGCGGCGCGGAATCCTAGTCGTAGGGGGCGACATCGGAGGGGCGGCAGTTCAGACGCGCCGCTCTCCGGACGATACTTACCGCTGTGAAGCGCCTATCGAAGTTCAAGCGGGGATTCGTCTCGACCTTCGTCCTCGACGTGACGGCGCGGGGTATGAGCGCGGTATCGCTGATTCTGCTGCTGCGCACGCTCTCGGTCGGGGACTTCGCCTTCGTCATCCTCCTGCTCAACATCGGGCAGTTCCTGGGCAGCGCCGCGACCGGGGGCATACGCCTGCGCTACGCCCGCCTAGAGGCCGAGCGCATCTCGCGCGGTCACGACGCACCCTCTGCTTTCCACGCGACCCTGCTCAGCGGCTCCCTGCTTATCCTCGCCGCCGGAGTCTTCGGCCTCGCCGTGGCGACGGTGCTGGGCCTCGGCAAGGACGTCGGCGAACGGCTCGTCTTCGTCGCGATCGGGACCGTCTTCACGCTGGGCAGCGCCGCCGTCGAAATGGCCATTTACCACTATCAGGCCCAGCTGGCCTTCCTGCGAGCGGGCCTGATCCAGGTTACCCGCGGCGTCGTGCTGCTGGCGGTCGCCGGGCTGGCGACGGCGGGGCTGCTCGAGTCCGGTGAGGCGGTCGGCCTCTACTTCGCGATCGGGGTCGGCACGGTGGCCCTGGTCGTCGCGGCACCGCTTGCGCTCGCCACCCGCAAGGCGACGGGCGGCCTTGAGGGGCGCTTCGGCTTCGGCCGCGAGTCGGCTGCGCTGACGCTCTACTCGATCGCCTCCGCGGGTTGGGCCTACCTCGACCTGTTCCTCGTCGCCGCGCTGCTCGACGAGACGGCGGTCGCGGCCTACGGGGCGGCCCTCCGGTATATCTCGATCGCGATGGGCCCGGTCCCGGCGATGATCACGGTGCTGCGGGTGCGTACTTCTCAGGGCGACATGATCGATTCCGACGAGGCCCAGATCGCGATGATGAAACGCTGGGCGAAGCAGACGGCGGCGCCGACGCTGGCGATCCTAGGCCTCGTCGCGATCGCCGCGATCTGGGCGATTCCGCTCATCGACGGTGGTCGCTACCCGGACTCGGTGCCGATCTTCCAGGTGCTGCTGGTGTCGGCGTTCGCGCAGCTGATCACGCTACCGAACACGAGCCTGCTGATCGCCCAGCGGCGCTATACGACGCTCGGCTGGGTGAACGCAGCGGCCGTCTGCGTAAACGTGGTCCTGGCCACGATCTCCGCCGAGCTGTTCGGGGTCGTCGGCATCGCCGTCGCCGGCGCCATGGTGACGATCGGCCAGCTCTCCACAGTGACCCTACTGGCCGCCAACCCCCCGCCCCGCGACGCAACCCCCGTTGCCGAGGTCGGCGTCAGCGGCCAGGCGAGCGCAAGCGGCGGTAGGCCCGTTTGAGCAGAGGTCGCAGGTGGGAGCGGTAGCCGTATCTGGTCGCCCCCGCGGGCCCACGCGGGAACACGCGAAGGTTGGTGTGGGCCTTGCTGCCGGTCGCGACCTTTTCCTTCCAGTCACTTGTCTCCCCCAGCAGCTCGTAGGCGTCGAGGTCGAGCTCGAAGCAGCGCTCGACGATCGAGAGCTGCATGACGAGCCCGGGGACCAGCTTCCGCCACTGCTCGTCGTAACCGGCCTTCAGCGAGTAGAGCCTGCCCCCCGTCTGGATGCAGAAGCTGAAGGCGGCCGCCTCGCCGTCGAGCGCGATGCGGCTCAGTCGCAGCTCCCCGCGGTCGTGGAACCGTCGCGCGATGTCGCGGTAGAAGGCGGTGGTCTCGGGGGTGGAGAGGATCGCGGTGCCGGCCTCCCCCTTCCAGCCGCTCGCCTCGACCCGGAATCCCTCCTCCAGCCATTTCTCCAGGTCGTCGGGGATGGCGACGATCTCCAGCTCCGCGCCGTGGTCCCGCTGCATTTTCCGCCGGTAGCGGGCCAGGCGCTTTTTCCAGCTCGAATCGTTTCCCTTGCTCCAGGCTTCGAAGTCCCCGCTGGTGTCCACGACCGGGGAGACGTAACCGGCTTCGGCGAGCGGCCGCGCCGCGGTCTCACGCGCCGCGGCTTCGAGTAACGGCAACGAGCCGTCCGTCGCCGGCAGCAACTGCAGCTCGACTTCCGAGGCCTCTCGGGCAAGCGCCGCCGCGATCAGCGCCCCCATCGCCTCCTCGTCCGTGGCCAACGGACGGAGCATGCCCGAGTGGCCGTTGACCAAGCCCTTGAGGCGGCGGCCCTCGACCCTGAGGGGGAACGCCCCGACCAGCTGATCGTCGCGGCTGACGGTGCATACCGCGAGCGTGCTCCCATCGCCAAACGCCCCCCACCACGATTCGTACCAGCAATGCAGGTCGAAGGGACCGGCATCGTCGGGCAGCAGCGCATTCCAGCCTGGAGCGAGCTCCCGGAAGCGGGCCATGTCGGCAATCCACTCGATCTGCAGAGACACGTCAGTGGGCTTTCTTCAGCCGCGAGCGCTGTTCCTGCCGCTCGACGACCTGGGCGATCAGCTTCTTCACGTTGGAGTCGCCGCTCGCCTTGATGTGGCCCGTCTCGAACGCCTTGCGGTAGCTCTTCAGCGTACCCCGCTCGGCCAGCTCGTTGAACTCGGGGCGATCGATCTGGACCAGAACGCGCTCGTCCTGTGCCAGGTCCTTCCTGATCGTCGGCCCCGGCAGCTCCACCCGGTAGAGCTGAATGTCCCCCCTGCCCCGCAGCTCCAGGCCGAAAACCAGTTTGAGCTTCTGCAAAGCGGGAACTTCCGCTTGAAATCGCTCGACCGCGGTCCGGATCAGGTCGGGGGTCGATGCCATCCCGCTAAATCTTGTGCCTCTGCAGGAGCTTTTTACCGATCACCATGCGCTGGATCTCCGAGGTTCCCTCGCCGATCAAGAGCAGCGGCGCGTCGCGGTAGAGGCGCTCGATCTCGTACTCCTTCGAGTAACCGTAGCCACCGTGGATCCGGAAGCACTCCTCGACGCACTCCTTGCCGGTCTCCGAGGCGAGCAGCTTCGCCATCCCCGCCTCGAGGTCGGAGCGCTCACCGGCGTCCTTCATCCGCGCCGCCTTGCGGGTGAGGAGGCGGGCCGCCTCGACCTTGGTTGCCATGTCGGCGAGCTTGAACTGGATCGCCTGGTGCTGGGCGATCGGCTTGCCGAAGGTCTTGCGCTCCTGGCTGTAGCGGAGGGCCAGCTCGAGCGCCCGCTGGGCGATCCCGACGCCGCGCGCCGCGACGTTGACCCGGCCGACCTCGAGCGCGTCCATCATCTGCACGAAGCCCTGGCCCACACCCGCCTCCTCGCCGCCGAGCACCCGCTCGGGCGGGCAGCGGTAGCCGTCGTAGACCAGCTCGGTCGACTCGACGCCCTTGTAGCCCATCTTCTTGATCTTGGGCGGAACCGTGAGGCCGGCGAACTCGCCCTCGTTGACTTCCTTCCAGGGCTCCTTCTCGGTGAGGAAGCAGGTCATCCCCTTGTAGGGCGGATCGGCCTTGGTGTCGGTCTTCATCAACACGAAGACAACGCTGGAGCCGAGCCCGTTGGTCACCCACATCTTCTGGCCGTTCAACTCCCAAGCGCCGTCCTCGCTCTTGGCGGCGGTGGACTTGAGGCCCTGGACGTCGGAGCCGATCTCGGGCTCGGAGAGCGAGAAGGCGGCGCGAATCTCGCCGGTGGCCATCTTCGGCAGGAAGTGCTGCTTCTGCTCTTCGGTACCGAACTTCATCAGCAGGTAGGAGCCGATGAAGTGGGTGTTGACGACGCCTGAGATCGAGATCCAGCCGCGCGAGAGCTCTTCGACGATCATCGCGTAGGTGGTCAGGTCGAGCCCCATGCCGCCGTACTCCTCCGGGATCGTCACCCCAAACAGGCCCAGCTCCTTCATCTGCTCGACGATCGGCTCCGGAAAGGAGTCCTCATGGTCGAAGTGCTCGGCGTTGGGGATGATCTGCTCGTCGGCGAATTGGCGCACCATCTCGGTGATGTCGCGCTGGATGTCGGTCTGCTCGCTGTATGCGGCGGTCTCTACGGCCATTGCTCCTAGCTCGTCAGTCGTGGGCAAGGTACCGGCGGCGCAGCCATGCTGGCTCCGGGCACGAAAGCGAAGGATATAGGGAGCGATAGGCAGCGGCTCTGGCCGAACGGACGATTGTGCCCCTGGACAAAAGTACGGATAATGCCCGGATGGCTTCATCCGCCGTCAGCGCGGTCATCCCGACTTACAATCGGGCTCACCTCGTGAACCGGGCGATCCGGTCGGCGCTCGCGGCGATCTCGCCGGGCGACGAGATCGTCGTGGTCGACGACGGCTCGACGGACGACACCGTCGACGTCGTCGAGGCCTTCGGCCCTCCCGTCCGCCTTTTGCGCCTCTCGCACAAGGGGGCCGGAGCGGCTCGCAACGCCGGCCTCGCCGCTGCCCGCGGTCCCCTCATCGCATTCCTCGACAGCGACGACGAGTGGTTTCCCGACAAGATCGCCCTCCAACGAGCCTTCCTCGAGCGGCGCCCCGACGTCCTCTTCACCTTCAGCGACTTCGGCGTGCGGCTCGAGGACGGCACAGAGCACCGTCGCTACCTGCCGCATTGGCTGCATGAACGACGCCCGCTGTCTGAGGTCTTCGGTCCCGACATCCCCTACGCGTCGGTTGCGCCGCTCCCACCTGGACGCGAGGACTTCGCCGTCCACGTCGGCTCCATGTACCTGGAGGAGATGCGCAACAACCTCGTCCCCACCTTCACGCTGATGGTGCGCAAGGACGAGGCCGGAGACGCACTCCGGTTCGCGGACGACCTCCCCACCTGCGAGGAGTGGGCGGCCTTCGGCCGCCTCGCGCGCCGCGGTCCCGGCGCCTTCTTCGAGACCGAGACCGCATGGCAGCACGGCCACTCTGGGCCTCGCCTGACGGGCTCCCCGCGGCACGTCTGGGCCGGCGCCTGGCTTACAACCCTTGAACAGGTGTGGGGAAGCGACCCCGAGTTCCTCGCCGAGCACGGTGACGACTTTCGCCGCGCGGTCTCCGACGCGCACCTGATGCGGGCGAACTCGCTCGCTCGCCACGGCAACGTGCGCGAAGCGCGCAAGGCGCTGCGCAAGGCCGGCGGCAGCTCGATCGCGCTCCGCGCTCTCTTGCGCAGCATCTTCTGAACGGGGCTTGCAGATCTGGGCGCAAGATAGGCGCAGAGCCGCATCGAAGCCCAATGCCGCGGGTTTTATGCTCTACGAGCGCGAGTCGGACGGGCCGGGGTTCGCGTCGTTGTTTGTCTCCTGGTCCGCCGGCAACGAACATGAACCCCCTCCGAACGGTATCCGCGCTGTTGGCGACGGTAGTCGCAATGTTCGCCGTAGCCGATCAGGCCGAGGCGAGCACCGCCGTCCGGCCCCTGACGACGGGCGTGTCGTACATCTACGACGTCAGCCCGATCGCATTCGAAAACGTCAAACGCACCGGAGCGCAGATGGTGATGGATCCGCTGCGCTGGGGACAGATCGCACCACCGAGCCAGCCCGCCGACTGGCAGCCTGAGAATCCCGCCGATCCCCACTACGACTGGGAACCGTTCGACCTCAAGGTGAAAGAGGCGGTCGCCGCCGGGCTCACCCCGGTGCTGCAGGTACGGGGCGCACCCCATTGGGCCCAGCAGTGCCCGGGTGAAACCGAAATCGAAGTCCCGTGCAACCCAGATCCCGCTGCACTCGCCGCCTTCGCAACGGCGGCGGCACAACGCTACAGCGGCCACTTTGCCGGCCTCCCCCGGGTGCAGTACTGGCAGGGCCTGAACGAGCCCAATCTGAGCATCTACTTCGAGCCTCAATACGAAGGCGACACGCCCGTCTCCCCGTTCCTCTACCGAAAGCTCATCAACAGCTTCTACGCCGCTGTAAAGGCAGTCGACCCGTCGAACCTCGTGATCGCAGCCGGCCTCGGACCGATCGCGGTGCCGAAATTCACGATCGGCCCGCTGCGGTTCACCCGCCTCCTGCTCTGCATGAGAGGCCACATTCACCCCCACCCCACTGCGGGCGATTGCGAAGGGGGCGTGCACTTTGACATCTTCGACATCCACCCCTATACGAGCGGAGGGCCCACGCACGAAGGCGGGGTCAACGACGTCGAGCTGGGGGATCTGGGGGAGCTGAAGACCCTGCTGGCGGCGGCCGACCGCGCCGGCCGGATCGTCGGACAGTACGAACACACGCCGCTCTGGATCATGGAGTTCGCCTGGGACTCGAAGCCGCCCGACCCCGGCGGCCTGCCGATGAAGATCGAGACGCGCTGGACCGCGGAGGCCCTGCACCACGCGTGGCTCACCGGCATCGACACCTTCTTCTGGTACAGCCTGCGCGACCAGGAGCCAGAACCACAATTGCCTTTCAACGTAACGCTCCAATCGGGGCTCTACTTCCGTGGCCCGACGATCGCGCAAGACCAGCCCAAGGAAGTGCTCTTTGCCTTCCGCTTCCCCTTCGTCGCATATCCAACCCCGAAGGGCCTCTCCTTCTGGGGACGGACGCCGACGAGCAGCCCGGGCAAGGTGGTGATCCAGGTCCGGAAGGGCGGTAAGTGGCAAGTTGCCCAAGTGACGCGTGCCGACGAGGCAGGGATCTTCCGCGGCTTGAGCCCGAGGCGCTATGGGCACAACAAGCGTGGCGCTGCCCGTGCCGTCTATCAGGGGGGTTCTTCAGTCCCCTTCTCGATGCGCCCTGTCCCCGACTTCCCCCAGCCGCCCTTCGGCAAATGATTGACTCCTGACCGCTTCATGACTTTCCAGTCCTTAGACTCCCGCCGATGAAGATCGGGGTCGTCGGGCTCGGCTATGTCGGGCTGCCGCTTGCTGTGTCCTTCGCCGAAGCGGGGCACGAGGTCGTTGGTCTCGATGCCGACGCTCGCAAGATCAAGGCGCTGGGCGAAGGGCGAAGCTACATCGAGGACATTCCCAACGAGGTGCTGGCGCCGCTCTCAGAGCGCCTGCGGGCAACCGCCGAGTACGCCGAGCTCGGCGCCTGCGATGCGGTAGTGATCTGCGTGCCGACGCCGCTCACCGGCTCGCGCGAACCGGACCTCACCTACATCACCGAAGCGGCGACGGCGCTGGCCGAGGTGCTGCGGGCCGGACAGCTCGTCGTCCTGGAGTCGACCACCTACCCGGGCACGACGCGCGAGCGCCTGCTGCCGATCCTCGAGGAGTCCGGGCTGTCGGCCGGGAGCGACTTCCATCTCGCCTTCTCCCCGGAGCGGATCGACCCGGGGCGCGTGGACCACACGATTCGCACCACGCCGAAGCTGGTGGGCGGTCTCACGCCGGCCTGCTCGGAGCGGGCCGGCGAGCTGTACAGCGCGATCTGCGACCAGGTCGTCGTCCTCTCCGGCCCCGAGACGGCCGAGCTGGCGAAGCTCCTGGAGAACATCTTCCGCTCGGTCAACATCGCCCTCGTTAACGAGCTCTCCCAACTCTGTGACCGACTCGGGATCGACATCTGGGAGGTGATCGACGCGGCGGCCACCAAGCCGTTCGGGTTCATGCGCTTCGATCCGGGGCCCGGTATGGGCGGCCACTGCCTTCCCGTCGACCCCTTCTACCTCGCCTTCAAGGCGCGCGAGCACGACTTCTACCCGGAGTTCATCGAGCTGGCCGGCAAAATCAACCAGGCCCAGCCCGTCTTCTGCGTGGAACGGATCGAGCGTGCGCTCAACCAGGCGGAAAAGTCGGTGAAGGGATCGCGCATCCTGATCCTCGGTGTCAGCTACAAGGCGGGGATCGGCGACGTTCGGGAGTCCCCCGCGCTGAAGATCACCAAGCAGCTGCAACGGCTTGGTGGCGAGGTCTCCTACCATGACCCACACGTGCCCGAGCTGCCGGAGCTCGACCTAGCGTCCGTCGACCTCGACACCGCGCTGGCGGCAAGCGACGTGGTCGCGATCGTCACCGCCCACCCCGAGCTCGACTACGGCGACGTCGTCGCCAAGGCGCCTTTGGTGGTCGACTTCCGCGGCGCCAGCCGGGGCATCGACGCCGCCAACCTCGTGCAGCTCTAGCGGCCGACGGCGACGGCCAGTGCCTTGGCGGGGTCGACCTGGGGGTCGATCGCCTGCATCGGGGCGAGTGCCTTCAGCAGGATCTCCTGGTACTCGTCCTCGGCGTCGGACTGCATGATGATCGCGCCCCCCACGCCGAGCGTCGTTGACTCACCGTCGATCACGAGCGTGCGGATCACGATGTTGAGGTCGCAGCCGCCGCCGAGCCCGAGATAGCCGATCGCCCCCGAGTAGACGCCACGCGCCTCTCCCTCCAGCTCGTCGATGATCTCCATCGTCCGCTTCTTCGGCGCGCCGGTCATCGAACCGCCGGGAAAGCAGGCGCGAATGCAGTCGGGCGGCTCGACGTCTTCGCGCAGCAACCCACGCACGGTCGAGACGAGCTGGTGAACCGTCTCGTAGGTCTCGACGTGCATCAGGTAGGGGACGTGCACGGTGCCGATCTCGCAGACGACACCGAGGTCGTTGCGCAGCAGGTCGGTGATCATCAGGTTCTCGGCGCGGTTCTTCTCGCCGAGACGAAGCTCCTCGGCAAGGCGCACGTCCTCGGCAGGGGTATCTCCACGACGGCAAGTCCCCTTGATCGGCTTCGCCTCGACCCAGCGATCGCGCCCCACCCGCAGGAAGCGCTCCGGCGAGGAGCTCAGTACCGCGGTCTTGCCGAAGCGGAGGAAGGCCGAGAAGGGCGCCGGGTTGACGCGGCGCAGCGTCCGGTAGAGCGGCAGGGGCTCGGGGCTGACCTCAGCGGTGATCTTGTTTGTCAGGCAGATCTCATAGCTCTCGCCGTCGAAGAGGCGGCGCTTGCACTCGGCGATGTCGTCGAGGTATTGCTGGTGGGAGCGGCTGAGGCGGAACTCGACCGGCTCAGGGTCCTTCTCCTGCTCCGCCCACTCCGGCTCGCCCAGCGGCGGCAGCGAGGCGAGGCGCAGGCTGGTGGCGGCGATCCAGCTCTCCGCCTCCTCGAGCTTCCCCGGGTCGGCGAAGCAGACCACGTAGGTGCACTCCTCGAGATGATCAAAGGCGATCAACCGGTCGGCGAAGACGAAAGCAGCGTCCGGCTGCGAGGAGCGGTAAGTGCTGTCGCTGCCGCAGTCCGCCTTCAGCTCGTAGCCGAAGTAACCGACGAAGCCGCAGTTGAAGTCGAAGGGGAGATCGTCGGATATCTGCCTCAGCCGCCTCATCTCGCGACTCAGGTAGTCGAAGACCGATCCGGGGCGGGTGTCGACCTCTCCCCCCCGCTCGATCCGGACCTCCCCATCCGCGGCGTCGTAGGTGATCGTCGCGGCGAGCGGCCCGCTGGCGTCGCCCATGAACGAGAAGCGCGCCCGCTCATCGACCCGGCTGCTGTCGAGCCAGAAGGCGCTTTCGCTGTTTCCGTATAGATGGGCGAAGGCCCGCTCGGCATCGAAGAGGGTGTCGAGCCGCTTTGCCTTCAGCAGAAACCGGGTCCGCCGCCACCCGCCCTGCCCGATGGGACCCGGGTCCCGGGCCGGTGTGGAGCCGTTGGGGGCGCCGCTGAGCTTTGCGGTCAGATCGCGGAAGTTCGCCAGCAACCGGCGCCCGTACTCGGTGCAGATCGACTCGGGGTGGAACTGGACTCCCCACTGCGGACGGTCGCGATGTTCGGTGGCCATCAGGACGCCGTCGCTCGTCCACGCGATCGGCTCAAGCTCATCCGGAAGCGGTTGGTCGACGCTGAGGGAGTGGTATCGAACGGCCTGGAACTCGCGCGGGATGCCGGCGAAGAGCGGCGAGTCGTTGTGGAGGACGGCGCTGAGGCGGCCGTGCATCACCTCCGGGGCGTGGTCGACCTTCGCCCCATGCGCCCAGCTCAGGCCCTGGTGGCCGAGGCAGACGCCGAGCAGCGGAGCCTCGGAGAGGCGGATAGCGTCGGCGCATACCCCGAAGTCGCCCTCACGGTCCGGGCGGCCGGGACCGGGCGAGATGACGATGTTGTCGAACTCCAGGCCCGACAGCTCCTCCCAGTCAGCCTCGTCGTTGCGGAACACGATCGGCTCGTCGCCGTTTGCCTCGGCCAGCAGTTGGAAGAGGTTGTAGGTGAAAGAGTCGTAGTTGTCGATCAGCAGCGTCTTCACACGAGATACTTGCGCAAGACCTTTCCGAGCGGGCTCTTGGGGATCTCCTCACGGAATTCGATCACCTGGGGGACCTTGAAGTTGGAGAGCCGCTCACGGCAGAAGGCGATTACCTCTCGCTCCTCGCAATATTCGGCCGGGACCACGGCCGCCTTCACCAGCTCCTCCCCTTCGACCGGGCCGGGGATCCCGACGACGATCGCCTCCTCGACGCTCGGGTGCGCCTCGATGACGTCCTGCACCTCGATCGGGTCGACCTTGTAGCCGCCGATCTCGATCAGGAGCTTCTTGCGTCCCTCCAGATAGAGCAGCCCCTTCTCGTCGAGGCGCCCGAGGTCGCCGGTGAAGTAGGCGCCATCGCGGAACGCCTGCTGGTTGAGCTCGTCCATCTCCGCATAGCCATCCGTCGCCGCAGGGCTCGAGACCGTGACCTCGCCCAGCTCGCCGACCGGCAACGGTGCCCCATCGTCATCGACGATCGCAACTCGGGCGTCGCCGAGCGGCGCCCCGACCGACTCGAAGGTGGCAACCGGGTCCTCGCTCAGGTTGGCGCTGATGATGCCGGTCTCCGTGCTGCCGTAGAGCTGCCGCGGCAGCACCCCGAAGCGCTCGCCGAAAGCCTCGAAGCTGGCGCGAGGAAGCGCCGTCCCCGCTGAGAAGCAGAGGCGCAGCGAAGAGAGGTTCGCGCCGGCCGGCGCCTCTGCCATGAGGCGGAAGTTGAAAGGGACCCCGGGGAACACCGTCAGCTGCTCCGCCTCGATCAGCTCCAGGGCGCGGTGGCGCTTGAGCAGAAACGGATGCGGGTCCTCGAGGATGACCACAGTGGCCCCGGACACCGCGCCGCCGAAGAGACAGGCGCCCATGCCGTAGGTGTGAAAGAGAGGTATGGCGCTGAGGATCTTGTCCTCGGGAGTCAGACCAAGCTCGCCGTAGAGCGCTGCCTCGGCGACGCACTGCCGGTGCGTGCGGGGGACCAGCTTCGGCCGCCCAGTCGACCCGGAGGAGTATTGGTAGACGAGGATCTCGTCGGGGTCGCGGTCGGCAAGCCGTTGCGCCGAGCCACGCTCGACCAGGGCCGCGAGCGTCGGCGACTGGTCGTGGGCGGCGCTGGCGCTGATCACCTCGACCGGACGCTCGAAGCCGGCGACGATACGCTCGCAGACACCAGCGGTACGCTCGTCGCCGATCACGACCCGCACATCCGAGGCGCGGAAGCAGAACTCCAGCTCCGCCTGCTTGAAAGCGGGGTTGACCGGGACCACCCTCCCACCGAGCGCGACGATGGCATGGAAGCAGGTCACATACCAGGGGTCGTCGCGAAGCGCGACGGCGACGGCGTCCCCGGCGCCGATACCTCGCTCGGCGAGGCTGAACGCGAGACGCTCGATCCTCTCCACCAGCTCCCCGTAGGAGATCCGCTCGTCACCGTAGACGATGGCGGGATGGTCGGGCCGGCTCTCGACCTGCTCGTATAGAAGCTGCATCAGCATCGCGGCGCCTAGCCTTCCGTGCGCTCGACGAACGCGACGATCTCGTCGATCGTCTTGAAGTTCTCCGGCACCAGGTCGTCGTCAGACACCTGGATCCCGAACCGCGCCTCCAGGAAGGCGACCAGCTCGACGATGGCCAGCGAGTCAAGGGTGTCGCTTGCGAGGAGATCTTCGTCGCGGGCGATCTTCTCGCCATCCAGCGTGATCTTCTCGACTATGAATCCTTCGACCTCGCTACCAATGTCCATTTCCGCCTCCTTGTCATACAGGTAGAACAGCTTTTCGCCAAAACCACAGCCGTCTCCTACGCTCCAGGACCCACATCGACTCATATCCTCTCGCCCTGTAGGCCCAGAGCGCCGCGCGGTTGCCGCTGTCTACATAACCCCAGAGCCTGAGGTAGCCCCGATCGCGCAGCGACTTCTCGATTTTGCAAAGGAAGTCAGCCGCCGTTCCGGCCCCGCGGTACTCCTGCAGCAGGAAAAAGTCGGTGCCGTAGACATCTTTCTCCTCCAATTCGATGCCCAGGTCCAGGTCGCGAAGGTCCGGATGCGGCACCGGGGCATCGTGATCGACCCACCAGTAGTAGCCGACCAAGTCGTCGTCTCTCCAGGCGACGAAACCGTGGAAGCCCGAGGAAACGTTGATGGCGAAGCGCTTGTCCACCTGTGGGCGGCCCCGTCTGCGGTTCAGCTCCGACAGGGCCGACAGGTGCTTGGCCTCCAGATCCTCCACACGCAGGTCACCAGGACGGCGCGATTCGCCGATCGAGTCCAGCTGCTTGAGCAGGACGATGAAGCGCTGATCGACGCAGATCAGCCTGCGCAACCGGCGGTTGACGGCGGCCAGCACGCCCCGGACGCCGTGCACTTGCGCGTAAAGACGAACCCTGGTCAACATCCGCGGCAGGATGCCACAATGGTCGGGTGCCCCCGCTGACACGTCCCGATCCGGCGAAGGGCGTCTTCGAGACGTTTTTGGTGGTCGAGGGAAGGCTGATCGAGCTAGACGCCCACCTAGCCCGGCTCGGCGCCAGCGTCGCGGTGCTCTTCGGGGCAACCCTGACCGACGAGACGCGCGAGGCGGTGGAAGCGCGTGCTAGAGACATTGGCCTTGGGCGCTTGCGGGTGACGCTCGCCCCGATCGGCGACGAGGGCGAGCTGACGAGTGAGATAGTCACAGCCGAGGTCGATCCGGCTCTCGTCTTCCCCAGCCCCGAGCACGCCGTCGTCGCCCACAGCGTCCTGGTCGACGGAGGGCTGGGCCTGCACAAGTGGGCCGATCGCGATCTGATCGCGGCAGCCGAATCGAGTGTGGGTGACGGCGAGGTACCGCTGATCGTCGATCGCGGTGGCGTCGTGCTGGAGGCCTCACGGGCAAACGTGTTCGCGATCCGGGGCGAAACACTGGTGACGCCCCCCGCAGACGGCCGTCTTCTTCCCGGCATCGCCCGGCGCCGGGTGATGGAAGCGGCCGATGCCTGCGGGCTGCTTCCGCACGAGACCGAGCTGACGATCGGCGACCTGATTGCGGCGGACGAGGTTCTCCTGGCCGGGTCGGTTCGCGGCGTCGAGCCCGTGCGCGCGGTCGACGGCGTCGACCTCGGGAAGCCCAGCGGCGCCGGCGTCCGGGTCGCAGCCGAATTGAGGCGCGGCTGGATGCCCAGTCGAGCGAGGATCTAGCGGCCGCAACCGAACCAGTGGCGCCGCGGTACCTCGCTCAAACCGTGAGCGGCAGGCGCTGCAAACGCTGCAAACGCTCCGCGACGCGGTCGGCACGAGCGGTGAAATCGCCCATCCCGGCGTCGTCGGATCTCTCCGCCGGGAGCGAAGCCGAGCCGTTGCCGGCCACCATGGCGCTTGCCCGCTCGGCCAGCTCAGCCGCGCGACGCGCCTGCTCCGCCGCGTCGAGGGCGGCCGCCCCCACCGTCATCACAGCCGCCTCGGAGGCACGAGCGGTGGCCAGCGCCTCGTCGATCCGCTCGACCAGCTCCCCCAGGAGGGGTGGGCGAGCGTGCTTGGGCAGGAGCCAATCCTGGGTGCTGTCGCGCTCGCTCATGCCTTCAATGTACGGCGGCGGGATGTGAATCCCTTGCGGGCCGGCAATCGCTTCGACGAATCGACCAGCGCTAGGGAACCGGCCGCACCGCGCCCCTGGCGGCGAGGCGCAGCGCTTCGCCGGGAACCGGGCTGTAGACCTCGATCTGGAGATTCGCACCGGGATAGGCGAGATGGGCGTTGTTCGGTGACGTCGGATCGACGAGAAGCACCGCGCCGTCATCGGTTTTGCCGAGCTTTGCGCCCTTCTGTTCCGCCGCGGCCTTTCGCAGCGCCGCGATCCCGTCCCCGCCGGGATAGGTGGCAACGGTGATGAAGTTCGCTCGGTCGTCGCCGGCCTTCGCGCCGCCCGTCAGGTACCGGACGTAAACCCTGCCCGCCGCCGTATCGGTCAACTCGTAGCTTGCCCCCGATCGTTCGCCCAGCCAGTAGACCGGCGTACCTCGTTCGGCAGCGAATTCGGAGAGCTGAGACGCCGTGACAACCTCCGGTTCGCCGACCGTCGGCGTGGAGTCGTCGCCGTGAGCCAGCCAGACCACGACCGCCGCAACAAGGGCGACGGAGAGAACGACAAGGAGAATGGTCGGCCAGCGGCGGTTCATAGACACGGGAGAACGGTATATGTCCGGCCGGTTGGGAATCAGACAGAAGGAAGCTGTGAAAACGGCCCATGCCACGAAGGACCGGCTTTGCCCTTCGTGGCATGGACGGACAGCTCGAGTGACGACTACTCGGTTAGCGTCACCGACCAGCGGATCGAGTTCCAGTTGTCCGGTTCGCTGTTCGGCGCCACCTGCAGCGAAATCAGGTCGCCTGCGGCAAACGTGGTCGAGAGCGCAGCGCTGTTGCACGAGGTCGCGCTGTTGCCGCTTATCGAGCACGTCACCGAGGTACTCTGAGTTGCGCCTGGGCCGCTCTTCTTGCGAATCGTGAACGCCCAACTGTTTCCAGTTCCGGGATCTTCGCCGAGATCGACGAAGAGGCCGGAGACCGTTCCGCTGACCGGCACGATCTGCTGGACGGTGCTCTCGGTGGTGGTCGCCTGGCTGGTCAGGAACGGACCCAGGAAGGTCGTGTTTTTGTTGCTGCTAGCCGACGTGGTGGACAGTCCCGAAAAGACAATCCGCGTGGCTCCTGCTTTGCCTTCTTTCCCTTCCAGGCCCTGGAGACCCTGTTTTCCTTCTTTGCCTTCGATGCCCTGGAGACCCTGTTTGCCTTCTTTCCCTTCCAGGCCCTGGAGACCCTGTTTTCCTTCTTTGCCTTCGATGCCCTGGAGACCCTGTTTGCCTTCTTTTCCTTCCAGGCCCTGGAGACCCTGTTTTCCTTCTTTGCCTTCGATGCCCTGGAGACCCTGTTTGCCTTCTTTTCCTTCCAGGCCCTGGAGACCCTGTTTGCCTTCTTTTCCTTCGGCGCCGTCTTCACCGTCGAGACCGTTGGTCCCGTCTTTGCCGGCAGCGCCGTCTTCACCGTCTTCGCCCGCTTTGCCTTCGGGACCGATCAGCGAGGTGGCGGTACTCCAGGATCCAGCCAGCTTCGGGCCATAGATGTCGTAGTTGTCGGTATCGACGTAGAAATCGCCTTCGGCCCCTTCACCGGGGTCAGGAGCGCCTGATCCGCTCAGAACCGTGCGGCCGTCGGCACCGTCGACCCCGTTGGTGCCGTCTTTTCCGTTGGTGCCGTCTTTGCCGGCAGGTCCCTCAGTCCCAGGCGGGCCCTGCGCACCATCTTTGCCATCGATGCCGTTGGTTCCATCTTTTCCGTCAGCGCCGTCTTTGCCGTCGACGCCATTCGTTCCGTCTTTTCCATCGACGCCGTTGGTCCCGTTCGTTCCGTCTTTGCCGTCGATTCCGTTTTTACCGTCGACGCCGTCGACGCCGTTGATCCCGTCTTTACCGTCAGCGCCGTCCTTGCCGTTGGTGCCATTAACGCCGTCTTTTCCGTCAACCCCGTTGGTCCCGTCTTTACCGTCGACCCCATTCGTTCCGTCTTTACCGTCGACCCCGTTGGTCCCGTTCGTTCCGTTGGTCCCATCTAGACCGTTGATGCCGTCTTTACCGTCGACGCCGTTGGTTCCGTTGATGCCGTCTTTGCCATCGATGCCGTTGGTTCCATCTTTTCCGTCAGCGCCGTCTTTGCCGTCGACGCCATTCGTTCCGTCTTTGCCGTCGACGCCATTCGTTCCGTCTTTTCCATCGACGCCGTTGGTCCCGTTCGTTCCGTCTTTGCCGTCGATTCCGTTTTTACCGTCGACGCCGTCGACGCCGTTGATCCCGTCTTTACCGTCAGCGCCGTCCTTGCCGTTGGTGCCATTAACGCCGTCTTTTCCGTCAACCCCGTTGGTCCCGTCTTTACCGTCGACCCCGTTGGTCCCGTTCGTTCCGTTGGTCCCATCTAGACCGTTGATGCCGTCTTTACCGTCGACGCCGTTGGTTCCGTTGATGCCGTCTTTACCGTCGACGCCGTTGGTTCCGTTCGTTCCGTTGATCCCATCGACGCCATTGGTGCCGTCCTTGCCGTCAGCGCCGTTGGTTCCGTTGGTCCCATCGATGCCGTTGGTGCCATCCTTGCCGTCGACGCCGTTGTCACCGGCCGGACCCTGGAGTCCCTGAAGACCCTGCTCACCTTTTTCACCCTTTGCGCCCTGTGGGCCAGCGGGCCCCTGTGGGCCGGCTTCGCCGCTGCTTTCTTGAATGCCAAGCACTCCTTGCTTGCCAGGACTGCTGACCACCTGAACTCGCAGCTCGCCGCCCTTGCACTTCAGTTTGGCCTGAACGAAGCGAACGCTGCCCTTATCAGGTCCGCTCTTCGTGATGCAGAGGTTGATCGTGGTCATCTGGGCCGCCTGAACGGCGCTGGAAACAACGAGCAGACCTGCGGTGGCCAGGCACGCCGCGAGGGCAAATGCCAGCCAACGAACCTGGGGCAATGCGGACCTGGCAGTCATTCGAGTGATCTCCTTACCGGTTGGGAGCCCTTGGCGGCCCACTCAGCAACTCAAACGCGGGCATCGAAGGCGGAGAAGGTACAGGTCCACTCGACGTTTGACCAATCAATTCAGTCATACATATGGCCAATCTAGGTACTTTTTCCTCAAGTAACTCTCCAAAAGTGTGCTTTGCAGGCGGGATTGATGGTGAAAGTCTTCGTCCAAAACTCACGTCGCCTTCTTGGAGCGGTGTCATTTGGAGGTTGTTTTTGTCGCGGCAACGACCTGACAGATCCACTCGACCGCCGGACACCACCAAGTATTCGTTGCAAGCGCTCATACGTCTGGCCAGTTTGGATCAATACATGACCAGATGGGAACCCCCCCTGGCGACAAGAGGACGGTGGCACGCACGTTCTCTCTCCTCCTCGCAGCGGCCTCGCTGGCCTGCTTCGCGATCGCTTCGACCGCGGCCGCAGCGGTTCCCGGTGGGCTGATCGCCCCAGCGTCGGTCTGCCCCGGCCAGGAAAGGCTCGAAGCTTCAGCCGAGGCGCAGGAGGCAACGATGCTCTGCATGACCGGCTTCGCCCGCGCCCAAGCCGGCCTGACGGCACTCGCCGGCGCCCCCGAACTGGAACAGTCGGCAGACGACAAGGCTGACGACATCCTGCGCTGCGACAGCTTCAGCCACTTTGCCTGCGGCCGCGAGTTCACTTACTGGATGCGGCAGACCGGCTACATCTCCTCCCAGTGCTGGCGGGTCGGCGAGAACCTCGCCTGGGGAACCGACAGATACGGCACCGTGCGTTCGATCTTCCGCGCCTGGATGAACTCCCCCGGGCACCGCGAGAACCTCCTTGGCGACTTCAGCCAGATCGGCATCAGCCTGCGGGTCGGCACCCTCGACGGCCAGCTGGAGACCCACGTCTGGGCCGAGCATTTCGGATCGCACTGCTGAGCGCCCCCGGTCCTAGTCTGAGCACACCCGCGCCGCGATCCCCCGCCGCCGAGGGTTGACTAGATTTCTGCTCCCGACAGCACCCAACCCGAGGAGCAGCTTGAGAAACCCCAGAGACTTCTTCCAGCCGCTAGCGATCGGCGCCCCCGAGCCGCTGCTCGAGATTCCGGTCAAGCCGTCGAGGATGATCCACTTCCTCGACTTCTCGAACGAGAAGATGGTCGCCAAGGCGGCAGACATCGCCCAGAAGACCGACATCCTGCTCGGCAACCTCGAGGACGCGATCCCGGTCGACCGCAAGGAGGCCGCCCGCACCGGCCTGATCAAGGCGGCAACCGAGTCGGACTTCGGGCAGACCTCGCTCTGGACCCGAGTCAACTCGCTGGAGAGCCCCTGGGTGCTCGACGACCTCACCACCCTCGTCGGGGAGATCGGTGACAAGCTAGAGGTCGTAATGGTGCCCAAGGTCGAGGGGGCCTGGGACATCCACTACGTCGACCGCCTGCTCGCCCAGCTGGAGGCGAAGGCCGGCCTCGACCGCCCGATCCTGATCCACGCGATCCTCGAGACCGCGCAGGGGGTCGTCAACCTGGAGGAGATCGCCGCCGCCAGCCCCCGCATGCAGGGGATGAGCTTCGGCCCGGCGGACCTCGCCGCCTCGCGGCGGATGAAGACGACCCGGGTCGGCGGCGGCCACCCCGGCTACCGCTCGATGGAGGATCCGGCCGATCCCGAGAATCCCGAGGCCGACCGAGTCAGCGCCCAGCAGGATCCCTGGCACTACTCGATCGCCCGCATGGTCGACGCCTGCGCCTCGACCGGAATCCTCCCCTTCTACGGCCCCTTCGGCGACATCAAGGACACGGCCGGGTGTGAAACCCAGTTCCGTGCCGCCTTCCTGCTCGGCTGCGTCGGCGCCTGGTCGCTGCACCCGGTGCAGATCGAGATCGCCAAGAGGGTCTTCAGCCCTCCACCGGAGGAGGTCAAGTTCGCCAGGAAAGTGCTGGAGGCGATCCCGGACGGGCGCGGCGTCCACATGATCGACGGCAAGATGCAGGACGACGCCACCTGGAAGCAGTGCAAGGTGATGGTCGAGCTGGCGGAGATGCTGGCAGCGAAGGACCCGGAGTTGGCCGAGTCTTACGGGATGTAGGACCTGGAGCAGCGCCTTTCAGCCGAGGCGCTGCTCCAAGTCCTTCAGCTGCGCTTTCAGCTGGTCAGGCAGCTTGTCGCCGAAGCGGGCGAGATGCTCCTTGACCTGGGGCAGTTGCTGCTTGAAGAGGTCGGCGTCGACGGAGAGCAGCTCGCGCATCGCCTCGTCTGAAATCTCGAGGCCATCCGTGTCGATCTCTCCTTCGGCGGGAAGCAGGCCGATCGACGACTCGACCGTCTGCCCGTCTCCCTCGCAGCGGCGGAACACCCACTCGAGCACGCGGCTGTTCTCGCCGAAGCCCGGCCAGATGAACTTGCCGTCCTCGTCTTTGCGGAACCAGTTGACGAGGAAGATCTTCGGCAGCTTCGCCCCCTCGCGCTCGCCGAGCTTCAGCCAGTGGCCGAAGTAGTCGGCCATGTTGTAGCCGCCGAAAGGCAGCATCGCCATCGGGTCGAAGCGCAGCTGTCCGACCTCGCCCACAGCGGCAGCGGTCGTCTCGACCGACATCGTCGCGCCGAGGAAGGTGCCGTGCTCCCAGTCGAAGGCCTCAGCCACCAGCGGCACCGCGGTGGCGCGCCGCCCGCCGAAGAGGAAGGCGTCGATCGGCACCCCGGCCGGGTTCTCCCACTCGGGCGCGATGCAGGGGCACTGTGACGCCGGCGTCGTGAAGCGGGCGTTGGGATGCGCGGCGGGAGTCTCGGAGTCCGGCGTCCAGTCATTGCCGTGCCAGTCGATCGCATGCGCAGGTTGGTCGCCGGTCATCCCCTCCCACCAGATGTCGCCGTCGTCGGTCTTGGCGCAGTTGGTGAAGATCGAGTTGCGCTCGATCGTCCCCATCGCATTCGGATTCGTCTTGTGGCTGGTGTTCGGCGCAACGCCGAAGAAGCCCGCCTCGGGGTTGACCGCGTAGAGCCGACCGTCCTCGCCGAACTTCATCCAGGCGATGTCATCGCCGATCGTCTCCGCGGTCCAGCCCTCGAGGGTCGGAATGAGCATCGCCAGGTTGGTCTTGCCGGATGCCGAGGGAAAGGCGCCGGTGACGTACTTGACCTTGCCCTCTGGCGAGGTCAGTTTGAGGATCAGCATGTGCTCGGCCATCCAGCCCTCGTCGCGGGCCATCGCCGAGGCGATCCGCAGCGCGAAGCACTTCTTGCCCAGCAGGGCGTTGCCGCCGTAGCCCGAGCCGAAGGACCAGATCTCGCGCGTCTCGGGGTAATGGACGATGTACTTGTTGTCGGCATTGCAGGGCCAGGGAACGTCCTCCTGGCCCTCGGCCAGCGGCATCCCGACCGAGTGCACGCAGGGAACGAACTCGCCGCTGGTGCCGAGCACGTCGAGCGCGCCCTTGCCCATCCGGGTCATGATCCGCATCGAGGTCGCGACGTAGGCAGAGTCGGTGAGCTGGACCCCGATGTGGGCGATCGGCGAGCCGAGCGGGCCCATCGAGAAGGGGACGACGTACATCGTGCGGCCCGCCATACAGCCCTTGAACAGGCCGTCGAGCGTCTTGCGCATCTCGTCCGGGTCGCACCAGTTGTTGGTCGGCCCGGCATCCTCCTCGCGTGCAGAGCAAATGAAGGTGCGGTCCTCGACACGGGCGACGTCACCAGGGTCAGAGAGGGCGAGATACGAGTTGGGGCGCTTGGCGTCGGAGAGGCGCTCAAAGGTGCCCGCCTCGATCAGCGTCTGGGCGAGGGCGTCGTACTCCTCGGCTGAGCCGTCGCACCAGTGGATGGCGTCCGGCTTGGTCAGGTCAGCGACCCGGCTGACCCAGTCGAGAAGCTTGGCATGGGTGGTCGGCGCGTTGGCCGTCGTCGTCTGGCTCATCCGAGGCACTTTACTTATCGGGCTTGAGGTCGGTGACTTCGACGTCGGCATCGGAGTTGATGATCTTCAGCGTCGCCGTCTCCTGCTTGCCACCGGCCAGGCTCACCGTGCAATCGAAGGTCTTGCCCGCCTTTACCTCGACGTCCGAGGGGCAGTCGACCGAGGAGACCTTCTGGCCGACCGACTTCTGTAGGTTTTCTTCGATCGCCGCCTCCGTCTTGGCGCTGTCGATCACAGTTTCCCCGCAGCCGACCGCGAGAAACGCGACAGCGAGCAGCACCGCGACCGCGGCACACCGGCCCAACCAGCTCATCTTTCTCCCTTCCAGAGGATCTCGCGAGGAAGTATCCCAGGGGCCCCGACTGCGATCGCGCCGCTACTGCCCGCGGTCGAAGAGTTCAGAGAACGGGTTGAGCGATCGTGCCCTGCGGTAGTCGCGCACCGCGGCGGACGCATCACCGCGCTCGGCCTCGATCCGCGACAGCACCAGCCAGGTGCGCCAGTTGGTCGACTCTCGTTCGGTTGCGGCGCGGGCGGCCGCGGTAGCGGCGGCGAGTTCGCCTTGTGACTCGAGGACCAGGGCCTCCTGCAGGCGCGGGCTCGCCGCATCGGGCTGGGCGCGCTGAGCGCTGCGGGCAGCGCTCAGCGCGGCAGGCAGATCGCCGGCGCGGGCGTCGGCCTCGCTCTGGCGCACGAAGGCGGTCGAGGCGAGCGGGATGGCGATCGCGGCGATCACCACAAGCGCAACCAGGGCAAAGGCGGCGCGCAGCGGCAACCTCAAGCCTCCACTTTCGCTCTGCTCGGCGCCCTCGTCGACCGTGACCAAGGTTGCAGCAAGCAACAGGAAGGCGACCGCCAGAACCGGGATCTGCCACATCCAGTCGGTGATCGCAGTGATGCAGAACGCCATGCAGCCCGCCAGCGCCGCAGCAAGCTCCGGCCGCTGCCGCCCCGCGCGCAGGACGTTCCGACCGCCTCCCCCCAGCACTGCCACGAGGAATGCAGCCAGCACCAGCAGCCCGACGATCCCCAGCTCACCGAGGGTCTGCAGGTAGAGCGAGTGGGTGTCGTGGACGTTCTCCGCGACGTCGCCGTTGCGCGTCCACCAGTACTCGAAGGTGCCGGAGCCGGTGCCGGTCAACGGCTTGCTCGCGTTCTCCCTGACCGCGGCGCTCCAGAACTGGTATCGACTCTCGCCGGCGACGCTGCCGAGTCGTTCCGTCCCCTTGCCCGGGCCCTCCCCCCGCTTGAATTCGGCCCAGCCGTCAGACGCCCGGCCGGGCGCGTCGACGGCCGCGGCGGCGATCAGCACCACCAGTACCGCCACTGCCACGGCCACCATCGACCGATGGCGGGAGACGACCGTCCAGCGCGGCCGCCGGCCGCCGCGCAGGGCAGCTGACAGACCCGCCTGCGCCAGGCCCACCACCAGGCAGACGACCAGCGTGAGCATCAGCATCTCGTTGCCCTGCTGATGGGCGGTCTCGTTGAGCAGGCCGTGCTGCAGAGCATCGCGATGGGACGCAGCAACGATCAGGACGGTGCCCCCCACACCTGCGAGCAGCGCGGTGAACAGCTTCGGTAGCCGGTCGGGCGTAAAGGCGAGAAACACCGCAAGGGCGACGAAGGTCGCCGCAATGCCCCCGCGCGAGAGGGTGAAGAAGGCGGTAAGCGCAATCGCGGGGAACGCCGCAGCCGCCAGCGCTCGGACGGCGATCGACCTCGCGCAGGTCGCGACCTGGAGCAACAGCGGTGCGCCGATCGCGATCAGGCCGGCGAGGCCGTTCCAGTAGTTCAGGGGATAAGAGAGCCGTTCGCGGCCGCTGGAGAGAAACTGCGCCGTTTCGTGTGAGGTGGGAAACCAGGCCGGGTGCAGGCGTGACAACAGGGCCGCGATGGCGATGACGGCGATCCCGGCGGCAACCGCGGCGACCATCCGGCGGGCGCCGGCGCTGCCGGCGCCGAAGACGGCGAGAGCAAAGACACCGAGGTAACCACTGACGCGGGCGACGTCGGCGAAGGTGCGCTCGGCGCTCTCGGTCCAGCTCAGGCTGAGGGCCGTCCAGACGACGAAGGCGGCAAACAGTGCCAGCGCGACACAGGCAAGGATCGAGGGGCGGCGACGCGGCAGGGCGCCAACCACGACACCGGCGAGCAACAGCCACCAGACCGCAATCCCGACCCGGTCGTGGACGAGCGGGTCATAGCCGCCACCTTCGAGGCCGAGGTAGACGACGAGGCCGAAGCCGAGCGCCCACGTCGCCACCGCGCCCCAATCGACCCTGCGGACATATTCCTGCGCGGCGCTGGACCGCATCGTTGACGAGTGCATGCGGTTCTATGCTACGAGTGAGCCCCGGACAGAGCGGCGCCGTGTCGGCGCATTGGGCTTGGGCTGGGGACAAAAATATGAACGCGTCCAGGATTCGACTCTCGTTGGCGGCAACTGTGATCGTTGCCCTTTCGGCTGCCCCTGCCGCGGCAGCGGCCGAAGAAGCGGTGGTGCCGCCAAGCAACTCCGCCGCCACCCAGTACACCGAGACCTTCCCGACCTCGGGCGGCGACAAGAAGACCGACGAGAAGCCCAGCCATCGCTCCCCCACCAAGGTCTTGGGCAAGCACAACACCCAAAAGCTTCAGAAGCAGGGGCCGGAAGGCCAGGCCGCAGCCGAAGCCGCGGCTGCGACGGCCCCGGTCTCCGTTGCCACGCCGCCCCAACCAGCACCCACGCCCTCCAGGCCAAGCAGCGGTAGCAACGGCAGTGCTAGCGGCGGACAGAGCAACGGCAGTGACGGAGCGAACACCCCGCAAGAGGAAAGCGGGAAAAGCACCGCCCATCCACCCGCACCCGAGCCGGCCGGGTCTTCCGGCATCGGTGCGGCACTCGGACAGGCGACCGGGCTCTCCTCTGCCGGGACGTCAGGCCCCCTGCTGCCGCTGTTGATCCTCGCCACGCTGGTCTGGTCGCTCGCCTACCTCTGGCGACAGAGGCGACAGGCCGGCTGAGACAAGCCCGGCCGGCGACACTGAAACCGAGCCGGCATCCCTTCAGATAGGGTTCCGCGCCGCGCATGCGCTTCTACGAGTACGAGGCACGCAAGATCGTCGAGCTGGCGGGAATTCCCGTCACCAAGTACGGCTTCTGTCAGACCGCCGAGGAGGCCCGCGCGGCCGCCGAGGAGATCGGTGGGCCTGTCGTGATCAAGTCGCAGGTGCTGAGCGGTGGCCGGATGAAGGCGGGCGGCGTCAAGTTCGCCGACACGCCCGAGGAGGCCGCCGAGCACGCCGAGGCGATCCTGAAGCTCGAGATCAACGGCCACATGCCGCGCGGCGTCCTCGTCGACCCCAAAGCCGAGGTCAAGCAGGAGTACTACGCGAGCGTCGTCTGGGACGGCACCGCGAAGCGGCCGTTGATGCTGTTCAGCGACATGGGCGGCATCGACATCGAGGAGGTCGCCGAGACCCACCCCGACCACGTCGGCCGCGGCCACGTGACCAACCTGATGCCGATCCCGGACTTCGAGGCCAAGCAGACGATCGCCGCGACCGGCGTCACCGGCTCGCAGCTGAACCGCGCCACCCCGATCCTGGCCAAGCTCGCCCGCCTTTTCCGCGACTACGACATGACCCTGGCCGAGATCAACCCGCTGGCCGAGCTGACCGACGGCAGCTTCGTCGCCCTCGACGCCCATATGGAGATGGAGAACGAGGCGGTCGGCCGCCAGAAGGGCCTGCTGCGCAAGCAGCTGGAGATCGCCGAGGAGGACACCCGCGAGACCTATGAGCCCTCCGAGTTCGAGCGCAACGTGGCGGCGATCGACGCCGCCGACCACCGCGGCGTGATCCAGGGCAAGGACCACGGCTTCGAGGGCAACCTGGGGCTGGTGATCGGCGCCGGCGGGGGCTCGCTGACGCTGACCGACGCGGTCCGCAGCCAGGGCGGCAAGCCGGCCAACTACTCCGAGATCGGCGGCAACCCCTCGGTCGCCAAGGCCTGCGGCCTGGCCAAGCAGGTGCTCCAAAAGGACGGGGTCGAGAAGATTGCCGTGATGATGTCGATCGTCTCCAACACCCGCGTCGACATCGTCGCCCGCGGCGTGATCAAGGCCTGCCTGGAGCTGGGCAAGGACCCCGGCGAGACGATCGCGATCTTCCGCATCCCCGGCGCCTGGGAGGACGAGGGCTTCAAGATCCTCGATCGCTACGGGGTCGAGTACTGCGACCGCTCGGTCTCGATGTGGGAGGCGGCCGGACGCGCCGTCGCCAAGATCCAGGGAGCTCCGGCATGAGCATCCTGTTGAGCAAGGAGACGACCTTCATCGTCCAGGGCATCACCGGGCGCGAGGCGGTCAACCTGACCAGGGAGTGCCTCGACTACGGCTCCAAGGTGGTCGGCGGCGTCACCCCCGGCCGCAAGGGTCGCGAGGTGCACGGCGTGCCGGTCTTCGACACCGTCGCCCAGGCCGTGGAGAACTACGGCGGGCCGATCGACGGCTCGGTCGTCACCGTCCCCCCCGCCTTCACCAAGGACGCCGTCTTCGAGGCGATCCTGAACGGGATCAAGCTGATCGTGATCGTCACCGAGCGCATCCCGCGCCGCGACGTCGCCCAGATGGTCGAGCTGGCAGATATGCACGGGGCACGGATCATCGGCCCCAACTGCCTTGGCCTGATCGTCCCCGAAATCTGCAAGATGGGCGGCATCGGCGGCCCGGCCAAAGACGCGGCCAAGGCCTACGCGCCCGGCCCGGTCGGCGTGATGAGCCGCTCCGGCGGGATGACCACCGAGATCTCCTCCTCGCTGACTCAGGCCGGCCTCGGCGTCTCCACCGCGGTCTCGATCGGCGGCGACGCGATCATCGGCTCCACCTACGCCGAGCTGATGCCCTACTTCGAGGCCGATGAGCAGACCCAGGCGATCGTCATCTACACCGAGCCCGGCGGCCGCATGGAGGCACAACTCTCCGAATGGGTCAAGGAGAACGACAGCCGCCTGCCGATCGTCGCCTTCATGGCCGGCAAGTTCATGGACGACGAGGAGATGAAGGGGATGAGCTTCGGCCACGCAGGAACCATCGTCGAGGGCAAAGAGGACACGGCGACCGAGAAGATCGCCCGCCTCGAAGCCGCCGGCATCCGCGTCGTCGAGCGGATTGACGAGATCCCCGACGCGGTCAAACAGAAGCTTGGGGCCACCGTCTGATGGCCGAGACGCTGAACAAGGTTTTCATCGAGGTCGAGGTCGACGCCGCGGTCGCCGGAGATGCCGAGCTCGCCAAGAAGCTGGCAGAAGTCTGCCCCGTCGACATCTTCGCTGCCGCTGACTCCGGCATCGAGATCGTCGAGAAGAATCTCGACGAGTGCGTCCTCTGCAACCTCTGCGTCGACGCCGCCCCGGATGGGACGGTCCGGGTCATCAAGCTCTACGAGGGTTAGCCCGGGACCATGTTCGGGCAGATCGCCGATCTGACCTGGAAGCACCCGAAGAAGGTGCTCGCGGGGGTCGGCGTCTTCACCGTCCTCGCCTTCGCCCTCAGCAGCCACGTCGAGCAGCACCTGAAGGCTGCTGGTTTCAGCGATCCGGCCAGCGAGGGCAGCCGTGCTCAGGCCCTCTTGATCGAAAAGACGGGCAGCGATGCCATGCCAGGGATCGTTGTACGGGTAAGGCCGCCGACGGGAGAGGCGCGCCTGCTGCTCCACTCTCCGGCTCTGAGCAGGGAAACGAGGCGCCTCGTCGTCACGCTGCGCTCGATCGACGGGATCACCCGGGTCGAAAACCCGCTCGGCGGGGGCTCGCCGCAACTGATCGCTCCCAATCGAAGCTCCCTGCTATTGAACGCCTACTTCTCCAGCGGCGACGTGGACGTCCTCTCCACCGCGGCCGAAGATGCCTCCGAACGAGTGACTTCGTCGAAATTCCGGGTCACCGTCGGCGGCATCGCCACCGGCTTCAACGAGGTCAACGACACGGTCCGCACCGATCTGGTGCGGACCGAGCTGATTGCCTTCCCACTGCTGGCCCTGCTGCTGCTGATCGTCTTCCGAGGCGTAATCGCAGCCTCGATCCCGTTGCTGGTTGGCATGGTCTCGGTCGGCGGGACCTTCCTCGTCCTGCTGGTGATGTCGAAATTCGTCGATACCTCGGTCTTCGCGCTGAACATAACGACCGCGATGGGCCTCGGGCTGGCGGTCGATTATGGCCTGCTGCTCGTCACCCGCTACCGCGAGGAGCTGGAGCGCGACGGCCCAAGTCGCGAGTCACACCGCCGCCTGGTCGAGTCCGCCGGCCGCACGGTGGTCTTCTCCGGCATGACGGTTGCAGCGGCAATGGCCGCGCTGACGCTCCTGCCCCAGCGCTTCCTCTACTCGGTCGGCGCCGGTGGCGCCATCGTCGCCGTCTTCGCCGCGCTCGGCGCGCTGCTGCTCGTGCCAGCGCTGCTTGCCCTGCTCGGCGAGCGGGTCAACGCCCTCTCGCTGCGGCGCGGACCGGCCGTCTCCGACGAATCGGGGGGCTGGTACCGGTTGGCGCGCGGCGTGATGCGCCACCCGGTCGCTGTGGCGCTGGGCAGCGCGGCACTCCTGCTTTTCCTCGCCATCCCGGTATTGGGAGTCAAGCTGACCATTCCCGGCACCGACAGCGTCCCCGCCGGGGAACCGTCTCGCGAAGTCGTGGTGACGATCAACCGCGACTACCCGAACGCGCTCGGCACCCCGATCCCAGTCGCCATCGATGGGCCGGCGAGCAACGCTCAGCTGCGACGCCTGTCGCGGCGGATCGGGACGGTCGAGAACATCGAGGGCCCGGCGCCCTTCCAGCGCACCGGACCCGACCTGGCGGTCGCCAACTTCGCACTGCGCGGGAACGCCGACAGCGCACTCAGCAACGAAGCACAGGACGCGGTGAGGTCGATCCGCGCGATCGAAGGGCCGGCACCGCTGCTGGTCTCCGGCTTCACCGCGGAATTCATCGATCTGAAGGAGAGCCTCGGGCAAAACCTGCCCCTCGTCATCGGCATCATCGCCCTGACCACCCTGGTCCTGCTGTTCATGCTGACCGGCTCGGTGGTGCTGCCGCTGAAGACGCTGCTGATGAACCTCCTCACCCTGGCGGGGACGCTGGGGGTGATCGTCGCCGCGTTCCAGTGGGGCCTGCTCGACGGGCTGCTGGGTTACTCCGGGCCCAAGGGCATGGAGACCACGAACCTGGTCCTCATGTTCGCGGTCATCTTCGGCCTCTCCACCGACTACGCGGTCCTCGTCTTGGCGCGGATCAAGGAGCTGCACGACGCCGGCCTGTCCAATGAGGAGGCAGTCGCCCGCGGAATCGCCCGCACCGGCAGGGTGATCTCCGCCGCCGGGCTCTGTCTCGCCGCGGTCTTCCTCGCCTTCACCACCAGCTCGATCTTCTTCATGAAGGAGGCCGGCCTCGGCTACGCGGCCGCGGTGCTGATCGACACGACGCTCGTCAGAGCGCTACTGGTGCCGGCGCTGATGCGCCTCTTCGGCGACTGGAACTGGTGGGCGCCGGCGCCGCTGCGTCGCTTCCAGCAGCGCTTCGGGTTCTCCGAGGTCTCCTGAGGGCCTAAGTTTCGACCTCACGGCAGTTCGGGCTGCCGTGGTTTTTCAGCACTACCTGGCCGCTGTGGCTCACACCCCAGTGAAGGACTATGTTGCACGCGACTTCGTCGCCCGGTTCGGCGACACCCTTGTACAAAAAGCCCGCCAAACAGTCGACTCGACTTTCGGAGACGCGTTCGCACCCTCCCACCGCATAGCCGATGCACTTGTGGTCTTGGTGGCAGGTTTCTTCGGCAAACAACCGGGTTTCATGCTTGGCCTGCCCGTACCCCAAATGCCACTGGAACGCCTCAGCGGTGCCCACCAAAGTCAAAGACACGACTAGCGCCGCGATCGCCACACTGATCCTCATACCGTCTCCCCTTTCGGTATCTATAGAGGATCTGGACAATACCTTGAACGATCGACTCAGTTCGTCAAGAGCTTGAGCGCTAGGAGGACGGGGCTGCGACGGGGTCGGCCCCGCCGCCTTCCGCCAGCGCCGCCTCGCGAAAGCGATCCGGCAACTCGACCATGGCGCGCAACTTCTCCAGCGCCGCAGGATCTCCCTCGACCTCGGCTCCACCTTCTCCATCCTCACCGGCGACGAGCATCACCATCACCTCCCAGGGGGAGCCGGTGAGGACGAGGTCGGCGTCCTCGGCCTCGCCGCGCGCGGCGGCTATCCAACCGTCCTCGATGCGCAGCCGGTAGGACTGGCCTCCGGTGCGCAGACCGATTTCCAGCGAAACGTCCGCGGGGGGCCGCAGGACGACCCGCAGCGCATTGGGAAGGGAGGTCGGCTCGATCCCGACGACGTCGCTCGGCTGCTGGAGATTCAGGCCCCAGCGGCCCAACTCGATCAACGGTCGCTCGAGCCCGCGGCCGAGGTCGGTCAACTCGTAGGCGGTCGCCGAAGCGGGGGGATCGAGCTCTCGGCGGCACACGATTCCACCCTGCTCGAGGTCACGGAGGCGCTTGGTGAGGACATCCGTGGGAGCGCCGCCGACCGCGCGGGCCAGGTCGGAGAAGCGCGACGGCCCGAGCGAGAGCTCGCGGACGATCAACAGGGTCCACCGCTCGCCGACCTGGTCGAGCGCACAGGCGACGCTGCACTCTCGCTGTTCGTATTCGCGGCGTGACATAAAGCCGATGTTACCAGCGTGATTTGCTTTTCCAAGCGCCCACTTTGAAATCTGGTACGGTCCCCGCCATGAACCGGATCGCCGACCTCACCTGGACGCACCCGAAACGCGTTCTCGCCGCTGTCGCTGCCTTCGCCGTGCTCGCCGTCGCGATCGGCCACGATGTCGAGCATCACCTGAAGGCGGCGGGCTTCACCGACCCCTCCTCGGAGAGCGAGCAGGCAAAGGGGGTGCTGGGCGGCGCGCTCGGCTACGACGCCAACCCCGGCTTGGTGCTGATCGTCCGCGCCCCCGATGGCGAAAAGCTGAATGTCGCCAACCCGGCAGTGCGGCGCGATGTCGGACGGCTCACGCGCGAAGTGGCCCAGGTCGAGTACGTCGGCCGCGTCGTCAATCCCCTGCGCGACCGCCGCGACGGCGCCGAGCTGGTCGCCCGCGATGGGCGCTCGCTGGTGCTCTCCGTCCACCTCAACACCACCGACCTCGAGGACAAGGGCGGCCTCGTCGCCGAAGACGTCGCGCCGATAGCCGAATCGAGCAGCCTCGACGTCGCGATGGGGGGCTTTGCCGCCGGCTTCAACGACACCAATGACCAGACGAAAACCGACCTGACCAAGGCCGAGCTGATCGCCTTCCCGATCCTCGCGATCCTCCTCCTGATCGTCTTCCGCGGCGTGATCGCCGCCTCGATCCCGCTCTTAATCGGGGTGCTTTCGATCATCGGCACGCTGTTCGTGCTGCGGGTGATGTCGACCTTCGTCGACACCTCGGTCTTCGCGCTGAACATCGCGACCGGCCTCAGCCTCGGGCTCGCGGTCGACTACGCATTGCTAATGGTCTCGCGCTATCGCGAGGAGATAGGGCGCGGCGGTGCGTCGCGGGAGGCGCACCGCCGCACCGTTCAGACCGCCGGCCGCACCGCGCTCTTCTCCGGCCTCACCGTCGCTGCCGCGATGGCGGCGCTGGTGGTCTTGCCGCAGCGATTCCTCTACTCGATCGCGGTCGCCGGCGCCTCGGTCGGAATCCTCTCGGCGGTGATGGCGATCCTCGTGGTTCCCTCGATGCTGGCGCTGCTCGGCCCCCGCATCGACGCCCTCTCGATCCGCCGCGGTCCGGCGGTCTCCGACGAATCCGACGGCTGGTACCGGCTGGCGCGCTGGGTGATGCGACACCCGGTCGGCGTCGCCCTCGCCAGCACGGTGGTGCTCCTCGCCGCGGCCTCACCGCTGCTTTGGACCACCCTGACCGGCCCCAGCGCCGAAGCGGTTCCCCCCGGGCAGCCCTCCTACTCCGCCTACAGGTACCTAGAAGCCCACTACCCGCGCGACGTTGCCGAGGCGGTTACCGTCACCGTCGACGGCCGTGCCACGGACGCGGAGTTGACGAGCTTCGGTCGCCAGATCGAAGCGCTCGGGGGCGTCGTGCGCGGCACCCCGCTGGCGCGGGCCTCCAAAGAGGTCGCGTTCGCCAACTACGCGCTGCGGTGGCCGGCACTCGACGCCTCCTCCCAAAACACGGTCGAAGAGATCCGCGACCTCAGCCCACCCGGCGCCGCGACGACGTACGTCTCCGGCAACACGGCCAGCTTCATCGACGAGAAGCAGAGCCTCCTCGACCACCTGCCGCTGGTGGTCGGGATCGTCGCCGCCACCACCCTGCTCATCCTCTTCCTCCTCACCGGCTCGGTCCTCCTCCCCCTAAAGACGCTGTTGATGAACGCGATGACGCTCGGAGCGACGCTCGGCATCGTCGTCCTCGCCTTCCAGGAGGGCTGGCTCGACGGTCTCTTCGACTACACCGGGCCATCGGCGGTCGAGATGACCAGCCTCGTCTTCCTCTTCGCCATCATCTTCGGCCTCGCGACCGACTACGCGGTGCTGGTGATGGCGCGGATCAAAGAGCAGCACGACCTCGGCGCCAGCAACGAGGACGCGGTCGCGGTCGGCATCGGTCGCACCGGCCGCGTGATCACCGCCGCCGCGGTGATGATCGCCGTCGTCTTCCTCGCCTTCGGCGTCAGCACTGTCTTCTTCATGAAGGAGATCGCGGTCGGGATGGCGGTCGGCGTTCTGCTCGACGCCACGGTCGTCCGCGGGCTGCTGGTGCCGGCGCTGATGCGCCTGCTCGGCGACTGGAACTGGTGGGCGCCGGCGCCGCTGCGTCGCTTCCAGCAGCGTTTCGGGTTCTCAGAGGCCTGAGAGCGCCCCATCCTCCCAGCGTTCGCACTTTTACGCCCTATACCGGGGTTAACTGCGAACGCGCTGTCGTTGACGGCGCTTCTGCGGCAGACTGCCGCGGGTGAACTTCGTCGAGGACGTGATGGAACGCTCCCCCGCCTCGCGGCTGGGGATCGTCGCGATCGACGCCGAGGGCCGACGGCGCGATTGGTACTTCGGCGAGCTGATCGCCCGCTCCGCCGGTCTCTCCGGCGCCTTCGCGGCGCGCGGCGTGCGTCGTGGCGACGTCGTCATGACCCTGGTCGGCAACCGGATCGAGTGGGCGCTCTCGCTGCTCGCCTGCTGGCGGATGGGCGCGGTGGCCCTGCCCTGCAGCCCGCAGCTGCGCCGCCGCGACCTCGAGCTGCGGGCAGGCGCCGCCGCGCCGGCGCTCTGCGTCGTCGGCGAGGAGCTGCTCAGCGAGCTGCCCGACGGGGTGCCGGCGATGACCCTGGCCGAGGTCACCACGACCCTCGACGAGGACCGCCCCCAGGAGACGCCCGCCGCGATCGAGGCGATGGATGCCGAAGACCCGGCGCTGATCGTCTTCACCTCCGGCACCACCGGCGAGCCGCGCGGCGTCGTTCACGCCTACCGCTACCTGGCCGGCCAGCGCACCCAGGCCGAGCATTGGCTCGGCTCGCGCGCCGGCGAGCTGGTCTGGTGCACGACCGCCCCCGGCTGGTCGAAGTCGGCTCGCAACGTCTTCTTGGCACCCTGGCTGACCGGGGCGGCGGCCGTCATCCACGACGGCCGCTTCGACCCCGCGCAACGGCTCGACTTCTCCGAGGCGCTCGGCGTCAACGTGCTCTGCCAGGCGCCGACCGAGTACCGAATGCTGGCCAAACGCACTCCCCTGCGCCCGCTGCCCGCCCTGCGTCGCATGGTCTCCGCCGGCGAGGCCCTGGAGGTGGAGACGATCGCCGCCTTCCGTGAGGCGACCGGGCTCGAGCCGGCCGACGGCTACGGACAGACCGAGACCGGCCACATCTCCGGCAACCTCGCCGGTGAGCCGGTGCGGCCGGGCTCGATAGGCAAGCCGCTGCCGGGAATCGTCGTCCGGGTCATCAAGGGCGAGCTTCAGCTGAAGGCTTCCTCCTCCCCCACCTTCTTCTCGCGCTACCTCGACGGCGAGCGATTCGACGGCGAGTGGTGGCCCACCGGCGATCTCGTCCGGGCGGAGGAGGACGGCCACCTCTGGTTCGAGGGGCGCGGCGACGACGTCATCATCTCCTCCGGCTACCGCATCGGCCCGGTCGAGGTCGAGGCCGCGCTGCTCGCCCACCCGGCTGTCGCAGAGGCCGCTGCGGTCTCCTCGCCAGACCCTGAGCGTGGCGCAGTGGTGCGGGCGATCGTCGTGCCACGTGACCGCGAGCCGAGCGAAGAGCTGGCCCGCGAGCTGCAGGAGCACTGCAAACGAGAGACCGCGCCCTACAAGTTCCCTCGGATCATCGAGTTCACCGCCGAGCTGCCGAAGACGGCCAGCGGCAAGGTGAAGCGAGCAGAGCTACGCGGTTAGGCCCGGCTCGGCGCCGGCCAGCGCCTCGTCGAGGTCGACCGGGCGGCCGAGGTGGAAGCCCTGGGCCATGTCGACTCCGTATTCGCGCAGCATCTCGGTCGTCTGGTCGTCCTGGACGTACTCGGCGATCGTCTCCTTGCCGAGTCCACGGGCGATCTGGACGATCGCCTGCACGGTGAGCTGGTCGGCGTCGCTGCGCGGCATGTCACGGACAAAGGACCCGTCGATCTTGATCAGGTCGAAGGGGATCGTCTTCAGGTAGTGGAATGGCCCGAAGCCGGCGCCGTAGTCGTCAATCGCGACCTGACAGCCGAAGTCGGTCAGCCGGTCGGCGAAGCCGGCGGCAGCGTCGTAGTCGTGGATGTTCGCCGTCTCGGTGATCTCGAAGGTGCAGCTGGAGGGATCGGCGCCGCCTTCGTCGAGGCGCCGTTCGATGAACTCGAGCACCGAGACGTCGGTCAGCGAAGCGCCGGAGAGGTTGACGTGCAGCGACAGCGGCGCCCCCTGGCGCTCCCGCTCGGCGAGCAGCTCCAGCGCCCGCGCGACCACCCAGCGGTCGAGCTCCTGGACCATGCCGGCGCGCTCAGCCGCCTCGATGAACGATGCCGCCGGCAGGAGCTCGCCCTGCTCGTTGGTCATCCGCAGCAGCAGCTCGTAGCGCTCGATCCCGCCGGAGGAGAGGCTGCGGATCGGCTGCGTGTGGAGGCTGAGGCGGTCGTCGGTAAGCGCGTCGCGGATCCTCGCCGCGGTGGTCTGGCGCCGCGCCGGGTCGCGCTGCGGTTCGCGCGGGTCGCGGAAGAGGGCGACCTTGTTGCGCCCTTCCTCCTTCGCCCGGTACATCGCCTGGTCGGCGGCGACCAGCACAGCTTCGGAGCCGACCCCCTTCTCACCGCCGCCGAACATCGTGATGCCGACGCTGATCGTCGCCGGCTCGGAGTCCGACGTGGCCTGGACGCTGTCGGCCACCTGGGCCCGCAGGTCTTCGCCGAGCTGGGTCGCCCCCTCGACGTCGGTCTGGGGCATCAGGATCGCGAACTCGTCACCGGAGAGCCGAGCGACGATGTCGGTGCCACGGACCCTTTCCCGCATCACTCCTGCGACCTGGCGGATCAGGTTGTCGCCGGCGTGATGGCCGAGCGTGTCGTTGACCGCCTTGAGCCCGTCGATGTCGACGATCATCATCGCGCCGCGACCGCCGTAGCGGGCGCTGAAGGAGACGTACTGGTCGAGCTCGGCGCGGAAGCGACGGCGGTCGAGCAACCCGGTCAGCGAGTCGTGGTCGGCCAGGTAGCGGAGCTCGGCCTCGGTCCGCTCGGCCCGCTCCAGTGCCGCCAGCACGATTTCGCGGTCGTCGTCGCCCAGTTTCTCGAGCACTGCCTTGATCGCCGGCTCGCTCTGAGTGTGAAGTCGTTCGTTCGCCACTTGAGGAATGTAGATATAGCGGGGCGCAGATTCGGCTCGGTCAAGGCGAAATCCGGGACTGCGACCAAGTTTCGTCTATCCCGACCACCCAATAGTTGGCTTCGCTGGTCCATGGGTAGTGTGGGTGCATGGCAAATCGCCTGGCGCAGGAGACCAGTCCTTACCTGCTCCAGCATCGCGACAACCCGGTCGACTGGTACCCCTGGGGCGAGGAGGCGATGGCCCGGGCGCGCGAGCTGGACCGCCCGATCCTGCTCTCCGTCGGCTACTCAGCCTGCCACTGGTGCCATGTGATGGAGCGGGAGTCCTTCGAGGACCCCGAGACGGCCGCCTACATGAACGAGCATTTCGTTTGCATCAAGGTCGACCGCGAGGAGCGCCCCGACGTCGACGCTCTCTATATGGAGGCGGTGCAGGCAATCAGCGGCCACGGCGGCTGGCCGATGACGGTCTTCTGTGACCCCGACGGCGTGCCCTTCTACGGCGGCACCTACTTCCCGCCGGACGAGGGACGCGGCATGCCGAGCTTCCGCATGGTGATGGAAGCGGTCCTGGACGCCTTCGAGAGCCAACGCGAGGAGCTGCGGGAACGGGCGCCCGAGACGCGGGCCCGGCTGGGGGCGATCGGCACGGTCGAGCCCGCCGGCGAGGCGCCCGGCAGCGACCTACTGGACACCGCGATCGCGACTCTGCGCGAGGCGGCCGACCTGGAGCGCGGCGGCTTCGGCGGGGCGCCGAAGTTCCCACCCGCCTCCGCGCTGGAGCTGCTGCTGGCTCGCGGTGCCATCGAGCCGGTCGAGCGGACGCTCGACGCGATGATGGCCGGGGGCATCTACGACCAGATCGGCGGCGGCTTCGCCCGCTACTCGGTCGACGCGAGCTGGCTCGTCCCCCACTTCGAGAAGATGCTCTACGACAACGCGCAGCTTGCCCGCGTCTATCTGCATGGCTGGCAGGCACTCGGCCACGAGCGCTACCGCCGCGTCTGCGAAGAGACGCTCGATTGGGCGCTGCGCGAGATGTGTGGGCCGGAGGGCGGCTTCTACTCGGCGCTCGATGCCGACTCCGAGGGCGAGGAGGGCCGCTTCTACGTCTGGACGCCGGAGCAGATCGGCGCCGTGCTCGGCCCCGACGCCGAGGGGGTGATCGAGTTCTACGGGGTGACCGAGGCGGGGAACTTCGAGGGCAAGAGCATCCTGCACCTGGCGGGGGGCGTTACGGCGCCGGAGCCCGTCGGGCTCGAGGATGCCCGCAGGGCGCTCTACGAGGCGCGGGCGGGGCGGGTGCGGCCGGGGCTGGACGACAAGCGCCTCGCCGCCTGGAACGCTCTGATGCTCGGCACCCTGGCCGAGGCTGGTGCCGTACTGGGTCGCGAGGACTACCTGGAGGCAGCGCGCCGCTGCGCTGAGTTCCTGCTGGGCGACCTGCGCGATGCGGAGGGGCGCCTGCTCCGCACCTACAAGGGGGGTGAGGCCCGCCTCAACGCGTACCTGGAGGACCATGCCTTCCTGCTCGAGGCGCTGCTGACGCTCTACGAAGCGACGTTCGAAGGGCGCTGGTTCGAGCAGGCGCGGGAGCTCGGCGAGACGACGATCGCCCGCTTCGGCGACCCCGAGCGGGGCGGCTTCTTCTCCACCTCGGACGACCACGAGGCGCTGATCGCCCGTCGCAAGGAGATCGGCGACCACCCGATCCCCTCCGGCAACTCGGCGGCGGCGCTGGGCCTGCTGCGCCTCGCGGCGCTGAGCGGGGAGCGCTCCTACGAGGCGCAGGCCGAAGGCGTGCTGCGCCTCTTCGCCAAAGCCGTCCCGCGCGCGCCCGACGCCTTCGCCCACCTGCTCCGCGCCCTCGACTTCCAGCTCTCCCCCACCAAGGAGGTCGCCCTGATCGGCGACGACCTGACCGAGCTGGCCACTGTGGTCCGCGCGAAGTACCGCCCCCACCTGGTCCTGGCCGGCGGCCCCGAGGGCAGCGACGTCCCGGCCTTGCTGAAGGGGCGCCCGACCAGAGAAGGCAACCCCACCGCTTTCGTCTGCGAAAGCTTTACGTGCCAGGCTCCAGTCACGGAGCCCAACGCTTTGGAGAACTTGCTCTAGCACTTCTCGCGCGGGTGGTGCGGGGTTGGGGTGTGGGGGCGGGTGCGCCCGCACACCCCTGCCCCGCGACAGGACCCGCGCGCCTACAGCACCGGCAGGAAGTTCTCGATCTCGTAAGGGGTGACCTGGACCCGGTAGTCGTCCCATTCCTGCCGCTTGATCTCGACGAAGCGCCGAAAGGTGTGCTCACCCAGCGTGCGCAGGACCAGCTCTGAGTCGGCGGCGATGTCGATCGCCTCGCCAAGCGTCTCCGGCAGCTGCTCGATCCCGCGCTGGGAGCGCTCCTCCGGCGAGAGGTGGTAGAGATTCTGCTCCATCGGCTCGGGCAGCTCGTAGCCCTTCTCGATCCCTTCCAGGCCCGCCTGCAGCATGCCGGCGAAGCAGAGATAGGGGTTGCAGGCGGGGTCCGGGCAGCGCAGCTCGGCGCGGGTGGCGGCCTCCTTGCCGGGGTGGTAGAGCGGCACCCGGATCAGGGCCGAGCGGTTGCGACGCGACCAGGCGAGGTAGACGGGCGCCTCGAAGCCGGGGACGAGTCGCTTGTAGGAGTTGACCCATTGCGCGAAGAGCGGTGAGATCTCGCGCGCGTGTCGCAGCTGACCGGCGATGAACGCCTTCGCGGTCGCGGAGAGGAAGTACTGGTCGTCGGCGTCGAAGAAGGCGTTCTTGCCGTCTTTGGTCAACGACTGGTGGACGTGCATGCCGGAACCGTTCTCGCCGAACAGCGGCTTCGGCATGAAGGTCGCGTGCCAGCCGTATTTCATCGCGTACTCCTTGACGACGATGCGGTAGGTCATGCAGTCGTCGGACATCTGCAGCGCGTCCTTGTAACGCATGTCGACCTCGTGCTGGGAGGGGCCGACCTCGTGATGGGTGTACTCGACGTGGATGCCCATCTTCTCCAGCGCCAGGACCGTGTCCCGCCGCACGTCGGAGCCGGCGTCGAGCGTGGTCAGGTCGAAGTAGCCGCCCTCGTCCAGCACCTCGGGCACGCCGCCCTCGGGCTTGGCGGAACGGAAGTAAAAGAACTCCAGCTCAGGTCCGATGTTGTAGGAGTCGAACCCCAGGTCCTGCGCTCGTTTCAGCGCCCGCCGCATGATCCAGCGCGGATCGCCCTCGTAGGGATCGCCCCCCGGCACCCTGATGTCGCAGAACATGCGAGCGACCGCGTTCTCCTCCTCGGGCCGCCAGGGGATGATCGCGAAGGTCGACGGATCGGGCATGGCGATCATGTCCGACTCCTCGATCGGGTTGAAGCCGGTGATCGAGGAGCCGTCGAAGCCCATGCCGCCCTCGAGCGCGTCCTCGAGTTCAGAGGAGTTGATCGAGAAGCTCTTCAACTGGCCGAGGACGTCGGTGAACCAGAGCCGGATGAAGCGAACGTCGCGCTCCTTGACGATCTCGGCGACATCTGCGGCGTTCGTTGGTTGCTCTGCCATCCCGGCCTCCTTGGCTCTTGTCCCGCGCGGTGAGGGGCAAAGATAGGCGAACTGAACCGACGAGGTGCAAATCGTCGTATTACGGGTATGTGACGACCGGCGCACAGGGTTGCGAGAGCGTCCGAGACTCGGTATAACTTACTTAGCGTAAGTTAATGGCTGAAAGTAAAGTAAAGGCCACGTAAAGGCTCTGTGAAGCGGAATCCGCCACATCTGAGCCAAAGGCGGGATGCGATGACGGTAAAAACGGCAGTAAGCAGATTCCAGATCCATGACGAGTTGACGGCTCCCGACGAGAGCGCTCCCCTGATCAAGAGCATTCAGGCGGCCGGCGGCGCGGTGACCAAGTTCGTCGGCGTTCTCGCCGGCGCTCCCGCTGTGCTGCGTGCCTACACCAGAATGCGCTCAGAGCTGCGCGGCGGCGTCTTGCCGCCGGCGACGCGCGAGCGGATCGCCCTGGCGGTCGCCGAGCATCGTCAGGACAACTACAGCATCGCCCAGCACGCGAAGTCGGCGCGGCGAGTCGGCCTCGGACTGGACGAGGTCTCGAGGGCGCGCAGCTTCAGCTCGGGCGACCCCAAGGAGGCGGCCCTGCTCGAGTTCCTGCAGGCGACGCTCGAGGCCGACGGCGTTCCCCCCCACCTCCACGAGGAGGCGCGGGAGATCGGCTGGAGCGACGAGGAGATACTCGAGGCGGTTGCCCACCTGGCATTGAACGAGTTCCAGAGCCTGATCGCCAGTGCGGCGGCCCTGCCCAAAGACCAGGCGACGCCGAGCGTCCTCCCCTCGGCGGCGTAGGCGCGCGGGTCCTGTCGTGAAACAGGGCCCGCGCGAGTAGCGTCCTCAGTCCTCGACGACCGTAGCCGTGTAGAGCAGACGCGCGGTTGAGTAGCGACAGGCGTAGGTTGCGCGCTTGCCGAGGGTCTGCTGCGGTTCGCCCTGGCGGACGTCGGTCGTGTTGGTGCATTTGCCCGGTTCGCGGCTGGCGCGCCAGGCGTTTTTGGCGGTGAGGTTCTGCGAGAAGGCCGGCGCCCAGGTCGGGATCGTCAAGCCGACGATGTCGTCCTTTTCGACCTTCAGCGAGGCGCCGAACTTGACCGTCTGGCCGAGGTAGGGACTGAGCACGTGGATCGAGCCCTGGCTGCGCAGGTTGTAGCGAGGCGGGTCGGTGCCGGGGACGCGGCGCAGAATCGCGAGTCGGGCCTCGGGCGGAGTGCCGAAGAAGCCGTTGAAGAAGGAGCGCTGCTTGCTGGTCGGCTCGGCCAGAGTCAGGGTCCAGGCCGTCACCTTGCCGGCCCTGCGCACCCGGAAGGGCAGGCTCGACTGGTCGGTGCTGACCTGGAAGCCGGTGACGCTGCCCACCGCCTGACAGGGCAGCTCCGGGCATGACGGGTCGGGCACGGTAGCGGTGCTGCCGAGCACGACCGTCGTGCGCGAGCTCGTCGCCGCGCCGGCTCCCGCGGCCGCCAGGACCAGGATCGCCAGGCAGCCGGCAAGCGCGACCGCCACCCCCAGGCGGCTGCTCCTGCTGATCCGATCGACGACGCCAGCTCTCAGGGAAGACCTCGACATGCCCACGCTCCTCTCATAGAAAAGTCCTGCTCAGGCGGGGAGACTAGCCGCAGCGGCGGTTGCTCAGCGGCCCGCGTGGCTCGGCGAGCCGGCATGCCTGGCGTACTGGAGAGAGACCGCATAGCGAATCGGCCCCGAGCCGTCGAAGCCCAGGAGCTGACGGGCGCCGTTGGTCAGGTCCCAGGCGTTGCCGCCGCCGTAAGGGCCACGGTCGATCACCGTGGTGACGATCTGCTGGCCTTGGAAGACGAACTTGACGGTCGTCCCGCAGGGCAGGCTGCGATGGGCGACGCCGATCGTATCCGGGCGCAGCACCTGCCCGCAGGCGGTGTGGCTGCCGTAGAAGCCGGGCCCGTACCAGGTGGCGCCCGCCCAGCGCATCGGCGTGAAGGCGAGGCCGCGTCCCTGCTGGGTCCCGCTGGAGGCGACGGTCGACGCCCCTCCGGTCTCGGCCTGGGCGGGCGCCGCCGTGAGGACGAACGCGGCGGCGATCAGCAGGGATGCCAGCCGGCGCGCGCGCTGTCGCCGGCGCTCGTTTTCCGGGCACCCGAGTCGGGAGTGATCTTGCCGCCAAAGGCGGTTCCAGCCTGTCTTCATAGCTCTTTCGAACGCTTACGGGGTTAGCTGACGGGCTCGCGCTGAAAGAGCTGCGCTACGCGGCAGAAGCCGGCGATTCGCCCCAACTTGTGGGTCCCCCGCTCCCCGCGGTATGTGGCGGAGATTCAGCGGAAGTTGGCGGCACGTTAGCAAACGCTAAGACAGGAAATTGTGAAGAGATTGGAAAGGCCCCCTCTCGGGGGCCTTTCCTCAGCGGGCCTGTAAGCCGGATCCTGTCGAGTGCGACCATCTATCTCACCGGGGCCGGAGCCCCGGGGGCCGCCGAAACGGCCTGCGGCCTACCTGGATCTCGCCGGGCAGGGTCGACGATCCTGTTTGGCCTTGCACCGGGCGGGGTTTGCCTGGCCGCCGCGTCACCGCGGCGCCGGTGCGCTCTTACCGCACCATTTCACCTTTGCCTGTACGCGACTCACGTGTGGTCGCGCCATCGGCCGTGTGTTTCTGTGGCACTTTCCCGCGGGTTTCCCCGGGTGGGCGTTACCCACCGCCCTCGCCCTGTGGTGTCCGGACTTTCCTCGAAGGGTTTTCTCTCCCCCCGCGGTCGCTCGGCCCGCCCCTCGATGGTATCGCCTGCCTGCTCGCTCGCAACAATTGCATCGAATATCCTGCGCGGCGATGCCGGTCGCGGTGGTCACCGGAGCGGGCAGTGGGTTGGGGCGCGCGATCGCCCTTGATCTGGCGAGCCGCGGCTACCTGATCCAGGCCACCGACATCGATGCCGGCGCCGCGGCCGAAACGGCGGCTCAGATCGGAGCCGGCGCCGGCTCCTCGGAGCTCGACGTCACCGACGCGGAGGCATGCCGGGCCACCGCGAAAGCGGCTGCAACTCCGGCCGGGTCGCTCGACCTCTGGGTCAACAACGCCGGGGTCCTGGTCACCGGCCCCTCCTGGGAGCAGGACGAGGCGACGCGCAGGGCAATGCTCGACGTCAACGCACTCGGCACCATGAACGGGACCGTCGCGGCGTTGGAGAGAATGATGCCCGCCGGACGCGGCCACGTGATCAACGTGATCTCGCTCGCGGGCCTGGTGGCGGCACCGGGAGAGGTGAACTACTCCGCCAGCAAGCACGCAGCGATGGCCTTCACCCTCGGCACGCTCTTCGACCTGCGCCGCGCCGGCATCTCCGGGATCGAGCTCTCGGCGGTCTGCCCGGACGGCATCTGGACGCCGATGCTCGAGGACAAACTCGACGACCCGGAGGCCGCGGGCTCCTTCTCCGGTCAGTTGCTGACCCCCGAACAGGTCGCGACGGCTGTGGGCAGGCTGACCGAGAGCCCGCGGCCACTGCTGGTGCTGCCTCGTTGGCGCGGGCCGATGCTGCGCTTCTTCGATCTCTTTCCCGGTCTGGCCCTGCGGCTGCTGCCGCTGGTGATGCGCGACGCGCGGCGACGGCAACGGCGCTACAAGCGGCTCATAGAAAGCGGCCGCTGGCCCTGACGCGTCAGACCTTACGGAGGACGCCGACGACTCGGCCGAGGACTTTTACCTCAGTGCTGCGGATCGGCTCCATCGTCTTGTTCTCGGGTTGCAGGCGAATGTGGTCGGACTCGCGGAAGAAACGCTTGACGGTGGCCTCCTCGCCGAGCAGGGCGACGACGATCTCGCCGTCGGTCGCATCGGCGGCGGGTCTGACGACGACGTAGTCGCCCTCGAAGATGCCCGCTTCCACCATGCTTTCGCCGCGCACCCGGAGGACGTAGTCGCCGTCCTCACCGCCGATCACGTCGGGGATCTCGATGTATTCCTCGATGTTCTCCTCGGCCAGAACCGGCTCTCCAGCGGCAACCTGTCCGACCAGCGGCAGCCCCGCGCCGTCGGGCATGATCGTCCTCTTGGCCTTGTCGAAGAGCAGCTCGATCGCCCGTGGTTTGGAGGGGTCGCGCCGCAGCAGCCCGATCTTCTCGAGATTGGCCAGATGTGCATGCACGGTCGAGGAGGAATGCAGCCCGACCGCTTTGCCGATCTCACGCACCGTGGGCGGATAGCCGGTCTTCGCCGCATAGCGACGAATGAAGTCGAAGATCTCTTTCTGCCTCTTGGTCAGGTCCAAGTCCACCAAGCGTTCCTCCTCACCACCAAGACGGTGTCCGGTCGTTCGAACACCTGTTCGCAGGTTACCGCCCCCTCCAGACACGTGCAAGCCGCGGCCGCCCCTCGCAACCCGCCCCCCATCCGCTCATAAGCCGCGCCAGGGCCAAACATCTAGAATCGACCGCCCTCGAGCGGCTGTGGCGGAACTGGTAGACGCGCAAGGTTGAGGGCCTTGTGTCCCTAACGGGACGTGATGGTTCGACTCCATTCAGCCGCATCGAAAGCCCCCGGAAATCGGGGGTTTTCGCATTTCAGACCTCCTCACTCCGCCGCGGAATCGGGAGGACTCGCGAGGACAAGACGCTCGGAGGCGGCCTCGCTGCGGTAATCGAAGATCCGCTTGAGGTCGCGACGAACGAAGAGGACATGCGCGAGCGCGCCGAGCGGTCCCAATGGGATCGCGTAGCGGACGCGGTCGTGGATGACGGTCGCACCGTCGCCGTCCGTCTCGAAAGAGTGGGTGTGCTCCCAAAGGGAGTAGGGGCCTCTGGCCTGGACGTCGACGAAGCGCGCCGGCGGCTCCCAGATCTCGATCTGAGTCTGCCAGCGCACCGGCACTCCGTGCAGCCTCAGCTTGTAGTCGAGCAACGTGCCCTGCCCAAGCGTCAGATCCCCCGGCGTCGTCACTTCGAAGTGAAGCCAGTGCGGCGTCATAGGCTCCAGGTTGAGTGCGTCCACATAGAAGTCGAATGCCTGCTCGACAGGTACCTCGACCCGTTGACTGCGCTCGAGGACGTGTATGGACACGGGTCCAGTCTTGCAGCCCCGTTTGATGGGGGTACTTTTTAGAGATCGCCGCAAGCACTCTCATCGCGGGAGCCACGGGTTTCATCGGCTCCCGGCTGGCCGGCTCGCTGGCGGGCACCGAGTCATCCGTCCGCTGCCTGGTTCGGGATCGCTCCAAAGCCCACTCGCTCGAGACAGCGGGTCTGGACCTCCACGTAGGTGACATCACCGACGCGGAGAGCCTGGTGGGTGCAGGGAGAGACGTCGAGGTCGCTTACTACCTCATCCATGCGATGGCCGGTGGCGGAGGGTACGCTGAGCGAGAGCAGACGGGGGCGCTGAACTTCGCCCGGATGGCCAGGCGCGAAGGCGTCAGGCGCGTCATCTATCTCGGAGGGCTGGGCGAGGAGAGCAAGTCGCAGCACCTACGCAGCCGCCACGAGACGGCGCGGGTACTCGCCGCCGAGGGTCCGCCGCTCACCTATTTCCGCGCGGCGATGGTGGTCGGTGCCGGCAGCGAGTCCTTCCGGACCCTGCACTACCTGGTCCGCCGGCTGCCGGTGATGATCGGCCCCAGCTGGCTACGAACGGCTACGCAGCCGATCGGCATCGACGCGACGGTCGAGTATCTGCTCCGCGCTCCCGAAGTTTCCGAGTCCGAGGGGCGGGAGGTCCAGATCGGCGGCCCGGACGTCCTCTCCTACTCCGAGATGCTGGATCGGATGGCGTTGGCGATGGGGATGCGCCCGCGACGAAAGGTCCCCGTCCCCTTCATCACTCCCTGGCTCTCGGCACTGTGGCTTGGCCTGATGACGCCAGTCGACGTCAAGGTGGCACGCCCGTTGGTCGAGGGCCTGACCACGGCAACCGTGGTCACCGACCCCTCCGGAGCCGAGCCGTTCGACATCTCGCCAGCGTCATTTGACGAGGCGCTGCGGCGCGCGCTCGCGGAGGAAGGGAGCCGAACGGAGTAGACCTGACCAGTCGATCAGGCCGGATGTGGTGCCTACTGGCCAGCCCCCTTGGGGGACATTCACTTTGTTTCATACGTTCGGGGGATTGTGCTGCCCGGTCGAAGCTCAGATAGTGCGGCGGCAGCTGAGGCACGGCGGCGATCGCGAAGCCCGTCCGCTGGATGTCTGATGATCCCGAAGCGACTTGGGCGCCGATCGTGGTCGAGGAGAGCGGTTGCCTGCAGCTCACCGAGCAGCATAGGACCGAGGCGACCCACGCGGCCTCTTGTACATCTCGTACAAGACGGGCAAATCTGATTGCCTTTTCGCGATTCAAGACTTCTCCGCCTCTGACCGATGCCCCTGGGTCTCTTTGGAGCGCCTGCTCCGCCAACCACTACAGGGGGATTCGGAATGACCTGGATAACGAGAAAGCGCGCGCTGATCGCGCTGGGCAGCACCTGCACCTTGGCGGTCGCCGGCGTCGCGTTCGCGTACTTCACGACGAGCGGCTCGGGGACCGGAACCGCGACCGTCGGCTCGAGCTCCGCCGTGACGCTCCATGCCACGATCTCCTCCACCCTGTACCCGGGCACCTCGTCCCCCGTGAGCTTCACGGTCGACAACCCCTCCTCGGGGTCGCAGCGGGTGGGAACCATCACCCTTGCCAGCATCACCGTCGATGCCGGCCACTCGACCTGCAGCACCGCGATCAGCGGCGGAAATCCCGACTTCTCGATGCCGGCTGTCACGGTCAATCACACCTTCGGGCCGGGCAACGGTCAGAGCGTGACCCCGACCGGGACCCTGACCATGAACGAAACCGGCGTGAGCCAGGACGCGTGCCAAGGCGCGACGGTGACGCTGCATCTGACCAACAACTGATCCCGGGGCGCTGTCATCAAGGCACTGATCGGACTGGTCGGGATCAGCGGCTGCCTCACCGCGGTCGCCTGGGCGGCGACCTGGCGCTCGCCTTCTGTCGACGCTCTGGCCGACCCGCGGGCCGCTGCCCGGACGCTCCCGCAGGGAGCCCAAGCCTCAAACGTCAAAGTGCCATCCAAAGCCCCACCCAAACCAAGAATCACCCAGCGCCCCGAGGCACCGGTGCTCTCAACAACCGCCCGATTTGGCTTCACCGACCGTGCGCCCGGCGTGCGGTTCGAATGCCACCTCGACCGCGAACGGTGGAAGGGCTGTCGAACGCCCGCCATCTTCACCGCCCTCGCGGCCGGGGGCCACAGCTTCGCCGTGCGCGCGCTGGACGGCCGCGGCCGGCGCAGCCCGGTGGCCCGGTTCCGCTGGAAGCTCCTGGCCCCGAAGACGTTCTCGATCACGCCGCGGTTGACCAATCTGGACCCTCTGTTCCCCGGTGCGCCCCCGGCGGCGCTGCCCCTTGCGGTCACAAACCCAAACCCGGTGCCAATCTTCATCACCAGCCTGCGGGCCATCGCGACAACCGACCCCCTGGGATGCACCAGCGCTGAGAACCTCGCGATCTACCGATCCAGCGCCTCCAGCTCGCAGCCGCTTGAAGTCCCCGCGCGGGGATCGGTGAGCCTGCCGGCGCAGGGGATTTCGCCGCCCGCGATTCAGCTGCGCAACCTCCCCGTCAATCAGGACGCCTGCCAGAGCGCCCAGTTCCCGCTCGTGTTCAGCGGAAGGGCACGCGGATGAGACCGTCGCTGCCGGCTGGGGTCACCGGCATCGCGCTGGTCATCACCATGGTTGCAACAGCGTCGGGAACGGCCTTTGCCTACTTCTCGACCTCGGGCGCGGGGAGCGCGCCCGCGGCCGTGACCAAACTCTCAGCGCCCACGATCTCCTCCGCCACTCCGGCGGTCGGCGGGACGGTCGCGCTGAGCTGGAGTGCCGTCACCGCGCCGGGGACAGGCACCGTGACCTACTCGGTCGCGCGCGACGGGGGCGCACCGGCCGGCAACTGCCCGAGCCCCGCCGCTCCAACGGAAGTGACCAGCTGCACCGACGGCGGCCTCGAAGTCGGAACCCACAGCTACGTCGTGACCGCCCGCTGGCGCTCCTGGAGCGCGAGCAGCTCGACCACAACGGCAAAAATCACGGTTGGGACTGCCACCCACCTGACCCTCACGGCAGCCTCGGCCACCCCCACGGCGGGAGTCGCCGACAACCTGACGATCACCGCGCTGGACGCCAACAACAGCACCGTCACGACCTACGCCGGCACCCACAACCTCACCTTCTCAGGTGCTTCCTCCAGCCCCGGAGGAACTGCCCCCACGGTCTCCAATAGCTCCGGGACCGCAACCGCGTTCGGTACCGCCACCGCGATCAACTTCAGCTCCGGCATCGCCACTGTCACCTCCTCAAAGAACGGCACGATGAAGCTCTACAAGAGCGAGGCGGCGAGCATCGCGGCCAGCGACGGGTCGATCTCGACCTCTCCGGCACTGTCCGTCACCGTCACCGCTGCCGCGGCCTCAAAACTCACCCTCTCCCCTGCCTCGACGACGCCCACGGCGGGTGCCGCGGACAACCTGACGACCACCGCGCTCGACGCCTACGGCAATACCGCGACCTCCTACACCGGGTCCCACAACCTCACCTTCTCGGGTGCTTCGGCCAGTCCAGGTGGTTCCGTGCCCACGGTCTCAGACGCCTCGGGCGTGGAAACCGCCTTCGGCGCCGCAACCGCAACCACCTTCAGCTCAGGGATAGCGAGTGCCTCGGGGGTCAGCAACGGCGTGATGAAGCTCTACAAGAGCGGCGCGGCGAGCATCAAAGTCAGCGACGGCTCGCTTTCCTCTACGGCTGTATCCACCACCACCGCGGCCGCCGCCGCCTCGAAGCTCACCCTCTCCGCCGCCTCGACGACGCCCACGGCGGGAGTCGCGGACAACCTGACGACCACCGCGCTCGACGCCTATGGCAATACGGCGACCTCCTACACCGGGTCCCACAACCTCACCTTCTCGGGTGCTTCGGCAAGCCCGAACGGGACCGCCCCGACCGTGGTCAACACCTCCGGGACGGTTACCGCCTTCGGCGCCGCGACCGCGATCAGCTTCAGCGCCGGCATCGCCTCCGTCACCTCCTCGAAAAACGGCGTGATGAAGCTCTACAAGAGCGGAGCAGCGAGCATCGTGGTCAGCGACGGCTCGATCTCGAATGCCGCCGGGCTTGCGGTGACCGTCTCCCCGGCCGCCGCGGCGAAGCTGGCCCTCACGAACGTCACGATCAGCGCCGGCAGCCTCGGCTCGACCTGTCTCTTCACCTGCGCGGTGACGGGGCTTGGCAACGGCGGCACCGTCACGGCGAAGGTCGGCGTCACCGACAGTCTCGGGAACACGGTCACCGCGCTGGGCAGCGAACATGCGGTCACGGTCACGACGAACGGCGGAACGATCAGCGGCGGAGCACTCACGATCGAAGCCACCGGCCCGGCTGAATCCGCCACGAAATTCACCTTCACCGCCCAGGCGAGCGGCACCTACACCGATACGGTCACCGCAGCGACGTCCGCCGGCACGATTTACACGAGCGCAACGGCTACCGCCACCCGGTAAACGCGCTCCGGCAGCCACACCACCAAGCACGCGCCGCTCGGTTTTGATCAAGTGGACACTGCGCAATCGGGCGCCGGTGCGGGAGGAGCAGGTCAGGTGGAGACAACGGTCCATGAAGAGGCTTTCGCCCTGTTCAAAGAGCAGCTGGAGGATTGGCTCATCGAGGAGGAGACCGAGCGAACGCTTGCCGCGGTGGCCGCCGAGTGCCCCAAGGTGACGGTGGAGACGGTCCGCGCCAAAGTGCTCGACAAATGGAGAGACGTCGAAATGCGTCTCGAACCTGCGCTGGAAGGCTGGAGAAAAGCGCGCGAGCGGCTGACCGAGGCCGAGGTGGGCGTCGAGTCACAGGTCTCCGCCTCGCGCCTGCGATGGGTGGGGCGGCTGACGATCGCCGTTGTCCTGCTCGCCGCGGGCGGGGTCGTGATCCTGGGGGCTGCCGTCGACGCGGCCTTCCTATTCCTCCTCTACTTCGTGGCGCTGCTCATCCCCCTGCCCTGGCTGAATCTTTGGGGCGAGCGACGCCTGGCGACCTCCGAGCTCTCGCTCCCCCTCCGGACGAAGGCCCTCGAAAGGTCGGAAAAGCGTTTTCGCACGGCGCTCGAGGAACAGGTCGCCGTGGCGATCCGCGAGGTCGTCAACGCCGACATCACCTCCTTCGAGAAGAGCTTTCGCATCTTCGACCAGCGCGGCCTGCGAGAGTTAACCGATCCCGAGCGGGAGGTATCGACCCGTTCGAGCGGCGCGCTGAAGCGCCTCTTGACATCACTCGACAGCGGCAGCATCGGGCTCGCCGGCCCCCGCGGCGCCGGCAAGACGACCCTGATCACGAGCTTCGCAAAGGGACGTTCGATGCCCTTCGAGAAGGAGCGAACCGGACTGGTCGTCTCGGCGCCGGTGAAATACGACGCGCGCGAGTTCGTCCTTCACCTCTTCAGCTCTCTCTGCAAGGAGGTGATCGGCGAGGACGGACTGGAGGAGATGTCCCAGCTGAGCTGGCGATCGCTGGGCCGGCGCAGGCGCGCGCTGCTCGCGCAGTTGGCCATGTACGCCGGGGGCGTGCTGATGATCGCGGCGGTGGCGATGCTTGTCTTCCACAGGACCTCCCCCCAAGGCCCGACCGAGACCGGCGGCACTCTGCTCGTCATCGGATTTGCCGTCGCCTACATCGCGTTCATGGTGCGTAGCAGCAACGACCCGAGGCTCGCACGGAGGGTGAACGCCTTCCTCACCTGGGCAATGCGCATGGACAAATCCAAATCCAAACCTCGCCCCAAACGATCACCCGAGCAGGTTGCCGGCGAGCGTCTCGAGGAAATCGGGTTCCAGCAGAGTGTCTCCTCGGGCATGTCGGGGGGTCTCAAGCTGCCTCTTGGCATGAGCCTCAGCGGTGACTCGGCGACCACCATGTCGCGCAGGCCCTGGAGCATGCCGGAGGCGGTGGACGAGTTCCGCCGCTTCGCCTCGACCCAGTTCGAGGACCGATACCTGGTGATCGGGATCGACGAGCTGGACAAGATGGAGTCCGATGAGGCCGCGCGCGAATTCCTCAATGACGTCAAGGGGGTCTTCGGGGTGAACGGCTGCTACTACCTCGTCTCCGTCTCGGAGGACGCGATGAGCACCTTCCAGCGGCGCGGCCTGCCGTTTCGCGACGTCTTCGACAGCTCCTTTGACGCGATCCAGCAGGTCCGCTACCTGACCCTGGCCGAGTCGCGGCTCGTACTGGAGAGTCGCGTGACCGGACTGCCGGTCCCGTTCCAGTGCCTCTGTCACTGCCTGGCCGGCGGCCTGCCGCGTGACCTGATCAGGGTCACGCGCAACCTCGTCGACATCGCCGAACACTTCCCCACTCCAGCCGGGGGGACGGGGCAGCCATCGCAAACGCTCGGCGAGCTCTGCACCGCGCTGGTCCGCGCCGAACATCGCGGCAAGATGGAGGCCGCGATCACGGCCAACCGCGCGACCACGGGCGATCGTCGCGACTGGCTGGTGAAATGGCTCGACAAGCAGCAATCCGGTTCGGTCAACCCGGCCAACCTGCGCGACTGGACGGCGGATCTGGCGCAGTGGTCCGGCCTGCGCGAGCTGATCTGGGAGGACGACAGAGCCCGACGGGCGCGGGAGATAGCGGTCGAGATCGCCGCCTTCAACTACTACGCCGCCACCATGCTGGAGTTCTTCGGCCTCAGCTACATCGATCTACTGCTGCGCAAGGGCGCGAAAAACGAGCTCGATCCGCTCGGCGGCTTTGCGGTCGAACGGCTCGGGGTTGCGCGTCAGCACTTCGTGGTCAGTCCCTGGCTCGCCTGGGCGACGATCGACAGGGTGCGGAGCATGACTCGCCGTGAGCCGTGGGGGGACCCGCGCGGCGCCACAGCCCGCTGACGGGCAAGGGATCGGCGATCAGCGTGGCTTCGGTCCCCAGTCCGGGCCGAAATCCGTGGTCAATTTGCCGCGACCCGCGAAGAGGAGGCGGGCGCCGGTGCCATCGGCGTGCATCACGTAGAGGTCCGCATTGCGCTTCCCTCCCACCCGGCTGAAGGCGATGCTGCGCCCGTCGGGCGAGAAGACCGGCCCCCGGTCCACGAATGGGCCGTGGGTCAGCACGGTCCGCCCGCCGCCGCCGGCTCTGATCGAGAGGATCCGCGTGTGGTGGCCCGAGTGGCCGTTGAAGACGATGCGGTCCCCCGACGGCGAGTAGGACGGGGATCCGTCGCCGGGCCTCGAGGTCAGCGGACGCAGGCCGGAGCCGTCGGAGCCGACGGTGAAGAGACCTCCCTTGCCGTGGTAGCGCCTGGCGAAGACGATCCGGCGGCCGTCCGGGGAGAACTCCGGCGTCCTCGCCGGGGCGGGACCGGAGGTCAGTTGGGTCATCCCATCGCCGTCGAGGCCGACCGTGAAGATCTGGGGGTCTTCGAGTGGCGGCGGCGCCGCCGCCAGCACGAGCCGGCGACCGTCCGGCGAGACCGACAGCGAGAGGATCCGGTAGCCCACGGGAGCGGGAAATACCGGGGCGCCGAGCGCACCGGCGGGCGCCGACGCGGACTTGACGTAGATCTGGTTCCTGGCTTCGAGGTTGCGGTCGGCGATCTGGCGGACGTAGGCGAAGCGGCGCCCGTCGGCGAAGAAGACCGGCGAGTAGTCGTCCTCGAATTCGGGCCGGTCAAAGCCCCGCGTGATCCGCTTGGCGCCGGTCCAATCGGGCGACACCCGCCAGATCGCGTGGCTTTCATGGCCGGATACGAAGGCGTCGCTGCGGAACGCGATCGGGCCGTTGCCACCGCGGAAGGTCGACGTATGGGCGGTGGAGCTCGCGCTGGGGGCGGCCGGGCCGGGCAACGTAACTGGGGCTGCCGGCGGCGCGCCCAGCGCGAAGGCGCCGATCAGCGCAAGGCCGACGAGGAGGCGAAGCTGTAAAGCGCGGCTCACTGCGCAGTCAGACTAGGGTGCCAACCGGCGACTAGAGCTGTTGGGCTTCGACCCTGCCCTCGCGCACCGCGTCCTGCAGGACCTCGTAGTCGCGTTCGTTCTGGTCCGCGTAGGCCTCGGCGAACTCGGCCAGCGCCCGGTCGAAGGTGTCCCCCTTGCCGAGGTAGGCGCCGATCGCGATCCGGTCGCCGCCGCGCGCGTGTGCGTGGGCCAGGGTCATCCCGCAGACCTGCCCGTAGGCGGTCATGCCGCGCAGGTCCATCGTCTCCACCCGAGCCGATCCCTTCCAGTCCCAGAGCTGGCGGACGTAGAAGTCGCGGCGCTTGCCGTCGACCCCTTTGGCCCTGACCCAACCCAACAGGATGTCGCTCGCCGCCTGCATCAGCCTCTGCCCCTGGACGACGCGCTCGCCCTGGTGGTCGAACCGGCTCGGCGCCGTGTAGGGCTCAAGCACGGACTGCTGCGCTTCCTTCACCTGCAGGAACAGCGGGTCACGCTGGTCCCGTCCCGTCAACAGGACGATCCAGGCGCGAGTCCCGACACTGCCCACACCGACCACTTTGAAGGCGGCGTCGACGTACCGGTAGCCGTCGAGCAGGGCGCGGCGGTCGAGGTCGAGCGAGTCGCGGTAGTCGGCGAAGACCTTCAGCACCAGGGCTTCGACGTCGACGTCCTCGGCCTCGTCCTTGGCCAGCTCCCCGATCGGGACGATCAGGGGCGGGTCGCTGATGATGCGCAGCTTCCCGTCGACTTCACAGGTCAGCTTCGAGAAGGCGCGCATCCGGTCCTTGGCCTGGGCCTTCGCCACGCCGCGTTCGAAGGTCTTTTTCTCCCTGCCGCCCACCGCCGCACCCCACCCGGCGGCGATCGCCGCCTGATCGATCCGCTGGTACCAGACTTCGAGGGTGCTCATCTCAGACAGACTGCGCATCGTCTCCCGATATTCCGCCGCCATCGCCTGGATGATTCGCCGCCGCTGCGCCCGGTCGAAGCCGCGCTCCCGACCAGCCACGGCGAAGCTCGCGGCGAGGCGCTTGACGTCCCACTCCCAGGGGCCGGGCAGCGTCTCGTCGAAATCGTTGACGTCGAAGACGAGCTGGCGCTCCGGAGAGGCGAAGGCGCCGAAGTTCGAGAGGTGGGCATCGCCGCAGAGCTGCACCTCGAACCCGGACCGTGGGGTCGGGGCGAGGTCGGCGGCCATCACCGCGGCGGCGCCGCGGTAGAAGGCGAACGGCGAGGCCAGCATCCGGCCGTAGCGAAGGGGGACCAGCTGGCCCACCCGCGAGGCGGCCTGGTGCTCGAGCAGCTCAACCGGGTCGGCGCGATCACCGGCCGGCTCCCACTCGCCGTGGCTCGTGCGCGGCGCCGGCGAGCGGGCGGCTTTGCCTCCGGCGGCGCGCTCGGCGGGCGATCGGGGGCTGTCTTTGAGGGCGGACGTCATAACTAGACGGTGACAGGTTCAGAAAGCGGCGGGTCGGGCCCGGCCTGCAACTGGTCGAAGCGCGTGTCGGGCAGGCGGCGCGTGGTCCAGAAGGAGGCGAGGACGAGCAGAGCCGCGAAGAGGAAGGCGGTCTTCAGGGCGGTCAGCTGCGCGTCTTCGTAGTTTTCGACCAGCGCGTCCACCGTCGCCGGCGGGAGCCCGGCCGCGCGGGCGCCGGCTTCGACCTGATCGGAGGCGACGAAGCTGCCGCCGGCGCTGAGCTGGACATGGACCTGTTCGGTGACGTCGCTGGAGATGCGCGGATCGTCGGCGATGTTCGACGTGAAGGCCGTGATCAGGCCGCTGATCACGATCGCACCGAGCAGCGCGGTCCCCAGCGAGGAACCGAGCTGCTGCGCCGTGTTCTGCAGGCCGCCCGCCTCGCTGCGATCGGCGTCCCCGACCGCGGACTGGACCACGTTGCCGAGCTGGGAGACGATCAGGCCCATGCCGACGCCGAGCACTCCCATCGCCACCAGGAAGGAGCCGTTGTCGAGCTGCGGCTCGATCGTGTCGAGGAGCAGCAGGGTGGCGACGAGCACGACCAGCAACCCGGCCCGCACCAGCGTCCGCGGCGTGAATCGGGTCGCCAGCGCCGAGCCGGCGATCGCGGTGAGGAAGAGGCCGGCCGAAGCGGGCAGCATCCGCACCCCGGTTTCGAGCGCGTCGAGGCCCTGGACGATCTGCAGGAAGAGCGGAATCGTGAAGAAGACCCCCATCAGGATCAGGTTCTGGGCGAGCAGCATCGTGACCCCACCCCGCAGCGACGGAACGCGAAGCAGCCGCAGGTGGACGAGTGGCTCGAGGCCTCGCTCTTCCCGGCGGCGCTCCCATGCAGCGAAGCCCGCCAGAACCAGAGCACCGGCCGCGATCACGAATGGGGTCAGGGCGAAGCCGAACGGCTCGACCGGCGAGCTGCGCGGCTGCAACCAGCCCCAGTTGCTCGCCTGCAGGACACCGAAGACGACCAGGGCGAGGCCGGCGGCAGAGAGCACGCTGCCGACCCAGTCGAGGCTGTGCTCGCCCTCGGTCCGTGCGGGCTCGCGGATCAGTCGCGTGCCGGCGAGGATGCCGAGCGCAACCACCACCTCGCCGGCGAACACCAGGCGCCAGGTGAAGTCGGTCGTCATCCAACCGCCGAGGATCGGGCCGACGGCGATCCCGGCGCCGGCAACCCCGCCGAGGACGCCGTAGGCGACGGCGCGCTCGCGGCCCTCGTAGGAGCCGGCGACCAGGGCGACGAGGGCCGGCATCACCAGCGCCGCTCCGATGCCCTCGAGGATCGACCAGCCGAACGTCAGCGACGGCACGCTCCACGAGACGGCGGTCAGGCCCGAGCCGATCCCGTAGATGCAGAGGCCGATGATGAAGGCGCGGCGGCGCCCCCAGATGTCGCCCAGCTTGCCGCCGGTCAACATCAGCCCAGCCATGACCAGTGCGTAGAGGGCGATCACGGCCTGGATCGTGGTCACGGTCGTGTCGAAGTCATCGACCAACTGGGAGATCGCGACGTTCATCACCGCCTGGTCGAGCACCATCAGGAACTGAGCGGTCGCCAGGACCGCAAGGACTCCCCACTTAGCCATTGTTTGTGACTTCCCTTTCGTTGTTCGGTGGGCTAACGGCCCTTGACGGCGACGGTCAACGCTAGCTCCAGCCACTTGAAATGGCAATCGACGTCGCCGAACCCAGCCCCGCGAAGCCACCCCATCTGAGCGGCGAGGTCCGCCAGCCGATCAGACGGATCGTCCTCGACCCGGCCGATCTCGCGGCGAAAGCGCTCGTGCAGCTGCGGGGTGGCGGAGCTGACCAGGTCGAGGCTGGCAAAGACCCCGCCGGGGGCGAGCAGGTCGTGGACTTCGGCGAACAGGGCCCGCTTGCGCTCGTCCTCGAGGTGATGGATCGCGAGCCCGGAGACAACTGCGTCGAACGGTCCCGGCTCGGCCAGCGGAGAGGCCAGGTCGTGGCCTCGCAACTCGATCCCCCGATCGCCGCCGAGGCGCTCGCCGGCGCGTTCGAGCATCGGTTCGGAGGAGTCGATGCCGATCGCCCGTGCCTCTGGATGGCACTCCCGAACCAGGCCGATCAGCCGGCCGTCCCCGGTGCCGAGGTCGAGGAAGCGATCAACTCGCTCGGGCAGAGCCTCCAGCAACAGCTCCTCGGCGATCCGGCGGTGGGGAATCTCACGCGAGAGATACTCGGAGACACGCCCCGGCTCCGACCACTCAGTCGCCATGCGAACCCACGCTAGCAGTGGGTCGCAACCCCGGCCGGCGGTGTAGTTTTGCCGGATGCGGAGGGGGAAGGTTTGAGGGCGCTGGTCCAGCGGGTCAGCCAGGCGACTGTCGACGTCGAGGGTGAGCGGGTGGCGCAGATCGGCCCCGGCATGTTGGTGCTGCTCGGCGTCAGCCGTGAGGACGGCACGGAGGACGCCGACCGCCTCGCCGAAAAGGTGCGGGCACTGCGAATCTTCGACGATGCCGAGGGCCGCATGAACGAGCCGCTGGGAGAGCGCGAGGCGCTCTGCGTCAGCCAGTTCACGCTGTACGGGGACGCGCGCAAGGGGAACCGACCCAGCTACCGCGAGGCCGCGCCGGCCGAGCAGGCCGAACCGCTCTACGACCACTTCTGCGAGCGCCTCGGCGCGGCCAAGGGAGTGTTCGGCGCCTGCATGGGGGTTGCCCTCGTCAACGACGGCCCGGTGACCCTGATGGTCGAGGCCTGAGGCACTGGGATACTCCCGCCGTGGAGCAGCCGGCCGAACACAGCGGAGCAATCGAGATAGAGGGACGACGGCTGGCCTGGCGATCGGTGGGCGAGGGACCACCACTGATGCTCATCACCGGCTACTCGGGAGCCGCGGCGGGTTGGGACCCGCAATTCCTCGCGGCGCTGGGACACTCGTTCGAGGTGATCTGCCCAGACAATCGCGGCATGGGCGACTCGCAGCTGGGAGAGCTGGATGAGCCGCTGACGATCGACGCGATGGCCGCTGACGTCGAGGCCCTGCTCGACGCGCTCGAGATCGACCGCTTGCCCGTCGCCGGCTGGTCGATGGGCGGCTTCATCGCCCAGGCGCTGGCAGCGCGGGCGTCGGCTCGGGTCGAGGCGCTGGTGCTGCTCGCAACCAATCCCGGAGGCGCAGCGTCCGTGCCCTCAAGCGGGGAGGCTTGGGCACAGCTGACCGACCACTCGGGGACCCCGCGCGAGCAGGCGACCCGGCTGATCGAGCTTGTCTTCCCGCCCGCAGTGGCGGCTGATTTCGATCGCGACACCGGCGACCTGGTGGCCGCGGCGCGAGCAGAGCTGTCGCCGGCGTCACTGCAAGCGCAACAGCAGGCGATAGGCACCTGGCGCGGCGTCGACACGCCCTGTCTTGAGGACGGCTCCACCCTGCCCGTCCTCGCCGCCGGCGGTACCGAAGACGCCGTTATCCATCCCGAGAACACCAACCGGCTGGCCGTCCACTGGCCTGACTGCAAGGTCGAGTACTTCGAGCACTGCGGGCATGCCTTCATGGCGCAGGAGCCGGAACGACTCGCCGAGCTGATTACGTCTTTCCTGCGCGATGAGCAATCTCGCTGAGAACGAGGACCTGGCCCTGACGACCCGCCTCGAGGGGTCGATCGTCGTCCTGGAGCCGCTGGGTGAGGAGCACGCCGAGGCTCTCTGGGAGACGGCACAGGCGCCGGAGATCTGGACCTGGCTGTGGCCCGTCGGCAAGAGCCGCGAGCGCTTCGAGATGTGGATGGAGGCCTCGCTGACCGCCGCCGCGTCGGGCAAGGAGGGACCTTTTGCAACGCGCGAGAAGCGCAGCGGCCGGCTGGTCGGCAGCACCCGCTACCTCAACGTGCGACCACCCGATCGGGTGGTCGAGATCGGCTGGACCTGGCTCGAGCCGAGCGCCTGGGGCAGCGGCGCCAACGTCGAGGCGAAGCTGCTGATGCTCGAGCACGCCTTCGAGACGCTCGGCTGCCTGCGGGTCGAGTTCAAGACCGACGCCCGCAACGAACGCTCACGGGCCGCGCTGTCGGCCCTGCCCGCCCAGTTCGAGGGCATCATGCGCAAGCACATGATCGTCCCGGACGTGGGCGTCCGGGACTCCGCTTACTTCGGCATCATCGACGACGAGTGGCCCGAGGTCCGCGCCAACCTGCAGCGGCGCCTCGCTCAGGCATGACCACGCTGCGCTATGCCAATAGCGTGGAGGATCTCGACGCCGTCGAGCCGCTCTGGAACGCGCTCCAGGAGCACCACGCACGAATCACCCCTAGTCTCGGCCCCCGCACTCCGGCGCGGGCAACCGGGGACGCCTGGCGGATGCGCCGGTCCAAGTACGTGCGCTGGCTCGCGGACTCCGAGACCTTCTTCGTGATCGCCGAGAGTGCCGGTCGGCCGGTCGGCTACGCCTTCGTCACGGTCGGGCCCGGCTACGCGTCCTGGGCCACCGGGGAGCGCGCCGCCGAGCTGGAGACCCTCTCCGTGCTGCCGGACCAGCGCGGCGACGGCGTCGGAGCGGCCCTGGTCGAGGCGGTCTGGAGCCGCCTCGAGGGGATCGGCGTCGACGAGATGGCGATCACGACGACCAGGACCAACGTCGACGCCCACCGCTTCTACGAACGGCAGGGCTTCGAGCCGGGCTTCGTCGTCTTCTACGGCAAGCGGGCACGCGGATAAAGACGCGCCCGCGCGGATCTACGCGGTTTCGCCCAGCGCCTCGTCGATGAACGGCCCGAGCAGCTCGCCGGTGCGGACGGCGGTGATCTCGGGAGGATCGATCGGAGCGGTGATGTGGCTGATCGCGAGGCGGACGAGCGTCTCGGCCAGAAGCTGGGTCTGGTCAGCCGGGGCCTCGGGCCACCCCTCCTCGATCACGGCGGTGAGGCGGGCCGTCGCCCACTGCACGACGGGCATGCCCTGGGTGGTGACGAAGGGGAGCATGCCACCGGTGCCGTCGTCGCTGAGCAGGACACGGACGAGGGGGTCCTCGCCGGCGCTGCGCAGGAAGACCTCGAGCGCGGCGCCGACGGCAGCGCGGGGATCGTCGAGATGCTCACGCACAGCGGCCTCGACCCCGTCGAGGAAGCGTTCACCCTCGTGGATGACGAAGGCCTGGGCGAACTCGTCGCGACTGCCGAACTCCTTGTAAAGAGTCTGGCGGCTGACGCCGGCGGCGCTCGCCACGTCGGCCATGGTGATCTGCGACCAGGCGCGTTGCTGCAGCTCGTCGCGAGCCGCCGCGAACAGGGTCTCGCGCAGGAGCTGCCTGGCCGCCTGCGGATAAGGGGTGCGGGTCTCCGCCATGCCGCCAATCGTCGCAGCGGAAGCGGTCACTCGTCGGTCCCGGGGCCGGGCTCGAAATCGACCTTGTCGTAGATCCCGCAGTCCGGGCAGTGCCACTCGTCCGGGACCTGGCTCCATGCCGTGCCGGGTGGGAAGCCCTCGCGCGGATGACCGGCCCCCTCGTCGTAGACGTAGCCGCAGCCGGGGCAGTGCCAGGCGCTCACGCCCCCGCCGCCCCGTAGCGGGCGAGCACCTTGCGCCTTGCCCGCGGCTGGATGTTGGCGCGGTCCAGGTCGCCGTCGTAGTGGTCGAGCAGGCGGCGGTCCATCACCCGCCGCCACAGAGGTGGGAACCAAGCGAGCAGGATCATCCCGGCGTAGCCGGTGGGGAGCTGCGGCGCCTCTTCAACGTGGCGCAGCGCCTGGTAGCGCCGGGTCGGGTTGGCGTGGTGGTCGCTGTGGCGCTGCAGGTGGTAGAGGAGGACGTTGGAGGCGACGTTGTTGCTGTTCCAGCTGTGCTCCGGAAGGCAGCGCTCGTAGCGGCCGTCCTCGCGCTTCTGCCGCAGCAGCCCGTAGTGCTCGAGGTAGTTGACGACCTCGAGCAGCGAGAAGCCGACGACCGCCTGCAGCAGCAGGTAGGGCAGGACGACGACACCGAAGACGGCGACCAGCGCCGCGAACAGGACGACCGTCATCGCCCAGGCCTGGAGGATGTCGTTGTGGATCGACAAGGGCGAGTGGCCCAGCCGGTCGAGGCGGGAGCGCTCCAACCCCCAGGCCGAGCCGAGGCTGCCGGAGACAGTGCGCGGCAGGAACGCCCAGAAGCTCTCCCCCAGCCGCGCGCTGGCCGGGTCCTCCGGAGTTGCGACGCGGACGTGGTGGCCGCGGTTGTGCTCGATGAAGAAGTGCCCGTAACCGCTCTGCGCCAGCGCCACCTTGCTCAGCCACTTCTCCATGCTGGCGCGCTTGTGCCCGAGCTCGTGGGCGGTGTTGATTGCGACCCCGCTGACCATCGCCATCGTCAGCGCCAGCCCAATGCTGTCGACCGTCGAGAGGCCGCCGTCCGCCCAGAGCCAGCAGGCGAAGACCAGTCCCGCGTACTGGAGCGGGATGAAGGCGTAGGTGCACCATCGGTAGTAGCGGTCCCGCTCAAGCCACTTGACGATGCTGTCGGGCGGGTTTGCCGCGTCAACTCCGACCAGGAAGTCGAGCAACGGGAAGATCACGAAGACGAGCATCGGGCCGTAGAACCAGAAGACGCCAAGGCCGGTCAGCGACACCAGGCCCCAGGCGATGAACGGCAGCAGCGGCACGATCAGGCCCAGCAACCAGGCGTAGCGCTTCGGGTCCTGCCAGGTCGCCGGGCTGAGCTCGGACTCGGCTGCATGGGTGTGCGTAGCTGCCTCCATCGTGGCGCTCCTCCTTGTCAGATCCACTGAAATCGTCTGCGTGGTTGACACGCTAACCGATTTTGTCAACTGATGCAACAAGAAGTTCTGAAATGTCTACAGCCCGAGATCGCTGCGGCCGCTACCATCCGCCTCGTGTACACCATCTTGGCCGTAATCCAGGTGATCATCGCCGTCCTCGTGATCTTTCTCATCCTGCTGCACTCGGGGAAAGACGCGGGGCTCTCCGGCGCCTTCGGGATCGGCGGCGGCGGCAGCTCCTTCGGCGGCGGCTCGATGGTCGAGCGCAACCTGGACCGCGCGACGATCTTCTTCGCGGTCCTCTTCGTGCTCAACACCCTGGTGCTGCTGAAGATCTAGCGGCCAGGAGAAGGGGCGGGACCTACCAGCTCTGAACGAGTTGGGCCCTGAAGGGCTCGCCGGTAAGCGGAAACCTGGGCGCGCCGAGGAACGAGACGTCGAGCGACCCAATCCAGCTCTTGGCAGCGCCAAGGCCTTGCACGAGATCACCCTGGCCGTGGAACGGGAGGGGCGGCGCAACGGTTGCGCCGGCGAGAGTGCTTTCGAAGGTAAAGGCCGGCGGTGACCCGAGGGCGTTGGCGATGCGGATGGTGGCGATCGAGCCTTCGCTGCTCTCCTTGACGGCGAGAAAGCGCGGTCGGCCTTCGCCTCGCACTTGCGCACCGAACATGGTCCGCGAGAGGGGAAGTTTGAGATCGGCGAACAGGGTCGTGCGCTTGGGACCTCGACTCGGATGGGTGGGCACCTCCGGCGGGGCGGCGCCGGCGCGGTGGAGGTGAGCGACGACCCCGAATGCGGGAAGGACCGATGTCGGTGACAGGGCATCCCGCTGCGAGGGGCTGCCCACCAAGCAGCCGACGAGTGCAGCCAAGTGGACCGAGCCACCGTGGACGCGGTGCGCCTCGACAGAGGTATAGGCGCCCTCGCCATGGAAGCGCAGCGCGCCGACGAAGAGGCCGAGATCGGCGATCACGTCGGCGCTCGGCCTGTTGCAGCCGGCTTTCCCGGAGGCGCGGATCTTCCGGCCGGTGGGCCGGAAGCGAACCGCGATCCGGCCGCGATCGGCGAAGGAGGCTTGAATCGAGGTCGGGGTGACCTTGCCGTGAGCGAGGTACGTCGTGGTCGAAGAGCGAGCGGCGGGACGGCCGCGACGCCTCGCGTGGCTGCTGACGCTGAGAGCGACCGTCTGGCCATACGCGACCACGGAGATCGCGTAGCCATCGTGATTGGTGAACCTGAGCTCGGACACCCGGAGCCCGCGCGGCAGGCCGAACGGGCCCGAGGACTGGCCCAGCAGCGCCAGCTCGTCGCCCACCCGGGTTGCCCTGGCGAAGAGTGTCGACGCCGGCTGTGGCGACGCCGCGTTCGCGCTCGAAGCCACTCCGGACATCGTCGCCATGGCGACGATCCCGGTCACTGCGAGCCAACGCCTCATCTCACCCTCGTGGCCTGCTTGTAGAGCACCTTCACCGCAGCGCCGAAGTAGGAGCCAAAGTCGGTGGTCGGATCGTCGTCGTAGCTGTAGTTGGTGACGCTGTTGAGCACATTGCCGTGAATCGTCCAGCCGCCGCCCGAGGCGCCCCCGGTCACTTCGCAGGTCAGCGCCAGATTGAGCGGACCCGGCTGGACGAACGAAAGCAGGTCGTGACCGAGAAAGGGGCTGCCGGCGCAGATTCTCTGGCTGGCGCCGTCGAAGGGCGCCGCCACCGGGTAGCCGTGGACGTCGAAGACCTGGTTCGGCGAGAGACCCCAAGCGATGTCGTCGCCCCCGACAGCCGCGCCGAGGCGCTGGCCGCGTTCGTTACGAGAGACCACCGCCGCACCGACGTCGGCGTTCTCGCTGCCGTTGTCGACCCAGGGTGCCGTGGCGCCGAGCCACTTGGCAACAAAGATGCCGAAGGGCCGTACCCCATCGTGGTAGCCGGGGACGAAGACCCAGTCTTGGTTGAACCAGTGCCCCGCCTCGGTGACGCAATGCCCAGCCGTGATAACGACGCTGCCGTTGGGCGCGTTTACCGACGTGCCCGAGCAGCGGCCGAATCCAAAGCCATGGGGCAGGACGATGAAGATCGCGCCGTTCTGCCTGAAGCCAGATGCAGTCGGATCGGGGACCGTCGTGAAGTCCGAGGCGGCCTGGCCGCCGTCCGAGACCTGAGGTTCGCTGCTCTTCGCCGGCGTTCCCGAAACCTGCGCCAGGGCCCCTTCACCTCGTTTCGGCGCGTCCAGTGGTCGCGCCTGCCGCATACGGGCCGGCGTCCAGAAGCGCAGGGCCTGGCGCGCCGACGTGGTCGAGGGCGCCTCGGTCCCCGCAGCCCCAGCCTGAGCTGATACAGCCACGAGGAAACCGGAAAGACATGCCAGGACCGCAACCAGCGCGGGTGTGAATAGGTACCTTCGGGTGCCCATGCGGACCCAGACTAAACCGGTTCGGCCGGTTTGGTCTGGCTAACCGGTTCGTCCGGTTTCCCTCTCGAATGAGGGCTGCCATCGGCGCCGTTGCCGTTGATGCCGTCCCCCTCACTCCGGTCGAGGATCGCAACCGCCTCCTTGCGTAGCTCGGCGTCGAGCAGGGCGTAGTCCTGATCGGAGAGCTTGCCGGCGGCGTGGTCGAGTTCAGCGTCGCGGATCTCGCGGTACTTGGCTTCCTTCAGCGCCTCCAGCTCGGTGTCGGCGGCCACTCCGCGGCGAGCGCCGCGGGCGGGCCAGATCGCGATCAACGCCCCGGTCAGCGCGATCAGGCCGCCGATCCAGATCCAGGTGACGAGTGGGTTGACGATGACGCGAAAGGTTGCCGGGACATCTTCAGAGACGTAACTCCGAGCAATCTGGCTCACCGTGGCCAACTGCAACCGGTTGATTTGGCCCAGTGCCGCGGGACGCAGGCTCGGATTGGCGAGGGCGGCCCGCATCGTCGCCGCCACCGCCCTGCACTGCGGCGGGGTCCCCGGCCCTCCACCCACGCACGCTTTGAAGCCCAGATCCGCGGCGCGGGCATGCCGCTGCACCCCGATGATGCCCGGCTGGATGGCGACCCAGAAATCGTTCCCGAGCCCCGCCTTCAAGGCGATGTCGCTGTCGGATTCGCCGCCGAAATAGCTGGCGATCGTGTTCGCCTCCCCACCGGTCGGGCGATAGAAGCGGCGGGTCGGATGCAGCAGGAACGTCTTGCCGTCCTTCTCCACCCTCAGCACCGCACCCGCGGTGAAGGCCAGGCGGTCGACGCTCGCGGTGGGCCGCACGTAGGTGATCGTGCGACCGTCGACCACAGTGCTCTCTCCCGGCCGCAGTCTCTCGTCACGATTGGTCTGGAAGCTGGAGGACGCGGCGATGCCGATCAGCAGCACGGCCACGCCGGCGTGGACGATGTAGCCGCCGTAGCGGCGGCGGTTTCGCGACACCACCGCGACCAGCGCCGTCGGCATCGAACCCCCGCTCAGCGATCGCCGCGCCGCCGCGCCGCGCCAGAACTCCTGCGCGAGGCCGGTCAGGGCGAAGGCGGCGAAGGCGAAGAGCGCCAGCGCCCACGGCTTGGCCGCCGCGTCGGTGAACAGCGCCAGCCCCACCCCGACCACGGCTGCGACGATCGACGGGACGAAGAAGACGCGTTTTGCCGCGTCCCAGCTGATCCGGCGCCAGGCGAGCAACGGCCCGATCCCGGTGAAGAGGACGAGCACGATCGCCAGCGGCGTCGTGTAGCGGTCGAACCAGGGCGCCGCCAGCGAGGCCTTCTCGCCGGTGAACAGCTCCGAGATCAGGGGGAAGAAGGTGCCCCAGAAGATCGCCGCGCAGAGCGCCACCAAGAGGAAGTTGTTGACCAGGAAGACGGACTCGCGCGAGGCGAGCGAGTCGATCCGCTTCTCCGAGCGCAGGTCGTCCAGCCGCGAGACGATCAGCGCCGTCGAGCCGACCAGGACCACGGCGATCAGCCCGAGGATGTAGGGGCCGACGGTGCTGTCGCCGAAGGCGTGGATCGATTGCAGGACGCCGGAGCGGACAAGGAAGGTGCCAAGCAATGCGAGCGAGAAGGTGGCGACGATCAGGCAGGCGTTCCAGACTTTCAGCATCCCCCGCTTCTCCTGCACCATGATCGAGTGCAGGAAGGCGGTGCCCATCAACCATGGCATCAGCGCCGCGTTCTCGACCGGGTCCCAGGCCCAGTAGCCACCCCAGCCGAGCTCCGTGTAGGACCAGCGGGCACCGAGCAGCAGGCCGAAGCCGAGGAAGGCCCAGGCGATCAACGCGAAGCGACGGGTGGAGCGGATCCAGGCGGCATCGAGGCGACGGGTGATGAGGGCGCCGATCGCGAAGGCAAAGGGGATCGTGAAGGCGACGTACCCCGAGTAGAGCATCGGCGGGTGGATCATCATGCTCGGGTGCTGGAGCAGCGGGTTGAGGCCGATCCCGTCGGCCGGCACAGGGCTCAGCTTCGCGAACGGGTTGACGCCGCCGGCGAACAGCATCAGGCCGGTGAAGAAGGCCGCAATCGAGGCCATCACCGCGGTTGCGTAGGGGACGATCTCGCGCAGCTTGCTCCGCGTCGCGTAGAGGGCCAGTGAGGAGGCGATCGAGAGCACCCAGGCCCAGAGCAACAGCGACCCTTCCTGACTCGACCACATCGCCGCCAGCTTGTAGAAGGCGGGCGTCTCGATCGAGGAGTGCTGCTGGACGATGTTGAAGGAAAAGTCGTTGCTCGCGAAGGCGATCTCGATCAGGACGACGCAGAGGGTCAACAGCCCGAAGAGGCCGTAGACGGCGCGGCGCGAGATATCGATCCAGCGCCGCTCACCGTTGCGTCCGAGGAGCGCCGCAACCGCGGCGAAGACCGCGGTGAGGAAAGCAAGCGCCAGCGCGACGCTGCCGATGCTAGCCGTCATTTGCGGTGGTGAACTTCGACGGGCACTTGGTGACCAGGGTGTCGCGTTCGCCGACGAAGACGCCCTGCTCGACGGTGCCGGCGAGGACGATCTCGCGGCCCCCGCGGAAGGGATCGGGGACGGTGCCCGTGTAGGTGACGGGGATGCTCGGGCTTTCCTCGTCGCGATCGGCGACGCGGAAGCGCAATCTCTCTCCTTCGTGGCGGACCGAGCCCTTGACCACCTTGCCGGTCAGCTCGTAGCTCGAGCCCGACGCGGCGCTGAGCAGCTGTGAGGGCTCCTTCGCCTCGGTGGAGGCGCTGAACGAGGTGTAGACGAGCGCAGCGGCGAGCAGGACGGCGACGCCGAGCGCGACCACGAGCCGAATCTTTCGCTTGCGGCTGGGATCCACGGACCGCGCATTATCGCAACTGCGAGAATGGCTCCGATGGACACCAACGACCCGGTCATGCTGATCACCGGTGCCAGCAGCGGTATCGGCGCCGCTACCGCGCGCGCCGCGGCCGGGTCGTACCGGCTGGCGCTGGCGGCGCGGCGGCTGGAGCCGCTGCAGGAGCTGGTCAAGGAGCTGGGCGGCGAGGAGCGGGCGCTCGCGGTGCGCTGCGACGTCACCGAGTGGGACCAGGTCGAGGCGATGACCGCGGCTGCCCTGAAGGCCTTCGGACGGATCGACGCGGTCTTCGCCAATGCCGGCTTCGGCGCCACCCGCGGCTTCCTCGAGGAGTCACCCGAGCAATGGCGTTCGATGGTCCTAACCAACGTCTACGGAGTGGCGCTGACGATCCGCGCCACTCTCCCCCATCTGCTCGAGCGCGGCGACGGGCACTTCCTGGTGACCAGCTCGGTAGCCGGACGGCGGGCGCTGCCCGGCTCGCCCTACTCGGCGACCAAGTGGGCGGCGACCGCGATCGGCGAGGCGCTGCGCGCCGAGCTGCGCCAGATGCACGAGAACCATGCGATCAAGGTGACCCTGATCGAGCCCGGCATGGTCGACACGCCCTTCTTCGACAATCGGCCCGGCGAGTGGGCGCTGCAAGACGACGACATCGCCCGCGCGGTGATCTACGCCCTGGAGCAACCGGGCAACGTCGACGTCAACGAGATCCTGATCCGCCCGACGTCTCAGCCCATCTGACCTTGCCGATCGCAGCATTTGGGGGTCCATGGGTCCCCAAAAGCTTCAGCCGCGGAGCAGCAGGCGCACCGCGCGCCAGTAGGCGCGCAGCGCGAGCCGGGCGGGCGCCGAGCGAGCGATCGCGGGGATGAAGGGCGAGTCGAGGTCGGGAGTAAGCCAGGCGGCGAACTCGGCGGCGCTGACGGTTCGGCTCGCCTGCACCTGGCGCCGCTCGCGCAGCAGGCGCGGCAGCCAGCGGATGACTTCGGCGAGCGAAGCGAGCTTCTGCCGGCCCCAGCCGGCGGCGAACGAGGCCGGGATCAGAGCCAGCTCGGTAAGGACCAGGGCCGGAGCCAGCAGCGCCAGCAGGCTCGCCGGGTAGACGCGAATCAGAAAGGCCCAGCGGTTGCGCTCAAGCCAGCGCCACTTGTGCTCGCGGGCGCCGAACTCGTAGTCGTGATCGACGACCGCCGCGGGCTCGATCCCGAGAGCCCCGCCCTTCAGCCGCAGCCGCAGCGAGAGGTCGACGTCCTCGTGGTAGAGGAAGAAGTGCTCCGGGAAGCCGCCGGCCCCTTCCCAGGCCCTTCGCGGAATCGCCAGACAGGCGCCGGAAAGGGCAGGCACCTCCCCCGCTGGCGGCGCCTGCTCGATCGGGCGTCCATGACCGCCCGCCCAGACGATCCCGGTGAAATGGACCGGGTTGCCGGCCGAGTTGATCGCGGTCGCACCCTGGTCGGCGACAAGCGCCTGCCAGGCAGCCCAGCCGCGCCGCTCGATCCACGGCCGGCGAATCGCCTCGCCGAAGCCGGGCAGCGGCGCGGCGTCGGGGTTGAGGATGACCAGCAGCTCGCCTCGTGCCTCGGCGGCACCCAGGTTGCAACCGCCGGCGAAGCCGGCGTTGCGGCCACTGCGCAGGACCCGCGCCGCCGGCGCCAGAGCGATGACCACGTCCGGCGTCCCGTCGTCGGAGTCGTTGTCGACGACGATCAGTTCGTCCCCCTCGCCCAGCTCCGGCAACAGCGCGGGCAGGGTCCGTGCCAGCTCCTTGCGGCTGTTCCAGGCGACGATCAGGACGGAAAGCGTCGGGCGCACCGACGCGGGAGGCTATCCGGACGCTCTATTTCCGATGCCCGCGGTGGCGATGGTGCTTCTCGCACGGAGTGCGCAGCTTCGGCCGCATGTTCGCCTTCTTTCCGTTCTGGCCTTTGAACCTGGCGAGCGCGCGTAGCGGCACGCGAGATTTTTTGCCGGCCCCCTTGCCTCCCGCCCGTTTGCGCGGGCAGAGGTTGCGGGAGTTGACGAGCAGGCCGTTGGGGCCACCGCGCACCGTGAGCGTGAACTTGGAGACCGGCACGTCGGGCACGACGTCGAAGGTGTTGCGGATGCGACCGTGGACGCTGTCGGTGCGCCCGGCCAGCTCGACGTCCACCTGGCCATGAAGGGCGGCGACCAGATCCGGCAGGGTGTTGTCGGAGGAGCGCAGGTAGACCGGGCCTTTCAAAGGCGCGTCGAGCAGCGGCGAGTCAGCCTCCGCGTAGCCATAGACGGAGTCCTTCGGGCAATCGTGGGCGGCGAACTGAACCCGCGTGCAGACATTCGAGATGCTGCTCTGGTCGAGAAAGAGCGAGCGCGGCAGGGTGACCGCGGCGCGGCCGATGTTCGCATCTCCCGGCCGCGCGATCAGCACGGCGCGCAGCTTCGGGTTCTTGGCGCGGCGGGTCGCCCCAAAGGTGCGCAGGAACAGTTTCGGCCCGAAGTCGAGCGCGTCACAATCGCCGGCTTGGAACGGAGCCGAGACCGACTTCGGAACGAAGGCCGCCGGATTGGTGGGATCGGCGCCACCGCCGAGCAACGCTCCGGTGAAGGCGAACGGCGAGCAGTTGGTCGGGTTGAGCGAGAAGTTGGAGCGGTCGAGCTTCACCGAGACCGAACGGATGTCGAGCAGGGCACCGCCATAGACGTGAGGAATCGGGTCTGAGACAGCGCGGACCTGCGCCGTTCGTGGATCGACGAACAGCGCCACCCTCACCACGACCGCGCCGAGATCGAACGGCCCGGCCGTGGCGGGGGTGACGACTGCCAGGGAGAGGGGGGCGCCTTTGTAGCGCCCTGCGAGGAAGACCTTGCCGCTGATGCGGATCGGCGAGGGACCGCTGCCGGCGGCGATGTCCGCGTGCCCGATCAGGCTGGAGGCTGGGCAGCTCGAGGCTGCCGCCTCGGCCCCGCCGCTGCTTGCCGCGGCTGCGGCAAGCGCGGCGGGCGGGCAGTAGCGGACGCCGGCCAGCTTCGCAGTCAGACCCGGCGGCAGCGTCACGTCGACGCCTTTCAGCTCCTGGTTGCCGTCGGAGCGGCCGATGTTCATGTGCAATGGACTGAAAGCCCCCGCCTTCGGTTTGGCGGTGCCGGCGCCGAAGCTGGGCCCGAAGGGTCGCTCCGCGAGCGTCTTGGGGCAGGCGCCCCCGCCGGGGGCGGTGGTCAGGCTGAACGCACCGGAAGGCGTCGCGGCCGGATTCCCGGACCACGGCGTCATCTCGCTCGTCGCGGTGTTCGGACCACAGGTGGGCGAGCTGGTCAGGACCGCCGTCGGCCCGTCGTCGAAATCGAGCCTGAACGAGCTGAAGGGGACCTGGGGCAGGCCGCCAAATGCCTTGTCGTCGAAGGTCGTCGTCACCTGTCCGGTCTGGGGGTCGGCGCTGACGTTGCCGACCAGGCGGGCCGAGACGCCATAGCGCGCCGATTCGACCTCGACGAAGATCCGGTACTCCTCACCGGAGGTCGGATCGCGGCTGAGCTGCTGTCCGACGTAGACGTTGCCCGTCAGCGAGCCGTCGGGAAGCGGCGGCGTGTTGATGGAGACGACGCCGATCTTGGAGGCCGGTGGGCAGGCGATCGGGTTCCTGGTCCCCTTGCCGAACTGGGCGTCGGTGCAGGTCTGCAGGCCGTTCGCGGCTGAGGGATTGAGGCCCATGCCCGGGGGGAGCGCCACCTTGGCCTGCTTCGTCTGCGAGCTCTCGCGTGAGCTGCCGCCAAGGATGTGGGGGACCTCCACATCCGCGGTCAAGCCCGCCGGCGAATCGGTCTGGGGCGTGCCCGGATCGACCCCGATCGACGGCTGATAGGGAATGTGCTCGCAGTCAATCGGCTTTTCACCGGGGGGCAGCGGCGATTCGAAGGCGGGGAAAGCGCTCTGCGGGAACGTGTAGCCCGGTGCTTCCTCTTCGGCGATCGAGCTTGCCAGCAGGTAGGTCGAGTAGACGCGTTCATGTGGAGGCTGTTCGGGGTCAAAGCAGGTGCTCGGCGTCGTGATGAAGGTGCCGTCGCCAGAGCGGCCGTCGAAGACCAGCCGGTTTTTGAGGATCAAGCCTTCGACCAGCGGGACCGCCGGGACGTCAATCGTGAACCCCTCATGGAAATCGCCGTCCCAAGCGACGTCCGCCCGCAGGTAGATGTTGTTGCCGGCGAGGTTGAAGCCAAACCGGGCGGGCTCGCCGGGGGGCGGATCGATGTTGTAGACGGTGGCCGTGATCGGCACTGGCGCCGGAACGCCCAAGACGGAGCCGGTCACCTGGCTGGTTCCGACCGCCGCAAGAGGGCATTGCAGTGCCGGGTTGGCTTCAAACTCTTCCTGCGTGCACTGTTCCGTCGCCCGCGGATTGACACTGAGGCCGACCGGAAGGTCGACGCGGACGGTCTTGAGGGAGCCAACCGGTTCTTCCGGCCCCACCAGGCCGGGCTCGTTCTTGACGATGAACTGGGTGAAGCCTTTCTGGGGATGCCCGGCCGCTTCCTTGAAGAATTTGTCCGGCGTTTTGACGGTGCAGGTGGGCGTGTCCGTTATGCAGGTCCCGGCCTGCCATCCGTCAGCCGGCGTATGGGGATCGTGCTGCGGGGCGATGATGCCGGCCGTGTCGGCACCCGCAACGGGAACCCAAAAAGCCCCTCCCAGGGCCAAAATCACGCCAAAAACAAGGAGTCGACCCGCTTCTGCCGCGCTCATCAGGATCCCCTTCCCCTGCTCATTATGAAATTAGATTACCCGATTTTGATGATCTGAGCTAATATTTTTCGGTATTGGTTAGTCAACGAAAGTGAGGTAGTTCGTGAACTGGGAGCTTCTGGCTCGTGCCAATACCCACTCACTACGGGTGTCAATCCTCGAAGTGCTCAGCCTTGACGGCGGGCGGACGCTCTCGCCCAAGGACCTCAGCCTCGAGCTGCAGGCGCCGCTGAGCACCGTCAACTACCACGTGACCGAGCTGCGTGAGACCGGCCTGCTCGAGATCGTCGACGAACGGCAGGTCCGCGGCGCCATCGAGCACTTCTACCGGGTGATCGACAGCAGCCAGGTGGGGCCAAAGCGGAAACGGAGGCGCAAAATCACCACGGGGAAGGGATGAGCCGAGGGACTCGGTTGGATCAGAAAGCGGACGACGGGGGTCGAACCCGCGACCTCGAGCTTGGGAAGCTCGCGCTCTACCAACTGAGCTACGTCCGCGTGGGGGCTGATTCTACGGTCAGGCAAGGAGCGCGCGGCGGCTAGTGTTCGTTGGTCGTGAGCGCCCGCGCCCTCCTTGCCACCCTCGCCGTACTCGCCGTGATCGGGCTGCTCGGCTTTGGCCTGCTGAGCAAGGGCGAGACGCAGATCGCCGTCGGCGAACCCGTCCCAGACCGGGAGCTGCCGGTGCTGGGCGGTCCGGGGCACGGCTCGATCGCCGACTACCGAGGCAAGTGGGTGCTCGTCAACCTCTGGGCTTCCTGGTGCACCCCCTGCCGAGAGGAGGCGCCTGAGCTGAACCGCTTTGCGCACCACTACCGGAGCCGCAACGTGCGTGTGCTCGGCATCAACGTGCAGGACAACAGCGACGACGCCCTCGCCTTCATGCGCAAATACCGGATCCGTTATCCGCAGCTGCGCTCGGTGGGCGATGAACGCAGCGCCGCCTTCGGCTCCACCGGCGTCCCCGAGAACTTCCTCGTCAACCCGCGCGGCCGCTTGGCGCTGATCTGGCGCGGACCGGTCGACGGGCAGTTCCTCGAACAGCGCGTCGTGCCGATCGTCGCGGGGCACTCATGAGGGCCGCGCGACTGATTCTCACCTCGCTCGCGGTGTTGCTCTCGCTCGCTGCTCCGGCCCTCGCCGCGGCGCCGCAGACGAGCATCACCGACATCGAAGACGAGGTGATGTGCCCGATCTGCGGCACCCTGCTGGAGCTGGCCGAATCACCTCAGGCGCAGCGGGAGCGGGCCTTCGTCAGGCGACTGGTCGCGGCGGGCAAGACCAAGGCCGAGGTCAAGGACGCGCTGGTCGCCCAGTACGGGCAGGGGGTGCTGGCGCTGCCGGGTGGCTCCGGCTTCGACCTCTCCGCTTACCTGGTCCCGATAGTCGCCATCCTGGTGGCCATGCTGGCGCTGGCGCTGGGCGTGCGGCGCTGGCGACGAACCGCGAAGTCCGCACCGGCGGCGGCTCCGACCGACATCCAGGGCGAGGACGCCAAACGGCTTGATGCAGACCTCTCGCGCTATGACCTTTAGCGCCGTGCAGGGCCTCCGCTCCGGCTCAGTTTTGGATCACCAGGCCGCTTACCGATATCGGCAAGCTCCGAGAATCCGAGGGGCCCACGCAGGCGATCGTCGAGTCGACCTGCGTCAGCAACACCCTGAGCGAATGCTCGTCCCGAATCGGAGGGCCGGCGATCACGACCAGGTCATAGGCGGCACGAAGGCCGGCCAGCGCCTGAACGAAAAGCTCTGAGGCAAGCAGCCGACTGCCGTCAGCTGACGGACGGCCGGCGACCACGCAGACCAGCGGCTCGGTCGCACCGGCGGAGCCTGGGCCGGCGAGGACGACCGGGCTCAGGATCTCCTCCGCGCCGGCCCTCCCACCCAGGTGCTCGTGCAGGCCGGGCGCCTTGGCCAGTCCCAGTGCATCGGCCAGCGCCGGCTCGGCCAGGTCGCACTCGAGCAACGCGGTGCGGGTCCCCGCCGCCGCGGCGGCAGTGGCCAGACCGATCGCGGCCCTATGCACGCCCGCCCCGTTTCCCGTGACGAGCACGGAGCGATGCCCGCGCAATTTCTCCAGCAGCCCGCCGAACGCCTCCTGGTCGCGCCGGCGCAGGGTTCCCGCCCGGAGGTCGGGGGACGACCGGGCCGGAATCTCCGCCAGGACCTTCACATCCGTTCGGGGGCAGAGATGCCGAGTAGACCCAGCGACTCGGCGATGGTGCGCTGCGCGAGCCCGCAGAGAGCGAGGCGCGACTGCTCGACCCCCTCGCCCTCTGCGCCCACGACCTGACAGTCGCGGTAGAAGGCGTGGAAGTCGGCGGCGACGGCGGTCGAGTAGGCGCAGATGCGATGGGGGGCGCGCCGTGCGGCCGCCTCGCGAACCTCGCCGGGAAACTCGAGCAGGCGCTTGACCAGGGCGCGCTCGGCCAGCTCGAGTGGGGTGCCGGGGGTCGGCGCGCCGGCCTCCCCCGATTCCCCACCGGCTTTGCGCAGGATGCTGGCGATCCGAGCGTGCGCGTACTGCACGTAGTAGACAGGGTTGTCGCTCGACTCGCGCCGCGCCAGCTCCAGGTCGAGGTCGACGGTGGTGTCGTGGCTGCGCCAGAGCATGAACCAACGGGCCGCGTCGACGCCGATGTCGTCGATCAGCTCGTCAAGCGAGACGAAGTCGCCGCTGCGCTTCGACATCTGCGCCCGCTCGCCCGACTCGACGATGTGGACGAGGCGCATAATCAGCGCCTCCAAGACGTCGGGGTCAGCGCCCAGCGCGGCGATCGCCGCCCGCAGCCGCGGCGCGTAGCCGTGGTGGTCGGCGCCGAGCACGTTGATCAGATGCTCGAAGCCCCGCTCCAGCTTGTCGCGGTGGTAGGCCACGTCGGCGGCGAGGTAGGTCGGCTCGCCGTCGGCTCGGATCAGCACCCGGTCCTTGTCGTCGCCGAAGCTGCTGCTGCGCAGCCACAGCGCGCCCTCGCTCCTGTAGGTGTGACCGCGGCTCTCCAGTCGTTCCAGCGCAACCTCGACCTCGCCGCTCGAGTAGAGGCTGCGCTCCGAGAACCAGTTGTCGAAACGCACCCCGAAACGATCGAGGGTGGCACGCACCCCGTCGAGGACCAGCTCGATGCCGCGCCGCCCGACCTCCTCGCCGTCGGCCGGGTCGACACCCTCCGTCCCCAGCCGCTCGGCGAGATCGGTGACGTAAGGCCCCTCGTACCCTTCCTCGGGCAGCTCGCCGCCGGTCATGCGCGCGGCGATCGAGGCCGCAAAGCGCTTCACCTGGCCACCCGCGTCGTTGACGTAGTACTCGCGCTCGACCTCGTGCCCGACGGCCTCCAGCAGCCGGACCAGGGCGTCCCCGTAGGCGGCGTGGCGGCCACCGCCGACATGGAGCGGGCCGGTCGGGTTGGCGGACACGAACTCGACGAGGATGCGTTCAGGGAACTTGGTAGGCGCCGGCCCCAGACTCTCTCCGGCAGCCGCGAGCCGGGCCATCGCGCGCCTGTACCAGGCGTCCGAGAGAAAGAGATTGACGAAGCCCGGGCCGGCCACCTCGACCCGGTCGATGCTGTCCTCGGCCCCGAGCTCGCGCTCCAGCTCGGCGCAGAGCCGCGTCGCAACATCACGGGGCCCTTCGCCCAGCGGGGCGGCGAGCAACATCGCCGCATTGGAGCTGTAGTCGCCCAGCTCCGGCTTCGGCGGGCGGTCCAGCGTCGGCTCCTGGCTGGTCGGCTCGCCGTCGCGCAATGCCTGTGCCGCCTGCTGAACGGCGGCGCGCAGCTCGGCAATCGAGTCGGTAGCGGACATGGTGGCATCGTATGAGCCGAGGGCGGACCGGGGTACGCTGGCCGCTTGCGCACCGCGGTCATCAGCGACATCCACGCCAATCTGCCGGCGCTCGAAGCGGTTCTTGAGGCAATCGACGCCGCCGGCATCGAGGAGATCTGGTGCCTCGGGGACGTGGTTGGCTACGGAGCCGAGCCTGACGACTGTGCCGACCTGGTGCGCGAGAGATGCGCCCTCTGTCTGGTCGGCAATCACGACCTCGCCGTTCTCGGCGCCCTCGACGTGGCCTCGTTCTCCGAGGCGGCAGCCGAGGCGGTCGCCTGGACCCGCGACAACGTCACCGAGCGGACGCTCGAGCTGCTGCGCGAGCTAGAGCCGATCGGCCGGCGACAGGGGATCGCCCTCTTCCACGCCTCGCCGCGTGACCCGGTCTGGGAGTACGTGCTCTCCGCCGAGCAGGCCGACGCCTGCATGGACGTCCAACCCGAGCGGATCACCCTGATCGGCCACTCGCACGTCTCGCTCTTCTTCACGCGACCGTCCACCGGGGAACAGGACAAAGACATCCGCGGAGCTCAGTCGAGCGACGACACCCTGCTCGACCTCGACGGGGGCTGCTGGTTGATCAACCCGGGCAGCGTCGGCCAACCGCGTGACGGCGACCCCCGTGCAGCCTGGCTGGAGCTGGACACAAGTGAGCGAACGGCGCGCTTCCATCGCGTCGGCTATGACGTCGAGAGGGCAGCGGCATCGATCTCAGCCGCCGGCCTGCCGCGACGCCTCGCCGACCGTCTCCTCGTCGGCTCGTGACCTTTAAATGCAGGGAAAATCCGCACCCAGGGCCGTTCTCTAGACTCGCCCGGATGCCTCACCTGCCCGCGTCCCTGCTCGCGCTCGCCCTCGGTGCGACGGTACTCGTGCTCTCCTCCTGCGGCGGCAAGGACGCTCAGCTCCTTCCCGGCGAGACCGCGCGGGAGATCACCGCCAACCTCGACACCGTCCAACAGCTCTCAGACGAAGGCGACTGCACCGGCGCCGAAAGCGCCGTCCAGCAGGTGGGCGAACAGATCGAAACGCTCGAAGGCGTCGACGCGAAGCTGAAGCGGGCGCTCGAAGAAGGCGCGGCGCGGCTGAGCGAAGTGATCACGGACTGCGAAGAATCTCCGACCGAAGCGATCGCCCCCGCGGTCGTCCCCACCGAAACCGAAGGCGACGAAGAAGAGCCGCCGAAGGAAAAGGAAGGGAAGGAAAAGGAGAAGGAAGCAAAGCCAAAGGAGGAAGCGCCCGCTCCGGAAACGCCGGCCACTCCGCCTCCGCTGCCGCCTCAGGCGAAAGGCGAAGGCAAAGGCCTGGAAGAAGAACCCCCGAGCAGCGAAGAAGGTGGCGAGGAAGGTTCCTCCGGCGGGGTCAGCCCCAGTAGCCCCGCGGGTGAAGGCGAATGACGGGGACGGGGACCCTCTCGGGCCGCTACGAGCTGGGCGACCGGCTTGGCTCGGGTGGGATGTCCAACGTCTACCGGGCCACCGACCTGATTCTCGAGCGCACCGTCGCGGTCAAGATCCTCGCCGAGCACCTCTCCGACGACGAGCGCTTCGTCGCCCGCTTCCGCCGCGAGGCGCTGGCGGTCGCCAAGCTGATCCACCCCAACATCGTCCAGGTCTACGACACCGGCATCGACGAGGGCCGTCACTACATCGTCATGGAGTACGTCGAGGGCCGCTCCGGGGCGCAGATTTTGCAGCGACAGGGACCGGTCGGCCCAGAGGCCGCGGCGGAGGCCGGCATCCAGGCCTGCGCCGGTCTCGACTATGCCCACCGGCGCGGGATCATCCACCGCGACGTCAAGCCCGGCAACCTGATGCTCGTCGGCGGTCCGGTCGGCGGCGGCGCGATGACCGTGAAACTGACCGACTTCGGGATCGCGCGGGCGATCGAACAGACCCGGATCACCCAGGTCGGCTCGGTGGTCGGCACCGCCGCCTACCTCGCCCCCGAGCAGGTGCGCGGCGAGGAGGCGACTCCGGCGACCGACGTATACGCGCTCGGCGTCGTCCTCTACCAGTTCCTCACCGGACGGCTGCCGTATGAGGGCTCGAGCCTGGCCGAGCTCGCGGTACGCCAACAGAACGAGCGGCCGCTGCCCCCGAGCACATACAACGACGCGGTGCCGGAGCCGCTGGGAGGAGCCGTGCTGCGCGCCCTGGAAGGGGATACGACGAGGCGCTATGCGAGCGCCGACGAGCTGGCCGGCGGCCTGCAGCTCGGCCTGCAGGGCGAGGACGTGACCCTGCCGCTCGAAGAGGGCGCGACGCCGACCCAGGTGCTTGGTGGAGAGACGGTGACGCGGCGACTCGATCAGACCGAGCGCACCGAGCTTCGCCCCGCCTCACCGAGCAGGCGGCCGGGTCCCCGCATGCCGCAACCGGTCGCGGCGCCGCCGGTCACCGCCCCGAAGAAGCGAAGCGCCTTCTCCCGCTTCGCCCGTTTCGTAATGGCCGCCGTCGCCCTTGTCCTGATCGCAGCCGCCGTGGCCACCGCGGTGATCGTCGCCACCGACAAGGCGACCGGCGTCAAGGCAACCGAAGTGGCCGGCGACTCGGTCCACAAGGTCGTCGAAGAGTTCAAGGAACTGGTCAAGAAGAACACCGAATAGCCCAGGGTGCCGCTCCGTTCAGGACCGAGGTGGAGTAGGAGCTGAGGGTTCCGGCCGTGATCGCGGTGCGGGCGTGGGTTACGAGCTCGTTCATATAGGTGAGGTTGTGGAGGCATAGGAGGCGGACCGCGGTCAGCTCCTCGGCTCGGGAGAGGTAGCTGAGGTAGTCGCGGTCGTGGTTGCGACAGGCAGGGCAGGGGCAGCCCTCGGCGATCGGGTTGCTGTCTCCCTCCCAGCCGGCCTTGCGCAGGTCGAGGCGGAAGCGGTTGCCGGGGTCGGGGACGAGTGCGGTTCCGTGGCGGGCGAGGCGGGTCGGGATCGCGCAATCGAAGACGTCGAGGCCGAGCGCGATGCCAGCGAGCAGATCGTCGACGTCGCCGATCCCGAGCAGGTGCTTGGGCGCCTCCTCCGGCAGCAGCGGCGCGGTCAGCTTCAGCACACCCCGCATCTCCTCCTTGTCGCGGCCCAGCGTGCCGCCGATCGCGATCCCGTCGACGCCGGCCTCGGAGATCGCCTGCGCCGAGGCGCGCCGCAAATCCTCGTGGACACCGCCCTGGACGATCCCGAAGACGGCCTGACGTGCCGGCCCATGCTCCCCATGCCAGGTGAGGCAGCGATCGAGCCAGCGGTGGGTGCGCTCCATCGAGCGAGCGGTGTAGTCGCGGTCGGCGTGGTAGGGCGTGCACTCGTCGAAGACCAGGGCGATGTCGGACCCGAGCTTCGCCTGCACCTCCATCGAGATCTCGGGAGAGATGAACAGCGAGCGACCGTCCTTGTAGGAGCGGAACCGCACGCCCTCCTCTCCGATCGAGACCACAGACCCGTGGTCGCCGCCGGGGCGGCCCTTGCCCTTCACCTCGTCGGCCACTCCGCCGTGAGCAAGCGAGAAGACCTGGAAGCCGCCCGAGTCGGTGATCAGAGCTCTGTCCCATCCCATGAACCCGTGCAGCCCGCCGGCAGCGGCGATCCGGTCCGGGCCCGGCGAGACGAACAGGTGGTACGTGTTGCCGAGGATCAGCTCATAGCCGATCTCGGCGACCTCGCGAGACTCCAGCCCCCGCACGGTCGCCTTCGTCGCCAACGGGATGAACGCCGGGGTTTGGATCGGCCCGTGTGCCGTATGAAGCACCCCGGCTCGCGCGCTCCCGTCCCGCGCCGCGATCTCGAACCGCAGCCGGTCCGGCTCGACCCTCACGCGATCAGCGACTTGCCGGTCATCGCCGCCGGCTGCGGGATGCCCAGCAGCTGCAGGACGGTCGGCGCCACGTCGGCGAGGATGCCGTGATCGCGCAGCTCGACCCCCTCGGCGGTGACGATCAGCGGCACCGGGTTGAGCGAGTGTGCGGTGTTTGGCGAGCCGTCGGGCTCGAGCATGTGGTCGCAGTTGCCGTGGTCGGCGGTGACGATGCAGGCGCCGCCGCTGCGCTCGACCGCGGCGAGGACGTCGCCGAGGCAGCCGTCGACCTCCTCGACCGCCTTCACCGCCGCCGGGATGACCCCGGTGTGGCCGACCATGTCGGGGTTGGCGAAGTTGATGATCCCGAAGCGGTACTCGCCCTCCGCCCAGCCTGAGACGAAGGTGTCGGCGGCGGCGCGGGCGCTCATCTCAGGCTTGTGGTCGTAGGTGGGCACGTCGCGGGGCGAGTCGACCAGGCGGTGCTCCTCCCCCTCCCACTCCTCCTCGCGGCCGCCGTTGAAGAAGTAGGTGACGTGCGCGTACTTCTCGGTCTCCGCGACGTGCAGCTGGCGGCCCCCGGCCTCCGAGATCACCTCGGCCAGGGTCGTCTGCGGGCGCGCCTCGGGAAAGGCGACCGGGTAGGGCCAGCCCTTGCGGTACGCGGTCATCGTGGTCAGGTCGAGAACCGGACCACCGGTGCGGGAGAACTCCTCGAAGCCGGGCTCGGCGAGCGCGCGGGTTATCTGCCGGGCGCGGTCGGGGCGGAAGTTGACGAAGATCGCCACGTCACCCTCGACCACGCCGTCGTAGTCGCCGATCACCGTCGGCTTCACGAACTCGTCGGTCTCCTCGCGCTCATAGGAGGCATCGATCGCCTCCGCGGCACTCGTGGCGTTTTGGCCGCGGGCATGGACGATCGCGTCGTAGGCCAGCTTGGTCCGCTCCCAGCGGGTGTCGCGATCCATCGCGTAGTAGCGGCCGCTGACCGTGGCGACGCGACCGGCCTGACGCAGCCAACGCTCCAGCTCGGAGAGGTAGCTGCGGCCACCGTGCGGCAGGGTGTCGCGGCCGTCGGTGAAGGCATGGAAGACGACGTCGGGCACGCCCTCTTGGGAGGCCAGCTCGATCGTCGCCTCGATGTGCTCCCAGCCGGAGTGGACGCCGCCGTCGGAGACGAGGCCAAGCAGGTGGAGGCGCCCTCGGGGGCTGCGCCGGGCGCGGTCACAGGCAGCGAGCAGCGCCTCGTTCTCGAAGAAGCTGCCGTCGGCGATCGCGTCGTCGATCCGGGCCAGATCCTGCTTGACGATCGCTCCGGCGCCGAGGTTGAGATGGCCGACCTCGGAGTTGCCCATCTGCCCCTCGGGCAGGCCGACGTCGCGACCCTGGGCCGAGAGCTGCGTGTGGGGGTACGTCTCCCAGAGTCGGTCGAATACCGGCGTCTCCGCCAGCGAGATCGCGTTGCCGGGCCCCGGCGGCGCCAGCCCCCAGCCGTCGAGGATGACCAGCGCCAGCGAGGGCACCGTCACCCGGCGGCCTCCACGATCGCGGCGAAGTCTTCGGGATCGAGGCTGGCGCCGCCGACCAGGGCGCCGTCGATGTCGGGCATGCTCAAAAGCTCCGCCGCGTTACCCGGCTTCACCGAGCCGCCGTAGAGGATCCTCGTCGAGTCCGCCTCACCACCGCGCTCGCGCAGCACGTCGCGGATGAAGGCGATCACCTCCTGCGCCTGCTCCGGGGTCGCGGTGCGACCGGTGCCGATCGCCCAGATCGGCTCGTAGGCGACGACGACCTCGGCCAGGCGACCGGGATCGACGTCGGCGAGGTCCGTCTGGAGCTGGCGCTCCAGCACGCCCTCGGTCTGCCCGGCGTCGCGCGCCTCCTCGCTCTCGCCGACGCAGAGAATCGGCTCGAGACCGGCCGCGAGCGCCGCCGGCACCTTGCGCGCCAGCGCCTCGTCGGTCTCGTTGAAGTACTGGCGCCGCTCGGAGTGGCCGAGCACCACCGCGTCGACGTCGGCCTCGAGCAGCATCGCCGCCGAGACCTCGCCGGTGAAGGCGCCCGACTCGGCCTCGTGCATGTTCTGGGCGGCGACCCGCACGGCGCTGCCGCGCGAGCGCTCGACCACCTCGCTCAGCGCCAGGTAGGACGAGCAGATGACGACGTCGTGCTGCGTGGCCGCAATACGCGGCAGCAGCGCGTCGACGAACGCCGCAGCCTCGGTGACAGTCTTGTGCATCTTCCAGTTGGCGGCGATGTAGGGGGTTCGCTCAGGCATCTTGCAGCGCCTCGACTCCCGGCAGCTTCTTTCCCTCCAGCAGCTCCAACGATGCTCCTCCTCCGGTCGAAAGCCAGTCCACCTTCTCAGCCAAACCGAACTGCTGCAACGCGGCGACAGAATCGCCGCCGCCGACCACGGTCGTGCCGGGCGCCGCGGCGACGGCCTCGGCGACGACGCGGGTGCCGGCGGCGAAGGGCTCAAGCTCGAAGGCCCCCATCGGCCCGTTCCAGAGCACCGTGCCGGCGCCGGCGATCGCCTCGGCATAGGCAGCCGCGGTTTGAGGCCCGACGTCGAGGCCCATCCAGCCCTCCGGGACCTCGACCCCGTCGCTCTCGCGGCGCTCGGTCGCCGCGTCGAAGCGCTCACCCAGGATCAAGTCGGTCGGCAGGATCAGGTCGCACTCCGAACCCTCGGCTCGCCGCAGCGCCTCCTCCGCCAGCTTCACGCCCTCCTCCTCGACCAGCGAGTCGCCGGTCCCGATCCCCTGCGCGCGGAAGAAGCTGAAGCACATCGCGCCGCCGATCAGGATCCTGTCGGCGATCTCGAGGAAGCGGTCGATGACGCCGACCTTGTCGCTCACCTTGGCGCCGCCCAACACCACGACCAGCGGCCGCTGCGGCGACTCGACCACCTTGGTCAGCTCGCTCACCTCGCGCTCCAGCAGCAGGCCGGCGTAGGCGGGCAGGCGATGAGCGACTCCCTCAGTGCTGGCGTGGGCGCGGTGAGCGGCGCCGAAGGCGTCGTTGACGTAGAGGTCGGCCAAGCCGGCAAGGGCGTCGGCCAGTCCCGCTTCGTTCTCGGTCTCCCCCGGCTCGAAGCGAACGTTCTCGAGCAGCAGCACTTCGCCAGGGCTCAACCCCGCCGCCATCGTCTCCACGTCCTCCCCGATCACGGCCGGCGCCCGTTTCACGGCGACCCCGAGCAGCTCGCCCAAACGCTCACCCACGGGCGACATCGAGAGCGCCGGGTCGACCGCGCCCCTGGGGCGTCCCAAATGGGAGACCAGGATCAGCGCGGCACCCCGCTCGCGGAGCAGCTCGATCGTCGGCAACGCCGCGCGGATGCGCGTGTCGTCGGCCACGCGGCCGTCGTCGAGGGGCACGTTGAAGTCGACGCGAACCAACACCCGTTTGCCGGCGACGTCCGCGTCCCGGACGCTTGCCTTTGCGAAGCTCACCGCGCCCTCCCGGCGGCGTTCAGAGGACCTTGCCCGCCAGCTCGACGCAGCGGTTCGAGTAGCCCCACTCGTTGTCGTACCAGGTGAGCACCTTGATCATCTTGCCGTCGCCGATCGCCATCGTCTGGCCGGCGTCGAAGATCGAGGAGTGGGAGTCGCCGACGATGTCGGTGGAGACGATCGGGGCCTCGGTGTAGGAGAGGATCCCCTTCAGCGGACCCGCGGCGGCAACCTTGACCGCGGCATTGACGGCGTCGGGGTCGGTCGGCGAGGACGGCGTGAAAACGAGGTCGACGACGGAGCCGGTCACGACCGGGGCCCGCATCGCGAACCCGTTCAGCTTTCCGTTCAGCTCCGGCAGGACCAGGCCGACGGCCTTGGCGGCGCCGGTCGTCGTCGGGATCAGGTTGATCGCCGCGGCGCGCGCCCGCCGCAGGTCCTTGTGGGGCATGTCCTGGAGGCGCTGGTCGGCGGTGTAGGCGTGAATCGTGGTCATCAGTCCCTGCTCGATACCGAAGGAGTCGTTCAGCACCTTGGCCACGGGCGCCAGGCAGTTGGTCGTGCAGGACGCGTTGGAGATGATGTCGTGCTGGGCCGGGTCGTAAGCGTCGAAGTTGACGCCGAGCGCCACCGTGATGTCCGGGTCCTTGGCGGGGGCCGAGATGATCACCTTCTTGGCGCCGGCCGCGAGGTGCTTGGCCGCATCCTCGCGGGCGGTGAAGAACCCGGTCGACTCGATCACGACGTCGACGCCGAGGTCGGCCCAGGGCAGCGCCGCCGGGTCGCGCTCGGAGAGCACCTTCAGCTCCTTGCCGCCGACCGAGATCGAGCCCTCCCCTGCCTCGACCTCGCCCGGGAAGCGGCCGAGGATCGAGTCGTACTTGAGCAGGTGGGCGAGCGTGCCCGGATCGGTGAGGTCGTTTACCGCAACGAACTCGAGGTCGGCTCCTGCCGCCTGCGCGGCGCGGAAGACGTTGCGCCCGATGCGGCCGAAGCCGTTGATGCCGACCTTCACAGCCATGGAATCCCATCCTCCTCGAATCGATGCTTTATAGGTGTGAGGCTAGTCACTGCCGATCGTCACCTCGATTTCGTACCCGTCCGGGTCCTGCAGGAACGCCGAGTAGGAACCGGATCCGTGCGAGCGCCGCTCGCCGGGCTCGCCGACGGGCCTGCCGCCTGCCCTCACGCCCCCTTCCCAGGCCGCCTTGACGGCGACGATCCCGAGTCCCGAGAAGCTGAGCAGACCGAAACCGGGTTTGGGGGGGTGGTGGGCGGCGATGAAGAAGACGGGCTTGGCGATGCCCCAGCCGATCGTTTCGTCCTCCTCGAAGTGGCGCCGCCAACCAAGCGGCGCGAGCAGCGTGTCGTAGAAGGACGCGCTCCGCTCGAGGTCGGAGACCTCTAAGAGGACATGGTGCAACATCGGGCCGGGGAGGCTATACGGGCCAGTCGGCTTGAAGTCGGCCGGTTCGGAGGACGAGGGTTGCGTTTGCCCCGTATGGCGGGGCAAACGCAACCCTCGTCAGCCTGATCGCGGGGTCCAGCGGAAGTAGCGGACGGCGAGCAGGAGTCCGACGACGCCCCAGATGGCGACGACGGCGAGGTTGTCCCAGGAGACGGCCGCCCCACCCGCCCCCGGCACATAGGCATCGAAGAAGGCCTCGAAGAAGTGGCGGATCGGGAAGGCGTCGGCGAAGTGGATTACTCCGCTGGGCAGTTGGTCGTCCGGGATGAAGACGCCCGAGAGGAAGTAGAGCGGCAGCAAAAGCGCGTTGACGATCGGCGCCGCGGCGTCCTGAGAGGGGATCGCCGCGGTCAGCGCGATGCCGAGGCAGCAGAAGGCGGCGGCGCCGACGACCAAGGTCAACACGATGGCCGGCAACCGGTCCCAGGGGATCGCGACGCCGTAGGCGAGGCGGCCGATCGCCGCGATCAGCGCCATCATCAGCAGGGCGACGACGATCGAGTTGCCGATCCGCCCGGCGATGAACACCCACGGCGGCATCGGCGTCCCCCGGCCGCGCTTCAGGCGTCCGTCCTCACGGGCGATCACCAGCGACATCGCCAACGACTGCATCGTCGCCGAGATCACCGAGAGGGTGATGATCGCGGGCACGTAGTAGGTCGTGGTCTTGATCCCGCCCCGCACGTCGACCGTCTGGTCGCCGAACACGGTGGCGAAGATCAGCAGCAGGATGACCGGGAAGGCGACGGTGAAGAAGACCGAGGCAGGGTTGCGCCAAAAAGCCTTCTGGTCATAACGAAATTGGTGCAGGACGAGGTTCATGCCTGATCAGTGAGCTCCAGGTAGACGTCCTCCAAGCTGGGCCGGGCGACTTCGAGGCCCTCCAGCTCCCGTCCCTCCGCAAGCGCCCGTCCGGTCAGCTCGTTCAGGGTCTGGACCGGCGTCGTCGTCTCCAGCTCCACCTCGCGGCCGTCCTCACGGTAGGTGATCCGGGCCGGCCTGCTCTCGCGGTCGCCAAGGTCCTCGGGGGTGCCGCGGGCGACCACCTCCCCGCCCGAGATGATCGTCACCTGGTCGGCCAGGCGCTGCGCCTCGTCCATGTAGTGGGTGGTGAGGAAGACGGTCTTGCCGAGCTCGCGCAGGCCGGCGATCGTCTCCCAGGCCTGGCGCCGGGCCGAGGGGTCAAAACCGGTCGTCGGCTCGTCGAGGAAGAGCAGCTCGGGGTCGCCGATCAGCGCCATGCCGACGTCGAGGCGCCGCTGCTGACCGCCGGAGAGAGAGCTGGCGCGGGCGTCGGCCTTGCCCCCCAAGCCGACCAGATCGATCGTCTCCTCAATCGGCCGCGGATGGTCGTAGTAGCCGGCGTAGAGAGCAAGCGACTCGCGCACGGTCAGGTAGGGATCGAGCCTGCAGCTCTGCAGGACGATCCCGATCCGTCCGCGCCACTCACGGCCGGCGTGCTCGGGATCCTCGCCCAGCACGGACACCTCGCCGCTGCTGCGCTTGCGGTAACCCTCGAGGATCTCGACGGTCGTCGTCTTGCCGGCGCCGTTGGGGCCGAGGAAGGCGAAGACCTCGCCCCGTTGCACCTCGAGGTCGATGCCCCGCACCGCCTCGACGTCGCCATAGCTCTTGCGCAGGCCACGGATTGAGATGACAGGCTCTGACAAAGCCGGCCGATTCTAGGTGCGGGGAACGGCGCCCGCTCAGCCGTCCAGCTCGACGTCGCGGTGCTTAACCCGCACCACCACACCGTCCTGCCCCTCGAGGGCACGGCGGATGCGGTCGGCGACGGTCACCGAGCGGTGCCGCCCGCCGGTGCAGCCGACCGCGATCGTCAGGTGGCTCTTGCCCTCGGCGACGTAGGCGGGGACGAGGAACTCGAGCAGGGGCAGCAGGCGGCCATAGAACTCGCCCGCCTGCGTGCCCGACTCGACATAGGCGCGCACCGCCTCGTCGAGCCCGGTCAGCGGCCGCAGCTCGTCGACGTAGTGGGGATTGGGCAGGAAGCGGACGTCGAGGGTGAGGTCCGCATCGCGCGGTGGGCCGTTCTTGAAGCCGAAGGTGAGCAGGGTCAGGGCGAGCTTGGCGCTGTCGTGACCGTCCAGCATCTCCTCCGCGATTCGCAGCCGCAGCTGGCCGCCGGTGAGCGCGCTGGTGTCCATCACGACGTCGGCACGAGCCCGCAGCGGCGAGAGCAGCTCTCGCTCGGCCCTGATCCCGTCGACGATCCTGCCCTCCGGCGCGAGCGGGTGGCGGCGGCGCGTCTCCTTGTAGCGGTCGAGCAGGGTCTCCTCGTCTGCCTCCAGAAAGAGCAGTTTCGGCCGCAGCCCGTCGGCGTCGAGTTCGTCCAGCACCTGGATCAGGCCCTCGAAGTACTCGCCGCCACGCACGTCGGAGACGACCGCGGCCCGCTCCACCCCGCTGCCCTCGTGGCGGAACAGCTCGCCGAGACTGCCGATCATCCGCGGCGGCAGATTGTCGACGCAGAAGTAGCCGCCGTCCTCGAATGCGGCGATCGCCTCCGACTTGCCGGCCCCCGAGTGGCCCGTGATCAGGACCAGGTCGACCGCGCTGCCAGCGCCGTCTCCGTTGCGGCCTCCGATCGGAGCCTCCGCCTTCTCCGCCATGCTTACCCCCCCGTCCGATGCAGCTGCTCGTGGATCTCGCGGGCCAGCTTGCCGGGCACGCCCGGCACGGCCTCCAGCTCCTCGCGGGACGCCGCCAGAAACCGTTCCGGCGAGCCGAAGTGCTTGAGGAAGGCACGCTTGCGCGCCGGCCCAACTCCCTTCAGGTCGTCGAGCACCGAGCCGGTCATCGCCCGGTCGCGGCGGCCACGATGGTGATCGATCGCGAACCGGTGCGCCTCGTCACGCACCCGCTGCAACAACTTCGATGCCTCGGAATCGGCCGGTAGGTCGATCGGCACTCGGCGCCCCGGTACGTAGACCTCCTCCTCGCGCTTGGCGAGCGAGATCACCGTGACGCCGCGCTCGGCAAAAGGCCGCAGGGCGCGCATCGCCGCCGCAAGCTGGCCCTTGCCGCCGTCGACGACGACAAGCGAGGGCAGCGCGGCGAAGCTCTCGTCGCGTTTGCCGTCGTGCGGCGAGAGGTCGACCTGCTCCAGATAGCGGCTGACGCGCCTGTTCAACACCTCCTCCATGGAAGCGAAGTCGTCGGACCCGTTGTCGCGCTCGCCGTGCACCCGGAAGCGCCTGTAGTCGGCCTTCTTGGTCGCGCCCCCCTCGAAGACGACCATCGAGGCGACCGTGTGCTCGCCGCCGAGGTTCGAGATGTCGAAGCCCTCGATCCTGATCGGCAGCTCCTCCATGCCCAGCGCCTCACGCAGGTCCGCGAGCGAGTCGACCCGTCGCTGGCGGCGGTGCTCGCGCCGCAGCCGGTCCTGGTCGAGGGCGAGGCGGGCGTTGCGCTCGGCCAGCTCGCGCAGGCGGCGCTTGTCACCGCGCTCGGCAACCCGCACCTCGACCGGCGATCCGCGCCTCTCCCCAAGCGCCGCGGCCAAGAGCCCGGCGCGCTCACGCAGGTAGGGACCAACGACGATCGTCCGCGGCATCGACGGCGAGGCCGAGTAGTACTGGCCGATGAACTCCTCGGCGACCTCGGCCGGCTCCCGTTCGGCCTGGTTGTCGAGGTAGAAGCTCTGCCGCTCGGCGAGGATGCCGTCGCGCACCTGGAAGACCTGCGCGTTGGCATCGGCCCCCTCGGTCGCGACCCCGATCAGGTCGGCGGTTCCGACCGAGCCGCCGGCGACCCGCTGGCGCTCGAACAGCGACTGGATCGCCTTGAGGCGGTCGCGGTGCAGCGCGGCGCGCTCGAACTCCCGCGTCGCCGCGGCCTCCTCCATCTTCGCCTGCTCGTCGGCCTCGACCCTGCGGTAACGGCCCGAGAGGAAGTCGACGATCGCGTCGATGTTGTGCCGGTACTCCTCGCGGCTGACATGGCCCACGCAGGGCGCCCCACAGCGCTTGATGTAGTAGTCCAGGCAGGGGCTGCCGGAGCGGCGGCCCGGCTCGGTCCCCTCGCAGGTGCGGAACTGGAACAGCTTGCCGAGTAGGTCGAGCGTCTCGCGCACCCGCTTGGCGCTTGAGAAAGGGCCGAAGTAGGCACGCCCGGCGCGGTGCTTCTCGCGGGTGAAGTAGACCCGCGGGTAGTCCTCGTCGAGGCTGACGCAGACGTAGGGGTAGGACTTGTCGTCACGGAGACGGATGTTGAAGCGCGGCCGGTGGCGCTTGATGAAGCTCTGCTCGGCGAGCAGCGCCTCGGCCTCGGTCGCGGTGACGAGGACCTCGATGCGGTCGACACGGGACGTGAGCCTGGTCTCACCTCCCGAGAAGTGGGACGCGACCCGTTTGCGGATCGAGCGCGCCTTGCCGACGTAGAGCAGCTCGTCGTCGTTGCCGTGGAAGAGGTAGACGCCGGGCGAATCGGGCAGCTCGCGGCGCTGCCGCGCCAGCCGCTCCGCGCGAGGTGTGTCTCTGCCTTCGCTCACTCGATCAAAGAGTAGGCTCCTGGCCACCCGGCCAACTTCCGAAACGGACACGGAGAGAGCGAGATGACCACGGAGACGATCAGCCCGCCAGAGCTGAGCACGCTGCAAATCGAGGTCGACGGCGAGATCGGCACCCTCACCCTCAACCGCCCCGACAGCTTCAACGCGATGAGCCCCGAGATGATCTTGGAGCTGGGCACCGCCTTCGCCTGGCTCGCCGACCAGGCACCGCTACGGGCGCTGATCGTCACCGGCGCCGGCAAAGCCTTCTGCTCCGGCGGCGACGTCAACGGCTTCAAAGCAGGGGTCGAAGACGACTCGATCGACCTTCCGGCACAGGTGCGCAGGGGCGCGGAGGCACTGCACACCGCGATCATCGACCTGCGCCGCATCCCCTACCCGGTCATCGCCGCCGTCAACGGAGCCGCGGCCGGAGCGGGCTTCTCGTTGGCGCTGGCCTGCGATATGCGGATCGCCGCCGCAGACGCCTTCGTCGCCTGCGCCTATGGGCGGATCGGCGCCTCGCCGGACGGCGGAATGACCTACTTCCTGCCGCGCGTGGTCGGACCGAGCCGAGCTCTGGAAATCCTGCTGGAGGACCCGAACATGACCGCTGCCGACGCACTCGAGAAGGGCCTGGTCTCCGATGTCGTGGAGCCGGACGACCTGATGGACGCAGCCCGTGCCAAGGCCGAGAAGCTCGCCGTAAAGGCGCCCCACTACGTGAAGATGGCGAAACGGCTCTGCGGCGTGAGCATCGAGAACAGCCTCACCGAGCACCTGCAGCTAGAGCGCCACGGGATAGCCGACAGCATGGGAACCGAGGACCTGCGCGAAGGGGCGATCGCGTTCTTCAGCGGCGAGAAGCCCGAGTTCAAGGGCCGCTGAACCGGAGTTTGCCGTTGCGCGTATCCGAGTTACAGTCCTCCTGAGCATTCTCTTCCCCAAGGAAAGGATCCAGCCGATGAAGAAGCTCGCCGCCCTATTCGTCCTCGCACTTGCCTCCACCGCACTGGTCGCCTGCGGAGGGAGCGACTCGACCACGACCTCAACCGCGAACGAAGCAACCGGCGGCGGCGCGGCGGAAAGCGGCAAGGAAGCCGGGGGGAGCGAAGGCGGCAGTTCGACCGTCTCCTTTGAAGCCGACCCGAACGGCCAGCTCGCCTACACGACCACCGCAGCATCGGCAAAGGCCGGCAAGGTGACGATCGACTTCAAAAACCCGCAGGCGCTGACCCACGACGTGGCGATCGAAGGCTCGAACGGCGAAGAAGTCGGCAAGACGGAACTGATCGCCGAAAGCGCCACCTCGACCTCGGTGAATCTCAAACCGGGCACCTACACCTACTACTGCACGGTCCCCGGCCACCGCGAAGCGGGCATGGAAGGCACGTTGACGGTCAAGTAGATCCGGCGCCCCTCGCGGGAGGGGTCGGCCAGGCGGTGTCAAGGCATGATTTAGAATAGGATTCCCTGAGTATTACTCCAGGGAGTTGATGCTGTGATGCCAAGAATCGCTGTCCTGTCGGCCGTGGCGCTCGTCTCCGTGGCGCTCACGTCCTGCGGGGGAAGCGACTCGACCACGGCGGCGAAGACCGGGCCCTCGACAGTCAAGATCGAAGCCGATCCAAACGCCACCTTCACCTACACCACCACCAAGGAGCTTGCCAAGGCCGGCAAGGTGACGATCGACTTCAAAAACCCGCAGTCGTTCGTCCACGACGTGAACGTGGCAAATTCCAAAGGCGAAGTGGTCGGTGAGACGCAAACGATCAATGACGGCTCCACCTCGCTGGAACTGGAACTGAAACCCGGCAAGTACGTCTATTACTGCAACGTGCCAGGCCATCGCAAGGCGGGCATGGAAGGCACCCTCACCGTCGAATAAGCTGGCCCTAGTCGGTGGGCGCCATCACACGAGTCACGCTGTCACCCACGAAGCACGGCTTCTCGTTGCCCTCGACCTCGAGGGTGAAGCGGGTCACCACCTCCCACCAACCGCCGCCCTTCTCGTCGATCGAGACGACCTCGGCTCGACTGCGGACCTTCGCATCGACGGGCACCGGAGCTGGGAAACGGATCTTGTTCCAGCCGTAGTTGACGCCAAGCGCAAAGCCGCTCGAGGAGATCAGCTCTTTGCGGAAGCCGTCGACCAGCGACAGGGTGAGGTTGCCGTGGGCGATCGTCGTCCCGAACGGGCTCTCATTCTTCGCCCGCTCGACGTCGACGTGGATCCACTGGTCGTCACCCGAAAGCTCGGCGAAGGCGTCGATGTCGGCCTGCGTCACGGTGCGCCACTCGCTCGGTCCTATCTCCTGCCCGAGCAGCGACTGCATCCCCTCGACGCCCTGTACCTCAACGGTAGCCATCGCGCGGGAGGCTACCGAACGCAGTGAAGTCCCGTTTATGCCACCAGACGCACTTCGAAGCTCGGCGCGACCAGGGCACCGGCGCCGCCGAGGAGGGCGAGGATTCGGCCCACGTAGGCAGTGGTCTCTGGGATCGCGGGGACGCAGTGGCAGGCTTCGACCGGGGCCGGGCCGGCGTTATAGGCGGCGAGGGCCAGTTGCGGTGAGCCGAGCTGCCGGATCAGGTCGGCCATCAGGTGGGCCTCGGCGTCGATCGCTTCGACCGGATCGAACGGGTCGCGCAGGCCGTAGGAGGCCGCCGTGCCGGGGATGAATTGGGCGATGCCCTGCGCGCCGGCCGGAGAGCTCGCGAAGGGGTTGAAGTTCGACTCCGTCATCAGCTGTGCGGCCAGCAGGGCCGCGGAGACGTTCCAGTGGGCGGCTGATCGGAGCAGCGGCTGACGAAAACGCGAGGGCACGAACGAGGGCAGGGTGGTTCCCGCAATCGCCCCGTCTCCACCGTCGGTGCCGATGGCGTTGCCTGCCTGTGAGCAGGGAGCAGGACCCGCCGTAAAACCGTAGTGCCAGGCCTCCCACGAATAGCGCTGGACGAACCCGAAGCGGTCGGCGTTGGCCGCCAACCAGCCGTAGGCCGATTCGGGACCGAGGTCGAGCTCGGTGGCGCACCTATGCAGGGAATGGCCAGGCGGCGCCACCCATCTGGGATCAGGATGGGCCGCGAAGAGCGCCGCCTGTTCGGCGTCGGAGCGAAAGGCCGAGTTGACGAGGAGGGTGACGCCGGCATCTGCGGCGGCGTCCGCCATGCGGTCGAATGCCGTAGCGACATCCGGCCTCATCCCCTCTCCCTGGCGATAGACGAGCGGACCACTGTAGCCGCCGCCACTGGCGATCGACGGCATCGAGTCCGTCGGGGTCGAGGGGGATGCCGCTTCGGCGACCGCCGATGCTTCGACACCGGTCGACCCCGCCTCCTCGTCCGCTCCGCCCAGATCGAGTCGTCCTCCCACGACAGCCCTGACCCGCACCGGCGCGAACGACTCCAGGTCCGGGAAGGAGATCGCCAGGCGCGCCGCGGCGACCCCGTTCGCCTTCGCCGCCTGGAGAGCGGCGGCCCGTGCCTGTGCCAGGTACGCGTCCTTCTCCATGTGGGCCGGGTTGGGCGACCCGTTCGGCAGGGTCGGCGGGGCGAGTAGGCGCGACAGGTCGTCGCGCATCGACCGCGCCGCCGATATCGCCGCCAGGTCCGCCGCTCGCTGCGCCCTCCCTTTCCCGGTCACGGCCGCGGCGATCGCAACCAGGGCTAGCGCCGCGGCGATCAGCGCCAGCGCCCCTCCCAGCGCCACCGGCAAGGCCTGGCCGCGCTCGCCGGAGCCACGCCGGCGCAACCTGGCCGTCGACGTTCTCCATCGCGGAAGCCCCATGGAGGCAAGCTGACTTGACCGAACGCGCGTGTGGTGCGCTCAAGCGAAAAGATCTGCAATCGAACCTGCGCGGATTAGCATCCGTAGGACGGGCGATCTGAAATTCGACCAAGGAGCGTCATGCAGCAGTCCCGAACGAGCCATCGCAAACGTCCCCTGACTGTCGCAACCTTCGCGATCGTGGCCGTCCTCGCCGCCGCGGGCCTCTTCAGCTCCCTCGCCGCCGGGTCGACGAAGCGCGTGGTCAAGGAGGCACAGAATCAATCGCTCGGCCACACGGTGCTGATCGCAAACAACGGCCTCACGCTGTACAGCCTCAGCGTCGAGAAGCACGGCAACTTCATCTGCACCGGTTCCTGCCTCAAGGACTGGTTTCCGCTGGTTGTGGCCAAGGGCGTGAAGCCGGCCGGTCCAGTCGCGCTCGGCACGGTCAAGCGCCCAGACGGCAGGCGCCAGGTGACGTTCGAGGGCAAACCGCTCTACACGTTCGACGGCGACTCGAAGCGAGGCGACGCAAACGGCGAGGGGATCAAGGACGTCGGCACCTGGCACGCCGCCGCTCCCTGAGCAGGCGTTCAAACACCCGCGGGGGAAGCCCACCCTCGCCCGGCGGCGCGCCGAACAGGGCGCGCCGCGCCGCGATCCAGCCAAGCGGCTGCTTGAGCACGGAGACCGGGAGGCCGCGTTCGATCAGGTCGCGCACCGCCAGCGACGTCAACGCCCGGTCCTCGTTCAGGTCGGCGCGCAGCAGGACCGCCGAGGCCCGAATACGCGGATCGTCGAGCGTCGGCTGAAGGAGGCGGGGCGGCAAACGAACGACGGCGATCGCATCGCGGACGGCCGGCAGGGCTGCGGCAACCCCATCCAGGCCGCTGGAGTCGGCGGGCAGGATGAGCTTGCAGAGCGCCCCGCGCGAGGCGACACCGGCGTCGGGCAGGTGAGCCGTCAGTCTCTCCTCCAGCCCGCGCGCGGAGGCGGTTGCGACCAGGGATGGGCGCGGCCTGCGCCCGTCGTCGAGGTCGATCAACAGGGCAGCACGGTCGGGTTCCACACCGGCAGCGGCGAGCGCGGCGGCAGCGGCCCCGACTCCGCTCGCGGCGCCGACCGATGTGGCCAGCACGACCACCCCGCCCACCGGAGGATCCGGCTCGCCGGGGTCACGGGACCCGATCACTTCGACCTCACCGCGGCGGTCGAGGTGACGGCGAGCCGTTCGGCGACGACGGGCAGCGCTGACGGCGGCGGCAGGCGCACGGTGACTCGCCCGCCCCGCACCGAGACCTCAACATCGTCGTCGGCCCATCCGGGCAACGCATCACGAACGGCTGAGAGCGCCGGCCGACCCGATGCCAGCGCCAGCGCTCCAGCCTCGGCGGCGCCGTCGGCGAGGGTCAGCGCGTAGCCGGTGGCGAGCAGCTGCAGCGCAAGCAGGCTTGCCAGCAGCAACGCCGGCAGCGCGGCGATCAACTCGACAGTCGCCTGACCCTCCTCCCTACCCATCGCCCTCGCCCAAGCCGAATTTTGCACCGACCATCAACCGCGGCACGCCCGGCAACAGGCGGGGCACCGCGACCCGCACCGAGACGGCGTCTGCGTCGCTCACCTCCGCACTGGCTCGCATCGTCGGTGGCAGCGCCCCCCTGGCCGCCGCCATCGCGTCTCCTCCGACCAGGGCCGCCCTCGCTCCGGCGCGCGCGGCCACCCCAGCCGACCAGAGCGCCTGTCCGGCGAGCGCGATCTGTGCCGCCACCAGGACCGCCAACAGCAGGAACGGGACCACGGCGATCAGCTCGACCGAGGCGGTCCCACCCTCCCTGCGAAAGCTGTTGGCGGCCTGGCGCGACACACCCCGACCGTTCCAGAGCTCGCCGCACCCATGGCGCGCAGAATCACAATTTTCAGAAAATTCTCACGCGCGAGAACCTGCCTTGATCAGTAGGTGTTGGCTTCCATCCAGATACGCCAGATCGCGGCGATCGAGGCGCCCAACAGGAGGATCCAGGCGAGGGTGCCACCGCCGCTGGAGAAGAGCTCGTCGCTGCCGGCGATCAGCAGGGCGATCAAACCCAGGGCCCCGTAGAGGATCGCCCGCCGGCCGTCGCTCAACGCCGCCAGCGTCAGCTGGTTCTGGCGACTCAGCACGAAGATCGTCCAGGCGATCGCGGCGAGGAAGCCCATCGTGATCGCGGTCAGGACGGCGTCCGCCGCGTTGCCACCGGCAGGAGCGAAGGCCACCACTAAAGCGAGCAACATGACGATCGCGACATTGCGCAGGGTACGCACAGCAAAAAGTCTACGCACCCGCCCCGAAGATCCACGCTACTCCGTAGGCCGCTGCCCCGATCGCCGCTGCCGCGGGAAGGGTCAGCAACCAAGCGATCAGGATGTTGCCCGCCACTCCCCAGCGCACCGCAGAGAGCCGCTTGGCCGCGCCGGCGCCCATCACACCGCCGCTGATCGCGTGCGTGGAGGAGATCGGAAAGCCGAGAAAGGTCGCGGCGAGAATCGTCGCCGCGCCGGCCCCCTGGGCCGAGAAACCCTGCGCCGCGTCCATCTTGATGATCCGCGCTCCGCTGCCCCGCATCACCCGCCACCCCCCGCTGTAGGTACCCAGGGAGATCGCGGCGGCAGCCGCGGCAATCGCCCAGAAAGGAGGGTCCGCGCCACCCCCCAGATTGCCGTTTGCGATCAGGGCCAAGGCAATGACGCCCATCGTCTTCTGCGCGTCGTTGGCCCCATGGGCGAGGGCCAACAGGCCTCCCGAGAGGACCTGGGCACGACGGAAGCTCCGCGTCACGGGTCCCGGGCGACGCCGGCCGACGATGCGGTAGATGACGGCGATCGCGCTACCGCCGAGCAGAAAGGCGGCAAGCGGCGCCAGCAGCGCCGGGATCAGGACCTTGTCGAGCACGCCGCCGCCGATCAGCGAGCTCGTCCCCGCGGCAGCGACCGAGGCGCCGAGCAGGCCGCCGATCAGCGCATGCGACGAGCTCGACGGAAGCCCGAGGCGCCAGGTGGCCAGGTTCCAGGCGATCGCCCCGAGCAGGCCGGCAAGGACGACGTCGGGGGAGATCGACCCGGCGTGGACCACGTCGTGCGCGATCGTGGCCGCGACGCCGACCGAGATGAACGCGCCGGCGAAGTTGAGCAGGGCGGCTGCCGCGATCGCCGCCCCCGGCGGAGCCGCGCCGGTGGAGAGCGCGGTCGAGATCACGTCGAAGGTGTCGTGGAAGCCGTTGCTGAAGGCGAAGCCGAGCGCCGCGGCGACGACCAGCACCATGACGATGTCGGAGCCCACGTCAGCTGTTTTTGATGACGATGCCCTCGAGGATCTGAGCAGCGGTCTCGGTCGCGTCGATCGCGTTCTCGAGCACCGCGAACATGTCCTTCCAGCGGATCACGACCATGGGGTCGATCCCGTTCGAGAACAGCGAGGCGACCGCGTCGCGGGAGATCCGGTCCCCCTCGTTCTCGAGCCGGTGAATCTCGATCCAGTATCGCTCGAGGTCCTTGAACCCGCGCAGGTTCTCCAGGCCGGCAGCAAGCTGCTCACAGGCAGCCACAAGCACCTTGGTCAGCGCCTGCGCCTGTGCCATCGGCGCCTCGATCTGGTAGAGGCCGAGGAAGTCGGCCGCCTCCTCCGTGTAGTCGACGATGTCGTCCATCCGCGTCGCCAAGCCGTAGATGTCCTCGCGGTCGATCGGGGTGACGAAGGTCGAGTTGAGGCGCTGGATGATGTCGTGGGTGATCCGGTCGCCCTCCTGCTCCGCCTTGAGGACCTCGCGGCCGAGGTCACCGTCGTCGGGCCAGGTGCCCATCATCTGGTCGAGCAGCCGCGCCGCCTGCAACGTGTTCTGACCCGCCTCGATGAAGAGCTCGAAGAAGGCGCTGTCCCGGGGTAGCAATGAGAGGCGCGCCATTGCGGAATCCTAAGCGTCAGCCCGTCGCCGCGGCGAGCTGGTCTGCCGCGCGACCGAAGTGACGCTCGCGCAGCTCCTCCTGAACGCTTCGCCGTTCCCCCTCTGGCGCATCGAGCCGGGTCCAGACGCCGTCGGTGCCGAGCTCCCAGGCGTTGGCGTTGTCGGCGAAGCAACGCTCCAACACGTCGAGCAGCTCCGCTCGCAGACCATCGTCTTCGATCGGCGTCACCAGCTCCACGCGGCTGTCGAGGTTGCGCGGCATCAGATCGGCCGAGCCGGTCAACACCCGAGTCTCCTCACCGCGACGGAAGGCATAGATCCGCGAGTGCTCGAGGAAGCGGCCGACGATCGAGACGACGCGAATGTTCTCGGAGACCCCTGGCACTCCCGGCCGCAAACAGCAGATGCCGCGCACGTTGAGATCGACCCGGACGCCCGCTCGTGACGCCTCATAGAGCGCCTGGATGCAGCCCGCATCGACCAACGCGTTCATCTTCAGCGTGATCCGCGCCTCCTGGCCGGCGCGGTGGGCTTGAACGGTCGCCTCGATCTCCTCGACGATGCGGTCGCGCATCGTGGTCGGCGAAACCAGCACCTTGCGATACCCCGCGGGCCGCCCGTAACCGGTCAGGAAGTTGAACATCTCAGCGACGTCGGCGCCGATCTCGGGGTCCGCCGTGAACAACCCCAAGTCGGTGTAGAGACGGGCGGTGGTCGGGTTGTAGTTGCCGGTGCCGATGTGGACGTACTCGCGCACCTGGTCGCCCTCGCGGCGGGCGACCAGGACCGCCTTGACGTGCGTCTTCAGCCCCGGGATGCCGTAGACGACGTGGACGCCCGACTCCTCCATCGACTTCGCCCAGTGGATGTTCGCCTCCTCGTCGAAGCGCGCTTTCAGCTCGACCATGCAGACCGCCTGCTTGCCGCGTTCGGAGGCGCGGATCAGCGCCGGCACCAGCGGCGAGTCGTCGCTGGTCCGGTACACCGTCTGCTTGATCGCCAGCACGTCGGGGTCGGCGACCGCCTGCACGACGAAACGCTCGACCGAGCTGGCGAACGAGTCGTAGGGATGGTGGACGAGGATGTCGCCCTGCCGGATCGCGGCGAACATGTCGACCGGCTCGTCGTCCTCCCCCTGCAGCCGCGGCTGGGTGACCGGCGACCAGGGCTCGTAGCGCAGCTCCGGGTGGCCGGAGGCGTCGACGACGTCGCCGAGGTCGGCGAGGTCGATCAGGCCGTCGACGTCGTAGACCTCGCGGTCTTCGAGCCGCAGCGCGTCGATCAACTGGCCACGCAGCTTCGCGTTCATCCCCGCCGCAACCTCCAGCCGCACGACCTCGCCGAAGCGGCGGCGGCGAAGCTCGTCCTGGACGGCCTGCAGCAGGTCGTCGGCCTCGTCGCTGATCGTGAAGTCGGCGTCGCGAGTGACCCGGAAGTAGCCGTGGTCGACCACCTCGGCGCCGGGGAAGAGCGCGTCGAGGTTGGCCGCGATCGCCTCCTCCAGCGGCACGAACACCTCGTTCCGCTCGCCGACCCTCAGGAAGCGTCCGAGCAGCTCCTTCGGCACCTTGACGCGGGCGATGATCTCGGTGCCGCTCTCGGGATCGCGCAGCAGCACCCCGAGGCTGAGCGAGAGGTTGGAGATGTAGGGGAAGGGACGGCCGAGACCGACCACGAGCGGAGTCAGGGCCGGGAAGACCTGCTCACGGAAGCGGGTGTCGATTTCGCGCCGCTCCTCCTTGCTGGCGGTGTCGAGCGAGACGATCCGGACCCCCTGCTCCTCCAGCGCCGGCAGCAACGTTCCGTTGAAGCAGCTGTGCAGGCGGGAGTCCAGCTCCAGCACGCGCGCCTGACTTGCGTCGATCTGCTCGCTGGTGGGGAGATCGTCGGGGCCGCGGGCGTCGATCCCGGCATCGAGCTGATCGAACAACCCGGCGACCCTGACCATGAAGAACTCATCCAGGTTGGAGGCGTAGATCGCGCAGAACCTGACCCTCTCCAGCAGCGGCACCTCGGGGTCCTCGGCCAGTTCCAGAACCCGCTGGTTGAAGTCGAGCCAGGACAGCTCGCGGTTGAAGTAAAGAGCCGGATCGTCGATCCGGCCATCGTACTGCGGCAACGCGCCCGCCCCTGCGCCTCAGGCAGCCCGAGAAGCAGCTTGCCGGATTGCCTCGGCTTCACCGAGCGCGCGCCGGTAACCGATCGCGAGCTGCTCCAGCGCTCGCTCCCACGAATGGGCGCGGGCGTTCCGGATGGCCGCGTCGCCGAGTCGGCGCCGCAGCGCGGGCGAGGAGGCGAGTTGCAGCACCCCTCCGGCGAGGTGATCTGGGTCGGGCCGGCAGAGGATCCCGGTGTGGCGATTCTCGATCAGCGCCGCCGGGCCACCCTCATCGACCGCGACCACCGGCAGGCCGCTGGCGCCGGCCTCGAGCACGACCTGGCCGTAAGTATCGGTGCGGGAGCAGAAGAGGAAGAGATCGGCGCTCGCATAGGCGCGGGCGAGGTCGTCGCCTTCGAGCCAGCCGAGGAAGGTCGCGTGCGCGCCGAGTCGACCCCGCAGCTCATCCTCCTCGGGTCCGCCGCCCGCCAGCAGCAGGTGCAGGCGCGGCTCGGCCCGCCGTGCCCGCAGAAAGCTCTCGGCGAGCAGGTCAACCCCCTTCTCGCTAGTCAGCCGACCGGCGTAGAGGACCTTCAGCTCGCCGGGAAAGGCGGTCGGGTCGGCCTTCTCGGGCGAGAAGCGCGATACGTCCACCCCGCGCTCCCAGCGATCGATCCCGTCTCCCTCGACGCCGAGCCCGAGCAGGGAGCGGTCAGCCGCGGGACTTGGCGAGAGGACCCGCGACGGCGCCGTGTAGAAGGCGCCAAGCGCCGCCCGTGAGATCGCCTCGAGGCCACCGTCGCCACTGCGCAGGCCGACGTAGGCGGCGAGCTCGGTGTGGTAGCTGGCCAGCAGCGGCGTCCCCGAAACGCGGCTGAGCAACGAGGCGGCGACGCCCGCGGGGCCAGGAGCGGTGACGTGGACCAGGTCGTAGCGTCCTTCGGCGAGGGTCTCCGCCAGGTCGGGCAGACCCGGCACGCCCAGGGTCATGCCGTCATAGAAGGGGACCTGCAGGGTCGTGGCCGCGGGGAGCCGCCGGTCGACCCCTGAATCGGTGCCGACCACCTCGACCTCGAAGCCGGGCACCCCGCGCTCACGGATCTGCTCGATCGTGTGCGTGACTCCGTGCATCGCCTCAATCCCGTCGGCGATCAGGGCGACGCGGGGGCGCTCGTCGGAGCGATCGGTGAGTTTCGCCTTCTCGTCGCCGAGGAACACGGTGGGCGGGGCATATGGCACCGCCGGCAGCAGCGCCTCGAAGAGACCGCCGAGCGCCGCCGCAGGAGACTGACCCGCGGCCACCGCCTTCGTGCCGTCGGCGATCGCCACGCGCAGACGGCGGTCGTGGATGCGCCGGGCGCGCCGATAGAGATCGGCGTGGGAGAAGTCCTCGGCCTGCATGTGGGCGATCAGCTCGCGGCCCCGCAGCTCGATCCCCATCGACCGCAACCAGGAGTCGAGCAGCGTGCGGGCGTCTTCGGGCCCGATGTCGGCGGCGACCGCGCCCTGGCGGGCAGCACCCTGGCCGACCACCCGCTGGGCGATCTTCAGCACCGCCGCCGGGTCTAGCTCCGCCGGCGTGCCGGTTGTTAGCCGCCCATATGGGCGGCTAACAACCGGCACGTCCCCCATGGTGAGGGCGCGGGTCGCCAGCGCCATCGCGGCGTGCGCCCACTTGGCGGCGCTGCCCTGTTCGCCGCCGGCCTTGGCCTCGCCGCGGCGCATTCGTTCTAGAAGCTCTTCCGGCGTGGATGAGGCCGGGACCTTGGTGAAGGTCCGTCCGATATCCACGCCGGCGTGATCGTCGGAACCGCCGATCCCTGTGCTGCCGTGCGTGTCGACGTAGATGACGGCGGGCATGTTCAGCTCCGCGGCTCGCGATCCGTTGCGCACCTCCCAGATCGGGAACAGCTCGGCCAGGTGGCGACGATGGCGCCTGGTCAGCGGCGCGGCGACGTTGTAGAAGGGATGAGCGAGAGCGCAGGCGATCTCGTTCTGGTGAAGGTATGCGGCGCAGGCCTCGACATCCCCGGCGTTTGCCTGCAGCCACTCATGGTCTCCGGGAGTGATCCCGTAACAGAGGACATGAACCGCCTGGGGCTCACCGGCAAAGCGGGCGGTCAGCTCCTCGGAGACGAAGCAGTCGGGACGGCCGGCCAGCTCGAGACAACCGTCGATCGTGTCGTGGTCGGTGATCGTGACGAAGTCCATCCCGCGCTTCTTCGCCAGCCCGTAGACCTCCTCGGGCGGCGTCGCGCACTCGGGCAGCCCAAGCGAGCGTTGGACCCCCAGCCGCGAAAGCTGCGAGGCGGTGGAATGGCAGTGCAGGTCAACTCGGGAAGTCATCGGTGCCTTCCTCTCTCTATCCGTTCAGTTCACCTCCAGATTCGCGGCTGAGCAGGGAAAACGTGTGAACCAGCGGGGAAAACGCCGTGAATATCCGGTGATCAGCGCCGGCTACAGAGCCCGCTCGAGCGACGCCCAAGTTCCCTTTTCGTCCTCCTCGCTCCAGAGCTCGCGGAAGCGGCGGAAGAGCAGCTCGCGGCGGGTGCGAAGCAGGTCGCGCAGGGACTCGATTCCCTCGGCGCGGGGCAACATCACGTCGCAGTCATGGATCTCACCCAGGACTCCCTGCAGCTGCTTGGCGGCGTCGCGGGCCGCCTTCGCCTCGGCGCCGACGCAGGGCCCGGTGATTTCGAGGACGTAGCGCAGCCGCTTAGCCGCGATCCGCATGTCGTGCTGAGCCGTGGCGGCGGACGGCTCGAGCGCCGTCGGGACAAAGGAACGCAACTCATCGAGGCGGATGCGTACGATCCGCGCCGCGTTGGGGCGCAGCGGCGCCGTCGGGTCGAGGCCCTCCACGACGCGCGCCTTCATCTCGCCGCCTTCGTCAGGTCGCGCAGACGGCGACGCAGCTTTCTGAGGCGCTTCGGCGTGATGAACGGCGCCAACTCGTCGTTGGCCTGCCGCTGCTCGTCCCGCAGGCGCTCGATCAGCTCTGCCAAGGCGGGGCGGTCGGCGTCGGGCGCCTCACCCGCAAACCCACCCAGGAACTCGATCGAGACGTCCCGGTCGCGGCGCTCGCCGAGCGCGTCGGAAAGCGCCTTGACCCGCTTCAGGGCCTTGCGGTGCCGCTTGGCCGGGAAGCATGGCTCGAAGACCTCCAGAGCGGCTCGCAACCTGCGCGTCGCCACCCGCATGTCGTGCAGCCGCTCGATATCGGCGGTGTCGAGAACGCCTTCGGCGTGCTCGAAGACCTCGGCGGCGCGCACCTCGATCACCCGCGCGGCGGCTCGGCCGAACGGCTCGTCGCAGTCGAATCCCGACACCTCGCGCGCACGCGCCACAGTTACCGCAGGCTAATGGAGCGGGTTGGCCTTTCCTAGGCGGCGAGGCGGACCGGCGAGGAGCCGTTGGCGTTGCCGTTGAGCTGATCGAGGATGACGCCCTCGCGCAGGCCCCCCTTACCGATCTGCAACGGCTGTCCAAGCAACTCCGAGAGCTTCTCCAGCAACAGGACGCCGGTCGCCAAGATCCGGACCCGCTCCGGATCGAGCTCGAAGCGCCGCGCCACCTCGGCGGCCGGGTCACCGGCCAGCACCCGGATCCCTCGCTCCAGCGTCTCGTACTCGAGCACGGCCCCGACCAAACGCCGCAGCGAGGTGGCACTGCCCCCTACCGCCACCGCCTGCACAGGCTGGTCGACCTCGACGCCCGCGAAGAGGTCCTCGATCCGGTCGCGAACCTTGCGGATCTCCGCCGCCGAGGGAGGGTCGGAGGCGATTAACTCATCGGCGAGGGCGCCTGAGCCGACGCGCCAGGAGCGAACCTCCTGTACGCCGCCCGAAACGGTGCCGAGAACGACCTCGGTCGAGCCGCCGCCGACGTCGACGACGCCGATCCGGCCCGAGACCGGATGCCCGAGGGTTTTCGTCGCGCCGATGAAAGCGAGCCGTCCCTCCTCCTCCTCGCTGAGGATGTCGACCGGAACCCCAGACGCCTCGGTGATCGCCCGCGTGACCTCCTTGCCGTTCGGCGCTTCGCGGATCGCGGCGGTGGCGACAGAGCGAATCGTCTCGGCCCCGAGCTCGCGGGCGAGGCGCACCTGGGTGGCGACCACCTCGGCGACCTCCCCAACCTTCTCGGGAGGGATCGTTCCCTTTTCCGCGAGCGCCTTGTTGATCCGCGTGTAGGCCCGCTGCTCCATCACCTTCTTCAGCTGCCCATCCACAGGCTCGGCCACGAGCACGCGCGTCGTATTCGACCCGATATCTATGGCGGCGCAGAGCATCCCGGACTCACCCGTCATGTTCCCAGACAGCTCGGATCTCAACCGCACGCCAGCACATGGGGCGTCGGGGGTGTCCCCCGGAGAAAACATTGGAGCCCTCCCCGGCAAGAACCCTTCAGGCCGCGCCTATGCGGGTTTTCGCAGGGGGACACCCCCGACGCCCCCACTCCTACTCGTTCGGATGCGAAGCGTCCTCGAACTCCCTGAAGAGACCGGTGACGACGAAGGCGACTTGCTCGCCGATGTCGACCGCGTTGTCGCCGATCCGCTCGATCGCCCGCGCGGCCAGCAGCATCGTCATCGCCCACTCCCGCGTGTCGGCGTCGTCGCCGATCTCCAGGGCCAAACCGAAACACTGACGATTGAGGTTGTCGACGACGTCGTCCTGGCGGACCAGGTCGCGCGCCATCTCCACGTCGCGACCCTCGAAGGCCCGCTTCGCCTGGGTGATCAGCGTGCGGGTCTGCCGTCCCATCGTCAAGATCAGCTCCACCATCTCCTCGTCGGCCGGCGGCTCGTTGCCGGTCAAGGGGATCATCTTGCAGATGTTCACGCACTGATCGCCCATCCGCTCGACGTTCTTCAACACGTGCAGCAAGGCTGAGATCAGCCGCAGGTCGGTTGCCACCGGTGACTGGGTGGCAAGCAGCGTGATCAGGCTCTGGTGGACCTCCAGGTAGCGGCCGTCTATGCGGTCGTCATCGGCGATCACGAGCTGCGCCAGCTCGACGTCCTGATGCTCGATCGCCTCCAGGGTGCGACTCAAGGAGCTGTTGACGAGATCGAGGCCCCCCAGGCCGCTCGCCTCCAGGCGCTCCAGCTCCTCCTGGTACTGACTGCGCGTCTCCAGGGCCATCAGCCGAACTTCCCGGTCACGTACTGCTCGGTGCGTTCGTCGCTGGGGTTGGTGAAGATCGCATCGGTGGGGCCGACCTCGATCAGCTCACCGTTCAGCATGAACACGGTGGTGTCTGCGACGCGGGCCGCCTGCTGCATGTTGTGGGTGACGATGACGACCGTCACCCGCTCCTTCAGCTCGCCGATCAGCTCCTCGATCCTCAAGGTCGCCATCGGGTCGAGCGCCGAGCAGGGCTCGTCCATCAGCAGCACCTCGGGATCGACCGCGAGCGCTCGCGCGATGCAGAGGCGCTGCTGCTGCCCCCCCGAGAGGCCGACGCCGGGCGCCTTAAGCCGGTCCTTGACCTCGTCCCAGAGGCCGGCCCCCACCAGCGCCTCGCGACCGCGTTCGTCCATCTCACTCCGGGAAGCGCCGGTGAGTCGCAACCCGGCGGTGACGTTGTCGAGCACCGACATCGTCGGGAACGGATTGGGTTTCTGGAAGACCATCCCGACCGAGCGCCGCACCGCAACGATGTCGATCCTGGGGTCGTAGAGGTCGAGCTCGTCAAGCAGGACCTTGCCCTCGGCGCGCGCACCGGCGATCTCCTCGTGCATGCGGTTGATGCAGCGCACCATCGTCGACTTGCCGCAGCCGGAGGGGCCGATGATCGCCGTCACCTTGGCGGCGTCGAAGTCGAGGTTGACGTCTCGCACGGCATGGTTGGATCCGTAGTAGGCGTTGAGTCCCTGCAGCTCGACGTTGCCGATCTCGCGGCTTCGCTTCGACGCCCTTGCCACGGGTTCACCGGCAACGGAGATCGCCGGGCGCGATAGGCCGGACCCGGTGCCGGGCCCCGCCTGCGGTTCTGGATTCTGCTCGGTCATGGCTGTGCTCTCAATCGAATCTCTGGTGTCCATCCTAGGACTCCTCGGGTGGCGGGTCGGACGCTGGGAGTCAAGCTCCCATGCGCTTGCGTGAACGGGCATAGAAGGCGCGGGCGATGATGTTGAGGACGAGCACGAAGGCGATCAGGACCAGGGCTGCGGCCCAGGCCTGGGTGTGCGCCTCGGGGCTCGGCGACTCGGACGACTGGAAGATGAAGATCGGGATCGAGGCCAGCGCTTCGCCGGGTCCCGTGAGGACGCCGGGCGCGAAGATCGAGGAGAGCAGGATCAGCGGCGCGGTCTCCCCCGCCACCCTGGCGACGGCGAGCAGAGCGCCGGTCAAGAGACCGCCGGCGGCAGTCGGCAGGGTGACGCGCACGGTGGCGCGCCAGGGCGCTATGCCGAGCGCGTGGGCGGCCTCCTTGAGCGTGGCCGGGACCAGGCTCAGCACCTCCTGCGCGGTGCGGGCGACGATCGGCAACATGATGATCGCCAGCGCCACCGACGCGGCGAAGCCGCTTTGATGCTTGCCGGCCACCAGGAGCCCGTAGACGAAGATGCCGGTGATGATCGTCGGCACGCCGTTGAGGACGTCGAGTACGAACCGGATCGGGTGGGCGATCCGTGCCGGGGCGAACTCGGTGGTGTAGATCGCGACCAGCAGGCCGACCGGGATCGCCATCAGCGCGGCCAGCCCGACCATGATTGCCGTGCCGACGATCGCGTTGGAGATACCGCCGCTGGTATCTCCGAACAGACCAGCCGGGGTCGTCAGGAAGTGGATGCTGAGCGCGCCGATCCCCTTCGAGAGGACCGAGCCGACGACGATCAGCAGCACGGCAACCGCGAGCAGGGCGGCGATCGTCGAGGAGATGCCGACGAGTCTGTTGACGCGGTTGCGCCGCTTCATGTTGCCGCGATCCAGCAGCAGCGCGTGGCTCTCCGGCCCGCTCACAGCGCCTCAACCTCGGTCGGCGTGACATCGATGTCATTCAGGGTGCCGCGCTGGACGATCAGGCGGGCGACGACGTTGACGAGGACCGCGAACACCAGCAGGATCAGCCCCAGATAGGCCAGCGACGACTTGAACAGCTCTCCCGGGGCGCCCTGGAACTGGGAGGCGATCTGCGCCGCCAGGGTGCCGCCGGTGTGGAAAAGGGAGATGTTGATCCCGGTCGCGCCGCCAATCACCTGCGCCACCGCGATCGCCTCACCGATCGCGCGGCCGAGCCCGAGGATGGAAGCGCCGACGATCCCGGCGCGCGAGTAGGGGAGCACGACCTGCCTGATCATCTCCCAGCGGGTCGCGCCGAGCGCGTAGGAACCCTCCTTCAGCTCCCCCGGCACGGTCTCGAAGACCTCGCGGGTGACGCTGGTGATGATCGGCGTGGTCATGATCGTCAGGATCAACGCGGCGGTCAGGTAGCTGAAGGCCGAGGGGTCGCCGCTGAAGATCGGCAGGAAGCCGAGCACGCTCTTCAGCGCCGGCTCGATCGTGTCGTGCATGAAGGGCCCGAGGACCAGGATCCCCCAGAGGCCGAGGATCACGCTGGGTATCGCGGCGAGCATGTCGACCAGGGTCGCCACTGGGCGCCGCACCCGGCTCGGCGCCAACTCGGTCAGGTAGATCGAGATCGCGATCGAGAGCGGCGCCGCGAAGAGCAGCGCGATCGCCGAGGTCACCGCCGTCCCGTAGATGAACGGGGCGGCGCCAAAGCGTTCGGTGACGGGGTTCCAGTCGTTGGTGGTGAGAAAGCCGATGCCGAACTGTGAGATCGCCGGGCTTGCGAGGTGGATCACCTCGTAGGCGATCCCGACCATGACGACGACGGCGACCGCTGCTGCGAGGCCCGAGAGGCCTCGCAGCAGCGGGTCGCCGATTCGATCTACACGGTTGCGCCGGGCCCGTAGAACAGGGTTCTTGAGGGCACCGGCCTCCACCTAGATGACTGACTCCATGGCCGCGTGCGCCTGGGGGCGCGTGTGGCCAAGCAGATCAAGGACGCAGGGCGCAGCCTTTGGTGGTGCCAAAGGCAAGCCCGAGGACGCCGAGATGCGCAGCGCCACGCGCGTCATCCAGGTGTGCGGGGTCGGGGAGTCAGTCATCTAACCGCCGATCTTGGCGATCGCCTTCTTGCCGGCCGCGACGACCTGCTTGGGCAGCGGCGCGAAATCGAGGTCAGGACCGAATTCCTGACCCGGCCCGATCGCGTAGGTGATGAACTTCTTCAGCGCGTCGGCCTTTTCGCTTTCGAGCGGCACGATCACGTAGGTGTAGGTCGAGATCGGGTAGGCGTCCTTGGCCGAAGCCGGCAGGTCGGCGAGCGAGATTTCGTTGTTGGGACCGATCTTGCTCACCGCGTCCGCAGCCGCTTCGACGCTTTCCACGCCAGGTTCAGGGAAGTTCCCGGCCGAGTTTTCGACCAGCGGCATGCTGAGTTCGTTGGAGAGCGCGTAGGCGAGGCCGACGTAACCGATCGCCCCGTCGGTCTGCGAGATCGCCGCTGACACGCCGTCGTTCTTTTCGGCGCCGACGCCGGTCGGGAACTTGACCGTCGTCGAGGTGCCCACCTTCGACTTGAATTCAGGGCTGACCGTCGAGAGGTAGTTGGTGAACGCGTAGGTGTCACCGCTGCCGTCGCTGCGGTAGACCGGCGTGATCTTCGTGCTCGGCAGGCTGGCGCCGGGGTTGAGCTTGGCGATCGCGGGGTCGTCCCACTGGGTGACGTTGCCGAGGTAGATGTCGGCAAGGACTTCGCCGCTCAGTTTCAGATTGCTGGGAGCGCCGCTGACGTTGTAGGCGGGCACGGTGCCGCTCAGCGCCCAGGGGATCTGCTCGACGCCGTCGGCTTCTTCGAACTGTTCCGGCGTCAGCGGGGCGTCTGAGGCCCCGAAGTCGACCGAGCGCGAGGTGATCTGGTCGATTCCCCCACCGCTGCCGATCGCGCCGTAGGTGACCGTTTCTTCGGTCTTGCCGGCGTAGTCGGACTGCCATTTGGACATCAGCGGTGCGACCAGCGTGCTGCCGGCGCCGACCAGCGGCCCGCTGGACGAGCCGCCGCTGCCGCTGTCCGAGGACGAGCTGCCGCAAGCGGTGATCGCAAATATGAGAGCCAGCGCCGAGCCGACGCTGAGAAGTCTCTTGGTCACGCGTATCTCCTTGAGTAGGGAATCGATCTGAGCTGCGGCGCCACACTCTCAGTGACCCCCGAACAGCTTGTTATCTGGCTGTATCGGGAATGTAAAAAAGATGTAAAAGGCAATGGATCCGGGGCGTTTTAGCCGTCGGGAGAGAAGCGATAGCCGATCCCGCTGTGGGTGTGGATCAGGCAGCGCTCGGGAATCGCCTCACCCAGCTTGGAGCGGAGACGGCTGACGTAGACGTCGACCGAGCGGTCTCCGTCGCGGGGCGCCCGACCCCAGGCGGCGGCGTAGAGCTCCTCGCGGGTCATGATCCGCTGCGGGTGGTCCGCCAGCGTGATCAGGAGCTGCAGCTCGCGCTTGGTCAGGCCGAGGGGGCGCCCATCGACCAGCGCAGCGTGCTCCGTCGGCCTGATCTCCAGGCGCTTGGCCCCGTTGACGGGGAGGCTCCCATTGCCGCTGATTTCACCAACCATCCAGCGGCAAGGATCGCGCCGCCGCGGGCGCGATCGGTTATGGGGCCGTGAACCTCCTGTGAACGAGTTGTGAAGCCCTGGGGCCCTCAGGAAGCGGCTAGCTGCTCGGCAGGCTGGACGGCAACCGGCTTTTCATCGGCCTGGCGCGGCTCGACCGTGGAGAGCTCGGTTCCCCCCACCGGCTCGGGATCGAACCGGTATCCGACCCCGAAGTGGGTGTGGATGTAACCCCAGCCGGGGGAGAGCTTCTCCAGCTTCTGGCGCAGCTTGCGGATGAAGACGTCGACGGAGCGGTCGCCGTGGGCCATCGCGTATCCCCAGACGCGCTGGTAGATCGCCTCGCGCTCCAGCACCTGGCCCTTGGAATCGGAGAGGAGCTGCAGCAGCTCGAACTCGCGGCGGGTCAGGTCGAGGCTGTTGCCGCTGACGAAGGCCTGGAAGCGATCGGAGCGGATCTCCAGCTCACCGGCGACGATCGGGCCCGTTTCGACCTGCGGGCGGGCGCGGCGGCGGCGGCGCGAGACCGCTTCGATGCGGGCGATCGCCTCTTCGGGATGACACGGCTTGGTGATCCAGTCGTCGATGCCGAGGCGCAGGCCGCGCACCCGTTGCGCCACGGTCGAACGACTTGCGCAGACGACCACGCCGAGGTCGGGGAGCATCCCGCAGACCCGCTCGAGGTAGGCCCAGGCGTCCTCGCCGATCACCGCGGGGTCGATCAGCAGGGCGTTCAGCTTCATCGCCACCAGCTCCTCCGGTGGGATCGCCCCGGCGAGAGTTCGTTGCTGCCAGCCGGCCGCGTCGGTGCGCTTCGCCAGCACGGTCACGAAGCCGCTGTCGTCGTCGATTACCGCGAGCCTGATGGTCTGCTGTGGGTTCACGTTTTTGGCGGGCGCCGCTTTGGCGATACAGGCGCACCCTACCTGCGAGACGGTCGCATTCTATGCGCTCTGGCCGTCGTACCCCTGGATGAAATCCCTGCTTTCACAGGATTTTCACATGTCAATACGCGTAAATAGCGGGAATTCCGGCTCGGGGCCGCTCGCAGCCTTATCGGGATGTTCACCCGCCGCCCCCCGACCGAGGGCAAGATCAAGTCCTCACGAGACTCCTCTCTCGTCGCAAGCGGCCCACCTGCCCTGGGCCGCTTGCTCTTTCTAGACCCGACTCTCAGAAGGTCGCCGGTCGCAAGCCGGTCGCGATGATGAGGAGAATCGCCACCCCCGCTGCGAAGCGGTAGTAGACGAAGGGGGCGTAGGAGGAGGTGCGCAGGAGGCGGAGGAGGAAGGCGATCGCCATGTAGCCGGAGATCGCGGCGGCGAGCGTGCCGACGATCATCGGGCCGGCGACCCCGCTGGGCAGGCCTTCGTGGATCGCGCTGGCCGCCTTGAAGACGGTCGCGCCGGCGACGGCCGGGATCAGCAGCAGGAAGGAGAAGCGGGCGGCGCTGTCGCGGTCGAGACCCAGATAGCGGGCGGCGGTGATCGTGATCCCCGAGCGCGAGGTGCCGGGGGCCAGCGCAAGGACCTGGGCGAGGCCGATGTACCAGCCGTCCTTGACCGTCGACTCCTCCAGCGACTTGCGCTGCGGCAGGCGATCTGCATACAGGAGCAGGGCGCCGAAGAGGATCAGTTGGATTGCGATCATCCACGGCTCGCCCAGGTGATCTTCGATGAAACCGGCGCCGAGGCCGCCGAAGATGACGGCCGGCACAGTGCCGACCGCGATCGCCACCGAGAGGCGCTGGTTGGGGTTCTCGATCGCACGCTGCTTCGCGGCCTCGATGAATCCGCGGATCAGCTGCACGACCTCGTGGCGGAAGTAGGCGATCGCCGCGACCAGGGTGCCGGCGTGGAGCGCCACGTCGAAGGTCTTGTTGAAGTGCGGGTGGTCGAGCAGGAACGTGTAGTCCTGCAGCCACGGGACGATGATCAGGTGGCCCGAGGAGGAGATCGGCAGGAACTCGGTCAGCCCCTGGACGATTCCCAGCAGCAAAGCCTCTAACTCGGACATTGGCGGGGCATCCTATGGAAAGGGCCGGGCATCCCTCGAACCTCGCCCGCAAGGGCAGGGCATCTCCCTGCGGAAACCCGCATAGGAGTCGCCTTCAAGGCTCTTATCGGGGAGGGCTCCAATGTTTCCTCCGGGAGATGCCCTGCCCTTGCGGTAGATTTCGCGACGTGATCAGTCCTTCGCGCCGCAGTCGTATCGTCGCCGCTCTATTGGCGGCCCTGACGATGCTGTTGGTCAGCGCGCCGGTGGCGCTGGCCGAGAACGGGGTTGGGCTGGCTGGGCCTACCACCGACAAGACGGTGACCTTTTTCTGCTTTGGCGTGATCGGCTTCTTCGCGATCCTGGTGATCGTCATGTCGCTGATCCAGGGACACCTGGAGAAGCGCAAGGAAATGCGCCGCAGCACCATCGAGCGCCTCGGCTGACAGCCGTCAGTCGAGTTTGAAACCGGTCAGCAGGCGTTTCTCGGTCTCACCCTCGATCTTGGCGGCGACTTCGACCCTGCCCTCCAACGGGGTGCCGCGGATCTTCGTCGCCAGGAGATCGTCGACCTGGAAGATGCCGGCTGAGTTGTTGAGCTCGATCTCGATCCGCACCGGGCGCTCCTCTCCTGCTTCGATCCGCACCTCGTCGACCGCGGCGGCGGAGATCGAGTGGATTCCTTCCTGTCCCGCCTCGAGCGGGATCCTGGTGCGGCCCTGGGCCATGTCGAGCGCGTCGGCGACGCGGACGACGCCGGCCTCCAGCGTGTAGGGCTCACCGCGACGGCGGTGGCCGATGATCGCGTGCAGGATCTCCGCGGCGACGATCGTCCGCTTCGGCTCGCGGTAGGGCCCGGCGAGCAACCGTTCGAGCGCGCCGTTCGCCAGGAAGAGGCTGTAGGCCTCGTGATCGGCGCGATGGATCGACATGCCGACGTCGTGCAGCAGGGCGCCACCGGCGACGACGACCTCGGCGTCGCGCGCGGACATCCCATGGTCGGCCGCGACCGCCGGCTCCACCCCCGCCTTGACCAACAGGCGCAGCAGGCGCAGGGCGATGTTGAGGACGATCTGGGTGTGAACCCAGGAGTGGTCCGACATCCCCAGCCGTTCGGCGTGGACCTGCGCCATGTACCACCAGGCCCGCACCTGCTCGTCCCCGTTGACCGCGTCCAGGAACTCCTCGAGCTTCCGGTTCCCCCGCGTCGGCGCCCGCACCCGAGCCTCCGCAATCGCCTCCTCCGGCGGCTTGCGACTCGGGCCCTTCGGATCGGGAGCTGGAACAGCCTCGTCACTCACAAGCTCATCGTAGGAGGGGTGTCGGCGTCCCCCTGCGAAAACCCGCATAGCCACGGCCTTTACGGCTACTTACCGGGAAGGGCTCCAATGTTTTCTCCGGGGGACGCCGACACCCCAGCTTGAGAATCTGGAGCTCCTTGAGATTCTGGAGCTACCGGTCTCTCCTCCAGCTTCTGAGCGACCAAGCCGGCTGTCCCCCCGGAGGAAGCATTGGAGCCCTTCCCGCTAGAAACCCGAGAGGCCGCTTCTATGCGGGCTTCCGCAGGGGGGACAACCGGCTTGGTCGCCCTACCGCTCAGCCGCAGATCGGCCAGGGGCTGGAGCCCGATTGGACGTAGAGCAGAGCCGCTCTGTAGTCCTGCTCGGACTCGGAGGCTGCTGCTGGATCGCCTGAACCGCCGACCGATTCCCAGGTGTCGTAATCGAACTGGTACTTCCCTCGGTAGCTCCCGTCGGAGGAGACGGCGGTCGGATCGCCACCCGACTCGCAAGCGCCGATTGCGTCGAGGGTTGCTTGCGAGACACCGCCGGGCAGGGCCGTGAAGGCTTCGCGGCGTTCTCTTTGCAACCGCGCGTGCCTGGCGGCGCGGATGCGATGAACGCTGACTCGAATGGTTCGCCGGAAGCTCGCGGCGGGGCCGGTGAACGCGGCGATCTCGGCCGGCTGCGCATCGGAGAGGCCGATCCGTTGCGGCGCGCCGCCGCCATCGGGGGCGGCGATCGCCACCGCCGGAACGACGAGAGCGACCAGGAGGGCAATGAAGTATGTGTGTTTGGAGTATGTGCGTTTTATGAGCAAGCGCGGAACCGTGGCGGGGTTCCAAGCGCCGCAGGGTGATCGGAATCACATAGCGTTCTATGTGAGTGCGTATCCGCACGAACTCAGGCACGAATCGTAAATTCCAGATTGGACCGCTGAACGCGATCCTGCGCGTCAGCCGCGATCATCTCCCACATCGACGGTCGGCCCCCCACCTCGCGTCTGCTCCTTGCCTGCCCGGACCAGCCGGGACTGATCGCCGCGGTCAGCGGCTTCCTCGCCGACGCCGGCCGCAACATCGTCGACGCCGATCAACACTCGAGCCGCGAGGACAGGTTCTTCATGCGGATGGCGTTCGACCCCGCCCCCGAGGAGGAGCGGGCTGCTCTCTACCGTCACTTCGAGGAGGAGATCGCGGGGCCGCTGCGGATGGAGCACCGTTTCGCCGAGTCGAGCGCGCGCAAGCGGATCGCGATCATGGTCTCCCGCGAAGACCACTGCCTCTCCGACCTGCTCTGGCGCTGGCGCAGCGGCGAGCTTGGCGCCGATCTGGTCGCGGTCGTCTCCAACCACGCCGACCACGCCGACCAGGTCACCCCGCTCGGCCTCCCCTACCACCACGTGCCGGTCGAGAAGGGCGGCAGGGAGGCCGCGGAGGAGCAGATGCTGGATCTTCTCGGCGGCAAGATCGACCTGCTCGTCCTCGCCCGCTATATGCAGGTCCTCTCGGCGGACTTCCTGCGACGGGTCGAGGCGCCGGCGATCAACATCCACCACAGCTTCCTGCCCGCCTTCGTCGGCGCCGACCCCTACGCCCGTGCCCACGAGCGCGGGGTCAAGCTGATCGGCGCCACCGCCCACTACGTCACCGAGGATCTCGACGCCGGCCCGATCATCGACCAGGACGTGACCCGTGTCAGCCACCGCGACGAGGTTGACGACCTGATGCGGATCGGCCGCGACATCGAGCGACTCGTCCTCGCCCGCGCCGTCAAGGCCCATCTCGACGACCGCGTACTGCTGGACGGCGCCCGCACGATCGTCTTCTGATGCCTTTTCCCCCTGGGCCGAAAGCGCCGGGCATCGTTCAGATGCTGCGCTACGCGCGGGACCCGCTCGGTTTCCTGATCGAGCTGCAGCGACGCCACGGCGACGTCTTCACGATCTCCTTTCCCTACTTCGGCCGCGCCGTCTACGTGGCGAGCCCAGACCTGGTGAAAAGCGTCTTCACCGGCTCCCCCGCCTCCTTCCACGCCGGCGAGGCGAACGCGACGGTGCTCGAGCCGGCGCTCGGCCCGAACTCGGTGCTGACCCTGGACGAGGAGCCGCACATGCGCCAGCGCAAACTGCTGTTGCCGCCCTTCCACGGCGAGCGGATCCAGCGCTACGGCGAGCTGATTCGCGAGGTGACACTGCGCGAGATGGAGTCCTGGCCGGTCGGAGAGCCGTTTGCCCTGCGCCCCCACACGCAGCGGATCACCCTGGCGGTGATCATGCGCGCCGTCTTCGGCGTCCACGACGAGGAGCGACTCGTCCGCTTCGGGCGGCTGATCGAGGCCTTCAGCAAACGCGTCAACGCGATCACCGTCCTCCCGGTGCTGCGCCGCAACCTCGGCCGCTGGAGCCCCTGGATGCGGTTCCTCCGTGCTCGCAAGGCCCTCGACGAGTTCATCTACGAGGAGATCGCGCTGCGCCGAGCCGAGGTCGAGTCCGGCGAGGAGGGACACGACGACGTGCTCTCGTTGCTGCTGGCCGCCCGCTATGACGACGGCTCGCCGATGAGCGACGAAGAGCTGCGCGACGAGCTGGTGACGGTGCTGGGCGCCGGACACGAGACGACCGCCACCGGACTGGCCTGGGCGATGGAGCGGCTGCTGCGCTCTCCGCGGGCGCTGGGGCTGCTGCGCGAGTCGATCGAGGCCGGCGAGGACGACTACCTGGACGCGACGGTGAAAGAGACGCTGCGGGCCCGGCCGGTGATCGTCGACGTGGCGCGCAAGCTGACCGAGCCGACGCGGGTCGGGGGCTACGACCTCCCCACCGGAACGTTCGTGATGGCAGCGATCGCGGCGCTGCACTACCGCGAGGACCTGTTCCCCGACCCGGACGAGTTCCGCCCCGAGCGCTTCCTCGACGGCAAGGCCGACACCTACGCCTGGATCCCCTTCGGCGGCGGGGTGCGCCGTTGCATCGGCGCCGCCTTCGCCGAATACGAGATGCGGGTCGTGCTGCGGGCGATCCTCGAGCGCGCAGACCTCAGCGCCCCCGAACCGAAGCCGGAGCGGGTCAAGGTCCGCAACATCACCCTTGCGCCGGGCAAGGGCGCGATGGTCAGCCTGGATCGCCCGCTGCGTTGACCTCGCCCTCGGCCGCCTCCCACTGCTCGTAGAGCTCGGCGACGGCGCTCTTCGCCGCGGCGTGCCGCTCCTCGGCCCGCTCGGCGCGACCGGGACTGGACCAGGCTTCGGGGTCCGACAGCTCTTCCTCCACCCGCCGCAGCTCGGCCTCCGCCTGCTCGATGCGCTCGGCGAGACGGCTCGCCTTCCGCACCGCCTTCTTCGCGTCGCGGCCGGCGTTGCGCTTCGCCGGGGCGCGAGCCGGCTTGGCGGCCTGTGCCGCGGCTGCGGAAGCCGCGTCCTTTTCGTCGCGCTCGCGCTGGTAGGTCGCCCAACCGATCGGATGGCTGCGCAGCTCGCCGTCCTCGCAGACCAGGGTGCGCGTCCCGACCGCCTCCAGCAGCGCCCGGTCGTGGGAGACGAGGATCACGGCCCCCTCGAACGCCAGCAGCGCGTCCTCGAGCGCCTCGCGGCTCTCGATGTCGAGATGGTTGGTCGGCTCGTCGAGGATCAGCACGTTGGCGCCGCCGGCGACCAGGATCGCCAGCGAGAGCCGCCGCTGCTCACCGCCCGATATGTCGGCCAGCGACTTCTGCGCGTCCGCGCCGGAGAAGAGGAAGCCGCCGAGCAGGTCGCGCGCCTTCTGACCGCTGAGCCCGGTCTGCCGCTGCGCCGCGTCGAGCACGGTCCCCTCCCCTGCCGCCGTATCGGCGTGCTGGGAGAGGTAGCCGACCTTGACGTTGTGGCCGAGCCGGACCGAGCCCGCGACCGGCTCGCGGCGCCCCGCCAGGGTCTCGATCAGGGTCGTCTTGCCGGCGCCGTTGGGGCCGACGAGGACGACGTGCTCACCGCGCTCGACTTCGAGCCTGGCGTCCGAGAGCAGGGTGCGGCCGGGTACCTCGATCGTCGCCCCGACCAGTTTCAGCACGATCCGCCCGGGCCGCTCGGGCTGCGCGAAGGAGAAGCGGAGGTTGCGGCGGTCGCGCTGCTCCGCCTCGACTCCGTCGCGCTTGATCTTGTCGATCTGTTTCAGCCGCGACTGCGCCTGCCGCGCCTTGGTCGCCTTGTAGCGGAAGCGCTCGACGAAGCGCTCCATCCGCTCGATCTCGGCCTGCTGGCGCTCGATCGCTTTGCCGCGGGCGATCTCGCGGGCCGCCTGCTCCTTGCGCCAGGCGTGCCAGGGCCCGGCGAAGAAACGCGCCCGCCTCGCGTCCAGCTCGAGCACCGAGGTGCCGACCGCCTCCAGGAACCAGCGATCGTGGGCCACCAGGACAACCGCCGCGTCGATGTCGCGCAGGTACTTCTCCAGCCACTCCAGAGAGGGGATGTCGAGGTGGTTGGTCGGCTCGTCGAGGAGCAACAGATCAGGCCGCGTCGCCAGCGCCCGTGCCAGCGAGGCGCGGGTCAGCTCGCCGCCGGAGAAGGTCGAGAGCGAGCGCTCGGCCTCCTCGCCGCCGAAGCCGAGCCCGCGCAGGACGGAGAGCACGCCGTCGCGCCAGCGGTAGCCGCCGCCATGCTCGAGCCGCTGCTGGGCCGCGGCATAGGCGCCCAACGTCTCCTCGCCGGCGTCACCCCCCGACATCGCCGCCTCCAGCCGCTCCAGCTCCGCCTCCGTCTCCAGCATCTCGGTGCGGCCCGAGAAGACGTACTCACCGAGCGAGACCTCGGCTTCGCGCGGCGGGCGCTGGTCGTGCAGCGCAACCCGCGCCCCCTTCTGCAAGACGAGGCTGCCCGAGTCGGGTCTGAGCTCCCCGGCCAGCAGGCGCAGCAGCGTCGACTTGCCGGCGCCGTTGCGGCCGGAGAGCGTCATCCGCTCTCCCGGCTCGAGCTTGAAGGAGACGTCGGCGAACAGCAGCTTGCCGCCCATGTGGACGTCGAGGGTGGTTGCGGTCGCGATTGCCATCTGGATTCGGGCGCGGTAGGCCGGTCCGGGGCTGCTCCCCCGCTCAGACGAGCAGCGTGATCATGCCGCGCACAACCAACAGGATGCCGACGATCATCGTCCCGCGAACCGCCCACCCGCGCCCGCGGCTGCTCAGGGCTTCACGAAAACGCTTGACTGCCCTTGGGGTCCAGTCGGGGGCGAACGCGTAGCCAAGCAGGGGAACCTCCAGCAGCATCAGCATGATCAGGTTGAAGGCGAGGACGACGGCGACGGTGACCGGAACCGCCAGGTGTTCGTCGGCGATGCGGTGGAGTGCCGTGAGGTAGGTGGCGCCCGGCAGGGTGAGAACGGCCCCCACGGCGAAGGTGGTCCGAGCCGATCCACGCCCGAGCATCTGCTGCCAACGGGGCGGCCCATCGGGCTTCTTCGCCGCCTTGCGCGCTCGTCGCCGTTCGGCCAGGCGCTGGTCGCGCCCGGTGCCGAGCACGAAGGCCACCAGCAGGAAGAGGGCCCCGATCGCGAGGTCGCTGCCGGGACCCAGCTGGTGCTGCGTGGTGCTGACCAGGCCCGAGTCCTGCAACGTGAAGACGATCACGAGGCCGAGCGTGACGCTGGTCATTGCCGCACCGAGCAGGTAACCGATCAGCAGCCGCTTCGGGTGCGGGAGCATCAACATCACGGTCGTCGCCGCGAGCAGGGTCGGATAGAGAGCCGCGAGAAAAGCAAGGAAGAAGACGTCGCCCACGCCCCGACCCTATAAGCCCGTGCCGGTAGTTAGCCGCCCATATGGGCGGCTAACTACCGGCACGTCACGCGGCGGGGCCGTACTCTGCGGTCATGGAACGCGAGGAGCTGCGGACGATTCAGGCGCCGCTGAAGGAGCGCTACGAGGAGGAGCCGGGCGCTGCCCTGGTCACCCTGAAGGCAAGTGGGAGCCTCGGCGAGGGCATCTCCTGCTCGGTCGACACCGGCCGGGCTCTGGCCGAGGCCGGCCTGCATCCCGCCTCCGGCGGCGACGGCACGCTGCTCTGCTCGGGCGACATGCTGCTCGAGGCGCTGGTCGCCTGCGCTGGGGTGACGTTGCGGGCGGTCGCCACCTCACTCGGGATCGCGGTCTCGTCGGGCACTGTCCGCGCCGAGGGGGAGCTCGACTTCCGCGGCACGCTGGCGGTCGACCGCGACGCTCCGGTCGGCTTCCGCGCGATCCGCCTCAGCTTCGAGCTCGACACCGATGCCGCCGACGATGACCTCGCGACCCTGCTGAAGCTGACCGAGCGCTACTGCGTCGTCTTCCAGACGCTCTCCACCTCGCCGGAGCTCTCGGTCGCGGTCAAGGCCGGATAGCACCAAGGGAAATGCTCGAGCCGCTGAAGCACGTCGGCGAGCTGGCGAAGGCGCGGGCCACGAAGCGCTCGACGGAACGCGACGACGGCCAGGCGCTGGCGGAGCTCGAGCGCCGGCCGCTGGAACTGCCGGCGGGCCTGGAGATCGAGTGGCTAGGCGTTTCCGGCTACCGGCTCACCCACGAGGGCCAGACGCTCTTCATCGACCCCTACCTGTCGCGGGTCCCGTTCCGCAATCTCCTCCGCCGCCGCCCGACCCTGCCAGACCCGGCGGCACTGGACCGGTTCGGCGGCGCAGCCGGCGAGGTCGTCGGCGTACTGGTGGGCCATACCCATTTCGACCATGCGGTGGATGCTCCCGCGATCGCCCGCCGCTTCGACTGCAGGGCGTATGGGTCGGACTCGCTGGTCAACCTGATGGCACTGCACGGACTGGCCGACCGCGCGGTCGAGGTCGAGCCCTACCGGACCTATGAGCTCGGCCCGTTCGAGGTGAGCTTCACCCCCAGCGTCCACTCGAAGCTCCTGCTCGGGCTCGCCGTCCCCTACGACGGCGAACTCACCTGCGAGCACCTCGACTCGCTCTCTCCAGGCGCCTACCGCTGCGGACAGGTCTGGGGCATCTCGATCGAGGTGGCCGGGGTGCGCTTTTACCACCAAGGCAGCGCCAACCTTCTCGACGACGCGATCCGCGAGCGCGGCGTCGACGTCTTCCTCGCCGGCATCGCGGGACGAAGCTTCACCCGCGACTACTGGCAGCGGATTCTCCCTCGCCTCGACCCCCGGGTCGTCGTGCCGACCCACTACGACAACTTCTTTCGCCCGCTCGGCCGGCCGCTGGAGTTCGTATCCAACGTCCAGCTCTCGGAGCTACCAGAGGAGATCGGCGCGGTCAGCGCCGGAATCGAGCTGGCCGCCCTGCCGCGCTCGGACCGCGTTTCGCAACCGACTCGTTGCTGACTTTTTCCACTTCGCGCGCCATCACCTTGGTGCGCGGGCTGCGATCGTGGCTCTTATCATCATGGGATGGAGTTGATGTATCGCTTTGGCCGGGACCCCCGAGGCGCCCGAATCGTTGGAACGGTGACCTCTCTGCTCGTCGGGATTGCTGTCTTCGTCTTCGGCGCTCCTCCTCTCATTCTCTTGCCGGCAATCCTGATCGCCGGTACGGCATATGTCGAGCTTCGCTCCAGGGCAATTGGCCGCTTCGACCGGCACTGATATCTCGACTAGCCGAGGTGCTTGGCGGCGATCTGGTCGATCGTACCCTTGGTCCTGATCGTGGTCGGGCCGAGGACCGCGGCGATCGCCTTCAGGTCCAGATCGGAATCGGACATGCCGCCGTTGGGAAGCCAGTAGAGCTCACGTCCCTTGATCGCGAGGCGATCCGCTTCGGTCGACATCGCGAGCACCTCCTTCTTGGCCCGCGCCGACGGCGCCTCCAGGAGCAGCACCACTTGGAGCTTGCCGGCTGAGGTCTCGACCTGCTTCACGTCGAAAGGCTGTCGTCCGGCAATCGCCAGCACTTCCTTCGCGGAGCGCAGGAAGACCGGGACCTCGTAGCCGAGCAGGTCGGCGAGACCGCTTTCGAGCATCCCCGTCAGCTCGGCGGGGGATTCGTCGGCCTTCTCGAAGATCACGTTGCCACTGGCGCGAAAGGTGGCGACGGCCTCACATCCCAGCGCCTCGAAATGCGAGCGCAGCTCGTCGTTGGTGATCCGGCGGCCACCGAGGTTCATGCCGCGGAGGAAGGCGACGTAGCGATCCATGCCTCCGCACCCTACGAGCTCGGCGGCGCCCGGACTGCGACGATCTGTGCGTGAGCACCGACTACCAGCGCCTGCCGCCGGACCTGCCCGTCCCGGAGGACGACGGGGCGGCCGAGCACCTGACGGGGATGGCGGTGCCGGAGTTGGCGCTGCCCGCGACGGCCGGGGGGACGAGGGATCTTGCGCAGCTCGCGCGGGAGCGGCTCGTCGCCTACGTGTATCCACGCACCGGGGTTCCAGGCCAGCCATCGCCGACGGGCTGGGACGACATCCCCGGCGCCCGCGGCTGCACGCCGCAGAGCTGCGCCTTTCGCGACAGCCTCGCCGAGTTCACCAGGCTGGGCGCCACCGTGATCGGAATCAGCGCCCAGGGGCCGGAGGAGCAGCTCGAGTTCGCCAAGCGCGAGCACATCCCCTTCCCGCTGCTGAGCGACAGCGGCCTGAAGATCGCCGCGGCATTGCGGCTGCCCACCTTCGAGGTCGAGGGCATGACTCTGTACAAGCGCCTCACCTTCGTCGCCGAAGCGGGCCGCATCGTCAAGGTCTTCTACCCCGTCTTTCCGCCGGATCGCAACGCCGCCGAGGTGCTGTCCTGGCTTGCCACCCGCGCCGGCTGACCCGGCGCGGGGATCGTGTCTATGGAGGCGGCCGGAATTGAACCGGCGTCCGTGGCCGTAGTGCGAAGGTTTCTACAGGTTTAGCCGGCGCTTGAATCTCGTCTTCCGGGGTCCGCGCCGGCGGGCACTACGGAAGACAAAGCCCTCTGAAATGTCCCCTGGCGAACGGGGCGATTCGCCCGGGTGAGCCCGCAATTTGAAGCCGGTGCCCCTCTCCGCGGGCGGGAGAGGGCCGACTCTCACTCACTTAGCTATTGACTAAGCAGCGAGGGCGAACTCATGGTCCGCACGTATTGGTTGGTGCCGGTGTTTAACGAGGCCTCCGACCACCTCGACCTGCAACCGTTCGCACGGATCGACCGCGTCGAAGCCTGTCGCCCCCGTGCTATGTGCCTGCCGATTGTACGGTGTCATGAGTGCGGAGCGAACAAGCGTGCATATCTGATTCTTCGCGCCGTGAGCGGAGCGCGAAATAAATGTCGCCGGAGCACGAATTCGACGCGATCGTGATCGGCGCGGGCGCCCCCGGTGAGGTCTGCGCGGGGCGCTTGGCAGACGGCGGGCTCCGGGTCGCGATCGTCGAGCAGCACCTGGTCGGCGGCGAGTGCTCCTATTACGCCTGCATGCCGTCAAAGGCCCTGCTGCGCCCGGGCGAGCTGCTGGCCGAGGCGCAGCGGGTGCCGGGAGTCGCCGCGGCGGTGACCGGAGACCTCGACCCGCAGGCGGTCCTCGACCGCCGCGATGAGGTGATCCACGACCTCGACGACTCCGGCCAGCTCCCCTGGCTGGAGGAACGGGGCATCGAGCTTTTCCGCGGCGAGGGCAGGCTGAACGGCGAGCGCCGCGTCGTCGTCGGTGAGGAGACGCTGGTCGCCTCCAAGGCGGTCGTGGTGGCGACCGGCAGCGGCGCCGCGATCCCGCCGATCGACGGGCTCGACACGGTCCGTGCCTGGAACAACCGCGACGCGACCACCTCCAAGCGGGTCCCCGAGAGCATGGTCATCCTCGGCGGCGGCCCGGTCGGGTCCGAGCTGGCGCAGGCCTGGTCGACGCTGGGGAGCAAGGTGATCCTGGTCGAGGGAGAGGAGCGGCTGCTGCCGCGCGAGGAGCCCTTCGCCGGAGAGCAGGTCGCCGACTCGCTGCGCGATTCCTATGGCATCGACGTGCGGACCGGCGTGCTCGCCGAGCGGGTCTCCTCCGGTGGCCCGGGGGTCGTGGTCGAGCTGAACGACGGCGGCAGGGTCGAGGCAGCGGAGATCCTCGTCGCGATCGGTCGCAGGCCCCGAACCGAGGGAATCGGGCTTGAGTCGGCAGAGGTGGAGCCGGGCGAGCATGGCTTCCTCACGACCGACGACGCGCTCCGAGTCGACGGCCGCGACTGGCTCTATGCCGTCGGCGACGTCACCGGGCGGGCGTTGTTCACCCACATGGGCAAGTACCAGGCCTGGGTCGCCGCGGAGAACGTTCTGGGGCGAGAGGTCGAAGTGATCGCCGAAGGCATCGGCTCCCCCCGCGTCACCTTCACCGACCCCCAGGTCGCCGCCGTAGGCAAGACCCTGGCCCAGGCCGAAGAAGACGGAATCGACGCCAGGGCGATCGACGTCCCGACCGACGGAACCGCCGGCGCCAGCTTCCAGGGCAAGGGCACCGGCGGCACCTCACGAATCGTCGTCGACGAAGGCACCAAGACCATCGTCGGCGCCACCTTCACCGGCTTCGAGACCGCCGACTTCCTCCACGCAGCGACGGTCGCGATCGTGGGAGAAATACCTCTCAAACAACTGCGCCATGCGGTCGCCGCCTACCCGAGCCGCTCCGAGATTTGGCTCAAGCTTCTCGAAGCCTACGGTCTGTAAGAGCCTCTTAGACCCGCGAGCGGCGCTTCAGGTCTTCGGCGAACTCGCGCGGCAGGCCGGGGATCTCGTCCAGTTCATCGATCGACTGGAAGCGGCCGACGCGCTCGCGGTGCGCGAGCAGGCGAGTCGCCTGGGTTACTGAGAGCCCATGGGCTCTGAGCTGCTCGAAGCTGACGTTGTTGAGTTCGATCGTCTCGCCCGACAGCGCCGTGGGTGGCGACGTCGGCTCCGCCGGCTGGGGAGCGGGGGGCGGGCCGGGCTGCGGCGGCGCGGGCGGCGGGCTGGGCTGGGCCTCGGGTGCCGGAGGCTGCGGCTCGGGTGCCAGCGGAGGCTGCGGCGAGGGAGTCGGCGGTGCCGGGGGGGCTGGAGGCTGTGACTGTGGCTGCGGAGCCGGAGGCTGTGGCGCGGCAGGCTGTGCAGGTGCCGGCGCTGGGGCGCCCGAGACTGAGCCGAGCACGGCCTGCTCGGCTTCCATGGCTCGGCGCTCCGCCTCGAGGGCGCGCTCCTCGGCCTGGGCGACGCTTGCCTCGATCTCGCGCAGGCGCTGCTGGCGCTCCTCCTCTTCCGCTTTCAGCTTCGAGAGGCGCGCTGCCTCAGCGGCACGCTGTTCCGCGGCTTTGGTCCTCTCCTCGATCTGGCGCAGGCGCTCCTGTGCCTCGGCCAGCGAGCGCTCCTGCGCTTCGCGCTCCTGCTGCAGCCGCTGCTCGGCCGTCTGCAGATCGGGAGTCGGCGCCAATGGTGCGATCGGGGCCGGCTGGGCCGGTGAGACCGCCTCCATGCTCTGCGTGGTCTGACCTGCCTCGGTGCGCCCCTGCCGTTCTTCGGCCTCGCGCTGCAGGCGCTCCGCCTCGACGATGCGGCGGTCGGCCTCGGCGCGGATCCGCTCCTCCTCGCGCTGAATTTCCGCCACCTTGTCCTGGACCCGCTGTTCGGCGGTGGCCGGGTCATATCCCCCCGGCGGAGGCGGCTGCGGCGGCGCGGCGCCCGGCGGTGGGGGCGGCACCGGCGGCATGGGCGCGCTCGGGGGAGGGACGGCGGCAGGTGGTGGCGCAGGCGGCGGAACGGCAGCGGGCGGATAGGGCGGCGCCGGCTGCTGCGGCTGCGCGAACTGGGGCTGCTGCGGAACCGCGCCGGCCGCGGCACCTTGCTCCAGCAGCGCTCGCTCCTGTGCGGCGCGCGCGGCGACCCGCTCGCGCTCGGCCTTGGCCGCCGCCTTCTTCGCGCGGCGGCCCGAGCCGCCGGGGCCGACCGGCTTGCCGCGTCGTTCGGATCGTTTCCGCGCCCGCTCTTCGCGGCGCCGCTTTGCCTCTTCCTGGCTACGTTTGCGATGTTCGGCGCGAGCGGCACGCTGCTGTTCGCGGGCCTGCTTGCGCTTTGCCTTGGCATTCAAGGGCTGCCCTGGGGGCGGCGGAGGGGGTGCGCCGAGCGCGGCCCCTTTCCCCGGCTGTGCCTGCGGCGATTGCTGTTGAAGCGATGGGGGCGGAGGCGGTGCGCCGGGGGCTGCCGGCTTCTTCGCCTTGTCCTTGCTGCGCCGCTGATTGATGCTGATCACCAACAGGAGCAGGAGGATCGCCACGACCAGCCCGGCGACGAAGTACTGGATGTTGTCGCTGATGAAGTCAGCCATTGAGCCTCATACGCGAAGCTACCTCATTCTGCCCTTGAATTCGCGCTCGACCTCGCGCCGCACGTCGCGGTCCGCGATCTCACGGCGACGATCACGGCCCTCCTTGCCGCGGGCCAGCGCCAACTCCACCTTCGCCCGCGAGCCCTTGAAGTAGATCCGGGCGGGGATCAGGGTCAGGCCGCGCTCCGCGGTCTTGCCGACCAGGCGCTCGATCTCCGCCCTGTGCAGGAGCAGCTTGCGGGGCCTCTCCGGCTCGTGATTCTCGCGGCTGGCCGGCTCGTAGGGGGGAATGTGGAGGTTCCTCAGCCAAACCTCGCCGTCGTCGACGACGGCGTAAGCATCGGTCATCTGCGCCTTGCCGTTGCGCAGCGACTTGACCTCCGAGCCGCGCAGGACGATCCCGGCCTCGATCTTCTCGATCAGCTCAAATTTGTGCCGGGCGCGGCGGTTGGTGGCGACGTCACCAGAGACCGGCTCGCGTTTTTTCTTGCCCTTCTTCGCCATGCTCAGCCCTGCGCTGGCTCGAGGTCTGCCCGGCCACGCGCGGCTTCGACCCCGCTCACCTGGACGGATATCGGATCGCCGAGACGCAGCTTCCGCCCTGACCCGGCGCCGGCCAGCGCGGTCCCGGTCTCGTTCAGCTCAAAGCGCTCTGCCCCCAGGCGCCGGGCCGGCAGGAAGCCCTCGTAGACGTCGCCGAGCTCACCGCCGAAGGTGACGAAGGCGCCGGCCGGAATCGCCCCCGACACCTCCCCCTCGAACACGACCTCACCACCCCGCTCGCGCAGCTCGCGCTCCAGCAGGAAGGCGGCGCAGATGTCGTCCGCCTTGCGCTCGATCCGCATCGAGTCCCGCTCTCGCTCGCTGCAGTGCGAGGCCGCCTCGCGCGCTTCCGCGGCGCTCGGGGCCGCCTCCCCCTCGCCGAGCGTCGCCAACAGGGCGCGATGGACGATCAGGTCCGGGTAGCGCCGAATCGGCGAGGTGAAATGGCAGTAGGCAGGGCTGCCAAGGCCGGCATGACCGCTGTTGCGCTCGCTGTACTGGGCCGGTTTGAGAGAGCGGAGCACGAGCGATGTATACGCCTCGCGGCCATGGCCGCGTCGCGCCGCCTCCCGCGTAACCAGCCGGCTCGCCTCGGCCGCCAACTCCGCCGCCTGCTGCGGCGCCGGGGTCCCGCGCAGCGGCGGCGTCGGGATCTCGAGGTCGTGCAGCTGGGCGATCAGCCGTTCGATCCGCGGCGGGTCGGGCCGCGCGTGGACACGGTAGATCGCGGGCACCCGCTTGCGCTCCAGGAGCTGCGCGACCTGCTCGTTGGCAAGGATCATCAGCCGCTCGATCAACCGGTGCGACTCGGTCTGCGCGACCGAGTGCGCGGCGACCACGTGGCCGCCAGAGTCGAAGCGGAACTCCGGCTCGAAGGACTCGACGTCGAGGCTGGTCGCACCGCGCCGCTCGCTCAGCGCCGCCGCTGCCTCGCGGGCGACCGCGAGCGGCTCGGCGATCTCCTCCGGCGCCGCGACGCGGCCGGAGAAGATCAGATCGAGTCGGTCGTAGTCGAGGCGCGCGTCGGAGCGGATGCGGCTGCGGTAGAAGCTCGCCGAGCCAGGCTTGCCACCGGGGCCAAGCTCGATCTCCACAGTCACCGCAAGGCGCTCCACCCCCGGCGCCAGGCTGCACGCCTCCTCGCTCAGCGCATGCGGCAGCATCGGCTCGACGGCACCCGGCGCGTAGGTGCTGTTGGCGCGACGCCGGGCCTCACGGTCGAGCGGCGATCCGGTCGGCACGTGGGCGGCGACGTCGGCGATGTGGATCCAGAGGCGGATCGCATCCCCCTCGCGCCGCGCCGAAACCGCGTCGTCGAAATCGCGCGCGGTCGCCGGATCGACCGTGAAGGTCGGCATCTCGGTCAGGTCGCGGCGCGGGCCGCCGCGAGACTCGGCGGCCTCAGCCGCCCTGCCCGATTCGACCTCCAGCGGCGCGTGAAAGCCGCGTCTACCGAGCTCGTCCCTGAGCAGCGCCTCGACCGCCTGCCGCGCCGTCTTCGGCGCGGATCTGTCGCGCGCGCCGCGACGCCCCCCGCGCCGCGCCCTCACTGCTCAGCGGCGAGCACGCCGAGGGCGCGCTGCAGCGCCTCGTCGGGGACCGTGCCCGGCACGTCGCGGGCCGGGACGTCGGGGTGGATGCCCTTGCCGGCAAGGTTGACCCCATCCGGCGTGAAGTACTCGCCGACCGTCAGCTTCAGCGCGCCGCCGTTGGAGAGGCCGATCTCCTGCTGAAAGACGCCCTTGCCATAGGAGCGCGTGCCGACCGTCTTCGCCCCGGCGTCGTCGGCCAGCGCCGCGGTGAGGATCTCTGCCGCCGAGGCGGTGTTGCGGTCGATCAGGACGACGATCGGCAGCGGGGGCAGGTTGCCTCCCTGGGTCTTGTAGACGGCGTGCCCCTGGGTGCGCGAGTTGGTGGAGACCACGGTTTCGCCCTTCGGCAGGAAGATGCTCGCGTTCAGCACCGCCTCCTCCAGGAGGCCGCCGCCGTTGCCGCGCAGGTCGAGCACCAGGCCCTGCGCCCCTTTGTCCTGGAGCTTGTGGACCGCGTGTCGCAGCGCCGCATGGGCGCCTTCGCTGAAGGTCGCGAGGCGGGCGTAGCCGAGCTTCCTGCCGTTCACGTTCTTCAGGCTGCTGCTGACGACCGGCAGCGAGATCTGAGCGCGGGTGACGCGAACCTGGCGCACCTTCCCGATATGCGGGTCGCGCACACCCAACGTCACGTCGGTTCCTTCGGGGCCTTTGATCAGGGCCGTGGCGGCATTCGAGTCGAGGCCGGCGATGGAGCGCCCGTCGACCGAGACGATCGTCTCCCCCACCTCGATCCCAGCGCCTTCGGCGGGTGAGCGCTTGAAGACGTGTTCGACCCGCAGGCCGTCCTTCGCCCCCGAGACGCTGAGGCCGACCCCGGAGAAGCGGCCCTCGATTTCCTCGTTGAAACGAGCCAGCATCTCCGGCGAGAAGTAGTCGGAGAAGCGGTCGCTGTAGTGGCGCCGCAGCCCCCGCACCATGCCCTGCAGCGAGGAGTCGGTCAGTTCGTGCTGGGGAACCGAGCGATAGTAGTTGTCCTGGATCAGTTCGCCGGCTTCGGCGGTGAGGCCCGCCGAGTCGTCGACGAAGACGTCGCGCAGGGCCGACGGCATCTTCGCCGGGTGGCCGCCGATCCACAGACCCGCCGCGAGCATGAAGAGCAGCGCGGCCGTCAGACCAACCGTCCGCCCGATCCTCACGCGGGTCTCAGACCTTCAGAAAGCGACGCAGGGTGACGCCGGAGCCGATCGCCGAGACCAGCACGGCGGCGGCGAAGAGAATCGCGACCAGCGCCGGGAAGGAGAGCGTGGTGCTGTTCTGCGCCGCCAGGAAGCCGATGCTGTTGCTCAGCGGGTCGACGATCGTCAGCTTGCCGAGCCACAGGATAAGTATGGCCACCAGGCCGCCGAAGAAGCCGACGACGACCCCCTCGATCATGAACGGCCAGCGGATGAACCAACGGGTCGCGCCGACCAGCCGCATCACCTCGACCTCGCGGCGACGGGTGTAGATCGAGAGCCGGATCGTGTTGCCGACCAGCATCAGCGAGGCGACGATCAGGAGTGCCGTGATCACCGTCAGCACGATCTTCAGCGCGCTCGTCACCTGCTCGATCTTCTTCGAGTCTTCCTGGCGGTCGAAGACGTCCTGGACGATCGGCGAGATCGGCTGCGGCTTCCCGTTCGCGCCGGGTGGCGTCACCGCCGCCCGCACCGCGTCGAGGTTGCTCGCGTCGTCGGCCTTGACCCGGAAGTTCGCCGGCAGCGGGTTGGAGTGGAGCTGGGTCAACAGTTCGCTGCTCTTGTCCTTGCCCAGGTCCGCGGTCAGTTCGTGCAGCGCCTCCGACTTGGTGATCAGGCTCACCGAGGCGACGTGCGGGATCGCCAGCAGTTGGTCTTCCAGCTTCTTGATTTCGGCCTGCGTCGCGTCGTCGTAGATCGCCACCCGGAACTCGAGGCTGTCGCGGACCTGGTCGCTCTTCGCCTGCGTGGTCTGGAAGACGGGAATCAGCACCCCGAGCAGGATCACGGTGACGACCGTGGTCACGATCGCGGCCATGCTCGGCGCGCCGTTGCGGCGCAGCGCCCGAAAGGCCTCCTGGGTGAAGAAGAGAAGTCGTGACATCGGCTAGAAGAGCGACTCGCTGGTGTGGCCGTTGGTCTGCCCCTCGGGGGCGACGCCCATCTCGGCCCGCATCCGCAGGCCGAACTCGGAGGTCGACTCCTCGGTGTAGCCGCCGCTGACCTCGTCGCGGACGACGCGGCCCTCGTACAGCTCGACCACGCGGCGCTGCATGTTGTCGACCATCTCGCGGTCGTGGGTGACGACGACCACCGTGGTGCCGGTCTTGTTGATCCGGTAGAGCAGCTGCATCACCCCGATCGAGGTGACCGGGTCGAGGTTGCCGCTGGGCTCGTCGGCGAGCAGCAGGGGCGGGTGGTTGACGAAGGCGCGGGCGATCGAGACGCGCTGCTGCTCGCCGCCGGAGAGCTCGTCGGGGTAGCTGTGCAGCTTGGTCGATAGGCCGACCAGGCGCAGGATCTCCGGCACCTGACGGCGGATTTCGCCGCGGTGGGCGCCGAGCACCTGCAGCGCGTAGGCGACGTTATCGTAGACGGTGCGATCGGGAAGCAGCTTGAAGTCCTGGAAGACGGTGCCGATGTTGCGCCGCAGCTGCGGGATCTTCTTCTCCGGCATCGCGCCGATGTCGCGGCCGGCGATGCTGACGCTGCCCTCGGTCGCGCTCAGCTCGCGGATCAGCATCTTGATCAGCGTCGACTTGCCGCAGCCGGTCGGGCCGACCAGGAAGACGAACTCGCCGCGGTCGATCGCCAGCGAGACCCGGTCCAGAGCCATGTGGCCACCCGGGTAGACCTTGGTCACGTCGCGCAGCTCGATGATCGGCGCGCCGCCCTTGCGGTTGCGCGGCGTCGGCTCCGCCCCGCCCTTCTTTCGCTTTTTCGCTCTGGCCATGCCCGCGGTCCCTTCTCCGGTAACAGGGTGACTCCTGCGCGCCGGCGACCGCGCAACTCCCCGCCCAAATCGAAGTAAGCGGGAGCTTAGCGAATTGTTAGGAAACGCTAGTAATGATCCAAGGAGCGCTTACGCCGCGTCGTGCTCGAGCACTCGTGCGACGGCCGAAGAGATGTGTGCCGCGTCGATCTCCGCGGCAGCCAGCAGCGACTCCGGTGGGCCGCTGCCGGGGCGCCCGGATACGGCGAGGCGCACCAGTGGGGTGCTCGAGGCGGCTTCCGCCAGAACGCCGGCGACGGTCTCGCCGATCCCGCCCTCCGGCCAGTGGTCCTCGACGGTCACCAGCGCCCGCGTGTCGGCGGCCGCGGCCAGGACGGTGTCGGCGTCGACCGGCTTCACCGAGTAGAGGTCGATGACCCGCGCCGAGACCCCACGACCGGCAAGCTCGTCGGCGGCGGCAAGACATTCCCGCAGGGTGATGCCCGCGCCGATCAGGGTGATGGAGTCGTCCTCGCTGGAGCGAACCGTGCGACTGCCGCCGATCCGGAAGCTCTCGTCCGCCTCATAAAGCACCGGCGTCGCCTCGCGGGTGGTCCGCAGATAGCTGATGCCGCGATGCTGCCGCATCGCGGCAACCAGCTGCACCGCCTGGTTGGCGTCGCTGGGATAGAGGACCACGCTGCCGAAGACGGCGCGCAGCGAGGCGATGTCTTCCAGCGCCATCTGCGAGGGGCCGTCTGGGCCGATCGAGACGCCGACGTGCGATCCACAGAGCTTCAGGTCGGCGTCGGAGATCGCCGCCATGCGGACGAAGTCATAGGCGCGGCTGAGGAAGGCGCCGAAGGACGAAGCGAACGGCTTCCAGCCACGCGTCTGCAGGCCGACGGCGGCGGCGACCATCTGCTGCTCAGCGATGTACATCTCGAAGAAGCGGTCCGGGTGCTTGGCGGCGAAGCGCTCGGAGTAGGTCGAGTTGCCGACCTCGCCGTCGAGCGCCACGACCTTCTCGTCGACCGAGCCGATCCAGGCCAGGGCATCGCCATAGGCGGCCCTGGTCGCGACCTTCTCGCCGACCTCGTAGGAGGGCCGCTCGACGGCCCCCCGCGCGACCTCATATGGCTGCGCCTGCGCCGGCTTCTGCACGTCGACCCGCAGCGAGCGGATCCCGCCCAACTCCTCGACCGCCGCCTCGGGATCGGCCAGCGGCTTACCGTGCTGATTCAGCTGGTCCTCGACCGCCGCCACGCCCGAGCCCTTCTTGGTGCGGGCGAAGATCACGGCCGGGCTGTCAGCGGCGAGCGCCCCCGCGTACGCGGCGTCGATCGCCTCCAGGTCGTGCCCGTCGATCTCCTGCACGTCCCAGCCGCAGGCCGCCGCGCGGGCCGCCCAGGAGGAGGTGTCCCACTCGTGCATCGTCGGGCCTCGCTGGCCGAGCCGGTTGACGTCGACGATCGCGATCATGTTGTCGAGATTCGCGTGACCGGCGTGCTCGAACGCCTCCCACATCGAGCCCTCGGCGAGCTCGGAGTCGCCGCAGAGCACCCAGACCCTGAAGTCGGCCGACTCGAGGCGCTTGCCCGCCAGCGCGATCCCGATCGAGATCGGCAGGCCCTGGCCCAGCGATCCGGTGGCAACGTCGACCCAGGGGATTTCCGGCGTCGGGTGACCCTGCAGACGCGAGCCGAACTCGCGGAAGGTGAGCAGCTCCTCGTCGTCGATCGCACCGGCCATCTTGTAGAGGCCGTAGAGCAGGGGCGAGGCGTGGCCCTTGGAGAAGACGAGGTGATCGTTCGCGGCGTTCTCGGGCGCTGAGAAGTCGTAGCGCAGGTGGCGCGTGAGGAGCACCGCCATCAGGTCGGCGGCCGACATCGAGGAGGTCGGATGGCCGGAATTGGCGGCGGCCGCGGCGCGGACGGAGTCGACGCGAAGCTGCTGCGCGAGCTCGTGCAATTGCTCGCGATTGAGGGTGTCCGGGGAGGCCGCCTGGGTCATCGCCAGGACTTTATCTGGCACTAACCGATGGCAACCATGCGCTCGATCGGGACCCGTGCGCGCTCGGCGATCTCGGACGGAACGCTGACCTCGAACTTCATCTCGCGCAGGGCGTCGCGCAGCTTCGGCAGCGTGATCATCTTCATGTACTTGCAGTACGCCATCCGGTTCGCCTCGATCAGGGTCGCGCCGGGGGCGGCCTGCTCGAGCGGGTGCAGCATGCCGTTCTCGGTGGCGACGATGAACTCGCCGTCGGGGTTGCGCTGCACGTAGTCGAGCATCTGCCCGGTGGAGAGCATGTGGACGCCCTCCTCCTCCACTTCGCCAGCGGCGACGAACTCCATCACCTGGGTGACGCAGCCGCACTCCGGATGGACGAGGAACTCGGCATCGGGGTGGGCGGCCCGCTGGGCCCTGATGTCGTCCGGCCGGATCCCGGCGTGGACGTGGCACTCGCCTGGCCAGACGTGCATCGAGCGGCCGGTCTCGCGCTCGACGAAGGAGCCGAGCCACATGTCCGGGCCGAAGAGGATCTCCGTGTCCGGCCCGTGCTCGCGGCGGATGTGCTCGACCACCTTGACCGCGTTGGAGGAGGTGCAGCAGTAGTCGGTCTCCGCCTTCACCTCGGCCGAGGTGTTGACGTACATGACGACGACCGCATCGGGGCTGTGGCGCGCCTTCCACTCGCGCAGCTCACCGACGCTGATCGAGTCCGCCAGGGAGCAGCCTGCATCGAGATCGGGGATCAGCACGGTCTTCTCGGGCGAGAGGATCGAGGCCGTCTCGGCCATGAAGTGGACGCCGCAGAAGGCGATGACCGCGGCGTCGGACTCAGCCGCCTTGCGGGAGAGACCGAGTGAGTCGCCGGTGTAATCGGCGACATCCTGCACCTCGGGCACCTGGTAGTTGTGGGCGAGAATGACGGCGTCGCGCTCGGCGGCCAGCTCGCGAACTTCGCGCGCCATCTCCTCCACCTCCGCGGGCGAGAGGTCGAGCATCGGGACCGGCTCGTTGATCGTCGGCAGCTCTCTCATCTGACGGTGCCTCAAGAGGCCCTGATGGGCCCCGCTTGTCTTATGTTCGCTGGCATGGCCTTGGCCTGAGTCCAGTCGAATGAACTAAGCGCAAGTCTACTCTCTCCTCATGCCCGAGCTTCCCGAGGTCGAGATCACGGCGCGCAGGCTGGACTCGGCGCTGAAGGGGACAACCGTGGAATCGGCCCTGGCGCCGGGGATGAACGTGATGAAGACCTTCGAGCCGCCGCTCGAAGAGCTTGCCGGACGGCGGCTGACGGGCGTGCGGCGAGTCGGCAAGATGCCGGTGGTCGAGTTCGGCGACCTGGCCCTGCTGATCCACCTGATGTCGGCTGGGAGGCTGCGGCTATTCGAGAAACGGGCCTCGCCCAAAGACCGGGCTTCGCGGGTGCTGGTGCGACTCGGGGACGGGCACGAGCTGCGCCTGCGCGAGTTCGGCACCAGGCAACGAGCCTGGGCGAAGCTGCTCCCTATCGATGCCGTCGCCGAGGACGAGATGGTGAGCTCCCTGGGGCCCGAAGCCTGGCCCCCACCCCCGCTGGACGCCTTCGCCGCGGCGATCGACCAGCCCCGTCACCTCCACCCCCTCCTGCGTCATCAGCGCGACATCGCCGGCATCGGCCGCTCCTGGGTCGACGAGATCCTCTGGGAGGCGCGACTTTCGCCCTTCAAACAGGGCGCCGAGCTCGACGCCGAGGAGGTGGAGCGGCTGTACACCGCCCTCCACGTGCTCGGTGACGCGATCGAGCACTACGAGGAGACGCTCGGCCCCGAGCTACCCGACAAGCTGCCGATGCCACTCCGGGTCCACAAGCGCGAGGGTGAGCCGTGCCCGCGTTGCGGCACGACGATCGAGGCCGTCTTCTTCGCCGAGCACCAGACCAACTACTGCCCGCAGGAGCAGACCGGCGGCCGCGTGCTCAAGGACCGCCGCCTCTCACGCCTGCTCAAGTAATCGAACCGCCGCGCCCGGACGTGCCGGTTGTTAGCCGCCCATATGGGCGGCTAACAACCGGCACGTCCCCGGCTCACAAGGTTAGGCGGGCTCTAGGAGGAGGCTGAAGTCGAGAGTTGGGGCGGAGTGGGTCAGGGCGCCGATTGAGATGAAGTCGACTCCCGTCTCGGCGATCTCGCGCACCGTTTCCAGGCTGACGCCGCCGGAGGCCTCGAGCGGCGGGCCGTCGGCTCCGCGCTCCGCGTCGCGCAGGGCGACGGCTTCGCTCAGCTCATCAGGGGTCATGTTGTCGAGCAGCAGTCGGTCGGCACCGGTGCCCAACGCGTAGCCAGACTCCAGGACGGTGCGGCACTCGACCTCCACTGGCAGATCCGGGCGCGCGTTACGGGCGGCGTAGACGGCCTTGGCGAGACTTCCCGCCAGAGCGACGTGGTTCTCCTTGATCAGGATCGCGTCGTAGAGCCCCATGCGGTGATTGCTGCCGCCCCCGGCCGCCACCGCCGCCTTCTCCAGCGCTCGCAGACCGGGCGTCGTCTTGCGCGTATCGAGGACGCGGGCCCCCGTGCCGGAGACCGCCTCGACGAAGCGGGCGGTCAGCGTCGCGATGCCGGAGAGGTGGCCGAGGAAGTTGAGTGCCGTCCGCTCAGCGGCCAGCAAGCCCTTGGCAGGACCACTCGCCAGCAGAACCTCAGCCGGCACCTCCTTCCGCCACTGCCCCTCGACAACCAGATTGTCGACGTCCTCCACCCCGCACTGCGCCATCGCCTCGGCGACGACGGCGAGCCCAAAGACGACGCCAGGCTGCTTCTGCACGATCCGAGCCCGCCCCCGCGCCCCCTCGGGCACAGTCGCCTCCGAGGTCACATCTCCAGCTCCCAAATCCTCAGCCAGCGCGCGTGCCACGACATCACGGAGATCGTCCATCGGCGCACCCTAGCGCCGGCCAAGAGAGAGACGGGTGTCCCTCCAGAGGAACTTGTGAGCAGCTGAACCCTGCTCCATCGGCGAGTGCGGGCGCGGGTTCCGTCGGAGGGACACCCGTCTCTCTCACACCCGTTGCTTCGGGGGCGTTTAATCAATGACTTGACCGCGACACTGCCCCCCTTCCAGGTCCTGCTCGACGAGCACGCGGCAGACGTGATGGCGGTGCTGCGCGGCGCCGTCGGCCGCTCCGACGCCGATGACTGCTTTCAGGAGACCTTCCTGGCCGCGCTACGCGCCTATCCGAAGCTGAGCGATGACCGCAACCTGCGCGGCTGGCTGTTGACGATCGCCCACCGCAAGGCGATCGATCACCACCGAGCCAACGGGCGGCGTCCGCTCCCGGTAGCCGAGGTGACCGAGATGCAGACCGAGTCCTTCGAGCTCCCCCGCAACGACGGGATCTGGACCATGGTCGCGGAGCTGCCGCCGAAGCAGCGGGCCGCGGTGGCGCTGCGCTACGCCTGCGACCTCCCCCACGCCGAGATCGCCGCCGCGCTCGGCTGCTCACCCGACGCCGCCCGCCGCAGTCTCCACGAGGGAATGAAGCGACTGAGAAAGGAGCTGGCATGAAGGCAGATCTCGAACAACTCACCGACCGAGCGGCGGCCGAGGGCCTGCTCGACGTCGCCTACGCGACCGCCGACTCGCCCTTCGGTCCGCTGCTCTTGGCCACCACGCCGCGCGGTCTGGTCAAGGTCAGCCTGCCCGACCACGACCCCGAGGAGACGCTGGAGGACCTGGCGACGCGGATCTCCCCCCGCGTCCTCGAAGCCCCCACCCGCCTCGACGAGGTCCGGCGCCAGCTCGACCTCTACTTCGAGGGCAAGCTGACCGAGTTCGACCTGGCGCTCGACTGGCAGCTCAGCAAGGGCTTCCGGCGGCGGGCGCTGCGGGCCATCGACCGCATCCCATACGGCAAGACCCGCAGCTACACGCAGATCGCCACCAGCGCCGGCAACGAGCGGGCGGTCCGCGCCGCCGGAACCGCCTGCGGCGCCAACCCGATCCCGATCGTCGTCCCCTGCCATCGCGTACTGCGCAGCGGCGGCGGCCTCGGTGGATACGGCGGCGGCCTGCCGATGAAGGAAGCACTGCTCCAGATGGAGGGTGTGCTGGACAGCCCCAACGAGTGAGCCCGATCTAAAGCAAATGACGCCTGTGGTCGATGATCGGAGGCATGGAAGGCAAGGCCTACGCGAACAGGACCGTGCTCGTTGCGCGCATCGCCTGGCTGGCGACGTTCGTCGTCCCGCTGGTGCTCGCCGGGCTGCTGCTGATGGCCAAGACGGCGCACGCGGCGCCGACAGACTCGCCCATCGTCCCGCTCACCCTCGAAGAACTCGAAGATGAAAGTGAAGGCGAAAACGAAGGCGGCTCAGAAAATGAATGCGCCGAAGCGGAAAGGGAATTCGAAGAAGGCGACCTGGAAGAAGAAGACGTCGAAAGCATCTGTGAAGAAGCGGAAGACCAGGACAAGAAGAGGGCGACCGGCCCCGGATCCGTCGCCCCCGAAGAGTGCCTGGTGCGCAGCGCTCATGCCCGTGTGGTCGCCTATGCCTCACACAACACGGTGCGACTGACGGTCGGCTATACGACCTACGAACCCACGGCGGCGACGGTCGAGTACGGCCTTGCGGGTGGCAAGGGATCGATGCACCTGGACACGGCGAAACGCCACCTTGGACGCAGCGGAGTCCTCCGCCTGACCACGAGCTTGAGCGACTCCCAGATGTCGAAGGTCGAGGCCGCCGGCCATTTCACAGTGCGTCTGCACAGCGTCGAAGCGCCGGGCAGCTGCCGAGGCTTCGAGACCGAGCAGCTGACCGTCAAGCACGCTTCCAAGCGCCTCGCCGTCTGGTCCAGAGCGAACTAGCGTCACGCTTCACGAAGCCGGCCCCTCAGAGGGAATCGACCAGCCACTCAGCGGCGGCAGCCAGGTGCACGGGGTCTATCTGGTGGCCGACGTCGGACTCGTGGTAGGAGACCTCGAGCCCACCGGCCTCGAGCAGGTCTCGAGCGCGGCGGGCGAATCCAACCTCGATGACCGGATCGGCGCGGCCGTGGGCGATGAAGGCGCGGGTCCCGAGTCGGTCCTCGAAACTGGGTTGCCAGTCATCGACGATCGGGACGAAGCCGCCGAAGGCGAGAACTCCAGCCACCGGCGGCCGGTCAGCCCCGAGGGCCATTGCGTAGCTCATAACCGATCCCATCGAGAACCCGCCGAGAACCGTCTGGGAGGGACCCAATCCGGTCTCCGCCCAGAGACGATCATGAAGATCGGCTAGCGCAGCACGGGCAGCGTGGAAGGTGTCGTGGTCCGGGTAGCCCACCCGGGGAACCAGGTACCAGTGATAGCCGGGGGACCCGGGAAGGGTCAGCGGCCCGCGCGGGGTGATGACCTGCAGGCGCCGCCCCGGATCGAGGGCGTCTGCCAGGCCGAGCAGGTCTCGCGCGTCGGTCCCGCGACCGTGATGGAGAACCAAGAGCCCCTGCGGCTCACCCGTGGCGGGGCGATCCAGATAGGGAAGCGATTCCACGGGACCTGTCCTAGTTCGCCGAAGAGGCGGCGGTCTTGTTCAGGTAATCCCTTATGAAGTCGTCGATGTCGCCGTCGAGAACCCGCTGCGCGTCTCCCACCTCGTGCCCGGTCCGGTGGTCTTTGACCCGTTGATCGGGATGGAGGAAGTAGCTGCGGATCTGCGAGCCCCAGGCGACGTCCTTGACCTCGCCGCGCACCTTGGCCAGCGTTTCGGCCCGTTTGCGCTCCTCCAGCTCGATCAGCTTCGAGCGCAGCAGCTGCATCGCCACCGCCTTGTTCTGCGTCTGGGAGCGCTCGTTCTGGCACTGCACGACGACTCCGGTCGGCAGGTGGGTGATCCGGACCGCCGAGTCGGTCTTGTTGACATGCTGGCCGCCGGCCCCCGAGGCACGGTAGGTGTCGACGCGCAGGTCGGTGTCGTCGATCTCGACCTCGACACCATCGTCCACCAGCGGCCCGACGTCGACCTGGGCAAAGCTGGTGTGGCGGCGCGCCGAGGAGTCGAAGGGTGAGATCCGGACCAACCGGTGGACGCCGCGCTCAGCGGCGAAAAGGCCGTAAGCGTTCTCGCCGCGGGCGACGAAGGTCGCCGACTTGAGGCCCGCCTCCTCCCCCGGCGAGGCCTCCTTCATCTCGACCTCGAAGCCGCGCCGCTCGGCCCAGCGCAGGTACATGCGCAGGAGGATCTCGGCCCAGTCCTGGGAGTCGGTGCCGCCGGCGCCGGCATGGACCGAGACCACCGCGTCGCCGGCGTCGTACTCACCGCCGAACAGACGCGCCTCTTCCAGCTCGGCGAGGCGGCCTTCGACCGCGATCAGCTGGGTCGCCAGCTCGGCCGCCATCTCCTCGTCCTCAGCCGCCATCTCGGCCAGCTCGTCCAGGTCGCCGGCCTCGGACTCGAGCTGGCGGAAGGTCTTCAGCTTGCGTTGGGCGGCGGCATGGGCGGCCGAGGTGCGGGCGGCGGCCTCCTGGTCATCCCAGAAGCCGGGCCGTCCCATCTCGGCCTCGAGCCGCTCGGCCTCGGCCTCGAGCGAAGCCGGGTCAAAGGTAGTCCGAGAGCAGCTTCAACTGCTCGCGGATCTCGGCCAGCCGCGCCGGCACCGATTCGGTTGAGGCGGCCTCGGCCATGTCCACAGGTTATTGGGCACGATCCTGGAGCGCCGTATCCGACTTTGACCCCCCTCTGGCGTGGTCAAAGTCGGATGCGCTGCTCAGGGTGCTTGGGCGCCGATGATCCAGGTCGAGGCCGGCGCGATCACGCCCTCCGGCCCGTCGAACTCGGCCAGCGCCTCGTGCAGCTCGCGTGAGATCTTCGGACGGATCTCGTCGACCCGATCTTCCCAGAGCCGCAGCACCTCGCCGGCGGGACCGAGTGACATGTTGAACTCGACCGCGTGGTCGAGATCGTCGCCGATCTTCAGCGACAGGTCGCAGCGCCGCAGGCTGATCTCCTCGAAGCCGGCGATCGTCAGCTGCTCGCTCACGGTGTCGGCGTTCGCCATCGAGAACGGGCCCGGCCCGCAGGTCGGCTCGTCGCTCTCCTCGGGGTGCTCGAGGTACTCCTCGACCACCCGCTCGGCGCGGTGCATCCACTCGTTGTCGAGCTTGCGCCGCCAAACGACGGCGCAGAACCGGCCGCCGGGATTCAGCGCCGAGCGGACGTTGCGAAGGGCCTGCACGGGGTTGGCGAAGAACATGATCCCCATCCGTGAGAAGGCATAGTCGAAGCTCTCCCCGAGCTCGGCAACCTGGACGTCGCCCGTCATGAAGCGAACGTTGTCGACGCCAGCGGCCTCCGCCTCCTCACGTGCCGCCTCGATGAACGGCTCCGAGACGTCGATCCCGACCGCCTCGCCGTCGGGGCCGACCAGCGCCGCGAGTCGCTGCGTCGTGTCACCGAACCCGCAGCCGAGGTCGAGCACCCTGTCACCCGGCCGCGGCGGGTGTGCCTCGATCGCCGCCTCGCCGTGCGCTCCCAGACCACCGGTGACAAGGCCACGGAACCGGACGAAGCGGTCGAATAGCGGCCCGCTCCAGGCGTCAGTCGCCTCCTGGTTGGATGCGGCGATCTCAGCCATGGCCTGCATGGTACGCGCGCCATGCGGCATCACGTTCCTCGAACGGCCGCCAGCTGTGAATGTGGTGATCGCTCAGCTCGAACAACCACGCCATCTCGTCCTCCCCGGCAGCCGAGCCGTCCTCGTCCCAGTGCCACACACGCTTGATCAGCGCCAGGGCGCGCGCCTCGTCCTCATACAGCTCCTCCACATTGATCGTCTGCTGGACGCCGCCGGGGGGCCGCGTGGCCCACAGCCGCGCCGCCTCCCGCCCCTTGCGGAGACCCCTCATGGAATGGAGTTCGACCTCGGGGTCCAGCACCGCGACGAACGCATCCAAATCACGCTCGTTGAAGGCGCGGATGAACTCGCGGACGGGGTCTATGCCCCGTGGCACTTCTTGTACTTTTTCCCGCTGCCACACCAGCAGGGGTCGTTGCGGCCGATGTTCTCGTGCTCGCCCTTGACCACGGTCTCGATCACTTCGGGTGCCGGGGCGCCGTTGCCGCCGTTCGGTCCCGCCGCCGCCGCAGCCGTCCCGACGGCGCCGGCTCCCGCCGCCACCTCCTGCAGGGCCGAGGGCTGCGCTTCCGGAGTGCCGCCGGAGTAGTCGAGCGCGGTCGGGACGCCGCCACCGTTACCGCCGAAGGCGACCTGCGGCTGCGAGGGGTCGGCTTCGATCTGGGCGTTGAAGACAAGCTTGCTGAATTCCTCCCAGATCGAGTGCATTAGCTCCTCGAACATCGCGAAGCCTTCGTTTTTGTAGGCGACCAGCGGATCGATCTGGGCGAAGCCGCGCAGGTGGATGCCCTCGCGCAGGTAGTCCATGTCGAAGAGATGCTCGCGCCAGCGGTTGTCGATGACCTGCAACAGGATCGCGCGCTCCAGGTGACGCATCAGCTCCTCGCCGAGCTTCTCCTGGCGATCGTCGTAGGCGTTCATCGCGTCTTCGTCGAGGGCGTCCTTGAGCTTTTCGCGGTCGACCGTCTCCGGCGCCATCGCGCCGACCTCCATGCCGACCGGCCAGATCTGGCGCAGCTGCTGCTCCAGCTCCGGGATGTCCCACTCTTCGAGATCGTCGCCCGGCGTGTACTCGTCGACGAGGCGCTCGATCACGCTCTCCAGCTCGTCGCGGGCGATGTCCGACATGTCGCGGCCTTCGAGGATCTCGCGCCGGTATTTGTAGACGACGCGGCGCTGCTCGTTCATCACGTCGTCGTACTCGAGCACCCGTTTGCGGATCAGGAAGTTCTGTTCCTCGACCTTCTTCTGGGCTCCCTCCACCGTTTTCGTCAGCATTTTCGCCTCCAAAGGCATCTCTCCGCCCTCCTCGTCCACCGGCCCCAGACGGTCGAGGATTTTGTAGATGCGATCCCCGGCGAAGAGGCGGATCACGTCGTCTTCGGCGGAGAGGAAGAAGCGCGTCTCCCCGGGGTCGCCCTGGCGACCGGAGCGGCCGCGCAGCTGGTTGTCGATGCGGCGCGATTCGTGGCGCTCGGTGCCGCAGATGTAGAGGCCGCCCAGCCCCCGGACCTCCTCCGCCTCCGCCTTGCACTGCGGTTCCATCTCGACGATCTTCTCGGCCATAGCCTTCTCATAGCCCTCGTCGCCGGCGTTCAGTCCCTGCTTCTTCAGCTCTTTCATGGCCAGGTGCTCGGGGTCGCCACCGAGCTTGATGTCGACGCCACGACCGGCCATGTTGGTGGCGATCATCACCGCCCCCCTGCGCCCGGCCTGGGCGATGCGCTCACCCTCTCGTTCGGCGTGCTCCGGCTTCGCGTTGAGGACCGCGTGCTCGACCCCCTGACGTTTGAGCTCGTCGGAGATCATCTCGGAGACCTCGACCGACACCGTGCCGACGAGGATCGGCTGGCCCCGTTCGTGGCGGGCGACTATCTCCTCGAGCACCGCTTTCCACTTGCCCTCTTTCGTTTTGAAGATCTGGTCGTTGTGGTCGGCCCGCACCATCGGGCGGTTGGTCGGTATCTCCACCACCGGCACTTTGTAGATCTTCATGAACTCGGTGGCCTCGGTCAGGGCCGTGCCGGTCATCCCGGAGAGCTTGTCGTAGAGCCGGAAGTAGTTCTGCAGGGTGATCGTGGCGAGCGTCTGGTTCTCCTCGCCGATCGCCACGCCCTCCTTCGCCTCGACCGCCTGGTGCAGGCCCTCGGACCAGCGCCGGCCCTCGAGGATGCGGCCGGTGAACTCGTCGATGATCATCACCTGGCCGTCGACGACCGCGTAGTCCTTGTCCTTGCCGTAAAGCGACTCGGCTTTCAGCGCCTGACTGAGGTGGTTGACCAACGTCCCGTGCTCGCCCAGGTAGAGGTTGTCGACGCCGAGGAACTCCTCCGCCCGCTTGACCCCGCGCTCGGTCGGGGCGACGGTCTTGTGCTTCTCGTCGTACTCGTAGTCGTACTCGGCCTCCGAGGTGTCTTTCGATTCGCCCAGCGATTTCAGCCGGTCCTTGGCGGGAACGCCGTTCATCTGGCGGGCGAGGCGGGCGAACTGGTAGTAGATCTGCGCCGCCTGTTCGGGTGCACCGGAGATGATCAGCGGCGTGCGCGCCTCGTCGATCAGGATGTTGTCGACCTCGTCGACGACCGCGAAGTGGTGGCCGCGCTGCACGCAATGGTCGAGGGTGTCGGACATGTTGTCGCGCAGGTAGTCGAAGCCGAACTCCGAGTTGGTTCCGTAGACGACGTCGCAGGCATATTTGACCTGCCGGGCCGCGTGGTCGTCGGAGTCCTGAATCGCGGCGACGCTGACCCCGAGCGCGTCGTAAATCGGTTTCATCCATTCGGCATCGCGACGCGCCAGGTAGTCGTTGACCGTGACGACGTGGACGCTGTCGCCCGCGAGCGTGTTGAGGAAGACCGCCAGGGTCGCGGTCAGCGTCTTGCCCTCACCGGTCTTCATCTCGGCGATCGCCCCGTCGTGCAGCGCCATGCCGCCGATCAGCTGCACGTCGAAATGGCGCTGTCCGAGCGAGCGGCGACCCGCCTCGCGGGTCAGGGCAAAGGCCTCGGGCAGGAGGTCGTCGAGCGACTCGCCGTTACGGGCTCGCTCGCGCAGGGAGTCGGTCTCGACCCGCAGCTCCTCGTCGCCGAGCAGCTCCATCTCCGGCTCGATCGCGTTGATCCTGCCGGCGCGCTTCTCGTAGGCCTTGAATTTGCGGCCCTCTCCCACGCGCAGCGCCTTGGTGACCATGTCCCTGGCGTTCGCCATTGCTCAAGGGTAGCGATGGAAACGCCGGCGCCTCCGCGCGAGAAGCTCCCAGGGAAGGCTAGGACTCGACCGTACGACCCTGCGTCCTGTGAACCAGCCGCCGCGTCTGTCGCCGCTTGCGCCGCAGAGCGCGGTGCTTCTTCACCTGGCGGCGGATGTCCTCGGCGAGCTCGTGGACGGTGTGGGCCATCTCGGGTGATGCCTCCTTGGCGTGCAGCGTGACGCCCTTGAGCCGCAGCGTCGCCTCTGCCACCTGCCTGTCGGCGATTGCCGGATTGCGCTCTTCCCAGATCGTCACGTCGAGCATCGCGAGTTCCGAGACCTGCCTGCCGACCCTGCGAAATCGCTTCAGAACGTGTTCCCGAAGCTCGTCGTCAACCTCGACGTTGCGCCCACGCACCTCAATCCGCATATTGGCCTCCTTTGGGTCTGTGGACCGATGCTACGCCTATACCCGATGCTGGGCAAGAGAACCGGATGTCCCCCCTCCGGAAACCCGCATAGAGGCCGCCTCTTGGGCTCGGTGCTGGGAGGGCTCCAATGTTTCCTGCGGGGGGACATCCGGTTCTCTCACAGACGGCGAGTGAACGTGATTGCAGCGATGCGGACAGACCCGGCGTCGCGCAGAGCTTGGGCGCAGGACGAGAGGGTTGCTCCTGTCGTGAGGACATCGTCGACGAGGAGGGCGCTGCGGGGGACCTTGCCGCGCGTGCGGATGAGCGGCGGGTGACCGATGCGCTCAGCGCGACGCCTGCCGACTTGGCGACCGCTTCCGCTGCGGGACAGGCAGACCTGGAGAGGCAGCTCGGTTTTCTCAGCCAGAGCCGCGGCGATCTCGGCTGCTGGGTCGAAGCCGCGGAGGGCGGAACGCAACGGCGCCGTTGGGACCGGCACGATCGTGCCGGTCAGCAGCTCCGCGGGGGCCAGCCACTGGATCCGATCGGCCATCAGGCCCGCGACCGGCAACAGGCGGCGGAACTTGAGCGCGGTGACGAGGTCGCGGGCGACGCCCTCATGCGGCGCCGCGGACCAGGCGCGGTCGATGCCCGGCGGCCCAGCACCACGAAGCGGCTCGACGCCGGCGAGCCGACGCGCGCAGCGTGTGCAGAGGACCGCCTCGGCTCGGCAGGAGCGACCGCAGGCGGCGCAGAGCGGCGGCACCAGCCCGGCGGTGACTGCGTGGAGGAGCTTCATGGCCCGATCCTGCGGGCCCGCGGCGCGCGCGTGGCGCGCCGACCGTCAGGAGTTCGTCAATTGTCTGTGCCGCGAGCCGCGATGCCGCCGACCAGGATCGCTCGCGGCGGCAGCTCGGCCCCTTCGAGCAGGATCGCGTCACGGATGTGAGCGCCATCGCCGACCCGGCAGCCGTCGCCGAGAATCGCCGGCCCCTCGATTCGCACGCCCTCGCCGATCTCGACACCGGCGCCGACCAGAACAGGCGCCGTCACCTCAGCCCCGCCCAGCGGGCTGGCCGCCCGGATCCCCGCCGCCACCTCTGGCGCGCCAGGATCGACCTCGACCGCCCCGTTCAAGGCGTCGAGGTTGCCCTGCCGCAGCTCATCGAGGTTGCCGATGTCGTTCCAGTAGGCGCCGATCTCGTGCGAGTAGAAGGGGACGTCGTCCTCCAGCAGCGCCGGGAAGACGTCCATCGCCCAGTCGGTGAAGCCGGGTGGGTCCTCGCGTCCGGCGGCCTTGCTGGTCCCCGGCTCGGGGAAGAAGTCGAAGACCTCCGAGCGGAACATGTAGATGCAGGTGTTGGCGAGGTCGGAGAGCGCCTCGGCCGGGTCGGGCTTCTCCTGGAAACCCTGGATCCGGCCGTCCTCACCGGCGATCACGACCCCGTATTGGTCGGTGTCGGGGACCCGTTTGGTCGCCAGCGTTGCGATCCCGTCATGCGATTCGTGGAACTCGCGCATCGCGACGAAGTCGAGGTCGGTGAGGGCGTCGCCGGCGACGACCAGGAACGAGTCGCCGAGGAACTCCGCCGCGTTGCGCACGCCGCCGGCGGTCCCCAGCAGCTGCTCCTCGCGGCTGTAGGAGAGGTCGATGCCGAAGGTCGAGCCGTCGCCGAAGCGACCCTCGATCGTCTCCGGAAACCAGTGCAGGTTGGCGATCGCCTCGCTGAAGCCATGGCGGGCCAGCAGCCGAATGGTGTGCTCCATCACGGGCCGGTTCAGCACCGGCACCATCGGCTTCGGCATCCCGTAGGTGATCGGGCGCAGCCGGGTGCCGAGCCCAGCCGCCAAAATCATCGCCTTCACCGACTAGTAGCGGTAATGATCGGGCTTGTAGGGACCCTCGACCGGGATGCCGAGGTAGGCGGCCTGCTCCTCGGACAGCTCGGTCAGGTCTACGCCGAGCGCCGCGAGGTGCAGCCGTGCGACCTTCTCGTCGAGGTGCTTGGGCAGCACGGTGACGTCCTTGGCCGTGAACCCGTCGGGCTGGCCGTAGAGCTCGATCTGCGCGATCACCTGGTTGGTGAACGAGTTGGACATCACGAAACTCGGGTGTCCGGTCGCGTTGCCGAGGTTGAGCAGGCGCCCCTCGGAGAGGAGGATGATCGAGTGGCCGTCGGGGAAGCGCCACTCGTCGACCTGCGGCTTGATGTTGACCTTCTCGGCCGATGAGGATTCGAGCCCGGCGACATCGATCTCGTTGTCGAAGTGGCCGATGTTGCCGACGATCGCGTTGTGCTTCATCCGCGCCATGTGATCGGCGGTGATGATGTCCTTGTTGCCGGTGGCGGTGACGAAGACGTCGGCCGTCCCGACGACGTCATCGAGCCTCCGCACCTCGTAGCCCTCCATCGCCGCCTGCAGGGCGCAGATCGGGTCGATCTCGGTGACGATCACGCGGGCGCCCTGGCCGCGTAGCGACTCGGCGCAGCCCTTGCCGACGTCGCCGTAGCCGCAGATGACGGCGACCTTGCCGCCGATCATCACGTCGGTGGCGCGGTTGATCCCGTCGATCAGCGAATGACGGCAGCCGTAGAGGTTGTCGAACTTCGACTTGGTGACCGAGTCGTTGACGTTGATCGCCGGGAAGAGCAGGTCACCGGTCTCGGCCAGCTGGTAGAGCCGGTGCACGCCGGTGGTCGTCTCCTCGGTGACCCCCTTGATCTCTGCGGCGATCTGGGTCCAGCGCTGCGGGTCGGATTCGAGCAAGCGCTGCAGGGTCTCGAGCACGACGCGGAACTCCTCCGAGTCGGCCGAGGCCGGGTCGGGCACGGCGCCCGCCTTCTCGAACTCAACGCCCTTGTGGACGAGCAGGGTGGCGTCGCCGCCATCGTCGAGGATCATGTTCGGGCCCTCACCGTCGGGCCAGAGCAGGGCCTGCTCGGTGCACCACCAGGTACTCCTCCAGGGTCTCGCCTTCCCAGGCGAAGACCGGGATGCCGGCGGCGGCGATCGCGGCCGCCGCGTGGTCCTGCGTGGAGAAGATGTTGCAGCTGGCCCAGCGGACCTCGGCGCCGAGGGCGACCAGGGTCTCGATCAGCACGGCGGTCTGCACCGTCATGTGGAGCGAGCCGGTGATCCGCGCCCCTTTCAACGGCTGCTCGGCCGCAAACTCCTCGCGGGTCTGCATCAGGCCGGGCATCTCCACCTCGGCGAGGGCGATCTCCTTGCGCCCGAAGTCGGCGAGGCCGATGTCGGCGACTTTGTAGTTTGAGGTGGCGGTTGCCATGGTTCCTTTCGTCTATTGGTCCCGGCGAAGGATAGGGAGAAAGCGGCGAAGGCTCAGGGACGTCCGAGCACTGCCTTGAAGCGGTCGATTGCCTCGATCGGGAGAGGATCGACGCCGCGGGCATCGGCCAGGGCCAGGGAGACCAGATCGCCCAGCATCACGGCCCAGAGCAGGCGCTCGGCGCGGGTCTCTCCGGTAGGATCGACCCGGACCACCGCGGCACCGGCGTCACCGATCGCCTCGGCGGTCAGCTCAACCCGGCGCCGCTCGAGCGGGTCCTGGTCGGAGTCCTCGAGCAGCACCGCGGCGAGCCCGGTGGCGGCCTCCCCGCTCCAGCCACAGAGCTCGTTGTGATCGGCCTCCGGCAGCTCGGAGAAGAAGGCGGGCAGCTTCGCGTTCTCGTTGAGCTGGGTCTTCCAGCGACGCGCCGCGGGCGCGGTCAGGCCGATGCCGTAGACGACAGGCACCGCCCCGGCGAGATCGGCGGCGATCGCGGTCGCGCGCTCTCGGAGCTCGTCGCCACTCGCCTGCAGGAACGCGGCCGCGCGATCGAGCTCCGCCTCGATGCGGGGCGCGATGCCGGCGAACGCGGCGACCTCAGCCGCACAGACGAGCATGTAGGCAACCGCCGTACGAGGAGCGGGCAGCAGTCCCGGCAAACCGACGACCGGCACGTCGGCCTCCCGAGCAGCCTCGACGAGACGGCCACCGGTGCTGGCGACGACGCGGCGAGCGCCCAACTCCCCGGCGGCTGCGAAGCAGGCAAGCGTCTCCTCGGTCTCGCCCGAGTAGCTCGAGCAGAGCACCGTCCACTCGGCGCTCACCCAGCTCGGCAGGGCCGCGCCGCGGACGGTGAGCAGCGGCCGGGTCAGCCGGTCGCCGAGCACCGCGGCCGCGAGATCGCCGCCGATCGCCGAGCCGCCCATCCCACCGACCAACATCCCCGCGGATTCGCCCGGTTCGAGCCGGGCGGATTCGACCCGCCAGACGGCGTCACGGAGGTGGTCGGGGATCGATAGGACATCTTCGAGCATGGCTACGCCGGGATTCTTTCGCCCTCGGCGGCCACGACACCTTCAAGGACGGCCCCGGCCGCCGCCTCGACCCCCGGTGCGAGAACCGAGTCGATGACGCGGGCGCCCGCGGCGACCGTGCAGCCGTCGAGGAGAACCGATTCGCGAATCTCCGCCCCGGCCGCGACCGTGCAGCCGGGCCCGACGACCGCGCGCGGACCGACCTTCGCGCCGGCCGATACCTCCGCGTCGAGGGCGACCAGCACTCCGGGCGAGGTCGGCTCGACCCGCGTCTTCACCCGCCCTTCGAGGATGTCCCAGCTCGCCGCCAGGTAGCGCTGCGGCGTCCCGATGTCCACCCAGTAGCCATCGAGACAGAGGCCGTGCAGGCCCCTGCCAACGAGGCGCGGAAAGACCTCGCGCTCGATCGAGACGTTCTCCGCGGCCGGGATCAGATCGAGCGCCGAACGCTCCAGCACGTACATCCCGGCGTTGATCTCGCCGGGACCACACTCGCCGCTCTTCTCGAGGAAGGCGAGGACCACGCCGTCCGGATCGCTGCGCACGAGCCCGTAGGCGGAGGAGTCCTCCACCGGGTGCAGGCCGATGGTCGCCGCGGCGCCGCGCTCCTCGTGCGCGCGCAGGAGGGCGCTCAAATCCAGATCGGTGAGGACGTCCCCGTTGAGCGCCAGGAAGCGGTCGTCGAGATCATCACCGAGCTGGTCGGCGGCGAAGCGGATCGCCCCGGCGGTGCCCCGCGGCTCCGGCTCGGCGATGTAGCGGATCTTCGCTCCGGCCCTCGACTCCTCGCCGGCGAGCGCCTCGCGCAGCACGTCGGGCAGGAAGCCGCAGGCAAGGACGACCTCGGTGACGCCATGCCCGGCGAGCCACTCGATCATGAAGGCCAGAAAGGGCCGGTCGACCAGGGTCAGCGCCGGCTTCGGCACGGTCTCGGTCAGCGGGCGCAGCCGCGTACCTTCTCCGCCGACTAGGACGATTGCCTGCATTCAGTCGGCGCTTGCCGGAGACCGCGTGCCCTCGGCGGCACGGCCTATGCCCTCGTACTCGAAACCCGCCCCCCGCAGCGTGCCCGGGTCGAGGAAGTTGCGACCGTCCACCAGGAGCGGCCGTGCCATCCGAGCCGCCGCCTCGTGCCAATCCAGTGCGGCGAACTGCGGCCACTCGGTCACCAGCACCGCGGCGTCAGCACCGTCCAACGCCTCGAGCGCCGAGTCGCACAGCTCGACGCCGGCGAGCAGATCGCGCGCCGCCTCCGCCGCGACCGGGTCGTAGGCGACCACCTCTGCTCCCTCCCCCTGCAGCCGTGCTGCCAGAACGAGGCTCGATGCCTCGCGCATGTCGTCGGTATTGGGCTTGAAGGCCAGACCCAGCAGAGCCACCCGCCGGCCGACGAGCGAGCCGAGGTGGCTCAGCAGCTTGTTGACGACCCTCCGCTTCTGCAGCTCGTTCACCTCGATCACCGCGTTGAGCAACTGGAAGTGGTAGCCGGTGTTCCCGGCCAGCATCTTCAATGCGCTCACGTCCTTTGGAAAGCACGAGCCGCCGTAGCCGATCCCGGCTCGCAGGAAGGAGGCGCCGATGCGCTGGTCCAGTCCCATTCCACGCGCCACCTCGCCGACGTCCGCGCCCACCTCCTCGCAGACGTTGGCGATCTCGTTGACGAACGAGATCTTGGTCGCGAGGAAGGCGTTGGAGGCGAGCTTGATCATCTCGGCGCTGGCGACGTCGGTATGGACGATCTCCCCGCCCAGTGGCTCGTAGAGGGCGGCGACCGCGGCCGCGGCGGACCCATCGCCCGCGTCGGCGCCGATCACGACCCGATCGGGATGCATGAAGTCCTCGACAGCCGAGCCCTCCTTGAGGAACTCCGGGCAGGAGACGTAGGGAACACCGGGCAGGTCGCGCCGAATCGCGCCTCCGGTGCCGGCCGGCACCGTGCTCTTCATGATCAGCACGTGGTCGCCGTCGGCCCGCAGGTCTTCGACGACCGATCGGACCCGTGAGAGGTCGGCGTCGCCGGAATGGGTCGGCGGCGTGTCGACGCAGACGAAGAGCAGGCGTGTCGACTCCAGCAGCTCCGTCATGTCGGTGGTGAAGGTGAGGCGCTCGGCATTGCGGGCAAGCAGCTCGTCGAGTCCCGGCTCGTGGATGGTCGTCTCCCCGCGAGAGAGCGCCTCGACCTTCTCGGGCACGATGTCGCGCGCCACCACCCGGTGGCCCAGCTCGGCGAAGCAGGCGGCGGTGACCAGGCCCACCCAACCGACCCCGACGACCCCGATCGGCTCTCTCTCTGCGCTCATTCCCCCCTCCCCTTCTTCGGCTTCTCGTTCGGGATCTTCAACTTGGCCGAGCGTGCGATCCCGACCATCTGATCGTTGGTCAACGTCTGCAGCAGGCTGTTTGAGACCCAGTAAGTGTTGTCGCCTCGATGCCAAGCGATCATCTTGACCCGATCGCCATCGACGTAGATGTCGTATTCACGGCCGTTGATCGTCCTCGTTTCACTTGGATTATCGAGAATCGGCGGGTCGGACCAGCCCTGGATCCCCTGCAGGCCGAAGTACTGGCGTTCCAATTCGGGGCCGAACTCGACGACCATCCGGTAGGCACCGTGACGCTTGCCGTCGGTGTCCTTGAGGTGATAGACGCGCGGATCCTGAACGTGCAGTTCGGCGGAGCTTTCGACGAAGGACGCACCCGACGGCAACCTGGTCGGGTAGTAGACCGGGAAACCGGCGCTGACCTTGCGGGTGACAGAGCGACCCTCCAGTTCTCCCGCTTCGTGGGCGGAGACCAGACCATCGTCGCCGGGCGGCTTTGGCTTGACCAGATGGTGCGTGGGCTTGTGGTGAGCGGGCGTCCCATTCGCCTTCTTGTCGCTCTTCTTGGCCTTGTTGCTGAGTTCGAGGGTGCCGCGCGGCCCACCACTGGCTTCGATCCCGAGGAACTTATTGACCGCTTCGTGGATTGCCCCCTCGGAGGCGTAGACGAAGCTCGGCCCGAGTTCGGCTGGGAAGTGGACCTCCTTGATTTTCGCGTTGCGCGAGGCGATGAAGAGCTTCAGGACTTCCAGCATCGTCTCCTTGTCGCTGATGTCGGAGGTCGTGTATTCGGTGAAGATGTCGATCAGTTCGTTGCCGCCCAGCACCAGGTCCCCGATCGGCACTCGCTGTCGCGCATCGCTGATGAAGTCCTGCTGACGAGCCGCACGAACCAGGTCGGTGTCGGTGTGGCGGTAGCGCACGTACTGCAGCGCCTTCTTGCCGCAGAGCAGCTGGTAGCCGGGTTGGACGTTGATTTCGGCATATTCTTCGGAGGATTCCGCGTTGTTGTGGTAGTAGCGCCTGTCGACGTCGACATACACACAGTTGATCGCGTCGACCGCGCGGACGAAGCCGAGGTAGTCGACGTTGACGACGTGGTTGATCGGCAGGCCGGTCAGTTCCTTCACCACCTGGAGAGTCAGCTTCGGCCCGCCAAAGGTGTAGGCGGCGTTGAACTTTTCCGTGCCGAAGCCGGGGATTTCCACCTTGAGGTCGCGCGGGATCGACATCAAGGCGATCGCGTTCTTGTCGGGATCAAGGCGCAGCAGGAGCGTCGTGTCGGAGCGGCCGGGGTCATCGGGTTCACTCGCCCGCTTGTCGGAGCCGATGATCAGGATGTTCTCCGGTTCGCCGCCGTGGGTCTCGGCAAGGATGCGCTCGACCTTGTGCTGAAGTTTGTTGTTGTGGGAGAGCGCGTTGGCGATGCTGCCGATGTAGAGCAGGATGCTGGCCGCGGTCGCGGCCGCGGTGACGGCGACGATCAAGACCGAGGCGAGCGTGAAGCGCCACCAGTAGCGCTTCGGCTTCGGCGGCGGCTCGAAGTCGCCCGAGGGCGGTGGTTTCTTGAAGGGCTGCTCAACCATCGGACCCGTTCAGCCTGCGAGCCGCTCTGGGATCGCCCGCAGGAATGCCTCCAACGTCTGCCGATAGGCCTCCAGCGAGGAGACCGAGACCCACTCCGCGGGGCCGTGGTGACCCTCGCCGGTCGGCCCGAACTCGACCGCCGGAACCCCCACCCGCAGGAAGGACACCGCGTCGGAGGCGCCGTCCCGCCCGACGCTCATCGGCTCGCCCTCGTGGTGAGCCGATGCCGCCTCGCGCAGGCCCTGGACGAAGGGCGAGTTGCGGTCGACGACCGCCGGTGGCCTTGTGAAGAGCGAGGTCACCTCGACGTCGGGAAGGGCGCGCACCTGGTCGAGCACGGTGGCGGGGTCCTGGTCGGGCAGATAGCGGATGTCGACGTCGATCGCGCATCGGTCGGGCACCTTGTTCAGCGCGTCCCCGCCCAGGATCCGGCCGAGGTTGATCGAGGGGCGGTCGAACAGCTCCGAGCTGTGCCGGGCAAACGGTAGCGACTCGATGCTGCGGAAAACGTCGTGGGCCTTGAGCACCGCGTTGTCGCCCAGCCACGGCGTGGCCCCATGGGCGGCGACGCCGCTCACCTCCAGCCGCAGCGCCAACACGCCCTTGGCCTCGACCCCGATCTGCAAGTCGGTCGGCTCACCGGTGATCGCGAAGTCGCCGAGGAAGCCGCCGTCGACCAGGTGGTCGCTGCCCCGTTCCGCCTCCTCCTCGGACTCCTCGTCGCCGACGATCCCCAGCCGCACCCGCACCCCCTCCTGCTCGCTCATCGCGGCGACGGTCAGCAGCATCGCCGCCAGCGCACCCTTCATGTCGTAGGCGCCACGCCCGTAGAGGCGGTCGCCCTCGACCCGCGGCTCGAACTGCCCCGCACGTCCGGGGACCACGTCGAGGTGGCCGTGCAGGACAACCGTCGGCGCAGCGGCCGGGCCGACCTCCGCCCGCAGCACAGGCAGGCCGCGGATCTCGTCAGTGGCGACCTCGATCCCGCGAGCTTCCAGCCACCCCTCGACGAAGCCCGCCGCTTCCAGGACCCCATCCGGCTCAGCCGTGTCGTACCCAATCAACCGCGTAGCAAGAGCAACAAGCTCCTCGCTCATCGACTCCTCCTTAGCGCATCCGAGATTGACCCCACCCCAGTGTGGTCAATGCCGGGCGCACCGTTCAATGGGCGATGCTGAGAAACGCTTCGGCTCGGTCTCGGTCTTTCTGCGCTCGGCGCTGCTCGCCGCTCTTGTCCTCAGCATCAGCCAACCGCTGCTCGGCGTCTGCCAGCTGCTCTTTGAGGGTGGCGACGTCGAGGTCCTCGGGGGCGATCGCCTCCTCTAACAGGAGACGCGCGTGGTTGCCGAACACCTGCAGCCAACCGTGGGCCTGGGCGTAGCGGCGCGGCTCAGAGCCGCTCGTGTAGAGACGCAGCTCGGCCGGGCGCAGCGCCGCCAGCAGCGGCGCGTGGTTGGCGAGGATGCCGATCTCACCGACCGCCGTCCTGGTCGAGACCTGGCTCACCTCGCCGTTGAAGACCTCCCCCTCTGGAGTGAGGACCTCGACCTCGAATTTGCTCTCGCCGGCCATGCTGAGTCCCTAGGCCGCCGCCGCGGCTCCGGCGTTCTCGGTCACCTGGTCGATCGAGCCCTGCATGTAGAAGGCGCCCTCCGGCAGGTCGTCGTGGACACCGTCGAGGATCTCGCGGAAACCGCGCACGGTCTCGGCGACGGGCACGAACTCGCCGCTGCGGCCGGTGAACTGCTCGGCGACGAAGAACGGCTGCGAGAGGAAGCGCTCGATCTTGCGGGCGCGAGAGACCGTCTGCTTGTCCTCGTCGGAGAGCTCGTCGATGCCAAGGATCGCGATGATGTCCTGCAGCTCCTTGTAGCGCTGCAGCACCTCCTGGACCTCGGTCGCGGTGCGGTAATGATCCTCGCCGACGACGTCGGGCTTGAGGATCGTCGAGGTCGAGTCAAGCGGGTCGACCGCAGGGTAGATGCCTTTCTCGGAGATCGCCCGCGAGAGCACCGTGGTCGCGTTGAGGTGGGCGAAGACCGAGGCCGGCGCCGGGTCGGTGAGATCGTCGGCGGGGACGTAAACCGCCTGCACCGAGGTCACCGAGCCACGGTTGGTCGAGGTGATCCGCTCCTGCAGTTCGCCCATCTCGGTCTCCAGCGTCGGCTGGTAGCCGACCGCCGAGGGCATCCGGCCGAGCAGCGCCGAGACCTCGGAGCCCGCCTGGACGAAGCGGAAGATGTTGTCGATGAAGAGCAGCACGTCCTGGCCACCCTGCTCGCGGAAGTATTCGGCCATCGTCAGCCCCGAGAGCGCCACCCGCAGGCGGGCGCCGGGCGGCTCGTTCATCTGACCGAAGACGAGCATCGTTTTGTCGATCACGCCCGACTCTTTCATCTCGAGCCAGAGGTCGTTGCCCTCGCGCGAACGCTCGCCGACGCCGCAGAAGGCGGAGAGTCCCTCGTGCTCCTCGGCGATCGAGCGGATCAGCTCCTGGATCAGCACGGTCTTGCCGACCCCGGCGCCCCCGAACAGCCCGACCTTGCCGCCCTTGGCGTAGGGAGCGAGCAGGTCGATCACCTTGATCCCGGTCTCGAGGATCTCCTGGGTCGGAGCAAGGTCGGAGGCCTTGGGCGCGGGACGGTGGATCGGCCAGCGCTCCCCGGCCTCGACCGGCTCGCCCTGGTCGATCGGCTCGCCGAGCAGGTTGAAGATGCGACCCAGCGTCGCGTCGCCGACCGGAACCGATATCGGTCCGCCGGTGTCGATCACCTTGTCGCCGCGCTGCAGGCCGTCGGTGGCGTCCATCGCCACCGTGCGCACCCGGTCGTCGCCGAGGTGCTGCTGCACCTCGCAGACCAGCTCGGTCGCCTCGCGGTCCTCGTCGCCGGCCATCTCGATCTTCACCGCCGAGTAGATCCCCGGCAGCTTGTCCGGGAAGACGGCGTCGACGACGACGCCGGTCACCTGCTCGACTCGCCCTACGTTCGTTCCGTTGTTGCTCTCAGCCATTGTTCCTTTTCTCATCTCTCTAATCGAAGCTTTGCCTAGCCGAGCGCCTCGGCGCCCGCGACTACCTCAAGGATCTCCTGCGTGATCTCAGCCTGCCTGGCCCGGTTCATCTCCAGGGTGAGATCGTCCATCATCGTCTCCGCGTTCTCCGCTGCGTTGCGCATCGCGGTCATCCGCGCCCCCAGCTCGGAGGCGGCGGACTCGAGCAGCGCCCGGTAGACCGAGATGTTCACGTACTCGGGAATCAACTGCGCGAGCAGCTCCTCGGCCTCGGGCTCGTACTCCCACAGCGCCCTGCTGTGGGCTTTCTCGATCTCGGTCTCCTCGGCGTCGGCTTCCTCCTCTTCGACACCCTCGCCGATCACGTCAGCCTGCTGCAGGGGCAGCAGCGTCTGTCGCCAGACGTGCTGGGTCAGGGGCGAGACGTAACGGTTGTAGACCAGCTCGACCCGGTCCAGCTCCTCGTCGACGTAGCGGGCGGTCAGCTCCTCGCCGATCTCCCGCGCGTTGGCGAAGCCGGGCCGGTCGGTGAAGCCGACGTAGGAGGTGCGAACGTCCTGCTTGCGGAAGGTGAGGGCGGAGACGCCCTTGCGCCCCACCGCGGAGAAGGCCGTCTCGGCTCCCTGCTCGCGAAGCTCGTTCCGGAGCCGCAGTCCGTCGCGGATGATGTTGGTGTTGAAGGCGCCGGCCAGCCCGCGGTCGCCGGTGATCAGGACGACGCCGACCCGCTTTACCTCCTCGCGCTCGACCATAACCGGCACGCGCGGCATCCCCCCCGCCTGCTCGGCGGCACGACGGGTCAGCTTGCGCATCCCCTGCGCGTAGGGGCGCAGCTGCGCGATCCGCTGCTCGGCGCGGCGCAGCCGCGCCGCGGCCACCATCTCCATCGCCCGCGTGATCTTGTTGATGTTCTTGATCGACGCGATGCGGTTCTTGACGTCCTTCTGGGAAGCCATGGTCTAGCCGCCGTCAGGCGGGGGTGGCCTCCTTCTCAGCCTCTGCCGCGGCCTCCTCGGTGCGGCTCGGCTTCGCCCGCTCCGCATCGGACTTGATCCGGTCAGACTCGCCGGCCTCGATCGGGTCGCCATGCTCGTCGAAATCGGCGCCGAAATCATCGACGAAGTCGCGGATCGCGGCGCCGAGCTCCTCCTCGTCGGCCTCCTCGAGCTTGCCGGTCTCGGCGATCCGGCTCAGCAGCTCGGCCTTCTCGGAGCGCAACCGGATCTTCAGGTCGCGGAGGAACTCGCCGACTCGCTCGGTCTTGACCCGGTCGAGGAAGCCGCCGGTGCCGGAGTAGATCGCGGCGACCTGGTCGACCATCTCGAGCGGTTCGCGCTCTTTCTGCTTCAGCAGCTCGACCAGCCGTTCACCGCGGTTCAGCGTTTTCTGCGTCTCCGGGTCGAGCTCGGAGCCGAACTGGGCGAACGCCTCCAGGTCGCGGTACTGGGAGAGATCGAGGCGCAGTTTTCCGGCCACCTTCTTCATCGCCTTGGTCTGCGCGTTGCCACCCACCCGCGAGACCGAGATGCCGACGTTGATCGCCGGCCGCACGCCCGAGTTGAAGAGGTCGGACTCGAGGAAGATCTGGCCGTCGGTGATCGAGATCACGTTGGTCGGGATGTAGGCGGAGACGTCGCTCGCTTGCGTCTCGATGATCGGCAGCGCGGTCAGCGAGCCGCCGCCGAGCTCGTCGTTCAGTTTCACCGCCCGCTCCAGCAGCCGCGAGTGCAGGTAGAAGACGTCACCCGGATATGCCTCGCGGCCGGGCGGGCGCCGCAGCAGCAGCGACATCTGGCGGTAGGCGTAGGCGTGCTTGGTGAGGTCGTCGTAGACGCAGAGCGCCGCTTTGCCGTTGTAGAGGAAGTGCTCGCCCATCGCGCAGCCCGCGTATGGGGCGATGAACTTGATCGGCGCCGCCTCGTCGGCGGGGGCGGCGACGATGATCGTGTTCTCCATCGCGCCGTTTTCCTCCAGTACCTCCTTCAGCTGGACGACGGTCGACATCCGCTGGCCGATCGCGACGTAGATGCAGATCATGTCCTTGTCGCGGTTGTTGATGATCGTGTCGATCGCGATCGCCGTCTTGCCGGTCTGGCGGTCGCCGATGATCAGCTCTCGCTGGCCACGGCCGATCGGGATCATCCCGTCGATCGCCATCAGCCCGGTCTGCACCGGCTCGGTCACCGGCTGGCGCTGGACGACGCCGGGGGCTTTGAACTCGGCGGGCCGGGTCTGATCGGTCGCGATCTCGCCCTTGTCGTCAAGCGGCCGGCCGAGCGGGTCGACAAGGCGGCCGAGCAGATGGTCGCCGACGGGGATCCGCAGCAGCTGGCCGGTGCGCTTCACGGTGTCGCCCTCGACGATCTTGTCCCACTCGCCGAACAGCACCGCGCCGACGTTGTCCTCCTCCAGGTTCAGCGCCAGGCCGGTGACGCCGTGCGGCAGCTCGAGCATCTCGAGCGCCATGCAGTTGTCGAGGCCGTGGATGCGGGCGATGCCATCGGCCACGGACAGAACCGTGCCGACCTCGGAGAGGTCGGCACTCTCGGTGTCCAGTCCCTCGATCCGCTCACGCAGAATCGATGCGATCTCGTCGGGCTTGATTTCCATGGGGGTGCTCTATGCCTCCTTACGCCGCCTGGGCGACGCTCTTTCGAAGTTTCTCCAAGCGATTGCGGATGCTCGCGTCGAGCACCATGTTGCCGACCTGCAAGACGATGCCGCCGAGGATCTCCGCGTCGACGCCGCTGGCCAGATCGACCTTGTGGCCGGTCTGACGCTCGATCTCCTCACCGATCTTTGCCACCACTCCGGGGTCCAGCTCGATCGCGCTGGTCACGGTCACGTCGAGCCTCTTGTTCTCCCTCTTCCACATCTGCTCGAACTGGCGGCGGATGCGGAAGATCTCCGTCATCCGGTGCTTCTCGATCAGCAAGTTGATGAAGTTGAGGAGCTCGGGATCGGCTCCCTCGATGGCCCGTGCCAGCCCGTCGACCTTCTCGGTGGAGGAGAAGTAAGGGCTGAAGAAAAAGGTGCGCAGCTCGCGGTTGGAGTCGACGGCGTCGGCAAACTGGGCCAGCTCGTCACCGATGGCATCGAGCTTTCCCTTCTCCTTGGCGACGTCGAACAACGCCTCCGCATATACGCGAGCCGCCTCTTCCATCTAGCTCTCCGCCCCCGACAGCGACGTGAAGTCGACCTCGCTCAGGGCCTCCTCGACCAGACGGCGCTGGTCGTCGGTGGTGAGGCTCTTGCGAGTTACTTTCTCGGTCGCCAGCACGGTCAGGTCCGCAACCTCTTTGCGGATCTGCTGCAACGAGCGCCGCGTCTCCGCCTCAATGTCGCGCGTCGCGGCGGCGACGAGCTCCTCGCGTTTCTCCTTGCCGGCGGACGTCGCCTCGGCTTCCGCCGTCTCCGCCGCTCTGCGAGCGCGGGCCATGATGTCGTCGGCCTGCTCGCGGGCCTCGGCGAGGCGCGCGCGGTACTCCTCGAGCAGCTCGTCGGACTCGCGGCGCTGCCGTTCAGCCGCGTCGATCGACTCGGCGATCGTCTTGGCGCGCTTGTCGAGCGCCTCCTGGATTTTCGGGAAGGCGACCTTGCTCAGCACCCACATCGTGAAGAGAAAGAGGACCAGCGTCCAGATCATCAGGCCGAGGCCGGGAGAGACCAGGAAGCTGCCGCCACCTTCCTCACCCGCCTTCTCGGCGGCGAGGGGGACGAAGCCCGCTATGTGACCGAAGAGCTCCACTTGACCGGCCTAGAGGAAGAAGGCGATCAGGCCGAAGATGAAGGTGTAGAAGGCGACCGCCTCGGTCAGCGCGAAGCCAAGCCAGCGGATGCTCTGGAGCTCGTCTTTCATCTCGGGCTGGCGGGCGACCGACTCGATCTCCTTGCCGAAGATGAAGCCGATGCCGATGCCGGCGCCGATCGAGCCAAGGCCGGCGCCGACGCCGAGGGCGATTGCCTTGCCGGCTGATTCGATCCCTTCGTCGGAAATCGCGGCCGCTATAGGGGACAGATCCATTGAAACAGCGCTCCTTTTCTAGTGACTGGCGGAGGTAGCTCCGCCCAGGTAGATCGCGGTGAGGGTCGAGAAGATAAACGCCTGAAGGGTCGCGATAAGACCGACCTCGAGGATGAAGAAGAAGAAGGCAAGGGGGAAGGTGAGCGCCCCGAGGGCGGCAATCCCGAGCAGCACGGCCAGACCGCCACCCATGAAGAGCAGCAGCAGGTGGCCGGCGAGGATGTTGGCGAAGAGCCGCACCGAGAGTGAGATCAGGCGGGCGAAGTGGGAGATCGCCTCAATCACGAAGATGAAGGCCTTGCCGATCGGGTTCATCTCCTCAAGGCCGGGCGGCAACCAGCTCGCCAGATAGGGGAAGAGTCCCTTGGACCGAACCCCTTCGAAGTGGTAGGAGAGCCAGACCACGAGGGTGAGGACCAGCGGGATCGAGAGGTTGGCGGTCGCCGCGTAGATCGCGAAGGCTGGGATTTCGAGGCCGAAGACGCTGATCTGGTGCTCGGTGTTGGTCGGCAGCGGCAGGAAGCCGAGCATGTTCGAGAACCAGATCCAGAAGAAGAGCGCGGCGAGGAAGGGGAACCAGCGCGCCGCCATCTTTGCGTCGAGATTGCCGCCGGTGATGGTGTCTTTGGTCAGGTCGTAGGAGACTTCGATCGCCGTCTGCACTCGGTTTGGCTTCTGCGCCATCCGGCGTGAGATCCAGACCATGACGAAGATCGTCAGGGCGCTCGCCAGCACCAGGTAGAGCACCGCCTTGTTGATGCTCAGGTCGATGCCCGCGAGGTGGATCGAGATCCACGGTTCGAGCTTGAACTCGTTCTGGGGCTGGAACGATTCGTCCTTGCCCGAGCTGCCGAATATCAGCAGCATCAGGATCGCGACCGCGAAGTAGGCGCCGATCCCGATTAGGACTTTGGTTTTCGTCTTCACCCGGCCTGCCCCTCGGGCTCGAAGAGGTGAGCGATCCCCTGCGCGGCAAAGGAGATCGTGAAGAGGGCGAGCAGCAGGACGGCGGCCGCGAGGCCCGCTTCGCGCTCGGCCAAGCCGCCGAGCAGCACCACGGTGACCATCAGCCAGACGCGGCCCAGGGTGGTTGCGGCGACGATTCCCATCGCGCGCTGGCGGTTGCCGGCAGCCAGCTCGGCGGCGACGCGACGGCCGGCCAGCACCTGAACCCCCCGCTGGGCGAGCCAGGCGGCGGCCGCGATCGCGTAGCCGAGCAGGGGCAACCCACCGAGCGCAAACACGGCCAAGGCGGCGGCTAGCACCAGAAGGTCGACATGCTTGGGAGGAGACATAAATCCGCTACAACCGCCCTTATCTCGGGCGTATGAGCGGATGAGCGACTATATCCCAAAGGGCCGACGAACCGCTTTCTAGAGCCAGTTCGTGCCCCTTGTCACAACCTCGCACAAAGTGCCAGGGGCACTGTTTCACCCCTGCCGGGATGGGCTCTCGTCCGGCAATAGAGCTTCGAACTCCCCCGTCTCGGGGTCTATTCGGCTGAAGCGGCGCAGCTTGAGGATCTCAAGGACGTAGATGAGGTAGATGCTGGCGGCGATCGCGAGCAGGCCGAAGGCCGCCATCACCGCCGTCCAGAGGACGTTGAAGTGGCCGTGGTTGTCGCTGTAGGGGACGAAGCGCAGGGCGAGGGCGAGGGCTGCCATGACCGCGGTCCAGCCGTAGAGATAGGCGAGCGTGCGTCGCTGCGAGAAGCCGATGTTCTCCATCCGGTGGTGGAAGTGCCAGCGGTCGGCGCGATAGATCGGCCGGCCGTATTTGAGCCGCTTGGCGACGACGAAGCCGGTGTCGAGGATCGGCACCGTGAGCACGATCAGGGGTAAGAAGAGGGCGATCACGGCATTCGTCTTCAAGGCGCCCTGGACGGCGACCACACCGAGCAGGAAGCCGAGCAGGTTGGAGCCCGTGTCCCCCATGAAGGTGCTGGCCGGAGGGAAGCCGTGACGGAGGAAGCCGAGCGAGGCGCCCGCGGTCACCGCCGCCAGCACGCCGGCGGCGGTGCGGTCCAGGGAGAGCGCGATCACGGCCAATGCGATGCCCGAGATCAAGCAGACGCCCGCGGCCAGGCCGTCGACGCCGTCGATCAGGTTGATCACATTGATCATCGCGACGATGCCGATCGTCGTGCCGACGTCGCCGAGGTCGATCGAGCCGCTCCCCGGCAGGCCCAGCAGGTCGACCGAGCCGGGGTTGAGCTGGCCGAGGAAGGGCACCGTGAAGCTGTCCACCGTCACCCCGGCTGAGACCGGAATGATCACCGCCGCGGTCTGGCCGAGCAGCTTGGTCGCCGCATTCAGTTCGTAAACGTCGTCGAGCATGCCCACCGCGGTGATCAATGCCGCGCCGGCCAGGATCGCCCGCGTCTCGGCGTCCCAGGGCAACCAGATCAGGGCAGCGACGAGAACCGCGGCGAATATCGCCAACCCGCCCAGCCGCGGCGTCGGCGCGGCATGCAGCGAGCGCTGGTCGTCGGGGTAGTCGATTGCCCCGATGCGGCGCGCCACCCGATCGGTGAGCGGCACGAGTAGCAACGCCAGGAGGCCCGCGAGAAGGAAGGCGGCAAGGGCTTCGAGCGCGACGGACATCGATCCAGGCTAGTTCGCGTACCTGTCGAACCAGAGCGTGAAGGCGATCAGGCCCCAGAGCTGGCGGCTGAGGTCCTCGCGCCCGGAGCAGTGACGGTCCAGCAGCGAGGTCACCGTGGCGGGATCGAGCCAGCCCTGTCGCGAGAGCGTTTCGGCCGAGAGCGTTTCGCGCGCGAAGCCCTGCAGCGGCCCCCGCAGCCAGGCCGCGACCGGGATCGAGAACCCCTGCTTGGGCCCGCGCAGGACCTCCTTCGGCAGCAGCGGCGCCAGCGCCCGGCGCAGCAGCCGCTTCTTGGCCAGGCCGCGCACCTTGAGCGGCGTCGCCAGGCCGAGCGCCATCCCGGCCACCTCGGTGTCGAGGAAGGGGACTCGCAGCTCCAGTGAGTGCGCCATGCTGGAGCGGTCAGTCTTGACCAGCAGGTCGTCGACCAGATAGATGCCGAGGTCGACGTCCTGGAGGCGGGCGAGCGGCTCGGCGGCGGCGGTCTCCGCGTAGCGCTCCCGGTAGAGGTCGACCGGGTCCCAGCCGGCGTCGCGGCCGCCCAGCAGCAAGGCCTGGAGCTGCCGCGAAAAGATCTCCTTCCAGGCGTGGTGGCGCTCCAGAGGCGGCAGCCCGGCACCGCGTGCGAAGCGCTTCGCTTTGTAGTCGAAGCTGACCTTCCCGTCGGAGCTTGGCAGCAGCTCGGCGAGCGGAGCGGCGAGGGCGGCGAGGCGGCCGACGCGCGCCGCGAGCAGATCCGCCACGTAGGTGTAGTAGCCGCCGAACAGCTCGTCGCCGCCCTCACCGGAGAGGGCGACCTTGACCTCGCCCGCCGCCAGCTCGGAGACGAGGTAGGTCGGCAGCGCCGAGGAGTCGCCGAAGGGCTCGTCGAAGGCCTCGACCAGCTTCGGCAGGAGCTCGACAGCGTCGGGGCGCAAGACGATCTCGTGGTGGTCGGTGCCGTAGCGCTCTGCGACCAGCCGCGCCCGGTCGAGCTCGTCGAAGCTCGACTCCTCGAAGCCGACCGAGAAGGTTTTGACCGGCTGGCTCTGCTCGCCGGCGGCGAGCGCCGTGATGCCGGCCGAGTCAACCCCGCCTGAGAGCAACACGCCGACGGGGACGTCGGCGACCAGGTGGGCGCGGATCGAGTCGCGCAGCGTCTCGCGCAGCTCATCGGCCAGCTCCGCCTCGGGGCGGCGCCTGACCTGCTCGGCGGCCACCGGCGCCGGCCGCGCGTAGCGGATCTGCTCGACGGACCCGTCGTGCCAGACGAGCAGCGTGCCGGCGGGCAGCTTGCGCGCCTCGGCGAAGATCGTCAACGGCGCCGGGATCGAGTTGAAGGCGAGAAACGCGGCGACCGCGCGGGGGTCGATCTCACGCGAGAAGCCCGGCTGCTCCAACATCGCCTTCAGCTCGGAGGCGAAGGAGAGCGTCTTGTCGGCGAGCCGGTAGTAGAGCGGCTTGATCCCGAAGCGGTCGCGGGCCAGCAGCAGGCGCTGCTCGCGCTCGTCCCAGAGGGCGATCGCGAACATCCCCCGCAAACGCTCGACGAAGCCGTCGCCGTGCTCCTCGTAGAGGTGGACCAGCACCTCGGTGTCCGATGCCGTGGAGAAGCGGTGGCTGCGGCGCTCCAGCTCGGCCCGCAGCTCGCGGTAGTTGTAGATCTCGCCGTTCTGGACGACGGTGACGCTGCCGTCCTCGTTGGAGATCGGCTGGTCACCGTGCTCGAGGTCGATGATCGAGAGGCGCCGCATGGCCAGCGCCACGCAGCCGCCCTGGAAGACACCGTCGCTGTCTGGGCCGCGATGAACCAGGCGGCGGTTCATCCGCTTCACCGCTTCGATGTCCGCCACGGCGCCCGACTCCGCCGTGGCCAATCCACAGATCCCGCACATGGCGCGCAGTCTCTCAGCCGCCCTCCCACCAAGGGGACGTGCCGGTTGTTAGCCGCCCATATGGGCGGCTAACAACCGGCACGTCCCCACCCGGCGGCTCAGGGTGGGGCGGCGGGGCCGCGGCCGAAGACCTTCACGACCGTGGCGAGCAGGACGCTGAAGTAGAGCGGCACCGAGCGGTCGGCGATGTACTCCATGTCGTGGGCCAGCTTGTCGGCCCACGACTCCTCCCTCGTCATCCGAGTCTGCGCGAAGCCGGTCACGCCGGGGCGGACGACGAGGCGCTGCCAGTACTGGGGGATCTCCTCGCAGAGCTCGGTGAAGAAGGCCGGCCGGATCGGGCGCGGCCCGACGATCGCCATGTCCCCGCGCAGCACGTTCCAGAGCTGCGGCACCTCGTCGAGGTGGATCGCGCGCAGCGCGCGTCCGATCCGCGTCACCTCGTCTTCGGTGCGGCGCGAGAGCTCCTCGCCCAGGTACGGCCCCAGTCGCTGCTCCGCGTCGGGCTTCAGGGTGCGGAACTTGTACATCCGGAAGAGCCGCCCGGCACGACCGACGCGGGCACCGTGGTAGAAGACCGGCCGCCCGGAGCTGACCGCGATCGCGAGGGCGGTCAGAGCCAGCAGCGGCGAGAGGACCAGCAGGAAGCAGGCCGAGATGAGCAGGTCCAGGCCGCGCAGGACGGGGTCGACCGGGCGCCGCTCGCCGTCGCCGGCGAGCGCGATGAAGTGCTCCAGCTCAGCGCGGACGTCCTCGGGCAGGTCGAGGGAGTCAGCTCGCGATTTGGCTCTCCGCACGATGGGCAGCTCCGACCGTACCTAGGATCGTCTCGACGAGGAGACTGGGGTCTCGCCTCGTCGGGGTCGCTTCCGCGGTGCGCTTCTCCAGCTGGATCGCGCGGGGATCGGTCAGCGGCCGCAGCCGGCCGGAGCGAATCAGCGCTTCGTCGACCCCGCCGAGACGGCCGCCGTAGGTGGTGTAGACGGGGGTGCCGAGCGCCGCCGCCTCGCGGTTCATCGTGCCACCGGCGGAGACGACCAGATCGGCGAGGGCGACCAGGCTCTGCGCCTCGACGGCGCCGGGCGGCAGGATCAGCGACGGCAGCGCCAGGCTTTCGACCAGCTCGCGCTGCGCCCCGGTTCGCGGCAGAACGATCGCGTGGACGTCGGCGTCAGTGCCGAGCCGCTGCAGGACTTTGGGGAAGAGCGGATTCGACTTGCGGTGGTAGAGGGAGACGTCGGGCGGCGGCCGCACGACGACGACGACCCGGCCGGTGTCGACCGAGAGTCGCGCCAGCGCCTCCGGATCGGGCTCGAAGTCGTAGAGGTAGTACTCCTCCTTCAACCCCGGATAAGGAAAGAGCTTCTCCGGCCCGACGCCGAAGCGGCGCAGTCGCTCCGGCGGAACCGAGTCGGGGAAGAGCACCCGCTTGGCAAGGCGACAGCCGATCCGGTGCTGGGTGACCGCGTACTCGTAGTCGTGCATGTTCGCCTCCGGCACGCCGAGCAGGCGGGCGGCGATCGCGAGGTCGTTGGAGCCATGCGCAAGGGCGAGGTCGAAGGAGCGTCCGCGGCCGAAGCGGATCATCGCGGTCGTGCGAGCGCCGAGCCTCTGCGCCTTGCGCAGCCGCGAGGCGCCGCCGTGGCGCCCGATCGGCGTGTGCTCCATCCCGTGCAACTCGAGCAGCGCCTGCGTCTGCGCGTAGTCGCGCGAGGTGACCTCGACCGTGTGGCCCTGGCTTCGCAACCGCTCGATGATCGGCCGCAGCACCAGCACGTGAGCCGGCGCGCTCATGTCCACCCAGATGTTCAAAGATCAGACCGCTGCCGCGGAGAGCTCAGAGTAGAGCGGGTAGTGCTCCATCAGCGCCTTGGTCCGCGCCAAAAGATCGTCCTTCTCGGCCTCGAACTCGTCGCTGAGCGCCGTCGCGACGACCTCGGCGATTTCGGTCAGGTCGTCCTCGACCAGGCCGCGGGTGGTCAGCGCCGGGGTACCGATCCGCAGCCCGGAGGGATTCATCGGGGGCCGCTCGTCGAAGGGGATCGCGTTGCGGTTGACAGTGATCCCGACCTCCTCCAGGCGCGCCTCGGCGGTCTTGCCGTCAAGGCCGCTGGGCGTGAGGTCGACGAGGACGAGGTGGACGTCGGTACCGCCGGTCAGGACCGGCACGCCGCCGGCTTCGAGCCCGGCCGCGAAAGCCTGCGCGTTGGCGATCGTCTGCCGCTGGCGGGCACGGAACTGCTCCGTCGCGGCTATCCGCAGCGCCACCGCCTTGGCCGCGATCGTGTGCATCAGCGGGCCGCCCTGCTGGCCGGGGAAGATCGCTTTGTCGATCGCCCTCGCGTGCTCCTCGCGGGCGAGGATCATGCCACTGCGCGGCCCGCAGAGGGTCTTGTGGATCGTCGTCGTGACGACGTCGGCATGCGGCACCGGGTTGGGGTGCTCACCGGCGGCGACGAGGCCGGCAAAGTGGGCCATGTCGACCATCAGCATGGCGCCGACCGAGTCGGCGATCTCGCGGAAGGCGGCGAAGTCGAGCTGCCGCGGGTAGGCGGACCAGCCGGCGACGATCAGCTTCGGCCTATGCTCGTGGGCGAGCCGCTCGACCTCCTCCATGTCGACCCGCAGATCCTCGCGGCGGACGTGGTAGGCGACGATCTCGTAGAGCTTGCCGGAGACGTTCAGCTTCATCCCGTGGGTCAAATGGCCACCGTGGTCCAGCGCCAATCCCATGATCGTGTCGCCCGGCTCGATCAGCGCCATGTAGGCGGCATTGTTGGCCTGGGCGCCAGCGTGGGGCTGGACGTTGGCGTGCTCGGCACCGAACAGCTCCTTGGCCCGGTCGATCGCCAGCTGCTCGGCGACGTCGACCTCCTCGCAACCACCGTAGTAGCGGTTGCCGGGGTAGCCCTCGGCGTACTTGTTGGTCAGCACCGAGCCGACCGCTTCCAGCACCGCCTGCGGCACGAAGTTCTCCGAGGCGATCATCTCCAGCGTCCCCTGCTGGCGCTGCAGCTCGGCCTCCAGCACGGCGGCGATGGCCGGGTCGACCTCGGCGAGGGGAGCAGATTGGAAGCTTTCAGGAAGGTCAGTCACGACCGAGCGACCATAGCAACGGATCGGGATAGCCTGGCGGGGCGTGAGGGTCATCTCTTCACTCGCAATCGGCGCCCTGGGCCTGTTGGCGGTCGCGCCTGCAGCCGGCTCGGCGACGGACAACCCGTGCCTGGGCGCACAGGCACGCCAACTCCTCTGCCCCAACCTGAGGATCGGCAAGCCGGCGGACCTCTATCTGGAACGACGCGGCGACCGCACGCTGCTGCGGGCGACCAGCAACGTGAAGAGTCGTGGCCGCGGACCGATGGAGCTGCACGGAGCCCGCAACGGCCGGCGCACGATGAAGGTGACGGAGCGGATCCACCGGGCCGAGGGCGGCCGCATGGTCGTGCCGACGCGCGCCACGCTGCACTTCACCGATGTCGGCTCCTATTTCGGCGGCAGCTACTGGAAGGTCCACCAGCTCGCCCGGTTCGAGCTCTGGTCGGTGGACGGCCGGCGGCGGCTGAAGCACCTGGTGCGGGTGGGACCCAAGCTCAACTACTGCCTGCGCGACCTGGAACGCACCCGGCCCGGCCGTCACTCGCCCCGGAACCGCCACTACCCCGGCTGCGACCAGGATCCCTACACCGACGCGGTCACCCTCGGCACCTCGGTCGGCTGGTCGGACATCTACCCGGCCGACTACGACAAGCAGTGGATCCCGGTCGGCGGCCTGCGCGGCTGCTTCGCCTTCGTGATGACGGTCGACCCCCGCAACCTGCTCTTCGAGTCAAACGAGCGCGACAACACCTCGCGCCGCCTAGTCCGCCTCCCCTACCACGGCCAGCCGGGCTGTTAGGTCACCCAGGGAGAGACCTCCTTCGCGCAACACCGTCCACTCGCCGCTCTGATCCAGGCGAGTCAGGTCGACCACGGTCGACGGGATTCCGGTGAGCTCGCCGTCGTCGATCGCCAGGTCCGCACCGGCGACAATCTCCTCGGGCACATCGGCGAAACGGAAAGGCGCCGGCTCACCGCTGAGGTTGGCCGAGGTCTGGAAGAGCGGACACATCGCCCCGGCCAGCGGGCCGCCGATCAAGCGGACGCCGAGCCGCCGGGGGTCCTCGCGACAGGCGAGCGGGTAGCGGCCTTCCGGATTGGCAAGGACCAGGGTCACCGGCCCGGGCAGGAGCGAGGCGACCGCCTCGCGGGTTCGCTCGCCGAGACCCTCGACCAGCTCCCGCATCGCCAGCGGCGATAGGTACATGACCGCCGACGGCTTGCCATCGTCGCGCCCCTTGAGCCGGTGGATGCGCTCGATCGCCGCCGCGTCGAGGGGATCGCAGGCGAGGCCGTAGAGGCCATCGGCGGGAAATACCGCCACCCCGCCCGCGGCTACGCACCGCTCCAGGGCCGCGCGCGCCGCCGCCGCGCCGTCGACCTCGGTCGAGACCGTCTCGGTCACGCCGGCACCTCTTGACGACCGACGACGACGCGCGGAATGCCGGCCAGATCGGGGCGAGCCTCAACCGCCGCGAAACCGGCGTCGAGGAGCAGCTCCCCGACGACTCCCGCCTGGCCGACGCCGACCTCCAAGGCCAACACATCAGCCTCCAAAACCGGTGCGTTCGCACTTATCCTCGCTATAGGCGGATAAGTGCGAACGCCGCGGGGGGAGCATTGCGTGAGGAGGGTGCGGATCGCGTCGAGGCCGTCGGGGCCGGCGAGCAGCGCCTCGCGTGGCTCCCACCTGGTCACCTCGGGCTCGAGTCCCCCCCATTCGGCCTCGGCGACGTAGGGCAGGTTGGCGACGACCAGGTCGAATCCATCTGTATCGGACGGCAGCATCGCCTCTATGAGCTCCACCCGGTCCGCGAGCCCGAGGCGCTCGGCGTTCGCCCGAGCCACTTCCAGCGCCGCCGCCGACGTGTCGGTCGCCACCACCTCGCACCCCGGCAGCTCGTCGGCGATCGCCAGCGCGATCGCACCTGAACCGATGCCAACGTCCAGCACCCGCCGCGGACGCAGCTCCAGCGCCAACTCGACCAGCAGCTCGGTCTCCGGGCGCGGAACCAACACCCGCCGGTCGACCCGCAGCTCGATATGGCGAAACCCCTTGCTGCCGAGGATGTAGGCAACCGGCTCGCGCCGCAGCCGCCGCCGCACCGTCTCCCCGAACCGCCTCGCCGCGGCCGCCGGCACTCCGGCCTCGGGCTCGGCCGCGAGCCGCGCGCGATCCCAACCGGTCGCCTCAGCCAACAGCAGCTCGGCGTCGAGTCGTGGCGATTCGACCCCCGCGGCGGCCAGCGCGTCGACCGCACCACCCAACGCGTCGCGAACGCTGCCGGCAATCGCCGCCGCAGCCATAGCTCAGGCCGTGGACGCAGTCGCGGTCTCGAGGCGCTGGCGCTTCTCCTCCGCGGCGAGTGCCTCGGTGAACTCGCCCAGCTCGCCCCCGAGCACGCCTTCGAGGTTGTGCGAGGTGAGCTTGATCCGGTGGTCGGTGACCCGGCCCTGCGGGAAGTTGTAGGTGCGGACCTTCTCGGAGCGCTCGCCGCTGCCGACCTGCGCCTTGCGCTCGGCGGCGACCTTCGCCTGCTGTTCGGCCGCCTCGCGCTCATAGAGGCGTGCCCGCAGCACCCGCATCGCCTTGTCGCGGTTCTGAAGCTGGGACTTCTCGTCCTGCATCGAGACGACGATCCCGGTCGGTTTGTGCGTGATCCGCACCGCCGAGTCGGTCGTGTTGACCGACTGGCCACCCGGCCCGGAGGAGCGGTAGACGTCTATCTGCAAGTCGTTCTGGTCGACCTCGACCTCGACCTCCTCCACCTCGGGCAACACCGCGACGGTCGCGGTCGAGGTGTGGATGCGACCCTGCGACTCCGTCTCCGGAACTCGCTGCACGCGATGGGTGCCGCCCTCGAACTTGAAGATCGAGAATGCGCCCTCGCCCTTGACCGCGATGGTCACCTCCTTGAAACCGCCGACATCGGCCGGCGACTGCGAGAGCACCTCGGTGGCGAAGCCCCGCTCCTCGGCGTAGCGGGTCAGCATCTTGTAGAGGTCGCCGGCGAACAGCGCCGCCTCGCCGCCCCCGGTCCCGGCGCGAATCTCGACCAGCACGTTCTTGGCGTCGTTGGGGTCGCGCTCCACCATCGCCAGCCGGATCTCCTCTTCCAACTCCTCCAAGCGCCCCGGCGCCTCCTCGACCAGCTTGCGCAGCTCCGCGTCCTCGTCCTCGGCGAGCAGCTCCCGAGCGCCCTCGAGGTCGTCCTTCAGCGTCCGGTACTCACGCGCCAGCCCCTGCGCCGGCTGCAGCTCCCGGTACTCCCGCCCCACCTCTGCATAGCGCTGCCGGTCCCCGATCGTCTCGGGGTCGGACATCTCCTTCTCCAGCTCGGAGAAGCGGCTCTCTATCTGCTCGACCAGCGCATCGATCACAGCTCACAACATAGACATGGGGGCCGCAAGGCGCACGCCTGGGCTCCAATGCCGCTCTGTCCACTTCTAACCCCTCGGGATGCAGGGCCTGACCAAGGTGCCGGAGAGCGGCGGGGCGGTGGCGTACGCACCTGCTTCGACCTTGAAGTCCGTTTCGACGATCTTGAACTGGAGGCGACCGTCCGGACATTTGCCCGACAGGTAGCTCCGTTTGCTGCCCCTGTAGGTGAAGAACCGTTTGACCGTGAAGCTGGCACTGAGCACAGAGCCACTGCCGCCGGCAATCACGGGAATCTCGGAGACCACGCGGAGCCCATAGCGCCCGTCGTGGATCTTGGTGAACTTGACGGTGGTGACGACCGCCGCCGGCGCCGGCACCGTGATGAAAGCATGGACGAATAGCGTCGTGGTGTTGCCCTTGACGCCGCCATTGAAGAAGGTCAGCGGGCTCTTCACCTGGATCGGCTGCTGTTCGGGAAACGCGATCTCGACGGTTCCCTGGCCCGAACCGACAATCGACTTACCGCAGACTTTCCTCGCGGCCCTGCTATCGCGCGCCTCGAGCTGCGCGGCTTTGCAGATCGGCAAACCCGTGGCGTCGAACGCGATATTCCGGTCGAGCTCGAAGGTTCCCCCTCTGAAGGCGGGAGGGTGGCTTTCGTCGGAGGTCGAAACCTGGATTTTCGCGTAAGCCCCAATGGGCGCCAGCCTGTGTCTTGGCATGGAGTCCGGCAAGGTTCCGCCGTCGAATTTGAGGACCACGTTGCCAGCGCGGAAGACGTCCCACTTCGCCGTCGCGACGGCGGCGCAAGCAACGGCTGCCACTGCCGCCAGGATCAACACCCAGGTCAATCGTCTTCGCATGTTTTCCATAGCTCCCCTCCCGGCAATGCCGAGTTCCCAGCATTTCGTTTCGATATAACTGCTGAGATGCATCGAAGCGGAAAACGCATCGCATCGCAATTGGTCCTACAGGACCGGTTCTGGAGACCTGTCCAGCGGGACGAGCTCCAAAAATCCGAATGGAGGCAGCGATGAAGCTCAAGCCGATCTCCTTCCTGGTGCTCGGCATGCTGCGCTTCGGCGCCACCTCGGGCTACGCGATCAAGAAGGCCGCCGACGCCTCCACCAGCAATATCTGGCCGGTCTCGCTTGCCCAGGTGTACCCCGAGCTCGCTCGCCTCGAGCAACACGGGCTGGTGACGCGGCACGAGGACCCACACGGCGCTCGGGCGCGCTCCGCTTACAAGCTGACCGAGAAGGGCGAGGAGGCGCTGCTCACCTGGTTGCGCTCGCCCCATGAAGCCCCATTCCAGGTCCGCGTCGAGGGCATGCTGCGCTTCTTCTTTGCCGACGCCCTCCCAAGGGAGGAGCAGATTGCGCTGGCGCAGCGCGCGCAGGAGCGTCTGCGCGACTACAGGGCCCACATGTATGACAAAGACCTGCGTGGTGCGCTCGAAGACTTCGAGGAGGGCGGAATTCGTGCTCCGGTGCTCGCCGGTCTCTTCGGCGAGAGCCTGCTGGTACACGGCCAAGAGTGGCTGGCACAACTCCAGGCCCAGATGGAAGTGGAGCTCGAGGGGGAGCGGAAACGCGACTGATAGCCGGCGCCCGGGACGGCTACGCGACGATCTCTATGGGTGACTCGCCGGCCTCGAGGGGCTTCTCCTCGGCCAGGACTTTCTCCAAGGCCGCGATCGCCACCGCCAGCTGCTCTTCGTCTGGTTCGCGGGTGGTCAGGTTCTGCAGCATCAGGCCCGGCCACATCACGGCCCGCACCCAGCGTTTGCGTCGATTCTTCCCGGCCCACTTGATCACCTCGTAGGAGAGGCCGGCAATCAGCGGGATGCCGAGGATGCGCGAGGCCACCAGCCAGTACCAGGCGGGCAGACCGATCGGCGCGAAGACGAAGATCGCCAACACCATGACGATCAGCAGGAAGCTGGTCCCGCAGCGCGGGTGCAGGCGCGAGTAGAGCTTGGCGCGACTCGGCACCAGCTGGTCTTCGGCCTCATAACAGGAGATCGTCTTGTGCTCGGCGCCGTGGTACTCGAAGACCCGGCGCAGGTCCGGCAGGCGACTGATCACGACGATGTAGGCGATGAAGATCGCCGTCCGCAGCACCCCCTCGATCAGCCAGAAGAGAAAGGGCGAGCCGAGCTGGTCCTTGATCAGGCTGGTCAACCCGACCGGGACGACGAAGAAGAGGCCGACCGCCAGGGCCATCGAGATGACGATCGTCAGCCCCCAGACCCAGCCACCGATTTCCTCCTTGTTGCCCTCGTCGTCCTCCTCCAACTGCGCGTTGGCGGATATCGAGAGGGCACGGAAGCCGATCTTCAGCGACTCGCCGAGGGCGACGACGCCGCGCAGCACGGGCAGTCGCCAGAGGCGGTGCCGCTTGGCCCACGGAACCAGGGGCTCAGAGCTGAGCTCGATCTGGCCCTCGGGGTTGCGCACGGCGACCGCCCAGGTGGAGACGCCGCGCATCATCACTCCCTCGAGCACCGCCTGGCCACCGACCGGCGCGTCGCGTTTGGCGACCAGGGCGCCATCGGGCATGCGAAGCGGGTCTGCCCCGTTCGGAGAGACGGCGTCAGCCTGCTGGGAGCCCACCTCTGGGCTCACGGCCTACTTCCCGGCCTTGGCGTGCTTGGCTGCGCGGCGCTGGAAGCGCTCGACCCGGCCACCGGTGTCGACCAACTTCTGCTTGCCGGTGTAGAACGGGTGGCACTCCGAGCAGAGCTCGACGTGCAGATCCGCCACCGTGGAGCGCGTGTAGAACTGGTTTCCGCACGAGCAATGCACGTTGGCGAGCGTGTACTCGGGGTGGATTCCTGCCTTCATCGTCCCCCAAGTCTAGAGAAGTGCGCAAGCACGCCTGCCCAAGGGTTGGGAAACGGCCTCTTGCTGCCGATAGCTAGGCATGGCGGTGACCCAAGCAAGTGGCGACGGTAGATTGGCGCAGACCCTGCGCCGTGCCCTCGCCGTACTGCTGCTCGGCGGCACCCTGCTCGTCACCCTGCACTACTGGTTCGGCGTCGGCGACGACCTCAACTTCGCGATCGGCAACATCGTCTATGACGCAGTGGTGCTCGGCGCCGGCGTCGCCTGCCTGGTCAGGGCGTCGATGTTCGGCCGCGAGCGCAACGCCTGGCTGCTGATCGGCGCCGCGGTTCTCGTCTGGGGCGCCGCCGAGGTCTACTGGACCGCCTTCATCGAAGGCAACCCGAATGCCCCCTACCCCTCCCCCGCCGACGTCGGCTACCTGCTCTTCTACCCGCTCGCCTACGCCGGGCTTGCCCTGCTGGTCCGGGCCAGGGCCAGCGAGATCAACTGGCGGCTCTGGATGGACGGCCTGATCGCCACCCTCGGCACCGCCGCCCTCGGCGCCGCCTTCGTCTTCGACTTCGTCGCCGACAAGACCGAAGGCACGACGCTGCAGGTCGCGACGACGCTCGCCTACCCGCTTGGCGACATCGTGATGCTGGCGATGGTGGTCGGCATCGTCGCCCTGACCGGCTGGCGGCCGGGCCGCACCTGGTCGCTGCTCCTCGTCGGCCTGGCGGCGCTCGTCGTCGCCGACATCGCCTTCACGCTGCAGCTGACCGAGGAAGCTCTTCCCGGGGGGAGCTGGGTCGAACCGGTCTATCTGATCTCCGCGGTCTGCCTCGGTGCCTCCGTCTGGCAGCCCACAGAGGCGACCCAGATCACCTCCCCTGCCGAGGGCGAGCGGCGCCGCGAGGTCGTCGTCCCGGCTGTCTTCGCCGCGGTGATGATCGGCCTCTTCGCGATGCAGTACTTCAGCGCCACCAGCAGCCTCTCGACCGTGCTCTGGGCGGCGACGATGACCGCCGTGATCGTCCGCCTAGCGATGAGCGACAAGGAGAACCAGGCGCTGCTCGACCAGGTGCGAACCGACGCGCTGACCGAGCTCGGCAACCGGGGGCGGCTGCAGGTCGACCTGCCGACCCACTTCGCCAACGCCAGCGAGGACCATCCCGTTCTGCTTCTGCTCTTCGACCTCAACGGCTTCAAGCACTACAACGACACCTTCGGCCATCCGGCCGGCGATGAGCTGCTGGTACGCCTCGGCAAGGCCCTCCGCCAGGCGCTCGGCCAGGACGGAGCGGGCTACCGAATCGGCGGCGACGAGTTCTGCGTCCTCCTCACCTGCCCGCGCGAGCGCTTCGAGCAGATGAGCAGGGCGGCGACGCAGGCGCTGAGCGCCACCGGGCCGGGCTATGCGGTCAACTCTTCGTGGGGCACGGTAGAGGTGCCCCGCGAGGAGCGCGAGGTGGCGGCGGCGATGCAGCTCGCCGACGTGAGGATGTACGCGCAGAAGGAGTCGCGTCGCCTCGCCCACGACGACCTGCTCGAGCCGACCGTCACCGCTGTGTCCGAGTCACGCAAGGACGGGGTGCCCGCCACGCGGCTCAGCGGGCCCGCTAACCGCCGCTGAGCGCGGCGATCAGCGAGTCGAGCGTGCGGCCGACTTCCGCCCGCATCCGCTCGGGATCCTCGGATCTGGCGACGAGCATCGCCGCCTCATCGAGGGCGCCCATCAGCACGTGCGCCAGCGGACGCACGGGCTGGTCGGGAATCGAGCCGGCCTCGATCGCAGCCTGCAGGCTGGCTTCGATCAGGCCGAGCCCGTGCTTCGCCGCTATCTCCCGCCAGCGGTCCCAGCCCAGCACCGACGGCCCGTCGAGCAGGGCGATCCGCTGGGCCTCCGGCTCAGTGCTGGCCTGCAGGAACATCTCCGCGCCCGCCCGCATCGCCTCCAGCGGCGAGCTGGGGTTGGAGGCAAGTGCACCTGTGGCGATCCGTTCCGCGAGCTCGGCCTCGACCCGCTCGTAGACCGTCTCGAAGAGGTCGCGCTTGCCGTCGAAATGGTGGTACAGCGCCCCCCTGGTGACACCGGCCGCGCGGACTATCTCCTCGGTGCCGACGTCGGCGTAGCCGCGCTCGGCGAAGAGCGCCCGCGCCGCCTCGATCAGCGCGCTCCGCGTCGCCTCCGAGCGCTCCGCCTGGGTTCGTTTGACATTCATACTGTCTGTATGTATTTTACCCCCTCCAGCGGACGTGTGTTCGCAATTATCCCCGTATAGGGCGGATAACTGCGAACGCGAAGAGGTTTAGAGACCCAAGGAGGACGCGATGAGCCAGTCAGACCAGCGCCACGAGATCGAGCTGCCGGCGGGAACCGTGCGTTACCGCGAGGCCGGCGAGGGCAAGCCGGTCGTCTTCGTCCATGGCTACTTGGTCGACGGGCGGCTCTGGGACGGGGTCGTCGACCGCCTCTCCGACCGCTGTCGCTGCCTCGCCCCGGACTGGCCGATCGCCGCCCACCAGATCGCTATGAAGCCCGATGCCGACCTCTCCCCCTACGGGGTCGCGGCGACGATCGCGAGCTTTCTCGAGGCGCTCGACCTGAGCGACGTGACGATCGTCGGCAACGACTCGGGCGGCGCGATGTCGCAGGTCCTCGTCACCCGCCACCCGGAGCGGATCGGCCGCCTCGTCCTCACCAACTGCGACCTCTACGAGAACTTCCCGCCCGGAATCTTCAAGGCGATGCCGCCGCTCGCCAAGCTTCCCGGCGGGATGACGCTGCTGTCCGCGCCTTTCCGAGTCGGAGCCCTCGCCCGCGCCGCCTTCAAGCCCTTCTCGAAGAAGCCGATCCCTGCCGAGCTGGTCGCCTCCTGGATGGAGCCGGCGCTGCACGACCCCGGCGTCAAACGGGACGCGAAGAAGGTGACCGTGGGGATGAACAAGCGCTACACGCTGGAGGCGGCGGAGAAGCTGCGTGGCTCCGAGCTGCCGGTCCTGCTCGCCTGGGCCCCCGAGGATCGCCTCTTCTCGATCGAGTCCGCAAAGCGGCTGGCCACCGAGACGCCGAACGCACGCCTGGTCGAGATCCCCGATTCCAGCACCTTCGTACCGCTCGACCAGCCGCAACGATTGGCCGACGAGATCGCCGCCTTTGCGGCCGGCTGATCGTCGTCTCAGCGAGACTTTTCGGAGTTTGGGGGATTTTCCGCTAGTTGCGGTTTTTTCGTCTGATCGAAGGGGGAAACTTTCTCAACGCCCCCTACAGGACGGAGAGCCATGCCCAAGGAAATCTTCGACCAGGACCGGCCCCGCAGCGCGATGGCGCAGCGGCTCGATGAAGCCTTCGCCGGTTGCGAGCAGTGGACGCTGGCGCCGCCGACTCAACGGCGCAGCGAAACCGCCTTCAGCCCGCAGCTGTCCAGCTCCTCGAGGATGATCGGCAGGGCCGCCGCGGTGCGCGCCCAGGAACCGGGGGCGCTGTAGTAGTCCGCGTCGTGCAGTAGGACGACGTCGCCGTTGCCAATGCCGGCGGTCGCTCGCCGCGCAATCGATTGCGCGGTTGCCCGACGCGCCCAGTCCCTCCCCCATTTCGACCAGAGCACCGGTCGCCAGCCGTGTGCGCGGGTCGCCCGCAGCCCGGAGCGGCTGTAGATGCCATAGGGAGGCCGGTGGTCGACGATCGACTGTCCGGTCGCTTCCTCGATTGCCGCCCGCGCCCGTTCGGCGTCATCGAGGAACTGGCTTCTGGTCAGCCGCAGCAGGTTGCGGTGGCGGTGGCAGTGCAGCTCGACCCGGTGGCCGGCGGCGACGATCTCCGCCGCCAGCGCCGGCCGCCGCACCACCTGCTCGCCGACCAGGAAGAAGGTCGCGGGGGCGCCGGCTTCGCGCAGGATCTCCAGCACGAGCGGCGTGCCCTCGGGGTGGGGACCGTCGTCAAAGGTGAGCGCCACGCCCGCGGCGTCCTCCTGGCGATGCACGATGCCAAGCGCCGGACCAACCCCTGGGACGACCGGAGCAAGCGCCGGTCCAGCATGGAGGAGCGCGCCAGCCGAGACACCGGCGCCAAGCAACGCGCCGATCAATGGCTTTCGTTCGCGGCGGGACTGTGGACGGGCGCGGTTGCCTGTTGGGTGCTTTGCGGCGCGGGCGCAGTTACGTCTTCGTCCTTGCCGAGATGGATGCGACTCTCGAGCGGCTTGGCGATCACGCGATACGGCGTCTCGCGATGGATCACCGCCAACAGCATCACCACGGCGACGGCCACGAGGCTGACCGCGGTCGCGACGCGCTCCATCCGCAGACGCCACACCGGCTGTGGCTTTACCCGTGGGCGCGCTGTGAGGATGCGGGAGGCGATTGACGGCAGCGAGGCGAAGGTGGAGTCGGGCGAGCGGCGTTCACGCGTGAGATGGCGCAGGGCCGACTCCAGCTCGTGCTCGGAGCGCGCCACCTCGGCCAGGCCAAAGCGCTCGAAGGCGGCGTTGTTGGCGCGCAGGTGGCCGGCCGAGAAGCCGTAGGAGACGACCGGGCAGCCACGGATGTGAGCCTCGAGGACGGTGAGCCCGGCGGTCGAGTGGACCATCGCGTCGGCCGCCGCCATCCAGTCGCTCATCTGCTCGGTGAAACCGAGCACCCGCACCCGCTCGCTGTCGGCGTAGCGCTGCTCCAGCTTCTCGCGAGCGGGCTCGTTGCGCCCGGTGATGCAGACGACGAGCGTGTCCTCGGTGGAGAGCGCCGAGTCGATCGACCCCTCCAGATCACCGATCCCCCAGCCGCCGCCCGAGACGAGGACGACGCGGGCGTGGGCGGGGACCCCCAGAGCCTGGCGGGCGTCGCGGCGGGTGCGCGGCATCAGGAAGTCGCGTGAGATCGGCGGCCGCATCCACTCGACGCTGCCGGGGCCGACCAGCCGCTCGACCTCCTCGATCGACTCCGGGTGGGTGACGTAGTGAAGATCGATGCCCGGATGCGCCCAGTAGCGCAACCCGGCGAGGTCGGTGATCGCCGAGTGCACCGGTACGAGCAGGCGGCGATTCTCACGCAGCATGCCGAGGACGGCGGTCACACCGGGGTAGGTGGAGACGATGACGTCGGGCTCGTGCTTCTCGATCATCCGCATCAGGCCGCGGCTGCCGAGCGCGTAGCTGAGGTGGTGCATGAGCCAACGGGTCGGCGCGAACCTGGTGATCAGCCAGTACCTGAAGGTCGAACAGCCACGGCATCCAGCGGAAGGTGAAGCGGGAGCCGTCGCGGGCCACCGAGGAGCTGATCCGGCCCATCGCCTCGAGGCCGTTGGCGATCTCCACCTCGGCACCGGGTATCTCCTGCTCGAGGTCGGCCTTGATGATCCGCGCCGGCAGGTCGTGCCCCTCGCCGATGTCGGCGGTGAGGACCAGGGCCCGCGGCGGCCGCTCCTCCGAGCCCGCGGCGCCGGCGAGCAGCGCGCCGGCGGCGTGGCCGTTGCCGTTCAGCGACGGTTTTTTGCCGGGCACCGGGTCGGGGGCACGGGTACTCCCCCGCACCCACTCGACGTACTTGCGGACACCCTCGCGGAAGCTGGTCTCGGCCTTCCACTCGATCTCCTCCAGCGCCCGCGCGTTGGAGATCTCCTTGCCGGGGAAGTCGCCGGGGCGGGGCGGCGTGTGGACGATCTCGCAGCCACCGGTCATCTCCTGCACGGTCTCGGCGATCTCCAGGATCGTCACCACCTCCTCGCCGGAGAGGTTGTAGGTGCGGTTGGCGGCCTCCGGGGCGAGCGCCGCGACGATGCCGGCGGCGAGGTCCTCGACGTAGATGAAGCTGCGGCACTGGCTGCCGTCGCCGGCGATCGTCAGCGCCTTGCCTTCCAGCGCCAGGTCGGTGAACTTGGCGACGACGCCGGCGGCGCGGGCGCGCGGCCCATAGGGGATGCCGAAGCGCAGCACCGTCGACTCCAGCTCGAACAGCTCCGCGTAGCCGGCGCAGTAGGTCTCGCCGGCCAGCTTGGTCGCCGTGTAGAGGTGGCGGGGGGCGGGGATCAGAGTTTCCTCGCTGACCGCCTGCTCCGTGCAGTCGCTGTAGACCCAGGTGGTCGAGCCGTAGACGACCCGGCCTGCCTCCGCCCGGCAGGCGGCCTCGAGCACGTTGAGCGTGCCGCGCGTGTTGACCTCCTCGGCGAGGACCGGATCGGCGTGGACGTGGGCGACGTCGGCGACCGCCGCCAGGTGAATCACCGCGTCGCAGTCGCGCATCGCCAGGTCGAGGTTGGCGGGGTCGGTGATGCTGCCGGTGAAGGTCTCGACTTCGAGCGGCGAGTGGTAGGGCGAGGCGCTGAGGTCGAAAATCCGGGGTGTGTGCCCGTCCTCCATCAGCCGGTCGACCACATGCGAGCCGATGAAGCCGCCGCCGCCGGTGACCAGGACTCTCATGACGCCTCCTCCGCGCGGCTCTCGGGCCGGTAGTAGAGCGGCACGCACCAGTGGTTCTCGGCCACCCAGTCGGTGTTGGGAAGCTCGTCGGCGCGGCCCATGATCCGGTGACAGGGCTCTTCGTAGACACGCCCCGTCGACTTCTCGATCGGATCGAAGACGAGGTACTTGTAGAAGCCGGAGGTCATCCCCTCGGGCAGCTCGAGCCGCGCCGGGTGCAGGGGGTCGAGGTGCTCGCGCGCGTACTCGTTCTTCCAGGCGACGATCTCCTCCATGCGGTCGGCCTGCACCAGGCCCAGCGCCGCCGTGAACTCGCTCATCCGGAAGTTGAGCCCGTCGACCTCGTGCTCGAACTTGCCGTAGTTGCGGAACTTGGCCGCGAACTCGATCAGCTCGGGGGTCGAGGAGACGAGCACGCCGCCCTCGCCGGTGGAGACGGTCTTCGTCGCGTAGAGCGAGTAGACGCCGGCATCGCCGAAACTGCCCGGCTTGCGTCCACCCCACCCGGCGCCGTGGGCGTGGGCGCAGTCCTCGAGCAGGAAGATCCCATTCTCGCGGCAGTAGGCGGCGATCCGCTCGGAGTCGAAGGCGATGTGGCCACCGATGTGGACGAGGATCGCGGCCTTCGGCTTCAGGCGCTCGGCCTTCGCCTCGAAATCCTCGAACGACATGCAGAGATCGCTGCGGTTGCAATCGACGAACTCGACCTCGGCGCCCGCCTTGATCGCCGCCAGCGGCGTCGCCATGAAGGTGTTGGACGGGCAGAGCACGGTCTCACCCCGCACCCCGGCGAACTCCAGCGCGGCGAGGGCGCCTCCGGCCCAGCTCGACAACCCCAAGCTGGACAGGCCGTTCCACTCCGCCCAGCGCCGCTCGAAGGCCTCCAGCATGAGGCCCTCCGACCACTGCTCGGAGTCGAGCACCTCGGTCCAGAGATCGAACAGGCGGGCCCGGTCGCGATGATCGAAGCCGATCGCGAACTTGCTCGCGTCGAGCGGGGGGCTGACTGGTGACAAGAGCCGCGTCAGGCTACCAGCGAAAGCGGATCAATCGTCGGCATGGGCAGCCGTGATGACGGCCCCGACGCTGCGCGATCCAGCGAGCAGAACCGTGCCGGCGACGGCGAGCGCCATGAAGGCGACGAGGGCGACCCCGCCGAGCGGCGTGGCGGCCCACGACTCGCCGAAGATCAGCGGCGCCAAAAGCACCGGGACCAGGACCTGAACGGCGAACATCGTCGGCGCCACGTGGGTGGCGGCACGGCGTTGCAGGGCGCTCATCTCACTGAGCAGCGCCAGGCCCTCCGAAGCCGCCGCCGTGGCAAGCCAGGCGACCGCAACCAGGATCGCGCCGGCGGCGAGCTCGTCGGTGAGCAGCTTGCTCGCGATCGCGGTCCAGGCGTAGCCGCAGCCGGCGCTGATCACGGCAAGCGTGCCGAAGGCGGCAGCCCGCCCCCGCAGCACGTAGGGCGCGGCGATGGGGATCGCCAGCAGCGCCAGCGCCAGCGCGATCGCCGCCGTCCCCGCGTGGTCGGTGGTGCGGTCCGGCGCCGCCCAGGCGACCCCGGCCACGCCGAGCACTATCGCCGTCACTGCCGTCCACTCCCGCCGACCGGGCCTCTCCCCCAACCTGGTCGCCCCCAGCCAGAGCAACAGGATCAAGCCACTGGCCAGGCACGGCTGCACGACCGTCAGCGGCGCCAACAGCAGCGCCACGATCTCCAAGGGCCAGCCGACCAGCCCCAGCGCCGTCGCCCCCAACCAGCGCCGGTTCCGCACCAGCCTGCCGATCAGCGAGACCCGCAGCGAGTGCTCTCCCGGCACCTCCCGAGCCTCCAGCGCCTGCAGCGCGATCGAAGTGTTGTAGAGGCAGGAGGCCCCAACCGCCGCGACTATTCCCAGCGCCAGCACGGTCGGGACGCTACTGCGCCTGCCCAGCGGTTATCGCAGCAAGATTTCTTCGCGCTCACGGCGCTCGTCAACCGCCGTGTAGTGCTTGATCACCTGGTTGGTTGCCAAGCTGGCGATCACGCCGAACACAGCAAGCGAAATCACAAACGCTTCGCCACTGGCGTCCATCTTCAAAAGGACGACATCCACGACAAACGACAGAAGCAGAAGCCCCGTGCCAATGAGCCCCATTGCCTTCAGTTCGGTCATGTCCACATTCTAGTCGATCAATGCAGACAAAACAATCATGCCGACAGCCCAGCAAAAGCCAAGCAGACCTCCACCGATAGTCGCCCGGCGGATCCGGAGCTCAGGCGCATCTGACAAGGCAGGCGCCACATGCAGCAAGAACCCGAATACGGCAATCGACGCAGCGACAAATCCCGTGTCGGTCGCAGCATTGCCTGCTAATGAGCCGATGACAAGCATCGCCCGACCGTAGACAGCCGGAACGCACACGTAGCGCGCGGATTGCGCCAATACTGAGACGTCTCGGCTACGTCTCCTGGTACAGCGGCCCGTCGCCGCCCTCGGGCAGCGTCAGGCGGCCGCCCTTGGCGGTGATCGCGCCGCACTGGACGCAGTTGGAGGCGGTGACGTGGACGTCGACCTCGGCGGCGCCGTTCTCCAGCTGCTCGTCGGGGATCTCGTAGACCTGGGCCGGGCACATCGAGACCCAGGTCTGGGCGATCTCGCGCGGCACCCTGGTTTGGATGCGGACGTGGTTGGGAGCATCGTCGCGGGTCGCGTTGCCGGAGAGGAAGACCGAGTCGAGCTTGTTGAAGGTCAGCTCGTTGTCGGGCTTGGGGTACTTGTCGGCGGCATTGCCGAGGTGCATCGCCGGCTCGGCGTTGTCCTCGACCTTCCAGTGACCACCGGGGAAGGCGCCTTTGGTGGCGACCATCGCCGAGCCCATCATGCCGCCGAAGATCAGCCCTTTCGAGAGCGGCTGCTTCATGTTGCGCGATCGGTAGAGGTCCTTCTCGATCACCGAGCCGCGGATCTTCTCGTCGTAGGCCTCGAAATTGACCGAGCCGATGTCCTGCTTGAGCGAGTCGACGATCGCTTCCGCCGCGTACATGCCGGCGTGCATCGCGTAGTGGACACCGGCGAGTTCGGCGATGTTGACCATCCCGGCGGCGTCGCCGGCGACCACCATGCCGGGCACCGAGAAACGCTTCGGCAGCGCCCAGTAGCCGCCCGAGGGGATCGTCTTCGCTCCCCAGCCGACCCGCTTGCCGCCCGCGAGGATCTTCTTGATGAAGGGATGGGTCTTGAACAGCTGCACGGCGTCGTGGACGCTGAAGGTGGCGTCGGTGTAGTCGAGTCCGACGACCAGGCCGAAGCAGACCTTGTCCTCTCCCATCGGGTAGATGAAGCTGCCGCCGGCCTCCTTGTACTTCGGGCTCCAGCGCAGTGGCCAACCCAGCGTGTGGATGACGCGGTCGAGCGGCTTCGGCACCTCCCAGATCTCCTTCACCCCGAGCTCCCATGCCTGTGGATCGGAGCCGTGCATGTCGAAGTAGTCGTAGGCGGCGTAGGTGAGGTGACCGATCGTGCCCTCAGCAAGGACCGTCGCCTTGGCGACGACGTCGGAGCCCGGCTCGAAGTTGCCCAGCTCCTCACCCTCCTTGCCGCGGCCGCGGTCGCCCGAGCGCACGCCCTTGACGATCCGGTCCTCGACCAGCAGCTTGGTCGCCGCGGTCTCGGAGAGGATGTAGACGCCTGCCTCTTCGGCTTTCTCGGCGAGGAAGCGGCCCAGTTTCGAGACCGAGAGCGTGTAGGTGCCCTCTTTGCGGAAGTTCGGCGGCGGCGGCTTCAGCGGGATCGCCGCCTTGGAGGTGAGGAAGTAGGTGGCGTCCTTGGTCACCTCCTGGTAGACCGCCGGCCAATCGGCCGGATCCATCTCGGGGAACAGCCTCGTCAGCGCCGAGGGGTCGACGTTCGCCCCGGAAAGCAGGTGGGCGCCGGCGACTTTGCCCTTCTCGATCACCGCGACCGGGACTTCGCCCAGCTTCTCGGTCAGCTCCGGCTCGTTCTCCAGCAGCTGCATCACTTTGTTGGCGCAAGCGAGGCCCGCGGGCCCACCCCCGACGATCGCGATCCCGACCTCGATCCGGTCCTCCGCGGGATCGGTCGGGGGACCGATCACGTCGGCCGAGTCGAACGGCGGCGGGAACTCGATGGGCTTGACGGCAGGCATCTTCTACGCTCCTTTGCAGCGGCCGAGCCTCTGGCTCAGCCGCCCTTCTTCGCCTTGATCGCCTCGGTCAGCTTGGGGACGATCTTGTGCAGGTCGCCGACCACGCCGAGGTCCGAGAACTCGAAGATCGGCGCGTTCTGATCCTTGTTGATCGCGAGGATGTTCTCCGAGCTCTGCATCCCGACCTTGTGCTGGATCGCGCCGGAGATCCCGGCAGCCAGGTAGAGCTTCGGCGCCACCGTCTTGCCGGTCTGGCCGATCTGGGCCGCGTAGGGGTACCAACCGGCGTCGACCACGGCGCGGGTCGCGGCAACCGCCCCGCCCATCGCCTCGGCCAGTTCCTCGCACTGCTTGAAGCCCTCGGCTGCGCCGAGGCCGCGACCGCCGCCGACGAGGATGTCGGCGTCCTCGATGTTGACGTCGGCGCCGCGCTGCTCGCCGCGCTGAACCAGCGTCGCCTTGGTCGACCAGGCCGAAAGCTCGACGTCGACATCGACGACCTCGGCGCTGCCGTCGCCCTCCTTGGCGTCAAATGCGTTGAGGCGGCCGATGATGATCCCCGGCTCGCTGACGTAGCCGACGTCGGCGATCTGGGAGTCCTGCAGGATCGGACGCTCGACGACCAGCTTGCCGTCCTGCACCTTGACCTGCGTCACCTCCATCGTCACGCCGGCGTTGAGTCGAGCGGTCAGACCGGCGCCGATCTCGAAGCCGAGCAGGCCACCGCCGAACAGCGCGTAGCCGAAGCCCTCGTCCTGGATCACCTTGGCCATCGCGTCGACGATCGGCTGGGCGAGACCCTCGGGGACGCTCTTGGCCCGGTAGACCTTCGCCGCGCCCCAGTTGCCGAGCGAGGCGCAGGCGTCGTCGGCGATATCGCCGACCACCAGGGCCGCGGCCTCGCCGCCGATTTCACCGGCCAGCTTGGCCGCCTCGGAGATCGCCCCGAGCGAGTTCTTGTTGAAGTTGCCCTCGTCGTCGTGGAGGGCGTAAACCAGAATGCCTGCCATCTAGATCAGCTTCCTCTCGTCGAGCCAGGCGACGATCTTCTCGACCGTCTCGTTGGTGTCCTCGTCCTCGATGATCTCGCCGGCCTCCTTAGGGGGCGGCGGGTTGAGCGCGAGGACCGTCGTCTTGGAGCCGGCGGAGCCGACCATGCCGCCGTCGATGCCGACGTCGGCGGTCGCCTTGCCGTCAAGCGGTTTTTTCTTCGCCCCCATGATCGCTTTGAGGCTCGGGTAGCGGGGCTCGTTGATCGCGTCGCCGACGCTGATCACGGCGGGTAGCTCGACCTCGACCGTGTCGTAGCCGTACTCGGCCTGGCGCTCGCAGCGCAGCTTGCCGTCGGTGACGTCGATCTTGATCACCTGCGTCAGCGAGGGCATCTGCAGGTGGTCAGCGACGACGGCGCCGATCGTGTAGCACTCGCCGTCATCGGACTGCTGGCCGAGCAGCACCAGGTCCGGGCTCTCGGACTCGAGCACTTTCGCCAGCGAGTAGCCGGTCGCGCATACGTCGGAACCCGAGAGGGCATCGTCGGAAAGGTGCACCGAGCGGTCGGCGCCGAGCGCGACCGCCTTGTGCAGCGCACGGACGGCGGAGTCGGGGCCCATCGTCACGGCGACGACCTCCTCGACCGGGATTGCGCCGCCCTCCTTGATCTGCATGGCGGCCTCTATGGCGTGGGTGTCAAAGGGGTTGAGGTTCTTCTCGCCGCTGCGGTCCATGCGCATCGTCTCGGGGTCGATTCGCTTCTGGACGGCGGCGTCCGGTACCTCCTTGACCAGGACGCAGATCTTCAAGTTCGAGCCTCCTTGGCTGTTGCTTCAGGCGGGTTGACTGACCAGTCAATCAGTCTATCTATACACGTGGACGTGTGCTATTCGGCGTGAGCTCTATCACGCTTGGTCGCGCTCGTGGCGCTCTTCGGCGCCCGCGCGGATGAACTCGACGATCTCGTCGGTTCCCGCTCCGGGCGTGAAGACCGCGGCGACGCCGAGCTGTTTCAGCTCGGGGATGTCCTCGGCCGGGATCGTGCCGCCGACCGTGACCAGGACGTCGTCGACGCCCTGCTCGGCGAGCAGCGCGACCACCCGCGGCACCAGCGTCATGTGGGCGCCGGAGAGGATCGAGAGGCCGACCGCATCGGCGTCCTCCTGGATCACCGTCTCGGCGATCTGCTCCGGCGTCTGGTGCAGACCGGTGTAGATCACCTCCATGCCGGCGTCGCGCAGCGCCCGAGCGATGATCTTGGCGCCGCGATCGTGCCCGTCCAAGCCGGGCTTGGCGACGACGACACGGATCTTGCGGGCGGTTGCGGCCTCCATCGGCTGCGAAGCCTAGCGCCGGAGCCGCTTGGGCGAGCCGGCGTTGGGCACTACCGGTCAGATCCTGTGGCCTTCCGCGAGTGAGATCGGCGGCTTCCACAAAGCGCAGCGGCGCCCCGAGACCGTAACGCTGCTCCGATCCGGCGTGTCGCGAGAACCTCATTGGCTCCCCGGACATGATGCCCACAGCGGTCTCGGCCGAGGCGAGGGAAGCCGGCTGTCGACCAGCGTCGAACTTCTATCCTACGGCGATCGCTGTCCGTGCATTCACTGTGTTGAAGCCCAGGAGCCGCAAGCCCCCGTTGAGGAATCCATTGCTTGTTGTCGAAGTCGTCGTGCATTTACCGAGACCGCTGCCTTCTGTCTGCGTGTACTTGAGGTTCACGAAGCCGAGCAGGACGACGATGTTTTTGACCCCGAGGAATTCTTCGTTTCCGATTTCTGCGCCCGTTCCGAGGTTCTGCGGCTCAACGTGAATCGTGCACTTCGTTATGCCGCCGACTTTGGCGACAATTGTGATGTCTTTGCCTTCTGGGCATGCGATTGTCATTTCAGCGTCAAAAAATCCCGTGCCTGTGCTGGTGCCCGCATGAAACACGAACTGACAACCATTGGTACTCACAGTGGCGCTTCCAAACGGTTCGACAGTGCATCCGGAATATTTTGGAATCAACGTCATTGTGCTCGATGTTGTCGTGCTGGTTGATCCCACGTATTCGATAAAGGAGCAATTGAACACCCCACCGAAGCCTAGGGTGCCGTCAAAGCGATATTCGTCCGAATTGAGCTGGGACCCTTCCAGCTTGGTCCAATCACCATCAGATGCAAACCAGAACGGCCCCGCCGCAGACGCATGCGGAACCACCGTGCTGCCAATCGAGACGGCCCCCACGACGGCAAGGAGCGACAATTTGGCCAGGAACCTCATTCGGTACATTGCCTTCTAGCCTCTCCCCCTAAATTGCTTCCTCGACCAGTGGTGGTCTCACGCCACCAATACCAGATGGTGAGCCCAGATCCAAGTCGGGGTCCATTGCCGCAACCGGAAGGCAATTGGGCGCTCCGTTTCCCCTGCAGGGAGCGAATGGGGACTCGGCGCGCGCGCCGATCGGCGCGCGCGCCGATCGAAGGACACGCCCTCAGAAAACCGGCGACTCGGTGTAGGTGCCGAAGACCTCTTGCAGGGCGGAGATCATCTCGCCCTCGGTGGTGCGGGCGCGGGCGGCGGCGATGATCGGCGGCATCAGGTTGGCCTCGCCGGCGGCGACGCTCTTCAGCTCGGTGAGAGCCGCCTCGACCGCGGCCCCGTCGCGGCTGGCGCGGGTCGCCGCCAGGCGGTCGGTCTGCTTGCGTTCCAGTGTCGGGTCGATGCGCAGGATCGGCGTCTCCTCCTCGTCCTCCTGGACGAAGTCGTTGACGCCGACGACGATCCGCTTGCGCTCGTCGACTTCGCGTTGGTAGGTGAAGGAGGCGTCGGCGATCTCGCGCTGGGGAAAGTTGCGGCGAATCGCCTCGACCATCCCCCCCAGCTCGTCGATTCGGGCGAAGTACTCATACGCGGCCTGCTCCATCTCGTCGGTCAGCTTCTCGACGAACCAGGAGCCGCCGAGCGGGTCGGGCGTGTTGGCGACGCCCGATTCAAAGGCGATCACCTGCTGCGTGCGCAGCGCCACCCGCACCGCCTCCTCGGTCGGCAGCGCCAACGCCTCGTCGAAGGAGTTGGTGTGCAGAGACTGGGTACCACCGAGCACCGCCGCCAGCGCCTCCATCGAGGTGCGGACGACGTTGTTGAGCGGCTGCTGGGCGGTCAGCGAGACACCGGCGGTCTGCGCATGAAAGCGCAGCCGCATCGACTCCTCGCGCTTGGCGCCGTAGGTGTCGCGCATCTCCCGCGCCCAGATCCGCCGCGCCGCCCGGTACTTGGCGATCTCCTCGAAGAAGTCGATGTGGGCGTTGAAGAAGAAGGAGAGACGGGGGGCGAACTCGTCGACGTCGAGGCCGCGCTCAAGCGCCCGCTCGACATAGGTGAAGCCGTCCTTGAGCGTAAAGGCAAGCTCCTGCTGCGCGGTCGAGCCCGCCTCACGGATGTGGTAGCCGGAGATCGAGACAGGGTGCCAGCGCGGCATCTCCCGCGAGCACCACTCGATCATGTCGGTGACCAGACGCATCGCCGGCTCGATCGGGAAGCACCACTCTTTCTGGGCGATGTACTCCTTGAGGATGTCGGTCTGGATCGTGCCGCCTAGCTTCTCGGCCGGCACCCCTTGCTTCTCCCCGACCAGGACGTAGAAGGCGAGCAAGATCGCCGCCGGCGCGTTGATCGTCATCGAGGTGGTGACGCCGCCGAGCGGAATCCCCTCGAAGAGCTGCTCCATGTCGTCGAGGCTGTCGACTGCGACTCCCTCGCGGCCAACCTCGCCGAGGCTGCGAACGTGGTCGGAGTCGTAGCCCATCAACGTCGGCATGTCGAAGGCAGTAGAGAGCCCCGTCTGCCCGTGGTCGAGCAAATAGTGGAAGCGCTCATTCGTCTCCTCGACCGTGCCAAAGCCTGCGAACTGCCGCATCGTCCAGAGCTTCCCCCGATACATCGACTCATAAGGGCCACGCGTGAAGGGATAAGACCCCGGCTCGCCGACCTCGACCTCAGGATCGGCTGGAGCATCCGCCGGGCCGTAAAGCGGCTCAATCAGCCGACCCGAGAGAGTCTTGAACTCGTCCTCGCGCTCCTCACGCGGCTTCTCGGTCGCTCCGGGTTCCACAGCCATAGGGGGAGTCTACGGACACAGCTGGCCCAACCGCAGCAGGGCGATAGGGCCGGGCATCGCTCCCGGCCCTATACTCCCAACCGCGTCCCGCCCCTTTGGATTACCTCGCTAGAAGGGCTCTATGTTGAAACAGACAGATTCACAGGCTGTCCGTTTGTGCCCACACCCGAAAGTGTTTTTGTAGCGTTGAGAACGCCATTGTTTGTTGTCGCCGTCGTCGTACACCGGCCAGCACCCGTACCTTCTGTCTGCGTGTACTTGACAATCGCGTAGTTGATATGGACCAGGAGGTGAGGCGTGTTCTGTGTCACTACGGTTCCTGTGCCCAGATTCTGTGGCTCGATGTGGATGATGCACTTGGTAACGCCGCCTATCTTGGCTTCGACTGTGACTTCATTTCCAGTGGGGCACTCGACTGTCGAAACAGCATGGTATTCGCCATTTGTTGTATCACCCAGCGGATCGGTATGAATCACCCACAGGCAGCCGTTCGTATTGATCACGGCATTGCCGAATGGTTCCAATCCACAGCCTGAATACTGTGTTGACAGCGTGAGTGTCGTCGTTGTTGTTGCACTGGTTGACCCACTTGACGTCGATTTTTCACATTTGACTACGCCCGGAGAGCCACCAACTATACCGTCAAATCTTGTTTCATAGAAAGCCCCTGGAACCTGCGATGCACTCAGGCCCGTCCAATCCGATCCGGACATTGTGAACCAGTAGTTGGCATTCGCCGAGGCTGCCGAGGCTGCCACCGCGCCCATCGCGCAGACCGCGACCAGGGAGAGGCCGAGCATTTTTAGATTGCGGATCATCTCTCTTGTTCCTTTCGTTGTCGTTGCGTCCCGGTGTGGGACATGACAAGCAATAACCGCCTGGTTTTAGTCGGTCAAGGAAGCTGGAGCAATTGATGTCTGCGTCGGGTATCAGCTGAAGCCGGCGCGGCATCATGCCTGGAAATCGTGTTGGGGCCTTTCGCGCGCGCGTCGATCGGTGCGGTGCACGAATCGGCGAATAGGTGTGCCCAGATCGCAGAAAGGGCCGGGATCTCTCCCGGCCCTTCTGCCCATGAGGAATGGGTCCTAACCAATTCGAGAGGCTAGTTCGAGACTATGTCGAGGCATTGATGGCTACCGCTGCACCACCTGTGGTTTTGCCAGTGATCATCGCCGAGCCGCTGTGGACGCCGTCGCCTCGTGTTGCCTCGGATGAACATGCACCCGGACCCGTGCCTGCTGTCTGCGTGTACTTGATCGTGGTGAAATTGAACACAGCTGAGAATCCGCCCCCGATGCTGTTCGTAAGCGTTACTCCTGTGCCTAGGTTCTGCGGCTCGATGTGGACCGTGCACTTGATAACGCCGCGGACTTTCGCTTCAATTGTGATTTCTTTTCCGGTCGGGCACTCGATTGTCGTAACGGTATCGTAGTTGCCGTTTGTTGTATCACCTAGAGGGTCGGTGTGTATCACGTAGGTGCAGCCGTTTGGGGTTTACGGTTGCTTTACCGAACGGTTCCAGTACACATCCAGTGTATTCTGGTTCCAACGTGATTGTCGTGGTTGTTGTGGCGCTGGTCGAGCCTTTGTAATTTAGGGCGGTACATTTGAGGATACCTTTGGCTCCCCCTGTTATTCCTACCACCTGGAATTCATCGGGGGCCACGCCCTGCGATCCGCTCAGGATCGTCAGTCCGATCCAGGCGCTGTGAACCAGTAGTCGGCGTTCGCCGAGGCTGCCGAAGCCGCCACCACGCCCATTGCGCAGGCCGCTACCAGGGCGAGGCCGAGGATCTTCAGATTGCGAATCATCTCTTTGCTCCTTTCGCTTGTCGATATGTCCCGGTGTGGGACACGACAAGCGATAGCCCCTCGCCGGCTCCGGTCAAGGGCGCTTGAGGTATTTCGGGTCAACGCCTCATACGATTGGACCACCCGCGAAAGTCTTACCTGGAAATCGTGCTGGAGCATTTTGCGCGCGCGCTGATCTGTGCGGTGCGCGGATCGGCGCATAGGCCTGCTCGGGGATCATGAAGGGCCGGGATCTCCTCCCGACCCTTTCTCATCGGACCTTTGCGGCCCTCTCTTCACGGCTCAAAGTGCCGTGAGCAGGTGAGCTCATGTAGACATCGAGATGCCTACCTAGGTCAAGGAAGTCGGAGCAATAGATACCCACTTGAAGGCAGTGTGCGACTTCATGCCTGGAAATCGTGTCAGAGCCTTTCGCGCGCGCGTCGATCTGTGCGGTGCGCGGATCGGCGCATAGCCCATGCTCGGAGAGCATGAAGGGCCGGGATCTCCTCCCGGCCCTTTCTTATCGGACCTTTGCGGCCTCTCTTCACAGCACAGCTCAAGTGCCGTGAGCAGGTGAGTTCATGTAGACATCGAGATGCGTACCTGCGCACCCCCGATTCCTGTTTTGAAACCCTTGATTGTCGTTGTGCCTTTGTAGACGCCATTGGTTGTTGTTCCGGTCGTCGTGCACCTGCTGGCTCCAGAGGTGCCGGTTGTCTGCGTGTACTTGACGTTGGAGAAATTGACGTGCGCCAAGAGATCGGCGGTGGTGCCGGAACCTTCGTTTGTCACCACGATGCCTGTGCCCAGGGTCTGCGGCTCGATGTGCACCGTGCACTTCAGGATGCCGCCGATTTTTGATTCGATTGTGATTTCCTTCCCGGCGGGGCATTCGATTGTCGTGTTGGTGTCGTATTCACCGTTTGTTGTATCACCCAGCGGGTCGGTGTGGATCACGTACGTGCAGCCGTTCATCGTAATGGTAGCCTGACCGAACGGTTCCAGTGGGCAGTTGTCGTATACCGCTGAAAGCGTGACTGTCGTCGATGTTGTTGCGGTGCTGCTCCCGGTGTATGTCGTTTTTTCGCATTTGAGGATACCTACAGCGCCGCCAACTACTCCGTCCACTCTGAATTCATCCTGCGTTCCAGCGGCTTGTTCTCCTTTCAGAACCAACCAATCTTCTGAATCGGCACCGGATGTGAACCAGTAGTTGGCGTTCGCCGAGGCTGCTGAGGCCGCCACTGCACCCATCGCGCAGACCGCAGCAAGGGCAAGGCCGAGGATCTTTAGGTTCCGAATCATCTTGCTTCCTTTCGATTGTCGTTGCGTCCCGGTGTGGAGAGACAAACGACAAGCGATAGCCGCTTTGTGGTGGCCGGTCAAGGAAGCTGGAGCGATTAATGTCTGCTTCGGGTTCAGCTGAAGGTAACGCGGGCATCTTGCCTGGAAATCGTGTCAGAGCGTCTCGCGCGCGCGTCGATCCGTGCGGTGCGCAAATCGGCGTATAGGGCGCTCGAAAAGGAGTCGAGGGCCGGGATTTCTCCCCGGCCCTCGAGTAAACGTCAGCTCAATTTTGCAGTTATTCGACCCAGAATCCAACCTGTTTTTTTTCCGAGTTTTCGGCTATCACTGTCGCCGTACCGTTGTACTGCCCGGTTTCAAAGGTGCCGGCCGAGCATTTGCCCAGGCCTTCACCGACATCCTGGGTGTATTTGAGCCCGGTGATGCCAAGGTCAAACTTAACGTCACGGGTGCTTCCCGATCCTTCGTTTGTGTATGTCACGGCGGTGCGGCCCGTCTGGGCGCCAATTGTGACCACGCACTTGGTCAGGCCGAGTTTCTTCGCGACGATTTCAATCGCTTTTCCTTCCGGACACGCAATGTCCAGTTTGCCCTCTCGTTTCATGGAAATTTCTTCTCCGCTCTTGAAGACGTAGGTGCATCCATTCACCTTGACTTCAGCGCTGGAGAAACCAAATGCGGTGCAACCCCCATATTCCGGAGCCAACGTGACTTCCGAAACGATTTTCCCTTTCATTGTCCCTTTGTAGACCGATTCCGTGCATTTGGCGGTTCCCGCATTGACGACGAATTCTTCCGTTGCCGTGGCTTCTCCGATGATCGTCGTGTCTTCGGCTTCTGCGTGGAATTCCTGAGCTTGTGGTTCGCCTTCCGCCGCGATAGGCACCGCGTTGTTTACTGTGTCTTTACCGGTGATCGTCGCTGCGCCGGTGTACACGCCATTGCTTGTTGTCGTCGTCGTTGAGCACCTGCTGACGCCCGAGGTGCCAGTTGTTTGGGTGTACTTGACGTTGGAAAAATTGATCGTGGCACTAAAACCGCTGCCAGAAGTGTTTGAGAGCACGATACCTGTGCCCAAATTCTGCGGCTCGATATGGACGGTGCACTTCAGGATTCCCCCAATTTTTGCTTCGATTGTGATTTCTTTCCCGGTCGGGCATTCGATTGTCGTAACGGTGTCGTAGCTGCTTGTTTTACCACCCAGTGGATCGGTGTGGATCACGTATTCACAGCCGTTCATCGTGACAGTAGCTTGCCCGAACGGTTCCAGTTCGCAGTTTTTGTATTCCGGCGCCAGAGTCATTGTCGTCGTTGTTGTCGCACTGGTGGCTCCGGCGTACGACGAGGTTTCGCACTTGGTGATTCCTTCGACGCCACCCACTACGCCGTCAACCTTGAATCTGTCGTTGAATGAGCCCGACTGCGATCCGCTCAGGAGCGTCCAAGCCGATCCGGGCGCGACAAACCAGTAATTGACATTTGCCAAAGCTGCTGAGGACGCCACCGCGCCTATCGCGCAGACCGCAGCCAGGGCAAGACCGAGGATCTTTAGGTTCCGAATCATCATTTGCTTCCCTTCGGTTGTCGTTGTGTCCCGGTGTTGGGAGACACAACAAGCGATAACCGCTTGGTGGTGGTCGGTCAAGAAAGCTGAAGCGATCGAGATCCAGTTGAAGGTAGCGTGGGACTTCATGCCTGGAAATCGTGTCGGAGCATCTTGCGCGCGCGTCGATCGGTGCGGTGCGCGGATCGGCGCGCAGAAGGGCTCCGACAGGCGAGGAGACGCTCTCAGCGCTTGCTAGATCGGCGCTGCTTCGAGCCACCTTTGGCGCAGCCGGTGGCCCGCACCAGGGGACTGAAGTTGTCGGGCTTCCCGTTTTGCCCGGTGAAGCGCACCGTCGCGCGGGAGTCGTGCGCGCAGAGATCGCGGCTGTTGACGATCAGACCCTTTTTGCCGGCGGGGAGGCTCAGCTCAAAGCGCGAGAATGGTGCGTCGGGGACCGCTTCGAAGCTGTTGCGGATGCCGCCCTTGTGGGAGTCGATGCGGCTCGAGACGGTGATGTCGACGATGCCGTGCAGGGCAACCACGAGGTCGGGCAGGTTGTGGTTGGAGGAGCGCAGGTAGACCGGGCCCGAGAGCGGTTCGTCAAGCAGCGGCGTCTGCACGGTGGCTTTTCCGTAGATCGATCCCGCCGGGCAGCTCTTGGCCGCGAACTGCACGCGGGTGCAGATCGTGCGGATGTGGGCCTGGTCGAGGAAGGCCGAGCGCGGCAGGGTGACCACGGCGCTCTTGAAGTTGGCATCCCCCGCTCGCGGCGTGACCACCGCTTCAAAGGCCGGGTGATCGCCCCGTTTGGTGCCGCCCTTGAGGCGGAAGCGGAGTCCCGGCTTGAAGCCGAGGGCGGCGCAATCGGCCGCCTGGAAGCGGGACGCCAAGGAGGCCGGGACGTCATCAGCGGGGTTGAAGACGTCGAGGAAGCTGCCAAATAGGGTGGCCCGCGTGCTCGAGGGCTGACAGGAGGTCGGGTTGAGCGTGAAGTTGGGGCGGTCGGCGTAGACGCGCAGGTCGCGGAGCTTCAAGACGATGCCCTTGAGGATGTGGGGGATCGGTTCGGAGTGGGAGCCGTCGACTTCGACTTCGGCGGTTATGGGGTTGAGCGTCAGCGCGACCCTGACGACGACCGTGCCGGCGTCGAAGGGCCCGGCGAGGGCCGGGGTGATCGCCACCACGCTGAGCGGGTCCCCGCCGATCGGCCCGGCCAGGTAGAGGCTGCCGGGCACGTAGGTGAGCTGGGAGCCGACCCCTGCTCCGGCCAGGGTGCGGCCGATCTTCGAGCCTGGGGGGCAGCTCGGGGAGGCGAGCTCCTGGCGGCCGCTCTTCGTCCGGGCGGCGGCGATCTGGGCCTCGGGGCATTTGGAGAGCCCGGCTATCTTGCCGACCATGCCCGGGGGCAGGGTCGTGGAGAACTTGGTCATGTCCTGTTCTCCGTCTTGGCGGGTGAGGCGCATATAGAAGGGGGAGTAGCGCCCGGCGCTGTTGTTGATCGAGCCCGCGGTGAAGCCCGGTTTGAAGGGAGGCAGGCCGCCCGCCGGGCAGGGGCCGCCGCCGACTCCCTTGCTGATCTGGAAGTCAGAGGTGGCGCTCAGCGGGTCCTCGGGATTCGCCCAGGGGGTGAAGGTGGCCGTGATCGTGTAGGGGTCGAGTTTGGGGGTGGAGGGGTCTGAGTCGCAGGTGGGTGGGGTGATCAGCGGGCTGCGGCCGCCCTCGCGCAGGTGGAAGCGGACGTGGGAGAGCGGGAACTGCGGCAGGGGGAAGGGCTCTTCGCCGAAGGTGGTGATGATCTGGCCGGTTTTGGGATCGGGCTCGACCTTGCCTGGGACCTTCACCAAGATCCCGAGCCCTGGGTCCTTGATCACCATGTAGAGGGCGATCAGGGTGTGGAAGGGGTTTTCGTCCTGGGTGGCGACGAAGAGCTGGCCCTTCAAGAGCTTGCCCTCGAGCAGCGGGGTTTCGACTTCCACGGTGCCGACCTTGGAAGCCTGCGGACATCCCTCGCCGGGTTCTGAGTCGATGGTTTCGCCTTCCAGGTCGCCTTCGCTGCAGGTGGCGAGCCCTTCGGCGGTCGAGGGGTTGATCGTCACCCCTTCGGGCAGGGTCACGACCGCCTTTTTGATGTCGGACTGGGCGATCCCTTTGGTGCTGGTCAGGCCTTCGTCGTTGACGTCGACGCTGAAGTCGAGGCCCGAGGGGCTCTCTGCCTGGTCGGTGCTCGGCGCGCCGGTGGCGCGGGGGGCGAAGCCGAGGGTGCCGCAGCCGAGGGTGCCGAGCGGGCTGGGGGGTTCAGATTCGTCGTGGGTGAGGACCGGAGGTGCTTTCACGAACGTTCCCGGGTTCTGCCAGGAGTCCATTTCAAAGAGCGTTGCGAGCGGACCGCGGCAACTGCGCGGCAGGGTGAGGAAGGGACGCGCCGGGATGTCGGCTGAGCATTTGTCCCCGGCGGGGGGAAAGAAGCAGGCGCCGCGCTGGGCGTCGTGCACTCCTTCGACCGGGTTGCCCCAGACGGTGGCTTCAGAGCCGGCGATCGGGGCACCCTGGGTGATATTCGCCAGCGAGAGGAAGGCGTTGTTCTCGCCGCTGCTGCGGACACCGCCTTCGACGGTGACGAAGCTGCTGAGCACCCGGAAGCCGACCTTGATGACCGAGCCGGGAGAGGGGATGAGGTTGTAGAGGGTGCCGAAGTCACTCGGCGCCAGTTCGCCGGGCGAGCGAGCGCCGATGAAGCCGAGCGCGGTCGAGTCCGGGCAGGAGGGAATGGCCGTTTCTTCGAACGGTTCGCCGACATGGCGAAGCGTCAGGAAATCGGCCGAGGAGCAGCGCGGGACCGCCGTAGGATCGGCGACGAAGCCCGCCGGCTGGTCGATCACCAGGTCCTTGGGGGCGCCTTCGGGGTTGCCACCGGAGTCGACGTTGAAGTCGGTGGTCAGCTTCATCGCGAAGGGATGGGATCCCGCCTGCATCGAGACCGAGCCGTCGGAATTGACGAAGCGGACGTCGAGGTGTTCGAAACCGAAGCTCGCCCTCGCCGAGGAGGGGCCGAGCGCCGCGCCGAGGAGCGCGATCGCGACCATTGCCTGGAGCGCCCGCCTCATCGCCCTGCCCCTCCATGATGGCCGCGCTGCGCTTGTTTTTGGCCTTGTTTGTGCTTGGGCACGCAGCGGCTTTTGCCGGCTTTGCGGACAAGGCGCTTGCTCTTCGGGCAGCGGGGTTTGCCGGGCTGGGCCTTTTCGTTGCCTGGTCCTTCGTAATCTGAGCTGGCCGGGGTCGGGTCCTCAGGCGCCGCCGGCGGGCTCTGGCAAGCCTCCCCTTCGCAGGGAGGCTGGGCTGGTGGTGGTATCGGCAGGCCGCCTTCCTCGCGGGCGTCGTAGATGTCGACCTGGCCCGGGTCCTGGGGCAAGAGGCTGGAGGCGGTTTTGATGAACACGTCGCGGCCGTTGGGGCCGGCGTCGGCGAACTCGGTGTCGGTCGGGCTCTCACCGGAGGAGATCAGGCTGAGGCAGCCGCCGGCGCTTGCGACGTAGAGTTCGCCGCCCGCTTTTTTGCATTCTTCTTCACCGGCCGCCCGCTCCCACTCATAGACGTCCTGGGCGCCGTTGGTGTCGCGCGGGACCAGCGCCTCGAAGCTCTCGAAGAACAGGCGCGACCCGCTCGCCGAGAGGGCGCGCGGGGCAAAGAGCTGGTTCTCCCAGGCGGGCACCTGCGCCGCCGCCCAGGTGCCCTGGGGTTTGTTGCGGATTTCATAGTCGCGCCCCTTGGGCCGCGCTCCGCTCGGGTTGCAGGAGATGCAGGCCAATTCATCCGAATCGGCGCCGTAGAGGAAGACCTCCGAGTCGGCTTTGCCGCTGATCGCGTCGGTGTTGTCATAGCCGGTCAGGCTCGCCGCCGAGGGGAAGGCGACGTGCTCTCCGTCGGCGCTCACCCGCGCCGCGCGGCGCATCGGGTCCGGGGTGATCGCCGCGAGCGACGAGCCGCCGTTCCCGATGGCCACGTCATTACCGGCCAGCGTCGCGATGAAGGTGAAGCTGCCGCCCCCGCCCCCTTCCCCGGCTTCATAGAGGTAGAGGTTCGGCTCGCCCGCCTCGGCTTCCTCGCCCTCGCTGTTTTCTTCGTCCCCGCTCAGCACTTCGGTCGAGCTGAAGTAGACGCGCGAGGCGTCCTCGCTCGCGCCGAGCACCCCGACCGCCCCTGCCGCGATCTGCCGCGCGACTCCTTCTTCGACGTCGTATTCGAGCAGTTCGTCGCCGACGGTGTATATCGCCTTGGAGCCGTCGGTGGCGGCGGTCCAAAAGCGCGCGGCGGCCGACGAGATCTGCGCGGTGCAGGCTTTTTCGGGTTCTGATGCGCTGCATTCCCCGCTCGCGGTCGGTTCCTGGTCGGGGTTCTCGCGCAGATAGAGCGAGCCCGGGCCCGCCTCGTTGCTGAAGGCGGTCCAGAAGACCCGCGAGCCGTCTTCTGAGACCGCCCGCGCGACCGTGTTCTCGCGGCCGTCGAAGCCGATCGTGTTCAGCGTTCCCGCGGCGCAGTTCTGCGCGCTCGGCACCCCGTTCGGCAGGATGCAGACCAAGCGCAACGCCCCACCCGTCGACTCATAGAGCTGGGTGGCGTCTGGGTTCCCGCCCGCAGCGACCCCGCCTTCGGCGGTGAAGAAGGTGTGGGCGCCGTCGCTCGAGACGCCCTGCAACTGCGGCAAGAACAGGCCCGCCCCGCTCGGTGCGCCCGTCGTCACCGCTTCGTAGGCGCCCTCAGCCGGTTCGCAGTTCTGGCGCCGGTAGATGTTGAAGTTGCCCGGCGTCGCGCCCGGCGCCAACTGCAGCACGTTTTCATACAGCAGCCAACCCTGGCAGAGGTCCGCCGAGAACCATTTGTATTGGAGGTCGGCGTTGATCGTCGTGATCGATTCCTGCGGCGGGGAGATCGCGTGCGTGGACCATTCCTGCCCCGCTTTGCGAGTGGCGAGGTACTGGGAGTTGAGGGGGGCGCCGACGGCGTCGCCGAAGGCGATCGCCGAGGTGTAGGTGAGCTTTTCCCCGTCGTTGGAGCCCTGCTCGAGCGCCGCCGGGTAGGAGGGGGTCGCGAGCCTGCCCAGCACGGCGATGTCGCCGTTGTTTTTGTCCAGCGGTGAGACCATCTCGTAGGCTCGGCAGTCGGTCAGGTGGGCGGAGGCTCCGCTGCGGAACGCTTGGTTTGGGCAATCGACTTTCGGCGGAGCGGGCGGCGGCGGCGTCTTGAAGGTCGCTTCCAGGCCTTCGGCGAAGCTCGCTTCCTTGGGTCCTTCTTCGCCGTCGGGGTCGATGCCGAAGACCGGCCCGCCGCCGCTGCTCTGGGAGACGAAGCGGTAGTGATAGGTCGTGTTCGGCTCCAATTTGTCGAGGACGATCCCGCCGCTGCTCACGTCTTCTTCGACGTCGGCGCCTTTGAGGATCGTGCCGGGGGGAACGGGCTTCTGCGCGCAGGTGCCACCCGTGCAGGGGGCGGTGCCGTATTCGACGTAGTAGCGGGTGTCGGGCCAGAAGTGAGGGTTGATCTGAGCGGCGACGGTGGCGTTGTCGGGCCCCACCGAGGTGGCGTACTGGGCGTCCACGGCAGGGTCATGCGGGGGGGGCGGGCAGACGTTCGGGTCAGGACGTGGGCCGTAGGCCTTGACGAAGCTGTCTTCGAAGACAGCGTTGGAGACATAGACGTCCACACCGTTGACGCCGCACGCAGCGCTGGTGGCGATGTCTGCCGAGGCATCGATTTCACCGATGCCAAAGGGTTCGCCCTTGTCGGCGCATTCCGAATTGAACTGGCGGACTTCGAGCGATCGCTCTTCGCCGCTCCCAAAGACTCTCGAATCCACGACGTAGACCCCACCGGAGGGATCGGTGGCAATTGCCGTCGGGTTTTTCGCTTCGAGCGTGCAGATCGAGGCGCCGGAGGCGCTCAACTTGTGAGCGTTGGGTTTGGCGAGGGCGAAAATGGTTTTGCCCACATTCAAGTAGGAGACGTAAAGATCTCCCACTGGATCGACCGTCAGCGACTGCACGATCTCACCCGGTACCAGAACGCTTTTGACATACGTGCCGTCGGGTTCAAATACCTCGATCCGTTCCCGGTCGCCGACATAGATTCTCCCGTCAACGGGGTTGGTGGCTAAGTAACCGCCGAAGGCTCCGGTGTTTTCGAACTGACCCGGCCCACTGCCGGCGGTAGCCGCCTGACAGACATCTCCAGACGCGACGGGGCAGATGTTCTGCTGCGCTTCCGGGGCGAGCGCTTCAACCTTCGTCTTGTTGACCTTGCCGCCGAGCATCAGCACGAACCGAACTTCTTCTTCAGAGGGGCCGGCAGCGGGATCGAACTTCTGCACCCGGCGTTTGCTCTCAGGTCCGTCAGCCACATAGAGATCGCCGCCGGAATCCAAGGTCAGTCCCTGCGGTTCGACGAACTGACCGCTGCCACTGCCTTCGGCCCCTGCTTTGCATAGATCGCCGTTCGCGGGGACGCAAACCTCGAACTCGTCTTCTGGGGCGGCGGTGTCATCGTCGGGTCCGCTGGCGACCACGTCCCAGCCCCAGGTACGAATGAATGCACCCCAGGCGGTGAACTCGTTGATTCTGTTGTTGGTGTTGTCGGCGACATAGACATGGCCGCTGTCCGGATCGCTGGCGATGCCACGAGGGATCAGACACTGGCCCGCCCCCGAGCCGGTCGTGCATTTCTTCCAAAACGGAGAAGGGATGGCACCGTCTGCCCTTGCCACCGGCCAGAACGCCAATATCGCCAGCGCGCACAGGATGACTCCGGCTATCAACGAGGCGCCTTGGATCTCCCCTCTGACCACTGCAAACGGCTGCACTCGCCCTCCCATTTCGTTTGGTGAATCTCAACCTCGTTTGGTGAATCTCAACCCTCGCCTGCCCCAAGCGGTTCCCAGCCGCTCAGTGGCAAGTAGCCTATCGGATCACACTTATATCTGTCAAGGTACGTACAGGGGGCGGAATAGACAAAGAGCCGGAATCTCTCCGGCCCTTTGTCATCGGACCTTGCGGCCCTCTCTTCACAGCTCAAGTGCCGTGAGCAGGTGAGCTCATGTAGAGACGGAAATATTGACTTGCGCGCCCAAGGGGGTTCCTGTTTTGAAACCTTTGAATGTCGCTGTGCCGTTGTAGACGCCATTGCTTGTTGTCGTCGTCGTCGTGCACCTGCTGGCTCCAGAGGTGCCGGTTGTCTGGGTGTACTTGATGTTGGAGAAATTGATGTGCGCCACGAGGTCGGTAGGAGTGGCAGCTGGTTCATTTGTCAACACGATCCCTGTGCCCAGGTCCTGCGGCTCGATGTGCACGGTGCACTTCAGGATGCCGCCGATTTTGGCTTCGATTGTGATTTCTTTCCCGGCTGGGCAGACGATTGTCGTGTCGGTGTCGTAACTGCCGTTTGTTGTGTCGCCGAATGGGTCGGTATGAATCACGTACGTGCAGCCGTTCATCGCAATGGTAGCTTTGCCGAACGGTTCCAGTTCGCAGTTGTCGTATTCCGCTGAAACCGTGAATGTCGTCGCTGTTGTTGCGGTGCCGCTCCCGGTGTATGTCGTTTTTTCGCATTTGGTGATGCCGGGCGCACCCCCAACTACCCCGTCCACTCTGAATTCGTCCTGAGTTTTTTCGACCTGTTCTCCCTTCAGGACCAGCCAATCGCTGGCATCAGCGCCGGATGTGAACCAGTAGTTGGCGTTCGCCGAGGCCGCCGAGGCCGCCACTGCGCCCATCGCGCAGACCGCGACCAGGGCGAGGCTGAGCATCTTCAGATTGCGAATCATCTCTTTGCTCCCTTTCGGTTGTCTTGCGTCCCGGACGGAACGCGACAAAAGTCATAGCCGCGCGGTGGTCATCAGTCAAGAAAGATCATGTAATAGAAGCGTTGCGATGCGTGGGACCGCAAGCTCAAGGTATTTCTGCCTGGAAATCGTGTCAGAGCATTTCCCGCGCGCGTCGATCTGTGCGGTGCGCGGATCGGCGCGCAGGAAGCTTGAAGAGACTGCTCAGCGCTTCGAGGAAGAGGAGCCTTTGGCGCCGCCACAGCCGGTGGCCCGCACCAGGGGGCTGAAGTTGTCCTGCTTGCCGTTTTGCCCGGTGAAGCGCACCGTCGCTCGGGAGTCGTGCGCGCAGAGATCGCGGCTGTTGACGATCAGACCCTTTTTGCCGGCGGGGAGGCTCAGTTCAAAGCGCGAGAAGGGGGCGTCGGGGACCGCTTCGAAGCTGTTGCGGATGCCGCCCTTGTGGGAGTCGATGCGGCTCGAGACGGTGATGTCGACGATGCCGTGCAGGGCAACCACGAGGTCGGGCAGGTTGTGGTTGGAGGAGCGCAGGTAGACCGGGCCCGAGAGCGGTTCGTCAAGCAGCGGCGTCTGCACGGTGGCTTTTCCGTAGATCGATCCCGCCGGGCAGCTCTTGGCCGCGAACTGCACGCGGGTGCAGATCGTGCGGATGTGGGCCTGGTCGAGGAAGGCCGAGCGCGGCAGGGTGACCACGGCGCTCTTGAAGTTGGCATCCCCCGGACGCGGCGTGACCACCGCTTCAAAGGCCGGGTGATCGCCCCGTTTGGTGCCGCCCTTGAGGCGGAAGCGGAGTCCCGGCTTGAAGCCGAGGGCGGCGCAATCGGCCGCCTGGAAGCGGGACGCCAAGGAGGCCGGGACGTCATCAGCGGGGTTGAAGACGTCGAGGAAGCTGCCAAATAGGGTGGCCCGCGTGCTCGAGGGCTGACAGGAGGTCGGGTTGAGCGTGAAGTTGGGGCGGTCGGCGTAGACGCGCAGGTCGCGGAGCTTCAAGACGATGCCCTTGAGGATGTGGGGGATCGGTTCGGAGTGGGAGCCGTCGACTTCGACTTCGGCGGTTATGGGGTTGAGCGTCAGCGCGACCCTGACGACGACCGTGCCGGCGTCAAAGGGGCCGGCAACCGCCGGGGTGATCGCCACCACGCTGAGCGGGTCCCCGCCGATCGGCCCGGCCAGGTAGAGGCTGCCGGGCACGTAGGTGAGCTGGGAGCCGACCCCCGCCCCGGCCAGGGTGCGTCCGATCTTCGAGCCTGGGGGGCAGCTCGGGGAGGCGAGCTCCTGGCGGCCGCTCTTCGTCCGGGCGGCGGCGATCTGGGCCTCGGGGCATTTGGAGAGCCCGGCTATCTTGCCGACCATGCCCGGGGGCAGGGTCGTGGAGAACTTGGTCATGTCCTGTTCTCCGTCTTGGCGGGTGAGGCGCATATAGAAGGGGGAGTAGCGCCCGGCGCTGTTGTTGATCGAGCCCGCGGTGAAGCCCGGTTTGAAGGGAGGCAGGCCGCCCGCCGGGCAGGGGCCGCCGCCGACTCCCTTGCTGATCTGGAAGTCAGAGGTGGCGCTCAGCGGGTCCTCGGGATTCGCCCAGGGGGTGAAGGTGGCCCTGGTGGTAAAGGTGCCGCAGTGGGCCGGGGTGATCAGCGGGCTGCGGCCGCCCTCGCGCAGGTGGAAGCGGACGTGGGAGAGCGGGAACTGCGGCAGGGGGAAGGGCTCTTCGCCGAAGGTGGTGATGATCTGGCCGGTTTTGGGATCGGGCTCGACCTTGCCTGGGACCTTCACCAAGATCCCGAGCCCTGGGTCCTTGATCACCATGTAGAGGGCGATCAGGGTGTGGAAGGGGTTTTCGTCCTGGGTGGCGACGAAGAGCTGGCCCTTCAAGAGCTTGCCCTCGAGCAGCGGGGTTTCGACTTCCACGGTGCCGACCTTGGAAGCCTGCGGACATCCCTCGCCGGGTTCTGAGTCGATGGTTTCGCCTTCCAGGTCGCCTTCGCTGCAGGTGGCGAGCCCTTCGGCGGTCGAGGGGTTGATCGTCACCCCTTCGGGCAGGGTCACGACCGCCTTTTTGATGTCGGACTGGGCGATCCCTTTGGTGCTGGTCAGGCCTTCGTCGTTGACGTCGACGCTGAAGTCGAGGCCCGAGGGGCTCTCTGCCTGGTCGGTGCTCGGCGCGCCGGTGGCGCGGGGGGCGAAGCCGAGGGTGCCGCAGCCGAGGGTGCCGAGCGGGCTGGGGGGTTCAGATTCGTCGTGGGTGAGGACCGGAGGTGCTTTCACGAACGTTCCCGGGTTCTGCCAGGAGTCCATTTCAAAGAGCGTTGCGAGCGGACCGCGGCAACTGCGCGGCAGGGTGAGGAAGGGACGCGCCGGGATGTCGGCTGAGCATTTGTCCCCGGCGGGGGGAAAGAAGCAGGCGCCGCGCTGGGCGTCGTGCACTCCTTCGACCGGGTTGCCCCAGACGGTGGCTTCAGAGCCGGCGATCGGGGCACCCTGGGTGATATTCGCCAGCGAGAGGAAGGCGTTGTTCTCGCCGCTGCTGCGGACACCGCCTTCGACGGTGACGAAGCTGCTGAGCACCCGGAAGCCGACCTTGATGACCGAGCCGGGAGAGGGGATGAGGTTGTAGAGGGTGCCGAAGTCACTCGGCGCCAGTTCGCCGGGCGAGCGAGCGCCGATGAAGCCGAGCGCGGTCGAGTCCGGGCAGGAGGGAATGGCCGTTTCTTCGAACGGTTCGCCGACATGGCGAAGCGTCAGGAAATCGGCCGAGGAGCAGCGCGGGACCGCCGTAGGATCGGCGACGAAGCCCGCCGGCTGGTCGATCACCAGGTCCTTGGGGGCGCCTTCGGGGTTGCCACCGGAGTCGACGTTGAAGTCGGTGGTCAGCTTCATCGCGAAGGGATGGGATCCCGCCTGCATCGAGACCGAGCCGTCGGAATTGACGAAGCGGACGTCGAGGTGTTCGAAACCGAAGCTCGCCCTCGCCGAGGAGGGGCCGAGCGCCGCGCCGAGGAGCGCGATCGCGACCATTGCCCTGAGAGCTCGTCTCACTGCGCTGCCCGCCTGTGGTGGCGAAGCTGCGCTCGTTTGTGATGGCGCTTGTGCTTGGCCACGCAGCGGCTTTTGGCACCATTACGAACGAGGCGCTTGCCCTTCGGGCAGCGGGTTTTGCCGGGCTGGCCCTTTTCGTTGCCGGGTCCTTCGTAATCTGAGCTGGCCGGGGTCGGGTCCTCAGGCGCCGCCGGCGGGCTCTGGCAAGCCTCCCCTTCGCAGGGAGGCTGGGTTGGTGGTGGTATCGGCAGGCCGCCTTCCTCGCGGGCGTCGTAGATGTCGACCTGGCCCGGGTCCTGGGGCAAGAGGCTGGAGGCGGTTTTGATGAACACGTCGCGGCCGTTGGGGCTCGCGTCGGCGAACTCGGTGTCGGTCGGGCTCTCACCGGAGGAGATCAGGCTGAGGCAGCCGCCGGCGCTTTCGACGTAGAGTTCGCCGCCCGCTTCTTTGCACCCTTCTTCGCCAGTCGCCCGCTCCCACTCATAGACGTCCTGGGCGCCGTTGGTGTCGCGCGGGACCAGCGCCTCGAAGCTCTCGAAAAAGAGGCGCGAGCCGTCATCCAAAAGGGCGCGAGGGGCAAAGAGCTGGTTCTCCCAGGCGGGAACCTGCGCCGCCGCCCAGGTCCCAAACGGCTTGTTGCGGATTTCGTAGTCGCGCCCCTTGGGCCGGGCCCCACTTGGGTTGCAGGAGATGCAGGCCAATTCATCCGCGCCGGCGTCATAGAGGAAGACCTCCGAGTCGGCTTTGCCGCTGATCGCGTCGGTGTTGTCATAGCCGGTCAGGCTCGCCGCCGAGGGGAAGGCGAGGTGCTCGCCGTCGGCGCTCACCCGCGCCGCCCGGCGCATCGGGTCGGGAGTGATCGCGGCAAGGGATGAGCCGGCGGCTTCGGCGGTCACATCCCGGCCAGCGTTCAACGTCGCGATGAAAGTGAAACTACCGGCTCCGCCCCCTTCGCCCGCTTCGTAGAGGTAGAGGTTCGCTTCGCCGTCTTTGGCTTCATCGCCCTCGCTGTTTTCTTCGTCCCCGCTCAGCGCTTCGGTCGAGCCGAAGTAGACGCGCGAGGCGTCCTCGCTCGCGCCGAGCACCCCGAGCGCCCCTTCTGCGATCTGCCTCGCGGCTTCTTCTTCGACGTCGTATTCGAACAGCTTCCCGCCCACGGTGTATATCGCTTTCGAGCCGTTCGTCGCGGCGGTCCAAAAGCGCGCTGCGGACGCCGAGATCTGCACGGTGCAGGCTTTTTCGGGTTCTGATTCCTCACATTCCCCGCTCACAGTCGGTTCTTGGTCTGGGTTCTCGCGCAGATACAGTGCACCCGGACCTTCCAGACCGCTGAAGGAGGTCCAAAAGACCCGCGAGCCGTCTTCTGAGACCGCCCGCGCGACCGTGTTATCGCGGCCGTCGAAGCTGAACGTGTTCAGCGTTCCCGCCGCGCAGTTCTGCGCGCTCGGCGCCCCGTTCGGCAGGACGCAGACCAGGTGCTCCACCGCTTCCGTCGGCGGCGCCACACGCGTCGACTCATAGAGCTGCTTGACATCGGGGTTCCCCCCTGCGGCCACCCCACCGGTGGCGGTGAAGAAGGCGTGCGCGCCGTCCGCAGAGACGCCCTGCAGCTGCGGCAGGAACAGGGCCGCCCCGGTCGGTTCCCCCGTCGTCACCGCTTCATAGTTGTCGGCCCCGGGCGCGCAGTTCTGGCGCCGGTAGGCGTTGATCGGCCCGTCTATCGCACCCGGCGCCAGCTGCAGCACGTTTTCATAGACGAACATGCCCTCGCAGAGGTCCGCCGAGAACCATTTGTATTGGAGGTCTAGGTTCTCCGTCGTGATCGATTCCTGCGGCGGGGAGATCGCATGGGTGGACCATTCCTGCCCCGCTTTGCGAATGGCGACATACTGGGAGTTGAGGGGGGCGCCGACGGCGTCGCCGAAGGCGATCGCCGAGGTGTAGGTGAGCTTTTCCCCGTCGCCGGCGCTCTGCTCAAGCGCCGCCGGGTAGGAGGGGGTCTCGAGCCTGCCGAGCACGGCGATGTCGCCGTTGTTTTTGTCAACCGGGGAGACCATCTCATAGGCTCGGCAGTCGGTCAGGTGGGCGGAGGCTCCGCTGCGGAAGGACTGGTTTTCACAGTCGACCTTGAGCGGGGCCGGCGGCGGAGTCGTCTTGAAGGTCGCTTCCAGGCCTTCGGCGAAGCTCGCTTCCTCGGGTCCTTCTTCGCCGTCGGGGTCGATGCCGTAGACCGGTCCGCCGCCGCTGCTTTGCGAGACGAAGCGGTAGTGGTAGGTCGTGTTCGGCTGCAGGCCGGCGAGAACCAATCCGCCGGTGGCCAGGGCTTCATCGACGTCGGCGCCCGCGAGGATCTGGCCGGGGGAAAGGGGCTTCTGGGCGCAGGTTCCCCCCGTGCAGGGGGCGGTGCCGTATTCGACGTAGTAGCGGGTGTCGGGCCAAAAGTGCGGGTTGATCTGGGCACCGAGCGTCGCGTTGTCGGAACCCACCGACGTCGCGTACTGCGCGTCGACGTCGGGGGGATGGAGCGGTGGTGGGCAGACGTTCGGGTCAGGGCGCGGGCCGTAGGCCTTGACGAAGTATCCAGTGGTCGGATTAGGTGAGTTTGATGCATAAATGCTGACGCCGGCGACGTTGCATCCCGTGCCGATTGCGATCCCGGTCGGCGGGGATTGCCCCTGAGTCACCTCCCCGGTGAATTCCCCCCCGCCGAAGGGTTCGGCTTTGTCGACGCAGGCCGAGCTGAACTGGCGGATTTCGGTCGGTCGTTCCAATTCCCCGAAGGAATCCGCGGCCATCACGTAGACGCTGCCGGCGGGATCAGTGGCGATCGCCGTCGGGTTGTGGGCTTCCGCCGTGCAGATCGAGGCGCCCGCGGGGCTCAGCTTGTGGACGTTTGGTTTGGCGAGAGAGATATTGGTTTCGCCCAGGTTCAGGTAGGAGACGTAGAGATTGCCAGCAGGATCAACCGCCAGCGACTGCACCCTCTCACCGGGAACGGCGACGCTTTTGAGATAGGCGCCGCTGGGTTCGAAGACCTGGATCCGTTCCTGGTCGCCGACCCAGACCGTGTCGTCGCTCTGGTTGACCGAAATGAAGCCACCCGCGACCCAGGCGCCGAACTGGCCGTTGCCGGTACCTTCGGTGGCCGCTTGACAGACATCGGTCGGCGCCACGGGGCAGAGGTTCTGCTGCGCTTCGGGGGCGACTGCTTCGACCTTCGTCTTGTTCACCTTGCCCCCGAACATCAGGACGAACTGGACTTCTTCTTCCAAAGGCCCGGCAGTCGGGTCGAACTTCTGCACCCGGCGGTTGCCTTCGCCACCATCCGCCACATAAAGATCACCGCCGGAGTCCAGCGCCAGTCCCTGCGGAACGGTCATCTGACCGCGGCCGCCTCCCCCCACTCCCGCCTTGCAAACGTCGCCGCTGGCCGGCACGCAGACCTCGAACTCGTCTTCTGGAGCCGTCGTGTCATCGTCGGGCCCGCTGGCGACCACGTCCCAACCCCAGGTTCGGACGAAGACGCCCCAGGCGGTGAACTCATCGATCCGGTTGCTGCCCGAGTCGGCCACGTAGACGTGGCCGCTGTCGGGATCGCTGACCGTGCCTCGGGGACGCACGCATTGCCCTGCGCCAGAGCCGGGGAGACATTTCGTCCAAAACAGGGAGGGAACGGCCCCGTTTGCCCCCGCCACCGGCCAGAACGCCAACATCGTCAGCGCGCATAGGACGAACCCGGCTGACACCGTGGCGGCCCGGTTCTTCCCTCTGGCCATCCCGATCGACTGCATCCATCATCTCCCTGTCTGCGGCTGATTCTGCCCTCCGCAACCTGCCCCGAGCGAGTACCCATCTCGGCCAGCTATCAGCAGTATATCGACACTACTTCATTCTTGTCAAGGTACGCAACAAGACCGACAAAGGGCCGGGATCTCTCCCGGCCCTTTGCGATCATCGGACCGTTGCGGTCCTATCCGCTTCCAGCGTTCGTCAGCGTCGCTCTATGTCGAGGCGTTGATCGCTACCGCTCCGCCGGTTGTGTTTTCACCGGTGATCGTCGCTGCGCCGGTGTAGGTGCCGTTAGCTAGTGCCGGCATCTCGGTAGAGCATGCACCCGAGCCCGTGCCTGCAGTCTGCGTGTATGTGATCGTGGAGAAACTGATCGCTGCCGTCAGACCGCCCCCGGCGGTGTTCGTCAGCGTTATCCCTGTGCCCAGATTCTGGGGCGGGACGTTGACCGTGCACTTCAAGACGCCGCCGACTTTGGCTTCGATTTTGATTTCATTCCCGGCGGTGCATTCGATTGTCGTAACGGTGTCGTAGTTGCCGTTTGTTGTGTCGCCCAGCGGGTCGGTGTGGATGACGTATTCACAGCCGGTCGTCGTGATGGTCGCTTTTCCGAACGGTTCCAGTTCGCATCCCCCATACGCCGGTTTGAGGGAAATTGTCGTCGTTGTTGTCGCGCTGGTGGATCCGGTGTACGTCGTGGTTTCACACGTGGTGATGCCTGGGGCCCCACCTGTTTTTCCGACCACCTGGAATCGATCGTTAAATTTCGAAGGCTGCCCCCCGCTCAGTTTCGTCCAATCCGAGCTGGGTGCTGTGAACCAGTAGTTGGCGTTCGCCGAGGCCGCCGAGGCCGCCACCGCGCCCATCGCGCAGACCGCGACCAGGGCGAGGCCGAGCATCTTCAGATTGCGAATCATCTCTTGTTCCCTTTCGTTTGTCGTTGCGTCCCCAGGGGTGGGGACGGGACAAGCGATAGCCGCTCCTGGCTCCTCGGTCAAGGAATTTGGAGTGATGTCACTGATTGTGAGCAAGTCGCTCCGGTCGAGCCGCACGTTTTGCTTGCACAGCGCGTGTGAGCGATTTGCGCGCGCGTAGATCCGTGCGGTGCACAAATTGGCGCATAGGAACGCTCAGAGGACAGAAGGACCGGGATCTCTCCCGGTCCATTGCGATCGGACCGTCGCGGTCCCATCTGACTCCAGCGCTCGTCAACGTCGAGCTATGTCGAGGCGTTGATCGCCACCGCCGCACCAGTTGTGTTTTTACCGGTGATCGTCGCCGAGCCGGACCAGGTGCCGTCGCCTCGTGTTGCCTCAGTAGAGCACACACCTGCGCCCGTGCCGGCTGTCTGCGTGTACTTGATCGCGGTGAAATTGATCACCGCCGAGAAACCGCCGCCGGCCGTGTTCGAGAGCGTTATCCCTGTGCCCAAGTTCTGGGGCTCGATGTGGACTTGACACTTTGTAACACCGCCGACTTTCGCGTCGATTGTGATTTCTCCCCCGGCGGGGCATTCGATTGTCGTAACGGTGTCGTAGTTGCCGTTTGTTGTGTCGCCCAGCGGGTCGGTGTGAATTACATATTCGCAGCCGTTCATTTCAACCGTCGCTTTACCGAACGGTTGTAGTTCACAGCCTGAATATACTGACGCGAGGGTGATTGTCGTCGTTGTTGTCGCACTCGTCGAGCCTTGATACGTCACACTGGTGCATGTGAGGATGCCGTTAGCTCCACCTGTTATTCCGATGAACCGTGATTCATCGATTGGGGTGCCCTGCGAACCGCTCAGCACCGTCCAATCCGATCCCGGCGCTGTGAACCAGTAGTTGGCGTTCGCCGAGGCCGCCACCGCGCCCATCGCGCAGACCGCGACCAGGGCGAGGCCGAGCATCTTCAGATTGCGAATCATCTTTGCTTCCTTTCGCTTGTCGTTGTGTCCCGCATGGGACAAGCGATAGCCGCATGGCGGTGAGCAAGTCAAGGAAGCTGGAGTGATGGGGCTGCTGCGGCGTTTAACGACAGCGGCGCCGGACATCACCCCTGGAAATCGCGTCAGAGCCCTTCGCGCGCGCGCAAATCTGTGCGGTGCACCAATCGGCGCGCAGGGAGCCTGAGAGGCTGCTCAGCGCTTCGAGGAGCCGGCGCCTTTGGCGCAGCCGGTGGCCCGCACCAGGGGACTGAAGTTGTCCTGCTTGCCGTTTTGCCCGGTGAAGCGCACGGTCGCACGGGAGTCGTGCGCACAGAGGTTGCGGCTGTTGACGATCAGACCCTTTTTGCCGGCGGGGAGGCTCAGCTCAAAGCGTGAGAATGGTGCGTCGGGGACCGCTTCGAAGCTGTTGCGGATGCCGCCCTTGTGGGAGTCGATGCGGCTCGAGACGGTGATGTCGACGATGCCGTGCAGGGCAACCACGAGGTCGGGCAGGTTGTGGTTGGAGGAGCGCAGGTAGACCGGGCCCGAGAGCGGTTCGTCAAGCAGCGGCGTCTGCACGGTGGCTTTTCCGTAGATCGATCCCGCCGGGCAGCTCTTGGCCGCGAACTGGACCCTGGTGCAGATCGTGCGGATGTGGGCCTGGTCGAGGAAGGCCGAGCGCGGCAGGGTGACCACGGCGCTCTTGAAGTTGGCATCGCCCGCTCTCGGCGTGACCACCGCTTCAAAGGCGGGATGATCCCCCCGTTTGGTGCCGCCCTTGAGGCGGAAGCGGAGCCCCGGCTTGAAGCCGAGGGCGGCGCAATCGGCCGCCTGGAAGCGGGATGCCAGGGAGGCCGGGACGTCATCAGCGGGGTTGAAGACGTCGAGGAAGCTGCCAAACAGGGTCGCCCGCGTGCTCGAGGGCTGACAGGAGGTCGGGTTGAGCGTGAAGTTGGGGCGGTCGGCGTAGACGCGCAGGTCGCGGAGCTTCAAGACGATGCCCTTGAGGATGTGGGGGATCGGTTCGGAGTGGGAGCCGTCGACTTCGACTTCTGCGGTGATCGGGTTGAGCGTCAGCGCGACCCTGACGACGACCGTGCCGGCGTCAAAGGGGCCGGCAACCGCCGGGGTGATCGCCACCACGCTGAGCGGGTCCCCGCCGATCGGCCCGGCCAGGTAGAGGCTGCCGGGCACGTAGGTGAGCTGGGAGCCGACCCCTGCCCCGGCCAGGGTGCGGCCGATCTTCGAGCCTGGGGGGCAGCTCGGGGAGGCGAGCTCCTGGCGGCCGCTCTTCGTCCGGGCGGCGGCGATCTGGGCCTCGGGGCATTTGGAGAGCCCGGCTATCTTGCCGACCATGCCCGGGGGCAGGGTCGTGGAGAACTTGGTCATGTCCTGTTCTCCGTCTTGGCGGGTGAGGCGCATATAGAAGGGGGAGTAGCGCCCGGCGCTGTTGTTGATCGAGCCCGCGGTGAAGCCCGGTTTGAAGGGAGGCAGGCCGCCCGCCGGGCAGGGGCCGCCGCCGACTCCCTTGCTGATCTGGAAGTCAGAGGTGGCGCTCAGCGGGTCCTCGGGATTCGCCCAGGGGGTGAAGGTGGCCGTGATCGTGTAGGGGTCGAGTTTGGGGGTGGAGGGGTCTGAGTCGCAGGTGGGTGGGGTGATCAGCGGGCTGCGGCCGCCCTCGCGCAGGTGGAAGCGGACGTGGGAGAGCGGGAACTGCGGCAGGGGGAAGGGCTCTTCGCCGAAGGTGGTGATGATCTGGCCGGTTTTGGGATCGGGCTCGACCTTGCCTGGGACCTTCACCAAGATCCCGAGCCCTGGGTCCTTGATCACCATGTAGAGGGCGATCAGGGTGTGGAAGGGGTTTTCGTCCTGGGTGGCGACGAAGAGCTGGCCCTTCAAGAGCTTGCCCTCGAGCAGCGGGGTTTCGACTTCCACGGTGCCGACCTTGGAAGCCTGCGGACATCCCTCGCCGGGTTCTGAGTCGATGGTTTCGCCTTCCAGGTCGCCTTCGCTGCAGGTGGCGAGCCCTTCGGCGGTCGAGGGGTTGATCGTCACCCCTTCGGGCAGGGTCACGACCGCCTTTTTGATGTCGGACTGGGCGATCCCTTTGGTGCTGGTCAGGCCTTCGTCGTTGACGTCGACGCTGAAGTCGAGGCCCGAGGGGCTCTCTGCCTGGTCGGTGCTCGGCGCGCCGGTGGCGCGGGGGGCGAAGCCGAGGGTGCCGCAGCCGAGGGTGCCGAGCGGGCTGGGGGGTTCAGATTCGTCGTGGGTGAGGACCGGAGGTGCTTTCACGAACGTTCCCGGGTTCTGCCAGGAGTCCATTTCAAAGAGCGTTGCGAGCGGACCGCGGCAACTGCGCGGCAGGGTGAGGAAGGGACGCGCCGGGATGTCGGCTGAGCATTTGTCCCCGGCGGGGGGAAAGAAGCAGGCGCCGCGCTGGGCGTCGTGCACTCCTTCGACCGGGTTGCCCCAGACGGTGGCTTCAGAGCCGGCGATCGGGGCACCCTGGGTGATATTCGCCAGCGAGAGGAAGGCGTTGTTCTCGCCGCTGCTGCGGACACCGCCTTCGACGGTGACGAAGCTGCTGAGCACCCGGAAGCCGACCTTGATGACCGAGCCGGGAGAGGGGATGAGGTTGTAGAGGGTGCCGAAGTCACTCGGCGCCAGTTCGCCGGGCGAGCGAGCGCCGATGAAGCCGAGCGCGGTCGAGTCCGGGCAGGAGGGAATGGCCGTTTCTTCGAACGGTTCGCCGACATGGCGAAGCGTCAGGAAATCGGCCGAGGAGCAGCGCGGGACCGCCGTAGGATCGGCGACGAAGCCCGCCGGCTGGTCGATCACCAGGTCCTTGGGGGCGCCTTCGGGGTTGCCACCGGAGTCGACGTTGAAGTCGGTGGTCAGCTTCATCGCGAAGGGATGGGATCCCGCCTGCATCGAGACCGAGCCGTCGGAATTGACGAAGCGGACGTCGAGGTGTTCGAAACCGAAGCTCGCCCTCGCCGAGGAGGGGCCGAGCGCCGCGCCGAGGAGCGCGATCGCGACCATTGCCCTGAGAGCTCGTCTCACTGCGCTGCCCGCCTGTGGTGGCGAAGCTGCGCTCGTTTGTGATGGCGCTTGTGCTTGGCCACGCAGCGGCTTTTGGCACCATTACGAACGAGGCGCTTGCCCTTCGGGCAGCGGGTTTTGCCGGGCTGGCCCTTTTCGTTGCCGGGTCCTTCGTAATCTGAGCTGGCCGGGGTCGGGTCCTCAGGCGCCGCCGGCGGGCTCTGGCAAGCCTCCCCTTCGCAGGGAGGCTGGGTTGGTGGTGGTATCGGCAGGCCGCCTTCCTCGCGGGCGTCGTAGATGTCGACCTGGCCCGGGTCCTGGGGCAAGAGGCTGGAGGCGGTTTTGATGAACACGTCGCGGCCGTTGGGGCTCGCGTCGGCGAACTCGGTGTCGGTCGGGCTCTCACCGGAGGAGATCAGGCTGAGGCAGCCGCCGGCGCTTTCGACGTAGAGTTCGCCGCCCGCTTCTTTGCACCCTTCTTCGCCAGTCGCCCGCTCCCACTCATAGACGTCCTGGGCGCCGTTGGTGTCGCGCGGGACCAGCGCCTCGAAGCTCTCGAAAAAGAGGCGCGAGCCGTCATCCAAAAGGGCGCGAGGGGCAAAGAGCTGGTTCTCCCAGGCGGGAACCTGCGCCGCCGCCCAGGTCCCAAACGGCTTGTTGCGGATTTCGTAGTCGCGCCCCTTGGGCCGGGCCCCACTTGGGTTGCAGGAGATGCAGGCCAATTCATCCGCGCCGGCGTCATAGAGGAAGACCTCCGAGTCGGCTTTGCCGCTGATCGCGTCGGTGTTGTCATAGCCGGTCAGGCTCGCCGCCGAGGGGAAGGCGAGGTGCTCGCCGTCGGCGCTCACCCGCGCCGCCCGGCGCATCGGGTCGGGAGTGATCGCGGCAAGGGATGAGCCGGCGGCTTCGGCGGTCACATCCCGGCCAGCGTTCAACGTCGCGATGAAAGTGAAACTACCGGCTCCGCCCCCTTCGCCCGCTTCGTAGAGGTAGAGGTTCGCTTCGCCGTCTTTGGCTTCATCGCCCTCGCTGTTTTCTTCGTCCCCGCTCAGCGCTTCGGTCGAGCCGAAGTAGACGCGCGAGGCGTCCTCGCTCGCGCCGAGCACCCCGAGCGCCCCTTCTGCGATCTGCCTCGCGGCTTCTTCTTCGACGTCGTATTCGAACAGCTTCCCGCCCACGGTGTATATCGCTTTCGAGCCGTTCGTCGCGGCGGTCCAAAAGCGCGCTGCGGACGCCGAGATCTCCACCGTGCAGGCTTTTTCGGGTTCTGATGCCTCGCATTCCCCGCTCGCGGTCGGTTCCTGATTGGGGTTCTCGCGCAGGTACAGCGCGCCCGCTCCGATGTTGTTGCTGCCAAAGGCGGTCCAGAAGACCCGCGAGCCGTCTTCGGAGACTGCCCGCGCGACGGTGTTCTCGCGGCCGTCGAAGTCGATGCTGGTCAGCGTGCCAGCCGCACAGTTCTGCCCGCTCGGAACCCCGTTCGGCAGGACGCAGACCAAGTGCTCCACCGCTTCCGTCGGCGGCCCCACGGCCGTCGACTCATAGAGCTGCGTGGCGTCGGGGTTTCCGCCCTCGGCGACCCCGCCCTTGGCGGTGAAGAAGACATGGGTGCCGTCAGCGGAGATGCCCTGCAATTGCGGTATGAAGTTGCTTGAGCCGGACGACGCGCCCGTCGTCACCGCCGCGTAGGTGTCGGCGCCAGGTCCGCAGATCTGTCGGCGGTAGATGTTGAAGCGTCCGGGCGTGGCGCCGGGAGTCAGAATCGGCTGGTTCTCGTAGAGGAACCAACCCTTGCAGAGGTCCGGAGCAAACCATTTGTACTGCAGGTCGGCGTTGATCGTCGTGATCGATTCCTGCGGCGGCGAGATCGCATGCGTCGACCATTCCTGCCCCGCCTTGCGGCTGGCGATGTACTGAGAGTTGAGGGGAGCGCCAACCGCGTCACCGAACGCGATCGCAGAGGTGTAGGTAAACTTTTCGCCATGAGTGGAACTCTGCTCGAGCGCCGCCGGGTAGGACGGAACTGAAAGCCTGCCGAGCACGGCAATGTCACCGTTGTTTTTGTTCACCGGGGAGACCATCTCGTAGGCACGGCAGTCGGTCAGATGGGCGGAGCCTCCGCTGCGGAACGCTTGGTTTGGGCAATCGACTTTCGGCGGGGCCGGCAGCGGGGGCGTTTTGAAGGTGGCTTCCAAACCTTCAGCGAAACTTGCTTCCTTGGGGCCTGCTTCGCCGTCGGGGTCGATGCCGAAGACCGGCCCACCGCCGCTGCTCTGCGAGACGAAACGGTAGTGGTAGGTCGTGTTCGGCACCAGTTCGGCCAAGACGATCCCGCCGCTGCTCACGTCTTCTTCGACATCGGCGCCTTTGAGGATCGTGCCGGGGGGAACGGGCTTCTGTGTGCAGGTACCACCCGCGCAGGGAGCGGTACCGTATTCGACGTAGTAGCGGGTGTCGGGCCAGAAGTGTGGGTTGATCTGAGCGCCGACGGTGGCATTGTCGGGCCCCACCGAGATGGCATATTGGGCGTCTATGACAGGGTCGTGAGGAAGGGGCGGGCAGACGTTGGGGTCCGGGCGCGGGCCGTAGGCTTTGACGAAGCTGCTGACTTCAATTGCGCTTGATACGTACACATTGACGCCGTCAATGCCACACGCGGCACCCGTCGCGATCCCCGTCGACGTGGTGACTTCGCCGACACCAAAAGGTTCGTGTGTGTCGACGCACGCCGAGTTGAACTGGCGGATTTCGGTCGGTCGTTCTTTGCCGAACACGGCCGCATCCACCAGATAAACGTTGCCCGCGGAATCGGTGGTGATCGCCGTCGGGTTTTCAGCTTCCACCGCGCAAATCGAGGCGCCCGAGGAGCTCAACTTCTGGACGTTGGGTTTGGAGAGGACCCCGGTTCCCCGGTAGGAGACGTAGATATCGCCAGCCGGGTCGAGTGCCAGTGACTGCACCCTCTCGCCTGGAACTGGGACGCTTTTGACATAGGCGCCGTTGGGTTGGAAGACCTGGATCCGTTCCTGGTCGCCGACCCAGATCGTGCCGTTGGTCTGGTTGACCGAGATAAAGCTGCCGGCGACCCAGGCGCCGAACTGGCCGTTACCGGTGCCTTCAATCCCAGCCCTGCAATCGACCGAAACGCTGCAGACCTCACCCCCCCCCGCACCCTGGGTTACGGTTGCGACGGTGACGCTGCCTGACGGGGTAAGGCTGGCACCGGACGCGGTCATCTGATTGACGTCGGTATCTGCAAAGCGGGCACCTTTGAATTCGATCGTGTAGGGGCCGCTGGTTGGACCGCTGACTGCAACGTTTCCGGCACCGATATCGGAGAGGCCTTCGAGCGTGGTCTGCACTTCGGCGGCGCTGGCGTTGAAGGGGATCGCGGGGGAAGTGTTTGCGCTGGGAGAGGGATTGGGGGTAGTGAAGGTGAGAGTGAAGGTGCCGCCGCTGGGGGCTCCGCTGATGGTGACAGTCTGGTGCTCGTTCGTGGGGACGTTGCCGGCGCCTTCGGGGGCACTGAGGACGACGCCGGTCTCGGAGGCTTCAACTGCCCTGGAGAGGGTGATGGTCCCAGCGCCGAGGGCGAGGATCGTGGTTTCGGCAGGGATGCCCGTACCGGCAATGGTTTGGCCGACCTCGAAGGCTTTGCTGGTGGTGGCAACCGAAGTAATGGTCGTAGAGCCAGAGCTAAGATTGCCGGTCCCACTGGCACCCCCCGTTATGACCCCGCCGCCGAACATCGAGACGAATTGGACTTCGTCTTCCGAGGACCCCGCCGTTGGGTCGAACTTCTGCACCCGGCGATTGTTAAAATTCCCCTCTGCTACGTAAAGATCACCACTGGGGTCCAGTGAAAGCCCCTGCGGGATAGTCAACTGACCGGAGCCGCCTCCCCCAACTCCCGCCTTGCAGATGTCACCGTTCGCCGGTACACAGACCTCGAACTCGTCTTCAGGAGCGGTCGTGTCATCGCCGGGCCCGCTGGCGACGACGTCCCAGCCCCAAGCGCGAACGAAGGCGCCCCACGCCGTGAACTCATCGATCCGGTTATTGGTCTGATCAGCCACGAAGACATGGCCGCTGTCGGGATCGCTGACCATGCCGCGAGGCCCCACGCACTGTCCCGCGGCCGAACCGGGCAGGCATTTCGTCCAAAACAGGGAAGGAACGGCTCCGTTCGCCCCCGCCACCGGCCAGAACGCCAACATCGTCAGCGCGCACAGGGCGAGTCCAGCTGACACCGTGGCGACCCGGCTCCTCCCTCTGACGATCTCGATCGACCGCATTCCTCATCTCCCTGTCTGCGGCGGGTTCTGCCCTCCGCACTTCCCTAATCGAATACCCATTTCGATCGGCTGTAGGTAGCATATCGGCATTTCATAATTATTGTCAAGGTACGTAGGAAGAGATCGAGTCGGGGCGCGGGGGCTATGTCCCCGCGCCTCCCACACCACCGGATATGCGGGTCCGCATCCGGCGGTTCGAGTTGCATCCCGGAAGCGACGGTAGGGATCAGTGAATCCCTTTAGCCCTTGCTCACGCCAATAGGCATCGGTGAGTTAGCGTGAAAGGACCCATGAGCGGGCGAGTCGCCAGTAACCCATACGCGATCTGGCCCCCTCTCGGGCTGAGCGCTCGGGGATTCCCAACACTCGGAGGTTGCGCCGCCTGGTTCGGTAGCGCTTCCATTCCTTCCACCTGATCTGCCTAAACCTGCCTGTGGGTCCCCTCCTCGCTCGGTTCTTCACACCGTCCGCCATGACTCCCGCTTCCAGATAGGCGCGGATCAGCTTGAGCACCTTCTTGTCGGTGACCCGCCTTGCGACCCTGGCCATCAGCGCGTCGTGCTGGACTCATCGAAGAAGCGATCGAGGTCCAGATCGACGGCCTGACGGCCCGCTCATACCCTTCGGCGATGTCGCACTGAGCGCGACAGATCGCCTGGTGAGCCGAGCGCCCGGGGCGAAAGCCGAAGCTGCGCTCCGAGAGGCCGGGTTTGAAAACGGGCACCAGCACCTTCGAGGGCCTGCTGGATCACTCGATCCAGAGCCGTCGGGCACCCCCGGCTCCCGCTCCCCTCTGGAGGGCTTTGGGATCATGACCCTCTTGGTGGGTTGGGGTCGTAGGTGCCCGCGTTGAGCATTGCCCTGACTTCGGGCCAGTGGTCATGCAGCCAGGAGCGAAGCTCCTTGGTTTCCATGCCATCGACGCCGGGCACCGGCGTTTACGCTCGACGCGTCTGAGCGCCGCCGCCAGGTTCTCGCGGGAGAGGAACTCCTCCCAGAGATCCTTTGCGTCGGCGGGGTGAGGCTCTGCGATGCCTGGCACCGGGAAGCCGCTTCGCTCTTCGCGGGGAGCTTCAGGCTTCATCTTGAGTGTCTTTTGCGCAAAGCCCCCGCCAGGGCGGGGTTGGCTGCTGTGGCTTCCGCGAGCACGGGCGCGCTTTGCCTCGGCTTCGCGTTTGGCCCTTCGCGGCGCACGATCCCGGCTACTATGGCCTCTGCTGACTCCTGCCGGGTGACCGGCCGCCTCTCGGCGGCCGGGGTTGGGCGACTTGCGTCGAGGCCGACATCCCGGCAGGTCTCCCCGGATAAAGGGCACCAACCTTCCCCGCACGCCCGCCGCGTCTACGTTGCGATCCCTTGATGACGCCGGCTTTGCCAGAGCGTGCTGGCTCGCCCGGATCGCCCCGCCTTCTACGCGGTTCGTGTTCCTCGGGCCACGGGTTCGCCTCCGGCTTCCTTCCCACCCCGTCTCGCGACGAGGCAGTTGCCATTGGCTTGTGGTTTCTGTCATTTGATCCACAGGGGACTTGCACCCCCGAGCCGGTGCCCATGCCGGGGCGTACACGACAAGGGGCCGGGATCTCTCCCGGCCCCTTGTGACCGGACCACAACGGTCCGTCCCAGCTCCAGCGCCGTCAGGTGACGGGCGGAGCTATGTCGACATTGAGATGTTTACCTGCTGGAGGGCTGTATTGAACCCTTTGATTGTGGCTGTACCGGTGTAGACGCCATTAGTTGTTGTTCCGGTCGTCGTGCACCTGCTGGATCCTGAGGTGCCGGTTGTCTGGGTGTACTTAATCGTGCTGAAATTGATGTCGGCGTGAATGTCGGACTTGCCGCCACTCGTAGCATTTGTCAGCACTATCCCTGTACCCAGGGTCTGCGGCTCGATGTGGACAATGCACTTCGTGATGCCGGCGATTTTTGCTTCAATTGTGATTTCGTGTCCGCTTGGGCAGACAATTGTCGTGTTGGTGTCGTATTGACCGTTTGTTGTATCGCCCAGTGGATCGGTGTGGATCAAATATTCACATTCATTCATTGATACCGTCGCTTTGCCGAACGGTTCCAGTTCGCAGCCTCCGTAAGCAGCCTTGAGCGACAATGTCGTACCTGTTGTGTCGGTGGTTGAGCCTTCGTACGCCGTGGATTCGCATTTCGTGACGCCTTCAGGGCCACCCGGTATGACGCCGTCTACCTTAAACTGATCGGAAAATGCGACGGGCTGTGCGCCAGTCAGAATCGTCCAATCATTTGCTTCCGGCGATGTGAACCAGTAGTTGGCGTTCGCCGAGGCCGCCGAGGCCGCAACTGCGCCCATTGCGCAGACCGCGACCAGGGCGAGGCCGAGCATCTTTAGATTACGAATCATTTCTTTGCTCCCTTTCGTTCGTTTGCGTTCCCCAGGAGTGGGGATGAGACAAGCGATAGCCGCTTAGGGCTCTTCGATCAAGGAATTTGGAGTGATGTCACTTATCTAAAGCAGGCAACTTGGGCACTGTCGCGCATTTTGCCTGCAAAGACCGTGTGAGCAACTTGCGCGCGCGTCGATCTGTGCGGTGCACAGATCTGCGCACTGAGGGTTTAAAGCTGCAGGGACTTGACCTGGAGCAGCTCCTCGATCGCGTAGCGGCCGTTCTCGCGGCCATGGCCGGACTGCTTGTAGCCGCCGAAGGGGGCGAGGGGGTTGAAGGCGCCGCCGTTGATCTCGATCTGGCCGGTGCGAATGCGCTTGGCGACTGAGATCGCGTGCTCCTGGTCACCCGACCAGACACCACCGGCGAGGCCGTAGACGGTGTCGTTGGCGATGCGGACAGCGTCGTCCTCGCCGTCGTAGGGTTGGATCACCAGCACCGGGCCGAAGATCTCCTCCTGGGCGATCGTCATCTCCGGAGTCACATCGGAGAATACGGTGGGACGGACGAAGTAACCGTGCTCCAACCCCTCCGGAGGGGCGGCGCCGCCGGTGACGAGCTTCGCTCCCTCGGCCTCGCCCTTCTGTATGTAGCCGCGGACGCGCTCGCGCTGGACCTCGGAGACGAGCGGGCCGAGGCGGGTCGAGTCCTCGAAGGGGTCGCCCGGCGTGTACGCCTCGGCGGCGGCCCTGGCCAGTTCCTCGGCCTCAGCGAGCTTCGCGCGTGGTACCAGCATCCGGGTCAGGGCGCTGCAGGTCTGGCCCGAGTTGAGGTAGCACTTGGCGACACCATCGGGGATCGCTTGGGTGAGGTCGGCGTCGTCGAGGATCACGTTCGGTGACTTACCCCCCAGCTCCATCGCAACCGGCTTCACCGTCGCCGAGGCCAGCTCGCTGACGCGACGGCCGGCGCGGGTCGAGCCGGTGAAGGAGATCATGTCGACGCCGGGATGGCCGGCTATCGCCTCGCCCACCACCGGGCCGGTGCCGGTGACGAGGTTGAAGACCCCGGCGGGGAGGCCGGCGGCCTCGATCACCTCGGCGAGGATGAAGGCGTTGAGCGGCACGACCTCGCTCGGCTTGAGGACGACGGTGCAGCCGGCGGCCAGCGCCGGCGCCACCTTGGCCGCGATCTGGTTGAGCGGGTAGTTCCAGGGGGTGATCGCGCCGAGCACGCCGGCCGGCTCGCGCAGCACCCGCGAGTTGCCGATCTCCTCCTCCCAGGCGACTTCCTCCATCAGCGCCGGCATCGCCGCGAACTGGGCGATCGGCAGGCCGGCCTGGATGATCTGGCTCAATTTGATCGGCATCCCCAGCTCCTGGGCGATCGTCGCGGCGATCTCCTCGGAGCGCTCGCCGAGCCCGGCGGCGATCGCCGACAGGTAGCCGGCGCGCTCCTCGCGCGAGGTCTGCGACCACGGGTCGAAGGCGTCGCGGGCGGCGCGCACGGCGAGGTCGGCGTCCTCCGGCGTGCAGGCCGGGATCGTCGCCATCACCTCCTCGGTGGTCGAGTTGACGACCTCGATCGTCTCCGAGCCCTGCGGCTCCACCCACTCGCCGCCGATGAAGACCCTGTCCTTGACCTGAAGCTCCGCCGCAGTCGCCATGCCTGTTCCTCCTGGTAGCTCGTCCGTCGACTCATCCGCCGTTTGATCAGCTCAACACACCATAGGGTGAAAGAGTCACAGTCGCCGGCGGCGGCGCCACGTAGGCTTGGTACTCGACAGGAGTTGCTCGATGCAACCCAGCCCGACCAGCCGAACGGAGGCGTTCAGATGAGGCTGATTTCAAGGCACAGGCATCAACAGCGAGCAAGGGCAACACGGATCTCGATCAGCCAGGCCGAGATAACCGCCGACCTGCACTACCCGGCCTCGAGCGTCCGCGCCAGCTCGACCAGGAGGCGGACGCCGATGCCGCTGGCGTCGTCACCGGTGTAGGGGCGGCCGACGTCCCAGGCGGTGCCGGCGATGTCGACGTGCGCCCAGGGGGTGCCGCCGACGAACTCCTCGAGGAAGGAGGCGGCGTAGATCGTGCCCGCCTTGCGCTTCGCCGAGGCGTTGGCCAGGTCGGCGACCGTGCCCTTGGTCAGCTCCTTGTACTCAGGGTGCAGCGGCAGGCGCCAGACCAACTCACCGGTCCTCTCCCCCGCCCCCTCGACCTCCCCCGCCAGATCGTCGTCGTTGGAGATAACCGCCGCATAGGTGGACCCGAGGGCAATCAGCACGGCGCCGGTCAGGGTCGCCAGGTCGACGATCCGCTCCGCCCCCAGCTCGACCGCGTAGGCGAGGGCGTCGGCGAGGATCAGGCGCCCCTCGGCGTCGGTGTTGTTGACCTCGACCGTCTTACCGTTGTACTGGGTGATCACGTCGCCGGGCTTGATCGCGGTGCCCGAGGGCATGTTCTCGGTCGCGGGGACGACGGCGATCAGGTCGACGGCGAGGCCGAGCTCGGCGATTGCCGCCACCGCCTCCAGCACCGCCGCGGCCCCCGACATGTCCATCTTCATCTCGTGCATCGCCGCCGACGGCTTCAGGGAGATGCCGCCAGTGTCGAAGGTGACCCCCTTGCCGACCAGGCCGAGCGTGGGACCGGATCCACCCCCGGCGTAGCGGAGGACGATCAGCTTCGGCTCCTCAGCGGTTCCCTGGCTGACCGCGACCAGGCCGCCCATCTCCTTGGCCGTTATCTCCGCCCGCCCGAGCACCTCGGCGCTCACCGCCTCACTCGCCGCGGCGATCTCCTCGGCGCGCGCCGCCAGGTAGGAGGGGGTGGCGACGTTGGAGGGCAGGCTCTGCAGGTCGCGGGCCCGGTTCTGCGCCTCGGCGCAGACGCGCGCCGCCTCGGCGGCGGGGGCGACGCTCTCGGGGCCGAGCAGGGTCAGGGACTCGACCTGGACCGGGGACGGGTCCTCCCGATCGGCGCTGAGGAAGCGGTCGAAGCGGTAGGCGCCGAGGATCGTTCCGGTGACAAGCGCCGCCGCGGTCGCCTCGTCGTCAGCCGGGTCCGGCAGGAGCCAGGCGAGTGAGCGCGCGTTCAGGGCGGGGGCCTCCTTCACGGCGAGCGCCGCCGCGACCCGAGCCCGCTCGGGCTCGAACTCCTCGCGCTTGCCGAGGCCGATGGCCACCGCGGACCACGGATCATCCGGGTGAAGGACGATCAGCTTCGGGAACTCAGCTTTGGCGTGCCTGGATCCGGGCGCCCAGGAGAACGTGCCGGGCAGCTCCTCGCCCTCGAACAGCCCAAGGACGATGAGATCGGCCTCCGCCTGGTCCAGGGCGATCTGTCGCACCTCCACCTTCACGGCGGCCGAGTCTATGCGCTGCCTCACACCGCCACCACCCCGCCATCGCTATCGTCCAGATAGGGCCATGCGGCCCTGTCCGAGCCGAGACCCGGCACAAATAAGACATAGAAAGGCCGCCAGATGCCCAGCACGGTAATCCTAGGAACCGCACGCACGCCCTTCGGCAAGATGGGCGGAACCCTCTCCTCGCTCGACGCCACCGACCTCGGCGGCCACGCGATCGAGGCCGCCTTGGAGCGCTCCAACGTCGACCCGGAGCAGGTCCAGCAGGTCGTCTTCGGCCAGGTCCTGCAGGCAGGCCAGGGGCAGATCCCCTCGCGCCAGGCCCAGATCAAAGGCGGCATCCCCAAGGAGGTGCCCTCGGAGACGATCAACAAGGTCTGTGCCTCGGGCATGCGCTCGCTGGGAATCGCCGACATGGCGATCCGCGCCGGCGACACCGAGGTCGCCGTGACCGGCGGCATGGAGTCGATGAGTCAGGCGCCGCACCTCCTCCCCGGCGCCCGCTTCGGCTACCGGATGGGCCACGTCCAGACCATCGACGCAATGGTCCACGACGGCCTCACCAACCCCTTCACCGAAAAGCAGATGATCAACGAGGCGAGCGAGGTCTCCAATGAGCTGGAGATCACCCGCGCCGACATGGATCGCTTCGCCGAGCGCTCGCACCGGCTCGCCGCTGAGGCGACCGACGCCGGCCGCCTCGCCGATGAGATCGTCGGCGTCACGGTCAAGTCGCGCAAGGGCGAGAACACGATCGAGGCCGACGAGGCGATCCGCGCCGAGACGACGGTCGAGACGCTGGCCGGGCTGCGGGCGATCGGCGGCGAGGACGCGACCCACACCGCCGGCAACGCGCCAGGCGTCAACGACGGCGCCGGGGCGATCGTCGCCGCTTCCGAGGAGTGGGCCGAGAAGGAAGGCCGCACGGTGCTGGCGCGCGTCCTCTCCTACGGCACCGTCGCCGACGACTTCCCCTACCTGGCGAAAACCCCCGCCAACGCCGCCAAGCAGGCGCTGGAGAAGATCGGCAAGAGCCCAGAGGACGTCGACCTCTGGGAGATCAACGAGGCCTTCGCCTCGGTCGCCCTCAACTCCGTGCGGATGCTCGGCGTCGAGGAGGACAGGGTCAACGTCAACGGCGGCGCGATCGCGCTCGGCCACCCGATCGGCGCCTCCGGCGCCCGCATCGTCGGCGCGCTCGTCCACGAGCTGGGCCGCCGCGGCGGCGGCCTCGGCGTCGCGGCGATCTGCTCCGGTGGCGGGCAGGGCGACGCGATCGTGATCGAGGTCAACGGCTCCTAGGGCCGTGAGCCGCGCCGCGGCCTTCTTCGACCTGGACAAGACCCTGATGGCGGGCTCGTCGGGGATGCAGTTCGCCCGTGTCGCGACGCAGCACGGGATCGTCGGCCGACGGCAGCTAGCGAGCTGGGCGGTCGAGCACCTGCGCTACCGCCTGCGCGGCACCACCGATGAGCGCACGACCGAGGTGCTGCGGGTCGCCCGCGAGCTGATCGCGGGCGTCCCGGCGCGCAGCCTGGAGCGGATGAACCCGGAGGTGATGGCGGCGATCCTGCCCCGCGTCTACCCGCAGATGCTCGACGAGGTCTACGCCCACCAGGACGCCGGCCGCGCCACCTTCATCGTCAGCGCCGCCGGCAACGGCGTGGTCGAGCCGCTGGCCGCGGTGCTCGGGATGGACGGCGGGATCGGCACCCGCTATGAGGTCGACCCCGAGGGCGCTTTCACCGGTCGCTTCGACGGGCCCTTCGTCTACGGGCCGGGCAAGGTCGAGGCGATGGAGGCGTTCGCCGCCGAGCACGGGATCGACCTCGCCGACTCCTTCGCCTACTCCGACTCGCTCTCCGACCTGCCGATGCTGCGCGCCGTCGGCCACCCGGTCGCCGTCAACCCGGATCCGGCCCTGGCCGAGATCGCCCGCGAGGAAGGCTGGCAGACGATGCGCTTCGAGCGGCTTGGTCGCCGCCTCGTCGCGCTCACCGTGACCCTGCTCGCGACCGTCGCCGGCTTCGGCGCGTCGCGGATCGCCGCCCGGCGCAAAGCGCCGGCCCGCCGCTTTCCGGTGCGCCGCTAACCGCCGGGCTGCGGCAGCGTGGTGTGGGCGCTCGGGTCGGGCTCAACCGGGTCGGGCCAGCGCAGCTGCTCGGGCGCGTCGCGCATGCGGATGACCCGGGCCGGGATTCCGGCGACCACGGCGTTGGCGGGGACGTCCCTGGTGACCACCGAGTTGGTGCCGATGATCGAGTTGTCGCCGACTCGGACGCCGCGCAGGATGCAGGCGCCGTAACCGATCCAGACGTTGGAGCCGACCTCGACCTCGCGCATGTAGATGCCCTGCTGCCGGATCGGCCGCTCGACCTCGACCACCCCGTGGTCGAAGTCGATGAACATCGCCCGGTCGGCGATCACGCACTGCTCGCCGATCCGCACCCGGCGGTAGGCGGAGATCGTGCACTCCTGCCCGATCACGGTCTTGGCGCCGATCTCGACCCTGCCCTCGTGGCAGCGGATCTTGGTGCGGTCGCCGAGCCAGACGAAGCGGCCGAACTCGATGCGCGCGTTGCGGGCGATCTCCAGTTCGAGGCCAGGGCCGAAGAAGACCAGCCCGTCGGTGCGCCAGCGCCAGCCGGCACGCGTAAACAGGCGGCGGCGCAGGTAGCGCAGTGCGAGCAGCGCGTACTGCGAGTTCAGCATCCCGTTGCGGGCGGAGAAGCGGAGGAAGCGGATCACGGCGGCCGGGACTTTAGACTGGCGCAGCCATGCCCGACGCCGCCAAATCAACCTCGCTCGCGGAGCGCCTCATAGGCGGCGACAAGCGGGCGCTGGCGCGGGCGATCACGTTGATCGAGTCAGACGACCCGGCCGGCTGGGAGCTGGTCCGCGAGGTCTACCCGCGCACCGGCAGGGCGCGGATCGTCGGCTTCACCGGGCCGCCGGGAGTCGGCAAGAGCACCCTGATCGGAGCGCTGACGGCAGAGCTGCGCAAGACCGAGCGCGCGGTCGCCGTGCTCTCGATCGACCCGTCCAGCCCCTTCACCCGCGGCGCCCTGCTGGGCGACCGGATCCGCCTCTCCGACCACTTCCTCGACCCCGGCGTCTTCATCCGCTCGATGGCCTCGCGCGGGGCGCTGGGCGGGCTCTCCGAGGCGGCGCTCCAGGTCGCCCTTGTAATGGACGCGGCCGGCAAGGACGACGTCCTGATCGAGACGGTCGGGGTCGGCCAGGCCGAGATCGACATCGTCGACCACGCCGACACGATCGTGCTGGCGCTGATGCCCGGCTCGGGCGACTCGATCCAGGCGCTGAAGGCGGGCGTGATGGAGATCCCCGACGTGATCGTCGTCAACAAGGCCGACCACCCGATGACCGACACGATGGTGCGCGAGGTGCGCGGCGTGCTCGCCCTCTCGCACGAGCCGGGACGGTGGAAGGTGCCGATCCTGCGCACCGAGGCGGCCCGTGGCGAGGGGGTCGAGGAGCTGGCCGAGAAGATCGACGAGCACCGCGCCCACATCGAGGCCGAGGGCACGCTGGAAGAGCGGCGAGCCCGCAACCTGCGCAACGAGGTGCTGGGCATCGCCGGCTCGCGGATGAGGCGGCGGCTGGAGACGACCGCCGCAGGCGATCCCGAGACCGCGGCGCTGCTGGAGCGGGTGGTGCGGCGCGAGCTCGACCCGGCCAGCGCCGCGAGCGAGCTGTTGGATAGGCAGGAACGTGAGTAGCTGGGCCGGCGTCGACCTCGACGACGTCGCCGGCTCCCGCGTCGGTCGCGTCGACGGCGTCTACGCCGACGTCGGCAGCGGCGAGCCGGTCTGGTTGATCGTCGCGCTCGGTCGGCGCCGCGCCAAGCGGGTGGCGGTCCCCGTGCGGGAGTGCGCGGCGGGCGGCGGGCGGGCCTGGACCGCCCAGGGACGAGAGGCGCTCCGCGACGCACCCGCCATCGACCCCACCCGGCCGCTGCTGCGCGAGCACGAGATCACTATCTGTACCCACTACGGCGTCGGCGAGCGGATCGGCCGCCACGCCGAGATCGCCGCCCGCGCCGAGGGCTCGGTCACGGCGGAGCCCGCCGCCGGTTGATCCGCCGCGCATCATCTCTTCGTAAGGGAGAGGTGGAAGAGTTGAGCGCATGGTCCTGCTGATCCTGTTCGGGTTCCTCGCCGGCGCCGCCACGGCGCTCTCGCCGTGCGTGCTGCCGGTGCTGCCGATCGCGCTCGCCGCCGGCGCGACCGGCGGCCGGCGGCGGCCGCTCGGGGTCGTCGCCGGCCTCGCCGTCTCCTTCACCTTCGCGACCGTCGCGCTGGTCTACGTGATCTCGGCGCTCGGGCTGCCCGGCGACCTGCTGCGCAAGCTGGCGATCGTCGTGCTGCTCGGTTTCGGCATCGCGCTGATGATCCCGCCGCTCGCCGCCAGGCTGGAGGCCTGGCTCAGCCGCTTCGCCAACCTCGCCGGCGGCCCACGCAGCGGCGGCGACGGCTTCTGGTCGGGGGTCGCGGTCGGGGTCAGCCTCGGGTTCGTCTACGCGCCCTGCGCCGGACCGATCCTGGCCGGGGTGATCACCGTCTCCGCCTCGCAGTCGTTCACCGCGGGCCGGCTGGCGGTGGCGCTCAGCTACGGCATCGGGTCTGCGCTGGTCCTCTACTTCCTGATGCTGGGAGGGCGCCGCGTCATCGCCCCCCTTGCGCGGCGCGGCGTCGGCCTCCAGGTGGCGATGGGAGGGGTGATGGTGGTCGTCGCGCTGGCGATGCTGGGCAACTACGACCTCCGCTTCCAGAACTCGATCGCGAGCGACCTGCCCAGCTTCCTGGTCAATCCGACGCAATCGCTGGAGGAAACCGCGGTGGCGGACCAGCCGGTGCTCGGCAGGGCGCCTGAATTCGTCGACAACCAGCGCTGGTTCAACACGCCCGGCGATCGACCGCTGAGGCTGCGCTCGCTGCGCGGCCGAGTGGTGCTGGTCGATTTCTGGACCTACAGCTGCATTAACTGCCTGCGCACGCTGCCCTACCTGACCGCGTGGGACAGGCGCTACCGCAAGGACGGCCTGACGATCGTCGGCGTCCACTCACCGGAGTTCCCCTTCGAGAAGGACGCCGGCAACGTGGAGGAAGCGATCGAACGCAACGACATCCGCTACCCGGTGGCCCAGGACAACGACCTCGCGACCTGGACCGCGTACGGCAACCAGTACTGGCCCGCCGAGTACTTCATCGACGCCCGCGGCCGGGTCCGCTTCGCCCACTTCGGCGAGGGCTCCTACGGCGAGAAAGAACGGGTCATCCGCGAGCTGCTGGCCGAAGCGGGCCACCGGGCGCGTGGCGGCGAACCCCATGTCCACGCGATCGCTCCGTCGGCTGGAGTGACGACTCCGGAGACCTACCTCGGGGCCGCTCGGGCCGAACGGTTCATCAATCCGATGCTCTCCCCCGGCCTTCACGACTTCGGCGACCCGAGCTCACCGCCGGCCGACGAATTCGCCTACCGCGGTCGCTGGCGGGTGACGCTGGACTCGGCGACCGCGGCCGGCGGCTCGCTCGACCTCAACTTCGGAGCGCGCCGCGTCTACGTCGTGCTCGGTTCTCCCGATCGACCCCGCCGCATGCGGGTACTGCTGGACGGCCGACCGATCCCAGCCGGTGTCGCCGGCGCCGACGTCCACTCCGGCTCGGTCGAGGTGTCCTCCCAGCGCCTTTACGACCTCGTCGACCTGCCCAGGGTCGAACACCATGTGCTGCGCCTGATCCCCGAACCAGGCGTGACCGGCTACTCCTTCACCTTCGGTTAGTCGACGCTGCCGGCGGGCGCGATCCAGACGCTCTCGAACTCCAGGTTCGTGTGCTCCGCAAGCAGGTCGTAATCGCCGTCGTAGTGCAGGACGCCGAGACGGTGCTGCGAGGCGATCGATGCGACCAGGAGGTCGGGGAGGGGGATTCGGTGGCTCACCGTTCGGCTTTCGGCCAGCTCGCGCTGCGTGCGTTCCGCGATGAGCCAAGTGGTGGCATCGCCGCCGGCCTGGGCAAAGCCGTCGAGCTCCTCCGAGAAGGCCACGAAGTCGATCCCCGTCCGCGCAGAGTGAAGGGCCTCGATGCGAAAGGGGAGAGATGCGTGAAGGCGGTTGTCGCGAACCGCGTTCTGAAAGGCAAGGAGAGTCTCGCGGCTGAGTCGCCTGCCTCGATCCGGTCGGGTTTGCGCGACAACCACCCGCACGTACGCGGACCAGTCCAGCAGCGCGGGCACGAAGTCAGGGGCCGCGGTCACGGTTCTTCGAGCAGCTCGTCGACCTCGGGTCGCTCCCAGGCGGATCTGCGGGGGTCGAGCATGATGTCCAGGTCCAAGCCGGCGCCCGAGCGAGTTCTCTCGAGAAAACGCTCGCGGGCAGCGAGCCTGCGGCCTTCGTCCTCCGCGGTCGCTTGCACCTCAGCCAAGGTCATTTCGGCGCCCTTGATCACGAGTTCCGGGAGCGTGACCGGGACCCCGCGGGCACGCAGGGGCTCGAGAGCGATTTCGATCTCGGGGGTCTCGGTGATCATGTGGCGCCTGCGTTTGGTCGGCATCGGGTTTGAGTGTAACACCTGGTGCTGCACCCAAATGCGACGAAGGCAAATCGGGACCCTGAGGCTCGCTCCATGACTCTCTAAGTCAGGAGTGCCGCATTGTCTCCCCCCTCGAGGCTCAGCAGCCGAGCTGGCGGGCGATCACCATCTGCTGGACCTCGTCGGTGCCCTCGCCGATCGTGAGGATCTTGGCGTCGCGGTAGAAGCGGCAGACCGGGTACTCCTCGATGTAGCCGTAGCCGCCGTGGATCTGGACCGCCTCCTCGGTCGCCCGCACCGCAAGGCGGCCGGTGATCAGCTTTGCCTGCGCCGCGGTGAGGGTGAACGACTGGCCGGCGTCCTTCTCCAGCGCCGCGCGCCAGGTGAGCAGGCGGGCCGCCTCGATCTGGGCCGAAAGGTCGGCGATCTTCGCCTGGATCGACTGGAATTTCGAGATCGCCTGGCCGAAGGCCTGGCGCTCCTTGGCGTAGGAGATCGCCTCGTCGAGGGCGCCCTGGGCGAGTCCGACTCCCATCGCGGCCACCCCGATCCGGCCGCCGTCGAGGATGTGGAGGAAGTTCTTGAAGCCGTCACCCCGGCGGCCGAGCAGGTTGGACTCGGGGACACGGCATTCCTCGAAGGAAAGCGGCCGCGTGTCCGACGCGTTCCAACCCATCTTGCGGTAGGACTCCCCCACCTCATAGCCCGGAGTCCCGGTCGGCACGATCAGGTTGGAAATCTCCTTGCGGCCGTTCGCCTCGCCGGTCACGGCGGTGATCGAGACGCAGCCGGAGATATCCGTGCCGGAGTTGGTGATGAACTGCTTGGCGCCGTCGACCGTCCACTCGCCATCCTCGAGCTTCGCCCTGGTGCGGACGTTTCCGGCGTCGGAGCCGGCGTCGGGCTCGGTCAGGCCGAAGGACGCGAGCCGCTCGCCCGTGCAGAGCACCGGCAACCACTCGTCCTTCTGCTCGTCGGTTCCCCAGAGGTAGATCGGCATCGTGCCGAGCGAGGTATGGGCGGCCATCGTGATGCAGACCGAGGAGTCGATCCGCGCCAGCTCTTCGACCGCGAGCACGTAGGAGAGGGTGTCGGCGCCGCCACCCCCGTACTCCTGCGGGAACGGGATCCCCATCAGGCCCAGACCACCGAGCTTGGCGACGATCTCGTAGGGGAAGGACTTGGTCCGGTCCAGCTCCTCTGCCACCGGCGCGACCTCGGCGCGGGCGAAATCGCGGACCGTGTCGCGGAGCAGCTTCTGCTCGTCGCTCAACTCGAAGTTCATGCCGGAAGCCTATTGCGCGCGACGTGAGCCGCCTCCCACCCCGACAATTTTGGTTTGAGGAACTGGCGCATTTAGAAAGCTATTGTCTGTATCACGGCTGGTGACTAGGGGTTGATGACTAGGTGTGGTCGGTGGAAAATGGCTGGAAATCAGACGAAAATGCTGCTGGTGGAGATTGCCGCCCGCTTCGGGAAGAACCTCAACCGTTGCCGTAAGCGCGCCGGGCTCTCCCAGGAAGAGGTCGGCATCCGCGCCTCGCTGCACCGCACAGAGATCGGCCTACTCGAGAGGGGGGAACGTCTACCCCGCATCGACACGGTCATCAAACTCGCCGGTGCCCTCTCGGTTCACCCGAGCGAACTGATCGAAGGCATCGACTGGTCACCCGGCAGCGCCAGTCGCGGCAGCTTCTCGGTCGAGGCAGCGGAGGCGCAGCCGAGCTAACGCTCAGGCCGGGCTCGGGTCGCCGGCGAGTTCGGCGTAGACGGCGGCGGTCTGCTCGGCGACGTCACCCCAGTCGAAGCGGCGCAGGTGCTCGTAGGCTTCGGCGACGAGGCTCTGACCCAGCTCGTCGTCGCGGAGGACCCGGATCGCGACCTCGGCGAGGGCTTCGGGATCGTGGGAGCTGAAGCGCAGCCCGACCTCCTCGTGCGGGACGACCTCGCGCAGGCCGCCGGTGTCGGCGACGATGCAGGGGCATTCGGAGGCCATCGCCTCCAGCGCGACGAGGCCGAATGGCTCATATATGGAGGGCACGACCGTGAGGTCGGCGATGCGGTAGAGCGAGTGCAGGACGTCGTCGCCGATCCAGCCGAGGAATGTGCCGTGCTCCATCAACCCCAGCTCCTCGGCCTGGCGGTGCAGCTCCGCCTCGTGGGTGCCCGAACCGGCGACCAGGAAGCGCGTCCCCGGCGCCTCCTCGATCACCCGCGGCATCGCCTCCAGCGCCAGCTGGAAGCCCTTCTCGTAGACCAATCGCCCGATCAGCAGGACCAGCTTCTCCTCGGGCGCGGCGAACTCGGCCCGCAGCCGCTTCAGCTCGGCTGGGTCCTGGGCTGGAAGGTCGTCGGGGTCGATCCCGTTGGGGATCACGCTAACCCGCTCCTCCTCGACGCCGAAGATGTCGGCGATCTGCTCGCGCATGTAGTGGGAGCAGGCGATCGTGCGCTCGGAGCGGTTGACGATCCAGCGCTCGACCCCGTGGATGTAGCTCTGTGGGTGCTTGTCGACCCAGCCCTGGTGGCGGCCGTGCTCGGTGGCGTGGATCGTCGTCACCAGCGGCGCCTCGAAGCGTTTGGCGAGGTGGTCGCAGGCGTTGGCGACGAGCCAGTCGTGGCCGTGGACCAGGTCGAAGTCGTGGCGGTCGCCCAGCTCGACCCCGGCGGCGAGCATGTCGGAGTTCATCCGCTCGACCCAGGCGACGAACTCGCCCAGGTCGGTCGGTCGCTTCGGCTCGCGGATGCGGTGGATGTGGACCCCGGCACGGCTCTCCTCGGCCGGCGACTCCTCGCCGCCGCGGGTCAACACGTGGACCTCGACGTCGCGCTCGACGAGGGCCTCGGAGAGCTTGCGGACGTGCCGCGCCAGGCCGCCCTCGATCAGCGGCGGGTACTCCCAGGAGAGGATCAGGACGCGCGTCATTCGGGTTCGGGCTATGGCTCCAAGAGTGGAGCGAGGCTCAGGTCCGGGGCTAGGGCGCGCATACTCGGGTCACTGCTGCCGCGGGATTCTATGGCCTCCAACGCCCCCGCGGCGTGACCGGTGGCACGCTGGAAGGCGTAGTCGCCCGCCTGCCCCCGCTTGTCGAGGAAGGCCCAATCGCTGGCCTGGGCGGCGAGCAGCTCGCGTGCCGCCCGCAGCGCCGCCGGCCCGCGCAGGCCCTCCGACAGCGCCCGCAGCAGCCGCAGCTCCAGCCGCCGCGCCCCCCAGGCGAGATCGGCGACTTCGGGTGAGTCCCACGTCCGCAGATCCTTGTCCTCGCCCCAGGTCGAGGCAACCAGCGGCCGCTCGACCGGCTCGTGCTCGGCCAGGGCCCGCGGCACGGTAAGCAGGCGCACGCCGGCGGCGGCGGCACCCGCCAGCACCTCGCGCAGCCAGGTCACTCCCTCCGACCACCAATGGCCGAGCAGCTCCGTGTCGATCGCGAAGACGAGCAGCCCGCGCCGCCCGCGCGCTGACGCGAACTCACGCAGCCGTGTCGAGATCGCGGTGAGAAACTCGGCCGCCTGCCGCCGTGCCACAGCCGCGGCCTCCGCCGGCTCGTAGGCGCCCCCCTCCACCTTCCAGATCCGCACGCCGCGCAGCGATTTGCCGGCGAACTGGGCGTGAGCGGGATCGGAAGGGTAACCGTCGAGCGACCAGAGCCAGCTCACCGCCTCCCAGTCGATCGGCAGCGCGACCGGGCCCGCCGCGGTCGCGATCGGCGTCAGCGCCGCCATCGGCTCTTCGTGGGCGCTCTGGTCGACGCAGAACCAGCGCACCCCGTGTTCCGCCAGGCGTCGCTCGATGCCCGGCCGGTAGGCGCACTCGGGCAGCCAGAAGCCGCCGTCCCAGCCAAAGCGGCGCCGCTGTGAGCGGATGCCGGCGTCGAGCTGCAGGTGAAAGCCCGCGCCGGTCGCAAGCAGCGGCAGCACCGCGTGCGTCGCGGCGGAGGTCGCCAGCGCCACTCGCCCCTCGCCGGCCGCCTCCTGGAAGGGACGCAGGGGGTCCCCCCCGGCCGCGTCGAGCAGCTCCAGCGCCCGCCGGTAGCGCTCCAACTCGGCTCCGCAGGCGGCCCGGCACTCGGCCGGCACCTCGTCCAGATCAGCTTCCGCCGCGCCGATCCGCCACTCCAGCAGGAACTCGCGCAGCCGGCGCCTCGCCCCCGCGTCCTCGAGCTGGTCGGCGAGAACCGGCGTCATCGTCATCGTCAGGTCGCGCGCCACCTCCAGCACCGGCAGGTAGGACCGGATCACCGCGTCGAACAACCACTCCTCACCGAATGGATACGTCCCGAACCCCTCCACATAGGGCATGTGGGAGTGCAGGACGATCGCCAGATCGCCCGCCGTCTCCTCAGGCATGACAGACGGCGAGGAAGTCCAGCGCCCGATCGAGGTCGCCCCCGCCGAGCCTGAAGTCCGCGGCGGAGATCGCCGGGGTGAAGCGGTCGTAGAAGGGCCTGGTGAGTCGCAGGGCTTTGTGCACCCGGTCCCACCCGAGGCGGATCGCGATCTCGTGGACGCGCAGCTTGCGGGCGTGGAAGAGGCCGAGCAGCTCGACCCGTTCGAAGTGCGCCTCACAGAGCTCGCGGAACTCCGCCGCCCGGTACTCGCGCACGTGCCAGGGGTTGTCGGACTTCTCGGCCCCCGGCGGCGCCAGGGTCAGCAGGTTCGGGGTGGATACGTAGGCGGTCCCCCCCGGCGCCAGCATGGACTTGAAGTGCTCGAGGATCGCGCCGGCGTCCTGGACGTGCTCGATCGTCTGCAGGAAGACGACGGCGTCGCAGGGCTCGGCGAAGCCTTCGACCAGGCCCCGCTCGTAGCGCAGGTTGGGGCGCACGTAGCGCAACCGAGCGTGCTCGTGCGCCTCGGGGTTGGCGTCCACGCCGACCACGCTTGCCGCGCCGGCGGCCAACACGTCGGAGCCATAACCCTCGCCGCAGGCCATGTCGATCACCCGCATGCCGGCGGTCCGCGCCGCGATCCACTCGTAGACGGCCAGATGGCGGCGGAACCAGTAGTTCTCCTCGGGTACGTCGGGTAGCGTCCGCTCGCCGGTCAGCGGCAGAGGCGGCACCCCCTCCGGCTGGTTGAGCTGGACGTATTCGCGCTCCATACAAAGGGACCGTATTGTTCCCGGCCCGATGCCCGCCTCTCCGACCGCCACGCCCGACCACATCAAGGACGTCAACACGCGCTACCACGACGTGGCGGCCGACGAATACGACGCCAAGTGGGGCATCGACTTCGGCGCGACCGGCCAGGAGCAGGTGCGGCTGAAGCTCGCCAAGGCGCTGGGCGGGCTCAACGGGCTCAGCTTCGGCGACGGGCTGGAGATCGGCTCGGGCACCGGCTACTTCTCGCTCAACCTGCTGCAGCTGGGAACGATCGAGCGGCTGACCGCGACCGACATCTCGTCGGGGATGCTGCGGCGGCTCTCGACGACAGCCGACGCGCTGGGACTCGAGGCCGAGACGGTGGCGACCGAGGCCGAGGAGCTCCCCTTCGAGGACGAGAGCTTCGACCTCGTCTTCGGCCACGCCGTCCTTCACCACATTCCCGACCTCGCCCGCGCCTTCGGGGAGTTCCGCCGCGTGCTGCGCCCCGGTGGAGCGATCGCCTTTTGCGGCGAGCCCTCCCGTTACGGAGATCGCTTGGCCGCAGTGCCGAAGCGGGCAGGGATGATCGCCGCGCCGGCCTGGCGTCGCCTGGTCGGTGCGCAAACCCGCGCCGTGCCCGAGTCCGAGCAGTCAAACGGCCACGCCCTGGAGGGCGAGGTCGACGTCCACGCCTTCGCCCCCGCTGACCTGCGGCGCCTGCTGGACACAGCCGGCTTCGAGCAGCGCCGAGTGGGCGGCGAGGAGCTGCTCGCCAACGCCTGGGGCTGGGGCCTGCGGACGGTCGAGTCGACCGCCGAGCCGGACTCGGTCTCTTGGGGCTGGCGCCGCTTCGCCTTCAACAGCTACATCACCCTGCAGAAGGTCGACACCAGCCTCCTGGAGCCCCGCCTCCCAGCCGAGCTCTTCTACAACCTGCTCCTCTCCGGCCGCAAGCCGGCCTGAACCTCGCGAGCTCGATCGCAGCTTTTGGTGGGCTATGGACCCCCAAGAGCTGCGAAATGGATGGCGCTGCCCAGCCGCTTTGCGACGGTCGCCAGGGTCTTTTTCACCTCGTCCGGCGCGTAGCGGATCTGCTCTTCGGCGAAACGCAGCGTGGTCAGTCCGGCTGCAGCATGCACCTGGTCGCGGCGGCGGTCGGTCGCCTGCTGTCCCGGGGTCCGGTGATAGCGCCAGCCATCTGACTCGACGATCAACCCGAGCTGGGGCCAGTAGAAATCGACGCGGTAGCCATCCACCAACGCTTGCGTTTCAGGCAAGGGGACGCCGGCCAACCGCACAATTGCCAGGAACCGGCGCTCGAGCCCCGTGTCGGTGAGTGGCTGGCCGCCGAGCAGCCGCCGCATCTGGGACATGCCCGGCCTGGAAGGAAGCAGGTCAACCATGGCCCGCAGGGTTTCGGGGTCGACCAAATCGAGTCGATCCGCCTCGTTGATAGCACGTTCGAGCTTCCATTCAGGAACGACCGAAGCCAGATCAACGAGCGTCGAGACAGGGTCAGTAACCGGTATGCCCGCCACCTGCCGGCGCTGCTCGGGCCCGAGGCCGGATCTTCGACGCACGTGGATTCCGGGCCGGCGCCGGTAGGTGCCTTCTGAGATGACGACGTCGATTCCCGTCGCCGTACGCATCAGGCCCCACAAGACCGCGGCGTTGCGATGACTGAGCAACGCGTCGGGCCCGCAGCTGAGCACCGCAGCCATCCAGCGCCCCCTCTGACTCACCTCCGGCCTGCCCACCGCATATACGCCACGCCAGAGGGGATGCAGACGCCCCCTCACCACGCGATGCTTGACGGCATCGGGACTGAAGCCAAGCGCCAATAGCTGCGCCCTCGTGACGACTCCGTACTGACGGCGCACCAGGTCCCAGAGCTCGGCGTTCGCCGATCGCAGCCTTTGGGGGTCCATAGACCTCTCAAGGCTGCGATCGGCGCGGTTCTCCCCCCTGAGGCCGAAATCAGCGGTGCGTTTTGACTACGCGGGGGCGGAGCGGCGGGCTCGGTAGAGCTTGGGGCGGGAGTCGAAGCCCTTGAGGCGGCGTTCGCCGGCGTAGGAGTAGTCGAAGACCTCTCCCGCGGCTTCCCTGGTCGCGGTGTCGAGCAGGACGCTGCCCGGTTTTGCGATTCCGGTCAGCCGGCTCGCCAGGTTGACGGGGCGGCCGTAGTAGTCGCCCGCCTGGACGTGGACCGAGCCATGGGCGATTCCCGCCCGCAAGCGGGGGAAATCGTCCCCTTCGCGGTCAGCCGCCTCGACCATCCGCAGCGCCGCCTCGACCATCGCCCCAGCGTCGCCGGAGACGAGCATCGCCGCGTCGCCGATCAGCTTCACCAGCCGCACCGGTGGCTCGGCAACCGAGGTCGCAAGCTCATCCAGGCGGCCAGCGATCAGCCCCAGTTCCGCGGTCTCGACCTGCTCGCCCAACTTGGTGAAGCCGACCAGGTCGGCGAAGCAGACGGATACCTCCGACATCGCGCCCGGCTCCCCCGCGGCGATGTCGGCGGCGCCGATCACGTCGCGGCGGATCTGCTCCAGCATGTGCGAGCGAAACGCGTAGGAGAGCGTCGGCTCGAAGATCGGCAGCATGTACTCGGCGGCCGCGGCAAAACGCAGTGCCAGGTCTTGCTCGGTGTCGCCCGGCTGCATCAGGGTGCGGACGACCAGCTCCCGGTTCGCCTCGGCGATCCGTGCCGTCGCCATCCCGATCGTCCGCGCCACCTGCACGATCCCCTCCTCGGGCAGGCCCGCATCCCGGAACGCCCCGACGCGGCGAGCCTCCTCCAGGTCGGCCTCGGTCAGCGAGCGATCGTCGGGGTCGGGATTGGGGATGCCGAGCGCCGCGGTTGCCCGCTGCAGCAGGTCCAGATCGACGCCGGCGAGCTGGGCGATCTCGCGCGGCGTGTAGCGCGGGCCGTCGCCGGCCAGGGCGCGCTCCACCGGCAGCAGGGTGAGACGACCGCCCTCGATCGCCTCGCGCAGCTCCTCCAGCGGCACGCCTTCGCCGACGAGACGCTCCAACAGCTCCCGCCGTGCCTCGCGCGCCGTGCCGTCGAGTCCGTCCAGCAATCCTTCGGCCTCGAAGTCGATCATCGCGGCATTCTCGCGCTTGAGGGGCGTGCCGGGAGTTTGCGGTCCATATGGGGGTTTAAGTCCCGGCACGTCCCTCTGCCGCGGGTGGCGGGACGCCCTCAGGCCCTCGCTACGGCGCCCCCGCGGCGCGGGTCGCCGCCGCCACTCAGCGCACCATCAGCCCGGTTACGGGCGACAGCCTGCACGCCGCCGAAGAAGAGGTTGATCCGTGGCCGGCGCAGCACCGGTATCCCCCGTGCCTCGATCCGCGCCAGAGCCTCCTCGTCGATTCCCGGCTCGGCCTGGACGACGCCCTGCTCAAAGTGCAGGCGCGGCGCTCGCACCGCGTCGCCCGCGCCCAGCCCTTCCTCGACCGCCCGCACCACCGTCTGCACGATCGCCGAGCGGATCCGGTTCGAGCCGGCGCTCCCCAGCCCCAGCTCGATCTCGCCGTCGCGACGCACCACGGTGGGTGCCATCATCGACGGGACGCGGCGACCGGGGGCGATCGCGTGGAAGCCGAGTGGGTTGAGGTCCTCCTCGCCGAGCATGTTGTTGAGGATCACGCCGGTGCCGGGGACGAGGACACCCGAGCCCGAGCCGTTCGAGCAGGTGACGCTGGCGCACATCCCGTCCCCGTCGAGGACCGCGATGTGGGTCGTCGAGCCGAGCAGGTCGCCGGCCTCGCGGTCGAGCCGGGCGGGGTCGAGCAGCGCGGCCTCGAGGCCCTCCCCATAGAGCGCTTCGGCGAACTCCTCGCCGCGGGCGCGGTTGGCCGCACCCATCGCGGCGACGAGCTGCTCGGGGCCGCTGCGCTCCCCGAGCCGCTCCAACAAACCGAGCGAGTAGGCGACGAGGACCCCGCCCGAGGAGGGCGGTGGATTGGTCAGCACCTCGGTCCCGCGGAACGGGACCCGGATCGGCTGCCGCTCGATCGCCTCGTAGGCGGCGAGGTCGGTCGGTCCCAGGGTGCCGCCGTGCCCCGCCACATAGCCGCTCAGCGCGGCGGCGATCTCGCCTCGGTAAAACGGCTCCGCGCCTTCGGCGCCAAACCGCTCCAGCGCCTCGGCCAGCGCCGGGAAGCAGAAGACGTCCCCCTCCCCCAGCGGCTCCCCCCGCGGCGCGTACAGCTCACGCGTATCCGCGAGCCGCCGGTGGATCGGCCAGAGGATGTCGAGGATGTAGCCCTGCTCGGCGTTGATCGGGGCGCCCTCGCGGGCGAGCTTCACCCCGGCGGCGACCAGGTCGGCCGAGTGCACCGTGCCGAATCGGCGCAGCGCCAGCTCCAGGCCCGCCGCGGTCCCGGGCACGCCGCAGGACGCGGGGCCGACGTAGAACGTCTGCGTCGTCTCCGCGTCGAAGTGGACGGGGACCGGGACCAGCTCCGCCCCCCGCTCGATCCCGTCCCTACCGGGCGCCGCGACGAAGAAGTCGATCAGCGTGGTCTCCTCACCGCGACTCACCATCATGAAGCCGCCGGCGCCGAACCCGGTCAGCGGACTCTCGACCGCAAACGAAGCCAGCACCGCGGCGATGGCGGCGTCGACGGCGTTGCCGCCTTCGCGCAGAACGTCCGCCCCGGCCTCGGCGGTGAGGGGGTGCCCCGCCGCGACGACGCCGTTCATGGCGGGTCAGCCGGGCAGGAACTCGGGGACGTCGAGCGAGCTGAGCTCGCCGGCCTTCTCGCTGCGGGGCGCACGACCCCGGCCGGCGTCCTTGGTGCGGCGGATCGTCGGCTCGGCGGCGCGGCGCTGGACCGGACTGCCGTCGAAGCGGGTGGCCACAACCGTGACCCAGATCTGGTCCTTCAGCTCCTCGTCGATGTTGGCGCCGAAGATGATGTTGGCATCGGGGTGGGCGGCCTCGCCGACCAGCTTCGCAGCCTCGCTGACTTCGACCAGCGAGAGGTCGGCGCCCCCGGTGATCGAGAGCAGGATCGCCCGTGCCCCCTCCATCGAGGTCTCCAGCAAAGGCGAGGAGATCGCTTTCTCGGCGGCCAGCAGCGCCCGGCCCTCGCCGCTGCCCATGCCGATCCCGAGCAGCGCCCGGCCGGCCTCGGACATGATCGTCCGCACGTCTGCGAAGTCGAGGTTGATCACGGCCGGCAGGGTGACCAAGTCGGAGATGCCCTGCACGCCCTGACGTAACACGTCGTCGGCGACCTGGAAGGCCTCGACCATCGAGGTCTGCTGGTCGAGCACCTCGAGCAGGCGGTCGTTGGGAACGACGATCAGCGTGTCGACCTCCGCCGCCAATTCTTCGATCCCCTTGCTTGCCTGGTTGCTGCGTCGCGAGCCCTCGAAGCTGAACGGCTTGGTGACGATACCGACGGTGAGCGCGCCGACCTCGCGGGCGAGGCGCGCGACCACCGGTGCGGCGCCGGTGCCGGTGCCGCCGCCGGCGCCGGCGGCGACGAAGACCATGTCGGAGCCCTTCAGAAGTCGCTTGATCTTGTCCTGCTCCTCGAAGGCCGAGCGGTGGCCGACCTCGGCGTCGGCGCCGGCGCCCAGGCCGCGCGTCTGCTCGTCGCCGATGTGGACGGTGACGTCGGCGACGCAGAGCTGCAGAGACTGAAGATCGGTGTTGACGGCCATGAACTCGACCCCCGGCACGTTCGCCTCGACCATCCGGTTGACGGCGTTGACGCCGGCGCCGCCGACGCCGACCACGCGGATCACCGGCTGATGCGGCTCACCACTGCCCGGTGGCTCATAGGCGGGTTCCTCCCGCCCATAACGAGGCGTTTCCGGCGGCGGTTCAGCACGTGGCGTCGGCTCCTCCGAGAAGACCCGCTTCAACCGCTCAGGCGGCGACTCGGGCGCCTCGGGCTCAGCGGACTCAGCGGGAGGCTCAGGCGGATCGAGGGGCGCGTCCTCTGACGTGCTGCGAAAGAGGTCGGAAAGGGGACCCTCCCGCATGCTCGCCCGCTTACGCCGACTCATCCGCCAAAACCTCCTTCGCCAGCTCCCGGTAGTAGCCGGCTGCGTTGCTCTGGGGATCGTACTTGAGCACGCTGGCGCCTTTCACGGGCGCCTCGGCGAATTTGATCGCCTTTTTGATCCGAGACTTGAAGACGAGCTCGCCGAAGTTCTCCTCGAGGATCTCAACCGCCTCCTTGGCGTGGACGGTGCGCGAGTCGAGCATCGTCGGCAGGATGCCCTCGATCCTGACGTCGGGGTTGAGGTTCTCCTGGATCATTTTCAGCGTGTTCTGGAGCTGCACCAGTCCGCGCATTGACAAATACTCGCACTGGACGGGGACGATCACCTTGTTGGCGGCGGTCAGAGCGTTGATCGTCAGCAAGCCGAGGCTGGGCGGCGTGTCGATACAGACGAAGTCGTAGTCGCCGGAGACCTCCTTCAGCGCCTTCTCCAACGAGCGCTCGCGGCCGATCTTGGTGCTCATCGCGATCTCCGCCCCGGCCAGATCGATCGAGGAGACGGCGATGTCGATCTCGCGGTGCTGGACGATCTCGCTGATCGGCATGTCGTTGACCAGCACGTCGTAAAGGCTCTTCTCGACCTTGTCCGGATCGATCCCCTGGCTCATCGTCAGGTTCCCCTGCGGGTCCAGATCGACGCACAGCACCCGGTGCCCGGACTCGGCAAAGGCGACGGCGAGGTTCAAGGTGGTCGTCGTCTTGGCGACCCCGCCCTTCTGGTTGGCAAAGGCAATCACCTCGGCGTGCTTGGTCGGCGCCTCCGCAGCAGCCTCCTCCACCACGGTCTCGTGCCGGCTGGGGGCAATCAGTTCCCGCGGCATCATCCTGGCCGGCTCGCTCGGCTCCTCCACCTTCTCGGCCACGGACTCGGGCTCGGGCGCAGGGGGCGGCTCAGGGGCGGGCTCGGGTTGGCGCTCCGGCACCGCCTCCTCCATCCGCTGCAGCTCCTCCACAATCGGATGCGGCACTTCGGTCGAAACTGGTGCGGACTTGTTTCTACGGCTGAGGAATCCCATTGCGCGGGTATTCGCATGACTGCCCGTTTTTCCTGCCGCCCCCGGAAATTGCTAGGAATCACCCCGATCCCAGACTTTCTCGACAAGCGACTGGTCTTCGTGACTGGCAAGGGGGGTGTAGGCAAGACCACCGTTGCGGTCGCGCTTGGCCTGCGCGCCGCCGAAGCCGGCAAGCGCACGATCGTCTGCGAGGTCTCCTCACAAGAGAACGCCTCGCGGATCTTCGATCACACCGAGGTCGGCTTCCACGAGGTCGAGATGGCGGAGAACCTCTGGTCGATCTCAATCGACCCCGACGAGTCGATGCGCGAGTACGTGCTGCTCCAGCTCAAGGTCCGCGCGATGCGCGACCTGCTCTTTCGCAGCCGCATCTTCTCCTACCTGGCCGCCGCCACCCCCGGCCTCAAGGAGCTGGTCACGATCGGCAAGATCTGGGAGCTGGCCCAGCTCGACCGCAAGGTGAAGCAGGGGCGCAAATACGACCTGGTGATCGTCGACGCACCCGCCACCGGCCACGGGATCGGCTTCCTGCAGACGCCGCGCACCTTCGCGGCGATCGCCCGCGTCGGGCCGATCCACTCCCAGGCGCAGCAGCTCGACCGCCTGATCACCGACCACGAGCACACCGGCACCGCGATCGTCGCCCTGCCGGAGGAGATGCCCGTCAACGAGACCGCCGCCCTGGAGAGCGAGCTGCGCTCCGAGGTCGGCGTCGCGGTCGATCGGGTCTACCTCAACGGGCTCTACCCGGAGCGCTTCTCCAAAGAGGAGGCCGAGCAACTCGGCCAGCTGGCCGGTGGCGAGAACGGGATCGTGCGGGCCGCCGCCCGCGCCGCGGCCTCCGAGCACGGTCGCGCCCGCTCCCAGCGCGCCCAGCTCGCCCGCCTACGGCGCCGGGTCGAGGCCCCGGTGAAGACGCTCCCCTTCCTCTTCGAGCCCGAGCTGGGCGTCGAGGCGGCGCAACAGCTCGCCAGGAGACTGCACTGATGCCGGCTGTCGACGAGATCCTCGAAGGCAAGGACATATGTATCTGCGCCGGCTCGGGCGGGGTCGGCAAGACGACCACCTCGGCGGCGATCGCCGCCGGGATGGCGGCGCGAGGCCTGAAGGTATGCGTGCTGACGATCGACCCGGCGAAGCGGCTCGCCGACTCACTTGGCCTGCGCGAGCTGGGCAACGAGGCGAGCCAGGTCGACCCCGAGCTCTTCGAGCGCCACGGGATCGAGATGAAGGGTGAGCTGTGGGCGATGATGCTCGACGCCAAGGCGACCTTCGACGAGCTGGTCGCCCGCCAGGCGCCCGACGAGGAGGCCCGCGACCGGGTCCTCGACAACCGTATCTACCAACAGATCTCCAACGCCCTCGCCGGCTCGCAGGAGTACATGGCGATGGAGAAGCTGTTCGAGCTGCACACCGAGGGTCGCTTCGACCTGCTCGTCCTCGACACGCCGCCGACCCGCAACGCACTCGACTTCCTCGAGGCGCCGCGCCGCCTCACGCAGTTCATCGAAGGACGCTCGCTGCGTGTCTTCATGCGGCCGACCGGCCTGGCGGCGCGGGTGGCGGGAAGGGGCGCCACCGTCGCGCTCGGCGTCCTCAAGCGGATCGTCGGCTTCGACCTGCTTGCCGATCTCGCTGAGTTCTTCAACGCCTTCAGCGGCATGGTCGACGGCTTCCAGGCGCGCGCCAAGCGGGTCAACAACCTGCTCGCCGACCCCCACACCTGCTTCCTCGTCGTCTGCGGCCCGCAGGGTGAGCCGATCGACGAGGCCGTCTACTTCCACCGCAAGCTGGTCGAGGCGAAGCTGCCCTTCGGCGGGATCGTCGTCAACAAGGTCCACTACCCGGCCGAGCGCCTGCGGGGAGACGGCGCTGACCTCGAGGGGACGCTGACCGCGAGACTGAGCGACGAGGATCTGGCCCGCCGCGTCGCCGAGAACTTCGCCGACTACCAGGCGCTGGCCGAGCGCGACGCCCGCAACATCGAGCACCTCGCCGCCGAGCTGCGCACCAAGGGCGTGATCCGCGTCCCTTACCTGGACGAGGACGTCCACGACCTCGGCGGCCTCGCCGAGATCAACCGCTACCTCTTCGCCAGCAGCGAGCAGCGTGAAGCGATCGCCGCCGGCCGCGCTTAGCCGGCGTGGCGGTAGTGGTCGTAGTTGAGCTCTCGAACCTCCCAGTCAGCGTCCTCGGGCACCGGGAACAGGTGCCGGACGCGCGGGGTGTCGATCCGCTCACGGTGTTCGACGTCGCTGCCGCCGGCCGGCCACTCGATGGTTCCGGCCTCGTCCTCCACCTCGACCTCGTCGAGCCAGTCGGTGGCGGTGATCCGGATCTCGTGCTCGGCCGGGATCGGCTCGAGGATGCGGGTGTCCTGCATGTGGTCCTCCTCTGGTGGCGCCTGCAAGGGTTCCGCTCGGGCCACCGGCGGTGGCGCAAGCTCGGGCTCGGGCTCAGGTATGTCGGGCTCCTGGGCGACCACAGCGATCTCCACGTCTCCCGCGTCGAGGCCGGTGGCGATCAGGGTCTCGTCGGCGACCTCGTTGAGGTCGGTGCCGAGCTCGCCAAGGGCGGCCTCGCGGAGGATGCGACGCACGCTCTCCTCAATCCAGCGGGCAAGCTCCGAAGCTTCCTCAGCCGATGCGCCCGTCATCAGCGAGCGCTCCAACTCCAGCGCCGATTCGACCCGCTCGCGGGCGCCAAGCCTGTCGGTCGATCCATCGGCGATCAGGGCCGCGGCGCGCATCGGCAGCGAGGCGCCCACAGGACCCTGTCCGTCGAGCACGGCACGCAGCGCCAGCAGATGGTCGCTGAGCCCTTCCAACACCGAGGGACGCTCACAGCCCAGCTCGAAGCGGCCCACGGCCCAGGCGAGCGGGCCCGCCGGGTCAGGCCTGGCCTCGAGCGTCTCCGCAAACTCGACCAGCTGCGCCGCCTCGTCCTCGTCGAGCCGGTAACCGTCGCCGCGCGGTGAGGGGGCGCCGGTCGCGATACGGCGCCAGCGGCCCTCCCCGGTCGGCGCGAAGGCGTGGGGACCGAGCCCGACGCCACCCCGCTTGAAGAGACGCATGACGCTGACCAGCTCGCCCAGCTGCCGCAGTGCGGCGGCGGCGCTGTCGGCACCCTCGCCCTGCTCGGCGATCGCCAGAAACTGCGGCTGCCAGGCGGCGCGGCCCATCCCCTCGCTGCGCATCGCCTCGATCGGAGCCTCGAAGGTGTCGGCGCGGACCAGCTGGGCTCCGTGGGGAAGCTGGAGGCGGGCAAGCGGCATCTGCAAGCCGGCGATCGGGATGACGACCACATCGGCCTCGTCGACGTCGCCCGCTTCGGCATCGAGCACGACCAGGGCGGCGTCGAGGCGCTCGCGGTCGAGAGAGAACTCGCTGCTGCCATCCCAGAGGGAGGCCATGAAGACGGTCAGCATCCGCGCCGCCCGCTCTGGGGGCTCGGCCGCAACGGTCTCGCCACGATGCTCCAGATAGGGGGCGGCCACGCCTGCCAGCTCGACCGCTTCGCGGGCCGGCTCGAAGGCGGGCAACGCGCGCAGCTCGGCCTCGCGCTCGCGCACGTAGCGCGCGGTCAAGGGGACGTAGCTATGGAAGAGAGAGTCAGGACCCTCCTGCTCGGCGACGTCGAAAGGGATCTGGTCGCCGCTTGCGACCAGGGTGCTGAAGCGAGTCGCCGCCTCAGCGGCCAGCCGCCGCAGAGCCTCGTTGAGCAGGGGATCGCGCACCCTCGCTGCTTCCCCTCGTCACGGGGCGCTCCTGCGCCTGCACGGCGCCTTGCAGGACGTGCCGGGAGTTATGCCCCCATATGGACCGCTAAGTCCCGGCACGTCAGGGCTGGGCGGGTCAGCTAGACGGCGGCGGGTGCGCGGGCGGGCTCGGCGTCTTCTTCGAAGAGCCAGCGCTTGCCGTAGCGGCGCATGTCCTCGATCAGCGGCACCAGCGCCTTGCCCTTCTCGGTCAGCGCGTACTCGACCCGCGGCGGAACCTCGGGGAAGGTGTTGCGGGCGACGATGCCCTCCTCTTCGAGCGCCCGCAGGCGCAGCGAGAGCGTCCGCGGGCTGATCCCCTCCAGCGAGCGCTCCAGCTCACAGAAGCGGCTGCGACCCTCGGCGAGGTCGCGAATCACGAGGAGGGTCCACTTACCGCAGACGACGTCGGCGGTGCGGCATACAGGGCATCGGGAGTTGCTGGCGGCACTCATCTTCGGGCAAGGCGGTTGTGTCGATTGCCTCGCAGAAGCGAGTTTAGCGCTATTGCTTCACTTAATGAAGTTTTGAGAGAAGCCGGTGCCCCAGCCCCCGGTGGGCGCCGAGGAGGAGTGCGCCGACTGGGAGCGGTCGACTTCGACGAAGTCGATCTTGGTGATGGCCAGTCGGAAGTCGCGGTTGGGCGCGCCGGTGAGGATGTTGGCCGCCTCGCCTTCGTGGAGGATCAGCACGCCGCAGCTCTGGTTGCCGCCGACGCAGTGCCCGTCGCCGAGCACCATGGCGACTTCGCTGGAGACGTCGAAGGCGGCGCGCTTGCCGTCTTCGGAGACGCCGATGAAGACGACCACCGGGCGCTTGTCCGGCAGCAGCTTGCCGACCGGCAGCCTGCGGTAGGTCGTCAGGTCTTCGGAGCCCACGAGCCCGAAGCGAACATCGGGCCGGTAGCCGAAGAAGTGCAGGCCCGGCGTGTCGGGGTCGAGGCTGCCGGGGGCCGTGCTGCCGGCGCCGGCGCCGCCCTGACCCGACCCGCCGGAATGACCAGGCTTGGTTTCGACTTCCACTTCGGTCCCTTCGACTTCGACGGTCGAGGCGCCCCCACCGGAGCTCGACGAGCTTTCCGTCGACGTCGATCCGGCACCCCCTTCGCCGCTCTGCACCTGGGCCGACTCGGGCAGGCCGGTGTAGCGCTGCTTGAACGGGTCGGTTGGGGTGCGATGGCCGAGCCGCTTGCGGTAGTCGCGCAGGCCCGGAGTGGCCTCGACGACCGTGAGCTTGGACGTCCCCCCCGAGCCCAGCGAGGAGAGGCTTTCGCTCGCGCCCGGGACGTAGGTCGCTTCGTCGTCGCCCCCGAGCAGGAACGGCACGGCGGCGATGGCCACAAGCACGAGTGCGACGAACGGCAGCAGGCGGCGGTCGCGCAGGTCGTAGTAGAGGTCGGTGAGGAAGGCCGGCGTCTTCAGCTGCGGCATCTTCAGCTCCGGTCCCTTCAACTTCTTCATGGCGCCGCTCCGATCGTCTGCGCGGCCGGCGTCGCTTCGCTGGGGGCGGCCGCTTCGGGCGCGGCGCCCGCCGCTGCGCTTTCGCCGGGCGGGGTCAGGTAGGTGGTGAGGGCGAAGCTCGCCTGCAGCAGCGGGAAGCCCGCTTCAGGGGAGGCTTCGAGCGAGAAGCCGTCGATCGTGACCAAGCGGCCGTCGACGCTTACGTGGCTGTTCTTCGTATCGACCAGCGAGTCGATGCCTTTGATGAAGTCGGCGATCTGGAAGAAGTTGCCGCTTAAGGTGACTTCGTAGGGCATGACCGCCAGGCCGGCCGGGCCGATCGCCGCGCCGAGCGGCAGCAGCGAGGCCGCCACCTCGGTCGGCGAAGCCGGTTCCGCTTCGCCGGCGGCGGGCGGAGGTGCAGTTTCTTCTCCCCCGGACGCGTTCAGTTTGATGTCACGGAACGTGCCCCCGGCGTGGTCGGCGATGTGGTTCATCTGCACCAGCAGCGAGGCCGTTTCGTCATCGCCAGGAACGGCCTTGCCGACGACCACGAGGTGCTGATAGTCGGTCGGGAATTCCCTCTTCGCTGCTTCCGCTTCGGCGATTTCCGCTTCGTGCTGGGCCAGCGAGGTCTTCAGCTGAGCCGCCTGGGCGTCGAGCTTGCTCGCTTCGTCGCGCTTGGGATTGAGCATCAGCGCCCAGAAGGCGATGGCGATGGCGGCCAGCCCGAGCGCGGCGACGATCGTGCGGTTGGACGAGGTCATCTGCAGCTTCATCTCATTCGCCTTCCGAGCTTTCGGAGCTGGTCGTTTCGACCGTCCCGGTCGCCACCGGCGCCGCTTCTTCGCCACCGGTTTCGGCGACCGGCGCCGCGTCGAAGGCGACGACGATTTCGAACTTGGCGATGAACTTGCGCGTCCGGCACTCGTCGCCGTTGGAACCGGAATCGCCACTGTCGCCGCCGGCGCTCTTGCCTTCTTCGGGCAGTTCCGAGGATTGGACCCCGACGCGCGTAACCCCGTCGATATCCTTGAGGGCCGTGACGAAGCCGGCGACGGCCTCCTGTCCACGCGCACAGCCGTTCAGTTCGAGCGCGGGCCCCGCAATGGCACCGCGCATGTTCGTGCTGCCGCCGCCGCTTTCGATGCTGACCCCCGGTGCCGTGGTGGCCGCCAGACCGCTTAGCCAGACGTCGTGGGGCAGGACGAGAGCGAGTTCGCGCATCACCCGTTCCCAGTCGAAGCGGCTGTCGGCGAGGCTGCTGACGGTCTCCACCCGCTGTTCGCTCATCGTGCGGAACTGGGTGTAGGAGGCCAGGCTCTGCGCCTTGGCCGAGGCCGCAGCGTCTTCGCCTTCCAGCTTTGCGACTTCGTTCTTGCCTTCGGCGACCTGGTTGCCGATGACGACGAGCGCGGTGACCCCGAGCAGCAGGGCGACCAGGGCGGCGAGCAGAACGTAGGGAAGCGGGCCGGTGCGCAGCGGGGCGTTGTCGCCGCGGCGGTCCTCGGGCGGGATCAGGTTGACGGGACGCATGCCTCAGCCCTCCAGCAAAAGGCCGAAGGGGACGGTGAGGCGGGCGGCGGCCGACTCGTCGAAGCCGCCGAGCGCCGCGGGGCGGGCAACGGAGATGGGCAGGCCGAGGCGCGCTTCCATATGCCCCGGCATCCCGGCGATCGCGCTGCCGACTCCGCAGAGGACGACCCGCTCGACCGGGACCGCGCCCTCCTGAGCGCCGTAATAGTCGAGCGAGAGCCGCAGCTCGTCGACCAACGAGCCGACGCCCTCACCGAGCGTCCGCCGTACCTCGGCGACCATCTCGGGGTCGCCGTCGAGCTCCTCGACGGGAGCCTCCAGGCCAACGTAGGTGAGCCACTGCGGGACCTGGTCCGGGGCGAGGCCCCGCGTGGAGACGAGCGGGGCCGCCATCGCCTCGAGACCGACGTGGGAGACGCGGGTGAAGAGGCAAGCCCGGCCACGGGCGACGGCGAGGTTGGTGACGTCGCCGAGGTTGCAGTAGAGGACCGCGCCGGACGGTTGGGCGCCCGCGTCGCCGCCGTCCTGCTCGCCCATACCGGTGCCGGCGAGCGCCCGGATCATCCCGAAGGCGGCCAGGTCGATGCCGACCGGTTCGAGCCCGGCGCGACGGATCGGCTCGACGAAGGAGGCGATCATCTCGCGGCGCGCGGCGACGACGACGACGTCGAGCTGCGCGGAGCCCCCCTCCTCCGCCGGCACGCCGCCGACGACCTGGTGCTCGAGCACGGCCTGGTCGAGCGGCATCGGCACCTGCTCCTGGGCCTGGAAGCGAACCGCCGCCTCCAACTCCTTTGGATCCTCGATCGCCGGCAGCCGCATGGTCCTGACGACCAGGCGCTGGTTGCCGATTCCCAGCCGCACCCGCTTCGAGAGCCTGTGCTCGGCGAAAAAGGACTTGAGGGCGGCAGCCAACCGCTCGGGATCCAGAACCTCGCCCTCGTGAAAGGCGCCCGGCTCGAGCGGTCCGATCGCCGAGGCGGTCACCTGCGCGGAGCCGTTCAGCGCGACCTCGGTCGCGGCAAGGCTGCCGGCGTCGATGTCGAGGCCGACGACGGGGCCGGCCTTGGGCTTGGTCAGGGTGAAGGAGGGCACGCCCTCCATGAATCGACAGAAAGGCCGCAGACCTTTCGCCCTGCAAGTACCCAGTTATAGGAAAACCTGGACGGACCTACGAGCCGGCGGGCTCTTAGAACGTGCCGAGGTACCAATCGACGATCTGATCGCCGGCGAGCAGGCCAATCACCCCGCCGAGCGCGAGGAAGGGGCCGAAGGGGACCGCCTGCTTGCGCGCCGCCGCCCCGTGGCGGGCGATCATCGCCAAGCCGACCAGCGAACCGGCGGCGAAGGCGATCAACAGCGCCGGCGCCACCGAGCGGCCCAGGTAGAGGCCCATCACCGCCGCCAGCTTGACGTCGCCCAGCCCCATGCCGCGCGGGTAGGCGAGGGCAACCGCGAGCAGCAGCCCCCCCGCGGCGGCGACGGCGATCGCCCGTTCGGGCAAGCTGCCGGGATCGGTGGCGGCAGCCAGGGCGAGCCCCGCAACCGCCCCGACCAGCAGGATCCTGTTGGGGATGATCCGCCGCTCGAGATCGGTCAGGGTGATCACCAGCAGCATCGTCACGAAGCAGAGCCCGAGCGCGACCTCCCCGGCGTCCCCCCAGAGGACAAGGGCGGTCGCGGCGTAGAGCGCCGCGGCAGCGAGCTCGGTCAGCGGGTAACGGGGCGAGATCGACACGCCGCAGCAACGGGCGTGGCCACCCAGGAGCAGCCAAGAGACGACCGGGACGTTGTCGTAGGCGGCGATCTGCGCCCCGCAGGCAGGGCAGTGCGAGCGGCCGCCGACGACCGATTCGCCCCGCGGCACCCGGTGGGCGACCACGGTAAGGAAGCTGCCGATCAACAACCCGAAGGCGAAGAGAAGGGCGACCGCGCCCGGCTTGTCCATCGCGGCAGCCTTTCAGGCTTCGGGGGGTGGCGCCCCGGTCGTCGCCAGCTGAACCCGGCTATCGAAGCTCGGCATGTCGTAACGGAGCTGCAGGGCGCTCGAGGTTGCCGACCCGACACTCAGCGCCAGGCCAAGCCGCGAGCCCGGCGGGAGGGGCAGGGCCCCCCCTTCTTCGGCGTAGCCGAAGCTCAGCGGCATCGAGATCTCGGTCCAGCCGCTGCTCGGCCAGGACTGGGCGAAGTAGCTGAAGTCGAGGCTCACCGGCGGGCCGAGGTTGACCACCAGCGTGTCGGTCACCGAACCGGCCGATTCCGACCGGGCGAAGAGCCAGGCGCAGATTTCCCCCGGGTACGCCACGCCGCCCAGGGTGCGCGTCCAGAGGCTGAGCGTCCCTTCCCCGGTCAGCAGCAGATCCTGCGCGCCTTCGTGCGAGGGGACCGGCGGGGAAAGCCAGCGGTGGACCTTCTGGTAGGCGTCGGGGTGGGGATCGGGTTCTTTGGCCACACCGGTCGCTAGTTCCGTCGTCGCCGCGACACTGCAGGAGCCCCCGGGCAGGATCTGCAGGCCTTCGTCGACGCCGCTTTTCGGCTCAACGTCGGTGGCGTAGTCGTAGCCGTAGTCGGTTTCGCCGGTCGGCGCTTCCGGCCAGAGCAGGTCCGGCGCGCCCGGCGCGCTGCCCGTCCGGACGCCGTTGGCGCAATCGCCGCGGGTGTTGTGAGTCAGGTGGTCGCCTTTTTCCGTCGGCGGAGCCTGGCGTTCGGCTTTGTCGCAGGTGGTATCGGTGAGCCAGAGCGTCCACGATTCGTCGTCGCTCCCCCCCGGTTCCTGTTCCGGGAGGACCTGCGGTTCGACTTCGGGATCGACGAACTGCCCCTGGATTTCCTGGTAGCGAGGGGAACCGCCGGCGGCGGTCGTGTCGAGGCGCACGGCGACCACGGCGCGCTTCAGGTGGCGGCCATCCTGGCACAGCGAGGCGGGGCAGGTGTCCCAGACGACGTAGCGGTAGACCGTCCCTTTCATGTTGCCGACCTGGACCGAGGTCGGCCCCGGATCCACCGTCCCGCCTTTGATCGTTTCGCCGTCGCTGGTGCCGCCGTCGTAGACGAGCTGCTTCAGCCCGGTGCCGTTACGGCCGGTGTAGAAGAAGTTGGTGCTGGCGACGCGCGAGTTGGGGTCTTCCGCTTCCGAAGCGTGGCTCGGCAGGGAGGTCAGCGCCAGTTCGCCGTAGGGCACCTGGCGCAGCTTTTCCATTTCCTGCTGCAGCAGGTTGGCCACAACCTGGCTCTGTTCGGCGCGGAAGACGTTGCGGGTGCCCGCGTCGACGATGCCGAAGACGCCGAGCGCGCCAACGATCAGGATCATGCCGGCGACCACGACCTCGACCAGCGTCATGCCGTCCTCGCGCCTCACGATTCTTCGCTCGAGTTGCGCAGGGTCGCGCCGTCGCGCAGGGTGAAGGGCTGCCCGCTGCCGGTGAGGGTGAAGCTTACGCCGATGTAGCTTGGGTCCGTGGCGCTGGGCGAGTAGGTGAAGACGTTGGGGCTGGTCAGGCCGCTGGCGACCCGCACGGCCGAGCCGGGAGCGCTGCCGTTGGGTTGGGAGACAACGCGCGTGCAGGTCGTCCCGGAGCAGGTATAGGTGACCCGGCAGGGGATCGAGGTGCTCGCCGCCGCGCCGCCGCAGGTCGCGGCCTTGACGTAGGTGACGATCGCCAGCTGGCTCGAGGTCGCGGTCGGCGCTTCCCAGCCCTGGCGCAGCTCGCGCGTGATCCGGTCGGAGGTGGTGCGGGCTTCCTGCATGGCCGCGACCTTGGCGCTGTCGCGCGGCTGGCTGTGGATCGCGCCGGCGAACATCGTGAAGGCGCCGCCGATCACGACCAGGCCGGCGGCGGACGCGATCAGCAGCTCGATCAGCGTAAATCCACGCTCCTCGCGGAGGAGCCTCGAAGCCCGCTGCCGCACCCTCAGCATCGGCCTCAGCACCCGGCGTCAGGCGGGCTCGCGCTGACCGCGGAGCATTCGACGAAGCGGTAGGGCGTGTAGTGGGGCGCGGTTTCCGGCAATTTGACGCCCGGCATGCTGAAGCTTTCCGAGCCGCTCGCCGACCAGATTTGGGCGTTGGAGTCGAGGTGCACCGTCTTGCCGGCGATCGCACCGCAGAAGCGCGCATTGCTGTTCAACTCGACTTCGGAGCGCGGAGCGTAGACGACGAAGTTCTGGTCGCACGATTCTTCGACGGAGGTGTTGCTGTTGAGCAGGACTTTGGTTGCCTGGGTTTCGGAGCCGACGAAAAGCATCGCCACGCTGATCGGGCTGCCGCTGGCCGAGGTGATCCGTGAGTTGGACTGGAGTTCCAGCTGGGTAACCCCAGAGGGCTGTTTGCAGGCCTCTGGGGAGTCGAAGTAGATCGTCACGCTCTTGCCCGCAATGACATAGAGGGCGCTGTTGTTGAGCAACGTCAGCTTGCAGAAGCTGTAGACGGAGCCGCCCAGCGTCACCGAGCTGTTGTGTTCAACCTTCAGCTCGCGCGCGCCGCAGTTATTTGAGCTCTTGCCCGCCGCCGTGAAGCCGTTCCAACAGGCGTCGGACCTGTTGCCGCTGACCAGGTCCTGGGTGAAGAAGCGGCCGTTGTCGTTGTTGGTCGCGGCATCGCCCTGGTTGACGGGGGGAAGGGTCAGTGCCTGTTGTAGGTAGGTGCTTTCTTTGGATTTGCAAAATGCGTCTGAGTAATAACCGGCGTTGGGTTCCGACTGAAGTTTTTTGCCGATGCCGACGCTTGCTTTCCCACACTGCCTGGCATTGCTTTTGAGGGTTATGTCGCCGTTGGTGGCGACGCCGGTATGGATGATCGAGTTTGAGTCGAGAGTCATGTTTTCCAGCGAGAGGACGCCGGCGCTGGCGAACGGCCCGAGGCCAGGCGATTCTTCGGTCGGGACGGTCGATGCGCTCACGTCGACCCGGCGGGTGACTCCGTTGACGGTGCCCTGGGAGACGACCTCGACGCAGTCGACCTCGTTACCGACCTGGCATTCGTCGCCACTGCCGAGACGCGTCCAGTAAGCGACGCTGCCCCCGTTGACGGACATCCCAGTAACCGGTCCGCACCATTCTCCTTCGCCGGCCGCGCAGGGCGAGACACCCCTATTGTAATAGAGCAGCGCCTGGTTGACGCCCGATTCGGCCACCTCGAGCGCCGTCTTGGTCCCCTGGTCGCGCACGACCCCGCTCTGCCCCTGGATCGAGGCCATCACCCCGACCGTGGCGACTCCCATCGCCGCGACCGTCATCAGCATCACGGTCGGCACGGCGAAGCCTCGCTCGGAGGCGAGACGGGCGGAGAGTCGGGTGAGAAGGGTGAGTCGGGTGAGAAGGGTCATACGTCCAGCCTTAGATCGACGGATCGCCGAGGGGGCTTGAGCCCAGAGGATCACTTGTCGGCCGCAAGCGGGGGATGGGTGGACGTATCGACCAAACGTCTAGTCCAAAAATAAGTAAAGGGCGGACCCGAAGGCCCGCCCTTACTTGCTGCTGCTTTCCGGTCATTTGAAGGCCGGTTCAGGTCAAGCGACTATTTGCTCCAGTCGCTAGGTGCGGGCGGACAACCGCCGGAAGCGGGCGGCGTACAGCTGAATTTCACAGTTCCACTCGCTTCGCGTTTGATGGTGAATTCGTGGACTGGGGAGGTCCCGGAAGCGGAGGTGACGGAGAACGTAGTCGCCGTGGTCACCGGTTCTTTGATTTCGTTGGCACCTCCACCTGCCGCTACAAGCGTCGGCTCGATTTTGTGGAGATCTTCCGACGTCGCATTGAGGTAACTGCCACCGTGTTCGGTCGCGTAGGTCTCCATCGCCGTCTCAGCGGTCCGCGCTGCGGACTTGGCCTGAGCGTCGGTCGCCTTTTCCCGCTGGTTGAAGAAAGCGGGAATCGCGATCGCGGCGAGGATGCCGAGGATGAGCATGACGACAAGAAGCTCGATCAGCGTGAAGCCGGCCTCACTCTTTTCGCCGTTGAGCCGGGCGCCAACCTTGGCCCGGAGATTCTGGAGAAACATTAGTGACCTCCTATGGTCCTAATCGTTTGCGCCAGAGCCCCGTCGCGTGAAGCCACGTGGTGTCTGTCGACCCCGGTGGTAGCCCGGCCGGCTCCCGCAAGGAAGCCCCGCAAGCTTTGCGCCCCCGCCTCACAGCGGGTTTGCCTTTTGCACCGAAGCACTGGCAGATTCATCACAAGGGGCTAATCGACCACCGCCCAGATCCCTTAATCCCCGAAATTTGGCCTTCATCGGGCCAAAACTCGGACTCCTCGATCAACCGCCGAGCGGCCGCACAGATAACTGGGTAGCTCGGCCGAAGTCAGCAGGGCCAAACGACGTTCAAGCCGCGCTCGCCCGCGGCCTCCGCCAGGCGCTTGTCGTAGGTGAAGAAGGCGCCGAGATCATCCCGGATGCTGAGCGCCGTGGCGAGATGGATGGCGTCGAGACTGCGCATGGTTGGTGGCTCCAGTGAGCCGGCCACATCCAGCAGGGCATCCTCGAGCGGCATCAGGGCGAGGTCGAAGAGCCACTCTTGGGCGTCCTCGGCGTACTCGCTTCTATGGCGGGAGCAGGCCCGAATCGCCTCGACGGCGAGCAGGGCGCTCGATACGTAACCGTCCCATTTGGACAGCTCGGCGCGAAGCGCGCCCTCCTCCAGCTCGCGCAGTACCAGCTTCACGTAGGCCGAGGTATCGAGATATGCGAGTCGCGGCGCTACAGCCGCTCCTCCCGCTGCTCGTCCAGCAACTCGTCGCTGTAGGGCGGCCCCGCCGGCGGCCTACTCGATCGATTGACGCGATCCAACAGGTTTCCACGCGGCATAGTCGCTCCCCGCTCGGCCACCAACCGGGCGATGGGCGAGTCGGCAGGGCCGGACGGCAGCAATCGGGCGACCTCGCGCCCCCGCTCGGTCACCACGAAGCTCTCTCCCGCCTTTACCTCAGCCAGGTAGCGAGACAGGTTCTGCCGTAGCTCACGCACACCAACCGAGTCCATGTGCGTCACCGTAGCACATGAACTCAGGAAAGCGCTGCCTCAAACTCGTCGAGAAGCTCGAAAAGCTCCTTGGCCTCCCAGCTATCACCCCTGCGTTGATTGCGATGTCGGGTGAGGATGCCGGCCTCTGCCAGGTGGTCGAGGCCGTTGATCGCCGCCACTCGTGAACGGCCGGTCAACTGCTCGGCGATCGCGGCGGTGATGATCGGAAAGGACGGCAGGTGATCGATGATCGCGCGGGCGGTGGCGTCCGCGCGCATCGGCTCGGCTCGCTCCCGCCACGCTGCCTGCAGGTCGGAGACATGGCCTGAGAAGCTCACAGCCTGCTCCGCAGCTATCTCAACTGCCTCAGCGAACTGCGCCACCCAGCGATCGACTGCGTCATTCCGAAAATCATGCAGGCCAGCGATGTAGGCGTCCTTGTTGGCGCCCAGCACGAGAGACACCGGCGGCACGTAGGCCGGCGCAATGCCCCGTCGCTTGAAGAGGACGTGAACCAGACAACGCCCCACGCGTCCGTTGCCGTCTCCAAAGGGATGAATCGTCTCGAACTGAGCATGGGCGATCGCCGCCTGTACGACCGGGGAGATGGCGTCTCGGTTCATGAATCCGCAGAGGTCGTCGACCAGGTCCGGCACGTACTCGTGCGGAGGCGGGACAAATTCCGCAAGAGGCGGGGAGCTTCCTCCGATCCAACCCTGTTCCACTCGCAGCCGCCCAGCGATCCTGTCCAGCGGCGGGGCGATCGCAAGCGCCCGATGGATCGCCCGGATGTCATCGACGCTCAACTCGCCGGCGTCGCCGGCAATTCGAACCGCCTCCTCCATCGCACGCACGTTTCCCAACACCTCCCTTGCGCTGTATTCGCCGGCCTCGCCTTCCATTTCCGCCCGAGCAAGCTTGCGGTGGGAGAGCTGCAGCTCCTCGATGGCGGAGGAAGCAAGCGCCTCTGACCTCAGCAGCTGACGCGCCAGGCCCTCGAGCGATTGCAGGCGGGTGGCCGAGCGGTTCAGCTCACGGACCGCGGCGCCCGCGCGCTCCGCGAGAGCTGAGGTCGAAGAGCTCAGACCGGGTTCGAGCTGGGCGACCGGGTCCGGGATGAAGGCGCGATAGTGGCCAGGATGGTCGTGGCGATCCGAGCGTTCGAAGCGAGGGCTCCAAACGTGGATCTCGTATCGACCTCGGCCTTCAGATCCGGCCATCGGATCAACCATGGGAAGGTTCAAGCCCAAACATCATGCTTAAAGTATAGCTACTTAAGCTTTAAGCTTCGACGAAGCGCCGAAAGTTTGTTGGCTCAGCGGATCTTTTCGTAGAGAGAGAAGATCGGCAGGTACATCGAGATGACGATGAAACCGACGGCGCCGCCGACGAAGACGATCATCAGGGGCTCGATCAGGGAGGTGAGGGCTTTCACCTTTGCGTCGACCTCGGTTTCGTAGAAGTCGGCGATCTTGGAGAGCATGTGCTCCAGCTGACCGGTTTCCTCGCCGACGGCGACCATGTGGCCGACCATCGGGGGGAAGATCGGGTCGCGTTCGATCGGCCCGGCGAGCGAGCCGCCGCGCTTTGCCGCCGCGTAGAGCTCCTCCATCGCCTGCTCGATGACGACGTTGCCGGCCGTTTCACCGGTCAATTTGATCGCCTGCAGCATCGGCACCCCGGCCGAGACGGAGCCGGCGAAGGTGCGCGACCAGCGGGCCAGCGCGACCTTCTGGATCACGTCGCCGATTTTCGCCGGCAGCCGCAGTTTGAAGCGATCCCACATCTCTTTCCCCTGTCGGTCTTCTTCCACTGGAAGAAGGCGACAGTAAGGCCGATGGCACCAGGGATGAGGATGAACCAGTAGCCGGTGAACGCGTGGGAGACCGAGACGCAGAGCTGGGTCGGCGCCGGCAACCCCGATTCTTCGCCCGGGTGTTCTTCGGCCAGTTCTTCGAAGACTTTGGCGAAGACGGGGATGACGAAGGCGACGATCGCGATCAGGGCAAAGGCGGCAAAGCTGAACACCATCAGCGGGTACATCAGCGCCGATTTGACCTGGCGGCGCAGGGCGTCGGCCTTCTCCACCTGGAAGGCAACGCGGTCGAGCGCGTCCTCCAGTCGCCCCGACTGCTCGCCGGAGCGGACCATCGCCCGGTAGAGGCGGTCGAAGACTTCGGGGTGGCGAGCCATCGCCTGCTCCAACGTGCTGCCGGCCTCGACGTCGGCGCGGATGCCGGCGACCGCCTCCTTGATCTTCTCGTCCTGGGTCTGCTCCTCAAGCGTGTACAGGGTGCGCAGCATCGGCATCCCGGAGGCGACCAGGGTGGCGAACTGGCGCGAGAAGATCGCCAGCTCGCGGACGTCGACCTTCTTCCAACGTTTGAAGAGGTTCTCGATCGCGAACGGCGCCTTCTTCTCGCTGACGTCGAGGACGATCAGGCCGCGCTGGCGCAGCTGCTCGGTGACCTGCGCCTTGGAGTCTGCTTCGAGCTCGCCGGCGGTGGCGGCGCCGGCGACGTCCATGGCGCGGAAGGCAAAGGTGCTTGCGGCCGCCATCGACTATGCCCCCTGCGTGTAGGCGGGCGGGGCCGGTGCGTCGGCGGCCTGGGCGCCATTGGCCTGCATCGCCGCGGTCGGGACCGCTTCGGAGCCGAGCAGCCGCTTGAGCTCCTCCGGCACCGAGGCGCGTTGTTCAGCCAGGGAGCGGGTGATCTTCCCGGCCCGCACCAGCCGCGCCAGGTCCGCGTCCATCGTCTGCATGCCGACCGCGCCAGAGGTCTGCACCGCGGCGTAGATCTGGTGCGTCTTGCCCTCGCGGATCAGGTTGCGGATCGCCGGGGTCGGGACCAGCACCTCGGTGGCGACGACCCGGCCCATCCCGTCGGCCGTCGGCAGCAGCTGCTGGGTGACGATCCCCTGCAGGGCGATCGAGAGCTGGGTGCGGACCTGGCCCTGCTGCTGGGGCGGGAAGACGTCGATGATCCGGTCGACGGTCTGCGCGGTCGACTGGGTGTGCAGGGTGGCGAAGACGAGGTGGCCGGTCTCGGCCGCGGTCAACGCCGTCGAGACCGTCTCCAGGTCGCGCATCTCGCCGACCAGGATCACGTCGGGATCCTCTCGCAGGGCGGCGCGCAGGCCGAGCGCGAAGTCCGGGGCGTCGGAGCCGACCTCGCGCTGGTTGATGATCGAACGTTTGTGCTGATGCAGGAACTCGATCGGGTCCTCGATCGTGAGGATGTGGTCCTGGTGCTCTTCGTTGATCACGTCGATCATCGCCGCCAGGGTCGTGGACTTGCCCGAGCCGGTCGGACCGGTGACCAGCACGAAGCCGCGCGGCTTGGCGCAGAGCTCGCGCAGCACCTGCGGCACCCCGAGCGAGTCGAGGGCGGGGATGTCCTGCGGGACGAGGCGGAAGGCGGCGCTGACCGAGCCGCGCTGGAAGAAGCAGTTGACGCGGAAGCGGGCGACACCGGGGATCGCGTAGGCGAAGTCGAGCTGCTTGCCGGTCTCGAAGCGTTTGCGCTGGTCGTCGTTGAGGATGCTGTAGACGACCTCGCGCGTCTCCTGGCCGGAGAGCACGGGGAACCCGTCCATCAGGACGATCTTGCCCTTGTCGCGCATCGCAGGCGGCACCCCCGGCGTGATGTGCACATCAGAGGCGCGCGTCTCGACCATGCGAGCGAGCACAGCTGAGAAGTCGAAGTCCATCGTCACCTAGATCGACCCCCGGCGCCCATCCCTTTAGACGTGCCGGTTGTTAGCCGCCCATATGGGCGGCTAACAACCGGCACGTCTGCTCAGGTGGTGACACGGACGACCTCCTCGAGGCTGGTGAGGCCGCTGCGGATCTTGATCAGGCCGTCCTCGCGCAGGGTGAGCATGCCCTCTTCGCGCGCTTTCGCGGCGATCTCCGCCTCCGAGGTCTGGGCGACCACCATCTCCTTGATGTGCTCGCTCAACGCCATCACCGAGAAGAGCCCGACCCGGCCGCGGTAGCCGCTCTGGTTGCAGCGCGTGCAGCCGGCCGGCTCGTAGGCCTCGACGTCGCCGCCGACCCGGATCTCGGCTTCGGCCAGCGCCTGCGTCGGCAGGATCGTGCGCCGCTTGCAGTGCGTGCAGAGCTTGCGGGCGAGTCGCTGCGCGACCACGCAGTCGACCGCGGAGGCGATCAGGAAGGCCTCGATCCCCATCTTGGTCAGGCGGGTGATCGCGCCGGGGGCGTCGTTGGTGTGCAGCGTGGTCAGCATCATGTGCCCGGTCAACGCCGCCTCGACCGCGATCCGGGCCGTCTCCCCGTCGCGGATCTCGCCGACCATGACGATGTCGGGGTCGGCGCGAAGGATCGAGCGCAGGCCGGTGGCGAAGTCGAGCCCCGCCTTGCGGTTGACGTTGATCTGGTTGACCCCGTCGAGGCGATACTCAACCGGGTCCTCGATCGTGATGATGTTCCGCTCGACTTCGTTGATCTCCTGCAGCGCCGCATAGAGGGTCGTCGACTTGCCCGAGCCGGTCGGGCCGGTGACCAGCACCGCGCCGTAGGCCTGGTGGAAGGCGTCCTCGAAACGCCCCCGCCCGGTCCCATCCATGCCGAGCTCGTCGAGAGTGCGCTGCGCGTTCTCCTTGTCGAGGATGCGAATCGTCGCCCCCTCGCCGCGCTGGGTGGGCAGGGTGGTGATACGGAGGTCAACGCGGCGGTCCTCAACCGTGACGCTGACTCGGCCGTCCTGGGGAACCCGCTTCTCGGCGATGTTGAGGTCGCTCATGATCTTGACGCGGGAAACGACCGCGTTGACCATCCGCTTCGGTACGTGGGCCGCCTCGCGCAGCACGCCGTCGATCCGGAAGCGGACCCGCATCTCCCCCTCGCCCGGCTCGAAGTGGATGTCGGAGGCGCCCTCCCCCACCGCCTGGCCGAGGATGCTGTAGACGAGCTTGATCACGGGCGCGTCCTCGGCGCTGACTTCCATGTCGGCGACTTCAGCCAGCTCGTCCTCGCCCTCGGCCTCGCCTTCGTGGACCGCCTCGCTGACCGCGCTCTGCAGGGTGTTGAGGCGGCCGATCAGCGCCTCGATGTCCTCCTCGGCAGTGACCGCGACGCGGCAGTCGAGCGCGGTGGCGATCTGGATGTCGTCGACGGCGAGGACGTTGGTCGGGTCGCCCATCGCGACCAGCAGCGTCTCCTTGTCGACGAAGCCGACCGGCAGCGCCTTGTAGCGACGCGCCGTGTTGACCGAGATCAGGTTGGCCGCCGCCATGTCGACCTGGTAGGTGGAGAGGTCGATGTGGTCGAGGCCGTAGCGCTCGGCGACGGCGCGGGAGAGCTGGTCGGCGTTGATCGCTCCCTGTTCGATCATCAACCGCTCCGGTGGGCGACCGGCGGTGCGAGCGCTCTCGATCGCCTGCCGCGCGACATCGTCGGAGACGTAGCCGAGGTCGACGAGGACGTCGGTGACGAAGCCGCTGGAACGGCCGCGGGCAACCGGCGGGGTCAGCCCAGGCGTGCCGCCGCGTTCGGGCTCCAACACCGGCGCGGTCGAGTCGCCGGAGTCAGGAACCGGCCGCAGGTGGCTCGGGAATTCCCGCGAGTCCACATCTATCCCCTCACGGGTGGTAGTCGACGGTCGGGCCCTTGTAGCCGGCGTCGATCACCGCCTGGGCGACGCTCTGCGGGCTCTGGAACCCGTAGCTGACCGAGGCGGTCGGCACCGTCCGCTTCAAGTGTTTGGGAGTGACGACGACCAGCGCCGGCACCTGCTCGACGCCGACCCCCTCGGTGATCGCCGCGTAGCGGGAGATCTTGGCGGCGGGAACGACGAAGACCGCGGCGTTACGAAAGCCGGCGAGGCCAACGGTGGCGGAGGTGACCAACCGGTCGTCGATACCGCCGTCGCGAACGAAGAGCAGGACGATGGTCTTGTTCGCCTTCCAGGCGTCGAGCACGGGATGCGGCAGGGGCGGCGCGTCGGCGGCCGACGGAATCGCGCTTACCGTCGCTCCGGCGCCTGCCGATTCGGCCGCGGCTTCGACGGCGCCTTCGACGGCTTCCCCCGGGGTGGCGCCCGTCGCGGTTCCGGAGGCGCTCGTGCCGGCGACGCTGACCGTGGCTTCGGTCGCGCCCGATTCTTCTTCTTTGGCGCCCCCGCCGCCCGAAGACATCACGACAAAGCCCACAGCAAGGAGCAGCACGCCGACCAGGGCGAGCTGCGCGAGTGGGTTGCTGTTGAGCTTCTCCCTCATACGTTCGCTTATCTAGCTCGGCAACAGGCGCCGCGAGCTTGAATCCAGGCACGACAATTCCCACCCAAGCTGTCGAGCACTCAGCTCATTCCCAAAGAAGACCGCTTCCTGGCACAATTCCGAGTGGGTTGACGAACGGTGGGTTCAGCGCAAGCAGGGCGCCGGTGCGCGCGGGGGCGCGGCTGCTGCCGATGGCCACCAGCAGGATCAAACGCAAGATCCTGCGCGAGCTGTCTGAGCATCCGGTGCAGTGGGGACCCGGCCGCGAAGCGAGGATTACGTCCGCGGGCCGGGAAATGCTCTTCGTCGCCTTCGTCGCCGAGCAGTGGCTGCAGAAGGCTCCCGGAGGGCCGTTGCCATTTGACAGCGACGACGGGGAGCGGGCGATCACCGCGCTCGTGGAAGGCTGGTCCTCGACCGTGGTGCACGCCCTGGCGGCGCAACCGCTGACCCTGCGCGAGCTGGAGCGCGCGATCGAATGCCTCAGCCGCCGGGCGCTGAAACGCCGCCTCCTCGCGATGCAACGTAGCGGACAGGTAGAGGCCGGCCCCAGCGACGGTGATGGCGCCATCTTCGCGGTGACCGATTGGCTGCGGGCCGGCATCGCCCCGCTCACCGCCGCGGCGCGGCTCGAGCGCCGCAATCCGACCGAGGACATGGCTCCGATCGCTCCCCTCGACGTCGAGGCCGCCTTCCTCCTCACCCTGCCCCTGCTCGAGCTGCCCGGTGAGCTCTCAGGCTCCTGCCGACTGGGGGTCGAGCTGGAGGACGGAGAGCGATCCCAGACCGCCGGGATGACCGCCCGTGTGGAAGACGGTCGCGTCACCGCCTGTGCCGTGCGCCTCGACAGCCCGGCCGACGCATGGGCGATCGCGCCCGCCGGCGAGTGGCTCGACACGGTGATCGAGCCCGATGCGAAGCGGGTCCGGAGCGGCGGTGATCGGCGTCTTGCCCTGGCGCTGCTCGACGGCCTTCACGAAACTCTTTTCGGCATCCCGGTCCTCTAGCGCAAGAACTTAACGTTTTCCCAAAGAAAACTGATTAATGCCATAATCGTTTTGTTTGACTGGGAACACGGTCAACGGGAGCGGGAATGGGATGCGCTCCGGGGCGCAGACCCTCACCCTGCTCGCTACTCCGCTCAACTGCCTCATTCTCCGTGCCCTCGCGGAGGAGCCGAAGGAACAAGGCGAGCTGCGGCGGGCGGCCGGATCCCCGGCGCAGTCCACTCTGCGTGCCCAGCTGCAGAAGGTCGCGGCGATCGGAGCGATCGCGAAGCACCGCCGCAACCGTTTCCCCGGCATCCTCGAATACGAGCTGACCGCGCCCGGGCGCGACCTGCTCGTCGTCGCCGCTGTCCTGGAGCAATGGCTCGGCAGGGCTCCCGACGGCCCGCTGCCCCTGGGCAGCAACTCCGCGAAGGCGGCGATCAAGGCCCTCGCCGACGGCTGGTCGACGACCATGCTGCGCGCCCTCGCCGCCGGCCCGCTCTCGCTGACCGAGCTGGACCGAGTGATCGGCTCGCTCAGCTACCCCTCGCTGGAGCGCCGTCTCAGCGCAATGCGCCTCGCCGGCCAGCTTGAGTCCCGCCCAGGCAACGGCAGGGGCACCCCCTACGCCGTGACCGACTGGCTGCGCGAGGGGATGGCGCCGATCGCCGCCGCGGCGCGCTGGGAGCGCCGCCACCTGCCGGAGGCCACCGCACCGATCGCCCGCATCGATGCCGAGGCGGCCCTGCTGCTCTCCATGCAGCTGCTGCGACTACCGGCGCAGCTGTCCGGCACCTGCAGGATGGCGGTCGAGATACCGAACGGCAAGGCGCGCCGGCTCGCCGGCGTGATGGTCGAGGTGGAGGACGGTGAGCTCACCTCCTGCGCCACCCAGCTGCGCGGCAGCCCGGACGCCTGGGCTCTGGGCTCCCCGGCCGCATGGCTCAACGCGGTGATCGAGCACGACAGCGACCGCCTCGAGCTTGGCGGGGACTACCACCTCGCCCGGTCCCTGCTCGACGGCCTGCACGAGGCCCTCTTCGAGGTACGAGTGGAGCCTCGCTGAGGTACGCCCCTTGACGTGGGGGGTGCGATCAGAGATGATGGATCGAATTGATCTTTCTTTAAAGATCAGGAACTACAACGTTTATGGGAGGAAACCATATGACCCAGCCGAGAACCCTTGCCAGGCTGCTCGCCGCCATCGGGGCGGCTGTCGTGGCCCTGGCCCTTCTCGCACCAGTAGCATCGGCCGAAACCCCGAAAGCCGGCTACACGCAGTTCGCCGGCTGCCCGAGCCTGAAAGAAGTCCCGACGGTGGAAGTCTGCTTCGTCAACACCGTCAACGGCGGTCACTTCCAGATGGGTTCAAAGGACGTGCCGATCGAAAACCCGTTCAAGCTGAGCGGCGGCGTCACCGAAACCGGACAGGTCGTGGCCACCTCGAAAGGCGGCCTCGAAGTCGTCAAACAGAAAGTCCCAGGCGGAGTCATCGGCCTGACCGGGCTAACCTGGCTGCTTGAATTCCTGGGCAGCGAAGCGCTGACCCTGTACGCAGCGACCGAACTCGCCGGCGCTCCCGGCAACCCGTTCGGGGACCCGGTCGCGTTGCCGATCAGAGTCCACCTGATCAACTCGGTGCTGGGCAACAATTGCTACGTCGGCACGTTTGCCAGCCCGATCGCTCTCAACCTGACGTTCGAAACGACCAACCCGCCGCCTCCCAACAAACCGATCACCGGGAGTGAAGGCACTTTCAGCATCGACGAAAAAGGGATCGTCCACCAGACCGGCATCGAACTGGTCGACAACTCATTCGCGGCGCCTGGCGCCAACGGCTGTGTGCTGACTCTCTTCGGGTTCATCCCGATCAGCATCAACGGCCTGGTCAACGCGCAGTCCGGCCTCCCGTCCGCTGCGGGCCATAACGAGACGAGGCAGAAAGCGAACGCTGAACTCGTCAACGCGAAACTCGTCTACTAGCGACGTTTCGTTCTCGATAAAAGGGGGCCGGGCTGCGCCCGGCCCCCTTTTACGTATAGGGGAGCTCGCCGGTGTCGTGCAGCTCGTAGCGCAGCGAGTTGATCACCGCGCCGGCCAACAGCGCCAGGCTGAGCAGGTAGAACCAGAGCAGGGCGATGAGGACGAAGCCGAGCGTCGAGCCGAAGCGGGAGAGGCTGGAGACGTTCGAGAGGTAGAAGGGGAACGCCCAGTTGGCGACCCCGGCGGCAACCGTGACGAAGGCCGCCCCGGGCCAGACCGCCCGCCACGGCATGTGGCCTTTCGGCACCGCCCAGAAGATCACGCAGCAGAGCGCGAAAACGATCAGCACCGCGGCCCCGAGCAGGAGGGCGGTGTCGATCGCCTTGATGTCGGAGAGGCCGAAGGGCAGCCGGTCGGTGCTGGAGACCAGCGCCGCCTCGATCGCCGGCAGCAGGATGCTGGCCGCGATCAAAAGTAGAACGACGCCCAGCATCGTGAACGAGAAGCGCTTCTGCTCGACCCAGCCGCGGGACTCGACGTGGTAGATGCGACCGAAGGCGGTGTCCATCGCCCCCCAGAAGGAGGCGCCGATCCAGAGCGAGCCGATGAAGGCGGCGATCCCGATCGTGGTCGAGTTGTCCTCGATCCGTTCAAGCACGTCGGTCAGGGTCCCCTGCTCCGTATTCGGGAAGAGCCGCTGCAGATCGTCGAGGACCCCCGTCTCGACCCCCTTGATCTTCAGCACCTGGCCGAAAATGAAGAGGACGAGCAGGGCAAAGGGGAAGACCGCCAGCATCAGGTTGTAAGCGATCATCGCCGAGAGACCGGTGACGTTCTCGCGGTAGGCTCGCTGCCAGAAGGCGCGCAGCCAGGGGCTGGGATGTCTCAGCGGATTCGGCATCGGGGCATTGACTTCAGAAACTGAAGCGCCTATCATGCGAACAGACGTTTGAGGCCTTTTCCTTCGCGGACCGCGTCCCTGGTCCGCTTTTTTGACGCAGAAAGTCGGGTGCAGAATAGATGCTGGTTGCAGAGCTTCAGGAGCTTGAGGAGGTAAAAGGGCTGATCCACCGTGGTCAGCAGCTCGGCGTGCTCACCTTCGGTGACATCGCCTCGGCGGTGTCGGAGGTGGATCTCGACGAGTCCGACGTCGAGGATCTCTACGGGCACATCGAGAAGCAGGGAATCGAGCTGGTCGAGGACATGGACCCGGCCCAGAAAGCGGCCGCGGACGCGATGCCCGCCGACACCGGCAGGAAAGGACGGCGCCGCTCGAAAGCCGCGCTCGACCTGAAACCGGACATGACGACCGACTCCCTGCAGCTATTCCTCAAGGACATCGGCAAAGTGCGGCTGCTGACCGCCCAGGAGGAGGTCGAACTGGCGAAGCGGATCGAGCGCGGCGACCTCGACGCGAAGCAGAAAATGGTCGAGTCCAATCTGCGCCTGGTCGTCTCGATCGCAAAGAACTACCGCAACCAGGGCCTCCCCTTCCTCGACCTGATCCAGGAGGGAACGTTGGGACTGGTCCGCGCGGCCGAGAAGTTCGACTACCGCAAGGGCTTCAAGTTCTCCACCTACGCGACCTGGTGGATCCGTCAGGCGATCGCCCGCGCCCTGGCCGACAAGGCACGCACGATTCGCATCCCGGTCCACGTGGTCGAGAAGCTGAACAAGATCGGTCGCGCCGAGCGCAAGCTGGTCACCGAGCTCGGCCGTGAGCCGACCCCGGAGGAGATCGCCGAGGTGACCGGGATCGACCCCGAGGAGGTCGACTCGATCAAGCGCTCCGCCCAGGCCCCGGTCTCACTGGAGAAGCCGGTCGGCGACGAGGAGGAGTCGGAGTTCGGCCAGTTCATCGCCGACGAGAAGGCCGAGTCCCCCTTCGACCGCGCCGCGGACCTGCTGACCAAAGAGGCGCTGAAGGAGGCGCTGGAGAACCTCTCCTACCGCGAGCGCCGCGTGCTGGAGCTGCGCTACGGACTCGGCGGCGAGCACCCGCGCACGCTGGACGAGGTCGGCCGCACCTTCAACGTCACCCGCGAGCGGATCCGCCAAATCGAGAACCAGAGCCTGAAAAAGCTGCAGCAGCTGGGCGAAGCGCAGAAACTGCGCGAAGTAACTTGAACTAAGGAGATCGAACATCCCGGCCGATAACGGTTGGGATGTTCGAGATCGACTCAGCGCTGCGCTCGCTCGTCGAGCAGGGTGGCTCCGACCTGCACGTCAAGGTTGCTGCGCCACCGACGATTCGCCTGCACGGTGAGCTGACGCCGCTGGAGGGTCACGAGCCGCTCTCCGGCGAGGACACCGAGAAGGCCTTCCACGACATCGCCGAGGTCCGCTCGCTGACCGAGTTCGAGGAAACCGGGGAGGCGGACTTCTCCTACGCGATCCCGGGCCTCTCCCGCTTCCGCGTCAACACCTTCAAGCAGCGGGGGTCGATTTCGATCGTCTGCCGCGCGATCCCCTTCGAGATCCGCTCCGTCGAGGACCTGGGCCTGCCCCAGGTCGTCACCGACCTGGCCGAGGAGCAGCGCGGGATCATCCTCGTCACCGGCACCACCGGCTCAGGCAAGTCGACGACGCTGGCGGCGATGATCGACCACATCAACAGCACCCGCTCCCACCACATCGTCACGCTCGAGGACCCGATCGAGTACCTGCATGAGGACAAAGGCTCGATCGTCAACCAGCGCGAGGTCGGCTCCGACACCGAGAGCTTCGCTCGCGCGATGCGCCGCGTCCTGCGCCAAGACCCCGACGTGATCCTGATCGGCGAGATGCGCGACGAGGAGACGGTCCGCACTGCGCTGTCAGCGGCGGAGACCGGCCACCTCGTTCTCTCCACGGTCCACACCCTGGACGCGACCGAGACGATCAACCGCATCATCGACTTCTTCCCCCCCACCTTCAGCACCAGGCACGGGTGATGCTGGCCTCAACCCTGAGGGGCGCGATCGCCCAGCGGCTCGTGCCTGACGTCAGCGGCGAGGGTCGCGTCCCCGCCTCCGAGGTGCTCGTCGTCACCGGCCGCGTCCAAGACCTGATCCTCAACCCGGACGAGACCGGCAAGATCACCGAGGTGATCGCCGAGGGCGAGTACTACGGCATGCGCACCTTCGACCAGTCGCTGCTCGGCTACGTGATGGAGGGCAGGGTGGCGGAGCAGGTAGCCCTTGACTACGCCTCCAGCCCGCACGACTTCAAGTTGATGCTGGCGGCGGGTGGACAGCGAGCCAGCGGCATCGAGCAGCTGGCAGGCCAAGGCACCGCTGACTGACTGCCGGCCCGTGGTTCCGCTACGGATGCAGCGTCGCTCCCGAGCGGCATGCGCTCGGGAGCGACCTTATTTAGCTTCAGATGTGACGGGAGCTCATCACGCTTTCACAGCCCAGGTGCCGAATACAGTGGAACCGGTTCCAACCAGGAACAGGCCAATACCCGTAGTTGACGATCCTTCGGCTAAGAAACTCGAGTTGGTGGGGTTCTGGAAAGCCCTGCTGATCAGTGACCCTCCCCTCACAAACCCGAGATAGGCACATAGCGAGCCCGCCGCGGCGCGCGGATTCGCAGCGGTGCCCGCGGGAGTCAGAGCGGCACCACACTCGGTCGGGTCGACTTCTTCAGGTTCTTCCGTTATTGCGTTGAGGATCAGTTCTTTCCCATTTGGCAGGATGAGGTGGGCGTGACCCGAGGCGACCGCCGTCGCAAGTGGAATCGAGAAGGGGAGCGACACCCAGGCTTCACCTTCGATAAAGGCAGCCGCCCAGGAACCCGTCTCAGTTTTGCCTGACGGAAGCGTATCGGTGAACCCCGTCTGCCCGTTGCAGGCGAAGGTTTTGGTGACGGAGCCTTCCTGATGGAAGCTAGCGCCACCGAGCCCACTGCAATTGCCAGTGCCAGTGTTCTCCGTTTCGGTAAGCATGCTTTTGCCATTGGTTCCATTGGTGCCGTTAGTGCCATTGCAAGCAACGGTCGTATTCGCGCCAACGAACTCCACCCCGCCCGCGTTGCAACCTTTTTGAGTGCCGGCAAATGCGGTGCCGACGGGGCTGATGCCGTCTTTCCCAGGGGCGCCCGGGCTGCCCGGGGAGCCGTCTTTCCCGGCGGACCCTACGGGGCCCTGGACTCCCTGAATTCCCTGAATTCCTTGTTTGCCCTGCTTGCCCCGCTTGCCCCGAGGCCCTGGAGGCCCAGGTGGACCGGCCTTGGATGCAGTCGCCTTACCGCCACCGTTGTTGGTTGCGGCATAGGCGCCGCCGAACAGTGCAAAAACAAGGGCAATGACAGAGATAACCCCTGGTATGCCGAATTTACTTCGAAGCACGTTTCCCCTCCCCAATTTTAAGTACAGGCTAAGAACCGACACCACGCGTCGGTTTGGGTAACCATACTCCAGTCTAGATAAACTGTGTGGTTTTTATTGGTAAACGTGCTGGAGGCTATGCCTTGCGGCCCTCGACGAAGACCTCGTACTGATTGTCCCTGGGCATGCGGGGCTTGCCGCTGCCGCTGAAGACGTTGGCCAGGCGCATGCCGACCGACTCGTAGAGGTCGGTGAGTTCCGCGGCTGAGTAGAGGCGTTGACGAAAGGGGATCGGCTCGAACTTCTCGAACAGCTCGCCGATCCGGATCGGCACGGTCGCCCCTTCCAGGTAGCGGGTCTCACCGTTCCAGCGATGGTCGATGAGTTCCACCGTCGCCTCGCCGGCGAGCCAAGTCTTCTGCGGCAGGTGCTTTTCGGCGTGGAGGACGTTGGGGAGCTGCATCAGATGCCCACCGCCCGAGCGCAGCACCTGTGAGACCACCTCGAAGGTGCGGTAGTTCTCCTCGTCGGTCTCGAAGTAGCCGACGGCGCCGTCGTTGAGGCTCAGCACCAGGTCGAACTCACCCTCGAGATCGAGCTCGCGCAGATCGGCCTGGACGAAGGAGATCTCGAGCGACTGAGCTTCGGTCTCCCGCTCGGCCATCTCGAGCAGCTCTGCCGAGATGTCGACCCCGACGACGGAGAAGCCCCTGCGGCTCAGCTCATGCGAGTGGCGACCGATGCCGCAGGCGAGATCGAGCACCCGCTCGGACCCCTGCGGCTTCAGCATCGCGAGGGCGCGGTCCACTTCGGCGACGGTCCTGTCCGCCCACGGCATCTTTGCCGTCTCAGGCGGGAACCCGGAGCGATACCAGTCGGGCGGAACCTCGACCTGGGTCACCGGATCCCCCCGCAGCGCAGCATCAGCGTTGGCCTAATTAGTCCCATTGATCAATATTATTATATGGCCTGCCGTCATGCAGAGGTCCCTCGCCGACCGGCGCCCCTGAACCATTCGGTTTAGTTTCTTCGTATCAGTGGGTACCGGGACACGATCTGCAAGGAACCTCAATGAGTCTCGACGTCTATCTTTACGGCGCGCTGATCGGACAGCTCCTGCCCCTCGGAGGCAACGAGTACCAGCTGGCCTATGCCACCGAGCGGGTCGAGGGGTTCGGCGAAGGAGGCGCCGTGCTCAGCAACGCCCTCCCCGGCAGCGCCGAGCCCTACAGCGCCGATGCGACCTGTGCCTACGTCGAGGGCCTGCTGCCCTCCGGAACGCGCCGGGAGAGGATCGCCACGGAGCTCGGCCTCGACCCGCAGGACGGCTACGGGCTGATCGCCGAGCTCGGCCGTGACTGCCCGGGCGCCGTCACCTTCCTCCCCGACCCGGCCCCGGAGACCGACGCCGCGGGGAACACCTGGCTCAGCGAGGGCGAGCTGGAGGAGCTGCTGACGGCGGAGCCGGCCCGGCTCTTCGACTCGAACGGCGAGGCGCGGATGCGCTTCGCCCTCGCCGGGCTGCGTCACAAGCTCAGCCTGGTGCGCGAGGAGAGGGGTGGGCGCTGGGCCTGGCCCACGCACGACGCGCCGAGCACCCACATCCTCAAGCCCGAGAGCGACCGGTACCCGGATCTGATCGCCAACGAGATGTTCTGCACAACGGTGGCCCGCGAGGTGGGGCTCTGGGTTGCCCCGACGGCGGTCGAGACGATCGCGGGGAGGCGCTGCCTCGTCTCCGAACGCTTCGACCGTGGGACCGAGGACGGCGAGACGGAGCGGTTCCACCAGGAGACCTTCGCCCAGGCGCTCGGCTTTCCACCCGGCGCACAGGCGGGCGGCGAGGAGGCCGAGGGCCCGAGCTTCGCCGAATCGTCGGGCCTCCTGCGGGCGACCGGAGAAGAGGAGGTCGTGACCGTCCTGCTGGCCGCCGGCCTCCTCAACTACCTGCTCGGCAACGGCGATGCGCACGGCGAGAACTTCGGCATGCTGTTCGCCTACGAGGGGCCGATGATGGCGCCGGTTTGCGACATCGCCTCAACCGCCGTCTACGACGACCCCACGCACACGGGGATGACGATCGCAGCCGACCACACCGAAGCCGCGTCGATGGGGGATCTGGCCACGGTCGCCGAGGAATGCGGCGTCAGCATCGACCATTGCCGCAACGTGGCGGGCAACATGGCAGAGCGGGTGAGCGGTGCGCTCCTGCCGGTGATCGAACGGGCGAAGGGCGAGGGCTGGGACGCGCCGGTCATCGAGGACATCACGAAGATCGCCGCCGAGCGCTGCCTTGCCCTCAGCCAGGAGGTTCAGGCCTGAGCTCGGTCTCCCGGACTCGAGCCTCGACGTAGATCTCCTGCTGGACCTCCGTCGGGACGCAGCGGGCGCCGTCCTCGTCGAAGACGTCGGCCAGGCGGAGGCCCACGGACTCGAACACCTCCGCCAGCTCCTCGATCGAGTAGAGCCGGCGCTGGAAGGGGACCGGCTCGGCGATCTCTCGGGGCTCGCAGGCAAGGTAGGAGGTTCGGGTGCCGTCGATGCGGCGAGTCGCCTCGTTCCAGAACTGCTCGATCACCTCTTCCGCCTCGCTCTCCGCGATCGAGACCCTCTCCGGCAGGTGCGCTTCGACGTGGAGGACGTTCGGAATCTGCATCAGGAGCCGCCCGCTTGGGCGCAGCGCCCGCGCGGCCCTCTCGAAGGCACGCAGGTTCTCCTCGTCGAAGTCGAAGTGTTCAAAGGCGCCACCGCCCAGGCTCAGCACCAGGTCGAACTCCTGCTCGAAGTCGAGGTAGCGAGGGTCCTCTTCGACGAAGTACGGCCAGAGGTCTTCCATCTCCGCTTCACATCCCGCCACCTCCAGCAGGTCGCCGCGGATATCCACACCGATGACGTCAAAGCCCCTGCGGCTCAGCTCAAGCGAGCGCCGCCCGGTCGCGCAGGCCAAATCGAGGACGCGCTCGCCCCCGTCGGGCTCCAGCATCGCGAGGGCGAGCCCCACCTTCTCCTCCCCTCCCTCCTCCCAGTACAGCGAGTGGAAGTTGGGAGAGAAGCTGGTGCGATACCAGTCGACTGGAACTCCCATGCCCATAAAAGATCAAAGAGATCTTAATGCTTCAATAACCGCAATGCAAACGGGGTCGGCGGTCCCTCAGCCGGGCGCCCCGGGGGGCTTGAGGATCTGGACTTCATCGCGGATTGATTCAAGGCAACCGAAGACCCGCATCAGGACTTCGTCGATGACGGGCTCATACCAACCCTCCGCCTTGGCGCGGGTTGCGACGCGGCCGAGCGCTTTGCAGAGGCCGCCGATGGTCTCGATCGCCATCAGGACGGAGGGTTCGAGCGCGTAGTCGCATTCGATCGCCACCCGCGCCAGCCCGACCAGGCAGGAGTTGCGATGGACAAGCTCCTCGAGCGATACCGGTTCGGCCGGGTCCTCGTAGACGGCCATCGAGACGATGTCGTAGAACGGCGCCAGCAGCGGCCCGTCGGCGGTGTAGAGGAGGCCTGAATCCTTGCCGTGTACTTCGTCTCGACAGCCGATCAGGAAACGGCAATAGGCGAAGGTGAAGAGGGATCTGATGCTGTCCTCTTCGCCGATCGCCGTCAACAGCTCGCGCGATTCGGCATAGCCCGGGCCGGTGCCCTCGAGATCATCCGGCAGATAGCCGAGCGCCTGAGCAAAGCTCTCCTGGTGCAGCCGCTCGGCGCCGGCGCCCTCACCCCAGCGGTCGAAGCGCTTGGACACGAGGCAGGGCCGTCCGGCGATCGTCTCCAGCTCGGTGTGGGTGACCGGCAGCCCCATTTCCCTCAACGCCATCGTGCAGGCCATCTCGTTGACCGCAAAGTCGACGCAGCCCTCCTCCACGGGCTTGACGATATGGGTGCTGGGGGCGCCCGGCTCGGGCCATGCCCAGCGATCCTCCTCTTCATCCCGAATCAAGGCGAGCTTGTGGCGTTCGCCCGGCAGCGTGAATCGCATCCGCCGCTCGCAGTCCGGGTCGAAGAGCGCCTCCGGCTCCTCCCCCGTCAGCTCTTCCAGCTCGGCCTCGTCGAGCCACTCCAGCGAGCCGGGGTCCCGTGGCTCCGGCGCCCGCCCCTTGGGCAGGAAGACGGCCGCGCCCGGGCAGTCGCGGCCGAGCTCGGCGATCAGGGCGTAACCGTCGCGGGAATCGACGCCAAGCCGGCGCGCGATCTCCTCCCGGCGCTCTCCTTCGGGCAGCAGGCCCTCGACGTAAGGCCGGGTCTCCGCCGGGCCGTAGGGCTCGGCCCGCACCGGGAGCGAGTAGCTGAGCAGCGGCATGCCCACGGTCTTCTCCTCGACCAGCTCGGGCGCATAGGCGAACCCGTATTCACCCCCTCCGCCCGGATGGAGCGCACCGATCCGCTTCCCACTTAGGTAGACGTCAAGGCTCAACTGGGTCCCCCACAAGTTGCTTCCCGGTCTCCTTTGGTCCAAACAAACTAGACCCAATCGCCGCACACCGCATCGCGACCTGGCCGAATGGCTGCTCGCGGTCCTCCTACTCGGCCGAGACCCGCCGCTCCCCACCGTTGCCAGGCGCAACCCTGCTTGGAGCTAGGATCAGCCGATCCGGCCCAACCGGGGCCACGCAACTGGGAGGAAAAGCATGGGCACCTACGCGGTAAAGAGGATCGACGAGATGGAAGCTGTCTTCCAGGGGGCGTTCAAGCGCGCCCGGGCCGAGCTTGGCGTCGAGTCCTTTGGGATGCAGATCATCGACATGCCCCCCAACTACGACAACTACCCCGAGCACGACCACGAGCAGGACGGCCAGGAGGAGGTCTACGTCACGCTGCGCGGCGGCGGCGAGCTGGAGATCGAAGGTGAGCGCTTCCAGCTGGACGGCGACCACGTTGCGCGAGTCGGCCCCGGCGTGACCCGCAAGGTCTGGCCCGGCGACGAGGGAATTCGCGTGCTGGTGCTCGGCGGCAAGGCGGGCGAGGTCTACGACGCGCCCGACATCACCAAGCTGGGCGAGCCGGACCCGATGGCGAGCTGAGCTTCGCGGCCCGCGCCGCTAAGGCGGCGGCGCGGGACCCGGTCGCGGCTGATGCCCCGGGCAGCTGAGCACCGGCATGCGTGGGTAACGCGGGTAGCTCGGGTCCTCGCGCGAGCGCAGGCAGAGGCTGAATACCGACCCGCGCGTGTTGGGGACGAGCTGCTGATGACCGCAGCTGTCGCAGAGGCCGTTGCTCGGGGCGGTCACATGGGTGCTCTGCATCCGCCCAGTCAGGGTAGCCCGATTCACACCGCCTTGCGAGCGGCTAGCTTTGCCGTGTGAGCGACGCAGCGACCCTCTTCGATGCCGACGCCGCCGCCTTCACCGGGACCGTGGAGGTGCTCGGCGTCATCTTCAGCGCCGAGGACGACGGCTACGCGGTGCTGGAGGTCCAGGATGCCGACTCGGGCGAGGGCTTTGCCCTGGTCGGACCGGTCGGACATCTGAACGCCGGCGAGCGGGCGGAAGTCAGCGGCGATTGGCAGACCCACTCGCGCTACGGGCGGCAGCTGAAGGCGCGTGGGGCGCTGCCTCTCGACCCGGCCGACCGCGAGGGGCAGATCGCATATCTCACCAGCCTGCGCCACATCGGGCCGGCGCGGGCCGAGCGCCTCGTCGAGGAGCACGGCGAGAGCGTCCTGGGGGCGATCGCCGCCGATCCCGCCGGCGTCTTCGGCGCCCTGCGCGGGCTCAGCCCGGAGCAGGCGGCGAGGGCGGCCGAATCGTGGCACGCCTCGCGCGCGATCCGCGACCTCCACGTCCAGCTCGCCCCGCACGGCCTGGCCCACCTGGCGGCGGCGATCCATGCCCGCTTCGGCGAGCGCTCGATGGCCGTCCTGCATGAGGACCCCTACCGGTTGACCGAGGTCGCCGGGGTCGGCTTCGCCCGCGCCGACAAGATCGCGCTCGCCGCCGACGTCCCTCCCGAGTCCGATCGGCGGGCCCAGGCGGCCGCCGTCTTCGCGCTCTCCGAGGCCGAGCAACAGGGGAACACCTACCTGCCGGTGGACGAGCTGAACCGGCGCACCGCGAAGCTGATCGCCCTCCAACCGGACCCGAACGTGCCGGCGATGGCAAGGGGGCTGCTGCTCGACGAAGGGCGCGCCTACCGCGAGCCGACCCATGCCAGCGAGATCGCCGTCGCCGAGACGCTGACCCAACGCACCGCCGCCCCACCCCACCTCGACCACGATCCGGGCGACTCGCCGCCCGCAGACGTCGCGGAGGAGCTGCGGCTGACCGACGAGCAGTGGGCAGCGGTGCGGGGCGCCTTCGCGGCGCGGATCTCGGTGCTGACGGGAGGCCCGGGCGTCGGCAAGACGGCGTGCACGAAGGCGATCGTCGCCGAGGCTGCCCGCGCCGAGGTCCCGATCGTCCTCTGTGCGCCAACCGGCCGCGCCGCCCGCCGGCTCGCGGAGGCGACCGGCCATGAGGCGCAGACGATCCACCGGATGCTCGAGTGGATGCCCGGCCGCGAGCCCGGCTTCCGGCCCGGACACCCGCTCCCGGCCGGTCTGGCGATCGTCGACGAGGCATCGATGCTGAACCTGCGGCTGATCGAGGTGCTGCTCGGCGGGCTCGCCGAGTCGACCCACCTCGTCTTCGTCGGCGACGCCGACCAGCTGCCGCCGATCGGCGCCGGCAAGCCCTTCGAGGACCTGATCGCCTCCCGGGTCGCTCCCGTCGTCCGACTTACCCAGATCTTCCGACAGGCGGCGCGCTCGATGATCACCACCGCGGCCCACGAGATCAACCACGGGCGGCCACCGCATCTGCAGCCCGAGGAGGGCCAGGACCACGACTTCTTCTTCATCGACCGACCGAGCCCGGAGCGGGCGCTGGAGACGGTGGTCGAGGTGGTCGCGGAGCGTGCGCCGCAGAGCTTCGGCGTCGACCCGATCCGCGAGGTCCAGGTGCTGGCGCCGATGTACCGGGGGGCGGTCGGGATCGACGCCCTCAACGAGCGTCTGCAGGCGCGGCTCAACCCCGACGGCAAGGCGGCGGTGAGCGAGCGCTTCCGCATCGGCGACCGACTGATCCAGACCCGCAACTCGCACGAGCTGGGGTTGATGAACGGCTCGATCGTCTTCCTGCGCTCCGACGACCCCGGCGAGGAGTCGATCCTCGTCGACACCGACGAGGGCGGCTCGCTGGTCATTCCCTATGGGGAGACGGCGACGCTGCGCCTCGCCTACGCGATCTCAGTTCACAAGGCGCAGGGATGCGAGGTCCCTGTCGTGGTCGGCGTCTGCCACCGCTCCCACGCCCGCATGCTGACCCGCCCCCTCCTCTACACCGCGATCACCCGCGCCCGCAGCAACTGCGTGCTGATCGGCGACCCCGCGGCCCTGGAGATGGCGGTGCGCCGCGATGACAGCGGCAGTCGCCACTCGGCCCTCGCCGAGCGCCTGCGCGGCTGATGGAGCCGCCAAGGCCCTCGCTCGCCGCCGTCGTCGTCACTCTGGCCGGAATCGCGCTGCTTGCCGCACTGGTGCTGCTGGTGGCGCCGCTGCGCGATGCCTTCGAGGCGGCGGTGCGAGGGGATACGGCGGAAGTGCGAAGCCGGATCAACGACCTCGGCGTCGCCGGGCCACTGCTGATCCTCGGTCTGACGCTGATCCACGCGGTCGTCTTCTACCCGGCGGAGATCGTCGACGCGGCCGCGGGCTTTGTCTACGGCTTCTTCCCGGCGCTGGCCCTGATGATGCTCGGCTGGCTGCTCTCGGGTCTGCTCTGCTTCGCGGTCGGGCACTCGGTGGCGCGACCGTTGCTAGACCGTTGGTTCGGCAGCGAGCGCTTCGAGCGAGCCGAGGCGGCGATCGAGCGTGGGGGCGTCACCCTGCTGCTCGCCGTGCGACTGCTGCCGATCGTCCCCTTCAGCCTCGTCTCCTACGCCGCCGGCGCAGCGCGCGTGCCGGTTTGGCGCTTCGCCTGGACTACCGTCGTCGGCTACCTGCCGATCACCGTGCTGGCCGTCTACTTCGGCACCCGCCTGGAGGGCCTCAGCCTCACCGATCCCCTGGTCCTGGGAAGCGCAGCCGCGCTTCTCGCCCTGCTGCTGGCCGGCCACTGGATCATGCGCTATGACCGCCGTTGAACCCTGAACCGGTAGACGGCCGGGCTGCTGTCGACGCTGCCGGCCGCGTCACGGGCCCTCACCCGCAGAACGTGCGGGCCGATCTCCAGCCGCCGCACGAATCTCGATGGGCAGGCGTGGAAGGGCTCACCATCCACGCGGCAGGAAAACGTCACGCCGCTCTGATCAGAACCGAAGCGGAAGACCACCCGCGCCTCGAGGTCGCGCGTCCGGACCACCTTGGGCGGACGCCGCAGGAAGAAGGTGCGGGGCCGCGACTGCGGGTGGACTTCAGGCGGCGGGGGGCCTGCGGGCGGATTGGCGGATTCGATTTTTTTCGCCGCTTCTTCCTGGGAGGGCGGAGTCGGGAGGTCGCAATTCTGCGGCTCCGACGGCCCGATCTGGATGATCGGTTCCGAAAACGGTTTCGATTTGAGTTTCGCGATCGCGGCGGCGGCGTTGACGATGCCGGCCCCGACTGCCGGCCCCGGCCGGAGGAACGCCCCCACCGGACCGGCGGTTTCGAGCTGCGCCTGCTTCAGTTCCGCCACCGTCGCACCCGGCACCGCCTGGCGCTCGAGCGCGGCCACGGCCGCGGCATGCGGCGCCGCAGCGGAGGTCCCGAAGAACCTCCAGGTGTGCGACACGCAGGAGCCGAAGAAGGTGTCCGCCCCGCCGTCGGTCGCCACGACGTCGGGCTTGGGGATTTCTTTCGGGGCGAGGAGCGGTTCGGCCGGGGTCGTCCCTTCGACCGGGCCGAAGTAGTGCGTCACCGGTCCTCGCGAGGAGAATCTCTCAGGTGCGTCTTCGTAGAAGGGTGGCGCCGGGACAGCTCCGACGCTGACCGCGTCTTCAGCGCCATTGTGGCCGAAGATCGTCGGGCCGACGACGTCGCCTTCGGGGCCTGGGGATGATTCCGGATACTCGGTTGCGGTCACCCCGCCGCCGTTCTCGAGAAGTGCCAGCTTCAACCGAGGCGAGGCGGAGCCTCCGCCTCCCAAGCCGGTGTAGCGGTTGATCGCGACCTGGACTTTCTGTGAGGAACCGGTGTCGTTTTCCCAGAAGAGGAACTCGAAGGGTTGCTGGGTTTTGGCCACGTTGGCGCGCTCGCTGCTCACCACTTCCCCGCCTTCTTCGAGAAGCGGATTCCCGTTTTTGTCGAGGAGGTAGGCGTCGAGGTCGGTCTGCACCCCACCCCATGGCTCCGCCCACTGAAGGTCGAGCAGGAGTTCGGCGCCTTTCGCGACGGTGATCCCGAAGGTGGGATCGCTTTCCGCGAGATTCGGGTTGAAGTCCATGCACTGCGTGACGTATGCGAGGGCTGCGGAGAGACTCGGGGGGCAGGTGGTCGCCAGCCGGAACTGCGGTGCTTCCCAGGAGGCGATGTCCTTGCCGGAGCTGATCAGGTTGTCGTTGCCCGCTGAGGAAAAGTAAGCGACGCCCCCGGCGGTCACGTTGCTCACGGCGACCCCCACCGGGCCTTCCTGGAAGAAGGGCTCTTCGAAGTAGGTGACGTCGTCGACGATCGCCTTCGCCCCGGTGGCCGCCAGCGCTTCGACGTTGTCGGCAAAGGCCGGGATGCCCGTGAATGCGGTCGCAAAGGAGAGTTCGGCGCCCGGGGCGAGGTCGTGGACGATCTGCGCCATCGCCCGCCCCTCGTCCTCACCTTTTGCTTCGGAGTCGTCGAGGACGTTGACTGGGGTGGTCCAGCCGCACGGATTGCCGGGCCCCGGCAGGTCGCCGGTTTCAACGTCTTTGGGTTCGTGCGTGTCGGCGGATTTGTCCTGGTCGAAGGAGTCGGAGAGGATCCCGACCCCCACCCCGCTGCCGTCCACTTCGAATTCTTCGCGGGCCAGGGCGGTGCGCAGCTGCTGGTCGCCCTCCGTCGTCGCGGCGCCGAAGCAGGGTTCCGTCGCGGCGGCAACGGGTCCGGATTCTCCAACTCCGGAGACGATGGGTGCGAGAACCTCGGTTGCGCCGGCGACACGCGGAACCCCGGAAGAGAGCTGCCGCAGCTCGTCGGGCTTTGCCGCGACGGTCACCGTCTGGTAGCGGCTGCTGACGTCAACGATCTTCGCTCCGGCCGCACGCAGGCCACCGACGGCCGCAGCGGCGCCGTGGTCGAAGCGAACTTCGACGAGGACGCGGTTGCCTTCGCGAAGCAGGCCGCCGGGACCGTCGAGCGGAACGCCCAAGGCCCTTGCCTGCTCAGCGGGCGATGCGGAGCGAACCGACGGCCTCGCCAGCTCGGCGAGACGGGGCGAGAGGTCACCGTCGCTCGGGCGTCTTGCGCCCGCAAGCGCCGAAGCCGGAGCCAGAGCGCAGGTAAGCGTGACGGCGACGACGGCCCTCAAACTCGCTCGGTTGCGGGGCGATTTCCCGTACTGCATCACAGATCAAGGTATCGACTGGACATGCCCATACCTCAACACCCGTCTGGTTCGTTTAGCTCGCTTCAACGGACGTCCAGGTGTCGATCTCGCGCTTCTTCCTAAGAATATTCTTTATAGTCAAGTCTATGGGCAGGGGAGCGTTCGAGACGTACATCGCGATCGCGGCGGCATTGCTGCTCATCGTGAGCATGGTTGCGTGCGGCGGAGGGGGTGCGGAAGACTTCGCCCCCAAACCGCACAATGACTCCGGTGGCGGCGCCGAGCGGTTCCTCGTCAAGGGTGGAGACAACACCGTGCAGGAATTCGGCGCCGAGGCCAGCCCGGCCGAATTCGAGGAAGCCGCTGCTGCGCTGCACAACTTCCTCGACGCCCGTGTCGAGCGCAACTGGTCGGCCGCCTGCACCTATCTGGATCGCAAGTTGACCAAGTCGCTCGAAGAATTCGAGTCGGCATATCAGCGGAGCCCGACCTGCGCAGGAGGCCTGAAAAGATCGACGAATCCGAGGATCATGGGGGAACTGCGAGACGAAGCTGCCCAGGCCGACGTCTTCTCGCTACGAGCCGAAAACGTTTTGGGATTCCTGATCTTCAGGGCAACCCCGCACAATGTGCGTGTCATGTCGATGAACCGAGATGGTGGCCACTGGAAGGTCGACAGCCTCACCGCCATCTCGCTGAGCCCCAGCCCAGAAGAGGAAGCCGGCCGCAAAGCGGCTCAATGACATCGGCGGCGCCGGGAGCGTCGATCCTGCTACGGTCCCCCACGTTAGGTCGGAGATCCATCCGGCAAAGTTTGTGTCTAGCGCTCGCGTCGTTGCTTTACCGCATCCTCCGCGTTCGCAGCACATGAAGTGGAGGCAATGCATGCCAACTGGAACTGTTAAGTGGTTCAGCGACGACAAGGGCTACGGGTTCATTACGCCCGACGACGGCTCTAAGGACGTTTTCGTGCATCACAGCGCGATTCTCGGCGAGGGCTTCAAGTCCCTGACCGAGGGCTCGAAGGTGAGCTACGAGTCCGAAGAAGGCCCCAAGGGCCCGGCCGCCGCGAGCGTCCAGCAGACCTCGTAGTCGCGCACCGCTCTTAGCGTTTGACGAGGCCCGCTCCGGCGGGCCTCTTCTTTGCCTCCCCTACCCTGCCTGCGAGATGACCACCCGAGACGACCTACGCAATATCGCGATCATCGCCCACGTCGACCACGGCAAGACGACGCTGGTCGACGCGATGCTGTGGCAGAGCGGCGCCTTCCGCAAGGGCCAGGACGTGGCCGAGCGGGTGATGGACTCGATGGACCTGGAGCGGGAGAAGGGGATCACGATCCTTGCCAAGAACACCACCGTCAACCACCAGGGCGTCAAGCTCAACATCATCGACACGCCCGGCCACGCCGATTTCGGCGGCGAGGTGGAGCGCGGGTTGACGATGGTGGACGGGGTGCTGCTGCTGGTCGATGCCTCCGAGGGGCCCCTCCCTCAGACCCGCTTTGTCCTGCGCAAGGCGCTGGAGGCGGAGCTGCCGGTGATCCTCGTCGTCAACAAGGTCGACCGCCCGGACGCGCGCATCTCCGAGGTCGTCGACGAGGTCTACGAGCTGTTCCTCGACCTCGACGCCGACTCCGAGCAGATCGACTTCCCGATCGTCTACACCAACGCGAAAGCAGGCTGGGCCGCGCTCGAGGAAGGCGCCGAGGGGGCCGACCTGGCGCCGCTGATGGACCTGATGCTGGAGCGTATCCCGGCACCCGAGTACGACCCGGGCCATCCTTTCCAGGCGCACGTCACCAACCTCGACGCCGACCCCTACGTCGGCCGCCTCGCCCTCTGCCGAGTTCGCAACGGGACCGTCCGCAACGGACAGCAGATCGCCTGGTGCCGCGCCAACGGCAGCGTCGAGAGCGCGACGATCAGCGAGCTCTACGTGACCGAGGCGCTCGACCGCGTCGCCGCCCAAGAGGCAGGGCCGGGCGAGATCATCGCCATCGCCGGCCTCTCCGAGGTGACGATCGGCGAGACGCTGGCGGACCCCGAGGATCCGCGCCCGCTGCCGGTCATCACCGTCGACGAGCCCTCGCTCTCGATGGTGGTCGGGATCAACACCTCGCCCCTGGCCGGAACCGAGGGCAGCAAGCTGACCGCGCGCCAGGTTCGCGACCGGCTCGACGCCGAGCTGGTCGGCAACGTCTCGATCCGGGTCACCGACACCGAGCGGCCGGACGCCTGGGAGGTGCAGGGACGCGGCGAGCTGCAGCTCGTCGTGCTGCTGGAGATGATGCGCCGCGAGGGCTTCGAGCTGACCGCCGGTCAGCCGCGGGTGATCGTCCGCGAGATCGACGGCAAGGTCCACGAGCCGGTCGAACGGCTGGCGATCGACGTACCTGAGGGGCACGTCGGCGTGGTCACCCAGTTGCTGGCCGGGCGCAAGGGCCGCCTCGATCACATGGTCAATCACTCGACCGGCTGGGTGCGGATGGACTACCTGGTCCCCGCTCGGGGGTTGATTGGCCTGCGCACCGAGTTCCTCACCGAGACCCGCGGCTCGGGGATCATGCACCACGTCTTCGACCGCTGGGAGCCGTGGGCGGGCGAGCTGCGCACCCGGCCGACCGGGTCGCTGGTGGCGGACCGGCGCGGCGCCAGCGCAAGCCACGCTTTGATGAACCTGCAGGACCGTGGCACCCTCTTCCTCGGGCCAGGCGAGGAGGTCTACGAGGGAATGGTCGTCGGCGAGAACGCCCGTTCCGATGATCTCGATGTCAACGCGATCAAGGAGAAGCACCAGACCAACGTGCGCGCTGCCAGCGCCGACATCCTGGTCCGCCTCGAGCCCCCAAAACGGCTCTCACTGGAAGCGGCGCTGGAGTTCCTGCGCGAGGACGAGTGTGTCGAAGTCACCCCCGAGTCGGTGCGCCTGCGCAAGGTCGAGCTGGACAAAAACAAGCGCCAGAAGGCCGCCCGCCAGAGCGCTCGCGTCGCCTCCTGAAAAAAGAGCCGCCGCCCCAAAGGGACGGCGGCTCCAACCAGGCCCCTGCCCTGAGCTTTAGACGGTCGCGGCTGCCTGCTCGGACTGGCTGTCGCGGGCGGCGTCGGCCTTCTTGGCTTCGGCCTCCGGAGTGGGCTCGCTGGCGTTACGCGGCAACAACACTTCTTTGGCAATGACCAGACGCTGGATCTGGCTGGTGCCCTCGTACAGCTGCATGATCTTCGCGTCGCGCATCAGTTTCTCGACCGGGTACTCCTTGATGAAGCCGTAGCCGCCGTAGACCTGAACCGCGTCCACGGTGATCTCCATCGCCGAGTCGGCGGCGAAGCGCTTCGCCTCGGAGGAGACGAGGGTGTTGCGCTTGCCCTGGTCGAGCAGGACGGCCGAGTTCCAGACCAACAAGCGGCCGGCGTCGACCTTGGTCGCCATGTCGGCGATCATGAACTGAATCGCCTGGTGCATCGCGATCGGCACGCCGAACTGGACCCTTTCCTTCGAGTACTCGGCGGCGTACTCGAACGCGGCGCGGCCGATCCCGACCGCCATCGCCGAGACGCCCGGACGGGTGCGATCGAGGGTCATCATCGCCAGCTTGAAGCCCTTGTTTTCCTCGCCGATCAGGTTCTCGGCCGGGATCTCCACGTCGTTGAAGGAGATCGTCGCGGTGTTGGAGGCCCGCTGGCCCATCTTGTCCTCCTTCTTGTCGACGGTGACCCCGGGCAGGTCGGCGTCGACGACGAAGGCGCTGATCCCGCGGTGGCCGGCCTCAGGATCGGTCTTGGCGTAGACCGTGAAGTAATCGGCGTAGGTGCCGTTGGTGATGAAGCACTTGGAGCCGTTGATGACGTACTTGTCGCCCTGCTTGACGGCACGGGTCTTCATCCCGGAGACGTCGGAGCCGGCGTCGGGCTCGGTGAGACAGAAGGAAGCCAGCTTGGCGCTTTCGGTCAGCATCCCGAGGTACTTCTTCTTGGTCTCCTCGGAGCCGCCGAGGGTGATCGGCGCCGAGGCGAGGCCGTTGGCCATCAGCGAGGTGCCGATGCCGGAACAGCCCCAGCCCATCTCCTCCTCGATCAGGCAGCCGGAGAGGTAGTCGAGGCCGGGTCCGCCGTAGGCCTCTGGGATGTGGGTGTTCATCAACCCGACCTCCCAGGCCTTGTCGATGATCTCCTGCGGCCAGGTGCCCTCTTTATCGAGCTCCCAGGCGACTTTGCGGATCTCTTTCTCCGCGAAGTTGTGCGCCAGCTCTTGCAGATCCTTCTGCTCGTCGGTCAGGGTGAAGTCAACCACTGCTCGAAGCTCCTTTTTCTCGGTGGGAGTGGGCCGATTGACTAGTCAGTCAACCAGTGCCAAGAGTAGCGGATGGCCAGCCGGCGTGGGAACCCCTACCCTGGTTGTCGATGGTTCCGTCAGGGGATCTGATCGACATCCAGGCCGGCTTCGCGCTGACGCTGATCACCCTGATCGCCCTGCCGATCGCCCTGATCGCCTTCGCCCGCACCGGGCCGCTCTGGCAGAGCATCGGCAAAGGCCCCTTCGCGATCGAGCAGGAGCTGCCGCCGCCGAGCCGCTTGGCCCAGCCCGAACCACCTGTCGACCGCGACCTGCAGGAGGCCGAGGCACGGCAGATGCTGGAGGCGAAGTCCTACCGGCGCCAGCAGCGGGGCGAGGCACCGATCGACGTCGAGGCCGAGGTGACCCGCCTGCTCGACTCCCCCGCCGCCCTGCAACCAGCGATCGACGAGAAGCTGCGCACCGAGGTCCGCCAGCTGGTGGTCGCGCGCAACGAACGCCGCATGCGCCGGGGGGAGGAGCCACTCGACGTCGAGATCGAGATCGAGCGCCAGCTCGCGGATTTGTAGGATCGAGTCGATGGCTGCCGACAAAGACAATCTCTACGAGGTCGAGGAGCTGCTGAACCAGCCCGGGACCTACTTCAACCCGCAGACCGAGGTGCTCGTCGTCGTCGACGACTCGACCTCGCTCGACCAGGAGGTCTTCAACCTCGAGGACTACGAGGGAGCCGACTGGGTGCGGATCTCCGACGAGGTCCCGATCGACGAGGATCACCGTGACCGGGCGTTGGAGCTCTTTCAGACCCACTACCACCCCGGCTCGAGCGGCTCGATGTCCGAGACGGCGCTCGAGCAGGGCGACGAGGAGCTCGACGAGGACGAGGACGGCCAGGACCCGGGGCGCGAGGACTGAGGGGTTAGTCCACGCCCAATCCGAACAGAGTCGCAATCACCCCAGCCAGGCTTGCATGAGGGGCGGATAGCTGACTCAGAACTTCTGTCGTTCCTCGCCGCTCACGACCCTGATATGAGAGGGACTCGAAACAATTGGCTCGAGGCCAAGCTCTTTCCGAAGGTCACCCCGAAGTGACAGAAGTAAGTCATCAAAGTCCGCGCGTTTTTCCGCAGCCAACTGATGCCCGACACGGATAGCCATTGCCGCTTGCTCGTCCGAGCCGAGAAGCTGAATGTCCGCAAGACCTTGCTCGAATGCCCGAGCACGGTGGGTGGCCGGATCGAGGTCGCGATGGGCGATGTCAGCAAGCGCTCGGTACGCACCCAATAGGTATTCGATGCGCAGATCGCTTCGGCGGTTTGCTTGGTCACGGTGCGACGTCAAGCGATGAGCCAGAACCGCAGCAATTGCGGCAGCTGCAACACCGCCGAGAATCGTCAGGGCAAGCGTCATCAGGTGGAGGCGGTGCGCTTCTCCAGCCAACCGATGATTTCTTTGGGAGTCGCTTCGCCCGCGGCAATCTTCTCCACCATCGGCACGTCGGTGTCTGGTGCTTCGCCGACAAAGGGACGGTCGTTCTCTTCCATGAACAGCCACACCGACAGGAAGGCGGCTCGCTTGTTGCCGTCGGGAAGCGGATGGTTGCGCGCCAGATGCTCGACCAAGATGGCAGCCTTCTCGATCAAATCCGGATAGGCGTCTTGATCGTCGAAACCGGCCCGCGGCGCAGCCAGGGCGGAATCGGCAAGCGCGATTCTCGGCAGGCGAGCGATTTGCTCAGCGCTCGTTCCGAGTAGCTCTGCGGCGATCTCGCAGTAGTCGCCCAGCTCCAGGTAGATCGTCAAGGTCTACTTCGCAAGCCGACGAAGCGTCTCGCGATTGGCCTTGATCGCGGCCTTGATTCGCTCGCCACGCTCCTTGGCGCTGCCGGACAAGCCAAAGCGCAGCTTGCCCTTCTCGGCAGGCGCGGCAGTGGAAGCGTGGGGCTTCATCGCTTAGACATTGTTGCAGGAGGCTCGGTGGCGTTGAGGTCAACCGCTGACTCTTGAGCTAGCCTCCGCACCGATGCTCCAGGCAGGTGACAAAGCGCCCAACATCGAATTGCCAGACCAGAACGGCGATCCGGTCAAGCTCGCCGATCTGAAGGGCCAGATGGTCGTACTGTATTTTTATCCCCGCGCCGATACGCCGGGCTGCACGACCCAGGCCTGCGGGGTACGCGACCGTGGCGCTGACTATGCCGAGGCAGGCGCACGGGTGATCGGCGTCTCCCCCGACACGGTCGAGGCCGTGAAGAAGTTCGCCGACAAGTTCGACCTCGAGTTCACCCTGCTGGCCGATGCAGACCACGCCGTCGCCGACGCCTACGGCGCCTGGGTCGAGAAGTCGATGTACGGCAAGAAGTACATGGGCGTGCAGCGGGCGACCTTCTTGATCGACCCCGAGGGCAAGATCGCCAAGGTCTTCCCCAAGGTCTCGCCCAAGACCCATGACGACGTGGTCTTGAAGGCCCTCGCTTAGGCGCCAATCGCAACGACGGCGATGTACGCGGCGTAGAGCGCGAACCAGGTGACGACTGCTGGTAGCTGGAAGCGGCCGCGGCGGTGCAGGGCCTCGTAGGCGAGGAAGCCGCCGACGAGGCCGAGGATGATCGAAAGTGCGGCGTTTCCGCTCAGCGCCCAGTCGGTGAAGATCAGGCCGATCCCGAAGGGGATCGTCGACTGGAAGACCATCGCCCCGGTGATGTTGCCGAGCGCCAGCGCGTCCTTGCCCTCGCGCACCCAGAAGAAGCTGTTGACCTTCTCCGGCAGCTCGGTGGCTAACGGGGCGAGTATCAGGGCAAGGACGATCGCGTCGACGCCCAGGCTCTCAGCGATGCTCAGCAGCTCCTCGACGAAGAGATGGGCGCCGCCGACCATCGCGCCGAGGCCGACGAGGAGCTGAGCTGCGCACAGCAGGAGGCTCGGATTCATGCGGTGCTCGGAACGGCGCTCGAAGAGGAGCGGGTCGAGCGAGGCATGGTCCTGCACCTCTCCTCCCCCGCTGAGCGTGCGGTGGATGTAGACCGGATAGGCGAGGATGACCAGCACCCCGATCGGGATCCGCAACACGCTCGGCGCGCCCCAGGCAAGTGCCAGCGAGAGGGCGAAGAAGGCGAGGAAGAAGGAGAGGTCCCGCTCCAGGGTCGGTCCGTGGGCGTCCAGATCCAGGCCCTGGCTGCGACGCTCCTTGTAGAGATAGGCGAAGAGCCCGACCAGGCCCATCGCCAGGGTCGCGAGCAGGAACGGGGCGCCGACGATCGCCCCGATCGCGACCTGATCGGCACCCTTCTCAGCGCCGATCAGGGCGACGATCGCGATCAGCGTCTCCGGCATCGCCGTGCCGACCGCGGCCAGCACACTGCCCACGGCGCCCTCGCCCAGCTCCAGCCGGTGGCCGATCCACTCGACCGCGTTCGTGAAGAGCAGCGCCCCGGCGAGGATCACCGCGAAGCTCGCGATCAGCAGGACCACGTCCACCCGCCAAGCCTATTGCCGCGTTCGCACTTTCACCCCGCATAGCACGGATAAGTGCGAACGCCGCGGGTGGGTGGGGGGTCAGGCGTAGTAGAAGGCGATGCCGAATACGAGATAGACGGCGAGCAGCTGGACCCCCTCGAACCAGGTCGACTCGCCGTCCTGCGTGACGTAGTTGGCGATCAGCACGGCGAGCAGGAGAGCGCCCAGCTCGAAGCCGTTGAAGACGAGCGCCAACGGCCCCGGGCCGACAAAGGTCGAGGCGAGCACCAGCACGGGGGCGACGAAGAGGGCAACCTGGGCGCTGGAGCCGATCGCGATGTTGACGGCAAGGTCCATCTTGTTCTTCATCGCGACCAGGACCGCGACCCAGTGCTCGGCCGCGTTGCCGACGATCGCGACGACGATCACGCCGATGAAGAACTCCGAGAGACCGGCGGCGTGCGAGGCCTCGGTGATCGAGCCGACCAGCACCTCCGACATCACCCCGACCAGCACCCCGGCGATCGCCAGCGCAATCACCGAGGTGCGCACCGACCAGCCCCAACTGTCCTCGTCGCCGTACTCGGGATTGAAGATGTCGCGGTGGGTCTTGAGTGAGAAGACGAGGCCGAGGACGTAGGTGGCGATCAGGACTACCGCGACGGCCAGCGAGAGGTGCTCGACCGTCGAGCCGTAGTTGACGAGCTCGGCGCCGGGCTGCGGCAGGCCCTGACCCTCGACCAGCTCGAAGATCGCCGGCATCAGGAGCGCGGCGGCGGCGAGAAGCAACATCGACGTCTGGACACTGGCGCCAGTCCTGCTGAAGACCTGCTTCTCGCGGCCCAGCCCACCCGCCAGCATCGCCGCCCCCAATACCAGCAGGATGTTGCCGATGATCGAGCCGATGATCGAGGCCTTGACCACCTCGTGCAGGCCCTGGCCGAGGGCGAAGAGGGCGATGATCAGCTCCGGGGCGTTGCCGAAGGTGACGTTGAGCAGACCGCCGATGCCGGGGCCCGAACGCGCCGCCAGCTCCTCGGTCGCGCGGCCCATCAGCGCAGCCGTGGGGACGATGCCGAGCGCTGAGGCGGCGAAGACCAGCGTCGCCGGGCTGCCGGCCAGATCGAGCGCCACTGCGATCGGTATCAGCGGCGTCAGCAGATAGGGCCAGCCGCTCGGGCCACGCAGGAAGCTACCTACTGAAGCAGGGATGAGCACCTCTGCAGGTCGACCGGCGTGTGCGCTTCCCCAAGGCACTTCAGGTAGGCCTGCTGGCTGCCGCCGCCGGAGCTGCCGCCGCCGGAGGAGGGCCCGCCGCCGGCCGCTTCACCGACCTTTTCGAGCAGGTTGCCGATGCCTTCCCCTCCCCCTTCACCGTTGAGCAGACCCAGCAGTTCGATCGGGTTGATGCCGAGCTTGAGGAAGAGATCGGTGAGCGGCTTGGCGCTGCCCGGAGCGGAGATTTCCTGTTCCTCGTTGACTTCGGTCAGCTGCAGGTCGAGGTCGACTCCAACGGTCTTCGGTCCACTCCCTCCCTTTTCCGGTTCGATCTTCAGCTGTGCTGCGATACGCCGCACGATGTTGTCGTCGCCCACGTAGACGTCGACGTGGGCGACCTTGACGGCGTCCTTCACTTCGCTCTTCGCCTTGTCGATTTCAGACTTGGACGGGAGCGCGCCGGTGGAACCGATCTGAGCCTTGCAGGCCGGGCTTTCGACGACTTCGAGCAACGCGTCGATCCCGTCTGGGACGTTGAGGTCGCCGCTGACCTTGGTCGTGCTCGTACCGCCGACGTCGGCGCTGCCCTCGTTGACGCCGTTTTCGACGAATTCACTGACCTTCAGCTTGCCGAGCGCTTCCTGGCATTCGGTGGCGCCAGCCGAGCCGCCTCCCTTGCCCTGCTGTTGCTTGAGCGTGGATTCAATGAAGCTGAAGGTGGTCGGGTCGACTTCGTACTCGGTCCCCTTGTAGTTCACATAGGCGCTGTTGGGCAGCAGCACCAGCCCGCCATCGAAGTTGATGTCGTTGCCGTTGAACGAACCGTTCGCCTTCGCGCTCATGTCGAGCTGGGGGAGCTTGCCCTTGCCTTCGCCCTGGAACGGCCCTGAAAGGCTGACGTCGACGTTGCCGCCTTCCTTGCCGGCCGCGTCGACCTTGAGCGAGAGGTCGAGGTTGCCGCTGTCGATCCCCTGCAGCGTGGCTTCTTCGATGACCGTCTGCGGATCCTCGCCGCTCTTGTCGCTGCCCCCGCCGCAGGCGGCGAGCGCGGTCGCCATCGCCAGCAACGCGGCAACGGCAGCAAGGGCGTAGAAGAAGCGAAGTCGGCTCAAGGCGAGGCCTCCTGAAGATGGGGTGCAGATTGCGGGATCGTAAGGCTAGCGCCAGTCCTTCACCGGTTCTGAAGTTGGGGCGGGGTGCTTTCGGTCAGGTTGAGCGCAAGCGGGAAGAGGAAGGCGCCGAGGAAGATCAGCGTAATGCCGATCGCGACCAGCCAGCGCGAGCTCGTCATGTGGCCGAGGATGCCGGTCGCGAAGCCGATCAGCATCAGCGCGATGTAGGGGCCGGCGGTGTGCGGAAGCAGCGTTGCCAGGGAGAGGGCGAGGTCGGGCACCGTCGCGGATTATCATCGCCCGCATGGTTGAGGCGCAGACACCCGGCTCAGTGGCGGAGACGAAGGAGGCTCTGGCGGGCGCCGGCTACCTCGCCGACGAGTCGGCGGCGCTCGTCTCGTTCCTCGCTCAACGGCTCGAGAAGCCGATCCTGGTCGAGGGCCCGGCGGGGGTCGGCAAGACGGAGCTGGCCAAGGCGCTCTCGCGCGCCAGCGGCCGCGAGCTGATCCGGCTGCAGTGCTACGAGGGCCTCGACGAGGCCAAGGCCCTCTACGAGTGGAACTACCGCAAGCAGCTGCTGCGCATCCAGGCCGGCGGCGAGTCCGGCTGGGAGGACGTGCACGGCGACATCTTCAGCGAGGAGTTCCTGCTCGAGCGGCCGCTGATGCAGGCGATCGCGAGCCCCGAGCCGGTGGTGCTGCTGATCGACGAGATCGACAAGACCGACCAGGAGTTCGAGGCGATGCTGCTCGAGCTGCTCTCCGACTTTCAGATCACGATCCCCGAGCTGGGCCAGGTGGCGGCGACGACGATGCCGATCGTCGTCCTCACCTCGAACAACTCGCGCGAGCTGACCGAGGCGCTGAAGCGGCGCTGTCTCTACCTCTGGCTCGACTACCCGGAGCTGGAGCGCGAGATGGAGATCGTCCATCTGCACACGCCCGACCTTCCCGAGGCGCTCGCCCGCCGCATGGTCGAGGTGGTGCGGATGGTGCGGGCACTCGACCTGAAGAAGCCGCCCTCGATCGCCGAGACGATCGACTGGGCGCGCACGCTGCTGCTGATGGGCGCCGACGACATCGACCGCGAGACCTTCGAGCAGTCGATGTCGATCATCGTCAAGCACCGGACCGATATCGACCTGGTCGCAGAGAGAGTTGGGATGAAGCTTGCCGAGTCCGTACGGCCCCAAAGCTGATGCCGGTCCGCCCGGCCTGACCGCGAAGCTGCTCGGCTTCTGCGAGGAGCTGCGCAGCGAGGGGGTGGCGGTCGGGACCTCGGAGATCCTCGATGCCTTCGCCGCCCTCGACCAGGTTCCCTGGACCTCGCGGGACGACTTTCGCGAGGCGCTGGCGACGACGATCGCCAAGTCGCAGGAGGACCGGCGCCTCTTCGAGCTGCTCTTCGAGCGCTGGTTCTTTCGCGCCTCCGAGGCAGAGGCGATCGAGCGCGAGATCGGCGAGACCGAGCAGCGCCACGAGGGCGCCGAGCGGCTCGACATCGACGAGCTGCGCGAGCAGATCCGCCAGGCGATCGTCGAGGGCAACGAGGGCGAGCTGCGCGACCTGGCACGGCTGGCGATCGCCGCCTTCGGCCGCCAGGGCGAGGGCTCGGGCGTCGTTGGGGTCGACGTACAGAGGATCCGCCGCACCCTGGAGTTGTCCGCCGGCACCCAGCCGCAGGCCAGCGACGGCGCCGCACAGCAGGCGCCGATCGATCGCGACCAGCTCAACCGCTTCGAGCGGCATCTGCGCCGTGAGCTGGAACGCGACCTGATCGAGCGCACCTCCACCCTCCCCCCCTCCCGCCCGCTGGCCGAGCTGGACCGGGCGCTGCCGACCAGCCCGACCCAGGACCTGGCGGCCGTGCACCGCGCCGTCTCGCAGATGAAGCGACGGCTGGCGACGCTCGGTCACGAGCAGCGGGGGCGGCGCAAGAGCCAGGTGGTCGACGTGCGGCGCACGATGCGCGCCTCGCTGGAGACCGGCGGCGTGCCGATGCATCTGCGCTACCGGCCGAAGCGGCCGCGGCGGCCCGAGATCTACGTGCTCTGCGACGTCTCGACCTCGGTCACGTCCGCCAGCGTGTTCTTCCTCTCCGTCCTGCACGCACTGCACGACTCCTTCCGCAAGCTGCGCAGCTTCGTCTTCATCGAGCGGATATCGGAGGTGACCGAGATCTTCGAGCACGAGCGCGACTTCCGCGAGATCGCGCGGCGGATCTCCAGCGAGGGCGGGGTCGCCGATGTCTCCGGCTACACCGACTACGGCCGGGTCTGGCTCGAGTTCCTGACCGAGATCTCCGACGACCTCGACCCGCGCTCGACCGTGATCGTCCTCGGCGACGCCCGCACCAACGGCCGCGAGCCCCACGCCGAGGTCTTTGCCCAGGTGGCCGAGCGGGCCGGCCGCCTCTTCTGGCTCAACCCCGAGCCGAAGCTCTACTGGAACTACGGCGACTCGGTGATGGCCGCGTATGAGCGCCACTGCGACGGCGCCTTCGAGTGCTGGACCACCCGCCACCTGGAGAACTTCGTCAACGTGGTGGCCGGCGGCGTGCCGGCGGCGGACTAGACAAGGAGAAGAAAAATGGAGCCCTCGTCCTACCCGGTCACCTTCTCGGTCGACTACCCGGAGCGGCAGCTGAACCGGGTTTCAAGCGCCTTTCGGATCGTCGTCGTTATCCCGATCGCAATCCTCGCCAACCTGCTCCCCGGAACCGACATCGCGGGCAGTGTCAGCCACTACGGCCTCAGCACGGCGATCGCCGGCGGCAGCCTGGTCGTGTTTCCGACCGTGCTGATGATTCTCTTCAAAAGGAAATACCCGCGCTGGTGGTTTGACTGGAACCTCGAACTGATGCGATTCCTGAACCGCATCGGCGTCTACCTGGCGCTGATGGACGACGAATACCCGTCGACCGACGAGATGCAGGCCGTCCACCTCGATTTCCCCTATCCGGACGCCTCGCGGCTCGAGGCCGGGCTGCCGCTGGTCAAGTGGCTGCTCGCCATCCCCCACTACTTCGTCCTCTTCTTCCTCTACGTCGGCGTCTTCTTTGCCGTGATCGGCGCCTGGTTCGCGATCCTCTTCACCGGTCGCTATCCGCGCGGCATCTTCACGTTCGTCGAGGGCACGATCCGCTGGCATAACCGTGTGGTGGGGTACGCCTTCACCTTGGTGACGGACCAGTACCCACCGTTCCGGCTCAAGCCCTAGCCGCACTCATGCCGGCAGCGGACCGCCGGCGAGGGCAATCGCGACGCCGACGATGCCGGCGGCGAGGAGGGTCGTGACGACCCCGCGCCGAGCGGCAAGCAGGGCGGCGGCGAAGACGGGGACGGCGAGTTGCCAGGGCTCCTGCCCGTCCGTCATCTCCCGCCAAACCCTCAGCCAGGGAGCGTCTCTTTCAACGGGGCTCCCACACCTCGGGCGCCTCGGTGAGGCGCAGGATGTCCGCGGGCAATTCACCACTTGCGACATCGGCCAGGGTCACGGACTCGAGCACGGCGCGCATGTTGGCCCGCAGCGCCACCCAGACGTCGCGCAGCGGCGCCGCCACGCCGGAGTAGGAGAGCTCGTCGGGCCGCTCGGAGCGGATGCTCGCGATCGGCCCCTCCACGGTGCGAATCACGTCGGCAAGGGTGATCTGATCCGCCGGCCGGGCCAGGCGGTAACCGCCCTCGGCCCCACGCTGGCTGCGCACCAAAGTCGCGTGGCGCAGCTCGATCAGGATGTTCTCCAGGAAGCGGAGCGGCACCGACTGGGCGGTGGCGATCGCTTCTCCCTTGACCGGTCCACCGCCCGCGGCGGCCAGCTCCACCATCGCGCGCACCGCGTAGTCGACCTTCGCCGTGACGTGCATCGTCGGCCCGACCATCTCAGCCTCCCCTCATCCCGCGGCAGACAGACGTGCCGGGAGTTGAGCACCCATATCGGCCTTTAATCCCCGGCACGTCCCCCGCGCTAGTCACCGCCCGTTTCCCCCAACAGGCCGGGGGCGAAGGACTTCACCTTTGCCCCATCCGCAAGGCCGAGGTGCTCGAGGCCGAACAGGTCCTCGGTGGAGCGAAGCAGCGAGTAGGGATCGAGGGGCGTGGCGTCGGTGGAGCCGCCGCTGACGAAACGCGAGACGAGCAGGGCTCCCGCGTGGAGTGGGTCGTCGGCCGGCGCAGGCGCGGTTTCGGCAGTGACCGGGGGCGCGGCGCCGAAGGCGACGACCAGCAGGCCGTCTTCTTTGTAGGCCGGCGAGGCGAGGATCTGCGGCACCCATTTCGCGAGGAAGGCGTCAGCGCCCCCCGCCCCTTCCATTGCGCCGGGGGAGCATTGGCCGACGGCACCGGAATCACAGGGGGTCGGGGCGATGTAGGAGTAGCTCGCGGTCTTGTCGGCTTTCTTCAGGTCCACCGTCAGTTGTTCGAGCGGAACGTCGTTGATCGCACAGTCGCCGAGGTCGAGCAGCGAGTGGAAGTGGACGAAGGGGTTCTGGGAGGCGGCATACTGGCCAGGCAGAGGCGCGTCCGATGCGTCGGAGTCGGGATGGATGCAGTTGGCCGGTTTGCCGGTTTCGTCGACCATCCCGTCCATGTAGCCGCGCCAGCTGAAACGGCCGGCGGCCAGCTGGTCGGAGAGGGTCAGCGTTTCGACCGGGTACACGCAGCCGGGCCCGGAGACGGCGCCCCTGCCGTCGACCTTGGCGTTCGGCGGAAACTCCGTGTAGGTCGAGCAGCCGGCCTCGGTTGAGGCGTTCGGCGGCTGGCCGCTGACAGCCGCGATGGCGTTGGGCAAAGCGGCGTCGTCGAGCAGCGTGTAGCCGCTCAGCAGCTCGCCCTTGGGCCGGAGCTGCGTCGCCAGATACGGCATTTGCGAGGTTTCGCCAAAGGCCGCCTCATAGCCGGGGCTGGTGAGCGAGATGACGAAGACGTGTTTGATCCGGCCCGCTTCGGGCGGTGGAGGAGTCGTTGCGGTCGGTTCGGCCGGGGGGGCTCTTTCCGGCGGGGAAGCCGCCGCTTCAGGCGGAGCGAGGGGAGCGCTGCTCGGCACCGCCGAGCCGCCTTCCGGGAGGGCGGGTGATTTGCGGGCCCCGGAGCCGGCGATGGGGAAGCTTTCCAGCGGCGGGCTGCTTGCCGCCGGCGGGCTGTCCGAGGCGAGGCTACGGCCGAGCAGCGCCGCGAGGGCACCACTGTCGCTGGTCCCGGTCATCGCGCTGGCGACGATCGCCGAGGTGGCGACCACCGAGGAGGCAACCAGCAGCCCAAAGCGCTTGCCGGTCAGCGTCGAAGCGGCGGCGATAGCACTCCTGAACGACCCGCGTACTCGCTTCACTGGAGCAGCTCCAGCATCCGTTCGGCCGCCAGCAGCTCGGCGTCGACCCGCTGCAGCTCGGCGGCCTTGCGCGTCAGGACGTCCATCCGCACGTGGTCGCGGATCGCCATCTCATAGAAGGCGCCTCCGAGGTCGGCCTGCATGATCGTGAACTTCTCCAGCAACCGGTCGCGCTGGGCGACGAGATCCTCGCTCATGGCTGATTCCCCCCCGTCGGGGCCGGGGGCGCAGAGCTGGGATCGCCCCCGACGACGATCACGTCGGGCAGGTTCTGCTGCGCCTTGATGTAGTTGGCGCCGGTCTGTTTGACGTTGCCTTCGACCAGCTTGGTGTCTTCTTCGGTCTTCTGCGCGCTCGGCTTGAAGCCGCTCACCTGGTGGACGGCTCCGTTGCTGGTCTTGGCGACCACCTTGCCGCCGCCCTTTGCCGCGGCCTTGTCGGCCTGCTTGGACTTGCCCGTCTTCGCCTTGGCCGCCGCCGTCGCAGGCCCGGCGGCTGACGTGCCTGCGACGGCGGCGTTCTGGTTGCGCAGAGCTTCGAGCAGCGCCTCGCTTTCGCCGCCGTCCGAGCCGCCGCGGCCGACGACGACGCCGATCGCCACCGCGATCGGCAACAGGGCGAAGAAGCCGACCGCGGCCGCTCGACCGCCGGGACCGGTTTTGGCCGGCGGGCGGGCAATCGGCCGGCGGGCGCGTTTGCTCATCGCGGCGAAGTAGCGCGAGGCCGGGTTCGCGCCGTTGCCGCGCCGCGCCGCGCATTCGATGCAGTAACGCTGCTGGGGGTCAAGCGGCGCGCCGCACTCCTCACAGGGCTCGTAACTCTGGGTGCTCGTTATGGGGGGCTGCTCAGGGGTCTGGACACTCATCGCTGTTTGCTCCCGTCGTCGTCTGACTTGGATCGCTGCTCCCGTCTGTGTTCACGGGCTTCGAGGATGCGCTTGGAGCGTGCCTGCTGGCGCGCCGCCTTTTCCTGCGTCGTCGTGCAGCCCGCGAACATGCCCGCGAGTAGCAACCCGCAGACGGCGAGGACCCCGAACCGCTGCACATGGCGGTTAACCGAACGCACCGCTCACGTACTCCTGCGTCCGCTGCTCGCGGGGCGAGCCGAAGAGGGCGGTCGCGCTGTTGTACTCGACCAGCTCACCCAGGTACATGAAGGCGACGTGGTCGGCGATCCGGTAGGCCTGCTGGAGGTTGTGGGTGACGATCACTACGGCGACGTCGTCGCGCAGCTTCACGATCAGGTCCTCGATCACCTGGGTCGACTGCGGATCGAGCGCCGAGCAGGGCTCGTCGAGCAGCAGCACCTCCGGCTCGGCGGCCAGGGCGCGGGCGATGCAGAGTCGCTGCTGCTGGCCGCCCGAGAGCTTCAGGGCGGGATGGTCGAGGTTGTCCTTGACCTCCTCGAAGAGACCGGCCCGCTCCAAAGCGCTGTGGACCTTGGGCTCGAGGGTCTTCTTGCGCTGGCGCCGCGACCCCTGCTCGCGCAGGACGTAGGCGATGTTGTCGAAGACGCTCATCGGGAACGGGTTGGGCTGCTGGAAGACCATCGTCACCCGCCGTCGCAGCAGGGTCGGCTCGATCAGGGTGATGTCGACGTCGTCGAGCAGGATGCGGCCGCGCAACATCGCCGTGCTGGTCAGCTCGGTGAGCCGGTTGAGCGAGCGCAGCAGCGTCGTCTTGCCGCAACCGGAGGGGCCGATCATCGCCAGCACCTCGCCCTGGCGGACCGGCAGCGAGACCGATTTCACCGCTTCCCGGTTGGAGTAGGAGACGGAGACGTCGTCGATCTCCATGCGGCGGATCGAGAACTGGGGGGCGCCGATCGAACGGCGCGCCCCGGTGAACCCCCCCGTGCCCCCTGACGTGCCGGGAGTTATGCCCCCATATGGACCGCGAACTCCCGGCACGTCCCCGCTGTCGGTTAGCGGCGGTGGCGCTGCCTGCCGCGCCGCTTTTGCGTCCTCGAGCTGCAGCCGCCGGATCGGCGGTGGCGGCGTCACGAACTCCATGCCCCCACCTTTCGCGCACGGCGGTGGACGACGTCGACGGCCGCATTCAGGGCCAGCACCATCAGCAGCAGGACGAAGGCCGCCGCGTAGGCCTTCTGGGGCTGGTTGAGATTTCCGGTGGGAGAAGCCTCGTAGACGAAGTTGGTCAACGTCGTGCCGGCGCCGCGCAGGTAGTTGAGCGGGAAGGCACTGCCGACCGGGGCGAAGTTCTGGGTCGCGCCAAGCAGGACGACGATGATCGCCGTGTCGCCGATGATCCTGCCGAGGCCGAGCATCGCCCCGGTGGCGATCTGCGGCCGGCTGGCGGGCAGCAGAATCCGCCGCGTCGTCGCCACCTTGGTCTTGCCGACCGCGTAGGAGGCCTCGCGCACGTGCCGGGGAATCGAGCTCAGTCCCTCGCGGGTGCTGGCGACGATCAGTGGCAGGGCGACCAGGGAGAGCATCGTCGAGGCGGCGAAGAAGGAGCGGCCGAATACGACGCCGCCGGAGGTGCGGCTGAGAAAGCCGAGGGCGGTGCTGGAGAAGATCACCGTTCCGAACAGCGCCAGGACGATCGAGGGGATGCCGGCGATCGCCTCGATCGTCGACTCGGTGATCCGGGCGAGAGCGGCAGGGCGGCCGTACTCGACCAGCCAGACGGCGATGCCGATGCCGATCGGCAGTGCGATCGAGATCCCCATCACGGCGACGATCAGGGTGCCGAGAAGGGCATCGGAGAAGCCGCCGGTTTCGCCCTGGGTGAACCCCGCCGAGGCCGGGGTGACGAGCATCGAGGGCTTGAGGAACTTGAACCCCTGGATCAGCAGGTAGACGACGATCGCGATCGCGATCGCGCAGAAGAGCAGACCCAGCGCCCAGCAGATCGCCAGGCCGATGCGATCGGTCAGCCGCCAGGCGGCGCTGCCCTCGACCGCTGACTTGCGGGGGCGCGCCTCGCCCCCGCCCGGCGGGGGCGCTGCCGGCGGCATTGCCAGCGAGGACTCCATCAGGCCGTCGCCCCGTATTTGCCCATCGCCCGCCGCGTCGCCCAACCGGTCAGCGAAAGCATCGCGGCCGAGAAGAGCAGCACCGCGGCGATCGCGAACAGCGTCGCGTTGGCGGGCGGCGAGCTGAGCTGGTCGATGTTCTTGACGATCGTGGGCGCCAACGGGCGCGAGGGCTCGAAGATGAAGACGGCGCCGTCGGCGGGGTTGGGGGCGAAACCGACCGAGCCCGAGATCATCGCCAGCATCACCGCCTCGCCGATCGCCCTGGCGGTGGCCAGCACGGTGCCGGCGACGATCGCCGGGCGGGCGGTGCGGACCCCGATCTTCCACGTCGTACGCCAACGGTTGACGCCGAGGGCGAGGGAGCCCTCCAGCCACCCCGGACGCACCGACCGCAGGCCGTCGGAGAAGATCGAGACCATCAGCGGCGCGATCATCACCGTGAGCACGACGACCGCGGCGAGCAGGCTGTAGCCGCTGAGCGAGATCACGCCCGCGACCGAGGCCTTCTGCGACTCGCTGACCAGGTGGTTGCCGATAAACGGGACCAGCACCAGCACGCCGAGCAGGCCGTAGATCACGGAGGGGACGCTGGCCAGGAAGCGGACGACCGGCTGCAGGACGTTGCTCATCCACTCGGGCGCGAACTCGACGATGAAGACGGCGACGAAGAGGGCCGAGAAGAGGGCGATCGCGACGGCCCCGCCGGTGATCAGGATCGTGCTCCAGATCAGCGGCCAGGCGTGAAAGGTGTAGACGTATTCGACGCCCGGCTGGCCGGAGAGGAAGATCGCGTTGAGCTGGTCGTCGACGTTGCCCCCCGGCCCGAACCAGGCGAGGCCGTTGTGGGCAAACGACGGCCACCCCCTGAGGAAGACGGTGAGGATCATCGCCAACAGCAGCGCCACGACGGCGCAGACCAGCGCGCCGAGCATCTGCTCGACGCGCCGATCCGACCATCGTGGGCCGTACTCCTCTGGGTGCTGCTCCTCCACTTACCGTTTCGGCTTCTTGTTGAAGGCGGCCACGCCGCCGGCTTTGCCGATCACTTCCCCGGCAACCGGGTCACGACGCGCCCAGTCGACGAACTTCTCCACCGCCGGGCTGGGGTTCGCGGTCGGCAGGACGATGAAGATGTAGCGGGAGAGCGGGTACTTGAGCGGCTCGACGCTGATCTTCGACGGCGTGCATTGGACACCGTTCACCTTCAGCGCCTTCTGGCCCTTGCCCTGCCAGGCGAGTCCGTCGTAGCCGATCGCGTTGGGGTCCTGTTTGACCGCGTTGACGACCAGGCCGTCGGCGGTCAGGGCGTTGACGTTCGACGCCGGTGGTTCGTTGTTGAGAACCGCCTGCAGGAAGAAGTTGTAGGTCCCTCCGTTGGTGTCACGACCGACGGGGTCGATCGTCGTTTCGAGGCCAGAACCAGGAATCTGGTTCCAGTTGGTCAGCAGGCCCCGGTAGATGTCGTGGGTCTGCTGGATGCTGATGTTGCTGAGCTTGTTCTTGGGGTTGACGTCCAGGCAGAGGCCGTCGAGGTAGAGCTTGATGTAGGTCGTCCCGGCGTCGCTGGGGAGCGGCGTGCGGGCCTGCCCCGCGAACTGACTGGTGCCGTTCTGGACGTCTTTGACGCCGGCGTTGCCTCCGTTGGCGGTATAGACGAACTTGACCTTCCCCTTGGTCACCTTCGTGTACTGGGCGAAGAGCGCCTGCAGCACGGGCTGCGCTGCGACCGATCCCGACCCGATCAGGGTCTGGGCACCGGCAGACGCCGGCACAGCGAGCCCCAGGAGGGCGATCACCGTTATGGCGAGGGTCTTGCTTCTCATACGGATTTGCTTCCTTTCCTGCCGGGTTCTGGAGCTTGTTGAGTGGCTTACTCGACAAGACCCTAGCACCTTCTGTACTTTATTGACCTCTTTACTAAAGAAGGCTTCCCGGCAAGCCCTGAATACGGAGGTTCCATTGCTCAACAGAAGACTGTCCAGGCCTCGCGCGGCACTCGTGGTCGCGGTTGCGGCGGCGCTTGCCGCCGTGGTTGCCGTCAGCCCCTCGTTCGCCGGGTCCTTCCTCACGAACCAGAAGGCGGCGCATCTCTACATCACCAACAAGAAAGGCAACACGCTCTATCTGAAGAAAAAAGCGGCCGGCAACATCTACCTGAAGAAGACCGATGCCTCGCCGACGCCGATCGCGGCGATCGCGGCGGGCACGGCCCCCTTCTCCGCCTTGGCGACCACGGCCGGGTATATCCCGACCGCGTTCACCTCGTTCGCGACGAAGGGGATCGCGAAGACGGTGATCACCTTCTCGGGGCAGGCAACCTGCACCGCGGAAAAACCGACGACGGAACTCGCCTGCCCGATCCAGATCCTGGTCGACGGCCAGTCGAGCGGAAAAGTCAACTTCACCCCCGCCACCGCCGCCTCACCCAAACTCGCTCCACTGGTCTACACGGTGACGCAGACCACGGTGCTGGGCAAAGGCGGGCATACCGTCGCCATCCAGTACGCCGGCGCCGCGAAAGTCACCTTCACGCTGAAAAACTGGAACCTCGCGGTCCAGGCCTATCCGGAAGCTCCCGAACCGCCGGCGACTCCAGAAACCCCGGCGAAAGCCGCCGGCTGAGTCCAATCACCACCGACGGGCCTCAAACGGGAGCCGGACTCCCGTTTGAGGCCCGTCGGTGGTTGGGGTGCGGCGGCTCAGCGGCTTGGGCGGGCCAGGGAGTCGCCGAGGAGCAAGCGGGCCCTGTAGTAGAGGGCCTCGTCGACCGCGGGCTGCCCCCCGTCCCGGCGTGCGCGGTTGGCTCGGTTGGGGCCGGTACCGACCGGGGCCTCGTCGCGAACCAGGCCGGCGAGCCGGCCTCTCGAGGTGAACTTGGTGGCGCCTTTCAAGCTCATAGAGTCTTCCTTTCTGAAGTTTGTTGAGTCTTAAACTCAAGAATAGCAAGGGAGTAGGCCAAGCGGATTGCGGGAAGGAGAAACCATGCCAATGCTCCTTCTTGGTCCGCTTCTCCGCTACGTCTCGGAAACCGAGGCGACGATCTGGGTCGAGACGAGCGAGCGCTGCGAGGTCGAGGTGCTGGGGCGCCGGGAGCCGACCTTCGGCATCGGCGGCCACCACTACGCCCTCGTTCGCATCGAGGGCCTCGAACCCGGCGGCTTCTACGAGTCCCGAGTCTCCCTGGATGGCGAGGAGCGCTGGCCACCACCGGATCACGACCTCCCTCCCAGCGTTATTCGGACCCTCAGCCCCGGCGAGCCTCTCGACATCTGCTTCGGCTCCTGTCGGGTCGCCCTGCCCCACGAGGAGCCCTACACGAAATCCAAGGACGAGGACGAAAACGGGCGTGAGTTCGACGCGCTTCACGTTCTTGCCGAACAGATGGTCCGCGACAACCGCGACAACTGGCCCGAGCTGCTCTTCCTGCTCGGCGACCAGGTCTACGTTGACGAGGGCTCGCCGGCAGTGCGTGAGCGCATCCGTGCCCGGCGCGACACCGATCGCCCGCCAGGTGAAGAGGTGACCGATTTCGAGGAGTACACCTGGCTCTACCGGGAGTCCTGGGAGGACCCCCTGATCCGCTGGCTGTTCTCGACGGTCTCGACCTCGATGGTCTGGGACGACCACGATATGAGCGACGACTGGAACATCTCCCGCTCCTGGCACGACGAGATGGACCGCAAGGAGTGGTGGCACGAGCGCGCGGTCGGCGGGATCATGAGCTACTGGATCTACCAGCACCTGGGGAACCTCTCGCCCAGCGAGCTGGACGGCAACGAGCTCTACGGACGAGTGCGAGCCGAGCCGGACGCGACGAACACGCTGCGTGAGTGGGCGAAGAGCATCGACGCGACCGCATCCGGCACCCGCTGGAGCTTCTATCGCGACTTGGACGGCGCGCGGGCGATCTTCATGGACTCACGCGCCGGCCGCGTTCTGACCGAGGACCGCCGCTCGATCTTCGACGACGAGGTCTGGGATTGGGTCCTCGACCACGCAAGCGGCGACTTCGATCACCTGTTGATCGCGACCACCGTGCCCTATCTCCTCTCCCCCGGCTTCCATCATCTCGAGGCCTGGAACGAGCGCCTCGGCGACGGCGCCTGGGGCAGCTTGATCGCGCGCGGCAGCGAGAAGCTGCGCCGCGCCGTCGACTTCGACCACTGGGCCGCTTTTCAGCTCTCCTTCCAACAGCTCCGGGGGCTGTTGGAAGAGGTGGGCTCAGGCCAGCGTGGGAAGGCGCCAGCCTCGATCATCATCCTTTCCGGCGACGTTCACCACGCCTACCTCTGCGACGTGGCGTTCAGGCCGGATGCCGAGGTGGAGAGCTCGGTGGTGCAGGCAGTCTGCTCGCCCTACCGCAATCCGCTCGGCGAGCGCGAGCGGAGGGTGGTTCGGGCAGGTTTCTCCCGTTCCTTCGGAGCAGTGGCGCGTGGCCTGGCCCGCCTGGCCGGCGCCCCGGACCCCGGCATCCGCTGGCGCCTGCTGGAGGGGCCGTACTTCGACAATCAGGTCGGCACGGTACGGCTCGACGGCCGCGAGGCGATCGTCCGGCTCGACAAGACGATCGCCGGGGACGAGCATGAGAAGGCGCTGGAGAAGACGTTTGAGCGTCGCATAACTTAGATGGCGAATTGGGGCGGGGCGCCACCCGGCAAAGCGCGCCCCGCCCCGTCGCCCCTTCAGGCGGCTGCAGTTATTCCTGCGTCGTCGCCGCCCTTTGCGTCGCGGGGAGTCGAGGCCCCACGATCGCTGGGCGGCGGGACATCACCGCTGAAGCTCTTGAGCTGACCGGGACGCAGGTGGACGATCTGACCCTCGCGCAGCTCGAGCTTCTGCAGCTCGGCGCGGGTCAGCTGCGCCCATACCTCGGTGCCGTCGGCGAGCACGAACTCGACCCGGATCTCGAAACCGAGGGCGACGATGCGCTGCACCATCGCCTGCTCGGTGCGCTCGTCGGCATCGAGCACGACCTCCATGTCGTGCGGCCGCACGAAGTGCTCGCCGAGCCGGTTGACCTCGCCGACGAAGCTCATCACGAACTCGTTGGCGGGATGGTCGTAGAGGTCGTCGGCGCTGCCGGACTGCTCGACCCGGCCGTCGTTCATCACCACCAGCTGCTCGGCGACGTCCATCGCCTCCTCCTGGTCGTGGGTGACGAAGATCGTCGTCACGTGCATCTCGTCGTGGAGGCGGCGCAACCACACCCGCAGGTCCTTGCGCACCTTGGCGTCGAGCGCGCCGAAAGGCTCATCGAGCAGCAGCACCTGCGGCTCCACAGCCAGCGCGCGGGCCAGAGCCATGCGCTGGCGCTGTCCCCCGGAGAGCTGGGACGGGTAGCGATCCGCGAGCCCGTCGAGCTGGACCAGCTGCAGCAGCTCGTGGACGCGGCTGGAGATCTTTGCCTTGTCCCACTTGCGGATCTTCAACCCGAAGGCGACGTTCTCGAAGACCGTCATGTGCTTGAAGGCGGCGTAGTGCTGGAAGACGAAGCCGACTTCCCGCTTCTGGGTCGGCTTCGTCGAAACGTCTTCGTCGTCGATCAGGACACGGCCGGACTCCAGCGTCTCGAGCCCGGCGATCGCCCGCAGCAGCGTCGACTTGCCGCTGCCGCTGGGCCCGAGCAGGGCCGTGAGGGACCCGGAGGGCACCTCGATCGATACGTCTCTCAGCGCCTGAAAGTCACCGAAGCTCTTGCAAGCTCCCTCGACTGAGATTCCCATCAGGCGTCCTCCTTTCTCTTCAGCACGTTCATTGCGAGCAGGGTCGTGAGGGCGAGCAGGGCGAGCACCACCGAGGCGCCGTACGCGCCCGGCAGGTTGAAGTTCTGAAACTGCTTTTCGACGAAGAGCGGCAGGGTCTGGGTCTGCCCGGAGATCGAGCCGGAGACGATCGTCACCGCGCCGAACTCGCCGAGGACACGGGCCGTGGTGAGCACGACCCCGTAGGCAACACCCCAGCGGATCGCCGGCAGGGTCACCCGCCAGAAGGTCTGCCACGCGTTGGCGCCGAGCGTCGAAGCAGCCTGCTCCTGCTCGGTGCCGATCTCCTGCAACACGGGCACCGTCTCGCGCACGACGAAGGGCAGCGAGACGAAGATGCTGGCGAGGACCATCCCCGGAACGGAGAAGAGAACCTTGATCCCAGCTTCCGCCAGGGCCGGGCCGAACCAGCCCTGGGTCCCGTAGAGCAGGTACAAAGAGAGGCCGATGACGATGGGCGAGATCGCAAAGGGAAGGTTGATTATCGCGTCGATGATCGCGTTGCCGCGGCGACGGTGACGGACGAGCAGCAGCGCGCAGCCGACACCGAAGACCGTGTTGAGCGGCACCGCGATCGCCACCATCAGCAGGCTCAGCTTCAGCGCGTGCAGACCGTCCGCCGAGGTGATCGCTTCGATCGGCGGCGCCAGCCCATGCTCGAAGGTCTTGTAGAAGATCATCACCAGGGGGGCGAGCAGGAGCAGGGCGAGGTAGCCGAGCCCGAGCGCCCGCAGGCCGTAGCGGCTGCGCTTTCTTCCGCTAGCGATCCCCATCGTCATCGCCTCCCTCCGCCGTGAAGTCCTCGCCGCTGAGAGGCATCAGGGTCAACCCGTCGCCGCCGCTGCGTTCATGGCGGCTGCTCCAGCGCTGGATCAGGCTGATCACACCAAGCAGCAGCAGCGAGGCGACGAGGAGGACGACGGAGACCGCGGCCGCGCCGACTTCGTTGCCGGACTCGATCTGCTGGCGGATGAAGACCGAGGCGACCAGCGTCTGCGGCAGGCCGCCGGCGAAGAGCAGGACCGAACCGAACTCGCCGAGGGCACGGGCGAAGGCGAGGGCGACGCCGGCCGCGAGGCCGGGCATCAGGTTGGGGAAAATGATGCGGCGGAAGACGGTGAAGCCGCTGGCGCCGAGCGAGGCGGCCGCCTCCTCCATCTCGCGATCCATCTCGATCAACAGCGGCTGCACCGCGCGGACGACGAAGGGCAGCGTGACGAAGAGGAGGGCGACGACGACCGCGGCGCGGGTGAAGGCGATGTGGATGCCGAGCGGGCTGTCGTTGCCGTAGAGGGTGAGCAGGGTGAGGCTGGCGACGATCGTCGGCAGGGCGAAAGGCAGGTCGATCACCGCGTTGACTGCCGCCTTGCCGCGGAAATCGTCGCGGACCAGGATCCAGGCGATGATCGTGCCGAAGACGGCGTTGATCACGACGACGATCAGCGAGCAGATCACGGTCAGCTTGAGTGAGGAGACCGCCAGCGGCGAGGTGACCTGTTCCCAGAAGGTGCTGAGCCCGCCTTCGAGGGACTGGCTCACCAGCGCTGCCAGCGGCAGCATCACGATCACGCTCAGGTAGAGCACGACCATGCCCCGGCCAAGGCCGGCGCCCACCCCGGGCAGGTGGAATCCCGCCCGGGGCGCTGCCGCTCTTGCTGCGTGAGCCTCCATCAGCTAGCCGGAGGTGGAGACTCCGAGTTCGCTCTCGATCGCGGCCACCGAGCCGGTTTCGGCATCGAAGAATTCTTCGTTGACCTTGCTCCAGCCGCCGAACTGGCTGATCTTGAACAGTTCCTTAGGGGTGGGGAACTGCTTCGGATTGACCAGCTTCGGATTGACCGGGCGGTAACCGTTTTCAGCCCACAGTTCCTGGCCTTCGTCAGACCAAAGAAACTTGAGGAAATCTTCCGCCGCAGGCTCCGGGGCGCTTTCGGTGACGGCAATCGGCGTTTCGATCTGGATCGTCGAGGGGGGAATGACGTATTCGACTTCTTCGCCTTCCTTTTCGGCCTTGATCGCCTCGTTCTCATAGCTGAGCAGCACGTCGCCCTCGCCCTGGGTAAAGGCGGCAAGCGCGTCGCCGCCGCTACCGGGCTGGGCCTTGGTCTTTTCGAGCACGGTCTTGACCGCTTCGAGGGCCTGGGCGGGGGACTTGCCCTCGTTGAGCGCCGTCCCGTAGACAGCCATCAGGTTCCAACGAGCCGAGCCGGAGCTGAACGGGTTGGGGGTGACGATGCCGACGTCCTTGGTCTGCAGATCGTCGAAGGTGTGGATCCCCTTCGGGTTGCCCTTGCGGACCACGAGAACGACGACCGAGTCGGTGGCAATGCCGCCGTAGGGCTGCCTTTCCCAGTCCTTGGAGACGAGTTCCCCTTCTTCGACCAGGCGTTCCATGTCGCCGGCCTGAGAGAAGTGGACGACGGACGCCGGCTGGCCGGCCACCACCGCGCGGCTCTGGTCGCCGGAGGCGCCAAAGGAGTTGCTGAAGCTGACCCCCTTGCCCGCGGAGGTCTTCTCGAAGGCCGGCTCCAGGGCTTCCTGGTAGACGGATTCGGGCGTCGAGTAGCCGACCACGTCGAGCTTGCCGCCGGAGGAGCTCGAGCTCGAGTCGCTGCTGCTGCCGCAACCGGTCACCACTAAGGCAATCAGCGTGATCAAGGCGGCCACAAAGCCCAGTCCAACGGTCTTCCTACCCTTGCCAGGGTTCGTCATCTAACCCTTCCCTTCTTTCTTGATGAAATTAATGAAGAATCGAAGGTCGGCACCTTAGCAGAAAGTCGATCAGCAAAGTCAGGAAGCGCGCAACACGCCCGCCAAGAGGACGAGAGGTGCGTTGACCCCGCTATACGGGGCAAATGCAACTCTCGCGCGAATCGAGCGTTGGCTAGCGGGGGGCCCAGGCGTCGGGCGAGGCTGCGAGGTCCTTGACGGCGGCGGGCAACTCGCCACTGACCAGGTCGGCAAGGGTTACGTGCTCAAGCACGGCGCGGAGGTTGGCGCGGACGGCGATCCAGACCTCCTGCAGGTGCTCGGCGTGGCCGCGGTACTCGATGTCCTCCGGCGGCGAGGACTGCACATGCGCGATCGGACCCTCGACCGCACGAACGACGTCGGCGACGGTTATCGCGTCGGCCGGCTTGGCAAGCCAGTAGCCGCCCTTGGCGCCGCGGCGGGCGCGGACTATGCCGTGGTGCTTCAGCTCCAGGAGGATGTGCTCGAGGAACTGCAAGGGGATGTCCTGTGCATCGGCCAACCGCTCGCCCTTGACGGGCTCCTCACCGGCGGCCGCCAGCTCGGCGGCAGCCCGCACGGCATAGTCAGCCTTCGCGGAAACGCGCATAAAGGCAGTAAATCAGGCGCCCTGCCGAGCGGCTAGCCGGCCGACTCCAGTGCAAGCTTGGCTTCCCGTTCGCGGCGCCGGTGGAGAAAGCGAGGAGCGGCGAGGATCGCGCCGAGACCCAGCGCAGCGACCAGGGCGGCGATCGGCCACACGGTCGGGTCCCCTTTCTGGATCGTCACGATCCCCGAGCCGACCAGCACCAGGCCGAGCGCGGTGCGGATGAAGCCCTGCGGAGCTTTGCTCGAGAGCGCGGCGCCGATCACGACGCCCGGAACCGAGCCGATCAGGATGTTGGCGGCAAGGGTGAAGTCGACGTTGCCGCCGATCCAGTGGGCGATCCCGGCCGCCCAGAGCAGGACCGCGGCGTGGAAGACGTCGGTGCCGACGACCTTTTTGGGGGCGAGGCGATAGACGGCGATCAGCAGGATCGCGATCACGGTTCCCGACCCGGCCGAGGTGATCCCGATCACGAAACCAGTCGTGGCGCCGATCAGAACCGCTGCGACTTTGTGGCGGCGCTCGACGTCGAAGCGGTCGCGCTCCTCGACCAGGTCGCGCAGGATCAATGCCCGCGCCAGGGTGATGATGCCGACCATCAACAGGGTGCCGCCGAGAACGGCGTAGACGAGCGAGTCGAGCCGGTCTTCGCCGACATGCCGCTCGATCACCGAGACGAGCGCCACCCCGCCGACGGCGGCCGGCACGCTGCCCAGCGCCAGCCATTTGACCAACTCCATGTTGACCGTCTTCATCCGCAGGTGGCGCCAGCCGCCGACCGTCTTGGTGACGGCCGAGTAGAAGATGTCGGTGCCTATCGCCGTCGTCGGCTGGATCCCGAAGATCAGGATCAGCAGCGGGGTCATCAGGGATCCCCCACCCATGCCCGTCATGCCGACGAGAATGCCGATGCCAAGACCAAAGAAAATTATTGCCGGGTCCATCAGATGCCCCACGGGTGGTTATCGACTTTCCTGACCGTTTTGGTCAGGAGCGGGGAGTGCGCCAGGATACCAAGGTGGCCACCGAAGCCAAGGACTTCGCCATCACCGAGGCAATGCCTGCCGGCGCCGACTCGCCGGCCGCCGCCGTCTCGATCCGCGGGCTCGCGCACAGCTACGGGGAGCTGCGCGCGATCGACCGCCTCGACCTGGAGGTCCCCGCGCACGGCGTGCTCGGTCTGGTCGGTCCGTCGGGCTGCGGCAAGTCGACCCTGCTCGAGCTGATCGCCGGCCTGCAGGAGCCCAGCGACGGTGAGGTCGAGGTCGGCGGCGCCGGCGACCCGGGCGGACGCCTCGCCCGCTGCGCCTTCATGCCACAGCGCGACATGCTGCTGCCCTGGCTGGCGGCAATCGACAACGCGGCGCTGGCCCTGCGCAACCGCGGCGTCCGCCGCGGAGCGGCGCGCGAGGCGGCGGGACGCCTGTTCGAGCGCTTCGGGCTGGCCGGCTTCGAGCGCTCCCGCCCCGCCGAGCTGTCGGGCGGGATGCGCCAGCGTGTCGCCTTCCTGCGCACGCTCGTCTCCGGCAAGCCCGTGCTGGCGCTGGACGAGCCGTTCGCCTCGCTCGACGCGATCACCCGTGCCGAGATGCAGGGCTGGCTGGCCGGGGCGTTGGCGGCGGACCCCCGCACCGTGGTCCTCGTCACCCACGACGTCGAGGAGGCGCTCTATCTCTGCGATCGCGTCGCCGTGCTCTCGGCGCGGCCGGGCCGGGTGGTCGAGGAGCTGAGCACTCCGGCCCCGCGCGCCCCGGACCGCGACGCCGCGGTCACCGACCCCGCCTTCGTAGCCGCCCGCGAGCGGGCCATGGCCGCGCTTCACGAGGGCGCAGGATGAGGCGCTGGGTCCTCCCCGCCTTCGTCCTCGCGGCGTTGATCGGGCTCTGGCAGCTCGCGACGAGCAGCGGCGCGATCGCCGACGCGCTCAACCTCGAAGACTTCCTCGTCCCCTCCCCCGCCGAAATCGCCTCCTCGCTGTGGGAGAACCGCTCGCTGCTCGCCGAAAACGCCTGGGTCACCCTGCAGGAGGTCCTACTCGGCTTCCTCTGCGGGCTCGCCGCCGGGCTCCTCTTCGCCGTCCTCCTCCACCTCTCCGGGACGCTGCGACGCGCCACCTACCCGCTGATGGTCGCCTCGCAGGCGATCCCGATCATCGTCATCGCCCCGATCCTGGTCGTCTGGTTCGGCTACGGCATCGGCCCCAAGCTGGCGATCGTGGCGCTGATCTGCTTCTTCCCGATCACCGTCAACGCACTCGACGGGCTGCGCTCCGTCGACCCCGAGGCGATCAAGATGATGCGCAGCCTCGACGCCTCGCGGCGGCAGGTGCTGCGGAGGCTCGAGGCGCCCTCCGCGCTGCCCTTCGTTTTCAGCGGCGCCAGGATCGCGATCGCGGTTGCCGTGATCGGCGCCGTCTTCGGCGAGTGGGCCGGCGCCAACTCCGGGCTCGGCAACCTGATCCTGCAGGACAACGCGCATTTGGAGACGGCGCGGCTGTTCGCGGCGGTCGTCGTGCTTGCCGCGATCGCGATCACGCTGTTCGGCCTGCTGGCGCTCGCAGAGCGCCGCATCGTCACTTGGCGATAGAAAGCAGGGGATGAGGCTCCCCCGACTGCCGGCGATCGCTCTTGCCGTCGCCATGCTCGTCCTCACCCTGGGGCTGGCCGCCTGCGGGGAGAAGAGCGAGTCCACGAGCGCCAAGACCGAACCGCTCAGCCTGACGCTCGACTTCTACCCGAACCCCGACCACGCCGGGATCTACATGGCGCAGAAGCTCGGCTACTTCACCGACGCCGGCCTCGACGTCTCGATCAACACGCCCTCCGACCCGGCGGCGCCGATCAAACAGGTCGCCGCGGGGCAGACCGACCTCGCCGTCTCCTATGAGCCGGAGGTGCTGCTGGCGAAGGAACAGGGGCTGGACGTGGTCGCCGTCGGGGCCCTGGTCGACCGGCCGCTCACCTCGCTGATCTGGCTGAAGAAATCCGGGATCAGCGGCGTCGCCGCCCTGCGCGGCAAGACGATCGCCACCGCCGGCATCCCCTACCAGGACGCCTACCTGAAGACGATCCTCGCCCGCGCAAACCTCACCCCCTCCGACGTGAAGACGGTCAACGTCGGCTACGGGCTGCTGCCGGCGCTGGTCGGCGGCAGCGCCGACGCGATGCTCGGCGGCTTCAGCAACGTCGAGGGCGTCGACCTGCGCCTGCGCGGCAAAGACCCCGTCGTCACCCCGGTCGACAAGCTCGGCGTACCCCCCTATGACGAGCTGGTCCTGGTCGCCAAACGCCAGCGACTCGAAGAAGACCCCGAGTCGATCCGCCTCTTCCTCGCCGCGCTGGCCCGCGGCACCGCGGCCGCGGCCAAGAGCCCGGACGCCGCCACCGACGCCCTGCTGGAAGCCAACTCCGACCTCGACCCGAAGCTGACCCGAGCCGAGATGGCCGCGACCTTGCCGCTGCTCTCGACCCGCGGCTTCATGGACCCGGCCGAGTGGAGCCGCTTCATCGCCTGGATGCACGAAAACGGCCTGACCTCCACGCAGCCCCCGGCTTCCGCCGTGCTCAGCAACGCCTTCCTAGCGGGCCAGATCCCCGATTAGCTCGAACCCACCCTCGCGCAGAAGGCTTGTCACCTTTTCCGGCGTAAGCGGCCGCGAGAAGAGGTGGCCCTGGGCGTAGTCGCAGCCGAGACGGCGCAACTCGGAGAGCTGGGCCTCGTTCTCGACGCCCTCGGCGATCGCGTCGAGCGAGAGCGCGCGAGCCATCCCGATCACCGCCTCGACGATCGCGGTGCGCTCCTGCTCGACCCCGAGGCCATCGACGAAGGAGCGATCGATCTTCAGGGCGTCAAACGGAAAGCGGTTGAGGTAGGCGAGCGAGGAGTAGCCGGTACCAAAGTCGTCGAGGACGAGGCGGACGCCGATCTCGCTCAGCGCTTCCAGGGTGGCGATGGCGCTGGCCGACTCCTCGACCAGGACGCTCTCGGTGATCTCCAGCCTCAGGTTGACGGGGTCGATGCCGGTCCCGCTGAGGATCTCCTGCACCGAATCGGCCAGCTCGCGGTGGGCGACCTGCCGCGCCGAGAGGTTGACCGAGATGTCGAGCGGCCTCTGGTCGGGACGAAGGTCGTGCCAGCCAAGCGCCTGGCGACAGGCGGTTTCCTGCACCCAGCGCCCGATCGGCTCGATCAGGCCGCTGTCCTCGGCGATCGGGACGAACTCGCCGGGGTCGAGCAGGCCGCGCTCCGGATGGTTCCAGCGGACCAACGCCTCGAGGCCGACGATCTCGCCGCTGCCCAAGGCGACGACCGGCTGGTAGTGCAGCTCCAGCTCATCGCGATCGAGCGCGTGGCGCAACTCGCGCTCGGTCGCGAGGCGGCGAACGGCGCGCGCCCGCATCTCGGCGTCGAAGACCTCGCAGCGGCCCCGGCCGCGCTCCTTGGCCCGGTACATAGCTGCGTCGGCGTCGCGAATCAAAAGCTCGGCGTCGACCGGCTCACGACCGGTGGGCCGGGCGACCGCGATCCCGATGCTGGCGGTGACGAAGTGGTCGGCGCCACCCATCCGGTAGGGCTGCGAGAAAGCGTCCGCGACTCGGTCGGCGATCGCAAGCGCCTCGTCCTCGTCGGTGAGGCGGTCGACGAGAATGCCGAACTCGTCGCCGCCGAAGCGGGCGACGATGTCGCCCGGCCGCAGGTGCGCGCGCAGGCGCGGCGCCACGGCGCGCAGCAGCTCGTCGCCGGCGTGGTGGCCGATGCTGTCGTTGATCAGCTTGAAGTGGTCGAGGTCGATGAAGAGGATGCCGACCGGCGAGCCTGACGCGATGCCCCGCTTCAGGGCGTCCTGCAGCGAGTCGACGAAGTTGGGCCGGTTTGGCAGACCGGTCAGCGAGTCGTGCAGGACGCGGTGACGCAGCGCCTCATCAGCGCTGTGGCGCTCCAGCGCGTCGGCCAGCACGTTCGCCGACGCCTGAACGAAGTGAACGTCCTGGGGGGTGAACCTGCTGGGCTCGGTGGAGTGGATGTCGAGCACGCCGAAAGGGCGCTCCTTGCCGGCGATCGGGACAGCGAGGCTGCTGCGCACCCCAAGCACCCGCAGCACCGGGGGCATCGAGAAGCGACGCTCGGTCGACCAGTCGTCGACGATCACGTGCAGGCCGGACTCCAGCGCGGCGCCGGCGTGGGAGTCGCGTGCGGCCGAGGCGCGGCGCTCGGGGCCACTCGCCCCGTCTTCGAGTCCGGCGCGGAGGTGCAGGCGGCGTCCGCCGCGGCCCGCCTCCCAGACGCAGGCCGCCTCGACCCCTTCGATCTCGGTCATCAGCGGCACCACCTGCTTGCTCAGTTTCGCCGGGTCACCGTCCTGGAGAGCATGGCGACCGAGGGTCGCCACGGCCGCCTGCTGAGCGGCCGCTCGCTGCAGCTCCTGCTCGGCGATCTTGCGCTCGGTGATGTCGTAGAGGACGCCGTGCCAGACCTGGGTGCCGGCGCCGTCGGGTTCGAGCACCGCCTCGTCGAGGATCCAGACGACCCTGCCCTCACGGGTGATCATCCTGTAGTCGATCGGCGGGACAGCGCCCTCGTCGCCGGCCGTGCGGGTCTCCTGCTCGAGCGCCCGCTCGCGGTCGGCGGGGTGCAGCTGCTGAGCCCAGAGCCCGGGGTCGGCCATCCACTCCTCCGGGCTGTAGCCGAGGATCTCTTCTATCTGGGGGCTGACGTAACGCCAACGGCCATGCTCCCCACGCTCACAGGAGTAGACGATCGCCGGCAGTCGCTCGACCAAGCGGCGATAGTCCCCGCCCGCCGAGGAGATCTCGTCGAGGAACTCCGTAACCCGCTCTTCAGGCCAGCCGTCTCCCTGTCCCGTGCGTTCCATTGCGGGCCTATCGGCAACACGAGAGGTTCCTTTATCCGTACAAGCCAACGGTCCACGAACCGGCCAGGCCGCGGAAAGGTGCGTAGGGCGCGTAGAACTCCTCGACCTCCTCGACCGTGGCTCGGCGGCCGAGCCTGGCCAGACGGCCGACCAGCTTTAGGTAGACGAGATCACCGGCCGGCAGCGAGTCGGGATCACCGCGCCCGAAGAGCCCGAGGCACTGAACGGTCCAGGGACCGATCTCCGGAACGGCGAGCAGCCGGCGATCGCCGACGGGGTCGGCCGGATCACAGCGGCCGGCGGCGATCTCGCGGGCGACCGCCCGCAGGGCGATCGAGCGGCCCGGCGAGAGGTCCATGGCGGTCAGCTCGGCCGGAGCCCGGCCGGCGATCGTCCCCGCATCGGGGACGTCGCGCAGCGCTTCCCGGTCCTGGCCCAAGCGCAGGCCCCAGCGGCCGACGATGCGGCGCTGGATGCGGGCGGCCCGCTCGGACTCGATCAGCTGCTTGACGACGGCCCAGGCGAGCGCCTCCCAGGCCCAGGGCCGGCGCCGAGGACGCAGGTGGGGACGGCGGCGCAACAGCGGGCCGAGCAACGGATCGCGGCGGAAGCGGCGATAGAACTCGGTGAGGTCATCATCGACGCCCAGCGCAAAGCGCATCCGCTCCACCGCCAGGCGGAGCTGGGCGGGGCCGGCCGGCGTGGTCGGCCGCGAAGGGATCGCCGGCGGCGAGGCGATGTCCGCCGGATCGACCGGTTCGGCGCGCAGGGTTACGCACCCGCAGCCCGGCTCCCAAGCGCGGACCAGGACCGGGCTATCCTCGACCTGCAAGAGCCGCGAGGCAACGCCGCCGCTGACCCGCATGACCCGATCCTCCCCACCGTAGCCCGGCAGTCGGAACGGCGACCGCGGCCGAACCTCTACCTCGTGACTTCTCACCTGCCGAGCAGGTGCACGTCCACGAGGAAGGACCTGCTCGCCACGACCTTCGAGGGACGGTTTCGGCGCGGCAGCAACTGCCCCTGCGACTTCTTCGCCACAGCGCCCACCGCGCGAACCGCCGCCACGGTCGCGGCCCCCGCCAGGACACCGCCGACAGCCGCTATCGCAGCGGTGCGGGCCTCGTTGCGAAGGGCAAGCGCCCCGGCATTGTCATGCGGCAGGACTCGGACTCGAACCGGCTCCAGCTCAAACTCGCTCACCCGGCCGACTGTAGCGATGCGACCAGCGCCGACCGGCCATAAAGCCGGAACTTGCGCCTTTAAGAGGCGGCGATCGCCCTCTCGAAGATTCGGTAGCGCTTCACCACCGTCCCCCCCATCCCCTCCATCGCCCGGTTCATCGGGCCGTTGGTCTCGAGGATCCAGCCCATCTCGCCGCCTTTGATCGCACCCGGCTGACTCGCAGCCTCCAGGTGCTTGAGGTAGAGGCCGGCGGCGACACCGCTGTGGCGGTACTCGTGCTTCACGCCCAGCGCGAAGACGCGCAGGCGACTGACCTTCCCCTTGCCGAGCAGGAACCTGAGCCAGCCAAACGGCAGCAGGCGGCCGTTCAGCTTCGCCATCACCTGGTTGATGTCCGGCAGGGTGAGCGCGGCCCCGACCACCTCACCATCCTTTTCGGCCATGAAGGCCCAGTCCTCATTGATCACCTGCTTCAGGTTCTTGGCCTGGAACTCGACCTCGGCGTCGGTCACCGGGACGAATCCCCAATTGTCGCCCCAGGCCTCGTTGTAGACATCCGTGAAGCGGCGCACCTCATCCGCCATTTCGCGCTTGCGCAGGTTGCGGATCGTTATCCCTTCATCGCGCAGCGCCTTCTCGGCGGCAGCGTGGATCGACGGATCGAAGCGCTCCCCCTCTTTGAGGCTGCCCAGCTCCAGTTCCCACATCAGCACGTCCATCGCCTTGCCGAAACCGTGCGCCTCGATCAGATCCTTGTAGTGGGGCGGGTGCCAGGGCTCGAGGATCATCGGCCGCCGCTCGTAGCCCTCGATCAGGATCCCCACCTCGTCGTTGGTGGTGAAGTCCATCGGACCGAGGATGCGCGAGCGGCCCTTGGCGCGCGCCCACTCGGTGGCGGCGTCAAGCAGGGCGCTCGCGACCTCGGGATCGTCGGCGCTCTCGAAGAAGCCGAACATCGCATCGCTCCCCCCCTGAAACTCGTCCCAACGGGCGTCGACCTGGGCGCTGATGCGACCGACCGCCTCACCGTCCCGCTCGGCGAGGAAGTACTCGACCTCGGCGTGCTCGAAGTAGGGGTTCTTCTCCCGGTTGAGGAACTCCATTCGCTCGAAGATCAGCGGCGGCACCCACTGTGGGCTGTCGCGATGGAGGTGAAAGGGGACCTTGACGAAGCGCTTCAGGTCGCGCCGAGAGCGGACTGGGCGGATATCGACGCTTGCCACGTGGGGTGGAACCTACACTTTGCGCATGAGCGAGACCACGAAGGCCCCCGTTGACGTGTTCGAGAAGGCCCGCGGCCACGAGCGGCAGGAGCAGCTCGAAGCAGCCAGGCAGCATGACCTCCTCCCCTACTTCCGCCTGATCGAGTCAGAGGCAGGACCGATCATGGAGGTCGAGGGCCACGAGGTCGTGATGCTCGGCTCCAACAACTACCTCGGCCTGACCGGCGACGAGCGGGTCAAGCAGGGGGCACGCGAAGCGCTCGAGACCTACGGAACCGCACTGACCGGCTCGCGCTTCATGAACGGCACGACGCCCCTTCACGTCGAGCTGGAGAGCGAGATCGCGGAGTGGATGCAGACCGAGGACGCCCTCGCCTTCACGACCGGCTACCAGGCCAACGTCGGCTGCCTGGGCGCCATCTTGGAGCCCGGCGACACCGTGATCTGCGACTCCGGCGACCATGCCTCGATCCTCGACGGCTGCAAGCTCTCCGGCGCCAAGCTGCGTCCCTTCCGCCACAACCGAATGGAGAAGCTGGAGAAGATGTTGCAACGGGCGGCGGAGGACGGAGGCGGTGTGCTGGTCGTCGTCGACGGAGTCTTCTCGATGGAGGGTGACGTCTGCGACCTGCCGCGAATCGTCGAGCTCTGCAAGGAGCACGGGGCGCGGCTGATGGTCGACGAGGCACACGGCGCAGGAGTGCTCGGAGCACGCGGTGCCGGGGCGAGCGAGCTGTTCGGCCTCGAGGACGAGGTCGACCTGCGGATGGGCACCTTCTCCAAGAGTCTCGCGTCCTGTGGCGGCTTCATCGCCGGCCCCGCCGACGTGATCGAGTACCTGCGGATCGCCTCGCGCTCCTTCATCTTCAGCGCCTCGGCTGTGCCGGCGGCTGTCGGCGCCGCGCTGGCGGCGTTGCGGGTGATCCGCTCCGAGGGACCGCAGCTGTTCGAGACGCTGCTCGGCAACGCCTCCTACCTGCGCGAAGGACTGCGAGACCTGGGCCTGCAGGTGATCGAGCCCGGCTCCCTCCCCGACGGCACGATCGCGACCACCCCGGTCGTCCCGGTCATGGTCGGCGACGACTGGCAGGCGGTGCTGCTCTGGAAGGCGCTGTTCGAGGCCGGCGTCTACACCAACGTCGCGATCCATCCCGCGGTGCCGCCAGGGGGCGCCCTGCTGCGGACCAGCCTGATGGCGACCCACGAGCGCAAGCACCTCGACCGGGCGCTGGAGACGATCTCCCAAACCATCGAGAACTTTCCCGACCTTCCACGTACGTGAGTGACTATGCATACCCCAGCGGGGGTAGTTTCGGCCTTGTCCAGTTCCGGACAAGCGCAGCCGCGACGAGAAAAAGATGCTCTTAGCGAACGGGCCGACACCTCTTCGCTGACTGCGGGTTGACGCTCGCCGCCCCGAGCGCATAGCTTGCTCCCGCGCCGACCGCATCCAGGACAGGAGGAGACGGTCGAGTCAACTCAACCGATCGGGAAGTGCCCGCCGGTTGCGAACCCAGTCAACGACCCCCAAACGGAGGAGTCCCAGTGGATGCAGCTTCGATCGCCCCTGCCTTGACGACCGCAACCGCGCCTCAAGCGCCTCAGCACATGCAGGCGCTCGCCCGTGCCAACAGGGTGCGGCTCGCGCGGGCAGACCTGAAGCGATCGATCGGACGAGGTGAGGTCGAGGTGGTCGAGGTGATCCGCGATTGCCCCTGGGAGACCGAGAGCATGACCTTGGCAGAGCTGCTGACCAGCCAGCGGCGCTGGGGCCGCACCCGCGCCCGCAAGCTCCTCCAAGCACTCGCCTTGAGCGAGAACAAGCGGGTCGGGACGCTGACGCCGCGCCAGCGGGCCCTGCTGACCTCAGCGCTCAGCCCGCGGTCTCGTGACACGGTCCTCGTCTAGAGGGCCGGCTACCCCCTCAGACCCCCGGCCTTGAAGGAGAGGCCGCCTGAGGCCTTCTGGAAGGCGCGGCGCAGGGCGTAGAAGGAAGCTGCGAAGACCAGGGCGCCTACGGCGAGGCAGACGGCGAGGATCAGGCCGGCTAGGTAGAAGAGCGCGCCGGTGACGACTACGAAGGCGGTGCCGGCGAGCAGCGTCGTGTGGGAGCGGTAGCCGGCAAAGTGCTCGCGGGCGGAGACCTCGAGGCCGCCGAGGGCGGCGAGCACGACGCCGACGCCGATCGACGTCGGGCTCTTGGTGACGACCCCGACCACCAGCGCGATGATGCCGGCCAGAACGGTCAGCTCGGCAAGGGGAAACGAGCCCCAGGGAGCCGGGGGCCGCTCATCGGCCTTACGTCTCTCGCTCAACGGCCGCAAGCCGCCCGGATAACGGACATCCAGAAGAGACCCTGACCCGCCACCAGCCCATCAGCATGCCGAGCAGGCCAAGGCGGGGGCGGGAATGCCAGTGACCGCAGCCCGGCTCACCGACGTCGGCGCGCGAGATTCGCAGCCACCTGTGCTCAGAAGGGGACGCCAGCATGCGCTCCAGCAGCTCACGGTTGCGGGTCTCGAGTTCGGCACGCTCGTGCAGCTGCCGCCGCGCCGCGCCGATCCGGGTCGCCAGCGAGTCGCGGATCGCCTCCAGCTCGCCGAGGTCGAGCACCCGCGGCTGGGGGGAGATCGCGGGGATCGCGGCATCGATCTGAACGCGCGGGAAGGCGTCTGAGAAGAGCGCCCCGAGCTGGTGTTCGAGGCGGCCGATCTGACGCCGTAGCTCCGCCCGGGCGAGCCGCTCGTCGCCATCTATGCGAAGTACGGTGCGGGTGTCTCGGTCCAGAAGATCTGGCATAGCCCGCACCGAGTGTAGATCAAGCGGCCGCGGGGAATCGCAATGTTCCGGTTAAGCGCTTTAGGAGACTCCTAGGCGGTTTCCAAGGTGGCGGCGACCATCCAGAGCGCCTCGTCGATCGCGATCTCGGGAACGCCGTTGACCTGGACCGCGGCAATGGCGATGCGACGGGTGCCCCTCTCAACCCCCCGCCCCTCGCCGGTTGCGCCGAAGAGCAGCCCGGCGGGGGCTCGCTCGTCGGCGATCACCAGCGTCCCGTGCGAGAGGTTACCGGGCCTACCCGGCAGCGACTCGCCGGGCGCCGAGTCACGGATGCAGAGTGCCCCTTCGAGCTGCTCGGCATCGAAGGCGCGCAACGCGATCCCGGTCTCCACCGTGGCGATCGTCAACGCGTCGGCAGGCAGGCCGCGCGTCTTGAAGCCGCCATCCTGGAGACGATTCAGGGCCAGCTGCTCGATCGGGGTGCGGGTGCGATCGGGGTCGAGGCCGATCTGGCGAAAGAAGACGCGGTAGGCCCAGGGAATCGGCCGTTCGCGCATGTGGATCGCGTGGGCGCCGTAGAAGCGGTCAGAGATGTCACAGAGGCGACGCTCCACCGGGTCCGGGCTGCGGCCCGGGCGGCCGTCGACCTCGATCCAGGAGATCCCCAGGCCGGGGAACTCGGCGGCCACACGGGGGGCCACCCAGCCCAGCTTGGGGGAAGGCTCCCAGCCCAACCTCGAACCGGCTGCCTCGGCCCCCATCTCAACTCGCCTCCGCGTCCCGCGTGGCGCGCAGCAGTCGCTCGATCCGATCGCTCAATTCGCTCGAGTCGAGATTGCCGATGCTCGCGCTCTCCAGAGTTCCGCCGGGGTAGACGTAGGCGAAGGTTGGACAGCCGCCGACCCGGTAGAGGCTCGCCACCGCACCGTCGCGGTCATAGCCGACCGGCATCGCCCAACGGCGCTGCCGGACCAGGTCGCGAACGGTTTCGCGATCGTCACGAACGTCCACCGAGAGGAAGTTCACCCGTCCACGGTATCGCGAGTAGACCTGGCTGACGACGTCCTGCTGGTCGACGCAGTCCCCCCCTTTGCTGAACCAGAACGAGAGGACGGCAGGGCGGTCGAAGAGGTCGCAGACGCGGATCGCACCGGGATCCCTCACCTGGCAGGCGGCGACGCGACGGGCATCCGACGGACAGGGGAGCTGCGCGGTCGCGCAATCGTCCTGGGCGACGTTGGCGTCACCTTCGAGCTCGCCGGCCGCCGCCGGAACCGCGAACTCGGGCAACGGCCAGCGCGGCTGCTGCTCGTCGAGCCCCAACGTACCGCCGCTCTGGCCCACACCGTTGACGAGGGCGACGACGATGATCGCAACGAAGATCAGGCCGACCAGGATCGAGTAGCGGTCCCTCATCGGCCCGCCTTCCGATTCCCCTCCACCCAGACGAGAGCCGCCGGCAGAGCGATCATCACGCCCAACAATGCAACCGCGAGATCGATCACGGTGACGAAACCGAAGTCGCGCAGCATCCCCACGTCGCTGGCGATCAGAACGGCGAACCCGGCGATCGCCGTCACCCCGGATGCCAGCACCGCGGCGCCGGTACGGGTGTAGGCGCCGCGCAGCGCCACGGTCACCGAGCCGCCGCCACGGCGCTCCTCGTGGAAACGACCGGAGAGGATGACGCTGAACTCGGTGGCGATCGCGATCGTCAGCGCCCCCAGCGCCGCCGACAGCGGGTTGAGCGGGATGCGGCTCAGCCACAGCACCAGCGCCGACCAGCCGGTCGCCATCACGACCGGCACCAAGGGCACCAGGGCGCGAGAGAGCGACCGGTAGACAGCCAGCAGCGCCAATGCCACCGCCAGCAGCCCGGCCAGGGTCAGCAGGTAGCGGCTGCTGCTGAGGTCGGAGGCGGCGGAGGCGGCGATCACAGGCAGCCCCGCCAGCTCGACTTCGACCCCGGGCGGCGGCCCGCCCTTCGCTCCCGGCTCGCCGATCTCAGCCCGAATCCGGTCGATCAAAGCCTGCTGCTCCTCCAGCGACTGAGCCCGGATCCCGAAGCCGAGCAACGCGGTCCCCGCTGGCAAGCCGGTCTTCGGATCGACCGTGGCGACCTGGCGCAGGTCGTAGGGCGGGATCTGGCTCAAAGCGGTGTGGATTCCGGCCTGGGTCAAAGGACCGCCAGTGGAGGTCAGCCCACCGCCGGTGACGAAATCGGAGAGCGCGGGCCCCGGGCAGACTTCCGCGTCTTGACAGCTGGGGCTCGGGCCGGAGAAGCCGCCGGCGCGCAGCACTCGCCGTTTGAAGCCGGCCATCCACTGGATCGTCGCCGGATCGGTCAGGTCAGGGGCGCTGACCCTTACGTCAAGCTCACCGGATACCCCGGTGGCGTCCTGAAGCTCGTTCAGTTCCCGCACAGCGCCCAAGCCCTGTGGAGCTAGCTTGCGGATATCCGACTGGGTCTCGATCTGGGTCCCCAGGCCCCAGCCGATGACGGCCAACGCCAGCCCTATCCCGAGAACCCGCTGGGGGTACGCCTGTGCCACCGCAAGAACACGCTGCAGCAAAGGCGGGAGTGTCGGGTGCCCCGGAGACGCGCGGCGTCCTGTTTTTCGCCCAACCAACTCGGCGAGAGGCGCCATGCTCCGGGCGAAAAACCCAGCGCGCGGAGGGGCACCCGGCGCTCCCGCCTCGGTCCGCAAGCTCAACGCCGCGAAGCCCACAACGAAGGCAAGGGCAAAAGCGATGGCTATCCCCACAACCAGCAACAAGCCGAAGCCGCGAACCATCGGCGTCGGCGAGAGCTGAAGAGCAAGGAAGCCGGCCGCGGTGGCCAGACAAGCGATGGCGATGGTGGGACCGCCACCGGATGCGGAGAGGCTCGCCGCCTCAGCGCCGGGACTGGCGCCCGAGGCGATCGCCTCGTCGTAGCGGGCCTGGAGCTGGATCGCGTAGTCGACGGCGAGGCCGATCAGGATCGGCAGGACAGCGATCGAGGCCATCGTCAGCGAGCCGCCGAGCAGGCCAAAGATGCCAAAGGTGAGCGCCGCCGCCGCGAGAGCGATGAACAGCGGCAACAGCCGGAAGCGACTGCGGAAAATCGCCAGCAGAGTAATGGCCATGACGACGATCGCCACCGCGAAGAGCACGAGCAGCGCATCCTTCAGCGCCCGCGTCACCGCGTCGACAACGACCGGCACGCCGGAGATCACGTAGCGGCCACCGTGCAGCTCGAAACAGCGCTCGGGCTTCCCCTTGAACTCGCAGACCTGACGGGCGACCGGGTCGTTGACCACGGCGCGGATCGTTTCCAGTGCCCGGTGGCGCTGAGCTTCGCTGAGGTCGGAGCGCAGGCGCAGGATGATCTGCGCGGAGTGACCGTTGGGGAAGAGATAGGCCAGCCGCGCCTTCGGCGTCCCCCGCGCCCGGTGCAGGTCGAATACGACCGCCGCCAGGAAGTCCGGATTGGAGATGCTGGGAGCGCTGGTGATCCCGTAGCGCGCCGCGATCGCGAGCAGGAGTTCGCGCAGCCGCTGGGGCGGCACGTTGGCGGCAAGGCGCTGCAGTTGGCGGTCGATCTGGATCACCGCCTCGTTGAGGAAGGTGGCGGGGCCGGCCAACGAGCGAACCGGGTCCTGCCGGGCCAACTCGGTGCACGGCCCCGGAATCGACTTCAGGCCCTTGGGGACCTTGCCGGAGAGACATCCCTCGAGCCGCAGCAACCGGCCCAGGTTCGAGGTCAGGACGAGGCGCTGCAGATCTCCCTCGGCGAGGACCACAACCGGTTCTTCGCCGAAGTCACGCCGGACCTGCTGCGTCGCCCGATAGCCGGCGGTATCGGTGTCGACGAGGGTGTTGGTACCGGCATCGGTGGGCAGCTGCGTAGCCGCCACCGCAGCCCCGATCGCGAGCACCGCGGACACCGCCAGCACCGCCTTCGCGTGCCTGGTCGCCCAGGCCGCAAGTGCGCTCAATCCATCGAGAGCGGGCCGGTTACGTCAGCGTTGAGGAACTGGTGGACGAACTGGTTTTCGGAGTCGAACAGTTCCTCTTTCGGCCCTGACTCGACGATTTTGCCGTTCCAGAGAACGGCGATGAAGTCGGAGATCCGCCGCGCCGTGTTGAGGTCGTGGCTGATCACCAGGTAGCAGCCGCCGTTCTCGGCGTGCACCTCACGGATCAGCTCGCAGAGCAGCGCCGTGCGCACCGGGTCAAGCCCGGAGTCGGGCTCATCGAACATGACGATCGCCGGTTCGAGCACCAGGGCCCGCGCGAAGCCGGCTCGCTTGCGCATCCCGCCGGAGAGCTCGTTCGGCATCTTGTAGATCGCCTCGATCAGGCCGACCTCCTTGAGGCGGCGATTGACGATCTCGCCGATCTCCTCCTCGCTTTTGTCGGTGTGCTGACGCAGCGGGAAGGCGGTGTTGTCGTAGATGTTCATCGAGCCGAAGAGCGCCCCGTCCTGGAACAGCAGGCCGAACTTTTTGCGCACGTCGAAGAGTTCGTCGTCGGTCATGTTCGGGATCGATTCGCCGTGCACGAGGACGTCGCCGGAGTCCGGGTAGAGCAGACCGACGATGTGCTTGATCAGGACGCTCTTGCCGGTGCCCGAGGGGCCGAGCACCATCGAGACCTGATCTTCGGGCAGGCCCAGGTTGAGTCCGTTGAGGATGCGCGCCCGGCCGAACTGCTTGACCAGGTTGATGATCTCGATCGCATCCTCGCTGCCGTGGTCGCGCTTGCGCCCGGTGTGGAAGCGGTAGGGGTCCGGCTCAGCCGGGTCGACGCCCGGGATGACGAAGTCGCGGCCCATCGTCGCCCCGTCTTCGCTGATGTAGGGGCCGCTGCTCTGGCTCTGGTCGTCGGGCATTGTGTTGGTCAGCCTCCTATTGGCGCCCTCGGGTTGGCACCCCAGAAGACCAGCGTGCCGAGCATCCCGATGATGTGAACAAGAACGATATTTAGCACCATCGACTTGGCGGTCGCGGTGCCCACTCCGACGGGGCCGCCCGAGGCGGTATAGCCGTAGTAACAGCCCACCATCACGATCGCCGTCGCCATGAACATGCCCTTGATCAGGCTGAAGATCAGGTCGGGGGGGTTCTGGAACATCCAGAAGATCAGCAGGTAGCCGCCGGAGGAGACGTCGCCGATCTGTTCGACCACGGCCAGGTAGCTGGCGAGGTACATGATCCCGATCCCGACCAGGTACATGAACGGGAAGGCGATCCAGGCAGCGAGCAGGCGGGTCGCGGCGAGGAAGGTGACGGGCGGAACGCCCATCACCTCGAGCGCGTCGATCTCGTCGGAGATCCGCATCGCGCCAAGCTCGGCGACGATTCCGGTGCCGACCTTCGCGGACAGCATGTAGCCGAAGGCGTAGGGCATGATCTCGCGCAGATCGCACCAGGCCGAGAAGACGCCGGCGTAAGCGGGGGCGCCGTTGGCGCGCAGCAGATAGGCCCCCTCGATCCCGCACTGCAGACCGAGGATGAAGACGAGGCCCCAGATGATCACCGCCGAGCCGAGGATCAGGATGCCGGCCTGGCGCAGGCTCTCGCCGAAGAAACGCAGGACGCGGCCCGAGTAGACGAGGCCGGCGACCCGCGAGCCGAAGCGGGCGATCTCGCCGAAGGAGTCGAGCCAGCCGCGGGGGACTTCGAGCCAGGCGTTCATCGAATCGTCTGCAGGTCCGGATTCGTGGCGAGCAGGGTCTGGGTGAAGGCGTAGTTGAAGGCGAAGACCCCCATGAAGGAGATCACCACCGCCTGGTTGACGGCGCGACCGACGCCGGCCGCCCCTCCGGACGCAGTCATCCCCTTGTAGCAACAGACGACCGAGATGATCGCCCCGAACAGGGTGCACTTGATCACCGAGCCCCAGAGATCGGTGATCGAGGCGTTGGTGAAGAGCGTCGCGAAGAAGCCGCCGAGCGGCTGGTTGTAGAGGAGCTCGGTGAGGATGCCACCGCTGATCCCGAAGATCAGCGCGTAGATGTCAAGCAGACCGGTGATCACCATCAGCGCCAGGAAGCGCGGCACGACGAGGTTCTTGATCGGATCGACTCCGAGGACCTGCAGGGCGTCGAGCTCCTCGCGGATCTTACGGGCGCCGAGGTCGGCGGTGATCGCGGTCCCGGCGACGCCGGCGACGACGACCGCGGTCACGAAGGGGGCGAACTCACGGATCGAGGCGAGCACGAAGAAGCCGCCGAGCCGGTCCAGGGAGCCGAACAGGGTGAGGAAGTTGGCCGCCTGCAGACCGGGGGCGCCGAAGCCGAAGGCGACGGTGGAAACGAGCAGCGGGAACCAGCAGAGCTGGAGGGCGAAGAGGAACTGGCCGATGAACTCCTCGCCATAGGGATAGGGGGGCCTGACCGCCGAGACGAGCGTCCTCGCGGTGAGGATCATCATGTCCCCCACCTGCTCGAAGAAGGACTTGGCGGGCGCGATCCGCCTCCCTATAGATGCAGCTGCTTCCATCAGCTCCTCCGGCAAAGTGGGACCGCATCGGGCGGCCCCTCCTCCGTGCATTGAGTCTATGCCATGCGTCACCGGCCTCCGTTAGCCGAGTGTTGAGATCCGACTAACCCCGCCACGTCGTGCTCTCAGCCTCCAGAAGGGCGGAATCCCCATGGTATGTTCCGGCCGCTTTGGAGCCAGGGAATCGCAGAAACGGCCGGCGTTCCCGAATCGTCGCCGCGGCGACGGGCGCTCTCGCTGTGGCGCTGTCTTTCTCCCTCGCCGCCTGTGGCAGCGAATCGTCCTCGGACTCCGGCGAAGCCACCGGCACCTATCCGGTCAAGGTCGTCACCGCGGAATTCCCCGCCGAGCAACGGCTCGGCGAAACGACGCTGTTGCGGCTCGGCGTACGTAACACCGGCAAGAAGACCGTGCCGACCCTGACCGTGACGATCTCGGTCGGGGGTAAGGAAGGCAAGAACTCCTCGCTGCCATTCGGGTACCGCGACCCGTCGCCGGGCATCGCCCAACCCGATCGTCCCGTCTGGGTGCTCGCGGCGCGCTATCCGAAACTCGCCGGCTCCTCCGAGCCCGCCGGAGCGGAAACCTCGGGCCGCAAGACGTTCGACTTCGGGCCACTGAAGCCGGGCGCTACGACCGAGGCGATCTGGAAGCTGAGCGCGGTCAAAACGGGCAACTTCAACCTCCTCTACGAGATCGGCGCCGGGCTCGGCGGCAAGGCGGCGGCGGACACCGCGCCGAGAACCGAAGCCGGCGGCTCCTTCGCGGTGAAGGTCACCTCGGTGCCACCCGAAACCGAAGTCACGGACAGCGGCGAAGTGGTCGAAATCAATGGGAAGATGGACAAGGGCAAGTAGCTTCGCGGCGGCGGCGCTCCTCGCGCTCGCCCTGCCGGCATGCGGCTCAGCCCAGCAACGTTCCAACGGCGGGGTCGCCCTGCAGCGAATCGGCCGCTTCAACGCCCCTGTCTATGTAACCGGCGCCCCCGGCTTCCCGAAGCTCCTCTTCGTGGTCGAGCAGGGGGGCACGGTCAGGGTGATCCGCGACGGGCACAAGCTGCGGCGGCCCTTCCTCGATATCTCCGGGATGGTCTCGTCCGAAGGTGAGCGTGGCCTGCTCTCGGTCGCATTCCCGCCCGACTACAGGCAGAGCCGGCGCTTCTACGTCTACTACACCGACCTCCAGGGGAACATCAGGGTCGACGAATTCAAACGACAGAGCGCGACGCGAGCTACGCAAAGCTCCCGTCGCGCTGTGATCGAGATACCCCATCCCGTCAACTCAAACCACAACGGCGGCCAGCTGCAGTTCCTCGGCGATCTCCTCTACTTCGGCACCGGCGACGGAGGCTCTGGGGGCGACCCTCCGAACAACGCCCAGAACCGCGACAGCCTGCTGGGCAAGCTGCTGCGGATCGACCCGCGGCCTTCGCACGGCAGTCCTTACTCGATCCCCGCCGACAACCCCTTCGTCGGGAGGCCGGGCCGCGACGAGATCTACAGCTACGGGCTGCGAAATCCGTTCCGCTTCTCCTTCGACACGGCGAGCGGGGAACAGCCCCGGATCGCCATCGGCGACGTCGGCCAAAACCGCATCGAGGAGCTCGACTACACGACCGTCGACGGGGCGCGGGGCGCCAACTTCGGCTGGGACGCCTTCGAGGGCTTCTCCCCCTACCACGAAGAAAACAGCGGCACGCCGGACCCGGGCGGGACCGTCAAACCGATCTTCACCTACCCGCACAGCCGCGGCGGCAGTTGCTCGATCATCGGCGGCTACGTGGTCGGCGATCCCCGCCTTGCCTCTCTGCGGGGGCGCTATGTCTACGCCGACCTCTGCGAGGGGGAGCTGCGCAGCCTCGTCCCCCACCTGCACCGGGCAAACGACGACCACGAGCTCGGACTCGCCGTCTCCAGCCCCAGCTCCTTCGGCGAAGACGACCAGCACCACATCTACGTCTGCTCGCTCGACGGTCCCGTGTATCGCTTGGTACCGCGATAGCCGCCCCCGGACGCGGGAGTGGATGCCTGTCCATATCTGATTCCTCAGGCATTTACGGGAGCAGAGGAGGCGGCGCCCGGCTACTCTTGGCTGACCAGCCAATTTTGAAGGGAGCGGTCAGGTGGAGAGCGGAACGGCACAGAAGGCCAGCGAGACGGTCAACGGCGCGGGCGCCAACGGAGGCAGCCCTGAGCAGATCGAGGTTCTGAACCCGGCCACCGGGGAGACGATCGGCAGCGTCACGGTCGACGCCGCGGAGAGCGTCGCCGAGACCGTCGCCCGGGTGCGCTCAAACCAGGCCGAGTGGGAGGCGCTCGGGGTCGAGGGTCGTTACCGCTGGCTCGGCAAGCTGCGCGACTGGCTGCTGGACAACACCGAGCAGATCGCCGACACGATGCAGGCGGAGACCGGCAAGGTCCGCGGGGACACGGCGACCGAGGTCATCTACCTCACCGACCTGATCAACTTCTACGGGACCAAGGCCGCCAAGTTCATCGGCGATGAAACGGTCCGTCCGCACTCGCCGCTGGCGGCGTCCAAAAAGCTGATGGTCCAGTACCGGCCCTACCCCGTGGTCGGGGTGATCAGCCCCTGGAACTTCCCGCTGGCGCTGGCGCTGGGCGACGCGATACCCGCGTTGCAGGCGGGCGCCGCGGTCGTCGTCAAGCCCTCCGAGTTCACCCCCCTGGGCATCGGAGAGATCATCGAGGCCTGGCGCGAGGAGATCGGCGGACCCGACGTGTTCGCCTGCGTGCACGGCATCGGCGAGACTGGCGGGGCCCTGATCGACAACGTCGACTTCATCCAGTTCACCGGCTCAGACCGCACCGGACGCAAGGTGATGGCGCGCGCCGCCGACACCCTGACCCCGGTCAGCCTCGAGCTCGGCGGCAAGGACCCGATGATCGTCCTCTCCGACGCCGATCTCGACCGCGCCGCCAACGCCGCGACCTGGGGCGCGATGTTCAACTCGGGCCAGGTCTGCCTCTCCGTCGAGCGGATCTACGTCGAGGAGCCGGCCTACGACGAGTTCGTCGCCAAGCTGACCAAGGAGGTCGGCGCGCTGCGCCAGGGCGCGGACGGCAAGACGCCTGAAAAGGACGTCGGCGCAATGACTTCGCCCAACCAACGGGCGATCGTCGAAGCGCACGTCGAGGACGCGCTTGCAAAGGGCGCCAGGGCTCTCACCGGCGGCAGGAAGGTCGACGGTCCGGGCGACTACTTCGAACCGACCGTGCTGGTCGACGTCGATCACTCGATGGCGGTGATGCGTGACGAGACCTTTGGCCCGGTCGTCGGCGTGATGAAGGTGCGTGACTCCGAGGAGGCGCTGCAGCTCGCCAACGACACCCGCTACGGCCTCGCCGGGTCGGTCTTTGGCGAGAAGGAGCGGGCCGAGCGGGTCGGGCGACGGATCGAAGCCGGCGCGGTCAACATCAACGACGTGATCGTCAACTACGTCCTGATGGACGTGCCGATGGGGGGCTGGAAGGAGTCAGGCATCGGCTTCCGTCACGGCGAGTACGGCATCAAGAAGTACTGCCGGCCAGGGTCGGTGATCGTCGCCCGCTTCGGCGGCAAGCGCGAGCCGACCTGGTACCCGTACACCAAGTCCCGCCGCGGCTTGGTCGGGCGCGCCGCCCGCGCTTTCAATGCACGAGATTGGCGTAGGCGGTTGGGCCTGCGTTAAGAGGTTACGTGGGTGTGACTGGCAAGGACGCAGGGAGCGAGGTGAGGGGAGCGCACTTTCTAGTGCGTGACCCGATCCGAACGACTGAGGACGCCGCCAGGCGCGTCCACGTGACCTCTTAGGGCGATGGCTGACTTCGCTGACTACTACCGCGAGATCTACGCCCGCGGCCTGGGCGGCGAGACGCCCACGATCCCGGTCTCGATCGAGGAGCTGGAGCGGCGCGCGTGGGAGCTGATGGAGGAGGGCCCGGCGAACTACGTCTTCGCCGGCGCCGGCGCCGAGGACACCATGCGCGCCAACCGCGAGGCGCTGGATCGTCGCCGCATCGTGCCGCGGATGCTGCGCGACGTCGCCGTGCGCGATCTCTCCACCACCGTGCTCGGCACGGCGATGCCGGCGCCGCTGATGCTGGCGCCGATCGGGGTCCAGAAGGCGGTCCACGAGGAAGGGGAGCTGGCGACGGCACGCGCCGCGGCGGCGGTCGGGGTGCCGATGATCGCCAGCACCGCCTCCGCCTTCACCCTGGAGCAGATCGCGGAGGCCGGTGGCGACGGTCCGCGCTGGTTCCAGCTCTACTGGCCCGACGACCAAGAGCTACTGGAGAGCTTCGTCGGCCGCGCCGAGGCGGCCGGGTACGGGGCGATCGTGGTCACGGTCGACACCTTCATCCCGGGCTGGAAGCCGCGTGACCTGCAACAGGCCTGGCTTCCCTTCCTGCAGGGGATGGGCAACGCCAACTACTTCCAGGATCCGGTCTTCCGCGCCGGCCTCGAGCGGACGCCGGAGGAGGATCAGGGCGCCGCCACCGGCGCCTACCTCGGCGTCCTCGCCAACCCGTCGCTGACCTGGGACGACATGACGTTGCTGCGCGAGCTGACCTCACTGCCGATTCTCGTCAAGGGCATCCAGCACGTGGACGACGCTCGGGAGGCGGCGCGGCGCGGCCTCGACGGGATCATCGTCTCCAACCATGGCGGTCGCCAGGTCGGCGGCGCGCTCGGTTCGCTCGACGCGCTCGGGCCGATCGCCGAAGCCGTCGGCGACGAGCTGGCGATCCTCTTCGACAGCGGTATCCGCGGCGGCGCCGACGCGATCAAGGCGCTGGCGCTCGGCGCCGACGCGGTCTGCCTGGGCCGCCCCTACGTCTGGGGCCTGGCCCTGGAGGGCCAGCAGGGCGTGGAAACTGTCCTCAAGATGATCCTCGGCGAGCTCGACCTGACGATGGCCCTCTGTGGCTACACCAGCCCCGACCAGCTCAGCCCGAACGCGCTCGCCTAGGCCGGCGCCTCGATCTTGGGGAAGAGAGGCGGAACCCGGTCGACCTTCTGGCCGCCAGGTCGGCCACCCAGCTCGCTGAGCTTCCGGGAGTCCTCAGCGAGCGCGGTCAGCAGGCGCTCGCTCGCCTGTGGCAGGTAGGGAACGAGCAGGAGCGTCGTCACCCGCAGACCCTCGACCAGGTTGTAGAGGACTTCGTCGAGCCGCTTGGGGTCGGCCTCGTCCTTGGCCAGCTCCCAGGGACGTGTCTCCTCGACGTAGCGGTTGAGGCGCCTGACCAGCTTCCAGGCCTCCTCCAGCGCCTGGGTCAGCTCGGCGCGGTCGAGCAGCTCGCTGAAGCGCTCGACCACCCCTTCGAAGTCCTCTTCGAGGACCGCATCGACCGCGGCGATGGGCACGACGCCGTCGCGGTAGCGATCGACCATCGCCAGCACGCGGCTGGCCAGATTGCCGAAGTCGTTTGCGAGCTCGGTCTCGTAGCGGGCCTCGAAGCCAGCGGTGGAGATCGCGCCGTCCTGGCCGAAGCTGACCTCGCGGAAGCAGTAGAAGCGCAGCGCGTCGGCGCCGAAGCGGTCGATCGCCTCGAAGGGGTCGAGCACGTTGCCGAGCGACTTCGACATCTTTTTCTCGCCCATCAGCAGGTAGCCGTGGATCGCCATCCGCCGCGGCGGCTCGAGGTCGGCCGCCCACAGCAACGCCGGCCAGATCACCGCGTGGAACTTGAGGATGTCCTTCGCCATCACGTGCAGGTCGGCCGGCCAGAAGCGCTCGGTCAGGTCCTCTCCCTCGCGGGCGAAGGTGAGCGCGGTGACGTAGTTGAGGAGCGCGTCGAACCACACGTACATCCGCTGCTCGGGGTCCCAGGGCAGCCGCATCCCCCACTTCAGCTTCGGCCGCGAGAGCGAGACGTCCTCCAGCCCCCCCTTGATGAAGGAGACCGCCTCGTTGCGGCGGAACTCGGGGACGACGAAATCGGGCCGCTCCTCATACAGGGCTTCCAGCCGCGCCTGGAAGGCGGAGAGGCGGAAGAACCAGTTCTCCTCCCGCTCCCGCTCCAGCGGGATCTCGTGGATCGGGCAGGTCTGCCCCGGCCCCAGCTCGCGCTCGGTTTTGAAGTCGGCGCAGCGGGGGCAGTACCAGCCCTCGTAGACCCCCTTCGTCACCCAGCCGTTGTCGTAGACGCGCTGCATGATCTCGGCGACCTGCTCGGCGTGGCGGGGGTCGGAGGTGCGGATGAAGAAGTCGTTGGTGGCGCCGATGATCGGCATCAGCCGGCGGAACTTCTCGGTGTTGCGGTCGGCCAACTCCTGCGGCGTCACCCCCTCGCGCTCCGCCGCCGTCTCGATCGGCTCGCCGTGCTCGTCGGTGCCGGTGAGGAAGAAGACGTCCTCGCCGCGCTGGCGCATGTGGCGGGCGAGGATGTCCGCCGCCAGGGTCGAGTAGGCGTGGCCGAGGTGCGGCTCGGCGTTGACGTAGTAGATCGGGGTCGTGACGTAGAAGGACACGAAGCCAGGCTAGACGACGGACTTCGGATCCACGCGCACCCGGATGACGCGCATGGCGCTGCGCATCTCTGCGTCCTCGGACTTGCCTTTGGCGCCGCCAAAGGCTGCGCCCTGCGTCCTTGATCTGCTTGGCCACGCGCGCCCCCGGTCACACGTGGATCCGAAGTCCGCCGTCATCTGCGCGGCTCGCGCCCGGTCAGCGCCCGGTAGAGGTCGTTGGCGCGGGTCCCGGTCAGCGCCGCGACGACGCTGGCGGCGGCGCGTGGCCGCGCCCCCGACTGGACCAGGTGACGGAGCGCGTCGACGGCGAAGCCGACGTCTTTGTCGTGGTCCTCCGAGGAGGCCGGCCCGATCACCAACACGATCTCCCCTTTGACGTCACCGCGGAAGCGCCGGGCCAGCTCGGCGAGCGTGCTGCGGGAGATCTCCTCGTGCATCTTCGAGAGCTCGCGGCAGACCGCGGCGGGGCGGTCAGGAGCGATCGCCGCGAGGGCGGCGAGTGAGTCGCCGATCCGGCGTGGCGACTCGAAAGCGACCACCGTCTCGGCGGAGCGCAGCACGCGCTCCATCTCCCCCGACCGCTTCGGCAGAAAGCCCTCGAAACGCCAACGATCGGTCGGCAGGCCGGACGCGACCAGGGCCGTCGGCACCACGGAGGGACCCGGCAGCACGATCACCTCGAGGTTGCGCTCTATGCAGCGACGAATCAGGCGGAAGCCAGGGTCGGAGATCGCCGGCATGCCGGCATCGGAGACGAGGGCGACGGTCTCGCCGCGTTCGACTCGCTGCGCAAGCTCCGTCGCCCGTGCCGCTTCGTTGCCCTCGTGATTGGAGATCAGCGGCGGCGTCGGCCGGATGCCGAGCTTGTCGAGCAGACCACCGGTGCGGCGGGTGTCCTCGCAGGCGATGTAATCGGCCGCGACGAGGGCGTCGCGGACACGGATCGTGATGTCGTCGAGGTTGCCGATCGGGGTCGGGCAGACGATCAGCGACCCCGGCATCAGCCTTCCCGCTCCAGTTCTATCCGCGCCATCGCGGCGGCGCCGATCATCCCGGCATCCTCGCCAAGCTCCGCGACGACCACTGGCGTGGCGTTCATCGGGCGCAGCGCCCTGGCGCGCAGTTCGGCCCGCGCCGGCTCGAGCAACAGGTCGCCGGCGGCGATCACACCGCCGCCGATCACGATCACTTCCGGCTCGAAGATGTTGGCGAAGCTGGCCAGCGCGACGCCAAGGCGCCTGCCGACCAGATCGAAGACCCCGATCGAGGTCTCGTCGCCTTCCTGCGCCGCAACCGTGACCGCCTTGCCGTCCACCTCCTTGCCTTCGGCGAGCAGCTCGCCGATCGCGGAGTCGGGCGCGCTTTCGGCCGCCGCACGTCCTTCGCGCCCAAGCGCGGTGCCGGAGGCAAAGGTCTCGACGCAGCCCCGGCTTGGGCAGCTGCCCTGGCAGAGCGGGCCGTCCATCTCGATCGCCACGTGACCGAGCTCGGCGCCGGCTCCGGTCGAGCCCCGGTAGATCTCACCACCCAGGATCAGGCCGCCGCCGATCCCGGTTCCGATCGTCAGCATCACCGCGTTCTTGGACCCCCGCGCCGCGCCGAAGAGATGCTCGGCAAGCGCCGCGACGTTGGCGTCGTTGTCGACGAAGGTCGGCAACCCGGTCCGCTCGACGACGAGGTCGCGGATCGGCAGGTCCTCGATCGGCAGATTGACGGCCGACACCGCGACGCCCTTCTCGTGGTCGATCGTCGCCGGGATGCCCAAGCCGATCGTCTTGACCCCGGCTCGCGCCGTGCGCGCCTCGCCGACCTCGCGCACCAGCAGCTCGACCAGCTCCTCCTCGCCCTCGCCGGCGGAACGCTCACGACTCTCCCAGACCGTCTTTGAGTCGCCGTCGAGCACCCCAAGAAGCATCTTCGTGCCACCCAGATCGACGCCGATGGCTTCCGCCGAACTCATAGGTGTGCGCACTCGACCGCGGGCATCGACATGATTCCGGAGTCTTTCATGGCAAACGACGGCGAGCAGCAGCCCTCGGGACCACCCGAGTACAAGGTCTACCGGTCCCGCAAGGGCCTCTTCTCGCGCTTCCGCAAACCCGATCTGTCCGGACTCCGCGAGCGCGATTGGCGCGGGCCGAAGCTGCCGAAGCGACCCGCCCGCCCGGGGCGGGAGCGCGGCCCGCGAGCGCCTCGGCCCCGCGTACGGAAAGCGCTGAAATGGATCGGCCTGGCGGCGCTCGGCTGGGTCCTGCTCAGCTTCCTCGCCTTCGCCGTCTCGGCCCAGCTGCAGGCGTTCAAGCTCTCCGGCGACGCCAAGTCGGCCCTTCATGGCAACCCTTTCCTGCTGCCCAGCGCGCAGACGATTCTCGTGCTCGGCACCGACGCCCGCCCGCCCGACACCAAGGAGCCGGGAGCAGCCCCCTCGCAGGAGTGCTTCGAACAGCAGGCGCATGGCGATGCTCCGCACGGCGAATGCTCGGTCGGCCAGTTCCGCGCCGACACGCTGATGCTGATCCGCGCCGGCGGGGGCGCCTTCCGCAAACTCTCGATCCCCCGCGACAGCTACGCGGAGATTCCCGGCCAAAGCCCGCAGAAGATCAACGGGGCCTACGCCTTCGGCGGCGCTAAGGCCCAGATCGAAGCGGTCGAAGACTTCCTCGGGATCGAAATCGACCACGTCGCGATCGTCGACTTCACCGGCTTCGAAGACCTGATCGACGCGGTGGGCGGAGTCAAGGTCGACGTCCCGCACAAGCTCTGCGCGGACATCTCGGGCGGCGCCGGTGGCGGCCAGGGCGGCTTCACCCTGCGACTGGGCCAGGGCGAGAACACCCTCGACGGTGAAAAGGCCCTGATCTACTCGCGTATCCGCGAGCCCAGCGAATGCCCCGGCCCGGGCAAGAGCGCCTACAGCTTCGGCTACGAAGACCTCGACCGCGAGAAGGCCCAGCAGGCCGTGATCAGCGGTATCAAGGACCGCCTCACCGACCCCCTCCGCCTCCCCTACAACTTCGTCAAGGGCCCGATCATCGGCTGGGACGCGCCGAAGGCATTCGTCAGCGACATGGGCTTCTTCACCATGCCCCAGCTCATCCTCGCCGCTGCGATCGGCGGCGAAAGCAATGCGGACGTGCTCTGCAGCGGCGCCAACTCGGGTTGTTCGCCGGGCCCCCGCGGCTCGATCGAAGTACCCGACTCCGAGCGGCGCAGGGGAGTGAAGAAGCTGCTGGGCGAATAGTCAGTCGGTGCTGGCGGCCTTGGCCGTCGAGCTGTCCGACTTCTTTGAATCCGATGACTTCGAGTCGGAGCCCTTCGAGTCGCCCGAATCCTTCGTGCTCTCCGAGGCGCCGTTGGCACCGCTCTTCTTCTTGCCGTAGTCGGTGTTGTGGAAGCCGGAGCCCTTGAAGTGGATTGCCACGGGGTGCAGGACGCGCTCGGCGGGCGCGCCGCACTCCTGACACTCGGTCAGCGGCTCGTCCACCATCTTCTGGATCACGTCGAAGACGTGACCGTTGGCGCACTTGTACTCATAGATGGGCACGGGATGCCGGATTATCGCAGCCGATACGGTTCTCGCCATGGCAACCGCCGAGCCGGACACCCGCAGCGAAGAGGTATCGATGGAGGAGATCGTCGCGCTCTGCAAGCGACGCGGCTTCGTCTTCCCCTCCTCGGAGATCTACGGCGGCCTCGGCTCGACCTACGACTACGGCCACTACGGCGTGCTGTTGAAGAACAACGTCAAGGCCGAGTGGTGGCGGGCGATGCTGCAGGAGCGCGACGACATCGTCGCGCTCGACTCGGCGATCCTCCAGCACCCGCGCGTCTGGGAGGCGTCGGGGCACCTGGAGGGCTTCACCGACCCGCTGGTCCAGTGTCTCGGCAAGTGCAAGCGGCGCTGGCGTGAGGATCACCTGCGCGAGGCGATCGAGGCGGAGGGCGGCGACCCGGAGGCCGAGCTGCGCTGCCCCGAGTGCGGCGGCGAGCTCTCCGAGCCGCGCCAGTTCAACCTGATGTTCGAGACCCACGTCGGGCCGGTGGCGGGCGAGGGATCCGAGGTCTACCTGCGACCGGAGACCGCGCAGGGCATCTTCATCAACTTCAAGAACGTGCTCGGCTTCGCCCGCAAGAAGCCGCCCTTCGGGATTGCCCAGATCGGCAAGTCCTTCCGCAACGAGATCACCCCCGGCAACTTCATCTTCCGCACCCGCGAGTTCGAGCAGATGGAGATGGAGTTCTTCGTCCCGCCCGCCGACGCGGACAAATGGCACCAGACCTGGATCGAGGAGCGCGAGCGCTGGTACACCGACCTCGGCATCCGCCCCGATCTGCTGCGGGTGCGGCCACACGGAGCCGACGAGCTCTCGCACTACTCCTCGGCAACCAGCGACGTCGAGTACCTCTTCCCGATCGGCTGGTCCGAGCTGGAGGGAATCGCCAACCGCGGCGACTTCGACCTCACCCAGCACGCCAAGTTCAGCGGCGAGAAACTCGAGTACTTCGACCAGGGGACGAAGGAGCGCTACGTCCCCTACGTGATCGAGCCGGCCGCCGGCGCCGACCGCGCCACGCTCGCCTTCCTCGTCGACGCCTACGAGGTCGAGGAGGTAGAGGGGCGCCAGCGCACGGTGCTGCGCCTCCATCCCCGCCTCGCGCCGGTCAAGGTCGCCGTCCTGCCTCTCGTCTCCAAGGAGGGCATGCCGGAGAAGGCTCGCGAGCTCTTCGAGCAGCTGCGCCGGCGCGTCCCGGCCGAGTTCGACGAGGGCGGCTCGATCGGCAAGCGCTACCGCCGTCAGGACGAGATCGGCACCCCCTGGGGCATCACCGTCGACCACCAGACGATGGAGGACGACACCGTCACCCTCCGCGACCGCGACTCGCTGGAGCAGACCCGAGTCCCGATCGAGGGGTTGGCCGACGACCTCGCGTCGCGCCTGGGCCAGCCCTGGCGCAGCCCGAAGCTGAACTAGTACAAACATCGCAGTATCTATAGTGCGGACCATGATCCGCGGGAAGATTGCACTCGCTGTCGGGCTCGGGCTGGTCGCGCTTCTCCTCGCGGCCCCCGCGGCAAACGCCAAGCACGGGAAGGCGCTACTGCCCGACCTTGCCGTCGGCAAGGTCTCCAAGCCGCCCCCCAGCGTCGTCGTCGGCAGCAAACTCGATGTCGTGGTCAAGCTGCGGAACAAGGGCAAGGCGAAAGCCGGCAAGAGCCGCCTCGGTCTCTACCTGGCCACCGGCAAGAAGCACAAGGCGAAAAAAGACCGCCGCCTGAAGAGGGTCAAGGTGAAAGCGCTGCGCGCCCACAAACGCGCCAAAGCCAAGCTCAAGGTCACCCTGCCCGCCAACGCGACCCCTGGCACCTATCGCCTGATCGCCTGCGCCGACGACACCGGTCGCCTCAAAGAGTCCAAGGAGCGCGACAACTGCGGCGCCTCAAAGCCATTCGCGCTGACGCCCGCAGCGGTCACGCCGCCGGCAAGGCCGGCCTTTACGATGACCGACGGGCTCGACTGGGGCTTCGTCGAGGACGCCAACCAGAAAGAACCGGAAGCGGGCGATCCGGTCACCGCGACGCTGAGCGCCGCAAATGGCCTCCCGGGCCAGGCGGGGTACACGCGCTCCGCCGTCGGGCCGCAACCCCTGCTTGGCGGTACGACCACCACCTTCGACTACTCGGGCGTCAACAACAGCGTGGACGACGGAGCGGTGACGACCATCCTGCCGTTCGTCTTCCCCTTCGGCGGCATCAACGAGCAGACGGTCAGCGTCTCGACCAACGGCTGGATCAGCTTCGGCAGCCCCGCCTGGGATTACTGGAATGACGAGCAGCCCTTCGACTACCGCGGCGTGAACGAGGTCGTGGGCACGCTGGAGCGCGGGATCATGCCCTACTGGGGCGACCTCGACGTCAGCGACCAGGGCGCGGGCGAAGGCACCGTGAAGATGGTCGTCCCCGCCGACGGCAGCTCGGTCGCCTTCCAGTGGGACCTCGGCCAGCACGGCAGCCCCGGCACGCCGCGCCGGGTGGTCCAGCTCGTGCTCTTCCCCGATGGCCGTTTCCGCTTCGACTACCCCGGAGAAAACGCGGCCGGCGGCAACGAAGCGTTCGTTGGCTACTCGCTCGGCACCGGAGCAGCAAGCGTCGATGCGGTCGGGACCACCGTGGAAGCGGTCCCCACGACCAGCCTCTTCTTCGCCCCGAACGCCGTCCCGGCGGCCGGTGCGCTGCCGGCCGGACAGACCACCCTGACGTTGCCCGCGGGCAGCTCATTCGTCTCCGGCGGCGCGGGATGCGCCGTCACACAAGCGCCGGGTCCTTTCAGCAAGGGACTGGCCAGCTGCCCCGTGCCGAGCCTGGCGAACGGACAGCAGGCCACTCAGACGGTGACCTTCGCGATGCCGCCCAACGCCCCAGGCGAAAGCAGCCCGGCCAACTTCCGCTACCTCGGAACCCTCCTGGCCGGCGGCTTCACGCTGACCGACGGCGACGAGATCGACGCGCTGAGCACCGCCCTCGGAAATGCGACGATCAACCTGACGCCGGAATACACCTCCCCGGTTACCCCCGAAGCCGGCGAACCGGCGTTCTTCACGGTCAAAGTCCAGGCGAACAGCGCCCTCGATGAACCGACCGCGACGTTCACCCTGCCGGCGAACACGACGCTCAACTCGATCGAGATCGCCGGCCAGCCGATCGACTGCGACGCGCAGGTGGGATCGCAGGTGATCTGCCGCCTCACCCCCGGCGACAGCAACATGGGTGTCGAAGTCTCGGTGACGCCGACCGCCGCCGCGATCGGCAACAAATTGAAGCTCGCGGCGACAGCGAAGGCACTGAACGCCCCGCTGGCCACGGGCGAAGTCGAATCGCCGATCGTCATTCCGTAGCGAGGAACCGCTCGACGTCCGCCGCCTCCTTCGCGAGCGCGGCGGACGTTTCCTTGCCGATCCGGCCGTAGGACTCGATCTCCACCTTCCCCTTGGCCAACTTCCAGCCGGCGACGGCTCGCCCGCCGGCCATGGCGAAGGGGCGGAAGATGCCGCCCGAGACGACGCGGGGCTCGTGATCGCCGAGTATCGGCCGGCGTGAGGTCCAACCGAGCAGGGCGGGATCGAAGGCGCCGAGCAGGCGCGGCGGCGGCAACCCCTCGGCCGGGGGTCGTTTGGCAAGGCAGATCAAACCGTCATCGCCCTCCTCCAGCTCGGAGCCGATCGCCTCGAGACCGGCGCGGGCGTCGCGCAGCGGCAGGCCGGCCCACTTGGCCAGATCGCGATCGCTCGCCGGTTGGTGGCCGACCAGGTATCGGCGCGCCAACTCGGCCAGGGCCCGCTCGCGGTCAACCTGCTCTTGCGGGCCGAGCCAGTCGCGCACCAGCACATAGGCGTGCTGCTTCCCCACCATCGGCCCACGCACGGCGATGCCCCGCACGGCGACGAGGAAGAGGAGGTGGATCAGCGCCTGGCCCTCGGTCCTCAGCCCCGCGCTGTCGAGTCGATCGCGCAGCTGGGCCCGCGTCAGCGGTCCCTCGTCCTCGAGTGCCCGCTCGATCGTGGCAACCCCGCGCTGTGCCTCTGCCTCCCCCACACCCTCCTGCCGCAGCCTCCGGGAGCTGCTGGTCAGCAGCGGCGGCGTGGTCAGCGCCTGCAGCCACGGGTAATCCTCGCTGCGGACCAGGTGCAAGGTGCCGCGGTTGAGCCAGGTGACCAGCAGGGTCCGGTCCTCGCCCAGGGCTAGGTCGACGTCGGCGACCGACAGGTCCGCCGTGCGGGCGCGCACGGCAAGGCGAAACCCGCGTGGGTCCTGGCCCTGCACCGCGAGCAGCCGCTCGGCGACCGCGACGGGGTCCGCCAGCGGTGGGCCGGCGAGACCCTGACTGGCGAACCGCTCGACTACGAGCGGACCTTGAGCAGATCGATCACGTACACCCAAGCTTCCTTCTTGCTGTTTTCGGGAGGGTAGTTCGTGGTGAGGGTCCAGGGCATGATCAATTCACGGCGACCGCCCACCCTCATCCCGGGTATCCCCTTTTCCCAACCGGGGCTCGCCACGGTGGTGCCGAGCTTGAATTCGAACGGCCCACCCAGTTCCCAGGAGGAGTCGATCGGGTTGCCGCTGAATTCGATCCCGGCGAACTGGATCGTGATTTCGTCGCCGGTCTTGGCTTCCTTGCCGCTGCCCTTCTTAAGGTCCTTGATGACGAGCTTCTTCGGTGGGGAGCCCTTCGGCACCTGAACCGTGGGTTCCGGCCCCTTCAATCCCTTTGGCGGCTTCGATTCCCTCGCCGGCTTCGATCCCGCCGCGGTCGTTTCGATCCGAGTCGATTCTCCCGCCGCGGTCGAACCAGTGGAGGAGTCGCTGCTCCCACCGCAACCGGCGAACGCCAGCGCCCCGCACACCGCGATCACAAGGAACGGCGTCTTCACTACAGAGATATTAAGCAAACTGGGCGGCGAAAGCCGCGACGCCTCAGCCGGCTTCGAGCAGATCGACCACGAAGACGAGCGTTTCGTTCGGAGCGATCGAGGGCGGGTATCCAGCTTCGCCGTAGGCGAGTTCCGGGGGGATGATCAGCTCGCGTCGCCCGCCTTCCTTCATTCCTTCGATTCCCTGGTCCCAGCCGGCGATCACTTCGCCGGCACCCAGGGTGAAGCTGAACGGTTCGCCGCGATCCCAGGAGGCGTCGAACTCTTTGCCGCTCTTGTAGCCGACCCCGACGTACTGAACGGTGACTTTGTCGCCCGACTTCGCTTCCGCGCCGGTCCCCGTTTCCAGTTCCTTGACTTCGAGCTTCTTCGGCGGGGCGCCCTTCGGCACGGTGACCTTCGGTTTCGTCTTTGCCGTCGATTCGGTCGTCGCCGTGGGGTTCGATTCGGTCGAGCCGGTCGAGGAGTCGCTGCTGCCGCAGCCGGCCACGGCCAGCCCGGCGCAAAGCAAGATCGCGGTGATCGACGCCTTCACGGCGCGCAATCCTAGAGAACGGCGCTTCAAAAGGCGTCCGCGGCTCAGCCCTTGCCCGAAATCAGGTCCCAGGCACGGCGGAGCTTGCTGTTGTGCTCATCCTTGACAAGGTCGTCGGCATCGATGTCGAGCGAACCCGGATTGGCGCTGGGCTCGGGCAGGTTCCTCGCCGTCGCCGCGGCGATCTTCAGAACCACGCCCTGCTCGTATATCTCCGCGACCTCGGGGGCGTCGACGAAGCGACGCCCGCCGGGCAGCACGCTGGTATCGAGCACGATCCCGTCGAAGATGTCGATGTTGGGGGCGGAGAGCACGTGCTCGACCCTGCCCAGGTCCTCGCCGTCGCTGGAATAGACCGGCACCCCTTTCGGCAGGGTGAGGTAGGAGGTTGGTGTCCCGAGGTCCTTCATCGCGACGCCGAGCCTAGCGAGACGACTCGCCGCGCGCCTCGGGCCCGCTTGCCCGCAGCTCGCGTGGCGGGTTATGCTCGGTCGGTTCTTCAACAGGAGGAGAGACGATGGCGATTGGATTGAGGCTCAAGCTCGTAGGTGGCACGCAGGAGCAGTACGACACCCTCCACGCCAACATGGGGATCGACGCCGACCCGCCCGAGGGCCTGATCTTCCATTCGGCCGGTCCGATCGACGAGGGCTGGGGCATCATCGACTTCTGGGAGTCGCGCGAGCATTTCGACCGCTTCCAGCAGAACCGCCTCATGCCCGCGTTTGGGGAGCTGGGCGACCAGGCGCCGCAGAGCCCGCCGGACATCAAGGAATTCCCGGTGCACCACTTCACCAAGCCGTAGCGAGTCGTAATGCCCCTCAACCTCGCGTCGCTGCTCACCGAAAGCGCCGAGCGCTGGCCCGAGGCACCGGCGATCCGCCTCGGCGCGGTCGAGCTGAGCTACGCCGAGCTGGACGACGGCAGCGCCCGGCTCGCGACCCTGCTGTGTGAAAAAGGTCTCGATCCAGGCGACCGGATCGGCGTGATGCTGCCCAACGTGCTCGAGTTCCCGGTCTCCTACTACGGCGTTCTGCGGGCCGGTGGCATCGTGGTACCGATGAACGTGCTGCTGAAGCGGCGCGAGATCGCCTTCTATCTGGAGGACTCAGGGGCGAAGCTGCTGCTCGCCTGGCACGGGTTCGCCGAGGAGGCACGCGAGGGCGCCGCCGACACCGGAGCGGAGCTGATCGAGGTCGAGCCGGAGGCCTTCGCGGCGACCCTGGTCGAACTCGATCCCGCCCCCGGCCTGACCGAGACCGCCGAGGACGACACCGCGGTGATCCTCTACACCTCCGGCACCACCGGCAAGCCGAAGGGCGCCGAGCTGACCCACGCCAACCTCGCTCGCAACGCCGACGTCTCGTCCCGAACCACCAGCGAGATCGGCGCCGGCGACGTCGTCCTCGGCGCCCTCCCCCTCTTTCACTCCTTCGGCCAGACGGTCGCGATGAACGCTTCGCTCAGCGTCGGCGCCTGCCTCACCCTGGTGCCGAAATTCGACCCGGGCGAGGCGCTGGCGACGATGCAGCGCGACGGCGTCACCCACTTCTACGGCGTGCCGACGATGTTCGGCGCCCTCCTACACCACCCCGAGCGGGAGCGATTCGACACCTCCTCGCTGCGCATCTGCATAACCGGCGGCGCCTCGATGCCGGTCGAGGTTCTGCGCGGCTTCGAAGAAGCCTTCGGGGCGAAGGTGATGGAGGGATACGGCCTCTCGGAGACCTCGCCGGTCGCCTGCTCCAATCACCCCGACAGGGAGCGCAAGGCGGGCTCGATCGGGACCCCGATCGAGGGGGTGGAGATGCGGGTCGTCGACGAGGACGACCACCCGGTCCCCCAGGGCGAGGTCGGCGAGATCGTGATCCGCGGCCACAACATCATGAAGGGCTACTGGCAGCGCCCCGACGCCACCGAGGAGGCGATGCGGGGTGGCTGGTTCCACAGCGGCGACATGGCGCGCACCGACGAGGACGGCTACTTCTACATCGTCGACCGCAAGAAGGACCTGATCATCCGCGGCGGCTACAACGTCTACCCGCGCGAGGTCGAGGAGGTCCTCTATGAGCACCCGAAGATCCGCGAAGCGGCGGTGGTGGGCGTACCCCACGACTCGTGGGGCGAGGAGATCGGCGCCGCGGTGGTTCTCCACGAGGGCGAGCAGCTGAGCCCCGAGGAGGTCAGCGCCTACGTCAAGGAGCGGATCGCCGCCTACAAGTACCCGCGCGTCGTCTGGTTCCTCGACGACCTGCCCAAGGGCCCCACCGGCAAGATCCTGAAGCGAGAGATCGAGACCCCCGCGACTGTGTGATCCACATCACCCAGCGCAAACTGGCTGGCTGGCCAGGATCGCGGTAACCTGCCCCGACAGCCGCCGCGCGGGGGCACCGACCCAAGGAGAGAGATGAGCGTCGCATCCCAGAGCCTGATGGACAACATCACCTATGAGGATCTCTACAAGCGCTGGGAGCAGGGCAACTGGAGCGCTTACGACCTCGACTTCTCCAAGGACCGCGACGGCTGGGAGGCGCTCAGCGAGATGCAGCGTCGCTCGGCGATGTGGATCTACTCGATGTTCTACTACGGCGAGGACCGGGTCGCCGACACCCTTGCCCCCTACATCAACGCCGCGCCGACCGAGGAGCAGTCCTACTTCCTCGCCACCCAGCAGGTCGACGAGGTCCGCCACTCGATCTTCTTCCACCGCTTCTTCAAGGAGGTGATCGGGGTCGGCGGCGACTCGATCCAGCAGACCCTCTCCTCCACCATGCCCCAGCTCAACTGGGGCTACCGCGGCATCTTCGACCGCCTCGACCTGATGGCCGAGGAACTGCGCAAGGACCGCTCGCTGCCCAAGTACGCGCAGGCGATTGCCCTCTACCACCTGATCGTCGAGGGCAGCCTCGCCCAACCGGGCCAGCACTTCATCGAGGACTTCTTCGCCTCCGAGGAAACGATGCCGGGCTTCAGCGCGGGAATGGGCAACGTCTCCCGTGACGAGCAGCGCCACATCGGCTTCGGCGTCAAGGTGCTCTCCGAACTGCTGGGGGAAGGCCATCCGGGCTGGGAGGAGAACCGGGCGGCTGTCATCGAGCTGTTGCGCGAAACCCTGCCCTACGGGCCGGCAGTGTTCTACCCGCCCAACTTCGACCGCGAATACACCGAGTGCTACGGCTTCAGTCTCGAGGACATCTTCGCCTTCGGGCTGAAACTGATCCGCCAGCGCTGGCGGACGATCGGCTACCCGACCGAGGAGATGCCGCCCGGCGTCTTCCCCTTCGATCCAGAGGCCTCCCCGGAGGAGGTCGCCGAGCGCCAGGTGAAGCTGATGGAAGCCGGCGTCCTCGGCCCACCCGACGGGCCGACCCCCGACGCCTCACTGGAGACCCAGCGCCTTTACTTCGACGTGGTCAAGCGCGTCGCCGATCCGGCGGCGGCAAACGGCTCACCGCTCGTCTACCAGTACCGCTTCAGCGACGCCGAGCCCTGGCACCTGACGATCGACAACGGCTCGACCCGGGCGGAACCGGGCGAGGCACCCGACCCGACGCTCGTCCTCGAGGCGAGCTGGGGGGATTTCGTCGCGATGGGCAAACCGGAAGCGAATCCGCTCAAGATGCTGCTGCAGCGCCGCCTCCGCCCCCGCGGCAAGATCCGCGAGGTCGCCCGCCTGCGCAAGGTGTTCCGCTAGGCCCTAGGAGATGGGCGGGCGTTTGTCCGCCCAGGGCCGCTCGGCCTCGAGCTGGGCGGCCAAGGACAGCAGGGTCGCCTCGTCGCCGGGGCGGCCGATGATCTGGACGGCGAGCGGCATACCGTCGGCGGCGAAGCCCGCGGGCACCGACATCGCCGGGTTGCCGAGGTGGTTCCAGGGGACGCAGTAGGGATAGAAGCGACTCATCCCGAGGATCGTCCGCAGCGCCCCCTTCCCCTCCCAACGCCGCACCGGCACCGCCGTTCCGCCCATCACCGGGGTCATCAACACGTCATGGGTGTCGAAGATCGCGTTGACGCGGGCAGCGTCCGCCTGCCGGCCCCGCAGCGCCCGCTCGAACATGCCGTCCGAGATCAGCCGGCCTAGCCGGCCAAAGCCGCGGGTGCGGCTTTCGAGGCGCTCCGGGTGGGGGACGGTGGCGACGTCTTCGGCGAGCCCGCGCAGATAGCGGGGGGTGATGTTGTTGCCGATCCCTCCCCAGTCGGGATCACGCTGCTCGGCCTGGTGCCCCAACGAGCGCAGCAGCTCTGCGGTCTCAGCGACGGCGGCCCTGGCGACGTCGTCGACGGTCGGCGGGGCAGCGGCGCGAGGCGGCGCGGTCGAGTAGGCAATGCGGAGCTTGCCGGGCGGAGTTTGCACCGACTCGACAAATGGGCGCTGTGGTGGCGCTGGGGCCTCGGGGTCGGCCGAGCCGCCGCTGACCAAGTCGAGCCAGAGCGCCGTATCGAGGACCGTGCGGCTGAGGCAGCCGGCGGCCGAGAGGCCATTCCAGTGGTCGACCAGGGGTGCGAGGGAGACTCTGGCGCGCGACGGTTTCAGCCCGAACAGACCGCAGGAAGAGGCCGGGATTCGAATCGAGCCGCCGCCGTCGGAGGCGGAGGCGATCGGGACCAGCCCCGCGGCGACCGCGGCGGCGCTGCCACCGCTGGAGCCACCGGGGCTGCGCTGGGGATTCCAAGGGTTGCGCGTCACCCCCCAGGTGGCCGACTCGGTGAAACCGCAGATCGCCAGCTCGGGCAGGTGCGTCTTGCCGACCACGATCGCGCCCGCCTCGCGCAGGCGCCGAACCATCTCGCAATCGGCGGCGGCCGGATCGGGGAAGGCGTCGGTGCCGTGCGTGTTCAGCTCGCCGGCCAGGTCGACTTCGTCCTTGAGCGCGATCGGCACCCCCAGCAACGGCCGCTCCTCGCCGGCCTTCAGGCGCGCCTCCGCCTGCTCGGCCTCGAGCAGCGCCCGCTCGGCAAGCACCACCCGGAACGAGTTCAGCTGCGGATCGAGCCGGGCGATCCGATCCAGACACATCCGCACCAGCTCGGTCGGCGAGACCTCCCCCGCCCGCACCATCTCCGCCTGCCTTGCCGCTCCCGCGAATGCCAGATCCTCGGTCACCTCCCAATCCTATGGGGACGTGCCGGGAGTTTGCGGTCCATATGGGGGCTCAAGTCCCGGCACGTCTGGCGCACCGGGACCTCAGGCTTCGGCGGCCGCGGGCTCGCTGGCACCGCCCTCGAAGGAGAGGTCGGGCAGCAGGCGGTCGAGCCAGGAGGGCATCCACCAGTTCCAGTCGCCAAGCAGCTTCATCGCGGCGGGGACCAGGATCAGCCTCACCAGCGTCGCGTCCAGTGCGATCGCCACCGCGCAACCGAGACCCAGCTCCTTGATCGAGGGCACACCGGTGAGCACGAAGACGGCGAAGACGCAGGTCATGATCAGCGCCGCCGAGGAGATCGTGCGGGCGCTGGAGGAGAGGCCCTCGGCAACGGCCCGCTCGTTGTCCCCGTGCTCCATGTAGCGCTCGCGGATGCGCGACATCAGGAAGACCTCGTAGTCCATCGAGAGGCCGAAGACGACGGCGAAGATCAGCGGCACGTTGATCGTGTCCAGCGCCCCCTGGTTTTCGAACCCGAGCAGGCTGTCGAACCAGCCCCACTGGAAAACGGCGACGAGGACGCCGTAGGCGGCGCCGATCGAGAGCAGGTTCATCAGCACCGCCTTCAACGGCAGCAGCAGTGAGCGCAGCATCACCATCAGGACGAGGAAGCTGAGCGCCAGCACGAAAACGATGATCTTCCACATCGAGCCGGCGATCAGACGGCGCACGTCGTGACTGCGCGCCGTCTCGCCGCCGACGTTGACGGTGGCGACGCTGTTCAGCCGGGTGACGGGCACGACCGAGTCGCGCAGGCGGTCGACCAGCGCGGTCGCCGCGTCGGACTCGCTCGGAGCCCGTGGCGTCGCCTGGATCAAGACGCTATCGGCGGCAAAAGCCGGTGGCGCAACCGAGCTGACGCCGGGGGTCGCTTCGACCCTGCGCACAAACCCGGCCACAACTGGGCGCATCTCGCCGGTGGTGCGCGGGGCATCGAAGGAGGCGACTATCTGCACCGGATCGGTGCCGCCGCCGAGCTGCTTCGAAGCCAGTTCGTTGCCGACCCGGACGTCGCTGTCCTTGGGGAACTGGCTGAGAGCCTGGGTCCCGGTGGTCAACGAGAGCACCGGGATCGCCAGGAACAGGAGCACAGCGCTGACCCCGATCACGGCGGTCCAGGGCCGGGCCATCACCCGCGCGGTCCAGCCCTGCCAAAAGGCCGACTCGTTCGTGACGGGCCGCTCCGGCCGTCGGAAGACCCGGCCCTTGAAGAAGGAGAGCACGCGGGCGACGACGCCGCCGGGCATGACCCGGTCACCCAGCATCGCGATCAGCACCGGCAGCAGGGTCGTCGCGGTGAGGATCGAGACGGCGACCACGGTCATCGCACCGAGCGCCATCGAGCGCAGCGCCTGGTTGTCGACCATCCAGAGGCCGGCGAGGGAGACGATCACGGCGAGGCCGGAGAAGGTGACCGCCAGGCCCGAGGTGGCGAGCGCCTCCGCCCGCGCCTCCTCCTGACTGCGCCCCGCCCGGCGCTCCTCGCGATAGCGGGCGAGAATGAACAACGAGTAGTCGATCGCGACCCCGATCCCGATCATCGAGGCCATGTTGGTGACAAACACCGAGGTCTCCATGTGGAGGGAGATGAAGTAGATGAGGGCGCCGGTGACGATGACGCTGATGAAGCCCAGCGCCAGCGGCAGCGCCGCGGCAGCCAGGGAGCCGAAGACGACGAGCAGGATCAACGCGACGATCGGGAAGCCTCCCGCCTCGGCCTTCGCCAGGTCCTTCTTGGAGAGCTCCTGCATGCCGGCCCAGATCGTCGGCTGGCCCGCCAGGTACGTGGTCACGCCGCCCTCCGCTTCGCCCGGGTTCAGATCGGCGCGCAGGGTGCCGGCCGAGTCGATCAGCAGGTCGGAGGATTGGTCGCTGCGCAGCGGCAGCATCGCAACTCCGGTTCGCTGCAGCTGCGCCTCGGCGCGGCGGGCGACCGATGGCGAGAGCGTCACCCGGTCGAGCTCGGCCACGGCCCGACGAACGCGGCCGACGGCAGCCGCACGCTGACCCGACGTCGAGCCTGACTCGGCTCGCAGCAGGACCACGATGCCGTCTGCATCGCTGCCGAAGTCCTGTTCGAGGGAGTCGCTGACGGCCTTCGACTGGCTGCCCGGCACGTCGAAGCCACCGCCGGTCAGGTGATCAGTCTGGTGTGAGGCGATCGGCAAAGCGAAAGCCAGCGCGGCAACCCAGGCGACCAATACGAAGCGCCGCCTGCGTCCCAGGAACCCAGCGAGCTTGATCATCGACTCACGCATTGGCTGGTTAGCCAGCTTTTCGGATCGAGCCCGCTCTGTCTGTGAGTCAGATCACGCGACGGGGCCCAGACCGGGAGCTACTCGCCGGCGAGCAGGAACCTGGCCGAGGCGGCCCCGGCCTCGAGAGCGGCGCTGATGTCCCGGCCGGGCTCGGAGAGCGCCTGCAGGGCGAAGCCGTCGCCGACCGCGAACAGATAGGAGACGATCGACTCGGCGTCGTAGCGCAGGCCGAGCACGCCCTCGCGCTCCTTCGCCTCGAGGATCTCGGCGACATGGGATCGGGTGCGGTCGAACAGCTGACCGACCTCGTGCTGGATGTCGGGATTGCGCCGCCCGGCGCTGAACAGCTCGTAGAGAAGCAGGAAGAAGGCCGGTTCGTTCTCGATCAGGTCGGTGAGGCTGGCGACCAGCACGTCGACCACGTCGTCGACCGTCTCCGCCTTGCCCAGCGGCTCGTCGAGGCGGGCGACGCGGATCTCGGCGTCGCGGCGGACGACCTCGACCAGCAACCGCTCCTTGGTGCCAAAGTAATAGTGGAGGAGGCCGCGGCTTACACCCGCCTCGCGGGCGACGTGCTCGAAGGTGGAGCCGGCGGCACCGCGCTTGGCGACGCTATCGCGCATGGCGTCGATGATCCGCTGCGCCTTTTCACCGCTCAGCTCGCGCTCTTTGGTCGCTGCCTCCATCGGTTCAGTCTAGGGCGCGAGCCGGGTGTTCCGCCCGGCGAGCGGCGGCGTCAGGCGCCGTTGATGCTGGTCGTGCTGTCGTACTCGAACTCCTCCTCGGCGCCGAAGAGCGCGTCGAGCACGGTCTTGCGGGCGCCCTCGCTGAGCACCAACGCGATCGCCCCGGCGACCATTCCGAAGAGGATGAGACGACCGAGGCGGCTCTTCTTGCGCTTCCTCGGCGCCCGCAGCTGCTCGGATGCATCGCGCAGGTTCTCGGCGGCGGAACGCAGGTCCTTTTGCACCTTCTTGTCGCTGGTCACGGCCTTGACCGTTCCCTTGCCGTTGCCGGTCGCGCGGCTGTAGGCGCCTCGCGCCGCTTCGAAGGCGTTGCGGAGGCTGTCGCGAAGCTCTTCGTCCTCGATCAGGCGCTGCACGTATGGGTTTTCGCGCGCGGTCGAGTACACGTCGGCGGCGCGATCGGCGGGGTGGGTCGCCTTGGTCTTGCTCATGCCTTCTCCTCGCTGGATCTCCTGGGGACGCTCAGGATAACTCCAAACCGCGGTCGCAGCTGATCCCGCGTACCGGGAAGAACTACGACATCTCGATGGTTAGGTGGATCAGGGCGAACCGATTCCATCCAGCAGGACCCCGTTGCTGCGGAAGTTGAGCTGGGCATCGCGCACCATGCCCAATCGCAGGTGGGCGAGATCCGGACCGGGCATCGTGTAGCGCCTCACGTAGAGGCGACCGACCCGCTCGTAGCCGGCCTGGCGGAACCGAGGGCCGAGCAGGCGCACCGGGACCGGCGGCGCCGGGCCGTCGGAGATGAAGTCGACCTCGTGGACGTTCCAGGAGAAGCCGTCCGCGGGCTGGGCCTGGAAGGAACCGGTCGAGAGGTAGTAGCGCAGAGACGCGGCGCCGAGCGTCCAGGTGACCATCGCCCGAGGCGCCTTGGGTTCTCCCAGCTGCGCAGCGACGGCACTCCAGTCGGGACGCTGGAGCGCCGAGGAGAAGCTCGCCCAGACGCAGAACCCGAGCGAGTAGAGAACCAGCACCGAGGCGACGGCGGCGCCGCTGCGACGGGCGCCGCGCAGTGTCGCGCCGATCGCCACCGCGACCAGCAGCGGCACCAGCGCCGGAAGCAGGTTGCGGGCGATCACGTAATCCTTGTCGACGAGCAGCGCCAGGGCGAGCGGCACGACGACGGTGACGGCGGCGAGCGCCAACATCCGCCCGGCGGCGAGCCGCTCGCCGCGCTCGCCGCGGAAGACGAGCAGGAGCAGTGCGGCGACACAGGCAGCCAGCGGGACCGCCGCCGGCAACACGGTCTCGGGCCGGGCGATGATGTCGCCGGTCTCGCCGACGACGAAGCTGACGCCCGTCTCCCAGAGCCGGTGCCCGAGGCTGCGCCCGCCGATCCACTCGGCGTGGCCGAGCGACATCTGATGGATCGCCAGCGGCGCCAACGCCAGGCCGGCGAGGGCGACGATCCAGAGGCCGGCCAACGCCTCACGACGGCGTCGCCACAACAGCCAGACCGCCTCGAGCGCAATCGGGAAAATCGCGAAGTAGTGGGTCGCGAGCGCGAGCGCCGAGAAGACCCCCCAACGCCTTAAGTCCTTTCGCCCCGGGGACGTGCCGGTAGTTAGCCGCCCATATGGGCGGCTAACTACCGGCACGTCCCCTAGGGCGCGGACGAAGTAGAGGGCGGCGACGGCGGTGAGAAAGGTCAACAGGGCGTAACCGCGGGCCTCCTGCGAGTACCAGAGGAGCATCGGGTTGACGGCGACCAGCGCCGCGGCGACGATCCCCGCCCGCTTCCCGCGCAGCTCGGCACCGAGCCCGTAGGCGACCGGCACCGTCGCCACTCCGGCCAGCGCCGAGAGCGAGCGCAGTCCGAACTCTCCCGTTCCGGTCAGCTGTGTCCAAACCCAGGCAAGGGCGTAATAGAGAGGCGGCGCCGACTCGCTGAAACCGACGGCGTTCATCGCGTGCCAGAAGCCGTCGCGCAGCACGCGGCTGGCGGTGACGATCTCGTCGTGGTGGTAGGACTGAACGCCGAGGGTCGCGAAACGCAGCGCGGCGGCAAGGAGGGTCAGCCCGGTGACGATCCAGAAGACCCGCGAGCGCGCCCGTGCCGCCTCGCGAACCGCTTCGGCATACGTGGACAGCCCGCTCCGGCCAAGAGCCTCAGCAGCCTCCATGACGCCTCAGGCCAGAGCCGCGTCGATCGCTTTGGAGACCTCGTCCACGAAGACGAACTCCAGCTCGCTGCGCTCCTGCTCGGGGATCTCGGCGACGTCGCCCTCGTTGCGCCCGGGCACGATCACCCGCTTGATCCCGGCCCGCTGCGCGGCCAGCGACTTCTCCTTGAGGCCGCCGATCGGCAACACCTGCCCGGTCAGAGTCACCTCGCCAGTCATCGCGACATCGTTGCGGACCGGTCGGCCGGAAATCAAGGAGGCCAGCGCCACCGTCATCGCCACACCCGCCGAAGGCCCGTCCTTCGGCACCGCACCGGCCGGCACGTGGATGTGAATGTCGTTGTCGGCAAACCAGCCCTCGGCGAGCTCGGGCGCCGCCTCCCTCCAGTGCCCGCGCACGTAGGAGAGCGCCGCCTGCGCCGACTCCTTCATAACGTCGCCGAGCTGGCCGGTGATCGTCAGATTGCCCGAGCCCGGCATCGCGGTCGCCTCGATGAAGAGGACATCGCCTCCGGTGGGCGTCCAGGCGAGGCCGGTCGCGACGCCGGGGTCCTTGGTGCGGCGGCGCTGCTCGGCGAAGAAGCGACGGCGACCGAGCAGCTCGCGCGCCCGCTTCCCCGAGACCTTCACCTTGCTCGGCGCCTTGCCCTCGGCGACTTCGCGCGCCAGTTTGCGGCAAATCGTGCCGATCTGGCGCTCCAGGTTGCGAACGCCGGCCTCACGCGTGTACTCCTCGATGATCGCGGTCAGCGCCGAGTCCGCAAACTCGATCTGCGAGGGCTTCAGCCCGTTTGCCTCGATCTGCCGCGGGACCAGGTAGCGGCGGGCGATGTGGCGCTTCTCCTCGAGCGTGTAGCCGGCCAGCTCGATCGTCTCCATCCGGTCCTGCAAAGGGCCGGGAACGGTGTCGAGGATGTTCGCGGTGGCGATGAAGAGGACCTCGGAGAGGTCGAACTCGAGGTCGAGGTAGTGATCGCGGAAGGTGTCGTTCTGGGCCGGGTCGAGCACCTCCAGCATCGCCGAGGAGGGATCGCCGCGGAAGTCGGCGCCCATCTTGTCGATCTCGTCGATCATGAAGACGGGGTTGCGGGAGCCGGCGTCGCGCAGGGCGCGGATGATCGTGCCCGGTAGCGCCCCGATGTAGGTGCGGCGGTGACCGCGGATCTCGGCCTCGTCGCGCACCCCGCCGACCGATATCCGCTCGAACTCGCGCCCCAGCGCCCGCGCGATCGAACGCCCGAGGCTGGTCTTGCCGACACCCGGTGGGCCGACGAAGCAGAGGATCGGTCCGGGCGAGTCGGGCTTCAGCTTGCGCACGGCCAGGTACTCGAGGATCCGGTCCTTGACCTTCTCCAGGTCGTAGTGGTCGGCGTCGAGCACCTCGCGGGCGTGGGGGATGTCGAGGTTGTCCTCGGTCCACTTCGACCAGGGCAACTCGACCAGCCACTCGAGGTAGGTGCGGATGACGCCGTGCTCGGCCGCCGCCGGGGGCAGTTTCTCCAGCCGCGAGAGCTCGCGCTCGGCGGCTTTCAGCGCCTGCTCGGGCAGCTCGGCCTCCTCGATCTTCTGGCGCAGCTCGTTGACCTCGGCCTGCTGCTCGTCGCCCTCCCCCAGCTCGTCCTGGATCGCTTTCAGCTGCTGGCGCAGGAAGAACTCGCGCTGGCCTTTGTCGACTTCTGATTGCACCTGCGACTGGATCTGGCTGCCAAGCTGGACCACCTCGAGCTCGCGGGCGAGGATCTGAGAGAGACGGCGCAGGCGCGCCGCGACGTCGACCTCCTCCAGCAGCTCCTGCTTTTCCTCGGTGGAGATCCGCAGCGCGCCGGCGATCAGATGGCCGAGCGCCGCCGGGTCGTCGAGGTTCGCGACCGCCATCTGCAGCTCCTCGGGCAGGTAGGGGATGTGCTCGACGATCTCCGAGAAGGTGCGCTGCACGTTGCGGGTGAGCGCCTCCAGCTCGGGACCTTCCTCGACTGTGTCCGGCAACTCGGCGATCCGCGCCACCAGGTAGGGCTCCTCGGCGACGTAGGGGCCGAGCTGCACCCGCTGGGTGCCCTGAACGAGGATGCGCAGCGTCCCGTCGGGGATTTTCAGCATCCGCGCGACGATCCCGACCACGCCCACCTCGTAGAGGCCATCGGGACCCGGCTCCTCATCCTCGGGGTCGCGGGCGGCGACCATCACCAGCATCCGGTTGGCGCCGAGGACGTCGTCGACCAGCTTGATCGAGCGCTCCTGGCCGACCGCCAGCGGGGTAAGGGTCTCGGGGAAGGTGACGGTCTCGCGCAGCGGCAGGACCGGCAGCGCGTCGGGCAGCGGCTGACTGGCTCGAATCGCGTCCTCCGCGTCGAGCGGCGACTCCACCACTTCGAGAGCGGGAGAGCCCTCCATCACTCGCGCCCGATCGGCACGCGGCGCGTCGTCTGCGCGGGATCGCGCAGGGGCAGCTCGATCCGCAGGATGCCGTCGTCGTAGGTCGCCTTGGCGCTGTCGGCGTCGACGTCGACCTGCAGCTCGACGACACGGCGGAACGGGCCCGAGGGAATCTCGACCTGCTGGTAGACCCTGCCCTCGGTCTCCTGCACCGGCCGCTCACCGACGATCGCGAGCTGTCGTCCACTGACCTCGATCCCGACCTGGCCCAGATCGACGCCGGCAAGATCCACCTTCACAACCGCCCGCTGCGGCTCACCGCAGTAGTAGACGTCCACATTGGGCGAGAACCCGGTGCTACGGCGGCTTACATACGTCGTCCGCCCCCAAGCTCCACCAAGCATCTGATCCATCTCCCGCCGCATCCGGGCGAAGTTGGCAAATACGTCACGCTCTGGCATGGGGAACAACATAGCCAGCGCTGGCTTTGCACGGGCTTGTGATGGGCGGATGGGGTCGCCTCGACGGCGCCTCGCGAAGCGGGCACCGCAGAGTGATTCCAGCCGCGAAGCGGCACAAAATTCCACCGCCGCAGGCGGTGGTAGGCACCCGGCGAGGCGACCCCGCCCGCTCTCTATGCGGGGCTGGACTGCGTCGCCCAACGGGGCGGGCGCATCAGGAGGACAGGCTGGCGAGGGGGAACCAGGCCCTCCGGGCGGTTGGGGCGGAAGGTCGTGCAGGGCTCCTCCAGCTCGAGCGCGCAAAGCATGTTCTTGCGGAAGTAGCAGTCGTCGCAGCTGGGTTGCTTCTTGCGCGGCACGGCGGCCATGTTGCCATCGCCGTTGCACTTTCGTGACGCCTGATTCCGCAAAGCGCAACGTTCTTGACACAGGCTGTTCACGTCTTCCCCGCGTCTTGCGGGAGTCGGCTCCGCCCGTCGCTACCATTGGGCACGAATGGAGGCTCACAACCGCACCGACAAGCTTGCGGCCTCGCCGCAGCTTTTCGAGAGCGAATTCCTCAACTTCTTCTCGCGGGTGCACCCGGCGATCCCGGCGATCATCTTTGTTCCCGTGGTCGTCGCGATGGAGTGGCTGGCCGCCGGCCGTGGCATGCCCGCATGGGAACTGGCGCTGCTCACCCTCGGCGGGGTCGGCATCTGGACCCTGACCGAGTACTGGCTGCACCGGCTCGTCTTCCACTGGGAGCCCGACAACGCGTTCGGACGCCGCATGCACTTCATCATCCACGGCATCCACCACGACCATCCCAACGACAAGCTGCGCCTGGTGATGCCGCCGGCGGTCTCGATCCCCCTCGCCGCCCTCTTCTTCTTCGCCTTCACCCTGATTTTCGGCACCCCCGCGGCCTATCCGCTGTTCGCCGGCTTCATCGCCGGCTACCTCGCCTACGACTACATGCACTACTACGTGCACCACTTCGTGCCCAAGTCCGACCTCGGCAAGCAGTTGCGGGAGCAGCACATGCGCCACCACTTCCAGGACCACCGCTTTGGCTACGGGGTCTCTTCGCCGCTGTGGGACGTCGTCTTCCGCACGCTGCCGCGCCAACGCCGCCGTTAGACGTGCCGGTAGTTAGCCGCCCATATGGGCGGCTAACTACCGGCACGTCCCACTTTGCGGTGACGAAGCGCGATCTCCAGCTCGAAGCGGGCATCCGGGTCCTCCAGTTGCTCACCGAGCAGCTCACGCAGTCGTGCCGTGCGGTAACGGGCGGTCTGGGGGTGGACGTGGAGCGCCCGTGGCCATCGCCACGGCGTTGCCCTCGTGCCTGACGTAGGCAAGGGCGGTCTCGCGCATCCGCTCACGCGCCTTCTCGGTCAGCGACGCAAACGGGGCAAGGCGGCGGGCGGCGATCCGCCCGACCAGGGCGCTTCCCTCGAACAGCAGCAGGTCGGCGAGCCGATCGTCGACGCGCAAGAGGCCCTTCGCCGGCAGCGCACCGGCCTCCGAGGCCCGCAGCACCGCCCTCGCCAGCGCCCAGGAGGCAGACAGGTCGGCTGGGCCGCCCGCAGGCCCCAACGCCAGGGGTACGCGTTTCGCCGCCCGTTCCAGTGCCGAGCTGCGACCTGGGCCCTCGGGGTCGGGAAAGAGGATGCAACCGGCGCCCGCCAACACGGTCGCCAGCGAGTCGGCCGGCAGTTTCCTCGTGACGACTCCGAGCTCACCCTCCGGACAGGCCAGCGCCGCGACGCTGCGCGGCAGGCTCCAGCCCGCGCGCTGTGCCGCGGCGCCCACGTCCGCCGGCTCGGCCGCGGGCTCGCGGACGAGCAGCGCCGCCAGCTCACGGGCACGGCGACGGCGCTCGTCCTCCATCTCTGCCTGCGCCTCCGCGTAGCCCTCCACCGAGTCGGATGAGAGCTCGTCGATGTAGGCGAAGATCGCCTCGGCGAGCAGACTGAGGACCTCGGCGTCGAGGCCCGCGCTGCGCCCCGTCATTGAAAACCGGCGCCATGCCACCCGGGCGCCGACCCGGTATGCAGCCTGCAGCGAGTCCAGCGTGCGACCCTGCCGCAACTCACCCCGGCCGAGCTCGACGTAGACGTCGCGTCCCACGCCGCGACCCACCTCCGGGTCGCGAATCAGGGCGACGAACTGACGCAACGCCTCGCTCACACCCCTGCGCACCCCACGGCCAAAGCTCCCCTCCAGCGGGCGCGCATAGCCGGGAACCTCGTGGGCAATCGCGGCGAGGATCTCGGCGGTGACCGCGTCAAGCTCGGGCTCGATCAGGTCGGCAACCTCGGCCGGCAGGGAGCGCCACGCCTCTGATCTCCACAGAATTTGTCATTTACCTAACAAGATCTAGCTTAAAACATTGAGAAGACCACTGGAATCATCTCACTAATCTCAGTATAGATTTGACCGCGCGATGCACACGGAGATGGGAAGAGCCGAGAAAATCGCCAACCTGGGGGCGGTGGTCCTTCCCTTCGCGGCGACGATCGCCGCGGCGGCGCTCTTCTGGAACCGCTTGGTCAGCCCAGTCGACCTGGTGATCGCCGGCGCGATGTACGTACTGACCGCGGTCGGGATAACCGTTGGCTTTCATCGCCTTCTCACCCACCGTTCCTTTCAGACCTCGAAACCCATGGAGTACCTGTTTGCGGTGCTCGGATCGATGGCCGTCCAGGGCCCAGTCATCTCCTGGGTCGCGGACCACCGCAAGCACCATGCCCATACCGACGAAGGAGGGCGATCCGCACAGTCCCCACGTCGGGCACGGCGCCGGAATTCAGTGGAGTGCTCGCCGGCTTCTGGCACGCCCACACCGGCTGGTTGCTGTCGACGCAGGGTCGAGCTGACTGGAAGCGTTACGCGCCCGACCTGTATGAGGACCAGAGGATGCGCACGATCAGCCGCCAGTTCGTCCCACTGATCATCCTCGGCCTGGCGCTGCCGGCCTTGGCCGGCTACCTGGTCAGCGGCGGCCTCGCCGGCGCCGCAACGGGGCTGCTCTGGGGAGGTCTGGTGCGGGTCTTCTTCGTCCACCACGTCACCTGGAGCGTCAACTCCGTATGCCATTTCCTTGGCAAAAGGCGCTTCGACACCGACGATCGTTCCACCAACGTCTTCTGGCTGGCGCTGCCCTCGCTCGGCGAGTCCTGGCACCACAACCACCACGCCTTCCCGCGTTCCGCCGTCCACGGGCTGAAGCGCTGGGAGCTGGACCCATCCGCTCTGATCATCACCGCGATGGAGAAGCTCGGCTTGGCCCGCAATGTGGTTCGCATCTCACCCGAGCGACAGGCCGAACGTGCTGCCTGACGCGACGTTAACTTTCTTAGTCGTGTCCAAGTAGTCAGGGTGCCGTAGGCCAAAGTGGCCAGGTGTCTGTTCACAGTCACAGTGACTGTGCAACACTGCGGTTCGTAGACCTGCCTATGTGATTCCGGTGCAGCGAAACGCGACCGGACGAAAGGAACGAGATGCCAAGCACCACTCACGTACTCGACGAGGCCCGCGATCTGGTCACGAAGCGCCTCGCCGAGCTGGACGACGAGCGTAAGCGCCTCGAGCGTGCCCTCGCCGAGCTGGGCGGGAAAGTCACCGGTCGTCCCGGCCGCCGTCCGGGCCGTCCCGCGTGGCTCGGGCACGAAAGCTGCTGCTTCTCGCGGCTGCTCCGCGGCGCCGTCGACGCCGCAAAGGCACCCGCGCCGACCAGGCCGTGGCCTTGGTCGAGGGCAATCCCGGCATCAGCGCCTCGGACATCGCCAAGACGATGAAAATCAAGCCCAACTACCTCTACCGGGTCCTCGGTGACATGGAGAAAGAGGGAAGGGTGAAGAAGAAAGGGCGTCAGTACTTCCCCTCCAAATAGCGGTCCCGAGGCAGCGACTTTGAAAGAGGCCGGCCCCGATGGGCCGGCCTCTTTGCGTTTCGGGTCTAGATCAGCCCGAGCTTGCTGACGGCGTCGCGCTCGTCGCGCAACTCGGCGATGGTGGCGTCAATGCGGGCGCGTGAGAACTCCGGTACCTCGAGTCCCTCGACCACCTTCCACTCGCCATCCGCAGCAGCTGCAGGGGTGGCCGGCGACGATCCCCTCCTCGATCCCATAGGAGCCGTCAGAGGGAACCCCCATCGACACCCAGTCTCCCTCCGGGGTGCCGAGAACCCAGTCGTGAACGTGGTCGATCGCGGCATTGGCCGCTGAGGCCGCGCTGGAGGCGCCGCGGGCATCGATGATCTCGGCACCGCGCTTGGCGACTCGCGGGATGAACTCCTCGCCGATCCAGGCCTCGTCGTCGACCGCGTCCCAGGCACTCGAGCCGTCGACCACGGCATTGACCAGGTCCGGGTATTGGCTGGTCGAGTGGTTGCCCCAGACGGTCATCTTGGTGACCGCCGTCACCGGCTTGCCGAGCTTGTTGGCGAGCTGGGCGATCGCCCGGTTGTGGTCGAGGCGCATCATCGCGGTGAAGCGCTCGCGCGGGACGCCGTCGGCGTTCGACATCGCGATCAGGCAGTTGGTGTTGGCGGGGTTGCCGACCACCAGCACCCTGACGTCGTCGGCTGCGCCCGCTGCGATCGCCTCGCCCTGCGGCTTGAAGATGCCGCCGTTGGCCTCGAGCAGGTCGGCGCGCTCCATGCCCGGCCCACGCGGGCGGGCGCCGACCAGCAGGCCGACGTTGCAGCCGTCGAACGCCTGCTTCGGGTCGTCGAAGATGTCGATGCGGCTCAGCAGCGGGAAATGCGCAGTCGTCGAGCTCCATCGCGGTGCCCTCGGCGGCCTTGACCGCGTCGGGGATCTCCAGCAGGCTCAGCTCGACCGGGGTGTCGGGACCGAGCATCTGGCCGCTGGCGATACGGAACAGCAGCGCGTAGCCGATCTGGCCCGGCGGCGCCGGTGACGGTGACTTTGACGGGGGTGCTCACGTGATCGTCTCCTGAAGTCGTGGTTTGGATGATCTAGGACGCCATCGCGCGACTGCAGGCGCTCGTCGATCGCGGCGAGAAACTCCTGCGTCGTCAGGTACTGCTGGTCGGGCCCGACGAGCAGGGCCAGGTCCTTGGTCATCTTGCCGCTCTCGACCGTCTCGATGCAGACCTGCTCGAGCGTCGCGGCGAACCGTGACACGTCTGGGGTCTGATCGAGGCGACCGCGGGCAGCGAGCCCGCGCGTCCAGGCGAAGATCGATGCGATCGGGTTGGTCGAGGTCGGCTTGCCTTCCTGGTGCTGGCGGTAGTGGCGGGTGACGGTTCCGTGCGCCGCCTCGGCCTCGACCGTCTTGCCGTCGGGGCTCATCAGGACGCTGGTCATCAGCCCCAGCGAGCCGAATCCCTGAGCGACGGTGTCGGACTGCACGTCGCCGTCGTAGTTCTTGCAGGCCCATACGTAGCCGCCTTCCCACTTCAGCGCGGCGGCGACCATGTCGTCGATCAGCCGGTGTTCGTAGCAGATCCCCTTCGCCTCGAACTCGGTCCTGAACTCAGTCCTCGTACACCTCGGCGAAGAGGTCCTTGAAGCGGCCGTCGTAGCGCTTCAGGATCGTGTTCTTGGTCGAGAGGTAGACCGGGTAGCCGCGCTCCAGGCCGTAGCGCATCGAGGCGCGGGCGAAGTCGCGGATCGAGTCGTCGAGGTTGTACATCGCCATCGCGATGCCGCCGCCCGGGAAGTCGTAGACGTCGAGCTCGACCGGCTCGGAGCCGTCCTTGGGCGTGTAGGTCAGGGTCAGCGTCCCCTCGCCGGGGACGACCATGTCGGTGGCCCGGTACTGGTCGCCGAAGGCGTGGCGGCCGATCACGATCGGCTTGGTCCAGCCCGGCACCAGCCGCGGCACGTTGGAGATCACGATCGGCTCGCGGAAGATGACGCCGCCGAGGATGTTGCGGATCGTCCCGTTCGGCGAGCGGTACATCTCCTTCAGGCCGAACTCCTCGACCCGCGCCTCGTCGGGGGTGATCGTCGCGCACTTGACGCCGACGCCGTGCCGCTTGATCGCTTCCGCCGCTTCGACCGTGATCCGGTCCTCGCTCGCGTCGCGGCTCTCGATCCCGAGGTCGAAATAGACCAGCTCGAGATCGAGATAGGGAAGGATCAGCTGCTCTTTGATGAACGACCAGATGATCCGGGTCATCTCGTCGCCGTCGAGCTCGACGACCGGGTTCTCGACTTGGATCTTCTCGGCCACGGGCGCGGCGATGCTATCGATGCCACAATCCGGGCGATGGCCACGGTCGAGCGCCAGTCGGGCAGCACCCACCAGGTCTTCAACCAGCCGCCGCCGCTGGAGGACTACAACTCCTTCGACGCCGACCGCGCCCTTGAGGAGGCGCTGAAGCGCGAGGGCGCCGGCTGGGCCGAGGAGAAGGCGCGCGAGCTGGGGGCGATCTGCGGCTCTCGGCAGACGATCCGCTGGGGCTTCGAGGCGAACGAGAAAAAGCCCGAGCTGCGCACCCACGACCGCTACGGCAACCGCGTCGACGAGGTCGAGTTCGATAGCTCCTGGCACGAACTGATGCGGATCGGGGTCGACCACGGCCTGCACGCCTCGCCCTGGCGCGAGCCGGGACCCGGCGCCCACGTCGCCCGCGCCGCGATGTTCACGCTGCTGATGCAGGCCGAGAGCGGCGTCGGCTGCCCGATCTCGATGACCTACTCGGCGATCCCGGCGCTGCGCAAACAGCCCGAGCTGGCCGCGGAGTGGGAGGAGCGCTTCCTCTCGCTCGACTACGACGAGCGCTCGATGCCGGCCGATCGCAAGAGCGGCGCCCTCTGCGGGATGGCGATGACCGAGAAGCAGGGCGGCTCCGACGTGCGCGCCAACACGACCACGGCGACGCCTCTGAACGGCGGCGGGCCGGGGGCCGAGTACGAGATCGTCGGCCACAAGTGGTTCTGCTCGGCGCCGATGTGCGACGCCTTCCTCGTCCTCGCCCAGACCGACTCGGGCATCTCCTGCTTCCTGATGCCGCGCTGGACCCCGGACGGCGAGCGCAACGCCTTCCACATCCAGCGGCTCAAGGACAAGCTCGGCAACCGCTCCAACGCCTCCAGCGAGGTCGAGTTCCGCGGCGCCTGGGCGCGGATGGTCGGCGAGGAGGGACGCGGCGTGCCGACGATCATCGAGATGGTCAACCACACCCGTCTCGACTGCGTGATCGGCGCCGCCACCGGCTACCGGGCCGGAGTCGTGCAGGCCCTCAACCACACCGCGCACCGGGCCGCCTTCGGCAACGGACCTGATCGACCAGCCGCTGATGCGCAACGTGCTCGCCGACCTCTGCGTCGAATCCGAGGCGGCGACGGTCGCGGCGATGCGGCTGGCCCGCGCCTACGACGAGGTAGCGGCCGGCGACGAGGAGGCGGTGCGAGTTCCAGCCGCCTCGCCAACGCCGTGCTCAAGTACTGGCTATGCAAGCGTGCGCCCTGGCACGCGGTCGAGTGCCTGGAGTGCCTGGGCGGCAACGGCTACGTCGAGGAGTCGGGCATGCCGCGCCTCTACCGCGAGGCTCCGCTTGCCTCGATCTGGGAGGGCTCGGGCAACGTCCAGTGCCTCGACGTGCTGCGGGCGATGGTCAAGAACCCAGCCTCCATCGAGGCGTTCTTCGCCGAGGTACTGGAGGGGGCGGGGGCAGAACCGAAGCTCGATGCCTACGTCTCCTCACTGCGAGCCGAGATCCCCGGCGACATCGAGACGATCGAGTCGCGAGCCCGTCGCATCGTCGAACGGATGGCCCTCGCCCTGCAGGCCTCCCTGCTCGTCCGCTACGGCGACGAGGCGGTCGCCGACGCCTTCTGCGCCTCCCGCCTCTCCGGCGACTGGGGCCAGGCCTTCGGCACGCTTCCCACCGGCACTGATTTCGGCCGCATCATCGAGCGACACCAACCAGTTTCTTAGCCGGCGGCGTCGCGCAAGAGCACGACCCACCTGCTCGGCGGTGATGACTCCTGAGAGACGGCCGTCGGCGTCGACCGCAAATACAGCGCCAAAGCGGCGCAGGGATCGGTTGGAGAGCAGGGTGTCCAGCGGGGCGTCGTCGCGGACCTGGAAGGTGCCGTCGTCGCGCTCCAGGACATCCGCAACCAGCGACGTCGTGCGGGAGGTCTCCGGGACCTCGTCGGCTTTATCGCGCACGACCAGACCCAGAAAGCGATGGGCGGCGTCCACGACTGGGAACCAGGGCCAGCGGTAGCGTAGGAAGTACTCGTCCAGCGCCTGCTCCACGCTGAGCTGGTCGGAGATCGTCACCGGCTCGCGGTCCATGACGTCTGAGACGAGGAGCTTGCTGATCCGGCCCGTGATCGCCGTCTGCGAGGTGGCCGCCCGGGCGGAGCCGTTGATCACCATGCCGATCAGCGCCAACCAGACGCCGCCGAAGATTTCGCCGACGAAGATCAGGAGCAGGCCGCCGCCGATGAAGAGATAGGCAAAAACGCGGCCCAGTCCGGCGGCGAAGCGCGTCGCCGAAGTGCGGTCGCCGCTCCGCCACCAGGCGATCGCGCGCACCACTCGCCCTCCGTCCATCGGGAAGGCCGGCAGCAGGTTGAAGACGAGGACGAGGAAGTTGATGAACGCCAGCCATCCGAGCATCGCCAGGACCCCGGAGGTTTCCGGAATGCTGCCCAGGGGGACGGAGTCTTCGAGGCCCTGCGAGCCGGCCGCGACGATCTCGACCAAGACGAGGACGACACCGATGGCGAGCGTCACGAGCGGCCCGGCGATCGCGACCTTGAACTCGGTTGCGGGCCTGTCGGTTTCGCGGTCCATCCGCGCCATGCCACCGAAGATCCAGAGCCGGATGCTGGCGATGCCGATGCCGTTGCGCAGAGCCACCATGGCATGGCCGAGCTCGTGCAGGACGATCGAGCCGAAGAAGCCGAAGGCGCTGGCGATCGCCAATAGGAACGGCGTCGAGGCCGAACCGCTCTCCCCCAGCACGTCGCCGTAGTACTGCGACTGCCAGATGATGAAGAGGAAGAGGACGAAGAACCAGGACCAGTCGACCTCGATGCGGATCCCGCGGACGTGGAAGAGCGTTATCGGTTTGCCACCGAGCATGGGCCAATGGTACGGGGCCACTCGGGTGGGGGTTCCACTTAACTTTTTCCGAAGACAGGCTGCGGCCGTCCGAGGTTGTCGCCGCGGAAAAAGTACAAGACGTTCCACCCCCACCCGAGTGGCCCCGTATAAGTTCGAGCCATGTCGGTGGACAAGAAGAGGGTCCGTGGCTGGCTTGAGGAGCTGGAGCGGATCGAGCGGCCTTCTGCTTCTGAGGGGGAGCGGCGGGCGGCCGAGTGGTTGGTCGCGCGCTTCGCGGAGCTCGGCGCCGAGGCACGTATCGAGGCTGAGCCGGCCCACGGCACCTACTGGTGGCCGCTGGGGATTGGCGCTGCGCTGGGGGCGTTCGGCGGGATCGCGGTGCTGCGCGGGCGCAGACTGCTCGGCGGCGCCCTGGCCGGCGCGGCGGTGGTGGGGATGGCATCCGACTACCCACCGGGCAAACGGCTGCTGCGCCGCGCCCTGCCCAAGCGAACCACCTACAACGTCGTCTGCGAGCTGGGGCCGGCCGGCGCCGAGCGGACCGTCATCGTGATCGCCCACCACGATGCAGCCCACTCCGGCCTCGTCTTCCATCCCGAGTTGCCGAACATCGCCGACAGGCTGGGGATGATCGAGCGCTCCGACACCAGCCCGCCGTTGATGGCGCCCGTGGTCGGCGGCCCGGTCCTGGCGGCGCTCGGAGCGCTGACCGGCAAACGCCTGCTGACGAAACTCGGGGTTCTGTTAGGTCTTGGGTCGGCGGCGGCGATGGCCGAGATCGGCATGCGCGAAGTCGTGCCCGGCGCCAATGACAACGGGACGGCGGTCGTCGCCCTGCTCGCGCTCGCCGAGCGGCTGCTCGCCGAATCAACCGAGGAGCTGCGGGTGATCCTGCTCTCGGTCGGCTCGGAGGAGTCGTTCAGCGAGGGGATCAAAGCTTTCGGCGAGCGCCACTTCTCAGATCTGCCGCCGCAGAACACGTTTTTCCTCTGCCTCGAGTCGATCGGCTCTCCACACCTGCTGGTGCTGCGCGGCGAGGGCTTCCTCAAGATGCGCGAGTACCCACCGCGCTCGCTGGCGCTGATGGATGGCCTCGCCGAGGAAATCGGGATCCCGCTCTTCCCCAACCTGCGGCTGCGCAGCGGAACCGACGGGCTCGAGCCGCTCGCCGCCGGCTACGAGACGGCTGTCCTTTGCAGCTGCACCGATCTCAAGCAGCCGGCCAACTACCACTGGTGGCACGACCTCGCAGAGAACGTGAACTTCGACACCGTCGCCGATGGGATTCGCCTCTCCGAGGCGGCGATCCGCCGCCTCGACGAGCGCTGGCTCTAGACGTCAATTCCGACTGCGGCGTCGGATTTCCCATCTATAGGATCGCCGCCGTGCCCACGCATGACGTACTGGTGATCGGTGCCGGCCTGGCTGGCCAGCGCGCCGCCCTCGCCGCCGCCGAGCAAGGGGTCTCAGTCGGGATCCTGAGCAAGGTCCACCCGGTGCGCTCGCACTCCAACGCCGCCCAGGGCGGGATCAACGCGGCGCTCAACCCGGGCGACTCCTGGGAGTCGCACGCTTTCGACACGGTCAAGGGCTCCGACTACCTCGGCGACCAGGACGCGATCTCGATCATGTGCCAGGAGGCGCCGGAGGAGATCCTCCACCTCGAGCACCTCGGCGTCACCTTCCACCGCAACGAGGAAGGCAAGCTCGGCACCCGCGCCTTCGGCGGCGCCTCCGCCGCCCGCACCTACTACGTCGCCGACATCACCGGCCAGGCGATCATGCACGTCCTGTATGAGCAGCTGATGAAGCATTCGGAGCAGGTCGCCCGCTACGAGGAGTGGTTCTGCACGGCGCTGGCGATGGACGAGAGCGGCGAGTGCTGCGGCGTCGTCACCCGCAACATCGCCGACGGCTCGATGCAGCTGTTCACGGCGAAGGCGGTGATCCTCGCCTGCGGCGGCAACGGCCAGGCGTGGAAGCCGACCACCAACGCGCTGATCTGCACCGGCGACGGGATCGCGATGGCCTACCGGGTCGGCGCCAAGCTGATGGACATGGAGATGATCCAGTACCACCCGACGACGCTGGCCGGCAAGGGATTCCTGATCACCGAGGGCGCCCGCGGTGAGGGCGCCCACCTGCTCAACGCCAAGGGCGAACGCTTCATGGAGCGCTACGCGCCGAACAAGATGGAACTCGCCTCGCGCGACGTCGTCTCCCGCGCCGAGCAGACCGAGATCAACGAGGGCCGCGGCTTCCCCGACGGCACCGTGGCTCTCGACATCACCGTGGTCCCGAAGAAGCGGATCCACGAGGCGCTGCGCGAGATCGTCCTCGTCGGTCGCGACTTCGCCGGCGTCGACATCACCCGCGAACCGATCCACATCAAGCCCGGCAACCACTACACGATGGGCGGCGTCAAGACCGACGTCGATGGGCGCACCGACATCCCCGGCCTCTACGCAGCGGGCGAGACGGCGTGCGTATCGGTCCACGGCGGCAACCGGCTGGGCGCCAACTCGCTGCTCGACACGCTGATCTTCGGCCGTCGTTCCGGCGCCGACGCCGCCGCCCGCGCCAAGCGGATCGAGGGCTCGCGTCCCTCGCGGGGGACGCTGGAGGCCGAGCAGTCCTCGATCGAGGCGATCGCGGCGCGTGAGAAGGGATCCGGCCGGCGCGTCTCGGAGATCAAGCAGGAGCTGGGCGAGACGATGGACAAGCAGGTCGCCGTCTTCCGCGACGAGGCGGGGATCCAAGCGGCGCTGGAGACCGTGCGCAGGCTCAAGCAGGAGGCTGCCTCCGCCTACATCGACGACAAGGGCAGCGTCTTCAACCAGGACATGCTGGGGGCGATCGAGCTCGGCTACATGCTCGACAACGCCGAGTGCACCTGCGTCGCCGCGCTGGAGCGCAAGGAGAGTCGCGGCGCCCAGTACAGGACCGACTTCCCGGAGCGCAATGATGAGGAGTGGCTCAAACACATCGACCTGCAACTGGGGGACGACGAGCCGGAGATCTCATACTCAGAGGTGACGATCACCCAGTGGGAACCCGAAGAGAGGAAGTACTAGGACGATGGCCGAGTACACGCTGAAAGTCCGTCGTTACCAGCCCGAGAGTGGCGAGGGGCCCTACTGGGAGGAGTTCGGGGTCGAGCTCGACCCCACGCTCTCGGTCCTCGACGGGCTGTTGCAGGCAAAGGACCGCGACGACGGCTCGCTCTCGGTCCGCTGCTCCTGCCGCGCGGCGATCTGCGGCTCCTGCGGGATGAAGATCAACGGTCAGTCGGGGCTCGGCTGCAAGACCCAGATCGGCGAGGCACACGAGGCGGCCAATCGTCGCAACGGCGGCGACGCCCCAATCGTCGTCGAGCCGATGGGCAACATGCCCGTGATCAAGGATTTGATCACCGACATGGAGTCGACTCACTGGGAGAAGATCCGCCGCGTCACGCCGTGGCTGCTGCCGCACGGCGAGCCGCCCGAGCGCGAGTACGTGGTCGATCCGGAGTCGATGATCGACATCACCCAGTCGATGGCCTGCATCCAGTGCGGCGCCTGCGTCTCCTCCTGCCTCTCGATGGAAGCAGACCCCGACTTCATCGGCCCAGCGGCGTTGGCCAAGGCCTATCGCTTCGTCGGCGACCCACGCGACGCGGAGACGAAGGAGCGCCTCCACGACCTCACCGAGGACCCGCACGGGATCTACGACTGCACCCACTGCTTCAGCTGCATCGACGCCTGCCCGAAGGGGGTCGCGCCGATGGACCAGATCATGCGGCTGCGCCGCAAAGCCGGCGAGGAGGGGATCGTCGACCCCAACAACGGCCACAACCACGTCAACGCCTTCGTCAACATGATCGAGAAGAAGGGCACCAACGACGAGGCCCTGCTGGTACAGGAGTCCTACGCTCCCGGCGTCAAAGGCAAGCTGAAACCGACCAGAGCGGCGATCAAGGGTCTGGTCGAGTCGCTGCCGACGGTGCTGCGTGCGATCAAGACCGGCAAGGCGCGCTCCCCCGCGAAGGTGATTCCGGGCATCCACCCGAAGCTCCCGGGCGGCGCCCAGGACGAGGTCAAGGCGATCTACAAGCACGCCGAGGAGCACCGTGAGGAATTCAACATCTACATCAAGGGTGAGGACGACGTCGAACCCGAGCCCGACGAGCCGACCGCCGCGATCCTGACGGACGAGGACAAGGCTGCAACGGAAAGCGAGGAGTCATGAGCGACGGCCAGATCAAGGTCGCCTACTGGCCCGGCTGCGTCTCGCGCGGCTTCACCCCCGAGCTGCACGGCTCGATGGCGCTGGTCGGCGAGCGGCTCGGCATCGAGCTGGTCGAACTCGACCGCGCCAACTGCTGCGGCGCCGGGATCATCGCCGAGCACAACCAGGAGCTCGCCGACACGCTCAATGCGCGCACCTTCGCCCTCGCCCAGCAGACCGGCCTGGCGATGATGAACATCTGCTCGACCTGCCAGGGCGCCCAGTCGGAGTGCCAGCAGCGACTCGACGCCGACTCCTCCTACCGCGCCCACATCAACGAGGTGCTGAGCGGCCAGGGACTCGCCTACGAGAAGGGCAAGGACGGCTTCACCAACAAAAACTTCCTCTGGCTGCTGGTCGAGGACTACGGGCTCGACCGGCTCGCCGAGAAGGTCGTGCGGCCGCTCTCCGGATTGCGGGTCGGCCCCTTCTACGGCTGCTACGTGGTGCGGCCGAAGGAGCGGCTGGGCTACGACGAGTTCCCCGATCGCGACCTCTACCTGGAGCAGGTGATCGAGGCGCTGGGCGGCGAGGTGGTCGAGTACGACGGGGCTCGCAAATGCTGCGGCTTCCCGGTAATCACGACGAACCGCGAGACCTCGCTGCGGCAGGCCGGCACCCACGTCGGCGACGCACTCGACGCCGGCGCCGACTGCCTGGTCACCCCCTGCCCCCTCTGCCACCTCAACCTCGACATGCAGCAGCCCGAGGCGGCCAAGGTCGTCAACCGCGATCTCGGCCTCGCCGTCCTGCACCTGCCCCAGCTGGTTGGCCTGGCACTGGGCGCCGAACCCAAGCAGCTCGGGATGAGCAAGCACATCGCCTCGACCGGCTGGGTCGAGGAGCGGCTGGCCGGCGTTGCTGCGTAGACCAATCCCGGTACAAGACGCTCCACCCCTACCGGGATTGGTCTAACCAGCGAGCGCCTAAGGTGTCGGTTAAGCCGTGGGCGACGATGGAGGTAATGATCGCTATCGCGGCGACGTCGAAGATCAGCTCGCCGTTGCCGACCTGCGACTTCAGCACGAAGAGAGCAAAGAGCATCGAGGCGACGCCCTTCGGCCCGAACCAGGCCATGAACAGCTTCTGCGGTCGTGGCAACCCGGTGCGCAGGAAGGAGAGCATCACCGCGACCGGACGGGCGACCAGCAGCGCGAAGACGACGAAGACGACCAGCGGCGGGATCTCGTGGTGGAAGCCAGTGGCGACGATCAACGCGCCGAAGACGAAGAAGGTCAGCACCTGGAGGATCGCGCTGGAGTTCTCGGCGAACTCGACGAAGCCCTGGGGGACGTCGCGCTCGGTCGCCCCCATCGCGATCCCGCAGACGAAGGCGGCGATCAACCCGTTGCCGAAGGTGACGTCGGCGAGACCGAAAGCGACGAGGGCGAAGCCGACCGCGTAGATCCCCTCGTAGCGGGCGGTCAAACCGCCGCCGGGGAGCCGGTGGTGGAGGCGGCCGCCGAGCGCCCCGAGGCCGAGGCCGATCGCGGCGCCGACGACCGCCTCGCCGGCGAGCTTCGCCGCTTCGGCGCCGGCATCCCCGCCCGGTGAGGCGAGGACGAGGAAGAAGAGGACGAAGGGAAGCGCCAGGCCGTCGTTGAGTCCGGACTCGAGGTTGAGCGTGTGGCGGACGGCGCTGGGGACGAGGCGGGAGGTGACCACGGCCGAGGTGACGACCGGGTCGGTGGGCGAGAGCACCGCGGCAAGCAGAAACGCCTCAGCCCAGCTCAGCTCGGGGAAGAGCGCCTTCGCGGCGAGCGCCAGCAGCGCCATCGTGATCGGCATCGCGATCACCAGCGCCCGCGCGACCGGGCTCCAGTGGCGGCGCAGCAACTCGCGCTCGACGAACATCCCATCGGAGAAGAGGGTGAGGATCAGCGCCAGCTCGATCAGCTCGACGATCGACTGGTCGGTCGCGTCGACGCTGACCACGTCGGTCGCGGCGAGTCCGATGCCGAGCCCGACCGAGAGCACCGAGGCCGAGAGCATCGTCCCCCGGATCAAGCCGGAGAGGGCAGCCACCACTGCGAGCAGGCCGCCGAAGAGCAGCACGGCCTCGCCGAAACCGATGTCCATCCAAGCCTTATATGCGTTCTGTGCGGACGCCGGGGGGAGACTTTCGATCGCTGCCGACTTTTACCCCGCAATGGCGGGGTCAAAGTCGGATACGCGGAGTGCACGAGCATGGGCGCTTGCGGGTAGGCAGCATGGGATTGTTACCCGACGGCAACTGCTCGCACTCGGCTTTGGATCGCGGGCGATCGAGCATCGTCTCGCCACAGGGCGACTGCATCCCGTTTGGCGCGGCGTTTACGCGGTTGGCTGGCCGCGGCTGACCCCCAGGCGGCGTTGGATGGCGGCAGTTCTTGCATGTGGAGAGGGAGCTGCGCTGAGCCACCACAGCGCAGCCGCGCTGTGGGGAATCCGCAGTGAACGAGACGCATGCATCGAGATCAGCTTGCGACGGCCCCGTGAACCCCGACATGCCGGAATCCACGCAAGGCGCCGGCCGTCGCTCCCGTCAAGCGACATCGTTTGCGTAGACGGCATTGCAGTAACGCGACCGGCGCGTACGCTTGTCGACCTGGCGACCGAACTCGACGCCTCAGCGCTCGAGCGGGCGGTGAATGATGCTGACAAGCGGGACCTCATACACCCGGAGGAACTGCGGGACGAGCTCGAGAGCTTTGCCGGCGAGCCAGGAGTCCGGCCGCTCCGCACGCTGCTCGACCGCCATACCTTCCGCCTCTCCGACTCCGACCTAGAGCTTCTCTTCCGACCGATCGCAGCCGCTGCAGGGCTACCGCCGCCGCTGACCAAAGCGATTGTCAACGACTTCGAGGTCGACTTCTTCTGGCCCGAGCTGGGCCTCGTCGTCGAGACCGACGGCCTGCGCTATCACCGGACTCCCGCCGCCCAGGCTCGCGACCGCGTGCGCGACCAAGCTCACACCGCAGCCGGGATGACCGCACTTCGGTTCACCCACCGTCAGGTGAAGTACGAGCGTTCATATGTGCGGAGCGTCCTAGCCCAGACCGCTCGCCACCTGCCCAGCCCCTTGTAGTGCCGCTTCCGGCTTTTTCCCCACCCCAGTGTGGGAAAAGTCGGCTGCGCGAACGGATCAGCGGAGCAGGCCGCGCTCAACCAGCAGCTCGGCGACCTGGACGGCGTTGGTCGCGGCGCCCTTGCGCAGGTTGTCGGAGACGATCCAGAGGTCGATCGCGCGCTCGTTGCCGGGGTCACGACGGATGCGGCCGACGAAGACGTCGTCGCGCCCGGCGGCGTCGATCGCCATCGGGTAGCGAGCCGCCTCGGGATCGTCCAACACGGTCACTCCAGGTGCGGCGGCGAGCAGCTCGCGGGCGCGCTCCGGCGAAAGCGGCTCGCGCGTCTGCACATTGACCGCCTCGGAGTGCCCGGTGACCACCGGGACCCGCACGCAGGTCGCGCTGACCCGGATCTCGGAATCGCCGAGGATCTTGCGCGTCTCGTTGATCAGCTTGCGCTCCTCGTCGGTGTGGTCGTCGCCGGCCGCGAAGCTGCCGGCCTGCGGCAAGGCGTTGAACGCGATCGGGTGCGGGTAAACCGAGGCCGCCGCGACGTCACCGTTCTCCAGCGCGGCCTTCGACTGGGCGATCAGCTCGTCGATCGCCGCCTTGCCGGTGCCTGAGACCGCCTGGTAGGTGGAGATGACCAAACGCTCGATGCCCGCCTCGTCGTAGAGCGGCTTCAGCGCGACGACCATCTGCATGGTCGAGCAGTTCGGGTTGGCGACGATGCCGGAGTGCCCCTGCAGCGCGTCCGGGTTGACCTCGGCGACGACGAGCGGCACATCGTCGTGCATGCGCCAGTAGCTGGTGTTGTCGACGACCACCGCGCCTGCCTCGACCAGACGGGGAGACCACTCGGCGCTGACCGCGCCGCCGGCGGAGGAGAGGACGAGGTCCAGGCCCTGGATCGTCTCCTCGCTCAGGGCGGTGACCTGCAGCTCCTCCCCGCCCCAATCGAGCGTCCTGCCAGCCGAGCGCTCCGAGGCGAACGGCACCACCTTCGCGGCGGGGAATTCGCGCTGCGCGAGCAGCTCGAGGATCGTCGTCCCGACCAACCCGGTCGCGCCCAGCACTCCGACTCTGTACCCGTCGCCCATCATCGATCCGAGTATGACTCAGCCGCTGACGGCGGGCCTGTGCTGAGTGTCCATCGGGTCCTCGGTCCGGACCGCATCGACCCCCAGATCGAACGCCTGATGCAGGGCCCTGACCGCGTCAGGCACACGGTCGGCGTCGATGACGCACGAGATCTTGATCGGCGAGGTGGAGATCATCTCGATGTTGATCCCCTCGCCCCCGAGCACCTCGAAGACCTTGGCGGCGACGCCGGGGTGGGAGCGCATACCGGCGCCGACGATCGAGACCTTGCCGATCCGCTCGTCGGTGCGAACTCCCTGGCTGAGATCGAGCGCGCCGACGGTGTCGGTCGCCGCGGTCAGATCGGAACGGTCGACGGTGAAGGAGAGATCGGCCAGCGCGTCGTCACCGACCGGCTCGTTCTGGATGATCACGTCGACGTTGATGCCGGCATCGGCCAGCGCCGTGAAGATCCTGCCGGCGACGCCGGGCTCGTCGCGGACGCCGGTCAGGGTCACGCGGGCCTCGCCATCGGAGTGGGTCACTGCGGTTACGAAAGGTTGCTCCACGGTCTTCTTCTCGCTCTCCTCTTCGCTGACCACGAGGGTACCGGGGCCGTCCTCGAAGCTGCTGCGGCAGTGGATGCGAACGCCGTTGTTGCGCGCGTACTCGACCGAGCGCAGCTGCAGGACCTTGGCGCCGGAGGCCGACATCTCCAGCATCTCCTCGTAAGAGGTGATCGAGAGCTTGCGCGCGTCGGGGACGATCCGAGGGTCGGCGCTGAAGATCCCGGCGACGTCGGTGTAGATCTCGCAGACGCTCGCCCCGAGGGCGGCGGCGAGGGCAACGGCGGTGGTGTCCGAACCTCCCCGCCCCAACGTGGTGACGTCATGGCTCTCGGTCGAGACACCCTGGAAGCCGGCGACGAGGACGATCCGATCCTCCTCCAGCTTCTCGCGGATACGGTCGGCCCGCACGTCGATGATCTTCGCCCTGGTGTGGGAGGAGTCGGTGACGATCCCGGCCTGCGATCCCGTCAGAGAGATCGCGTTGTGGCCCATGTCGTGGATCGCCATCGCGCAGAGCGCGCAGGAGATCCGCTCCCCGGTGGAGAGCAGCATGTCCATCTCACGAGCCTCCGGGCGAGCGGAGATCTCGAGCGCCTGGGCGACCAGCTCATCGGTGGTCTTGCCACGCGCCGAGAGCACCGCGACGACGCGGCTGCCGGCCTCGCGCGCAGCGACGATCCGCCCCGCCGCGCGCTTGATCTCCTCGGCGCCGGCGACCGAGGTGCCGCCGAACTTCATCACGACGATGTCGGACTCTGAGCCATTCATTGCGAGCGTCTGAGGATAGACGCGGCCTGGCTCGAAGGGCGAGAGGCGGTGTTGAAAACTGCGAACGCACAGCCGGTGAGTGTGAGGTAGATCACACTTCTAGATATATCGGAGCGATATATCTAGAAGCATGGAACTCAGTTCCACCGCCTACGTAATCCTGGGGATGGTCAGCCGCGAGCCACGGTCGGGCTATGAGATCAAGGCGGCGGTCGACAACACGACCCGGTTCTTCTGGGCGGCCAGCTACGGGCAGATCTACCCGGAGCTGAAACGACTCTCCGAGGCGAGGCTGGTGGAGGGAATCGACGCCCCGCGGGGGGATCGCAAGCGAACGGTCTACGCGATCACCGCCGACGGCGAAGCCGAGCTGAAGGACTGGCTGCGGCAACCGCCCGGAGCGTCGGAGATGCGCGAGGAAGGGCTGCTGAAGCTCTTCTTCTCCGGAGTGCTGAAACCGGCGGAGGCGGTCGAGACGCTGCGCGCGATGCGTGTCCGTCGGCTCGAGCTGGCCGAGCGCCTGCGCGGCATGGAGCCGCGGAAGCTCGAGGAAGAGACAGCAGAGGACCCCTTCCCGTTGATGGTGCTGCGGGCGGGGATCGAGTTCAACCAGTGGTTCGCCGACTGGTGCGAGCAGATGGAGACCCAGTTGCTCGACCCGACACGAGAGAAAGGGAGCGTCTGATGTTCGATTCACTGGCCCGCTTCGCCGACGGCAACGCCCGCCGCATTGGGCTCTTCGCAATCGCCTTCTTCCTGCTCGCCGGCGCCCTCGGCGGATCCGTGGCCGACCGCCTCGACCCCTACGGCGCCGACGACCCCGCGACCGAGACCGTGAAGGCGAGGGAACGGCTGGAGGACGCGGGGCTGCGCGAGCCGGCGGTGCTCGCGGTGGTCAAGGACGCCCCTGTCGCCGCACCGGCGACGCGCACCCATGTGGAGGCGCTCGAGCGCCGTGTGCGCCGTCGCCCCGACGTCAAGTCGGTGACCGGCTACTACGACACCCGCTCGCCCGTCTTCGTCTCCCACGACGGGCGCTCCACCTATTTCGCGATCACCCTCAAACAGACCGGCGACAAACAGTGGCAGGACGCCGGCGCCAAAATAGCCGACTCGCTCTCCCACCAACCCGGCGTCGTCGTCGGCGGCGCCGCGGTCGCCCAGGAGCAGGTCAACAAGCAGGTCGAGAGCGACCTGCAAAAGGCGGAGATGATCGCCTTCCCGCTGCTCTTCCTGCTCTCGCTGCTCTTCTTCCGCAGCCTCGTTGCCTCGCTACTGCCGCTGATGATCGGCGGCCTGGCGATCGTCGGCACCTTCCTCATCCTGCGCATCGCCAGCGAATTCGGCTCGATCTCGATCTTCGCTCTCAACCTGACCACGGCACTGGGGCTGGGGCTGGCGATCGACTACAGCCTCTTCGTCGTCTCCCGCTACCGCGAGGAGATCGCCAAGGACGGACCGGGCCTAGCGGCGATGCGGCGCGTGCTGGCAACCGCCGGGCGAACGGTGTTCTTCTCCTCGTTGACGGTCTCCGCGGCGCTCGCCTCGCTGCTGGTCTTCCCGCAGCGATTCCTCTACTCGATGGGACTCGGTGGCGCGCTGGTGGCGTTGTTCGCGGCGCTGATCTCGCTGACCGTGCTGCCCGCCGTGCTGACCCTGCTGGGGACGCGGATCAACTCCCTGGCACCGCGCTTCCTGCAACGCCGTGCCGCAGCCGACACGCGGCCCGACGAGAACGGCTTCTGGTACCGGCTCTCGCGCTTCATCATGCGCCGCCCGGTGCCCGTGGCCACGCTCAGCGCCCTGCTGCTGATCGCCATGGGCCTGCCCTTCCTCGGGATCAAGTTCAACACGGTCGACCCGACGGTGCTGCCCGAGTCGGCCAGCGCGAGGCAGGCCTACGACACGGTCAGCTCAGAATTCCCCCCCTACCGCGAGACCCCGATCTGGGTCGACGTCGAAGGCGGCGGTCCGAAGGCCGCGGCCCTGGTGGCGGCGCGGGTGCGAAGGGTTAACGGCGTCGCCGAAATCAACCCGCCGCAGAGGCTGAAGGGGGACGTGACCGCGCTCCAGGTGGTCTCCACCCATCCCTTCGTCTCCGAGGCCAGCCAGTCCACGGTGAAGCAGATCCGCGCGATCCAGGCGCCAACCGGGACGACGGTGCTGGTCAGCGGCGCCACCGCCGACTTCATCGACCTGCAGAGCAGCCTCGTTCGTCACCTGCCGGTGGTGCTCGCGATCATCATCGTCGCGACGCTCGTGATCCTCTTCCTGATGACCGGTTCCGTGGTGCTGCCGATCAAGTCGCTGCTGATGAACTTCCTCAACCTGAGCGCCGTGTTCGGCCTGCTGGTGCTGATCTTCCAGGACGGGCGCCTGCAGGGCTTCCTCGACTACACCAGCCCGGGGGCGATTGAGCAGACGATGCCGATTCTGCTCTTCGCGGTCGCCTTCGGCCTCTCCACCGACTACGCGGTCTTCCTGCTCTCGCGGATCAAGGAGGCCCGCGACAACGGCGCCTCGGATTCGGAGTGCGTGGCGATCGGCCTCGAGCGAACCGGGCGGATCGTGACCGCGGCGGCGCTGCTGTTCGCCGTCGCCCTGGGAGCCTTCGCCACCTCGCAGATCATCTTCATCAAGGAGAACGGGGTAGGCACCGCACTGGCGGTGCTGATCGACGCCAGCATCATCCGCGCCCTGCTCGTGCCCTCGCTGATGGAGCTGCTCGGCAAGTGGAACTGGTGGGCGCCGGCGCCGCTGCGGCGGCTGCACGAGCGGTTCGGGATCAGTGAGACCTCACTGCCCGACGCGACGCCGTGACTCGGTCTACGGATTTTTGGCGCCCGTCGGACTGACGGTCGATTCTTCCGGCGAGGCGTCGAACACGGAGCTGTCGAATGCGGTGAGAACGGGGTCGGCGGCGTAGCCAAGCGGTTCCAAGCCAAAGAGTTCCTCGATCGTACGCAAAAACGCGAAGTGGTTGTAGTAGCCGCTTTCGTCGATGCTGCCCGGGGTCACGTAGGGCGAGAGCAGCAGCATCCCGACGCGACCGCCGCCGCCGGTTGGTTTGACCGGCCCTGGAGCGGCCGGTTCGGCGCCGACAGGCGCCGCGGGCGCGGGCACGTTCGGATATTCGGGAGTGCCGCAGCACGAGCTGGAGTCGACCACCGGCCCGGTCTGAGGCGCCTGGTCGAAGGTGATCGCGATCAGGCCGCCTTCCGCGTAGGCCGGAGAGGCCTTGATCTCCGGCACGACGGTTTCGAGGAAGCCGTCGACGGCAGCGAGTCCCGCCGGCTGTTCGGGCGCGCAAGGCGTTTCGCTGCCGTCGTGGCAGGCGTTGGGGACGATGTAGGAGAGAGCTGGGGCCTTGGTCGCCTTTTTCAGATCGGGCGCCAGGCGGTCGAGGCCGATGTCGTTTTCCGCGCATCCGGGGCCTTCCGTGAGCCCGGCGAAGTAGACGAACGGATTGCGCCAGGTCTCGAAGGCATCGCCAGGGTGGGGAGTCGAGCTGGGATCAACGCCCGGGGCGGGGTGGCGGCAGGTGGTCGGCTGGCCCGTGGCCGCGCCGTTGGCGATGTCCTCGACGTAGGCCTTCCAGGTCATTTTGGCGGCGGTCAGCTGGCTCGGCAGGCTTTCCGTCGAAGCCGGGTAGACGCAACCGGTCCCTTCCACCTGGCCTTCGGCATTCACCGTTCCCGGTGAGACGGCCGTGTATTCGGGGCAGTTGATCGCAGTCTGCAGCGTCGGTCCCTGGCCGCTGAGCAGGGCGATCTCGTTGGCGAGCCCCCCCTGGGCCACCGCGTAGTAGTTGGAGAGCAGCTTGCCTTCGCCGGCGAGCGTCTTGGCGAGGTACGGCGCGCTCGACGTCGCGCCGAAGGCTTCTTCGTAGCCGTGGCCGTCGAGCACGATCAGGAAGACGTGTTTGATTTCGGGGAGCAGTTCTTCTTCGGGGAGTTCGGGGGGCAGCTGAGGGGGCGGCGACGGTTCGGGCGGCGGCGCCGGAGCTTTCGGCGGGGCGGCGAGCGGCGCTTCTGCCGCCGAGCTGAAGGCGGTGGGTTCAGGGGCAAAGCTGGGGCTGCTCGTCGCGGCTGCTTCGGGTGGACTGTCCGACGACCCCGACCCCCCCATATCCAGGATGATCGAGGCGACCCCGGCGCTCTGGGCAAGCGGGCTGGTGACCGAGCCAAGCACGACGCCGGCGGCAAGGAGGGCCATCACGGCGACAGCAGCGATCTGCGGAGACGGCATGAAATCCCATCGCTCCGCCTTCTCGGCCCCCTTGGCCTCCTTCGCGGGGGCAGAGCCCGCCGGCGCGACCGGGGTGTCGCCCTTGCCCTCGGCAGTGGAGCGACTGGGCTTGGAGCGTTCGCGCTTCCTCAGGGCGTCGAGGCGCTTCGCGACCACCGAGGGAAGCGGGCCGCGCCTCGCGCCGCACTCGAGGCAGTAGCGCTGGCCGGCGGAGAGCCCAGCGCCGCAGCCGGTGCAGCGCTCGGCGTGTGTATCACCAGAATCCTCGCCCCCGCTCAAGATAGTCATACAACACCCAAGTTTCACTGTGCGTGCAACCTCCGATGTGAAGATTTGGAGTACGGCAGTTCACAGACCGTTCACAGCTCGGCAACATCTGACGCCGAGGCGTCGCGACAATCCACTGGACTTGACCGACGTCTCGACGCCACCCGCCTCTCAACCCGATATCGCACCTTCCCAGCCTGGGATCGCCCCGGTATCGCCTACGCAGAATCTGCCGACAACCCAGATCCAGACCTCGGCGGTCCAGGACGGGGACCAGTGTGCTTCCTGCCGGGCGCCGATGGCGGCCGACCAGCGCTACTGCCTCGAGTGTGGACACCGGCGCGGCGATCCCCGCCTTCCCTTCATGGACGCCGTGGTGCTGATGGACGCCGTCAAGCGGCCGACCCAGGCCCCCCCACCCCCCGTCAAGAAGAAACGATCGGGCATCTCGGCGAATGCCGCCCTGATCGCGGGAGTCGGCACCCTGCTGCTCGCCCTCGGTATCGGCGTTCTGATCGGGCGCTCGGGGAATCACGAAGTGGCCCAAACGGCGGCTGCGCCCCAGATCATCAAGGTCGGCGGCACCGGCGAGGAAGAAGCGACCGCCTCGACCGCCGGTGGCACCACCGGCGGTGGCGCGGCCGGCGCGAAGACGAAAAAGCAGAAAGAGGCGGCGCAGAAGGCAGCGGAAAAGCACCCGGCCGCGGAAGAAGTGCTCAAGCCCGCTGGGGACGTGAAGCTGGCGCCCCCGACGGTGAAGCCCGGCGACAAGTGCGAAAGCGGCGCCGCCGGCTGTCAGAACGGCAAATTCACCGGCGACTTCTTCGGCGAATGATCCCGCTGCCGAAAGCGCTGAGGAACCCGCGACGCTCCGCCGCCGCTCCGTCGCAGGGCGCCCCCGCCCAACCTGCCACGCCGCCGAGCCCGCCGCCGAGCTCCGCGCTGGGCGAGAATCTGCTCGTTGACCTCGAACGTCGGCGGGACCAGCTGATAGCCCGCGTGGCAGAGCTGCAGTGGGACCTCGGCGGCCTTGTCTACGAGATGGCGATCCGCAACCGGATCCAGGTCGAGGTTCTGGTGAAACGGGCCGTCGTGCTGCAGGACGCCGATGCCGAACTGAGCGAGGTCGAACGCATCGTGCGGACGGAGGAGACCGGAACGGCGGGCTCGTGCCCCCGCTGCAACGCGCCGCACAGCAGCGGCGCGACCTTCTGCTGGCAGTGTGGAAAACCGCTGCTCGAGCAGGTCTCGGGCGACGCGATCCTTCGTCGCTGACCCCTCGCCGCCCTCAGCCGAAGCGCCCGCTGACGTAGTCCCGCGTGCGCGGATCGGCCGGGTGGGCGAAGATCTTCTCGGTGTCGGCGAACTCGATCAGGGTTCCGGATGGCTCCGCAGCGCTCGAGTCGAGGCTGAAGAACGCCGTCTGGTCGGCGACACGAGCGGCCTGCTGCATGTTGTGGGTGACGATCACGATCGTGAAGCGGCCTTTGAGGCTGTGCATCAGCTCCTCGATCGCACCGGTCGCGATCGGGTCCAGCGCCGACGCGGGCTCGTCGAGGAGCAGCACGTCGGGCTCGATCGCGATCGCGCGGGCGATGCAGAGGCGCTGCTGCTGGCCGCCCGAAAGGCCGAGGGCGGAGTCCTTGAGCCGGTCTTTGACCTCGTCCCAGAGCGCCGCGCCACGGAGGGCGTTCTCGACCCGCCCGTCGAGGTCCGACCTCAAGCCGAGATTGCGCGGGGCCCAGGCGACGTTGTCGTAGATCGACTTCGGGAACGGGTTCGGTTTCTGGAAGACCATCCCGATGCGACGCCGCACCTCGATCTGGTCGACGTTGCCGGCGTACATGTCGTGGCCGTGGTAGAGAATCCGACCCTCGATCCTGAAGTTGGTAACCGAGTCGTTCATCCGGTTGAGGCTGCGCAGGAAGGTCGTCTTGCCGCACCCCGAGGGGCCGATAAGGGCGGTGATCCGGCCGCGACGGATTTGCAGCGAAACACCGGCGAGGGCTCTTTTCCTCCCGTAGAAGATGGACACGTCCTGAGCGTCAAAGACCACCTCCGGCAGCACGATCCGATCGCCGTTGAGGTCTGCGGCACCAGACTGGGGCAACGGCCCACTCTGGATTCGGACCCGCGACGGCGCGGTTGAATCACGATACGGGGTCGGGTTGGAGCTGCTCAAGAGGTCATCTTCCTTTTGCTGCGGGCAAGGAGTGCCCGAGCGCCGAGGCTGGCGAAGAGGATCAGAGATACCAGCAACAGGGACAGTCCCCATGCCTGGGTGAAGCCTTCTGGGTTTCCTTCTTCTGAGAGCTGGAATATCTGCACCGGAACGTTCGGCAGCGCTTCCAGGGGATTGAGGGAGAACAGGCCAGGATCGAAGACCGAGGTGGCAAAGATCAGCGGCGCGGTCTCACCCGCCGCACGGGCCACGGCCAGCACCGTGGAGGTGACTATCCCGCCGAGAGCGCTCGGCAGGATGACGCCGAGCACAGAGCGCCAGCGGGCCACTCCGAGCGCGTCGGCGGCTTCGCGCATGCTGTCTGGGACGAGGAGGAGGATCTCCTGGCTGCCGCGCGCGATCAGCGGCAGCTCGATGATCGCCAGCGCCACAGCGGCGGCAAGGCCTGACTGCTGCTTGTGGTTGACGAGCAGTCCGAAGATGAAGAGGCCGATGATGATCGAGGGAAGGCCGTTCATCAGGTCCAGCGTGAGCCGGATCGGGCCCGCCGCACGATTCCCCGCGTACTCGGTCAGGAAGAGCGCGATCAGGATGCCAAGCGGCATCGCGATCACGGTCGCGATGAGAACGATGATCCCGGTTCCGAGGAGCTCCGGCCCGATCCCAGTGGGCGCAGCCGTGAAGATGAAGTCAAGGCTGAGTGCCTTGGCGCCGCGTGAGACCACGGTGAACACGACGATGCCGAGCAGGGCTATGGCGAGGACCGCCGCGGTGGTCGCGCCATATTCGGTGGCCTTGCTGAAGACCTGCCTCCGGCGCAGGTTGCCGGTCGGGGTCAGCGGGGCGGCCGGGTCTGGCGTGCCGCTGCTCACCGCGCCGTCGCCCCTCTGTAGCTGAACCGCCTACCGATCCATTGTGCGAAGAGGTTCGAGAGCAGTCCGATCACGAGCAGGATCACCCCCAGGTAGAAGAGGGACGACCTATGCAATTCGGTGAGCGCACCCGGGAACTGGTTGGCGATGCGGGCCGCGAGCGTGTCACCCGTCTTGAACAGCGAAGCATGGATTTCCGAGCCAGCCCCGACCACCTGGGAGACCGCGATCGCCTCCCCGAGCGCTCTGCCAAGGCCGAGCAGCGACGCGGCGACCACCCCGGAAGAGGTCGAAGGAAGGACCACGCCCCGGACGACCTCCCAGCGGGTGGCGCCAAGGGCGCTGGCTCCATCCTGCACGTCGCGCGGAACCGCAAGGAAGAGATCGCGCGAGATCGAGGCGATGATCGGGATCACCATGATCGTCAGGATCAGGCTCGCCGTGAAGATGCTCGCCCCGGTCGTTTCCGGGGATCCGAAGATCGGGATGAACCCCAGGGTGCTGTGCAGCCACGGCTCGAGGTGTTCGTGGACGAAGGGGGCGAGGATCAGGACCCCCCAGAAGCCGAGGATGACGCTCGGGATGGCCGCCAGCATCTCGACCAGCGGTGACACGAACCCGCGCACCCCAACGGGGGCCAGCAAGCTCAGGTAGAGGCCGATCGCGATCGCGATCGGCGCCCCCAGCAGCAGCGCCATGAATGAGCTGACGATGGTGCCGAAGAGCAACGAGCCAGCGCCGAAGACGCCGAAGTTCGGCTGCCAGGTCGTGTTGAAAATAAAACTCAGCCCGAACTTCGAGATCGCCGGGCTGGCTCCGTGCACAACTTCGTAGCCGATCAACAGGATCACGGCGACGGCAAGAAGAGCGGCGAGAAGGCACACGCCGAAGAGCAGTCCGTCACCAACACGATCGACCCTTCGAAGCCTGCTCGCGGATCGGGCGCTTCGTGCCGGACTGACGCCCGTGACGTGGGGCGGATTGGCCGTCGTGCCGCTCATCGGCGCGCAGCGTAAAGGAGATTGATGGCCTAGGACATGCCCTTTCTCGATTTTCACAAAAAGGACAACAAATGTTCACAAGTGAGTAACGACCTCGAAACACACTGTTACAACTTTGTAACAACTCCTTTCACGAGATCGAAACATGTGTGCGATTTCGCACCCGCATGCTATGGCGCGCCCGGGCTGCAACCTTTGCGCCCGCCAGAGAACATCGAAACGAATCGAAAGGAATTCTCTTGAATCGCATCAGGTTGCTTGGGGTGGCCATCACGGCCATCTTGGTCATGGCGACGGGAGTGGCCAGCGCCTCTGCCGCCGGCCTCACCGGAGCCGGGTCCACGCTGGTCGCCCCTCTAATGGCCAACTGGATCAACGGCTTCGAAATCAAAGAAGGCATCCCGGTCAAATACGGGGCGGTCGGCTCCGGTGCCGGGATCGCGCAGATCACCGCCCGGACCGTCGACTTCGGCGCCTCCGACGCTCCGCTCACGCCCGAACAGGCCGCCAAATGCAACGGCTGCGTACAGATCCCATGGGCGCTGACGGCAACCGGCATCGGTTTCCACATTCCGGGTGTCAAGAAACTGAATCTGACCGGCAAGCTCCTCGCCGGCATCTACTTCGGCAAGGTCACCAACTGGAACGACCCGAAGATCAAGAAAATCAACCCGAAAGCTCACCTGCCGAACCTGCCGATCACGCCGGTCTTCCGCAGCGACGGCTCCGGTGACACCTACGCCTTCACCAACTACCTCTCCAAGATCAGCCCGGCCTGGAGAAGCGAAGTTGGATACGCCACCAGCGTTCAGTTCCGGGCGGGGGTCGGCGCCAAAGGCAACTCCGGTGTTACCTCGACGGTCAACTCGACCAACGGCTCGATCGGATACATCTCGGCCTCCTACCTGATCGCGGCGGGCCTCGGCGCGGTCGCACTCCAGAACAAGGCCGGGAACTACGAGTTGCCGAACCTCAAAAACATCGAATCGGCTGCATCGGCGGTAACCAAAGTGCCGTCGAGCAACGAAATCAACATCACCAACCCGCCGAAAAAAGCGACGATCGCCTACCCGCTGTCGACGTTCACCTACGCGATCGTGCCCCACTCTGCCCCGCAGAAGGGCTTCCTGCAGCAGTTCCTCAACTACGCGATCACCAAAGGGCAGGTCTACGGTGCGGCGCTCGACTTCGCGCCGCTGCCGAAAGTCGTCCTCTCCGCGGCTAAAAGCTCGATCGGCGCCCTCTAACAAATCACCCGCGGCGGGAGGCGCCGCAGGCAAAGAGGCCGGCACAGGGCTCCCCACGAGGCCCCGTGCCGGCCTCTTTCATGTTCGGGCCCGACCCCCGAACGCAGCGTTGGGCTCAGGCAAATGCCTGGCTGGCGCGGCGGCGCAGGTCCGCGTTGAGCATCCCCGTTACCTCGCTGGGACGCCCGCCGGCGGCAGGGATAGCGTCGCCGATCAGGCCGCTGGCGCGGAAACCGTAGAGCGGCGCGTCGAAACCGGCCTCGCGGATCTTGCGGACCAGCTTGACGGCGGAAGGAGTGTCGGCGCCGGGGCCACAGAGGACGATCGCGGTCGGGTCGAGCGCGCTGAGCGCCCTCTCCATCCGCTCCTCGCCGAGCTCGTCGGAGAGCATCAACACACGGAAGCCGGCGCGGCGCAAGGCAAGATCGAGCGCCTGGGCGTGGACCGCCTCGGCGTCGGAACCACGGCTGGAGTCGAGCAGCAGGATGCCGGCCGGCCGGGAGGCGGCGGAGGCCAGTCGACGGGCGCCGTGCAGCCAACCCGTTGCCCAGCGGGTGGCAAACTCGAGCTCGGCCTCGCGCTCGGGATCAGCAGCTAGCTGGTCGACCGCGGGCAGCAGCATCTCCTCCACGGTCCGCTCCAGCGGTCGTACCGCGAGGCTCTCCTCCACCGCCCGATCGGCGGCGTCCTCGTCGAAACTCTCGAAGGCGACGAGCAGGCTGTCGCCGCTTGCCGGGGCCTCCTGGCGCTGGCGCGCCAGCTCGATCGCCGAGGAGATGTTGCCGGTCGTGGCAAGCGCGTCGCGCAGCGTCTGCAACTCGACCAGCTCGTAGTTGCGGTGATTGCCGGGCGTGCGCTTCGGCACCGGGTAGCCGTAGCGTCGCTCCCAGCTGCGCAGCGTGTTGGGGCTGACGCCCAGAACTTCGGCCGCCGCGTTGGTCCTGATACCTGGCATGCGCAGCATTCTGGCAGCGGATTTCCAGGTTTACACCGGTTATGGACAGATTTCGGGAATCTGTCAGCGATCTTGCAAAGCGCCGACGCCCACCGGCTGGCTGACCGCGCGAGCCCGCCACATCGCCTCGTCGGCTCTGTGAAGGAGCTGGTCGGCGGCATTGCCGTGCTCCGGACAGGCGACGACGCCGGCTGAGATCCCGATCCGCAGGCCGCCGGCCTGCTCGAGCTCGTCGAGCTGGCGCAGCAGACGCTCGGCCATCTGCACCCCCCCAACCGTGTTCTGACCCGGAGCCAAGACGCAGAGTGCGTCCTCCTCGAGCCGGAAGGTCTCGTCGACGAGGCGAACGCTCTCGCTCAGCGCCGCCCCCACCACGGCCAGCGCCGTCTGGCGGTCGCCGCTCGAATCGCCGGCACGAGCCCCCGGCCCCTCGACGTCGAAGACGACCAACGCGAACGGCTGCTCGTAGCGTCGGTTGCACTCGAGCAGCTGATCGAGGCGCCGGCGCATCTGGCCGGGGCGGTAGAGGCTCGGGTGCTCCGCCTCAGCCGCCCGGTCGTCGGCGACAGTGCCGTCCCGCTCCCAGAGCGTGCCGACCGCGGTGGCCGTTACGGAGCCGAACTCCTCGGCGAGCTTCTGCGCCGCGGCGGCGAACAGCGCCGCGTCCCTGCCGTCCATCTCATCGTGCAGCTTGCCGAGCAACGAAGCCTGGAGTGAGGACACTTCACGGGCGATATTGCCGGCGCCAGAACCCTCCCGTGACCCTGAACGTATGGGGGTATCTGTCGCCACGCCGAAACCTTGGCGAAACGGGCGGACGCAAGAACTCCAAAAACTCGCAATTTGCGGCTTGACACCCGTCTAGGCAAAACGGCCAGTTTTCGACGGATCAACCCCCTCTTACTACATCGGCCTCGGCCGCTTCCCGCTCCATCTGGCGCCGATAGAACCGCACCCACTTGCGCACCGCGTTGTCGGAGACTCCATATTTGCAGCCCACGGCCACATAGCCGAGCGTCTCGATCTCCTCCATCAGCTGCTCATAGGACGGCCGACGAGCTTTGAGGGTGTTGGGCTTGGGCTTGGGCTTGCCGCGCAGTGCGGAACGATCCCAGCGTGAACCGCACTGCCGCGAGCAATAGGCGTGCTGTTGGTATTTAGCGGTGAACTCGCGCCCGCAGCGTTTGCAGGAGCGGATCGGCGGCGGCATTCGATTCTTGCAACCGCAGTGGGTGTCAAGAGTCGCCGCGCAGTTCGGGCAGACGATTCGGAGGTTCTCGATTCGGTTGTCATCCGGAATCCCGTTGACGTGATCGAGGATCAGCGACATGCGGCGGCTACGCCAATTTTCATCCTGGCGGGACGCACACCGAGACGGCGCAGCGCCTCACTGTAAGACCTCGAATCGGCCACCGCCGCGCGAGCTTCTTCCTCTGTGTACCCAGGCATATACGAACACTAGTTCGCCTGCCGGACGCTCCCGGAAGGTCTGTCCACACGCTAAGGTCGGACCCGATCCGGGGTGGTGTAATTGGTTCAGCACGCCAAGTTTTGGTCTTGGAAGAGGGGGTTCAAGTCCTCCCCCCGGAGCTATTGCTCCTCTGAGCTGCGGGGCACCTTGCCGCCCTCGGCTCCCGGTTCCAGCGCCGGACCGCGGGGGGAGGCGATGCCGAGGACCCGCATCGCCTTGAGGCCGAGGCCGAGCTTCTCGCGGCCCTCGGTGGCCGAGACGTCGTGGCCGCAGAGCTCGCGCACGCGCTCCAGCCGGTAGCGGATCGTGTGGCGGTGGGTAAAGAGCTGTTTGGCGGTGGCGGCGACGTTGCCGTCGTTCGCCAGGTAGGCCTCGACCGTCGCCACCAGCTCGGTCTCGTACTGGTCGTCGTATGAGGCGAGGGGCTCGATCGTCTCGGCGAAGAAACGCTCCAGCTCACCAGGATCCTCGCTCATCGCCGGCAGCAGCAGGCGGTAGGCGCCGGTGTCCTCGAAGGCGAGCAGCGGCCGGCCCTCGGCCTCCCCGACGTTGACCGCCAGCCGTGCCTCGTTGCCGGCCCGGTAGAGATCGACGGGGTCGACGACGCGACGGCTGGCGCCGATCGTCAGGTGGAACCCAGGCAGGGCGTCCTCCAGCTCCCGTCCCAACCCGGCGGCGGCCCGCTGCAGGCGCTCCTCGTCCTCGACCGGGACGATCACGGCGATCTCGGTTGCGACCTCACCCTGATCGGCGCTCGCCAAGGCGCCGGGGGTGAGCGAACGCAGCGTCCGCATTGCCAGGGTCAGCACTCGTTCTCGCCACTCACCGGTCTGGGCGGTCCGCGGCGCGGCGCGGACGACGATCGCCGCCGCGCCCTTCTCCAGGTCGCCGCCGAGCTCGGCGGCGCGGGCGACGATGTCGCCGCGGTCGGTCACCTCGCGGCCGAAGACCGCGGCGACGAAGACACCGGCCACCTCCTCGCTCTCCCACTCGGGAGCACGGGAACGCTCCAGCTCCAGCGCGAGCAGGGTCGTCACCATGCGCGCGATCGCCGGATCCGGGGGCGCTTTGGCCCGGTAGCGCAGCTCACCCACGGTACTGTCAGCGACCCGCAGCTCGACCGTCGTCACCCGCTCGCCGCCGGCGAGCAGCTTCTCCTCCTGGTCGGGCGAGGCGCCGGCGACGGCAAGCACCGCGCCGGAGCGCTCGATCAGAGCGACGCTGGCATCGAGGACGCGAGCCGCGGCCCGCGCCACCGCAGGCAACCCAGCTCCGGACTCAACGGCCTCCGCGAGCGCATCCAGCGTCCCTGGATCAGCTGGCTTTGCAGGGCTTTCCTGTCCTTTCGACCTGGTTGACATCGGCCCATTATCGCGGGCGCCGCTTCTAGGACCTATCCCGGTAGGGGTGGAACGTCTTGTACTTTTTTTGCAGCGGCATTCTCGGCTCGCCGCCGACTGTCTTCAAAAAAAGTTAAGTGGAACCCCTACCGGGATAGGTCTCAGCCGAGGATTTCGACGATGTCGTTGTAGTAGTAGACGATCGCGAGGCCGACGACGACGCCGGTCAGGACCAGGGCGACGAGGACGATGACCGAGAGGACCCCGGCCGCCGCCTTCTCCCAGAGCCGGCCGTAGGAGCTGACCGCGGGCACCAGGATCAAGCCGACGAAGGCCGCCAGGCTGATCAGCCCGGCGGCGCCGAAGAGCAGGTACTCATTCTCGATCTTCTGCAGGGCCAGAGGGAGAAGCACGACGCCCATTCTGGCGCAAGGGTCCGTCCGAAGTCTGGCGCGCAGTCGTGACCACGAGAGCGACCGCGGCGCAAAGGGAGAAGGCGACGATCCCGAGCGCCCAACCGGCGCTGACGTCGCTCATGTAGTGGACCCCCAGATAGACGCGTGAAAGGCCGATCAGAGCGGTGATGACGATCCCCGCCGCAATGACAGCGGCGCCCCGCGCCATTCCCGGCCGCAGGCGCATCACGATCGTCACCGCGAGCCAGACGTAGAACGTCGCGTAGGCGGCGTGGGCGCTGGGGAAAGATGACCCTGAGACCCCCACCAGGCCGACGCCGGGACGGGGTCGATCGACAGCGGCCTTGAGCTCGTGAACGCCGAGGACGATCAGACCGGCGCCGACCACGAGCACGCCGACCTCGGCCCAACGTCGGCGCACTGCTAGGGCCGCGGCGCAGACCGCGGCCAGGGGCAGGACCACCGCGGAGGAGCCGAGCGCCGTCACCACCTTGGCGACGTCGACTAGCCAACCGACCCGCAGCCTTTCGGCAACTTCCATCGCCGTCAGGTCGCCAGGCGTCGGCCCAGGGTCGCCATTGACGATCACCGTGTACGCGACGAGGACGAAGCCGGCGACCGCGAGGATCGCCATCAGCGAGGTGAACTCGAGCCCAAAGGTGCCGCCCGGCGTCACCCGGTCCCAGAGGAAGCTCAACTGCGGCTGGAAGCGCCGCGCCAGAGCGACGATCCAGCGCGTCGCCCAATGTCCTTCCATCCAACGAACCGCCAGACGCCGGTTCTCCTCGACCCGGAAGCGGCGCACGAGCAACACCACGCCGACGATGACGACGATCAGCGTGCCGAGCAGGAAGGCGCCGCGTCCGGCGTACTTGGCGGCGGTGTCGATGCTGCGCGAGAAGAAGTAGCCGATCAGGATATGGGCGCTGGCCCAGAGCCCGGTGCCGAGGATGCTGTAGGGGACGAAGGCCCGGTAGCGCATGCCCGAGCTGCCGGCGATGAAGGGGGCGAAGGCGCGCACGAGGCTGATGAAGCGGCCGATGAAGATCGTCTTGCCGCCGTGGCGGGAGAAGTAGTCCTCGACTTTCTCGAAGCGCTCGTGGCTGATCCCGAAGCGGGGGCCGTTGCGCATCACGAACTCGCGGCCGAGCCGGCGGCCGAGGAAGAAGCTGGTCGTGTCTCCCGCCCAGGCCGAGAACCAGGCGATCGCGATCAGCAGGTAGATGCTGATCGCACCCTGGCCGGCAACGGCGCCGCCCAGCAGCATCACCGTCTCACCGGGAACGACGAGGCCGACGAAAGCACCGGTCTCGGCGAAGGCAAAGACGCCAACCAGGAGATAGGTCCAGGCGCCGAGCGTGTTGGAGATGTCTTCCAGCAGCTGCTGGAGGTCGCCGTGCGGGATGACCCTGCTGAGCAGGTAGTAACCGGCGGCGATCGCAGCGGCGATCGCGACGAGCAGAAGGCGGCGGCCGCGGCGGTTCTCGGGCATCTGGAGCCTCATGGCGCCTCCCCCGCCCCGCAGACGATCGCGTCCTCGCGGCCGATTTGCGCCGCTACCGACTTTGCCCCTGCCAGGGTGGGGAAAAGTCCGACAGCGGTGGGTCCGGAGCCGGACATGAAGACCAACGGAGCGCCGGACTCGCGGAGTGCGTCGAGCGCCGCGCCGAGGTCCGGTCGCAACGAGCGGGCCGCCGGCTCGAGGTCGTTGGCAAGCAGCTCTGCGTAGTCGAGCGGCGAGGCGCCGGCGCCGGCCGTCTCACGCAGCCGGACAGCGAGCGACTCCAACTCCTCCCCGCTGCGACCGAGCCCGAGCCGGTCGGCCTCGGCAAAGACGGCGGCGGTGCTGAGGCCGCCTCCTCCCGGAAGAAGCACGACCGCGTGCGGCTCCGGGTCAGGCAGCTTCTCGACGCCCTCACCCGCTCCACGCACCAGCGAGAACGTGGGAAGCAATTGGGAGGGAACGTCGGCGCCCAGCTCGGCGGCGATCTCACCGAGGTCCGGAACCCAGCCGGCGGCTCCCCTCACCGAGTCCCGAGCCAACCGCAACACCGCCGCCGCGTCGGCGCTGCCACCACCGAGCCCGGCGGCAACCGGGATCCGCTTCTCGATCTCGACTCGGAGCGGAGGTCCGTCCCAGCCCCGATCGCGCAGGGCGGCGAGCGCGCGGGCGGCGAGATTCTCCCCCTCCACCCCGGCGCAGAGGACCTCGTCGCGGCCGGCCTCGGAGACCTCGATCACGTCAACCAGAGCCAGCGGCTCGAAGAGAGAGCAGAGCGAGTGCAGACCGTCGGCGCGCCGACCGCCGAGAAAGAGGCAGAGGTTGAGCTTGGCTGGGGCGAGAACGCGCATTTGGATGAGGGTCTGTCCCGGCAGGGACTCGCTCAACTTTTTCTGAAGACAGTCGCCGGCTGTCCGCCGGCCTTGGCGCAGAAAAAGTACAAGCCGCTCCGCCCCTACCGGGACAGACCCTTCCCCAAGGCCCGAAACTCGCCTGGTGAGAGCTGCTCGGCGCGAACGTTCTCGGACAGGCCGAGATCGCGGAGGACGGCGCGAACGACCTCCAGCGTGCCGGGCCGCTGATGCTCCAGCGAACGGGCCAATGACTTGCGGCGGTGGGCGAAGGCGGCGCGGACCAGCTCGCGAGTGGCCTGGTCGGCGGCGGGCCCGGTGCGACGCAGAGCGAGGATCGCCGACTCGACCCGCGGTCGCGGCCGGAACACGGCGGGATCCACGGTGCGCAGCAGTTTCACCTCACAAGCGAGCTGCGCGATCACGCTCGGCGATCCGTAGGTGCGGCTGCCGGGCGCGGCGCGCAGGCGGTCGGCGATCTCGCGCTGGACCATCACCGTCCAGCCGCGCAGCGAAGGCAGCTCCTCAATCGTCCGCAGGATCAGCGGCGTCGCGATCGAGTAGGGCAGGTTGGCGACGACTGCGCTCGGCGCCGGGTCCAGCCCGGCCAGGTCGAGCTTCATCGCGTCGCCCCAGTGCAGCTCGACCTCGGGCCGGGCGGTGAGCGGCGCCAGCGCAGCCTCCAGGCCGCGGTCAAGCTCGACCGTGTGGACATGCCGGACGACATCGGCCAGGCGCTTCGTCAGAACCCCCTCCCCCGCCCCGACCTCCAGCACCACGTCGCTCGGCACGAGCTCGGCGTCGCGGACGATCGCGTCGAGCAGGTTCGGGTCGGCGAGGAAGTTCTGCCCAAGCCTGACCACCTCCTCACCAGCCGAAGAGGGCGCGGGCGTTGGCCTCGACGGTCTGCTCCAGCTGCTCGTAGGAGACGCCGCGGACCTCGGCGACGACGCAGGCGGTGTCGACTACATAGGCCGGCTCGTTCGGCTTCCCCCGCATCGTCTGCGGCGCCAGGTAGGGAGCGTCGGTCTCGACCAGGATCAGCTCGTCGGGCACCTTTGCCGCGGCCTCGCGCAGCTCATCGGAGCCCGGGTAGGTGGTGTGCCCGGCAAAGGAGCAGTACCAGCCACGTTCCGCGGCGTCGTCAACCCGCCAGGGAGCGGAGAAGCAGTGGAGGATCACCGGGTTGCCACCCGCCTTCGCGTCGAGCAGGTCGAAGATCTCGTCGGTCGCCGTCGTCTCGCCGTCGGGATCGCGGGCGTGGATGACGATCGGCAGCTCCAGGTCACAGGCGATCTCCACCTGCGCCTCGAAGGCGCGGCGCTGATCGGCCGGACTGGCCGTGTCGCGGTAATAGTCGATCCCGGTCTCGCCGATCGCCCGCACCTTCTCGTGCGCGGCGAGCCGGGCGATCTCCTCCGCCTGGGCGTCGCTGAAGCCCGTCGCCTCGGTCGGGTGGCAACCGACGCTGGCGAACACCGCCTCGTGCCGCTCCGCGGCGCCGATCGCGGACGCGTTCTCCTCTCCCCCCAAACCCACGTTCAGCATCCGGCTCACGCCCGCCGCAAGCGCGCCGGCGACCAGATCGGCCTCGGGCCGCTCGCAGAGGAATAGGTGCGTATGGGAGTCGATCACCGCCGCAGCGTAGTCGCCACCCCGCGCGTTCGCAGTTTTCCGTCACATAGTCGGATAAGTGCGAACGCGGGCGAGGTGCCCCGGTAGCCTCTTTTGACCATGGCTGAGCGTGACTACATAGCTGCGACCAGGGAGCGCGTCGTCGTCTTCGACGGCGGCATGGGCGCGACCCTGGAGCAGTTCGAGCTGACCCAGGCCGACTACGGCGGCCTCGAGGGCAAATGCCACGAGGCGCTGGTCCTGCACCGACCGGACGTGATCGAGGGTGTCCACGCCTCGATGCTGGAGGCCGGAGCGGAGGTGGTCGAGACCGACACCTTCCAGGGATCGCGCCTCAAGCTCGAGGAGTGGGGGCTCGGCGCGGAGACGCTGGAGATCAACGTCAAGGCCGCTCAGATCGCCCGTAAGGCGGCCGGCGAGGACCGCTTCGTCGCCGGCTCGATCGGGCCGACCGGATTCCTGCCGGCCTCCGACGACCCGACCCTGGGAGACATCTCCTTCCGCCGGCTGGTCGAGGTCTTCGCCGAGCAGGCGGGCGGCCTGGTCGAGGGCGGCGCCGATTTGATCATCATCGAGACCGCGCAGGACATCCTCGAGGTGAAGGCGGCGATTTTCGGCGCCCGCGAGGCGTTCAAGGAGACCGGCCGGACGCTGCCGATCCAGGCCAGCGTCTCGCTGCTGCCGCAGGGCACCCCGAGGATGCTGCTCGGCACCGACATCGACGCGGTGCTGACGACCCTGACCGCACTCGACGTCGACGTGATCGGGCTCAACTGCTCCACGGGGCCTGAGGACATGCGCGACGCGATCCGCTTCCTCGGCGAGAACAGCCCGCTGCCCGTTCACTGCATCCCCAACGCCGGCCTGCCCCTGCAGGGGCCCGACGGCGAGACGATCTTCCCCGAACAGCCCGAGCCGTTGGCGGCGACCCTGGGTGAGTTCGTCGAGCGCTACGGGGTCGGGATCGTCGGCGGCTGCTGCGGGACGACCCCAGAGCACATCGCGGCGATCCGCGAGCGGGTCGATGGCCGCGCGCCAGGTGAGCGCCCGGCGCCGGGACCACCGCGGGTCTCCTCGATGATGACCGCGACGCCGCTCGTCCAGGAACCGCGACCCACCCTGGTCGGGGAGCGGGTCAACTCGCAGGGCTCACGCAAGGCGAAGGAGCTGCTGCTGGCCGACGACTACGACGGCCTCGTCCAGGTCGCCGAAGACCAGGTGGAAGGCGGCGCTCACGTGCTCGACATCTGCGTGGCGCTGACCGAGCGCTCCGACGAGGACGCGCAGATGATGGCCGTCGCCGAGCGGATCTCGCTAACCCAGCCGGCACCGATCCAGGTCGACTCGACCGAGCCGGAGGTGATCGAGGCCGCGCTGGAGAAGATCCCCGGGCGGGCGATCGTCAACTCGATCAACCTCGAGGCCGGCCGCGACAAGGCCGACGTCGTCGTGCCGATCGCCAAGGCGCACGGGGCGGCGCTGATCGCGCTGACGATCGACGAGGTCGGGATGGCGAAGACGGCGGAGCGCAAGGTCGAGATCGCAAAGCGGATCCGCGACCTCGCCTGCGAGGAGCACGGCCTCGATCCCGAGGTGCTGATCTTCGACGCGCTCACCTTCACGCTGACCACCGGCGACGACGAGTGGAAGCCCTCGGCGGTGGAGACGATCGAGGGGATCCGGCGGATCAAGGCCGAGATCCCGGGCGTCAAGACCTCGCTCGGCGTCTCCAACGTCTCCTTCGGCGTCGGCCAGCCGGCCCGTGCCGTCCTCAACTCGGTCTTCCTCCACCACTGCGTCGAGGCCGGGCTCGACCTGGCGATGGTCAACCCGAACCACATCACCCCCTACTCGGAGATCTCCGACGAGGAGCGAGAGCTGACCGACGACCTCGTCTTCAACCGGCGCGAGGACGCGCTGGAGCGCTTCATCGCCCACTTCGAGTCGAAGGGCGAGGAGTCGATCGAGGAAGCCGGCGACCCAACCGAGGGCATGGAGCCCGAGGAGGCCCTGCACTGGCACATCCTGCGCCGCAAGAAGGACGGCGTCGAGGACTGGATCGACCGCTCGAATGAGAAGATCGGCGCCGTCCCCACCCTGAACGAGGTGCTGCTGCCGGCGATGAAGGAGGTCGGCGACAAATTCGGCGCCGGCGAACTGATCCTGCCCTTCGTCCTGCAGTCGGCCGAAGTGATGAAGCGCGCCGTGGCGCGGCTGGAGAACTACCTCGACCGGATCGAGGGGCACAGCAAGGGCAAGGTCGTGATCGCGACCGTGTTCGGCGACGTCCACGACATCGGCAAGTCGCTCGTCAACACGATCCTCACCAACAACGGCTACACCGTGGTCGACCTCGGCAAGCAGGTCCCGGTGGACACGATCATCGAGGCCGCGGTCGAGAACGAGGCCGACGCGATCGGGCTCTCCGCCCTGCTCGTCTCCACCTCGAAGCAGATGCCGGCCTGCGTGCAGGAGCTGCACCAGCGCGGCCTCGGGTTCCCGGTGCTGATCGGTGGCGCCGCGATCAACCGCGACTTCGGCCGTCGCACGCTCTACCCGAACGGCAAGGAGTCAGACGACGTATACAAGCCGGGGGTCTTCTACTGCAAGGACGCCTTCCAAGGTCTCGACACGATGGACGCGCTGGTCGACGAGGAGGCGCGCGAGGCGCTGGTCGAGCGGATCCACGCCGAGGCGAAGCAGCTGCGGGAGAAGCCCGTCGTGGTCGACGACTCCCCCCCGACCAGCGACGCCAGCGTGCGCTCCGCCGCCCGCACCGACAACCCGATCCCCGAGCCACCGTTCCGCGGCGTGCGCGAGGTCGAGATCGACCTCGACGAGGTCTACCCCTACCTCGACCGTCACGTGCTCTTCAAGCTGCACTGGGGGGGCAAAGGGGTGAAGGGCGAGGCCTGGCGCGAGCTCGTCGAGGGCAACGGCGAGGAGGAGGGCTTCGCGCCCCGTCTGGAGCGGATGTGGCGCGAGCAGGACTACCTCCACCCGCGGGCCCGACTCGGCTACTTCCCCTGCAACTCGGAGGGCAACGAGCTGGTCGTCTTCGACCCGGACGACCCCGAGCGCGAGCTGGAGCGGCTCGTCTTCCCGCGCCAGCCGAAGCACGACCGGATCTGCCTTGCCGATTTCTTCCGGCCGCTGGAGTCCGGAGAGCGAGACGTGGTGGCGTTGCAGGGCGTCACCGTCGGGCCGGAGGTGACCGAGTTGATCGAGCGGTTGGAGAGCGAAGGCGAGTTCGCCGAACAGCTCTACGTGCATGGACTCGGCGTGCAGTCGGCCGAGGGCTTGGCCGAGTGGCTGCACGCGGAGGTGCGGCAGGGGCTCGGAATCGACCTCGATCAGGGCCGCCGCTACTCATGGGGCTACCCGGCCTGCCCGGACCAGTCCGAGCACGAGAAGGTCTGGCGACTGCTCGGCCTGGAGGAGATCGGCATGACCCTCTCCGGCGGCTACGCCGTGCTGCCGGAGCAGTCGACTGTGGCAATCGTCGCCCACCACCCCCAGGCGGTCTACTTCGGGATGAAGTCCGGCTTCATCCCAGAGGAGAAGGCCTCAGACGAACTGATCGCCGGCACCGAGCGGGGCGGAACGCTGCCGCCCGAGCGCGAGCCGGTGGAGAGCTAAGAAGCCCCGATGCGTTCGCCGCTGTCCCGCTCACGGGGGCGCGGCTGCAGGCGGACCGGAGCCGAGGAGAGCGCCTGGACGCGGAGATCGCTCCAGGTCAGGCCCTCGCGGACCAGAGCCGGGAGGCCCAGAGCTACGGCCGTGGCGATCTCCACCCCCTGCAGGATCACGCCGTAGGCGAGAGCGTCGGCGGTGCCGACGCCGAAGCCGGTGTGCAGGACGCTGATCACGGCGAGCTGGAAGACGCCGATGTTCGAGGGGGTTGCCGGCACGACGGCGGTCACGTTGACCGCGAAGAGGACCGCGGCGGCGGCGCCGATCCCGGCCTGGCCGCTCAACCCGAGTGCCGCAAGCAGCGCCCAGCAGGCGGCCAGCTGGATCGCCCAGGCGCCGAGCTGCGCGGCGCTGGCGACGATCCCCCGCCGCGGGTCGCGGAATATCGCTAGCCCTGCCCGGACCTGCAGCAGGGCGCGGTGCAGGGCCGCCCCAGCCCGCGCGAAGCGGCCGTTTCCGTTGCGGCGCATCAGCATCGGGGCGACCAGGACCACGACGAGCAGGGCCAGCGGCACGAAGCTGAAGACGAACAGCTTCTCGGTGCTGGAGTGGAAGAGGTCGGTGCTGGAGACGATGATCGTCCCGAGCAGCGCCAGGGCGATGATGTTGAGCAGCGTCTGGGAGACGAGCGTCCCGAGCAGGACCGGGAAGGTCTCGCGCATTCGCCCGATCCGCCGCGAAAGGGTCATCGCCCGAGCCGGCTCCCCAAGCCGGGCGGGCAGCGTCGCCGACATCAGCACGCCGATCATCGTCGCCGAGGTCACGTCGCGGCGGCGAACCTGGCGGCTGGGCAGGGCCGCGCGGACGATCCCATACCAGGAGGCAGCGCGGAAGAAGAGTGAGAGGGCCATCAGGCCACAGGCGACCAGGACCCAGGTGGCATCCGAGCGGACGATGCTCGCAAGCACGTTGTCGATCCCGATCTTCTGCGCGGCCAGCGCGGTCAGGCCGACCCCGAGCGCCCCGGCGACGCCGAGACCGACCCGGCGTGCAACCCGGCGGCGACGGCTTCCGCGCTGGACCAGCGGCGGATCAAGCGAAGGCAAGCGGCGCGGTGGGCTGGGCGGCGCGCCATCGGCGGGCCGCAAACCGGCCCAGTGGACGACGCGCTCGCTCGCGGTGGCGGGCGCCGGCACCTCGATCGCCCGCTCGTAGACCTCGGTGACGCGATCGGCGACGCTGGGCCAGGCGTAGCGCTGGGCGCTCTGGCGCGCCGCCTCGCCCATCGCCGCCAGGCGCTCGCGCTCGTAGTGGGCTCGCTGCAGCTCCTCGGCGAGGCGCTGGGGATTGCCGGGCGGGACGAGCACGCCGTCGACGCTGTCGGTGACGACATCGCTGTAGCCGGCGATTGCCGAGGCGACCGCGGGAGTTCCCGCGGCGAAGGCCTCGGTGAGCACCATGCCGAAGCTCTCGCCGGAGAGCGACGGGGCGCAGAGCAGGTCGGCCTCGTGCAGCGCCGCCCACAGGCTCTCACCGGACACCCGGCCGCGCACGTCGATCGAGCGCATCGCCTCGGGATCGGCGAGATAGCGAAGCACGTCGTCGCGCTCGGCCCCGATCACCGTGAGGCGGCTGGGCACGTGCTCGACCAGGGCTTCGAAAGCGGTCAACAGGACCGGCAAACCCTTGCGCTCCTCCGGACGACCGACGAACAGCACCCGCAGCTCCTCGCCGGGTGGCTTTGGCGCCTTCGGCGCCGCGTCGACGTCGACCCCGTTGGGGATCACCTCGTAGTGACCGCCGTACCAACGACGACCGGTCCAGGCGGCGGCCTCGGAGACGGCGATCCGGGCCGAGAGCCGATTGAGCACCCGCCTGGCGCCGAGCGCCGAGGCGATGTGGTTGGGGATCGCCTTGGTCGAGTAGGCATGGAAGGTGCCGACCGCGGGCGCACGGGTCCCAAGCGCCGCGTTCCAGCCGACAAGCGGCACGACGGGCTCGTGAATGTGGACCACGTCGTAGCGGCCCTGGCGAAGCTCGCGCCGCGGCGCGAAGACGCCGCCGGCCGGGAACGGAGCGAGATTGGAGACCGCGCCGTTGGCCGAAAACCCCGCACTGCGTCCCATCGGGACCAGGTAGTCGGGAATCTCCCGCGACTCCGGGGGCGCGCGGTGAAGCGCCCGGCTGAGCCGGTCGGGGGGATCGAACGGAGCAAGCACGCGCACGTGGTGGCCGCGACCGAGAAACTCCTCGGCAAGAGCCTCTACGTGCCGGTTCACGCCGCCCTGGTAGCTCCAGGAGTATGGCGAGACGAGAGCGATTCGCACGAGACGCTAAGCGTAATGGATGCACCGGCTCCGGCTGCAACCAAGCAGCGGCTGGACACCAACTACAGCTGAGTGAGGACCAGGCCCAGGATGGCCACGATCATGCCCCCGCCGACCTGAATCATCGTGCGCTGCAGGGCGCCGATTTCAGCCCGAACCGCCCGCATGTCTCCGTCGATGCGGTTGAAGCCTTCATCCATGCGATGGGATAGATCGTCGAGACGGTCGTCTGTCCAGCTCTGCCTCATTGCCTCCATGCCTCCAGGCTACGGGGAAATCTGTCACGTGTGGGAATCAAAAGTGTAACTCTTTGTCTCAGTAGACGATTGTCTTACTGGGCCGCCGCTTTCGGCCCAGACGAAAGCGATGAAGACGAGCAGGTAGGCGGTGCCGATCTCGAGCAGCAGCGCCCCCGAGTCGTTGGCGAGCGTGCCGACCAGCGTCGCGGCAAGAGCGCCGATCAACCCAGCCCGCATCGCCGGGCGGCCGCGCAGCCAGGCGGCGATCAGGTCGCGCCGCGCGATCGCCAATGCGGCCACGGCGAGGATCAGCGGCATGAAGACGAAGACGATCGGCCGCGTGAAGCTGTGCGAGGAGAGCTGCAGGCGGCGCTGGACGACGTCGGCGAGGTCGCCGAGCCCACCCGCGTCGAGGACCGAGCGGGTCAGATGGGCGTTGGCGCCGCTGAGGAGGTCGCCAAGCGCCAGCAGGGCCAGCGCGACCAGCGGCGCCGCGACGACCAGCAGGGCGGTTCGGCGCCGCCGCGCCGCGATCGCCGCCGCCGCGACGGCGCTGCCAAGCGGCAGGACGATCGCCGCGCCGACGTCGGCCCCGAAGCGGCCGGCGGCGAAGACGAACGCGGAGATCAGCCCGAAGGCCAGAAAGAAACCCGCTGCCCGAGAGGCCGACAGGCGCGGCGAGAAGCCGGTCAACCCCGCCCCGGTTCCGGCAACCACGAGAACGGCCAGCAACGCCTCCAGCTCGTTGCCGATCCCGTAGAAGCGCACCCCCAGGCCAGGATTGGGGCCGAGCAGCGAGAGCGAGGTGAGCGGCGAGCCGGCGATCACGTCGACCGCGTAGGCGAGAACGGTGAAGCCGCTTGCGAACGCGAGCGCCCGGTAGCCGTCGAGCGACGCCAGGGTAAGAAGCGCCAGCAGCGGCGCCCCGGCGATGGTCAGCACCTGTTCCGCCCCCTGGCTGGGTTCGAGCGCGGCTCCGAGCAGGAGCAACAGAGGCAGGTAGACGATGCTGAGCCCGAGCAGCCTCACTCCGGCGCGCACCCTCCGACCGCGGGTCGCGACTGCCACGAGCGCGAACGCGACGAGCCAGATCGCCAGCCCGAGACCGATCACAGGGCCGCGCCGCTCGGAGATCACGCCGAGGCGGGAGCTGAGCGATTCCACCGCCGCCGCGTCGACCTCCCCCTCCGTTCGGATCGGCAGCCCCGACATCTCCGAGGGAACCGAGAGGCCGAGGCGCCGCAGGATCGTCGGCGCGACGTCGGTAGAGAGCACATAGCCGTCCGTGCGGGTGCTGTCCGAGGTCAGGTCGCCACTGAAGCCCCGCCCGGCGATCCCAATGGCCAGAGCTCGGTTCTTCGCCGGTGGCGGCCGCTCAATCGCAATCAAGAGATCGTCGCCGCGTAAACCGGCAACCAAGCCCACGAGCCGCTGAAGCCCCACACTTCGCACCTCACATCTCTTCCCCACAGCACCCAGGGTCGCTGCCAGCAGGCCAGGGACGATGGCGGCCGGAGCAGATTCGGCCCGCTCCACGACCATCGGTGAGTAAGCCGGCCCGCAGACCCCCCCACCGATATCCGCCGGAAGCTCCGAGTCATAGAGCGAGTCGAAGACTCGGTTTCCCTGGGTGATGTCCAGATAGGTCTGCTCAGCAGGCACAGACCCCAGCCCAGCTGACATCAAGCCCGGCGACAGCCCCCGGGCCGCAAGCTGCTTCACGCTGGTGCCGCTGGGCAGCCAAACGATCGCCACTCGAGTCGATCCCGCTTGCTCAGCGTCTCGGGGGCTTGCAGACGGGACTCGGGCAGGGGGTGGAGCGTCTTGTACTTTTTCGCCACCTGAATCGGGCGTCGCCGCCAACGCCTCACCGAAAAAGTTAAGCGGAACCCCCTGCCCGAGTCCCGTCCCCACCACAAGCGAGACGCTTGCGAGCGTTATCGTCAATCCAATGGCCGACCGCACCTTTGCCAAGTTCACCTTCTTCAAGATCGACCCCGAGTGGCGCCGCCGCGACCCCTCGCTTCGCGCCGCCGACAAGCAGGAGTTCCTCGCCGCCTGCGAGGATTTTGCCCTCGACCGCTCACTGCGCGCCTACTCAACCATAGGCACGCGCGGCGACGTCGACCTGGTCCTGCTCAGCCAGAGCCCCAATCTGGACGACCTGCACACCTTCCACGTCGTGCTCGGACAGAGCGGCCTCGCGAAGTGGGCCGAGACTCCCCACTCCTTCCTCTCGACGACGAAACGCTCGCCCTACTCCGACGAGCAGGCCCGCCCCGAGATCTGCGTCTCTGAGCGCAAGTACCTGTTCCTCTACCCGATGGTCAAGCAGCGTCGCTGGTACGGCCTGCCCGAGGAAGAGCGGAAACGGATCATGAAAAGCCACATCGAGGTCGGCCGCCGCCACCCGGAAATCACGATCAACACCTCCTACTCGTTCGGTCTCGACGACCAGGAGTTCGTCGTCGCCTTCGAGGGCGACGACCCCGGTGAGTTCCTCGACCTGGTGCAGGAGCTGCGGCCGACCGAGTCGAGCGCCTACACCGAGCGCGAGACGCCGATCTTCACCTGTGTCGCGATGTCAGTGCGCAGGGCGCTCGACGCGCTCGACGGCACCGCCAGTGTCGCCGCTTTTGCAGCTAATTCTGAGTGATCATCTAGATTCTCTGCGTGACCGTGGAGGCGCTCAGCTACGCGATCGACGACCAGGATCGCCTGATCAAGTTCGACGACGGCTACTACCGCTTCGCCGAGCAGAACGGCTGGAGCGGGGCGGACAGCAGCCTCGGTCGTTCACTGTGGGACTTCGTCGCCGGGGACGACGTGCGCAAGCTGCAGCGATTGCTGCTGCGGCGCGTCCGCGACGAGTTGCGGGAAATCCAGCTTCCGTTCCGCTGTGACGGCCCCGACTTTCGCCGCGAGATGGACATCCGAATAGTCGCCGACCGCTCGGGACGGGTGGTGATGTTCTCGGCTCAGCTCAACACCGAAGAGGAGCGCGAGGAGCCGCAGCCGCTGTTCGACGTCGAGGTGCCCCGCGGCCAGGACCTGCTGCCGATGTGCGCCTGGTGCGACCGCTTCCTGGTCGACGACGAGTGGGTCGAGGTCGAGGAGGCCGCGAGGAGGCTGGAGCTCTTTCGCCGCAGCGAGATGCCGGCTCTCGACCACGGCATCTGCCCGAGCTGCAGCGAAACCCTGCTCGCCGCGTAGACGACGGACGGACCGAGTTCCCTATTCTTCCGCGTTCCAATGACCCAGATCGGAACCCCTGACAATCCCGTCCGTGTCGCCATCGTCGGCGCCGGACCGTCCGGCTTCTACGCCGCCGAGCACATCCTCAAAGGTGAGGACACGCACGCCCAGGTCGACCTCTTCGACCGCCTCCCCACGCCGTTCGGCCTGGTTCGCGGCGGCGTCGCCCCCGACCATCCGAAGATCAAGTCGGTGATCCGCGTCTACGAGAAAACCGCGGCGCGCGAGGGCTTCCGCTTCTTCGGCAACGTCAAGGTCGGCCACGACATCGAGGTCGAGGACCTGGAGCGGCTCTACCACGCGATCGTCTTCACGGTCGGCTGCGAGACCGACCGCCGGCTCGGCATCCCCGGCGAGGAGCTGCCCGGCAGCCACGCGGCCACCGCGTTTGTCGGCTGGTACAACGCGCACCCCGACTACTGCGAGGAGGAGTTCGACCTCTCCTGCGAGCGGGCGGTGGTGATCGGCAACGGCAACGTGGCGATGGACGTGGCGCGGATGCTGGCCCTGACCGACCACGAGCTGCGGGAGACCGACACCGCCGACCACGCGATCGAGCTGCTCGACCGCAAGCAGATCAAGGAGATCGTCGTGCTCGGACGCCGCGGCCCCGTCCAGGCAGCCTTCACCAACCCGGAGATCAAGGAGCTCGGGGAGATGGAGGACGCCGACGTGATCGTCGACCCGGCCGAGGTCGAGCTCGACCCGGCGAGTGCCGCCTACCTCGAGTCCGACGAGGCCGACAAGACGACCCGCGTCAACGTCGAGACGCTGCGCGAGTTCTCCCAGCGCGAGCCCGAGGGCAAGAGGCAGCGGATCGTGCTGCGATTCCTCTCCTCCCCAGTCGAGATCAAGGGAGACGGCAGGGTCGAGAAGATCGTGATCGGCCGCAACGAGCTGGTCGAGGAAGGCGGCACCCTGCGCGCCAAGGACGGCGGCGAGCGCGAAGAGCTGGAGTGCGGCCTGGTGCTGCGCTCGGTCGGCTACACCGGGATCCCGATCGAGGGCGTCCCCTTCGACGAGAAGCGAGGCCTGATCCTCAACGAGGGCGGCCGGGTGCTCGACTCACACGACTCCGGCCACAAGGTCGGCCATTACACCGCGGGTTGGATCAAGCGCGGCCCCTCGGGCGTGATCGGCACCAACAAGAAAGACGCGCTCGAGACGGTTCAGCACCTGCTCGCCGACGTCGAGTCCGGCACGCTTCTGGAGCCCGAGAGCCCCGATCCCACTGCGGTCGAGGCGCTGCTCTCCGAGCGTGGCGTCCGCTACGTCTCCTTCGAGGACTGGCAGGCGATCGACCAGGCCGAGGTCGGCCGCGGCGAGCCGCATGGCCGCCCGCGGGTCAAGTTCGTCCGCGTCGAGGAGATGCTCGAGACGCTGGGGGAGAAAGTCTCCGGCTAGGCGGCGGGCCGCCCGAGATGGCGGCGGAGGAACTCGACCTGGTCGGCGACAACCCGCTCGAAGGTCTCTTTGACGAAGGGTGCGAAATGGCCGCCCGGGTACTCGCGCAGCTCGCCGCGCGGGACGCGCTGCGCAGCCCGTCTGCCCAGCCGCGGCGGGTTGACGTCGTCCTCCGCGAAGACGAGGTAGAGGGTCGGGCAGGGGATCCTGCTCACCTTTCTCGTCAGGCTGTATGGCGGAGCCAAAGCGACCCGAGCGCAGACCTCGTTGCGCCAGGTCGAGTCCAGCGGGGTGATCGACGCAAAGCCGGGAACGGTGTCGGGGCTGTTGATGACCGCGAGGGAGCCGGGCTCCCCCGCCACCGGTATGCGGTAAGGAGCGGCTCCGCGCAGCCTCCGCGCCATGTCGCAGCCGCCCGCCACGGTCAGCCTGGCCATGTGGCCAGGACCGCCGATGTGGAGAAGGCTGCGCCTGCCGCTGAGCAGGGGCGCGACGCAGACCAACGCCCCGACCTGGACGCCGTCGGCCGCGAGGGCCTGGATGTGCCCGGTCCCCATCGAGTAGCTCCAGAGCGCGATTCGGGCGGGGTCGACGTCGTCCAGAGTGCCGGCGTAGGCGAGCGCTGCCCGCCAGTCCTCGCGCTGGCGGGCGGCGTCCATCAGCGAGCGCGGCTCACCGGGGCTCTCGCCCCAGTGCCGATAGTCGAAGGCGAGCGCCGCGAACCCCGCATCGGCGAGGCGCTCGGCGAAGGCGTCGAGGCCCTGGTCGCGCACACAGGAGAAGCCCGAGCCCATGACGACGCAGGGGACGGGCGCGGTAGAGGTTCGCGGCCGGAACAGTCGGCCGACACACTCTCCATCCCCCGCCGCGAAGCGGACCTCCGCCGATCCCATGGCGGCGATTCTAGGCCCGCCGTCACGCACCCGTAGAATCGCGTCGCGATGGCCGACCTGGAAGAGATAGAGGGTATGATCGCCGCTGCGCTTCCCGGCGCCGCGGTCGAGGTGGTCGACGAGACCGGCGCCGGCGACCACCTGCGCGCCACGGTCACCGCCCCCCAGTTCGAAGGGCTCTCGCGCCTCGATCAGCACCGCTTGGTCAAGGCTGCGGTCAAGGAGCGCTTCGACGACGGGCAGATCCACGCCCTCTCGATCAAGACCGAGGCGGCGGGTAGCTAGTCTGTGCCAATGGCCGATCCACAGCTGAAGGAGAAAGTCGAAGAGCTGATCGCCGCCAACCCGGTGCTGCTCTTCATGAAAGGCACGCCGGAGATGCCGCGTTGCGGCTTCTCGATGCGGGTCGTGCAGGTGCTCGACTCGATGGACGTCGAGTACGGCGCCATCGACGTCCTCCCCGCGCTGCAGCCGCTGCGCGAGGTCACCGCCGAGATCTCCGATTGGCAGACCTTCCCGCAGCTCTACGTCAACGGCGAGCTGATCGGCGGTGCGGACCTGGTCGAGGAGATGTTCGATTCCGGTGAGCTGGCCGAGGCGCTCGGTGTCGAGCAACCCGCCGTGGCCGCAGCTCCCGCCGCGCCGCCGGCGCAGTCACCGCCGCTTCAGATCGAATAGCGGACGGGCGAGCCTAGACAGCCGCGGGGGCGGCGTCTTCGGCGTCGTCCTTGACCTGGAAAGAAGAGCCGCAGCCGCAGGCCGCGACGACGTTCGGGTTGTTGACCTGGAACCCGGCGCCCTGCAGCCCTTCGACGTAGTCGACCTCGGAGCCGAAGACGAACTGCATGCTGACCTTGTCGACGACGACGGCGACGCCGTCGACCTCGAAGACGTGATCGTCGTCCTTGGCGCGGTCGAAGGCAAGCGCGTACTGGAAACCGGAGCAACCGCCACCGCGGACTGCGACGCGCAGCGCCTGGCCCTCGGAGTCCTCCTGTCCACCCAACAACAGCTCGCCGATCTTCTCGGCCGCCTTGTCGGTCAGGGTGATCGCCTCTTTAGGGGTATCCGTCACTTCATTAAGTGTAGCGGCCGGTCTGAGAGAATCCGCCTCCTTGAGCCCGAGCGCCCCAACCGCCGTCGTCTGCGACACCACGGCCTACCTGCCCGACCAGCTCATCGCCGAGAACGGCATCGAGAGGATCAGCCTCTACGTCTCGGTCAATGGACACCAGGAGCGCGAGAGCGAGATCTCCGACTACGCCGCCTTCTACGAGCGGCTGCGCGCCTCCGAGAGCGGCGCCACCACCTCGCAGCCCTCGATCGGCGACTTCGTCTCCGTCTATGAGCCGCTGCTCGACGCCGGCCGTGAAATCGTCTCGGTACATATCTCAGCCGGCATCTCCGGCACCTTCGAGGCCGCCGGCCAGGCGAAGGAGCGCCTCGTCGCCGAGGGCAAGGGCGGCGAGCGGATCCACGTCTTCGACTCCCGCTCCGCCGCGGGTGGGATGGGGTTGTGCACGCTGGCCGCTGCTGCTGCCGCGGCCGGCGGCGGCGACGGCGAGGCGGCGGTCGCCCGTGCCCAGCGGGCGCGGGAGGAGCTGAAGATGTGGTTCGCGATCGACACCCTCGAGTACCTGCGCCGTGGCGGCCGAATCGGCGGCGCCAGCGCCTTCATCGGCTCGGCGCTGAAGATCAAGCCGATCCTGACGCTCGAGGAGGAGATCACCCCGATCGAGCGGGTGCGGACCCGCGCCCGCTCGATCGAGCGCCTGCGCGACTACGCCCGCGAGCGCCACGAGTCGGGCCTCGACGCCTGGGTCGTCCAACACATCCAGGATGACGAAACGGCGGCGGGGCTGGTCGACGACGGCCGCGAGATCTTCGGCTGCGAGCCGGCTTTCGTATCGGAGATCGGCGCCGTGCTCGGCGCCCACGTCGGGCCTGGGCTGCTGGGCATCGGCAGCGTCAGCAAGTCCGTGCTGAGCTAGCTGCGACCCGCTACCTGCGGCGGCGTAGGGCGAGGATCCCGCCGATCGCAAACCCGGCAATCGCCGCGCCCACAACCAGCTGGCTGCGGTGCTCGCGGACCTGGCGACGCCAATCGGTCAGCTCGGTGACCCTGCCGCGCAGCGCCTGCACCGAGTGGCCTAGGTCCCGCCGCTGGAGGTCGATGTCGCGGCGGATCTCGGCCGCGGAGCGGCCCGGCATACCGGCCGACGACGGGCGGGCGGGCTCGGGGTGGGTGCTCATTTCTCCCCCACGCTCGGGGCGGGCTCGTCGTCCTCGCCTTCGAGCATCGTCTTGGTCAGCTTCGCCTCTTCGATCGCCTGCTCGGGGACCGGCGGCGCCCCGGATTGGACCGAGCGATAGGCGAACAGCCCGGCGGCGGCGGCGATCAACAGGAAAACAGCCGCCTCGATAAAGAAACCGGGCCAGGTCTTGCCGTCGAACAGCTCTTCGTTGAGCAGCCAAGCAATCCCCTCCATGATCAGGATCAGGGCGAGGAAGGCGAAGGCGCCGGCGGCGGCCCCGACCACCGAGCCGCGCAGGATCTTGCCGACTTTTTCGCCGATCTCGGCTTTTGCCAGCTCGATCTCCTCGCGGATCAGCGAGGAGGCTCTTTCGGATACGTCGAAGACGAGCTCGGCGACCGACCTGTCCTCGGGATCCGGGGGCGGCGTGAAGGTGGGATCCGCCATCGTGACCGCTACTCCGGGGGCTCCTCTTCGAAGAGGCGGCGCCAGAGGACCGCGGCGAGCCGCGAGGCGGCGATGCTGGCCAGCGCGCTGCTCGCGGCCAGCAAGCCGCTCCAGGCGAGGCGTTTGACGATCTCGTTGTCCATGCGGCCCGACCTTACCTATCGTGGCTCGAGGCCGTCGCAGATCGTCGCCGTGACAAGAGTCTTTGCCTGCTCGTAGTCGGCGTCGGTGGCGGGAATCAGATCGAAGATCCAGCCCGAAAGCAGCTGCTCGATCGCACCGTAGAAGGACATCGAGGCGAAGGTCGGGTCGATGTCGCGACGGAAGGCGTCGCGCTGCTGCCCGTCGGCGACGATGTTGGCGATCGAGTCATAGGCGCGGCGGATCTCCGGCAGGTGGGTGCGCCCGAACGAGTTGGCGGCGCGGGTCACCTCGACGATGATCACCTTCATCAGCTCGGGGTCATGGCGGTAGGAGTCGACGATGAAGCCCGCCACCGCCTCCAGCTTGGCGCGCGGGGTCGCCTCGCTGCGGTCGGCCTCGTCGATCGCAGCCAGCAGCAGCGACCAGCGCTCACTGAACAGCTCGTTGAGGACCTCGTCCTTCGACTTGAAGTAGTGGTAGACGAGTCCGTAGGCGACTCCCGCCTCGTCGGCGATGTCGGCCACGCGGGTCGAGTGGAAGCCCTGGCGGGCGAAGACGCGGATCGCGGCGTCGAGGATCTGGCGCCGCTTGTCGATCGGGGGAGCTTTCGATGCCATCAGGCGTGTGCCTCCAGCAGCTGCGGCCACGCGTAGGTCTCGGGCCGGCGGTTGGCGAGGGAGGGAAGTGAGTCGCGAATCCGCTCCTGGGCGGGGAGGTCGAGGTCGGCGGTGACAAAGCACTCCTCCTCGGGAGCGATGGCGAGCACTGTCCCCCAGGGGTCGATGATCGCCGAGTGACCGTAAGAGCTGTAGTGGGGTGGCGCCTCACCCACCTGATTCGGGGCGAGGACGAAGACCTGGTTCTCGATCGCCCGCGCCCGCAGCAGCACCTCCCAGTGGTCGCGCCCGGTGGCGGCGGTGAAGGCCGAGGGAACCGCGATCAGCTCGGCGCCCCGCACGGCGAGAATCCGGAAGAGCTCCGGGAAGCGGAGGTCGTAACAGACGGTCAGACCGAGCTCGATGTCGCCGACCGCCGCGCTGACGATCTCGCTGCCGGCCTGCTCGTGCTCGGACTCGCGGTAGGAGACGCCGCCGGCGTCGACGTCGAAGAGGTGGATCTTGCGGTAGACGGCGAGGTCGGCGCCGTCGGGGCCGATCAGGACCGAGGTGTTGAAGGCCTTCTCCTCCGCCCGCTCGGCGATGCTGCCGGCAAGAAGATGGATGCCCAGCTCGCGCGCCCAACCGCGGGCGGCGGTGAGGCTTTGGCCATCCAGCGTCTCCGCCCCGGCGGCGAGCTCCTCTCCGCCCGCGAGCAGGTTCCACTTCTCGGGCAGCGCGACCAGCTCAGCGCCGTCGGCCGCGGCGGCGCGCACCAGTCGCTCCGCGGCGGCAAGGTTCCCCGCCTTGTCTCCGTTTGAGTTGAGCTGCACTGCCGCTGCGCGCATCGGTTCGGTCTCCGTCGGCTTGATCCCAACTGGCTGACTGACCAGTCAATCGGTTTGTGAGCGTCAGTATAGGTGGCCCCGGGGCGTACGATTTGGGTCCGTGAGCAACACCGGTCGCATCGAGCCCGATGGTGAGCGCAAGCAGGTCACCGTCCTGTTCGCCGACGTCAAGGGATCGATGGACATGGCCGAGGGCCAGGACCCCGAGCAGTGGCGGCGGATCATGCAGGGCTTCTTCTCGATCCTCGCCGACGAGGTGCGGCGCTTCGAGGGCACGGTGGACAAATTCACCGGCGACGGGATCATGGCCGTCTTCGGCGCCCCGGTCGCCCACGAGGATCACGCGCGCCGCGCCTGCTACGCGGCGTTGCGGATGCTCGACGACATCTCCGAGTACGCGGCCGAGCTGCGCCGCAAGCACAGCCTCAACTTCTCCGCCCGGATCGGGATCAACTCCGGCGAGGTCGTCGCCGGCGCGATCGGGGAGGGTGATGGCGGGTACACGGCGGTCGGCCACACGGTCGGCCTCGCGCAGCGGATGGAGGCGCTTGCCGAGCCTGGCAGGGCTTACCTGACCGAGGCCGCCGCCGAGCTCGCCCACGGCTACTTCGAGCTGGAGGACCTGGGTGAGTTCGAGATCAAAGGCGCGAGCCGGCCGGTCCGCGTCTTCGAGCTGGCCGGCGTCGGCGCCGCGCGTTCTCGGCTCGACCTCTCGCGCGAGCGCGGCTTCTCACGCTTCGTCGGGCGCCGCGCTGAGATGGGCGTGCTCGAAGAGGGGCTGGAGCGCGCCAAATCAGGGGAGGGAGCGGTGGTCGGCATCGTCGCCGAGCCCGGAATCGGCAAGAGCCGCCTCTGCCATGAGTTCGCCGAGCGGGCACGGGGCAGCGGGATCGAGGTGTTCGAGGCTCAAGCCCAGGCACACGGCCGGCAGATCCCCTTCATGCCGGTCTTGCAGATGCTTCGCACCTACTTTGGGATTGCCGACGGCGACCCGGAGCGAATCGTCCGCGAGAAGATCGCCGGCCGGGCGCTGCTGCTCGACCCCGAGCTCGTCGAGGAGCTGCCGGTGCTGTTCGACTTCCTCGGCGTCCCGGACCCCGGACGGCCCCTGCCAAAGCTCAGCGCCGAGGCGCGCCAGCGGGCGCTGCAGGGCGTCGTCTGCCATCTCGTCCGCGCCCCCAATCGCCGCGAGCCGATCGTCACCGTGATCGAGGATCTGCACTGGATGGACGAGGGCAGCGCCGCCCTGCTCGGCGAGCTGTTCGACGCCGTAGAGGGAACCAAGACGCTGGTCGTCGTCAACTTCCGGCCCGAGTACACGCCGGATTGGACCGGGCCTCCCGACTACCACCGGATCTCGCTGGAGCCGCTCGGGCCAGCCGACACCGCGGAGCTGCTGCGCGACCTTGCCGGTGAGGATCCTTCGCTCGACGGGCTCGGCGAGCTGATCCACGAACGCACCAACGGCAACCCCTTCTTCATCGAGGAGATCGTGCGGGGGCTGGCCGAGGCCGGCAACCTGGAGGGCGAGCGCGGCGCCTACCGGCTGGCGCGTCCGGTCGAGGACGCGGGCGTCCCGGCCAGCGTGCAGACGGTGCTCGCCGCGCGGATCGACCGGCTCCACCCGGACTCGAAGCGGTTGCTGCAGGTCGCCTCCGTGGCCGGCAAGGAGTTCGACGAGCGGGCGCTTCGCCTCACCGCCGATCTGACGCAGGCGGCGATGGACCCGCTGCTCTGCGATCTGACCGAGGCCGGCTTCCTCTACGAATCCGAGCTCTACCCCGAACGTGTCCTCGCCTTCCGCCACCCGCTTACCCGCGAGGTCGCATACGGCACCCAGCTCGCCGAGCAGCGAGCGATGACCCACGCCGCGACGGCGCGGGCGCTGATCGAGCTGAACCCAGACCGCCACGACGAGCTGGCGGCGCTGGTGGCGCACCACATGGAGGAGGGCGGCGAGACCCTGGAGGCGGCGCGTTGGTCGGCCCGTGCCGCTTACTGGACGGGAACCAGCCGCCCCCATGACGCCCAGCGGCTCTGGCGCAGGGTGATGGAGCTGGTCGAAGAGCTCGACGAGAACGAGGAGACCACGGCTCTCGCCATCGCCTCCCGCCTGCTCCAGCTTCAGTTCGCGTGGCGACTCGGGATGGACAGCGAGGAGGCGGAGCGGTTGGTCTCCGAGGCGGAGGAGATGGCGACGCGGGCCGGGGATCGACACTCGCTGGCGATGCTGGGGCTGGCAACCACGGCCCGCCCCGGCGTGACCCACAAGGCGAAGGTGTGGCTGACCGGGGTGGCGGAGACCAACCGCCTCGCCGACGAGTCCGACGACCTGCACCTGCGGATCGCGGTGCGCGCAGCGGGCGCCTATGCCTTCCTCTGCGCCGGGGACTTCGACGGCTTCGAGCGGGAACTCGACGAAGTGCTGGAGCTGGCGGGCGACGACCGCCACGCCGGCGCCGGAATCGTGATCGGCAGTCCGGTCGCCTGGGCGATCATGGGCAAGGGCCTGGTGCGACGCGAGCACGGTCGGGTCGAGGAGGCCGAGAGGCTCTTCAACAGCGCGCTGCAGATCGCGACCGAGGAGGGAGATCCGGAGACCGCGAGCTGGACCCGCAGCAACCTCGCCCTGATGTTGGCGATGCGCGGTGACGTCGAGGCCGGGATCGCGCTGGCGCGCCGCAACTGTGAGCTGACCGAACGTCTCGGCGACGTCTTCTCGCAGAGCCTCGCCCTCGCGAACCTCGGCGCCGCCCAGCTCGCCGCCGAGGACTACGCGGACGCCCTCAGGTCGATCGACGAGGCGGAGCGCCTCTATCGCGAAGCGATGGACAGCGGTGGCGAGATGGAGACCTGGCGGGCCGCGATCCGCGCCGAGGCGCTGCTCGGCGTCGGTCGGACCGAGGAGGCGCTCGAGGTCGCGGCGTGGGCGTCGGAGATAGCGCGCGAGCGCGAAATGCTCTGGTCGCTGCCACTGGCGCTGTACGTGCTCGCCCTGGCCCGCGCAGCGGCGGGACTGGACGGGGCCGCGGAGGCGCTCGACGAGGCGACCGCGATCACCGAGCGGACCGGAGCTGTGCTCAGCCGCGAGGGGATCGAAGCGGCGCGCGAGGAGATCGGCGCCGGGGCGCGCTGAAGGCCCCGGTCAGATGCCCATGACGCGGGCGATGACCCGGTCGAAGACACGATTTGGGATGACGATCTTCAGCCGCGCCTGCACCTTGGCGTCCAGGCCGACCAGGTAGCGGGTGCGAGGGCGCCGGGCGGTCAGCGCGTGCGCGATGACGTCCGCAACCTTCTCGGGTGGGATCCCCCGCTCGGCGAGATCTTTGATCACCTTGCGGTAGCCGGCGATCGCCTTCCCGTAGAGCTCTTCGCGGCCGGGCGAGCGCTCTCCCATCGCATCGGCGGCGCGCTCGCCCCGATCCCAGATCGGGGTGTCGATCGAGCCCGGCTCGATCACGGATACGGAGATCCCCCAGGAACGCAGCTCCTGGCGGAAGACGTCCCCCACCGCCTCCACCCCGAACTTCGCCGCGTGGTAGGCGCCGGTGAGCGGAAAGGCGATCCGCCCGCCGATCGAGCTGATGAAGACGATGCGGCCGCGCGCCGCGCGGATCCGCGGCAGCAGCGCCTGCGTCACCGCGACCTGGCCGGTCAGGTTGACCTCGATCTGGCGGCGGAAATCCTCGATCGGCATCGTCTCCAGCGGACTCGGCAGGGCGACGCCGGCGTTGTTGACCAGGCCGTCGAGGCCCGCCTCCCCCACCTCCTCGCCGATCCGCTCCGCCGCGGCGGCGATCTGCGCCGAGTCCGTCACGTCGAGCATCAACGGCGTCAGGCGCTCGGACCCGGCTTCGCGCAGCGCCGCGGCGTCCTCCTCGCGGCGGACACCGGCGAAGACCCGCCACCCGGCGGCGTCCATCCGCAGCGCGCTCGCCCGCCCGATGCCGGTCGAAGCTCCGGTGATCAAGACCGATCTCATCGCAAGAGGCTATCGGCGCGTCGAGTTTGCACTTTCCCGCCTATATCGCGGATAACTGCAAACTCGATCAGCCGCGGCTGGCGCGGTGGCGCTCCAGCTCGGCGACCATCAGCTTGGTGTGGAGGGCGGCAATCAGATCCTGGAGGGGCTGGGCGCCCGCTTGGAGCATCTCGACGACGCGCTCGGGTGAGACCTCGCCCGCCAGTCGGTCCATCACCATCTCGACCTCCTCGCGGACCAGCTCTTCGATGGTGCTCTTGTAGCGCAGCGTGTCGTAGACGGTGAAACCGATCTCCTCGTCGTAGCCGCCGGCGCGAAAGCGGCTGATCGCCTCGATGATCTTCACGTCGGAGGGTGAGTAGCCGCGGCTGTTGGGGCTGAGCACCTCGAGCTTCTCGAGCCTGTCCAGCACTTCCTTCGGAACGCCGTAACGCTCGCGGGCCTCGGCGGGACTGGTGCGGGTGCGCTCGCCGGCCAGGGCGCGGTCGAGAATGCGGTCCTCCAGCTCGACCAGGGCGCGAGCCCGATCGGGGTCCTCGTCCAGCACCGACTTGATCGCCTTCAGCGGCATGAAGCGCTCCTCCTGCAGCTGCTTGATCAGCTTGATCCGGTCGACGAACTCGGGCGAGTAGTAGGCCATGTTGCGGCTCGTCTTGACCGGCTCGGGCAGCAGGCCCTCGCGCAGGTAGTGCTTGATCGTCGGCACGGGGACACCGGACGCCTCGGCCAGCTCCCCCATCTTGAGCAGCGACTTCTCGCCGTTAGTGCTCATGCGCGGAAGGTCGAGGCGGCGTCGGCGCTTGGGCCGGCGGCCGCGCCGGACTCTTTCATCGCGGCGACCTCCTCCTCCGAGTAGCCGGCCTCGCGCAGCACCTCGTCGGTGTGCTCGCCGAAGGCCGGCGCCGGGCGGGTCGGATCTCCTGGGGTGCGGCTCATCTTCACCGGCACGCCGAGCTGGCGCACGGTCCCCAGCCCCGGCTGCTCCATCTCGACCACCATCCCCCGCGCCCGGACCAGCTCGGAGTCGAGCGCCTCGCCCAAATCGAGGACGGGCTCGATGCAGCAGTCGTGCTCGTCGTTGAAAGCGCGCCACTCCTCGCGGCTGCGGGAGCGGAAGACCGCGGCGACCTCGCGCCAGGCATCGGAGCCGGGCGCCTCGAACTGCTTCTCGACCAGGTCGGGCCGGCCGGCGCCGTTGCAGAAGGCTGCCCAGAACTTCGGCTCCAGGGCGCCGCAGGTGACCCAGCCGTCGGCGGCCTCGTAGGGCAGGTAGCAGAGCAGGCCGCCGGCGAGCTGCTGCTCGCCGCGGCGGGGGACCTCACCGTCGCAGAAGTAGCGGCCGGCGACCATCGCCAGCCAGGAGAGCGCCCCGTCGGCCATCGAGACGTCGACCATCTGCCCCTCACCGGAGCGGCGACGCTCGTGCAGCGCCGCCATCACCCCGAAGGCGGCCATCAGGGCGCCGCCGCCGAGGTCGGCGATCTGGCCGCCGGACTGGACCGGTGGCCCGTCCTTGGCGCCGGTCAGGCCGAGCAGCCCGACCAGGCCGAGGTAGTTCATGTCGTGGCCGGCGCGCTGGGTGTAGGGACCGTCCTGGCCGTAGCCGGTGATCGCGCAGAAGACGATCGCCGGGTTGGCCTCGCGCATCCGCTCATAGCCGACGCCGAGCCGGTCGAGGACGCCGGGGCGGAAGCCGTCGAGGACGACGTCGTGGGACTCGACCAGGCGCAGCAGCGCCTCGCGCCCGGCATCGCTCTTCAGGTCGAGACGAATCGAGCGCTTGCCGCGGTTGAGCGCCAGGTAGAGCGAGGAGCGGGTGCCCAGCTCCTGCTGCTCCTCGCCGCCGTAGTAGGGGGGCGCCCAACGGATGTAGTCACCCATGCCGGTGTCCTCGACCTTCAGCACCTCGGCGCCGAGGTCGGCCAGCAGCAGCGAGCAGAAGCCGCCGGGCAGAAGCCGAGTCAGGTCGAGGACCTTGACGTCGCTAAGCGGCAGATCGCTCACGCTTGGGGACCCCCAAGAGCTCACGGGCCTCGGCCACCGTCGCGGCGCGGCGGCCGACGTCCTCGGCCATCTGACGGGCCTTGGCGATCAGCTCGCCGTTCGACTTCGCCATCTCGCCGTTCGGCAGGTAGAGGTTGTCCTCGACCCCGGCGCGGACGTTGCCGCCCAGCACCAGCGCCGCACCGAGCAGCTTCCACTGGTCGCGCGAGATGCCGATCGTCTGCCACTGGTTCTCGCCCTCGGCGCCGCCGGGAATCTGCTCCGCCATGAAGGCGACGTTGCGCGAGGTCGGGCGGATGCCGCCGTTGACCCCCATCACCAGTGAGATCTGCAGCGGCGTGCGCTCCAGCAGCCCCATGTCGATCAACGGGTCGAGGTTGGCGACGTGACCGGCGTCGAAGCACTCATGCTCGGGCTTGATGCCGAGATCGCGCATCGCGGTCAGGAACTCGATGATCGTGTCGAAGCTGTTCTCGAAGACCGCCTTGAAGACGAAGTCCTTGCGCCGTGAGGAGTACTTGGCGTAGTTCATCGAGCTCATGTTGAGCGCTGCCACGTCGGGTCGGCACTCCCGCAGGTACTCGATCCGCTTCTCGATCGGGATACCGATCGCCCCGGTCGAGTAGTTGACGATCACGTCGCCGACCTCGGCCAGGATCGCCTCGGTGATCGCCCGGAAGTCCTCAACCTCGTAGGAGGGCGTGCCGTCGGGCTTGCGGGCGTGGATGTGGATCTGCGAGGCGCCCTCGTCGACCGCCCGCCGCGCCTCCGCCGCGTACTCCTCAGGCGTATAGGGGATCGCCGGGCACTGGTCCCTGTTGGCGATCACACCGCTGATCGAGCAACTGATGACTACGGGATCGACGAACGAGCTCATACCGGCATCACCCCGTGCCTTTTCTTCGGCTTCTCGACGTGCTTGGTCTTCGCCATCCGCAGCGCCCTGACGATCGTCGGGCGGGTCTCGCGAGGGTCGATGATGTCGTCGATCACCGCGTTGCCGGCGGCGATGTAGGGGTCGATCTGCTCGCGGACCGCGTTCAGCATCGCCTCACGGGTGGCATCCGGATCATCGGAGGCTTCGATCGCCGAGCGGCCGATGATGTTGACCGCCCCCTCGGCGCCCATCACGGAGATCTCAGCCCCTGGCCAGGCGACGATCAGGTCGGGCTCGTAGGCCTTGCCGCACATCACGTAGTAGCCGGCGCCGTAGGCCTTGCGGACGATCACCGTCACCTTCGGCACCGTGGCGCGGCTGACCGCGTAGAGCATCTTCGCCCCGTGGCGAATGATCCCGGCATGCTCGACTTTGGCGCCGACCATGAAGCCGGGCACGTCCTGGAGGAAGACGAGCGGGATGTTGAAGGCGTCGCAGAGGTTGATGAAGCGCGCCGCCTTGTCGGCCGAGTCGTTGTCGAGGATGCCGGCCAACTGCTTCGGCTGGTTGGCGACGATCCCGACCGGCTGGCCGCCGAAGCGGGCAAGGCAGGTGATCAGCGTCTTTGCGAACTTCGGCTTGATGTCGAACCACTCGCCGTCGTCGACGATCTCGCGGATCACGTCATACATGTCGTAGGGCTGGCGCGAGGACTCGGGGACGATCTCCAGCAGCTTCTCCGACATGCGGTCGTCGGGGTCGGCAGTCTCAGCCACGGGCGGCTTCTGCTCGCAGTTGGCGGGGAAATAGGAGAGGTACTGCTTGACCTTGGCGATGCATTCCTCGTCGTCCTTGACCTCGAGGTCCCCGACGCCCGATTTACGGCAATGGACCTTGGCGCCGCCCAACTCCTCCATCGTGATGTCCTCACCGGTGACGGCTTTGGTCAGGTGCGGGCCGGCCAGCGCCATCGCTCCCTGGCCAGAGACCATCGGCACGAAGTCGGAGAGGGCCGGGATGTAGGCGGTGCCGGCGGCGCAGGGACCCATCATCGCCGCGACCATCGGGATCACCCCCGACATTTCGACCTCCTCGCGGAAGAGGTGGCCGGAGCCGGCGAACAGCGATCCGGCCGCCTCCTGGATGCGGGCGCCGGCGGAGTCGAGCAGCCAGATGAACGGCATCCGCTTGGAGAGCGCCATCTCGCGCAGACGGGTCACCTTGAGCTCGCCGGTCATCCCCATCGAGCCGGCCATCACGGTGAAGTCGTAGGCGGCGATGCAGCAGGCCCGGCCGTCGACATCGCCCCAGCCGGTGACGACGCCGTCGGCGGGCGCCTCTTTGCCCTCCATCGCGCGCTGCGCAAAGTGAGGGCGGCCGTGGATTCCCATCTCGACGAAGGTGCCCTCGTCGACCAGCAGGGCGATCCGCTCGCGCGCGGTCAGCTTGCCGCGCTCGTGCTGCTTGGCGATCTTCTCCTCGCCGCCGCCCAGCTTCGCCTTCTCACGCCGCTCGTGCAGCTGCTCGGTCAGGTCTTCCAGCGGGGCGGTCCCCGGGAGGAGGTTCTTCGCCTCTTGTTCGGTGCTTGCCACTCCTACCGTCCCTTCCACTGCGGCTCGCGCTTCTCGAAGAATGCGGTGACGCCCTCGACGATGTCCTCGGTGCTGAAGGTGAGCGAGAGTTGCGAGCGCAGGTACTCGAGCGCGTCGTCGACCGCCATGTCCTGCTGGCGGTACATCGCGTCGTGGCCGAGCCGCATCAGCACCGGGCTTTTCGAGGCCAACTTGCCGGCCCACTCGGCGACCGCGGCGTCGAACTCGGCCGCCGGCACGACCTTGTTGGCGAGCCCGAACTCGACCGCCTGCTCGGCGCTCAGCCGCTCGCCCAAGAGCATCATCTCGTTGACCTTCTTGCGCGGGACGTTGCGGTAGATGATCGCCATGATCATGTAGGGGAAGGCGCCGACGTTGATCTCCGGCGTGCCGAAGGTCGCCCCCTCTTTGGCGATCAGCAGGTCGCAGGAGAGGGCGAGGCCCATGCCGCCCGCGAGGACGTGGCCGTTGGCCGCGCAGAGCGAGGGCTTGCCCAGCCGCGGCATCAGCCTGAAGAATTCGAGGAAGAGGTCCGTGGCGAAGTGTTTGGCGACAAGCGGCACTTCAGCCGCGAAGCCCCCGAGGTCCGCGCCCGCGCAGAAGACCTTCTCGCCGGCGCCGGTCAGCACGACCGCCCGCACCTCCTCGGCGTCACGAGCGGTCTTCATCGCATCGACCAGCTCGGCCAGCATCTGGCCGGAGAGCATGTTGCGCTTCTCCGGGTTGTTCAGCGTCACCGTGGCGACCCCGTCGGCGACCTCGTACTTGACGACCTCGTAATCCATCCCAGCGGGGACCATAGCCGAACCGTGCTGGAAGTGGAAAGTGCTACTGTCCACCCGGAGTCCGAGGGCGGCCGGCGCCGCCGATCCGCATCAGCAAACGGAGGAGAGAGACCAGTGGCGACCGCGACCAACGGCAGCTCGACCGTCATCAAGCCCGACCACGAGGCGGGCCGCAAGAACTTCATCTTCAACCAGGAACACGAAGACCTGCGCGAGTCGATGCAGGCCTGGGTCAAGAAGGAGCTCTGGCCCCATCGCAACGAGTGGGAGGACACCTACTGGCCGACCGAGAAGATGAAGCGGGCGGGCGACCTCGGCTTCCTCGGCCTCTGCTTCCCGGAGGAGTACGGCGGCCAGGGCGGCGACTACTTCTACTCGCTGGTCCGCGCCGAGTGCATGAGCTACTCGGGCTCCGGCGGCACCAATATGGGCTTTGCCGTGCAGACCGACATGGTCCTGCCGCCGATCCACCTGCTCGGCACCGAGGAGCAGAAACAGCGCTACCTGACCCCTGGCCTGAAGGGCGAGAAGGTCGGCTGCCTCGGGATCACCGAGCCGGGCGCCGGCTCCGACGTCGCCGGCATCCGCACCAGCGCGATCCGCGACGGCGACGAATACGTGATCAACGGCTCCAAGACCTTCATCACCAACGGTCCGCGCGCTGACTTCATCGTCCTCGTCGCCAAGACCGACCCGGAGGAGCGCCATGCCGGGATCACGCTGTTCGTTGTCGACCTGCGCGATGAGAGCGGCGAGAAGGTCCCCGGCTTCACCGTCTCGGCCGAGCTGGAGAAGATGGGCATGCACGCCTCCGACACCGGTGAGCTGGCCTTCGAAGACGTTCGCGTCCCGGCCAGTGCCGTGCTCGGCGAGGAGGGCAAGGGCTTTTACCACATCGCCTGGGAGCTCCAGGGCGAGCGGCTGGTCGCCGCCGCCGGCTCCCATGCGGGGTGTGAACGGATGATCGAGAAGACGCTCGAGTACGCCAAGGAACGGGAAGCCTTCGGCCGGCCGATCGGCAAGTTTCAGGCGATCCGCCACAAGTTCGCCGAGATGGCGACCAAGGCCGAGGCGGCAAAGCAGTTCACCTACGCGACCGCCTGGCGCTTCGGCAACGGCGAGTACCCGGTGCGCGAGATCACGATGGCCAAGCTCTTCTCCTCCCGGGTCGCCTGCGAGGTCGCCGACGAGTGCATCCAGATCCTCGGTGGCTACGGCTACATGAAGGAGTACGAGATCGAGCGCGCCTACCGCGACGTCCGCCTCAACCGGATCGGGGCCGGCACCGACGAGGTGATGCTCGACGTGATCGGCCGCAGCTACGGTCTGTAGAGATCAGACGCAGACACACCGGGGCCCGGGGATTCCCCCGGGCCCCGATGCGTCCTCCCATCCGGACCGAGCCGGCTGGTCTAGTTGCGATCCTTCAGGACCACTTCGTAGGTCCTGTTGTCGCCGTGCTGCTGGGTGTAGAACCAGCGCCAGCCGTGGCTGTCTAGGTCCGGCAGCTTGCTGCCGAGTACGCCGCCGGTATCGGTGTCGCCGTCGGAGACGACAGCACCCGTGATCTCGTTGTCGCCCTCGTTGCTGCTGAAGCCGCCGTTGGCGGCGTCGAGCGTGGCCGAGGCGTCGCGCCCCTCTGCCAGCCACCGGACCGGCTGGTTCGCGGGGTTCGAGTAGTCGCGGTCGACGTCCCAGACGTAGCCGGAGTCGAGCGCGTTGCGCTGTCCGTGCAGGGTGTCGCCCGCGTCCTCGACGAAGGCGACCTTGTCCCGCGAGAGGAACGTCGCGTTGTCGATGCCCGCGTGCGCTTCGTCGCAGCGGTAGAACATCGTCAGCTTGCCGGTACCGGCGCTCGGGGCGGCCTGGGTGAGCTTCCAGATCGAGCACCATCCGCCGGCGGTGGCGTTCTCGGGACTGGTCGCGTTGGTGTCCCCGGTCTCGTCGAAGAAGAACGTCTTGAACTTCGAGCCGGGCTGGAAGCGGCCGTTCTCGGGCCGCTTGAACGGCGTCGCGTTGGCCGCCTTGGCGAGATCCGTGGCGACAAACGGCGCGTTGCCGTCGACCGCGGTGTCGTGGATCGTCACCCATTTGGTTTTGAACGAGTTTCCGTAGGTGTGCAGTTCGAGCTGATCGGGGCTGTTGAGCGGTGCCTGGCTGGCGAAGGTGATCGGTTCGCCGGCGCCGTTCAGGACCTGCAGGACCTGCAGCGTGCCGTGCTGGAGGTCGCCCGGTTTGGCTGGGACGTAGCGGTAGACGAAGCTGTTCGGCCGCTTCGCCGTCGTCCCCGGCTTGCTGGAGCCGCCGATGTCCTCGACGATCCAGATGTTGCCGTCGGAGTCGTCCTGGATGCCCTCGTAACCGCCGCGGCCGAGCGCCCCGGAGACGTCGACCACCGCCGAGGGGAAGTTCGGCGTCGCCGCGTAGGTCGGGGCACCGGGGTTCTCGGTGGTGAGCAGCAGGCGCTTCGCCCACGGGTCCCAGGTCGAGCCGTCGATCGTGGCGAGCTGTTTGTTGGCCACGTCCGTCGTCGCCAGCAGGGTCACCCGGTGCTCGGCGTCAGCGTCGAGATTGATGCGAGTGATGTACCCGGCGCCGCCGGCGCCGCCCTCATGGCCCTGGAAGAGGAAATGGGTGCCGTAGTCATAGCCGGAGTCGGCGCCGTCGAGCCCTTTCTTGAAGACGAGGTAGGTGTTCTCGTCGGGCTCGGTCTTGTGAGCCTCGTTCGCCGGGCTGGTCGGAGTCGGAACCATCTGCGGCTGCCCGAAGGCATTGAGAACGTCGTTGTCGTAGCCGTAGTAGGAGGTGAGGGGCGAGGGGTTCTCAAGCCGGGTCGCCCCCTGCGCGACCGCGATCTGCGCCAGCTGGGGCGAGAGCTTGCTTGCCGGCGCGTAGCCGTCCGACCTCGTGTTGGCGCTCGGGACGCCGGTCAGGCTGGGCCAACTCGGCGGCGCGGCGGCACCGCCGACGGGGAACGCGGCCCCGATGCCGATTGCTCCGGCGACCAGAAGCGAAAGCGTCTGCTTGCGTCGTATCACCTGCTTCTCCTTTCGGTTTTTCCGAACCCGCCGCGTGGCGGGGGTGCTGCAGACGACGCTAAGACGGGTCACCGGAGCGGCGGTTAACGAAGTGCTGAGGACCCGTGATCATCCGGTGAACCATTAGCGTCCACGGCGATGACGGTCGTCAAGGACAGCGGTGCAAGGGCAACTCTCCCCCCCTTCGGCGAGGAGCACGAGGAGCTGCGCGAGACGGTCAGCCGCTTCGTCAGCAAGGAGATCGCGCCCAACGTCGACGAGTGGGAGGCGGCGCGCGAATTCCCGCGTGAGCTCTACGGGCGCTGCGCCGAGTTGGGGTTCCTGGGACTGAAGTTCCCTGAGGAGTACGGCGGCCAGGGCGGCACCCACCTGCACGACGCGATCTGGGTCGAGGAGCTGGCTCGCTCCGGCGGCTCGGGCGGAGTCGCCGCCGGGCTCAACGCCCACGCCTCGATCGCGATGCCGCCGATCTTCAACTTCGGCACCGAGGAGCAGAAGCAGCGCTGGCTGGTCCCCGGAATCGCCGGCGAGAAGATCGGCGCGCTGGGGATCACCGAGCCCGGCGCCGGCTCCGACGTCGCCGGCATCTCGACCTTCGCCGAGCGGGTCGACAGCGGCTACGTCGTCAACGGCTCCAAGACCTTCATCACCAACGGCGTCCGCGCCGACTTCCTCGTCTGCGCCTGCAAGACGACCAAGGAGGGTGGCCACCATGGCATCTCCTTTCTGGTGCTGGAGCGCGAGATGCCCGGCTACGAGGTGGCGCAGAAGCTGGAGAAGATGGGCTGGCACTCATCCGACACCGGCGAGCTCGCCTTCACCGATGTCGAGGTGCCCGCGGAGAACCTGCTCGGTGAGGAGAACGAGGGCTTCAAACTGATCATGTTCAACTTCGCCTGGGAGCGGTTGCTGATGGCGATCGGCGCGGTCGGCGCGATGCAGCGCCTGATCGAGGTCAGCGTCGCCTACGCCCTCGACCGCGAAGCCTTCGGCCGCCCGATCGGCAAGTTCCAGGCGATCCGCCACCACGTCGCCGAGATGGCGACCAAGGCCGAGGCCTCCCGCGCCCTCACCTACAACGCCCTCCGCCTCTTCCACGAGGGCCACGACTGCATCAAAGACGTGACGATGGCCAAGCTGGTCACCCAGCGCGCCGTCCTCGAGATTGCCGACCAGTCCCTCCAGATCCACGGCGGCTACGGCTACATGCGCGAGTACGGCATAGAGCGAGCCGTCCGCGACGCCCGCCTGGGCCCCATAGGCGGCGGCACCGACGAGGTGATGAAGGAGATCCTCGGCAAATTGATGGGGTTGTAGCCGCGGTGCGGCGCCTGCTAGTCGCGCCGCTCGCCTGCCACCGTCAGCGGTTCGCCGGGATCGCCGGGCTGGGGCTCGGGATGGTCGCGGTCCCCGGTCGGGATCTCGACCGGGTAATTGTCCCGCGGCCGGACCAGGACGTGCCGGCCCTGCTCGGGGGCGATGCCATCGATGAAGCACTGGGTGACGTGTTCGACCCGGGCGAACTCGGCGATGTCGCAGCGCAGCCCGTCCAGCGGCCGGTCGCGGCCCAAGCCGGGGTTCCTCGAGCGCAGGAAGCTGGTGACCGAACGCCGGGAGTGACCAGCCTCAATCAGCATCGCGATGATCGCGCGCAGATCCTCGATGGCGCAAGCGGCGGGCGCCAGCACCGCTGCATCCTCGGCATTCCTCCATCGACGCACGGTAAAGGCGCTGCGATCAACGATCATCGCCACCTCATCGAGGCTGAGCGCAGTCGCAACGTCGATCGCCCGAAGCAACTCCGAGGGTGTTTTCCCGACTTCCAAGAGGGTGGCGCGAGCCTCCATCTCCCTCTCCCGCCTCTTAGTGCCGGTCATCGAGGTTGTGGATCTGGCGACCCGAGTGGGACGAGACGCAAAAGAAAGGTTAAAGACATGGTGACCTCCATGATAATCTCTCTGCACGGATGCTGCTACCCGGAGAGACGCCATCTAAGCTATTAGGCAGGCTGCTGTCTGAATTAGGCGGTGAGCATAGCAAACCGGTTTTAAGGTCATTTGCTTATGCAGAAGCTTCAGCAGCAACTGGAGGGGGCGATTAAATGCCCGACCGCTCCTCTCGCCGCTGGCTGCCACTGCCCTCCGGAGCCTTAATCCCGCTTATGCGCTGTGACGATCCCGTTTGGCTGAGTGCAATCCGCGCCGAAGCGAAGACCTGGCTGGACCGTTTCCCCCAGATCGGCGAATGGCTTTACACCACGATCGCCGAGACCGAGCGCCACGCCTACCTGCACAGAGCCCTCTCGGGCATGTCGACCCCGAGCACGGGCGGCTTCCTCCGGCACCTCAAGGTGGCCCAACACGCCACCGCTCTCTACCTGATCACCTCATCCTTCGAGGTCGCGCTCTGCCACCGCGATCCAGCTATGGAAGGTGGCGTGGGAGAGCTGCGCCTCCAGTATGAACTCTTCGAGAAAGGGATGATCTCGATGCCGCCCTGGATCGCCCGGCTTCGCGAGATCGAGGCCTCCGGCACGCCGATTGACATCATCGTTCTCCCCCCCAGCCCGCAGATGAGCAACCAAATGCGGCTACAGCTTGCCACCCCGGCCCTCGTCCGCAAACGAACATTGGAAGAGCTCGGCGAGGTGCCGCTCTGATGCCCTGGGCAATCCGAGAAGTAGCTGCGGTCGTCTTCCTCCGGGCCGACGACCGCAGCGCCACCTCCGCGAGGAAGAAGCGCCAGCGCGAAAGGCGGGTGGGGTATTCGCCCGCGCACGGCTCCAGCAAGCGGGTGCTCGTCGCGCCTCGGCTCGCGTTCCTTCTGATGCGGAGGCGCATAGCCGCGGTCAAGGACGCCTTGCGGCGGCTGCTGTTCGAAATCCCGTCTAGGAAGTGGTCGCAGTTCCGCCGCTTCCTAGGCGAGGAAGAAGCCACCTTCTCCGACTTCGTCTTCGCGATCGGCTTCCTATTCAAGGCGACGCTGTACCCGCTCGCCGCCTTCCTTGTCGCGATCGCGACGCTGTTAGGCGCACTGGCCGGTGCTGGCCTGCTCTGATCGTCAGCCGATCGACAGGCTGGCCAAGGCCTTCTGCACCGTGACCGCCTCGTTCCGGAGCCGTGGGGCGTGGACGACCAGGAACTCCCGCGAGAAATCGGCTCCCTGAACCGGACAGCGGCACATGCCCGCCTTGCGCGCCGCCCGTCCCTGCGGGCTTTCGAAGGCCAGATCAGAGACCAGGGCGGGGATGCCCGAGATACGGGACTCCTCGAAGGCCATCACCGCCATTGCGACCTCCTCGTGGGGATCGGCCAGCCGCAGGCCCTGCTGCTCCATCGCCCTGTCCACCACCCGGCGCGCGTTGGTGGTCGTATCGAGAGTGATCAGGGGCGTTTCGCTCAGATCCTCGGCGGTGATCTGCTTCTTCTTCTTCGCCCAAGCGTGGCCTGGCGGCACGGCGAGCACGATTTCGTCGCGACAGAAGCGCTCGTGGACGAGTTTGCGGTCGATCTCCCGGGTCGGATGGCGCGCCGTCACCCCGAGCTCGAACCAACCGTCCGCGACCGCCCTTTCGACCCGTTCGGAGTTAGCCACCAAGAACTCGACCGCAGTGCGGGTCGAAAGAGAGTGAGTTAGCGGCAGCAGCTCCCCCTCCGCCCCCCACATCCAGACCGTCGAGGACATCGCGACCTGAACCGGGAACTTGGCGTTGGCGAGTCGCTTGAGACGAATCCGGGCCGCGTCAAGGCTCGCCTCCAGCTCGTCGAGCAACCGGCGCGCCTCGGCGTCGATCCTCTCCCCGGGTTGCGTCTTGGTGACGCCGGTTTCGATGACATCGCATTCGAGCAGGCCATTCAGCCGCTGCAGGTGCGATCGGATGGTGTTCCGGTTCAAGCCAAGCGCAGCGTCAGCCTCACCCAGGCTCGACATTCCACTGGTCTGCACGAAAGTCCGAAGGCTCTCGAGGAACCGCAGCTTCTCCTCCATAGCGCGGACATCGTATTGATCGAATACTCGTCGAGTACCGAAGAGACCTCAGCGGCGACGTCGAGGGGGGTCCCCGCCGAGAATTTGCTCGGCGGGGAATACGGCGGCTTCAAGCTGATCATGGCCAACTTCGCGTGGGAGCAATTGTTGATGGTGATCGGCGCGATGCGGCGCACCGATCGACAGGTACTCCTACGCCCTCGACCGCGGGCAAGAAGACACTTCCCATGGACACAATCCGGACACATCGCCCGCGGCCGCCGCGATCACGCCCGGTCGTCGTCCTCTCCCTCAAACAGGCTCATTTGCAACGAGTCGTTGGCCTCGTATGACCTCGCTTGTCCTCCGCTCCCCTCCTCGGATCCTCGGCAAATTGATGGGGTTGTAGGACAAACCACTACCGGCGGGCCTTGAGGGCAACCTGAATCGCTACTGCGGGCAGGGGCGCCAGGGCTGGGCGAAGAGGTCGTAGGACTTGCCTATGGCGCTGAAGTCGATCTGGCTTGCCGTGGAGCAGAATCGCGCCGGGTCGATTTCGTACTCGGCCTCGAACACGGCTTTGTCGTGGCGCACGAAGGTCCGGTAGGGATCACACTCGTCGTACTGGAAGCACTGCTCGACGATCGCGAAGTCGAAGTCGCCGACGAGCTCCCCCGCTTGCCCACCGTCGTTCTTCAGCGCCACCGCCATCCCGCGGGCGTGGACCTGACGGGCCACCCAGCGGTTGAAGCGGAGCTGATCCTGACGGGTGATCGGGAATCCGGTGCGGTTTTCCCAGCCGGCCAGGTTGTCCGGCTCGACCGCGTCGAACCCCTTGCGCGCGCAGAGGTCGAAGCGGCGCTCCAGCGGCTTCGCGAAGAGGCGAAAGTGACGGATATCGAGCCATTGCTCGTCCGGAAAGCCTTCATAGCGACGCCCGATGACCGACCGCGGGAATTGCTGCGCGTCGGGCCTGTAGGTCTCCCAACTGCCGACATCGAGGTAACAGACAACCTTGCGACCCTGCCGATGCAGTCCCTGCACCGTCTGCTTCGAGACTTCGAACCCGTCGACGTCATAGACCGCCGCCGGGATGCTGGTGTCGATCCTCCCCTGCAGCTGCCACTGCCAGGCGGCAGTGGTCGGCTGCGGTTCCCAGTGCCCTGGAACCAAAGCAGGCTTTGCGCTCGCTCGATCCACAGCGCCCTCCCCAGCGAAGGCAAGGACCATGGTGGCCATCGCGATCGTGAGTGCCGTCATGAGGAACCGTGATCGCAGCACCAGACAAAGATAGGCGCGGCGGCCAGGCTCAGGCGGCGGGGTCCAGCACGTCCATGCGAATGATCAGGCCATCCTCGAGCAGGTAGCGATGGATGACGTGCGTGTCGGATACGGGCTCATTCGTCGATGCGTCGAGAACCACCTGGTGCACGGTCACCGTGACGCTGCCATCCGCGACCCGCTCGAAGCTCTCCGGCTCCACCGTGCTCGAGATCGACTCGAACTGGCGGGTCCAGTAGTCGGCGACCGCCTCTCGCCCGACCACGCGGCCACCCACCCACGCGTTCGGCCAATCGACCTCCGGGTGCATGAGGGCGACGGCGGCATCGATGTCACGCGCGTTGAAGGCCCGGTAGGCGGAGCGCAGGATCTCCTCGGTCGCGGCTCGATCTGGCACGCGGTCGATTATGGCGGCGTACGATCGTGGCGCCCGTGTCTCACCGAAACGCCCACCTCAACCTGATCGACAGCTCGCGGCAGCTGTTCGAGCTCGACCCCGGGGCGGAGATCGAGACAGGCGCAGGGTGGGTCTTCGGGGCCGGCCGTTCCTCGCACCCGGTGATCTCAAACACCGCGTTCCGCGTTGACGATGGACTCGGCCCGGATGAGTTCCTCGAGCCGGCACGAGCCTTCTTCGCCGCTCGCGACCGCGGCTTCGCCGTCTGGGCGCGCGGCGGAGCGCCCGAGGACCAAGACCTGATCGGCGCCGCCGATGAGGCCGGCTTCCAGCAGGTCTACGAGATGCCGGAGATGGTGCTCGACCGCCGTGCGGAGGAGCGCCCGCTTCCCGACGGAGTCGAGCTGCGCCGGGTGGCGTCCCCAGCCGATGCGGAGGACTACTGGCGGGTCGCTGCAAGCGCCTACGCCAGCCTCGGCTTCCCACCTGAAATCTTCGCCTTCTACGAGAACCACGACGGCCTCACCGCCGACAACGTCGCCGCCCTCCTCGCCCACCTCGACGGCCGGCCCGCTGGGATCGCGATGACGATCGTCAGCCACGGTGTCGCCGGCATCTACTGGGTCGGCAGCACGGAGGAGGCGCGCGGTCGCGGCCTCGGATGGGCGGTGACCGCGGCCGCAGTCAACGCGGGCTTCGACCTGGGTACCGAGATCGCCTCGCTCCAGGCCTCGCCGATGGGCGAGGGTCTCTACCGGCAGATGGGCTTCGAGACGATCTTCAACTACCGGCTCCTGGCGTGCCCCCGCCCGGAGGAGAACCGATGAAGCAGCGCGTCAACGTGATCACCCTCGGTGTCGGCGACCTCGGCCGGGCGCGGCGGTTCTATGAGGCACTCGGCTGGGAGACCAGGGCCGACCCCGACGATGACGTCGTCTTCTTCCAGGCCGGAGGGATGGTGGTGTCACTCTGGGACAGGACGCGGCTGGCGGAGGACAGCTGCGTCGAGGACTCTCCCGGCTGGGGCGGCGTGACGCTCGCCGTCAACTTCGGCTCACGCGAGGAGGTCGACGCGGTCACCGAGGAAGCGAGAGCGGCGGGGGCCGAAATCGGCCGGGAGCCGGCCGAGACCTTCTGGGGCGGCTACAGCGCCGTCTTCGTCGATCCCGACGGCCACCCTTGGGAGGTGGCCCACAACCCCCACTGGACGATCACCGAAGACGGCGGCGTCAAGCTCGCCTCGTCGGGCTGACTACGTGGGACGGCGGCTTGCAGTCGCGTTCGCCCTCGGCGCCCTCGTGCTTTGCCTGAGCGCGGTGGGCCAGTCACCGGCGAATTCCCTCGAGGTATCGTCACGGCAGCTGCTCCGACCCCAGATAACGCGGTGGCTGATTCCGTTCTCGCCGAAGCGCAAGCGTCAGATGGCTGCCTATTCCATGCGCCACTACGGCCAGCGGACGTGGCGGCTGCGACATCCTCACGTGATCGTCGAGCACATCGCCGTGGCAGGCAGCGCCGCCGCCGTCTACAACACGTTTGCCCCCGATGTCGCCGACCCAGAGCTGCACGAACTGCCAAACGTCTGCGCCCATTTCGTCGTCTCCTCTTCCGGGCGGATCTTCCAGCTCGTCAACCTGAGAACCCGCTGCCGTCACACCGTCGGACTCAACTGGACCGCGATAGGGATCGAGCACACCGGCTATCACGACGCCGACGTCCTCGGCGACAGCCGTCAGCTGCGCGCCTCGCTGCGGCTGACGCAGTACCTGCGCTGCCGCTTCCAGATCAAGCTGCGCGACGTGATCGGCCACAACGAGAGCCTTCGCTCGCCTTATCACCACGAGCGCGTCGCCAGCCTGCGCCACCAGACCCACGGCGACTGGAAGCACCGATCGATGCAGGTCTACCGGCGCAAGCTGGGGCGGCTGGGCTCCTGCTGAGTGTCACCGCCCGTTCGCGCCCCGTACGATCCGGGCGTGATCTACCTGCTGCGACACGGCGACGCCGAACGGGGCGACGGAGATGATGCGGCGCGACGGCTGACCTCGAAGGGCCAGACGCAGTCAGAGATGGCCGGCCAGGCCCTGGCCGCGCTCGGAGCGGCGATCGACGTCTGCCTGACAAGCCCGAAGGTGCGGGCGGCCGATACGGCGCGGCTGGCCTGCGGAGCGCTGGGGATCGAGCCCGAGATCGCGGCCGAGCTGAGCGGCGGCGGTTTCGACTCGCACGGGCTCGCCGCGGGCCGCGGCGAGGCGATGCTGGTCGGCCACGAGCCGGACTTCTCGAATGAGATCGCACGCCTGACCGGGGCCAGGGCAAAGCTGCGCAAGGGCGGCCTGGCGATCGTCGACGGAGGCACCCTGCTCGCACTGCTGCGGCCGGAGGAGCTGGCCGCGATCGCCGCTTCACGAGACTGAACACCCGCTCGGGAACCGCTCCGTACACGGAGAAGTGCCCCGACCGCCCATGGGAGGTGAAGCAGCCGGGGCACGCTGGTTGGTCAGGCACTCTCCTGACGCAGTCTCTTGTCTATCAGACGTCTCACTCCGAAACGGTCCTCCTGGTGCCGACGCGTGACGAGCACGTCATTACCAAGACCAACTTTACGGTTCTCGACTCCGCCTTAGTAGTCATAACCTATGTCACTCATACACGACAACCCCGGCAAAGGAAAATCGCTGCCGAGGTTGTCGGCATCGACTGGCCGGTCAACCAGGATTGCGCCGTTGCATGTAGCCTCCCCCGCCGACTTCACGACCTAGAAGGAGAGCGCACACCGATGGGACTTCTTGATGGAAAAGCGGCGATCGTCACCGGCTCAGCCCGGGGTATCGGCCGGGCCACCGCGGAGCTGTTCGCCAGCGAGGGCGCCAAGGTTCTGATCAACGACCTCGACGCCGACGTCGCCGAGCAGGCAGCGGGCGAGATCGAGGGCGAAACCGCCGTCCACGCCGGCGACCTGACCAAGCCCGATGCGGCTGACCAGCTGGTCGCCGCCGGGGTCGACGCCTTCGGCGCCGTCGACATCGTCGTCAACAACGCCGGCTACACCTGGGACGGTGTCGCCCACCGGATGACGGACGAGCAGTTCCAGGCGATGCTCGACATCCACACGGTGGTCCCCTTCCGCGTCGCCCGCGCGCTCGCTCCGCGCTGGCGCGAGGCCGCCAAGGCTGAGCGCAACGAGGGCCAGGAGGTCTTCCGCAAGCTGATCAACATCTCCTCCACCTCGGGGACGATGGGCAACGCCGGCCAGATCAACTACTCGGCCGCCAAGGCAGGTGTCGTGGGTGTGACCAAAACCCTCGCCAAGGAGTGGGGTCAGTTCAAAATCAACGTCAACGCCGTCGCCTTCGGCTTTGTCGAAACTCGCCTCACCGCCGCCAAAGAGGCGGGCGGCGAGATGACCTCACCGACCGGCGAGAAGATCGAGCTGGGCATCCCCGAGCAGATGCGGGCGATGGCCTCGGCGATCATTCCCCTCGGCCGCCCGGCAACGCCTGCGGAGGCCTCCGGCCCCGTCCTGTTCCTGGCCTCGCCGCTGGCCAACTACGTGCACGGCCAGGTGCTCAACGTGACCGGCGGCATATTCGGAGGCATGTACACCTGAACTGAGAAGGCGCGGAGAGCGGTGGCCGAACTCAATCCTTCGGCCGCCGCTCCTCGGCGACCGGTTTGCCGCCCTCGCCGACGATCGCGTCGGGTGGCCATGGCCCCGCCCAGTTGTCGCGGGCGCCGTCGATGGTGATCGTCGTGCCAGAGACGAAGTCGCCGGCAGGCGAAGCAAGATAGGCGACCAGCCAGGCCATCTCCTCGGCGCGGCCGGCGCGGCCGATCGGGATCGAGCGCTCGAGGTTGTCGACCACGACCTGGGGGTACTTGGTGAGCAGCGTCTCCGTGGCGAACTGGCCGGCGGCGAGGGCGCAGGTCTTGATCCCGAATCGGGCCCACTCCACCGCCAGCGTCCGCATCATGTTCTCCACCGCCGCCCGCGCCGCCCCCGAGTGGACCATCCCCGGCATCCCATGGTGGGGGGAGAGGGTGACGCTGAGCACCTTGCCGCCACCCTGCGGGATGAACGCCTTGGTCGCCGCCGCGTGGGTCATCAGCCAGGTCCCCTGCACGTTCAGCTCGATCACCGTGCGAAACCCCTTCGGGGTGATCGACTCAGCCGGCGCGAGGAACTGCCCGCCGGCGTTGTTGACGAGCAGATCGAGCCGGCCGTGGCGCTCCAGCAGGCCGTCGATCAGCCGCTCGACCCCGTCCTCGTCGCGGATGTCCATCGCCTCATGCTCGAAGGAGCCCGACAGACCCTCGGCCAGTCCGGCCGTCTCCACCAGCGGCTCCTCGCGGCGCCCGCAACCGATCACGACCGCACCGAGGCGAGCCAGCTCCAATGCCGTCTCCCGCCCCAGACCGCTGCCGGCCCCCGAAACCAGGCAGACCTGCCCGTCGAGCAGATCGGGCCTGAAGATGCGCGAATGGGCGCTGTCAGCCATCGGCGCGCAAGCCTATAGGCGACCCCGACCCAGGTAATGTGATCCAGCGATGAAGGTGCACGTGGAGGCGAAACCGCTGCACGAGCCGCTTGCCGGGGGGACCCCCGGCGCAACCGTGAGCGTCGAGCCGATAATCGCCGGTCACGTCACCTGGCCGCGCACGATGATGGAGCGGCCCGGCGGCCGCTTCGAGACGCTGAAGCTCCTCCGGGCGCTGCTCACCGGCGAGCCGGCGATGACGGTTCCCTGTCCCGCCTTCCTGATCCGCCACCCCAGCGCCGGGGCGATCCTCGTAGACACCGGCCTTCACCCCTCGATCGCCACCGACGGGCACGAGAACTTCGGCCGAGCGGGGGCCCGCGTAGGCAACCCTTCGCTCGACGCCGGGGCCGACGTACCGGCTCAACTGCGCTCGCGCGGGCTCGACGCCAGCGAGATCCCGATCGTCGTGATGACGCACATGCACATAGATCACACCTCGGCCATCTCCGAGTTCCCCAACTCGACCTTCATCGTCAGCGAGGTCGAGTGGGAGGCGGCCACGGTCGGCCCCAAACCGCTGCTCAACGGCTATCGCCGAGCCCACTTCGACTTCGCATTCGACTATCGGACGATCGACTTCGACCGTGGTGGGATCGACTCCTACTCGAGCTTCGCCCGCTGTTTTGACCTCTTCGGCGACGGCTCGATCCGGCTCGCCTACACGCCCGGCCACAGTGCCGGCCACATGTCGGTGATCGCCCACCTCAAAGAGCGCGACTTCGTGATCGGCGGCGATGCCACCTACACGGCGGGCCAGCTCGACGGTAACGCGCCTCTCGCGCCGCGGCCATTCGATGCCCACAACTACCGCCGCTCACTTCAGGAGCTGAAGCTGTTCCGACGCGAATTCCCGAACGCGATCGTCACGCCGGGGCATGATCCGAGCTTCTACGAGAAGCTCGGCGCTCGCTACGAGTAGCCAGCCCCTCGTACATCTCCCGCACCCGATCGAATATTTCGGTTGCGACCTCGAGCTGGCGCTCCCGGCTCGGCGAATCCTCGGCTGGGAAGGTGACCGGCTCACCGAACTGGACGGTGACCTTGGGGAAGCGGAAGCGCTTCCAGCGACGCACATTGGCGGAGCCATGGATCGCCACCGGAACCACCGGCACGCCGGACTCCAGCGCGAGGCGGCCAATCCCCGGTTTGGGCTCACCCAGCCTGTCGCTGCGCGAGCGGCCACCCTCGGCGTAGATCAGCAACATGCCGTCCTGGTCGAGAATCGTGAAGGCGGTATTGAAGGCCTCTTCGTCGTGCTGGCCACGACGCACCGGGAAGACACCGCCATGCTTGTAGATGTAGGTGAGGACGGGGGGGCCGAACATCTGCGATTTGGCCATGAAACGGACCTGGCGGCGCAGGTAGAGGCCGGCAAAGAAATGATCCATTTGGCTGAAGTGATTGGGGGCGAGAATCAACGGCCCTGACCTCGGCACGTTCTTGACCCCGATCGCACGGGTCCGGTAGAGCAACAGGGTCGGCAGGGAGACGATGGCACGGACCAGCGGATAGGTCCAACCGACCCCCTTGCGCGCCGCCGCGTGGAACTGGTCGAAGTAGGCGGCGGGGCGTTCGTCCCGGTAGACCTGTGGCTTGATGTCGGGCATGGATGGAGAGCCGGAGAGCCGGCCGTAGTTCTGCGTACCCCCCGTCTCCCCACCGGTTACGCAGCCGCGCAACGGCCCTGGCAAAGGCGCCTGAGCGCCGGTTCAGAGCTGGGTGGCGAGGATGCCGAAGAGGGCGGCAATGACCCCCGAACTGGCCAGGATCATCGTTCTCTGCAGCCCGTCGAAGCGTTCGTCGAGACGCGCCTCGAACGAGTCGAACTTGTCGTCGACCCGGTTGAAGCGGGCGTCGATCGAGTCTTCGAGCCGCTCGAAGCGCCTGTCAATCTGGTCGAACCGTTTGTCAACCTGGTCGAACCGTTTGTCGGCCTGCTCGAATCGTTGGTCGACCTGCTCAAACTGTTTGTCGACCTGCTCGAATCGTTTGTCGACCTGGAGAAAGCCGTCGTCGACCTTTTGGTTGAGGTGGTCGAGCCGGTCGTCGGTCCACGCTTGTCTCATCGCCTCCATAGCTTGGCATGCTCGCAGACAATATGTCGCGCGTGCTGCGGCCATTGAAAATTGTCTGTGGAGACCCTGAGCCAACTTTGCAACACGAAGGCTCAGACGGCCCAGCCGCGCGAGCGCTCAACCGCGCGGCGCCACTCGGCCAGCAGCGGCTCCCGCTCGTCCCCGCCCATCCGCGGCTCATAGCGGGCCGCCTGGCGCCACATGGTGCCGACCTGGGCAGCGCTCCAGCGGCCGGTCGCGATTCCGGCCAGGTAGGCGGCGCCGAGCGCCGTCGTCTCGGCGATCTCCGGCACGACGACCGACGCGCCGAGCACGTCGGCCTGGAACTGCATCAGCCAGCGATTAGCGACCGCGCCTCCATCGGCCTTGAGCGCGTCGAGGCGCTTCCCCGACGCCGCCTCCTCGGCTCGCACGGCGTCGACGGTCTGGTAGGCGATCGCCTCCAGCGCCGCCCGCGCCAGGTGGGCGCGGCCGCTGCCACGGGTGAGGCCGACGATCGTGCCGCGTGCGTAGGGATCCCAGTGGGGCGAGCCGAGCCCGGTCAGAGCGGGAACGAAGTAGACGCCGTCGTTGCCCGCCAGCGAGGTGGCCAACGCCTCGCTCTCCCCCGCGTCGCCGATCAGGCCCAACCCGTCGCGCAGCCACTGCACGGCGGCTCCGGTGACGAAGATCGAGGCCTCCAACGCGTAGGCCGGCTCCTCGCCGGGCGAGCAGGCGACCGTGGTCAACAGACCCTGCGCGGGGGCAGGGGCATCCGCGCCGGCGTTGAGGAGCAGGAAGCTGCCGGTCCCGTAAGTGTTCTTCGCGCTGCCGGGCGTGTGGCAGGCCTGCCCAAACAGCGCCGCCTGCTGGTCGCCCGCGATCCCGGCCACCGGCACCTCGCCGCCGAACTCCGAGGTCGTGCCGTACACGTGCGCGGAGGGCAACGGCTCGGGCAGCCGCGCCTCCTCGACGCCCAGCATCGCGCACAGCTCCCCGTCCCAGGCCAGGCGGTGGATGTCGAACAGCATCGTCCGCGAGGCGTTCGTGTAGTCGGTCGCGTGCCGGCCCGTCAGCTTGAATAGCAGCCACGAATCGACCGTGCCGAAGACGGCCTGATCGACACCCTCGGCGTTGCCCAGCAGCCACTCGATCTTGGTCGCCGAGAAGTAGGGGTCGAGGACGAGGCCGGTGCGTTCGCGCACCAGCTCTTCGCGCCCCTGCTCGCGCAGCTCGTCGCAGCGCGTCGCCGTACGGCGGTCCTGCCATACCAGCGCCCGGTGGACGGGCTCTCCCGTCGTTGGATCCCAGGCGACGACCGTCTCGCGCTGATTGCTTATGCCGATCGCGTCCAGCGCGGCCCCCTCGATGCCGGCGTCCGCTATCGCCGCGAACGCGACCCGCCGCGTCACTTCCCAGATCTCGGCCGCGTCGTGCTCGACCCAACCCGGTCGCGGAAAATGCTGCTCGAACTCCGAGTAGGCCCGTCCCGCGATCCGCCCCTCCGGGTCGAAGACGAGGCAGGTCGTACCGGTCGTGCCCTGGTCGATCGCGAGAATCACGCTCAGCTCCCCCTCCGACGAGAAAGGTAGACCGATACGAAGTCGGCGAGCTGGCGGGCCCGGTGGGCAAACCCCGAGAGGGAGCGGTCGGTGACGCGATGGGTGAGGTCAAGCTCGTACTCGCGCAGGCGGTAGCCGGCGCGCACCGCGTCGATCGTCATCCCGACCTCCATCCCGTAGCCGCGGGCAAAGGGAAGGATCGTCTGCAACAGCTCGGCGCGCATCGCCCGCTGGCCCGAGATCGACGCCGTCGTATCGAGGCCGCAGCGGCGGCGGATCGCCCAGCGACCGAAGCGGAGAGCGAAGCCAAAGCCACCCCCGAGCCTGCGGCTGAAGGCGGCGACAGCGAGGTCACACTCGCCGCGCTCGACCGCCCCGACCAGCACCGCCAAGTGGGCGGCGGAGGCGCCGAGGTCACCGTCGCAAAGGAGGACCATGCGAGGTGGAGATTGGACGCTGAGAGCCGCCTCCACGCCGGCGCCGACATTGGCTCCCTTGCCGTGGGGGCTGCCGCGGCTGATGACCTGGGCACCCGCCGCCATCGCCTTCTCCGCGGTGCCGTCGGTCGAGGCGTCGTCGGCAACCCACAGAGCGGCGTCCGGCAGCGCTCCGCGCAGCGCCGCCAGCGTCTCGCCGATCCGATCGGCCTCGTTGCGCGCCGCGACGATCACGGCAAGCGGCTCGCCCGCCGCCAGGTCAGACACGCTTTTTCAACCGCTCCGCCGTCACGCGCGGATATTCTCCCCCGTCATGGCGGATATCGAGGCGCACATCACCGGCAACGTGTGGAAAGTCGAGGTCGCGGTCGGCGACGAGATCAGCGACGGCGACACGGTCGTGATCCTGGAGTCGATGAAGATGGAGATCCCGGTGGAGGCAGAGGACGACGGGACCGTGAAGGAGATTCGCTGTGAGGAGGGCCAGGCGGTCAGCGAAGGCGACGTCCTCGTCGTACTCGAGTGAACGAGCAGCTCGCCGGAGGCAAGCTCCTCCTCGACTCCCCAGCCGAGGCGGTCGTCCGTATCCGCATCTCGAACCCGGAGCGTCGCAACGCGCTCGACCACGAGATCCTCGACACACTCGCGGAAACCCTGCCCCGGCTCGACCAGGGCATCGAGACCCGCTGTGTGCTGATCACCGGGGCGCCGCCGGCCTTTTCCGCCGGCTACGACCTCACATCCATCCCCAACGGAACCTTCGAGCGCGACGCCGAGGCCCTGGTCGCCCACCCCTTCCACGCCGCGATGGAGGCGGTCAGCGCCCATCCGTGGCCGACCGTCGCGGCGATCAACGGCCACTGCCTCGGCGGCGGCTTGGAGCTCGCGGTCACCTGCGATCTGCGGATCTGCGCAACGGGCGCCAAGCTGGGCATGCCGCCGGCCAAGCTCGGCCTCGTCTACAGCCACACCGGCCTGCGCAAGTTCCTCGACACGCTCGGCCTGGCGCGGACCAAGGAGCTGTTCCTGACCGGACGCAACTTCAGCGCCGAGCGCGCCGAGCAGATCGGCCTGGTCCACGAGGTAATCGAGAGTGACGTGTTCGAGCGGGAATCGGTGAAGCTGGCAGCCGAGGTCGCCGCCAACGCGCCGCTCTCGATGCGTGGCAACAAGAGCGCGATCGAAGTGCTGAATGCAAATCCGGTCTTGAGCGAGCAGCAGGAGGGTGGCCTGATAGCGCTGCGCGAATCGTGCTTCAGCTCCGAGGACCTGCGCGAGGGAATCAGCGCCTTCGCCGAGAAGCGCCCGCCGAACTGGAGGGGGCGGTGAGCGCCAAAGCCCGCGCCACGCTCTCCGCCGCCGACCCGACGATGGCGGCGCTGATCGAGCGGATCGGTGAGATCGACATCGAGACGCGGCTGCGGCGGCGCAGCGAGGAGCGGCCGGGTGACGCCTATGGGGCGCTGTTGCGGGCGATCGTCGGCCAACAGCTCTCGACCAAAGCGGCGCGGACCATCTACCTGCGCGTGTGCGACCTGTTCGGCGGCAGCACGCCGTCACCCGAGCAGCTACTGGAGGCAAGCGAGGCCGACCTGCGCGGCGCCGGCCTCTCCGGCCGCAAGGTCGAGTACATCCGCGACCTCGCCGCCCATGTGCTGAGCGGCGAGCTGGAGCTGGACCGGCTCGACCGGCTCCCCGACGAGACGGTGATCGAGGAGCTCGTCGCGGTGCGCGGCCTCGGTCAGTGGACCGCCGAGATGTTCCTGCTCTTCCACCTGGAGCGACCCGACGTCCTCTCCGGCGGCGACCTCGGCATCCGCAAGGCCGTCCAGATCGAGTACGGGCTGGAGGAGATGCCCGCCTCACTGCGGGTGCTGGAGATCGGCGAGCCCTGGCGCCCCCACCGCAGCCTCGCGTCGCTGTACCTGTGGGAGTCGCTGGCGGCCGTCCCGAGCGAATAGGGCCACCCGTTGCTCAATACAACCGCACCCGGGCCCGACAGTAGAGCGATGCGTTTTCGATTCCTCCTCGGCCTGGCCGCCGTCGCCGCGATCGCGATCGGATCCGTGGTCGGCGCCCTCGTCGTCCGCTCCCACGAAACCCACGCCTTCGAACGCCGCCAGCGCGACGAGGCACTCCGCGCCGCGCGCCAGGCGGAAGCCCTGGCGGCGCTCTCGGTCGGTCAGCTCGCCAGCGCTGCCGCCTTCTACCAGGTGGAGGGCAGGTTCACGCAGCACGAGTTCGACGTGATGGCCGACTCGCTGCTGGACGCCGGTGCGCTGAGCGGGACCGGCCTGGTCCTGGTGGTTCCCGCCTCGCGCCGGGCGCAGTTCGAACAAAGGGGGGGCTATCCGATCGTCGAACGCGTCCCGATCGGGTTCCGCCGGGCGGGCTCTCGCGCCGACTACTACCCGCTTGCCTTTGCCGCCTCCACCAGCGGGCTCGAACCTCCTCTGGGCTACGACCTCGGAGCGGATCCGGTGCGCTCCTCCCGTCTGCTTCGGGCGGGCAACACCGGCAGGCCGGCGGCCACTCCTGTCATGCATCTTCCGATCGGCGGAACGGGCATCAACGTCTTCCGCCCCGTCTACCGTGACGGCGCGCCGATCGCAACTTCGACCCAGCGTCGCGCGGCGCTCGTCGGGTTCGCGGTGGGCGCCTTTCACGTTCCCGACCTGACCGCCGCGGCCACCTCGTCTCTCTCCGACGACATCGACGTGCAGCTGGTCGAAGGGGGCAGGACGGTGGTGGGCCCGGCGCTGTCGCGCGACGAGTCGGCAACCGCGGCCCTGCGGATCGCCGACCGCACCTGGTCGCTGGTCGTGCACGACCCCAACCGACCCGACGTCAGCCTGCCGGTCCTGATCGCGGTCTTCGGAATCTCGATGGCGGCGCTGCTCGGCGCCCTGGTGCTGATCTGGAGTCGCAACGAGCGCATCCAGGAGCTGCAGCTGCAGGCCGGCCAGGACCCGCTGACGGGGCTGAAGAACCGCCGCCGCTACGAGGAGGACATGCATGCCGAGATCGCCCGCAGCCGCCGCGAGGGCAGCCAGGGGGCGTTGCTGATGCTCGACCTCGACAACTTCAAGCAGGTCAACGACACACTCGGCCACCCGGTCGGCGACCGGGTGATCGCCGACATCGCCGGCGTCCTGCGGGCCCGGATGAGACAGACCGACGTGGTGGCCCGGCTCGGGGGAGACGAGTTCGCGATCGTCCTGCCGCGCTGCTCGGTCGCGGAGGCGCGCAGCGTCGGAACCGAGATAGCGACCGCGATTCGCGAGCACGCCCCCGACGAGGAGGCGGTGCCGCCGATCACCGTCAGCGTCGGCGTCGCGATGTTCGGCGCCGACATCGCCGCCGACCTCGAAGCGCTCGAGGAGCAGGCCGACGCGGCGCTGTATGAGGCGAAGCGCGCGGGCCGTGACGCGCTGCGGGTCGCCGGTGAGGACATCAAGCCGGTCAAGGGCTCCCCCGCGGGCAGCGGTTCCGTCTAGCCCCCGCAACCGTCCCCCAACCGTCCGGCCGGACTCCTAGCCTTGCGCCCGAATGTCTTCCCTGATCACCTTCGAGGAGGCCCTGGCGCTCGGCGAGCTGAGCGACCATGAGGAGATCGGCGGGCTGATCGAGCGCGCCTGGAAGGTGCGTGAAGAGAACTTCGGCGACTCGACCGACATGTGCTCGCTGGTCAACGCCAAGTCGGGTGGGTGCGCTGAGGACTGCGGCTTCTGCGCCCAGTCTCGCTACGCCGAGGCCGACACGCCGATGCACGCGATGATGGAGCCCGAGCAGATCCTCGAGCACGCGCGGGCGGCGGAGGCGGCGGGAGCGCACCGCTTCTGCATGGTCACCCAGGGCCAGGGCCTCTCCAAACGCGACTTCGAGAAGATCGTCGAGGGGGCGAAGCTGGTCGCCGAGCACACCAACCTGAAGCGCTGCGCCTCGATCGGCCACATGTCCGGCGACCGCGCCAAGCGGCTGCGTGAGGCGGGCATCCAGCGCGTCCACCACAACGTCGAGTCCTCGCGCTCCTACTACCCGGAGGTCTCGACCACTGTCCGCTACGAGGGCCGGCTGCGAACGATCGACGCGGTCAAGGAGGCGGGGCTGGAGACCTGCGTCGGCGGCATCCTCAACCTCGGCGAGTCTCCCCGCCAGCGGGTCGAGATGGCCTTCGAGCTGTCCGATCTGGAACCGACCTCGGTGCCGATCAACCTGCTCAACCCGCGCGACGGAACCAAGTTCGGCGACCGTCCGCTGATGGACCCCTGGGAGGTCGTCAAGTGGGTGGCGATCTTCCGCCTGATCATTCCCGGCGCCCTCTTCCGGCTCTGCGGGGGCCGGGTCGAGAACCTCGGCGATCTGCAACCGCTGGCGGTCAGGGCGGGCCTCAACGGCGTGATGATGGGCAACTTCCTCACCACGCTTGGCGCCGAGCCGGAGGATGACCGGGCGATGTTCGAGGAGCTGGGCCTGAACGTGGCGCGCCAGCCCGACAACGGCTCCAATCCGCGCCCCGACAACCGCTCCGGCTGGCTCGAGGGCGAGGCGCCGGCAACCCCGATCGACGAGCTGATCGACCGCCAGGACGAGGCGAACTTCTGGGACCCCTCCACTCAGCTCCGCGTCATCAAGAAGGCGAAGAAGCCTCCCCCCTACCCGCAGGCGGTATGACCGACGTCGCAGAGCGGTTGGAGGAGCTTCGCGAAAGCGGGCTCCACCGCCGGTTGCGACTGATCGGCGGCGCGCAGGGTCCGCGCGTCGTGCTCGACGACCGCCCCGTGCTGCTGCTCTGCTCGAACAACTACCTCGGGCTGGCCGAGCATCCACGGGTGTGCGAGGCGGCTGCCGAGGCGGCGCTGCGCTGGGGAGCGGGGGCCGGGGCCTCGCGCTTGATCTCGGGCAGCATGGAGCCCCATCGCTCGCTGGAGGAGCGGCTTGCGGCTTTCAAGGGCTACGAGGACGCACTGCTCTTCGGTTCCGGCTACCTGGCGAACGTCGGCACGATCTCGGCCCTGGCGCGCCGCGGAGACGTCGTCTTCTCCGATGAGCTGAACCACGCCAGCATCGTCGACGGCTGCAGGCTCTCGCGCGCCGAGACCTTCGTCTACCGGCACGCCGACGTCGAACACCTCGCCTGGGGGCTGCGCGAGGCGGAGGGATGCGGCGCCCTAATCGTCACCGACGGCGTCTTCTCGATGGATGGCGACGTCGCCCCGCTGGAGGCGCTGGCTCGCTTGGCCCGCGACCATGGGTGTCGGCTGATGGTCGACGAGGCACACGCAACCGGCGCCCTCGGCCCGGGCGGACGCGGCTCGGTGGCGGCAGCCGGGCTGAGCGGCGAGGTGGACCTGGTGATGGGCACGCTCGGCAAGGCGCTCGGCTCCTACGGCGCCTACGTATGCGCCGACGCCGAGTTGACCGAGTACCTGCTCAACACCGCCCGCTCCTTCATCTTCTCCACGGCGCCGCCGCCGCCGGCCCTGGCCGCGGCCAGGGCCGCGCTGGAGCTGCTCGAAGCCGAGCCCGAGCGGGTGGAGCGGCTCGGCTCCAATGCCGCGGCGCTGCGCCAGGCGCTGGCCGCCGAGGGACTTGCGGTCGGAGGCTCCCAGACGCAGATCGTGCCGCTCGAGGTGGGCGAGGCCGGGCCGACGATGGAGCTCTGCGAGCTGCTGCTCGAGCGTGGCGTCTTCGCGCAGGGGATCCGCCCGCCGACGGTGCCCGCCGGCTCCTCCAGGCTGCGCTTCAGCGTGATGGCGACGCATGACGAAGAGGAGCTGCGCGAAGCGGCGCGGCAGGCCGGCGAGGCGGCGCGGGAGCTGGGCATCGCGATCCCGCGGCGAGCCGGATCGCTCCCGGTGGCCGCCTGAGCATTCGTGGAGGGTGTCTTCGTAACCGGGACCGGGACCGAGGTCGGCAAGACCGTGGTCGCGGCGGTCATCGCACATACGCTCGCCGCCGCGGGAAAACGCGTAGCAGTCTTCAAGCCGGTGGTCACCGGGCTCGATGATCCAGGCGAACCCGACCACGAGCTGCTGCGGCGCGCCGCCGGCAGTGAGCAGACCGACGAGCAGATCACGCCCTACCGCTACGGCCCCCCTGCCTCGCCCCACCTGGCGGCCAAGCTGGCCGGCGAGGAGATCGACCCGGAGCGGCTGCGCGTCGGCGCCCGCTCCGCTGCTGCGAGCGCCGACGCGCTCGTCTGCGAGGGGGTGGGCGGCTTACTGGTGCCGCTTTCGCCCAGCTACTTCGTGCGCAACCTGGCGCTGGACCTTGCCCTACCGCTGGTCGTCGCCGCCTCGCCCGGTCTCGGCACGATCAACCACACGCTGCTGACGCTCGCGGTGGCGCGCTCCGCGGGGCTGGCGGTCGCCGCGGTCGTCCTCACCCCCTGGCCGGAGCGTCCCGACACGATCGAACGGTCCAACCGCGAGACGATCGAGGCGCTCGGCGAGGTCAGGGTCGAGCTGCTGCCCCGCCTCGACCGCTCCGAACCCGCCGCCTGGCCTGAGCTGAGGCTGGCCTAGCGCTATCGCGGCTCGGCCCGGTAGGGGCCGGGCTTTGACCTCGGTCCTCCGCCCGGAAAGGCGAGCCTCAGGATCGTCCGCTGCACCATGCCCAGCTGCTGGCCGAACGGGCCGCTGTTGTAGGGCAGGCCGTAGCGCTCGCAGATGTCCTTGACCTGCGGCGCGATCTCGGCGTAGCGGGTGCTCGGCAGATCGGGGAACAGGTGGTGCTCGACCTGGTAGCCGAGGTTGCCGCTGGCGACGTGGAACAACGGGCTCCCCTCGATGTTTGCGGCCCCGGCAAGCTGGCGCACGTACCAACCGCCGCGGCTCTCGTCCTCGACCTCCTCGGGGCTGAAGGTGTAGGTCTGGTCGGGGAAGTGGCCGCAGAAGATGATCGCGTATGCCCAGACGTTGCGGACGATGTTGGCGCTGGCATTCGCCGACGCGGTCGATCGATACGCGCCGCCGCCGCCACGCAACGCTGCGCGCAGAGCGCCGGCAAGCCCGCCGCGGCGCTTGCGAGCGCGGCCGCCATCGCGGCGTCCCTCAATCGCGGCATCGAGGGCCGCCATCGCCAGGCCGCTCAAGAGCGGCCATGCGACGTAGTCCTTGACGATCTGGCTCTTCGCCTTGCCCCGGATTCCCGCCAGCTCGCGCTTGATCTGAGCCTTCGACTTCTTGCCGGTGCGGATCGCCTCGAAGTCGAGGTCGTGGAGCGCCACCCCCCACTCGAAGAACGCCATCAGCAGGAGGTTGTAGAGCGGCTGGAAGAGATAGACCGGATACCACTTCTGCCGCGGGTCGATCCGCATGATCTCGTAGCCGAGGTCCTTGTCCTTGCCGAGGATGTTGGTGAAGGTGTGATGGACGTAGTTGTGCGAGTGCTTCCAGGCCTCCGCCGTCGAGGCGGTGTCCCAGTCCCAGGTCGAGGAGTTGATCTGGGGATCGTTCATCCAGTCCCACTGACCGTGCAGGACGTTGTGGCCGATCTCCATGTTCTCGAGGATCTTCGCCATCGACAGCGTCGCCGTCCCGGCCACCCACGCCGGCCGGTAGCGGGAGGCGAGCAGCAGCACGCGCCCCAACACCGCGAGGCGGCGCTGCATCGCGATCATGCTCTCGATGTAGCGGCGATCGCGAGTGCCGAGGTCTGCACTGACCCGATCGCGGATCGAGTCGAACTCGCGGCCGAGCTGGTCCAGCTGCTCGGCAGAGAGATGGCTGAGCGGACTTGTGCTCTCGCTGGTGGTTGCGGTCATCGTCTGCCTTTCGGTTGTTTCAAAGTGCGATCTCGATCGGGCCCTCGGGCGCGTTGACGCAGGTGCGGATCATCTCTCCCTCGCTGCCATGGACCGCGCCGGTGCGCAGGTCACGAACTTCTCCCGCGCACAATTTCCCGACGCAGGTGTGACAGATGCCCATCCGGCAGCCGAAGGGGAGGATCGCACCGGCCTCCTCGCCACCCACCAGGATCGGCGTGCCGCCGTCGCACTCGGCCTCGACCCCGCTCTTGGTGAAGCGCACGCTTCCCCCCTCCCCCTCATCGGCGTCACCGCCGATCACAGGCTGGAAGCGCTCCATGCTGAGCAGCTCCGCCTTTCCCTCCCGCGCCCACTGCTCCCCCATCTCATCGAGCATCTCGGCGGGTCCAGAGAGAAAGGCGTGGCGCCGGCGCCAATCGGGACAGAGCTCATCGAGGTCGCCGGACCCGATACGGCCCTGCTCAGCGGTGATCCGCAGCTGCAGGCGGTACCCCGGGCGAGCGTCGTCGATCTCGCGCAGGCGGTCGGCGAAGATGACGTCACTCGCGGTCCGGGCCGAGTGGATGTGGACGACGTCGTCCAACGCGTCATCGTGATGGAGGCTGCGCAGCATGCTCATGATCGGGGTGATGCCGCTGCCTGCGCTGATGAAGAGGACCTTGCTCGGCGCCGGTTCGGGGAGGATGAAGGTCCCTTCCACTCCACCGAGCCTGACGACTTCCCCGGGCCTGGCCTCTCGAACCAGATAGGGCGAAACCTTGCCCGAGTCGACCAGCTTCGGCGTGATGCTGATGCAGCCGTCGGGGCGGCCGGGCTCCGACGTGAGCGAGTAGGCACGCCAGTGGTGAACCCCGTCGACGACGACTCCTATCCGCAGGTACTGGCCGGGGCGGTGGCCCATCCACTCGTAGCCGGGGCGGATCAGCACGGTGACGGTATCCGCCGTCTCCCTGTCGATCCGCTCTATCCGGCCGCGCAGCTCCCGCGTCGACCAGAGCGGATTGATCAGTTCCAGGTAGTCGTCCGGAAGCAGGGGGCTGAAGAGCGAACTGACCGCGCGCAGCATCCGCCGTTTGACGGCGGGAACCTGCGGGATAGCGCCACGCTCAGCCATCGAGTTAATGCTACATCATTCAATGTAACGATCTGAAAAAGCCTTGGCCCGGTTTGGACCAAGGTCCTCCTACCCGCCCGAGCCTCTCCCAACCTACCTCCGTGCCACGGCCAGATCTGGGGCGACCTCACGGGCTGCTACCTCCGAGCCGCCCGGATTCACCGTCGCCTCAGCAGCCTCAGGGCTGAGGCCGCCACGCTTGGCGCGGATCGCGGTCGCGCCGACCACGGCACCGGCGACGGCGACCAGCGAGCACACCATCATCGCGTGGCCGAGCGCGTCGACGAACTGCTGGGGGCTGGCGCTCTCGAAGCTGCCGCCGACCGAGCCCTGGAAAATCGCCCCGGTGACGGCCACCCCGAGGCTGCCGCCGACCATCCGGAACATCGAGAGGACACCGGAGGCGATGCCGGCCTTCTCGACCGGGACCGCGTTCATCGCGGCGCTGGTCATCGGCGACATCGTCATCGCGATGCCGATCCCGAGCAGGGTGAACCCGGGCAACAGGTCGAGGTAGGTGGAGTCGACGGCGATGCCGCTGAAGCTGTAGAGCGAAGCGGCGACGATCGCCAGCCCGCCGGCGATCAGCCAGCGCGGTCCGAAGCGATCCGCCAGCCGCCCGGCGACCGGCGCCACGGCGACGATCATCAGGGTCGAAGGCAGGAACCGGATCCCGGCCTCCAGCGGCGAGTAGCCGAGGATGTCCTGCATGTAGAGGGCGAGGAAGAAGAAGACGCCAAGCATCGAGAAGGAGACGATCAGGGCGACGACCACGGCGCCGAGGAAGTTGCGATCGGAGAAGAAGTGGAACTCGACCATCGGGACCTTGACCCGCAGCTCGACCACAACGAAGGCGACCAGCCCCAGCGCGGCGCCGGCCAGCAGCGCGACTATCCCGGGGGAGCCCCAGCCCCAGCTGTTGCCCTCGACCAGGGCGAGAATCAGCGCGGTCAGGCTGCCGGTCAGGACGGCGACTCCGGCGTAGTCGACCTCGCGGCCGACCGTGTTGTCGCGCGACTCCCGAACCGCAAACAGCGCAGCGGTGACGGCGCCGATCGCCACCGGAATGTTGAGGTAGAAGATCGCCCGCCAGCTGACGTGCTCGGTGAGGAAGCCTCCGAGCACCGGGCCAACCGCCAGCGCCAGGGCCGAGACTCCCGCCCACATTCCCATCGCCTTGCCACGCTCGCCGGCGGGAAAGGCATCGGTGATGATCGAGAGCGTTGCGGGCATCATCAGCGCCGCGCCGACACCCTGGACGACGCGGCTGACGACGAGGTCGGTCGAGCTCATGGCGAAGCCCGCGGTTGCGGAGGAGAGGGCGAAGATGACGACGCCGAAGAGGAACATGCGGCGACGCCCGAAGATGTCGCCGAGCCGGCCGCCGGTCGCCAGCAGCACCGCGAAGGACAGCGTGTAGCCGTTGATCGTCCACTCGAGGCCGGAGATCGAGGCGCCGAGGTCGCGCTGAATCGAGGGCAGCGCCACGTTCACGACCGTGTTGTCGAGCATGATCATGAACAGCGCGAAGCACATCGCTCCGAGCGTCCACCACTTGCGGTTGTCATCGGTGATCAGGTGGCGGTAACGGGTCAAGCGGTGCCAACTCCCTTCAGGTGCTCGTAGGTCTCGGCGATGTCCTCGCGGTCCATCAGCGCGTCGATCGCGGCGTCGAGCTTGCGACGCTGCGCGGCGGTGAGGCTGCCGGCGAAGGCCTCCATCCCTGCCTGGCGGACAACCAGCAACGTGTCGACTAGCTGCTTGCCCTTGGCGGTGATGGCGACGCGGCGCACGCGGCGATCGTCGGGGTCCTCAAGCCTGGTGACCAGTTTCTTCTTGACGAGCGCATCGACAGCCCGGCTCATCGAGGGGACCGAGACGCCGAACGTCTCCGCCAGGTCGCTGACCTGACGGGGCTCCGCCGCCTCGCCGAGCCCCCCCAGCTCCAGCAGCGCCTTGCACTGCGTCATCGAGAGGCCGGACTCCTCGATCACCCGCAGCTGGTTGCCGCGGTCATAGAGGAAGACGTGCCGCAGCAGGGCGCTGAGCCGAGCCGCGGTCTTCTGCGCCTCGCCGCTCACCTCGGGAGCAACCGCCTCCTCGACGATCGCCGCTATCTCACTCGCTTGCATGCGAGCAATGGTTGCACAAAAGCAACTATTTCTCCACCGAAATAGTTGCTCGTGTGATGCACATCACGCATAGGGCGGGTGAACGCGCACGGAGCGGCTTTTCCAGGTGGAGATTCCGGCCGGGGACGGCTCTAGATTCATTCCAGCGATGTCGTTGGACCACGCTCAGCTCGATCGGGATCACCTCTGGCACCCGTTCACGCAGCAGCAAAGCTGGTCCGAGGAAGAGCCGCTGTTGATCGAGCGGGCCGCGGGGTCGCAACTGATCGACAACCTCGGGCGCAGCTACATCGACGGCGTCTCCTCTCTGTGGTGCAACGTGCACGGCCATCGCCATGCGGGCATCGACGAAGCTGTGCGCGCGCAACTCGACAAGGTCGCCCACTCGACGATGCTCGGCCTCTCCCACCCCGGCGCCGCCGAGCTGGCGGCACGGCTGGTCGATCTGGCCCCCGCGGGGCTATCGCGCGTCTTCTTCTCGGAGTCCGGCTCGACCGCGACCGAGATCGCGCTGAAGATGGCCTTCCAGTTCCAACAGCAGCGTGGCGGCCAGCATGCGCGGCGGACCTCCTTCGTCCACCTTCGCGACGCTTACCACGGCGACACGATCGGCTCGGTCTCGGTCGGAGGAATCGACCTCTTCCACGCCACCTACCGGCCGTTGCTGTTCGAGACCCACGCCGCGGAGCCGGGCGACGCCGCCGACCTCGAGCGGGTCCTCTCGACACATGAGGAGGAGGTCGCGGCGCTGATCGTCGAGCCGCTCGTCCAGGGAGCCGCAGGGATGCTGGTCCACCCGCCCGGCTACCTGCGCGCAGCGCGCGAGCTCTGCGACCGCTTCGGCGTGCTGATGATCTGCGACGAGGTGGCGACCGGCTTCGGCCGCACCGGCACGATGTTCGCCTGCGAACAGGAGGATGTCGTCCCCGACCTCCTCTGCCTCGCCAAGGGCCTGACCGGTGGCTACCTGCCGCTCGCGGCCACGCTGGCCACGGAGCGGATCTACGAGGGCTTCCTCGGTGCACCGGAGGAGCAGCGGACCTTCTTCCACGGTCATACCTACACCGGCAACCCGCTCGCCTGCGCCGCGGCGATCGCCAACCTCGACGCCTTCGAGCAGGAGCAGACGTTGGCCCGCCTGCAACCGAAGATCGACCTGCTCGCCGAGCAGCTCGAAGCCGTGGCGGCGATGCCCGAGGTCAAAGAGGTTCGGCGCTGCGGCTTCATGGTCGGCATCGACCTCGGCGAGCACGATCCGGCGCTCCGCTTGGGCCACCGAGTCACCCTGGAGGCGCGGGAGAGGGGCGCGATCATCAGGCCGCTCGGCGACGTCGTGGTTTTGATGCCGCCGTTGGCAATCTCCGAGAGGGAGCTGGAGGCGCTGATCGAGATCACCGCCGAGGCAATCCGGGCGGCTTGGCGCTCCGCTTTTTCGCCTTCGGCCACCATTCCGTCAGCAGCACCGCTATCCCACGCCGCCTGAAGGCGGCTCATGAGTCCGCCGCTACGTCAGGCCGCGCTGCGAACCGCTACCTCGAGTGTGACGGTGCGGTCAGGCGCCGCGATCGCAGCCCGAGCAGCCGCAATCAGGGCCTCAGCATCGAGCTCGTATCGCCTGGCAGCAACACGTAGCGGCTCCTCGAGTCCGAGGTCTGGGTACAGCAGCTCCACGTTGACCGGGCTCCCGCTCGCAATCGCGACGTTGACTCGCGGGAGAACCTCCTCACTGTGATCCCATAGAGGAGCCTCGACCAAGTCGATCGACAAAGCATTGGCTTCGCTGTCGAAATCAGCTTTCATCGTGGCTTCCTCCTGGTAATCACAGTAATGACATAGCCAGGGTCGTCAAGTGCAATCACAACTTCGATCGGCCGGCCGTCGGTGCCCTGCCCGATTGCAATCGGATTGCCCCCCTCGTCAACTCTCCAACCATCGGGGGCGGCAGCGATTGAATCGACTGTCTCCGGCCGAACACTCCCGAGCCGCATTCGATTCTTCGCATGCCTGCTGAAGCGCACATGACTCTAAGTTCCTAACGCCCCTGTCTCTCCCCCCGGCTAGAGTCAGACGGATGGGTGAGCGACAGCGTGGGCCTGCGGAGGCGCCGAATCTGGGAGAGCCGGCGGTGCCTCGGCCGTCCGCCTCGGTGGTGCTGCTGCGACGGGGCGGAAAGCACAAGGACCGAGCGCTGGAGCTGCTGCTGCTGAAGCGGGCCGAAAGCGCCAAGTTCATGCCCGGCGTCTGGGTATTCCCCGGTGGTGGCGTCGACCCGGAGGACGGGACGGGCGAGGCCGGCTACCGGGCCTGTGCGGTGCGGGAGCTGGAGGAGGAGGCTGGGATCGCACTTGCCGAAGAGGAGGAGCTGGTGCTGTTCTCACGCTGGATCACGCCGGAGGTCGTCTCGCGACGCTTCGACGCATGGTTCTTCATGGCCCTAGCCCCCGCTCACAGGCCGCCTGAGCCGGATGGCGTGGAGACGACTGAGGCTGCCTGGTTCGCACCACGGGCGGCGCTCGACGCGCAGGCGGCCGGCGAGCTGGCCCTTGCCTTCCCGACGGTCAAACAGCTGGAGATGCTGCTCCCCTTCGCCAACGCCGACGAGGCGCTGGCGGCGCACCGCGATCGCGAGGTTGAGCCGATCCTGCCGAAGGTGATCGGCAGCCCCGAGGAGCACCGCGTCGTCCTCCCGGGCGACCCCGACTACCCCGTCTGAGGCCGCTCAGAACTGCTTGGCGTTGCGGCCGTTCACGGCGGTCTCCTAGCCCTCGGGGAACGCCGCCAGCCCGGCGTGCCAGGGACCGGGGGGATAGGTGTGGATGCCGCTCTCGTCCATCTCGCCCTGCAATCGCTTGAAGAGCCGGCCGGCGTTCGCCAGCGCCTCCTTCAGCTCATCCTCATTGCGCTCGCGCAGATGCCAGAGGAACCAGAGCTGGCGATCGTTGACACCGAAGTCGATCTCGCCGGTCATCGTCGTCGTCCAGGCGAGGAACCCCGGGCTGAACAGCTCGCGCAGGGCGACGGGGTCGTACTCGCTCGGCACCGTGGCCAGAAAGCGCTTGTTGAAGTCGATCGACTCGAACTCGACCTTGCGGGCGAAGCGCTGGGCGATGACCTCGTGGCCCTCGATCGACTCGACGTTGAAGGCGGGGACCACCTGGGCCAGATCGGGCATGTGCGCCTTGGCGAGGAGCGCCATCGGCAGCAGCGCCTTGCCGAAGAGGCCGCCGACCTCCTTTTCATCCGCGTCGCAGCAGGAGCCCCAAAACCCCTCGGCGAGCTGACCGGTGAGCCGGTTGCTTCCACCCACGCAGAGCGCAACCGGCCCGTCCTTGGGGTTGATGCCCCCGACCGGCTCGTAGGCGAGGTCGTGCCGCTCGCCATAGCGCCGCACGACCTCGGTCCATTCCTGCGCTTCCTGCCTCGCGCTCACGCCGCGATCCTACGCCCGCGCAGGGGACGTGCCGGGAGTTGTAGGTCCATATGGGGTGCTCAACTCCCGGCACGTCCTTGCGGTGGGGGGCGCGAGGGGTAGGATGGCGACATGGTCATCGCCCTCATCGTCGTCGTCGCGATCATCGTCATCGCGGTCCTCTACTACATCTCCAAGCGCAACTCGATCATTGCCTCGCGCAACCGGGTCGACGAGTCGTGGAGCGGGATCGACGTACAGCTGAAGCGCCGCCACGACCTCGTCCCCAACCTGGTCGAGACGGTGAAGGGGTACGCCGCGCACGAGAGCCAGACCTTTGAGAAAACGACCAAAGCGCGGGCCGAGGCGATGTCAGCGCAGGGCGTCGGCGACACCGCCAAAGCCGAGCAGAAACTGACCGGGGCGCTGACCGAACTGCGCGCCGTCGCCGAGAACTACCCGACCCTGCGCGCCACCGAGAACTTCCAGCAGCTGAGCCGCAATCTCTCCGAGCTGGAGGATGAAATCCAGGCCTCGCGGCGGATCTACAACTCCAACGTGCAGTCCTACAACACGTCGATCCAGCAGTTCCCGGGCTCGATCATCGCCAACCAGGGCAACTTCACGGCGCGTGAGTACTTCGAGATCGAGGACGCGGCCGAGCGTGAGCCGGTCTCGGTCAGCTTCGACAACTGATCTCCGTCTAAGCTTCAAAAGCATGACCGCAACTACGGAAACGACGCTCTGGATCTGCGAGAGCTGCGGCTTCATCTACGACCCGGCGATCGGCGATCCAGACGGTGGCATCCCACCTGGAACCGCCTTCGAGGACATCCCCAGCGACTGGTTCTGTCCCGTCTGCGGGGCGCGGACCTCCGACTTCCGCCGCCTCGAGCCGGGCGAGGCTTAGGCCCCGAAGAGAGCCGGCTGTGACCTACGACTACGACTGGATCGTCGTCGGCTCGGGGTTCGGGGGCTCGGTCTCGGCTCTGCGGCTCGCCGAAAAGGGCTACAACGTCGCCGTGCTGGAGTGCGGCAAGCGCTTCAGCGACAAGGACTTCCCCGACTCGACCTGGAACGCGCGCCGCTACTTCTGGGCGCCGCGAACCGGCATGAAGGGGATCTTCCGCCTCAGCATCTTCAAGGACACCGCCGTGGTCAGCGGCTGCGGCGTCGGCGGCGGCAGCCTCGGCTACGCCAACACCCTCTACGTGCCGCCGTCGCCGTTCTTCCAGGACCCGCAGTGGGCCGACCTCGGCGATTGGGAGACGACGCTCGCTCCCCACTACGAGACCGCGCAACGGATGCTCGGCGTCGTCGTCCACGAAAACGACGACCCGGCCGATCAGCTGCTGCGCGAGCTGGGTGAGGAGCTCGGCGTCGGCGACACCTACCGCAAGACCCCGATCGGCGTCTACCTCGACAACCCGGGACAGACCGTCCCCGACCCGTTCTTCGAAGGCGCCGGGCCGGAGCGGACCGGGTGCATGCAGTGCGGCCGCTGCATGGTCGGCTGCCCGCATGGCGCCAAGAACACGCTGGTCAAGAACTACCTCTGGCTGGCCGAGCACAGCGGGGTCGACGTCGTCGCCGAGCGCACGGTGACCGACGTGCGCCCGCAGGGCGCCGCCGACGGCAGCGACGGCTACACGGTCAGCAGCGAGCGCTCCGGCCTGCTGCGCGGCCGCGGCCGCCGCACCCTGACCGCCCGCGGCGTCATCGTCGCCGCGGGCCCGCTCGGCACCAACAAGCTCCTGCAGCGCTGCCGACTCGGCGGCTCGCTGCCGCGCATCTCGAACCGGCTCGGTGAGCTGGTCCGCACCAACAGCGAGATGATCCTCGCGGTCACCGTGCCCGAGGACTACCCCGAGGATCTGACCAGACGGGTCGCGATCACCTCGAGCATCTACCCGGACCCCCACACCCACATCGAGACCGTCACCTACGGCGAGGCCGGCGACTCGATGAGCACGCTCTACACGCTGCTGGTGGGTGACGGCACGCGGGTGACGCGGCCGCTGAAGCTGCTCGGTCAGATCCTCCGCCACCCCGCCAGGTTCGCCAAGGTGCTGTGGCCGGGCGGCTGGTCGCGCCGCACGATCATCCTGCTGGTGATGCAGACGCTCGACAACGCGATCGCGCTGCGGCCGAAGCTGAAGCGCTCCGGCGAGGTGCGCCTGCAGACCGAGCAGGACCCCGAGCGGCCGAATCCGACCTTCATCCCGGTCGCCAACGAGGCGGCCGAATGGCTGGCGAAGCGGACCGGCGGGATCGCCCAGAGCTCGATGACCGAGGCGATGATGAACATCCCCACCACCGCCCACATCCTCGGCGGCGCCGTGATCGGCCACGGCCCGGAGGACGGCGTCGTCGACGCCAACCAGCGCGTCTTCGGCTACGAGAACCTGCTCGTCTGCGACGGCGCCGCGGTGCCGGCCAACGTCGGCGTCAACCCGAGTCTGACGATCACCGCCCTCGCCGAGCACGCGATGAGCGAGATCCCGGCCAAAGAGGGTGCCGAGCCGCGCGACCTGCCCCAGGCCGCGCGACCGGCCGCAACCGCTTAGCTACTCGGCGAACCTCTCTGCCACGTAGTCCCAGTTGACGACGTTCCAGAAGGCGTCGAGGTATTCCGGGCGCTTGTTCTGGTACTTGAGGTAGTAGGCGTGCTCCCAGACGTCGCAGCCGAGCAGCGGCACGCTGCCGTCGGTGACCGGCGAGTCCTGGTTCGGGGTCGAGACCACGGCGAGCCCAGAGCTGTCTTTGACCAGCCAGGCCCAGCCGGAGCCGAAGCGGGCGATCCCGGCGTTTTTGAACTCCTCCTTGAAGGAGTCGAAGGAGCCGAAGGTCTCGTCGATCGCGGCGGCGAGATCGCCGCTCGGCGCGCCGCCGCCGTCGGGGCTGAGCATCTGCCAGAACAGCGAGTGGTTGAAGTGGCCGCCGGCGTTGTTGCGGACCGGCGCCTGCTTGTCACCCGGCAGGCTGGAGAGGTTGCGCAGCACGTCCTCGACGTCGCGGTCGGCCCAGTCGGTTCCCTCCAGGGCGCCGTTGGCTTTGTCGACGTAGGCCTGGTGATGCTTGTCGTGATGGATCCGCATCGTCGTCTCGTCGATATGGGGCTCTAGCGCGTCGTAGGCGTAGGGAAGGTCGGGAACTGAGAAAGCCATCTGGGCGTCTCCTCCTGGTTTGACTGGTCGTATTTGAAGCCGTTCCGGAGCCTAGCGCGCGGCGGCCCTAAGCTGACACGGTGGAGGTTGACGAGGCACGGCTCTGGCGGAGCTTCAAGGAGACGGATGACCGCAGAGCGCGCGAAGAGCTGGTCGAGCACTACATGCCGTTCGCCAAACGTCTCGCGCTGCGCTACCGGGGGGCGAGCGAGTCCTTCGACGACCTGCTGCAGGTCGCGAACCTGGGCTTGCTCAATGCGGTCGATCGCTTCGACCCCGAGCGCGGCATCCCCTTCACCGCGTTTGCGTCGCCGACCATCCTCGGCGAGCTCAAACGCCACTTCCGCGATCGGGTCTGGACGGTGCGGGTGCCGCGCGGCCTGCATGACCGCATGGCCGAGGTCGACAAAGCGATCACGGAGCTGACCAAGCAGCTGCAACGAGCCCCATCGGTCGGCGAGATCGCGGCGCGGCTGGAGCTGGAGCAGACCGACGTGCTCGAGGTGCTGGAGGCCAACCACAACCGCCGGCCGCTCTCACTCGACCGGCCGGCGGGGAGCGAGGAGGAGGACGAGTCCTCGCCGGCGGAATGGATCGGGAGCGAGGACGAGGGCTTCGAGCTGGTCGAGGCACGGGTCGCGCTCGACGCCGCCCTACCCCACCTGGACGAGCGCGAGCGCCTGGTGCTGCGGCTGCGATTCGCCGAGGACATGACGCAATCGCAGATCGCCGAGCGGATCGGCCATTCGCAGATGCACGTCTCGCGAATCCTGCGCCGTGCCCTCGCCCGAATCCGCGAGCAGATCAGGGAGCAGCGGCAAAGTGAATGACCAGATACTCACCGTCGCCGGACTCCTCGACGGTGAGTTCATCCACCAGGCTCTCCAGCGACCCACCGACGTCCGGCACCTCCAGGTCCTCGCGAATGCGCGCCGCTGCGCCGGCCTCCATCGGACCCAGCCGCAGGTCGATCCCCTCCGCCCGCTCGTCGAGTCCCAGCCTCACGCACCCGTCGGCGAAACGCGAGGGCGCAGCGACAGCGATCGCGTCGGTGACCAGGACGACATCGGAAACCCGGTCCACTGAGAGATCTCGCCGTGCCGTCAGGGCGCCGACGACCCGCGCCAGCACCGGCGCCAGCAGCTCCGCCCGATCGATGATCACCTCGGTGCGATCGACCGGGAACGGCTTCATCTCGACCGGGTCGCCGCTGCCGTCGGTGCCGCCGCCTGTGAGGGGCACCCGCATCGTGATCTCGGTGCCGCGATCGAAGCCACCGGAGATGGAGAAGCTGCTGGAGAGGGCGGCGATCAGCGAGAGGCCGAGGCGCAGGCTGTCTCGCCCGGGGTCCGCCTGCGGCCTGATCCCGATGCCTTCGTCGCTGACGACGACGGTCAGCCCATTCGCGTCCGGGATCGCCTCCACGCTGAGCGGGCCTGGCCGGCCATCGTAGGCGTGGAGGGCCACGTTCATGCAGGCCTCGGTGACGACGGTCTTCAGGTCGGCGAGCCCCGGCTCGTCCATGCCTATCTCCTCGGCGAGCCCGGCGAGGGCGTGGCGGATCACGGCTACGTTTTCTGATTTGGCGGGCAACACCATTTGCAGCCCCCTGGGCCTATCTTGGATCGCCGAAGTGTCTGGAGTGGACCGCATCCTCACCGCCGAGGGACATGCTCCTCCGCGGAAACGAGCATAGTCGCCGGGCTCTTGGGTTCCTCCGCTACCCTCGGCGTTCCGACGGCAAACCCAAGGCCCCTCGAACAGCCGATGCGGGGTAAAGCCTGATGTAGGATCGAGCGGTGACCCCCGTTCCCTTTGAAGTGCAGAGCGAGGAGCTCGAGAACGGGATTCGAGCCTTCACTGTGCGCGGCGAGCTCGACATGAACACCACTCCCGAGCTGGAGAGCGGCCTGGAGGACGCGTTGTCGGAGCCCGGCATCTCGATCATGCTGGACCTCTCCGAGTGCGAATTCATCGATTCGACCGGGATCGCGCTGATCGTCCGCGCCTGGCAGCGCCTCGACGGGGGTGACGGCAAGGGCCGACTTGTTCTCTGCTGCATCAACCACCAGGTGCGGCGCCTGCTGAAGATCACCGGAGTCGAAAGCTCGATCTCGATGCACGAGCAGCGCGATGCGGCGCTGGCTGAGCTGCGCGGCAACTGACCGCGACTCCTCAGGCGGCGATCGCAGCGAAGCGCTGAACGGCCTGCTCAGGATCCGGGAATACCTCGCCGCGGACAAATCGATCGTCCCGCACCTCCCAGATCCAGGCGATCGGGACGTCGCGTATGCCCAGGTCGCGACTGCGAGCGTAGACCCGGCCTCTGACCAGGAAGGTGCCGCCGCGACGCTCCAGCTCGTTGGGCGTGATCTGCAACTCTTCCCAGATCTGCGCCACGTCGGCCATGTAGTCATGCAAGCCGGCCGGGCCGGTGTAGGGCGCCTCGCGACCGACCGCCTCGGCGGTGACGACGGGGTAGAACTCCATCTCCTCGTCGCAGATCGCGACGATGCAGGCCTCGTCGCGCCGGTTGAAGCAGTCGTAGAGGCGTTCGACCAACGCCATCTCCGGGTCAGGCATCGCCGTAGTCCAGGCTCACGGCGAGGGGAATCCGCCGACTTGGCACGACCGCGGCGGCCCCCGGCCTCTCACCCGAAGAACGGGAAAGGGCGAGGATCGCGACGTCGTCGTCAAGGGACCCATCGGCAAAGGAGTGCAGGGAGCCCTCGAGCCGCTGCAGGGCGAGCGCCGGATTGGAGACCCCGCTCAGCTCCTCGCGCAGCCGCTTCTCACCGAACCGACCGTCCCTCCCACTGGCCTCGATGATCCCGTCGGTGACGATCACCAGCTGCTGGCCCGGCTCGACATCGCAGCTTGCGATCTCCCACTCGGCATCGGGGAAGGCACCCAGCACCGGGCCTTGGACTATGGCTGCCTCACCCACGTCGTCGCCGTCGACCAGAAGCGGCGGCGGATGTCCGGCCACCGCTATGCGCAGCGACTGCGATGGGTTCTCGCTCAGCACCACCGCCGCCAGGCTGCAGAGCGCCGCGTCGCCGCGCTGGAGCAGGGCGCGGTTGAGCGTCGCCAGGGCAACGAGCGGATCGTTGGTCAGCATTGCCGCAGTGCGGAGCGTGTAGCGGGCAACCGCGGTTATCGAGGCTGCTCGCGCGCCGCGCCCGGTGACGTCGCCTATTGCGAGCATCCAACCCCCCGGCACGCGGAAGACGTCGTAGAAATCCCCCCCGACTTCGTTCTCGACTCCCGCCGGGCGGTACATCGCAGCAATCGACCAACCGGGAATGTGCGGCAGAGGCGGGGGCAGCAGCCCGCGCTGCAGCGTCTCCGCAATCTCGGCCCGTGCATTCTCCGCCCGCTCGAGGTCGGCGAACAGGCCGGAGTTGTCGAGGGCAAGGGCCACCCTTCCGGAGAGGATCCAGACGAAATGCGCGTCCTCGCGCCGGTAGCGCCGACCAGACCACGCGACTCCGACCGTCAGCGCACCGGTGACCCGGCCGCGGGCGTTCAGCGCCACCGTGACCGCCGAGCGCGCGCCAAGGCGCCGCAGCATCTCGTAGTCCTCGGGGTCGTGGGCGAGCTCGCGCAGGTCGTCGTCCGTCATCCGCTCGAAGAAACGGGGCCTCAGCGAGTCGCGATCGTCGCCTTCCAGCATCGACTCAGGAATCGAGGGCAGACGTTCTGCCAGGCCTCGCTCGATTTCCTCGCTGCCCCCGGGGCGACCCGCAGAGCGGCCCGTCGAGGGACGCGATCCTCGTCGAAGACGTCGATCATGCAGAAGTCCGCAAGCTCCGGCACGAGAATGCCGCAGATCGCGTCGAAGGTCTCCTCGAGCGAGCCGCCGGCGTCGGAGACGGTGGCGATGTCCGCAAGAACTCGGAAGCGGCGCCGCACCCTGCGCTCGCGGGCGAACAGCAGCCCAAGCGAGAACCCGAGAACCGCGAGCGCCCCCACGATGACCTCGCTTATTCCGATCCAGCCCATTCGCCTCCGGCAGCCGGCTCGCACAATGGAGCGACCGTCGCGTCTTGTGTCGTCTTACTGAAAAGACAGTAGCTCCCGCCTGTCGGAATGTCCATCCCACAGACGGCGCGTCATCGATGGGGCCCAAACGTCGCCTGGCCAGGGAAAACCGGAATCGGTCAGGCGATTCCCTCGAGCTCGTACTCGCGCAGGAAGCCCTCGAAGAGGCGGCGGTGGCCTTGCTCGTCGTGGAGGATCCCGATCGTCATGTCCTGGGTGACCGGATCGACCACGTCGGTCTCCTCGACGATCCGGGTGTAGTGCTCGATCGCGCCGGTCTCAGCCTTGATCACGCCGCGGATCACATGAACGATGTCCGTCTGCTCCTCGGGGGGCTGCAGAAAGCTCTGTTCGGCCACGAAGTCCTCGGAGCCGGGGACGACCCCGTAGAGCTCCTTGATCCGCGCGGCGAAGAGCTTCGCATGACCCAGCTCCTCTTCGATGTCGTCGGACAGCGACTCCTTGATCTCCTGCGCCCGCACCCCGTCCAGGTTCACGGAGGCGGCGAGGTAGCTGACGACCGTCTCGATCTCCATCCAGTAGGCCTTGCAGAGCAGCTCGACCACGTGCTGCCTGGCCTCCAGGTTGGCGCTGTCGAAGATGCCCTTGCTGGGCGCGGTCTTGGCCTCCATCGGTCCTCCATTTGGTCGCGTTGGCACCAGAGCGGCTACCCGGTGGCGACCAGAGTCAATCGTCGATGGATGGCACGGAGGGTCGTGCATGCGCACTCTGAGATAATCGCCGCCTTCGGGGCGTGGCGCAGCCTGGTAGCGCGCACCGTTCGGGTCGGTGAGGTCCCCGGTTCAAATCCGGGCGCCCCGATTTGTAGCACGATGCGTGCTACGCTGATGAGCGTGAGTCGATCCCTTCACGTTCGATTGGATGACAGTTCAGCCGCTGCCCTGAGAGTCGTTCGGGGCAGTGGGTCGAGCGATTCCGAGGCCGTTCGTACCGCCCTTCGAGAGGCCGCCGCCAGGCGCAGGGCACGTTCGTCCATCGCCGAGGAGGTCGGGCGGCTCGCCGCCGACGATGCCGATCGGGCCGAGATGCGGGTCATCCGCGAGCAGATGGCTGACCTCGCGCCGAAATCGCTCGACTGAAGTGGTTCGCGGCGAGGTATTCCGTCTACCTTCGCCGCGAGGCGCACGCGGGCGTGAGCAACGGGGTGCCCGTTACGCGATTGTCGTCCAGGCCGATGAGTTCATGGCCCTGAGTACGACCCTCGTCTCGCCAACCTCGACAAGTGCCCGTCCCGCCACGTTCCGGCCGGCAATCGAGCTGAACGGCGAGGAAACGCGGGTCCTCGTCGAGCAGATCACCGTTGTGGATCCGCAGCGGCTTGGGCGTTCTGCCGGTCGCCTCAATGCCGACGAGCTTCGAGCTATGGACGACGCTCTTGCGTTGGTCTTGGGTCTCTGACTATCGATCCGATGATTTTCAGCGCGAATTCGCGCTGCCGTACTTCCTCTTGACCCGCTTTTCGCAGCGGACCCGCCTGTGCTTCGAATGGGCCTTTCTGCACTGCGTGAGTCCTTTGGAAAGCAGCCGGGCGCGCCTGAGCTGTGCCGCCTCGGCTTCCTCTTCCTGACGCTTCTTTGCCGCCGCCGCTGCCTTGGCTTCCTCGTCTTGGCGCCTCTTGGCCGCCGCAGCCTCTTCATCGCGCTGCTTGGCTTCGATCTCCGCAGCGGTGATGGCCTTTATTTCGAGCGATGCGCTGGTGTGGATCGCAAAGCTCAGTTCCACTCCGGTCGTGGCCAGTGGGTGACCTTCCCATTCGCCCATCGGGACGGCTTTCCGCTTTTCGCCGATCGCGTTTTCGTATTCGTTGGGGGTCTGTATCGCGCCCGAGCGGCTGAGGGTCGCCGTGAAGGAGGTGGCCTGCGTATTGAGCTCACCCACGGGGGCGAGGAAGGGGCCGCGCGCTTCGACCAGTTCGCCTCCGCATTTGAAGGTCATGTAGACGCCGCCGCTCGGATTGAGAAGCATGCCAACCTCCTGTTTCGCCTGATCGATGTAGACGAGGTCGGCTTCGATCGTGCCGGTTTCGATAACTCCCGTAGTGAGGCCGGATTGGCAATTGGCAGTAGATACGCCTTCGTTCGCGACGCATCCCGTGAAGACGTATTCCGAAAGGGTCGAGCGCGGCCCGATGATTTCTCCTTCGCCATGAGAGGCGGCGCAGTGCACGATCGGGTTGACATTGGCCATCACAGCGGTCACCTCCCCGCCATCGGCCGTAAAGCCGATGGGAAAAGCCGATGCGCTCACGAATTCGAGCACCGGTGAGGCCGCCTTCGCCTGAGCCGGCGTGACCGTGATCGCCAAGGCCGCGATCAACGCCACGACGCAAACGCCCATTCCCCGGAGCTGCCCGGCTTGCAACCGTCGTGACTTCACGTGTTTCGCCTCCTCGCCTGGTTAACCGCTTCCCAGCACGAAATCGTAGCTGACATCTTGCCGGGATCAGCTCCCTTCGCCGACCGCGGCAGCGACGCGCTTGATGGCGAGACCTGATCCAGAGATGCACGCAGCCCGGGAAATCTGTGATGCAGTCGCGATGCCCGGGGCAAGGCCTCGGCGCGAGATTCAGTCGATCTGGATCGGCTGTGCGCCGCGGCAGTTTCCCTTGTATGGGCGGTTGCGCTGGTCGCCGGAGTAGCCGACGCTGAGGCGGTAAATGCCCGACTTGGTCGCCAGGTACTGACCCAGCAGGTAGCTGCCGTTCGACCTTGCGGTGACGCCGCCGCTGAAGGCGGGCTTGCCCTTGCACCGCTTGTCGCCCGGACGGTAGATGCGAAAGTTGATCACGCCGGAAGGGGAGGCAGCACCCGAGAGGTGTGCGCGAATCGAGATCAGGTTGCCCCCCAGCAGACGTGCGCGCGGCTTGACCTTGGGCGTTCGTTTATTCACCTGGGCTCCTTCGCCGGTCGGGTCACACGGCTCGGTAGCCCCTTGGTTCGCGACGTCACCCGAATAGCTGGCCACGAAGCTGTAGTGACCGGGACGCCGCGCGACGAACGGATCGGAACGGACCGTACCGTTCCCGGTGACGGCGACGGTGTCGACCGACAACGGCTTGGCACAGTCTGCCGCGTCCGGGCCATAGATCTGGAACGAGATCCTGCCGGCGGGCGCGTAGCCCCCCTGGAGCGTAGCCGTGACCTGGAACGAGGTGCCGACCGTAAGGCCTTGCGAGACCGCACTGGTGATCGAGGGCCTTGCCTGAGAGACGCTGGACGTCGCTTTGCCGCAACCTGCCGTCGTTGGGCTGTGGTTTGGGTCACCCGAGTAACTGACGGTCCAACGGAACGTGCCGACACGAGTAGGCACGAACGCGGCTGAGCCGTATGACCCGTTCCCCAAGACGCTGACCGTCGAGCTGAAGGCCGGGGCGCCGGAGCAATTCGCGTCGCCGGGCGAGAACGCTGTGAACGTGATCTGGCCAGCCGGAATGGCCCCTTCCTGGATCGACGCCGTGGCGGTCACCGGCTCCCCAACCGTGCTGCTGGTGGCGCCAGCCGTCAGAACCACGGCGATCGTGCCTACCGCCGAGGACTGGTTGGCCGCGCCGCAGGGGGTGGCGGTCGGTTCGTTGTTCGCGTCGCCTTCGTAGGCGACCGTCCAGCGATAGAGCCCCGCCGGGGGCGAGAAGCCGGGCGGGGAGAAGGGGCCGTTGCCGTTGACGGCGACCGTTTCTTCGTATTTGGGGGTGGTGATGCAGGTCTGGTCGCCAGGACCGTAGGCGCGGAAGCGGAGTTGGCCGCCGGCCTGGAAGGCTCCCGAGAGGGTGACGCTGTCGGTGATCGTCGAGCCGACCACGACGGTGGAGGTGGCCGTCCCGGTGAGGGTCGGCGAGGCCTTGCCTACCGCCGAGGACTGGTTGGCCGCGCCGCAGGGGGTGGCGGTCGATTCGTTGTTCGCGTCACCTTCGTAGGCGACCGTCCAGCGATAGAGCCCCGCCGGGGGCGAGAAGCCGGGCGGGGAGAAGGGGCCGTTGCCGTTGACGGCGACCGTTTCTTCGTATTTGGGGGTGGTGATGCAGGTCTGGTCGCCAGGACCGTAGGCGCGGAAGCGGAGTTGGCCGCCGGCCTGGAAGGCTCCCGAGAGGGTGACGCTGTCGGTGATCGTCGAGCCGACCACGACGGTGGAGGTGGCCGTTCCGGTGAGGGTCGGCGAGGCCTTGCCTACCGCCGAGGACTGGTTGGCCGCGCCGCAGGGGGTGGCGGTCGATTCGTTGTTCGCGTCACCTTCGTAGGCGACCGTCCAGCGATAGAGCCCCGCCGGGGGCGAGAAGCCAGGCGGAGAGAAGGGGCCGTTGCCGTTGACCGGGACCGTTTCTTCGTATTTGGGGGTGGTGATGCAGGTCTGGTCGCCGGGACCATAGGCGCGGAAGCGGAGCTGGCCGCCGGCCTGGAAGGCTCCCGAGAGGGTGACGCTGTCGGTGATCGCCGAGCCGACGATGACGGTGGAGGTGGCCGTCCCGGTGAGGGTCGGCGAGGCCTTGCCTACCGCCGAGGACTGGTTGGCCGCGCCGCAGGGGGTGGCGGTCGGTTCGTTGTTCGCGTCGCCTTCGTAGGCGACCGTCCAGCGATAGAGCCCCGCCGGGGGCGAGAAGCCAGGCGGAGAGAAGGGGCCGTTGCCGTTGACCGGGACCGTTTCTTCGTATTTGGGGGTGGTGATGCAGGTCTGGTCGCCGGGACCATAGGCGCGGAAGCGGAGCTGGCCGCCGGCCTGGAAGGCTCCCGAGAGGGTGACGCTGTCGGTGATCGCCGAGCCGACGATGACGGTGGAGGTGGCCGTCCCGGTGAGGGTCGGCGAGGCCTTGCCTACCGCCGAGGACTGGTTGGCCGCGCCGCAGGGGGTGGCGGTCGGTTCGTTGTTCGCGTCGCCTTCGTAGGCGACCGTCCAGCGGAATTCTCCGGCCTGTTGGGGGAAAAAATCCCCAGAGGTGGCGTGGCCGTCCTGGATCTGCACGGCATCCGTTTCCAACGGCGTCAGACAGCCGGCGTCCGACGGCCCATAGACCCTGAAGATCACTTCCCCGGTTGGAGAGAAGCCTCCGGTCACGGTCGCTTCGTCGCGAATCGCGGTATTCACGGCGCCGGCGCTAGCGGTGCCCGCCAATCCGGGACTTGCCTTGCCCACGGTCGAGACCGCGGAGCAGGTGGAGTCGGCGGCGGGGTTTTCGAGGTCGCCCGAATAGTGGGCGCTCCAGGAATAGACCCCCGCATCGGGAGGGGTGAATTCCCCCGAGGAGTATTCGCCTTCGCCGCTTACCGAGACCGAAGCCGGGGCGGGGGTCAGGGCCGGCCCGGAACAGGTGGGGTCGTCGGGGCCGAAGACTTCAAAGGAGATTTCTCCCGATGCGTTCGGACTTTCCGAGAGCTGCGCCGTTGCATGAATCGTCTGACCGACGACCGCGTCGGTGGCCGCGACGGTCAGGCTCGGCGGGGCGGCCGAGGAGGTGACCGCAAGCAGCAAGCCGAGGCCAATCGCAATGCCGGCGCCGGCCAACGCTCCAAGCGCGGCCCGATGAGGCATCTTCATCCCAGCGCCCCGGTCGAGGCCCCAGCCGCGCTCGCGGCTCCATAAAACCAATCTTTTCTCGCTCTCAGCGTCTTTTTCCCCGCGGGCCTTGACCACAATCTAGAATATCCGGCCATCCATCCCACTATGACGGAACCAACCCGGTAGATGAAAAAGCTGCGTCACCGTCGTTGTCTCGAGCTTGCGGTGATCGCCGCAGCGTTGGCTCTGGTCGCCGTGGCGCCGGCAGGCGCGCTTGCTGCCGGTGAAGAATCCGGCGGCGGCTCGGGGGAAACGACCGTTGAATCTCCCGGCGGCTCGACGCAACCTGCCCCCCCGGCGACGCCTCCGCCGGCAACCACCGCGCCCCCCTCGTCGGGATGGACTTCTCAGGGCGCCGGCACGGGAACTTCCAGCGGCGGGGCCGCGTCGGTCCAGCATGGAAGTTCGGTGGGCAGCGGCGGAGCTCGGGAAAAGGCCGGGTCGACCAGCGAAGAACCGTCGCACACCCCCAGTTCGAGTGACTACGAACCGGCACCGGCGACCCCCTCGACGTTCGAAGAGCACGCGAGCACGCCTCGAACGGGGAGCGGAACGGAGCGCAGAATCCGCTCGGTGGAGCCGCCGGCCCCGGCGGCCCGCACCAGCAAGGCCGTCAAGGTTGCCGTTGGCGCTGCAACTCCGCTTGCCTTCTCCAAATCATCTCCGGGTGACGAGGTCAGATCTGGGACCCCGGTGGCTGCAACGGTCACGGGCCCGGGCGACCACGCGGCCTCCGGTTCCTATGCCCTGCCGTTGCTGATCATCATCGTGCTTGGTCTACTCGGCTACGCGGGCGTCCGCCTCTGGCGCCGCCGCCACAAGCGACGGCAGCGGGAAGCTCTCTGGCAACGACAAGATGCCGCGTGGGAGGCGGCCATCCGTCAAATCGAGACGGAACGGGCGCATGAAGCCTCGAAGCCGAATGCAAAGCGGCTGCAAGGAGTCGGCGTCGGGTAGACGCCGCCGAGGCCTACGCCTCAGCGGCGTCGGCGAGGAGGCGGATGCCGTGCTCGATCGCCGGCTCCGACAGGCAGCCGAAGCCGAGCACGAGGCCCGGTGGCCCATGGGGATTGAAGCGGTGCAGGGAAAGACCGTCCACGCCAACGCCGCATTTGGCTGCAGCGGCGACCAGCGCCGCCTCGTCGACGTCCTCCGGCAGCTCGACCAGCTCGTATAGGCCGGCGCCACCCTCCGAGACGCGCCCATTCGGCAGACGCCGGGCCAGCGCTTCGACCAGCGTCCCGCGCCGTTGCTGATAGCGCAGGCGCATGCGGCGGATGTGGCGGTCGAGCTCCCCCCGTTCGATGAAGTCGTGCAGAGCGAGCTGACCGATCACCTCGGAGCCGCCGTCCTCGATCGCCTTTGCCTGGATCAGTGGCCAGGCCAGCCAGGAGGGCAACAACGCCCAGCCAAGGCGCATACCCGGCGTCAGCCGCTTGCTCGCCGAGCCGACGTAGGCGACCCGGTCCGGCGCCAGGCCCTGTAGCGCCCCCACCACAGCACCGTCGTAGCGGTACTCGGCGTCGAAGTCGTCCTCGATGATCAGCCGCTCCCCATGTTCGGCCCACTCGATCAGCGCCGTCCGCCTCTCTCTGTTGAGGACGGCACCGGTCGGAAACTGGTGCGCGGGCGTCACGACGACGGTGCTTGCCCCCGCTGCTTCGAGCGCGTCGATCCGCAATCCATCAGCGTCGACCGGGATCGGCGCGACCTCCAGGCCGGCCTGTTCGACGATCAGCCGGTGCGGGTGCCAGCCCGGATCCTCCAGCGCCACCCGCTCGACGCCACGGCTCCAGAGCCAGCGACAGATCAGCGAGAAGGCCTGGGAAAAACCGGTGCAGATCATCGTCTGCTCCGGCTCCGCCACGGCACCGCGGACTCGGCCCAGGTAATCGGCGATCGCCTGCCGCAGGGCCGGAACTCCGCGCGGGTCGGGATAGCCGACGGCGTCTATCGGCGCCTGCCGCCACGCCGCCCGCAGGGACCGCAGCCAGCGGTCGCGGGGAAACCCCGCGAGATCAGGGAGACCGGGATGGAAGTGGTAGGGAAAGCTCGGCAGCATCGAGCGGGCGGCGGGTCGAGCGGCGGGCGTACGCACCGTCCTCGCCACTCGCACCGGAGCGCCCTGCCGGGTGAGCAGGTAGCCCTCGACCGCCAGCTGGGTGTAAGCCTCGGTGACGACGCCGCGCGAGATCCCCAGCTCCTTGGCGAGGGAGCGGGTCGAGGGCAGGCGCGTTCCGGCCGCGAGGCGACCCGACTGGATGTCCCTACGGATCGCTCGCTCGACCTGCTCGTGGAGGGGAAGATCAGCGTCACGCTCAACTTCGAGCAGCAGGCTGGGACTGCCAACTGGACCATTTGAGTGCGCCACTACTGGAACTGTATATCGGACCAGTACATCCCTAGAGTGGATTCCGCCAAACGCTGAGGAGGCTCCGATGAACAACAAAGCGGGATATCGCGATGAGTAGGGTCACGATTGTCGGCGGCGGTCTCGCCGGCCTCACGGCTGCGATCGTCTGCGCCGAAGGCGGCACCGCGGTGCGGCTGTTGGAGGCCCACGACGCCCTTGGCGGACGTGGACGCAGCGCCGGCGGCCCCTACAAGGCCAATCTCGGCCCCCACGTCCTCTACAAGGACGGCGACTTCTGGGGGTGGCTGCAAGAGCGCGATCTCCTCCCCGCCTACGCCGGCCCGCCACTGAGCGGAATCCGCTTCCGCTGGCAGGGCGCCGCACGACGGATTCCGCCGCTGGGCACGGTGCCATCGGTACTGCGGCTGCGCGGCCGCGAAGCCCCGGTCGACGTCGACTTCCGCAGCTGGGTCACCGCCCATAGCGACGAGCGCACCGCCGCGATGCTCTCTTCCGCCGCCGGCGTCTACACGTTCCACCACGACCCCGGCGCGCTCTCGGCTGCCTTCGTCTGGAAGCACTCGGTGCGGGTTCTGCTCAGCCCGCCGCCCGCCGCGCGTTACCTGATCGGCGGCTGGAGCGCGCTGGTCTCCTCACTGGAGCGGCGAGCTAGACAGCTCGGGGTAGAGATCAAGACCGGCCACCGCGTCGACGCCCCGCCGGACGCACCTCTGATCGTCGCCACGGAGCTCGGGCAGGCTCGTGCGCTGCTCGGCGACGACTCGCTCGAGTGGCCCAGCGGCCACACCCTCTGCCTCGACCTCGGCCTGCGTCGGCGACGCGGCGACCCGTTCGTCGTCTCGGACCTCGACGAGGCCGGGTGGGTCGAGCGCTTCAGCGCACCCGACCCCTCGCTCGCCCCCGATGGCGAGGAGCTCGTACAGGCGCAGATGCCGATCCGGCCAGACGAGGGCACAGAGAAGGCAGCGTTGCGCTTGGAGCAACTGCTCGATGTCTCACTGCCCGACTGGCGCGGGCGGGAGACCTGGCGCCGGCGCCAGGTCATGGACGGCCGTACGGGTCCACTGGACCTTCCCGGCACGAGCTGGCGTGACCGACCCGCCGTCGAGCGCGGCGACGGCGTGTTCCTGGCGGGTGACATGGTCGCGGCGCCCGGCCTGCTCTCGGAGGTCGCGTGGGCAAGCGCGGTCGAGGCCGGCCGCCTGGCGCTGAAGGCCGTCGAGAGCCGGCAACCGCAGCTGCGAAGAGTGGCCTAGGGGCTCTCAGCTCACCGCTTCGATTGCCCCCTCGACCTGAGTGAGGCTTGGGCCTTCCTGGAGCGTCCGGGTCCCGCTTGGCCCGTTGACGATCATCGCCTGGCCGACACGGATGCCGAGTTTCGTCCCCAGGTCTTCATAGCCTTCGAGCGTCGCCGCGATCTCTCCGTCGGTGCCTCCCTCGCTGTCCAGATAGGCCTGCCATTCGGGCACATCCAGTTCGCCGATCGAGCCGGCCAGGGAGGCCATGAACTCGTTGTCGATCCCGAACCGCTGCGCCTCAGCCTGGTTGAGGAAGAAGAGGTAGGTGAACTGCCAGCCGTAGCCCTGCTGCGCAGCCGCCTCGGCCCCGAAGAAACCGAGCTCGAGCGGGTTCTCGGCAACAGAGTAGTGACGCATCAGCAGCTTCACCGACCCCGGCCGCACGTAGCCTTCGACCAGGTCGGGGATCGTGTTCAGGAAGTCGGCGCGGCAGTTCCCGCACTGGAGGTCGTTGAAGACCTCGATCGCAACCGGGGCATCGGAGGGCCCGAGCCGGTCGCCTTCCTGCGGCACCCCGCCGAAGAGCTCCTGCGCGGCCGCGATGCCTTCCACGCGGACCACGTCGCGCCCCGCCTTCCTGGTCGAGATCTGGACCACCGCATAGCCGAGCACCGTCAGCGCCAGACCAAGCGCGAGGATCACCCAGAGCCTGCCCCGGCGGGGAATCGGAGTCGCGGCGAGCTCGGACACAGCTGCATTATCGCGAGCGCGGAATCTCCGCAACTGCCCGTCGAATTCCGGTTGACACGTCCGTCCTCGCGGGTAAATATGGCGATACCCGATTTCAACTACAAGGGAGGTCCGCCGTGGCCAATCACCTCACCCCGTCCGAGCTTGCCGACGAGTTGCACATGAAGCGGCAGGAAGTGATCGGCAAATGCGTCGAGCTGCATGTGCCGATCTTCCACGGCCGCATCGACAAGTCCCTCTTCCAGTCCTCACTTCGGCAAATCTCCGGACAGCATCAGGAGCGGCGCACCTCGGCGGCTTAGCGCACAATCCGTCGACTAGACTCCCCGTTGTGGAGCGGGGAACCAAATCGGCCACGCTGGCGGACCTGTTGCCGCTGGCCGCGCGGCGCTACGGCAGCGCTCCGGCGATCCAGTTCAAAGACGGCGACGAGTGGGTCAAGCGAAGCTTTGAGCAGGTCGAGGAGACCGTCCGCTCGCTGGCCCTGGGACTGATCGACCTCGGGGTTGCGAAGGGCGACAAGGTCTCGATCCTCGCCAACACCCGCCCCGAGTGGACCTACTTCGACTTTGCGGCGCTCTCTGTCGGCGCGACCGTGGTGCCGATCTACCAGACCAACTCGCCGGAGGAGTGCCAGTACGTGCTGGAGAACTCCGACGCTAAGGTGGTCGTGGTCGAGGACGACGAGCAGCTGGAGAAGATCCGCGCGGTTCGCGACCAGCTGCCGCTGCTGGAGCACGTGGTGCGGATGACGGGCGCCAGTGAGGACGCGATTTCGCCGGACGACCTCGCCGCCCGTGGCGCCGCCCGCGACAAGGCGGAGTGGGAGCAGCGCTGGAGGGCCGTCACGCCGCAGGACGTCTGCACCTTCATCTACACCTCGGGGACGACCGGCCCGCCGAAGGGCTGCGTGATCACGCACGGCAACTACCGCGCGATGCTGGACATGGTCAACGGGACGAGCGTGATCGAGGGCGAAGACGTCACCTACCTCTACCTCCCCCTCGCCCACTCCTTCGCCCTGCTGATCCAGCTCGGCAGCTTCGACCTCGGCGCGACGATTGCCTACTGGGAGCGCGACCCGCTGAAGATCATGCCCAACCTGGCCGAACTGAAACCGACCTACTTTCCGTCGGTGCCGCGCATCTTCGAGAAGATCTACACCCTCGCGACCAGCAGCATGGAAAAAGAGGGCGGCCTCAAAAAGGCGATCTTCGACTGGTCGATCCGCGTCGGTGGCAAGATGCGGGCAGCGGAGCGAGACGGGCGCCGACCCGGCTTCCTGCTGCGCAAGCAGTACGGGTTCGCCGACGAGAAAGTGCTCTCGAAAATCCGCGGCCTGTTCGGCGGCAAACTGCGCCTGGCGGTCTCCGGCGCCGCCCCGATCAGCCCGGAGATCCTGCGCTTCTTCGACGCCGCCGGCGTGCTGGTGCTCGAGGGCTGGGGGATGACCGAGACCTCGACCGCGGCGACGATCTCCTCGCCGGAGGACTTCAAGATCGGCACGATCGGCAAACCGTTCCCAGGCTGCGAGATCAAGATCGCCGAGGACGGCGAGATCCTCGTCAAGGGGCCCAACGTGTTTCAGGGCTACTACAAGAACGAGGAGGCCACCCGGGAGACGATCGTCGACGGCTGGCTGCACACCGGCGACCTCGGCGCGATCGACGAGGACGGCTTCATCCGGATCACCGGCCGCAAAAAGGACATCATCATCACCGCCGGCGGCAAGAACATCACCCCGGCCAACCTCGAGAACGAAATCAAGCAGCAGCCGCTGGTCTCCCAGTGCGTCGTGGTCGGCGACCGCCGCCCCTATCTGGTAGCGCTGGTCACCCTCGACCCTGAAGAGGTGGCCGCCTACGCCAACGAGCACGGCCTGCCGGATGATCCCGAGCAGTTGGCCTCCAACCCCGACATCCGGGCGGCAATCGAGGAGCACCTGGACAAGGTCAACGAGAAATTCGCCCGCGTCGAGCAGGTGAAGAAGATCGCGATCCTCCCCCACGACCTCTCCCAGGAAAACGGCGAGCTGACCCCCACCCTGAAGGTGAAGCGGGCCGTCGTCGCGCAAAAGCACGAGCCGGAGATCGAGAAGCTCTACGCGGGTTGAGGACGGCCCCGAAACGGGGCCGGGTTGGACAGCTAGGAAGCCTCGCCGGACTGGCGCAGAAGTGCCGAGGTGGTCTGCTCCAGCACCCTTCTCCAGGCCGAGTTCTGCTCGGGCTCCTCTTCGGCCGCACGCTCGACGGCACGGCGGACGCGGCGCTCGGAGATCTCGAGGCCATGGCGCTCGGCGGTCTCCTTGTAGCGGTCGTAGTCCTGGGCGAGGGTCGCAGTGACCGACTCGAAGCCATGACGGGCAATCTGCAGGCGCCGCGAGTAGTCCATGATCGGCGTCCCGAACATCAGCTCGTCGTTGGGCTCGGGCTCGACCAGGATGATGTCGACGCCCGGGTACTTCTCCTGCCACACGGCAACGGCCTCATGCAAACGCGCGTGGGCGATCAACCGGAAGGCCTGGTTGGCGATCGCGGGAAGACCCATGTCGGAAACCCGCCGCACGCGATTGCCGAAAACGGTTGGGATCGTCTGCTCGAAATCGTTCACGTACGGGACGAGGGGGTTGACGACGATGATGAACTTCGCTCCCTTCTCGACCGCTATGTCGACGTTGGTGGTCGAGCGGATGCCGCCGTCGACCAGGTGGCGGCCCTTGAGGTCAACCGGCTTGTAAACGATGGGCAGCGCGGTCGAGCACTCGACCGCTTTGGAGACCGGGATGTCGGTCCAGCCCTCTTCGCCGAAGACGATGCGCTCACAGGTATCGAGGTCGGTCGCGGTCAGATACAGCTCCTTGTCGAGCAGGCGGAAGTCGTTGATGCGGCCGGCGTCGGCCAGCACCTGTTCGACGTAGTCGGCGATCCCGGCGCCGGAGTAGAGCCCGGTCGGCAGCGCCTCGGCGAGACCGACACCGATGTCGATCGCCGAGAAGTCCCCCATCTGCACCAGCCTGCGCATCAGTTCCACGGAGCGCAACGGCAGCATCGCGGCTTTCTGCAGGAAGCCGAGGTAGTTGAGCTTCAGCACCTTGCTGAGATCGAGGTCGTCGAGGTCCGACGGCACCCGCTTGTTGATCACCTGCATCATTTCGTCGGGGGTGACCCCGTTTGCCAGCATCGTGGCGACGAAGGAGCCTGCGCTGGTGCCGACGTAGACGTCGAAGTCGGTGACGGTGCTGTTCACCGCCAGCAGGTCGAGGGCGCGCAACGCGCCGATCTCATAGACGCCGCCGGTGAAGCCGCCACCACCGAGCACCAGGGCCGTCTTCGAGGGGCGTTTGCGGCCCTTGCCGCGTTTGCGCCGAGTCGGAGTCTCGATGTCGACGACCTTGCCCATAAACATGGATTATCCCAGGTCGAGCGGCCAAGCCCGCCGGAGATACCGCTACCTTCGGCAAATTCCGTGTTGGATCACGCAATGAGACGGGCCTCGATCGTCTTCGCCCTGCTGGCGATGCTCCTGCTGCCGGCGATGGCCAGCGGGGCCGGCAACGCGTGCCAGGAAATGCGGCACCGTCTGGTTTATGGAGGCGGAGCGGCGAGCGGCCTGTTCGTCGTCGACGCGGACAGCGGGCAACCGGTCTGCGCGCGAGCGGCGAAGCAACCGCGATCGCTGGCCTCGAACACGAAGCTGTTCACGACCTCGACCGCGCTCTCCCGCTTCGGCCCCGAATACCGCATCGCCACCAAGCTGCTCTCCGACGGCGACATCGACCTCACCGGCACGCTCCACGGCAGTCTCTACCTGCAGGGGGCCGGTGATCCGGCGCTCGGCAGCCCAGCCTTCTACAACCGCTACATGGGCGGTGTCGGCACCAACCTGTTCGCGCTGAAGACCCAACTGCAGGCGGACGGGGTGCGCGCCGTGACCGGCCGCCTGTACGCAGACGACACGGTCTTCGACAGGGTTCGCGGCGTCGCCGACTCCGGCTACGCGACGAGTCCCTACATCGGACCGCTCTCGGGCCTCTCCTTCGACTCCGGCTACAGCGGCTCGATCACGGAAGGGTTCAGCTCCGACCCAGCGACGCTGGCGGCGACCAAGCTGGCTCAGGCGCTTCGTTCATCTGGGGTCGCGATCGACCCGAAGGTGGCGCGCCGGCAAACGCCCCCTGGAGCCCTCCCCGTTGCCACCGTGCGGTCGCCCACGATGTCGCAGCTGGTCGAGGCAACCGACGTCTACTCCAACAACTTCTTCGCCGAGATGCTGGCCAAGCTGCTCGGCGCCAACTTCGGCGGCGTCGGCACCACCGGGGCCGGAACCGAAGTGGTCGAGCGCTTTGCCCGCAGCCACGGATCCGGCGTCCACGCGGTTGACGGCTCCGGGTTGACCCGCTCCAACCGTGCCTCCCCCAGCCAGGTGGTCCACCTCTTGGAGGCAATCCGTGGACTGCCGGTCGCCGACCAGTTCATCCAGGATCTGGCGCTGGCCGGCCGCGAAGGAACGGTCGCCGACCGCATGCACGGCACCGCCGCCGCGGGCCACTGCCGGACCAAGACCGGCACCCTGACCGGGGTCAGCGCTCTCTCGGGCTACTGCTTCAACCGCAGCGGCAAGACGATGATCTTCTCGATCCTGATGGGCGGCGTCACCGACCTCAGCCTCGCCCACTACGAGCAGGACAAGATCGCCGCCGCGATCGCCTCCTACTGAGATCCGCTTTGCAGCAGAGCCCGCAGGCCGGCTTCGTCGAGGACCTCGATCTCCAGTTTCTCGGCCTTGGCCAACTTTGAGCCTGGGTTGTCGCCGGCGACCACGTACTCGGTCTTCTTCGAGACCGAGTTGACGACCTTGCCCCCGGCCGCCTTGATCAGCGCCGCCGCCTCCTCGCGGGTCAGCACCGGCAGGGTGCCGGTGAGGACCAGGGTCCTGCCCTCGAGCGGGCCGCCCGACGCGCGGCGTTCGGAGGGATCCTGTTCCAGCCTCAGCCCTCGCTCGCGCAGCTTCTCGACCAGGGCCCAGGTGGGCTCGTCGGCCAGCGACTCGGCAATCTGCACGGCCATGATCGGCCCGACGCCCTCGGTTTCCTCGATCCGCTCGGGATCGGCCGCGTGCAACGCGTCGATCGAGCCGAAGTGGTCGGCCAGCGCCTCCGCGGTCACGTAGCCGACCCCAGGCAACCCGAGCGCGTAGAGAACCCGTTTGAACGGCCGCGAGCGGGAGGCGTCGATCGCCGCCACGAGGTTCTGCGCGGATTTCTCTTTGAACCCCTCCAGCCCGACCAGCCGCTCCTCCTCCAGCGCGTAGATGTCGGCGACGTCCTCGATCAGACCCTCTTGCAAGAAGCGCAGCGCCAGCTTTTCACCCAGCCCGTCGATGTCCATCGCGCCCTTACTGACGAAGTGTTTGACGTGCTGGAAGGCCTGTCCCGGGCAGCTGGCCCGGTTGGGGCAGATCGTGAAGACGGCGTCTTCCGGCTTGACCGTCTCGGTCCCGCAGCGCGGGCACTTCTTCGGAGGCTTGGGTTTCCTGGCCCCCTTCTTGCGCCGCTGGCTGAGTGGGGCCACGACCTGGGGGATCACGTCACCGGCCCGCATCACCACCACCTCGTCGCCGACCCGCACGTCCTTGCGGGCCAGGTCCTCCTCGTTGTGGAGGGTCGCGGTGGAGACGGTGACGCCGCCGACGTGGACCGGCTCCAGCATCGCGAAGGGCACGAGGTGGCCGGTGCGGCCGACGTTCCAGACGACGTCGAGCAGCTTGGTCGTCGCCGTGGTCGGCGCGAACTTCCAGGCGATCGCCCAACGCGGCTCGCGGCCGACCACGCCCAGCTCCCGCCACAGCGCCCTCTCGTCGATCTTGACGACGACCCCGTCGATCTCGTAGTCGAGCTCCTCGCGCCGCTCCTCCCACCAGCGACAGCGCTCGACCACCGACTCAATCTCCCCGTGATGGCCGGTGTCGGGGTTGACCTTGAAGCCTCGCTCGCGCAGCCACTCGACCTCGGCGCTGTGGGTGGCGAGGTCGAGGCCGCGCGTCGCCCCCAGCCCGTAGCACCAGATCGAGAGCGGGCGTTCCGCGGCGAGCGCGGGATCGAGCTGTCGGATTGAGCCGGCCGCGGAGTTGCGCGGATTGGCGAAGGCGGGTTCTCCCGCCTCGGCGCGGCGCTCGTTCAGCGCTTTGAAGTCGGCGATCGGCAGGTAGATCTCACCGCGCACCTCGAACAGCGGTGGCGCCTCATCGACCCGCAGTGGGATCGCCCCAATCGTCCTCAGGTTCTGGGTGACGTCCTCGCCGATCCGTCCATCCCCTCGGGTCGCGCCTCGAGTCAGCACGCCGTCCTCGTAGGTGAGCGAGATCGCCAGGCCGTCGATCTTCGGCTCGGTCGTGTAGCTGAACTCGGCGGCGCTGATGTCGAGGCGCTTCAGGTGGTTGCGGACGCGGGTCTCCCAGGCGCGCAGCTCCTCCTCGTTTCTCGCGTTGGCAAGCGAGAGCATCGCCTCGGCGTGCTCGACCTGCTCGAAGCGGTCCAGCGGGGGGGCGCCGACCCGCTGGGTCGGCGAGTCGGCGCTGCGCAGCTCCGGATACTCGGCCTCGATCGCGCGCAGCTCGTCGAGCAGAGCGTCGTACTCGTCGTCGCCGATCAGCGGGTCGTCGAGGATGTAGTAGCGACGGTTGTGGAGGTTGAGCTCGCGCCGCAGCTCCACCGCCCGCTTCTCGGCCGCCGCGGCGCTCACACCGAAGAGGGGAAGCTGGCCGCCAGCATCTCCTCGAAGCGCCAGCCACGCAGCCGCTCCAGGCCGCCGTGGTCGGTGAGGTCGAAGTGGATCGGCGTCACCGCGATCCTGCCCTGCGAGATCGCCGTCAGGTCGGTTCCCTCCAGCTCCTCGAAGCCCGGCTGCCAGCCGTAGATCTCGTAGCGGCGACGCCCGCCGCCATCTTCCTCTCCGACCAGCTTCAGCTTGTCGTTGTAGAGGCGTTTGCCGAGCTTCGTCACCTCGATCCCGGTCGGCTCTCCGGCGGGGCAGTTGACGTTGATCAGCGTCGCCGGCGGCATCGGCTCGTCGATCAACGTGCCAACAAGCTGGGCGATGAACGGCGCCGCGACGGAGAAGTCGAAGCGGCCGCTGACGTAGCCCATGCCGCCGCCGGAGGACTGCTGGGAGATCGCCACCGCCGGGATGCCGAGCACGATCCCCTCGAAGGCCGCAGCGACGGTGCCCGAGTAGGTGATGTCGTCGCCGAGGTTGGCCCCGTGGTTGATCCCGGAGACGATCAGGTCCGGGCGATGCCCGACCAGGCCCAACTCAGCGAAGCGAACGCAGTCGACCGGGGTGCCGTCGGTGGCGAAGCCGCGGTCGCCGTCGCCAAACTCGACCTCCTCGACGGTCAGCGGCGAGCGGGTCGTGATGCTGCGCGCCGTCGCGCTGCGGTTGGAGTCCGGGGCGATCACGTCCACGTCCACCCCGTCGAGCTCGCGCAGGGCTCGCCGCGCCGCCTGCAGGCCGGGGGCAGAGATTCCGTCGTCGTTGGTCAGGAGGACGCGCACGTTGGCGATTCTAGGGACGGGGGAGGGGGTGTCCCCGCGTTGCTGGGTTTTTCGCCCGCTGCGCTTGCGTCTCTTGCTGAGTCGGGGGGCGAAAAACAGGACGCCGCTGCCGCGAGGACACCCCCTCCCCCGTCCTCACGACGGCATACTGCGCGCGTGACCACCGTTCGGTTGGAGCTTGAATACGACGGGTCGGGCTTCAGGGGATGGGCCGCGCAGCCGGGGCTGAGGACTGTGCAGGGGGAGCTGGAGGCTGCCTTGGCGACCGTGTTGCGAGAGCCGGTGCAGCTGACCGTGGCTGGGCGCACCGACACGGGGGTGCATGCTCTGGGGCAGGTGGCCAGCTTCGTCACCGAGGCCGACGTTCGGGAGGATCTGGCACGGCGGCTTAACGGCGTGAGCCCCGACGACATCGCCGTCACCGCGGCGAACGCGGTCGAGGATGGCTTTGACGCACGGCGCGACGCCAAGTCGCGCAGCTACCGCTACAGGCTCCTCACCCGCTCCGCGCCGAGTCCCTTCGAGCAGGGCCGCGCCCTCTGGTGGCCCCATCGCGTCGACCTGGAGGCGCTGAAAGCCTGCGCCGCGGCCCTGCGCGGCACACACGACTTCACCGCCTTCACCCCCACCCAGACCGACCACGTCCGCTTCGACCGCGACATCCTCGACGCCGGCTGGGAGCAAGACGGAGACCTCCTCGTCTTCCGAGCAACCGCCGACGCCTTCATGAGAAACATGGTCCGAATCCTCGTCGGCACCATGCTCGAAGTAGCCAACGGCCGTCGCTCCATAGACAGCTTCACGAAGCTCCTAGATGGAGCTCCCCGCAGCGCTGCGGGGGACACGGCTCCCCCCCACGGGCTGTACTTGGAGTCAGTCGCCTACTAGACGAGCTCGAGATAGACCATCTCGGTCGAGTCCGACCGACGCGGGCCAAGCTTGATGATCCGCGTGTACCCACCGGGCCGCTCCGTGTAGCGCGGGGCAACCTCCTCGAACAGCTTGTGCACGATGAACTTGTCGTTGTGCAGGGTCGCCAGCGCCTGGCGACGGGCGTGCAGGTCACCGCGCTTGGCGAGCGTGATCAACTGCTCGACCTCGGGCTTGACAGCCTTGGCCTTTGCCTGGCTGGTCTTGATCCGCTCGTGCTCGATCAGCTGCTTGGAGAGGTTTGAGAGGAGCGACTCCCGATGCGCCGCGTTGCGGCTCAATTTGTTGCGTTTCTTGCGGTGGCGCATCGGTTTTCCTCAGTCCGCTCTCTCGCGCTTCCTCAGTCTCGCTGCAGATCGAGGCCGCGGGCCTGCAGGGTCTCGATCACTTCCTCGATCGACTTCGAGCCGAAGTTGGGGATCGCGTTCAGCTCTGAGCGAGTCTTCCGGACCAGGTCGCCGACCGTCTGCACGCCGGCGCGCTTGAGGCAGTTGTAGGAACGCACACCCAGCTCCAGCTCCTCGATCAGGATCTCGTCGAGGCCGTTGTTGGCGGCGACACCCGCCCCGTCGCCAGCGATGCCGGCCAGCCCTTCGGCGGGCAGCGGCGCAACCGGCTCACGCGTGGTCAGCTCCTCGACCCGCTCGGCATCGGTAAAGATGGCCAGGGTCTTGATCAGGATCTCCGAAGCCTCCCGCAGGGCGGCCGCGGGCTCGATCGAGCCGTCGGTCTCAAGATCGAGGGTCAGTTTGTCGAAGTCGGTCCGCTGGCCGACACGAGCCGTCGCCACCGAGTAGGAGGCGCGCCGGATCGGCGAGAAGATCGAGTCGATCGGGATTACGCCAATCGGCTGGTCGTCGGACTTGTTTTCTTCGGCGGGCGAGTAGCCGCGGCCGCGGCCGATCGTCAGGTAGACCTCGAGCTTCGTTTTCTTCTCCAGCGTCGCGATCGGCGCGTCGGGGTTGAGGATCTCCACCCCAGAGGGAAGATCGATGTCCTTGGCCTTGACCTCACCGGGGCCGGTGGCGACCAGCGGTGCCTCGACCTCGTCGGCGTCGGTGTGCATGCGGACGACGAGGTCCTTCAGGTTGAGGATGATGTCGGTGACGTCCTCTTTGACGCCCGGCACGCTCGAGAACTCGTGCGAGACGCCCTCGATGCGGACGCTGGTTACGGCAGCGCCTCCCAGCGAGGAGAGCAGCACACGGCGGAGGCCGTTGCCGAACGTGTAGCCGAAGCCCTTGTCGAGGGGCTCGATCGTAAAGGTGCCGCGGCGGTCATCCGCCTTCTCTGCGGTTATACGAGGGACCTGAAAGTCAGTGGTCATGAGTTCCTTGCGTATGGGGTGTTTCAGAAATCGGTCCGGACTACTTGGAATACAGCTCGACGATCAGCTGCTCCTGCACCGGCGCCGAGATCTCCGCGCGCTCAGGAAGGCGCAGGACCTTGGCGGTAAGAGAGTCGTGGTCGGCCTGCAGCCAGGCCGGCACGGTCGAGACGAGCTCGGTCGCTTTGCGAATCGTGTCCGTCGCTGCCGAACCCGACTTGATCGAGATCACGTCCTCAGGACGCACCTGGTAGGAGGGGACGTCGACGCGGCGCCCGTTCACCAGCCAGTGCCCGTGACCGACCAGCTGCCGTGCCTGGCGTCGCGAGGCGGCGAAGCCGAGCCGCACCAGGACGTTGTCGAGGCGGGACTCGAGCAGGCGCAGCAGGTTCTCGCCGGTCACCCCCTCCTGGCGCGAGGCCTTGTCGTAGTAGGCGCGGAACTGGCTCTCGAGCACCTGGTAGTAGCGGCGCGTCTTCTGCTTCTCGCGCAGCTGCACGCGGTACTCGGACTGCCGCATCCGGCCGCGTCCGTGATCTCCGGGCGGGTAGGAGCGCCGCTCGACACCGCACTTGTCGGTGAAGCAACGCTCGCCCTTGAGGAAGAGCTTCTGACCCTCGCGTCGGCACTGCTTGCACTGGGCGGAGGTGTCGCGGGCCATCAGACTCGCCTCCGCTTCTTCGGGCGGCAGCCGTTGTGGGCCTGCGGCGAGACGTCCTTCACGGTGGTCACGTCGAGGCCGGCCGCCTGCAGCGAGCGGATCGCGGTCTCGCGACCGGACCCGGCGCCCTTGGCAAATACCTCGACCTTTTCGAGGCCGTGTTCCATGCCTTTCTTGGCGGCCGCGTCGGCGGTCACCTGGGCGGCAAACGGCGTCGACTTACGCGAGCCTTTGAAGCCGGCGGATCCGGCCGACTCCCAGGCAATCACGTTGCCTTCGGTGTCGGTCAGAGTGACGATCGTGTTGTTGAACGAAGTCTTGATGTGGGCCTGTCCATAGGCAATGTTCTTTTTTACGCGGCGCCGAGGGCGGCCCTTGGCGGGTTTTTTGGCTGCGGCCATCGGGTTCCCCTACCTCGCCGTCGGCGCCTTGCGCTTGCCGGCGACGCTCATCCGGCGCGGGCCCTTGCGGCCGCGCGCGTTGGTCTTCGTCCGCTGGCCCCTGACCGGCAGGCCACGGCGATGGCGCAGACCGCGATACGAGCCGATCTCCATCAACCGTTTGACGTCCTGTGAGCGCTCACGCCTCAGATCGCCCTCGACCTCGCGCCGCTCGACCGCTTCGCGCAGTTTCACGACCTCGTCCTCGGTCAGATCCTTGACCGAGGTATTGGGGTCGACTTTCGTCTCCGCCAAGATTTCCTGCGCGGTGGAGCGGCCGATGCCGAAGATGTAGGTGAGCCCGATCTCAACCCGCTTGTTGACCGGGATGTTTATCCCCGCGATACGCGCCATGAGTCAGCCCTGCCGCTGCTTGTGGCGCGGGTTCTGGCAGATCACGAGGACCGCGCCGTTACGGCGGATCACCTTGCACTTTTCGCACATCGGCTTTACGGAAGCTCGAACCTTCATCGCTCCGGGGGTTGTCTCGACTACAGGACTCCCGCTCGCCCCATGAGTCGGGCAGGCAGGCACCAACAAACGGCCCTCTGGGCCGACCGAGAAAGATAGCAGGGGACGGGTTGCGACGACCGCCGCCGGAGCCATGGTCAGGCCCAGCGGGTGACTCCTACTCGTCCTCGTGCCAGGGGGTGAGAATGCGGGGGCCGTCGGCCGTGACCGCAATCGTGAACTCGAAGTGGGCGGCCAGCGAACCGTCCTGGGAGTAGACGGCCCAACCGTCGTCGCCCATCCGGACCAGCGACCCTCCGGCATTGACCATCGGCTCGATCGCAAGCACCGTGCCCTCCTCCAACTCCGGCCCCCGACCCGGCTCGCCGAAATTGGGGACCTGCGGGTCCTCGTGCATTTCGCGACCGATCCCGTGCCCGACGAGGGTGCGAATGATCGAGAGTCCTTCGATCTCCACAGCCCGCTGGATCGCCGCCGAGACGTCACCCAGGTGGTTCCCCGGCCGCATCTGCTCCGCCCCGGCGAACAGCGCCGCCTTGGTCACGTCGAGCAGCTTGCGCGCCTCCGGGCTGACCGAGCCGATCGGCACCGTGATCGCCGCGTCCGAAACCCAGCCATCCTTGACGACCCCGACATCGATCGAAAGCACGTCACCGCGCTTCAGCTCATAGGGGCCGGGGATGCCATGCACCACCATCGAGTTGGGCGAAGCGCAGATCGACGCCGGGAAGCCCCGGTAGCCCTTGAAAGCCGGCTCGGCGCCCTGCGAGCGGATGAACTTCTCCGCCGCGCTGTCCAGCTCCTTGGTCGTGACCCCGGCGCGAGCCTTGGCGGCGAGCATCCGCAGGCAGCGGACCAGGATCTGGCCTGAGGCGGCCATCTTGTCGACCTGATCCGGGGTCTTGCGGATGATCATCCGGTACACGCTAACCGTCCGGTCCAGCGACCTAAATCGCCTCGTCGGCTTCCAGTTTCAGCGTCGCAAGAGCACGCCGCAGCTCATCGGCCACGGCGTCTGGCGCGGCACCCCCGTCGATCCTCCGCAACAGGCTCTGGTGGTCGTAGAACTCGATCAGCGGCTCGGTCTTCTCGTGGTACTGCTCGAGCCGGTGACGGATTACGTCGGGCTTGTCGTCGTCGCGGACGATCAGCTCGCTGCCGTCGATGTCGCAGACACCCTCCCGTTGCGGCGGGTTGAAGTCGACGTGGAAGACGTGGCCGTTCTCGAAGCAGGTGCGGCGTCCGCCCAGCCTCCGCATCACCTCTTCGTCGCTCGCATCGATCAGGAGCACGGCTGTCAGCCCACGCTTCAGCTCGGCGAGCTTGGCCGCCAGTGCCTCGGCCTGGGGCACGGTGCGGGGGAACCCGTCGAGGATGAAGCCGTCCGCCGCCTCGGCCGAGTCGATCCGCTCGCCGATCGCCCCGACGATCACCTCATCCGGCACCAGATCGCCGCGGTCCATGTACGCCTTCGCGGACTTGCCCAGCTCGGTCTCGTCGCGCACCGCCGCTCGCAAGATGTCCCCGGTCGCGTAGTAAGGAAGCCGCAGATCCCCCTGCAACCGCTCCCCCTGCGTGCCCTTCCCACTGCCGGGGGGACCAAGGAGGACGAGGTTGAGCTCAGACATAGGAGGGATCGCCGGTTGGGGCGCGGCGAGTAAAACAGCCTATTTCAAGAAGCCCTCGTAGTTGCGCATCATCAACTGCGCCTCCAATTGCTTGACCGTGTCCAGGGCCACGCCGATCACGATCAGTATCGAGGTGCCGCCGAAGAAGAAGTTGGCCGAGGTCTGGCTGATCAAGATCGTCGGCAACGCCGCCACCGCGCCCAGATACAGGGCACCCGGGAAGGTCAGGCGCGAAAGGATCCGGTCCAGATACTCGGCGGTCGGCCGTCCGGGGCGCACCCCGGGAATGAAGCCGCCGTATTTCTTCAGGTTGTCTGCCTGGTCCACCGGGTTGAAGGTGACCGCCGTGTAGAAGTAGGTGAAGATGATGATGAAGAAGACCTCGCCCACGACATAGGCCCAGCCGTTGGGGCTGAAGAAGGCGGCGAAGTCAAGCGCAGCGGGGGTATTGAGCAGCTGCCCGATCGTCGGCGGGAAGGCCATGATCGAGGCGGCGAAGATGACCGGGATCACCCCTGCCATGTTGACCCGCAGCGGCAGATAGGTGGAGCCGCCGGAGGTCATTTTGCGACCGACCACGCGTTTCGCGTACTGGACGGGGATGCGGCGCTGCCCCTCCTGGACGAAGACGATCGCGACGATCACCGCCAGCGCGATGAAGGGCATCATCACGACGAAGACCTGGTCCGGATTGGTCCACCAGGCCTGGATCCCGTTCGGGATGCGGGAGACGATCGAGGCGAAGATCATCAGCGAGATCCCGTTGCCGATGCCGTGCTGGGTGATCAGCTCGCCCAGCCACATCAGCAGCGTGCAGCCCGCGGTAAGGCAGATCACTATCAGCAGGACTTTGGGGCCGGTCAAGCTGCCGAGGACGTTTTTCCCACCGGCCTGGCTGCCGAACGACCGGAACAGGAAGACGTAGCCAAAGGACTGCGCGAAGGCCAGCCCGACGGTCAGGTAGCGCGTGTACTGGGTGATTTTCTGCTGGCCGACCTCACCCTCTTTCTGCAGTTTCTCCAGCGACGGCACGACCACCGTCAGCAGCTGCAGGATGATCGAAGCGGTGATGTAGGGCATGATCCCCAGCGCAAACAGGGAGAGGCGCGAGAGACCACCGCCCGAAAAGAGATTGAGGAAGCCCAGAATGTTGCTGCCGGCGAAGTTGTTGCCGAGTTCCTTGACCGCGTTTGCATCGACGCCTGGCGCAGGGATGTACGCGCCGAGCCGGTAGAGCAGCAGCATCGCCGCGGTGAACGCAAGCTTCTTGCGGATGTCCGCGACGCTGAAAGCGTTCGCAATAGTCCTGAGCATTACGGCTCCAGAGTGTGACAGGAACCGCCGGCCGCCTCGATCTTCTCCCTGGCGGTCGCGCTGAAGGCGTGCGCGTGAACCTCGAGCTTCTTCGAGATCTCGCCGCGGGCGAGGATCTTGACCGGGTCGGAACGCTTTGCGAGCCCCTTCTCCCGGAGCGTCTCGACGTTGACCTGGGCGCCGCTGTCAAAGCGCTCCTCCAGATCGCCGATGTTGACCGGCTGGGTCGACGTGCGGAAGTTCTCGAACGGCATCGACTGCTTTTTGTGCGGCCCGCGAAGCTTTCGCATCCGCATGTGGATCGGGTTCTGCCCGCCCTCGTAGCCGGCCTTCTTCTTCGCGCCGGCGCGAGAGCCGGCGCCCTTGTGGCCGCGCCCTGAGGTCTTGCCGAGTCCACTCCCCTCGCCGCGACCAAGCCGCTTGCGCGGCCGTTTCGAGCCCGGCTTCGGCGACAGGTTGTGAAGCCCGATCTCCAGCGTGCGCTCACTCGGAGCGTCGTCGGCTTTCGCTTTCGAAGCTTTCTCAGCCACCGTCGACCTCAACCAGATGAGAAACAACCCGGATCTGCCCCTGCAGCTGCGGCGAGTCCTTCCGCTCCACAGCCCGCCCGATCTTCCCCAGCCCAAGCGCCGCGAGCGTCGCTTTCTGGCTCGGGTTGGTGCCAGCCACAGACTTGACCTGCTTGATCTTCACCGCGCTCAAGACTGCTCCTCAGCTTTGGGCTCCTCAGCTGCCGCGGCATCGGCCTCTCCGGCGGGTGGCGCCGTAGGGGGGACCTCCTCCGAGGAAGCTTTAGCTACCGGAGGAGGAGGTGGGTCCCCTGCGGTGACAGGACCCGCCGGCGAGGACTCGCTCGTGTCCCCTGCGGTGACAGGACCCGCGGCCTGAGGCTCCTGTCCCTCAGCCGTCACGGTCGAAGCGCCATTTGACTTCTGAACCCCCAGCACCTGAGCAACGGTGAGGCCTCGAAGCTCCGCGACCTCCTCCGGACGCCTGAGCCGAACCAGCCCGTCCATGGTCGCCTTGACCAGGTTGATCGGGTTCTGCGTCCCGATGCTCTTCGTGAGCACGTCGCGCACCCCACCAAGCTCGAGCACGGCACGAACCCCCCCGCCGGCGATCACGCCGGTACCAGGGCTGGCCGGACGCAGGACGACGTGCCCGGCGCCGTAGCGGCCGATGATTTTGTGGGTCAGGGTCTGCCCGTATTTGGGCACGCGGATCAAGCTCTTGCGGGCGTTCTCAACCGCCTTCTGGATCGCCAGCGGCACCTCACGTGCCTTGCCGTAGCCGATCCCGACGACACCCTCTTCATCGCCGACGGCGACCAGCGCGGTGAAGGAGAAACGGCGGCCGCCCTTGACCACCTTGGCGACGCGGTTGATCTCGATCACCCGCTCCTGGAGATCCAGCCCGCGCGGGCTGACGGTCTCCACATTGGTCATGTCCATGCCCTTCATGAGGTCAGGGAAGGTAGCGGACGGAGGGCCATCAGAACTTCAGTCCCCCTTCGCGGGCGCCCTCGGCGAGCGCTTTCACGCGGCCGTGGAACTTGTATCCGCCGCGATCGAAGACGCAGCTCTCGACGCCGGCGGCCTTGGCGCGCTCGGCAAGCAGCTCGCCGACCCGCTTCGCCTGCTCGCTGGCCGTCAGCTTGCGCAGCTCCGGCTCGGTCCAGTTGACGGCGGCCAGAGTGCGACCGGCAGCATCGTCCACGAGCTGCGCGAAGACGCCGCGATTGGAACGGTAGACGGAGAGGCGGGGCCGCTCGGAGCTGCCGATGATCCGGGCACGGACCCGGCGACGACGACGCAGGCGGCGCTGGCGCTTGGTGAGAACCGTCATGCGCGCTTCCCCACCTTCCTGGCGACGTGCTCGTCGCGATAACGGATTCCCTTGCCCTTGTATGGCTCCGGTGGGCGCCGCTTGCGGATATCCGCGGCGACCTGCCCGACCAGCTGCTTGTCGATGCCGCGCACCACGATCTCGGTTGGCTGCGGCACCTCGAACTCGATCCCCTCCGGGGGGTCGACCGAGACAGGGTGGGAATAACCGAGCGCCAACTCGAGGCTCTTCCCCTTGAGCTGGGCGCGGTAGCCGACGCCCTGGATCTCAAGTCGCTTCTCGAAGCCATCGGTGACGCCCTCGACCATGTTCGCGATCAGGCTCCGGGTCAACCCGTGCAGGGCCCGATGCTCGCCGCGGTTGGTGGGGCGCTGCACGGTGACCACACCCTCATCCTGCGCGACCGTCATCTCGGCAGAGAGGTTTTGGGTCAGCTCGCCCTTCGGTCCCTTCACGCCGACCCGCCCAGGGGCTAGCTCGACCGTGACGGACTCGGGAACGGATATCGGCTTTCTTCCAATTCGGCTCATCGCTCACTCACCAGACGTAGGCAACTACCTCGCCGCCGACCCCTTTCGCCTTCGCTTCGTGGCCGGTCATCACACCAACCGAGGTGCTGACGATCGCGGTACCGGTACCACCGTGCACTCGAGGAACTTCCTTGTGGTCGACGTAGCGGCGGCGTCCGGGCCGCGAGATCCTCTCCAGCCCGGCAATCACCGGACGGCGATCCTCGGTGTACTTGAGCCGGATCTCGATCGCCTCGCCGACCTTGGCGGGCTTGCGGTGGAAATCGCGGATGTATCCCTGCTCCTTGAGGATCCGGGACATCTCCTCCTTCAGCTTCGAGGCAGGGATGTCCACATCGTCGTGGCCGGAGCCAAGGGCATTCCGGATCCGGGTCAGGTAATCGGCTATCGGGTCGTTCAGCATCGTCTCTGCCTACCAGCTCGACTTGGTCATACCGGGGACGTAGCCCTCATGGGCGGCCTCGCGCAGGCAAATCCTGCAGAGGCCGAACTTGCGGTAGTAGGCGCGCGGCCGACCGCAACGACGGCAGCGGTTGTATTCACGGGTCTTGAACCGGGCTTTGCGGCCCTGCTTCACCTTCTGGGAAGTCTTAGCCATCCTCTGAACTCTCCTCACCAGCCGAGCCATCGGCCTCGTCCGTTGCGCCCTCCGCGGCACCCTCGCCCTCCTCGCCGGCCTCCGGCTCGGGCTCGGGCTTCGCGTATGCGTCGGGGTTCTCTTCCTTCAGCTGCTCAAGTGCGGCCTGCTCGGCCTCAGCCCGCAGACGGGCCTCCTCCTTGCGCTTCTCCTCCTCTTCGGCCGCCTCGGCCTCGACATCGCCACCGCCGGGCCGGCCGTCCTGGGCGAACGGCATACCGAGTCGCAGCAACAGCTCGAAGGCCTCGACATCGGTCTGCGCGGAGGTCGCGATCGTCACGTCCAGACCGCGCACCTCGTCGATCGAGTCGTAGTCGATTTCCGGAAAGATCAGCTGCTCGCGGACGCCCATCGAGTAGTTGCCGCGACCATCGAAGGAGCGGGGATTGAGCCCCCGGAAGTCGCGAATCCGCGGCACCGCAATCGAGCAGAGCCGGTCGAGGAACTCCCACATCCGCGCCCGACGCAGGGTGACCGAGAGACCGACCGGCATCCCCTCGCGAACTTTGAAGGAGGCGATCGACTTGCGGGCGCGGCGCACGCTGGGCTGCTGGCCGGCGATCAGCGCCAGCTGCTGCTGCGCGGCCTCGAGCATTTTGGCGTTCTGCTTGGCCTCGCCGACCCCCATGTTGAGGACGATCTTCTCGACCCGTGGCACCTGCATCCGAGTCGAGTAACCGAACCGCTGGGTCAGCGCCGGCACCACGTCCTGCTCGTAGCGCTCGCGCAGGCGCGGCGGCGGCGCGACCTGGGATTGGGGGGTCGTGGCCGCCTCCATCAGAGCGACACCCCGCTGCGCTTCGCGAATCGCTCGCGCTTGCCGCCTTTATCGCGACGCATGCCGATCCGGGTCGGCTTTTTGTCTTTGGGGTCGAGCAGCATCACGTTGGAGACGTGGATCGGACCCTCCTTGTCGACGATCCCGCCGAGCTGCTGGCCGGCCTTCTGCACGTCCTGGCTCGGGCGCGCTTTTTCGTGCCGCTTGACCATGTTCAGTCCCTCGACATAGACGAAGCCCCGTTTCGGCTCGGTGCGCACCACGCGACCGGTCTTACCGGCGTCCTTGCCGCCGATCACCTTCACCTGGTCGTCGGTCCGGATCCGCATAGCCTTGGCCATCGCTACAGAACCTCCGGGGCGAGGGAGACGATTTTCATGAAGTTGCGCTCGCGCAGCTCGCGGGCCACCGGACCAAAGATGCGAGTGCCCCGCGGGTTGTTGCTCGCCGGGTCGATCAGGACCGCGGCGTTTTCGTCGAAGGAGATGTAGGTGCCGTCCGAGCGGCCGAGCTGCTTGCGGGTTCGCACGACGACGGCCTGGACGACCTCGCCCTTGCGCACGCCGCCCTGCGGGCTGGCCTGTTTGACCGTGGCGGTGATCACGTCGCCGACGCCGGCGTAGCGACGGTGCGAGCCACCCTTGACCCGGATGCAAAGGATCTCGCGGGCGCCCGAGTTGTCGGCAACCTTAAGTCTCGACTCTTGCTGGATCATCGAACCGGCTCCCTACTTCGCCTTCTCCAGGACCTCGACCAGGCGCCAGCGCTTGGTCTTGGACAGCGGCCTGGTCTCGACCACGCGGACGACATCGCCCTGGCCGGCCTCGTTGCGCTCGTCGTGGGCGTGCAGCGTGCGCGAGCTCCTGACCACCTTCTCGTAGGTCGGATGGCGGCGCATGATGTCGATCCGCACGGTGATCGATTTCTGACCTTTGTCGGAGACCACGATCCCCTGCCGGACCTTGGCCGCGTTCGCAGCCCGCTCGGCCGGTGGAGTCCCGGTCCCGGGAGTCTTCTTGACCTTGGCGGCAGCCCGTTCCTTACGCCGTTCGGCGCCGCGGCGCTTCCGAGCATCCAGCCGCGCTGCCTTCCGCTCCTCCGGCGACTGTTGCGGCTTGGCCTTATGAGGCTTGCGAGACGCTTCAAGCCGCTTCTTCTCCTTCCAAGGAAGCTCATCCTCAGGATTGGGCTCAGCCTCTGCAGCTTTCTCCTCGCTGGCGGGGGCGTCCTCAGACTCTTCCGCTGGGGCCTCGTCCTGAGGCTGCTCAGCCTCAGACTCCTCTGATGCGGGTGGCGCCGTAGGGGGGACCTCCTCCGAGGAAGCTTTAGCTACCGGAGGAGGAGGTGGGTCCCCTGCGGCGACAGGACCCGCATCCTGAGGGGCCTCGTCCTGAGGCGTTTCCTCTTGGGGTGCGTCCTGCTCAGTCGTCTCGTCTTTTTTCTGCTCGTCCTCAGCCATCATTTCCTCAACTCTCGCTCAACGTCGATCCCGCGCTCCTTGGCCACCGTAAGCAGCCGCGCGATGTCCCGCTTCGCCGCGCCCAACCGATCCGTGTTCTCCAGCTCGCCGGTCGCATGCCGGAAACGCAGGTTGAACGACTCCTGCTTGGCGTCGATCAGCTTCGCCACCAGCTCGTCGTCTTTCAGATCGTGGGCCTCGGCCGCCTTCATCAGGTCTCCGCCCCCTCGCGCATCACGAATTTCGTCTTTATCGGGAGCTTGTGGCCGGCCAGGCGCAGCGCCTCGCGGGCCAGGTCCTCGGGGACTCCGGCCAGCTCGAACATGACCTTGCCGGGCTTGACGACGGCGACCCAGCCCTCCGGATTGCCCTTGCCCGAGCCCATCCGCGTCTCGGCCGGCTTCTTCGTGTAGGGCTTATCGGGGAAGATGTTGATCCAGACCTTGCCGCCACGTTTGATCTTGCGGGTCATCGCGATACGGGCGGCCTCGATCTGGCGGTTGGTGATCCAGCCGCGATCGAGCGCCTTCAACCCGTACTCGCCGAAGGCGACGTGGCTGCCGCCCTTGGTGTTGCCGCGCATCCGGCCGCGCATCTGTTTGCGGTGCTTTACTCGCTTCGGCATCAACATCAGCGACCACCTCCACCGCGACCGCCGCGGCCCCGGTCCCCGCCGCGACCGCCGCGCTGACTGCTGCCCTGCGGCTCACCGTCGGCGGGTATCTGGTCGGAGCGGAACCCCTCGGGCATCACTTCGCCCTTGTTGATCCAGCATTTGACGCCGATCCGACCCGCGGTCGTCCGAGCCTCGAAGAAGCCGTAGTCGATGTTGGCGCGCAGCGTGTGCAGCGGCACCCGCCCGTCCGAGTAGCTTTCGGTCCGCGCCATCTCGGAGCCGCCAAGGCGGCCGGAAACCTGGATCTTCACGCCCTTGGCGCCGGATCGCATCGCCGAGGTCAGGGCGCGTTTCATCGCCCGCCGGAAGGCGACACGGTTCTGCAGCTGCTCGGCGATTGACTGCGCGACCAGTTTGGCGTCGAGCTCGGGTCGCTTCACCTCGCGGATGTTCACCTTGACCGGCTTCCCGGTCAGCTTGTGCAGCTCCTTGCGCAGCGCGTCCACTTCGCTGCCCGACTTGCCGATCACGATGCCGGGGCGAGCGGTATGGATGTCGACGGCAACCTCGCCACGGCGCTCGATCGTGATGTCCGAGAGACCGGCATGGGCGAGTTTGCCCTCGATATGAGAGCGGATATGCAGGTCCTCCTCGAGCACGTCGGCGAAGCCCTTCTCGTCGAACCAGTTCGATTTCCAGTCCTGGATGTAGCCGACCCTGAAGCCGGTGGGGTGAATCTTCTGTCCCATGGTCTAGCCGTCCTCTTCCGGACTCAAGGCCACCGCGATGTGGCTGGTTCGCTTGTTGATCGGGGTAGCCCGACCCAGCGCCCTGGGTCGGAAACGGCGCAGCGTCGGGCCTTCATCGACGGTGATCTCGGCAACGCGCATCTCGTCGGCGACGAGATCGTGATTGTTTTCCGCATTCGAGGCGGCCGACTCGATCAGCTTGCCGATGTCCTGGGCGGCGCTCCGCGGCGAGAACTGCAGCAGTGCCCGCGCCCGGTCGATGTGAAGTCCTCGGATCTGGTCGGCGACGAGACGCGCCTTTCGCGGTGCGACCCTCACGTAGCGCGAACTGGCGCGGACGACGATCGGAGCGGCGGGCTTCGGCGCCTCTTTTTTCGGCGATTGTTTTTTGGGGGAAGATTTTTTTGCCGCACTTTTTTTCGGCGACGCTTTTTTCGAGGAGGGTTTTTTCGCAGGCGTTTTCTCCTCGCCTTTTTTACCCCCGTCTTTTTTAGTTTTTTTGATCCCGGTTTTCGCGTTCGGGTCTCTCTGCTTCTTCTCGAGCGCCATTGCTAATCGCCGCCCTTGCCGGTACCGGAATGGGCGCGGAAGGTCCGCGTGGGAGCGAACTCGCCCAGCTTGTGGCCGACCATCGACTCCGAGATGAAGACGGGTACGTGCTTACGCCCGTCGTGGACGGCGATCGTGTGGCCGACCATGTCCGGGAAGATCGTCGAGGTCCTCGACCAGGTCTTCACCATCTGCTTCTGACCGGACTCGTTCATCGCCGAGATCCGCTTCATCAGCGCCGCTTCCACCCACGGTCCCTTTTTGGTCGAGCGTCCCATCGCTTACCTCTTCTTCTTTCCGCGGCGCCTGCCGCGCACGATGTAGCGATCGGACTGCTTGCCCTTCTTGCGGGTCCGGTAGCCAAGCGTCGGCTTGCCCCACGGCGTCACCGGGTGCCCACCGGGCGTGTGGTGCGCCTCGCCGCCGCCGTGCGGGTGGTCAACCGGGTTCATCGCCACACCCCTGGTCTGCGGCCGCTTGCCCTTGTGCCGGTTGCGTCCGGCCTTGCCGATCTTCATGTTCTGGTGCTCGGCGTTCGAGAGCTGGCCGACCGTGGCTCGGCACTCGGCACGAACCATCCGCATCTCCGAGGAGGGCAGGCGCAGCGTCACCATCTCACCCTCCTTCGCGACGAGCTGGATCGCGGTTCCGGCGGCGCGTCCCAGCTTGCCGCCCTGGCCGGCGACCAGCTCGACGTTGTGGACGATGGTGCCGGTCGGCATCTCCCCCAGGGTCAGCGCGTGGCCGGGCTTGATGTCAGCGCCGGCGCCGGACTGGACCTGGTCACCAACCGAGAGAGCGGCGGGAGCGAGGATGTAGCTCTTCTCGCCGTCGGCATAGTGCAGCAGGGCGATGTAGCAGCTCCGGTTCGGGTCGTACTCGATCGTCGCGACCCTGGCCGGGACACCATCCTTGAGGCGCTTGAAGTCGATCTTGCGGTAGCGCCGCTTTGCTCCGCCGCCGCGATGGCGGGCGGTAACCCGGCCGTTGGCGTTGCGACCACCGGACTTGCGCAGTCCTTCGGACAGCTTGCGCTCCGGCTCGGTCGCGGTCAGCTGCTCGCGCATCGGGTAGGTCGCGAAGCGGCGCCCGGGGCTGGTCGGTTTGGTTTTGCGGTTTGGCATCTCTCTCCCTATGCAGTCTCGGCGCCTTCGAACAGCTCGATCCGCTCGCCCGGCGCGAGCTGGATGACGGCCTTCTTCCAGCCGCGGGTCCTGCCTTTGCTCAGGTTGCGCCGCTTCGGCTTCGGTCGAACTTTGGAGGTGCGCACCCCGGCCACGCCAACGCTGAAGATCTCTTCGATCGCCGCGGCGATCTGGGTCTTGTGTGCCCGATCGTTGACCCTGAACGTGTACTTGCCTTCGGCGATCAGCGCGTAGCTCTTCTCCGAGACGACCGGGCGGATGATGATGTTGCGTGCGTCCATCAGGTCAACCTCTCCCGCAGCGTCTCCAGCGCCCGCTCGGAGATCGCCAGCGAGGCGGCTCCGATCACGTCTGCCACGCCGATCGCACCGACCTCGGCCACCTCGACGCGGGCGATGTTGCGAAAGCTCTTCAGCGCGCCGGTCTCCTCGGCGTTGAGGACAACCAGGGTCGGACGCCTAGCGCCCCATTTCGCCAGCGCCTCGGCGGCCGCCTTGGTCGAAGGAGTCTCGTAGGCGGCGGGGTCGAGCACCGCGACGCTGCCGCGCTCGGCGTGAACCGAAAGCGCCGCCCGCATCGCCTTGCGGCGGGCTTTGCGGTTGACCTTGACCGTGTAGTGCCGCGGCTTGGGGCCGAAAGCGACGCCGCCGCCGAAGCGGCTGGGAACGCCGAGTGCGCCGACGCGGGCGCGGCCGGTCCCCTTCTGGCGCCAAGCCTTTGCGGTGGTGAAGGAGACCTCGCCACGGGTCAGCGTCGAGGCGGTGCCGCGACGCCGCGACGCCATGTCGGCGCGCGCCGTCTCGTGCACCAGAGACTGGTGGAAGGGCTCGTCGAAGAGCCCTTTCGGCAGGTCCGCTTTCGTCGTCTTGCCGAGCACCGTGGCTTTAGAGGTCATTCGGAACCTCCTGGTGTGCGACTGGCGAGCGCCGGACCAAGCGAGGCAAGGACGCAGGGAGGCCGAATAGCAGCGCTATTTGGCCGACCGAGGACGCGGCATCGCGCCGGTCCGCCGCCGCCAGACGTGCGCCGGGAGGTTCCGAATGACCTCCGACTAGCCATCGGTCCTCACCTCCAAGACGGCGTTGCGCGAGCCCGGCACCGAGCCCTTGAGCAGGAGCAGGTTGCGCTCCGCGTCCACCTCGGCGACTTCGAGTCCCTTCTGGGTGGTCCGCTTGTTGCCCATCTGGCCCGGCATCTTCATGCCTTTGAAGACGCGGCCCGGGAAGGCGCTGGCGCCAATCGAGCCCGGGGCACGCACGTTGTGGGAGCCGTGAGAGACGGGACCACGGCTGAAGTTATGGCGCTTGATTCCACCCTGGAAGCCCTTGCCGATCGAGATGCCGGAGACCTTCACGCGCTGGCCGGCCTCGAAGGAGGTGACCGTGACGTCGTCCCCGACCTTTGGGCCCTCCTCGGCACCGAGGTCCTCGTCACGGAACTCGACCAGGTGCCGCATCGGCGGCGCCCCGGCCTTCTTCAGGTGGCCGAGCTCCGCTTTGCTCAGCTTCCCCTCCTTGACCTCGTCGAAGGCGAGCTGAACGGCCGAATAACCATCCCGCTCGGCGTCACGGACGGCCGTCACCTTGCAGGGGCCGGCCTCGATCACGGTGACCGGGACGACCGTGCCGTCCTCGCGGAAGACCTGCGTCATGCCGAGCTTCTTGCCGAGGATCGCAGCCATCTCAGCATCTAGAGGCGGATCTCGATGTCGACACCGGCCGGCAGCGAATCGAGTCGCTGCAGGGAGTCGACGGTTTTCGGCGACGGCTGGAGGATGTCGATCAGCCGCTTGTGAGTGCGGATCTCGAAGTGCTCACGCGAGTCCTTGTCCTTGAACGGGGAGCGGATCACGCAGTAGACGTTTTTCTCGGTCGGCAACGGCACCGGACCAGAGACGCTGGCGCCGGTCCGCTCCGCGGTCTCGACGATCTCGCGGGCAGCCCGATCTATGGCGTCGTGGTCATACGCCTTCAGTCGAATTCGGATTTTCTGTGCCGCGATAGTCGCCACGTTTTGCTTTCTTTCTTTTCCTCTACACGCGGCCTTTACCGCGCGGAAGGGGCGCCGCCCCTTTGTCTGGGGCGCCGCCCCCGGTCGTATGTCTTTTTAAATCCTTCTCGCCGCGATAGCGGCGAAGACGGGCGAAGCCCGCCCTGGTCCTGGACTACTCGACGATCTCTGCGACGACCCCCGAGCCGACGGTCCGGCCACCCTCGCGGATGGCGAAGCGCAGGCCCTGGTCCATCGCGATCGGCTGAATCAACTCGATCGTCATCTCGACGTTGTCACCCGGCATCACCATCTCGGTCCCCTCGGGGAGGTTGGCGATCCCAGTCACGTCGGTCGTGCGGAAGTAGAACTGAGGCCGGTAGCCGGAGAAGAACGGCGTATGGCGGCCACCCTCCTCCTTCTTCAGGCAGTAGACCTCGGCTTTGAATTTGGTGTGCGGGGTGATCGAGCCAGGCTTGCAGAGCACCTGGCCACGCTCGATCTCCTCGCGCTTGGTGCCTCGCAAGAGCGCGCCGATGTTGTCGCCAGCCTGGCCCTGATCGAGCAGCTTGCGGAACATCTCGACTCCGGTGACGACCGTGGTCGTCGTGTCCTTGATGCCGACGATCTCGACCTCGTCGCCGGTGTTGACGATGCCCTGCTCGACGCGGCCGGTGGCGACGGTGCCACGGCCGGTGATCGAGAAGATGTCCTCGATCGGCATCAGGAAGGGCTTGTCGAGCTCGCGGACCGGCTCCGGGATGTAGGAGTCGAGCGCGTCGGCCAGTTCGAAGATCGCTTTCTGGGCATCTTCGTCGCCCTCCAGCGCCTTCAGCGCCGAGCCCTTGACGATCGGCGTCTCGTCGCCGGGGAAGTCGTACTCGTCGAGGAGTTCCTTGACCTCCTCCTCGACCAGCTCGATCAGTTCGTCGTCATCGACCTGATCGACCTTGTTGAGGAAGACGACGACGTGCGGGACGTTGACCTGGCGGGCGAGCAGGATGTGCTCGCGGGTCTGCGGCATGACGCCGTCGGCGGCCGAGACGACCAGGATCGCGCCGTCCATCTGCGCCGCGCCGGTGATCATGTTCTTCACGTAGTCGGCGTGACCCGGGCAATCGACGTGGGCGTAGTGGCGGTTCTCGGTCTCGTACTCGACGTGCGAGGTCGCAATCGTGATCCCGCGCTCCTTCTCCTCGGGGGCGTTGTCGATCTCGGCGAAGCTTTTCGCTTCGGTATCGCCCTTCCCGGAGAGGGTCGTGGTGATCGCGGCCGTCAGCGTCGTCTTACCGTGGTCGATGTGACCGATCGTGCCGACGTTCACATGCGGCTTATCGCGCTCGAACTTCTCCTTTGACATCGCTCTCCGTTCTACCTTTCGAAGTCGGGTTCTGTCTGACTTGGGTGATTGAGTCTGCTTGGAAATGCCTGGCAGCCGGGAAGCTGCCGCCTGCGGGCGAACCTGGGAAATATAGCCAGATTCACGAGGTGGCCCCCACCGGCTCTCCCGCGCGGTGCTCGACGATCTCCTCGGCGATGTTGGACGGGACCTCCTCGTAACGCTCGAACTGCATCGTGTAGGTGGCCCGTCCCTGGGTGGAAGATCGCAGATCGGTGGCGTAGCCGAACATCTCGCCGAGCGGCACGAAGGCCTGCACCGCGAGCGCGTTGCCGCGCTGCTCCTGGCCCTGCACTTTGCCCCGGCGGCGCGAAAGGTCGCCGATCACGTCGCCGAGGAAGTCCTCAGGGGTGACCACCTCGACCGCCATCACCGGCTCCAGCAGGACCGGGTTGGCCTTGCGGGCTGCCTCCTGAATCGCCATCGAGCCGGCGATTTTGAAAGCCATCTCCGAGGAGTCGACGTCGTGGAAGGAGCCGTCGATCAGTTCGACTTTGACGTCGACCATCGGGTAGCCGGCCTTGACGCCGTTTTCGAGCGCCTCTTTCATCCCCTGTTCGGCCGGGCCGATGTATTCGCCGGGGATGGCGCCGCCCTTGATTTTGTTGACGAACTCGAAACCCTCACCCGGCGCCGGCTCGGCGTTGATCACGACGTGGCCGAACTGGCCGCGGCCGCCGGTCTGTCGGACGAAGCGCGCCTCGACCTTCTTGACCTCCTTGCGGATCGTCTCGCGGTAGGCGACCTGGGGTTTGCCGACGTTTGCGTCGACTTTGAACTCGCGCAGCATGCGGTCGACGATCACCTCGAGGTGGAGCTCGCCCATTCCGTGGATCAGGGTCTGCCCGGTTTCCTCGTCGGATTCGATGCGGAAGGTCGGGTCCTCCTCGCCGAGGCGCTGCAGGGCCGTCCCCATCTTCTCCTGGTCGACTTTCGTTTTCGGCTCGATCGCGACGGCGATCACCGTCTCGGGGAATTCGATGCTCTCCAGCGCAATCGGGGCATCGGGCGCGGCCAGCGTGTCGCCGGTGCCCGTTTCCTTGAGACCGACGCCGGCGCAGATGTCGCCCGAGTACACCTCCTCGATCTCCTCGCGGCTGTTCGCGTGCATCATCAGCAGTCGGCCGATCCGCTCGGTCCTGCCCGTTTTGACGTTGAGCACACGGCCGCCGGCCTCGAGCTTGCCCGAGTAGACGCGGAAGTAGGTCAGTTTGCCGACGTAGGGGTCGGTCATGATCTTGAAGGCAAGCGCGGCGAAGGGTCCGTTGTCGTCGGCGGGGCGCTCGGCCTCGGTCGGCTCGCTCTCGCCCTTGCCGGCCGGCACCAGCCCGGTCACCGGCGGCACCTCCAGCGGCGAGGGCAGCAGCTCGACGATCGCGTCGAGCAGCGGCTGCACGCCCTTGTTCTTGAACGAGGAGCCACAGAGGACCGGCGTCACCTTGGTGTCGAGGCAGGCCCGGTGCAACGAGGATGCGATCCGCTCGTGCGGGATCTCCTCCTCGGCCAGGTAGGCCTCCATCAGCTCGTCGTCGTAGTCGGCGCAGGCCTCGATCAGCTGAGTGCGGTATTCCTCGGCCTGGTCGGTGAGGCCGGCGGGGATCTCGACCGTCTCGAACTCGGTCCCCAGTTCGTCCTTCCAGACCAGCGCCTTCATCTCGATCAGGTCGACGACGCCCACGAAGTCCCCCTCGCTGCCGATCGGCAGCTGAATCGGCAGGGGGTTGGCGCCGAGCCGGTCCTTCATCGTCTCGACGGAATTGAAGAAATCAGCGCCGGTGCGGTCCATCTTGTTGATGTAGGCGAAGCGGGGCACCTTGTACTTGTCGGCCTGGCGCCAGACGGTCTCCGACTGCGGCTCGACCCCGGCGACGGCGTCGAAGACGGCGACCGCGCCGTCGAGGACGCGCAGGCTGCGCTCCACCTCGACCGTGAAATCGACGTGCCCGGGAGTGTCGATGATGTTGATCCGGTGGTCCTTCCACTCGCAGGCGGTGGCGGCGGAGGTGATCGTGATCCCCCGCTCCTGCTCCTGCTCCATCCAGTCCATCACCGCGGCGCCCTCGTGAACCTCGCCCATCTTGTGGGTGCGGCCGGTGTAGTAGAGGATGCGCTCGGTCGTCGTCGTCTTACCGGCGTCGATGTGCGCCATGATCCCGATGTTGCGGGTTTTCTCTAGGGGGAAGTTACGTGGCATGGTCTTAAGGTAAGCGTTGTCTTGAAGCAGGGACGAGGGAAATCAAAGAAATCTGAGCCTGCCGGCGAAAATCGCCGGGATCGGCGCATGAAAAAGGCCCTCGCGGGCCCGGCGAAACGAACTGCAAAAAAGAAGCCTGAGCGACGCGCGATGATAGCAGCGGCGCGGCGGCGCATACGCACGGTGTCCATCCAGGGGGTCAAGCGCCTCCGCTCGGCACCCAAGCGGGCGGCGGGGTGGACGCGCAACGTCGACCGCAGGGCAAACCAGCTGCTCCAGCGCGCCTGGCCACCGATCTCCCGATTGGGCCACCGGATCAAGGCACGCGGAAGGCGCTGGGGCAGGACCGTCGGCAGGCGACTGCGGCCCGCCGGCGTATTTCTCCTCCGCGGCCTGGGGGTGGTCGAACGAACGCTGCTGCGCGTCGGTGTGCTGGCAAAGCGGGTGGCGACGCGCGCCAGTGCCGTTCTCACCCCCGAGCGAGCGATCTGCTTGACGATCCTCGCTTCGGCCGCCTGCCTCACGATCTCGCAGTTCGTCGATTACCGCGCGGTCGAGATCGGCCAGCCGGGCTATGCCGGCCTGCCGGCGGCGACCCCGCCCACGGTCGATGCCCAGACCGCCGGCCAGGCCCACGCCTACCTGCTGGTCCCCGTCGCGCTGCTGGCCGCCGCCCTGGCCCTGGTGGTACTGCGCAACGGGCGCCGCCGGGGGCTGGGGCGGATCGTCTTTGGGCTCGGCCTGCTCAGCCTTGCCGTCATCCTCCTGGTCGACCTGCCGGCAGGGCTCGACGTCGGCACCCAGGCCTCCCTCTTCTCCGGAGCGAAGGCGGTCCTGTACGACGGCTTCTACGCCCAGATCGCCGCCGCAGCCGGGCTGATGCTCAGCGGCGCGCTCCTCGTTGTGGCCCCAAAGGCGGCGGCCCGCTACCATGCGCGCCCGTGCCGAACACGAACCAACTTATTCGCAAGGGCCGCAAGCGCCCTAAGAAGAAGACGACGACGCCGGGCCTCAAGTCGGGGCAAGGGCGCAAGAAGGGGGTCGCGGCGCCGCAACGGCGCGGTGTCTGCACCCGCGTCGCCACGGTAACCCCGAAGAAGCCGAACTCCGCTCTGCGCAAGATCGCCCGTGTGCGCCTGACCAACGGCATGGAGGTCACCACCTACATCCCGGGTGAGGGGCACAACCTGCAGGAGCACTCGGTGGTGCTGGTCCGCGGCGGCCGGGTCAAGGATCTGCCGGGCGTCCGCTACAAGGTCGTCCGTGGCACGCTCGACGCCGCCGGCGTCTCCGACCGCAAGCAGGCTCGCTCCCTTTACGGAGTCAAGGCTTCTTAATGCCGCGCCGCTCCGCCGCAACGATCCGCCCGGTCGAACCCGACGCCCGCTTCCGCAACCGGCTCGTCCAGCAGCTGATCAACAAGGTGATGTCCGACGGCAAGAAGTCACTGGCCGAGCGGATCGTCTACGACGCGCTGGCGATCGTCGGCGAGCGCTCCAACGAGGATCCGGTCGAGACGCTGGAGGCGGCAATCAAGCAGCTGACCCCGGTGCTCGAGGTCCGCTCACGCCGGGTCGGCGGCGCCACCTATCAGGTGCCTGTCGAGGTTCCCGCTCGCCGCGCCCGCACCCTGGCGGTCCGCTGGCTGGTCGACTTCGCGCGCAACCGTCGCGAGTACTCGATGTCGGAGCGGCTCGCCAGCGAAATCCTCGACTCGACTCAGCAGCAGGGCGGCGCCTGGAAGCGGAAGGACGACATCTACCGCATGGCGCAGGCCAACAAGGCCTTTGCGCATTACCGCTGGTAGCTAGCCTGGCTCCATGAGCCGACCGATCCTCGCCGTCGACGTCGACGGGGTTGTTTCCCTCTTCGGGTTTGACGATCCGCCCGACCGGGAGCTCGCCCGTTTCGAGCTGATCGACGGGATGGTGCATTGCATCTCCCTGGTCGCCGGTGAGCGGTTGAAGCGCCTCGGTGAGCACTACGAGCTGGTCTGGGCAACGGGCTGGGAGGACAAAGCAAACGACTACCTGCCCAACATCCTCGGCATACCGGAGATCCCCTTCCTCAACTTCGACGGCGCCGCGCGCTTTGGCTCGGCGCACTGGAAGCTGGGGCCGCTGGACGAGTACGGCAAGGGCCGGCCGTTGGCCTGGATCGACGACAACTTCGACGAGAGCTGCTATGAGTGGGCACGAGGGCGGGGCGAGCCCACGCTGCTCGTCCCGACCGAACCCCACCTTGGGATCGAGGAGGTCCAGGTCGAAGCCCTGATCGCCTGGGCCGGCGGCCTCTAGCCCGTCTACACTGAGCCGATGGAGGGGTTCTGGCCGATTTTCTTCCTGCTCGTCGTGCTGAAGATTCCAGTCTTGGGCGCGCTCTGGCTCGTCTGGTGGGCCAGTCAAGCTCCTCAGGAAGACACTGCAGAGGACTCAGGTGAAGGCTTCAACCGCCGGCGCCCCCAGCCCATCCGCCCACGTGGTCCACAGCATCTGCCCGGTGGCGGAGCGATGGGGAGGAGGCGGGGTGCCCCTCCTGGTCGCTGGGTTTTTCGCCCGCTGGGACCACAACGCTCGCTGAGTGGATCGGCGAAAAACAGGACGCCGCTGCCCAGGAGGGGCACCCCGCCTCCTCCTGTCAAGCCGCCTGTGTAGCTCGCTTCCGCTCGTGGCGGATCTGCCGCAGATAGGGGTGGAAGTCCACCTCGATCGTGTGACGCTTCGAGCTAACGAAGCGCTTACCCAGCCACTTTTCATAGCTGCCGATCTCCTTGCGCATCTCGGACGCCGAAGGTAGAGCTGCCTTGCCGGTCAACAGGTCGGCGACCCATTCCGATTGCGCCTCGGCGATCGGCATGACCGGGCCCAGCGGCTGCACGAAGCCGATGAAATAGAGGCCGGGGTTCTCTACCGCTACGAGGCGCTGGTAGAGCGGCATCCGGTTGTCACGAGCGCGAAAGACCTTCTCGTCGAGGAAGGGGAAGTTGATTTCGTATCCGGTGCAGTAGACGACGAGGTCGATCTCCTCCTCGCTGCCGTCGGCGAAGCGGACGGTGCGACCACCGCTGAAGCGGTCGATGTTGGGCTTGGCCGTGATGTCGCCATGACCGAGACGCGGCAGGAGCTCCGATGAGACGGTCGGGTGAGCCTCGAGCAGCTTGTGATCTGGCTTCGGCAACCCGTAGTCGGTCATATCGCCGACCGTCATCTTCAGCAGCCTGTTGAAGAAGAAGCGCTGCACGGATATGGGCAGCCTGGTCATCATCGGCGGGGCCGATTCGTCGATCGGCGTACCACCGAGAAACTTCGGCAGCACGTAGGCGCCACGGCGCATCGCAAGAAAGGTCGCCTCGGCGATCCGCGAGGACTCGACCGCGATGTCGACGGCGGAGTTGCCGATCCCGAGCACCAGCACCCGCTTGCCCTCGAGGACGTCGGGCTCGCGGTAGTGGTGGACGTGCATCTGCTCGCCCTCGTACTCCTGCGCTCCGGAGAAGGGCGGTTCCGGCCAGCGGGGCTTCCAATGGTGGCCGTTTGCGACGAGCACAGCACGGTAGCTCTCGATCCGACGTGCCCCGTCTGCGTCCTCTACCGTGACCTCCCAGCCGTCACCCTCCGGCTTTGCCGAGACGACCTCGGTGCGAAAGGTGATCCTCTCCCCGAGGCCAAAGCGCTCCGCGAAGTCGTCGAAGTACTTGGCGACCTGGACGTGACTGGGGTAATCGGGGTAGTCCTCCGGCATCGGGAAGGCCCTGTAGGACATGAGCTTGCGAGCGCTGTTGATGTGCAGCGATCGATAGGCGGACGACGTCCCGTTGTCGTTTTCGTAGCGCCAGTTGCCGCCGATCATCGACCCCTTCTCGAAGCAGTCGAACGGGATGCCGCGTGCCGCCAACACCTGACAGGAGGTCAAGCCGGATGACCCGGCACCAATGATGCAGACCTTTTCGGCGCTGGCCACGCAGCCAATCTACCGAGAGGACCTCCTACGCTTTGTCCTCGCTGCTCTGCTCGATCTCCTGCGCGAGCTCCTCGAGCTCCTCGGCAAAGGAAGGCCCGAAGCTCTCGACCGGTGCCTCGGCGCCGTCGACACCCAACTCGGCGGCCAGCTCTTCTTCGTCGAGCAGGTCGTCGTCGCTGGGCGGCTCGATCGGAACCGCCGGCTCAACCGCCAGCGTCCGGTAGTGCTTGAGCCCGGTCGCGGCGGGGATCAGCTTGCCGATGATCACGTTCTCCTTGAGGCCGACGAGCTTGTCCCGCTTGCCCTCCAGGGCCGCATCGGTGAGCACCTTGGTCGTCTCCTGGAAGGAGGCGGCAGAGAGGAAGGACTCGGTGGCCAGCGAGGCCTTGGTGATGCCGAGGATGACCTCCTCGCCTTTGGCCGGCGTTCCGCCGTCTGCCTTGGTCTGTTTGTTGAGTCGTTTGAGGGCACCGCGATCTTCGAGCTGGCCCGGCAACAGGCTGGTCGAGCCCTTCGACTCGATCCTCACCTTCTTCAGCATCTGCCGGGCGATCAGCTCGATGTGCTTGTCGTTGATGTCGACGCCCTGCGCCCGGTAGACCTTCTGCACCTCGGCGACCAGGTAGAGCTCCGTATCGGTGCGGCCCCGGATCGCCAGCAGGTCGGCTGGATACAGCGAGCCCTCGTTGAGCTGCTGGCCGACCTCGACCTTCTCGCCGTCGGTGACGTGCAGCCGGGTGCGGGGCGGGAAGCTGTAGCTCTGCTCCTCGCCGCTCGACTCGGTGACGATCACTTTCAGGGCTTTGTCGGTTTCCTCGACCGAGACCTTGCCGGCCTCCTCGGCCATCTGCGCCAGGCCCTTGGGTTTGCGCGCCTCGAAGAGCTCGACGATGCGCGGCAGGCCCTGGGTGATGTCCTGGCCGGCCACGCCGCCGGTGTGGAAGGTGCGCATGGTCAGCTGCGTGCCGGGCTCGCCGATCGACTGGGCGGCGATGATGCCCACCGCGTCGCCGATGTTGACCGTCGAACCGGTCGCCGGAGCGACCCCGTAACAGGCGCGGCAAATGCCGGACTCGGCCTCGCACTTGAGGGTCGAGCGGACCGACACCGTGATCTCCTCGTCGCCAAACGCCTCGGCGATCGCCTCGACGTCGGCCAGGGTGATCTCCTGGTTGCGCTTGAGCAGCTCGCGGCCACGTTTGGTCTCGAGCTTTTTCGCCGCCAGACGCCCGAACAGGTTGTCGTTGAGCGAGCCGTCGTCCTTGCGCAGCACCATCTCGATGTGTTCTTTGGTTTTGCAGTCCTCGTCGCGGACGATCACGTCCTGGGCGACGTCGACCAGGCGCCGGGTCAGGTAGCCCGAGTCCGCCGTGCGCAGCGCCGTGTCGGCCAGACCCTTTCGAGCGCCGTGGGTCGAGATGAAGTACTCGAGCACCGAGAGGCCCTCCATGAAGTTGGCCTTGATCGGCCGCTCGATGATTTCGCCTTTCGGGTTGGCCATCAGGCCTCGCATCCCGGCCAGCTGGCGGATCTGTTTGAACGAGCCGCGGGCCCCCGAGTTGGCCATCATGAAAATCGGATTCAGCTCGTCGAGGTTGTCCTCCATCGCCTGGGCGACCTCGTCGGTGGCTTTGTTCCAGTGCGCGGTGACCGCCTCATGGCGCTCCTCCGCGGTGATGTAGCCGTCGTCGTACTGGCCCTGGATCGCCGCCGTCAGCTTCTCGTAGCGATCGAGGATCTCCGCCTTCTCGGGCGGCGAGACGACGTTGTTCTTGGAAACCGTGATCCCGGCCTGGCTGGCGTAGTGGAAGCCGAGGTCCTTGAAGGCGTCGAGCACCCGCGATACCGCCGGCGCCCCGTAGGCCTCGACCAGGTCGGAGACCATCTCGTTGACGTTGCGCTTCTTCAGCGCGTTGTTGGCGAACTCGAACCCCTCCGGGTCGAACTCGTCGTCGAGCGCCTCGGCGAGGGCGCGCTCGATCTTCTCGTTGAAGATGATCCGCCCGACCGTGGTCAGGAAGTGCTCGTGCCCGGCCCGCCGGTACTCGGCAAGGTCGTGCAGCTTGCAACCGCCGTTCTCGTAGACCAGCTCGGCCTCCTGGGCGGAGCGGAAGACCTTGGGCGCCGAGCCGTTGGCACCCTTGCCCGTCTTCAGCTCCTGGTCGCGCTTCGCCAGCTCCTCCGCCGGCGGGCCGTAGGTGAGGTAGTAGATCCCCAGCACCATGTCCTGGGTCGGGGTCGCCAGCGGCGCTCCGTGGGCCGGGGAAAGGATGTTGTTGGCGGAGAGCATCAGGATCCGCGCCTCGGCCTGGGCCTCGGCGGAAAGCGGCACGTGGACCGCCATCTGGTCGCCGTCGAAGTCGGCGTTGAAGGCGTGACAGACCAACGGATGGACCTGGATCGCCTTGCCCTCGACCAGCATCGGTTCGAAGGCCTGGATGCCGAGACGGTGCAGGGTCGGTGCGCGGTTGAGCAGCACCGGGTGCTCGTGGATGACTTCCTCGAGCACGTCCCAGACCTCGGGCACCATCGACTCGACCATCTTCTTGGCCGCCTTGATGTTCTGCACCGCTTTGCGCTCGACCAGCTGCGCCATGATGAACGGCTTGAACAGCTCCAACGCCATCAGCTTCGGCAGGCCGCACTGCTGCAGCTGCAGGCTCGGCCCGGAGACGATCACCGAGCGGCCCGAGTAGTCGACACGCTTACCGAGCAGGTTCTGGCGGAAGCGGCCCTGCTTGCCCTTCAACATGTCGGAAAGCGACTTCAGGGGGCGGTTGCCCGGCCCGGTGACCGGGCGGCCGCGGCGGCCGTTGTCGAACAGCGCGTCGACCGCCTCCTGCAGCATCCGCTTCTCGTTGTTGACGATGATCTCGGGCGCGCCGAGGTCGAGCAGCCTTTTCAACCGGTTGTTGCGGTTGATCACGCGTCGGTAGAGGTCGTTGAGGTCCGAGGTCGCGAAACGGCCGCCGTCGAGCTGCACCATCGGGCGCAGCTCCGGCGGGATCACCGGCACGCAATCGAGGATCATCCAGTCTGGCTGGTTGTCGGAGTTGAGGAAGGCGGAGGCGACTTTCAGCCGCTTCACGGCGCGCGCCTGTTTCTGCCCTTTGGAGCTGTTGATGACCAGCTCCATCTCCTCGCATTCAGCCGCCAGGTCGACCTGTTCGAGCAGGTCGCGCACCGCTTCGGCGCCCATCCCGCCGCGGAAGTACTCACCCCAGCCGAACGGCGAGCCAAAGCGGTCCTTGAGCTCACGGAAGACGGTCTCGTCGTTGACCACGTCCTTCGGCTTCATCTCGGTGAAGATCTTCCAGACCTCCTCCATCCGCTCGCTGGCCTCCTCGATGTAGGCCTCGGTGTCGGAGATCTCCGCCTCGAAGGTTTTGCGCAGCTCTTTGATCATCTTGGCGCGCTCGTCGTCTTTCAGCTTGCGCAGCTGCGCCGCGGTCAGCTTCAACGAGTCGGCCCAGATGTGGTCGTCGTCGTCGAACTTTTCCTGGCCGCCCTCTTCGAGGTACTTGACCCGGCGCTCCAGTGCCTCGCTCAGCTCCTGGGTCCGTTTCTGCTGTTCGGCCTCGTAGCCGTCGGTGACCTTTTTGACCTCTTTCTCGAGTTTGCCGAGGTCTTTGGCCCGCGCCTCGACGTCCACCCAGGTGACCATCGAGGCGGCGAAGTAGAGGACCTTCTCCAGCTCTTTCGGCGCCATGTCGATCAGATAGCCGATGCGGCTCGGCACGCCCTTGAAGAACCAGATGTGGGAGACCGGCGAGGCCAGGTCGACGTGACCCATGCGCTCGCGGCGGACCTTGGACCGCGTCACCTCGACGCCGCAGCGCTCGCAGACGATGCCCTTGTAGCGGACCCGCTTGTACTTGCCGCAGTAGCACTCCCAGTCCTTGGTCGGACCGAAGATGCGCTCGCAGAAGAGCCCGTCTTTCTCGGGCTTCAGCGTGCGGTAGTTGATCGTCTCCGGCTTGGTGACCTCGCCCCAGCTCCAGGAGCGGATCTTCTTCGAGGAGGCGAGGCCGATCTCGATCGCGTCGAAGTTGTTGATGTCGATCATCAGTCCTCCACCTTCGTCTCTTCTTTGGCCTCTGCCTCGGCCCCATCGGCCTCGGCTCCGTCGCTTCCGTTGTCATCGCCACCGGTGCCGGCTTCGCCCTCGGCGACCACCTGCTCCTCCTTCTCGTCAGCGGCTCCGTTGGAGCCCTCGGCGCGGACCCCGGTCAGGTCCATGCCCAGCTCCTCGGCCGCTTTCAGCAGATCGTCGTCCTCCTCGGAGATCTCCACGTCGCCGCCTTCGGAGACCACGTTGGCATCGAGCGAGAGGCTCTGGATCTCCTTCAGCAGGACTTTGAAGGACTCGGGGATCGAGGGCTCGGGGATGTTCTCGCCCTTGACGATCGCCTCGTAGGCCTTCACCCGCCCGACCGTGTCGTCGGACTTCACGGTGAGCATCTCCTGCAGCGTGTAGGCGGCGCCGTAGGCCTCGAGGGCCCAGACCTCCATCTCGCCGAAGCGCTGGCCGCCGAACTGCGCCTTGCCGCCCAGCGGCTGCTGGGTGACCAGCGAGTAGGGGCCGGTCGAACGAGCGTGGATCTTGTCGTCGACCAGGTGCAGCAGCTTGAGGATGTACATGTAGCCGACCGTCACCGTGCCCTCGTAGGGCTCGCCGGTACGGCCGTTGTAGAGCTGCATGGCGCCGGCGGCGCGGGCGCCGGGACGCTCGTTCTTGTCGATGCCGAGGTCGATGCCGCGCTCGGCGTACTCCTCGGACCACTGGACCAGCGCCTCGTCGACGTCCTCGACGGTGGCCCCGTCGAAGACGGGGGTCGAGACGTAGACCCGGCCGTCGCCCTCCTCGGAGTGCGCCTGCTTGTAGGCCTCGGAGCCGTCGTCGTACCAGCCGTTGCCGGCGACCCAGCCGAGGTGCGTCTCCAGCACCTGGCCGATGTTCATCCGGCTCGGCACGCCGAGCGGGTTGAGGATCACGTCGACCGGGGTGCCGTCGGCGAGGTGAGGCATGTCCTCTTCGGGCACGATCTTGGAGATCACACCCTTGTTCCCGTGGCGGCCGGCGAGCTTGTCGCCCTCGGCGATCTTGCGCTTGGTCGCAACGTAGACGCGGACCAGGTCGTTGACGCCGGGCGGCAGGTCGTCACCGTCGTCGCGGCTGAAGGTGAGCACGTCGATCACGACGCCACCCTCGCCGTGCGGGACCTTCAGCGAGGTGTCGCGGACCTCGCGCGCCTTCTCCTTGAAGATCGCGCGAATCAGCTTCTCCTCGGCGGTCAGCTCGGTCTCTCCCTTCGGCGTCACCTTGCCGACCAAGAGGTCGCCGGAGATGACCTCGGCCCCGACCCGGACGATGCCACGCTCGTCGAGATTGCGCAGGCTCTCCTCGGAGCGGTTGGGGATGTCGCGGGTGATCTCCTCGTCGCCGAGCTTGGTCGTGCGGGCGTCGATCTCGTACTCCTCGATGTGGATCGAGGTCATCTCGTCGTCTTTGACCAGACGCTCGGAGAGGATGATCGCGTCCTCGAAGTTGTAGCCCTCCCAGGACATGAAGGCGACCAGGCAGTTCTTGCCCAGCGCGATCTCGCCGCCCGCGGTCGAGGAGCCGTCGGCGAGCACGTCGCCCTTCTTCACCTTCTGGCCGCTTGAGACGATCGGCCGCTGGTGGATGATCGTGCCCTGGTTGGAGCGCATGAACTTGTGCAGCGGGTACTCGTCTTTCTTGGCGCCGTGGCTGACCACGATCTGCTCGGAATCGACGTGGGAGACCTCGCCGTCCTCGAGGGCGAGGGTGACGTCGCCGGTATCGACGGCGGCGCGCCGCTCCATGCCGGTGCCGATCAACGGCGGCTCCGGTTTCAGCAGCGGCACCGCCTGCCGCTGCATGTTGGAGCCCATCAGCGCCCGGTTGGCGTCGTCGTGCTCGAGGAAGGGGATCAACGCCGTCGCAACCGACCAGATCTGGGTCGGCGAGACGTCCATCAGCTCGACTTCCTTGGGCGAGGCGGTTGCGTACTCCTGCTCGCCAGCCCGGACCAGGACCTGCGTGCCTTTCAGCTTCCTCGTCTTCGGATCGACCTCGGCGTTTGCCTGGGCGATCACCTTCTCCTCCTCCTGGGTCGCGTCGAGATGGACGATCTTCTCGCTGACGACACCGTCCTTGACCAGCAGGTAGGGGGTGGTGACGAAACCGTGCTCGGAGACCTGCGCGTAGGAGGAGAGCGAGCCGATCAGGCCGATGTTCGGTCCCTCCGGGGTCTCGATCGGGCACATCCGGCCGTAGTGGGTCGGGTGCACGTCGCGGACCTCGATCGGGGCCCGCTCGCGGGTCAGCCCGCCCGCGCCGAGCGCCGAGAGACGGCGGCGGTGGGTGAGGCCGGCCAGCGAGTTGGTCTGATCCATGAACTGCGAGAGCTGCGAGGAGCCGAAGAACTCCTTCAGCGCCGCCACGACCGGGCGGATGTTGATGATCGTCTGCGGGGTGATCGCGTCGGCGTCTTCGGTGGTCAGCCGCTCGCGAACGACCCGCTCCATCCGGTAGAGGCCGATCCGGAACGCCTCCTGGATCAGCTCACCGACCGTGCGCAGACGGCGGTTGCCGAAGTGCTCGTACTCGTCGAGGTGCTCGGCGACCGGCTCGCGCGGGTAGGTGATCGCCTCAGCCGCATAATCTTTGATCGGGTGCTCCTCGTCGATCTCCTCGGGGATGCCGAGCAGCTTCGGCAGGCTGACGAGCTCCTTGATCAGGGCGATGATGTCGTCGTGGGTGAGAACCCGGTTGTCGAGGTCGATGTCGAGATCGAGCCGGGCGTTGAGCTTGTAGCGGCCGACTCGGGTCAGGTCGTAGCGCTTCGGATCGAAGAAGAGCTGCTCGAGCAGGGCGCGGGCGGCGTCGACCGAGGGCGGCTCGCCGGGGCGCTGCTTTTTGAACAACTCGATCAGGGCGCCTTCTTCGGTCCTGGTCGCCTCGGTGTCGGACTCGATCGTGTGCCTGAGGTAGACCGAGTTGTCGAACATCGAGAGGATCTGCTCGTCCTCGACGTAGCCCATCGCCCTCAGCAGGACCGTAACCGGCAGTTTGCGCTTACGGTCGATGCGGACGAAGACTTTTCCTTTTTTGTCGACTTCCAGCTCCAGCCAGGAGCCGCGGGCCGGCATCAGGTTGGCGATGAAGACCTGTTTTTCAGGGTCCTTGGGCGCCATCACGTAGGCGCCGGGCGAGCGCACCAGCTGGGTGACGACGACGCGCTCGGTGCCGTTGATGATGAAGGTGCCGCGCTCGGTCATCCACGGGAAGTCGCCCATGAAGACGGCCTGCTCACGGATCTCGCCGGTCTCCTTGTTCTGGAAGGCGACGGTTGCGGTCAGCGGCCGCGAGTAGGTCATGTCCTTCTCGCGGCACTCCTCGATCGTGTTCGGCGGATCCTCGAATTTGAACTCGCTGAAGACGATCGCGAGATTCCCCGTGTAGTCCTCGATTGGGGATATGTCGTTGATCGTCTCTCGCAGCCCGCCCACCTTGGGATCCGTCAACTCTTCAAACGAGCGACGTTGGATATCGATCAGGTGGGGGACTTCGAGGGGGTTCTGTAGTCGGGAGAAACTCCTGCGGGTTACGGGGGCAGCGTTGGAACGTGCCAAAGTCGGCGACTCCTCAGACGGTCAGAGGGACGTGGATACAGCGCAGATATGGGCAGGGGATGACAACAGGCGCGCGACCGCGAAAAATAACACACGGCCGCACTCGGCCGCAGGATCGGCTCCCTGCCTAGGATCCAATCGCGGTCGGTGCGGCTTCTATTTGAGCTCGACGGTGGCGCCGGCCTCCTCGAGTTCCCCTTTAATCTTCTCGGCTTCGTCGCGCTCGATGCCCTCTTTGATCGCTTTCGGGGCCTCGTCGACGATCGCCTTGGCCTCTTTCAGGCCGAGCCCGGTCGCGGCGCGGACGACCTTGATCACCGGCACCTTCTGGCCACCGACCTCGGTCAACACCACGTCGACCGTGGAGGACTCTTCAGCGGCACCGTCGCCGTCACCAGCCGCGGCGCCAGCCGCAGCCGGGGCGGCTGCCGCGACGGCGGTCGCGGAAACGCCGAACTCCTCCTCGAGCGCTTTGATCCGCTCGGACAGCTCGAGAACCGAGATGCCTTTCAGCTCCTCGATCCAATCGTCAGTTTTGAAATTTCGTTGCCATTACTCCTCTTTCTCCTTTTGTTCTTGAAGCTGCTGAAGCTGGTTTGCGAGCCCGGAGACCATCGAGCCGAGGCCGCGGACCAGGCCGGTCAACGGACTGGCGACCACGCCGGCCAGTTGGCCATTGAGCACGTCGCGGGAGGGCAGCCTGGCGATCGATTTGAACTTTTCGTCGTCCAGGCTGAGGCCGTCCATGAAGCCGCCCTTGAAGGTGAGGACTTCGTGCTCCCTGTTGAAGGTCGAGATCGTCTTCGCCGCCTGGGCGGTGTCGCCGCGGACGAAGGTCAACGCGGTCGGGCCCTGCAGCCACTCGGCGAGCCGCTCCTCACCGGCCTGCTCAGCAGCCCGTTTGGTGAGGCGGTTCTTGACGACGCGGAAACTGGCATCGGCTTCGCGCAGCTTGCCGCGCAGCTCAGCCGCCTGGGGAACGCTGATGCCCCGGTAGTCAACCGCGAAGATCGACTCGGCGCCCTCTATCTGGGCGGCGATCTCCTCAATTGCCTGTGCCTTTTCGTCTCTATTCATAGTTCGCCTGCACCGGGCTTCTGCTGCCGACGGGACGATTTGTCGCCTGATGACGACTTTTCGGCCCATCGGCGGCTGCCGATGGTCTCGGGTTCACGCGGCGGGGGAGTCTACGCGGTCGCGGGCTCCACTGCGTGCCCTCGCCGTGCCAACCTCGCCCGCGGCCTCGCGCTCGCCGGTCTTGCCGGCGTCGACCCTGATCCCCGGACCCATCGTCGTCGTCAGAGTCGCCGAAAGGATGTATTTGCCCTTCGAGGAGGAGGGCTTGGCGCGGACGATCTCGTCGATCACCGCGAGGCAGTTGTCGAGCAATTTCTGTTCCTCGAAGCTCGCCTTGCCGATCGCGAGATGAACGATCGCCTGGCGGTCGGTGCGGTACTCGATCTTGCCCGCCTTCGACTCGGTGACCGCCTTCTCGATGTCGTCGGTGACGGTGCCGACCTTCGGGTTGGGCATCTTGCCCTGCGGGCCGAGGACGCGGCCGAGCTGGCCAACCGTTTTCATCATGTCCGGGGTCGAGATCACCACGTCGAAGTCGGTCCAACCCTCCTGGACTTTCTCGACCAGATCCTGCCCGCCGACGAAGTCAGCACCCGCGGCCTCGGCGTCACGCGCCTGCTGGCCTTCGGCAAAGACCGCGATCGTCACGTCTTTGCCCAGGCCGTGCGGGAGGGCGAGGGTGCCGCGAAGCTGCTCCTCGGCATGGCGGACGTTGACGCCGAGCCGCAGGTGCAGCTCGACCGTCTCGTCGAAGCCGGCGCTTGCGGTCTCCTTGATCAGCGAAACCGCTTCGGCGGGCGGGTAGGCCTGCTCGCGTTGGATCTTGCCGAGCTGTTTGCGGTAGCGCTTGCCGTGGGCCATGGGCTATTTGACGTCGACGCCCATCGAGCGGGCGGTGCCGGCGATGATCTTCGAGGCGGCATCGAGGTCGTTGGCGTTGAGATCGGGCATCTTGCGCTCGGCGATCTGGCGGACCTGGTCCATCGAGATCGTGCCGACTTTGTTGACGTGCGGCTCGCCCGAGCCCTTTTTGATCCCGATCGCTTCCCGGATCAGCACGGCAGCCGGGGGCGTCTTGGTGATGAAGCTGAAGGAGCGGTCCTCGTAGACCGTGATCTCGACCGGGATGATCGTGCCGCCATCGCTTTGCGTCTGGGCGTTGAAGGCTTTGCAGAACTCCATGATGTTGACGCCGTGCTGACCCAAAGCGGGGCCGACCGGCGGCGCCGGGTTGGCGTTGCCGGCCTGGATCTGCAGCTTGATGAGGGTGAGGACTTTCTTGGCCATCGGGATCGGGGAGGGTAGCGGTCCGGGCTAGATCTTCTTGACCTGGTCGTAATTGACCTCGACCGGCGTCTCGCGGCCGAAGATCGAGACCAGCACCTTGAGTTTGGCGGCGTCCTCGTTGATCTCGGCGATCTCGCCGGAGAAGTCGGAGAGCGGACCGGAGATGACTTTGACCGACTCACCGATCGAGAACTGCGCTTGGGTGCGGGGCCGCTCCGCGGTCTCACGGTGCAGGAGGCGATCGACCTCCGGTTTGGAGAGCGGCACCGGCTTGTTGCGGGCGCCGACGAAGCCGGTCACGCCCGGGGTGTTCTTGACCAGACCCCAGGCGTCGTCGGTCATCTCCATGTTGACCAGGACGTAGCCGGGCATCGTCCGTTTCTCTTTCGGCTCTTTCTGGCCTTCTTTGTTGAGCTCCATCACCTGCTCGGTGGGGACGACGACCTGGCGCACGTTGCGGTTCTGGCTCATCGTCTGCACCCGGTGCTCAAGGTTGTGCTTGACCTTGTTCTCGTGCCCGGAGTAGGTATTGATCACGTACCAGCGATACATCTGGAGGCTTGCCTTTGCTTTGGGGATCCCGCTAGAGGATCTGCTTGATGAGGAAACTGAAGGCGCTGTCGAGGGCGCCCAGGTAAGCGCCGGCGACGGCGACGAAGATGATCGTCACCGCGGTTGCCTGCACGAGGGTTTCGCGGTCGGGCCACTGGACTTTGCGCAGCTCCGCCCAGCAGGAGGCGAGAAAGCCGATTACGCCGCCGCGCTGGCGCTTTTCCGCCTGCGCCTGCTTCTGGCGCTTGGCGAGTTGCTCGCGCTCCTTGCGCTTCTGATCCTCGCGCTTGCGCTTCTCAGCCTGCTTCGCTTCTTTTGCCTCGGCGCGGCGCAGGGTGCGCGGCTTCGGCGCGTCGGGAGTCTCGAGCTCCGCTTCCGGCGCCCCGGCCGCCATCCCGGCCTCCATCGCCTCGATCTCGGCGATGTCTCCAGAGACGGGAATCTGGGTGTCGTGCTGGGCGCGCGACTCCGAGCCGCGTTTGCCGCCGGACGCCTTCTGCTCTTCGGCTTCGCGGGCGCGACGCTCGGCCTTGCGCTGTGCGCGGGTCTTCGCCATCGCCCTCTACCGCGTCTCCTTGTGCGCCGTGTGGCGCCCGCACCAGCGGCAGAACTTGCGCAGCTCGACTCGGTCCGGCGAGTTTCGCCGTGACTTGTTGGTCTGATAGTTGCGCCGCTTGCAGTCTTCGCAAGCCAGCGTCACCGCGATGCGGACATCTCCGCGAGCCATGTTCTCCTCATTGCCGTAAAGGACGTCGTTACAAGAGAAAACCCCGGGCCGAGGCACGAGGCTGACGCGAAGGATAGCGCCAAGCGGCCTCCGGGCGCAGCGTCCCCAACGTACTCAGAGGCCGAGGGTTTTGGCGATGATCGTGCGCTGGATCTCGGAGGTGCCGCCGTAGATGGTCGAGACCATCGTCGTGCGCACGAGGCGCTCCATGTCGTACTCGGAGGAGTAGCCGTAGCCGCCCATCAGCTGCATCCCCTCGACCGCGACGCGTTTGGCGACCTCGGTGACGTACAGCTTCACCATCGAGGCCTCGCGGGGAAGCATCCGGCCCGGATCCTCATCGGTCAGGCTCGCAACCCAGCGGGTCATCAGCCGGGCCGCCTCGATCTCGGTGGCCATGTCGGAGAGCCGGTGCTGGAGCGCCTGGAAGGAGCCGATGGGGCGGCCGAACTGCTTGCGCTCCTTGACGTAGGCGAGGGCGTCGTCGAAAGCCCGCTGGGCGATGCCCAGCATCGTCGCGGCGAGGATCAGGCGCTCGACGTTCAGCCCCGCCATCAGCTGCGTCCAGGCCTGGTCGACCTCGCCGAGCAGAGCATCGGCCGGCGCCTCGACGTCGGTCAGGTAGAGCGTGTTGGTCTCCTCCCCGCCCATCGTCTTGATCGGGACGATCTCCATTCCCTCGGTCTCGCGGGGCACCCAGATCATCGAGAGGCCCTGGTGCTTGGAGTCGCCCTTGGTCGTACGGCAGACGATCAGGACGTGGTCGGCGATGTGGGCGTTGGAGATGAAGACCTTCTGCCCGTTGAGGACGAAGCCCCCGTCCACCTGCTCGGCTGAGGTGGTGAGGGCGCCGACGTCGGAGCCGGCCTCGGGCTCGGTCATCGCGATCGCCTCGACGGCGCCGGCGGCGATGCCGCCGAGGATCTCCTGCTTCTGCTCGTCGGTGCCGAAGCGCTGGGTTGCGCCGGCGACGATCAGCGTCGTCGCGTAGCCGCCGATCGGGGCAAGGCCGCGGGAGGTCTCCTCCATGAAGAGACAGGCGTCGAGCATCGAGCCGCCCGAGCCGCCGTGTTCCTCGGGGATCGTGATCCCAAGCCAGCCCAACTCCGCCATCTGCTTGTAGATGGAGTCGTTGTGGTGGATCTTGTAGCCATCGGTGAGCCGCTCACGCTGGTCCTGCGTCCCGCACTCGCGCTCGCAGAAGTTGCGGATCGCGTCGACGAAGTCCTTCTGCTCGTCGGTCAGGGAGAAGTCCATTGGGGCGGCAGGCTATCGGGCGGGTCCGGAACCTGTGGCTCGGTGGACGCGGCGATCCGCTTCGCCTCCTCGGCGCCGATATAAGGAGTAAGCGCAAACTGGATCGCTTGCGGGGCGAAGGCTGGGAGCTCGGCGGCCAGACCACGTGTCAGCCGCTCTGCGACAAGACCGGCCAAGCCACCGGCAAGCGCCAGCTCGGTCAGCTGTGGCAGGTCGGCACCCTCCGTTCTCTGCTCGCGGCCAGGAGCAAGGCGCTCGGCGACGTAGGTGAGCAGACGCCGATGGCGGGCGATGCCGCCGGGGCCACCGGCGAGCGCCTCGCTCGTCAGCGCATTCACCACGTCGGGATCGGTGGCGGCCAGCTCGAATGCCGCGTAAATGGCGGCGGCGACCCCAGTCCGCCAGTCTTCCTGTCTGCCACAGACCTCCTCCACACAGACCTGGAAGCGCGCGAACGACGCCTCGAAGGCAATCGCGGAGCCGTCTGAGGATCGCCCGATTTCTTCCATTCCTGCCCAAGCCGCGCTTGGGCAGGAATTATAAACACGAGTATCTGTCAAGGTCAGAAGCAGCCGAACAAAGCCCGGACCGAGACTCGAACTCGGGACCCCTTCCTTACCATGGAAGTGCTCTACCAACTGAGCTATCCGGGCGGAACGGACAACTTTAGCGGTGTGGCCGTCGAGGCTATGGCTTCATCTCGCCCTCTCGCGCTACCGGTAGAGCACAGGTAGGCGGCTCTTCGATCCGACCGCCGGCGTTAACTCTCGGCACGAACGAACCCGCGTGCCTCGCCGGGGCCGAGATACGGGGCGAGGAGGAACTCGGCCAGGCTCGGCGCAAGGGCGGGAAGCGAGGCGGCCCTCGGCGGGTCCAGGCGAGTCCCGACGACACTGGCGAGGCCGCCGAGCAAGACCTCCTCACAACTGGGATGAAGGTCAACCGAGCAGAGGATTCTCCCTCTTCTGAGAAGCGGCGCAAAGCGCTTCACCAGGCGGTCGTGGCAGTAGGCGGGCCGGGGGCCCGCGCTCAACGGCTCGGCGAAGAGGAGGTGAGCGCGGCGGGGCTCCACCGCCGCCCAGCGAAGCGCGGCTTCAAGCGCGGCGTCCACCTTGCCCGGCCAGCTTGGCTCATACCCGCAGGCACGCCGGACCTCCTCCTCGAGCATCCCGAGGGCCTCCTCGTGGGCGGCGCAAAAGGCCTCCTCCTTGCCGGCGAAGAGGTCATAGAAGGTCCGCCGCGAGACACCGGCCGCCTTGACGATGTCAAGGACGATGGTGGCTTGATAGCCGCGCTCAGAGACGGCCTCGCCCACCGCGGCCACTACCCGCCGCCGCTGGTCCCTCGCCACGGCCGCGGGTGAGAGGCCGTGCAGGCGCGAGCGCGGGTAGCGTCGGCGTCCCGTTGGGGACTTCGTCTCACCCACTGCCCCGCACCCGGCAGCTGCGAGTCAGAGTCTTGCTCAGGGTCTTGCCGCCCTCGAAGGTAAAGCGAGCACGCGCCAGCGGGAAGAGCGCGCCGGGAAAGCCCTGCGGGGCGGGGCAGCCGGCGGAGAGGTAGCTGCGGCTCTGACCGCGATAGAAGAAGCGGCGGTGCAGGTTGAGGGTGAGGCCGGTGACGACGGCAGCATCAGAGGCGACCCCCGGCAGGGAGGCGGCAAGGAGCGTGCCGTAGAGGCCCTTGGCGCGGGAGATCCGAAGCGCCAAGGTAAAGGAGGTCGGGATCGGCTCGGTGCCGTAGACGTGGGCGAAGATCACCGGGTGCCCGTCCTGGATCCCGTTGAAGGCGATGATCTTGCCCCGCGAGGGAAACGGCGACTGCTCGGGGATGAGGACGGCGGCGCTGAAGCTCCCCTCCCCCACCTTGGCCCCCCCGCAGGCCGCCAGGGCGTTCTCATTGGTGGCGGGCTGGATCTGATCGAGGCGACAGACGGGCAGGCCCTTGGTGTCCAGGTGCCCGTGGCGATTGACGGCGATCTGGAGTCGCTGCAGGGCCGGCGGCTCAGAGCCATCAGCGGTGCCGATCTCCCCGGCGAGGCCGATCGCGACCGGGGCGACGCCGCGGCGCGGCAGCGCCTGGGGGCTCAGCTTGGCGCCAAAGGAGACGCGCAGGTTGCCCTGCTGGAGGGCCTCAGAGCTCTTGGCCTTTGCCCCCCTGTGCCCCCTCTCCCTGTGGCACCTCACCCCCAGGCGCGGGTGCAGCACCTCGGTGGCGTTGTTTTGGCCGATGAAGCGCGCCGTGGCCCGCCCCCCGGCGGCGCAGAGGTCTTCGGCGTTCACCAAGAGGCTTTTCCGCCCGCCGGGCAGGGTCATCGTGAACTTGGAGATCGGCGCGTCGGGCAGCGCTTCGAAGTGGGCGCGCAGGCCCCCGCGCGAGGAGTCGATGCGGCCGATCAGCGTCGTCGCGAGGCCCTCGCCGCGCAGGTCGGCGACCAGGTCGGGGACCGCGTTTGACGAGGAGCGCACGTAGACGGGGCCCTGCAGGGGCTGATCCAAAAGCGGCGTGATCGCTCTGGCGTAGCCATAGACCGAGTCGGCCGGGCAGGCCTGGCGGGCGAACTGGGCCCTGGTGCAGATCGAGTGCAGGTGCTCTTGGGCGAGGAAGAGCGAGGGCGGCAGGGTGACCGCGGCGCCGCGCAGGTTGGCATCGCCGGGGCGGGGGGTGTAGGTGGCTCTCAGGGAGGGGTAGGCGCCGCGCCTGGTGCCCCCTTTCAAGCTGAGGCTGAGCTTGGGCTTGAAGCCAAGCGCAGAACAGCCGATCAACCCGAAGCGCTGGGTCGAGTCGGCGAGCCAATCATCGGCGGGGCTGATCAGATCAGCGCCGGCGCCGCTCAGGGTGGAGAGGATCTGGGCGGGATCGCAGCTGGTTGGGTTGAGGGTGAAGTTCGGGCGGTCGATGTAGATGCGGATGTCGCGGACGTGCAGCGGGATGCCGGCGAGGATGTGGGGGATCGGGTCAGACGCCGCCCCGTCGGCCGCTACCCGTGCGGTGGCGGTGTCGACCCGGATCGCGTCGCGAACGACGACCGTGCCGAGATCGAAGGGCCCGATCAGGGCGGCGTCGATCGCGACCACCGAGAGCGGCGCTCCGTGCCAGGGCCCGGCCAGGTAGAGGTTGCCGGGGGCATAGGCGAGCGTGCCCCCGACGCCGTAGCCGGCCAGGGTGTGGCCGATTTGGGCGCCCGCCGGGCAGGAGGGGGAGGCCTGCTCCGCGGCTCCGCTGCGGTGCTTGGCCGCCTCGATCGCCGCCTCGGGGCAGTAGGGGACGCCGGCGACCTTGGCCAGCAGGCCCGGCGGGAAGGCTGCCGAGTAGCCGGTGATCTCCTGCTCGGCGTCGGTCCTCGACATCCGCAGATAGAGCGGGGTGTAGGTGGCTGGGGCGGGGTTGATCGAGCCGGCGAGGAGGCCGGGGTGAAAGGGCGGGACCCCGCCCGCCGGACAGGGGCCGCCGCCCTCGCCGTGGTTGATCGCAAAGACGCTCGCTTCGTGGCGAAAGAGGTCCGGCTCAGCCCAGGAGGAGAGATCGAGGCCGGCGCTGTAGGAGCCGCAGAGCGGCGGGGAGATCAGGGTCGAGCGCTGGCCTTCCCTGAGGGTCAGGGCGAAGTGCCGATAGAGCAGGCGGGGGAGGTCGTCGAAGGTGGCCTTGAGGCGGCCCGTGCGCAGATCGGGTTCGATCTTGCCGATCGATTTGACCAGCAGGCCGCGGCGCGGGGAGCGGGCCGTCATGTAGAGGGCGAGGAGGGTGCCGAAGGGGTTTTGGTAGGGCTTGGCGACGTAGACGGCGCCGCTCAGCGGTTCGGCCAGGCCGAGCGCCCCTTCGAGCGTGACGGTGCCGATCCTCGAGTCGTTGGGGCAACCCGCCCCCGGTTCAGAGCCCGCCGTCTCGCGGGCGAAGTCGGCTTCTGTGCAAACCCCGAGGCCCGCCCCCAGCGAGGGGTTGATCGTCAGCCCCTCGGGCAAAGAGAGGAGCGCCTGCTTGATCGCCGGGCGGGCGATCCCGGCCGGGTTGAGGATGCCGCCGCCGTCGTTGACGGCGAGGTTGAAGGCGAGGCCGGTGCGCGCCGCGGCCTGATCGCTCATCAGCTGCACTTTGGCGCTGCTAAGCGGTTTGTTGCAGGCCACCAGGGCGGGGGTCGTGGCGCTCGCCTCGGCTTCTGCCCCCTGCCAGGAGGAGGCGCCCACAGAGAAGGGCAGCGGGGACCCGCAGGGAGAGGTGGGCATCGTCAGGTAGGCGCTGGTCGGGTTGGTGCCCCAGATCGAAATCTGCATCCCGACCAGATCGAGGCCTTTGGAGAGTCCTTCGAGGTCGAGATCGAAGCCGGCGTCCCCTTCGCGCAGCTTCGCCGCGAAGACCAGCGAGCGGCCGAAGGGCTGGGCGCCGAGCGCCAGCATCGTGCCGAAGGGCGGGGCCAGGTTGAGGAGGCCGAATTCGCCATTGGCGCCGTTGCCGAGCTCGACCGTCACGACCCCGACCTGGCTTCCTTCCGCGCGGGCGGTCGGGTTGATCAGAAAGCCCGGCGGCAGGCCTATGCGCAGGTCGCGCAGGTCCCCGTCCGATTGCCCGCCGGCGCTCCTCAGGCCGACGTGGATCGAAAAGACGGCAGGGTGGGCGCCCGCCTGGATGGTGGGCGTGTGGTCTTCGTTTTCAGCGGCGACCGAAAAGCCTTCGGAGCCCGCCAGGAAGCCGAAGGAGGCTTGGGCGGCGGGGGGCAAGAAGAGCGCGCCCGCGAGCAGCGCTGCGAGGGCGAGGGTGGCGACTCGGCCGGCTGGAGGACTCATCTGCGGGCTCTCTCTCCAGAAATGATCTGATAATCTGATTTCATGAGGCAGCTGAGCGCGACCGAGGCGGCGCGGCGGTTCTCCGACGTGCTCGACAGCGTCGAGGGAGAGGGCGAGTCCTTCGTGGTCGTCCGCCATGGGCGAGCGGTGGCGACGATCGGACCCGCAAACGGTGGAACCGGTCGAGCGCTGAAAGCGGCGCTGCGAGCGCACAGACCCGATGGGCGCTGGGCGGGCGAGCTGCGCGAGCTGCGCGAGGCGGTCGGACCAGGGACCGACCCCTGGCACGACTGATCCTCGACACCACCGTGCTGGTCGACGCCGAGCGCGAAGGCGCCAGGCCGCTCGAGACGCTGGTCGGCGAGGAGGACGACGTGGCGATCGCCGCGATCAGCGTCGCCGAGCTGGGGGTCGGAGTCGAGCTGGCGGACGGAGCGCGCCGTTCGCGGCGCGAAGCGTTCGTCACGGCGGTGCTGGAGGCCGTGAGCGTCGAGGGCTATGACCTCGACGTCGCCCGGGCGCACGGCGCCCTGCTCGCCCACACACGCCGCGCCGGCCGGCCGCGCGGCGCCCACGATCTGATCATCGCGGCGACGGCGCGGGCTCGCGGGCGTGAGGTCGTAAGCGCCGACCCAGGCGGCTTTGCGGAGCTGCCCGAGGTGACGCTGCGGGAGGCGCCCGAGAGCTGAGGGCCGGGCGGGCCTCACCCTCGGCCTCCGGGGCGAGGATGGCGGGAGGTGGGCTTGTGGTGGCGATGCTTAGCGTGGTGCGGCTTGCGATGCCGGGGCTTGGGAAAGCGCACCGGCGGGTTGGGTGGGCCTTCGGCGACGGCGGTGCCGGGGACCGGATCCTCGGGCGGCGGCGCCGGTGGCTGGCATTCGTCGCCTTCGCAGACCGCCGCGGCGGCCGCCTCGACGCTCCCCCCGGCGACCGCGGGGGCGCCGAGGAGAAGGAGGGCGAGGAGGAGCGCGGCGGCCCGCCGCCGCGCTGGGCCCGCGGCCTTCACCGACGGGCTCAGCGCGGACGGCGGTTGCCGTGCCTGGCGCCGCACTTCGCCCTCAGGGGCGGGGCGAAGTCCTTGACCTTGCCGTTTTGGGCGTCGAACTCGACCCTTGCGCGGTTGGCGGCGGCGCAGAGGTTGCGGCTGTTGACGATCAGGCCCTTCTTGGCGCCCCTCATCGTCAGGGTGAACTTGGAGACGGGGGCGTCGGGGACGCTTTCGAAGGTCGTCCTGATGCCGCCGTTGACGGAGTCGATGCGGCCCACCAGGTCGATGTGGATCTGACCGTCGAGGGAGGCGACGAGGTCGGGCAGGTTGTGGGAGGAGGAGCGCAGGTAGACCGGGCCTTCCAGAGGCCGCTCGAGGAGCGGCGTGATCGCCCTGGCATAGCCGTAGATCGAGCCGGGCGGGCACTGGTGGGCGGCGTACTGCACGCGGGTGCAGATCGTCTTGATGTGGGCCTGGTCGAGGAAGGCCGAGTGGGGCAGGGTGACCGAGGCGGCGGCGATGTTGGCGCCGCCCGCGGGCATGGTCAGGGTCGCGCGCAGGGCGGGGTCTTCGCCGCGTTTGGTGCCGCCCTTAAGCGCCAGGCTCAGTTTCGGCCCGAAGCCGAGACGGTCGCAACCACCAACCTGGAAGCGACTGGAGCGATTTGCGCTGGCGCCCATTGTCGAGGCGATCTGCGCGTCGATCGACATCGGTTCGCAAGAGGTCGGGTTGAGGGTGAAGTCGGGGCGGTTGAGGTCGACCCGCACGTCGCGCAGGTCCAGGCCGATCCCGTGCAGGGCGCTCGGGAAGGGGTCCGATACGGCGGTGATCTTCGCCGTCTCGGGGTTCACCTGGAGGGCGTTACGGACCAGGACCGAGCCGAGGTCGAAGGGACCGGCCACCGCCGGGGCTACCACCGCCAGGCTCAGTGGGGCGGATTTGTAGGGGCCTGCGAGGTAGGCGCGGCCGGACTGGGTGTAGAAGGGGTTGGAGCCTGCTCCCGCTCCCACGGTCACGGTTCCGAGCTGGGAGGCCGCCGGGCAGCTCGGGTGGGCTTCCTGGGCGGCTCCGGTGCCCTCGGTGCCCGAGATCGAATTGAGGACCGAGTCGGAGCAGTAGGGGATGCCGGCGGGCTTGCCGATCAGGCCCTCGGGCAGGGTGGCCGTGAGGCCTCCCAGCTCTTCGGTGCCGTCATCGCGGCTCAGTCTCAGCGTGAAGGGGCTGTAGGAGCCGGCCAGGGGGTTCTGGGTTCCCGCCGTCAGCTTCGGATCGAAGCCCGATTTGGGGCAGTTGGTGATCGCGAAGACGTCGGCTCGGTTGGCCGCGGGGTTGCCCGACCAGGGGGCGAGCTTTGCCTGGGAGGTGTACTCGCCGCAGGTCGGCGGGGTCCTGAGCGCCGCTCTGGGACCGCCGTAGAGCGATACGTGCAGGTCTGAGAAGGGGGTCTGGGGGGTTTCGGTGAACTTCGTCGTCAATCTCCCCCCCGGTCCGGCTTCGATCAGGCCGGCCTGCTTGACCACGACACCCCGCGCCGGAGCTTCGGCGACCAGATACATCGCCAGCAGCGAGTTGAACGGGTTATCGCCCTGCTTTGCCAGGTAGACCGCGCCTTTCAGCTTTTCTTCCAAAAGCGGCGTTTCGATCGTCACGTCGCCGATCTTGGAGTTGTCCGGACAGGCGGCGGGGGATTTGGAGAAGTGGGCCGGCGTGACTCCGGTCGGGGTCGTCAAGCCGATCTGGGCGGGGCTGCAGGCGCCGAGGCCGTTTGCGGCCGAGGGGTTCAGGCCCATCCCGACCGGCAGCTTCACTTCGGCGTCCTTCAGATCGGACTGGCAGATTTCTTCGTAGTTGGACCAGCACTGCTGGGGGACCTGCAGGTCGACTTCCAAGCCAGAGGGGCTATCGGCCGTATTCGTCGTCGGTTGGGCCGAGAAGGAGGGTTTGAAGGGGACCTGGGCGCAGCCGTCGATCCCGACTTCTTCGCCCCATTCGCTCGCCTGTTGGGGGTAGCCGGGGCCTCGGTGGCTGCGGTAGGAGGCGGACTTCCAGGCGGGGTCTGAGAGGTCCGGAGCGCCCGAGGCATCGAGTGCCCCCGGGTGCTCCCAGGAGTCGATGTGGACGTCGGTCTCGAGGCCGGTGTCGGCGGTCGGGGTGCAGGCGGTCGGGTTGCGCAGCAGGGGCAGGTGGGGAGCGTCGCTTGGGCAGGTGGGGCCAGCCCCATCGCCGAAGGGCGCTTCTTGTCCTTCACAGGCCCGCTCGAGCCGGTGGCTTTCGTCGGCGGGGACGCCCCAGAAGGTGACCGGGGTGCCGGCGAGACCGAGCCCCTCGGGGATATTGCGCGAGGCGACGGTCAGCCCGTAGTCGCCGTCGCTGCGCACTTCGGCGTCGAGGACGATCACGGTGCTGAGAATGTTGAAGCCGAAGCGGGCCGGGACTCCCGGCGGCGGGACCAGGTTGAAGACCGGTAGCGGGCCAAGGTTGCTGATACCCGAAGGACTGGCGAAACGGGTAACCGTGGTGCCCACCTGCGACTCCGGGGGGCAGAGGGGGCTGGCGTTGCTGCCATGTGAGTTAGAGAGATCAGAGACCGTGCACTGCGGGAACGCGCTCGCGTTGCCGAGCATGCCCGGCGGCAAATCGACGAAGACGTCGCGCGGAGCCTCAGGCGGCAGGGGGCCGTTGACCAGCGGTTTGGTGTTGTCGTAGGTGTTGTAGTCGAGCATCGTCTGGGTGGAGTAGGGGTGGGCGGCGGCCTGGGTGGAGGGCGCGCCGCTCTGATCGGCGCTGATAAGCCCGTCGAAGGCATCGATGCCGAAGGGCGCCGGTGGGCCGATCCGGGTCGGGTCAACAGTGGTGGCGCTTCCTGCTTCACCGCCCGGGACTTTGAAACCGCCTGAGACTTTGAACTCGGCGGTGAGGGTGCCGCTGGCTCCGCTGTCGACGGCGGTCACGAGCCTGAGCACCTCGGTGCGCTGGACGCCCAGCGGCGCTTCGACGCGGCAGAAGATCTTGCTGTGGCCGCCGATCGAGCCGCCTCCTTCGGCTTCACAGCCATAGAAAAATGAGCTGGAATGAGCCACGGAGGCGCTGAGCGCCGTCACCCCCGGCGGCAGGCTGGCTTCCAGGGTGGTCTGGGAGCCGTCGGTCGCTTCGTCGCCGATGTTGCGGGCCTCGACGATGTAGCGGAGGGTGCCGCCGGGTTCGGCGGTGGTGGCGGCCATCGACTCGATTTTCCACTTCGGCCCGATCGCGCCGAGGGCTGGTGAGGCGGCTGTGAGAAGCAGAGACGCGGAGGCGAGCAGAGCCGTGAGAAAGCCGATGCGCTTGCTGGTCGTCTTGCTCATCGTCCTGCCCTCCGGTTGGCCTTGGCGGCTCGCTTGTGGTGTTTTTTATGCGGCTTGACGCAACGGGTCTTGCCCTTTGCCCTGACCGCGTGCCTGCCTTTCGGGCAACCGTGGGGGGCTTTGGGGTTGCCTGGGCCCGAGAAGTCGGCGCTGCCCGCCGGAGCCGTGGCCGGTGGCTGGGGGGCGCTTTGGCGACAGGACTCCCCCGAGCAGGGGGCGGTGCCCACCGGCGGCTCCGGCAGGCCACCGTCTATACGGGCGTCATAGACGTCGAGGCTCGAGTCGGTGTCCCAGCCCGAGAGGCGCTCCTTGGTGAGGATGAAGGCGTCCCTGCCGTCGGCGCTCGATTCGATGAAGTAGGAGTCGAAGGGATCGGTGCCGCTGGAGAGCAGGTGCAGTTGCCCGGTCTTGGTGTCGTACTCATAGGCGTCGGATTTGCCGTTGGTGTCTTCAGGTAGAAGCGCGTCTTTGCTGGTAAAGAAGACGTAGCGGCCGCTGTCGGAAACGTTGCGGTTGAGGTGCCAGGTGGTAGAGGTGGCGGCGGGGAGGCGTCCGCCGCTCGTCGCGTTCTCTTTTGCCGGCGCGCCGCTTGGGTTGCAAGAGACGCAGACGAGCTGGTCGGTATCGGCGCGGTAGAGATATAGCTCGCGGCAGCCGAGCAACACATAGGTGGTGTCGCATTCTCCCTGGTCGTTTTCGGTGGCGAAGCCGACACCGCTGTGGGCGCTGAGGAGGAGGGAGCGGCCGTCGGCGCTAAGGCGGGACTGCGGGGGGCGCAGGATGTAGCTGTCGCCGGTGGTCTGGGCATCGTCGGAATCGAGGACGAACTGCCGGCCGACGTAGGAGATGTGGCCTTCGTGCCACGCGTAGTAGCCAATTTTGAACCCCAGCCTGGGGGCGCCGGCGACAAGCTGGCCGCTGGCAGTAAAGTAGACGTAGCTGCCGTCGTCGCTGACGGCGATCACTCCTTTAACCTCATGCGGATCGTCCGCCGGCTCATGGTCGATGTTGATCAGGGTCAGGTTGTGTTCGTCAGAGGCCGGCTTGGTCGTGTCGTACATGTAGAGGTTCGATTCGCCGGCCGGTTCATCGGTGAGCTGCTGGCCGGTGGTGAAGAAGACGCGCGAGCCGTCGGTCGAGGCGCCCCAGTAGGTGGCGGATTGAGCTTCGCCGGCGCAGCTCGGGGGGTCGGCGATACAGGCGTTGCGCTCGGAGACGTTCAGCTGATCGGTCATCGTGTGGTCGGTGCGCATGTAGACGTTGCCGTCGGCACTGAAGAAGACGCGGCGCCCGTCGTCTGAGATGACGTTCACAGGGCGATTCGAACCGCCCGTGCCGCTGCCCGTGCCTTGCCCTGGTATCGACGCATCCGCCGCGACGCACGGCGGGTTGCTGCCACCGCACGACGTATCCGAGCCGGAGGGCACGTAGCCGACGAGGCGCAGCTGGCCCTGATCCCATTCGTACGTCCGCGGGGTGGGGGTGGAGGGCGAATCTTCGGTCAGCTGGTCGAGCGCCTGGAAAACAACATGGTGGAAGTCATCCGAGGCTCCGACATAGACGACTAGGCGCGCCGCGGTGTCCTCATTGATCGGCGGAAGCGGGATACCGCTCTGCTCACAGAGGGGACATGGCGTGGCCAACTGGTAGGAGCCTTCACCCGGCGTGCGCAGGTCATTCCGCAGATAGAGATTGGGGACCTCGGCGACGCTAGGGTCGTTTGTCAACGGGGTCGCGGTTCGAAAGATGCCGCGGCTCAGGTCGGGCGAGAGGTCGCCAAGGTAGGCGGGATCTTGGGTGAGCACGCTGTTGACGCCGAGCGGTCCCTGCGGCGGGGTGATCGCGTGCGTCGACCAGACGTTGGTCCCCGGGGCGCCGTCGCGGATCGCCATGTAGTCGACGGCGACGCCGGTGCCGACCACGTCGCCGAAGGCGCTGATCGAGGAGAACTGGATCGCGTTGCCGTCTGCGGCGGCGCGGGTGCGGCCGGTGTCGAAGAGGACATTCCCGCCATTCTTGTTCGACGGAGAGACCATCTCATAAGCACGGCAGTTGGGGAGGAAGTTGGTGCCGAGCTGACCGGCGTTGGGGCATCCCTCTTCGGGCGCAGCGGGCACGTCGACGGTTTCATCCGGTCCATCGACCGCCGGGCCGACGCCGTTGTCGGCGACGAGGCGGTAGTGGAGGGTGGCGCCGGGGTTGAGGTTGGTGAGCTTGGCGCTGACGCGGGCCGGGGGGCCAGGTGGGTTCGACGGGCCAGGCCCGTTCGGATCCCCTTCACAGGGAGCGCTCTGCCCGTAGCTCACACTGGTCCCGTACTCGAAGTGGCAATCGGTGACCGGAGTGTTGTTGGGGTTGACGAAGCCGCGGATCGTCACCTCGCCTTCGCCCTCGGCGGTCGAGACCTCCGGAGCGAGGGTCGGCGGGATGCCGTCGGTGGTGAAGGGGATCGTTTCTTCGCTGCTGCCGCCGGCGTTGGTGGCTTTGAAGGTGACGGTGTAGGGGGTGTTCGGTATCAGGCCTTGGACTTCACCGTGGACGACTTCCGCTTGGTCGTCGGCTTTGGCGTGGCCGCTGGTACCGCCGAGGTCAAAGCTCCATTCCGCCCCGAAGGCTTCTTCTTCGGCTGGGGAGGTTTCGGATTCGTCCTTTGGCGCGTGGGTGTCGACTTCACCTTCAAAGTGGGCTTCGGTGGAGGTTTTGGAGACGAGGTGCAGGCCGGTGACGGTCGCTTTGGCCGCCGCTTCGGTTTCCAGTTCACTTTCTTCTGGAGAGAGGACTTCGTGCCCGGCATAAGAGGCAAGCAGGCGGTAGCGGTATTCGGTTCCGGGGGTCAAACCCTGCAGGCCGGCTTTGACTTCGATGCCGCCGCTCGATTCGGCTTGCGCGCCTTCGATCGGGTTGGTCGATTCCGGTTCTGCCAGCTGCCAGTTCGTCGGTTCATCGGCGCGGCGGTACTGCAACTGCCAGAGGATCGGCAGCGCTTCGCCGTTGTCCTGGTTGCCGCCTTCTGGATCGACTTCGCCTGAGATCTTGGCTTTGGTGAAGCCGACTTCGCTCGATGCTTTGACCGTCAGGGCGGGGAAGGTCGCGGTTTCGGTTTCAAAGCTCGGCGCGATCGCTTCGCTCGGCCCGTCTTCGTTGCTCGCGACCAGGCGCAGGTGGTAGGTGGTTTCCGAGGCGAGGCCGCTGAGCTGGGCGTGGACGGCGATCGGGTCTGAGCCGGTCAGCGGTTCGACGTCGCAGGGAGCCTGGCCGGCACCTTCGAAGCCCGTGGCTTCGAACTGGGCTTCGGTCACGTACTCGAAGTGGCAGCTGCTTTCCTCGCCCTGGGGATCGACTTTGCCCGCGGCTTTGGCGACCGTGAAGCCGATTTCGGTTGCCGCTTCGATGCTTACGGCGGGGACGGCTGCGGAGGCCAGGGAGGTGCCGAGCAGCAGGCTTGCCGCCAGCGCGAGCGTGCCGGCGAGGGCCAGACGTAGGTTCCACCGCGTGGTGGAACGGCCGAAGATGGCGGCGCTGCGAGCCCTTACGTTCACGTTCTCTCCTTGTCCCTTGAGCCCCTGCCTGCCGCTTCCCTTGCGGCCCCTGTGGCGGACTCGGTTATGTGGTCCCTGTGGTCGGTTGGGCAAACGAGCCAGTTCCTGGAACTAACAAACGCGTTCCCAAACAAACTGAGCCAGGATAAACATACGAGTATGGAATTGTCAAGGAACGAGAGTGGTATGGGGTGGCGGGGCGGCGTAGGATCAGCCTGATGGCGGAGGGGATCTCGATCGTTCTGGCCGACGACCACACCGTCGTGCGGCGGGCTCTGCGGGTCCTGCTGGAGGAGGAGCCGGGCTTCGAGGTGGTCGCCGAGGCAGAGGACGCCGAGGGGGCGATCCGCTACCTGCGGGGGCACAAGCCGGACGTGCTGATCCTCGACCTCAACATGCCCGGCCGGCCCAGCCTGGAGGCGATCTCGGAGATGCGGGAGGTGTCGCCGGAGACGAAGATCGTCGTCCTGACGATGCAGAAAGAGCCCGCATTCGCGCGGCAGGCGCTGCAGCTGGGGGTGCTCGGCTACGTGCTGAAGGAGGCGGCCGACGACGAGCTGGTGCAGGCGGTGCGCAGCGCCGCGGCGGGGATCACCTATCTGCAGCCGGCGCTGGGAGCGCGCCTGGCCGCCGAACCCGCGCCGGCGGCGACCGATCTCAGCGAGCGCGAGACCGACGTGCTGCGGCTGATCGCGCTCGGCCACACCAATGCCGAGATCGCCGAGAAGCTCTACATCAGCGTCCGCACGGTTGAGACCCACCGCGCCCACATCCAGCAGAAGCTCGGCGTCAGCAGCCGTGCCGAGCTAGTCCGCTGCGCGCTCTCCAGAGGCCTCGTCGAGACCTGAGCGAGCTGCGCCGAGTTCACGGCGCCTCCGCCCCACCAGCGTGGCGACGCGCTCGATCACCTCCTGGGGTTCGCGGTCGAGGCGAGCGCCGGTGACCCGGATCATCTCGATTCCGATCAGCTTCAGATCCTCCTGTCGCAGACGATCGCGCTCGAAGGCCTCACGTGTGCCGTGGGTCTCGTAGACGTCGAGTTCGACCGCGAAACGCTCCTCCTGCCAATAGGCGTCCAGCTCATATCCACCCTGGTTGAAATTCATCGAGGGAGCCGGCAGGTGTGCTTCCCGCACCAGCTCGACGAAGCGACGCTCGAGACCCGAGCGGGTGAAGGCGGGCGGGCGGTAGAGAGCGAGCGCTCGACGCAAGCGTCCGGCGCCCGGATGGCCGCCGGCGCGGGCGAGGACTGCGTCGACCGTACGAAGATCAAACAGGCGCAGCTCTTCGGAAAGCTCGATCGCCCGCTGGAGACGGTCGGTAGGCAGCGTGGCGGCAAGATCGAGCAAAGTTCGCGGGACAGCGGTAACCGGAATGCCCTCATGGAGGGCGCGGTCGTCCGGGGCGAGACGGGCATGATGGAGGGTGAACCCTGCCCTGCTCCGTCGCCGGGTCGGCGCGGTGATGTGGATTGCACCGGGGCGCTGTCTGAGAAGTCCCCAGAGCCACGCTGCGGATACATGGCTGAGCAGAGCGCCGGGGGAGGCGGCGAGCACGGCCGCAAGGCAGCGACCGTGCCAAGAGAGATGCGTATGGCCGACTGCGTATACACCCCGATGAAGACGGTGCAGACGGCCGGCTGCAGCCGCCCTGCTGACCGCGCTCTGCGAATAACCAAGCGGACCAAGCAGCTGGCGGATCGATACGACGCCGTGCTGGCGCTTTGCCAGATTGGCGAGATTCAGAGGGTGCGGTTGTTTTTTCTCCCGCATAGCGGTTGAAGCGACGACCGCGTGTATTTCTCCCCTAGTCGGAGGGAATTTCTTCGCTCCGAGCGGGAGCATCAGCACTCGCCGGGCCGCCGGACTGGGAGCGGAACGGCACCGAGGCCATCACCCGCGTGCCGGCGCCGGGCTTCGACTCGACTTGGAACTCTCCCCCGGCCAGCTCGACCCGCTCTCGCATCCCGGCCAGGCCGAAGCCGCCGCGCTTCGCCATCGGGTCGAAGCCCCGCCCGTCGTCGGAGATGAGCACGTCGAGGCGTCCCTCTCCAGAGCTCACCCGCAGCGTCACGCCGCTTGCCCCGGCGTGCTTGGCGACGTTGGTGAGGGACTCCTGCACGAGCCGGTAGACGGCGGTCTCCAGCTCGGGATCGAGCCGCTCGGAGCCGATCGAGAGATCGGCAGCGACCTCGATTTCGGCGCCGTGCCCGAAGCGCTCGACAAGGTCTTCGAGCGCGGCGAGGAGGCCGAGCTGGTCCAGGGTCGCGGGTCGCAGCTCGGTGATCAGCGAGCGCAGCTCGTCGATGTCGCGGCCCATGTCCTCCAAGGCCTCGGCGACCGCCGCCTCCAGCCCCGGCCCGGCCCCCCGCTTCAGCTCCGAGGAGAGCAGCACCCGGCGCGAGGCGAGCCCCTGCAGAATCGAGTCGTGCAGTTCGCGGGCCCAGCGTGCGCGCTCGCGCTCGGCCGCCGTCAGGCTCAGGCGCAGCCGCTCCTCGGTGGCGGATATCACGGTGGCGACGGCGCTGGCGGCGCTCGCCGCAGCGGCGATCAGCAACCGCTCGTCTTCGGCGTAGAAGTCCGGGCCTTCCTCGATCCGGTCGAGAGCGATGATCGCCCCCAGCGGTTTGCCACGAAAACGGAGCGGGGCGAGCAGAGCCGCGCGCGCCTCGATCCCCAGGCCCCGCACCGCGCTCAGCGCCTCGGCGGGCTCCCCGGCGCCGATCGTCAGGTAGCGGCCGACCGGCGCACCGCCGCATTCGCCAGCCGCCGCCACGACCTCGTAGCGCTCTCCCTCGCGCAAGAGGACCAGCAGCGAGCCGGCGCCGGCCAGCGCCCGAGCCCGCTTCGCGATCGTCTCCAGCACGCGCGCACGATCCGTCTCACCCCCAACGGCACGGGCGATCTCGGTCGTCGCCTCGAGCCCGTGCACAGCCCGCTCCAGCGCCCCGCGCTCCTCCTCGGACTGGGCGTAGAGACGAACGTTGAAGATCGTCACCGCCGCCCACTCGGCGAGGATCACCGCCGCTTCCTCGTCGGCGGCGTCGAAGTCTTCCCCCTCCTTCTCGGTCAGATAGAGGTTGCCGTAGGCCTGACCGCGAACGACGATCGGCACGCCGAGGAAGCTGTGCATCGGAGGGTGGGCGGGCGGAAAGCCGTAGGAGCGCGGGTGCTCACCGACTTCGCGCAACCGCAGCGGCGACGGGTTGCGGATCAGCTCACCGAGCACGCCGCGACCGCGTGGCAGGTCGCCGATCTTCGCCCGTGTCTCCTCGTCGATGCCGACGTAGATGAAGCGCTCCAGCTCGCGGCGGTCCTCGTCGAGGATGCCGATTGCCGCGTAGCGGGCGCCGGTCAGCTCGCGCGCGACATCGACGACTTCGAGCAGCACCGCCTCCAGATCGAGCTGGGCGACGAGCCCCCTGCCGACATCGATCAGCCTCCGCAGGCGGTGCTCATCGAGCACATCGCGCGCCACCACTCAAACGTAGCGGATAAGTGCCATTACGCTGTAGTTCTGAGCACAGCAGGAATGGATCGGCGCAATCGTCTAACCTGCCCCGGATTTGACTCGCGATTCGCGCAGGAAAATCAGCCGGGGGGCCAGGCGGGTGGCTCTCGCCATCGTATCCGCCTCTATCTTGCTGCTCTCCTTCGGCTGCGCAACGGCGTCGCCGCAGGGGCAGGTCGTCGTCCACGGCGCCGCCTCCGGCTCGCACCTGGAGCTGACGGTGCGCGGTGGAGATCTCGTCGTCCAGGGACGGATGGGACCCACCGCGGGGGCGGGATGCCGGCTCAGGCACCACCGCAAGCTCGCCGTCTGCCCGCTCCGCGGGGTCGGCTCGATCGAAGTCGACATGGGCCCGTCGGGCGACAGGGTCGAGGTGCAGGAGGCCCTGCCCCTGCCCCTGATCGTCCACCTTGGCGACGGCTCTGACAAGTTCATCGGCAACGGTGAGCCCGACACCTGCTACTCGGAAGGAGCGAGGCGCAACCGCTGCGTCGGCGGCGCCGGCGACGACATCTGCATCACCGGTGAGCAGAACAGCGATTGCGTCGGCGGGGCCGGCGACGACTACTGCCAGACCGGCGCCGGCAGCGACGGATGCTGGGGCGGGCCCGGCAACGACATCTGCCGCATGGGACCGGGACACGACGGCTGCCACGGCGAAGGCGGCGACGATCAGCTCTACGGCGGGCCAGACACCGACCAGCTCTACGGCGGGTCGGCCTACGACCAGTGCGACGGCCTCCCCGGCTGGGGCCAATCCCATGAATGCGAGGCCGGCCCGCGCCGCTGAGAGCGGAGTGCCCGCCCCGTGTCGATTTCGCGGGTCGTCGTTCGTCGTATGGGTAGTGGAGTGTTTGACGACTACCCAAGGAGACGACGATGCGATTCATGATGCTGATGTACCCGGGAATCGGCGCCGATGCGGCCGAGTGGGAGCCGAGCGCCGAGGACGTCGGGGCGATGACCGCGTACAACGAGGAGCTGAACAAAGCCGGCGTGCTGCTTTCGCTGGACGGGCTGCGCTCGCCCGCGGACGGCGCCCGGGTGCGCTTCAGCGGCGGCACGCCGACCGTCACCGACGGCCCCTTTGCCGAGGCAAAGGAGGTCGTCGGCGGTTACTGGCTGATCCAGGTCTCCTCGAAGGAGGAGGCGGTCGAGTGGGCCTCGCGCTGCCCGGGCGCCGAAGGCGACTTCATCGAGGTGCGCCGCGTCTACGAGATGGAGGACTTCCCCGAGGACGTGCAGGAGGCCGGGCAGCTGTCGGAGAGGCCGCCAGAGCAGACGTGAGCGGGGATCCTGCCCAGCGGGCGGTCGAGGCCGTCTGGCGGATCGAGTCGGCGCGTCTGATCGCCGCCCTGGCGCGGATGACGGGCGACGTCGGCCTCGCCGAGGATCTGGCGCAGGACTCGCTGCTGGCGGCGTTGGAGCGGTGGCCTGAGTCGGGCGTCCCGGAGAACCCGGGCGCCTGGCTCATGGCCACCGCGAAGAACCGCGCGATCGACCTGGCCCGGCGCGGCAGGCGCTTCGAGGACCGGCGCGAGCAGCTCGTGCGCGAGGCGGGGATGCGGATGGGGATGGACGCGGCAGAGCACGAGGCGACGCTCGACGAGGAGCTGGGAGACGACCTGCTGGGGCTGATCTTCACCTGTTGTCACCCGCTGCTCTCGACCGAGGCGCGGGTGGCGCTCACCCTGCGCCTTCTGGGCGGGCTGAGCACCGAGGAGATCGCGCGGGCGTTCCTGGTCTCGGAGTCGACGGTCGCGCAGCGGATCGTGCGGGCGAAGCGCACCCTGAAGGAGGCGCGAGTGCCGTTCGAGGTGCCGCGCGCCGAGCAGCTCGACGAGCGGCTGCCTTCCGTGCTGGAGGTGATCTACCTCGTCTTCAACGAGGGCTACGCCGCCACCGCGGGCGAGAGCTGGATGCGGCGCGACCTCTGTGAGGAGGCGCTGCGCCTCGGCCGAGTCCTCGCCGGGCTGGCGCCGAGACAGCCGGAGGTCCACGGCCTGGTGGCACTGATGGAGATCCAGGCCTCGCGCGCCACGGCGCGGATCGACGCCGCGGGGGAGCCGGTTCTGCTGCTCGACCAGGACCGGGCGCGCTGGGACCCGCTGCTGGTGCGGCGAGGGCTGGCGGCTTTGAAGCGGGCCGAACGACTCGGTCGAGGCGCCTTCGGCCCCTACACCGTGCAGGCGGCGATCGCCGCCTGCCACGCGCAAGCGCGAACCGCGGAGGAAACCGACTGGGAGCGGATCGCAGCGCTCTACGACGCCCTCGCCCAACTCACGCCCTCTCCCGTCGTGGAGCTGAACCGCGCCGTCGCGGTCTCGATGGCGTTCGGGCCGGAGGCGGGCCTGGAGCTGGTCGACGGCCTGGCGGCCGAGGGCTCCCTCAGCCGCTACCACCTGCTGCACAGCGTGCGCGGCGACCTGCTCGCGAAGCTCGGCCGCGCGGAGGAGGCGCGGGGCGAATTCGAGCGCGCCGCCGCGATGACGGAGAACGCCCGCGAGCGCGAGCTGCTGCGACGCCGGGCTCGCATGGTCGGTGGTGCCTCGGCCACGCCGCTTCGTCCCTCCCGGCGGACCGGGTGAAGAACCCGAGGCGTCGCGATAGGCTCGCGCCGTGTCCCAGCTGAACCGTCGCTTCCTGCTTCGCGAGCGCCCCACGGGGCGGATTGGCGCCGACACCTTCGAGCTCGACGAGCAGGAGCTGCCGGAGATCGGCGATGGGGAGGCCCTGGTCCGTGTCGAGTGGATATCGCTCGACCCGACCAACCGGAGCTGGATCAACGACCTGCCCACCTACCTTCCCCCTGTCGCGATCGGCGAGACGATGCGGGCGCTGGGGCTCGGGCGCGTGGTCAAATCCCGAACCCCGAACTACGAGGAGGAGCAGCTCGTCCAGGGGCTCGTCGGCTGGCAGGAGTGGTTCGTCGCCTCTGACACGGCGCCCCTGCAGCCGGTTCCCGACATCCCCGGGGTGTCGCCGAGCGCCTTCCTCGGCATCCTCGGGATGACCGGCCTCACCGCCTGGGTCGGGATGCGCGACATCGGCAAGCCGCAGCCGGGCGAGACGGTGGTCGTCTCCGCCGCGGCCGGCGCGGTCGGCTCGGCCGCCGGCCAGATCGCCAAGCTCGACGGCGCCCGGGTGGTCGGCATCGCCGGCGGTCCCGAGAAGTGCGCCCTGCTCACCGATCGGCTCGGCTTCGACGCCGCCGTCGACTACAAGGCCGACGGCTGGCAGGAAGCACTGGTCGCCGCTACCCCCGACCTCGTCGACGTCGACTTCGAGAACGTCGGCGGCGAGATCATGGAGGCGGTCTTCGCGCGCCTCAACCTGCGTTCCCGTGTCGCGCTCTGCGGGCTGATCTCCGGCTACAACGACAGCGCGCCGCCGCCAGGCCCGCGCACGTTCGGCAACGTGCTCGTCCAGCGCGCCACCGTCCAGGGCTTCATCGTCCTCGACCACTTCGGTCGCCTGCCGGAGGCGGTCGCCGAGCTCTCCGGCTGGATAGCCGAGGGGAAGCTGGAGCCGCTGGAGACCGTCGTCGAGGACTTCGAGGAGCTCCCGCGGGCGGTCAACATGCTCTTTGACGGCACCAACACGGGCAAGCTCGTGCTCCGCGTCGGCGACGCCTGAGAGCCGGATCCAGCTGGACGCTTCTCGCCGTCTGCAAAGCGGAGGGGGTGGGATTCGAACCCACGAGCGCCTTGCGACGCCAACAGTTTTCGAGACTGCCCCGTTCAACCACTCCGGCACCCCTCCGGGGCACTGCCAAGCCAAATCCTATCGGCGAGCTTTCTCCGGGAACCTGAACGAAAGCTGACTTGGCATTGCACCAGCCGTGGCGGCGATGACTGGGCCTCAATATGCAGATCTCAGCGGTAGAGGCCCCTGCCCGATGTAGTCGAGGTGAGCCAGAGCAATGGAGCCAACAGGGAAAGGCAGCGGTGGAGCGTGGCGGGCTTCGACGTGTTCAACCGCGCCGCCCTGATCACCACGCTCACGCTCGCAATCCTGGCGCTTTCCTGCACCTTCCTCGCTGCCGCCCAGGCGTCCCCTGGCGGCTTCTCGCCAAGGCCCGAAGCCAGCACGGAAGAAGCCCCAACCGGCGAAGCGACAATGTCCACTTTGATCGGCGAAAAGGCGGTCGCGCCGCCGGGCGCTCCCCCCGTGGTCAAGCAGGTGATCGCAGCCGCGAACCGGATTCGCAGCACCCCCTACGTCTGGGGCGGTGGGCACGCCCGCTGGTGGGATCGGGGCTATGACTGCTCGGGGTCGGTCAGTTACGCGCTGCACGGCGGCGGTCTGCTCGAAGCTCCACTGGTATCCGGCTCGTTCACGACCTGGGGCGCTCCGGGGCCAGGCAGCTGGATCACGATCTACGCCAACCGCAAGCACGTCTATGCGGTGATCGCCGGGCTGCGCTGGGACACCGGCGGCGACGTCGCCGGCACCACCGGCCCTCGCTGGCACGCTGATCCCCCATATCCGAAGGGCTTCGTCGTCCGCCATCCCATCGGGTACTGAGGCGATCACGGCAAACCGCGGCTCGTTAGCCGAGCGCCCTCAGGCGGCGCAGCGCTCACAGCGCCCGCGGATCGTCACCTCGTGCTCGACGGCGTCGAAGCTCATCCGCCCGCTCACCTTGTCGATCGCGCGCTCCAGCGAGGCGTCCTCGAACGGAATCATCCGGCCACAGTCGCGGCAGATCGCGTGGTGGTGGTGCTCGCCGTCGGGCTCGATCCGCTCGTAGCCCGCGATTCCCCTCGAGACTTCGAGTCGGCGGAGAACGCCGAGCTGCTCGAGCTGCTCGAGGGCGCGGTAGATGCTCGCGCGCCCGACCGCGGGCTTGCGGCGACGAAGCTCGTCATCCAGATCCAGTGCGGTGACCGCGCAATCGTGGCGCGCGAGCGCTTCGACCACGGCGGTGCGGGCGCCGCCGTGACGGTAGCCGGCGCCTTGCAGCGTGGCCAAAGCGTGCTCGGCCCAGCTCGTTTGGGCGGCTGTCGTCATGTCTCGATCCTAAAGACCGATCTCCCGGTTCCTCCATCCGAGCCGGTGAGAGGTGACCTCAACCGCGCGAGAAGCGCCGCGATCGCGAAGAAGGCGGTGGCGATCGCGATCACCGCGAAGCTGGGCGGCAGCGAGGCGACCTCATAGCTGAGAGCCAGCCCACCCCACATCGAGACGAGCGCCAGCGCCGCCGAGAGCGCCAGGCCCCGCCAGGGGCTGTCGGTCAGAAGCCGCGCGGCGCCGCCCGGCGCGGCGAGCAGCCCGAGCAGCAGCAGTGCGCCGACCGCCTGAGTCGCCTCAGCGGCAACCACGGCCAGCAGGGCAAAGAAGCCGACGCCGATGGCGCGCAGGGGCAAGCCGAGGCTGCGCGCAACGTCGGGGTCGAGCGAGCCGAACAGCAGCGGGCGGGCGATGGCAAGAAGGGCCAGCGCGGCGAGGACTGCGATCACTGCGGCGAGCCGGGCGTCCGCGGCCGAGAGCCCGAGGATGGAGCCGAAGAGGACGCGAACGGCGGCGGTGCCGTTTTCACCGCTGGAGCCGTTGGTGAAGATCGAGAGGAAAAGGGCGCCGAGGCCGAGCACCCAAGCGAAGACCGAGCCGATGACGACGTCGTCGGGGCGGGCTCGGGCCCCGAGCAGTCCCATCCCCATGGCCACGGCGGTCGTCGCGACGAAGAGCCCGAGCCTGATGTCAATCCCGGCCGCCGCCGCTGCAAGCGCCCCGGTGAAGGCGACGTGGCTGAGCGCGTCGCCGGCGAAGACCTGGCTGCGCAGGACGACGAAGTAACCGACGAGGCCGCAGGCAACGGCGACGAAGCTGCCAGCCAGGAAGGCGTTGCGCATGAACTCGTGGGCGAACATCAGGCGGGCGCTCCGAGCGGCTCGGGACCGCGGCGGGCGAGGGCTCCGAGGAGGAGCCGAACCGCCGTGTAGAGCCCGAAGGAGAGGCTCGTCACCCAGAATCCGACCGGATAGGGCGAGAAGTAGGCGATCCCGAGGCCGAGCCAGGTGACCGTGAGGGCGAGCGCCACCGAGAGCGCCAGACCGGGACCCGGCCGGGCGGTGATCTGCTGCGCCGTGGCGGCCGGGGTGACGAGCAGGGCGAAAACCAGCAACGCGCCCGTTATCTCCGCCGTCGCCGCCACCGCCAACCCGAGCAGCAGCAGGAAGGCCAGCGCCAGCGCGCCGGTCGGCACGCCCGCCGCACGGGCGACGGCGCCGTCGACCGAGGCGAACAGCAAGGGCCGTCCGATCACGGCGAGAACCGCGAGGGCAGCCAGCGCAACCCAGAGCAACGTCTGCACCTGGGCGGCCGTGATCCCTAGGAAGGTTCCGAACAGCAGCGACTCGAGGTCACTGAGCTGGCCGCTGTAGAGGGTGACGAAGAGGAAGCCGAGGCCGAGGCCGAATGCCTGCACGGCGCCGATCGCCGCCGACTCGCTGCTGGGGGACTCGCGGCCGGGGCGACTGACCTGGGAGAGCGCGAGCGCCGCGATCCCGCAGGCGCCGAAATAACCGAGCGCGATGGGCAGGCCCGCCAGCGTGGCGCCGGCCGCGCCGGGGAAGGCGACGACCGAGAGCGTGTGGCCGGCGAAGGTCTGCCGGCGCAGCACCATGAACCAGCCGATCGCCCCTGCCATCACCGCGACGATCGTGCCGGCCTCGAGCGCCTGCACCATGAAGGGAAATTCGGTCAACTGTTCGAGGTCGCTGACCGGGTTCCAAGAGAGCCCGGCGAGCTCAATGGCCATGATCGTGGCGCGGGTGGTGGTGGGCCGGGGGCTCGGGGGTGCCGACGACTACAAGACGGCCGTCTGAGGTCTCAAGCACCTCGACCGGCACGCCGTAGAGGCGGCTCAACGTGGGCCCGGTGATGACCTCGCGCGGGGTTCCTTCGACGCCGCTGCCCCCAGCGAAGTAGATCACCCGGTCGAGGTAGGGCAGGATCGGGTTGACGTCGTGGGCGACCAGCAAGACGGTCACCCCCTCCTTGCAGATCCGCTGCACGAGCGCCGCGACCGCACCCTGGTTGCTGAGATCGAGGCTGTCTAGCGGCTCGTCGAGCAGGAGGATGCGCGGGCGGCGAACGAGCGCCTGGGCGATCAGCAGGCGCTGCTGCTCCCCGCCCGAAAGCGCTCCGATCGGCCGCGAGGCATAGGCACTCGCACCGACCAGCTCGATCGTCTCCTCGACGCGGCTGGCGGCGGCGCGCCCGCGGGCGCTTAGCGCCGTCGGCAGCGGGAAGCCCCAGCGCGTCCCATCGAGGCCCAGGCGCACCAGGTCGAGGCCGCGAACCCGCGTTCCGGAGTCGAAGCTGCGCCTCTGCGGCAGGTAGCCGATCTGGGAGTTGGCGGACCCTGGCCGGCCGGAGAGGACCGTGGCCCTGCCCTCGCTCAGTGGCAAGAGTCCGAGCAGGACGTGGACAAGGGTCGACTTCCCCGAGCCGTTGGGACCGAGCACAGCCACGAACTCGCCCTGGCGAACGCTGAGATCGACACCTGACCAAACCGGGCGAGCGCCGCGCTTAGCCGTCGCCCCCTCGAGCCGGATCGCCTCCGCTGCCTCCTGCCGGCCGGCTGGCTGGACGCCGCTGCTGGCGGCCTGGATGCTCATCCCCCTTCGTTTGCCCTGGCGAGCACCGCCAACAGCCCTTCCAGCTCGCGCGACTGCCATGCCTGGAAGCCGGCGCCTTCGGGGGTCATGGTCTCGGTCACGGTGGCGACCGGGATTCCCGCCGCCTTGGCGGCGTCGTTCAGCCGCTGCACGTCGGGGGTCGCGTTCTGGCTGTTGTAGACCCAGACCTTGATCTGCTTGTCGGCGATCTGGCCATCGGTCGTTGCCTTCTCGGCGGGCGTCGGGTCGGTGCCCTCGGAGATCGCGTCGAGGAATCCGGTCGGGGTGAGGATCTTCAGGCCGAGGGAGGGGGCGAGCGCCGCGAAGATGCTCTCCGAGGCGCCGACCGGCGTGCCCGCGTAGCGCGAGTGGATCTGGGAGATCAGGCTGTGGTAACGAGCGAGGCCGACCGTCTCGAAGCGGTGCTGCTGGGCATCGAAGTAGGCGGCATGGCCGGGGTCTGCCTGCTTGTAGTCGGCGGTGATCTGCTCGATCACCTTCTGCACGGAGGCCGGCGAGTACCACTGGTGGGGGTTGTCCCCTTCCTTCAAGCCGAGCAGGTCGCCGGCCGTCAGAACGGTCCGCCCCGAGCTGGGGTTGGCGGCAAGCAACTTCGAGGCCCACGGGTCATAGCCGATCCCGTTGACGATCGCCATCTGAGCCCCAGCCATCGTGCGCGCGTCTTCTGAGGTCGGTTCGTAGTCGTGGGGGTCGGCGGCGGGGTTGGTGATGATGTTGGTCACCTCGACTTGATCGCCACCGAGCTGTTCGGCGATGCTGCCCCAGAAGTCCTCGGCGGCAACGACGTTGAGCTTGCCGGAGGAGCTGGTGGCACTTGAGCTCGACCCCCCGCATCCGGCGAGCAGCGTCGCCGCCAGCGCGGCGACGACGAGGAGGAGGGCGGCGGAAGCGCGGGCGCTTGATCGGGACATCGGGTCTCCTTGAAACGGGGTGGCTGTAGTCCTGGCGGCGACCTCTGTGTGCCGGACGCTGGGCACCCTAACATAAGAGTGAGACTCGTTCTCTTTAACTGATCCCCGTGATCCGAGGTGCCGAAGCGTCGCCACGGTTCAAGGCTTTTCCGGACCGGGCCGATGTAGAGGCGTGCCAGGCAGCGAGCAGACTCCAATCGGCCGGTTTTTCGACCGCCATCCGCTGCCGTTGCGGGCATTCGCCGTGCTGGCGTTGCTCTGGGGCCTCGGCTACCTGACCTGGCGGATCGGCTGGAGCGGTGAAGGCGCCAGTCCCCTCCCCTTCGCGATGCTGCTGGTCACCGAGGTCTACGGGCTGTGGGCACTCGGGACGCTGGCCTGGTACTCGTGGTCGCGACCGACCGCGGTGCGCCCGCCCACCACGCCGGGACGCAAGGTCGACGTCTACGTCTGCACCTACGACGAGCCGGTCGAGGTGGTGGCGGCGACCCTGGCCGGCTGCCGCGCCCTCGCCTACCCACACACGACCTACCTGCTCGATGACGGGCGACGGCCAGAGATGAGGGAGCTGGCGCGGGTCGCCGGTTCCCGCTACCTGACCCGGCCCGATAACTCCCACGCCAAGGCGGGCAACATCAACGCCGCCCTCCCCCGTACCGACGGCGAGTTGGTGCTGATGCTCGATGCCGACCACGTGCCGATGCCCGATGCGCTCGACGCGATAGTCGGTTACTTCGACGACGAGCGGGTCGCGCTGGTGCAGAGCCCGCACGACTTCTTCAACCACGACTCGGTCCAGCACTACGTCGTCGGCCGTCACGAGCAGTCGCTCTTCTATCGCGTCGTCTGCCCCGGCAAGGACCGCCACGGCGCCGCCTACTGGTGCGGCTCGTCGGCGTTGCTGCGGCGCGAGGCGCTGATCGAGATCGGCGGCGTCGCAACCGAGACGATCGCCGAGGACTTTCACACGACGATCCGCCTGCAGCGACACGGCTGGACCAGCCGCTACCACGACGAGGTGCTGGTCCAGGGTCTCGCCCCGCACGACCTCGACGGCTACCTCCTGCAGCGTGACCGCTGGGCGCGCGGCAACCTCGCCGTCTTCACCCTGCCGGAGTCACCGCTGCGCGCCCGCGAGCTGCGGCCCCTGCAACGCCTCTCCTACTTCGTCAGCCTCGCTGCCTACCTGGCGCCACCGATGCGGCTGCTGCTGCTGGCGACGCTGGGGCTGGTGATGTGGACCGGCGAGCTGCCGATGAAGATCAGCGTGCTCGCCCTGGCGGCTCTCTGGCTGCCCTCGGTCTCGCTCAATCTGCTGGCCGGCTCGGCGCTGACCCGCGGCTACATGCGGATAGGCGAGACCGCCCACTACGAGCTGATGACGATGGAGATCTACACGCGGGCGCTGCGCTGCATCGTCCGCCCCGGCCACACCGCCTTCAAGGTGACGCCGAAGCAGGGCGCCGACGGCGGCGGGATCGCCGCGGTCCGCAAGCTGCACCTGGTGATGCTCGCCGCCATGGTCCTGGCCGGCGGGACCGCGCTGCGCCTACTCGACCTGGTTGGCGTCGGTCCGCTGCCGGACATGCCGGGGATCGCCGCGGTCATCGTCCCACTGCTGGGCCTGATCGAGCTGCGCCGTGTCCTGCGCACCCTTCTCGCCGTCGGCCGCCGCCAGCAGCGTCGCCAGATCTACCGCTTCGAGGGAGCCGCGCCGGCACACTGCTTCACGGGCGGCGGCCACATCGGCGGCCGCCTGGTCGACGCCAGCGCCGCCGGCATCGGGCTGGTGCTCGATGCGCCGGTGACCGAGGGTGAACGCCCCGCCGTCCTGCTCGAGCTGGAGGATGCCGCGGGCGAGGCGCACGAGGTCGCAGCCCAGGTCGAGATCCGCTCCTGCCGCGAAGCCGAAGGGAACTACCTGGTCGGGGCGACCATCGAGGAGATCGACTCCGCCTCGCGGATGCGCTTGATGGAGTGGTGTTATGTGGTCTGCAGCCACGAGCGGCTGCGCGGCCACCGGCCGGCTGCCTCAGCGGAGCCCGAGCCGATCGTGATGCCGCTCGGCAGATCGACCACCAGAGCCCTGGCTGCCTGAGCAACTCCTCGCTACGGGAGCGGTCGATCCGCAGCGCTTGATCAATCCGATCTCGTGCAGGTAGGTTCTGCGCACCCAAACAGGAGGCGCATGATGGCGGATGAGACGAAGGACCCGGCCGGGACCGACAAGACCAAGGACTCGGCAGAAAAGATCAAGGAAATAGGGGGCCTGGTCGCGGTCGTCGCCGGTGTCATAGCGGTGGCGGCTATCGCCTGCGGGGCGTTGATCGCCGGTGGCGAGACCGCGGCGACGGTCGCGGGCTCGACGGCTGCCGTGATCGGCTCCATGGTCGGCGCTTACTTCGGCGTCAAGGTCGGCACCGACCAGACCAAGAACGCCATCAAAGGCCAGCAGGAAGAGGGGGCAAAGGCGCAGGTCTACGCTGCCCACCTGCCAGAGGGCAAGGCCGAGACCGTCGTCAACCAGGTGATGGAGGTCGCCAAAGCATTTGGCGGCAACAAATAGACACCTGGGCGCGAATTAAATCGCGCACATTGCGGTAGCCATCGAATAGGAACCTCTGAGCACTCTATTGTCGATCTGAATGGCGGCCACGAACAGAGACGACGACGAACTAACAATGAATACGCCACCTCCCGACGCTGTCCCCTCCGCAGACGAGGTCGCTGGGGAGAAGCCCAGTTCGCCACCGACCAAGTTACTGACCAAGGACGACATAAGAACCGGGATGAACGTCGCACAGACCGTCTATGCCGTTGTGATGACGTTGGGATTGAAAGTCGCAGTCGAAGCTCTCTACCCAGCGATCTTTGCGCGCGGCACATCAGGCGTTGGAACTCTGTCACCTGTTCTCATCGGCATCGCCTTTATTACGATCCTGATGCTGGCGATGCGCTTCTTTTGGGTGACGCGCAATCTCTATGCGTACGCCCTCCATCATATAAGGGCAAAGAAAGCAGCGAAGAAAATTTTTCGCCCGCTGATGCTGTACCACTTTCCGGTTGCCCTACTTCATTCAATTCTTTTTTTCGGCATATGTGAGGCTTTTGCGGAAATGACAGAAAGCACTCAGCCGATGCACGCCCCTGTAATCCACTTCATTGGCATTTGCATCACCCTGTTGCTGCTCAACGCCATATGGCTGAGCTTCATAACGCCAAGAGACGATAGCGGTCCAGGCAGGAGGGTCTGGGCGAGAAACAACGGTCTCTTTGCGGTGATGGTTGGTCTGGTTCTGGTCGCTTTCTTCGTGCTTGACTTTTCAAGTGTCGCGCTGCTGCTGGCAGCTTGTGGTCTTTTCGTCGCGAACAGCATCATTGACCTTCATCAAGCCGCCTCGTCCTACATTTTGTTTGAGACTTGATGTGGGCGTGAGCAGGCTGAAAGGGCGCCGACGTGCATATCGTCGAGCGGGCGCTGCGGCGTTCCCATAGCGGGACGAGTGGCAGCATCGGATGACCCCGCCCGCGAGTTCTCGTCGGGTGACCGGACTAGTTGGAATCACCCGGGCCCGCTTCGGGACCGGCCAGGTCCGTAGCGTCGAAGACGGTGTCGGGATCCGGCAGCTCAATGTCGGGCGAGATGCCGAAGTCGTAGAAGTCCATGGTCATCTCCAGAGAGGTCGGGTCGCTCGGGCTCCCCTCGAACCTCATTCGCCTCACGAGCCCCTTGCCATCGATCCACGTTTCGAACTCGAGGCCCGTGTCAAACGTGCCTCGATATCCGGTCGTCTTCACGCCACGGATCGTTTCTTTGTCAAGCGTTTCAAACTCGTCGCTCGCGCTTTTCAACAGGTCGAGTTCCGAGATTGGATCGGAGTTGGCGGGGAGGGCAGCGTCCGACTGGGCGTATTGGCTGAAATCGAGCCCCATCCATTCGTCGTTCCCAGGGAGTTCTGACTGAAATGCCTCCGACTTGAAATACACATGAGTCCCGCTCGCGACGCTTTGCATCTCGAAATCACCGGTTGGGCCGTGAGCGGTAATCGTCATCTCACTGCGGTTGGTCTGGCCGTTGAACGCGCCCCAGCCCCTCATCTCGATCGGACCAGACCCGGACTGTTTATGGCCGGTTGCATGGAGAAGGGTCCTTGCGCCCGGAGATTTCTGCGTTCGCACCGCCGCCTGCGCGATCGGGTTGAGCGAGGCCTCGTTTCCCCCTTGCGTCGAAGCAAAGGCGACTAAGGCGATGACCAATACCGCGAGAACGCCAGCAAGCAGGAACCGACGACGCCGGAGATCATTCCCTCCGGCCCCGTCGTCGAGTGGCGCAGTTGGTCCCATCCTCAGGTCCCCGTGCGGCACTGTATCGGTATCAGCACTTCTACTAATCCCGAAGGCAAACAACGGAGAGGGTGGGATTCGAACCCACGAGACGGGTTAACCCCGTCCACGCGATTTCCAGTCGCGCTCCTTAAGCCACTCGGACACCTCTCCGGGATGTCCAAGGGTATTGACTCCGCTCAGCGGCGGGCGGCGAAGAAGCCTCGCAACAACGCCGCGCACTCTTCCTCCATCACTCCACCCCTCACCCGCGGGCGATGGTTGAGGGTGGGCTCGCGGAGGACGTCGATGACGCTGCCGGCAGCGCCGGCCTTCGGGTCGGAGGCGCCGAAGACGACCTCCGGAATGCGGGCGAGGACGATCGCCCCGGCGCACATCGCGCAGGGCTCGAGCGTCACGTAGAGGGTGGTGCCCGGCAGGCGCCAACCGCCCAGTGCTCCGGCGGCGGCTCGGATCGCGAGGATCTCGGCGTGCGCGGTGGGGTCGCCGCGCAGCTCCCGCTCGTTGCCGGCGGCGGCGAGCGGCTCGCCGTCACGGGAGACGACGGCGCCGATCGGCACGTCGCCGTGGGCCTCGGCCTCCAGAGCGCGCTCGACCGCGAGACCCATCAAACGTCCGTCGTCGCTGCTTGGGGCATCGTCCGTCATCGATTCGAGAGTATGTGGCACCGACACCTTCCTCGGTGAGCAGGTGTTTTATTGGCAGGCTCGCCAGGCACAGGGACCCCGCGGGCAAAGAAACCGAAATGATTCGACGCCTTCCAATATCTGCCGTCGTCGTGCTGCTTGCAGGCGTCGGCATCGCCGGCCCGGCAAGCGCCTCGACCGGCATCTCCCGGGCACGCGAATTCGCGCCGCACCGGATCGTCCTCAAGTTCACGGGCCAGCGGCGCGGGAGCGTCGTCGACCTGCCGCCCGGAGTTGGCGTGCGACGAGCCACGGCTTCCCTGCGACGAAACCCACGGGTCGCCTACGCGACCCCGGACTACATCGCCACCGCGTCGGCGAAGGCGTCGCTCCTGCCTGACTCCGCCATCCCAAACGATCCGGGCACGATCACCAGCCCTCCCGGTCCGCCCGGCGGCTGGGTCTCACTGCAGTGGAACTTCCTGCCCTGGGAAGGAGTGGGGACGGCGCTGCTTCCGGTCTCTCCGGGCGGGATCGACGCGCCGCGCGCCTGGCAGAACCTGATCACGGCAAAGCGGCGCGGGGCGGCGGGCGTCACCGTCGCCGTCCTCGACACCGGGATCGCCTACCGCAACGAGGGGACCGGGTTTCGGATCAGCCCCGATTTTGCCTCGGGCCAGTTCGTGCCGGGCTACGACTTCGTCGACAACGACCGCCTGCCACTCGACGAGAACGGGCACGGAACCCACGTCGCCGGCACGATCGCCGAGAAGACCAACAACGGGATCGGCTTGGTCGGACTCGCCTACCGCGCCAAGCTGATGCCGGTCCGTGTCCTCGACCGGCACGGCAGCGGGCGGGCGGACGAGATCGCCAAGGGGATCCACTTCGCGGTTGCCCACGGCGCCGACGTGATCAACATGAGCTTCAACTTCGGCTGCAACAAGGCCGTGCCGGGCATCGACGAAGAACTGCGCCGCGCGTACCACAAAGGGGTGGTGACGGTGGCCTCGATCGGCAACCTGGGCTCGGAGTCCTGCATCTCGGCGCCGGCGACCGGGCCGCGCACGATAGGCGTCGGCGGCACCACCGAGGGAGGCTGTCTCGGCGCCTACTCGCTGCTGCCGGGCAAGGGCGTCGATCTCGTCGCGCCCGGCGGCGGCGTCCCCGTCCTCAGCTGCCCGTCGGTGTCGAACCGCCCGATCTACCAGGTGACCTTTCAGGGCGGCAACACCCGCCGCTTCGGCGAGCCGGCCAGCTACGCCGGGACCTCGATGGCCGCCGCGCACGTCTCCGGAGTCGCGGCGATGGTGCTGGCCAGCGGTGTGCTGAACCCGGATGCCTCGCCGCAAGGGAGGGTGAACGAGCTGACGCGACGGCTGCGCAAGACCGCCCGCAGCCTCGACCTGCCGGCAAGCCAGCAGGGCGCCGGCTTGATCGACGCCGGACGAGCCACGGAACCGTCGCCTTGAGGCCTCAGGTGGTGCGGACGATGATCACGCTGCAAGGAGCGTGATGCGAGACGTTGTTGGGGACGCTGCCGAGCAGGAAGCGGCGGGCGCCGGTCATGCCCTTGTTGCCGACGACGATCAGATCGGCCCCCGTCTCCTCGGCGACGTTGAGAATCGCCTCGGCCGGGTCGGCCTCGACCGGGTGGGTCTGCACCTCGATCCCCTCCTTCTTGGCGGCGGCCGCGGCGGCATCCAGGACCAGGTTGACGTCCTCGCGCGGCCCGATCTCATGCTGGACGTCCGCCGGAGCGTCCTGCTGCTCGCCCTCGATGCGACGCTTCGACACCGGCTCGTAAGCGCTGACGATGCTGAGCTGGGCGCCCGCCAGCTTGGCCAAGTCGACGGCCTGGCGCACGGCCTCTGCGGCGGTCTCCGATCCGTCGGTTCCAACCACGATGCGAGTGAACACGCCGCCTCCTCTGGTTCGCTGGTCCGGCCGCGCCGATACTAACGCGCACCCCACCGGCAATCCTTAGCGACGCGTTACACCGCGGTGCTGCGCCGGCAGACCCCGGAACCCGTCACCAAGGATCTCGGTTGGCGTCGTCGCAAGACGGACGATCGCGATCGCCATCGCCGCGAGGAGGCAGGCGAGGAGAACCGCCATCATGGCTTTCCACAGCATCGGCATCGGCCTCGGCAGCCTAGCCGGGGTACGCTGGTGCGATGGAGAGGATCGCCGAGGGCGTATGGCTGCTGCGGGGGGACCTGCGCAAGGGGATGAACATCTACTTCCTCGAGGACGAAGGCGGATTGGTCCAGTTCGACGCCGGCAGTAAGGCCATGACGAAGGCGGCGAAGGCGGCGGCGGGTCGCCTCGGCGGGGTGAAGCGAATCGTGCTCAGCCACGCCCACGCCGACCACCGCGGCACGGCGCCTTTCATGGGCGTTCCCGTCCACTGCCATCCGGACGAAGTCGCCGACGCCGAAAGCGACGCCGCGATCGCCCCCTACATGGACCTCTCACAGCTGCCGGTGGCGCCGGTGCGCTGGATCTACCCGACGCTGCTGCGGCGCTGGGACGGCGGCGCGGTGAAGATCGACGGCACCGTCGCCGAGGGCGACGAGGTGGCCGGCTTCCGCGTCATCCACTTTCCCGGCCACGCCCCGGGGCTGATCGGGCTATGGCGTGAGAGCGACCGGGTGGCCCTGGTCAGCGACGTCGTCTATTTCGTCGACTCGACGCGGTTGAAACCGCTGCCGCCGGGCGAGGCCAGCGTCCCCCATCCCGCCTGGGCCTGGGACCACGCCAAGGCGAAGGAGTCGGTGCGCAAGCTGGCGGCGCTGGAACCGGCCGTGGTCGCCGCCGGGCACGCCGAGCCGCTGCGCGGAGAGAACCTGCGCGAGACGCTCGAACGGGCGGCCGAGAAGTTCTGAGGCTCGCTGCGCAACTTGCGGCCGCTGACATAGGTTCCGCTCTCTGATGATCGGGACCTACGTCTCGGCGGCGTTGATCTGCGTCGCCTCGCTTCTCGTCGGGCGCGCTCTGCTCCTCCTCGCCGGGCGCGACTCCTGGTCGTGGCTGGAGCCGGCGGCCGGCTTCGGCGCGGTGCTGACCGTGACCGGCGTCCTCGCCCGCGCCCCCGGCCACGGCACCTCGGCGACGCTGGGCCTCGTTCTGCTGCTCGTCCTCGCCGCGGCGATTGTCATCGTGCGCCCTGCCCGCGGCGGCCGCGAAGCGCTGCGGCGCGGGCTGCCGATCGCGATCACGATCGCGATCGTGCTCTCGATCCCCTTCGCGATCAGCGGTCGCTGGGGCCTGCTCGGAGTCGGATTCAACAACGACCTCGGCCTCCACCTCGCCTGGGCGGAGTGGCTGCGCAGTGGGATCGGCCCGCTCCCCGACTCCGGCTACCCGCTCGGCCCACACGGGCTCGCCGTGGCGACCGCGGCGCTGCCCGGAATCGGGCTCGGACAGGCCTTCGTCGGCGAGATCTTCGCGATCGGCGTGCTGACCGGCCTGACGGCGCTGGCGGCGCTGCCCGGCCTCGGCCCGGCGCGGCGGTTGCTGGCGGCGATGATGGTCGCCGTCCCCTACTTGGCCGCCTCCTACTTCGCCCAGGGCGCTTTCAAGGAGACCGCCGAGGCACTCTTCGTGCTCGCCGTCGCGGTCGGTCTGCGCGACATCGAACGGCTCCGAGCCCGGGAGGACGTGCCGGTTGTTAGCCGCCCATATGGGCGGCTAACAACCGGCACGTCTGTCGCGTGGGCGCGGATGGTGTTGCCCTGGCTGGCGCTTGCCGGCGGCATCTTCTTCTCCTACAGCTTCGCCGGACTTGCTTGGCCGATCGCGATCGTCGCCCTCTGGAGCCTCACCCTTCCCGAGGTGCGACGGGCCCTGGCTCCGCGGGCGCTGCTGCGCCTCCTGCTGCGGCCGTCGACCCTGGTCGCGATCGCGGCTCTGGTCGCGATCGCGGCCGCGGCGACCCTCGTCGGTCCCTTCGGCTTCGTCCACAGCTTCAACAAAGTGGCCGGAAGCAACACCTATGGCCCGGTCTCTCCGCTCGAGGCGCTGGGCGTGTGGCCGACCACCAACTACCGCCTCGAAGCTCCGGGCGGCGCCCACCTGACCGGGCTGGCCGGGGCGATCGGGGCGCTCGCCGTGTTGGCCGGTGTGGTCTGGTGGGTGCGCCGGCGCGAGCTCGCGGTGCCGATCGGACTCGGCGCCTGCGTCGTCCTCTACCTCGCCGCGCTGCCGAGCAGCGGCGACTACTCGCATGCAAAGGCGCTGATGATCGGCGCCCCGCTGGCGATGCTGGTCGCGATCCGCCCCCTCCTCACCGAGCTCGCCCCATCCCGCGTTCGCAGCTATCCGACTATAGGTAGGAAAAGTGCGAACGCGGGTGCAGGGGGGCGGCGGAGCTTGGCGATGCGCGCCGGGTGGGGGTTGCTTGCCGTGGCCTTCATCGGCGGCGCCGCCTACTCGAGCTTCCTTGCCCTGCGCGACGCGCCGGTCGGGCCGCCCGGCCACGGCGCCGAGCTGCGCGCCTTCATGCCGATCGTGCGGGGTAAGCCGGTCCTCTACGCCGGCCAGGACCGTTATGCCGCCTACGAGCTGCTCGGCGCGGACACCCACGTGCCGCTGGTCGAGTTCCCCGACGGCGACGTCTCCCCCAACCCCGAGAAGCCATTCGACACCGGCGACGCCTACAGCCCGATCGACTTCGACTCCTTCTCGCGTGGCACCCTTGACAGCTTCCCCTACGTGATCACCGGCCGGGCCGCCTGGAACAGCCAGGCGCCGCCCAACTTCAAGCGCATCGCCGCGACTCCCTCCTACCTGCTCTGGAAAAGGACCGGGCCGACGCCGCACGACCGTCATGTGCTGCTCGAGGGCACCAATGCGGGAGCGCGGGCGGGCTGCGCCTCGCCGGAGATCCGCATCCTCCTCTCCAACCCGGGCCGCGCCTCGCTCTTTCCGGACGTCGCGATCGGGCCGAAGTCCCACTGGCGCGAAGGCAGCGACTTGCGCACCGGTGAGACGGCCTCACAGACGGTCGAGCTGCCGCGGGGACGCTGGCGGCTCTCACTCCAGTATTTCTCCCCCTTCAGGCTGACGCTGAGCACCGCCGGCTTCCGCCGAGAGCTGGTGCCTGCGCTCGACGGCCAGCGCCCCAACACGATCAGCCTCGCCAACGACGGTCAGTTCTGGCCGGCGGGCGTCTACGCGAGCCGGGGCGGCAAGGTGAGGTTCACGATCGCGGCCGCCGACCCTAGCTTCCTGCAGCGCCTCAGCGGCTACGACGGCACGGCCGCCGTCGGCAACCTGATCGCCGTCGCCGCCGGACAGCGCCGAATCGTCCCGCTGCGTGCCGCCTGCGATAGCTGGATCGACTGGTACCGGTCTGCTGAATCGCCCTAAGAGGTTCTAAGAGGCGGTTTTGGTCGCCAGGCGTTCCGGGGAGACGCGAACGACGTCCCAAACCAGGCCGGCCTTCTCGAGGCCGTCGATGACGATCGCCGAGACGTCGACCTGCCAGCGACCGAGGCCGTGGACGGCGGAGGTCGGGAAGGCGTGGTGGTTGTTGTGCCAGGCCTCGCCCAGGGTCGGAATCGCAATCAAGGCCAGGTTGCGCGACTCGTCCGTCGTCTCGTAGTCGCGGTTGCCGAAGACGTGGCAGAGCGAGTTGATGCTGTAGGTGAAGTGGTGCAGGACGAAGACCCGGACCAGGCCGCCCCAGAGCAAGCCGGTGACCGCGGCGAAGAGCGTGCCGCCGATCACCCAGCCGAGCGCGAAGGGAACCAGGAGACCGACGATCGCCCAGTAGATGAAGGTGCGGTCGACCCAGTTGATCACCGGGTCCTTGAGCAGGTCGGGCGCGAAGCGCTCCTTGTTGCCGCGCTGGGTGTGGATGAAGAGCCATCCCATGTGGGCGTGGAAGAGGCCGCGCATGGCGCCGCTCCACCCGTGTCCATGATCGACATGGGGACTGTGCGGATCGCCGACTTCGTCGGAGAAGGCGTGATGCTTGCGGTGGTCGGCGACCCAGGAGATCACCGGGCCCTCGATCGCCGCCGAGCCGAGGATCGCCAACAACCCGTGCAGCCAACGTTTCGCCTTGAAGCTGCGGTGGGTGAGGTGGCGGTGGAATCCGACCGTGATCCCCAATCCGGTCAGCACGTACATGCCGACGAAGAGGAAGACGTCGCTCCAGTGCAGCGCCTTGCCCCAAACCTGCCAGCCCGCGAAGCCGATCGCGATGAAAGGCACCAGGGTGACGAGGCCGGTGATGATGCGGTCGCGCGTCTCGTTGGCGACCGGCTGGATGTCGGATGGGAGAGGTCCTGCCACGCCCGACGATCATACGGCGGAACGGAGGGGAAAGCCGCTGCAACGTGCCTATAGGGTTTGGTGATGCCGTTTGCCAGCACTGCAACGCTGCGGCGAGAGATCGAGGGCCGCATCCCGGAGCGCCCCTTCACGGTCGAGTTCTGGGACGGGACGCGGCTGCCCTCGAACGACGGCGGGGGGCCTACTTTCTACGTGCGCTCGCCACGCGCCGCCGCGCACGCGCTGCGAGCGCCCGGCCAGCTCGGGCTCGGCCGCGCCTACGTCAGCGGCGAGATCGAGGTCGACGACATCGACGCGGTGATCGAGCTGCTCGACGGATGGCAGCCACCGCCGCTGGAGGGCAGCGACAAGGCGCGGCTGCTGTTGGGCGCGGTGCGCGCCGTCGGGCTGACCAGGCCTCCGCGCCGGCCCGCCGCCGAGCTGCGGCCGAGCGGTCACCGCCACAGCAAAGAGCGCGACGCCGAGGCCGTGCGCCATCACTACGACGTCTCCAACGAGTTCTTCTCGCTGTTCCTCGACGAGTCGATGACCTACAGCTGCGCGATCTTCTCGCGCGGCGCCGAGACGCTCGAGGCGGCGCAGGAAGAGAAGCTGGAGACCGTCGCCCGCAAGCTGGCCCTGAAGGAGGGTGACCGGGTGCTCGACGTGGGCTGCGGCTGGGGCAGCTTCCCGCTCTGGGCGGCGACCAAGCACGGCGCCAACGTCCTCGGCATCACGCTCTCGCCCCCCCAGGCCGAGAAGGCGCGTCAAAGAGCCGAGGCGGCCGGGGTCGCCGACCGGGTCCAGATCCGCGTCATGGACTACCGCGACCTCGCCGGCGAGCGCTTCGACGCGATCGCCAGCATCGGCATGGTCGAGCACGTCGGCACCACGCAGATAGACGTTTACGCCCGCACTCTGGCCGGTCTTCTGAAACCCGAGGGGCAGCTGCTCAACCATGGCATCGCCCGTCTCCGCCACAGCGATCCCGAGGCCGGTCCGTTCTCGGAGCGCTACGTCTTCCCCGACGCGGAACCGCTGCACCTCTCGCGGGTCCTGCTGGCACTGGAACGGGCGGGCTTCATCACCCGCCATGTCGAGGAGTTCGGGGCCGACTACGCAGAGACCCTGCGCCACTGGGCCAATCGCCTCGACGAGAACCTGGACGAGGCTGTACGCCTCGCCGGCCCGGAACGGGTGCGCGTCTGGCGCCTCTACCTGCGCATGGCCCGCAGGGGCTTCGAGAGCGGCTTTCTCTCGATCTACCAGGCTCGCTGCTCGCTGGCCTGATCCGAGATCTCCTACCACAGGCTTAACCGACGCCATTTCGCCGGTGATGTATAAACAAGACAGTTCTCTACGCAGACTCCTGGGAGGTATCAAGCGGAGTGGGTGCGTCTCCGGCAGCGCTTTCGAGCACGCAGCAGCGACCGGGCTGGCTGGACGTCGTCGCCGATCCGGTCCGCCTTCAGATCCTTCGCTCCCTCAGTCAGGTTGACGAGGCCACCGCGTCGGAGCTGGCGACCCGCAGCCAGGCCAGCTACCAGACGCTGCGCCGGCACCTCGAGGTGCTGGGGGCATTCGGCGTGATCGAGGAGCGGCCGGGCAAGAGCGACGGTGAGACGTCAGGCCGCCCAGCCGCCCGCTTCCGCCTCTCGCCGGACGTTCGCGAGAGCGTCAGCTCCGTGTTCGGCAGCTCGCCGTAGCCTCAGACGGCATCGCCCTTCAACGGCTCGGCAGGGACCGGGGTCCCGCCCGGCAGCGCCCGATCGAGCCATCTCGGCATCCACCAACTCCACTTGCCCAGCCGGGTCATGGCCGCGGGTATGACGATCAGCCTGACGATGAAGGCGTCGACGAAGACGCTGATCGCCTGCGCCACTCCGAAGTTGCGGAGTGGGATGAAGGCGGAGACCGAGAAGGCGAGAAAGACCGCGATCATGATCAGGGCCGCACCGGTGACGACGGGAGCGACATGGTCGAGGCCATCCCTGATCGCCGCCTCTGACGAGCCGGTGCGTACGTACTCCTCCCGGATCCGCGCAAACACGAACACCTCGTAATCGATCGCCAACCCGAACATCACCAGCAGCGTCGCCGGGATCACAGAGGTTTCGACATAGCCCGGCCCGCCGAGCAGGGAGCCGTTGAACAGCAACGCAACCAGACCAAAGCTCGCCGAAACCGTGATCAGATTGAGCAACGCGGCGAGCAGTGGGATCGTCAGCGATCGCACCACCGGAATCAGGACGAGGAAGCTGACCAGCGAGAGGACGATGCGCATCAGCGGCGCCTGTCCGCGGAGCAGGTCATTGGCGTCGAGCTCGGTGGGGGTGACGCCCCCCACCACCACTTCCGCATCGGATTTCCGGGCGAGAATCGCGGCATCCTGTTCCAGGCGATCCCTGGTTTCGCTGGACTCGGCGCTGTTTGCCTCACTGCTCGGGATCACCAGCATGCGCGCGTCCTGCCCGCCCCGGTCGAGGTTGACCAGGAAGCCGAGTTGTTCACGGCGCGCAGGCGGGCTTCCATCGAGGCCCGCCAGAACGAAGTAGCTGGATTTGAACAGGCCCGGACTCCGCCGGTGCAGGAGATCGAGCTGAGAGCCGCTCCCGTCCGGTCCGCTCTGGCGTTCCAGCCCCAGACCGATTCGACGCAGCGCCCCGGTCAGCAGCTTCGACTTCTGAGCCCCGCCTCCGAGGCCGTCGGCGAGACGGCCCGCGCCGGTCCCAAGCAGGCCGAGGCCGGCGACGAGGCGTTCCGATCCTTCCCCCAGCTTCCTCAGCGACGGCGGGATCTTCTCGCCGCCGCGTGAGAGCTTCGCGATTCCGCCCGACAGCTGACGGCTGCCGGTCGCCAGGCGGCGAAGACCGCGATCGAGGCGTGCGGAGCCCCTCGCCAGCTTCTTGATCCCAACCTGCGCCTGGCCACCCTCCTTGCCCAATTTCGTGGACAGGTAGAGACCGACGCCGAACTGACCTTCGGCGCGTTCGACGCCCTTCTCCACCCCACCGTAGGAGGGGTCGACCTGTTCCCCCGTTCGTATGTCTGTTCCGCTGAGCCGCCGGTTCGCCTCTTCGATCGCCTCGACCACGGCCGCGTATTCAGGGTCGCCACGACCGGTCGTCATCCGCTGCAGGGCCTGCCAGGCCACGGCAAGCCGGCCGGCGGTGTCCTGGAGCGGGCTGTGCAGTTCACCAAGTCGATCTTCCCCGGACCGCATCGCGCTCTGGAGCAACCGCGAGCTTGCCCCGATTTCACCGGTCTTTTCCTGGGCCTTCTCGAGCCCTTCGGCGAGGCGCCCGGCGCCGGTGCTTGCTTTCGTCGTTCCTTCGGCCAGTTCGCCGCTTCCTTCGTCGGCGCGACCGAGACCCTGGGTCAGCTGCTTCGATCCGGTGCTCGCCGCCTGTAGCGAGCTGGCCAGCAGCCCCGCTCCTTTGTGCGTTACGCCAAGCCCGGAATCAAGCTGCCTGGCGCCTTCCGCCGCTTTGAGCAAGCCGCTGGTGTTCAGTGTCGCGCCGTCGTGCACCCGCGAGATGCCCGTGTCGAGCCGGGCCAGCCCGTGTTCCTGCTCGACCAGGCTTCCTTCGATACCCGTCAGCTGCGCGGCGCCTTTCTCGATCCTGGCGAAACCGGCCACGGCCTCGACTCCGGGGTCGCGTTCGACTCGGCGCTGGAAGGCGGCGAGGGCCCGCAACCGACCAGGCGATGTGATCGGGCTGCCGCGCCCGTTGACGATGACTTCCATCGGCGCGACCCATCCGGGCCCGAGCGCCCGCTCGACGCTTTCCTGCTGGCGGCGCCCGGCATCCCCCGACGGCAAGAAGGCGATGCTGCCGGCTCCCGACTTGAGCGTGAATGCCCAGCCGGCGAAGAACAGCAGCAGGATCATGATCGACGCCACCACGCGAGGATGGCCGGAGAGTCGACGCGCCCAGCGCTGGGGTGCAACCCTCGAGGCACCGCGCTGGGGCAGGGACCAGCGGTCCAGATTGGTGCCGAGCAATGTCAGCAGGGCGGGGACGACGCACAGCGCCGAGAGCACGCTGAGCACGGTCACCGTGCCCACGGCAAGGGCCGCCGAACGCACAGCCGCCCCCGGAAACACCAGGGTCGCCGCGAGCATCGCGATCAGCAGCCCGCCGCCCGCCGGGATGACAGAGCGTGCGGTCGCCCTCACCGTCCTCCGCACGGCCTCCGGGACGTCGCCGTCCGCCATCTCCTCCCTGAAGCGCGAGACGACCAGCAGCGAGTAGTCGACCCCAAGGGCGAGTCCCATCATTCCCACCACGCCGGCGGCGAGCAGGTCGATTTCGGTGACCCCGAGGAGCAAGCTCAGCACACCGCGAGATGCGGCCACGACGGCCCCACCGACGACCACCGGCATCAGCGCCGCCAGGACCGAGCGGAACACGAAGAGCAGCACGATCAACAGCACCGGTATGGCGATCGACTCGCCGACCGCGGTCGCATCGCCGCTTGCCTTTATGAGCGATTTGACGACCGAGGGAAAGCCGGCGATGCTGGCGTGGACGGAGCCCCCCACGACCGCATGAACCTGCCTTTCGACAGGGGGCAGGAGGTTCGACGCATCTTCCCCGTCCCCGCTTTCGGCGCGCACCACGATGGCCGCTTCACCGGGAGCGGGCCGGAGTCCCTCGACCGCCGCGCCGGGGCTCCAGGGAGAGACCACCAACGTTCCCGCCATGCGGCCGAAGCGACTCGCCAGACGCCGCCCCTGACTCTCGACCTCGACCTGCGGACCGCGCAACAGCACCACCATCGCGTACTCGCTGCCGAACTCGCGCAGGGCGATTTCGTGCGCCCGCTCGCTCTGGCTGCCGGCGACGTAGAACGGGTGCAGGTTGAGTTCGTGGTCGAGGTTGCGTCCCTGCAGCGCCAGCCCGGCCACCAGGACCAGCCAGACGACCATCACCAGGCGTGCCCGCCTTGTCAGGAAGTCAGCCATCTCGGGAGGTCGGGGTCCTGCCGCAGCGTGCCTTCGCGCTCAACCGCCCCCGTTGCTGAGCTCCGTCCTGGCCCTTGGCGACGAAGCGAGATGCAAGCGAGGAGGAGGTCAGGGGATGGCTGCAGGGGTCCGTGCGCAGGGACAGGACTCCATGTCTGCCGCCGCGCAGTTGCATCGCAAATGCCGACAGCGGCATGTCCGGCAATCCCACCAGGTTGGTGACGAAGTGACCGTGTCGCGCCGTGGTGCTGCCCCTCATGTCCAGCCGCAGGCCCATCGTCGCGACGCTGAACCAGAGGTCGGGAAGGCCGTCGGCCGTCGGCTGAACCGCGTAAATCGCGCCATGCAGCGGAGTGCCCAGCAGCGGGCTTTGGGCAGTGGCCGTGCCGACCTGTGCCCCGGACGCGCAGAGGCCGTCGGTCGCATCCTGACGCGGGCAGAGTTCCGTCAGGCCGGCAACGCTGAACTGGAGGGCTCGCGGAAGCGAGAGGTGCATGGCGCGCAGGTTGGTGTCACCTGGCCGAAGGCGGGCGGAGATCCGCAGGCTCGGCCTGCCGTGCCTGTGCAGCTGCGAGCGCCCGGACAGGACCAACGAGAAACGGGGCCTGAACCCCAGCCTGTCGCAGCCGCTCACGGCAAGGGTGCTCGTCGCCGTCGCCGTCGTGCCACCGCTCCCTTCGAGGGTCGCGTCGAATGCCGCCGGCTCGCACGAGGTCGGGTTGCGAATCGCCCCCGGGCGATCCAGGGACATCCCGATCGTTTGAATCCTGGCGGGAACACCTTCGACCAGCAACGGCAGGGGGTCCGTCGCGATCGTGACCCGCCCGGTGCGGCCGTGAATCTGAATGGCGGCGCGCACGACCATCTTGCCCAGGTCGAACGGGCCGATGGTGGCGCCGAACGTCATCAAGAGGCTGAAGGGGGCCCGCCGATAGGGGCCCGCGACGTAGACATCGCCACGCAGCGCGGCCGAGCTCGAGCCTGAGCCGACCTCCGCGAACGCGGAGCCGAGCCTGCTGCCGGCCGGGCAGGCGCCGAGCGCCGCAGCGGAGTCCGAGCAGGGTTCGATCTGACCCAGGGCCGGGGTCAGGCCCTCGGGCAGGCTGATCGCGAAACGCCTGGTCAGCTGTTCGCCCGCCCGGCGCGCGAGGGTGAGCGTCAGAGCGGTCGAACGCCCAGCCGCGCGCCTGGAGCCGGCGGCGAAGAGCCTCGGTGAGAATGGAGCTGCTGAGCATTGCGAACCGCCCGCATTCGGACCGATCGTCACCGACGCGGCCGACCCAGCCGACGGACCGCCGCTGTAGGGGTCGAAGCCGGCGGAGGAAGAGAAGGAGCCGCAGGTCAGGGGCGAGGCGAGCAGCGCCTGTGGTCCGCCGTCGATGTTCAGGCTCAACCGGCTCAGCGGCACCTGTGGCAGGTCCTTCAAAGCAGCCGAGAGGCGGCCGGAGTTGGGGTCGGCGTGCAACGCGCCGACGGACTTGATGACCACACCGGGGCCGGGCGCGACGATGAAAAGGCGAAAGCGTTCCCCCGGACGTTCCGCGCCAAGGTAGACGTCGCCGAGCAGCGGATCACGCAACACGGGCGACACCACTTCCACCGTCCCGACCTTTGAAGACGGCGGACACGAAGCTGCGCTTGTCTCGCCCAACCCGAGCTGAGCGTCGCTGCATGCCGTCAATCCGACCGCGCCGCCGGGTGAGACCGTCACTCCTTCGGGAAGTTCGATGACGGCGCTCCTGATCTGCGCGCTCGCCCTGCCGTCGGGATCTTCGTCCTGCGGCGCGGTGATGTCCATCCGCGTCCCGGTCGGCGAGTCGGCGACGGGGTTGCCGAGCGTCAACCCGAGCTGCGGTTCAAAGGCCAGATCCTCACAACCGCTGAGCGGAGTGTCGGCTTCCGCGCTTTCGCTCAACCATGGCGCGTCGGTCTGCCGGGACCTGGTGCGAAAGGTGACGGACAGCGGCACCCCGCAGCGTGTCGGCAGGGTCAGGAACGGATGTCGAGGGATGGGCGGCCCCGCCTGGCGATCGGCCGGCACTCCCCAGAGCTCGATATGACCTTCGCTCAGCGGTGCTTCCGGCAGATCGCTCGCCTTGAAGGTGATCCCGAAGTCATCGGGGCGCAGTTCCATCGTCAGCGGAACGTCAAAGCCCGCGGTTGACCCAAACGCAAGCAATTCACCCGGCGCGGGTTCCAGCTCGAAGATCGGCAGCGTCGATTCAGTGCCGCCGGCAAGCTTGAGGCTGACGGCGCCCACCTGCGATTCGGTCGAGCATTCTTCTTTTTCGAACAGCTCCCGCGGGCACTCGGGGACGGCGCCTGGATTTCCACCAAGGCCGGGCGGCAGTTCAAAGACGAGATCCCTCGCCGACGTGCCCGTGCCTTCGACGTTCAGGCCGAAATCGATCTGCAATCGATCGGGATGCGAGCCGGCGCGGTCCTCCGGATGACCTTCCGCATCGATCGCCCTGATCGCGACGCTTCCGGGCACGATCCCGAATTCCGCCCCGTTTGCGGATGCCACCGGAACAGCAAATGTGAAGAATGCAAGGAACGCGACTGCTCGCTTCACGAGCCGACGCCGTTCCGTCCTTCGAGATCCACGCTTCCCCCCCGCATATGGCCCCCCGCTGGTCCCTGCGATCCAGTCGCACCCGCCAGAGGGCGCACCCGCTCAGGCTACGCAGCCCGCGGTCGGCCCACAAGGGTTATTGCCAAAGATGGAAATAAGTGCGTTCGAGCGTCGGCAGCGCGTAGTCCGCACCCGCCGCTTCGAGCTCGTCGACGCCGTAGCTGCCGGTGGCGACACCGGCCACCTTCAGGCCCGCCCCGTGCCCGGCCTTGACGTCGCGTGGGGTGTCGCCGACCGCGATGCAGGCGCCCTCGTCCAGGGTGCCGCCGGAGACCAGCTCGCCACGGCGCAGGGCGGCTTTCGTCACCTCGACGCGGTCGGCCGAATCGGAGCCGTAGCCGCCGAAGCTGAAGAAACGGTTGAGATGGCCGCGCGCCAGCTTGATGTGGGCGGCCGCCTCGATGTTGCCGGTGACCAGACCGAGCAGCACGCCTTCGTCGATCAATCGGTCGAGCAGCTCCTCGACTCCCGGCATCACCTGGTAGCCACTCGATTCGGCCACCGCGTCGGGCAGGTGCTTCAGGTAGCAGCCGATCGCCTTCGAGCGCTCTTCGGGGCTGCCCTCACGGCCGATCACCTCGCGGAAGACGATCGCGGCGATCTCGGGGTCGGTCATGCCGGCGTCGGTGTGCTCGTCGATGTCGGCTTCGACGCCGTGGAGCTCCTCGAAGCCACGCTGCCAAGCGACGCCGCCCGCCCCACCGGTTACGAGAAGCGTCCCGTCGATATCGAAGAGGACGGCACGGATGTCGCCGCCCCCCTCACTCACCGAGCAGCTCCCGCTGGCTGAGCCAGTAGAGGAGGCCGAGCGCCGGCAGGACGACGATCGCCGCGACGACGAAGACGATCAGGACGGCGTCGAGGGTCGGTCCGGGCGCCGCCGACTGGCTGATCTTCAGCGAGGTCGGCAGCAGATAGGGGAACTGGGCGACGCCCCAGCCCCAGATCACGGCGACCACCGCGCCGACGGCGAGCGGGCGCAGGCCGCGGCGGCCGCGCCCGAGCAGCAACGCCAGAGCCCCGAAGCCGCAGAGAACCGAGACGATCACCAACGGCAGCCCCTCGACGATGAGGCGTTCGTAGGCGTAGCGGGCATCGGCGTGCAGGGCGAAGATCCCGGCCAGCGCGAGGACGCCGGCAAGCAGTCCCGCGGCCAGCCCACGGCCGGCGAAGTAGCCCTCCATCTCCTTGTCGCCGGCGCGGTGGGAATCGGCGACGAGGAAGATCGCCGCCAGGTAGGCGCCGGTGACGACGAACAGCGCCCCGGTCAGCAACGGCAGCGGCTCGAGCCAGCTGGAGAAGGAGGCTCCGTTGCCCTCCGCCGGGACGTTTCCAGCCGCGATCGCCCCTACCACGGCCCCCATGAAGAACGGCGTCATCACGGAGGAGATCGCGAAGGACGCCCCCAGAGCTCGCCGCGCGGGCAACGAGTCGACCGACTTGCGAAAGGCGAAACCGGCACCGCGCAGGACGATCCCCACCGCGGCCAGCGCCAGCGGTACGTACAGCGTCGACATGATCGCCCCGAAGGCCTCCGGGAAGGCGGTCCAGAGGACGACGAGGATGAAGATCAGCCAGACGTGGTTGGCCTCCCAGACCGGGGTCAGCGAGCGCTGGATCCGCGCCCGAGGGCGCTCGCCCCTCTCGGCGTCACCCGCGATCAGGTCCCAGAGCCCGCCGCCGAAGTCGGCGCCGCCGAAGACGGCATACAGGGTGGCGCCGATCCAGAGGATCGCCGCGGCGACGTCGGCGCGAGTCATGGCGCGGCCCCCGGCAACTCAGCGGGCGGCCCATAGGGGGTCTCTCCATCCCCCGCTTCATCGCCCTGCTCGCGCCAGCGGCGCGACATCGAGCGCAGGACGAGGATCGCAATCGTCCCAAGCGCCGCGTAGAGCAGCAGCACCGCTGCAAAGGCGAACCAGATCCCCTTCGCCTCGGTCACCGCTTCGGAGGTCCGCATGTAGCCCTGCACGATCCAGGGCTGGCGGCCGACCTCGGTGACGATCCAGCCGCACCAGAGGGCGAGGATCGCGCCGGCGCCGGAGATCGCGACGGCGCGCAGGAACCAGGGCGTGCGTGGGATCTCGCGACGGCGCCACCAGACGAAGGCGAGCCAGAGGCCGAGGCCCAGCAGCGCCGTGCCGATCCCGACCATCGCGTCGAAAGCAAGGTGGAGCAGCGTGTTGTCCGGCGGCCTTTCGTCGACCGGGATGCTCGCCAACCCGGTCACCTTGGTGTCGGCGCTGAAGCCGACCAGGAAGGAGTCGAGGTCGGGGATCGGGATCGCCGCCTTCACCCCATCGCTGGTGCAGATGCCGCCGACGTACTCGGTCTGGTTGTCCCCCGTCTTCTGGATGCACTCCATGCCGGCGAACTTGGCCGGCTGGTGGTCGGCGACCGCACGCGCCGCGGTGTCGCCGACGAAGAGCTGGATCGGGGTTGCGATCAACGCGATCGTCAACGGGATCAGCATCCCCAGCCGGTGCAGGCGGTCGCGTCGCCCACGCAGCATCCCGACCGCGTAGATCGAGGCGACGAGGAAGCCGGCGACCATGTAGGCGGCGAGGATCATGTGCGGGACCTCGTAACCCCAGGCCGGGTTGAAGAGGACCTTGAAGGGCTCCGTTTCGACCACCCTGCCGGCAGCGTCAAGGGTGAAGCCCTGCGGCTGGTTCATCCATGAGTTGGCGGTGACGACCGAGAAGGCGCCGCCGACCCCGGTGATCACCATCGGCACCCCCGACCAGAAATGAGCCCAACCGCTGAGCCGCTTCCAGCCGTAGATGTAGATCGCGAGGAAGATCGCCTCGGTGAAGAAGAAGAGGCCCTCGACCGCGAAGGCGATCCCGAAGGCGTCGCCGAAGCGGGACATGAAGTTCGGCCAGAGCAGGCCGAACTCGAAGCTGAGCACGGTGCCGGTGACGGCGCCGACCGCGAAGGTCACTCCCATCGCCTTCGACCAGCGCCGCGCCAGGCGCATCGCGTCGGGGTCGTCGCGCTTCAGCCCCAGCCAGTTGGCGATGAGGATGATCGCCGGCAGGGCGACGCCGAGGCAAGAGAGGACGATGTGGAAGGCGAGCGTGAACGCCATCAGCTCGCGGGCGGCGAGCAGGTTGGACGCCGACGCCGCGAGCGGGAGGGCGTCGAGGCCGAGCACTTCCTACTCCTGTGCTTTCGCCTGGCGGTAGCGGCGGATCAGCGCGTTGGTGGAGCTGTCGTGGCGGAGCTTCGGCTCCTCGCGGGCCCGCAGCTCGGGGATGATCGCCACCGCCAGCGCCTTGCCCAACTCGACCCCCCACTGGTCGAAGGAGTCGATCCCCCAGATCGCCCCCTGGGTGAAGACGCTGTGCTCGTAGAGGGCGACGAGGGCCCCGAGCGTGTGGGGCTCCAAGCGCTCGGCGAGGATCGTGTTGGAGGGCCGGTTGCCCTCCATCACCCGGTGCGGGACGACCTCCTCCGCCGTTCCCTCAGCCCGCACCTGCTCCGGCGTTTTGCCGAAGGCGAGCGCCTCACTCTGGGCGAAGACGTTCGACATCAGCAGGTCGTGGTGGTTGCCGAGCGGGTTGTTGCTCCGCATGAAGCCGATGAAGTCGCAGGGAATCAGCCGCGTGCCCTGGTGGATCAGCTGGTAGAAGGAGTGCTGGCCGTTGGTGCCCGGCTCGCCCCAGAAGATCGCCCCGGTGTCGTAGTCGACGCGGGCGCCGTCGAGGGTGACGTGCTTGCCGTTGGACTCCATCGTCAGCTGCTGCAGGTAGGCGGGGAAGCGGTGCAGGTACTGGTCGTAGGGGAAGACGCCGCAGGTCTGGGCGCCGAAGAAGCCGCCGTACCAGACGGAGAGCAGCCCCATCAGCATCGGCAGGTTCTCCGCCGGGCGCGCCTCGCAGAAGTGCTCGTCCATCGCGTGGAAGCCGGCCAGCATCTCGGCGAAGCGGGCGGGGCCGATCGCCAGCATGGTCGAGAGCCCGATCGCCGAGTCCATCGAGTAGCGGCCCCCCACCCACTCCCAGAAGCCGAACATGTTGTCGGTGTCGATGCCGAACTTGGCGACCTCCTCGGCGTTGGTCGAGACGGCGACGAAGTGCTTGGCGACCGCCGCCTCGTCGCCTCCGAGTCCGGCGAGCGACCATTCGCGGGCGGTGCGGGCGTTGGTCATCGTCTCCAGCGTCGTGAAGGTCTTCGAGGAGACCACGAACAGCGTCTCCTCGGGATCGAGGTCGCGGGTGCACTCGGCGAAGTCGGTGCCGTCGACGTTGGAGACGAAGCGGAAGGTCGTCTCACGGCGGCTGAAGTGGCGCAGCGCCTCGTATGCCATCACCGGGCCGAGGTCAGAGCCGCCGATGCCGATGCTGACGACGTTGCGGATCGGCTTGCCGGTGTGGCCGGTCCACGCGCCGGAGCGGACCCGCTCGGCGAAGTCGCCCATCCGGTCGAGCACCTCGTGGACCTGCTTGACGACATCGACACCGTCGACGATCAGCGAGCGCTGGCGCGGCATCCGCAGCGCCACATGGAGCACGGCGCGATCCTCGGAGACGTTGATGTGCTCACCGGCGAACATCGCTTCGCGACGGACCTCGACGCCGCGCTCGCGGGCCAACTCACCCAGCATGATCACCGTCTCGTCAGTTATCCGATTCTTGGAGAAGTCGAGGTGGAGGCCGGCGCCGTCGGCGACCAGGCGCTCGCCGCGCTGCGGGTCGGAGGCGAAGAGGTCGCGCAGGTGGGCGTCGCCGATCTCCTCGTGGTGGCGCTCCAGCGCCTGCCATGCCTCACCCTCGCGCAGCGAAGGGGTGCTCAACCCGCCGCTCCCAACCGCTCGCGCTCGGACTCGATCGACTTCAGCAGGTCGGCCCACGATTCGTCGAAGCTCTGCTTGCCCTCCTCCTGGAGGCGGGCGGCGAGTGCATCGGTGTCCACCCCGGCGGCGGCAAACTCCGCCAGCGTCGCCTCGGCGGCCTCACCGTCGGTCGCCAGCGGCTCCCCCACCCCGCCGTGGTCGCCGAAGGCGAGCAGGGTCGGCTCGGGCATCGTGTTGATGGTGAAGGGCGCGGCCAGCGCCTCGACGTAGAGGGTGTCGGAGGCGTCGGGGTCCTTGGTGCCGGTGCTGGCGAAGAGCAGCCGCTGCGGGCGGGCCCCCTCGTTGAAGAGCCGCTGCTGGCGCTGGGAGCCGAGCAGTCTTCGACAGGCGCAGTAGGCCTGCCCGGCGACCGCGATCCCGAGCCGGTTGCGCAGCTGGTCGGGGACCTGGTCGGCGACGGCGACGTCCCAACGGCTGACGAAGACCGAGGCGACCGAGGCGACGGCGGGGTCGAGGCCGGCCTCGACGCGGCGCTCGATCCCCCGCAGGTACGCCTCCGCCGCGGCGACGTACTGGTCGGCGGAGAAGAGCAGGGTGACGTTGATCGGGATGCCGGCGAAGATCGACTCCTCGATCGCCGGCAACCCGGCTGGGGTCCCTGGAATCTTGACGAAGAGGTTGTCGCGCCCCGCCTCGTCGTGCAGCTTCCGCGCCTGCTCGATCGTCGCCGGGGTGTCGTCGGCGAGCAGCGGCGAGACCTCGAGCGAGACCCAGCCGTCGACCGCATCCGTGCGCTCATGGATCGGCGCAAAGAGGTCGGCGGCGTCGCGCAGGTCGGCGAGGGCCAGCTCGAAGAAGAGCTCCTCGGTCGAGGCGGCGGCCGGGCCGGACTCGGCGATCTGCCCGTCGTAGGCGTCGCCGGCGGAGATCGCCTTGTCGAAGATCGTCGGGTTGGAGGTGAGGCCGGTGACGGAGAGCTCGTCGATGTGGCGGCCGAGGGTGCCGTCGCCGAGCATCGTGCGGGTGATGTTGTCGAGCCAGAGGCTCTGACCCAGGTCGTGCAACTGCTCGGTCGGGTTCACGGCCCCTCCTTCTTCTCGGTCTGGTTCGTGTTGCTCATGGAGTCCCCTTCAGCACTTCGCGAGCCGCCTCGGCTACCCGGTCCGGGGTGAAGCCGAACTTGGTCTGCACGTCCTTGAGCGGGGCCGAGCTGCCGAAGGTGTGCATGCCGATCCGCCTTCCTGCCGAACCGACGTAGTGGTCCCAGCCGAGGGTCGAGGCCTCCTCGACCGAGACGCGGGCGGTGACGTCGGGGGGCAGCACCTCGTCGCGGTAGGCGGCGTCCTGGCGGTCGAACAGCTCCCAGCAGGGAAGGCTGACGACGCGTGAGCGCACCCCTTCGGCACTCAGCTCCTCGTGCGCGGCCAGGGCCAAGGCGACCTCGCTGCCGGTGGCGATCAAGATCACCTCCGGCTCGCCGTCGGCAGGGTCGGCGAACACGTAGCCGCCGCGCCGCAGCCCCTCCGCCGAGGCGTACCTGGTGCGGTCGAAGATCGGCACGTTCTGGCGGGTGAGGACGAGGGCGACCGGCTGGTGGGTGCGATCGATCGCCACCCGCCAGGCCTCGGCGACCTCGTTGGCGTCGGCCGGGCGGATCACGTCGAGGCCCGGGATTGCCCGCAGCGAGGCGAGTTGCTCTACCGGCTGGTGGGTCGGGCCGTCCTCGCCGAGCCCGATCGAGTCGTGGGTGAAGAGGTGGATCACCGGCAGCTCCATCAGCGCCGAAAGGCGGATCGCCGGCCGGGCGTAGTCGGAGAAGGTCAGGTAGGTCGACCAGAGCGGGCGCAGCTTGGAGAGCGAGAGGCCGTTGGAGATCGCCGCCGACTCGTGCTCGCGGATACCGAAGTGGAGCTGGCGGCCCCCGTATGAGCCCGGCTCGAAATCGACGGCGCCGTCGAGGTCGAGGCGGACCGAGGTCGAGTCGGTGAGGTCGGCGGAGCCGGCCAAGAGCCAGGGCACGCGCTCGGCGATCGCGTTCTCCACCTTGCTCGATGCCTTGCGGGTCGCGAGCCCCTTCTCGTCGGGGTCGAAGCTGGGGATGCCGGCGTCCCAACCGTCGGGAAGCTCGCGCTTCTGCATCACCTCGATCTCAGCCGCGAGGTCGGCGTTGTCCCTCGTGTATTCAGCGAGCTTCGCCTCCCAGACGGCGCGCAGCTCGGCGCCGCGCTTGCCGATCCCGGCGGCGAAGTGCTCCTTGACCCCGTCGGGGACGAGGAACTGCGCGTCCTCAGGCCAGTCGTAAGCGCGCTTCGTCTCCCGCACCTCCTCCTCACCGAGCGGCTCGCCGTGGGCGGCGGCGGTGTCCTGCTTGTGGGGCGAGCCCCAGCCGATGTGGGAGTCGACGATGATCAGGGTCGGGCGTCCTTGCTCGCCCTTGAAGTCCTCGAAGGCCCGGCTGATCAGCTCGGTGTCGTTGGCGTCGCCGACCCCGGTCACGTTCCAGCCGTAGCCCATGAAGCGGGCGGCGACGTCGTCCCCGTATGCAAGCCGGGTATTGCCGTCGATCGTGATGTGGTTGTTGTCGTAGATCCAGCAGAGGTTGTCGAGCTTGAGGTGGCCGGCGATCGAGGCCGCTTCGTTGGAGACGCCCTCCATCAGGCAGCCGTCGCCGGCGATCGCGTAGACGTCGAAGTCGAAGAGGTCGAAGCCGGGCCGGTCGTAGCGGGCCGACTGCCACTTGGAGGCGATCGCCATCCCGACCGAGGTGGCGATCCCCTGGCCGAGCGGGCCGGTGGTCGTCTCCACCCCGGAGGTCCAGCGGTACTCGGGGTGACCGGGGGCGCGTGAGTCGAGCTGGCGGAAGCTCTCGATGTCCTCGAGGCTCACCGCGGGCTTGCCGACGACCTCGTAGTCGGGTTCGACCGCCTGCACCTCGGCGAGGTAGAGCAACGAGTAGAGCAGCATCGAGGCGTGGCCGGCGGAGAGGACGAAGCGGTCTCGCCCCGGCCAGATCGGGTCGGCGGGGTCGAAGCGGAGGAAGCGCTGCCAGAGCGTGTAGGCGACGGGGGCCATCGCCATCGGCGTTCCCGGGTGCCCCGAGTTCGCCTTCTGGATCGCGTCAATCGACAGCGTGCGGATCGTGTTGATGCAGAGCTGGTCGATGTCCTGCGTCACCGGTACCACGATCCTATTGATTGGTCCCGGCAAGCCTGTGAACAGATCTAGGGTTCGATGCGGGTGATCGTCCCGTCAGGGTTCGATGCGGGTGATCGTCCCGTCAGGGTTCGATGCGGGTGATCGTCCCGTCACCGTTGTTGGCGACCCAGACCGCGTCCTCGCCCACCGCGATCGCGCCCGGGTCGGGCCCAACGGATATCGGGTCGCCTTCTGCTTCTCCGCTCTCGATCCCGATCCGGCTGACCGTGCCGTCGGCCGAGTTGGCGACCCAGACGCTTTCGGTGCCGGCGTCAATTCCCCCGGGCCGTCCGCCAACCGTGATCGGCACCCCAAACAGGACATGGGTCGCCGGGTCGACCCTGGTGACCCGATCCGAGCGGCTGTTGGCGACCCAGACCAGGCCACCACCAACCGTGATGCCGGCCGGGCCGCGACCGGCGGGAATCGGCGCGCCCGCGATCGCGGTGCCGAGATCGATGCGGCGGATGGCGCCGGTCGATGCGCTGCTGGCCCAAACCGCGCCGGCGCCGACCGCGAGGCGCAGCGGCGCAACGTGTGGCGGGATGCCCTGCTTGAAGATCCTGCCGCCGGTCGAGTTGATCGCCGTCACTCCGCCACCCGCGTCGTCGGCAACCCAGACCCTGCCGCCGCCGGCGACGATCGCGCCCGGACGGCCCCTCACGTCGATCCTGGCGGTAACCCGGCGGGTCTCGGGATCGACGCGCAGCACCTCACCGCGACGCGGGCTGGAGACCCAGACCGAGCCGCCGCCGACGGTGACGCCGGACACCCCCTTCGCAACGCTCAACGACGGTTTCACCAGACTCAGGGTGTCGGGGTCGAGCTGCTTGAGATAGCCGTCCCTGGCACTCGTCACCCAGACCGCGCCCTCACCGACCGCGAGGCGCAGCGGCGGGTGGGCGACTTCGATCGGCGCTGAGACCGAAACCCCGCCGCCGCCTAAGAAGAAGAGGTAGAGACCGACCGCGATCCCGCCGGCCGTGATCAGGCCGAGCGGCACGATGAACCAGGCGGCGAAAACCGTGGCAATCTGCCGGCGCCAGCGATACAGACCGGGCTGCAATACCTCGTCGTCGGGTTCGCGGCCGAGGCGCAACGTCGGCCGATCTGGGGCATCGATGAGAACCTGGGTCACGGCCGGCGTCGCACCCTGGTGCTCGCGGGCGGCCTCGATCAGCTCGCCCGCCGTCGCGTAGCGCTCGCCGGACTCCTTGGCGACGGCGCGTTCGATCACCGCGTCGAGGCCCTGCGGCATCTCGGGCTCGGCGTCACCACCGGCATGGCGCGCGTATGGGACGACCCCCGTCAAGGTCTCGTAGAGGACACAACCAAGCGAGTAGACGTCGGCGGCTGGGCCGACCTTCTCTCCACGCCACTGCTCGGGCGACATGTACTCGACCGTGCCGACGATCGAGGTGCCGCTGAGCACGCCGCTGTCGCCGAGGGCCTTGGCGAGGCCGAAGTCCGAGAGATAGGCGCGATCACCCTCGAGCAGGATGTTGTGCGGCTTGACGTCGCGGTGGACGATGCCGGCGGCATGAGCCGCGTCAAGGGCATCGGCGACCTGCCCGAGCAGGTCGAGCGCCTCCTCGGGAGCCATGGGGCCGTCGGACCTGATCCGCTTCCTCAGATCGCCGCCCTCGACCAGACGCATCGCGACGATCAGCTCGCCGTCCTCCTCGCGCGCGTCGAAGACCGGGACTACGTTCGGGTGGTCGAGCCGAGCGGCGAGCCTCGACTCGCGCAGGAAGCGGTCGCGGAACCCCTCGTCGTCGGCGAGGTGGCGGGCGATCACCTTCAGCGCGACCGGACGATCCAATGCCAGGTGGGTCGCCCGGTAGACGACCCCCATGCCGCCGCGTGCGATCAGCGCGTCGAGCCGGTAGCCGGCGAGGGTCGAGCCGATGGCGGGGTCAGCCACCCCGCGGTTATATCGCTGACCCAGGGCGATACCCGCAAGCCACAGGGCACGTGCCGGGAGTTAGAGGCCCTTATGGGGGCATAACTCCCGGCACGTCCTGTCGGCTCGCGATCAGCTGCCGCTATGCGACACCGGCTGCCATGCGATCACCGGACCGATCACGGTGCCGTCTTTTTCGGAGGCTTCGAAGCCTTCGGCCAACTCGGTCTGGCGGCCGCCGGCGACGTCGATTGCCACCAGAGACTGCTGGTCTTCAGCCGCGACGAAGGCGGCGACCTTGCGCCCGTCGGAGGAGAAGACGCCGTTGGTCTTCGAGCCGTCGGGAAGCCGGCAGAGCTTGTGCGCGCGGCCGGGGCCGATCCGCTTCGACCAGAGGCCCTGATCGCGGCGGAACAGGAGCATGCGCCCGTTGGGGGAGACGTCTTCGACGTAGGCCGAGCCGACGCCGGCGACCAGTGGCTTCACATGCGTCCCGTTGCTGCGCATCGTGTAGACGTCGGCGTAGGCAGCCGAGCCGTCCCCACTTTCTCCGCGACTGAAGAGGATGTCCTCGTCATCGTTGAAATAGCGCGGCGCGAACTCGTCCAGCCGTCCCGTGTGGGTCAGACGCCGCAGTTCGCTACCTGCCGGCCGGACCGAGAAGACGTCGTCGGTCGTACCGCCGCCGGTTTCGGCGACGCTGCGGACAAAGACGATCATGCAGCCGTCGGGCGAGAACGAGGCTTCGTGGTCGTCCGCGGGCGAAGAGACAAGCACGTGTGCTGCCCCGCCTCCGACCCGGACCGTGTAGAGATCGCGCGGAGACCCTGCGGCTCCCCCACGCCTCTCGAACACCACGTATTTGCCGTTCGGAGACACGAGCGGCCGACCATCGACATCCGCACCGCTGGTCAGCGCGTGCTGTCCGGATCCGTCAGCGCGCATCGCGTAGATGTCGCCGCCGCGAACGAAGGCGATCGTCCGCCCGTCGACGGAGAAGGCGGGTTCGGTGTCGGTGGGGTCTTCGGTCAGCTGGTTCAGGTGCCCGTCGCGGACGGCGAAGAGGCCGCCTTTGGTGACGTCGCCGACAGTCGACGATTTGGAGAAGACGACGGCCCCCGTCGAGGGCGCCGCGGACGCGGCCGCCGGTACGGCGAGGCTGAGCAGGACGAGAATCGAGGTGAGTATCGATCGGTTGTGCATGGCTTCCTTTCGGTGGTGAACTTGCCCCACCGATGCTCGGACTCGCGGCCGTACCCGCCAACGACAGACGCGGCGCCAACCGAGACACGTTTGGCCCGGCCCGCGCCAAGCGAGTTCGCACTTATCCGCCTATGAGACGGATAAGTGCGAACTCGGGGCGGGGTGGCTAGGGGGCGCGGTCGAGGCCGAGCTCTATGACGCGGGCGGCGATCAGGCGAGGGCGCTCGCGGCCGGCGTCGCCCAAGACATCGAGCTTCGCGGCAAGGGCGTCGAGGCGGCGCTGCGCGGTGCGCTCGCTGACGTGGAGCGCCTCGGCCAGCTCAGCGCGAGTTGCGGGACGACCGGCGAAGGCGCCCTCGCTGCGGTAGGGGGCGACGAGGGCGGCGGCAGTGGCCCGCTCCTCCTCGCTCAGCGCGACGGAAGGGGCCGAAGCCGGCACGGTCGCGCCGCCGCGACCCGGCATGGCGTCTGAGACTTCGAGCCGGTGAGCGCCGACGGTCAGCGTGTCGCCGTCTCGAAGGCGGCGAGGACGGTCGAGTGGCTCGCCGTTCAGCGCGGTGCCGTTACGGCTGTCGAGGTCCGTCGCCATCAGGACGCCTCCCCGACTCTCGATCTCGAGGTGGTTCCAGGAGACCGCCTCGTCGTCGATGCAGACGTCGGCTTCAGGGTCGCGGCCGACCACGGTGCGCTCGACCAGCGGAAACGAGCGCGGCTCACCGCCCTTCCCGGTCAACCAGATTCGCGCGTCCATCAGAGCGCATGATCCCAAGCCATGGACGTGCCGGGAGTTAAAGGTCCTTATGGGGGCATAACTCCCGGCACGTCCATGGCGGCGGGGTAGAGTGCGGCGCCCGTGGGGGCTGACGACGAGAAGCGGATCGCGGCCGAAGCGGCGGCGGAGCTGGTTGAGGACGGGATGACGGTCGGCCTTGGCACCGGCTCGACCGTGGCCCACCTGTTGCCGGCGATCGCCCGCCGTGGGCTGACCGGGATCCGCTGCGTCGCGACCTCTGTCGCCACCGAGCAGCAGGCGCGCGGCCTGGGCATCCCGGTCGAGGAGTTCAGTGAGCTGGAGCGACTCGACATCGCAATCGACGGCACCGACCAGGTGACCCCCGACGGCTGGCTGGTCAAGGGTGGCGGCGGCGCGCACCAGCGCGAGAAGATCGTCGCCGCGGCGGCCGAGCGCTTCGTCGTGGTCGCGGATTCGAGCAAGCCGGTCGACTCGCTCGCGCCTCCGGTCCCGCTGGAGCTGCTCGCCTACGGCCTGCGCTCGACCCTGGCCCGGCTGGGCGACGAGGTGGAGCTACGCGACGTGCCCCACAGCCCCGACGGCGGCGCGATCGCCGACTACCGCGGTGCAATCGGCGACCCGGTGGCGCTCTCCGCCCGGCTCGAATCGGATCCCGGGGTCTCCTCTCATGGCCTCTTCCCGCCGGATATGGTGAGCGAAGTCCTGATCGGTGCGGGAGCCACCGTGGACCGCTTGACGATCCCCTGAACTCGAGGAGGCCCCGATGACTGACTTCACCGGACTGGCGATCGCCGGCCGAGTAGCGACCCCGAACGATTCCGACTGGGACCAGGCGCGGGTTGCCTGGAACCTGGCCGCCGACCAGCAACCGGCCGCAGTGGCCTTCGCCGAGAGCGCTGACGACGTCGCCGCAACGGTTCGCTTCGCTGCGCAAAATGGCCTCAGGGTCGCCGGCCAGGGGACCGGCCACGGCGCCGTCGCCCTCCCCCCTCTCGACGAAACGGTGCTGATCAAGACCGAGCGGATGCGCGGGATCGAGATCGACCCCGATGCCCAGACGGGGAGAGTCGAGGCCGGTGTGCTGGTGCTGGAGCTGAGTGAAGCCGCGCAAAAGCACGGGCTCTGCTCGATGCCCGGCTCCGCTCCCGACGTGGGCGTGGTCGGCTACACCCTCGGGGGCGGCCTGAGCTGGCTCGGCCGCCGCCACGGGTTTGCCTGCAACCGCGTCAGGGCGATCGAGCTGGTCACCGCCGAGGGGGAGGCTCGGACGGTCGACGCCGAGAACGACGCCGACCTCTACTGGGCACTGCGCGGCGGCGGGGGCGACTACGCGATCGTCACCGCCCTGCACCTCGACCTGCTGCCGATCAGCGAGATCTACGCCGGCGCCCTGCTCTTCCCCGCCGAGGTCGGTGCCGAGGCCGTACGCATCTACCGCGACTGGGCGGCGACCGCTCCCGAGGAGATCACCTCGATAGTCCGATTCCTGCGCCCGCCACCCGTTCCCGACGTCCCCGAGCAGCTCCGCAACGTCCCACTGCTGACGATCGATGCCGCCTGCATCGGCACTCAGGCGGAGGGGGAAGCGGCAATCGCCCCCCTGCGCGAGATCGGCGAGCCGATCATGGACACCTTCGCCCAGATTCCCGCCGAGGGGCTTTGCCGGATCCACATGGACCCCGAGCAGCCCGTTCCGGGGCTCGGCCACCACAGGCCGATCCGCGACCTGCCGGACGAGGCGATCGACGCCTTCGTCGAGCTTGCGGGGCCCGACGCCGGCTCGCCACTGCTGCTCGCCGAGCTTCGCCATCTCGGTGGGGCCCTGGAACGGCCCGCCGAAAACGGCGGCGCCCTCTCCAAGCTCGACGCAGGCTTCGTCATGTTCAGCGTCGGCCTGCCGATGACGCCGGAGCTGGGTCAGGCGATCGAGGCGCACCTCGATCGCCTCCACGAGGGGATGAGCCCCTGGGCCGCCGACGGCGGCTACTTCAACTTCGCCGAGCGTCCCTGCGACGCCGACGCGATCCTGCCGCCAGACGTCTGCGCCCAGCTCGCTGAGGTGAAGCAACAGTGGGACCCGGACTGCCGAATCGTCTCCAACCACGCGGTCGTCGCAGCACCCGCCTGATCGCGCTCGCGGAGATCTAAACCGGGAGAAGCGTTTCGAGGCGCCTGCACGCCGGATCGTCCTCGCCCAGGAGATCGGCGATCGTGGCAACGGCCGCTTCGATGTCCTCCGGCGTGGCCACGGCGATCGCCTCGATGTCGGCCCAGTCCTTGGTGCGATCGAAAAACGACTTGAAGATGGTCAGCGAGGCGCAATCGAGAACGGGGATTTCGCGGCCCGCAAGCGGCACCCAGACGACACCGGCGGCCACGGCCTCGTGGAGGGGAAGGTTGTTGAGAAAGACGTCAACCGGCGTGTCATCCCACCAGAGGCGCGCCTGCCCGGCGCGGGCAACGGTCGCGACGTCCTCGGCGCTTACTCCCACCCCATCCGGGAGGCTTCCCAGAATGGCCTCGGCCCGCGACGCGTCCGCGAAGATGTTGACGTCAAGGTCGCGAGTGCCGCGCGGCTCCTCGATGCAATAGGCGAGAGCGATCGCGCCCCCGAAGGCATGCGGGAGACCGGCCTCCGTCAACGAGTCGTGGATCGCGAAGAGCCTTTCGACGAGCTCGCTCATCCGGCCGACCCCTGCCCGCCGAGCCGGTCCTGCAGGCGCGGGTAGTCGAGCTCGGGACGAGGCCGAAACGGCAGTGCCTCGGCAAGCTCCAGAACCTGGACGAGGATCCGACCTGCTCGCTCCGGGTCCACCGGGGGCTTGCGCGGCGCCAGCCCGAACTCGAAGCCGCCCGCCGCGGCCAACCGGGCGAGCACGTCGGCGCCGGGCTCGCGATGGCCCCGTAGGTAGACGTTGACGACGGATCGGGGCATTCCCGCTCGACGGGCGAGCTCCGCCTGACTGAGGCCGCTGCGGCGGCGGATCTCATCGACCAGCGACGCGGCGGGTGCGGTAGCCATCGAACGCGGAGCCTCGGTGCTCATTTTTATATGTTAGCGAATTCGCTAACGATTCACGAAGCGCCCGCCGCAGCCTCGTCGGCGATGATGACCATCTCGTCGTTCTCGACCAGGCTGGCCGGGATCGAGGTGTCACCGGCAAGCAGCTTGGCCAACGGCTCGCGCTTCTCGGCGCCGGTCACCAGCCAGACGATGCGGCGGGCCGCGGCAAGCGCCGGATAGGTGAGCGTCATGCGGCGGTGACCCTGATAGGGGCCACCGGTCAGGTAGACGCGGTAGTCGGTTACTTCCAGAATCGAATCGCGGGGAACCAAGGACGCGGTATGGCCGTCGGGGCCGAGGCCGAGGTGGACGAGGTCGAGGTTCTGCGGCAACTGGTCTTCGTATTGGAGAGCTGCGATCTCGAGGTCGCGCTGGGTGACCGGCATCGGCCGCAGCGCCGCCTGGTGGTCGAGCGAGAGGCCGAGCACGAGGTGGGTCAGGTTGCGCTCCTCGCTGCCGGGCGAGGCGATCCGCTCGTCGACCTGGAACAGCTCGGCCTGCTCCCAGGGCATCTCCTCCAGGTCGCTGAGCATCGCCAGCATCGCCCAGGGAGTGCGGCCGCCGCTCATTGCAAAAGCGAAGGAGCCGCGATCCTCGACCGCGCCCCGGCCCACCTCGGCGATCAGCTCGGCCCCCCGCCGCGCCGCCGCCTTCTCGTCGGCGACGACCTCGAGCTGGGGGGTCAAGATTTCTTCTCGTCGTGGCCGCCGAACTGTTTACGCATCGCCGACAGCACTTTGTCGCCGAAGTCGTCGAGCCCGCGCGAGAAGAAGCGCTCGTAGAGCGCCGTGGTCAGCACCGGCGCCGGGACCCCCTCGTCGATCGCCGCGATCGAGGTCCAACGGCCCTCACCGGAGTCGGAGACGCGGCCGGCGAAGTCAGAGAGGTCGGGGGATTCCTGCATCGCTGCCGCGGTCAGGTCGAGCAACCAGGAGCCGATCACGCTGCCGCGCCGCCAGACCTCGGCGACCTCGGGCAGGTCGAGGTCGTACTGGTAGTACTCGGGCTGCTCCATCGGCGCGGTCTCGGCGTCGGCCTCGCGCTCGACCTTGCCGGCGTTGGCGTTGCGAAGGATGTTCAGCCCCTCGGCGTAGGCGGCCATCACGCCGTACTCGATCCCGTTGTGGACCATCTTCACGAAGTGACCGGCGCCGTTCGGACCACAGTGGAGGTAGCCGTTCTCCGACGGCGAGGGGTCGCCCGAGCGGCCCGGCGTGCGCTCCGCCGACTCGACGCCGGGCGCGAGGGTGGCGAAGATCGGGTCGAGCCGCTTGACCGCTCCGTCGGGCCCACCGATCATCAGGCAGTAGCCACGATCGAGGCCGAAGACGCCGCCGCTCGTACCGCAGTCGACGAAGTCGATCCCTTTTTCGCGCAGCATCTCGGCCCGGCGGATGTCGTCGCGGTAGTAGGAGTTGCCACCGTCGACGATCGCGTCGCCCGGCTCCAGCACCGCGGCGACGTCCTCGACCGTCTGCTCGGTGATCTCGCCGGAGGGGACCATCACCCAGACGGCGCGGGGAGTGCTCAGCTTCGAGGCGAGCTCCTGCAGCGAGGAGGCGCCGTCGGCGCCCTCACCGACCAGCTCGGAGACCGCGTCGGCGTTGACGTCGTAGGCGACGATGCGGTGGCCGTCGCGCATCAGGCGGCGAGCCATGTTGGCGCCCATACGGCCGAGACCGACGATCCCCAGCTCCATGTCGTAACCCTAGATGGTCGACCACCCCCGCGACTCGGATAGCCTCACGAGCGGATGGCCCCACGCAGCCAAGACACGGCCGCCGACGTGTTGACGATCTTCGGCATCACCGGCGACCTGGCGAAGAAAATGACCTTCCGGGCGCTCTACCGGCTCGAGGCGCGGGGCAAACTCGACTGCCCGATCGTCGGCGTTGCGATCGACGAGTGGAGCCTCGAGCAGCTGATCGACCACGCCCGCGAGTCGATCGCGGCAACCGTCGAAGACCCCGACGAGGACGTCTTCTCCCGCCTCGCCGCCCGCATCTCCTATGTACAGGGCGACTACGCCGACGCCGACACCTTCAAGCGGCTCGGTGAGGCGATCGAGGGCAGGGAGCGGCCGGTCTTCTACCTCGAGGTCCCCCCTTCGCTGTTCGCCACCGTGGTCCACGGCCTCGCCGACGCCGGGCTCACCGGCAACGCGCGGGTAGTGATCGAGAAGCCGTTCGGCCACGACCTCGACTCGGCGCGGGCACTCAATGCCGAACTGCACGAGGTGCTCGGCGAGGAGCAGATCATGCGGATCGACCATTACCTGGGCAAGGAGCCGGTGATGGACATCACCTACCTGCGCTTCGCCAACTCGGTGCTGGAGCCGGTCTGGAACCGCGAGCACGTCTCGCACGTGCAGATGACGATCGCCGAGAACTTCGGGGTCGACGATCGCGGCCGCTTCTACGACGCGGTCGGGGCGATGCGCGACGTGATCCAGAACCACGCACTCCAGGTCCTGGCCCTGGTCGGGATGGGCCCGCCGACCGGCAACCACCACGACTCGATCCGCGACAAGAAGCTGGAATTCTTCAAAGCTGTACGGACCGCGGACCCGAAGCAGTACGTGCGCGGGCAGTACGAGGGCTTCCGCAAGGTCAAGGACGTCGCCCCCGACTCGACCACCGAGACCTTCGCCGCGGTCGAGCTGGAGGTCGACAACTGGCGCTGGAGCGGCGTCCCATTCTTCATCCGCGCCGGCAAGTGCATGCCGTCGAAGGCGAGCGAGGTGACGATCACCTTCAAGCGACCACCGCCGATGGGGATCGGGTCAGGAAAGCGGCCGGACCCGAACCGGCTGACGGTGCGAATCGAGCCCACGCCCGGCTCGCGCATACGCCTCTTCGCCAAGCAGGCCGGCGAGGAGGCGTTCGAGCCGGCCGACCTCGAGGTGCTGTTCGAGAAGGTGCCGGGCGAGGATCCGGAGCCCTACGAGCGGCTGCTCGGCGACGCGCTCGCCGGGCGCACCCAGCTCTTCACCCGCGAGGACACGGTCGAGGAGACCTGGCGGATCGTGCAGCCATTGCTCGACGAGCCGGGGCCGGTGCATCCGTATGAGCCCGGGACCTGGGGGCCAAAGGAGGCCGACCGGCTGTGCCGAGGCATTTGCCAGTGGTACACGCCCTGGCTTCCTTCCTAGACGAGTAGACGACTACCGCAATACCAACCGGCGTGCTAGGTTTTGGCACCCCTAATTAGGGGTGCCTAACCGCCAACCTCTGGCAAGACCCCGATCGAGCGAGCAGAGGAGCAACGTCCGCCGATGATTCCAACCCTGGTGATCGCCCTGCGAGAGGGCGTCGAGGCAGCGCTGATAGTCGGCATCATCGCCGCCTTCCTGGTCAAGGAGGGACGCCGGGACGCGGTCAAGCAGATGTGGATCGGCGTCGCGATCGCCGTTGCCCTCTGCTTCGGCATCGCGGTGCTCCTCAAGCTGGTCGGCGAACAGCTCCCCCAGCGCCAGCAGGAGGGCCTGGAGACGGTGATCGGGTTGATCGCGGTCGCCGCCGTCACCTACATGATCGTCTGGATGCGGCGCAACGCCCGCGGCATCAAAGCCACGCTGGAAGGGAGCGCGGCGACGGCGCTGGCTCGCGGCTCCGCGATGGCCCTGGTCGCGATGGCCTTCCTCGCGGTGCTGCGCGAGGGCTTCGAGACCTCCGTCTTCCTGCTCGCCGCCTTCCAGGATGCAAGCGACACGACCGCCGCGGGAGCGGGCGCGGTGATCGGGTTGATCGCGGCGATCGCGATCGGCGTCGGCATCTACCGCGGCGGCGTGCGGATCAACCTCAGCCGCTTCTTCCGCTTCACGGGCCTGATCCTCGTCTTCGTCGCCGCCGGCCTGCTCTCGACCTCGATCCACACCGCCCACGAGGCGGGTTGGTTCAACAGCCTGCAAGGACAGGCGATCGACCTCACCTGGTTGGTCCAGCCCGGCACGATCTCCGGCTCACTGCTCACCGGGATGCTGGGCCTGCAACCGACGCCGACCGTGGGCGAGGCGCTCGTCTACCTGCTCTACGCGATCCCGATGGCGCTCTACGTCCTCTGGCCGGATCGACTGCGCCCGCGCCGCCGCGCTCCTGCGAGGGCGCGGACGACTGCACCGGCGCAGAGCCCGGCCGCTCCCGCCCCACGATGACCCCGATCACCCGCCGCCGGCTGCTGACCTCGGCCGGAGTCGGAGCCGCCGGCATCGGGCTCGGCGGCGCGACCGGGTATCTGGTCGGCCAGGAGACAGCCGAGGCGAAGTCCGACGGGACCGGGTCGGTTCCCTTCTACGGCGAGCACCAGGCCGGAATCGACACCCCCGCTCAAGACCGGCTCCACTTCGCCGCCTTCGATCTGGTCACCGACAGCCGCGCCGAGCTGCGCGAGATGCTCCGCGAGTGGTCGCGGGCGGCATCCGAAATGACCGCCGGAGAGATGATCGGCAGCGCCAACAGCGTCGAGCTCGCGCCCCCTGACGACACCGGCGAGACGGTCGGCCTCCTTCCCTCCTGCCTCACGGTCACCGTCGGCTTCGGTCCGAGCCTCTTCGAGCGTCGCGGCCTCGGTCTGCGGAGCAAGAGACCACCGGCGCTGCGCAAACTGCCTGCGCTGCCCGGCGACGAGCTGAGCGAGGGGAAAAGCGGCGGCGACATCTGCGTACAGGCCTGCTCCGACGACCCCCAGGTCGCCTTCCACGCGGTCCGCAACCTGGCACGGATCGGTCGCGGCACGGTCGTGATGCGCTGCTCGGCTTCGGCCGCACCGCGAGCACCAGCCGCAGCCAGGAGACCCCGCGCAACCTGATGGGCTTCAAAGACGGCACCGCCAACATCCGCGCCGAGGACACCGACGCGATGCGCCGCTTCGTCTGGGTCGGCAACGAAGGGCCCACCTGGATGCGGGGCGGCAGCTACATGGTCACCCGCCGCATCCGCATGTTGCTTGAGGTCTGGGACCGCTCGGCGCTGGAAGACCAGGAGCAGACGATCGGCCGCGACAAGTACCGAGGCGCCCCCTCGGCGGCCACGACGAGTTCGACCCGCTGGACCTGGAAGCCGAACGCGGCGGCAAGCCGGCGATCCCCCTCGACGCCCACGTCCGCCTCGCCTCTGCCTCGGCGAACGGCGGCGAGCGGATCCTGCGCCGCGGCTACTCGTTCACCGACGGCGTCGACGAGAGCCTCGGCGAGCTCGAAGCCGGACTCTTCTTCATCTGCTTCCAGCGCGACCCGGCGCGCCAGTTCGTCGCGATCCAGCGGCGACTCGGATCTTCGGACGCGCTCAACGAGTACATCAAGCACGTCGGCAGCGCCGTCTTCGCGGTCCCGCCAGGGGCGCGAAGCGGCGGCTACGTAGGCGAAACGCTGCTCGGCTGAGGGACGTGCCGGTTGTTAGCCGCCCATATGGGCGGCTAACAACCGGCACGTCCCTGTAATCCGACTTCTTTTGTCGGTCTTTGTTAGGGTGCCCTAATTCTCGTTCCGGATAACTGACAAGGAGCCCCGCCCGATGAACCGATTTCCCGTCCGTGCAGCGCTGATCGCAGCCCTAGCTGGGCTGCTCGCCGTCTTTGCGAGCGCCTGCGGCTCCAGTGAAGATGCACCGAAGGGCGCCAAGACGATGGCCTTCGAGCTGACCGACGCGGGCTGTGCGCCGAACACCGCGAAGGCCCCCGCGGGGCCGATCACCTTCGAGGTCGAAAACGCCGGCACCACGAAGGTGACCGAGTTCGAGGTGCTCGACGGCGAGACGATTCTGGGTGAGAAAGAGAACCTCTCCGACGGGCTCTCCGGCAGCTTCTCGCTGACCCTGGAGCAGGGTGAATACACCCTCTACTGCCCCGGCGGCGATGACGAGCGGGGAACGCTGACCGTCAGCGGCAAGCTGAAGGCCGAGAACGGCCCGGAGGTCGAAGAAGCGATCTCCCAGTACCGCGACTACCTGGAGAAGAACACCGCCGAGCTGGTCGCCACCACGGCGCCGTTCGTCGCGGCGGTCGAAGCCGGCGGCGTCGAGAAGGCGAAGGCCCTTTACGCCCCGGCCCGCATTCCCTACGAGCGGATCGAGCCGGTGGCCGAGTCCTTCGGCGACCTCGACCCGCGCATCGACGCCCGCGAAAACGATGTCCCGGCAAACGAGTTCGGCGGCTTTCACCGGATCGAGAAGGCACTCTGGGTCGAAGACACCGCCGCCGGGATGGCACCCGTTGCCAAGCAGCTGCTCGCCGACGTCGAAGAGCTGCGGCGCAAGGTGAAGACCGTGGACCTGCAGGCGGTGCAGATCGCCAACGGGGCAAACGAGCTGCTCGGCGAGGTCTCCGCCTCAAAGATCACCGGCGAGGAGGAGCGCTACTCGCACATCGACCTGGTCGACTTCGAGGCCAACGTGGAAGGGGCCGAGGCGGCGTTCGAAGCGGTCGAGCCGCTGCTCGCCGGCAAGGACCCGAAGCTGGCGAAGGACATAGAAGCCCACTTCGACGACGTCTACGCGGCGCTGAAGCCCTACCGCCGCGGCGAGGGCTTCATCTCCTACACCGAGCTGACCAAGGCCGACACCCGCAAGTTGGCGCAGGAAATAGACGCACTGGCCGAGCTGCTCTCGCAGGTACCGGCGCAGATCGTCGGGTGAAGCACATAGCCTGGGCGGGTGACGCTCACGGCTGACGATCAAGCTGACTCGCTGCTCGGGAAGCTGGGCTTCCAGCACTGGCGACCCGGGCAGCGCGAGGCGGTCGAGGCAGCGCTGGCCGGCCGGGATTCGTTGATCGTGATGCCGACCGGCGGCGGCAAGAGCCTCTGCTACCAACTGCCGGGGCTGGCATCTGAGGACCTGACGATCGTCGTCAGCCCGCTGATCGCGCTGATCAACGACCAGTGGAAGCGGCTGACCGCGGCCGGCCATCCGGTGGCGATGATCACCTCGGCGATGAGCGACGAGGCGGTGCGCCACTCGCTGACCCAGGTCCGCAGCGGCGAGGCGCGGATCGTCTACTGCTCACCGGAGCGCTTCGGCTCGGGCGTCTTCCTCGACGCGATCGGCCGCCGCGAGATCGACCTGCTTGCCGTCGACGAGGCGCACTGCGTCTCGGAGTGGGGGCATGACTTCCGCCCCGACTACCTGCGCCTGCCCCAGATCGCCGAGCGGCTCGGCCGGCCGACGGTGATGGCCTGCACGGCGACCGCGACCAAGCCCGTCGCGGCGGAGATCGCCTCCCGCTTCGCGATGCGCGACCCGCTCCAGGTCCGCTCCGGCTTCGACCGGCCAAACCTCTCCTTCGACGTGGTGAGGCTGGAAGGCAAGGGCTCCAAGGCGCGGCGCTCGGCGCTGCTCGAAGCCGGGTTGGCCGACGCCGGGAACCGGCCGGCGATCGTCTACTGCGGCACGCGCAAGGACACCGACGAGGTCGCCGTCGAGCTGCGTACCGCCGGTCTGCGCGCGGTTCCCTACCACGCCGGGATGGAGTCGGAGGACCGCACGAACGCCCAGCACCGGTTCATGGCCGGCGAGGTCGAGGTGGTCGTCGCCACCAACGCCTTCGGCATGGGCGTCGACAAGGCGGACGTGCGCTCGGTCTGGCACATGGCGATCCCGACCAGCCTCGAGGCCTACTACCAAGAGGCCGGGCGAGGCGGTCGCGACGGCCAACCGGCGAAAGCGGTGCTGCTGGCGATGCGAGCCGACCTCGGACGGCTGGTCCGATTCAACGAACAGCGAGCCGGAGACCCCGATCTGGCGATCGCCCACGAGCGCGGCTGGCGCGATTACCGGACGATCAAAGCGTTCATCTACTCGGACCGCTGCCGGCGGCGCAGCGTCCTCGACCACTTCGGCGACAGCGAGGCCGGCCGGCCGTTGGGCCGCTGCTGCGACGTCTGCGACCCGGAGCCCTGGCTTCCCGATCCGGAGACGATCGCGGTCCGCCCAAAGCGGCGCCCGTCCAAGGGGTCCGCCGCTCCGCCCCCCGAGCTCGCCGCCGCAGACGCACCGCTGTTCGAGCAGCTGAAGGCGTGGCGCCTGCGGGCGGCCGACGGCAAACCCGCCTTCACGGTCGCCCACAACAGCACCCTGGAAGCGATCGCCTCTTCCCGCCCCGTCGATGCAGACAGCCTCGCCGAGATAAGAGGGGTGGGCCCGAGCTTCATCGCGAAGTACGCGGATGACGTGCTCGGGGTCATCGCGAATGTGAGCGGTGAGGATCACGCGCTCCCGCTCGCGCGTCCCTCGTCGCCCTGAGGCCGGATGCTAGGCGCCTGAGCGCCTCGCGGTGAGCCCCTCGAGGACGACCTCCAGCGGCGAGCGATGCTTGCCGCCGCCGTTTGCCGCCTCGCGATTGCGCTGCAGCTCGGATGCAAGCTGGCCCATCTGCGCGCCGAAGGTCCCGACCTCTTTCGCCACTTTGGCGAGATCGTGCGAGTTCACCTTCAGCTGGGGCCGGCGCGGGGCCGCGATCCCGTTGCGGCGGCGGGCCTGGTGCACGCCGAACGCCATGCCGCCCGCTGCTCCGGCGAGCGCCGCTCCTCCCGCCACGAGCGGCACCTTTGCCTTGCCGACCGCGCGGCCGACAGCGTTGCCGGCATCCCTGGCCGTGTGCTCGACGGTCTGCCGGGCCTCGTGAGCGGCGCCTTTCGGGTTACCAGACGTGGACGCTTTTGCTTTTTTCCGAGACGGGGCGGCCGATCGCCTGCGCGATGCGCTGCTCGACCGCGCCTCCGTTTTCGGCGACCCTCTGGAACGCTTCGCCGAAGCTCGGGTCTTGGTTTGAGCCATTTCCTCCTCCTTGGTCGGACTCTCCGATGCGGATACCCGGTCGAAGCGATGTGAACCATGGAATCGGAACCGGGCCGGGCCGGCACCACTACCGGGGGGGCGAGATCGGACCCTGAGGAGTTCACAGATAGATCACAGGTCCGCTACCGGCTGTCCACATCTGACCCATAGCCCGGATCTAACTTCAGGGCGACGACGCACTCCCACGAAAGGACCCCCGCATGAGACGCGCTCTTGTCGCCGTCGCGGCCCTCGCCCTGACGGCGGTCGCCGCCACCCCGGTGGCCAACGCCGGCAACGGCAAGCCCGACGACAGCTCGGCCACGCCGGTCAGCTACGCCGTGATCGGAGATACGCCGTACGGCCAGCCGCAGATCGACAACTTCCCCAACGACGTCGCCGAGATCAATGCCGACGACAAGGTGCGGCTGGTGATGCACCTGGGCGACATCAAGAACGGCTCCTCGGAGTGCTCGACGAGCTACTTCGAACAGATCCGCTCCGACTTCGACCGATTCAAGGACCCCCTCGTCTACACGCCCGGCGACAACGAGTGGACCGACTGCCATCGCGCGAACAACGGCGGCTACTGGCCTGCCGGACCAGTGCTGAACGGCGACGCCAGGCCGGCCCGCCTTGCCGAGATCCACCGGATCTTCTTCGACCGGCCCGACTGGACCCTCGGGGGGCGCCCGCGCCAGGTCGACAGCCAGGGTGGCGAGTACGTCGAGAACGTGCGCTGGTCGCAATCGCGCGTCGAGTTCGGAACGGTCGACGTGCCGGGCTCCAACAACGACTGGCTGCCCTGGTTCGGACAGCCGCAGACCAAATCCCAAATCGACGAGGTCGCCGGCCGCACCGCGGCGGACGTCGCCTGGATCGACAGCATCTTCTCCCAGGCCAAGGACGACCAGCGCCGGGGCATCGTGATCGGCATCCAGGCGGACATGTGGGACCCGGCGATCGAGGGCGACCCCGCCCAGTACGACCACTTCACCCCGATCGTCCAGAAGCTGGCAAGCGATGCACGCGAATTCCCGGGACCGGTGCTGCTGCTGAACGGCGACTCGCACCAGTTCGTCGACGACCACCCCCTCGCCGACCCGAGCCGGCCGCAGAACAAGTCGATCTACGGGATCGGCCAGGACGTGCCCAACCTGCGCCGGATCACCGTCAACGGCAGCACGACCCCCTGCCACGAGTGGCTGAAGCTGACCATCGACCCCCGGGCGAGTGGCGTCTTCAGCTACGAGCGGGTCCTCTTCGACAAGCAGCCCGGCTTCGACCACACGGTCTGCCCGGAGAGATAGTCCGCACAGCCGGCCGCCGGGAGTGTGGCCCCTCGGCGGCCGGCTGCGTGAAGGCAACATTTCAGGGCCGGCCGGGGTGGCCTGCCACCATGCACGGCTCGTTCGATGATCCGTGCCCGCGACAAGATCGTGCTCGGGGCGGCGATCGCCGCCTGCCTGCTCCTCGCTGCCTCGCCGGCCAGCGCCGGCTCGCTGCAACCGCGCGGCGAGAAGATCTTCTTCGGGGTCAGCGACACCGGGGATTCCGCCGACTTCGGCCATTTCAGCACCGCCCTCCGCAAACACCCGGCGCTGATCGAGTCCTTCCGCACCTGGGGCTCGGACTTCCCCGAGTCGATCGAGCGCTGGCAGGCGGCGCGGGCGCGGCCGGTGCTCCACATCACGACGGCGGACAACGGCGACGGGCACGAGCTGATCAGCCCGCGATCGATCGCCCAGGGATACGGCGACGAATACCTGGTCCGCCTCAACAAGCTGTTCTGGGCGAAGAAGATGCGCGCCTATATCCGGCCGCTGGGTGAGCCGAACCGCTGCCTCAACGTCTACGCCTCCTACGACTGCGCCGGGCAGTTGCGCGACGCCGCCCACAAACCCCGCTGGTACAAGCTCGCCTTCCGTCGCATCTACCTGCTCGTGCACGGGGGCGGCAAGCGGGAGCAGATCGACGCCCGGCTCGCCGAGGCCGGGCTGCCGCCGCTGCAGAGCGAAGCCGGCGGCTTGCCGCGGGCTCCGGTCGAAGTGATCTGGAGCACGCTTCCCGCCGGCTCACCGACCGTGCCGCAGAACCGTCCCAAGAACTTCTACCCAGGCGACGACTACGTCGACTGGGTCGGCACCGACTTCTACTCCGACAACCAGGACTGGAAGGCCCTGACCGGCCTCTACAACCGCTTCGCCTCGAAGCCCTTCGCGCTCCCCGAGTGGGGCGTGTCGAGCGGCGACGACCCCGGCTTCGTCAAGCGATTGCTGATCTGGGTCGAACGCCACAAGCGCTGCAAGATGCTCGTCTACTACCAGGACTTCGGCGCGACCAGCTCCTACCGGATCCAGAACTACCCGGCGAGCCTCGGCGTACTCAGCCGCAAGCTCCACTCGCCGCTCTTCCCCTCCTTCGCCCCGGACCCGCCCAAGGCGCCTCCGCCGCCGCCGGGTGGCCTGGCGCCGAAGGCTCCCTAGCCGGAGGACGACCGGCGGTGGCCCTTGCCCTGCTTCCGCTTGGGCGGGGGCTTCCCAGCCGGCGCGGGGATGCGCCGCGCCACGCTCGCTTTGTACTTGAAGGGCTGCAACGCGGTGATGCTCGAGTAGCCGGTGAGAAAGATGCGGCGGCCATCGGAGATGACCGGGGTGTAGGTGCCGCGGCCGTAGTGGAAGACGCGCCGCCCGCTGCGCATCATGAAGCCGCTGGTGGTGTCGTTGGTGAACTCGGCGACGTAGACGATGTCGCCGATCGCCGAGAGCGAGCCGACGACCTGACCCCCGGCGGGCCGGCTCCAGCGCAGGCTGCCGTCCTTGGCGTCGAGCGCGTAGACGTTGCCGTCGAAGGAGCCGATGAAGACGGTCGGCGGGCTGTGGCGCGTGTTCGCCACGGTCGGGCCGGAGTAGGCGTAGCCGCCGGTCGAGTAGCTCCAGGCGAGCGTCCCGTCCCTGATGTCGAAGCTGTAGACGCGCGAGTCGTTGTTGCCCGCGTAGACCCGCCCGTAGGCGACGGCGGGCGTCGAGTAGAACTCGCCGGTGCCGCCGAAGCCCGGCCCCAGCGAACCGCTCTGCCACTTCAGCTTGCCGGTCTTGGCTTCGACAGCGTTCATGTAGCCGCCGTAGTCGCCGACGTAGAGCGTACCCCCGTAGTAGGCGGGCGCCGACTTGATCGCCCCGCCCAGGGGCGTCGCCCAGCGGGTGTTGCCGCTGATCGTGCTGAGCGCGTACAGGTCGCCGTTCTCGCAGCCGAAGTAGACGGTGCGGTCGATCACGACCGGCGAGGACTCGGCCCGGCCCGGCAGAGAATGTTTCCAGATCACCCTGCCGGTCTTGGCGTCGAGCTTGACGATGTGGCCGGGGACGAGGTTGACGATGTAGAGGCGGTGTCGGTAGTAGGCCGGCGAAGAGGCGTTGAGGCGGCCGATGCTGCGTTCCCAGAGAACCTTGCCGGTGTCGGCGTCAAGGGCGAAGGCCGTGCCGCTGTTGTTGACGAAGTAGAGCTTGCCGCCGACGAAAATCGGCGGAAACTCGAGCAGCGGCCGACCGGTGTAGCGCCAGAGCTTGCGGAAGGGCGGCTTCACCCCCTCTGCCGGCAGGTAGCGGGTACGGGCCGGGGTGCGGCCGAAGATCGGCCAGTTGACGGTCTTCGCCTCCGGCTTGGGCGGCTTCTGTGGCTTGAAGGGAACGCTCGCGTTGTGGACGTCCGCGGGGCGCTTCAACAGCTCGTAGCCGACCGCGATTCCGGCCGGCAGCAGAACCGCGGCCACCGCGAGGCAGATCGTCAGCCGTCGGTGCTCACGCCAGAGGAACTTCGGTTCACGCCTCAGCCGCTCGAGGTCTCGCCGCCAGGGAGCCTTTTTCGAATCTTTCTTGCCGGAAGAAGGGGAGGGCTTCTTGGTCATCGCGGAAGCCGGTCATGGTAGGGGACCAACCTGAGGCGCTCGCCGGCTTGCGAGGGCCTCGACCGTCCTCCCCTCCGGGCCCGCTCTCAGGCTCCCGCGGCGGCGCGTCGCTCCGACTCGGAGGAGATCCCTTTGAGCAGCGATTTGATCGCCAGCTTCACGACCCCCACCACAGCGGCTCCCCCGACCGGGAGGGTCGGCGTGGTCCGGACCGCGTAGGTGATCCTGGTGCCGCTGCCGGCGGGCTCCAGCGAGACGGTTCCGACGTGGTCGCGAGCAGGCGCCCCGGAGAGCATCTTGTAGGAGAAGCGGCTGGACGGCTGGTAGGCGATCACCTCCTCGCGCAGCGGAGGCCCGACCGAGCTGAGGACGCGGATCGCTCCGACTCCGTTCGGCGCCGGCTCCCCCTCCCGCTCCAGCTCGGAGCGGCGCAGGGGCGTGATGTCGGCGTAGCGCCGGTGATCGGTGAGCACCTCGAAGACCGTCTCGGGCGGCGCCGCAACCTCGCGCACGTAGGTGAAGCTGGCCATGCGCGGGGAGGCTACTGGAGCGCCCAACGACGCGGGTCGGTTCCCTCGACCGGCGCGGCCTCGCCGAGGATCGCCAGGTGATCGAGGGAGGAGAGGACGATCTGCAACGCCCAGATGCTGGCCGGGCTGTTGACGTTGTCGGGGCCGACGATCTCCCCGACGATGTCGAACGCCGTCTTCTCGCCCTCCCCGAGGGAGCTGCGCACCTTGGCGAGCAGCTCCCCGACCTGGCGGCGCGCCTCAGCAATCTTCGTCTCGGGGTCGCGGAAGGTGCGGCCATGCCCGGGCAGGACGAGGTCCACGTCCAGCGGCTCGACCGCGTCGAGGCTGCGCAGGAATTCGCCGACCGGGTCGGGGCTGTGGCCGTGGTCGAAGAAGAGGACGGTGCGGCCGAGGAGGTGGTCGCCGGAGATCATCAGCTTGCGCTCGGGCTGGTGCAGGACGACGTGGGACGGTGCGTGGCCGGGCGTCTCATGCACCTGCCAGGCGCCGAGGTCGGTCTCGACCTCGACTCCGGGCAGCAGGTCGCGATCGGGCACGGCGATCGCGTCGATCCCGTTGTCGTCGTCGTCTTTCCGCCGCTCCCGGTAGCCCTCCAGGGACGCCGCCGGGACACCGCTCATCCGCGCCACCTCGAGCCGCTGCTCGAGGTGCGCGACGGGGTCGTCGGCGAGCAGGCGGACGTGTTCCCAGGCGGGGTGCATCCAGAGCTCGCAGCCGGCGCCCTCGACGATCGGGGCGGCGAGCCCGTAGTGGTCGGTGTGGGAATGGGTGCAGACGAGCAGGCGGACGTCCTCGAGGCCGAACCCGGCCTGGGCGAGGGCGAGGTCGAAGCGGCGCAGGCCGCCCTTGCCGCCGATCCCGGTGTCGAAGAGGACGATGCCGCCGTCGGCGGCAACCGCCCAGACGTTGCCGTGCGGCACCCCCGGCCAGGGCAACGGCAGCCGCAGCCGCCAGACACCCGGCAGCACTTTCTCCGCGCGTGGCGCCTCGGGCCGCTTGCCGGTCATCGTCGCCATCCTCTCAGGAGCGGCCCGCCCGGCGCGTGACCGCCGTCATGCTCGGATAGGTTGCAACCGGACATGGAGTCGAGCAGCCCCAAACGCGCCGGCCTCGTCCTCGCGGCGCTGATCCTGGTCGCCGCCGTCGCCAACCTCAATCTGGCGGTGGCAAACGTCGCCCTGCCCGACATCGGCAAGGCCTTCGGCTCGGGCCAGACGACGCTCAACCTGATCGCGATCGGCTACTCGCTGGGGCTGGCGACCTCGGTCCTCTACCTCGGCGCGCTCGGCGACCGCTACGGGCGCAAGATGATGCTGCTGTTCGGCATGGGGCTCTCGATCCCGGCCTCGCTGCTTGCCGGCTTCGCGCCCTCTGACGGTGTCCTCTTCGTCGCCCGGGTGCTGGGCGGGGTCGCCGCCGGGATGGCCTTCCCGACCACGCTGGCGCTGATCACCGCGCTCTGGTCCGGCAACGCGCGGACCAAATCGATCGCCCTCTGGTCGGCGATCGGCGGCGCGATTGCCTCACTGGGGCCGCTGCTCTCCGGCGCCCTGCTCGAGCACTTCGACTGGGGCTCGGTCTTCCTCGTCACCCTGCCGCTCGCCACCCTCGCCCTCTACATGGCCTGGCGCTACGTCCCGGCCCACGTCAACGAGACGACCGAGCCGGTCGACAACCTCGGTGGCATCCTCTCGGTCCTGCTCGTCGCGGCGATCGTGATGGGGATCAACCTCGCCCCGGTGCCGGGCAAGGGGACGCTGGCGATCGGGCTCGGCGTCGTGGCGATCGCGGCGGCGGCGGCCTTCGTGATCCGCCAGCGGCGGGCGCGCTCGCCGCTGTACGACCTCGAGGTGGCGTCACGGCGAATCTTCTGGGTCGCGGCCTGCGCCGGGATCATCGTCTTCGGCTCGCTGATGGGGGCGATGTTCATCGGCCAGCAGTTCCTGCAGAACGTGCTCGACTACTCGACCGTGGACTCCGGCCTGGCGATCCTGCCGGCGGCGGCGCTGATGGTCGTGGTCGCCCCCCGCTCGGCGAAGCTGATCGAGGCCCGCGGCGCCCGCTTCACCCTGCTGATCGGTTACGTCTTCTGCCTGCTCGGCTTCCTCACCATGCTGCTGCTCTGGAAGCAGGGCATCTCCTACTGGAAGGTCGGCCTCGGCTACGCCCTGATCGGGATCGGGGTCGGCTTCGCCGGCACGCCGGCCTCCCACTCGCTGACCGGCTCGGTGCCGGTGAAGCGCGCCGGGATGGCCTCCGGCACCGCCGACCTCCAGCGCGACCTCGGCGGCGCGATCATGCAATCGATCTTCGGCGCCCTGCTCACCGCCGGCTACGCGGCGGCCGCCGGCGCCGCGATCGCCGCCTCGCCTGAAGCGAACAACGTCAGCGAAAACGTCGAAGGCGAGTTGACCAAGTCGTTCTCCAGCGCCGCCGACACGGCGTCCCAGTACCCCGAATACAGCCACCAGATCATCGCCGCCGCCAAGACCTCATTCCTGCAGGGTGATCAGATGGCCTACACCGCCGGCATCGTCGCGGTCCTGCTCGGAGCGGCGCTCGTCTTCTTCCTCTTCCCGAAGAAGGAGCAGGAGGAAGTCCTCCTCGCCCAGTACCAGGCCGAAGACGCCTAGTGTCCTAGCGCGCGTCGGCGGCTTGCGAAGATAGGCCGCGATGGAGGCCACCGCCGAAACGCGCTCGCCGCGACTCAGCGCCGCGTTGCGCGAAGGCGAGCGGGTGACGCCGCTGGAGCTCTTCTTCGACCTCGTCTTCGTCCTCGCGATCACCCAGTGCACGGCGCTGATGTCCCACCACCCGACCTGGTCGGGCCTGATCCAGGGGCTGCTGGTGCTGGGAATGCTGTGGTGGGCGTGGACCGGCTACGCCTGGCTGACGAGCGTCGTCGACCCTGAGGAGGGCGCGGTGCGGCTGGTCATGTTCGGCGCGATCGCGGCGCTGCTGCTCGTCTCCCTCTGCGTTCCGGAGGCCTTCGGCAACCTGGCGCTCGCCTTCGCGCTCATCTACGGGGTCGTGAGGACCGCCCACATCGCCCTCTTCATGCTCGCCAGCCCGGAGGACGACGCGTTGCGCCACTCGGTGCTCGCCCTCGCCGCCAGCACCCTGGTCGCCGTCGCCCTGCTTGCCGCCGCCTCGTTCTTCGACGGCCTCGCGCAGGGAGCGCTCTGGGGCCTGGCGCTGCTCCTCGACATGGGCGGGCCCTACTTCTTCGGCGCCGAAGGCTGGAAATTGGTCCCCGGCCACTTCGCCGAGCGCCACGGCCTGATCATCATCATCGCCCTCGGCGAGTCGATCGTCGCGATCGGCGTCGGCGCGGCCGGCGCGTTGACCCTCGGCATCGGCACGGCGGCGGTGCTGGGCGTCACCCTGACCGCGGCGATGTGGTGGATCTACTTCGACATCGTCGCGATCGTCGCCGGCCGGCGCCTCGCCGACGCCGAGCCGGGCCAGGTGCAGAACGAGATGGCGCGCGATTCCTACTCCTACCTCCACCTGCTGATGGTGGCAGGGATCGTCCTGGTCGCCCTCGGCCTGAAAAAGACCATCGGCCATGTCGAGGACAACCTGCACGCCGTCCCCGCCTTCGCCCTCCTCGGCGGCGTGGCGATCTATCTCCTCGGCCACGTCGCCTTCCGTTACAGGCACATCCACACGATCAACCGTCAGCGCTTCCTACTGGCGGTGGTCCTGCTGATCCTGGTGCCGGTCGCGACCGAGCTGCCCGCGCTCGTCACGCTCGGCATCGCCAACCTGCTGCTCTGGGCGATGATCGCCTATGAGACGCGCAGCTACGGTGAGGGGCGCCAGCAGGTGCGCCGCCCCGAAGCCACCGCCGAGGCCTGAATCGGTGATCCTCCGCCGTTTGGCCGGCTGGCCAGTCGCTGCATAGAATCCCCGCATGGCTGAGCGGGAGATCAGGGTGGCGGTGATCGGCGCCGGCATGTCGGGGATCGGGGCGGCGATCCACATGCGCCGGGCCGGGATCGAGGACTTCATCGTGCTGGAGCGGGGAAGCGAGCCGGGCGGAACCTGGCGCGACAACACCTACCCGGGCTGCGCCTGCGACGTGCCGACGGCGCTCTACTCCTACTCGTTCGCGCCGAAACCGGACTGGAGCCGGGCCTTTGCGCCGCAGGAGGAGATCCGCCGTTACCTGCTTGACGTCGCCGCCGAGCACGGGGTCGCCGACCGCATCCGCTGCAACGCCGACGTCCTCGCCGCCGAGTGGGACGAGGGCCGCCGGCGCTGGCTGCTCCAGACCGGCGCCGGCGAGTACGCGGCGCGGGTCCTGGTCTCGGCGACCGGTCCCTGGAGCGAGCCGGTGATCCCGGACCTGCCGGGCCTTGACAGCTTTGAGGGCAAGGTCTTCCACTCCTCGCGCTGGGATCACGAGCACGACCTCGACGGCGCCCGCGTCGCGACGATCGGCAGCGGCGCCTCGGCGGTCCAGTTCGTGCCGGAGATCCAGCTGCGGGTCGAGTCGCTGACCGTCTTCCAGCGCACCGCGCACTGGGTCCTCCCCAAGGCGGACCGCCCGCTCGGCCGGCGCGTCCAGACGATCTTTCGCCGCTACCCCGCCACCCAGCGCGCCCTGCGAGGAGGGCTCTACGGCACGGCCGAGGCGCTTGGGGTCGCGACTCGCAACCCGCGGCTGCTGGCGCCGCTGCAGGCTGCCGGCCGCCGCCACCTGCGTCGCTCCGTTCTCGACCCCGAGCTGCGCCGCATCCTCACTCCCAACTACACGATCGGCTGCAAGCGGCTGCTCTTCTCGAACGAGTGGTACCAGGCGCTGAGCCGGCCCAACGTCGAGGTCGTGCCCCACGCCGTCGAGGAGGTGCGGCCGCACGGGCTCGTCGGCGCCGACGGGGTCGAGCGGGCGGTCGACACGATCGTGCTCGGCACCGGCTTCACGATCACCGACCTGCCGATCGCGGCGCGGGTCCGCGGCCGCGGCGGGCGCAGCCTCGAGGACACCTGGCAGGGGAGCCCCACCGGCTACCTCGGCAGCACCGTCCACGGCTTCCCCAACTTCTTCGTCCTGCTCGGCCCCAACATCGGCAACGGCCACTCCTCGGCGTTCCTGCTCTCCGAGACGCAGATCGGCTACATGGTCGAGGCGCTGCGGGCGATGTCCCGCGGCGGCCTGGCCAGCGTCGAGGTCCGCGCCGACACCCAGCAGCGTTTCAACGACGAGGTCCAAGCCCGCCTCGCCGGCACCGTCTGGAACGCCGGCGGCTGCATGAGCTACTACCTCGACGCGAACGGCCGCAACAGCACGATGTTCCCCGGCTCGACCTTCGAGCTGCGCCGCCGCCTCAGCCGCTTCGAGCTGGCCGACTACACGATCCGCGCCGAAGAGCCGGCCGCGGTCGCTGCCTAGACCCGGTGTCTCAAGCCCGCCGGCGGCGCGGCCCCGCGGGGTGCTCGAACTCCTGCATGAGGCCGGCGATCGCGAAGCAGGCCGCGCCGGTCAGGGTTCCCCAGTTCGCCAGGCTGACGGCCAGCTCATCGCCCGTCGACGGGCGCACGAACGAGGCGATCGCCGACACCATGAAGAAGACCGAGCCGAGCTGGTTGACGGCGACGATCCACCAACCGAGGTCGCGGCGCTGCCAAAAGCGCCAGCCGCCGATCGAGACCATCGCCAGGTGGCCGGAGACGAGGAAGAGAGAGCAACCGACCACGTCGGGAGACCAGACCAGCCGGTCCTCGCTGGCGGCGTCGAGATTTTGGATGAACGAGTCGACCAGGTTGATCGCGAAGACGATGGTGCCGGCGAAGAGAACCAGGGCGCTGAGCCAGGCCAGCCGCCGCGGCTCACGCGACCACCAGCGCCAGCGTTGCGGCGCCACCACTCCCTCCCCCGGCTCGTTGACGACCTGGACGAGCGAGGCGTAGCCGCCACTGCTGAAGAAAAAGCCGCCGATCAGGTAGATGGACAGGTACAGACTCGGCGACGCACCCGATTGCGCCAGCCCAGCGCCGATCGCGAACAGCGAGCCGCCGACGACGAATGCGGTCGCGGCGACCGCGTTGACGAGGCGCAGGCGTCGCTCGGCGTCGCCGAAGGGCTGAATTCCCACGATGCACGTGGGTTTCCGCCCCGCCGCCGGAATTCCTATGGCGCTAGGGAGAGACGAAGGTGGCGGGATCGGGGCCGATCCGCTGACCGACGTCGAGGGCGGCAATCTCGGTCATGTCGTCGTCGCTCAACTCGAAGTCGAAGATCTCGAAGTTCTCCTTGATCCGCTCCGGGGTGACGGATTTCGGGATGACGACGTTGCCGAGCTGAAGGTGCCAGCGCAGAATTGCCTGCGCGGGGGTCCTGTCGTGGCGGGCGGCGACCACCGCCACCGTCTCGTTGCTGAGCAGCCCTCCCTGGGCCAGCGGGCTCCAGGCCTCGGTGGCGACGTGGTGCTCGAGATGCCAGGCGCGCAACTCGGCCTGCTGGAGGTGAGGATGGAGCTCGATCTGGTTGACGGTCGGCAGCATCTCGGCCTCCCGCTCGAGCCGCTCCAGATCCTCGATCCGGAAGTTGGAGACGCCGATCGTGCGGGAGCCGCCGTCGCCGTAGATCTGTTCAAAGGCCCGCCAGGTCTCGACGAAGCGGTCCTCGGTTGGGACCGGCCAGTGAATCAGGTAGAGATCGACGTAGTCGAGCCCGAGCCGCCCAAGGCTCTTCTCGATCGCCTCCAGGGTGGAGTCGTAGCCCTGCTGGGAGTTCCAGAGCTTGGTGGTGACGAAGATCTCCTCACGGGGAATGCCGGAGGCGGCGATCGCCGCTCCAACGCCGCGCTCGTTGCGATAGGCGCCGGCGGTGTCGATGTGGCGGTAGCCGACCGCGAGCGCCTCCTCGACGACCCGCTGGGTGTCATCGGGGGGCACCTGGAAGACGCCGAAGCCGAGCTGCGGGATCTCGACCCCGTCGTGGAGGGTCAACACGGGAATTGAGGTCGCCTGGGTCATCTCTCGCTCCGTTCATTGCAGGACTGGGACTGGGAAGGTCCACTACCCGGTGAAGGCGGAGGTTATTCCGGGTCGCCAGGGAGGCGGCGTCGCCAGTGGTGTGACCGGCAACGTTGCCGGTCACACCCCTAGCTGGTCGCGAGGCCGATGGCCATCAGCGGAAAACCAGCCATCAGGCCGAGGTAAGCCCCGATCGCGAGGCCGGTGAGGGTGCGGGTGCTGCGCGATTTGGCACCCGAGATGAGACCGACCAACATGCAGAAGGCGGCGATTCCGAGGCCGATCCAGAAGACGTCAGGCATGAGCGCGGGCGAGATTATCGGAACCACCCGCCGACGGGCCGCTGCCGGGGCGAGCGGTGGCAGCCGAGGCGTGAGAGCCGCGGGCAGAGATCAGAGCTGGGCGAGGATCAACCCGGCGAAGCCGACCGCGAAGGTGACGATCATGCCGCCGCCGAGCTGGAGGATCATGCGGTGGAAGGAGGCGGTTTCCGATCGCAATTCGCGAATGTCGGCGTTGACCCGCGTGAAGCCCTCCTCCATGCGGCGTTCGAGCACGCCAAAGCGCCTGTCGACCTCATCGAAGCGGCGGTCGACCTGGTCGAAGCGCCGGCGGGTATTTGCAGCGAAGTCGTCGAGACGCGCGTCGGTCCAGCTTTCTCTCATCGCCTCCATGATCCTACGCTAGCGGACAACACGTTACGCGTGGGACATAAAAGTGCAAAATCTCTGCAACGCACCTGGCATCGCTGGCGGCTAAGTTTGAGCCGTGAAACTGCTCGCTTTCAGCGACCTGCACAGGGACCTGGACCAGGCCGCCAAGCTGGTCGAGATGTCGCCCGAGGCCGACGTGGTCATCGGGGCCGGTGACTTCGCCTCGGTGCACGAGGGACTCGAGGAGACGATCGCTGCCCTGGCTGCGATCGAGACCCCGACCGTGCTCGTCCCCGGCAACAACGAGACCGAGGACGCCCTGCGCGAGGCAGCCGCGAGCTGGAGCGCGGCGACGGTCCTGCACGGCGACCGCACGACGATCGAGGGGATCGCTTTCTACGGCCTGGGCGCGGGAATCCCGGTCACTCCGTGGGACTGGAGCTTCGACCTCGATGAGGAGACAGCGGCAGAGAAGCTCGCTACGTGTCCCGAAGACGCGATCCTCGTCCTCCACTCGCCGCCACAGGGACACTGCGATTCCAACGGCAGCGGCGACCACTTCGGCAGCAATGCCCTCCTGCGAGCGATCGAAGAGAGGCGGCCCCGCGTTGCGGTCTGCGGCCACATCCACGAGTCGTGGGGCTGCAAAAGCCAGATCGGCGAGACCCCGCTCCGCAACCTGGGCCCGACGGGGACCTGGATCGAGATCTAGACCCGTAGCATGGCCGCAGAACGAGCAGGGACCGCCCGAAGACGGCCCCTGTCAGGTGCTGGAAACGAACGCGGAAACCACGGCCGGATGGGACAACGCCCGGTCTTCCTTTGCTCGCCGGTGCCCGGGTTGGATTCCGCCGGGCGGCCAAAAACAGTGCGGCGCCTAGCGGCCCTGCACCTCCAGAGTCCCTTCAAGCATGTGAATCAAGTTAGGACCACCTCCTTTCTCTGGTGATCCGATTGAAGCAGACAGCTCAACGGAACCCAGCGCGCCCGACAGGATTCGAACCTGTGACCTTCGGTTTCGTAGACCGAGAGAGGGTGGCGCTGGAGCAGCGATTGCGGCGCTGATGCGGCCGGGATGCGACCTAGAGCGCTACTGCCTTGGCCAAAATGTCGTTGCGTTGCGTAGGTACGGCGAAAGGCTCCCCTCAGTCAAGACCTTGACCTCAGTGCCAAGTGCCTCGCTCAGCTCCTGGGTCAACGCTACGAGGTCGAAGAGGCTGCGTCCTTGGTCCATATCTACAAGGAAGAGGGGACGGCCGGCGTCCTCTGGCGAGCCCTCACTCCGAGGTCCGAGAAGGCGGACGTTGTGCCCTCCATGGGCGGCTGCGAGCCGCTTGGTAGCCCTCGCCACGTTTTCAGACAAAAACATTCGGCATCGGTGCTAGCTTAGCCAGCGTGGAACCGACAAAGAAGAGCGCCGAGCCCGAGATGGCAGAGCTGCCCGAGAGCTGGAAGACCTTGGAGGACGGAACCCCGGCCCCGAACTGGGTAGCCGCGCTTCAAGAAGCGCGCCATTCCGAGACTCGCGCGATCAACGAAGGTAGTAGGTCTGAGACGGTCCCCCTCCCAGGGATGGGGAGGAATGGCATCAGGCGAACCCATGCCCGATGTCGCGGCAGCGGTTCTCCGCTCGCGGGAATCTCATTAGGCCGCAGGCCAGATCCGTAAAGGCGATCCGCATCTTCCGGCGAAAAGGCGGAGAGCGGACCTTGATGGACATCTAGTCTCAGACGATGGCGCCAAGACAAATCAGCACTCAAGTGAACCGACCCTCGGGGTCGGCATAATCCCGGCGATCATGGCGACCCGAGTCGAGGTCTCGCCTGGCCTGCTGACGTGGGCCTCTGAGCGCTCCGGGGTCGATCCGCAGGATCTTGGAGAGAAGTTTCCGAAGCTAGAGGCCTGGGCTAGCGGAGAGATCAGGCCGACCCTCAAGCAGCTAGAGAAGTTTGCGCGGGCAACCCATACGCCCTTTGGATTCCTGCTGCTCAGAGAGCCACCTGATGAGCGCTTGCCGGTCCCCGACTTTCGCACGATTCCAAAAGGCGGATCGTCGCGCCCAAGCCCGAATCTCCTGGACACGATCTTCCTCTGCGAGCAACGCCAGGAGTGGTATCGCAGCTACATGCAGTCCATCGGAGGAGAGCCCCTCTCTTTCGTTGGTTCGCTCGATCTCCAAATGGATGTGGCTAAAGCCGCCAAGAAAATGCAAGGGCAGTTGAGCTTTGACCTCGACTCCCGCCGTGAAATGTCGAGCTGGTCCGAGGCACTTCGGGAGTTTGCAGAACGCGCTGAGGATGCAGGCGTTCTAGTGATGATCAATGGCGTCGTTGGAAGCAATACGCATCGAAAGCTGGACCCTGAAGAGTTCCGAGGATTTGCCCTCGTTGACAGCTTGGCCCCGGTTGTGTTCATCAACGGAGCAGACAGCAAAGCTGCTCAGATTTTCACGCTGGCACATGAGCTTGCGCATGTATGGCTTGGCGCACCGGCGCTTTCCAATCTTCGTCTGGACATAAAACCCAACCAAGAGGTTGAGCGCTGGTGCAACGCACTTGCAGCCGAGCTCCTTGTACCGATGGAGGCTCTACGAACTCAGTACACGGATGACGCTCCACTTAGTGAGGAGGTCACCCGCCTTGCCCGGCTGTATCGCGTCAGCACCCTTGTCGTGCTGCGACGAATCTTTGACGCTGGCTATCTCAGTTGGGAGAAATATCGAAAGGCATTTGCAGCGGAGATCTCTCGAATCGGGGAGAAGAAACGCTCGACTGGCGGCGACTTCTACAAGACGCAGCCGGTTCGAGCCAGCAAGCGTTTCGCTCGCGCGATCGTCGTTGACACGCTTGAAGGCCGGACCCTGCATCGCGATGCGTTCCAGCTCCTGGGAATCCGAAAGCACGAGACGTTTGCCGAGCTAGGTGATCGCTTGGGAGTCACTTGATGTACCTCCTCGACGCCAACGTCTTCATCCAGGCTAAGAACCTTCACTACGGGTTCGACTTCTGTCCTGCTTTCTGGGAATGGCTCGGCCAGCAGCATGAAGCCGAAACGGTTTTCAGCGTCGAGAAAGTTCTCGATGAGCTGAAGGCAGGCGCTGATCCTCTTTCCGAATGGGCAGAAGCTCGTTCAGACTTCTTCGTCAAACCCGATGAAGCGGTCGTCCCGAGCCTCCAAGCGGTTAGTAACTGGGCAGCGGGAGCTGGCTATGACCCTGCGGCAGTCACCACGTTCCTCCAGGTCGGTGACTACTACCTAGTAGCCCAGGCCCACGCCCACAAATTCACGGTCGTAACGCATGAGATTCCGGCCAACTCGCCGAAGAAGATCAAGATCCCCAACGCTTGCATTCAGCTCGGGATCAAGTGCATGAGCCCCTACGAGATGCTGAAGGTCGAGCGAGCGAAGTTTGTGCTCGGTCCCAGTTGATTCGGCTCAGCCTGTTCTGGAACTCAGTCCTTAGGGGCTGGCTCCGACGAACTGTCTGCATCAGAGAGTTCGATATCGCTTAGATCTAGCTGGCTATCATCCGGAGCCGCCTCGATAAGACTCATAAGGGTCTCGTCTTTCTCCCATGGCCACGTGGGATCGCCATGCTGGCGATAGAACAGGAAGGATCGATCCGCGAGGAATAGGCGCCGCCTGTCGTTGTTGTACGTCAGGACCGGCGGCTGTACTCCAATCTTCGCCTGAAGGCGATCAACGCGATCCAGCGCCTGAGTCAGGTCGCTCCCACGAATGGGTGGATCGGGATGGCTTTCCTGAATCCGCTCCAGCAGATCGGATGAGTCGATCCCCTCAATGAGATCCTCAGTCTTGCTGGCAGTGAAGGCGCGCAGTAGATGCTTGTAGACAGCGAGGCCTTGCTTCATACGCTTCATCCCGCGAACGAAATCGTCTGCAAAGGCGTCGTATCGGGCCGTCATTCGTTCTGAGACGGCCACCCGTGCAGCGTCCAACTCCGAGCCAACATCAATCGTCTTCCTGCCGTCCTGCCGTTCTAGGACTCCAGCGTTGATGCAGACTTGCTCGGCCAATCGCTGAATCAGCCCAACATTGCCGAACGCATCGCCAACCAGAGCAGAGACAAGGCCATCTGTCATGGCGATGTTCAACGCATCACAACCTTTATCCAGGACGGCCGCCAGGTCCTCGTCAGCCCACACGAGACGGAGATCCTCCACCCGCCCATCAAGATTGCCGTTGTAGTACGTCAGAAGGTGATCCTCCGGCCAGATGCCCACCAGGATCACATATACACCGTAGTCCCCGAGTGCCTTGAGAATGAACGCAAAGGCCTTGCGATTTTCCTCGGAGACATAATGAAAATCCTCAAGGACTAGCCGCTTCTCGGACGCGCAAAGGATCCGTGCCACCCACGAAAGGTCGGCCATCGTGGTACCGACGGGCTCTTGGTCTACCGCTTGCTCCTTCGATGCACCGCCAGCCACTTGAGCGTCCGCTTGGACCTTCCCCACCAGCACGTTTCCTAGCTGACCGGAGGCGGCGAGATCGAGCTGCCCTTCGATCTGGGTCGTGCCGGTCCGCTTCAACTCGACGTGCACGTCGAGTTGCCCGAGTGCCTCCCGGAGGACTGACTCCGGCGTACTTTCCGGCTGGCACTGGACGACCAAGGTCGCGTCTGCCTGCAAGAGATTCGAACGAAGCCAAGACTTGCCTTGCTTCGAATCGCCATGGATGGCGATGTGGCGCTCCGTACGCAGGTAGTAGGCCAGTTTCTCGTCGAGCCCTCCCCGGTTTACATATGACGCGGAATTGACCTGCGTCGCAATTCCGAATACCTGTTGCAACTTCGGCTCAGCCATGGCGTCGCAAAGACTACCCCGACTGATACCTGTAGCGGTTGAGTGTGGCGTCAGCCGATTACTTTGCGAACCTTTGAGAAACTCTTCTGGACCGCATGGGTGTAACGCGCGAGCATCGTCTCGACGCGGTGGCCAGCGATCTCGGCCAGATCGGCGTCGTTAACGCCGGTGGCACGAAGGTGGGTGACATAGCTGTGGCGACACTCGTGGGGGCGGATGTCTAGGCCGGAGGCTTGTTGGGTTGGCTTCCAGATGTCGCGGTAGAAGTTGCGCTCGCGCCACATGCGGCCGGTGGGGGTGGTGAAGAGGAGATCGCAGTCGGGGTCGTTGAGGTTGATCTGGGCTTCGAGCATCCAGGCGAGGGTGGCGGGAACCGGGACGGTGCGGCCGGCGTCCTGCTCGCCGTGGTCGGTCTTGGTTCCGTCGAGGATCGTGCCCTCGTGGGCGGTGCGGCGGACCTTCAGGGTCTCGCCGTCGAAGTCCTCGCGGCGTAGGGGCAGGACCTCGCCCAATCTCATGCCGGTGTCGGTGAAGACGCGGACCATCGCCTCGTAGCGCCCAGCTGCCTTGGCGAAGCGGTGCATCTGCTCGAAGCTGAAGACGCGGATGGAACGCCTCTTTTTTTGTGCTCTGGTGTCCCCGGCGCAGACACGGACTCCCTTGAAGGGGTTGAGGTCGGCCACTTCGTCGGTGATCGCGTCCTCGGCCATTGCCGAGAGCGAGCGGAGGATGCCGACTGCGCCGGTGGTTGCGCGACCTTCGATCCTCAGCATGTGGTCGACGAGGGCAAGCGCATGCCTTCGGCGCAGCTCCCGAATCGGCCAGTCCTTCAGGGCGATTCCCTCGATCCCCACGTCGAGGACACGGCTGATTCGGTGCTCGTTCGTCGCGTTGGTCCGCTCCGAGCGCGGGTAGCGCTCGGTCCAAGTCTCGGCGTACTCGCCCAGGGTGTCGGGGCTGTCGCTGATCCCGTACGCCTCTTCGATTGCCCGTTGGGCATCGGCTTTGCGATCGAAGGTGCCCTTGCCGCGGTTCCAGGTCGGCTTTGCGATGTGGTGCTTGCCGTCGCGGCCCGTGTAACGAGCTACCCAGACCACCTTGCCCGAGGGGTTGCGGCGCTTGACGGGCGACTCGCGCCTCATGCAGCTTCCTCCCTGCGGGCTTCAAGGAAGACGTCCACGTCGACGGGATTGATCCGCCGCGAGGCTCCAATCTTGTAGCTGGGGAGTTCGCCGCGCCTGATCCAGTTACGGATCGTGCGATCCGAGACCGCGAGGTAGGCGGCGAGGGTGAGCTCGGTGAAGAAGGGCTCGAATTGGGCGGGGTTCTCCCCCATGCCCCCTATGTCCACAGAACCGGCGAAGTGCATCGATGACTTCGCAGAAAATCCGTCGAGAGCACCCCGAAAGACCGAAGGTCAGACCCCTCCGGGCGGCCATACGCGCGGCCGTCAGCACGGCGCAGCCGTGCCACAATCGGCCGCCGGCCGCTCGGAGGAAATCCGACCCGATCTACTCGTTGACCTTCTGGATCAAGAAAATGCGGCCCAGGCGTCGAACCGGATGGTTCCCAATGTGTCGGGTGTTCGGGGTTGGTGTTTTGGAGAGGCTTGAGTAGCTGCTTCGTTGATGTTGCTACCGACCTCTGAGCATCTTCGAGGACACCCAATCTGCTTGCTCGGTTGAGCTTTGCTTGGATTTCTGTCTCATTTTGGGTCTGGGTTCTCTGTGTTGGGTCGTCGACCGAATGAGACAGATTTGGCCAGCTCACTCGCCCCGCCTGTCCGCCTCGCCGTCGCTCTCCGCCGTCTTGAACTGCCCGCGATGGAAAGTGCCGGGCGACCACTCGATCCCCGCGATCAGATCGCCCAGAGGGACGTCTGCGGCGCTGGCGAGTTTGATCGCGGTGTCGAGGCGGACGAGGCGTTCGCCTCGCTCCACCAGGCCGATCTCGGTCCGGTGAAGCGAGGCGCGCACCGCCAGCGCTTCCTGGGAGTAGCCGCCGCGTTTGCGGGCTCTGCGCAGGTTCTCGCCGAAATGCTCGGCCAGGCTCATGCAGCAAGGTCGAGCCGTGCGAGGTACAGCGCGGCCCGGGTCGGCACGACGAAGCCGTCCTTGCAATGCAGCAAGCCGGCGCCGACCAGGTGCACCACGGCGCGCTCCGCAGCGTCAAACGCCGCGAAGCTGTCGGGGACGGCGTTCAGCGCCCGCGAGACCTCGGGGATCGTCAGCAGCGTTGGGTGCTCGTCAAGCAAAAAGGCCAGGACGACATGCTCGGCCTGAGCGTCTTGGTCGGCAGGCATGGAGGGACTGCGCTCGACGCAATCCGTAGGGTTGGAGTCAGCCATGGGGAGTCCACTCTCCTTGTGGTCAGGCGGCCCGTCGTGTGCAAGCACTTCGGGTCGCCGCTTCTTGGAGCCGGTAGCTCGTTACCGTTCCCGCTGCGGTCGGACCTTGGCAACTTGGCCGACCGCCACGGGGCCGGCGACTCCACTCGCGCGGCCCCACTTATGTTTGTGGCTTGAAGCCCAGCATTTGTCGATACATATCGTGACGCGCGATACGCCCCATCCACAACCAGCCCTCGGCAAGGCGATCCGCGAACTTCGCGAATCGCGAGAGATCAGCCTGCGGGCCCTCGCGCCAAGGGCCGGCGTGACCTTCAACACGCTCTCGTTGATCGAGCTGGGCCAGGCCAACCCGACCTGGGAGACCGTCAAGGGGATCGCGACGGCGCTCGGCGTGTCCATCGCCGACATCGCCACGGTTTCGCTCAAGTTCGAGGACTCGCCTGAAAAATGAGACAGAAATGAGACACTCGCGCGCCGGAACGCCCCGGAATCACCTGGAAGCCCACGGAACGCTGATTCAGGCCAAAGCCGCGCAAACGGCTCTGCGCTAGGAAATACTCGGCCTCGCCCGGAACGAGAAGGAACGCGCCCGACAGGATTCGAACCTGTGACCTTCGGTTTCGTAGACCGACGCTCTATCCAACTGAGCTACGGGCGCGGGTTTCTGAGGCCTGATGCCTCTTCTGGAGATTCTATGGGGCTCGGCTTGGACCTGTTTGCGCGATCAACGGCCCTGGAACTCGGCGTGGCCGGGGCCCTTGTCGAGGAAGGTCTTGACGGCGCGCTGGAGATCCTCGGTGGCAAAGAGGTCGCCGGCGTCGTTGCGGACGGCCTCGTCGGCGGCCGGGATGCCCCCCTCTCGGTAGCGACGCAGGATGTGCTTGGTCATCGCGTGGGCCTTGGTCGGACCGGCGGCCAGCTCGGCGGCGAAGCCACGAGCGCGATCGTCGAAGCCGTCGTCGTCGAAGACGAGATTGACCACGCCCCAGCGCTCCATCTCCTCGGCCTCGAAGAGGCCGCCGCTGATCACGAAGTGGCGGGCGCGGCCGCTGCCGGCGCGCTCGGCGAGGCGCTGGGTGCCGCCCATCGAGGGAGTCAGGCCGACGACCTTCTCGACCAAGCCGAACTTGGCCGAGCGGGCGGCAAGGATCAGGTCGCAGCCCAAAGCGAGCTCGAAGGCCGCGGTCAGGGTGAGCGCATGCGCGGCGAAGACGACCGGCAACGGCAGCGCTTCGACCCGTTCGACGGTCCCGATCAGCTCATCCCAGAGCCGGCTCGCCCGCTCCGGGGTGAGGCCGTCGAACTCGTGCACGTCGACGCCGCCGGAGACCGCGCGACCCTCGGCTCGGAAGAGGAGCGCCCGCGGCAGGTCGGCCTCGACCTGCTGGACGGCAGCTTGGAGGTCCTCGAACAGCTGCCGGTTGAAGAGGTTGAGCGGCGGGCTGTCGAAGGTCGCGACCGCCAGGCCGTCGTCTTCGCGGTCGAGCCGGACGAGGGTCATCTAAGCGGCGGCCGGCTTGTTCAGCCGCACGTGCCAGTGAATCGTCGCCGTGGCGACGCGCAGGCCGTTCGCATCCACCAGCTCGACCTCGCAGGGAAACTCGACCTTGCCCTCGGCATCGAGAGTGGCCAGTGCCTCCGCTCCCGGCACGCCGAGCTTGGCCGTGGCCTCGATCGGCCCCTTGGCGATCTTCTCGTAGGAGATCTCGGCGCTGCGGGCGAGCGGCGTGACGTCGCCGAGCCGCTCGGCGAAGGCGCCAACGAAGGCCGCCCCCGATGCCGCCTCGGCAACCGTGAAGAGCGCTCCCGCGTGCTGGGAGCCGACGTGGTTGGTCAGCTCGGGGCGCTCAGGCAGGAGCACCACCGACTCGCCCTCGGAGACGCTGGTTATCTCCAACCCGAGGAACCCGGCGAACGGCACCGCCTGCGTCATCCCCTGCGCGATCGCGTCAAAGTCAGTCATTCGCCGGGCAGCCTACCTGTCAGGGGACTCGGTGTACCTCAAACAAATTGGTCCCCAGTTCCTGATTCGGCAGCCCAGCGGTTATCGCGATCAGGTCGCCCGACTTGGCGATGCCGTGCTTGGCGGCGATGGCCGCGCAATCGTCGAGCAGGCCGCGCACCTCGGTGTCGTACTCGTTGAGGACGGCGGTGACGCCGAAGAGCAGACCGAGTCGGCGCACCGTCTCGATCCGCGGCGAGATCGCCAACACCGGGACGTTGGGACGGTGGGCGGAGACGAGGCGGGCGGTGCGGCCGCTGGTGGTCGGCACGACCATCGCCGCGAGGTTGAGGCGGTAGACGGCCCCAACCGCGCTCTGGGCAACCGAGTCGGCGACGTCCTGGGTCGTCTGGTCGGTGCGGGTGAAGAGCCACTCGCCGTAGGGAAGGTCGGGCTCGGTGGCGCGCGCGATCCGGTCCATCACCCGTACCGCCTCGACCGGGTGGCGCCCGACCGCGGTCTCCTCGGAGAGCATCACCGCGTCGCTGCCGTCATAGATCGCGTTGGCGACGTCGGTCACCTCTGCCCTGGTCGGGCGGCGCTCGGTCACCATCGAGGCCAGCATCTGGGTCGCGGTGATCGCCGGCTTCGAGCGCTGGCCGGCGGCCCGGATCAGGCGCTTTTGCACAACCGGCACCTGCGCCAGGGGCAGCTCGATCCCGAGATCGCCCCGCGCCACCATGATCCCGCCGCTCGCCGTGCGGATGATCTCCTCGGCGTTCTCGGCCGCCTGCTGCTTCTCGATCTTGGCGATCAGCGGGATGTCGGCGCCGAGCGCTCGCAGGCGCTCCGTCACCGGCTCGAGGTCCGCCGCCGAGGAGACGAAGGACATCGCAAGGAGGTCGAGTCCCTGCTCGACCGCGAACTCGACCCAACCGAGATCGCCGTCAGTGGCAGCCTTCGCCCCGGCGCCGGGGATGTTCATCCCCTTGTGCGAGGAGAGGGTTCCTCCGACCTCGACCTCACAGTCGACGCCGCCGTCCTCGGGCTCGCGCACCCGCAGGCGAATCGCCCCGTCGGCGAGGTAGACCAGCTCGTCCTCACGCAGTGACGTGACCCCCGGCCAGTCGACCGGGATCGTCTCCTCGTCCCCCTCGATCACCTTCGGGGTCAGCCGCACGTGCATCCCCGTCTCCAGCTCGGCGACGTCGTCGCGCAGCTGCCCGATCCGCAGCTTCGGCCCCGGCAGGTCGCCGAGCACGGCGACCTCGCGTCCCGCCCGCTGCGCGGCAGCGCGGATCGCCTCGACCGTGCGCGCGTGACGATCACGGTCGGCATGGGAGAAGTTGAGGCGGAACACGTCGACGCCGGCGTCGATCAGCTGCGCAAGAACATCGTCGTCCCAGCTGGCCGGGCCGACCGTTGCGATGATCTTCGTCCGCCTGCCGTACATGGATCACATGACTGTAGAGAGTGCTTGATGTGACATCGATCTGTGTAACACTGATCCTGTGACCCAGCTGGCCGAACCGATCGCTGCCGACCTGGTCGGCGAGGCGCCGCCCTCTCCGGCCGGCCCGATCGAGCCCGGTGAGGCGGCCGCGCTCCAGGAACCACCGACGATCCAGCAGCCGCCCCTGCTGCAGACGCTGCGCTTCAACCAGCGCCAGATCGAGTTCGTCTTCCGCGCCAGGCGCGAGCTGGGAGAGGTCTTCCAGATGCACGGCACGATCCCCGGCGGCCCGGTCATCACCAGCCATCCGGACCACGTCCGCTCGCTGTTCACGGCGAAGCCCGAGCAGGCGCCTTCGCTAACCGGCGAATCGCCGCTGCGGCCGATCGTGGGACCAAGCTCGGTTCTCACCGCGGTCGGCCCCCGCCACATGCGCCAGCGCAAACTGCTGCTGCCACCCTTCCACGGCGAGGCGATCGATCAGTACACGCAGATGATCACCGATGCCGCCGAGCGCGAGATCGACCGCTGGCCTCTCAACCGCCCCTTCGCCCTGGCCCCGCGCATGCAGGCGATCACGCTCGACGTGATCATGGCCGGGATCTTCGGCATCGAGGGACGGCCCGAGCGCGGCACGCCCGAGCACTGGCTGCGCTTCGCCACCAAGCGCCTCGTCGCCGCCTCCACCTGGCCGGTGGCTCAGCTCGCCGAGCTGATGAACCTCAACCGCGAGGAGCCGGTCGGCCTCACCCGAATCGGCCTGGAGCTGCTCGACCGCCCCACCTACGCGGTGATCGAGCAGCGTCGCCGCGCCACCGACCTCGAGGAGAGGCGAGACATCCTCTCCCTCCTGCTGCAGGCCCACACCGAGGACGGCGAGGCGCTGAGCGACAAAGAAGTGCGCGACGAGCTGCTGACCCTGGTCCTCGCCGGGCACGAGACGACCGCCAACTCGCTGGCCTGGACCTGGGAGCGACTGGTCCGCACCCCCGCCGCCTACGACCGCCTCCGCGACGCCGTGCGCTCCGATGAGGACGTCGCCGAGCAGATCGAGGCGACGATCGTCGAGGGAATGCGCTCGCGACCGGTGATCCCGATCATCGGCCGGAGGGTGAAGGTGCCCTGGCGACTTGGGCCTTATGCGGTCCCTCCGGATACCGCGGTGGCGATGAGCATCCTCCTCATCCACCACCGCGAGGACCTCTACCCAAAGCCCTACGAGTTCCGTCCCGAGCGCTGGCTCGGCCGCAAACCCGGCACCTACGAGTGGATCCCGTTCGGGGGCGGCATCCGTCGCTGCCTCGGTGCAGCGCTGGCGATGGCCGAGCAGCGCGTCGTGCTGGAGGCGATGACCCGCCGCCTCGACCTCGAAGCCGACGACCTTGCACCGGAGCACGCCGTGCACCGCAACGTGACGATGATCCCCGCGTACGGCGCCCGCGTGGTGATCCGCTCCCGGCTTACCTAAAACGCTCTCCCGTTCTTGGGCAGCCGCGCCAGGGACGAGAGCGGAGAGGGAGGGGCGATGATCGAACTTGATCGCGCCTGGGAGCAGATCAAGCGCCTGCACGACGAGCGCTTTGGCCATCGCTGACGCGTTTGCTTTTTCAAACATGCGTTCCGCTATTCCTTTTGATACATTCTGAGCTATGGCCTTCGAGGCTTTCCAGAAGAACCGCATGCCTTCCAAGGGACAACCTGCGGTTACCATTCAGAAACGCGGCGCACTGTCTTTGAATAACGCCGCTTTTGAGGCCATCGGCTCGCCCTCCTTCGTGGAGTTGCTCTACGACCGTGAGGAGCGACTTATCGGCATACGTAGGTCGGACGAGGACACGCCCCACGCCTATGCCGTTCGCGGCACCGGCATAAACCAGGCTACGCGCGTCGTGTCAGGGAAAGCCTTTTTGACTTACTACGAGATTCCCCGTGACGTTGCCCGCCGATGGAATGCCGAGGAGCGTGACGACATGCTCGTTATCGACCTCAAGCAGCCGGGCGCCGAGGTCTCCGGCCATAGCAGCCGCGCCCATCAAGGGGGCGGCTAAAAGAGCTTCCTGGGGGTGCTCCCTCGCGCCGTAATGCGAGGGCTTCTACCTCATCCCCGGAAGGGTCGAGGGGCGGAGTGGGTAGCTCCGTCCCTCGTCCGCATGGCAATTTAGCTCAACTAGGGCGGTGATTCCCCTAATGACGGGGCAGGACCATGCTGTGCAACGCAGCTACCAGGCGGCAGGATCGATTCGCAAGTTCGACCAACGGGCCCATGCCCGCCCAGAACGGAGAGAGAGGGAAGAAGATGGAACTTGATCGAACCTGGGAGCGTATCCGCAAGCTTCACGCCGAGCGCTTTGGCGAGGGCTGACCGGCTGGCTCGAACGGGATGGAGGTAGTTACAGCCTGACCGCCTTGCCAGCAGCGCGCTGGACCAATGTCCGGAGAATGCAGGGTCTTTATAGAAAAGACGCGGTACCCAGGGAGAGACGTAGCCAATCCGTCCTCCGTGCTGTCTATAAGTACCTGCTGGGGGCGGAGTCGCCCCGAGATATCGGCTCTCCGCCGGTAATCGGTTCGGCCTCGGTGCTGATACACCGATGATGATGCGGCAATTCGCTAGGCCAACTCGTTCCGCCCCCGCCCTTTGCGGATGGGGCAAGGCAAATATCGCCTTCGAGCAAGGGCCGCTTGATCCTCCCAAATCGTGATAGCTCGCGGTTTATAAAACTTGTAGTGGCTGGGTAGCCGCGCTGAACACGCGGCGTACCGAAACTGTGCCAGCAGAGTCGGACGGAACCGCTGTGCTACACCAAAAACCCCTGCAAATTGTCACCGGGAGGCTCCTCCACCAAGCCAAGCAGAGCTGACTATTGTGGCGTGGGGCCACAGTTCGAGGCCCGGCTGCACGGATGACAGCGGGTCGACCGGAATTGCCGCCGCTCCGCGCAGTTCACGAGGCTCGTTTGGCGGAAAGCGACCGCTCCTACCTCTTATCCAGGTCGTTGGTGTCGGGAATGTCGCGGGGACGGCGCACGCCGGGAATACCGCGCTCAAACCACAGCATGACGGCCACTTTCATCGCCTCGCCGGTCTCCTCGCCCTCCGGGATTCCATACTGCTCCTTGATGGCGGCCATGCGTTCCAACATCTCAGCTTGCAGCGCCGTCGTGGCGTCTTGCCCCTCCGGACTCAACCTCAGCGGCATCCAGACGAGGTACATGTCGTCGTCTTCCTCAAACTTGCCGTGGCGCAGCGCCGAGAGGGCGTCGGCAATAACGACTTGCAGGCCTAGCGCCACGATTCTCCGGCGGGCGGCTTTCGGCATGGCCCGCCACTCCTCCTCGTCAATTTCCGGCGGCTCCGTCGCCTTGTAGTAGTGCTCAACCGCGCCGCGCCGCTGCGCCCGTCTGACCAGCTCGATGACTCCCTCTTTGCGCAGTTCGGTCATGTGGAAGCTGACATCAGCCAGCGGTTTTCGCAGCAGCTTGGAGATTTCGTTGGGGCTGGCCATTGCTTCAAACGTTGCGAGGAAGGCATCCAGCCGAACCGGGTGGTTCAGCAGATGGGTGATCGCCCGCTCGGCTGCGCGTTTGGATCGCCGTTTCCGTTTCCGCCTGCCTTTCGGTTTGCCTTTCCTTGCCACGAATCCCTCTCCCTTGATGAGCAGCCCGCTCAACGCGGCCTTATTGGATATCTCGCCGGTTTTATAGCGGAATCTTGGAGTAATTGCAGAGCTTTGTCTGTACGCTTGCTAATTAGTTGAAATAGTTCCACCATTCCCTATCCGGCCCTAAAGGCAAGGGCCAGCAACTCAGTTATGGGAGGTGAGAACGAATGAAGATCAACGCCGTGGATTCGGTATTCCGTGCCGCGCACGTCGTCAAGCTCGGCTAACAGCCAAAGCAAGGCGAAACGCGGCTAGACCGGCTTGATTCCTAAGCCCGGTTAAGCCGCCCCTCCAGGGAACGACGCGCAGCGGTCGACAGCTGCTCCTAAGAAGGAGCAGCGGCCGGGCGCGTCGTTCTGAAGGGGGGTACAGCCAAACGCAGCGCCGTAATGGCTAGCGATTGCTGAGCACCTTGCCGGATTTCTCTCGAATAGTGCGTATGGACGGGCGGGGCATAAGAAGCTAAGACTTGACAGACCGCTCAGGCGGGCAGAACTGCCTTTGGCCCAGGCTTTGCCTCCCATAGGGCTTAGGCCAGGGCGGATAGGTGCCCCGGTGGCCAAGGAGGCCATCGGGGCACCGCAAAAAGCAGAGACAGCCATGCGCGACATCGACAGCCCAAGGAGCGCTCAGTGACCTCGGCACCGGGCAGCCGGTCGCCGGAGGAACGAGACCGCTATGTCGAGAGCATGGTGCTCTTGGAGATCGTTGCCCTGCACCCCGATCATCTGACAGTTGACGAGCTGCTGGTGAGGATGGAAGACGACCCCGGTGATATGGACAGACTCGCCATCCGGGATGCCATCGCTTCGCTCATGCGCTGCGGCTTGGTGCGCCTCACCGGGGAGATCATCGAACCGACTCATCCGGCCGTATGCATGACGGCGATCTTTGACCTGCTACCTGCTGGCGACCGGGCGAAGTCCTAACGCTGCTTGCGATCCAAGGCCTGCCTGATGGCTTTTACGTCGCTGTCGATGGCATCGAGTTTGTCGAGCACCGCCTCCTCAAAGGACTGGCCGCTGCCCGATCGGCCGGCAGCTTGCAGCAGCTCGCTTGGATCAGCGTCAAGCGCCCCGGCAATGCGCTCAATGATCTCATCGGCTGGCGGGCCTTGACTGCCCAGCTCGACGCGGGACAAGTTGGAAGCCGACATCGGAATGCGCGTGGCCAGCTGACCCAGGGTCAGGCCCTTGTCCCGGCGGCGTTTGCGGATCAGTGCGCCGAGTGCCAGCGCGCGGCTGGCCTCCTTGTCTCCTCTGGGGCTGGCCATAGCCCCCTGCTACCTCTCAGACTGTAGGGAACCTTGCCGGTTCCCGCAAGAAGGGAGATAGCCCGCATATCCGGTATGCTGGCGGCCGCGTCTGGCCTGGCGTCAACCCAAAAGCGCTGTAACTCCCATAACTGGCCAGGCGCGTTCTTTTTTCACAGGCAGAGCGAAAGGCAGGGAGCATGGAGCAAGGGGCGAGAGGTCATAGGGGCGTGCTGGCGGGCTTGGTGCTGGTGATCGGGGCGGTGGCGGCGGTGCTGCTGCTGGCGCTGCCGTCGACCTCGGCGCTGGCAGCCGGTGGCAAAAGCATCGCCACCGCTACGCCGGTGGCCTATGGCCAGCAGGAGTTCGGCAATACCGCTACCGACCAATTTCTCGAAGACAGTTGCGGTTTCGGTATCGACGCTTGGCGCAGCTACTGGAACCTGAACGTACTGGCGGGCGACGAACTGACGATCGATTGGGAGGGGAGTCCCGGCACGGAACTCAAGCTCGTGGCTGTCGGCACTACGGACTTCACGTTCTTTCAGAAGGAACCCGTTGCCTCGCAATCGCTGTCGAGCAACGGCCACAGTGAGCTGAAGTACAAAGCACCGCAAACCGGCGTCATGCCGATGTACTTCCGGGTCTGCGACTTCTACGAAAGCGCCGCTGGTCCTTACGACTTCATGGCCACTGATCAGCATGCCCTGGTGGTTGGTCTCCAGCAGTACGCCCACATCAAAAGCACCACGACGCTCTGGGGCACGGCCAGCCTGGCTGACGGCACGCCGGTACCCGATGGGCTGGTGTTCACGCTGACGGCCAGCTGGGGTACGCGCGGGCAGGCACAGTACCAGGCAGCCAGCGGCGGCGGGGCGCTGAGCTTTCCGCTGACGCTGCCGGTCTCCGCTCAAGGCCGGTTCGTGACTTTCACGATCACCAGAGCGGCTGACACCCAATACCAAGAAGCCAAAAGCGCGGGACTGAAAGTCAAGGTGGCGCTTCCCAAAAAGCCGGTGGTGCATCACCACCATCACCGGCGTCGACATCATCATCACCGGCACCACCGACGTCAAAGCGCCCACGCGTCGGCAGATGTCGGCCCTGAACAGCAGTGCCTTGACGCGGCGTTGGCTCGGCCGGAACTTCTGCATACCATCACCATGCACCACGCCGGACTGCGACCACTGACGCCCCATCACTGGCACTCTCAAGGAACGTCCGGCTGGTTTCAGCTCCCGGCCCTACCAGAAGGCTGCGCCCCTGCCGTTGTCCGGGCGGTCGCGGGTCAGATTCAGATGCAGAAGCGAACTGACCGCCGAGTCTGGATCAACGTCGGGGCCAAGAATGGCAATCTGAACTGGAAGGGGCCTCAGTTTGTGAACCTATATGCGGGTCCTAACCATGCCTGGCCGGATTACGTCTTCAATGAATGCACAGGCGGCAAGGGCTGGTTGAAAGTCCGGGGGGTCCTGAATGTCAAGGCGAAGGACGGCGGCAGCCATGACGTGCTGGACGAAAGGCGCTACACGTTTCCGGCTGTAGTACATGGCAGTTGCCAACTGGCGCGCACCAGCAAACGGGAGACTGCCCACTACAAAGAGGAATGGGGCGACGAAGGTTCGGGGACGCTGGGGGAGTGGCCAAAACAGAGCCGGTAGCGGGTCGACGGCGAGGGGAGGCGCGTGAAGGGCAAGCGGCACCGAGGCAAGTAAAACGTCGTAGTTCGTTAAGCAGCCGACATATCGCCGGAACAGCACATATATTGCCCGCGTCGTGGGAGACACCAGTCCGTACCTATTGGGAGGCAAGCTATCGGCGCTTGGGGTGAGGCGAAATGACGATCTCACCGGTTGAGCTAGGTCGTCTCGCAATCATGCAGCGTGCACCACTCCATTTCGTCGAGCGTCGAGTTGAGCATCTCGACCTTCCCGACGACTATCACTATGGCGTCAGGGTGATCCAGCAGTTTGTGGCGCCTTATCACGGAGAACAATCCAAGACTGCTTCAGAGCGGGAACTTCTTGTTCCTTTGGGCCAGTTCTCCAAGGATCGCATGCCGGATCTACGTACGCTCGGTCCCGATGGGTCAATTCTCCCATTGTTGAGTCGCTCGGACAGAGGAGCTGTCGGTGCCGCGCTGTTCGCCGCCCGGTGGGCAAACCTATTTTTCGATGAACTCTCTGACGCCACTCAAAAAAACGCCAAAAAGATATGGGATCTAGTCGGACTGAGCGTCGCAGAGGTAGTCATAGGCTCCAAGCGTCAATCCGAGGTCGCAATTTTTCGTTTGGAACGCACCTTAGATCGATGGAGTCGCGCACCTAAATTTGTCCCCGAGCTTCGGCAATCTGTACTCGCCCTTCTATCTACCGAACAATTTTGGATAGATATCTACGCTCTAGCCGAAACTCGCCTTCTCGTTGCGAGGCTTCAGGGTGTACCAGGTCGCACCTATGCCGTGACTGTCGAGTACACCGAGCGTTTCCATTACCGTGGATACGCCAAATCTTCTATCAGCGGGCTGGTGCGTAAGGGATTGGCCTGGCTCGGGCTTATTAGCCTCCCTATTGCCCGTTCCGTAGCAAATCTTGGTCAAGCAACGTCTCTTTGGATTGTTCAGTCAATACCAGAGGGCGTTGAGCCGCTTCGCTACTACTGGAAAAGAGAGCGCAACAGCACTCGGCCAACCGATCCTGTGTCTGTCGATATCACTCGGGCGGTAGCGGCGAAACATCAGAAGCCAGGTGAGCAGCCAGAAAAAGATCTCTTGCTGCTGGATGTTCAGATCTCTCCCTCGACGGCTATGGTGGCAACGATTGGATTGGCGCTTCTACTGCTTGTTGTTGCTACCTATGTTTACCAAGCCCTTCCTGAGATCACCACCCGAACCCCTTCTGGCGACCATCATCTATTTGCAAGCCTAAGGAGGATCTCCACCGCTCAGACTCCCGACGAGGATCGCACCATTCTTGTCGGGCTTGGAAGTATCTTTGCGGCGGTGCCGGCTGGTATAGCTGGAGCGCTTGCCTATGGTGGCCAAACCTTTGTCCGACGTGCAAGTCGCGGCCCGCGGACGTTATTGGCCATTCTGTCTGTTCAGGCGGCCTTTTTCGCCGTAGTAGTTAGCCTTAAGAACCTTGGCGGTCTAGCCGAAACTACGGCATATGTGCTGTCGATTTACAGCCTAGTAGTTATTGGGGTCTTCCTATTTATTCAATTTGGGCCTCGCTGGCGGAAGAACGAACGTTCGCGGAAAAAGTCCGCGACGATGCCTGCATCGCCAATCGACTGCCACAAGAAGCAAGTCCGAGATGCGCTGATTTGGCTAGCTTTCTGGACGATCTTGGTATTAGTTTTTGCGCGTTCTCAGGCTGTTTTGCAAGAAAAGCATTTCTTTTCCGGGGAATTTCCGGATAACGTCTGGCGTGCTTGGTGGTCCTGGTTTTGATCATGAAAGGTTGATCAATTTGCGAAAACATGAGAAAATGACTGTCATGAACACATGGTTATTTGGAGCATTGCATGCGCCTTCCTTTTGAATTTGGAAGATCCCGAAATCGGGATCTCGGAGAGATAACCGACATCGCGGCAGACGCGGGAGGTGATCAGGAGCTGCCTGATGAGGAAGTCCCTTCGGTAGAGTCACCGCACATTGCACTTCTACGCAATAGTAGGGGTGGGCCGTACTACCTTACGCCCGACAGTGCCGAACCCCTTCCGACCGGCATGTGGTCCGAGCTCGATCCAACAATCGTGGAGAGAGAGGCGACAAGGATCAATGAGGTTCTGGACCAGGATGAGTGGGAGGGAGGTCAATTGCCATCAGATCTTCGTGACTTTCTTTTGTCCGATGGCGCAGTCGGCCAAAAGTTACTTGAGCTTCTTGAGGGAGGCTCCAACAAGTCGCCTGACGCTTCACTGGAAGTCTAAGGTGCAAAAGTTGGCTGCGAATGGAGATGGTTACCTAGATGGCACTCTTTTCTCTTATTGAGACCAGCACATCCAGCCCCAACTGGTAGTCCTCCGGAAAGCACAGGGCGACAGCGTCGCCCTCCAGTGTCTTCACCATCTTGAAGTAGGCGATGCTGGTGCAGTCATAGCTTGGCGCTCGCAACTTGGCTGAGATGGTCGCCACCTTGCCGGGTTTGGTGTCCGGTATCGGGATGTAGCGCTCCGACGTAATCAGGCCGGGGCCGGTCAGCGGCCCCTGCCGTTCCAGCTGCCGCCCCACCCAAGGCACCTTTCCGCTATTGCGAATCCGCCACTGCTTCTCGAACCACTCCCCCGGCTGCATGGCCGTGCCGTGCGGAATGGTGTCGCCCACAAACACTGAAGCATCCCCCGGCTCGGCGTGCACCAGTTGGGGCCGATGCCCGCCGGAGCGCCGCCGCTCCTGCTCAGCGGCATGCTCGACTACCTCAAAGAGGGACAACAACAGGCCATCGCCCCCCAAACGCTCCTCATAGAACTGCACCAGCTCCCGGCTGGGCTTGGCAGCGCCGCGCTCCACCCGTGAAATGTGGCTGGGGCTACAGCCGAACTCCTTTGCCAGTTCGGCTCCACTGACTCGGGCCACCCGCCGCAGCGCCCTCATCGTCCATCCCAGCACTGCTTTGGGCTGACGCGGGTCTAGCTCTGGTGGCTCCAACGGGCGGGGCATTGCCGCCGAAATATTGCAGCTTGGTCAATAACTCCGGCTGTGCTCATGCTCTCCCAAGTTGTCCCCTCCAAGAGTCAGACAGCGGGGACGAAACTCATAGAGAAGAGAGCCAATGACCCCACCCCGCATATGTCCGACGCCTCCCGACTGCCCCCTCTACACCCGGCGCCTCGACTATGGCGTCGACGAGCCGCTGCGCCGGGCCGTCCTGAGCGAACAACGTCGCCCCAGCATGGCCGAACTGGTTTGGACGGACTTCAACCGGCAGTACCGGCGGCCGGAAGGTTCGTCACTGCCCACCCGTCCGGAGCCGCAGCGCCCCATGCTGCCGGTGGCTGCCGACCCGTTGCCCTTGCCGATCTCCGACTTCCAGAAAGGAAGCCGCCAATGACTGAACTGCCGGTGCCCTGGTCGGCTGCCGGGGAATCCAGACAGGTGGCTCGTGCCGCCAAAGCATTGGAGCGAACCGAGCTGGAGATCTACCACCACCAGCTGGCCGCCCGCTTTGCCAGTGAGTGCGACCAGATTGATGCCCGTGCCATTGCCGAGGTCACGCGGGCGGCGCTGGAAGAAGAGATGAGCGTGCTGGACTGGGGCCTTCAGGAAGCCGCTGGCAGCCGGGCCAAAGCTGAGCTGGTATCGCGCATGGTGAGTATGCAGAGCAAAATAGATTCGGCGCGAATCGCCAGAAGGTTCGGGGGGTGACAACCATGTTCCACACCGTTGTCTTACTCGTCGTCCACCTAGGCCCCGGCCTGATGGCCGGTGCGCTGGCCGGAGGCGTTACGGCCCGCTGGCTGCACGGTCGACGGAATTCCCCGACCCAACCCAAACCGTTGCCGCCTGATGCCCGCCTTGCTTCCGACATCGACCGCACCGCTACCGATTGGGCACACCGTCAAGGTCGACCGGAGGCTGCCGGGCTGCTGGCCGACAAGCTGCATCTGCTCCACCGTCTTGGCAGCCGCCGGGGGTGGCTCCGGTGATTGCCGCCCTGCTGGTGCTGATCGTCTGCGGCTTGGCGGCATATCTCATCTGGCAGACCAGCGAGCAGCCACCGTCCGCTGTCGATCCGGAGGCGGCCCTGCGGGCGGCGGCCGAACTGCATGCCATCCGCCGCCGTCTCGACGTGGAGCAGCTTCAGCATGAACAGCGCTGGGATGCCCGTCGGCTCAAGCGGGAGCTGGCCGAAACCTTGGGTGCCAACCATGACGCCCCCTAAATCTGCCGGTAGCACGGCCGTGGCCATCGCCGTCGCGGCCCTGATGCTGGCAGCCGTTGCCCCCATGCTCATTGCGCTCTTTGGTGCGCTCCTGCCCTTGGTGATCGTGCTGGCCATTGCGCTCATCGCCGTGCGTCTGGTCTTTGTCCACACCCGGCGCTGGTGAGGGTTCGGTGATGAGTGGGAATTGTCAATTTCACGTCTTGACCGGGCAACTTAACGCGGGAGACAATGGAGGGTTACGTCTGAACCCAAGCCCTCGCCTTGTCACCGAAAACGTGACCACCAATGGCAAGGAATGAAGGGAGGTTTCACATGCCAAAGAGACAAAAACAATCAAGTAAAAAACGACTGACCAGAGTGTCGGTCGAAGCAGAGCAACGCGATGAAATCGACTGGGATCGCTTCGCTTGGGCGCTGCTCCAATACTGCCGCCTGAAAATCGAGGCGGGGGAAGACAGCGCGCCATGAGCCGGGCGGAACTGACCTGGTTCCGCCTTCGGTTTCCGCGTGATCTCGAAGCAAGCAACGCCCTGGCCGCCCTAGCGTCCTTCTCCGGCCTGCCGAGCGGCAGCCGCCTGACCCTCGACCTCACGGCCGACGGCGGCGGCATTAGCCACTCGCTCGCCGTCAGCCCGGCCAGTGCCGAGATTGTCACGGCAGCCCTCAGGGCTGCCATCCCCAGTCTGCGTTTACAGCCCATCGACTCGCCGCCGGAGCGCCGCCGCGTGCTCTGGCAACTGACTCCCAGGGCTGCTGCGCTGAGAACCGATGATCTGCCGGCAGCAGCAGCTGCCTTACTGGCCAGTTTGTTCCCGCTGAAGCCGGGCGAGGCCATCGGCTTGCGCTGGCAGCTGCGGCCAGCCATCCGGCCGCCGCTGCCCATTGGCCGCTATGAGGCGCGCGACGGGCGCGAACGAGCCATCCGGGCCAAGCTGGCTCAACCGGGCCTAGCCGCTCATGGCGAATTGTCAGCCAGTGCAAAGGAACCTGCCCGCCGAACCGAACTTCTTCAGCGCGTCGCCGCCTGCCTGCGAAGTCTGGGGACGCCCTATGGCCGCCTCGTCTGTGATCCCTGGTGGTTCGGCCAGCTGGCCCGCCTGTTCGGCCGACGCGGCAGATTTTTCAACCACCATGAGTTGGCCGCCGTCATCGGCTGGCCGATCGGGGAACTTGACTTGCCGGGACTGGAGCTAGGAGCCGCCAAGCGCCTCGTGCCAGTGGCGGCTTTGCCCCAAACGGGCCGGGTACTGGGCATCAGTGACTTCCAGGGCATTTCCCGCCCCGTCGCCATCTCGCCACAGGCATCAACCAAAGGGCTGTACGTCCTCGGCCCGACCGGCACCGGCAAGACCTCTTTGCTCAAGAACCTCATCAAGTCTGACCTGGAGCAGGGGCGGGGGTTGGCGGTGCTGGAGACCAACGGCGACCTAATCCGGGAGCTGTTGGATTTGATCCCGCCGGAGCGGGCCAAAGACGTCGTGCTGCTCGACCCGCTCGATGCTTCCCATGCCGTTGGCTTCAATCCCTTTGCCTCCGCTGCCGAACCGTCGCTCATTGCCGACCAACTGGGCGAGTTGTTTCAGCGGCTGTGGTCAGCTTTTTGGGGGCCCCGCACCGCCCAACTGGCGCATATGGGACTTCTCACCCTTGCGAGGCGAAAAGGCTCCACGCTGCTCGATCTGCCCCGGCTGTATCTCGACCCGCACTTTCGAGCGTCGGTGCTTCGGGACCTTGACGACCCGCTGGGTCTCGGCCCGGATTGGCAGTGGTTCGAGAGCTTGAGTTCGGCCGAGCAAACCACTGTCATTTCGCCGCTGCTCAACAAGGCCCGGCAGTTTGTTTCGCGTCCGGCCATTCGGGCCATCGCCGGGCAGGCCAAACCGCGTATTTCCCTGCGGGAAGTCATCGAGCAAAAAAAGGTGCTGCTGGTACACCTGCCCAAGGGGCTCCTTGGAGCGGAGACGGCCCAGCTGCTGGGCTGTCTCATCCTGACCAGCGTTTGGCAAACGATGGCCCAGCGGGCAGCCCTGCCGCCCGCTGGGCGGCATGCCTTCGGGCTGTACGTCGACGAGGTACAGGACTTTGCCTCGGCTCCGATTCCCTGGGACGAGCTGTTTGCCCAGGGGCGAAAGTACGGGTTGAGCTTGAGCGTGGCCCACCAGAACCTCTCGCAACTGCCGAAGGAACTGCGCGAAGTCATCTTGGCCAATGCTCGGTCAAAGGCCGTCTTCAGCTTGAGCGCAGCCGATGCCCGCGTCATGGAGCGGCTGTTCGCCCCGGCACTTTCGGCCACTGATCTGCAAGCGCTCGACGCTTTCTCGGTGGCAGCCCAGGTGGCCCTGGACGACGGCAGCACGGCGAAGCCTGTGACGCTCACCACGCCGCCACCGCCAGCCAGCTTGGGCAGCGCCCCAAAGGTGCGGGCCAGTTCACGGGCGAACTACGCCCGCCCGCGTTCGGAGATTGCAGCGGCCCTGCGCGCCTCCGTCAAAGCACGCGAGGGGCAGAGCGCGCCGGTTGGCCGCAAGCGCCGGAGCCGGACATGAGCCCGCCGCTCGCTTGTCCGCTCGCGCCCGGTGGCAAGGCCCGCAATCCCAATGCCCATCAGCTCAAGGCTTCAAATCTGCCACTGAGTACCTGCTCCAAAAGGAGTGCACAGTGACGGCGCGCTACCTGACGCCGCAGCGCCTTCGCGACCTTGAAGCCCGTCTGACCTCGCGAGATGAAGTTGTTCTGAAATCTGTGTCGGATTTGCGCTTTGTCAGCGGTGCCCAGCTTGCCCGGTTGCACTTTGCCGACGCTGGCGATCCGGCCTCCCGCGCCCGCGCTGCCCGCCGGGCCTTGCTGCGCCTGGTGCATCTGGATTGCCTGGCTCGGCTGCCCCGTCAGGTCGGCGGGGTGCGCTCTGGCAGCGCGGGCTTTGTCTACGTCCTCGGTATTGCCGGACAGCGGTTAGCAATGGAGCGGGGTTGGCAGCCCAAGCGGCGCGGGCGGCGGTCGCAAACTCCGGGGAGGTTGTTTCTCGACCATGCTTTGGCTGTTGCCGAGCTGCATACGCTGCTCATGGAAGCCGACCGCTCCGGCCGCCTGGAGCTGCTCACGCTGCGGGCTGAGCCTGCCTGTTGGCGGAGCTACGCAGGACTTGGCCCGCGAGCCATCACGCTCAAGCCGGACAGCTTTGTCCGCATTGGAAGTGGAGACTTTGAAGACAGCTGGTTCATCGAGATCGACCGGGGCACTGAGGGCAGCCGAGCTTTGCTCGGCAAGCTGCGGCAGTACCTGGCATACCAGGCCAGCGGAAGCGAGCAGGCCGCGCACGGCGTCTTTCCGAAGGTGCTGTGGCTGGTGCCCGATGAACAGCGGGCGCGGGTCATCGAAGCCTGCATTGCAGGCTTGCCGCGCGCCGATCGGGGGCTGTTCCGAGTCGAGCTGTTCGCTGAGGCGGTTGATGTTGTAGCTGGCACACCAATGGCAACACACACCTAACCTAGTTAGGTGGACAGTAGGAGTAAAATATCTAGTAACACATTGATGAATGAAAGAGAGGAGAGAGATGAAAGAAGCAGTAACAAGTAACACCACGAAATTGGGACAGAGAACAAGACGGGCGTGGGCGTACCTCCGGGTATCCTCTGACGGCCAAGTTCAAACCGGCTACAGCCCCGACGGGCTTTCCATCTCGGCTCAAAAGGAGCGAGCAGAGGACAAGGCGGCTCGACATGAGGCGAAGGTCGTCCGCTTCTGGGGTGATCCCGGCAAAAGCGCCTTCAAGGACTTGCACAAGCGCCGGGAGTTCTTGGAGATGCTGGATGAGCTGAAGCGCTGCAACCAGCGAGAGGGGACGCGGATTGACTACGTGATCGTTTACGCGATCGATCGCTGGGCTCGAAACATCCAAGATCACTTTCGTACCCGTGAGCTGGTTCGCGAAGCGGGAGCCACTCTGCTCTCTGTGACTGAGCCGATGCTCGGCGAAGACACCCCGGAGGCGTTCTACTTTGAGGGCCTGCAAGCCGTCAACGCAGAGTACGAATCGCGCAAAACTTCACGCCGCGTACGCGGTGGCATCCTCCAGAAGGCTAAAGAAGGCGGCGCTCACGGGCCTGCCAAGCTCGGATATCTCAACGATGTGGAGCATCTGCTGGATGGCCGAAGGGTGCCCTGCGTGGTCTTTGACCCAGAGCGCGCAACCTTCATTACTCACGCCTTCAGGCTGTTTGCCTCTGGCTTGTACTCGCTCTCCGGCCTCTCAAATGAGCTGTACGGGTTGGGCCTGCGGAGTCGCCCAACGCGCCGCCATCCATCAAGCATTCGGAAGGTCAAATCCTCCACCCTGCAACGGCTGCTGCGTGATCCGTACTACCTCGGTCTCATTCCGTACAAACGCGGTACGCCGGATCAACAAATCTTTCCGGGTCGCCATGAGCCGCTCATTGACGAAGAGACCTTCCAAAAAGTACAGGCCCTGCTCGATGAGAACCGCGTTTCCGGTGAGCGCACCCAGAAACACCACCACTACTTAAAGGGCAGTGTCTTTTGCGGCGAATGCGGCCGTCGCCTGCTTTACGGGCCTAGTCGCAATCAGGCTGGCAACTACTACGACTACTTCTTCTGTGGCAGCCGCATTCGCGGCAAGGCTTGCCCCATGCGGCGCAACTTCCGACCAAAGCTGATTGAAGACGCCATTCAGCGCTACTACGTCCAGCGGCCGGTGCAGCTCACCCTCAAAGACGTAGCCAAGCGCACCAAAGCAATTGAAGCTCTGGTCGCCGTCTCCCAGCAGGCATCGGAGCAGGTCAAGGCCGCCAAGACCGAGCTGATCGACAAACTCGAAGGTCAACAAGCCCGGCTCCTCCAACTCTACGAGGAAGAGAGCGGTGAGACCGCTCCGGGTGCTTTCCGCAAAGAGCTGAAGCGTCTGGACAAAGAGATTGAAGCCGCCAAAAACTCTCTGGCGGTTACCGAAAACCAACTCAGCCTGGATGGCACGCTGCTTCGGATGGCGCTGGAGCTGGCCGGTGCTGTGGCCAAGGTCTACCGAACGGCCCCCAATGCCATCCGACGCGGCTACAACCAAGCGTTCTTCAAGAAGCTGCTCGTCAAGCCTGAACAGGACGAAACCGGCAAGCTGATGGCCCGCGTCGTGGAGACTGAACTAACGGAGCCGTTCAAGGTTTTGCTGGCACAGGACTTTGAGCAAGACGCTCTGATAGCGGCAGGCGAAGTCGCAAGGGAAAGCTGTCCGGAAACCAGAAAGCGGCCCCGTGGCTTTGGGGCCGCTTTCTGGCAATCGCTCGTTGAGCTAAAACCAAGAGCTTCAGGGTCTTTGTTCGACCCTGAAGCTCTTGGCGGAGAGGGAGGGATTCGAACCCTCGAGAGAGCTTGCGCCCCCTACTCGCTTAGCAGGCGAGTGCCTTCAGCCACTCGGCCACCTCTCCGGGGACGAAAACCATAGCGCCGCCTCCGGGATGCGGCGCGGCTAGGCTCAGCACGTGTCTTCTGGCCCAACGCGGTCATACGCGGACTTCGAGGCGATCTTCGCCGAGGTCGAGGCGCCGTTCGCCTTCGTCGACCTCGACGCGATGGAAGCCAACGCGGAGGAGATGCTGGGACGCGCCGCCGGCAAGCCGATCCGGGTGGCGAGCAAGTCGCTGCGCTGCCGTGCTCTGCTCGAACGGATCCTGCACAGCGACGAGCGCTTCGACGGCCTGATGACCTTCACCCTGCCGGAGACCCTGTGGCTGGCCGAGCAGGGGTTCGAGAACCTGCTGCTCGCCTATCCCACGGCCGACGCCGGGGCGCTGAGCGAGCTGGCGTTGCGCTCGGTCGCCAACCCGGAGGGCGCTCCGATCGTGATGGTCGACTGTCCCGAGCACCTCGACGCGATCGAGTCCGTACTGGGAGCGGGCGCCGCACCGGTCCGGGTTTGCATCGATCTCGATGCGAGCTGGTGGGCGCTGGGCGGCCGGATCAAGGCTGGGCCGAAGCGCTCCCCCATACACACCGTGGAGCAGGCGGTGGCCCTGGCGCAGGAGATCGAGGGGCGCCCGCAGCTCGATCTGGCTGCGCTGATGGCCTACGAGGGCCAGATCGCGGGGGTCGGCGATCAGCCGCCGGGACGGCGGCTTCGCGGCGCCGGGATCCGTTTCATGCAGAAGCGTTCCGCGGCCGAGCTGGCCGAGCGGCGCGGCGCGATCGTCGCCGCGATCCGCGAGCTCACGGATCTGCCGATCGTCAACGGCGGCGGCACCGGCAGCCTCGAGCTGACCGCCGCCGAGGACGTCGTCACCGAGGTCACCGCCGGCTCCGGCTTCTACGCCCCCGGCCTCTTCGACCACTACAGCCGCTTCTCATTGACCCCGGCCGCCGGCTTCGCGCTGCCGATCGTGCGCAAGCCGTCGCCTGGGGTGGCGACCGCCCTGGGCGGCGGCTACCTCGCCTCCGGCAGCGGCGACCCGGCACGGCTCCCCAGCCCCTGGCTGCCGGGGGGCCTGCGGCTCGACCCCGAGGAGGGTGCCGGCGAGGTGCAGACGCCGCTGCTCGGAGCGCCGGCAGAGCGACTCTCGATCGGCGATCGCGTCTATCTCCGCCACGCCAAGGCGGGCGAGCTGTGCGAGCGCTTCGACGTCCTTCACCTGGTCGAGGGCGGCGAGATAGTCGACGTCGTCCCGACCTACCGCGGCGAGGGGCAGGCCTTTCTTTAGGGGCCGAGCACGCGGGTCGCGTACTCGTTGGCGAAGACCCGGCCGGGGTCGAGCTCGTCGCGGGCGGCCTTGAAGCTCCCCCACTCCGGATACAGCGGCGCCAGCGTCGCCGCAGTCTGGAAGTGGCGCTTGCCCCAGTGCGGGCGGCCGTCGTACTCGCCCATGATCTCCTCGACCGCCTCGAAGTAGGGGCGCCACTCCATGCCCCGGTACTGGTGGACGGCGATGTAGGCGGTGTCTCGCTCGTGGGAAGGGCTGAGCAGGGCGTCGTCGCCCGCGGCAACCCGCATCTCGATCGGGAAGAAGACCGGGTAGCGGTTGCGGCGCACCCACTCGATCACCCGGCGCGCCGCCTCGGGGCCGAGCTCGCGCGGCACTCCGTACTCCATCTCGGTGAAGCGGACGCGGCGCTCGCTGGCGAACACCCGGTCGCTGCGGTCGATGGTCTTGCCGCCAGAGGCAAGGGCGGCGGCGAGGCGGGAGAGGCGGGGAATCGCGGCTGGCACCAGCCGGCCGGCCGCCGAGAGGGCCTCCAGCGCCCAGTTCTCCAGGACGATGTCGTTGAGGTATGCGGCGAACCGGCCGCGCGGGCGGGGCGGGCCCTCGACCCGGTTGCGCTCGAGGACTAGGGCCGAGTCGGCATAGGGAAAGGTGAACAGCTCGAAGTGGTCGTTGGCCTCGGCCCGCTCCTCGAAGCTGTCGAGCACCTCGTCGCGCGGCTGGGGCGAGTCGATGCGGCGCAGGGTGAAGGCGGGCACGCAACGCAGCGTCACCGCCGAGATCGCGCCAAGGGCGCCGAGGCCCACCCGGGCGGCGCGGAGCAGGCCGGGCGTGGCTGCGTCCAGCTCACGCACGCTCCCATCGGCCGTAATCAGCTCCACTGCCTCGACCTGGGCGGAGATGTTGCGCAACCTCGCGCCGGTGCCGTGGGTTCCCGTGGAGATCGCTCCGGCGACCGTCTGCCGGTCGATGTCGCCGAGGTTCTCCATCGCCAGCCCGAGCCCGTGCAGATCCTCGTTGAGGTCGGCCAGAACCGTCCCCGCCCCCACCCTGATCAGGCCCGAGCCAGGGTCGGCGTCGATCGTGCCCCTCAGGGCGCCGAGCTCGATCATCGTGCCGTCGGTCAGCGCCGCCTCGGTGAAGGAGTGACCCGAGCCGGCGACGCTGACCTTTCGACCCGCCTCGGCGGCGGCCAGGACCGCCGCCGCCAGCCCGTCGCGGTCGCGTGGTCGCACGACCTCCGCCGGCCGGCAGAGCTGGTCCCCGGTCCAGTTGTGCCAGACGTCACCCATGGCCGCTTACGCTATCCCTCGGCCGGCCGAACCAGCGACGGCACTAGGGAGCGGTAGGCATAAGCGGACGTGAAGAGGAGGAGCGCCGCGATTGCGAGACTGGGGACCGCATAGCCGGCGGCGCTCGCCACCCCTCCACCCACCAGTGCTCCCATCATCTGACCGGCGGCCCAAGCCATGTTGGAGAGACCGGCCGCGAACCCCTGGTGAAGGCCGCTCAGGTCGGCTGTCTCCGAGAGCGTGGTCAGGGCGGGCGCGAAGCAGATCCCGGCACCAAGTGAGCCGAGGAACAACGAGCCGAGCACCGGCCCGAGGGCCTGGGACGCCGCGATTCCCACCATCGCGCAGGCGCAGATGCCGACGCCGATCACGAACGGGGTGCGGCGCCCGACCCGATCCGAGTAGCGACCGGCGACCGGTGCCAGGCCCGCCTCCAGGGCCGCGCCGGCGATGAAGCCGGCGGCGATCGCGACGTGGCCGCCTCCGAGTTCGGCGATGCGCAGCGGCACCAACACCTCGACCGCGCCGAACATCAACGAGGGCACGGCGACGAACGCCGTCGCGGTCAGGATCGGCCGGGTGATGATCAGCGTCGCCACCTCTCGCAACGGCTGCCGCTCGGGCGGCCCGGGTTCCGGCATGCGCGCGGCAATCGCGGCGAGCAATAAAGCGAAGACCAGCACCGCGCCGAACACCGCCTTCGTCCCGACTTCGGCGGCGATCGCGCCCAGGAGCGGGCCGACCAGGGCGCCGGCGACCGCGGTGCCCAGCGCGGTGCCGATCACCGAACCGCGCTGCTCCGGCGGTGCGGTGGTGATCAGCCAGGTCAGAGCCCCCGACCAGATCAACGCCCCGGCGACGCCCTGAGCGAACCGGGCCGAGTCGAGCAGCGCGATATCCCGGCCGAGCCCGAAGACGAGGCTGGAGACACCGAGCAGCAGCAGCCCGCCGATCACCGTCCGGCGTGGGCCGAACCGGGTCGCCAGGAACCCCGCGGGCATCGACGCGAGCAGGGTGCCGGCCGCATAGGAGGCGGCGAGGATTCCGGCTTCCGCCTTGCTGAGGTTGAAGTCGGCGACGTAGTCGGGCAACAGCGGCGCGATCGCCGCGTAGAAGGCGACATCGAAGAAGACCATCGTCGATGCAAGGAGGAGCAACCGGCGCACAGTGGTATCCAATCATTGCGGCAGCTTTTTTACTCCATGCCTTCCGTCCATACTTTTGCAGCTAGCATCGACATCCGGTCCCACTCGGAGGGGTGGCAGAGCGGTTGAATGCGACGGCCTTGAAAGCCGTTAGGCGTCGTAAGGCGTCTCGTGGGTTCGAATCCCACCCCCTCCGCTAAGTCGAGAGGAGCACCTGCAGCGCCGACTCGGAGCTTGGGGCGGTGCCTTCGCGGAGCGCTTGGAAGAAGGCGTCATAGCTCTGCGGTGAGATGAACTTCATGTGGTACACGGCGTCGTCCTGCGCTTCGTTCACACGCTCGAAATGCTCGCTGGCGAAGCGCAGCTTCGCCCTGTTCTCGTCGTCCCCGTCGCCGTCCTCCTTCAGCTCGACCACGAGCACGTCCTTACTGTCGGCGAGGGAAATGAAATAGTCGGGATTGAAGCTTCCCTGCTTGGTGTGGTCCCCGGTTCGCCACGAGTAGCCGATCCCGTAGAAGCCGACGTCGGGCGACTTGATCCAGGCCGAGATCCGCTCCGCTACCTCGGGTTCCAGCAGGCGCCTCGTGAACTCGCGCTCGGGCGAATGCGTCGTCAGCACGATGTTGACTGGTGACTTGAAGAGGTAGCTGTTGTCGATGCTCCGGTCCGCGGAGCGCGGGTACGGCGAGTCCTCGGCAAGGATCTCGTCGAGGGCCCGCACGTCCGCTTCCTCGCTGAACGCGCGGGACTCTGAGTCGTGGAATACCGTCGCCTCCTTGCGGAGGGACGAGAGCGCCACCGAGCGGCGCGGCAGGTCGGTGGTCGAGATCTCTTCCAGCTGCTTCGGCTCGAGCTCGATCCGCATGGTCTTGGCGACCTTGCGCTGGATATTGCCCATGGCGCGGAACAGCTGCTGGAGGTTCTGCTCGGAGACGACACCTCGGGTCTCACCGATTTTCTCCAGCGACGCCGTGATGATCTCCCGCAGCTTCTTCGCCGGGTATTCCCGCGCGTAGGAGGATTTGCCCTCGGCATCGATCGACTTCAGCCTCCCCCGGAGCCGCTGAATGACTTCATCGACCGTGTAGGAGGGGTAGTGCACAACCGTCCGCTGGACGTACTCGCGGCCGTCGACGGCGCCCTCGAACACGGTGTGTCGTTCCAGCTCCTCGGGCTGGGACTCGAAGCTCACGTAGCCGCGGGTGAAGAGCTGGACCTGGCCGTCGCCGTTCTTCAGCGGCAGCTCCTGCTCGGTCCTTCGCACCTTGTAGCTGAGGTTGTGCAGGACGAAATGGTGCTTCGCGTGCTCCCCGGTCGTCGCCGGATAGGAGTAGAGCCGTCGCTCCCGGTCCAGCACCTCGTCCACCAGATCAGCCACGGCGCTCGACCATTTCGAGTGGTTGAAAACGAAGACGACAGGGCGCGATAACCCCGGCGGCACCCGGAGGCCGCGTCCGAGGACCTGCGCGATCAGGAGCTTCGAGTTGAAGGCCCGCTGCTCGTGGGGAATGATCTGGAACACGTTGTGGGCGTCCCAACCCTCGGTGAGCATCGCCACCGAGAAGATCCACTCGACCGGATCGTCGGCGCGGTCGACGTACGGCAGGCGCGCGACGTTCGCCCTGTGCTTGACACTGGAGGTGACGACCAGGACCTTCTTCTCGGCTTCCTCCAGCGTGATCTTCTTCTCCTTGGCCAGGAACTGGACGAATTCCTCGGCCAGAGCGCTCGCGCCCGCCACCCGTGCGGTGACCAGGATCGAGAGCGGCTTCCTATCCCGGTGGGCTTTCTGGTTGTCGCGATGCCGTTTGAGGTACTTCTGGAAGCGCTCGTCCTGGTTCAGGCTTTCGTCTTTCGCCACATAGCGAATGTCCTTCACGCGGCCGTCCTCGAGAGCTTCGCGCAGGGAGTACCGCGAGACCACATCGGCGAAATAGTCGTTGCCGACGTAACAGGTGCCCGAGAAGCCGGCGACCCTGACGAAGCCGAACTCCTCGTCGTCGAGAAACTCCTTCCAGCGCCTGATCGCTCGATCACCGGTCGACGGCGTGAACACGTGGTGCGTCTCGTCGTTGAGGACCAGCGTGCTCGCGCCCCGACCCTCGCCAAAGCTGTCCCGCACGGAGGAGCGCACGTTCTCGTAGGTGGCGTGGATGTTCTCGATGCAGATGTCCCCCGGCTGAGTCGTGACGGTCGCGTCGACGATCTCCGGCGTTCGGTAGGCAGCGTCTTCAGGAGTTAGGTCACGAAGCGTCGCATCGCCGGCAAACCTCTTGAATTTGACCCTGAGCCCCGACTCGATCGTCAGCGACGGGCAGAGCACCAGGACCCTGTCCACGACTCCCTCAGCGAGCAGGATGTGGGCGACGCCATACATGACCCAGCTCTTGCCCGTGGCGGTCGCCAGATCAACCGAGCAGGCGAGCTTCTCCGGGAACGGGAGCGCTGCCCGGAGTCCCTCCAGCGAGCCGTACCGATCGCCGAGCACCACGTTCTTCGCGTAGTTCCCCTCGGCGAGCTCCGCCGTTGATCCGTACTCCCCGCCGGCGAGGAACCGGCAGACCGAGCGCACCGCGTCCTTCTGGTACTCCCGGTCACCGCAGAGCGCGTCCAGGAATGCCTCGTAGCGCTCGAGCCGGATCCTGCGCGGATCGTAATCCGAGCGCACCGTCAGCACGAGGTCCTCGTTGCGGAAGGTGCTCATCTCGCCTTTGCCTTCGGCTTTGCTTTGGTCTTGGTCTTCGGTTTGGGTTTCTTCGCCTTGCGGGCGCGGAAATCAGCCGGCCGCTTGACCTCCCGGTGTTCGTTGCCGAAGACGTCGAGGTAGATCAGCATCAGCTGCTTGCCCACTGAGGATTTTGGAATCGCCATCCGGTAGTCGGCCTTGTCGAGCTCCTCGCGGAACCAGACTTCATCCAGATCGAATACCTCACCGTCGAAGTCGTAGTCCACCATTACCATTGCCAGATCCTCGATGTCCGCGATGGATTCGACGGCGGCATAGCTCTCACTCTCGAATTCGCGCACGGTGACGACCAGGTCTTTGCCGACCTTGGCGTATCCGCACTCCACCCTCGGCGGCTGGATGAAGTCAAAGCCGACCGAGTCGACGGTGGCGTTCGCCGCGTCCTTGGACTCCGGTTGTCGCAGCTCCGAGAACGCACGTTTGTGAAGCTCGGCGATGATCGAGTAGGGAATCCGCAGGAAGAAGAAGCGCGTCCCACCGACGTCGATGTAGTCCTCGTATGGCTCGACGGCCAGGGCGGGTGCGATGATGAAACAGCGGGGACCGAGTCGGCTGCCGCAAATCGACGCGATATCCCCGACGAACTCGCGACCGATCTTCGCTTCAGGGTGCTCGTTCGGGTTGTAGACAAGAACGCGGTCGTCGTCGATATAGCCGTCGAAGGCGACTCCGGCGATCTCCTCCGGAAGCTCCCGACACTGAAAGAGCTCCAGCGCGAACTGCCGGTAGTCCGGCCACTCGAGTTCGCGGACCGCGTTGTAGTCATACAGCCCGGCGTTGTAGGTGGTGAACGGCTGCCGCTTCGCCCTCCCCTGCTTCAGCAGGCGCGCCTGGGTCGTGTACATGGCGTACTTGCTGAGGTCGACCGCGATCCAGCGCCGATCTGTGTGGTCGGCAACCGCCGCCGTCGTACCTGAGCCGACGAAGGCGTCGAGAACCACATCGCCGGGTCGGGTCAGCCACGAGACGAGCCGCTCGATCAGCTCCTCATGCTTCTCGGTCGGGTAACCGGTCACGGCCCCACGCGAGCGGATACCCATCCAGACGTCACTCGCCAGTTTGGTCTCCCCGGAGAACTGGTACCACTGGACGTTGCCTTTCTCACCGAGCCTGACGAAGTCCGGCCGCTTGCCGCTCTCGGCCTCGCGCTCCGCGGCGTACTGCTCGATCGGGATGTCGACACCCTCCTCCAGGTAGCGCTCGTAGTTCGCCACCGCCGCCTTCGCCCGCGCTTCCTCCCAACGCCACTGGCCTTTCTCTGGGGTGATGCCCAGCAGGGGGTAGCGCATGGTCGGCCGGTTGGTTCCGCGCCAGAACGTGTCCCACTTTCCCGGCTTTGCGCCCGGCTCGAGAAGCTTCTTGAAGCGGGTCCCGGAGGTCCTGCTGTAGAAGAGCAGCGAGTAGTGGCCCTGCGCAAGGGCGTCGATCGTGTCGAACTGCGCCTGCACCCCCTTGATCCCCCGCGGCGCCACGATCTCGTTGCGGAAGTTGCCCGGCAGCAGTTCGTCCATGACCACCTTGATGTAGTGGACGTAGCGCTGATCGAGATGTATGACGATGCTCCCGTCCGCCGCCAGAAGCTCGCAGATGACGATCAGGCGGCGCCGCAGCCACTCGATGAACTCGGCGCCCTTCACCCGGTCCTCGTACGCCACCCTCCCCGAGCGGGTCTCCCACGCCTCACCCGTTGCGAAGGGCGGATCGATGTAACAGAGCCGGACGCCGTCGGTGCCATCCGCATTGCGCAGCCGACCGGCTTCCTTCAGCTTCAGGAGCCGTCGCAATACTTGGAGGTTGTCCCCCAGAATCAGCATGTTCGACCAGGACTTGGAGATACGGCCGAACGTCTTCACCGGCTGCAGCGGCACCGCCATCGTGTTCGCGAGCACGTCGGCTCGCCGCGCCTTTCCGGCGTAGGAGAGCTGGTAGTCCTTCGACGGCTCGAGAAGATGCGGGAAGAAATGGGGCGGGAGCCGTTTGCCCGCCCGCAGATGGTCGACGATCTCCTCGATCTGCTCGTCGCTCAAAGAGAAGCTTCGCCCGCTGCCCATACCGGATCTAAAATACGTGATGCCTCGGCAGGTCACCGATCGCGAGGCTGGCTCTCCCACTCGGCAGGAATGGCGCTCCCGCGGCCGAACCTGCGGGGATGATCCGCGAGCGGTGGCGACAGCGTGCGCAGCGCGCCTCGGACGCCTTCGGGTTGGTGCTGGCGCTCGTCCTGACCACCTACGTGCTCGCCTCGGTGCTCTCGAACCGGGGTTGGTCGGCGGTTCTGCTGACGATCGTCACCGGCGCCACCTCGGTGGTCGCCCTGACCAGCTCCCACGCCCGTCCGATCATGATCAGGCGGGCCCTGATCCTCGCCGTGATCGCGACCGCACTGGCTTTCGCCTCGGCCGCGTTCGGCGGGCGGTTCTGCCTCAACGCCGCCAACTTCATCGAGATCGGGCTGCTTGCCGTGGCGATGGCCGCCGTCCTGCGCCGCGTCGTCACCTCCGGCAGCGTCTCCTCGCGCACGATCCTCGGTGCGATCAGCGTCTACACCGCCCTCGGCATCCTCTTCACCTGGGCCTACGGCCTGATCGACCGGATCGAAGGTGGTGGTTTCTTCGGCGCCGGGGTGGCGGCGAAGGGAAGCGACTTCCTCTTCTTCAGCTACACCACGCTGACCACGACCGGCTACGGCAACCTGGTCCCCGCCGGGCAAATGGGACGCATGATCTCGGGACTGGAGATGATGCTCGGCCAGATCTTCCTCGTCACCCTGGTCGCCGGCCTGGTCAGCCTCTGGCGACCGGGCGAGGGGCTGCTGCGACGGCGCCAACAGCGCAGCGGGGAAGATCCCTCCGCAGAACCCCCTCCCGCCGGCTGAGGAATCTTCCTCTAGCTGAAGTACTGCCCGTGGAAGCCGAAGGGGATGTGGTGCGGAACCCGTGCCCTGCCCAACTCACCAAGGCTGGTGGCGTCCAACACCAGCAGGTATGAGGTGGCGTCGCGGGCGTCGAGCACGACCGAGAGCAGAACTCCCCCGTCCTCGTGCCGCTCGGCCCACGGCGACGGGACGAAGACCGGCTCGCCGGGATAGGAACCGGGCTCGAACCACGTCTCTACCCCACCGGTCTCGACGTCGACCTTGACCAGTTGGTCGACGAAGTCAGGCGACTCGCCGTCGCTGGACGCGCCGACCCCGTAGACGTACCGGTACGAGCGGCCATTTCGCTCGCGGTAGTCGATCCGCGGCAGCTCGAGAATCGCGTCGCTGAGCTGCTCCTCGGCAACGTGGCCGCCGTCGAGCGAAACCCGATAGCGCCGCAGTCGGCCATAGGAGGACTCGGGTGGCGGCCCGCTGCGCAACCGGTCGACGAAGAGGGCATCGACGATCGAGGCGTCGTCGTAGGCGACCATGTCGATGACCAGCTCCGCCCCCTGCTCGAAGGCGTTGACGTGGTGGAAGGAGAAGCACGGTTCTGCCATGTATTCGCCGCGCAGATCGCCGTCCTCGCGATCGAAGACGAGCACCCGCGTCCCCAGCTCCGGCTTCCAGCTGTAGTTCTCGATGAAGGGCCTGCCGCTGAGACCGAGCTTGAGCGGATTGACGACGAACGGGAAGGCGACGAGGACGGCGTAGTGCTCGGTGAGGGCGAAGCTGTGCATGTAGGAGGGCTCCGCCACCCGCAGGCCGGCGATGCGCCTCTGATGGGAGCGATCGCGCTGCGCGTAGAGGCGGTACTCCGAGCGCGGGCCGAAATGGGTCACGTAGGCGATCAGCTCGCCGCGCTCGGGATCGTGGTGGGGGTGCGCGGTGGCATGTATGCCGGGTGGCTTGTAGGCGACGCCGAGGGTGTCGAGCGTCTCGGGGTCGAAGGCAACCGGCAACGGCGTCTCGGTCATCGCGATGTACTCGTCGCCGAGGCGGGTCAGGTTGACGTTGCAGTTGTCGGTGAACTTCGGCCTGAACAGGGTCGCCACGCGCTTGAAGGTCGAGCGGCAGGGGTCGGTGGCGAACTCGCTGTAGGAGATCCGCCCCGCCTCCGCCTCGCGGTAGGCCTGGCTGCGCAGGAAGCGGTTCGCGTAGGAGACCTGGCCGCCGCCGAAGGAGAACTTGTGCAGCATCGCGAGCCCGTCGAACCAGTGCCGGAGCGGCTGCTCGCCGACCTCGAACTGCGCCGGGCCGTTGCGCAGGAGGGTTCCGGTCAACCACTCGGGGATCGTCCCCTCGACCGGAAGCGAGTCGAGCTCGACCTCGGCCTCCAGCGTCGAGAAGCCCCTCAGATAGCCGGGGCGGGATACGGTTTGTCCTTCGATCGTCGCCATTCTGCCGTCCTCTCGGAGGAATAGTCCAAACTAGACGGTCTAAGAGATACCATCGTCCCGCGCAGATGTCAAACAAGACACGCCTCACTCCGACCTCCTACATCGTCCTCGGCATGCTCGAGGCCGCCGGCGAGTCCACTCCGTACGACCTCAAGCGCGGGGTCGCCGCCAGCCTCGGAAACTTCTGGTCGCTCCAGCACGCGCAGCTCTACACCGAGCCGGAACGGCTGGCGGCGGCCGGGTACCTGAGTGAGCGGCGCGAGCATGGCGGGAGGCGGCGCAAGCACTACAAGATCACCGCGCAGGGGCAGAAAGCCCTGCGCGAGTGGCTCGCCGAGCCAACCGACGAGCTGACCGAGCTTCGCGATCCCGGCCTACTGAAGATCTTCTTCGGCGCCGACCCCGGAACGCTGGCCCACCAGCAGCTGCGAGCGCACCGCGGCAAGCTGGCCGAGTACGAGGAGATCCTGGAGCTGGCCGGGGCAGAGCTACCGGCGGGGATGCGGCTCTCCGTGGAAGCCGGGATCGGCCATGAGCGCGAGTGGGTTCGCTTCTGGGGGCGGCTCGCGGGCGAACCCGGCGAAAGCTAGTCGGAAAGCTCGATGCGCTCGATCTTCTGATCCACGACGGGCCGGTCGGAGCCGTCGGTCTCGGTCGCCTCGATCGCGTCAACCGCGTCCATTCCCTCGACGACGCGCCCGAAGACGGTGTGCTTGCCGTCCAGCCATGGCGCGGCATCGGTGGTGACGATGAAGAACTGCGAGCCGTTCGTGTTGGGCCCGGCATTGGCCATCGCCAGCGCCCCCCGGACGATCTTGTGCTCGTTGATCTCGTCCTCGAAGGTGTAACCGGGGCCGCCGCGCCCGGTTCCCTCGGGACAGCCGCCCTGGACCATGAAATCAGTGATGACCCGGTGGAAGACCAGGCCGTCGTAGAAGCCGTCGGAAGCCAGCTTGCGGAAATTCTCGACGGTCTTCGGGGCGTCGGAGTCGTGCAGCTCGAACACGATCTCCCCGGCGTTGGTGTGGAGCGTTGCCTGTGACATGGCGCCTCACCCTACCGGTCCCCTGACCTGCACAGTGATCGGGCGGGAGGCGCCGGGAACGTACGGCCAGTGCTCCTCCGCGAGGGCGACCGCCCGCAGGCGGATCCTCGCCGTGCCAGTGACGTAGCGGAAGCGATAGCGAGTTTGGAAGCGGCCGCTGTGATCACTGCGTGTGACCAGGACCGGTCGCCAGTGATGCCCCTCCGTCTCGTAGTACTGGATCGCGACCAGCTTGCCCCGACGCGGCACCGGCGCGCCGCGGGCGCGGACCCGGCCCCACAGACGCAGCGCCTGGCCGGTGCGGAGGGCATTCGGCGAGGCGTTGAGGGTGGCGGCGCCGCGCACCCGCAGCGCCAGAGCTGCCCGGCGAGCGCCCGTGAGTCCGTCCTCACCTGGATAGCTGACCGTGATCCGGCGCGAGGGGCCGGCCGGGAGATCAAGCCGAAAGCCGCCGTGCGGACCGGTCTCGACGGTCTCGATGTCTCGGCGAGCCACAGCGCCGCGCGAAGGCCGGGAGACGACCCGCACTCGTCGTCCGGAGAGCCCGACCCCGTCGGCGTTGAGGAGACGGCCAGAGAGGTCCGCCCCGGCACCGAATGGAATGGTCACCTGCGAGCCGTGGCGGTGCCGCCAGCGCAGCTTGGCGAAGAGACGGGTCTTCACCCGCGGCGCCGTTTTTTCAACCGCACGGCTCGGGGCGACGGGTGGGGGCGTCTTGCGCAGCGCCATCTCGGTCCCGTCGGCGCGGCGAGTCGTCGAGGCGGCGTTGCCGGCCGCATCGACCGCGTCAGCACGAAAGACGTAGGTGCCGGGGCCGAGGTTGTCGGGCAGGTTGGCGCTCAGGCGCGCCGTACCCGGCCCGTCGCCCGCCTGCGTCTTAGTCGGCAACTCGATCCACTGCTCGGCATTGAGTCGCCGGTAGCTGATCTCGCCTTCGGCCGGCCCAGAGTGCTCGTCGCTGACCTCGGCGGCGATGGACTGCGGCAGGTCCGGGCCGGTCTGATCCGGGACCGGCTCGAAGACGACGCCCGGAGCGACGTCGTCAAGACGCATCGGGACTTCGATCGAGGAGGACGGCGCGTCGTTGCCCGCTTCGTCGCGCAGCCAGAGGTGGAAGGCATACATCCCCGGCCGTGGCACGGTGCGGTCGGCGATCGAGGCGACGTCGCGTCCGAGGGCGAGCTTGACGCCGGTGTCGAAGCCCGCCGGGCCGGTGATCCGCCAGTAGGCGCCCCAGATCGGGCTGGCTGGACTCTGATCGGGGTTCTCCCAGGAGAAGTCGAAGTCGTCGACGCGGCGCCAGCCGTCGCCTCCCACCAGGGTGAGATTGCGCGGGTGCGCCGGCGGGTTGTTGTCGATCAGCACCGTTCTCGGAGCGACGCAAGCCACGTTGCCGGCGAAATCGGTCGCGCAGTGGCCGAGGCTGTGCGGCCCATCGCTAAAGCCCGTCGTCGCCACGGTCGCCGAGCCCGAGACGACAGTCAGGCACGGCTGCATCCGCGTACCGCGCCATTCGCCCTCGATCAACGCCTTGGAGCAGGGGTACTCGGTGAGCGCCACGCGGGCGCCGTCGAGAAGCGTTTCCCCAAAGCGCACCCCGGCGCCGGCGTCGTTGCCCCAGAAGCCGACGCCCTGAGTGCCGCGATGCCAGCCGGGGGCGGACAGGTCGCCGTCGATGCCGGCAGCGGGGGGAGTGTCGTCCTCGATCGTGATCGTCAGCGCCCGCACCGCCGACCACGACTCCGGTTCGATGCTGCACCACTTGCTCTCGGCCCGCGCGCAGAGGAGACGGTCCTCGATCGCCGGCTGGGGAGAGGAGCCGGCGACGAACATGCGGGGGGTGACGTCGGTGGTGGTGGCGATCGCAAAGGGATTGAAGTCGCCGCTCGCGGTGCCGAACCCGATCCGCTGCTCGATCCCATCGTGCAGCGTGTGCCACCAGGTGCCGCTGACGCGGGTGATGCCTGTGCCGGGCGGGGCCGTCCAGCGCCAGCGGGCAAAGCGGGAGCCGGAGACGGTCGCGCCACCCTTGGTGAAGCTCTTCATATGGGCGCCGTCGAAAGGATCCGCCCCGGCTGGGGTCGCGCACCAGGCGTCGGGGCGGAACTTGGCGCCGCCGGTCGTGTCCGCCCAGTCGGCGTCGGCGTCCAGGTGCCAGCCGCACTGGGCAACCGAGTACTTGCCCGCTGTCGCCTCGCGCGCGGCCAGCAGCAGCAGGGCCAGCGCCAGCGCCACCCCCATCGCGATAATCCGCCCCAGCCCGCCTCGCGTCCCCGACATCAGCCCTCCCTTCGTTGCCTGCAGATGCAGGGCCAAGAGCACAGCGGCGCTTTCTCTCCCCCCGGCGGACAGATGTCCGGCCGGCGAGGGTCGCGGTGCCGAGCACGGCGCTCTGCGAAAATGGCCGCGATGCCGCTCCCGAGCAAGGATCAGATCACCGAGAAGCTGCGCGCCGTCATCGACCCCGAGCTGCGCCGCTCGATCGTCGAGCTGGGAATGGTCCGCTCGATCGAGGTCAAGGACGACGGCAGGGTCGAGGTCGTCGTCTCGCTGACCACGGCCGGCTGCCCGATCCGCGCCCACTTCGAACAGGCCGTGGCGCAACAGGTCTCCGAGCTCGACGGCGTCACCGCGGTGGCGGTCGGCTTCGACGTCCTCTCCGATGAGGAGAAAGGCGCTCTGCAGAAGACCCTCGGCCGCGGCAAGCTGCCGGAGGGCGCTCTGGCCCAGGTCAAGAACGTAATCTGCGTCGCCTCGGGCAAGGGCGGCGTCGGCAAGTCGACGATGACCGCCAACCTGGCCGCGGCGCTGACCGCCGAAGGGTACGCCGCCGGCGCCCTCGACTGCGACGTCTACGGCTACTCGATCCCTCGCATGCTCGGCGTCAATCGCAAACCGGAGGTGAACGCGGAGCGCAAGATCCTGCCGCTCGAGGCGGCGGGCGGGGTCAAGGTGATGTCGATCGGCTTCTTCGTCGAGGAGAACTCGGCCGTCGTCTGGCGCGGTCCGATGCTCCACAAGGCGATCCAGCAGTTCCTCGAGGACGTCGCCTGGGGCGAGCTCGAGTACCTGCTGCTGGACCTGCCGCCGGGAACGGGCGACGTCTCGATGACCCTGTCCCAGCTCCTCCCCCAGGCCAAGTTCGCGATCGTCACCACGCCGCAGCCGGCGGCGCAGACCGTTGCGAAGCGGGCGGCTGACATGGCTCTAAAGTTCGACCTCGAGCTGCTCGGCGTGATCGAGAACATGTCCGGCTTCACCACCCCGAGCGGCGAGCGCTTCACGATCTTCGGCGAGGGCGGCGGTCAGCTGCTCGCCGACGAGCTCGACCTGCCGCTGCTCGGCAAGGTGCCGCTCTCCGAGCCGCTGCGCGAGCATGCCGACTCCGGCTCGCCCCTGGTCACCGCCGAGCCTGACTCACCGGCCTCGCAGGCGATCCGCCAGGCTGCCCGCGGCATCGTCGCCGCGACGCCCCAAGAGCTGCCGGTTCTGCAGGCGGCTCCCGCCATCGCCGAGCCACCACCGGTGAGCGGCACGCCGCTTCCCGTGGTCCAGAGCGGGGCATGAAGGAGCCCTTCCCGGCGTCTCTCAGCCTTCGTTAAGCGGTATTCGTTCCTTACGCTAATGGTTGTGTTTTAGGGCATTTCTGCATAGGGTCAGGGTCGTGCCACCCAGCCCTGCCGACGACGATCCAGATTGCCTAATCGAGTGGGAGCAGCTCGCCCGCGCCGAAACCCACCCGCTTCGCGTCGCGATCCTCGAAATGTTCGCATTGGACGGCGGCCGGACCCTGTCGCCAAAGGAGCTGACGTTCGAACTGCAGGAGCAGCTCACGACCGTCAACTACCACACGACGTCCCTATTCAGGTCAGGTCTGCTCAGGCTCGCCCACGAACGTCAGGTCGGCGGCTCGATGGAGCATTTCTACTGCCTCACCAACCACTCCGCTGAGGATCTTTTCGACCGGTTGTAGACGTCCGCCGAGCGACTCACTCGCCCAGCGTCACCTGGACAGTCGCCCCCGGCGCCAACGCGCTGCCCGGCGTGTGACCCTGCTTGACGACCTTTGCCGGTCTTCGCGGTGACGCCCTTGAGCTTCGTCACCTTGCCAATCTTGCAGTCGGCTTCCCTGAGCCTCCTCTTCGACCCCTTCAGCCCCCAGCGGCTGGATTTCCGCCGCGGTGATGAACGGTGAGGGTGATGACGTTGCCGTCTGAGACAGCCAGGCTCGTGGGTACGGAGGAGCCGACTGCGTCGCGCGCGGCGGCCGGACCGATGCTGAACGCGGTGTGTTCCCTTCCCGTGTAATAGACCCTTGGGTGCGCACGCAGCTCAGAAAGACCTAGGAGGGTCCACGAACGGTCTGGTGTCCTCGGTGCTGCTGCCTGTGCTTGTGGCGTTTCACGCAGCGTCGCTTGCCCCCCACCTTCCTCTTCCGGAACCCCGCGCGACAATGTCTCGCGGCCCTGTGATGCCGCCTTGGCAGCACAATCGCCGGCGAGATTTGGAGCGCCGAAGGCAGGCTCGCGGGATGCTCGGGCTGGATATGGCCGTTGACTCCCGTTCTGACCCCGGGGACAACCAGCGGGAGCAGGTCGGCTTCGGCCAGCGTCGGCTTGTTGTCGAAGTACTGCTTGAAATAGCCATCGTCTTCCTGTTCAAACACTTCTTCGCCGAAGAATTCTTTGAGTTCGGGGGAAAAGACAATCTTGTACGAGCCCGTCGAAAGCCCGAAGAGCGCATAGCGTCCCGCGCCTGAGGTGCGGACACATTCCCTCAACCACCAGCCTTCTTCCCCTTCTTCCATGAACAGCGCGCAGACCAATACCCCGGAGACCGGAGACCCGGTCGCCGCCGAGTAGACCGTCCCGTGGATTTCGGCGCCCGCTTCCAGGTCCGCATTGATCCCAGTCCTAGTTTCCCCTGCGGTGACGGCTAGAGGGTCGGCTTCCACGAACGTGCTCCGGTGGTCATAGAACTGATTCAGCAGGTTGTAGAGATTCGAGGCAGGTATGAACTGGACCTTGTATTCGTCGGGCGGCAGCCCGGGCAACGTGTAGGAGCCATCCAGCCGATCCGGGGCACATCCGACGGGTTCTCCCGTTGGAAGTTGCGCACAGACCAGCGCGTATTCGACCGGCCCACCCAACGACGGGGCATTGACCTGGCCCTCGATCGTCGCTGCTTCTGCCAGTTCGGCGTTGATGCCGGTCGTTACGACCCCTTCCTCGACATCGACTTCGTCGGCTTCTTCCCAGAAAGGCTTGTCGTCGTAGAACTCCCCCACATAGGAAGGTTCCGTCGATTCCGACCAGAATTCGACCTTGTACTTGCCTGCCCCTAGGCCCGAGATTGAGTAGATCCCATCGCTGCCCGCGGCGTCACAGCTTTCTTCGAATTCTTCGCTCTGGACGAGATAGGCGCAAGCCCAAGCTTCGGCGATCGGCGTACCGCCGGGCCCAGTGATTTCACCTTCGATCGTCTCGACTCCGGCAGCGTCAGCTGCCACCGGAGAAAGCAAGACGACCACCGCGATCGCGACAGCCAGCAACGCGAGAAAATTCAGCGAAACCGGCGAGGCCTCCCGAGCACCCATAAGCTCAGAGTTTATATGAACTATCCATAGCGTACCCATCCGATCGGGTTCGACACGGCAGAGAGACTGGTCGGCAAGCTGGTCTTAGTCTCGTGTCTGCCTCTCGACCTCGGTGAGGGCGGCGATGTCGTCTAGGTCGGCAGGGCGCCCGGCCGCGCGCTTCATCCAGATCAGATCGTCGAGCGAGACGATCGCGACTTCGTTGCCGTCGAGGTCGACGACCAGAGCCCGCTCGCGCATCTCATCGAACCCGCGCGCGCCCTTCGGCTCCTTGAGGATGTGGATCTGGCCGTGACGCGTGAGCAGAGAACGACCGCGGCGATGGCGAGGCGCTCGGGGTCGCTGACCGGGGTCCCGCCTTCTCCGCTCCTGCGTCCCGGGGGCGGGCCTCCAGCCCCGCAAGTGCCGCGCCCAGCCGGCGCAGGTTCTCCGGACTGGGGTCGAGAGTCAGGTCGAGGTCCACCGTCGTGCGCCGGTGGCCGTGCACCTGGGTGGCCACACCCCCAATCACGACGTAGTCGACGCCGTGGCGAGCCAGGGTGGCGATCAGCTGAGCGAGGTCAAGCGGACGATCGGCCCCTCGGACTCCGGTTCGCTCATACCTCGCTCCTGCGCGCGGCCGGATGGCCGTCACCCCGAGCCTGCTCACCGGCAGCCGCCAGCCGGGAGGTGACGAGATTCCAACTCATCGCCTCACGGAGCCGCTCACGCGCCGTCATCTCCCTGCCAACCGCAAGTTCGGACCCCGGCACCGGGCTCTCCAGTGACTCGATACCGAGGACAGGCCGTCGACCAAGCACCAACATGAGCTGAGCGAAACGCTCCAGCGTAGGTGCCTCGACCCCCCGCTCGATCCGGCTGATTGCGTCCTGGCTGGTCCCCGCCCGCAACGCGAGGCGGCGCTGACTGAGCCCCTGCTGCTCGCGCGCCTCGCGGAGGGCTCTACCGACCTCTAGGGATTGACACCGCATAAGGTGTCATACTACAAATGATTAGGAGCAAAGGATCGGCCTCGCCATCGGCTCCGGTGCGAGAGAGGTGTTTCCGTCTCCTGCCCGGTGGCCACCCGCGGTGTTGCACGCGGGGTAGATCCGGAAGGGTTCACGTGTGATGGGGCCTTTGAGACCAGTCAATCCGGTCGCTCTGACCATGAACACATGCTTGCCGACTCCCAAGCGGTACCGCTTGGGAGATCGACAGGGCCGGAACGGCCGGTGGTCGAGCTTGCAGCTGAAGCCACGAACCTTGCCATTTGCGTAGAAACGGATGGTCACCCGACCGTTCCCACGTTCGATCTGCTTGCGGAAGGGCAGCTGCACTTTGGCGACCTTCACCCTCGGGCGCTTCGGTCGCCGCCCCGTCGCCGGCTTTTGGGGTTCAGGTGTCGCGGAGAAGGGAGTCTTGCTGGTGAAGATCTGTCCGAGCGCACCAGTCACCACGCATAGGGAGTGCGACGGGCAGGAAGCGCCGAAGAACCCGTTTCCCTCCAGCGCGTTTCCTTCGGGCGGGCGGTAGGGCGCCAGCTTGGCGAGAGACCACGCCGACATACCGCCGGAGGGGTCGTTGGAGGTCAGGACGTTGCCATTGTTGTCGACAGCGAGACATTCCGAGGCCGACGGGCAGGACACCCCGGTGATCTGGACCGAGGTGCCCCCGTTGAACGTGCTCCAGCTCGACGATCCGGTGGGATTCGTGGAGCTCAACAGGTTGCCGCTCTTGTTTCCGCTCACACAGAGTGGGGCCGCCACGCACGCCACCCCACGGAGACCACCGGGTCCCGCGGGCGCGCCGATCACGGTCCAAGACGAAGCGCCCCCGATCGGGTCGGTTGAGGTGACGATCCGGCCTTCATTCCCTACGGCGACACAGAGGGATGGCGAACCGCAGGAGACGGCTCGAAGATCGAGGGATTCATCCAACTGGGTCACCTGCCAGGCCGCCGCGCCGCCGGTCGGATTGGTCGAAGTGAAGACCTTGCCGCTGTCGTTGCGCCCTCCCGTGACGGCGACACAGAGTGAGACCGTCGGACAGGAGACTCCTTCGAGGTGGATGTTGCGGCCGTTCCCGTCGATCGGCGTCACGTTCCAGGCCCAAGCTGGCCCGGTTGGTTCGGTCGAAGTGTAGATATTGCCTTGGTTCGTAACGGCAACACAGAGTCCAAGCGAAGGACACGAGACGTCCTGAATTTGACGGCCAGAAATGAAGGGGGCGCTGGGCGAGATATACGGCGACGGCCCTTCTCCGGCATAGACGACGTTCCAATCCGCCTCACCGCCGGTCGGGTCGGTCGAGGTGGCAATCAGGTTGTTGGTGCCGACCGCGACGCACAGCGACGGAGAGGGACACGACACACCGAGCAGAAATACCTTGCCTGCGATCCCTGGAAGCTGCGCCCTGGTCCAAGGAGAGGCGGATGCCGCCATAGGGGCTGACAGCATCGCGAAGGCGGCGAGGACGACCGCCGGCACGGTCCAAGACTTGCCGCGGAGACCCGGGTCGGATCGACTTATCTTGGCTCCGATCACCATTGAGTTGCACCTTAAACGCTTTGCAAACAGCAAAGTTCCTAACCAACAGGCGCGGACTCGACAAAGCGGATCAAGGTCTCGGTCACGCCCGGGTCCGGCTCACCCCGACCCATCTACCTCGATAGCTTGTCGCCGTGAGGGACTACGCGAGCCCGCAGTTCGCCTCGATCGCCCTGGTTTCGATCGACATGCAGCGAGACCTGCTCGACGGCCAGGAACAGGAGGTGGCGGGCACTTCGGCCGCCGCCAGGGTGATTGCGGATCTTCTCGATGCTTTTCGCCGCGTCGGCGCGCCGATCGTGCATATCGTCCGGCTATACCGCGAGGACGGCTCGAATGCAGACGCATGTCGTCGCCGTCCCATCGAGGACGGCCTGAAGCTCGTGATCGCCGGCTCGCCGGGGGCTGAGATCGCCGAGGTGCTCGTTCCACAGGGCGCCGCTCTCGACACTGAGCGCCTTCTGGCGGGCGAGGTCCAGGAACTTGGCCCGAACGAGGTGGCGATCTACAAGCCTCGCTGGGGAGCCTTCTTCAACACTCCCCTGGAGGCGCACTTGCGACGATTGGACGTGTCATCTCTCGCGTTCTGCGGCTGCAACTTCCCCAATTGCCCGCGCACCTCCATCTACGAGGCAAGCGAGCGAGACTTTCGAGTCGTGGTCGTGGAGAACGGGATCTCGGGAATCTACGACCGTGGACGCGATGAGCTGCGCGCCATTGGGGCGAGGCTGATGACGAGCGAGGAGATTGCGGCGTCGCTGCGGCGGGCGACAGAGGCGACGCTAGACGCGAGGGCCTGATCTTTTCGCAGGCAGTAAGCCTCAGGCAGCGCTCTTGCTCTTGTATCAATTGTTCGGCCCGATCCCGGTCAGCGAGCCTTATCCAAGCTTGTAAGATGCTATCTTACCCTGATGAGAACGACGGTATCCACCAAGGGCCAGATTGTGCTCCCGGCCGAGCTTCGCCAGCGCGACGGCATTGCGCCTGGGCAGGAGTTCGAGGTCGAGCGCCTCGACGCGGATGAGTACCGGCTGCGACGGGTAGCGCCATCGCCCAACGAAGGCTTGGTGGACTGGCTGCTCGCCTGCCCGCAAAAGGGCTACTTCGTCGCGATCGACTCCGAGTCGACCGACACGCTGTGAAGCACCTCGTCGATGCAAACGTCCTCTCCGAGGCGACCAAGCCCGATCCCGACCCGCGAGTTGTCGAGTGGCTACGCCGTAACGAGCGCTCGCTCGTCGTCGATCCGATCGTCCTCGGCGAGGTTCGCTTCGGGATCTTGCTCCTCGCGCGTGGCGCTCGGCGCAACGAGCTGGAACGATGGTTCGAGCAGGGAGTCGGCCGGATCCAATGCCTCCCCTGGGATTCGGCCGTCGGTATCCGCTGGGCACAGCTCCTGGCAGACCTGCGACGCCGCGGCCGGCCGATGTCGATAAAAGACAGCCTGATCGCCGCCACCGCCCTCGCCCACGATCTGGCGCTCGCCACGCTAAACCAGCGTGACTTCAAGCCAGCGCGGGTGAAGCTCGTCGATCTGTCTGCCTGATCTCGAAAAGCGGCCCCAGCAACCAATAAATCTCAGGCTGCGCTCTTGCTCTTGTATCAATTGTTCGGCCCGATCATGCTCGGCACCGAAAGCTAGCGCCTCGCTTCGCCGCGTGCGCCCTTAGACCAAGGTGTGCTGAAGGACAACGCCGACGACTCCGGCGACGCCCATCACATAGACGACGGTGAACTTCGAGTCCCAGCGGTTGAGAGCGACAAAGGCACCGAGCGCGATCAAGGCCGTATAGACATCGGTGACGCTGGTTTCGAGGATCGTCACCGTGACCGCCGCGATCAGCCCGATCACCGCCGCCGCAACCCCAAGCAGGAAGGGGTGCAAGCGCTCGTTCTCGGAGACTGCGACGAGCTGGCGGTGGAGGAAGATCGGGAAGACGAAGGCCGGGATGAAGATGCCGAGCGTCATCACCAAAGCACCCCCAAGTCCCCCGGCGATGTAGCCGACGAAGGTTGAGAAGATGATGAGCGGCGCTGGCAGAATGCCGCCCATCGCCAGGCCATCATTGAACTGCCCACTGGTCAGCCAGTGGTGGTTTTCGACGGCGGCCTCGCGCAGGAAGGGGATCACGGTGTAGGCACCGCCGAAGGTGAGCAGCCCCGCCTTCAATCCCTCGAAGAAGATCGTCGCCGTCAGCGAGACGGTGATCGCCCCGGCGGCGAGGGCCAGGGCCGCGAGGGGAGTGATCACAAAGCTGTTGGCCCGGTGGGTCCAGCGCCGCCCGTTCGTCCACAGCTCGTAGGCGATGCCGCCGCCGAGCAGGGTCAAGACGAAGGTGATGCCCACCCAGAGAGTCAGGGCGAAGCCAACGACCGCGATGATCGCCAGCGGCACGTCTGAGATGAACGATTTGCTGAGGCGGACCAGGGCGCGGGCGACCAGCGCCCCAACCGCCGCCGTCAGCCCGTAGAACAGGCCGTGCAGGTGCCCGGCGAGATTGGCCTCGACGTAGAGGATCGAGAGGCCGAGCATGAGGATGAAGCCCGGCAACATGAACCCGAGGCCAGCGAGGAAGCCGCCGAGCTTGCCGCCGCGCAGGCGGCCGAAGTAGACGCAAAGCTCGTGGGCCTCCGGGCCGGGAAGGATTTGGTAGACCGCCAGCAGCTTCTTGAAGCTCGCCTCGTCGATCCAGCCTTCCTCATCGACGCACTCGTGCTTAATCATCGCGATCTGCGCAGCCGGTCCACCCCAGGCGAGCAGGCCGAACTTGAGGAAACGAACGAAGATCGAGCCGGGCGAGTCGGCCGCCCTCGAAGGGATCGGCGGCTCGATGGCGCTGGCGTCAGTCGCGGCCATGATCGGGGCGGCGGAGGCTAGTGGGAATGGGTGTGGGCGTGACCGTCGCGGACCGTTCGCCACGACTGCCAGGTGATCCGCATGATTAGCGCGCTGATACCGAGGCCGATCAGCGGGTCGGCAAGCTGTAGCCCGAAGGACACCGCAATCGCGCTGGCGACGACAGCGAGGCTGACGTAAGCATCGGCTTTGGCGTGATTGCCGTCAGCAACAAGGGCGGGGCTGTCGAGCGTGCGCCCGGCCGCGAGGCGAATCAGCGCCGCAAGCCAGTTGCCAGCGAAGCCGAGCAGGCCAGCGCCGATCAGGACGGCTAGGTGCGTGACTTCCTCGGGGTGGATCAGACGCCGGACCGCCTCGACTCCGGCGACGGCGGCGGAGACAAAGATCGCGAAGACGACGAAGTAGCCCGCGTAGCGCTCGGCAGTCTCCGAGCGCATTAGGAAGGCAGCGCCGAGCGGAATCGCGGTGGCCGCGTCGCCGAAGTTGTGGATCAGGTCGGCGAGCAGGGCGATGCTGCCGGTCGTGGCGAAGATCGCCACCTGCGCGGCCGCAGTGAGTCCAAGCACGGCGAACGAGAGGGCAACGGCCCGCACTCCCGCCCGCGAGCGTTTGATCGAAGGATCGACCAAGCCGTGGGTATGACCATGATCGCCGTGGTGGTGGTGAAGGTCGCTCTCGTGGTCGTGCGGGCCAGCGTGGGAATGAGCGTGTGTCAGCTCGCCGTGGCGGTGTAGCTCGCCGCCCAAATGACGGTAGGAGAGTTCGATGGCCTCAGGGTACGGGAGAGGCGCGAGCTACGGCTTAGTGCTTGCTCGCAAACCGCTTGAGCAAGCGGAAAACAATTACGCAGAAGCCTTGCTCTTGTAGTAGTCGGCGTTGATCTCGGCGTATTTCGCCCACTCGGCGGGGAGCTGGTCCTCGGCGAAGCAGGCGTCGACCGGACAGGCCTCGACGCAGGCATCGCAGTCGATGCACTCGTCGGGGTCGATGTAGAGCATCTCGACCGAGTCGTAGTCGGGCTCGTCCGGGGTTGGGTGGATGCAGTCCACCGGGCAGACCTCAACACACGAGTTGTCCTTGGTCCCTATGCACGGCTCGGCGATGACGTAGGTCATTCGGTGCTTGTCTCCTGAGTCGTCTTTTCGGTGCGCGGAGGCTCCGTGCCCCCGCCAAGAAGCGCGGGCGCACATTTTAGAGTCTGGCGCGCGATTCCGCGTGTGCGACTGGCGAGACTATTGGGATGATGTCGCGGTGCTGCTGCTGACGGGAGCCACTGGAAGCATCGGGTCACGGCTGTTGCCGCGGCTGCTGGAGAGCGGTGAGGACGTGCGCTGCCTGGTGCGCGAGCCGCGACGGCTGGGCGCTCGGCGGGTCGACGTGCAGATCGCGCTCGGCGACCTCGGCGAGATGTCGGACCCCTACCTGGTGCGGCAGGCTCTGCGCGGGGTCGACACGGTGGTCCACCTGGCGGCGACGATCCGCGACCAGCCCCCACACCGGATCGAGGAGCTGAACGGCCTGGCGACGGTGCGGCTGCTGCGAGCCGCCGAGCGCACCGGCGTGCGGCGCTTCATCTTCTTCAGCGCCATCAACGCCGCGTCCGCCCAACGCACCCGCTTCTTTCGCGCCAAGTGGCTTGCCGAGGAGGCGATCTCCTCCTCGCCGCTGGAGACGACGGTCTTCGCCCCTTCAATCGTCTATGACCGCAGCGACCCCTGGGTGACGCTGCTGCGCCGCTTCTCCTTCTTGCCGGTTATGCCCGTCTCAGGCGGCGGGCAGGCACGCTTTCAGCCGATCTGGGCCGACGACGCCGCTCGCTGCGTCATCGCGTCCCTCGGCCGAGACGGGCGCGATCGCTACGAGCTGGCCGGGCCGGAGACGCTCAGCTACGACGAGATGTCCGACCTGGTCAGCCGCATCGCCGGCCGGCCACGACCGCTCATCCACGTGCCCCTGCCCGTGGTGCGAGGCGGATTGATCGGCCTCCGCTCCATCTTCGGCGAGTCCGTGTTCGCTACTTGGGAGGAGACCGAGCTGATGGAGATCTCGATGACGAGCAAGCGCGGCACCGCCGACGCGGAGGAGCTCGGCGTGGAGCCGAGAAGGATGGGCGATGTCCTCGAGGAGCCCTAGGGCGATCCTGAGACGGATCGCCGCGATCTCCCTCGCTTTACTCGCCCTGGCTCCGGCAACCGCTGCCGCAATCACGCTGGTTCCACCGAAGCCCAACGTCTTCCTCGGTGTCAGCGACCGCGGCACCACCCAGGACTTCAACGAATTCACCGAACTGCTCGGCGGCAAGCACCCGGCGCTGCTGGAGACCTTTCACCCGTGGGGCAACAGCCTCAACCAGTCCTACGAACGCTGGCGCGAAACCGGCACCCGGCCGATCCTCCACATCTCGACCGCCGACGACCAGACGCTGACCGAGCTGATCACGCCCGAGCAAATCGCGCTGGGGGCGGGTGACGACTACCTCCTCCAGCTCAACGACTTCTTCGCGAAACACGGCCTGCCCGCCTACATCCGACCACTCGGCGAGCCCAATCGCTGCCTCAACGTCTGGTCCGCGGTCAACTGCGACGGCAGCCAGAAAGGCGGCGAACACACGACCGGCTGGTACAAGCAGGCGTTCCGCCGGATCGCCGCGATCGTGCGCGGCGGCGTCAGCCTCGAACAGATCGACGCGACGCTTGCCGAAATAGGCCTACCGCCGGTCCACCGCACCAAAGGCCCGCCACCGGTCAGCCTGCCGGCGGCGCCGGTGAGCATCGTCTGGAGCCCACTGCCGGGCGGTTCGCCGCGGGTGAAAGGCAACTTCCCCGGCAACTACTGGCCGGGGGCGCGCTGGGTCGACTGGGTCGGCACCGACTTCTACTCCCAGTATCCCGTCTGGAAAGACCTCAATCGCTTCTACGCCGGCAAGCAGTGGCAGCGCAAGCCGGTCGCAATCGCCGAGTGGGCGGTCTACGGCGAAGACGAACCTCGCTTCGCCAAGCAGCTGATCGCCTGGACGGTGAAGCGGCCGCGGGTGCGAATGCTCGTCTACTACGAGGGCTTCGGCCCCGGCGAAAACCCCTACGACCTCCGCCTCTACCCGCGCACGACGAACACCCTGCGGCTCAAGGTGCGCCGCGCGACCTTCCTCCAGTACGCCGAATACAACGCCGGCACCCTGCCGCCGCTGCCGCCCCCGCCGCCGAAAGTCAAAAAACCGGCACCGACGCCGGAACCGGTCCCGCCGAGCCCATAGAAAGCGAGGGGCCCGGTCTCCCGGGCCCCTCAAAGCAACTCGCCTGTTGAGGCGAGGATACGCCTGGGCAGGCGTCCCTACATCATCCCGCCCATGTCCGGCATGCCGCCGCCGGGCATTCCGCCGGCGCCGTCCTTCTCCGGCGGCTCGGCGATGATCGCCTCGGTCACCAGGATGTTCTTGGCGATCGAGGCGGCGTTCTGCAGCGCCGACCGGGTGACCATGGTCGGGTCGATGACACCGGCCTTGATCAGGTCGCCGTACTCGCCGTTGGCCGCGTTCAGGCCTTCGCCCGCTTTCAGGTCGCGGACCTTGTTGACGACGACCGAGCCCTCCAGACCGGAGTTCTCGGCGATCTGCCGCACCGGCTCCTCAAGCGCCCGGTGGACAATTCGCGCGCCGGTTGCCTCGTCCGGCTCGTCGAGCTTGTCGGGATCGAGGTTGCTCTGCGCGTTCAGCAGCGCAACGCCTCCACCCGGCACGACACCCTCCTCGAGCGCCGCGCGGGTCGCCTGCAGGGCGTCCTCGACGCGGTGCTTTTTCTCCTTCATCTCGGTCTCGGTGGCGGCGCCGACCTTGACCACGGCGACACCACCGGCCAGCTTGGCGAGGCGCTCCTGGAGCTTCTCGCGATCGAAGTCGGAGTCGGTGTTGTCGATCTCCTGTTTGATCTGGTTGATCCGGCCTTTGATGTCCTCGGCGTCGCCGGAGCCGTCGATGATCGTGGTCGTGTCCTTGGAGACGACGACGCGGCGTGCCTTACCGAGCTGGGAGATTTGGGTGTTCTCCAGTTTGAGACCCATCTCCTCGGTGATCACCTCACCGCCGGTGAGGATGCTGATGTCCTCGAGCATCCGCTTGCGGCGGTCACCGAAGCCCGGCGCCTTGACGGCGACGCCGGTGAAGGTGCCACGCAGCTTGTTGACGACGAGGGTCGCGAGGCACTCGCCCTCGACGTCCTCGGCGACGATCAGCAACGGCTTGCCACCCTGCATCACAGCCTCCAGCACCGGCAGGATGTCCCGCACGGAGCCGATTTTCTGGTTGGCGATGAGGATGTAGGGGTCCTCCAGCACCGCCTCCATGCGGTCCTGGTCGGTGACCATGTACGGGGAGATGTAGCCCTTGTCGAACTGCATCCCCTCGGTGAACTCCAGCTCCATGCCGAAGGTCTGGCCCTCCTCGACGTTGACGACGCCGTCTTTGCCGACTTTCTCGATCGCGTCGGCAATCACGTTGCCGATCTCGTCGTCGGCGGCGGAGATGGCGGCGACGCGGGCGATCTGCTCCTTGCCGGCGACCTCCTTGGACTGCTTCTCGCGCAGGTTCTCGACCACGTCGTCGACGGCCTTCTCGATCCCGCGGCGCAGGGCCAGCGGGTTGGCGCCGGCGGCAACGTTCTTGAGCCCCTGGCGGACGATGATCTGGGCCAGCAGGGTCGCCGTGGTGGTGCCGTCACCGGCCACGTCGTTGGTCGCCGTGGCGACCTCGCGGACGAGCTGGGCACCCTGGTTCTCGAAGACGTCCTCGACCTCGACCTCGCGGGCGATGGTGACGCCGTCATTGGTGATCGTCGGCGCGCCGAACTTTTTGTCGAGCACGACATAGCGGCCTTTGGGGCCGAGGGTGACCTTGACCGCGTCGGCGACTGCGTCGACGCCGGCCTGCAGGGCCCCCCGTGCCTCCTCTTTGTACTTCAGCTCCTTGTGAGCCATTCCGTTCCTTCCTCCTTGGTCTCTCTAAGTCCTATTGGCGGGCGTCTAGCCGAGCTTGGCGAGAACGTCCGACTCGCGCAGCACGAGCAGTTCGTCGCCGTCGATGACGACATCGGTGCCGCCGTATTTGGAGTAGAGGACTTCGTCGCCCTCACTCACGTCGAGCGGGCGGCGGCTGCCGTCCTCGTTGATCGCGCCGTCGCCGACGGCGACGACCTTGCCCTTCTGCGGCTTCTCTTTGGCCGTGTCGGGGAGGACGATGCCGCTAGCGGTCGTCTCCTCCTCCTCGATCGGCGTGACGATCAGCCGGTCCCCGAGGGGCTTCAGCTTCATCCGTATTACCTCCGTTATGGGTTCAGAAGTTCGAACTGGGATTTGGCACTCGATATAGGAGAGTGCCAACGACGGAAAGATAGCGGGATGGGCAAGCCGGAGGCGCCGACGGGCCGATTCCGGTCGATTTTCGTCCTGTTTTAGGCCCGTCGGCGGGCTGTTGGTCAGGTGCTGGCGAGGAGCTTGCAGCCGAGCAGCTTCGCGATGCCCGTTCCGCCGTGCGACATCACCCAGTCGTGGTTCCACTCGAAGGCCGGGCGGGCGAGCGGCGCCAACAGATTCATCCACGGCTTCGTCGTCGCCACGTTCCACTCGTAGAGGACGGCGGTGACCCCGCCCTGCTCATAGAGGCGCCAGCGGCCGATCCCCGACAGCTCGCCGACCGCATCCGCCTGCAGCAGGTGGAGCCGCTCGACATGGGTGGTCGTAACCTCGAACTCGACCCGGTAGGGCAGCAGGCTCTTCCAGACCATCCGCGAGACCGCGCCGATCCCGCCGCCATCGCCCCCGTTCCGTTCTTCGACCTCCTCGACCCCGCGCCACCACTCGGGCCAGCGCGCCTGGTCGTAGATCGCCTCCCAGACGGGCTCGCGCGGCGAGTCGAGCAACCAGGTGGTGAGGAAGGCGTAGTCGGCGATCGTTCGGCCCCCACCTCAGTTGTGGTGCGGCGTCTCCCCGTTGCCGAAGTGCGCCCCCGGCGGCTCGACGATCTGCGAGAAGCGGATCACGGTGACGATGTCCTCGGGCGAGACCGTGCGGCCGTAGATCTGTTCGAGGAACTTGATCTCGTCCTCGAGCCGGCGGAACTCCGGGTTGTCGTGCTCGATGTCGCGCGGGGAGAGGTCACCGACCTTCTTCACCTCGACGTCGTCGATGCAGGCGGCGAAGATTTTCTCGCGCGGGCTGTGGCGAAATCCAACCGTGATCCAGACGACCTGGCCGCGCTCGTACTTACTGGTCTTGTCACCCAGGCGGATGGTCGCGGTCTTGCGACCCCGCTTCAGCTGGTCGACGAAGACGGTGGAATAGAAGTTGAGTACGTAGATGCCGCCGCGCATGGCGCTGCGAGCGTATCTGACCGCGCCGCGCGCGGTCAGCGCATCCCGTGACGGGCACAGGCACCCTGGAGTTGACGTGTTACGGGCGCCGGCCGACCACGCCTGGACGCTTGTTGGATGCCAAGGCTGTAGTGAAGCCCGGAGCGAGCCGATGAAGACACCCAATGCCGCTCGGCTCCGCCCGCATACTGAAGTCCGCAGCCTGCCTCACCGCGATCGCTTCCGCGCTGCTGCTGATCGCAGCGATCGGACAGGCCGCCGCAGCGAGCTGCGCCGGCAAACACGCGACGATCGTCGGCACCGCGGGCAACGACACGATCGTCGGCAAAAAAGCGAGCGACGTGATCTACGGCGGGGGCGGTGACGACACGATCATCGGCGGGCCGAACGGCAACGACACGATCTGCGGCGGCCCGGGCGACGACACGATTCACGGCGGTCGCGGTTTCGACGCCATCTACGGCGGCGGCGGCAACGACAGGCTCTTCGGCGACAGCGGCTCCGACCACATCGAGGGCGGCGGCGGCAATGACGCGCTCAACGGCGCCGAGGGCAGCGACAGCCTCCTCGGCGGAGGGGGCAGCGACGAAATTCGCGGGGCAAAAGGCCCAGACCGCATGCTTGGCGGCGCTGACGGCGACGTGCTGATCGGCGACAAAGGCAGTGACGAAGCGCTCGGCGACGGCGGCAATGACTGGCTCTATGGCGACAAGGGCAACGACCGTCTCGACGGTGGCGAAGGCGACGACCAAATCGAAGGCGGACCGGGAGACGACCCCAACCTCGAAGGCGGTGGCGGCAGCGACTTCGTCTACGGCGGCGCGGGCAGCGACTTCGTCGACGGCGGCGCCGGCAACAACGACGTCGTCCGCGGCGACAGCGGCGAAGACCAGCTCGACGGGGGCCCTGGAGACCAGGACATCGTCTCCTACGCGAGCGCCACCCGTGGAGGCGTGATCATCGATCTGGCCACCGGTCGGTCGAAAGGCGACGGCCACGACAACCTGCAGGGCTTCGAGGACGTGGTCGGCTCTCCGCAGGGCGATGACATCGTCGGCGACCCCAGCTTCAACCGGCTCGACGGTGGGGTCGGCAACGACGACCTGAACGGCGCCGGCGGGCCCGACGAAGCGTTCGGCGGCGCCGGCAGCGACGAATGCGACGAATTTGCCACCGAGTACCTCGTGCGGGGCCGAACAGAGCCCACCCGCAAACGGCACTTTCGTGATCCTCAACCAGGGTCTCGACGGCTCCAGCCTGGTCGTGCAGGGAGACGCCGGTCCCAACGACATCCACGTCTCCTACGACGCAGGCTGGACCGTCTCGGACAGCGGGCCGGTCACCGCGGGTGACGGCTGCACCTCCGCAAGCCCAACCGCGGTCAGCTGCCCGACGGCGTCCGCGACCGGCCTGGTGGTGATCACCGGAGGGAGCGGCGACGACAGCATCTCCATCGCCGAAAGCGTCCCCGCCGGCGTCAAAGTGCGCGCCAACGGCAACGCCGGCTCGGACACGATCAGCGGCGGAGCCGGCGACGACGTGCTCGAAGCGGGCGAGAACTACAACAACCCCGACAACGGCAACGACACCCTGATCGGCAACGGCGGCAGCGACGTGCTCTACGCCGATCCCGGCGCCGATCAGCTTTTTGGTGGGCCCGGCGACGACCTACTGGTCTCCTCGGTCCCGGTCTGCCAGGGGCACTCCTACGACGGCGGGCCCGGCGACGACACGGTCTCCTATGGCCGCTCGGATGCGGCGCTGACCGTCGAACTAGGTGGCACCGGCGGTCCGGCCGGGTGCGGCACGCCGGACCAGGTCAGCTCCAGCAACGAGAGCCTCGAGGGCTCCGACGGACCCGACGTCCTGATCGGCGACAACAGCGAGAACAGCTTCCTGGGACACCTTGGCGCCGACACCTTCATCGGTAAGGGCGGCAAGGACTTCATCGACGCCATCGATGGGCAACGGGACAAATCGATCCAGTGTGGCGGCGGGGACGACGACGTGATCAAGGATCACGTCGACCCGAAACCGATCGGCTGCTGAGAGCGACGGTTCCACCCCCGGACATGGACGTGCCGGTTGTTAGCCGCCCATATGGGCGGCTAACAACCGGCACGTCGCCTTAGGCCGGACCGAACCCCTCCTCGCCGATCAAGGGCACAAAGCGGCAGGGGCCGATCTCCTCGCTGCTGAGCGCCTCTCCCCGGCGCCGGAAAACGGTCAACAGATCGGCGACGTCGGCGGCAATCGGGACGACGAGGCGACCCCCATCGGCCAGCTGGCCGAGCAGTGAGAGCGGCGGCGCCGGGGCGGTGGCGTGGACCGCGATCGCCTCGAAGGGCGCCCGTTCCGGCACCCCACGGCTGCCGTCGCCGACGGTCACCTCGACGTTGGCAACTGCGAGCGAATTGAGGGTGTGGCCCGCGCCGACGGCCAGCGACTCGTGGCGCTCCACTCCGATCACCTCGGCGGCGAGCAGGGCCAGCACAGCGGCCGAGTAGCCGCTACCGGTGCCGACCTCAAGCACGCGCTCGACGCCGCTCAGCTCCAGCGCCTGGCAGATCGCGGCGACGATCCAGGGCTGGGAGATCGTCTGCCCCTCGCCGATCGGCAGCGCCGAGTCGGAATAGGCGCGGCTGCGGTAGCGCTCCGGCACGAACTCCTCGCGCGGCACCTCCCCCATCGCCGCCAGGACGCGCCCGTCGGAGATGCCACGGCGGCGCAGCTGCTGCTCGACCATCGAGGCGCGGAGAGAGACGAAATCGGTCATGACGGCCCTAAGCGTCGCCATGCTGCGTCCTCGGTCGGCCTCCTCGGGTCACGCACCTGAAAGTGCGCTCCCCTCGTCGGCACTCCCTGCGTCCTTGCCTGGCGACGCTTAGGTCGCGTCATGTCAAAAAATGTAGTTGCGCAATTTCGCCGGGGCCAGGACTGTGACCCGGCCGCGGCCGGGGCGGACGATGCCGGCCCGGTCGAGGTCGGCGAGGAAGCGGCTGACGCTCTCGCGCGAGGTGCCGGCGAGCTGAGCCAGGTCGGCCTGGTTCATGCGGATCGTCACCTCAGCACCGTCACCCTCCCGCGGCGTCTCTTCGGAGACCAGCTGGGAGAGGACGCCGGCGACCCGACTGGGGACGGTCTGGAAGGACTGGCGCGAGATGCGCTCGTTGGCGGCGCGCAGGCGGCGCACGAGCGCAGCGATCAACTTCACGGTGATCTCCGGGTGGCGACCCAGCAATGCCCGCACCTCGCCTGCCGGCAAGGCGAGCAGCTCACCGTCGCTCAGCGCTTCGACGCTGGCCGAGCGCACCTCGCCGTCGAGCATCGCCAGCTCGCCGAAGATGTCGCCGGGCCCCAGCGTGGCAAGGGTGATCGCCCGCCCGTCGGAGTGCTCGCGGGTGACGCGGAAGCTGCCGGAGCGGACGATGTAACAGGCGTCGGAGTGGTCGCCCTCGTGGAAGACACGGGTCGCGGCCGGGAAGGAGCGGGGCACCGCGACCTGCGAGAAGCTCTCCAGCTCACCCTGCTCCAGATCCGAGAAGAGCGGCACGCTGCGCAGCAGCTCGACCGGGCTCAGGCTCTCCTCCGATTCCGCCATACCCCGGATTATCGCCCTCCAGGGGGTCGGGTGACCCCCAGGGCATCGAGCTGCAGCGTTCGCAGTTAACCGACTTATAGGAGGCTGGCTGCGAACGCTGAGCGAATCTGCGGCTGGAGGAGCGCTATCCCGCGCGGGTCAACACGCGACCGTCATCGATGGCCAAACGACGCCCGCGGCCACGAATCCGCGACCTGTGCCTGCGGTGCTTCTCCTGCGGCGCACCGGCGACGGGGCCCGTGGCGCCGGCGGCAGCCGGCGGCAGACCCGACACCGGGTCGGGAACGGTGCCGACACCGGTGAGCACGATCTGTGCGCCACCGTCCTGATCGCCGAAAAGGCTCAGGTAGGCGGTCTTGACACCTTCGCTCAGTGGCCGGAACCGGACCTGCGCGGTGCAGGTCCCCGCCGGCATCAGCTCGTGGCCCGTGCAGTTCTCGTCGAGCAACTGGAAGCTGCCGACCGCCCCGCCGGAGATCACGGCGATGAAGAAGCCGGCAGGCAGGTTGCCGCTGTTGGAGACCGCGATCTCGCGGGTCACCCCGGCGGAGCCGACCGCGGCGACGCCGAAGTTGGTCGGGTTGGAGGCGGCGCTGACTTCCGCGCGGCCGCCGCTGCCGCTCAGATCGGCGCTGAACTGGTAGGGACCGGCGTTCGCGCGCAGCTCGGCGGAGTACTGAGTTGGGGAATGGGGGTTGAAGTTCACCCCCACGTTGCAGATTTGGCCCGGTTGCAGCGTCTGCCCGCTGCAGTTGTCGTAGCCGAACCAGAATGCTTCGGCGCCGGGACCGGCGATTTGCAGCGTGTCGACGTGGACTTCGCCCTCGCCTTCGTTGCGCAGCTGAAAGTTCGTCTGGCCACCGCCTCGATCGACTTCCTGCATCCCGAAGTCGTAGCTCCCCGGTACGAAGGCGAGCTGAGGCTGCGGCTGCGGTTCTCCGCCTTCGGGTGCGGCCAGGCCGGTGGCCGGAAAGACCGCCATCGCGGCCAGCAGGGCACCGAGGAGGAGGATTGTCAAGGCCGGCTTGGACTTTTGTTTGATGGAGGGCATGGACGGCTGATCGACCGACCGACCGGGCGCGCTGAGGACGGGATGAGAAGTTTCAGCCGGCCGAGGCCGTCAGCTTGCGGGGGCCGCGGCTGAAGCCGGCGCTGAGCAGGGCATCCTCGTGGCCGGATCCGATTACCGGCTCGCCGTCGAGCTTCTCGATTCCGAGCTTCGGCAGCCGACCGGCTGAGACCATGTCCGCGAGAACCTGCATCGCGGCGGCCAGATCGGCGTCGTCCAACTCGGAGAGGCGGAGGATGCTGCGGCCGCCGCGCTCGACGTAGACGAGCGGCTCGCCGTCACGCAGCAGGACGTGGGCTCCGGGAGCGCGTGCCGGCCGCCGGCCCGAAGGCGGTTTCGGCCAGGGCAGCGCCGCGCCATAGGGGTTGGCGGGGTCGGCCGCGGCGAGGACCTGGAACGAACCACTCGTCTCGGGCAGAGAGCGCAGCCTCTCGACCGCCCCCGGCAGCGCGAATTGGGCGCCGCCGAGCCCCTCGACGAAGTAGCCGCGGCGCGCGGTGCCGAGCAGCTCCAGGTTGCCCAGCTCGGCGTAAAGCGTGGCGAAGCCCCCGGGCACGCCCTCGGCGAGCACCGTCTCGCGGGTGACGATGCCGTAGCGCTCGAGCATCAGCTCCGCCTGGGCACGCAGCTTGGGGCCGGCCCCGGGGGAGCCCTCGAACAACGGCTCGGTCAGCGACCAGCGGCCCTGGACCGCGGCGCCGGCCCCCGAGCGGCGGCGGGCGAAACGGCGGCCCTGACGCTCGTGAGGAGGCACCGAGCGCAGGCGCGGCGCCCGCAACGGCGCGAAGGCGTCGTTGGTCACCTCACCGCTCCAGGCGAGGTCCCAGAGCGCGTTGTGAAGCTCCTCGGCCGGGAAGTCGAGATCGGCGAGCAGGTCGAGCCAGAAGGAGGGGCCGCCGAGGAGCCGCTCGCGGATCGCGTCCTGGGGATCGCCCTCGGCCCGCTCCAGCTTCGCGTTGGCGGGCGGCGGCCCGGCGAGGCGCACGTCTTCGCGGAAGTAGAGGGCGACGCGGCCGTCGCTGCGGCCGCGCGAGCCGGCGCCGATCCAGACCAGCTCACCGCTGGTGCAAAGTTCGTCGAGCCAGGCCGGCGAGTAGGTGCCAAGGCGACGCGGCAGCACATCGCCCTCCCAGACCTTGGGCGTCAGGGCGACGCCCTGCAGCGGCACCAGCGCGTCGCGCAGGCGGTCGGGGCCGGCGCCGGCGGCGCGGTGGGCGTCGACGTTCTGCCAGCTCGGCAGGAAGCGAGCGAAGCGGTCGCGGGCGGCCGGCTCGACCTCGCGGCGCAGATGGGCGAGGCTGGCCCGCCGCACCCGGCGCAGCACGTCGGCGTCGCACCACTCGCGCTCGGTTCCGCCCGGCAGCAGCTCGCCGCGGACCAGAGCCCCTTCGCGCTCCAGCTCGCGCAGCGCGGGCGTCGGGTCGACCCCGTAGCGGGCGCTGAGCTGGGCGGTCGGGAAGGGGCCGTGGGTACGGGCGTAGCGGCGGACCAGGGCGCGCATCGCGTCGGGGTGGTCGTCGAGGAAGGTCTCCGGCAGGCCGGGCGGCGGCGGCACCCCGAGCGCGTCGCGGTAGAGACCCGCGTCCTCGCCGGCGATGTAGCGCTCCTCGCCGCCGATCCGCACCGCGGCGACCCGGCGCTCGGCGACCAGCTTCTCCAGCATCGAGACAGCCGAGTAGCCCTCACTTACTCGCTCCGCGCACTCCTCGGCGCTGAGGTCGCCGATGTTGCGCAGCACCTGCTGCAGCGCGTCGCGGTCGGCGGCGCGGCCGGCCTCGGTGCGGTGCTGGAGCTGCGCCTCGACCTCCACCAGGGCCTCGGGGTCGATCAGCTCGCGCAGCTCCTCCTGGCCGAGCAGCTCGCGCAGCAGGTCGCGATCGAGGGCGAGGGCGGCGGCGCGCCGCTCCGCGTTCGGCGTGTCCCCCTCGTACATGTAGGTCGCGACGTAGTCGAAGAGCAGCGAGGAGGCGAAGGGCGAGGCGGTCGGGGTCTCGACCTCGACCAGACCGAGCTTGCGCGAGTGCAGGTCGGTGAGGATCTCGCGCAGCGAGGGCAGGTCGAGCACGTCGCGCAGGCACTCGCGATAGGTCTCCAGCACGACCGGGAAGCGGGGGAAGTCGCGGGCCACTTCGAGCAGGCTCTGCGACTTGAGGCGCTGTTGCCAGAGCGGCGTGCGCTTGCCCGGGTAGGCGCGGGGGATGAGCAGCGAGCGGGAGGCGTTCTCGCGGAAGCGGGCGCCGAAGAGGGCCGAACCCGAAAGCTCGCGCACGACCAGGTCCTCGAGCTCGTCGGGCTCGACCATGACCAGGTCGGCGGGCGGCGGCTCGTCGGCGTCGGGCAGGTGGACGACGATACCGTCGTCGGACCAGATCGCGTCGACCTCCAGTTGGCGCTCCTCGCGGACCTTCTGCGCCAGCGCCAGGCCCCAGGCGGCATGGACGCGACCGCCGAACGGGGAGAGGATGCAGAGCCGCCAATCGCCGATCTCGTCGCGGAAGCGCTCGACCACGATCGTCTCATCGGAGGGGACGACCCGCGTCGCCGCCTGCTGCTCGCGCAGGTAGGCGACCAGGTTCTCGGCGGCGCGGCGGTCGAGGTCGTACTCGCCGGCGAGCTCGGCCGGCTCCTTCGACACCGCCTCGCGGGAGAAGGCGCCGATCGCCCGCCCCAGCTCGGCCGGGCGACCGATCCCGTCGCCCTTCCAGAACGGCACCGCGCCGGGAAGGCCGGGGGCGGGCGTGACGATCACCCGGTCGCGGGTGATCTCCTCGATCCGCCAGGTCGTCGCGCCGAGCAGGAAGGTCTGGCCCGCCCGAGCCTCGTAGACCATCTCCTCGTCGAGCTCGCCGACGCGGCGGCCGTCGGGCAGGTGGACGCCGTAGAGGCCGCGGTCGGGGATCGTGCCGGCGTTGGTGACGACCAGCTGGCGGGCGCCTTTGCGGCCGTGCATCGTGCCGCGGGTGCGGTCCCAGACGATCCGCGGCCGCAGCTCGGCGAAGCGGTCCGAGGGGTAGCGGCCGTCGAGCATGTCGAGCACGTTCTCGAGTTGTTCGCGGGAGAGCTCGTCGAAGGGCTCGGTGGCCGTGACCAGGCGCTCGACCTCGTCGATCTCCCACTCGTCAAGCGCCGCCATCGAGACCAGGTGCTGGGCGAGCACGTCGAGGGGGTTCCGCGGGATCACGGTCTCCTCGATCGCCCCTTCGCGCATCCGCCGCGCGACCACCGCGCACTCGAGCAGGTCGGCGCGGAACTTGGGGAAGATGCGACCGCGTGAGACCTCGCCAAGCGAGTGGCCGGCGCGGCCGACCCGCTGCAGGCCGCGGCTGACCGACTTCGGCGACTCGACCTGGATCACCAGGTCGACGGCGCCCATGTCGATCCCCAGCTCCAGGCTCGACGTTGCGACGAGACAGGGCAGCTGCCCGGACTTGAGCATCTCCTCGATCACGGTGCGCTCCTCGTGGGAAAGCGATCCGTGGTGCGCGCGGGCGATCTCGGGCAAAGGACCATGGGGATCGCCCGCGGGTCCTGTCGCTGCAGGGGACCCACCGTCCCCTCCGGTAGCTAAAGCTTCCTCGGGGGCGGTCCCCCCTACAGCGCCACCCGCGGGAGAAGCGTTTTGATCCTGCGCCCGAGTGTGGCCGGCGTGCTCGGTTGCCGGGAGCTCACCGACTGGTTCTTCCGCTGCCAACTCATTCAGGCGCTTCGCTAGGCGCTCTGCGGCTCTCCTCGCGTTTACGAAGATGATGGTTGACGTGTGTTCGCGGACTAGCTTGAGGAGCTCCGGGTAGATGGCGGGCCAGATCGAGCGGACGTGCGCCAAGGGCTCACCGTCGGTGGGGTTGCCGTCGGCGTTGGGAAAGCTTGGAGCGCCGGGTTCGGCCATGTCCTCAACCGGAACGACGATCTCCAAATCGAGCTCCTTCGCCACCCCCGCATCCACGATCTCGCAAGCTCTCTTAGGACCGACCAGGAACTTCGCTATCCGCTCCAGCGGCCGCTGGGTCGCGGAGAGACCTATCCGCTGGACGCCATTCGCCTCTGCGGCGGGTGGCGCGGTAGGGGGAACCGCCCCTGAGGAAGCTTTAGCTACCGGAAGGGGCGGTGGGTCCCCTGCCGCGACAGGACCCGCCGCCCGACCCGCATGGTCCTTCACCAGAAAATCGAGACGCTCCAAAGTCAAGGCCAGGTGAGACCCCCGCTTGGACTGGGCGACCGCGTGGATCTCGTCGACGATCACGGCCTCGGTACCGGCGAGGATCTCGCGAGCGTCCGAGGAGAGGATCAGGTAGAGCGACTCGGGGGTGGTGATCAGGATGTCGGGCGGCGTTTTGCGCATCGCCCGCCTTTCGGCCTGGGAGGTGTCACCGGTGCGCAACCCAACCGAGATCTCGGCGCCGATTCCCCGCAGCGGCGCCCGTAGGTTGCGCTCGATGTCGTAGGAAAGCGCCTTCAGCGGCGAGACGTAGACGATCTTCACGCCGCTGCCCAACTCGGCGGTCCGGCGCGAGAGCCGGTCGATCCCCCAGAGGAACGCGGCGAGCGTCTTGCCAGAGCCAGTCGGGGCGCAGATCAGGGCGTTGGCGCCGCCAGAGATCGCCTCCCAGCCACCCGCCTGGGCGGGGGTCGGCCCCTCGAAGGAGTCCTCGAACCAGCGCCTGACGGGGGCGCTGAAGGGCGCCAGCGAGTCAGATCCCGCACCAGCTTTCAGATCGGTGGCCAACCCACCGATCTTACGCCTCAACCCATGACGTGCCGGGAGTTAGGCCCCCATATCGACCTCTAACTCCCGGCACGTCCCCTGGGGGTCAGTTGCCGAAGGTGGCGCGGGGCACGATGTCCGCGTCGCCACCGGTCCAGGCGTTGAACTCGTACCAGGAGGGCTTCGCTTCCCGGTCCACGGTCAACAGCCCCGCCGAGTCGCAGAACTGGCAGGCGCCGTAAGCGTCGGCCCACGAGAACCACCAGACGCCGCCTATCCGCCATGAGCTGCGGTGGTTGACGAGCATTTCGAACGCCTGGTCGAGCTCGTGGGCCTGTCCCAGCAACCCCCGCTCCCAACGCGTCTGGAAGCTGTTGGAGCCCCAGCCCAGCTCGGTCAGGTAGAGCTGCGTGCCGGCATCGTGATGGACGCGCATGACGCGACGCAGGTTGCGGATCTGTCCCCGCATGGCCTGGGCGTCGGCGACGTAGGGGTGCAGCGCCACCCCGTCGAAATACTTCTTCACGTTGTGGGCCCGATAGATCCGGCTGAGGAAGTCGGCGGAGCTGACGTTCGGCGGCACCTGCAGCGGCCGCCCGAAGAGACCCCCGAGGATCACCTTGGCCCCTCCGTCAACACCGTGGATGACCCGTCCGCTGGTCCGCAGCAGCGGCGCGAAGAGCTCTGGATCGGCGCGGCCGAAGGTGACGATGTTGGGCTCGTTCCAGATCTCCCAGGCGCGGATAGGCAAGTAGGGAAGCGTGGGGTTGTCGCGCCAAAACGATCCACCGGCTCCGTAGCGACGCACCGCCTCGCGCAGGAAGGCGGCCCAGGCCTGGAGCTGCCAACCCCGCGTGGGTTCGAGCCTCGATTGCGGTGCGATCCACCCTGGCGAGGCCGCGACGAAGGGCAGGACCCTCATCCCGTGGCGGGCGGCGAGCTCCACGCCAAAATCGAAGCTCGACCAGTCCGGCGCCTCGACAGCGGGGCTGACCGGCTCGACCTGGGCCCAGGAAAGCGGCAGGCGCAGGCTCCTCACCTGCGCGTCCTCCATCAATCGATAGTCCGAGTCGTTCGGAGCGCTCTGCGGGGAGAGGCCGATGAATTCGGATGGGATCTGGGCGGCTCCCGCCCGTGGCATCGCGAGCAATGCGAGCAACACGGCGGCGGCTGCGAAACCCGCCCTTCTCGAACTCGCTACGGCTGACCGCCGGTGAAGTGGGTGAACGCGTACCAGGACGGCTTCGGCGTGAAGCCAGAGCCGAACAGGCCAGAGCCGTCGCAGAAATTGCAGGCTCCGCGCTGATCGTCGACCGAGAACCAGTCCACTTGCTGGAGGTGCCATTTGAAACGATTGTTGCGCAGAAGGTTGAATGCGCCCTTCAGCTGGGTCGCTTGACCCTGCAGCCCTTTCGCGAAGGAGTTCCCCTGGGTCGGGTGCTTGGAGCTCCAGCCCAGCTCCGTGATCCAGAGCCCCTTCCCCGCGTCGTGATTGGCCTTCAGCACGGTCCGCAGTTCTTCGATGTACGGAGTCAGCCGCTTGAAGTCCCCGGTGTAGGGGTGCAGCGCGACGCCCTCGAACTGAGACCTGATCGAGGGCATCCGTTCGTACATCTGGTCGAGGAAGTCGGTCGCAAAGTAGGCGAGCGGCGGTTTGCGTTTGAGCACTGCCTCCCCGGGGCGGGCGAAGAGGCCGCCGAGAATGACCTTGGCGCCCGGGTCGACGCTTTTGACCGCCTTGTGGGAGAGGGTGACGAGCTTGCCGTATTCGGCCGGGTTGGGCCTGGCGACGAAATACTCGAAGTTCTCCTCGTTCCAGATCTGCCAGGCCCGAATCGGACGCGGTGGGAGCGTCGGGTGCTCGGCCCAAAAGCTGCCGCCGGGCCCGTAGCGCGCAACCGCGGCCTTGACGAAGCCCGACCACCCGGCAGCGGCAGCGCCGCTGACCGGAAGGTTCCGGGGCGTTTTGAGGGCATGTCCGGAGCCGGGCACCCAGACGGATGGAACCGCCCACGGGGGCGCCCCGGCGAGGAACGGCAGCACGCCGATCCCCGCCCGCGCCGCGTTTTCCACCTGCGGATCGATGCTGGACCAGTTCAGGACCATGTTCCTTTCCGGCTGGACCGCCGTCCAGACGACCGGTATCCGCACGGTGCCGACGCCTCCGCGCTTGAGCCGCTGGAGCTGTTCTACGGTCGGAGTCGCCTGTGGGACGACGCCCCAGAAGCTGGCCGGAAGCGCCTCTGCGATCGAGGCGCTCGTGCCGAGTACGACCAGCACGACGGCCACCGCGCAGGCGCGCAGCAGCTTCATCACTCGCCTCGGCTCTCTCGACATCGTCTAGCTCGCCTTCGGCGAGACGGATACGCCCGAGCGACGACGACGCTGACGCGTCATCACGACACCGATCGATATCGCGGCGAGAGCGGCGACGGCGATCAGGATCGGTACGAGCGGAGAGGAGCCATCGTCGCTCTGCGAGGAGGAAGGCTTGCCGCCCGCTGCGGTGGAATTGGCATGCTGACCGTTCGAACCGCCGGTTGCGCCCTGGCCTGGGCTACCCTGCTGGCCGGTGCCACCGTCCCCTGCCGCACCCGACGCCATCACCGGACTTCGTGGATGAATCGCCTGCAGAAGATTCCCCCTTGCCCGGATGCCCGGAACCGTCAGCAGCCGGCGCAGCCGTGCTGCCGGTCGCCTTGGGAGAGTGCGCGGAGGGCGCCGATCGGGTCGGGATCGTGTTGTTGCCGGTAGCGGTCGGCGGAGCGTCTGAATACTGGATTCCACTGGAGTCCGCGTGAGCAAGGATCGGAAAGCAGCCAAATGCGAGCAGAGCCAGCACTGACAGAGCGAGCACCGAGCGGCCTGCCGGACGGGTCGAAACTTGGCGCGTCCCAAACATGGCGCGCAAGGTTAGAGCAAAGTGCGGCGCTACTCGCCCCAGTCGCGCTGATCGTGGGTCTGGCGCTGGCCGGAGGTGGATTCGACGTGGGCGATCGGCACATTGCCGGCCTCGCGGTCTGGTTGACGGTTGTCGTCCTCCTGGTCCTTGGCGTTGCCTCGCGGGGGACGCTTGCCCGGCCTGTCTACTGGGCCGTAGGCCTGGTCGGTGGTCTTTCCCTGCTGTCTGCAATGTCATCCCTCTGGTCGGGGTCAGTGGAGCTGAGCGTGATCGAGGCGGACCGGGTGCTGGTCTACCTCGGGATGTTCCTAGCCGCATTCCTAATCGCCCAAACCGACCAAAGGCGCCAACGTTTCGCCGAAGGCCTGACGATTGCGATTGCGATTGTCGCCCTGCTGGGCCTCGGCAGCCGTCTTGCGCCCCATGTCCTCGAGGTCAGCGACTCGCTGGGCACCGGGCCGCGCCTGCGCTATCCGCTCGGCTACTGGAACGCGAACGGGGCGATGTTCGGGATCGGGGTCGCGCTGCTCCTCTGGTCCAGCCGGCGCTCGGTCTCGACGGCGCTTCGCTGGCTCTCCGTCGCCGTGCTTCCGGCGGTCCTGCTGGCGCTCTACCTCACCTACTCGCGGGGTGGTCTGCTGGCGTTGCTGATTGCCGCGGGCTGCACGATCGCCCTCTCCCGCGACCGCCTCTGGCTGCTTGCAACCCTCGGAATCGGGGCTCTCGGGGCGCTGCCGGCGGTGCTGGCGGTGCAGGCCCGCCGCAGTCTCGCCGACAACTACTTCTCCCAAGGAACGGTCGATCAGGGCGCCGAAGTCCTACTGTTCGCGCTCGCCGGGATCGTCCTCGCCCTGCTCCTCTTCGCCGCGCTGCGCTGGGCCGAGCGCCGTGGGGGACAGCTGACCGGGCGCGCGGTCGCGCTGTCGCGTAACCCGACCCTGCTCAGGGGCATCGCCGCGGCCTTCGCGGTGGTCGCGATCGGGGTGGCGATCGCGGTCGGCGGCCGTGCCTGGGACCAGTTCTCGAGCTCCGACGTCCAGTTCCCCGCCCAGCCGGAGCAACATTTCTCCCAGCTCAACGGCGCCGGCCGTCACGACTTCTTCCGCGTCGCGATCGACGCCTTCGAGGAAAAACCGGTCCTCGGCACCGGGGCGGGCACCTACCAGTTCGCCTGGGAGCAGCACCGCACGATCGCCCAGCCGGCACACGACGCGCACTCGCTCTACCTGGAGGCCTTCGCCGAGCTCGGCCTCGTCGGCGGGCTGCTGGTGATCGCGTTGGTCGCCTTCCTGCTCTGGACCGGCTTTGCGGCCTGGCGGGCCGCGGCCCATCCGCAGCGCGAGCGCTACGCGGCGCTCTTCGCGGCGATGCTGTCCTTTGCGGTCGTCGCCGGCCTCGACTGGTTCTGGGAGATCGCCGCGCTCGGCGCGGTCTTCTTCCTCGCGGCGGGTGTGCTCGTCGCCGCCAGGTGCAGCCAGCTGGCGTCAGCCGCGGACGCGGACGTCGAGGAGCGCCGCTTCGGGCTGACCGTGGCCGGGCTGGCCGTTGCCTGGATCACGGCGATCGCGCTGATCGGCCCGCTGCTGGTCGTGCGCGAGATCGACGCCAGCCAGAGCGCCGCGGCGAGGGAAGACTTCGCCTCCGCCGTCGAACACGCCAACACCGCCCGCTCGATCGAGCCGTTCGCCGCCTCGCCCTACGTCCAGCTCGGCCTGCTCGCCGAGAGCCAGGGCGACTACGCAACCGCCGCCGAACGCCTCACGCAAGCGATCGACCGCGAGGACCGGAATTGGCAGCTCTACTACCTACGCTCTAGAGTCGAGGAAGAGGCCGGGGATCGGGCTGCGGCCAAGGCGGATCTTGACCGAGCTCGCCGGCTGAACCCCCTGGACGAATGCCTCCAAGGGAAGCCGAGCTGTGGGTGACCCAACGATGACGAGCAAGGCCCAGGAGACCGCTTCGCGCAAGGCCTCGTCCGCGCAACCGCCGGGGCCCTCGCCACAGGGGGGCAGAACCGGCGCTGCGACGCGACTGGGATTGACCGGCGCGGCAGGTGCGAAGCGACGCGGCTCGGTGCTGCGCCGACTGCTGGCGACCGGCGACTGGCTGACCCTGGTGGCGACCTTATGCATCGTCACCGCGGTGAGCCCGGACACTGACATCGGCACGCTCTTCTGGGCGACGATGTTCAGCCCGGTTTGGGTCCTGGTGCTGAAGCTGCACGGGCTCTACGACAACGACCACCGCCGCATCCGCCACAGCACGCTCGACGAGCTCTCCAGCCTGGTCTCGGCGGCGGCGCTGGGAACGCTGGCCCTCGACGGCCTGCTGGCGTTGAGCCCGGTCGGGCCGCTGGGGGCGCCCAGTGCGATCGCGGTCGGGCTCGGCGCGCTGCTCGGCAGCTTCGCCTCCCGTGCCGTGCTGCGCTTCTTCTGGCACCGCTTGGCGGGCACCGCCACCGGCCTCGTGGTCGGCCCGGCCGCCGCGGTGGGCATCGTCGCGCGTCGCGTCGCGACCCACCCGGAGACCCGCCTGCACCTGGTTGGCTTCCTCTCCCCGCGGGGGGACAGCGGCGGCGATCAGGCGCCCGGCGGCCTGCCGCGGCTCGGCTCGGTCGCCGATATCTCACGGGTCGCCCGCGAACTGGAGGTCGAGCGGGTGATCGTCACCGAGCAGGAGATGAGCGAGCAGGCGGCGGAGCGGATGATCGAGGAGTGCAAGGTGGCCGGCCTGGCGCTCACCTTCCTCCCCCAGCACTTCGGCCTGCTGGGGCCGGGGATCGAGCTGAACCGGCTCGCCGAGCTGCCGGTCCTCGACTTCCGCTTCTCGGACCCGCCGCGCTCGACGGTCGCGTTGAAGCGAACCATGGATCTGGCGATCGGCAGCGCGCTGCTCATCCTCTTCTCCCCGCTGTTGCTCGCGCTCGCGCTGTTGATCCTGCTCGACTCAGGGCGACCGGTCCTCTTCCGGCAGCGCCGCGCCGGCCTGGACGGCAAGTCCTTCACGGTGCTGAAGTTCCGCACCATGGTCCAGGGAGCCGAGGAGCGGCTGAGTGAACTGGTCGACCTCGAGAAGCTCGACGAGCCCGCCTTCAAGATCGCCGATGACCCACGGGTCACCCGTGCCGGGCGCCTGCTGCGGCGCTACAGCCTCGACGAGCTGCCCCAGCTCGCAAATGTCGTCCGCGGGGACATGTCTCTGGTCGGGCCTCGGCCCGAGGAGGAGGCGGTCGTCGCCCTCTACGACGAGCGCCAACGGATCAGGCTTGGCGTCAAGCCCGGCATGACCGGCCCGATGCAGGTCTACGGCCGCGCCGACCTCACCTTCGAGGAGCGGCTGGCGATGGAGCGCGACTACCTCGACAACATCTCGGTCACCGGCGACCTGGCGATCCTGCTGCGCACTCCGGCGGCGATCGTCCGCGGCGACGGCGCCTACTGAGGCGGGGGATGGCCGACCCGCTCGACCTCGAGGTCGTCATCGTCAGCCACGGCGCCGAAGGGTTGCTGCGCCGCTGCCTGCGCTCGCTGCGGGAGCATCCCCCGGCGGGCGAGATGCGGGTCACCGTGGTCGACAGCGGCAGCCCCGACTCGACCCCGGACATGGTCGGGCGTGAGTTCCCGGAGGTGCGGCTGATCCGCCGCGACAACATCGGCTTCTCGGCCGCCAACAACCTCGTCCTGCGCGAGGGCGAGGCGCGGGCGGTGCTGCTGCTCAACCCCGACACCGAGGTCTACGCCGGGACGCTGGACGCGGCATTGGGACGGCTGCACTCCGAGCGGCGGATCGGAATGGTCGGGGTGAAGCTGCTGACCGAGTCCGGTGAGCTGGACCACGCCTGCAAGCGCTCCTTCCCCACCCCGCTCAGCGCCCTCGCCCACTTCACCGGGGTCGGCCGCGCCAACGGCGCCGCCGGGGCGCTCAGCCAGTATCGGGCCACGCACCTCGACGACGACGAGCCCGGCGAGGTCGACGCGGTCAACGGCGCCTTCATGCTCTGCCGAGCCGAGGCGGTGCGCGAGGTCGGCCTGCTCGACGAGGGCTACTGGCTCTACATGGAGGACCTCGACTGGTGCCGCCGCTTCTGGCTGGCCGGCTGGAAGGTCTTCTACGAGCCGGCCGGCGTCGCCCTCCACGTCAAGGGCGGCTCCAGCGGCGCCCGCCGTGCCCCCAGGCAGGAGATCGCCTTCCACCGCGGCATGGCCCGCTTCTACCGCCGCTTCGACGCCCCCGAGCACAACCCGCTGCTCAACGCCGCGGTGTACGCGGGAATCGGCGCCAAACTGGCGACCAGCCTGGCGATCACCGCGGCACGGGGAAATAGTGACCCCGGTCAGTCAATGACCTGAAACGACAAGACCCGCCGAAGCGGGTCGAGTCTGGTGAAGCGGGGAACCACCCCGCAGGCGGCCGACACCCACCGTGAGGTTACCACGGTGATCCCCTTCACCCTCCTGCCGGCGACGCTAGCAGTGAAATCGACGGGCGAGTGTGCCAATCCTAAATTGGAACACTCTTTTTCACTTCCGTATGAGTGTGGTGTCAAAAGGGCAGTGTGTCGGCAACCTCGGCCAGGCTCGGCGCCGACTTGTCCCGCTCACTGAGCAGGGGGTCGTCGACCGGCCACTCGACGCCGACGTCCGGGTCGTCCCAGGCGATGCCGGACTCGGTCGTCGGGTCATAGGGGCTGGAGAGGAGGTAGGCGACGTCGGCGACGTCGCTGAGCACGGCGAAGCCGTGGCCGAAGCCGGCCGGGACGTAGAGCTGGCGGTGACGCTCGTCGTCGAGCTCGTACCCCTCCCACTGCCCGTAGGTGGGTGAATTGCGACGCAGGTCGACGGCGACGTCGAAGATCTTTCCGCGCGGGCAGCGGACCAGCTTTGCCTGTCCAGGCTCGGTCTGGAAGTGGAGGCCGCGGAGCGTCCCCTTCGAGGAGCGCGAGTGGTTGTGCTGGACGAACTCGACCCCCACCCCCATCTCAGCCCAGGCATCACGGCGGTAGGTCTCGACCATGAAGCCGCGCTCGTCGCCGTGAACCCGCGGCTGGAGCAGGACCGTGCCGTCGAGTTTCGTCTGCAGCCGCTCAGGCATCAGCCGAGCGCTTGGCCGTACTGCTTCTCGTAGTACTCGCGGTACTCACCCGAACGGATCGGGCCCCACCACTCCTCGTTGTCGCGGTACCACTTGACGGTGCGCTCGAGGCCCTCGGCAAAGTGGACCTGGGCCTCCCAACCAAGCTCGTCGCGGAGCTTGTCCGAGGCCAGCGAGTAGCGGCGGTCATGGCCCGGGCGGTCGGTGACGTACTCGATCAGCGACTCGTCGGCACCGGTCAGCTCGATCACCCGTTTCACCACTTCGATGTTCTCGCACTCGTCGGGACCGCCGACGTTGTAGGCCTCACCAGGGCGGCCGTTGAGAAGGACGGTGTGGATGCCGCGGCAGAAGTCCTCGACGTAGAGCCAGTTGCGGACCTGGCGTCCGTCACCGTAGATCGGCAGCGGGTCGCCGTGGACGGCGTTGAGGACCATCAGCGGAATCAGCTTCTCCGGGTACTGGCGCGGCCCGTAGTTGTTGGAGCCGCGCACGATCGAGGCCTCGGTGCCGTAGGTGTGGAAGTGGGCGGAGACGAGCAGGTCGCCGGCCGCCTTGGTCGCCGAGTAGGGTGAGGAGGGATCGAGCGGCGAGGTCTCGGTGAAGGAGCCGGACTCGATCGAGCCGTAGACCTCGTCGGTGGAGACCTGCAGGTAGCGGCCGACGCCGAGCTCGCGGGCGGCGTCCAGCAACGTGCCGGTGCCGATCACGTGGGTGCGGGCGAAGGCGTCCTGGTCGTCGATCGAGCGGTCGACATGTGACTCGGCGGCGAAGTTGACGACCGCGTCGCAGCCCTGCATCGCCTCGCGCACGACCACCGGATCCTCGATCCCGCCGACGACCAGCTCGGTGCCCTCGGGGAGGTTCTCGTGGCGGCCCGCGTAGGTGAGCTTGTCGAGCACCCTGACCTCGTGCTCCTCGCCGACGAGACGCACGTAGGTGGAGCCGATGAAACCGGCGGCGCCGGTGACCAGGATCTTCACGCTGCGGCCTCCATCTCGGCGCGGCGCTGCGCCAGGTAGGCGCCCAGCCCGTCATGCCAGGAGGGCAGCTCGATCGCGTGCTCGCGCTGGCTCGTCAGCGCCGAGTAGGGCGGGCGGGGGGCGGGGCGACCGAGCATCTCGGTCGTCGCCGACATCACCCTGCACTCGACCTTGGCCTGGTCGAAGATCTCGCGCGCGAACTCGTACCAGGAACAGGTGCCGGCGGCGGCCATGTGGTGGATGCCGAACTCGACCCCCTCGATCAACCGCACGATCCCATAAGCCAGGTGCCAGGTGTAGGTGGGTGAGCCGACCTGGTCGCGGACGACGAGGACCTCGCCGTGATCGGACGCGAGGCGGAGCATCGTCTCGACGAAGTTGGGCCCGCCGGTCCCGAACAACCAGGCGGAGCGGACGACGAAGTGGCGCTTGTTGGCCGCCCGGGTCGCCTCCTCCCCAGCCAGCTTGCTGCGGCCGTAGGCGGAGGCGGGTGCGGTCTGATCAGTCTCCACGTAGGGCGCTCCCTTGCTGCCGTCGAAGACGTAGTCGCTGCCGACGTAGACGACCGAGGCGTCCACCGTCGCGGCGGCGGCGGCGACGTTGCCGGCGCCCTCGCCGTTGACCAGGGTCGCTGCCCCCTCGGCCTCCTCAGCGCCGTCGACATCAGTCCAGGCAGCGCAGTTGATGACGACGTCGGGCCGCTCGCCCTCAAGCTTGGCGCGGACGACATCAGCATCGGTGATATCGAGCTCCGCGCGGCCGAAGCCGACCACCTGGTGGCCGGCGTTGCCGGCGGCGAGCATCACGTCGCGACCGAGCATCCCGGCGGCGCCGGTGACGAGGATCTTCATCGGGGACGGCGCTTCCTGATTCCTTCAGTCATCGATTCGGCACCTTAATTGACTGGGCGAAGACGAAACTCCGAGGCGGCCGAAAATAGCGGGGCGGGGTTCAGGGCCCTAGAGAATCTGTCCTCCTGGGGTCTTTGGGGTTTCGGGGAGCTCAAAGGTCCGAAGGATGAAGCGACCGAGGAGAGGAACCGCGAACGAGTACTTGCCCAGCCGGTTCTTGTAGATCATTCCCTTCTCGGCGAGGCCGGCAAGCATCTGGTTTGCATGACTGGCGGAGAACGCTTTGGGCAGCAGCTTCTTGGCCCTTCCCGTCAGTTCCTGGATCGTGAATTCCTCATCGGGTCGCTCCAAGTGCGCGACGACCCAGAGAAGTTCCCGCTGCCGATCGGTGATTCTGGCCCACCGACCGGCAAAGAAATCGGCGTCGAGCTTGCGCTGTATCGCCTCTACGGGGACCACTTTCTGCTCTTCGTCGGCTTGCTGGCGGATGAAAACGTCGTATACCTCCCGGCCGATGAACTGGATGAAGTACGGATAGCCCGCCGACTCATAGATGATGAGCTCAACCGAGTTCGCCGCTAATTTGACCGGGCACTCCGCTACCTCAATCGGCTTGAGAATCGCTTCGCGGCTCTCGTCGTTGTTAAGCCTCGTCAGCGTCATGACACGGAACATGCGCTCTGAGTAAGTACGCGCATCGACGAGTTTCGGGAACAGAGTGGGCAGCCCGGCCAAGACGAGCATGAAGGGAATTCCCTTCGACTGGATCGATTGAAACACGTCGAGCAGGACAGACAACGGAAACTGCTCCTTGCTCGCGTGATCCGACAGGTTCTGGGCCTCGTCATAGGCGAAAATTACGCGATGCTGACCTTGACCCCTTAGATGCTCCCAGGCAAATTCGAGAGTCGCCTTGATTTTGTCCGCCGTTAAGCCCGGAGTGCCTTGGTAGACCCCAACCAGTATTTCGTGGGATAGGGGCACCTCTTTCGGCTGTGCCGGAACAGCAAATCCGACCTTCTGCCTCGACACGGGATCGCGCACGGTGGCAGAGGACGTAATCAGCGCAAGATCTGCGAGCAACCGTTCTGCGAGGGCGTTCTCGCTGATGCTGGCCGACTCGGAGAGATCAGCGGCGGCCCAGAGCCACCCTTTTTCAATGGCCTTGGTTTTAAAAGTCTCAAGCAGGACGGTCTTCCCGACACCACGCAGGCCGGTAAGGACCAGATTCTCGAGTATCTGCTCCTGCTCCAAAAGTCGATCAAACTCTTCGTACTCTCTCTGCCGCCCTGCTAGGTAGGGCGGCATATGCCCTGCCCCAGGCCTGTATGGATTTTTGAAGTGAGGAGAGTTCATACTGACTTAGCCTCCTATCTCAATTAAGACTAGAAGCTAAATTTAGCATGATGGCTAAGTTATTGTTGGCAGTTGAGGGCGTAGGCAAAGAAACGGCTGAGGCCGATACGAACAGGGGTGGGCTGGCCGACCCAGCGGCGGTGAGGGGGTCAACTCACCGCCGAGATGAACCACGCAGCCCCGCTTAGATGATCTTGATCTCCGACTTGTCGCCGACCAGCATTTGCAGCGTCTTCGGCATGCCCTCGCTGCGGGTCAGCTTGACTTCGCGGCCGAGCAGGCTCGCCTCCATCCGCGTGCCGAGGTCTTCGACCACGGAGCCGGCGAGGACGATCGAGTGCTCGATTTCGGAGCGGCAGATGCGCACGCCATCGCCGATCGAGGTGTAGGGGCCGACGTAGGCATCCTCGATCCGGGCGCCGGCGCCGATCACCGCCGGGCCGCGCACCACCGAGCCGATCAGCTCGGCTCCCGCTTCGACCACAACCCGGCCCTCGACCCGCGAGGCCTCGTCGATCTCGCCGTCGAGCCGTGTCTCGATCTCCTCCAGCACCAGACGGTTGGCCTCGAGCATGTCGGCGAGCTGGCCGGTGTCCTTCCACCAGCCGCTGACCACCTCCGACTGCACCTTGTGGCCATCCTCGATCAATGACTGGATCGCCTCGGTGATCTCGTACTCGCCGCGCCAGGAGGGCTCCAGCGCGTGGGCCGCCGCGAAGATCGGCGGGCCGAAGAGGTAGACCCCGACCAGCGCGAGGTTGGAGGGCGGGTCTTTGGGCTTCTCGATCAGCCGCACGACATGGTCGCCGTCCAGCTCGGCCACCCCGTAGGAGCTGGGGTCGGAGACCGGGGTGAGAAGGATCAGGGCGTCGGGCTCGGACTCGCGGAAGGTCGCGACCAGGCCGCGCAGGCCGTCGGCCAGCAGGTTGTCGCCCAAGTACATGACGAAGGGGGAACCGTCGATGTACTGCTCGGCCGTCAGCACCGCGTGCGCGAGGCCTTTCGGCGCGTCCTGGACGATGTAGGTGATCTCGGCCCCGAAGGCAGATCCGTCGCCGGCCGCCTCGCGGATCTCGTCGCCGGTCTCCGGCGCGATGATGATCCCGATTTCCTTCACGCCCGCCTCGACCAGCGCCTCGATCCCGTAGAAGAGCACGGGCTTATTGGCGACGGGCACGAGCTGCTTCGCCGAGGTGTGAGTGATGGGGCGCAGGCGCGTGCCCGCCCCACCAGAGAGAATCAATCCCTTCAGGGGCTCCATCGAGGCTGCAACCCTACTGCGCCAGCAGATCATGCGACCGGCCATATACATCCCAACCTTCAACGGCCGCGAGCGGCTGGCGAAAGCGCTGCACAGCCTGCGCGGGCAGACGCGCCCGGCCGACGTGGTCGTCGTCGACAACGGCTCCTCCGACGGGACCGCGGAGCTGGTCCGCGATGAGTTCCCGGAGGTCGCGCTGCTGGAGCTCGGGCGGAACTTCGGCTTCGGCCGGGCGATCAACCGCGCGGTCGAGCAACGCCCCGCCGACCCGGTGATCCTGGTCAACAACGACGTCGTCTGCGAGACACGGTTCGTCGAGGCGCTGCTCGACGCCGCGGGGGGAGCCGAGTGCGTGGCCGGGGTCCTCGTCCAGGAAGCAAAGCCGACGCTGATCGACTCCGCCGGCATCATCGCCGACCCCACCATGATGGGCTTCGACTACCTGCACGGCAGGCCGTTGGAGACGGCGCTGCAGGCGCCATCACCGCTCGGGCCGACGGGGGGCGCCGCCCTCTACAGCCTCGACGCCTTCCGCGCCACCGACGGCTTCGACGAGCGCATCTTCCTCTACTACGAGGACCTCGACCTGGCGCTGCGACTACACGCCGCCGGCGCCCGCTGCCGCCTCGCCGGCGAGGCGCGCGCCCTGCACGCCTACTCGGCCAGCCTCGGGGCGGGGAGCGGCGACAAGTACGCCCGCACTGGCTGGAGCCGCGGCTACATGCTGCGTCGCTACGGCGTGATGTCGCATCCGAACCTGGCCCTGCGGGTGGTCGCCGCCGAGGCGACGATCTGCTTCGGACAGGCGGTGGCGGACCGCACCGTCAAGGGAATCGGCGGCCGCCTGCGCGGCTGGCACGACGGCGGCGGCCTCAAACGGCGCGAGATCGACGAGGGGACGCTGCCCGTCATCACGCTGCGCCAATCGCTGGGGCTGCGACTGAAGCGACGCTGGTAATCAGGAGTCGTCCGCGCGGGCGCCGAGCCAGCGACGGGCCTGCGTGGGGTCGCCGTCCGCGCGCAGGCGACGACGCTCTCGAAGCAACCGGCCGAGCCACGGCAGCACGGCGAGCTTGCCGCCCAGGGTGGCGCAGAAGCGGCGCTCACGCACGGCGCGCAACAGCGAGCCGGCCTCGACCGCGAGGATCCTGGGAATGCGGCTCGCCGGCATGAATTTGATCTGGGTGGCGAGGCGGTTGCGGCCGACCAGCCTCGCGTTTTCGGCGCTCGGGCGCTCGAACCCGGACGCCCAGGAGGCATTGCCGACGTGCCAGACCACCGCCTCCGGCACGTACTCGAAGCGCCAGCCGGCGATCCTGGCGCGGACGTTGAGGTCGACGTCCTCGTAGAAGGCGAAGTAGCTCTCGTCATAGCCGCCCACGTCGGTGAAAAGCTCGCGCCGCAGCAGGCAGGCGGCGCCGCAAACCCCGAACACCTCCCGCGGCGCCAGGTGGGTCGGGGGCTGCGCCTCCCCCGCCCCCTGCTCGAGGGCCCGGCCGTCCTTGGTCAACGCCTGGCCGGCGCTGTAGATGTGAGCTGCCTCGACTGAACGGCTCTCGGCCGAGCCCCGCTCCAGCTGGAGTATGCGCGGCTGCACGCCTCCCAGCGTCGGATCGGCAACAAGGGCGTCGAGCAACCCTCCCAGGCAGCCCGGCTCGAGCCGGGTGTCGGCGTTCAGCACCAGGATCGCCGCCGCGCTCGTTCTGCTCACGCCGAGGTTGACCGCGGCGGCGAAGCCGGTATTTCTTCCCTGCAGCACGGACGGGATCTGCTCGCGGCGCAGGTAGTCCACCGACGCGTCGGTGGAGCCGTTGTCGACAACCATCAGCTCCACGGCTACATCTTGGTCCCGCAGCGATCGCAGGCAATCGACCAGCAGCTCCAGCGTGTTCCAGCTGGGGATCACGACGGCGACAGAACGAGACTCGTCCATCCTTTTGCGGCTCACCGGCGACGACGCCGATCCAGTCGCGGGGAATCTCGTCAAGCGCAAGGCAAGCATCCTAGAAGCTTCACCGGCTCAGACAGGCGAGCGTCGATCCGCCGGAGTAGCCTGCCGGGGATGAGCGAGCTCGCGAGCCAGGAGAAGCCGCAGGCGACCCCGACCGAGGCCCCTCCCGTCTACTTCGACGCCCGCCGTGAGTTGGCCGCGCACTTCCTCTCGGGCGAGGGCCTGGAGATCGGCCCACTGCACCAGCCGTTGCAGCTGCCCCCGCAGGCGGTGGCTCGCTACGTCGACCGGATGCAGATCGACGACCTGCGCCGCGAGTACCCCGAGTTGGAGGAGTGGGATCTGACGCCCGTCGACGTCGTCGACGACGGCGAGAAGCTGGCCACGATCGCGGAGGCGTCACAGGACTTCATCGTCGCCAACCATTTCCTCGAGCACTGTGAGGACCCGATCGGCACGATCGAGACGCACCTCGGAAAACTGAAGCCCGGGGGCGTTCTCTTCTACGCGGTGCCGGACAAGCGATACACCTTCGACCATCTCCGGCAGCCGACCCCGATCGAGCACATGATCGCCGACCACGAGCAGGGCCCGGAGCGCTCACGGAGCGAGCACTACCGCGAGTGGGCGCGGTTCGTCACCGATCAGGCCTCTCCCGCCGTCGGGACGGCGGCGCAGGCACGCTCGGATGAGTGGGTGGAGGACAAGGCACGCGAGCTCGAAGAGGCCGCCTACTCGATCCACATGCACGTCTGGACCCAGGCCGAGTTCCTGCGGCTGATCCTCCACTGCCGCGAGCGCTTCGACGAAGGCTTCGACATCGAAGGGTCGGCGCGTCAGATGATCGAGTTCATGGTGGTCCTGCGCAAGCGTGGGGCCTTTCCCGAGCTGCCCGCCCCCGACCCCCCTGAGCGACTCGATCCGGAGGAGATCGCGGCCCGCAACCGCTGGAGCGCGCGGGCGAGGCGCGCCGTCTCCGCGGCGAGACGCGAGCTCCGCGCGACCGAGGGACAGCCGTAGCCCCGCCGCGCTAGCGTTCCTCGCCGCTCACAGCGCGCGAATCGCCATGCCCGCCGGCAACTTCCGGCCCGCCCCGCCAAATGCCCGCCGACAACCCCATCGCCAGCACTCCGCACGTGGACCGGCCGCGTGCGCCCGGACCCGATGCCCCGCTGGCGATCGAGGCGCGCGGGCTGAAGAAGGCCTTCCGCATCCCCACGCACCGGGTCGACTCGTTCAAAGAGCGGATCGTCCGCCCGTTCTCCGCCCGCGACTACCGTGAGCTGCGCGCCCTCGACGGCATCTCCTTCGAGGTCCGCAAGGGCGAGTTCTTCGGCATCGTCGGCCGCAACGGCTCCGGCAAGAGCACCCTGCTGAAGCTGCTGGCGAGCATCTACCGGGCGGACGCCGGCACGATCCGCATGGCCGGTCGGTTGGCTCCCTTCATCGAGCTCGGGGTCGGGTTCAACGCCGAGCTGACCGGCCGCGAGAACGTCCTCCTCAACGGGGTGATGATGGGGCTCACCCCGGCCGAGACGCGCGACCGCCTCGACGCGGTGCTGGCCTTCGCGGAGCTGGAGGACTTCATCGACCTGAAGCTGAAGAACTACTCGTCGGGGATGCTGGTCCGCCTCGCCTTCTCGGTGATGCTGGAGGCCGATGCCGACGTCCTCCTGATCGACGAGGTACTGGCGGTCGGCGACGCCGCCTTCCAGCAGAAGTGCGCCGACGCCTTCCGCGAGATGAAAGCCGCGGGCAAGACGATCGTGCTGGTGACGCACGAGATGTCCACCGTCGAGGAGTACTGCCACCGGGCGATGCTGATCGACGACGGGCACATCCAGCACATCGGTGAGCCGGCCGAGGTCGGGCGGCGTTACCTGCGGATGAACTTCGAACGCGACAGCGGCCGCAGCGCCGGCCCCGACGCGGAGGGTGGCAACGAGGTGCGGCTGCTCGACGCTTGGATCGAGGGGCCCGACGGTGAGCATCTGGCAAACGTCGAGCACGGGCGAGAGATCGAGCTGCGGGTCGAGCTGGAAGCGCGGCGGGAAATGCCCGGCCTCGGCGTCGGGTTCATCATCGCCAACGCCGACGGGATCGGCGTCTTCGAGTTCGGGACGACGACGGGCGGCGAGGACGACGACAGTCCGCTCCGGGAGGGTCAACGGGTCAAGGTGAGCGCCAGACTGGAGAACCCGCTCGCCCCCGGCCGCTACTACATCCATTGCGGCGTCTCCCGCCCGCATACCGCCGACTCCCTTCTCTACGTGCACAACTGCGTCGACTTCGTCGTCTTCGGCGGCCACGCTCAGGGAATCGTCGCCCTCGAGCATCGGATCGACGCCGTGGTCGAGGAAGGCCCCAAGGCCCAGTGAGCCCGAACGGCAACACCTCGGAGCTGCGCGAGGTCCACGGGCCCTCGGCGCTCGGCGGCGGGCCGCGGCGCTTCTTCGATCTCCTGATGCTGATGTCGGTAACCGAGTTCAAGCGCGCCTACTTCGGCACGGTGCTCGGCTACCTCTGGTCGCTGGTGCGGCCGCTGATGCTGTTCGGTGTTCTGCTCTTCGTCTTCACCCAGGTCTTCAGGCTTGGCAGTGGGCTTCACAACTATCCAGTGCTGCTGCTGCTGGGCATCGTCCAGTACACCTTCTTCCAGGAAGCGACGCAGAACGCGGTCACCTCGGTCGTCGCCCAGGAGGGCGTCGTCCGCAAGACCCAGTTCCCCCGCCTCGTGATCCCGCTAGCCACGGTGCTGACGGCGCTGTTCAACTTCTTCCTCAACCTGATCATCGTCTTCGCCTTCATCCTCGCTTGGGGAGTCGACCCGACCTGGACCTGGCTGCTCTTCCCGCTGGCGCTGACCGCGACGTTCGTGCTCACCGCGGCGACGAGCACGATGCTCTCGGTGCTCTACGTCCGCTTCCGCGACGTCGCGATCATCTGGACCGTCTTCGCGCAGATGCTGTTCTACGCGACGCCGATCCTCTACCCGCTCGGCAAAAACGGGCTGGACAACCCCTCGATCGAACGCCTGCTGATGATCAATCCGCTGGCGGTGATCTTCGAGCAGGTTCGCGTCTGGATCCTCGCGGAACCGGAAGCCCCGACCGCGGTCGAGGCCGCCGGCGGCGCGCTTCACCTGTTGCCCGCGGCGGCGATCTTCCTTGCCGTCTGCGCCCTCGCCGCCTGGTTCTTCAACCGCGAGGCGCCGAGGATCGCCGAGGACCTCTAGCGGTGAGTCGCCTGCTGATCACCGGCGGCGCCGGCTTCGTCGGCTCCAACCTCGCCGTCTCACTCGCGGCCAGGCACCCCGATTGGGAGATCCTGGCGCTGGACAATCTCTACCGGCGCGGCTCGGAGCTGAACCTGCCGCGGCTGGAGCAGGCCGGGGTCGAGTTCGTCAAGGGCGACGTGCGCGAGCCCGACGATCTCGGCCGGCTGCCCGAGCTGACGGCGCTGATCGAGTGCTCCGCCGAGCCCTCGGTGATGAGCGGCGTCGACGGCGACACCTCCTACCTCGTCCACACCAACCTGACCGGTGCCTACAACTGCCTCGAGCTGGCGCGGCGGACGGACGCCTTCGTGGTCTTCCTCTCGACCAGCCGCGTCTACCCGGTCAAGCCGCAGCTCTCGCTGGTGCTGGAGGAGGCGCCGACGCGCTTCGAGCTGGCCGAGGAGCAGCCGCTGGCCGGCGCCTCGGCGGCGGGCATCGCGGAGGACTTCCCGCTGAAAGGCGCCCGCACCCTCTACGGCACGACCAAGCTGGCCGCCGAGCTGCTGATCGAGGAGTACCGCGCCGCGTTCGGCCTGCGGGCGGTCGTCGACCGCTGCGGCGTGATCGCCGGCCCCTGGCAGATGGGCAAGGTCGACCAGGGCGTCTTCACCCACTGGATGCTCGCCCACCATTTCGGCCGGCCGCTCACCTACATCGGCTTCGGGGGTGAGGGCAAGCAGGTCAGGGACCTGCTCCACGTCGAGGACCTGGTCGACCTGGTCGAGCGCCAGCTGCTCGGCGCCGACAGCTGGGACGGGGTCGTCGCCAACGTCGGTGGCGGCCGCGAGCGCAGCCTCTCGCTGCTGGAGACGACCGAGATCTGCCGCCGGCTGACCGGCAACGAGGTCCCAATCGAGCCGGTCGCGGAGACGCGCGCGGGTGACGTCCCCATCTACCTCTCGGATTGCGCAAGACTCTCCGGCTTGGACGAGTGGCGCCCACGGCGCAGTGCGGAGCAGGTCCTCGCCGACATCCACCGCTGGATCGCGGCGGACGAGGAGCGGATCATGGCCGCGCTTGAAATCGACGCCCCAGGCGGGGGAAGGGAGTAGAGATGCCGGTTGCGGTGATCACGGGCTCGGGTGGGCTGATCGGATCCGAGGCGGTCGGCCACTTCGTCGGCGCCGGCTACGACGTGATCGGGATCGAGAACGACATGCGGGCCAGCTTCTTCGGGCCGGAGGCCTCGACCGCGCACGTCACCGAGCGGCTGAAGGGCGCCCACCCCGAGTTCCGCAGCGAGGATGCCGACATCCGCGACCGGGACGCGGTGGAGCGGATCTTCCGCGAGCGCGGCGGCGCGATCGAGCTGGTCATCCACACGGCGGCACAGCCCTCCCACGACTGGGCGGCGAGCGACCCCCAGACCGACTTCACCGTCAACGCCAACGGCACCCTCAACCTGCTCGAGGCGACGCGGGCCCACGCCCCGGCGGCGACCTTCGTCTTCTGCTCGACCAACAAGGTCTATGGCGATACCCCCAACCGGTTGCCGCTGGAGGAGCGCGAGCTGCGGCTGGAGCTGCCCGAGTCCCACCGCTACCACCGCGGCATCGACACCTCGATGTCGATCGACTCCTCGACCCACTCGCTGTTCGGCGTCTCCAAGGCGGCCGCCGACCTGCTCGTGCAGGAGTACGGGCGCTACTTCGAGATGCCGACCGCCTGCTTCCGCGGTGGCTGCCTGACCGGGCCGCAGCACGCCGGCGCCAAGCTGCACGGCTTCCTCGCCTACCTGATGAAGTGCACGGTCACCGGCACCCCCTACACCGTCTTCGGCTACGGCGGCAAGCAGGTTCGCGACAACATCCACAGCGCCGACCTGATCGCCGCCTTCGCCGCCTTCCACCGGGCGCCCCGCCCTGCCGCCGTCTACAACATCGGCGGCGGCCGTTTCAGCAACTGCTCGATGTTGGAGGCGATCGAGATCTGCGAGCGGATCTCCGGCCGCGAGCTGAGCTGGGAGATGGGCGCGGAGCCGCGGATCGGCGATCACCGTTGGTGGATCTCCGATCTGGTGCCGTTCGAAGCCGACTACCCGGACTGGAAGCCCCGCTACGGGGTCGAGGACATCCTGAGCGAGATGCACGAGCAGAACGTCGAGCGCTGGACCGCGTCGACGGTCTGACGAGCTCAGCCCAGAGAGCAGACCGTGACACCCGCGGGCGCCTCGACCCGAAGCCGCCAGGGGCGCCCAGACCCGTCGCGGGGAATGCGGAGCAAGGCGGCGGAACCGCCCGGGACCCGGCCAAGCCCGACCGGGTACTCGCCGACGGCAAAGCGGCGCAGGCGGATACGGGCGGATCCGCCGGGCGGGACCCTGACCGACGTCTCTCCCGAGGAGAGCCGCAGGCCGGTGCTGTTTGCCCCGGCATTGCCGCGAACCCGCACGCAACCCCCCTCGAGTGCACCCACGTGCGGGGCCGACGTCTCGAGCGAGACCGGCAGCGCTTCGGCCAGGACGATGTCCGCCTGACGGCGTCCCAGCTCGGGAGCGCCGGCGAGCTCAGCCGGCGTATAGGCCGGTGAGCCGAACTGGTCGCGGACTTCGAGGTAGGGGCCCGCGGTCACGTTGATCAGCGAGGGCGTGCCGGCGAGTTCCGGGTGCAGCCAGAAGTCCGGGGGGACGGTGCGCCGGGCGATCTCGATCGCCCCCAGGTCGGCGCGAGCAAGAGCCGTCTGTTCGTCGAGGATTTCGCCCCCTTCGAGCATGGGGACCATGTTCGAAGCCACGGCGGCAAGCGCGACGGTGCCTGCGGCGATCAGCACCGGGCGCCGGAGTCGAACCTCGGTGAGGAGATCGGCGGCAATCAGGAGGACGAAGACCCCACCCATATACAGGTAGCGACTCGCGTTCGCCTCCCTGCCGGGAATCTTGTTCAAGCCCGCGAGCAACCAGAAGGCGGCCGCTGCGACGGCGACCGGCCAGAAGCGCGACGAAAGCCTCAGCGGGGCCCGGAAGACCCTCAGCAGAGCGGGCCTGCGGGCCTGCAGATAGGCGAGCAACGCCGCCAGCACCAGCACCGCAACCAGGGTCATGTACTTGCGCGGGTCACCCGGCAGTTCTTCGGCGATCCAGGACACTCCGAGCAGCGCGCCGGTCGAGACGACGAGCCCCTCGGCGAGGAAGACCGGGGCGTGGATCGCGTTGTGAAGGGAGGCGGCGCTCTGGGCTTCGTGGCCGTATCCGAAGTACCAGATCGCGTAGAGGAACAGGGGGATCGCCGGGACGTAGGCGCGGCCCAGACCGCGCTTGCGGCGGCGCTGCAGCACGTCGACCGCAGCCCCCAGGCAAAAGGCCACCCCCAGGCTCGAGAAGCCGACCGAGAGCAGCAGCAGCACACAGGCGGAGATGTCACCGCGACGGTCTTCGCGTTCGAGCGTGAGCAGCATCGCGACGCCGGTCAGAACCGAGCCGACCAGCGATATCTCGAAGGGCCAGAGCAGAACTTCCCAGGCGGCGCCGAGGAAGAGCAGCAGCAGGGCGGCAATCAGCGCCGGCCAGGACCCGAGCCGACGCCGCACGTAGACGAAGACGAGCACCGCGACCGCGCAGAGCATCAGGGTCAGCAGCACCTGTTCGGGCAGCATCGTGCCGAGGCCGAACGTCTCGAGGAACAGCTTCTCGATCGCCACCGGGATGAGGACGATGTGCTCGTTGTGCGGGACGAGGAAGACGTCCGCCGAGTAACCACGCCGGTCGACGATGAACGCCCAGGAGTCCTGGAAGAAGGTCGTGTCCCAGGTGAGGGCGAGCATCAGCGCAGCAGAGGCCACCAGGGCAACGCCCAGCAGCAGGGTCGGAGCGCTGCCCCGGGGATCGTCGCGCCACCGCATCAGCGGGCGAGTGTATTCGAGGCTTTGGCGGCGGATTACGATCTGCAGCGGCTGGGTACACTCGCGGGCGATGGGCGACCAAACGACCCCTCTGGAGCCGATTCTCGGCGACGGAGGTGCAATCGAGTACGGCGCTTCCTACTACCGGAACTACTGGGGGGGCGGCGGCCCCTACGAGCGAAATGAGCGCTGGCTGAGCTTCTTCGGCGAGGTCGCGGACGGCATCGTGCGCGACCTTCACCCGACCTCGGTGTTGGATGCCGGATGCGCGATGGGCTTCCTGGTCGAGGCGCTTCGCGAGCGCGGAGTCGAGGCATGGGGGATCGACGTCTCCGAGTACGCGATTTCCCAGGCTCACGAGTCGGTGGCCGAGGACTGTGCCGTCGCCACGCTGACCGAGCCGCTGGCGCGGCGCTACGACCTGATCACCTGCATCGAGGTGATCGAGCACATCCCGCCCGCCGAAACCGGCAAGGTGATCGCCAATCTCTGTGCGGCCACCGATCGCATCCTGCTCTCCACCACGCCCCATGACTACGGAGAGCCCAGCCACCTGAACGTCCAGCCCCCGGAGGTCTGGGCCGGGCTATTTGCGGAGGAGGGCTTCCTGCGCGACGTCGAGCGCGACGCGTCGTACCTCTCGCCCTGGGCGGCGCTCTTCACGCGGGTCGAGGAGCCCCTCGCCGAGACGGTGCGGCGCTACGACCGCTCCTGGTGGCGCTTGCACCGCGAGGTTGCCGAGGTGCGAGGCTCGCTTCTGGAGACGCGGGACAAGCTTGCCAAGCTCGAAAAGGACGAAGGGCCGCCAGAGCTGCAAGACGAGCTCAACCGCCGCAACGAGGAGGTGCTCAGACTTCGCGACCTGCTGATCGGCAAGGACGCTGAACTCGGCCTTGCGAGGGGCCGCGTCGCCGAGCTTGAGGACCAGCACCAACGCATCGCGAACGTGGCCGCGCGGCTGCAGTCCCGAATTCCGAAGATCGTGCGGATTGCCGGCACCGGCCTGCGCAAGCTCTTTGGCCGACGGGGCTAGCGTGGCGACGCCGCGGTTCTCGATCCTCACCCCGGTGTACGAGACGCCCCCCAGGGTGCTCTCGGAGATGCTGAAGTCGGTACGAGCGCAGAGCTTTGCCGACTGGGAGCTCTGCCTGGTCGACGACTGTTCCAACGAGCCGCACGTCATGGAGCTGCTCGAGAGGGCCCAGCGCGAAGACGGTCGTATCCGGGTTCAGCGTCGCGAGTCCAACGGCGGCATCGTCGCCGCCTCCAACGACGCCCTGGCGATGGCCCGAGGGGAGTTCCTGGCTCTGCTCGACCACGACGACAAGCTGCATCCCGACGCTCTGGCGCTGGTCCACGAGGCGATCGAGGCAACGCCCGAGGCGGACTACGTCTACACCGACGAGGACAAGATCGACCTCGCCGGCCACCATTCCGGACCGTTCTTCAAGCCGGACTGGTCCCCCGAGCGGATGCGCACCCAGATGTACACCTGTCATCTCAGCGTCCTGCGCCGGGTGCTGGTCGAGGAGGTGGGGGGGTTCGATCCTGAGTTCGAGGGATCCCAGGATTGGGACCTGGTGCTGAAGGTGACCGAGCGCGCCCGCGCCGTCCTCCACGTGCCCAGGGTCCTTTACCACTGGCGGATGCTGGAGACCTCGGCCGCCGGCGGCGGCGAAGCGGCGAAACCGTGGGCCTTCGAGGCAGGCAAGCAGGCGGTCCAGGCCCACTGCGAGCGGACCGGCGTCGAAGCGCGGGTGGAGCGCGACGAGGCCGACGCGGGCGTCTACCACCTGGAGCCGGCCCTGAAGAGCAGCCCTCTGGTCAGCATCATCATCCCCACCGGGGGCCAGATCCGCGAGGTCCGGTACGAGCCGGTCCTGCTCGTCAGCCACTGCGTTCGCAGCATCGTCGAGAAGTCGACCTACGACGCCTACGAGATAGTCGTCGTCGTCGACAGCTCAACCGATCACGCCGTCGTGGACGAGCTGCGGGGGATCGCGGGGGATCGCCTGCGCGTCGTCCCCCACGAGGGCCCGTTCAACTTCTCAGCCAAGATCAACAGCGGCGCCGTGCGCAGCGAGGGCGAGCACCTGCTGCTGCTCAACGACGACATCGAGGTCGCGACTCCCGACTGGATCGAGCGAATGGTGATGTACTCGAGCATCCCCGAGGTCGGCGCCGTCGGCGGCCGGCTGCTCTGGGAAGACGGACGGCTCCAGCACGTGGTCGTGCGGTTCGAGAGCGGCTTGCCGGGCCACCTCTACCGGGGCTTCTCCGGCGAGTTCAAGGGATACGCGAACAGCGTCAGGGTCGCCCAGAACAGCCTTGCCGTGACCGGCGCCTGCCTGATGACGAGGCGGAGCCTCTTCGAGGAGATCGGGGGCCTGACGAGAACCTTTCCCGTCAACTACAACGACATCGACTACTGCCTGAAGCTGCGGGCGTCAGGTCGGCGGGTGGTCTATGACCCCGACCTCGTCATGTACCACTTCGAGTCGTCGAGCCGCTCCACCGACGTCGAGGACTGGGAGAAGGAACTGCTCAAGGACCGGTGGCTTCACATGACGGCTCGCGACCCCTACTCGAACCCCAACATGAGATTTGGCGCACCGCGGGTGGCCTCACCCTTCATGTGGGCGCTGCGGCGCCGGCCACGGCTGCGGCGGCCACGCCGGACCGCCGCATAAGGTCCCGCACCATGCGTCGTCGTCTGGCAGCCGTGCCGCGCCCGATCCTTGCCGGGCTGCTCGTCTTTGTCATGGCATTCGGCTTCTACGCCGCCACCACCCAGCAGCTGACGGGGTATGAACCGGAGACCGGCGCGATCGCCGAGGGACTGGTCCTGGATGGGCATTTCTGGGACGTCGACAACCCTGTAACTCCATCTCTCAAAGCGGACACCCCAGGGGAAGACGGGCACTTCTACGCCCGCGCCGGGCTGCTGCAACCGCTGCTGGAGACGCCCTTCTACGCGGCGGGTAGATTCGTCGATGACAACTTCGGCTGGCACGACTCGCTGCCCTACGAGCTCGTCTTCCTCTGGTTCTACAACCCCTTCGTCGCCGCCCTGGCGGCGGTCGCCCTCTTCGCCCTGGTCTTCCTCACCCGCCGCTCACTCGGATGGGCATCGGCGATAGCGGCGCTGTTCGTCTTTGCCAGCATCGCCTGGCCCTATTCGAAGATCGGCATGGAGACGACCTTCATGTTCACTCTTCTCACCGCCTTCGCCCTTGCCGCGTGGGCGAGGCGAAATCCGTCGCTGCTGTCCTACGGGCTGACCGGCTTCGCCGCGGGCGCGACGGCCGCCACGAAGCCCTATGCGGTGATCACCATCCTGCCGCTCGCAATCCTCCTCTGGCCGGCGCTCGCCGCGATGACGTCTCGCGAGAAGCTCAAACACGGACTCGCCGCCTGCCTGCCGGTACTGGCCTGGGGAATCGCGATGGCGTTGTACAACTGGTCGCGGTTCGGCTCGATCACCAACTTCGGCTATCACGAATCGTCGCTGACCCTGGCGATGCCGTTCAACACCCTGGGGCTGCTCTTCAGTCCCGGCAAAGGGCTCATCCTCTACAGCCCGCTGGTGATCCTTGGGGCCCTCGGCATACCGAGGCTGTGGCGCAGCGATCGGCATTTCGCGATGACCCTGCTGGCCTCATTTGCCACTCTGCTCTTCATCTCCGGCGCCTCCAAATACTGGGGCGACGAGGTGTGGGGGCCCCGGTACATCGTCCCCGCCGCCTGGGTCTTCCTGGTTCCGATCGCGTGGTGGGTGGACAGCAGGACCCGCCGGCGGGTCCTCGCCGGGTTCGCCGCGCTGGCAATCCTTGTCCAGCTGGTGGGGGTATCCGCGCAGTACGCTCGTTACATCACCATCGCCCAGCGCCTCAGCGGCGTCACGCTCTACGGCGACCGCGAAGGCATCAGGGTTAGACAGATCCCCTATGGCGATGATCCGACGAGGTGGATACCCGAGCTTTCCGCACTGCTCCTGCAGACTGAGAGCCTGATTTCCTCCCAGGTCATCTCCAGGTTAGGCGGCGAAGGCCTGGAGGTCACCTACAACCCATTCGAGGGACCCAAGAACACCGTCAACCTCTCGGATCCGAGCCTCCGCCCAGAACTCGACTACTGGTGGAACGAACCGTTCAGCACGGTCGGCGCCAGGGTCTCTGCCTTTCTGATGCTCCTGATCGGAGCTGCCGGCGGCCTCGCTCTTTGGTTGGTCTCAACGGGAAGAAGACTTGGCCGAGCCCGCCTGACGACCTAGATCGTCTAGTCCTCTTCGCAGTGCGCGGCGATCCGCTGCGCGTTGGCCATCACGGTGAGGGTTATCGTCGTCGGGGGAACGGTCGGGAAGACGCTCGCGTCGACGAGGTGCACGCGCCGCAGCCCGGCCGGCCTGCCGAGCAGGTCCGCCTCCAGTCCGCTTGGCTTGCCGCTCATCGGAAAGCTGCCGCCGGTGTGGGCGCCACGACCCGGATCCCAGACCTGTAGCAGCGGTCGCAGTGGCACAGCCCGCAGCTGCGCTGCGGAGCCTCGCAGGCGCGTGAGAACGGCCTCAACCCTGTGGCGCACCTCGATCGGTGAACCGAGCGCCTCGACCCGCAGCGGAGCCTGCGGCCCGTTGCCTTCGAGCTTGGCCCTGATCGACCGGGACCGGTCGGAGTGGAGATAGCCCTGGCAGAAGAGGAGCCTCGAGAGGAATGGTCGAGCCAGCCGCTCGACCAACCGCGGCTGCAGACGCAGGGTGGCGGCCGCCTCACGGAGGATCAGGTCGCTGTAGCCGTAGACCTGCAGATGGGCTGACCGAGTGGAGTCGGACCGGTCGTTCAACTCGATAAATGCCTGCGCCAGCGTGTTGCCCTGGCCCGCCACGCTAACGGCCGATCCACGCGCGCGCAGCAAGGGGAACGTGTAGTACCTGCGAGTCTCGCAGCTCGACCGACTCCCCCGACGCATCGAGGGAGTGCAGGAGGAGGCGGGCGGTCGGCAAAACTCCTGCGGCGACGAAGACCCGGTCGGCGTCGAGCTGCTCGGTGCTCCCATTCATGCGCGCGATGAGGCGCACACCGGTGGAGGTCTCCTCGATTCGCTCGACATAGGCATCGGGGAGGTAGGCGACCGGCCACCTCGACCGCAGCGATGCCAGCGCCTGCCCGGCGGACCAGATCGAACCGAGCGGGCAACCGTGCAGGCAGAGTCCCGTGTATCGACACCCGCGACCCTCCGCGTTGTCCATCGTGCGGACGGCCAAGCGAGCGCGGCCCGCGTTGACTCCCGCCCCCCTTAGACGCGACCCTGCACGCTGGAGATCGGCCAGGAACGCAGCGATCTGAGCGGTCGGCTCCAGATCCGCGAACTCCTCTGAATAGAGCGGAAATTCGGGCGCGAGGTCGTCACTCCTGGCGGCCAACGGGACGAACCGGAGAACGGAGCGGTAAAAGGGGTCGAGCGAGTCGAGGCCCAGGGGCCAGCCCGCAAGATCCGCTTCCCGGTAAGGAAGCATCGAGGCGCCCCAGACCGTGCTGAGGCCTCCCCGAGCCAACGAGGGGACCAGGCCGACTTCGCTGCCCGCAAGGGGCGCGCTCGGATCTGCGGTGGCATAGGGGTGCAGCGAGCCGAGTACGGGTTTGAGCGGCAGCTCGTCACGGCCCACCTTGAACTCCGCGCGCAGCTCCTCAACCAACTCCGGGTCCCACTCGGTGGGCGGCTCGTTTTCCAGCGCGGCGTACCTGTGCGCCACGGAGTCATCGGGCACACGGCCGGCATCGACGATCGTCACCTCATGACCTCGCTCGGCCAGCGCCCGCGCGCAGGCCACTCCGGCGGGGCCGGAGCCGACCACGATCACCCTGCTGCTCATCCGGCGGATCCGGAGCCAGGACCCAGGACAGACGGTTCAAAGGGCCGGAACTCGACGCTCTGAGGGCTGGCGGCCGAGGAGAAGGGGTCCGGGTCGAGCGTCCCGATGCTGAGCGCGCTGTCGGCACGCATCGGCGGAGGGACGCGGACCAGCTCCAAGCCCCGCAGGGCGAGGTAGACCGCTCGCCAGGGAACCCGGACGAAGGCGGGCCGCCTGCCTTGTGCCTCGGAAATCGCAGCAAGCACCTCGCGCAGGGTGTGGGGGTCGCGCGCGGCGGCAACGATTGGCCGCTCTCCCTCCTCCCTGCCCTCGGCGGCGCGCAGCAGCAGCTCGCAGACGTCGTCCTCGTGGGCGAGATACAGGGGGCGCTTCTCCCCGACGAGCACCGGGACGACGGGCAGCGCGCCCACCAGCCGCTTCAGCATGCCAACCATGCCCCCGGGCTCGGGGCCGTACAGCAGCCCCGGGCGCACGACCGTGCCGCCTCGCTCAAATGCCATCGCCTCCGTCTCCAGCTTCGCCCTCCCGTACATCGAACGCGGCCGGCCCGAGGCGCTGACCGTGGAGACGTGGACCAGCCGTGGAACCTCCGCAGCGGCAGCCGCGTCGAAGAGGCGCTGAGAGCCGCGGACGTTCACCTCCTCGATCTCGGCCCAGCTGCGTCTTTGCAAGTCCCAGGCGCAATGGACGACCGCGTCCAGCCCCTCGAGGTGGCTTGGCGGAAGCGTCTCACCGAGGTGAAACGGGACGTGCTCCACACCCGGCAGCCCCGACGGTCGGCGTCCTACGGTGGTTACGCGCCAGCCGTCTGCGAGAAGACGCGCGGCCAATTGCCGCCCGAGATACCCGCTCCCGCCGGTGATCGCCGCACTTGGTTCGTTGGCTCGTTCCATCCAGGGGACGCTGCTAGCTTATGCCGCTCGACGGAGGCCGCCGGCGGGTATGGCTTGTCTTGAACTCAATGTCTCAAGCGCGATCAGCAACACACCCGGCGAAACCGGCGCCCACTACCGAAAGCTCGGCAGAGGGGTGCGAGGTTTCGATCGTGATGCCCTGTCTGAACGAGGCCGAGTCTATCGAGCAGTGCCTGCACTGGGCACAGGCCGGCCTGGCGGAGGCAGGAGTCGACGGCGAGATCATCATCGCTGACAACGGCAGCACCGACGGGTCCCAGGAGATCGCGCGCAGATTCGGTGCGCGCGTCGTGGACGTCGACAGGAAGGGCTATGGAGCCGCCCTCTCCGGCGGCTTCTCCGCCGCACGAGGGCGTTTCGTGGTGATGGGCGATGCCGACGGAAGCTACGACTTCGCCAAGATCGCCCCGTTCATAGACCGCCTGCGGGCCGGAGACGACCTGGTGATGGGAAACCGGTTTGCCGGTGGGGTCAGGTCCGGCGCTATGCCGCCCCTCAACCGCTACCTCGGCAATCCCGTTCTCAGCTTCATCGGCCGCCTCTTCTTCCACAGCGACATCGGCGACTTTCACTGCGGCCTGCGTGCATTTCGCCGCGATGCGATCCAGAGCCTGGACCTGCGAAGCGACGGGATGGAGTTCGCCAGCGAGATGGTCGTCAAGGCGACCCTGAACGAATTGAAGATCTCCGAAGTCCCGACCACCCTCTCGCCCGACTTGCGCTCGCGGAAGCCGCACCTGCGGCCATGGCGGGACGGCTGGAGGCATCTGCGCTTCCTCCTCCTCTTCAGCCCACGTTGGTTGTTCCTCTATCCCGGCATCGCGATGATGCTGCTCGGCGTAGGCGCCACCGTGGCACTCCTGCCGGGTCAGCTGAAGATCCTGGGGGCTCAGTTCGACGTCCACACCCTCGTCTACGCCAGCGCCCTGACCGTGATCGGATACCAGGCGATCCTGTTCGCGATATTCGCCCGGGTATTCGCAATGACGCAGGGCTTCCTCCCGTTCAAGTCGTGGATAGAGGACCTGGTCGATCGCTGGACGCTGGAGGCCGGCCTGCTGGCCGGCGCGGCGCTGGTCCTCGGTGGGCTCGTGCTGACTGTCATCGCGCTGGCGATCTGGGGGGGCAGCGGATTCGACCAGCTCGACTACAGGGAGACCCTACGAATCGTGGTTCCGGCCAGCACGATGCTGGTGCTCGGAGTGCAGACGATCCTCGCCAGCTTCTTCCTCTCCATCCTCGGAATCGAGCATTCCCGCACTCAGCCGGGTTGAGCAGATGAAGCTCTCGGTCGTCATCCCGGCCTACAACGAGGAGGAGACCGTCAGCGAGACGGTCAATGGCCTGATCTCGGCCCTCTCCCGCGAAGAGATCGACCACGAGGTGATCGTCGTCGACGACTCCAGCACCGATGGCACCGCCGCCGTGGTCGCGGAGATCGCCAAGGAGCATCCGCGGGTTCGCTGCCTGCCTTCTCCCTACAGCAACGGCTTCGGCTTCGCCGTGCGGGCGGGGTTGGAGGCGTTCGAGGGCGACGCGGTGGCGATCGTGATGGCGGACGGCTCCGACGACCCCGAGGACCTCCTCGCCTACCACCGCCTGCTCGAGGCCGGGTACGAGTGCGCGTTCGGATCGCGCTTCATGGCCGGCGCGGCCGTGGTCGACTATCCGCGCTCGAAGCTGATCATCAACCGGATCGTCAACTGGGGCATCCGCGTTCTCTTCCGCCACGGCTACAACGACACCACCAACGCCTTCAAGGCGTACCGGCGTGAGGTGATCGAGAACCTGCAGCCCTTCCTCTCACACCACTTCAATCTCACGGTCGAGCTGCCGCTGAAGGCCGTCGTGCGCGGCTACAGCTACGGCATCGTCCCGATCTCCTGGACCAACCGCAAAGCCGGGACGTCGAAGCTCTCCCTGAACGAGATGGGCAGCCGCTACCTGTTCATCGTCCTCTACGTCTTCCTCGAGCGCCATCTCAGCCATGGCGACTACCGCCGCACCGAGCGGGAGCTGCCAGGAGTCAGTTCGCAGGACTGAGCACCGGCGCGGCGCAGACGACGACCGGCTGTTGCGGTTGCAGTTGAGCTTCCCAGCCCCGGCCGGCGGGCACCGGTGGGAATCGGAGCTGCGACGAACGCCCTCCGAGCGCCCCTCCCGCGGCCACCACGAAGCCGTCGGCGAAGCGGCGCACAGCGACCGGCACGGCCGGGCCCGGCCGCGGCCGGATCCAGAGCCCCCCGGCGGGCACCGGGACGGTGAGCAGCGCGGGTGCTGCAATCGGCCGGAATTCGAGGCAACCATTGCGGACTCGCGACATGCCTCCGGATCGGCCAACCCGGAGTCCGGCTGGCAACGGCCGCGGCGGACCGTCGGCCTGCTCCACCTGAATCGAGAGCACGCGAGCGATCTCGCGATCGGCGATTTCGCGGGAAGCGGGATGGGCGCTTTCGAGCTCCGCCGGCGAGAAGGCCGGGCTGCCGAAGCTGGCCTTCGCCGCGCGATACTCGCTGAGCGGCCTTTCCAGGTAGGGAACACCGGCCGGCACGTCGGAGCCGGTGGCCAGCAACGTCTGGCCGTAGGCGCGGGAGCCGAGCAGATCGGCGGCGCCGAGGACCGCGCGGTCCTGATCAGACAACTCGCGGAAAAAGGTCCCGCCGTAGTGGATCTCCCGCAGGCTGGGCAAGAGGGCGACGGCGCAGGTCGCCGCGAGGACCAGCGAACCCCGCACCCGCCATGGCGACGCCGCGAGCGTCGCTGCAGCGAAGAGGAGAACGAGGATCACGCTCCCGTACAGGTAGCGACCGGACTGCGGCAGGCGGGCGGCGCTGGCGACCAGGCCGGTCGTCAGCCAGACGGTCAACAGTGCGGTCAACGGCGGCAGCGCCGCCCGCGGCGGGCGCCAGTCCCGCGCCAACCAGAGCGAGAGGAGAGCGATCAAGGTCGCGCCGGCCAGGGCCTGGCCCGGCCCGAGCACGAAGGTGAGGCGGGTTGCCGCCGGTTCGGTGAAGAGCCCGGTCAGCGCCGCCAGGGCCGCCGCCAGCGAGTCGAACGCGAAGGCGGGCAGGCCAGCCAGGTTCTCAAGCGAGGCCTGGCTGCCCCCACGGCGGCCATAGGCGAGCCACCAGATCGCGTAGACCGCCAACGGCAGGGCGACCACCCAGAGTCGCCGGCGCGAGGAGCGACCGTCGAGCAGGAGGATCGTCCCGGCGCCGACGATGAAGGGAATCGCGAAGCCGTTCGAGGCGATTCCGACAGTCAGCAGGAGCGCGGCGGCGGCGTCCCCGATCGTGGTGCGGCCCCCGAGCGCGATCCAGGCGGCGAGGCCGGTGGCGACGGCGATCTGGATCGGCAACGCGTGCGAGCCGATCACGACGTCATACGCCACGCCAAGGAAGAGGAAGAGCACGGTCGGCGGCAACGCCGCGAGGGGGTCGAGCGAACGGCGCAACAGCAGGAAGAGCATCAGGGCGATCGCCAGGTGCGTCGCGAGCGCCAGCAGGTGCAACGGCAGGGCGGTGGCGGTGCCGAAGAGGCCCAGCGAGGCCTTCTCGATCAGGATCGGGACCACCGACAGGTGGCCGTTTGCCGGGTCCAGGAGTGCCGCGGCGCCGAGGCCCTGCCGGTCCAGATAGCCGAACGACCACTCGTCGACCTGCAACGTGAGCCCTCGTCCTTCCCAGAGCAGCAATGCCGCGGCGGCCGTCATCGCCAGAGCGAGGGCAAGCAGGGCAAAGCGACTGCGCCGCTTCTCATCCCATGAATCCCAGGCCACACCCGGACCCTAGTCAGGAAGGGTCGGCAGGGTGAGCGAGCCTGGACCAGGCCCTACCCTTGCCCGATGTTCACCGCGACCGGCGAGCTCCACGTGTGGGAAGCGAAGCTCGACTCGACCGGTTGGCCGGGCGCCGACTCCCTGCCGGCGGTGGAGCGAGAGCGCGCGACGCTGATGCAGCGCCGCGAGACACGCAAGCGCTGGGTGGCCGCACGCTGGGCCCTGCGCCGTGTGCTCGGCGATTATCTGGATCGCGAGGCAAGGGAGATTGAGCTGACGATCGGCGGCCACGGCAAGCCGGCCCTCGGGATGCCGAGCTCGCTGCAGTTCAACCTCAGCCATTCCGCCGGCCTGGCCCTGGTGGCGGTGACGGACGGGCCGGAGGTCGGCATCGACGTCGAGTGGGTCGAGACGCGACGCGACGCTCTCGCGCTCGCCTCTCGCGCCCTCGACGAAACCGACGTGGCGGCGGTGAGAGCGGCTGACCCCAGCGCAAGACCGGCCGTCTTCCACGCGGCCTGGACCCGCCGTGAGGCGATCGTCAAGTGCCTGGGAACCGGCCTCGGAGCTCAGCGCCCCGACACGACGGTGGTCGTCTCGGGGCTGGATGCCCCCTCCGGCTTCGCCGCGGCGGTGGCTGTCGCAGCCGACGCGATGCCGCCGATACGGCGCTTCGCTATCGGGCCGAGCTCTTAGGCAGCAGGAATTCGGACCCGCCGGCCTGTTCGACCGGGGTGAGCTGGTTGAAGATGTAGCGCACGAGCGGGGTTTCAGGGCGCGGCCTGCCGTTCAGCCAGAGCGCCGCCAGGCCTTCGCTGCGAATCGCGCAGGGGCGTGGGGAGGCGCGCAGCTGCTTCACGATCGGTGGCTGCGCCGAGGCTTCGAGGGCGGTTATCCAGGCGCCGGGCGCCCACGGTCGCGGCGGATCGATCCCCGACCAGAGGTAGAGGCTGTCGACGTTCGGGTAGCCGATGAAGGTCGTGCAGTGGTGGTCGTGCAGCAGGGCGACCAGCTGTTCGTATTCCGTCGCCTGCGCGGCCGGCGGGTGCATCAGGCCTGCGCCCGCGAACGGCAGCGAGGGCTGGTCGCGGTAGACGACCGCGTTGGTGACTATCGGCCGCGCCAGGTCGTCGATCGCGAACTTGGCCCCGACCGCGACGATCGCGACGCCGACGACGATCCCGAAGCGCTCCAGGGACATGGGGCCGCGCTCGGCGCTCCAGGCGCGCAGCGACGCGATCCCGTCCACGATGCAGAGCGCGCCGACCGGGACGAACATCAGCGCGGCAATCCGCATCTGGCTGCCGGCGACCGGGTAGACCTGCAGCGTCTCAGCGACGGCCAGCGCGGGCAACAGCACCCGCAGGAAGCGCTTGTAGACATGCTCGCGGGCGCCGGCCGGTGCCACGGCGGCAACCCAGGCCAGCACCATCGCCAGCGAGTCCGGGTTGCCGGCAGCGGGACTCAGAGCGAAGGGGGCGTTCTGATCGATCGAGAACCAGATCGCCAACCCGGCGGCGCAGCGCAGCAGCCCCGGCCAGAGCGATGACCGGCCCTCGCCGTCGGAGCGCAACCAGGAGATCAGCACCGCAACGGCCACCGCCGCGATCCCCCAATCGATCGCCGCCGGCGCCGAGATGAACGGGTCCAGGTTGGTATCGCGAACCCGCATCGCGTCGTGCACAGTCCCCTGGTAGATGTCGGACAGGGAGGGCCCGGTAAGGAGAATCGCGATCAGGATCGCGGCGAAGGCGGCAACGAAGCCGCAGGCGGCGGCGATCAGCCACTCCACCATCCGGCCGTCGCCTTCACCGCGCTCCGGGCGCAGCGGCCAAGCCGCAGCGAGGACCGCGATGGTGGCGAGCACCTCCAGCGCCACCAGCGACTCGGCCCATTCGGAGCCAAGGTCGCGGGCGACGACGGCAAGGGGCATCGCGAGGAAGGCCGCCACCACCGGCCAACGCACCCAGCGGCGGCGGTACAGCGGCTCAATCGTGAGGACGGCGGCAAGCGGCACCGCGACGGCCGCGTAGACGCCGAGGTTGAGCTTGGTCAGCACCACCGCCGCCAACAGCGCGCCGACGACACCGCCGGCGAGCGACACCCTGCGCGGCGGGCCGCTGGCGAGGATCAGCACGAACGCGCCCAGCAGAGCGATGCTCAGGCCGTGTGGGTGCATCGGCTCGCCGATCAGCACGAAGAGGATGCCGAAGGAGACGATCATGCCGACCAGCCCGAGCAAGAGGCGGCCGCTGAGCCGCTGGACGGCAAGCCCGAACAGGCCGCTGGTCAGGACCCAGACGACGATCACCAAGAGCCGGCTGGCGTCGGTGGTGACCGACCAGCCGGTGAGCGCGAAGAAGCCGCCGAAAAGCTCGTAGTAGAAGGGGCCGTAGGGTGAGTAGACGTCGCGGTAGAGGACTTCGCCCTGGTTGAACGCCTTCAGCGTCACCAGCAGCGTTCCCTCGTCGTCGTAGGGGGAGAACAGGGTGAAGATCGCCAGGTAGGCGGCGGCGACAGCCGCGATGGCGACGAGTCCGTAGAGGAGGACCGCGGTGGCGACCGGGTGCTCGGTGCGCCAGGCGCGAAGGCGCGCAAGGCTGCTCGGCATGAGTGGCGTGGCGGCGGCGCGCTCGAACAAGGCCGGGGCACGATAGCGCCCAAACCGGCCTGCACCCTCCCCGGGCGACTCAGTCGGGGTCGTCGGGGCGAAGCTCGGTCAGCGACGCCTGCCGGGGGTTCCGGCGGCGGCGATCCCGCACTCGCAGACGGTAGGAGAGCGCGCCGACGTCCCTCAGCATTCCGGCGCCGGCCGGGCCGACCCGGACGCTGGAGCGCGAGTCGTGGAGGTAGAGGATCGGGACCTCGGCGATCTCGAGGCCCGCCCGATCGGCCCGCATCAGCAGCTCGACGTCGAAGGCGAAACCCGGACAGGTCTGGTCCGCCAGCAGTTGCTTCGCCGCCTCGGTCGGGAACAGCTTGAAGCCGTTCTGAGTGTCGCGCAGGCGAAGGCCGGTAAGGAGGCGGACGGCGCCGTTGAAGGCGTTGCCGAGCACCTTGCGGTGGAGCGGCCCCCGCTCGACGACAGCCCCGGCGACGGCACGCGAGCCGATCGCGATGTCGGCTCCCTCGCGGACTGCCGCGGTCAGCTTGCGCAGCTCCCCCAGCGGCGTCGAGAGATCGACGTCGGCGAGCAGCACGTACTGGCCCTGCGCCCGCTCGACCCCGGCGGCGAAGGCGGCGCCCTTCCCCCGGTTGCGGTCGAACTCGAGCACCGGCTTCAGCCGCGGCTCCTGCTCCGCGGCGGCGGCGAGCATCGCCGCGGTGCGGTCGGTGCTGCCGTCGTCGACGACCAGGGTCTCGATCAGCTCCAGGCCGGCATCGGCGACCGCCGCGTCGGCCTCATCCCTCAGCGCCGCGAACAACGCCGGCAGCCTCGCCTCCTCGTTGTAGGCGGGTATGACCAGCGAGAGCGTTGTCGTGCCGGCATCGAAAGCAGGGGGCGATGAGGTTTCGCCTGCCACCGCGCCAACGATAGACGGATCACCCTTGGCAGGAGACGGGGGCTCACGCTTCGCGGGCTACCGCCGGCAGACCGTCGCGCCCTGCGCGGCCTCCACCTGAAGGCGCCAGGGCCGCGCCGCGCCATCGCGGGGAATGCGAAGCAGCGTTGTCGTGCCGGCCGCGACGCCTTCGGTGACGAGCGGGTACCCGGCCGCGAACCGGCGCAGGCGGATGGTCGCCGGCCCCCCGGCGGGAATCACGATCGTCGTCAGGCCCGGGCGGAGACGAACGGGGGGCGCCGCGGGCCCGGCCGCGGCGGAGACGCAGCGGCCATGCGGAGCCCCTGCTCCGGTCCCGGTCTCGAATTCGCTCGTCACCGGCAGCGCGTTGGCAAGGAGGACGTCAGCCTGCCGCCTGCCGATCTCAGCGGCGCTCGCCAGCTCAGACGGGGTGTATGCCGGAGATCCGTATTCATCGGCGGCCTCCAGGTAGGTGCCGGCCTCGACTTCGCCCAGGAACCGGCTGCCGGCGACTTCCGAGGTCAGCGCGAAGGCCGGGTCGACGGTGCGGCGGGCGATCTCGATCGCGCCGAGGTCGGCCCGCGTCAAAACGGTCTGCGAGCGGAAGAAGTCCCGGCCTTCGCGCAGGGGAACGAGGTTGAACGCCACCACCGCGGCGGTGACGGCGGCGCCGGCGAGGACGGCCCGCCTGCCGGGGCGCACCCCGTTCAGCAGATTGGCGGCGATCAGCACGGCGAAGGCCGCCCCCATGTACAGGTACCGGCTCGAGTACGCCTCCCTGCCGGGGATGTAGTTGAAGGCCGCCAGGAACCAGAACGCCCCCGCGGAGGTGAGGACCGGCCAGAGGCGGGGGGAGAAACCCGGCTTGCGCCGCTGGCCGTAGACGATCAGACCGACGAGCACGGCGAGGACGACGAAGCCCCATTTCGAGCGGCCGACCGCTTCGTCGGCGATCGTGCTCAGGGCGAGCAGCGAGTCGATCGAGGCGGCGAGGCTCTTGACGACGAAGAGCGGAGAGACCAGCACGTTGTGGAGGGTCATCTGGCTTTCGGCGTCATGTCCCCAGCCCGCGTACCAGGCGGCGTAGAGCAGCAGGGGAACGGCGGCGACATAGGCACGGCGAAGGCCGCGTCCGTGGCGGCGCTGGAGGACGTCCACCGCGGCCCCCAGCGCAAACGCCACCCCCAGGCTGGAGAAGCCGACCGAGACCACGAGGAAGGCGCAGGCCGCGACGTCCCCCCTCTGGTCGTCGCGATCCAGGGCGAGCAGCATCGCGACCCCGAACAGGAACGAGCCGACCAGCCCGACCTGGAATGGCCAGAGAAGGTCCTGCCAGGCGGGGCCGAGGAAGAGCAGCACCACGACGGCCATCAGGGCGGCCCAGGGGCCGACCCGGCGGCGGACGTAGAAGAACACCAGGGTCGCCGTGGCGAGCAGCGCAGCCGTCAGCACGACGAAGCCCGGCATCACCGAGTTCATCCCGAAGAGGCGCAGGAGCAGCTGCTGGATCGCCACCGGGATCACCACGATGTGCTCGTTGTGGGGCAGGAGGAACGCGTCGGCGGAGAACCCGCGCCTGTTCAGCAGGAACTCCCAGGAGTCCTGGAAGTAGGTCAATCCCGAAGCGAATGTGAGCAGCACGAACCCGGCGGCGAGCAGCGCCGCCGCGAGCAACACGAGCGAGACGTTCCTACGGACGGACGCTGCCTCCGGTCAAGCCGACGAAGGCATGCCAGGCCGGCTTGGCACTGAAGCTCGCACCTTCGCGGAAGAAGCCGACCGAGTCGCAAAAGGTGCAGGCGCCGGCGATGTCCTTCCAGGAGAACCAGTAGACCTGCTTCAGGTCAAGGCGTCGCTGGTTTTCGAGCAGGTAGTCGTAGGCGCCGCGCAGCTGGCGCACCTGGCCGCCCGCGCCCTGCTCGAAAGCAACCTGGGCGAAGTCGTTCTGGGAGCCCCAGCCCATCTCGGTGATGTAGAGGCCGACGTGGTCGTGGTTCTCCACCGTCACCTCGTGGAACCCCTCGACGATTTCTTCCAACGTTTCGGCGTCGACCGCGTAGGGATGCAGGGAGACGCCGTCGAAGCGGTTTTTGAGGCCGGGCACGCGGTAGAGCCGTTCGAGGAACGTCGCCGCCGGCATGCCCCGCTTTCCCTTCGCCGTGGGTTCCCCGAAGAAGCCGGCCAGGATGACCTTGGCGCTCGGGTTCGTGCTTTTGATCGCCGTGCTCGAGATCTGCACCAGCTTCGCGTAGTTGGACGGCGAGACCGGATAGGCGAAGTAGAAGAAGTTGGGCTCGTTCCAGATCTGCCAGGCCCGAATCGGCATCGGCTTGACGATCGCCGGTTCGTAGTTGACGCCTTCGTGTCGGTGCTCGCGCCAGAATTCGCCCCCGGGTCCGTATCGCTTCACCGCCGCTTGCAGAAAGGCTGCCCAGGCCGCGCGCTGCTTCGCGTTGCTCACCGGCAGCGTCGTCGACTTTCGGGCCAGCCAGGGCGGCGTCGAGCCGATCGAGGGCAGCACCTGCAACCCGGCGCGAGCGGCGACGGTCACGGTCTGGTCGAAGCTCGTCCACTGATAGCCGCCCGTTTCCGTCGGCTGGATCCCCGACCAGACCATCGGCCAGCGCACGCTTTCGATCCCGCCCGCCTTCATGTAGCTCGCGTCCTCGGGGGTGAGGATCGACTGCGGCGCGACGCCGAAAAAACCCTTCGGCACATGGCTCGGCACATGGTTCGGCGCCCCGCTCGTGGCGGCGGCCGGCACCACCGCCACGACGGCGGCAAGGAGGAAGATTGCTGTCAGGTTGCGGAGTCTCATCGGCTCAGTAGCGGCCGCCCAGCTTACGGTGGTCCCAGGTCGCGACCCGCAGGGGCTTGAAGTGGATCGCCACCCGTTTCGGGGCCTGAGCTTCGAGCCCTGCCCTGGCGTCGCCCTCGACCGAGGTGATCCCCTCCGCGTAGCGGACGGTCAGCTCCTCAGCGAACCCGATCACGGTCTCGAAGTCGCGGTGGATCTCCGCCTCGGCCTCGATCATCGCGCCGCGCAGCTCTCCGTACTCGTGGCCGGTCTCGACCAGGACGGTCGCCCTCGGGTCGCGTTCCAGGTTGCGGACCTTCTGCGATTTGGCATAGGTCCAGATCCAGACCTCGCCGTCGCGAGGCACGAACCAGAGCGGCATCGAGTGGGGCCAGCCACGGGGCCCGTTCGAGGTGACGACAGCGACCCGCTCGCCCTCCAGCAGCTCCAGCAGCTCCGCGTCGCTTAGCTCGATCTCGCTCCGGCGGCTCATGACCGGGCCGAAGACTGCCCGATCGGCGGCTCCGGCGCGTTACGGGCTCGTTCCCGCCGGCAGCGGCCGGAACGAGCGGCGGTAGGCGGTCGGGGTCGTCGCGGTGGAGCGGCGGAAGTGCTCACGCAACGAGGCGGGGGTGCCAAAGCCGGCGCGCCAGGCGACCTCGTCGATCGCCAGGTCGGACTGCTCGAGCAGGCGTCGTGCCTCCAGAACCCGCTGGGCGAGCAGCCAGCGCAGTGGGGTGGTGCCGGTCTCTTCGCGGAAGCGGCGGGCGAAGGTGCGGGGGCTGACCTGCGCGTGCCGCGCCATCACGGCCACGTCCAGCGGCTCATCGAGCCGTTCCGCAGCCCACTGCCGCGTCGCATCCAGCGAGCCCCGGTCGCCGAGCGGCGGGCGCTCGATGAACTGCGCTTGGCCACCCTCGCGGTGCGGCGCGGCGACCATGTGACGGGCCACGGCCTCCCCGGCAGCCGCACCGAAGTCCTTGCGGACGACGTGCAGGCAGAGGTCGATCCCGGCGCTCAACCCGGCCGAGGTCATCACCCCACCCTCGTCGACGTAGAGCGCCGCGGGGTCCACGTCGACCGCCGGGAAGCGAGCCGCGAGCTGCTCGGCGAAAGCCCAGTGCGTCGTCGCCCGGCGCCCGTCGAGCAGACCGGCGTGGGCGAGCGCGAAGGCGCCGGTGCAGACCGAGATCACGCGGGCGCCGCGCTCGGCGGCGGCGCGCAGGGCCTCTCTCACCGGCGCGGGCGGCGGATCGAAAACGGCGAAGTAGCCGGGGACGACGACCGTGTCGGCCGTCTCCACGGCGTCGAGGCCGTGTCCGGGCTCGATCACGAAGCTCGTCGTCGTCGCGACCCTCGCCCCGTCCTCAGAGCACGTCACAACCTCATACAGCTGCGACCCGTCGGGACCCCACGCGGTGCCGAATACCTGGGTCGCGGCGGTCAGGTCGAAGGCGACGACGCGGTCGAGGCAGAGGGCGACGATACGGTGCATGGCAGAAATCTAGCGAACATTGGCAATTCTGCCACTGGAATTCGCGATCCCGGAGCGCCACCATGCACCTCATGCAGGTTGCGATCCTGATCTTCGAGAAGCTCACCGCCCTTGACGCGATCGGCCCCTACGAGGTGCTGCGCTCGGTTCCCGGCTGGGAGGTCCGCTTCGTCGGCCCGGCCAAGGGGATGGTGCGAACTGACAGCGGCGCTCTGGGTCTGAGCGCCGACTACGCCCTCGACGAGGTGACCGAACCCGACATCGTCCTCGTCCCCGGCGGCAAGGGCAATCGGGCGTTGATGACCGATGAGGGGGTGCTCGCCTGGCTGCGCGCGGTCGACAAGACCACCAAGTGGACGACGTCGGTCTGCACCGGCTCGCTCGTCCTCGGTGCAGCCGGGTTGCTGGAGGGCAAGCGGGCGACCACCCACTGGCTCTACCTCGATGCGCTGGGCGAGCTCGGCGCCGACCCGATCGGCGGCCGCTTCGTCGAGGACGGCAAGGTCGTCACCGCGGCCGGCGTCTCGGCCGGGATCGACATGGCGCTGCACCTGGTCGGACGCGAGGTCGGACCAGAGGTCGCCCAGGCCGTACAGCTCGGGATCGAGTACGACCCGCAGCCTCCCTTCGACGCCGGCGCTCCGGACAAGGCGCCGGCCCCGATCGTCGAGGCGGTCACCGCTCTCAGCCATTCGCCCGAGAGCTCGCTCAGCACCTAGACGGCCCAGCCTGCGCGCCCCGCCCCGGTCCTGCGCAAGTTGTTTTTATTCGGCGTCGCCGAATTGTTTGCCTATGCGCGCATCCGGTGCGTCGAGGCCGGCTACGGTCCTCGCATGGAGGCCCAAGCTCAAGCTCCCCGCCATACAACAGCTCCCGTTGGTATCGTACGTACGAATAATTTCAATAACGTACGTACGCTCCCCTGGGAGGTCTCGATGGCACTCAGCGCTTCAAAACTGCGGGCAAACGTCTACCGGCTGCTCGACGAGGTCCTGGAGACCGGCCGGCCGCTGGAGATCGAGCGCAACGGCAAGACCCTCGTGATCGCGCCGAAAGAGAGGGAGTCGATCTGGGACCGGCTGCCGCGGCGCGAGGGGGCGATCGTTGGCGATCCGGACGAGCTGATCCACATCGATTGGTCTTCGGAGTGGAACCCTGATCCTAATTGACACCCATATCGCTCTCTGGCTGTATGCGGGCTTGTCGGAGCAACTCCCCGAGCCGGCGCGATCGCTGATCGGGGAACGCGAACCCCGCTTCTCGCCGACCGCGGTTCTCGAGCTGACATATCTGCACGAGATCGGAAGGGCGCGAGATTCCCCGGCGACGATGCTGGCGGCGCTGCGCAGAGACGTCGGCCTGGAGGTCGTCGACGTCGCATTCCTCGACCTGGTGCAGGAGGCCGCCGGCCTCTCCTGGACGCGCGATCCGTTCGATCGGCTGATCGCGGCGCACGCGATCGTCGCCAACGCTCCGCTTGTCACCGCCGACCGGACGATCCGGGACAACCTGCCGCTGGCGGTCTGGGGCTGACGTCAGGCTCGTCGGCCGCGCGTCGCTATCTCAGCCTGAGGGGTCGACCGACGCGACCGCCCGGGATCGCCACGATCAGCCGGGCCCAGGGACCTGCGCCACCTTGGGTCAGCAGCCGCCCGGTTCCGCCGAGCCCAAGTCGGAAGCTGTGGGACCTGCCGCCGGTGAGGCGGAAGCTGTGCCTCGCGATCGCCCTCTGCACCACTCTCGTCCTGACCGTGCGCCTGCCCCTGCGGCTGACGACGAAGCGCTGGGTCACCCCCGCGCGGACGAGAATCTGCCCCGGGCACTGGGTGCCGACGGGCCACTCGCAGCGAAGCCGCAGCCGGACCGCGTTCCCGGCCGCCTTCGTCCTCAACAGGGAGAGCGGCAGCGGCACGCCGACCGTCCTGCAGCCCAGCAGCTTGTCGGATCCGGGGCCGATGTCCAGCGCGTAAACGCAGACCCGCTGCCTGCCGCTGCCGACGACCGGAAAGCTGGCGTCAAAGCCGTGGGCGGTGCCGGCCGCGGGGTGGAGGGCGAGGAGGTCGGGGCGTTGCTGGCCGGCGACCGGGCCGAGTTCGTAGGGCGAGGCGCCGCTCTGCCCCTGCTTGCCCCCGAGGTAGGCGCGGAGCGAGACCGGCGCTGCCGGCGCGTCTGGGTCGAACGCCCAACCGGAGATCCTCACCTGACCGGGTGCGGGGGAGCCGACGGCGTCGAAAGTACCCTTCGGGTTCCCGCCGGAGGGAGTGACGCCGGCCGTCGCTCCTTCGACGTAGTTGTTGTCGACGTTGATCGTCGTCCCGCCCCAGGTCTCGTCGTGGCCGCCGCGGTACTGGTGGATCCGCTGGTGCTGGCTCCAAGCGCCGGCGGGAACATACGGGTCGCTGACGTTCTGCTGGCCGTTCCAGTTGGCGATCCAGATGTCGTCGGGTTGTTCGTAATCGCTGCCGAGCCCGTCGGCGAGATCGGCGATCCCCGAGGCGCTGCTGCTGTAGACGCCGGAGTCGTAGCCAAGAGCGTGCAGGCGCGCGGTCCAGGCCGCGAGGAAGGTCATCGTGGCGTCGCTGGCGCTCGAGGTCGGCGTGTAGCTCTCCATGTCGAAGTAGATCGGGCTCCCCTCGCCGATCCCGACGATCTGCGCGTCGCCGACCGCGTCGGTCGCCGCGGCCGACCCCTGAGAAGCCGCGGCGGCTGCGCTCAGCGTCGCGCAAGACGTGCAGCTGCTGGTCGGCGCCTGCAATCCGACGTAGGTCGGGATCAGGTGCCAGCCGGCGGCCGTCTGTTCGGCCACCCAGCTCGCGGTCAGGTTGGGTTGGGCGCAGCCGCGGTTGGCGCCGCCGATGTAGACGCCGATCGCCCGGTAGGGAGAGGATCCCCAGGCTGACATCGACTGCCGCGACGGCGCCGTGCAGGCGTCGAAGCCGAGGCCGGTGTAGTCCGAGGCGTCGGAGATATGCGCGGGTGCGATGCGGCTCGCTCGCGCCTTTGCCGGCGTCGCCCATACCTTCGCGCCAGGGTCGACCAGGATCGCCCTGCGGCGGCCGATCGCGCTCGCCGGGCAACGCTGGGCCGAGCCGGGCCTACCCAGATACACGGCGCGCCGGTCGAGCCGCACACACATCCGCGGCTGCTCGGCGAGCCGGTAGACCGGCCAGCCCGCAGGCACGGCGACCTCTCGACCCTGAAAGTCGATCGTCTTCGCACTGGCAGCGGCAGGAAGGACCGCAGCCAACGCCAGCAGGCATAGAGCAACGCGCCGCATCTATCCCCCAACCATTCCATCCCCTGAACGTTTCGGCCCTCCGCAATCCAAACCGCAACAGACGTGCCGGGAGTTATGCACCCATATATGGACCTCTAAGTCCCGGCACGTCCTCGGCCGCGGGCGGCAAGAAGCTTTGGCTTAGGCCAGCGGGGGAACCAGATCCAACACTCGCCAGGGGCCCTCGCCGGCCATCGGCTGGGTGCGACCGTCGAGCCAGTCGGCCTGGAGGTCGTCGTAGTGGGGGCTGGCGGGGTGGCCGGACTGGCCGGTAAACATCTGCCAGCGCGAGCGCGCGGGGTCGGTCGGGTCGGCGACCATCCGCCAGCTCGGGGCCCAGACAGCTCTGTAGGGATCGTTGGGGTCGTAGGCGATCTGGCTCACCGTCTCCTGTGCGCCGCCCGCCCGCAGGCTGCGGTTGAGCAGCTTGCGCAGGAGGGGATTGGCTTCACCGAGCGGGTGGGGGAACTCCAGCTCGTGGACGTGTCCCCAGCGCCAGCCCTCCGGCTCGGGGCCGAAACGGTCGCTGAGGTCATCGAGCGCGCCGCCGAGCGCCTCCAGCACGAGCTCGTCCCAGGGGCGGCCGATCAGCTCCTCGTCACCCTCCTCCCAGAGGTTCATCAGGTGCGAGTGCCAGCGCCAAGGCGAGGTGACGTGGGGCATGAAGCCGTTGTCGGCGCGGTCGAGCCAGCGCTCACACAGGTCGCGGTCGCCGATCACGGCTCGCGCGACCTCGCGCGCCAGCCGCAGCAGGAACGCCTGGTAGATGGTGCCGGCGATCGAGTCCGGGTCGAGCCGTCCATCCCAGCTGCGCAGCCGCTCGACCGCGCTCAGCTCGCGCTGGCCCTTCGGCGTCAGCCGCCCCAGCCGCCGCGCCGCCTCGAGGCCCGGAATCGAGAGGGTGTCGGACTGCATCGCCTCGAAGCTCTCGAGGTCGTGCTCGTCGCTCGCCCGCAGCAGCTCCTCGATCCGCCGCGCCCGGAAACCGTCCAGCCAATCGCTGGTGATGTGATGTGGGTAGGAATCGCCGACGATGCGGTTGTTGGCGGTGATCAGAAAACCGCTCTCGGGGTCGACCACCTCGGGCAGCTCCTCGTAGGGGATCGCTCCTTCCCACTCGAACTCGCCGTCCCAACCCGGCTTCGGCAGGTCGGGGCAACCCCCCCTGCGCAGCGGCAGCCGCCCGATCAGCTTGTAGCCGATCGAGCCCTGGCGGTCGGCCCAGACCAGGTTGGAGGCGGGCGAGGTGTGGCCCTCCAGCTTGGCGACCAGCTCCGGGCCCGAGCCGATCTCGTGCAGCTCGAACATTCCCGCGAACGCGGTCGGCTGGTCGAGGCCGATCCAGCGCAGCGCCAGCGGCTCGTCGTCGTCGGCGCCGAGCGCCTCGTTGACGATTGGGCCGTGGTGGGTGAGGCGGACGTCGAGCATCTCGGGCGCATCACGGCCCTTCACCACGATCTCCTCGCGGACGACCTCGAGCGGCCGCCACTCGCCCTCGAACAGGTAGCTGTCGCCCTCGATCCGCTCGACGAAGAGGTCCTGAACGTCGGCCATCACGTTGGTGAAGGTCCAGCAGACGTCGTTGTTCTGGCCCATGTAGACACCGGGCATCCCTGGCAGCGAAGCGCCGCGGACGCAGCGATCGCCGAGCGTGAGACCGACCTGGTACCAGATGCCCGGCATGCTCGGCGGCAGGTGGGGATCGCCGGCGATCAGCGGCGCCCCGGTGGCGCTGTGCGCTCCGGATACCGCCCAGTTGTTGGAGCCGCTCGCCTCGGCGGCCATGCCGATCGAGCGACGCACCGCGTCGATCTGCTCGGCTAGGCCGAGGCCGTCGCCCGACCAGGGTTCCTGGGTGACAACCGGGTTGTCCGACGGATAGCCGGGGTCGAGCTTGGCCGCGAGCTCGGGGCCGAGCGCGCGGGTCATGTCGGCGCGCAGCAGCTCCTTCTCCCAGTTGGTCGATAGGCCGAAGGCGAGCAGCTTGCCGAGGCCGAGGATGTCGACCGGGCTCCAGGGCTCGAACTCGAGTCGCAGGAGCTGCATCTCGAACGGCAGCGCCTTGGCGCCGGTGGCCGCCGCGTTGACGCCCTCGCAGAAGCGCTCCAGCCGTCCCCGCAACTGTGGGTCGATGGTCGCCGCCTCGCGTTCGGCAGCACGCCGCATTCCCAGCGTCCGCATCAGCCGGTCGACCGGCAGCCCCTCAACCCCGGCGAACTCCGAGACCCGCCCGGAGAGGGCGCGGCGGTAGAAGGTCATCTGCCAGAGTCGGTCCTGGCCGTGGCAGAAGCCCTGGGCAAACCAGAGGTCGGCGGCGCTCTCGGCCTCGACATGGGGCACACCCCAGCGATCGCGGCGCACCCGCACCGGCCCCTCCAGACCCCCCAGCTCGATCGTTCCCTTCTGCTTCGGCAGCGGCCGCCGCGCCAGCCAGTGCCAGGCCGCCGCCGTGGTGGCGGCGGCAAGACCGGTCCCGGCGGCCCCCGCCATCAATCCCGCCCGCATCGCACGCTTCCGCTTCACGTTTCCAGCCTACTGACGAAGGGGCTTGAAGGGTCGTCTAGCTGGCCAGCCGACCAGGCAACCGGCCTTCTGCCTCCAGCTTCTGCAGATGGGCCTCCATGACCAGCGCCGCGGCTGGGCGAAGCGCGGCTGGGACGTCCTCCCAGGCCTCCGCCAGCAGCGCCGCGCGCGAGCGCTCGCCGCGCTCCAGGGCGGCGAGCAGGCGATGCTCGCGCATCTCGCGGTGCTCGACGTACTCGGCCAATTTCGCCGCCGGATCGGTCACCCAGGAGCCGTGGCCTGGGCAGATCAGCTCCAGGGGCTGAGCCTGGATCAGGCGCAGCGACTCCATATAGGCGGCGAGCGAGCCGCCGTCAGGAGGGACGAAGGTCGAACCCTCGCCGAGCACCAGGTCGCCGCTGAAACAGACCCCGTCGGCGGTCAGGAAGCAGACGTGGTCGGCGGCGTGGCCGGGGGTGGCAAGCGCTCGCAGTCCGCCGTGCTCCTCCCCGTCGAGCGGCAAGATCGCCTCACCATCGAGGCGCTCGGCCCCAGCGGTGTGGTCACCGTGGCTGTGAGTAAGCAGGACGAGGCCGATCCCACCCCGCTCCCCGGCGGCGGCACGAACCGCCTCGAGATGCCCGGCGTCGTCAGGACCGGGGTCGATCACTAAGCAGGGATCAGCGCCATACAGATAGGTATTGGTCCCCGAGAGAGTCATCGGCCCCGGGTTAGGGGCAACGATCCGCAGAATCTCCGCGTGTCCAGGCGCGGAAGTCATGTCATCTGCTTTCTCAGGGCCCATCCGGTAGGGGTGGAGCGTCTTGTACTTTTTTTGCGGCGACATCCTCGGACGGCCGCCACTGTCTTCAAAAAAAGTTAAGCGAAACCCCTACCGGATGGGCCCTCACGCAACACTCGCCGCAACTTCCGCGGCGATCGCCTCGCGCGCCTCCTCGGGCTCCAGCACGACCAGGTCGCCGGCGCCGCGCAGGACCTCGCGCACCAACCAGGAGGTTCCCGCGTAGGGCAGCTCGACGACGACCGCGCCGTCGGCCAGCTCCTCGACCACGGTGCGCTCCTCGCGCAGCCAACGGGCCCGCTCCGGCGAGACCCAGACGCGGGCGACCTGGGCGGTCGGCACCTCGCCATCGGTCATCCAGCCCTCGACCCCAGCCAGCTCTTCGACCTCGGGTCGTGGCGCAAACGTCTCCTCGCTCGCCGTCGCCTCCTTGATCCGGTCCAGCTTGAAATGGCGGATCCCCTCTTTGGTCAGGTCGAAGCACTCCACGTACCAGCCCTCGCGACCGTTCTCGAGCCGGTAGGGCTCAACCCGGCGTTTGGTGAACTGGTCCTCGTTCTCCTTGTAGTACCTGGATCTCCAAGACGCGACGGGCGGCGATTGCCTCGTTGACCGCACGCGCCACCTCGACGTCGCCGCCACCGCCGGAGGCGATCTCCAGCCCCTCCTCGGAGGGGTCGTGGCCGAGCGCTTTGATGATCTTCTTGCGGGCGCTCTGCAGACCCCCCTGCGGCAGGTGGTCACCGAAGAGGTCGATCGCCGCGACCAGCGCCTTCGCCTCCAACGGCAGCAGGCGCGCCGGGCGGGCGAAGTTGTCGCCGTAGGGCTCGGAGTCGACCTCGATCTCGTCGCCGATGACTTCCGCGTAGAGGACGTAGGTGCCGCCCCCGAAGTTGACGACGTTGAGCAGGTCGATGTCCTCCTGCAGCTCCTCCGCGGTCAGCTCGAGCCGTTGGCGCAACTCGGAGACGCGCAGCCGCTCGCCCTGCTTGGCGGATTCGATCAGCATCCCGGCGAGGGTGACGAGGCGGGCGAAGCGCTCGGGGCGGATAGCGGCCTCGCCGCGGCCGTTGCCACGGGAGCGCGGCGGCGGCTCGCGCAGCGGCCGCTCGATCGTCTCCGCCGCTTCGAAGTCGCCGCGGTGGCGATCGTGGAGGAGGTCGAGTCGAGCGCGGGCTTCGGTGCGCAGCCCCTCCGGCTCCAGCACCTCGGCGTTCTGGCGCCAGCGCAGCACCCAGGCGATCAACTCGCGCGGCGAGGCGTAGTCGGTCTCGAATACCGAGCCCTTGCCGGGCGCGTCGTCGGCCTTGCGCGCCGGGCGCAGCTCGCCGTAGGCACCGTAGTCCCGCTCGACCAGCCAGGCGACGCGGTCGCGGATGAAGATCTTCGCCTTGCCGCGGATCTCGCCCAGCTGCCAGTCGGCGCGCTGGCCGTAGTCGCGGCGGTCGAAGTCCTCCGGTGGAGAGAAGTCGTGCTCGGCCTTGGAGGCGTAACCGACCTTGCCCTGGATACGGGAGAGGCGGAAGACGCGGACCGCGTCGCGCTCGTGCGCGTGACCGATCAAGTAGAACTGGCCGGAGCGGAAGACGAGGTGGAAGGGGTCGACCTTGCGCTTCTCGGTCTCGTCGCGCTCCATCGTGTAGTAGGTGAACTCGATCGTCTTGCGGCGCGAGATCGCGGTCTCGATCTTGGAGAGGCGCTGCGAGAGGTCGCGGCCCCCGGCCGAGGCCGTCATCGCCATCTCGACCGGCGCCCGCTCGCCCTCACTGAGCGGGTTGGGATGGCCCCAGGCGACCTGCTGCAGGGCGAGGCGCAGCGGCTCGGCGTAGGCAAAACCGCCGTCGGTGAGCAGCGAGAGCGCCGTGCTGAGCGAGGCCAGCTCATCATCGGAGAACTTGATCGGGTCGAGGTAGAAGTTCTCCGGCGGCAGCGAGTAGAGCTCCGCCTCGAAGAACCCCTCGCCCGGTTTCTCCACCCCGAGCTGGATGCCGAGGCTCTCCAGCTCGGCGCGGTCGGCGTAGAAGCGACGCGCGAAGGCGTCGTCGTTCATGTCGCTGTAGCCCTCCACCTCGCGCTTGATCTCCAGAGCCGAGACCGGCCTCCCCTGGGCCATCAGGAAGGAGATCAGCGAGAGCTGGCGGATCAGCTTCTCGGTGTCCTTGGCCACGGGGCTCAGGATAGTGAGGGCGACCTCGCGAACCCCCCGCGCAAACCGCCTGAAACCCGCATTTTGGCGCTTTCGAGCCGGATACTGTTCACCCGGCATGGACATCCTTCGCAACCTCTTCGGCAACGTGACCTCAGGGATCATCCGGCTGGCGGTCGCCGCCGGGATCCTTTTCCTCGCCTACCTGTTCATCGTCAAGCCGGTGCTGAAGACGACCGACGACGCGATCCACGCGAGCGGGCTCGACCAGATCGGCAAGGAGTTCCGCAACCTAGGCCCCCAGATCGAACGCGAGGTGAAGCACTCGTTCAAGGTGACCAAGGCCCACGGCGGCAACCCGCAGCGGCTGATCCACTGCATCAAGCACGCCCATCAGGACGTGGAGCGGATCGAACGCTGCACCCGGCGGTTCTGAGCGTCAGGCAGCGACGCGATGGCTGCCGAAGTAGGCCGAACCCGATAGCGCCCGGTCGAAGCTCGACCAAGACTCGCCGGCCGGCAGCTCGCGCTCCAGCCGGTCGAAGCTGCCGAGACGCCCACCGAGGTTGTCGATCATGTGGACGAGGACGGCCTCGCGGGTGGCGGGAACCACCGGGGAGCCGTGCTCGAGCGAGCCGTGGTGGCTGAGGATGATGTGGAGGACGGCCTGGGCCAGGGCAGGGTCGAAGCCGGGGATCTCCTCGATCTCCCGGCGCACCGTGTAGTAGCCGAGCGGGATCTCACCCTGCAGGCGACCGGCATCGGTGAGGTCAATCGCCAGCGGGTCGTCGTTATAGGCGACGGTCTTGCCGATGTCGTGCAACAGCGCGCCGGCAACCGCGACCTCACGGTCGATTCCGGGAAAGAAGTTGGCGGCGGCGCTGACCGCCTGGGCGACGGAGACGGTGTGCTCGAGCAGGCCGTGGCGGTAGGCCTGGTGGTAGACCTTCGCCGCCGGCGCGTCGCGAAAGCGCTCCCAGATCGGCGCCTGCTCGCCGAAGAAACGGCCGAGCAGCTCGCGCAGTTGCGGCTCCTGCACCGTCTCCAACAGCTGCCGAAGCTTGCCCTCGAGATCCTCGAAGGAGACGTCTGACTCGGCCGCGAGATCGGCGGTGTCGTACTCGCCGGAGGCGGCCTCGCGCAGGTCCGAGAGCTTGATCTTCGCCCCCCAGCGCTCGCTCATCTCGAAGACGCCGTCGACGTGGACGGCGGTCCCCGGCGCCGCGAGCGCATAGCGTCCCTCGGCGTCCTCCCAGGCGACCGCCTCGGCGCCGCCACTGGCATCGCCGAGCACCAGCCGCAGCCACGGCTCACCGTTGCGCTTGCGTCGCAGCTCGCGCTGGCGCACGGCGTAGACGCCCGCCACACACTGGCCATCTTCCAGCTCTCGCAGGGGTATGCGGGGCTGGGGTCCGTCCTGTACCTCGACCGCGTCTTGCGCGGCCGGCGTCGGGTCAAGTGAGAGCTCGAGGCTGTCCGTCAGCGCCTGCTGAGTCATCCTGCGATCAAGGTAGAGGCGAGCGCGGACGACTCGTCGCGGCACCGAACAAGCGCCGGCGTTCGCACTTATCCGCGTATAGGTCGGATAAGTGCGAACGCGGCAGGTGGGGTGTGCTTAGAGGGCGCCGCCGAGCCAGTGGCCGAGGGCGACGGCGGCGAAGCCGGCGACCAGTGAGAGGCCGAGGTTGAGCCAGACGAGGTGGGTGTGGCCGGCGTCAGCGAGGCGGTGGGAGTCGAGGATCCAGGTCGAGAAGGTGGTGAAGGAGCCGATGCCGCCGCCAGCGACGATCACAAGGGCCTCCCCTTCCAGCGCGGCGCCGGCGACCAGGCCGAGGACCAGTGCGCCACCGATGTTGACGGCGAGGATGCCGAGTGGAAAGGGATGGTCGGTGCGCGAGGTGACTGCGGCGTCGATCAGGAATCGGGCGGCGGCCGCGGTGCCCCCGAGCAGGCCGACGGCGATCCAGGCCGGGGCGCTCAACCGGCCTCCGCCGGGCGGTGCTCGAGGGCCAACCCGAGCCGCACGAAGAGGAAGCCGGCGCCGAGGGTGGCTCCGACGTAAGCGGCTGCCAACCCGAGGTGCCCGCCGTCGACCATCTCGAACAGCTCAAGCTGCATGGTGGAGAAGGTGGTCAGCGTGCCGCAGATGCCGGTGGTGAGAAAGGGATGCGCGACGCTGTCCTCGGGGTGGTCGCGCAGCCGCGCGACGAAGTAGCCGAGCAGCAGCGCGCCGGCCATGTTGACCGCGAAGGTCGCCCAGGGCCACCCACCGGGGCCGTGCGGCGCCGCCTCAGCGAGCCCGACCCGGACGAGCGCTCCAAGCACTCCGCCGAGATAGATCGCAGCCAGACGGCGAAGGTCGAATTGCGTCACTCGCATTGCACGGGTCTCCTATCAACGTCGATGGACGTGGGTAGGGACCGTCAGCGGACCGTGCCGCGCTTATTAAGGGAGCGAGCCCCATCGCTCGTTTGCGATTGTACTTAATTGATAGCCATCGATGAATGGGATATCGTCAGATCAATGGCCATCGCCGCGCTCCCCGTGATCAACTGCTGCACGCCTCTTGCGGGCTCCTCGCTCTCAGACGAGCGGGCCGCCGAGCTGGAGGCGGTGATCAAGGCCCTGGCCGACCGGCACCGGCTGCGGATCGTCAACCTGCTGCTGCGCGCCGACGGGGAGGCGGTCTGTGTCTGCGAGGTGCAGCCGCTGCTCGGGCTCTCACAGGGGACGGTCAGCCACCACCTCAAGCAGCTGGTCGAGGCCGGGATCGTCGAGCGCGAGACGCGCGGCACCTACAGCTACTTCAGCCTCGTGGCAGGCGCGCTCGGGGCCGTGCGCGAGGTGTTCTCGGTGCCGGCGGGGTCAGCGTGAGCGACCGACCCGACCTGCTGCGCCGCTGCGGCGCCGAGGGGATCGGCGCCTTCGCCCTGGTCTTCGCCGGCTGCGGGGCGATCGTCACCGACGCCGTCCACGGCGGGGTGCTGGGCGCCGTCGGCGTCTCGCTCGTCTTCGGCCTCGTGATCATGGCGATGGTCTACGCGACCGGCCACCTCTCCGGCGCCCACCTCAACCCAGCGGTGACCCTCGCCTTCGCCCTCACTCGCCACTTCCCCCGGCGCGAGGCGGTCGCCTACCTGGCCGCCCAGCTGCTCGGGGCGATCGCGGCGGCGGCGCTGCTGCTTGCGGTCTGGCCGAGCGCGCCGGCCTCGCTGGGCGCCACCCTGCCGAGCGTGGGAGTTGGCAGCGCCTTCGTCTACGAGATGGTGCTGACCGCCTTCCTGATGTTCGTGATCATGGCCGTGGCGACCGACACGCGTGCCGTCGGCGCCGGGGCGGCGATCGCGATCGGCGGCACCGTCGGCCTCGACGCCCTCTTCGGCGGCCCGATCACCGGCGCCTCGATGAACCCGGCCCGCTCGATCGGCCCGGGCCTCGTCTCCGGCGAGCTGCACGATCTCTGGATCTACATCGCCGCTCCGATCGTAGGCGCCGCGATCGGAGCCCTCGCCTACCAGCTCGTCCGCGGCGAGCACCCGAGCTGATGTCCCGCGTTCTCTTCGTCTGCCTCCACAACGCCGGCCGCTCGCAGATGAGCGAGGCGCTCTTCTCCCGCGCCGCGGCCGGGCGCCACGAGGCGCGCTCGGCGGGAACGACTCCCGGCGAGCACGTCCACCCCGAGGTGGTCGAGGCGATGGCCGAGCTCGGCATCGACCTCGTCGCGCGCACTCCCCGCAAGCTCAGCCGCGATGACGCCGAATGGGCCGATGTCGTGGTGACCATGGGCTGCGGCGACGAGTGTCCCTATATCCCCGACAAGCTCTATCTCGACTGGGAGCTGCCCGACCCGAAGGGGCGCCCGCTGACCGAGGTCCGCGCAACCCGCGATGAGATCGAGTGCCGAGTGGTGGAGCTGGTCGGGAAGCTCGACCAGAGCTAGCTGCACGGCACGGCGATCTGCGAGAGTCCGGGCGCGATGAAGCTCTGTCGATTCGCCTCAGACAGCGGCAGCGCGACGCTCGGCGTCGTCGACGACGAGGAGGTCGCCGACCTCTCCTCCGCGGACGCGCCCGCTGAACCGGCCGCCGCGCTGGGGGAGGTCGGGCAGGCGGGTCTGGAGGAGCTGGCGGGGGGAGCACCCCGACTCGCGCTCTCCGACGTCCGACTGCTGGCGCCGGTCGCCCCACGCAAGTACCTCGGGATCGCCCTCAACTACGCCGACCACATCGCCGAGATGGGCATGGAGGTGCCCGAGGTGCCGGTCTTCTTCAACAAGCAGGCGACCTGCGTGGTCGGCCCGGGGGCCGAGATCCACATGCCGCGGGTATCGACCTTCCTCGACTACGAGGCCGAGCTGGCGGTCGTGATCGGCAAACGCTGCCGCCACGTGTCGGTCGGTGAGGCGGCCGACGTGATCGCCGGCTACACCGCCGCCAACGACGTCAGCGTCCGCGACTGGCAGGGGCGCGCCCAGACGATGACGATCGGCAAGTCCTTCGACACCCACGGCCCGCTCGGGCCCTGGCTGGTCACCGCGGATGAGCTGGGCGACCCGCAGGACCTGCGCATCCGCTGCTTCGTCAACGACGAGGTGCGCCAGGACGCGAGCACCGGCGAGATGGTCTTCGACTGCTTCCAGCAGGTCTCCCACCTCTCCGAAGCCTTCACCCTGGAGCCCGGCGACGTGATCGCCACCGGCACCCCGGCCGGCGTCGGCCTCGGCCGCCAGCCGATCCGCGACAACCTCCTCCACGTCGGCGACACCGTGCGGGTCGAGATCGAGGGGATCGGCGAGCTCGTCAACACCGTGGTCGAGGAGCCCGAGGGCTTCGTCGCCGGCGAGTAGGGATGGCGCACGTGCTGACCGAGAGGGTCCGGCGCTGGCGCGACGCGGGTGCGATCGAAGACGTCCTCGGCAGGCAGCTGTTCGTCCACCGGCGCGCGGGCAGCGAAGCCCCACTGCCGTTGTTCCTGCACGGCTTCCCGTCCAGCTCCTATGACTGGCGCGAGCTGTTCGAGCTGCGCCCCGGAGAGGCCTCGCTGGCGTTCGACTTCCTCGGCTTCGGCCTCTCCGAGAAGCCGCGCGATCACGTCTACACGCTCGCCTGGCAGGCCGACGCTGTAGAAGAGCTGGTGCGCCGCGCCGGCTCGCCGCCCGTCTTCCTCGTCGGTCACGACATGGGCACCTCGGTCGCCACCGAGCTGATGGCCCGCGACCTGCGTGGGGAGCTGGAGATCAACCTGACCGGCGCGCTGCTCTTCAACGGCAGCATGCTGCTGCACCTCGCAAAACCGACCGTCGGCCAACAGATGCTGCGCAGCCGGCTCGGCCCGCTCTTCGCGCGGCTGACGACGGAGACCGGCTTCCGTGCCCAGTTCTCACGCGTCTTCTCTGCCGAGCACCCGCTCAGCGCCGAGGAGGCAGCCGACCAGTGGGCGCTGATCGCCCACGACGACGGCCAGCGGATCGCCCACCGCACGATCAACTACATGGCCGAGCGCGAACGCTTCACCGAGCGCTGGCACGGCGCGATCCGCGACTGGCCCGGCCCGCTCACCCTCGCCTGGGGCCTGCTCGACCCGGTAGCGCGCACCGAGGTCCTCGACGGCCTGCGCGACCTCCGCCCCGGAGTGGAGACGATCGAGCTCCCCAACGCCGCCCACTACCCCCAGATCGAACGCCCCGACCTGATCTCCGCGGCGCTGGACACAGCTCTCTCAAGAGCACAGACGCCCTGATCACACCGCAACGCGGGGCCGACCCGTCAGGTCGCAGGGCAGATCGAAATGGCGAGGGTGGGAATCGAACCCACGACACCACGATTTTCAGTCGCAGGCTTCACCAGGGTTAGAAACCCTGCCCTCGCCGGCTCGAATCGGCTTTGCAAAGCGGATCCGGGGGTACCTCCACTCGAGACCGTACAGCACGTAGCGAGACTCAGATACCCGCAAATACTGGAAGTTTCGGGTGGGTTTGGGCGACGAGATCGAGTTTCGTCGCCCAAACAGACTGTGGCGCTTTGAGCGCTCAGACGGTCAACCCGATACGTCGAGCAACGAACGAAGTGCCGACGCGAATCCGGGGACGCTGGCTCGCTCGAAGGCAACCAGCAGCTCCTCGAGCGGTCGACCACCACTCCAGACGTCGGCCTGCGCTTCAACGATCCGAGCCATGGCCTGAGGCTGCTCCTTGCATTGCGCAATGAGGAAGCGGTCGATGTCAGGAACTTCGACACCGTGTTCCCTTGGTGGCTCTTTTAGATAGCCACGGTCGAATGTGAAGAGCAAGTCCGCGGAGCCGGCAATCGCCAAAGAGCAAACGTGAACATCGCCGGGATCGCGCGTCATCGAGGCGAGGTCGAGACCCTCCGGAACACCTGCGAGATCCACGCCGCCATTGGGAAACTCGCGACGCATATGGCCGACCCAGGCCTGGGCGGCGTCGGCGCTGAGGCCCTTTCGCTTCATCAGCGAGGACTTAGCCTCGTCCAGCAGCTCCTCGCTCCAAACCAGATCGAAGAGTCGCGCACCGGTCGCGAGTCGGCCCATCAACTCATGCAGGACACGAGAGAAGACAATGTCCGCGTCGAGGACGGCGCGCGGAACGCTCACTCAGCCGGAACGCCGAGTTCGTCGAGCGAGCGGGAGTGCTGGTCAGCTCGCTCTTCTGCCGCCGCGCGCCGTTCTTCGAAGGCCAAGACAGCCCGCAGCGGGATCTTCCAATGCGTGGAGTTGGGCAGCTGCTGTGCCTGCAACTCACCAGCCTCGATCAGACGGCGAACATGCTGGCGAGAGAAGCCGAGCCGGTCGGCCGCGTGCTGAGGAGAGAGCATTGAGTCTTCATCAGCGACCGTAACCGTGATCGCCTTGTCGGAATCGAGCAGCCCCTCGATGGCCTCCTTGACCGTCGAGATCTGCTTCTCGGCATTCCCCTCGGCGGGATCGATGTGGATCGTCTTCATCATCAGTGTCTGGCAAGCAGGCTAGCACAAACTGACCTAACTGCACATGACATTTGCATAGACGCGCGGAGGTAAAGCTTCGTGCGGGTAGACGAAAACCTCGGCATGACCAGCGGTCGGTATCTAAATAGACACCGAGAAATATTCAGCTAGCACCCGTCTGTGTTAGAACTGCAGCGAAATTATTCTCGAGGTCGGGGGACTGACGGTGGAATACAAACGATTTGCTGCTGCGGAAGTGATCATTCACGAGATCCCGCAGCGTTTCGTCAATACGCCGAATCAGCAGCTCGACCTTTCGGGCGTTGCTGAGCCCCTGACTGGCCAGCTAAAGCCGTTCTTTGACCGCAAGCTGAAGGCGAGCCTCAGCGTCTACGGCTTCGACGTTGGGCGCGACGCAGGCAGCCCTTCATCGATGCCGGAGCAGATTGCCGAAATCATCCTCGATCGGAAAACACTGGTCCCCGCTTCCCAGCAGATGGCTGAAAGCCTTCATTCGGTGCAGACCGGAGTCAACTCGGCCGGTCTGCTGTGCGTTGCCGTCGGCGACTGCGGCGGCAAGCCGGCGGTTGCAGTGCTTAAGGTCGAGCGCGACGAGGGCGCGCGGGTCCAAAGAAAAGGCAAAGGCAAACAGCGCAGCCTGACGATGAGCTACCTCGACGATCTAATGATTTCTGGGAAGACGAGGATCTTCAAGGCCTCGCTCTTCGTGATGAACGGGACCACGGTGAACTCGCTCGATGGTCGAGTCGCTGATGACCAGCGCGGCGCCGGCTACGGTCATGACGTCGCCTCGTTCTTTCTCACTCAGTTCCTCGGCTGCAAGCTACGAGTCGAGCCTCGAGTGGCGACCCGTGAGGTCTTTGCAGCCACGGAGGAGTTCGTCAACGAGATGGTGGCGAATCCAGAGCGCAAGGCCCAGTACACGCTTTCCCTCCTCGCTGAAATGCAGTCGCCTAGCGCCGATCTCCGCCCGAGGACCTTCAGCGAGCAGTTCTTTAATGAGGAAGACCAGACGCCCTATCGCGATTTCCTCAAAGCGCGCGATATCGATGCTGATCAGACGGTGAAGAAGGATCTCAGTTTGATTGAAAACAGGATCAACCGAGTCAAGATGGAGACCGAGGAGGGATTGATGGTCTTCGGACGAGCCGAGCTGATCAACGATCGCGTTGACGTCGAGCAGAACCGAATTGTGATCCGCGACCACGTCGTCAAAGCTCGCGGTGGCTAGTCGCTACAAGGAGGTCAGGGCGGCCTATATTAAGGAGCGGCCCGTGTACCAGGAGCTCTGCGGTAGGGGACAAGAGCTGTTGCGGGGTGGCCTCCGCGAGGCCGGCGTGCGGGGTGAGGTCGATGGACGAGTCAAGGATCTGGTCAGCTACCTGCGCAAGATGCTGCGGAAGCCTGAGTACCTGAGCGGCGCCCGACCGATTCAGGACAAGGCCGGCCTTCGGATCGTTCTTCCATATTTCGACGAGGAGAAGAATGTCCATGACGTGATTGAGCGCTTCTTCGAAATCGATGATCGCGAGGAGACGGTCGACAGACTCGGCGCTGACCGGCTTGGCTACCTGGCGGTCCATTACATCGTTCGCATCCGCGAGGAGTTCCTGGACGAAGAGAAACAAACGCTCTTCGACGGTCTACAGATCGAGGTCCAAGTCGGCTCGATCGCCCAACGAGCCTGGGCAGAGGTTTCCCATGAGCTGATCTACAAGGGAGCAGTCGAGATTCCAGTTGCGTACCAGCGGATCATTAACCGCCTAGTCGCGCTGATGGAGGTCTTTGACAGCGAGGTGGCTCGGGCGCGGGAGGCGATCGCGCTACTGCCCGGCTTCGAGATGGCTCCGCTGATTTCAGAGCTCGACCGTGAACTACTGCGCTTCTCTGGGAAAGATCCCGACCGTGGCCTCTCCCAGCGCATCGTGCCGCCCATAGCCGCTCTTTACGGAGAGGAGCCGGAGGTCGCCTTTGCAACCCAGATCGAGCCGTGGATCACGAAAAACCGGGAACAGCTCACCGAGCTCTATGAGAACTACGAGGGGGACTTCGAGGGGAACCCACTCTTCTACCAACCAGAGGCACTCCTGATTTTCGAGCGCGCTGACAACGATCCAACCGGACTCAAGTCAGCCTGGCCTGAGGAGATACCGCGCGAGCTGCTCCTCTCCTTGACCGAGCTATGGGGCAATCCGGTCGAGTAGAGGGCTAGCGTCGGATGAGCGGCTGTCCAGGGACTGCGGGCCCTAATGTAGGTACGTGACAGAGCGGCTCCGCAAAGCAGGAAAGCAGCGTCAAGGCACCGACTTGGATCCAGATGCAGCTACCGATTGTCGACGCCACGCGCGACTCGTAGGCGAATGGTCTTCGTCCGAGAAGCCTGAGGAAGCCGACGAGCGTGTCTCGGCTGCCCTGATTCCCTCCCTCTGGTCCCTCTACGACGACTCGGACGAGCAGGTGCGGACTCACCTGATGCGTTTTCGCAGAGCCAACCAGCGTCAGCTTCGCTTTGTCGAGCGGGAGCACGCTACGGATCGTCGTGTCGCACCTCTGCTGCACCAACCAGAGCTGCCGTTGATCCTTGACCGGCTCGAGGCAGACCCCAGGGGTCTGCTCGACGCCTGGCCTCTGACCGTACCCCGCATATGGCTTGAGGCACTAGCGGAAGCCTGGGGAAGACCACTCTAAAGCAAGGTTCGTCGTCGATTCTCAGTTGTCGCGTCGTCCTTGGTCCCTCGTTGGCCCTTGAAAAGCGGGAGACACCCAAGTCAGAAAACCCACGAAGGGGAAATCGTGTTCACTTTGGTTCGAGGTTCAGCCCTGAATTGGCACTATCAGAGGGATAGCGGAGCAGCCCTGCGATGGCGTTTGGGCGACGGCAAGGGGCTTCGTCGCCCAAACGTCGCCCAATAAACGGGGTTTTGCGGCCGCGGCACCATTTTAGAAATCGCTATTTGCAGGAGAAAAGCTAATGGCGAGGGTGGGAATCGAACCCACGACACCACGATTTTCAGTCGTGTGCTCTACCAACTGAGCTACCTCGCCGTAGCCGGCGCGGGGGCTGACCGCGCAGCGGAAGGCTAGCGACCGGAGCGGGACGGGGGCTGATTGCATGGAGCGATGGCCCTGGTCCGTGCAGCAGCTGCCGTCGCCGTAGCGGGCTTGGTCGTAGCGGTCGCGGTCTCAGGCGGATCGGCGACTGATCCGCGGACGCCAACCGGATTGCCCGGATTGCCGGCGCCATTCCTGGGGACGGCGGTGGTCGGGAGCAGCGGTCGAACCGCGGCGGTCGATGCCTACGGGGATGTCGTCGACCTGCGGGCACCAGGACCTGCGGGTGAAGCGCTGGTCGCGGTGCCGGCGGACCGGCAGGCGGCGGGAACGGTGCCGGCCGATGCGGCGATCGTCACTCGGATGCCTCTCGGGGATGGGCGGTCGGTGCCGTTATGGCGTGCCGACTCGGTTCGGCAGGAGTACCTGCCCGCCACCAACGTGCTGCGCACGGTGGCCCGAGCCGGAGGCAGGCGGACGGTGATCGTGCGGCGGATGGGAGGGTCGGGCGAGGTCGAGGCCGACCGGCGCTGGCTGGCTCACGCTCGGCCACTCGGCTCGACGGCGCCGAGGTGGGCGCGGGCGATGTACCGACGCTCGCTGCTGGTGCTGCGGGCGCTGACCGACCGCCACACCGGGGCTGTTGCGGCGGGAGCGCGAGACGGCTGGGCCTACGTCTGGCCCCGTGACGCCGCCACCGCGGCGATCGCCTTCGCCTCGGCCGGGTACCACTCCCAAGCGCGGCGGATGGTGCACTTCCTGCTGGGGCTCGACCTCCAAGCGGCTGCGCGGTTCTACGGAACCGGCGCACCAGCGCCGGGCCGCGGGGCACAGGGCGACGCAACCGGTTGGGTGAGCGCCGCCGCCCGAGCCGTCGGGCTCCGGGCACCAAGGTCGGCGAGCCCATGGAGGAACCTGGCCGACTACCAGGAGGGCAACTCTGGCGACTACCTTGCCGACGCGATCGCGTCCGGTGTCGACGGTGCCCGAATCGGCCGGGTGTTCGGATCGCGACACGGTCTGGAGAGGGTCGCCGGCGACCCCGCCTCCGGGCTCGACTCCGCCGCCGCCTGGGCTGTGCGGCCTTTCCCGCAGCCCGCTCTGTTCCCGGCGGTCCGCAGAACCCTGTTGCGGCTCGTCGCCGATCGGGGCAGCCGCTTCGGGATCGTCCCCTCAGAAGATTGGGCCGGTGGCAAAGACCCCTGGACGGCGCCCACTGCTTGGACCGCCTGGAGCCTCGCCGCCCTCGGCGAGCGTCGCGCTGCGCTGCGCCTCATGGCCGACCTGCGCCGCGCAGCAACGCCCCTCGGCCTCCTCCCCGAGCGGGTCGACGCCCAGACCGGCCTCCCCCGCTCGACCACCCCCCTCGCCTGGTCCCACGCCTTCGCGATCCTCGCCCTCCGCGAGCTCTGGCCAGGACGTGCCGGGAGTTAGAGGTCCTTATGGGGGCATAACTCCCGGCACGTCTGGGAGGTGAGGGATCAGATTGCGGCTAGGGCTGCCGCTACCGCCTCCTCGGGCGTGTCGACCGGGACGATGCCGGGGCCGCCCTCCATCTCTTCGCGCCCAGAAACGCTCCAGCTGCGCAGCGCCACCACGGTCCGTCCCAGGTTGCGCGCGTGGGCGATCTCCGAGAGCGTCCCCCATTCGCCGCCGATCGCGATCGCGGCCTCGCCCGATGCGACGACGGCGAGGTTGCGAGCGTGGCCGATCCCGGTGGCGACGACCTGCGTGCAATGGGGATTCGCGTCGTCCAGCGAGACCCAGGGGAGGATGCCGATCACGGCGCCGCCGGCTGCCGCCGCGCCGCGGGCGGCAGCTTCCATCACCCCGCCCCCACCGCCGCAGACCACGGTCACCCCGGCCTCGGCCAGCAGCCGCCCGACCTCCTCGGCGCGCCGCCACGCCTCCGTCTCTTCGCCGCACCCGCCGGACCCGATCACCGAGATCTGCTTCGACCGCCGCCGCTCGCTCATCACCCGCCGGAGTCTCTCATCGCCCCCATCAGCTCCAGCGCCCCCTCCTTGTGCAGCGGTTCGTTGAGGTTGCCGCACTTGGGGCTCTGCACGCAGGAGGGGCAGCCGGACTCGCAGGGACACTCGGCGATGAGGCGCTCGGCGTCGCCGAGCAGGCGCTCGAACTGCTCGTAGCCACGCAGCGTTATCCCCACCCCGCCGGGGTGGCCGTCGTAGACGAAGATCGTCGCCCGCCCGGTCTGGAAGTGGACGTTGGTCGAGAGGCCGCCGATGTCCCAGCGGTCGCACATCGCGATCAGCGGCAACACCGCGATCTGGCCGTGCTCGGTCGCGTGCAGGGCGCCGAGCAGGACGTCGGGCGACAGTGCCCCGCCGAGCCGCTCCGGCAATACGTACCAGAGCGCCTGGGTGACGAAATGCTGCTCGGGCAGCTCCAGCGCCACGATGTCGATTGGCTCCTGCTCGGAGATCGAGACCCGCTGGAAGGCGATCACCTGCTCGCTCACCGAGACTTCGCCGAAGTGCAGCTCGACCCCCGAGGTCGAGCGCTGCTCCCGCGTCCGCTCGATGTAGATCTCGGTCTCCTTTTTCGGTCGCGTGTACCAGTCGCCGTCGAAGCGCGACACGACCGCCCGCCGCCCCTCGACGTCGAGCTGCTCGACCTCGTAGGAGCGCCCCAGGTGGAGGTAGACGGCACCGGGATGGACCGTCGTGAAAGCACGCTCCGCCTCGACCAGTCCGAGCATCTCACCCGAGTCGCGCTCGATCACCGCGACCGAGTCGGACGAGGCGGAGCGCAGCGGGATCTTGCCGGCGACGAACTCACTGCTGCGCGGCAACAGCCGCCCGCCGGCGCGGCGCAGCTCCCCCACCGACGCCAGCCGCTCGGCCCGCTCCCGCCAGCCGGCGCCGAAGACCTCGTCGTCGGCGTCGCTCAGCGGCAGCTCGTAGGCGGCGGCGATCATGTGCCGGGAGGCGATCTGCTCGCTCTCGTGGTCGAGGATCGCCGCCTCCACCGGCCGCCCGATGAACTCGTCCGGATGGCGGCAGAAGAATTGGTCGAGCGCGTCCGCCCCGGCGACGTAGACCGCCAGCCCGCGTCGCTCCCGACCCGCTCGGCCCCACATCTGGCGCAGGCTGGCGACGGTGCCGGGGAAGGTGACGCAGATCGCCGCGTCGAGCTCGCCGATGTCGATCCCCAGCTCCAGGGCGTCGGTCGCGACGACCGCAAGCAGCTCCCCGGCGCTCAGCCGCGCCTCGATCTCGCGCCGCTGCTGCGGGGTATAGCCGCCGCGGTAGGGGGCAATCCGCTCGGCCAGCTCGGGCTTGCCGCGCGCCTCCAGCGCCTCGCGGGCGAAGCGCTGGATCAACTCGATCCCGCGGCGGCTTTTGAGGAAGCAGATCGTCCGCACCTCCTGCGAGACGAGCTCGACCAGCAGCTCCGCCGCCTCGGAGAGCGCCGAGCGCCGCGTGCCGCTCGCCTGGTCGATCAGGGGCGGGTTCCACATCGCGATCTCGCGCCCGCTGCGCGGCGCCCCATCGTCGTCGATCAGCTCGAACGGCTCGCCCACCAGCCGCTCCGCCAGCTCGACCGGGTTGGCGATCGTCGCCGAGGCGAGCAGGAAGCGCGGCTCCGCGCCATAGGCCCGCGCCAGCCGTCGCAGACGTCGCAACACGTTGGCGACGTGGGAGCCGAAGACGCCACGGTAGGTATGGGCCTCGTCGACCACCACCCAGCCGAGGTTGGCGAGGAAGTCGCCCCAGCTCTTGTGGTTGGGCAGGAGGCCGACGTGGAGCATGTCCGGGTTGGTGAGGACGAGGTTGTTGCGGCGGCGGATCGCCGGCCGCTCCTCGCGCGGCGTGTCGCCGTCGTAGATCGCCTCGCGCAGCCCAGGCGGGCGCAGCGCGGCGAGCTTGCGGGCCTGATCCTGGGCCAGCGCCTTGGTCGGGTAGAGGTAAAGGGCGCGCCGCTTGGGGTCGCGGGCGATCCCGTCGAGAACCGGCAGGTTGAAGGCGAGGCTCTTGCCGGAGGCGGTGCCGCTGGTAATCACCAGGTTGGAGGAGGCAGCCGCGGCCAGGGCCTGCCGCTGGTGCGAGTAGAGGCGCTCGATCCCGGCGCCCTTCAAGGCCTCGACCAGGCCCGAGTCGAGCGAGCGCGGCAGCGCCACCCGCGTGGCCTTGCGCTCCGGCTCGGAGCTCTCGGCGACGATGCGGCCATCACGCCGCGCGGGGTCGATGGCGATCGCCCAAGGCGTCTCCAACAGGCTCTTCGCCACTACGCGCGGCTCCGCGCGGGGCGAGCGATCCGGCCGGCAACGCGCACGGCCTGCAACGAGCTGCGGTCGTGGATGCGGAGGACGTCGGCGCCGCCGCGCACCGCCAGCGCGACGGCGGCGACCGTCCCCCACTCGCGCTCGCTCGCCGGCAGCCGACCCTCCCAGCTTCCCGCCAGCACGGCGCCGATGAAGTCCTTGCGCGAGAGCGAGACGTAGAGCGGCAGCCCCAACTCGCGCAGCTCACCGAGCCGCCGCAGGATCTCCAGGTCCTGGTCGGTGGTCAGGTCGAAGTCGAGTCCAGGGTCGATCGCGATCTGCTCCTCGCTCACTCCAAGTCGCGAGGCCGCCTCGACTCTCCCCCCGAACCACGACTTGAGATGGTCGACGACGTCGTCGTAGACGCGCGGCGGCCGATCGACCCGCGGCGGCCCCTCGATGTGCATCAGCACGTAGCCGCAGCCCGTCTCGGCGACCAGCCCGAACATCTCCTCCGAGCCGCCGGAGATGTCGTTGACGGCGACCGCGCCCGCCGCCAGCGCCCGCCGCGCCACCTCGACCGAGAACGTGTCGGCCGAGACCGGCACGCCCGCTCCGGCCAGACCCTCGATCGCCGGCACCAGCGCCGCTGTCTCCTCCTCGGCCCCGACCGGCGGCCCGCTGCGGGCCGCCACCGCCCCCACGTCCAACATGTCGAAACCGAGCTCGACCAGCCGCCTGCCGTCCTCGATCGCCCTGCCCGGGGTCCCACTTCGAGCCCCCTCGAACATCGAGTCGGTGGTCACGTTGACGATTCCCGCGGCCACCGGCTGCTCCAGATCGAGGGTCCTGTCGGTCAACCGCCAAGGCACGCCGCTACCGTAGCGACCGCACCATGGCACTGCGATGCGTCTACACCGACCTCGACGGCACCCTGCTCGGCCGCGGCAGCTCGCTCTTCCGCGACGCCGAGGGCGGCTTCTCGCTCGCCCAGTCGCGCGGGCTGGAGGCCTGCCACCGGGCCGGCGTTGAGGTCGTGATCATGTCTGGCCGCCGCGAGCCGCAGGTCCACGAGGCCGCCCGCCTGATGGGCCAGTCCTCCTACATCTACGAGGCCGGCTGCGCCTTCGCGATCGAGGGCGAGACGACGCTGCTCACCGGCGACCTCGCCCCCGACGAGGGGGGCACCATCTACGAGAAGATCGAGCGGCGCGGCATCCCGAAGCTCCTCTTCGAGCACTTCGAAGGGCGGCTGGAGTACCACGCCCCCTGGCACCACGGCCGCGTCCTCTCCCACCTCTTCCGCGGCAAGGTCGACGTCGCCGAGGCGAACGAGCTGCTCGTCGCTGAAGGCCATGACGACCTGCGCCTGCTCGACAACGGCGCGATCGGTCGCGAGATGCCCGCCGTCGACGGCCCGACGCACGCCTACCACCTCGTCCCCCGGATGGTCAGCAAGGCGAACGCCGTCTCCGCCCACGCCCGCGCCCGCGCCTATGACCCGGCCGAGTGCATCGCGGTCGGCGACTCGGTCGAGGACCTGGAGGTGGCCGCGGCCGTCGGCCGCTTCTTTGTGGTCGCCAACGGGCCCGAGCGCGACCCCGGCCTGCGCGCCGCGCTCGGCGCCTGGGACAACGTCACGGTCACCGAGGGGGCGATGGGCGACGGCTTCTACGAGGCCGTCGTGTCGACCCTGATGGAGCGTGGCTAAGATCGAACAGATGGAGACAGCGACCGTCGCCGAGCAGGAGTACCTGGAGACGATGTTCTGGCTGGAGGAGGCCGAGCTGCCGATGACCGGCGCCAACATCGCCCGCGCGATGCAGCTCGCGCCGCCCACGGTGCACGAGATGGTCGGCCGCCTGGTCGACGACGGCTACGTCGAGCGCAACAGCGACAAGTCGCTCAGCTTCACCGAGTCGGGGCGCGAGCACGCCAGCCACATCGTCCGCCGCCACCGGATGATCGAGCGCTTCCTCACCGACGTGCTCGGCATCCCCTGGGACGAGGTCCATGAGGAGGCGGAGCGGATCGAGCACGCGATGTCGCCGGTGCTGGAGGAGCGGATGCGGGCGGCGATCGGCGACGCGACCACCTGCCCGCACGGGCACCCGATAGTCGAGGGCGTCCGCGAGCGCGGCGCGCTTCTCGCCGACGTCGAGGTCGGCGCCAAGGTCCACGTGCTGCGCTTCGAGAACGAGGCCGAGGAGCTGCTGCACTACCTCAAAGCGGCGGGGCTGGAGCCCGGCCTCGAGGGCGAGCTCGAGAGCTCCGGCGAGGACGGCGTGACGATCGCCTCCGCCGACGGCAAGCACGAGGTCTCGCGCAGCGTCGCCGAGACGGTCTCGGTGCGCGCCGACCCGCCGCCGCCGCCGCGCGCCGCGATCCCCGAGCAGCTGGTTCTGTCCAGCGACCGCTACGGGCGCTAGCAATCGGCCCTAGAAGGCGCCGACGCCGATCGGCGTTCCGACGCCGGTCGGGCCGTCGTAGCCGGGCGCCGCACGGCAGATGATCGTCGAGCAGGTTCCGCTCGCCCCGCTCGTCACGTCGTGCAGGCTCGCCGGCACGCTCTGCTGGCGGGGGTAGAGCTCGGCGGCCGGATAGGCGCTGGGGGCGCCCCCGGCGAGCGCGTAGACGGCGGCGATCAGCGGCGAGGAGAGGCTCGTACCGCCGACCTGGAACCAGCCCGAGCGGCCCTGGTACTTGACGCTGTCGTAGACCGCGGCGCCCGTGCTCGGGTTCGCGTCCGCGGCCACGTCGGCGACCCCGCGCCTTGCACCGCACCCGGTCAGCGCCCAGTTGGCGTCGGCCGTCTGCCAGGCCGGCGCGGTCAGGTAGGAGCTGCAGCCGCTGCCGGACCCGCTCCAGGCGGTCTCGCCGCCCCAGGTATTGCCGGCGCCAACGCTCAACGTCGTACCTCCCACCGCCACCACGTGAGGGGAAGCGGCGGGAAAGCCGAATGATCCGTAGCCGTTGTCGCCCGAGGCGACGGTCACCGCGATGCCCGGGTGGTTATAGGCGGAATCGCTCGTCTCAGCCGAGAACTCCGAGCCGCCGTAGCTGTTGGAGATCTCGTTGGCGCCGAGGTTCGCCGCCGTGTTGACTGCCGCCTCCAGGTTGGCGAGACTTGCGGAGCTGGCCTCGACCAGCAGGATCTTGCAGTTCGGGCAGATCGCGTGGGCGACCTCGACGTCCATCGCGATCTCGAGCGCCCAACCGCTGTTCGCCTGCGGGTAGGGCCCGGCGTTGCCACTCTGGTTGACCTTGCGGAAGCAGGGGTTGGCGCTGTTGCAGAGCGGCAGCCCGAACTGCGTGCTGTAGGTGTTGAGGTCGGCGGCGACGTTGGGATCGTCGTAGGCGTCGACGATCGCAATCGTCTGGGAGACGGGAGCCGCCGCCGGCAAGCCGTAGGCGCCGCGGAACTGAGCCGGGCCGTATCCCCTCGGAGTCGTGGCGACGGTCGGCGCACCCTTCGGGTCGGTGACCACATGGGCGTGGCAGCGGGCGGTTCCGGCGGCGGCCGGGCCGGGGCAGACCGGTCGCTGGGGCGACTGCGGTGGGGCTGCGCCGGCCAGCGCTGGCGGGACGGACAGCAGTGCGGCGGCGGCGAGCAGCGCAACCGTCGCTTTGAGCTGGAGCTTTTCCGCAATCACCCGAAACCCGCCTCCCGTCGAAGGATGAACCGCGCCATCCTAACCGGAAGCCGGACAGCGGGCTGCGAGTCTAGGCTGGCGAACCGGCGCGGACCCGATCGAGCGCCCTGGCGATGCGGGTGACACCCTCGGGGATCCGCTCCGGGGGAACGCTGGCGAAGGAGAGGCGGAGGCTGTTCTCGCCGCCCTCGATCATGAAGTCCGGGCCGGCGACGAAGGCGACGCCCTCACCCTTCGCCTCGACCAGCAGGGCGGGCGTGTCGGTGCCGGCGGCGAGGTCGAGCCAGAGGAAGTAACCGCCGCCGGGGACGACGAACTCGGCCTCGGGGATCTTCTCGCGCAGCGCCTCGACCAGCGCGTCGCGACGTTCGCGCAGGGCGCCTTTGACGAACTCGATGTTGGCGTCCAGCCCCCCGGACCTGCACAGCTCGAGCACGACGGACTCGGCCAGCATGTTGGGTGAGATGTAGGTCTCGTTGGCGCGCTTGGCGAGGGCGGCGATCTCTGCGGCCGGACCGGCCAGGTAGCCGACCCGCACCCCCGGACTGACGGTCTTCGAGAAGGAGGAGGCGTGGATCACCCTGCCCGCCGTATCGATCGAGAGCATCGTCTCCAGCGCCTCGCCCTCGAAGGGGAGCTCGCGGTAGGGATCGTCCTCGAACAGCCAGAAGTCGTGCTCGGCGGCCAGCTCGACCAGCCGCACACGCTTCTCTGCAGACAGGGTGCAGCCGGCCGGGTTGTGGAAGTTGGGGATGACGTGAGCCAGCTTGATCGGTCCCTCGGCAAGCGCCGCCTCCAGCGCCTCGACGTCGAGCCCGTCGGCCTCCAGCGGCACCGGCACCAGCTCCACCCCGAGCCGCTGCAGCATCAACAGCGTGCGGTCGTAGGTCGGCTGCTCGACCACGACCCGGTCGCCGGGCCCGACCAGGTGCTCGAAGAGCATCGCCCCCGCCTCAAGCGAACCGTTGGCGATCATCACCTGCCCGGCGTCCAGGCCACCGTGCCTCTCAGCGACCCACTGGCAGAGGCCGGGGTGCCCGATCCCGGTGCCGTAGGAGAGCGCCCGTTCCCAGTCCTCGGCGAGTGCCACCGCGGCGGCGTCGCGCACGGCCTGCCGCGGCAGGATGTCGGCGCTGGGCGCGCCGCGAGCAAACGAAATCGTGTCAGCAGCCATCGCCCTTGACCCTAGCAATGCCCCCGAGCGACGACTCCGCAAGCGCCACTGCCCGGACGTGCCGGGAGTTAGACGACCATATGGGGGCATAACTCCCGGCACGTCCTCGACGGGGAACGGCTAGGGGAGGAACAGCTTGACCTTCTGCTGCGCCAGCCTCAGTTCGCCGTCGTCGTCGCGGGCGACCACGGAGATCTTGGCCTTCGCCTCGCCGCCGAGGAGCAGGGCTTGTCGGGCGGTCCGGCGCGCCGGACCGGGCACTCGCAGCCGCAGCGTGCGCCAGCCCCGAGTCGGACGCAGCGCCTGCGCGGCGCCGAGCCGGCTCGTGCGCCGGCTGGTCACGCCGTCGTGTTCGAACGACGTCACCAGCACACCATGAGCCTTCAGCCCGCAGGGCTCGATCGGGCAGCGCGCCCGGACGCTGACCCGGTGCCCCAGACCCTGGCGCTTGGCCCCGGCAAGCTTCAGGATCGGCCCTGCCGTGTCACCCACCGTGATCACGCTGGAGGCGACGGCGGCGGCCGAGCCGCTGCAGGAGGCCGTCTGACCGGTGTAGACGAACGCGGTCGAGCAACCTTCGTCATCGGTCACGGTCAGGGTGACGGTGTAGGTGCCGGGCTTCTTGTAGCGGTGCACGCGGGTGGTCTGCGGCCCTTCCAGGTGCCCGCCATCGCCGAAGTCCCAGGCGTAGTTGGTGATCTTGCCGTCGGGGTCCTTCGAGCCGCTGGCGTGGAAGGTGAGGACCTTTTTTGCCCGCCTGCGCGCCGGCGAGATGAAGAACGACGCCTGCGGCCCCAGGTCAGGCAGGATCGCGACGGCGGTCGGGGCGGGGCCCACCGGGATGGCGCCGATGGGGACCCTGTTCGTCGTGTCGAGGATCGTCACGGTCGAGCCGGCGGCGTTGGTCACGTATCCCCGCAGTCCATCCGGGCTAATCGCGATTCCGGTGGCCCCCGGAAACCCCCCGATCGGAGATTGGCTCAGCGTGTCGAGCGAGGTATCGATCGGGGTGATCGTGCCGTCAACCGGGCCGGCGGCGTAGCCGGTGCCGCTCCGGGGGGCGATCGCCAACCCGGCCGGTTTCGGGCCGGTGGCGAGCGGGGGATTGAGCAGGAACCCGTTGGCCGGGTTGAAGGGGCTGACCGAGGCCGCGGCGCCGTCGGTGGCGAAGCCGCGGCCGCCGTTGGGAGTGATCGCCAGCCGCGAGGGACCCCGCGGGTCGGGCACCGAGTTGACGACCGTGTTCGTCGACGTGTCGACGATCGCGACGTTGCCGCTGCGCTGGGCGACGAAGAGACGGGTCCCGTCGGGGGAGAGCGCGACCCCATCCGGTTCTTTGCCGACGGCGATCGGCGAACCCACCACCAAGTTGGCGCCGGTGTCGATCACGGAGACCGTTTCGTCGCCGAAGTTGCTGACGTAGACGCGGTGGCCGTCGGGGGAGACAGCGATCCCCGTCGGTTCTTTGCCGACCGGGACCGTGCCGACGACGGCGTTTGCCTTGGTGTCGATCACCGCGACCGAGTCGCTGCCTTTGTTGGCCACGTAAGCGCGGGTCCCGTCGGGAGAGATCGCCACGTCGACGGGTTTGCCCCCGACCGGGATCGCGCCCACCGGGGCGTTGTTGATCGTCTCGACAACGGAAACGGTCCCGTCACCGGAGTTCGTGACATACGCATACCGCGCCAAAGCCCCCGGCACGATGATCAGAAATCCAGCCAATGCGACTCCGATGGCGAAAAGCCCACGCCTAGCCACGCATCTCCTTTACTCGCCTACGACAGGTCTTCTGCTGTGACACAGAAGCTTCGCAAGAGTTGCAGTCGAACCGAGAGAGGCGGGATCAGCCGCGCAGGACTTCGACGGCGATCTTTGCCGTCTCGGTCGGGCTTTCGCCGACCCGCACGCCCTTCGCCTCCAACGCTTCCTTCTTCGCCTGCGCCGTGCCCGAGGAGCCGGAGATGATCGCCCCGGCATGGCCCATCTGCTTGCCGGGTGGCGCGGTGAAGCCGGCGATGTAGGCGACGACGGGCTTGGAGATCTCGGCGGCGATGAACTCGGCCGCCCGCTCCTCGGCGTCACCGCCGATCTCGCCGACCATTACGATCAGCTCGGTCTCCGGGTCGGCCTCGTACAGCTTCAGGATGTCGATGAAGTCGGAGCCGATGATCGGGTCGCCGCCGATGCCGACGATCGAGGAGTTGCCCTCGCCCGCCTGCTTCAGCTCGTTGCCGATCTGGTAGGTCAGCGTGCCCGACTTGGAGACGACGCCGATCTTGCCGGGGTCGAAGAACTGGGCGGGGATGATGCCGACGTTGGCCTTGCCGGGCGAGAGGACACCGGGGCAGTTCGGCCCGATCAAGCGAACGCCAGCCTCCTTTGCCTTCCAGTAGGTCACCAGCATGTCGAGCACCGGGATCCCCTCGGTGATCGCGATCACCGTCTCGACGCCGGACTCGATCGCCTCGTCGATCGCCGGCGCGGCGAAGCGGGCCGGGACGAAGATCATCGAGGTGTTGGCGCCCTCCCGCTCGACCGCCTCGCGGATCGAGTCGAAGACCGGCACCCCCTCGACCTCCTGGCCGCCCTTGCCGGGGGTGACGCCCGCCACCAGGTCGGTCCCGTAGGCGCGGTTGCGCAGGCCGTGGAAGGAGCCCTCGCGTCCGGTCAGGCCGGAGACGACGAGCTTCGTCTCCTTGTCGATGATGATCGACATCAGCCGTTGGCCCCCGCCAGCTCGACTACCTTCCGCGCGGCCCCGAGCATCGTCGTCTCCTGGTGCAGGTTGGGCAAGCTCGCCGCAGCGAGGATCTCCAGCCCCTGCTCGGAGTTGGTGCCGTCGAGGCGGACCACGAGCGGCACCTGCAAGTTCAGCTGCGCCGAGGCCTCGACGATCCCCTTGGCGATCTCGTCGCAGCGGGTGATGCCGCCGAAGATGTTGAAGAGGATCGCCGTCACCTTCTCGTCGGAGGTGATCACGGTGAGCGCGTCGACGATCGCCTCCGCCTTGGAGCCGCCGCCCGCGTCGAGGAAGTTGGCCGGCGCGCCGCCCGCCTGCGCGACCACGTCGAGCGTCGACATGCAGAGCCCGGCGCCGTTGGCCAGGATGCCGACGTTGCCCTCCAGCTTGACGTAGGTGAGGCCCTTCTCCCGCGCCATCGCCTCCTGCGGGTCGTCGATCGACTCGGCGTCAAGCTCAGCCAGCCCCTCGTGTCGGTAGAGGGCGTTGCCGTCGATCGTCACCTTTGCGTCAAGGGCGATCACCTCGCGCTCCGCGGTGACGATCAGCGGGTTGACCTCGATCAGGGTCGCGTCCTCGCCGGCGGCGACCTCGACCAGCTTCGCCAGCACCTCAGCCGCCGCGTCGCGGGCGTCTTCGTCGAGCCCGGCGGCGTCGATGATCGGCCTCGCCGCGGCCGCGGTAAAGGGTCGGGTCGGGTCGATGTGCTCCTTGACCAGGGCCTCGGGGTCCTCCTCGGCGACCGCCTCGATGTCCATGCCGCCCTTGGCGGAGACCATCGCCAGCAGCTTCTTCTCGCCACGGTCGAGGATCACCGAGGCGTAGTACTCGACGGCGATCTCCGATCCCCCCTCGACCCAGACCCGGTCAACCCGGAAGGGTCCCTCACCGTGGGGGCCGCGGATGTCCATGCCGAGGATCGCGCCGGCGTGCTGCTCGGCCTCGTCGCGATCGGAGGCGATCTTGATTCCGCCCGCCTTGCCGCGCCCGCCAATCAGGACCTGGGCCTTGATCGCGCAGGGGTAACCGATCCGCTCTGCCGCGGCGACGGCCTCCTCCACGGTGGACGCGACCTCGCCGCTGGGCACGGCTATGCCGTGCGCGGCGAACAGCTGCTTGCCTTGGTACTCGAGGAGGTCCATCAGGGAGGGCGCCGCTATGGCGCGGGCGGCAGCCTATAATGCCGCGGCTCGCCGATGCCTCTTCCTGCTCTCAAATCCATCTCGTGGGTGACCACCGATTGCTACGGCACCCTGATCGATTGGGAGAAGGGGATCGTCGACGCTTGCAAGAAAGAGGCTGAGAAGGACGGCTTCAGCTTCGAGGAGGGCCCGTTCCTGGCCCGCTTCATGGAGGTGCAGGCCGAAATCATGGCCGGCTCCTACGAACTGTACGCGGAGGTGCTGCGCCGCACGATCGTCAAGATCGCCGGAGAGGTGGGCTGGGAGATCGAGCCCTCGCGCGCCCAGTTCCTGCCTGACAGCGTCGCCTACTGGCTGCCCTTCCGCGAGGCCAATGCGGCGATGGACCGGCTCGGCAAACGCTACGAGATCGGAATCATCTCCAACGTCGACGACAAACTGCTCGGCATCTCCCGCCGCCACCTGCGCACCGAACTGGACCTGGTCGTCACCGCGCAGCAGGTGCGCAGCTACAAGCCCGACCCGGTCCACTTCAAAGAGTGCGCCCGCCGGATCGGCGGCAAAAAAGGCTGGGTCCACATCTGCTCGGACTACACGACCGACGTCGCCCCGCTGCTGAAGATGAAGGTCCCGGTGATCTGGGTCAACCGCCACGGCGAGAAACTCGAGGGCCGCAAAGCGCCGAGCGCCACCGTCAAAACCTTCCGCGACGCGGCGAAAAAGCTCGGCGCGTCCTGAGCGTCTTCTAGCGTTCCCCCTTCGCAACTTCGCCTGAGGCGGCGGTTTCGACCCTTGTACGGACCCAGAGTCGCCTGGGCGACGCGTATTCGATGGACCGAGTCAGCCAAACCCGAGTGTCTTCGCGCGCTCGCCTGCAGACGGCGGCGGCGCTGCTGACCCTTCTCTGCGCGCTGGTCCTCGGCGTGGGCAAGGCTCACGGCGCCGCGGAAGAACCGCCCCTCGACCCCAACGAAGAACCGCCCAGCTTCGTCGTGATCCAGACCGATGACCAGACCCTCGACGGACTCTACGCCGCCTTCAGCTCCTATCCGGGCGCTCCCAAGACGAGGGCGATGCCGAACACGCTGAACCTGATCGCCAACCGGGGCATGACCTTCAATCGCTACTACGTCTCCTACCCGCTCTGCTGCCCGTCGCGGGTGAGCCTGATGACCGGCCGCTACGCCCACAACACCGGCGTCAAAGGCAACGTCCAGCCGAACGGCGGCTACTACGGCTTCTCCTTCCGCGCCGCCTTCGAACACAACATCGCCACCTGGCTGCACGGGGCCGGCTACCGCACGATCCATGTCGGCAAGTTCCTCAACGGCTACGGCGACGAACCGTACGACAACGGGACCACCGTGCCCCCCGGCTGGGACGCCTGGCACACGGTGCTGAAGGCGGACACCAACCACTACTTCTACGGCTACACGCTCAACAACAACGGCCAGGTCGAAGGGCCCTACGGCGACCCCGGCAGCTGGGAAACGCGCGAATACGGAGTCCGCGACGACATCGGCTGCCCCTTCGCGCCGACCAACGGGCTGCCCTGCTACTACGCAACCGATACGTTCACCTCGCTGGCGACGCAGGAGATGCTGGCGACTCCGGCTGAACAACCGTTCTACCTGCAGCTCGACTACACCGCGCCACACGGCGACTTTCGGCACCCGGCCGGACCCGAGCCGGCGCCGCGTCACTACGACTGGTTCAAGGGGGCGCGGCTGCCGCACGACCGCGCCGAAGGCTTCGACGAGGGCAACGTCAGCGACAAGCCTCGCTTCATCCGCGACGCCCCTCATCTGACCCCGACCGACAAGAAGATCTACCGCACCTACTACGAGAAGCAGCTCGAGTCGCTGCGCTCGGTCGACGACGGCGTCAAACAGGTCGTCGACACCCTGGGCGCGATGGGACGGCTGCGCAACACCTACATCCTCTTCACCTCCGACAACGGCTTCTTCTTCGGCGAGCACCGGCTGATCGGCGGCAAGTTCCTCGCCTACGAGCCCGCGACCCACCTGCCCTTCCTGATCCGCGGTCCCGGGATCAAACCCGGCACCTCGACCGGTGAGCTGGCGGCGAACATCGACATCGCGCCGACCATCCTCGAACTCGCCGGCGTCGAAGCGGACAAGAGCATCGACGGCCGCTCGCTCGTCCCCTTCCTGCGCGACCCGGACCTGCGCACCCGCCGGCCGATCATCTTCGAGTCGTTCGTCCAGACGAGCGACGTCGAAGCGAACGGAGCGATCTCCACGACCGGCGAAGGCGACGGTGGCCGTCCGGGGGGCAACGGAAGCACGGGCGGGAGCGCACAGGCTTCGAGCGCGCCCACCCCGCCCCTCGCCCACGCCTCGCTCTTGGCCCCCCCGCTGAACTACGAGGGAATCCGTCTCGGCCCTTACAAGTACATCGCCTGGCCCGACGGGGAGAAAGAGCTCTACAACATCAACAAGGACCCGTATGAGCTCAACAACATCGTCAAGGAGCCGAACTACTACCCGATTCGCAACTTCCTCCATCGACAGCTGCGGCGCTACGAGAACTGCGTCGGCCGTGAATGCCGCGAACCGACGCCGCCGCTACCGCTGACCAGGATTGAATTCCAGCGCTTCCAGGCGCAACGGCAGAAGGAAATTCGCGAACACGAACAAGAACGCGAAAAGGAACGCCGCGAACACGAACATCGAGGCAAGTAGGCGGGCTGAGCTGCTGTTACTCGATGACCGCTAGCACGTCACCGGAGGAGACCGCAGCGCCTTCGGCGACGTTGAGGGTCGTGACCTTGCCCGAGCGGTGGGCGGCGATCTCGTTCTCCATCTTCATCGCCTCGATCACGCAGATCAGGTCGCCCTCGGAGACCTCGGCGCCCTGCTCGACGGCCACCTTCAGCACCGTCCCCTGTAGCGGCGAGGGCAGCGACTCGCTGGAGGCGCCGGCTCCCCCGCCCGACTTGCGCTCGCGCTTCGGCGGCCGCTTGCCGGCGGCGGCCGGCGCCGCGCCACCCGCGGCGGCCTCGCCGATCACCTTGACGTCGAAGAGCTTGCCGGAGACCTCGACCTTGTAGTCGCGGGTGACGACCTCGGCGCCCTCCGCCACCTCCGGCGCCTCCGCCACTTCCGGCGCCGTCGTCTTCAGCCACTCGCGGTCCTCCATCAGGTCGCGGCAGGTCTCCCCCTTCGCCCACTGCTCGGTGGCGAGGATCGTGCTGTGGAAGGGGATCAGCGTGGTCAGGCCACCGACCTCGTACTCGCCCAGGGCCCGCAGCATCCGCCGCGTCGCGTGCTCGCGGTCGACGTCCCAAACGATCAGCTTGGCGACCATCGGGTCGTACATCGGCGTCACCTCGGAGCCGGCCTCGACCCCGGAGTCGACGCGGACACCCGGTCCCGCCGGCTCACGGTAGGTGGAGATCGCCCCCGGCGCCGGCGCGAAGTTCTTGTGGGCCGCCTCGGCGTTGATCCGGCACTCGATCGCGTGGCCGCGCAGCTCGACCTCCTCCTGGGAGACCGAGAGCGCCTCACCGGCCGCGACCAGGACCTGCTCACGGACGATGTCGACGCCGGTGACCATCTCGGTCACGCAGTGCTCGACCTGGACCCGCGTGTTCATCTCAAGGAAGAAGTACTCCTCGCCGACCTGCATTCCCTCGACCGTGCCGGCGCCGCGGTAGCCGACCGCGGCGGCCGCGTCGGTGGCGATCTTGCCGATCCGCTCGCGCATCTCGGCATCGACCTGGGGCCCCGGCGCCTCCTCGATCACCTTCTGGTGACGGCGCTGGATCGAGCAGTCGCGCTCGCCGAGGTGGATCACGTTGCCCTGCGAGTCGGCCAGCACCTGGACCTCGACGTGGCGCGGATCCTCGAGGTAGCGCTCGACGTAGACGCGGTCGTCGGAGAAGAACTTCTCGCCTTCGCGAGCGGCGCCCTCGAAGGCCTCCTCGAGGTCGTCCGGCGTCATCGCGACGCGGAAGCCCTTGCCGCCACCGCCGCCCGCTGCCTTGCAGGCGACCGGGTAGCCGGCCTCCTCGGCCTGCCGCCTGGCCGCCTCGACGTCCTGGGCCGCCTCAGTCGCACCGGGGACGATCGGCACCCCGGCCGCAGCCATGATCTCGCGCGCCCGCGTCTTCGAGCCCATCGATTCGATCGCCCCCGGTGGGGGGCCGATGAAGACGATGTCGGCCTCGGCACAGGCCTTGGCGAAGTCGGCGTTCTCGGCGAGGAAGCCGTAGCCGGGATGGATCGCCTCGGCGCCTGCCTCCTTCGCGGTGGCGATGATCTTCTCGATGTTTAGGTAGCTCTCGGCCGGCACCGCGGGGCCGATCAGGAAGGCCTCGTCAGCCTCGCGCACGTGCGGCGCCTCGCGGTCGATCTCGGAATAAACGGCGACGGACCCGATGCCCATCTCCTTCAGGGTCCGCGCGACGCGGATCGCGATCTCGCCGCGGTTTGCTATCAGCACCTTCTCGAACACGGCGGCGCAGTCTATTCAGACCACAGGAGGCGTGATGGGGATACCCCTGCTCGGACTCGCGGGCTTCGCCGCGCTCTGAGTATCCGCCCGTTCAGGGGTATCCCCATCACGCCTCCGAGGCCGGCTAAGGTCCGCCGTCGTGTTGATCGGGCTCTCAGCTGGTGAGATCGAGTACGAGGACACTGGCGGCGAAGGACCGGTCGTGGTGATGGTGCACGGGCTGGCGATGGACTGGCGCCAGTGGCGCCACGTCCTTGCCGACATGCGCGCCGACCACCGCTGCGTGCTGCCGGTCCTGCCGATGGGTGCCCACCGGCAGCCGATGCATGCTGACGCGGACCTCTCGCTGCGCGGAATGGGGCGGCTCCTCGCCGAGTTCCTCGAACGCCTCGACCTGCGCGACGTCACGCTCTGCTTCAACGACTGGTGCGGCGCCCAGGTGATGATCGCCGACGGGCTGATGGAGCGCGTCGGCAAGCTCGTCCTCGTCTCCTGCGAGGCGTTCGAGAACTACCCTCCCGGCCTCGCCGGCCACAGCGCCTGGCTCTCGGCCAAGCTTCCCGGCGGCATCCGGATCATGCGCCAGGTGCTCCTCCGCCCCGCCCTGCGCGGGCTGCCGTTCGTCTTCGGTCAGATGAGCAAGCACGGCGTTCCCGACGAGCTGATGCGCGAATGGCTCGAGCCGCTGGGGAGAGCGGAGATCCGCCGCGATTTCCGCAAGTACACCGGCGCGGCGATGAAGGGCAGGCACGACCTGCGCGCCGCCACGCCGGCGCTGGACTCCTTCGACCGTCCCGTGCTCGTCGTCTGGGACGTCGAGGGCAGGATGATGCCCAACGAGCACGGCCCCCGGCTCGCCGAAGCGTTCCCCGACAGCCGCCTGGTCGAGCTGCCCGACTGCTACACGCTGATCCCCGAGGACCAGCCGGTCGAGCTGACTCGGGCGATCCGCGAGTTCGCCGGCTGATCCACGCCACCACCCACGTGCCGGGAGTTAACCCCCCATATGGACGGCTAACTCCCGGCACGTGGGGGTAGGGTGCAGCGGTGCTGATCGAGCTTCAGTCGCACTCGACCGTCTCCGACGGGCAGCTGGCACCCGCCCAGGTCGTCGAGGAAGCCGCCGCGGCCGGCGTGACGACGCTGGCGCTGACCGACCACGACGCGATCGCCGGGGTTGGCGAGGCGACGGAGGCGGCGGAGCGAGCGGGGGTCGAGCTGGTGCCGGCGATCGAGATGTCGTGCGTGCACGAGTACGCCGAAGACCTGCACATCTGCGGCTACTGGATCGACCTGGGCGCGATCGCTCCCGCCTGCGAGCGGGCCCAGCACGAGCGGGTGACGCGCGCAGGGGAGATCGTCGAGAACCTGCGCCGCGAGGGCTTCGACCTGCACCTGGAGGACGCCGTCCGCGAGGCCGGCGACGCGCTCTCGATCGGCCGTCCCCACATCGCCCGCGCGGCGGGCGCGACCGGCGACCTCGGACCGTTCTTCGAGGAGTACCTGGTGCCGGGAGCCAAGGCCTTCGTCCCCCGCCGCTGGCCCAGCGCCGAGCAGGCGGTCGAGGTGATCAAGGGGGCCGGCGGTGTCGCCGTCGTCGCCCACCCCTACTGGGACATCTCAGAGCCCACCGAGGTCGACGAGCTGATCCGCGCCCTCGACGTCGACGGCGTCGAGACCTTCTACCCGACCCACAGCAAGGAGCAGACCGCCCACCTGCTCGAGCTCTGCGACGAGCTCGGCCTCATCCCCACGGCCTCATCCGACTACCACGGCCCCACCCACAAGACCTTCTCGCGCTTCGGGGCCTACGACACCTACGGCCTCGCCGAGCCTCGAGTGCCGCCGCGCCCTGTGTAGTAGACGACGACCCAGGCATGGGCCAACTTGGGTTCTCTACCTAATATAGTGGTATATCTGTCCAAAAATCGGGTAGATTCTAAGGTCATGGGGGCAAAGCGACCTCAGCGCTCACCGAAGCACCGCATCCCTTTCGCAGTTGCCGGGATCGTCCTGTGCGCGTGGGCTCTCGGCGCAGATTCGGCCTCCGCCTCGCTGGTGGGAGAGGTGGAAGCGACCGCCGCGTCGGTCGTCGCGCCGGTTACCGCACCCATAACGCAGTCGCTCCCGCAGGCCGTGCCACCTTCGACCCCGGCTGCAGCTCCGGCCGCTCCCCAGATTCCGGTCAAGTTGCCCGCCGAGGTCAAGCCGCCGCCGACTCCGGCCGCAACGAACGACACGGCGGCAAGCCCCGCGGAGAACGCGCCGAAGCCGGTGACCCACTCTGCCGGCAGCGAGGGAGGGCTGCCTCGCCAAAGAAGCGGTGACGGCGCGGAATCGGCCCCTGCAGGCGATCCGGCCGGGGGCGGCGCCCCCGCAGCGGAAACGGCCCAGCCGAAACGCGCCACCTCCGCTGCTCCAGTTTCAGTCAGACCGGCGAAGGCAGCTCCTCGGCACCGGTGGCTCGCTCGCGTCTGGCCTGCGATCGAGCTCGGCCGAGTAAATCCCGTCCTGGCGGCCCTTCTGGCGGTCCTGGTGAAAGGGGAGGGCGCGCGCCCGCTCAGGGCATCCGACGCCGCTCAACCACACGTGCTGGGGATCAGCCGAGCGAGTGGCGATCCCGCCCTCGCCGAACCGAGCACCCAGGCCGGCGCGCCGGACTATGGCTCAGTGTCGAAGGGTGAAGAATTCTTCACCCTCTTGATCATCCTCTACTTCGCGACGATGCTGGCGTTGCTGGTCTCCACGATGTGGGGAAGGCTGCGCGTCAGGCACCGCTAGGCGTACCGCCGTCAGGCGGTGACGGCGGCCGCCGGGATCAGGTCCCGCTGCTCGAGGTACTCGATCAGCTTTTGGGCCGACTCCTCGGCGCTTTCGCTTTCGGTGTCGCAGACGACCTCGGGGTTGTCCGGCGCCTCGTAGGGGTCGGACACTCCCGTGAATTCCTTGATCTCGCCGGCGAAGGCTTTCGCGTAGAGGCCCTTGACGTCGCGCTCGGCGCAGGTGTCGACCGAGGCCTTGACGTAGACCTCGATGAAACGCTCGCCCATGTTCTCGCGGGCCTCGTCGCGGATCTCCGCGTAGGGGGAGATCGCCGCGGTGATCACCGGCACGCCGTTGCGGCTGAGCAGGTCGGCGACGAAGGCGATGCGGCGGATGTTGGTGTCGCGGTCCTCTTTCGAGAAGCCGAGCCCCTTGGAGAGGTTTTCGCGCACGATGTCGCCGTCGAGGATCTCCAGCTTCGAGCCGCGCTCGCGCAGCTGCGTCTCCAGGATCCCGGAGATGGTCGTCTTGCCTGCACCGGAGAGTCCGGTGAACCAGAGGGTGAAGCCTTGCTCGCCAGCCATCGTTACGTCAGTCCTCCTTGTAAGCGTCGATAAGTATGTCGGCCACCTCGTCGCGCGAGAACTCGTGCGGCGGCCTTTCGCCGTTGCCGAGCATCTCGCGGACCTTCGTCCCGGAAAGGAAGAGGCGCGCCTCTTGGTCATGGGGGCACGTCTTGTTCGAGGCGAGCCCCTCGCACTCGTTGCACCAGAAGGTGTGCTCGAACATCAGCGGCTCGATCCCGAGCTCGTCGATGTCGATCGTGTCGAAGATCTTCTGCGCGTCGTAGGTGCCGTAATAGTCACCGGCGCCGGCATGGTCGCGACCGACGATGAAGTGGGTGGCGCCGTAGTTGCGACGGACGATCGCGTGCAGGACGGCCTCGCGCGGGCCGGCGTAGTGCATCTTCGCCGGCTTCACGCCGAGCATCACGCGGTCCTGCGGGTAGTACTTCTCCATCAGCACCTCGTAGCAGCGCATCCGCACGTCGGCGGGGATGTCGCCGGCCTTCGTCTTGCCGATCAGAGGCTGGATGAAGAGGCCGTCGCAGGTCTCCAGCGCCGCCTTGGTCAGGTACTCGTGGGCGCGGTGGATCGGGTTGCGGGTCTGGAAGGCGACGATCCGCTTCCAGCCGCGGTCGGCGAACTCCTGCTTCGTCTCGGCCGGCGTCTTGTAGCGGCGCATGAAAGCCTCGTCGTGGTCGGGCAGCGCGTCGACCTCGATCGGGCCGGCGATGCAACGGTTGCCCTCCTCGTAGATCGCGGCGACTCCGGGGTGGGCCTCGTCGGTGGTGCCGTAGACCCGCTCCGCCTCACTCCTGGCGTCGCGCTCCCAGACCTCCTCGACCTTGATCCGGCCCAGCGACTTGCTTTCGTCACTGGCCAGCTCAACCGTGTCGCCGACCACGCACTCGAGGTCGGTCGCGAGGGTGATCGGGATCGGCCAGTAATCGCCGTCGGCGGTTCGCATCTCGGCGCAGACGCGCTCCCAGTCGGCGGAGCCCTGGAAGCCGGTCAGCGGCGCGAAGCCGCCGTTGCCGATCATCTCGAAGTCGGCCGTGTGGCGCTCGGAAAGTTTCAGGGACAGCTCAGTCATCGTGTCGCTCATGCGAAGTTCTCACCAATCGTTCGGGGGAGGGTGTCAGGAAGGGCTGGGCGCCGCTAGTTGATCCCGCACTCGGTCTTCTCGAGACCCGCCCAGCGCCCGGCGCGCGGCGAGCCGCCAGGCCCGACCGGCTTGGTGCAGTGGGTGCACCCGATCGATGGGTAGCCCTGGTCGTGAAGCGGGTTGTACGGGAGGTGGTGCTCACGGATGTAGTTCCAGACGTCGCGCTCGGACCAGTCCGCTATCGGGTTCAGCTTCCATAGCTCGAATCGCTTGTCCCAGGTGAACTTGGGGGTCTTGGCGCGACTCGTGGAGTCCTCGCGGCGGACGCCGGCGAGCCAGCAGTCTACGGAAGAAAGGGCGCGCCGCATCGGCTCGACCTTGCGCAGGCCGCAGCAGGCGTCGGGGTCGCTCTTCCAGAGCTCGTCGCCATATTGCTGCTCCTGCTGCTCGAGGGTCAGGTTGTGGAAACGGTCGAACTCGATCCCGAGGTGCGCGGCGAGCTTGTCGCGGGTCTCGTAGGTCTCCTCGAAGAGGACGTCGGTGTCGAGGTAGAAGAAGCGGGCCTCGGGGTTGACCTGAGCGGCAAGGTGGGCCGTCACCGAGCTCGTTTTCTGAAACGAGCAGGCGATGTAGTGGCTCTGGCCGAAGGTCTCGAACATCCACTCGATCGCCTCGGTCGCGGTGCCCTCCTCGAGGCGGGCGGCGACCTCCTCGGCGTCGATCTCGGGAGCGACGGCAACGGGGTTCATATCGCGCACTCGCCCTCGCCCCGCTCCACTTTGTAGGGGCTGGAGCGGTTCCAATCGATGAACTGCTGCATCGTCTCGAGGCTGAACTCGGCCGGCAGCGTCAACTCCTTCACCTCAGTTTCGAAGCGTTCGGCGCCGATCCGCTCGGCGAAGGCGTTGAACTCCTCGCCCTCGGCGCGCTCGGCCTCATACAACCGGATCCAGCGCTCGACTGCCTCGGGGACGCGCTTGGCCGGCAGCCGCGATTTCAGCCGCGTGCCGAAGATCACCTCGCCGCCCTCGTAGTTGCCGCCGATGTGCGGGATGTAGGCGGGCATCTGGCGGCCGCCGACTTTCAACGAGGCACCGTAGAAGCCGATATTGGCGATGTGGTGCTGGCTGCAGCCGTTCGGGCAGCCGCTCATCTTGATGTGGATCTTGCGGGTCAGCGCGTCGGAGATCTCCATCTCCTCGACCCGCTGCTTGATCGCCCGGTTGAGGCCCATCGAGCTGGTGATCCCAAGTTTGCAGCTGTCGGTACCGGGGCAGCTGACCACGTCGGTGATCTCGCGGGCGCCGGCCTCGGCGAGGCCGAGCTCGCCCAGTCGCTGCCAGACGTCGTAGAGCGCCTCGTCGCGCACCCAGCGCAGGACCAGGTTCTGCTGCACGGTGCTGCGCGCGTAGCCACCGGTGAACTCGCGCATGATCGCCGCCAGCCCGCGGAACTGCTCCGGGGTGAGGTCGCCGCGCTCGATCTTCACCTCGACCGCGGCGAAGCCCTCCTGGCGCTGAGGCTGCACGTTGCCTTCGAGGAAGCGGTCGAACTCGGTGCGGTCGCCGTTGGGGGAAGCGGAGGCAGCCGGCGCCTCGGGGGCGTTGGCCTCCTCCTCGTCGTCGAAGCGCAGCCGCTCGACGTCGAAATCACGTTCATCGGCCCAATCGCCCTCCAGCTCCGCATCGACCTGCTCGCGGAAGGCGTCGATGCCGATCTTGTCGACCAGGACCTTGATCCGGGCGCGGGCGCGGTTGACGCGCAGCCACTCCTGCCGATCGAAGATCCGCAGCGCCGCCTCGGCGACCTTCATGTAGTCGCCGTTGTCAGCCTCGACGAACTCGTAGAGGGTCGGGGCGACGCGGGCCATGATCGAGGTGCCGCCTCCGACCCGTATCTCGAACCCCTTGACCCCATCCCTTTCGCGGGCGAGGAAGGCGATGTCGTGGATGCCGCTGATCGCGCGGTCCTCGTCGGAGCCGGTGAAGGAGGTCTTGATCTTGCGCGGCATCAGCTGCGTGGTCGGGTGGCGGACGAAGTAGCGGACGTAGGCGCCGGCGTAGGGCGTCGGGTCGAAGACCTCGTCGGCGGCGACTCCGGCCCAGGGATCGCCGGTGACGTTGCGCATGGTGTTGCCGCAGCCCTCGCGGGAGGAGAGGCCGGCCTCGGAGATTTCGCGCAACAGCGACTCCATGTCGCGCAGCGGCACGTGGTGGATCTGGATGTTCTGGCGGGTCGTGATGTGGCCCTTGTTCAGGGGGGCCCACTTCTCGACCACGGTGCCGAAGGCCTCCATCTGCTCCGGCGTGACGCCGCCGAAGGGAAGCTTGACGCGAACCATCTGCACGTCGGGCTGGCGCTGCCCGTAGACGCCCTGTTTGAGACGGAAGCCGATGAACTGCTCTTCGGCGAGCGCGCCGGAGAGGAACTGCTCGGCTTCATTGTCGAAGTCGTCGAACTCGCGCTCGATGATCGGGATGATGTGACCCGGGACGTTCTCGTAGGTCTCGGGGTTCTCGAGCGTGCCGGTGCGCCCCTTGCCGCGCTGCTGCTTGTCCTGGTCTACGACTACCTCCACAGCCAGGAAAATAGCAAAACCTGACAGGGATTAGGGTATTTAAGTCTGAGCAGCCCTTTTTCGTGCCTGGAGGATCGAGGCCGCTTCGCCCGACTCGGCGACGTAACCGTCCTTCTCGGGCTCGAGCGGCAGGCCCGCCTCGGCCCAGCCGACGACCCCCTCGCTCAGCTTCGCCGCGTCAAAGCCGGCCTCGGTGAGCGCCTCGGTCGCCATCGTCGAGCGGTTGCCCCCACGGCAGTAAAGGACGACCGGACGGTCCCTGTCGATCTCCCCGGTCCGCTCGGCCAGCTCGGCCAGCGGCAGGTGGGTGGCACCGGCGATCCGGCCCGCCTCCCACTCATGGTCGGCACGCACGTCGATCAGCTGAGCGCCCTCCTCGACCAGTTTCTGCGCCTCCTCGCGCGAGACTTCCTTCGTCTCGTCTGCCATCTAATCGACCTCGGTCCCCTCGACCAGGAAGGCGACCCGCACGTGGGCGCGGTACTCATCCAGGTTCTCACCCCGGATCCCGGTCGAGACGATGTCGACGGCGCGGACGTTGCGCAGCGTGCCCTGCGCCTGGGCGAGCGCCTGTTTCGCCGCGTCGTCGGTCGACGTCTTCGAGCTGCCGACCAGCTCGATGATCTTCACGACAGCCATTCGAATCCCCCTTCTCGGTGCTCCCGCACCTTCTCCTTGGCGCCAACCCCCTCGACCAGCGCGGCGCGCTGCCAGGAGCTGGTCGCGGCATCGACCGCCTCCGCCGCCGAAGCCGTCTCCAGGCGGAACCGCTCAACCGCCGCGGCGATAGCTGCGGCCTCGTCAGGGTTCGGGGTCGGGTCCATGCTCGAAGCCTACCCTGGCCCCTTCCGCTCACCCTCTACCGATACAAGACCACGTAAAACGGCTCTTTGACCCGGCTGCCGGCGTTGAAGGTCTGCACCTCGACCTGGGGAGCGGGACAGTCCCCGGTGCCACCGATCGTGACGAAGGTGGCCACCGTGCCGCTGACGGTGTAGCGGGGGGTGACCTGGGCTCCCCTGGGGGAAAAGCCCGCAACCGAGACGCAGTAGATGCCGCCTTCTTTGCCCTGGGTGACCGTGATCGCTCCCTTGGACTGAGCCGTATCGACGTTCCCTTCCTGGCTGACCGCGGCAAAGGCGACCGGGTTCGCAGATTCGGCAAAGGTCGAGGTATCTGCGGCGTGGGCGCTCGGCACCTGGGAGAGGGTCGACTCGTTCACCTGAGCGCCTCCGACTGCGTCGTTAGCGATCTTCTCGGTGGAGACCGCTCCGTTTGAGAGCTTTTGGTTGGTGACTGAAGCGTTGGCGAGTTTTGCTTCCTTGACGGCCCCGCCCGCGATCTTGCCGCTCTTCACCGCGTTGGCTTCGATCTTCGGCGCGGTGACGGCGTGCTTTCTGATCTTGTCTGCGGTTACCGCTCCGGGTCGCAGCTGCTTGGCGCCGATCGACTTCGGCGGGAGCTGGCTGACGGCGTATGCCGTTGCTCCTCCCAGGGCCAAGAACAAAGCCAGGGTCGAGACGACGTTTGCGTAGCTGAGTCGCTTTGAGAGTTGCTTCATGGTCTATCCCTTCGCCTTGCAGCTTCTGTTCAGGGTCGCGGTCAGGGTCTTGCCTCCGACGAAGGCAAAGGAGGTTTTGACGAGGGGAAAGAGGGCTCCGGGGAATCCCTTCGGAGCAGGGCATCCTGCGGAGAGGAAGCTCCGCTTCTTGCCGTGGACCGAGTAGGTCCTGCCCAACTTCAGGTCAAGCCCGGTGACGTATCCCCATTCCCCCGTGGCTTCGGGCAGGGAGGCGTGCATCACGGTGCCGAACATCCCGCCTTTGTGGGAGATCGTCAAAGGAAGGACGTAGGAGGTCGGGACCGGCTTGGTGCCGTAGATGTGGGCGAAGATCACCGACTGTCCCCTGAGCACTCCGCTGAAGGCCAATACCTTCCCCTCGGAGGGAAAGGGGGACTGCTCGGGGAAGCGGACGTTTGCCGAGAAGTGGCCTTCTCCGATCAAGGAGGGTTCACAAGCAAGCAGCGCCTCCTGGGTGGTCGAGGGGTCGATGTGGCCCAACCTGCAACGGGGCAGGCCTGCGAGGTCGAGCTTGCCCGCTTTGTTGAAGGCGAAGCTGACCTGCTCAAGCTGGGGTGGGGGAGCGCTTGGGGAGGTGGAGGAGATGTGGCCGCCGATCGAGACCTTGATCGGCGCTGTTCCGTGCCGTGGCAGCCTGGTCGGTGAGAGCGTGCCGCTGAGCGCCACCCGGATGGTCCCCTTCTGGACCAGCTCCGCGCCCACCTGCGGGGCCGCTGCCAAAAGGGCAGCGGCCAATACTGCGCTTACCGCCCGCTTCAACGTCGTTTGGCTTTCCGCTGGGCTTTGCAGGAAGCCTTGAGGGTGGGGGTCAGGGTGGCTTCCTTGCCGTTTTGGCCTTTGAATTCGGCGTTGATCTTGTAGTCGTGGGCGCAGATGTTTCTGCTGTTGACGAGCAGGCCCTTCTTGCCGCCCTGCATCGTGATCGTGAAGCTTTCGACCGGGGCGTCTGGGATCTGTTCGAAGTTGGCCCTGATCCCGCCTTTGATCGAGTCGATCCTGCCGACGACTTCGACGTTGACGATGCCGTGCAGGTCTGCGACCAAGTCGGGCAGGTTGTGGTTTGAAGACCGCAGGTAGACCGGTCCCTGCAGTTCTTCTTCGAGCAAGGGGGTCTTTGCCACGGCGTGGCCGTAGATCGATCCCGCCGGGCACTGTTCCCCGTTGCCGCCGCCGGCGGCGAACTGCACGCGGGTGCAGATCGTCCTGATGTGCGCCTGGTCGAGGAACTCAGAGCGCGGCAGCGTGACCACGGCTCCCCTCACGTTGGCATCGCCTTCTCTGGCTTTGAAGACACCCCTGAACTTCGGATGGGCTCCTCTGTGCGTTCCGCCGAAGAGACGGGTTTCGAGCCTTGGCTTGAAGCCCAAGGAGGCGCAGTCAGCTGCCTGGAAGCGGCTTCCTCCCTGCTTTGATTTGCCTTCGGAGGAGAACAGGGTTCCGGTCAAGGCGAACGGTTCGCAGTTGGTCGGGTTCAAGGTGAAGTGGTTTCTGTTCAGGTGGACCTGAATGTCTCTGACTCTGACTGGAACACCCTTGAAGATCAGGGGCAGCGGGTCGGTGACGAGATGTAGTTCCGCGGTCTTGGGGTTGACGTAGCCGGGGGCCCTGGTGACGATCACGCCGAGGTCGAAGGGTCCGGCGATCGCCGGGACTATCGCCACGCCGCTCACCGGCGCTCCTTTGTAGGGGCCGGCTAGGTAGACCTTGCCTTTGACGTAGGTCAATACCTGGCCTACACCGGCGCCGGCGTCGACCGACCCGACCAGGCTCGATGCCGGACAGCTCGGCGAGTTGACCTCTTCGGTGCCGGTTCTGCCCGGAGTCGCCGCCGCGGCGATCGCCGCGTCTGAGCAGCGGCCGACGCCCTTAAGCGATGCCAGAAGGCCCGGAGGCGCGGTTCCTTCGACCCCCGATAGCTCCTGGTCGAAGTCGGTGCGCTGCAGGCGCAGCTCCATCGGCGAGTAGGAGCCGGCTGCGTTGTTGACCGTGCCGCCGGAGAGCGCCGGGTCAAAGGGCCGTTCCGTCGGGCTCTTGAAGCAGGGTGAGCCGTCGGGGTTCTGGGTGATCTCGTAGTTGCTGTTGACCGTGTGGGGGGTGGTGGGATCGTGCCAGGAGTAGAAGGTCGCTTCGATCGTCTTGGTGCCGCAGGTCTGCGGGTTTACCAATCCGGCTCTGAGGCCACCCTTCAGGCTCATCTGCATATCGGAGACCGGGAACTGGGGCAGGTCTTCGAAGGTGGTCGTGATCTGCCCGGTCTTTGGGTCGAGGTCGACCCTGCCCGGGATCTTGACCAAGATCCCTCGGTTCGGTTCCTGGATCACCAGGTAGAGCGAGAGGAAGTTGTGGAAGGGGTTGTCGTTTTGCTTGGCGATGTAGACGAAGCCTTCGGGCTGTTCGTTGATCGGCAAAAGCGGCGTGTGCAGGATCAGGGTCCCGTACTGGGAGCTGGCCGGGCAGGTGACCGGGGAATCGGTGCCGAGCCCGATCTGGGCCGGCGAGCAGGATCCCAGCCCCTGGGCGGCGGCCGGGTTGACCGTCATCCCCTGGGGGAAGGTGACCACCGCTTCCTTCATCGGCGGCGTCGCGATCCCCTGCACGTCGCCGTTTTGGGCATAGAGCCTGGTGGCGTCGCTTACTTCGTCGCTTCGCAGCGGCACCTTGAGGTGGACGTCGAGCCCGGTCGAGGCCCCGGCGTCCCTGGAGGTCGGCTCCAGGGCGATGTCGGGTTTGAAGCGGAACCTGAGGTCATCGCAGCCTTCGACGTTGAGCGGGTTGCTGCCCTCTTCGACCGGCGTGAATTTCCCGAGATCGTTGTAGGAGTCGGCGCGGATGCGGGCGGCGCCGTTGTCAAAGCCGCAGTCGCTCGGGTTGGTCAGCAGGGGGCGGATAACGGCGCCGTAGTGGGCGCCCACTACCGGGTCGGTCCCGGGATTGCCGTTGAAAAAGCGCGTCTTGTCGTGAGCGGGGTCACCGGGCACACCCCAGAAGGTGACCTCACTGCCCCGCACCTCAATCTGATCGGAGATGTTCGGGGTCACCGTCTTGATCGCGTAGTTCTGGGCCGGATCGAGGTTGGGGTAGATGTGGGCCTGGACCAGCCCACCCACGAAAAAGGCGAAATCGGCGGGAACGCCCCTCGGCGGCTTCAAGTTGTAGATCGGAACCCGCGTAAGAGACGCCGCGGGGTCTTTGCCGGCCGAAAGCGACCCTTCCCCATGCTTGCGGGTTCCGTTGCCAAACCAGATATTCAGGTAGCCCACCTGGGTGTCGGGCGGGCACTGCGTCGAGCTCAGCGTCGTCCCCTGTTTGACGAACTCAATCGGGTCACACTTCGGCGTTGCCTCGGGGTTGCCGACAACTCCGCGCGGCAAGGTCACCTCCACGTCCGCGAGGCGCCCGTGCGGGGTCGTGTAGCGAAAGTGATCTTCGGGGTCCACCCCGGTCGACTCCGTGACGTCGAAGTTGACCCGCAACTCGAAGGGCCGGTCGCCGGCCTGGCGGATCGGGGCGCCGAAGGGGAATTCGCCGGAGTAGAGATCTGCTTCAAAGCTGCCCGGAACCAGCCCGAATTCCGACGGGGTGGCGCTGAAGGTAACCGGGTCGACGTCGCTCACCGCCTGGGCAGCGCCGCCGCCGGAGACGGTCGCCGTGTTGGTGCCGACCCCGGTGGCGCCGCTGTCGATGGCCACGTTGATGTAGAGGACGGGCATGAAACCGGTCGGCTTCGGGGTGAAGCCGCTGTCCCCGTGAAAGGGGCCGAATTGCCCCCCTGGAGCAGGCGCCAGTTCGGCGACTTTCGCGCTCGGCAGCGTACAGCTCAGCGTGCCGGTTCCGGCGCCCGAGCAGAAGGTCGAGAGGTCGAAATGGGTCTTTGCGTTTACCCATTCGATCGAGTTGATGCTGACCCCGGCCGGAAGCTGATCGCTGATCGTCAGCGGTTCCGCGCCGGTTTCATCTCCGTCGTTGCGGATGTAGAGGAAGAACTGGCCTTCCCCACCGGGCTGAAGGTAGGTGTCACCCCAGTTGGCCTTGACGGCATAGGCCGGGCCCGAGGCAGCGCGTGCCAGGGGCGCCATGCCCAGGACACAGAGGGCGGCAACGACGGCGCAGAGGACTGCTCGGTGCGGTCCGCGGTGGGCGGGCGCGCTGGTCTTCTTCTCGCTCATGGCTTTGCTCTCCCTGTTCCGCCGGCGGGCAATCACTTTGCCCTCCCCGTGTTGTCGTGGGCATTCGCAATTCGTGCCTGCCTCTTGTGTTTCCTCACGCAGTGGCGTCTTGCCTGACCACGCTTGTGCGCGCATGGGCGCCGCTTGTGTACCTGCGGCGCCACGTTGCCGTGCCCGCTGAACCCCGCGCTTGCGGTCGTGGCGCCCTCCGGAGCCGCCTGCAACGGCCCCTGACAGGAGTCCCCGCTGCAGGGAGCAGGTGACGTCGGCCGCGGAAAGCCGCCGCCGACCCGCGCGTCATAGATGTTGACGAGCCCGTCGTGCTCGTATCCCGTAACCGGGGTGGGCGCCGCGACGGAGAAGAAGATGTCACTTCCGTCCGCGTCCACGCCCAGCACCTTGACCGCGGATGCGCTGCCCGCACCCCACTGCGGGTATTTCGATTCGCCGTCGCTGATCAACCTGAGCGAGCCGCGATACCACTCATACCCGTCGGGAGCCCCGTTGATGTCTTCGGCAAGCAGCGGCCCGCCGCTCACGAAGGCGATCGTTTCCCCGTCGGCGGAGAGGGCGAAGTTACTGTCGGTGCCGCCCGTGGTGAGACCGCCTCGCCTGCACGACACGCACTCGAGGCTGCCATCGCGATCGTCATAGCGGTAAAGCTCGTTGCATGGGTGATCATGGCCCCCCCCGGTGCTCAGGCATTCCGCAGTGATCGCGTCTTCCGTCAGCAGGTTTTCGGAGGAGCGGAAGACGAGGACGTTGCCGTCGCTGGAGATTCGGGCGGAATTTTCGTCCAAAAGATCGTTTTCCCTGTCGTGTGGCGTCGCGACGTAGCGCAGCTCGCCGCCGCTCACCACATACAGGTTGTACTCGCCGTCAACACCCTCCCCTGGAATCAGCTGTCTTGGCGACTCGAAGTAGAGGTGTGAGGAGTCATCCGATACGAGCGTGTGGAGCGAGCCGCCGTTGTAGGTGGTTATTCCCGCGTCGGGGACCACACAGGTGAGGCAGGTCAAGCCGGAGCCTTCATCCCAGCGGTAGACATCCCCGTTCGAATTGGTGTCTTCGCCATTCAGCTCATCCCTGGAGACGAGGAAGGCGCTCCGGCCATCCGGGGTCGCACGGATGAACTCGACGCTCGACGTTATGGCCGGTGCGATCTCGGTGGTGGTGTCGGTTTCGCGGTTGCGGACGTAGAGGTTCAGCCTTCCGTTGCAGGTGTTCCCCGCGGACTCGAAGAAGACACGGGAGGCATCGGTTGTCGCGAGCCAGTGGTAGCCGGGGTAGTTCTGGGCATGGCCAGCCAGGGCATTGCCGACCCCCTTGAAGCCCTCACCGATTGGGATGCCGCAGGCCGGCGGCAGACCGTCGCTCATCAGGCCGACCACTTCGGGGCTGCCGTCGCCGATGTCTTCGAGCAGGTGCGTATCGCTGTTGACGATCAGGACGTGCTCGAGATCGTCGGTGGCGTCGAAATCCAGACGCGCGAAGTTGCCTCTTTCAGCTTCGACAGTGGCGAGAAGTTCCTGGTTCTGTTCTGCGTCGAGGCGCGCGTACGTACTCCCGGGCAGAGCCTGAAGCGGTGCGCCGCTCCCGTTGAGGGTGGCGAAGAGGAAGTGGGAGAAATCCGCGGAGATCGACGCGGGCAGATACTGACGACTGCCGCCACCCACTTGCACCGGGGCCGGGGGGAGCAAGCTGCGCGAGTGCCAGCCGTCGGCGCCGCGGCCGGCCAGGAACGCATTGGAGGCGCCGCTGGTCCCGCCGGGTGCGCCGCCGGTGACGGTCCACACGAAGCTGTTGCCATCGGCGGACAGGGGCGGCTGCCCGCTGCCGAGCAGCGGAGGGGTGGCGTTCTGAACCCCCTTGTCGGGGCTGTTGACCAGCTCGATGCCGCGCGCCGGCAGAACGGTTTCGGCGCTCGTGCGCGTTGTGAAGGTCTTTGCATCACCCTGCGGGGAAGCGGGGCCGCCGCTGTTTTCGGCAAAGAAGCGGTAGCTGTAGGTGGTGTTCGGCTGGAGGTTGGTGAGCTCGTCGGCGACGACGATCTGCACCCTGGCGCCGCTCGTGTTTTGGCGGTTCGCCAGCGGGATCCAGGTGGCCCCGCCGTCTTCGCTGTATTCGAAGTGGTAGGTGAGGGGGGCGCCCTCTGGGTTCACCCGAGCGTTGATACGGGCCGTCGTGTCGGTCCTCGGCGCCGCGAAGGCGGTGAAGACCTGGTCCGGTGCGATCGCCTGGGTGGTGAATTCTTTGGTTTCAGAAGCCGCGGGGCCGAAGCTGTTGGTGGCGCTGATCCGCACGCAGTAATGCTGACTGGGAAGCAGGCCGGTGAGGTCTTCGGAGACCGGGCTGGTGACTTCGGATTCGAGGTTTTCCGTGGGCCCTTCGGAGAATTCTGAGGAACAGGCGGGGTCGGTGCTGATTTCGGTGTGCCACGTCGTGCCGAAGTCTTCCTGGGGGTCGACGGTGCCCGTGACTTTCGCGGTCGTCGTGGTCACCGAGGAAGGCGCGGCGATCGTCACGGCTGGGGCCGCAGTGGCGGTGGCGGTGGCGAAGGTATCGGCGCTGGAGACCGCCCTCAGGTGGTTTTCGGTGTTGACGCCGACCAGGCGCACCTGGTAGGTCGTGTTGCCTCTGAGCCCGGTGGCGTTGAAGGAGACCGCGTGTTCTGAGCTGTCTTCGGGCAGGGACTGCGGCGCGGAGGTTTGCGCTCCAAACCAGCTTTCCCCTTCGCCTTCCTTCCATTCGAAGAAGTAGCTGTTGGGGACGCTCTGCGGGTTGATCTTGCCGTGGAATTTCGCTTTGGAGACCCCGACTTCGCTGGCTTCGATCGTCGGGTCGGGAACCGTGCCGCTGACCAGCGGCCCGAAGACCTTGACCGTGTTCGAGCTGCCGTCAGAGACGTAGACGCGATCGAGGGCCTTGTCGTAGGCGATCCCCTGGCCGTTGCCGATCGCGCCGGAGCCGAAGGTCCCGACGAGCGTGCCCGAGGATTCGTACTCGTTGAAGTCTTCGCCGTGGAGCGTGAAGACGTGGCCGGTGGCGCTCGACTGGTCGACCGTGACGCCGTTGCTCGGGGCTGAGTCGATCGTCGGGCCGAGGACGCCGCCTTCGAACTTGTCGACACCTTCCAAGTAGCGGTTGGCGTAGACGTTGCCACTGGCATCGACATCCAGCCGACAGGGTTGATCTGGCGCAGTTTCAAGCAGGCTGATTTCGGCCGGCGGGCTGCCAGTGCTGGCGTACTCGTGGACTCTGCTGGAGTCGCTGATCCAGGGGTGACCGGCGGTGTCGACCGCGATGCCGCAGGCGAAGCCCAGGTCGGAGAATTCCCAAAGCGAGGCGCCCGCGGGACTGAAGGCTTTAACCGGGCCGGACCCCTGCACCACCTGGATGCGGCCCGGATTGGTGGCTGAGTTGTCGACGGCGACGTCGGAGAATTCGGAGAAGTTGAACCCTGACGCCAGCGAAGAGCTGCCCGTCGCCGAGAAGTCCTGGGCGGCACCTGCCGCGCTGAGCTTGTCGAGGACGTTGTGGCCCTGGTCGATCACGTAGACGGTGCCGCTCGACTGGTCGATTTCGAGGGCCCGCACATTCGAGAAGGCGCCGGCATCGGTGCCGGAGCCATCGAAGCTGAAGAGCAACGGGCGATCGGTGGCGGTGCCGGCGAAGGCCGGTGCGGCGAAGAGGAGAAGGGCGGCAAGCGCGAGGGCCGCGATCGCGAGACTCGAGCGCCTGCCGGCGACGTTCGCCGCCGTAGGGACGTCCGAGCGCGCACCACTCCCGTTGAAGCGATGCGAGGCACCACGGGTGACGGCCCGACGGAAGGCGCGGCCGAGGCCGCCGGCCTGGCGCTTGGTCGATCCCGCGGTCGATGCTTTCGCGTGGCGTCTCACGTTTAGCTCTCTCCTTGTCCCTCGAGCCCCTCTGCCGGCCGCTTCCCCTGCGGCCCCTGTGACGGACTCGGTTATGTGATCCCTGTACCGCCTGCTACTGACGGTGGCGGAACTGTAAACAAAGACCTTTTTAATGTCAAGGATGATGTTTCTGTAGAAAAGAGCGTTGTCGCCGGGCGAGTAAAAACCCCTGCAAAGCAGGGGCTCGCCAATGGGTACCGAGCCGGTAGTCGAGTGCGCGGCGGGTGAGCGCGGTCAGCCGCGGTCGGGCCGGTCCGGGTACAGCTCGTCGATCGTGACGAGCGCCCGGTAGGGAGCGGCTGCTGCGGCTTCGATCGCTTCGCCGCCGCCCGCGAGACGGTCGACCACCGCGATCACCCCGACCACCTCGAGGCCCTGCTCGCGGACGCGCTCGATCGCCTTCACGGTGGAGCCGCCGCTGGTCACGGTGTCCTCGACGACAAGGCAGCGGGCGCCGGCCTCGACCGGCCCCTCGACCCAGCGCTGAAGGCCGTGCTGCTTGCGCTCGCCGCGGACGAAGAAGCCGACCAGGCTCTGGCCGGCGGGGACGGCGAGGGCCGCGCAGGCGGGTGGGATCGCTGCCGTGGCGGGGCCACCGACCGCGATCGCCCCCGCTTCCACCGCGGCGGCGGCGATCAGCTCGCCGGCGGCGCGGAACCCCGCCGGCCGCAGCAGCGCCCGGCGCGCGTCGACGTAGTACTGCGCCACGGCGCCGCTGGAGAGCGTCACCTCGCCGATCACCAGCGAGTGCTCGCGCAGCTCGGCGAGCAACGTTTGCTTGGCGGCGTCGAGGTCGGCCATCGCGGCGGGCATCCTATGACGGTGGGGTCAACCGAGCGCCTCGCGGAAGCCCTGGCGCCAGCTCGCGTAGCGGGGCTGCCAGCCGAGCTCGCGCTTGGCCTTGGCGTTGGAGGCGCCGCGGAGGCCGACGGCGTTGGCGACGGTGGCCCGCCCGGCGACGAGCTTGGCGAGCCAGACGGGAACCCGGCGCGGCGGCTTGGCCCCCAGCGCCTCGGCAAAGACGGGCAGCCACTCACGCTGCGGCGCCGGCTCGTCGTCGACGACGTTGTAGACGCCGGGGGTGCCGCGCTCCAGGGCGGCGACCGTCGCAGCGGCGGCGTCCTCGACGTGGATGAAGGAGAAGGTCCCCTCGCCCTTGCCGATCACCGGGAAGCGGCGCTTGCGCACGTCTTCGGTCTGGGAGCCGTCGGAGGCGAAGTAGGTGCCCGGACCGTAGAGCCAGCCGTAGCGCAGGACGATGCCCTCGAACCCCTCGCCGCTGCCCACCTGGCGCTCCAGGTCGCCAAGCGCATCGACCGCCCCGCCGAAGGAGCCGGGAGCGCCGACGGCCAGCGGCTCCTCCTCGTCCTTGACCCAGTCGCCCACGGGCGCGTAGAGGAATGCGACGCTCTCGGCGAGGATGCGGCGGACGCCGGCGGCGCGAGCTGCCGCGACGAGGTTCCGGGTTCCCTCGCTGCGCAGGCGGTTGGTCGGCGCCAGGTACTCGGGCTTGGGGCTGAACTTGGGTGGCAGCGCGGTCAGCTCGTGGATCACGGCCTCGGGCGCCGCCTCCTTGACAGCCGCCTCGAGCGCCGGGATGTCGAGGACGTCGCAGACGACCGCCCTCGCCCCGGCGGCGCGGATCTCCTCGGCGCGGTCCTCGCGACGCGTCATCCCGGTCACCTCGTGCCCCGCCGCAACCAGCTGCCGTACCAGCGGCCTGCCGATCGCTCCGCTTGCCCCCGCCACGAAGACCCTCATCCTGCACCTCCAGTCGTACTGCCCTCTCGGTTCAGCCTTTCCGATACCCGCGCCAGCCAGGCTGACGCGACCCCGCCGAAGGCGATCAGGAGAGTGTCGCTCCAGCCACGCGCCTCGCTCTTCGCTTCGCCCGTGTCGAAGGCGTGATTGATCGCGTGGAAGCCGTACCAGAGCGCCCCCAGCCAGAGCAGCGGCGCCCGCCAGGCGGGCCGCACCACCGCGATCCCGATCGCGACTCCGAAGGCGAGCATGAACGCCCCGACGTCGCCGACGTAGTGCGAGTTCTCGATCCCGTAGTGGCCGATCTGGTCGAAGAACGTGTCCGGCGCGATCAGCGCCAGCGCCCCGGTGACAACGTGGTAGGCGGCGACCACGACGAGGACCGCTTTGAGGGCTTTCTCAGTCATCTGAGCAGTGTGTGACCAAGCAGATCAAGGACGCAGGGAGCGTGGCGTGCTCTGCACGCGAGCGACCGAGGACGCAGATATGCGCTGCGTCACACACGCTCAGAAGACGAAGATGCTCTCGCCGTAGTGCAGCTGTTCGTAGATGCGGGGCTGGTCGGCGATGAAGGTGCGGACGCAGCCGTGGCTGGCGGCGTAGTTGGGGACTTCGGCGTAGCCATGCACGGCGTAGCCGTTGTGCCAGTAGAAGGAGTAGTACATGCCCTCGGCGTTGTAACCCGGTTCACGGCGGTAGAAGGTGTAGTGGCCGGTGATCGTCGGCGTCGACGGCTTGCCGGTCGAGACCGGGTAGATCGCAAACGGCTTGTCCCCCTTGGTGAGAACCAGGACCTGCTTGGAGAGGGATACCTCGGCGTGCTCTCCCGCCTTGGGGTAGCGCACGTGGTAGCCACCGCGGTCGCCGAAAACGTCCTTGACCAGGCCCTCTCCGGCCCGCTCGCTGCGGTCCATCCCGTTGACTTTCCGGTAGGCGAGCACCTCGCGCCCGGTGCGGCCGTTGAAGCAGGAGCCGCCGCCGGAGGCGTAACCCATCTTGGCGAGCTCCTTTCTGAAGCCCTTGACCACGGTGTCGCACTGTCCCGGATGCAGCGAGGGAAAGCTGACCCGCCAACTCCTGCGGACGGTGGAGTCACCGCTGGTCGAGTCGGTCGCCGCCAGATGCGCCGCCGCGGCGTACTTGCCGTCCCTGCGGACGACGATGCTCGCCCGGAAGCTCCCGGCGTCGCCGTTGCCCGCGCTGACCTTGACCGTCCGGCGCAGCAGCTTGTGCCCGTTGAGATAGAAGGTCACGTCGACCTCTTGGTGCGAAGCGAACGGCGTCACCGACCCGACCACCGACACCGTGGAATAGATCTCCGCCTTGCCGCCGTGAAGGTGCCCGACGCGGTCGATCTTCACCGTCGCCTGTTCTGGCCCCTGGGGCGCCTTGGAGGGCGCGGCAGCCGCGAACGCAGGAAGGACCATCGCTGCGGCGAGTGAGATCCCGGGGACGAGTCGCCTGATCATCGGGCGACATTCTGCCCTACGCCGCGGCAGCTCGGGCGGGTGGCGTGGGGGAAGGGGGTCGAGGACGCCCTCGCCCGCAGCGCCCCCTTCCCCCACGACAGGACCCGCCCGCCTACTGCCCGAGCAGCGCAACCGAGTTGTTCAGCATGTGGAGGATGATCCCCGGCACGATCGAGCCGGTCTTCTCGTAGAGCAAGGCGAGGATGAAGCCGAAGGCGATCAGCGGTGGCACGGCGCTGATGCCGGTGAGCGCGTGCAGGCCGCCGAAGATCAGGCCGCTGATCAGGGCGGCGGCGAGGCGGGGCATCCGCTCGCGCAGGCCGCCGAAGAGCATGCCGCGGAAGCAGACCTCCTCGCTGATCGGCGCCGCGATCACGATCAACAGGACCTGGACGGGCACGGCGCCGAACGATTCGGCGATGTCCTTCTGCTCCGGGGCGCCGAACAGGGCGACGTAGACGGCCGAGAGGACCAGGTAGGCGCCGACCGCCGCCGCCATCCACTTCAACGCTCCGGGCCGGAAGCTCCGCACACCGAGCCGCCTCAGAGCCTGCCCAACCGAGGTCGCGCCCCAACGAGTCGCGATCGCGATCGGCACCAGCAGGAAGCCGAGCGCGGTCGCCAACTGCACGACGGCGTTGGCGGCGTTGCCGAGGTTCCCGTTCGCCGGGTTGTCGATCACGACCGCCGGGATCCCCAGCACGATCCCCGTCCCCAGGGCCAAAAACACTCCGAGAACGGCGGCTTTTGGACCCCAGTTCGAGTACGGGAACCCAACTCGCGGCTCGGGTGCGGCCTCAGGCGCCTCTACGGGTAGGTTTGCCTCCATGACGCCGCCAGTCTCACAGGTCTCACGGTCCACGAAAACGCGGCTGCGCTTCCTCCGCCGCCTCGCGATCTTGGTCGTCTTCCTCGTCCTAGCCGCGATCGCGCTAAGCCAGTTCACCGAGCTGCAACGGCTTGCCACCGGCATTCTCGCCTCGACCGCGGTGCTGGCCGCGATCATCGGCTTCGCCGCTCAGCACACGATCGCCAACATGGTCGCCGGGGTGCAGCTGGCGATCTCGCAGCCGATCCGGATCGGCGACCGGATCGCCTTTGAAGAAGTCGAGGGCCGGGTCCTCGACATCACCCTCTCCTACACCTACGTCGACCCCGGCGACGGCACCGCGGTCGTCATCCCCAACCAGCTTCTGGTCGAGGGGATCGTGCACAACCTCTCCACCGCCGACACCAAGGGCTGAGGCGGTCCCGCGAGTACCCTTTCGGCGTGACGCAGCGCAATCGCCGACGCCAGCGACACCGGGGCGGCGCGCGCAGCAAGCTGCTCTTCATCGGCGGTGGCGCCCTGGTCCTGATCGCGATCGCGACGATCGGCGTCGCTTCCTGGGTGCTCGACGTCGCCGCCAAGGCACCCTCGCTCGCAGCCTGCAAGCCGATCGAGCGGGGGGGCAACTCGACCCTGTACGCCGCCGACGGCAGCAAGCTCGGGGTCATCGCCTCCGAAGAAGCACGCACCCCGGTCGCGATCGACCGCATCCCCAAAGACGTGCAGCGGGCGACGGTCGCGATCGAGGACGAGCGCTTCTACAGCCACGGCGGCATTGACCCCGAGGGCATCGCCCGCGCCGCCCTCAAGAACCTCGAAGCCGGCAAGACGGTCGAGGGCGGCTCGACGATCACCCAGCAGCTCGTCCGCAACCTCTGCATCTCCAACCCAACTCGCGACCTGGAACGCAAGATCATCGAGGCGAAGCTGGCGATCGAGTACGCCGAACGCCACTCCAAACAGGAAATCCTCGGCCAGTACCTCAACACCGCTTCCTACGGAACGCTCGAGGGCGCCACCGCCGTCGGCGTCCAAGCCGCCTCGAAGATCTACTTCTCCGAGCCGGTCTGGAAGCTGAACCTGGAGCAGGCGGCGCTGCTTGCCGGCCTGCCGCAGGCGCCCACCGACTACAACCCGGTCCTCAACCCGCGGGGCGCGCGGGAACGCCGCAACGAGGTGCTCTCGAAGATGGCGCACCTTGGCTACATCTCCCCCCAGCAGGCGCGACAGGGCGAGCAGCGCGGCCTCGGGCTCGACCTCGACAAGGGCTACTTCGAGAAGCGGCAGCCCTACTTCTTCGACTACGTCGAGGACAAGCTGATCGAAACCTACGGGGTCAACACGGTCCGCAAAGGCGGTCTCAAGGTCTACACGACGATCGACCCACGGCTGCAGGAAATCGGGCTGGAAGGGATGCGGTCCGCCCTCCCCTATTCGGAAGACCCGTCCTCGGCCCTGGTCTCGATCGACCCGCGCAACGGCTACATCAAGGCGATGGTCTCCAGCTCCAACTACGAACAGAGCCAGTTCAACCTCGCCGCGCAGGGCCACCGCCAGCCCGGATCGACCTTCAAGGCTTTCGTCCTGACCACGGCGATCAAGCAGGGGATCGACCCCTACTCGACCTACTACACCTCCAAGCACCTCGACCTCGACCTGCCCGAGTGGGGCCACTGGGAAGTGAGCACGGCGGATGAGGGTTACCTGGGGCGAATCAACCTGCAGCAGGCGACGGTCGCCTCCGACAACACGGTCTTCGCCCAGCTCGACCTCGACGTCGGGCCGCAGAACGTGGCGGCGACGGCGAAGTCGATGGGGATCGAATCCGAACTCGACGGCATACCGGCCGAGGGGATCGGCGGTCTGCGAATCGGCGTCTCACCGCTGGAACTGACCAACGCCTACGCGACCCTCGCCTCGGGGGGCATCCACCACGACCCGATCGCGATCCGACGCGTCGTCTTCCCCGGCGGCCGGGCCGACCGGCCCGAGAAGGCCGACCCGAAGCGGGTCGTGCCCGAAGCCGTCGCCTACGAGGTCTGGCGCCTCCTGCACGACAACATCACCGAAGGCACCGGCACCGCCGCCTACACCGGCTGCCCCGGGCAGGGCGGCAAGACCGGGACGACCGACAACTTCACCGACGCCTGGTTCGCCGGCATCCAGCCCAACCTGGCGACGGCGGTCTGGGTCGGCTACCCGCAGTCGAACGCGATCGAAATGACCAGCGTCCACGGCACGACCGTCTTCGGCGGCACCTTCCCTGCCGAAATCTGGCACTCCCTCTACTCGAACGCGGAAATCCCCTGCGAGGAATTCAGCGAACCCAAGACGCCGATCAGTTGGGCACCGTTCTACGGCCAGTTCACCGCCTCGAGCCCAAACACCGGTGGCTCCTTCTCCGGAAAGGGAGGCGAAGCTGAAAGCGAAGAGGAAAGGTTGGGCCGCGAAGCGACCGGCGGCTACGACCCCAACGCCTACGCACCCGGCGTCGGGCAGGAACCGACCTACGTCCCGCCCCCGCCCAGCCCGCCGTCGAGCGATGTCGGCGGCGGCAGCGCCACCGGCAGCCCCGGCGAATGAGGCGCGCCGCATGGGCGGCGATCCTCGTCCTGGTCACCGGCTTCGCACTCGCTCCGGTCCTCTTCTCCCACGACCTCTACAGCTACGTCGACTACGCGCGACTTGCGGTCGTGCACGGCCTCGATCCCTACGTCCACCCGCCGGCGGCGGCCCCGGCCGACCCCGCCTACGCCGACGTCACCTGGACCGACGCGACCAGCGCCTACGGGCCGCTGTTCACGCTGGTGACCTACCCGCTCGCCTGGCTGCCGGTCGGAGCGGCGGTGGCCGCCTTGAAGGCGGCGGCGGGTCTCTCGGTACTAGGGATCGCGGTGCTCGTCGGCCGCCTCGCACCCGCCCGCGGCGTCGACCCACTGCGCGCCGCCGCCTTCGTCGCCCTCAACCCCGTCGTCCTCCTTCAGGTGGTGGGCGGCGGCCACAACGACGCCCTCACGATGCTGGTCGCAATGACCGGCATAGCCGCCGTGCTCTCCTATCGCGACGCAAGCGGTGGAGCCATCCTCGTGGGCGCCATTGCACTCAAGGTCTCGACCGCGGTGATCGCTCCCTTCGCACTCCTGGGCGCAGGGAGGCGCGAAAGCTTCGTGGCCGGCGCCCTCCTCGCGGCATCCCTCACCGCTCTCGCCGCCTACGCGGCCTTCGGCTGGAACTGGCTGGACGCGATCGGGCTGGCCGGCGAGAACCAGAGCCGCACCAGCCACATGAGCATCCCGATCACCACGGCCCGCCTCACCGGTCTCGACCCGACCGCGGTCCGAGCTGCGGCGCTCGCTCTCTACGCGACCCTGGTCGCCTGGCTCCTCGCCTGGACCTGGCGCGGCAACGATTGGCTCCGGGCGGCAGCCTGGGCCTCCCTCGGCCTCCTCCTGGCAACCGCCTGGCTCCTGCCGTGGTACCTGATCTGGGCCCTCCCCCTAGTAGCCCTATCCCGCGACCGCCCCCTGCAGCTCCTAACCCTCGCCCTAACCGCCGACCAACTCTTCGCCCGCGTCCCGCTTTGAAACGAGGTTCCCTTTGTGGGCCTTTGCCAGAGGAGCAGGGGCAGTCTGAGGTAGGCGTAGGCGACCCTCGCTGCTACAGAATCTCCGGCGTGTGGATCGGTGTCTCGTTTCGGTTGGGCGGCCCCTCCACCTGCTCCTCTGGAGAGGGGTGGATGACGCCAGTGGGGATCGACCAACCCTCGCGTTTGCCGAGCGCGGTGACAAGCCCGACGTAGATCAACTCGACCACGGTCAGCACGCCGCGCACCGCGATCGCGATCAGCGAGCCGACCGCGAAGCTGTTGCCCACGGCGCCCTTCACTGCCCAGGCGAAGGCGGCGTCGCGGATGCCGAGGCCGGCCGGGGCAACCAGAGTGACGAGCGCCGCCACGTAGCCCACCGCCTGCGCCGAGCCCACCGTGAGCACTTCGCCGGCGGTGAACGGGATGTTCGTCACCGAGCGGGCGACGGAGTACATGCCCAGTGCGATGACGCCCCAGGCAAGCAGGTAGTAGAGGGTCATCGCGATCACGCCGCGCAGCGGCATCACCTCCGGCAGCGGCTCGCGACCGAAGGCGCGCAGGACCCGGTTGGCCAGCGGCCCGAAGATCCGCGGGTGCAACAGCGTGAGGGCAAGTGGGATCAGCAGCAGCACCGCCCAGCGCAGCGGCTGGCCCTGCAGGTCCGGGTGGCTGATCAGGAAATAGGCGGCGAAGACGATCGCCGAGGTGGCCGAGATCGCCTGCTCGTAGACAATGCTGGCGATCGTGACCCGCCTCTTCACCCCCGCCCGCTCGGAGAGCAGCACCCGGCCGAGCACGTAGAGGACACTCCCTGGAACGTAGCGGGCGAGCAGCGGCTGCCCCCAGGCGACCTGCGCCCGTCCCACCCCAATCCGGTAGCCGAGGAAGCGCAGGATCAGGTCCCAGCCAAGCGCGCTGAGCACGTAAAACAGCGGCAAGAAGACGAAGGCGGGGATCAGCCAGACGACGTGGAAGTGGACGCCCTTGTCCTTAATCTCCGCCCACTGGTCGATGACGGTGAGGACGAGGAAGCCGAAGATGAGGATCGCGATGCCGAGCTGGATCGCAAGGCGGACGCGCTTGCTGCGCGGGGGTCGCGTTCCGAAGCGGGCGGCGGCCTCGCCGATGCGATGTAGAAATGGATGCCCTTGGGCCACGTCCGCCGCACCATAGTGAGGTCGGACGCTGCCAACCGGGTCGGCGCATGGGGAGAATGCCCTATGGGCGAGTTCGAGCTGCTGGGCCGAATACGAGAACGGTTGCCGGAGCCGGGGCAACGGCTGCGGCTCGGCAGTGGCGACGACGCCGCGATCTCGGTTCCGGGCGGTGCCACCGCCACCTCTGTCGACGCGCTGGTCGACGGGGTCCACTTCCGGCGCGAGTGGAGCAGCCTGGCGCAGATCGGCCACAAGGCACTCGCCGCGGCGCTCTCCGACCTGGCGGCGATGGGTGCCGAGCCGGGCGAGGCCTACGTCGTCCTCGGCGTCCCGACCGACCTTGACGAGGACGGCTGTTTGGAGCTGCTCGACGGGATCGCGGCCCTCGCGCTGGAGACCGGCACGAGCCTGGCCGGCGGCGACGTGACCCGTGCCGCGACCCTGACCCTGGCCGTGACCGTGGTCGGGCACGCGGCGGAGGCGGAGCGGATGGTGACCCGCGCCGGCGCCCAGCCCGGCGACGCGCTGGTCGTCACCGGCGAGCTCGGCGGCGCCGGCGCCGGCCTGCTGCTGCTGGAAGCCCCGCCGAAGCAGCGTTCGCAGTTTTCCTTGTATATGTCGGAAAACTGCGAACGCACCTTGGTCGGGCGGCAGCTGGAGCCCCAACCGCGCCTTGGGGCCGGCCGCGCGCTCGCCGAGGCCGGCGCGACGGCGATGATCGACCTCAGCGACGGGCTCAGCGGCGACGCCCGCCACCTGGCCGCGGCAAGCGGCGTCGGGCTGCGGATCGAAGCTGCAGCGTTGCCGCTTGACACCGGCGTCGCCGAGCTCGCCCAAAGGGCGGGACGCGATGCGCTGGAGCTGGCGATCGGAGGCGGCGAGGACTACGAGCTGCTCGCCGCGCTACCGGCTGATCGAGTCGCCGAGGCGGCGGCGTCGGTGGCGAAGCACGGCGGGACGAGGCTGACCCGGATCGGCGCCGTAACCGCCGACGAGGGGGTCGAGATCAGGCTGCCTGGCGGCGGGCTGTCGCAGCCAGCTGGATTCGATCAGCTGGGCTGACGGGCGAACCGGTGAGCAGAGCCCGGACGCCGCGACGGCGCAGCATCGCGCACGCCACCAGCGCCGGCTCAGGCCGGTAGTTGCCGTCCTCGATAAGGCTCTTTAGCTGTCGCTGCTGCATCCTGTGCCTCATATCGGCTCGCCGGCCGGGAACCTTAGTTCTTGGTACTCGCACATACGTCCAAGAACAGGCTCGCGCGGCTGCCGGATTACTCTTGTGTTTATGCCGAACGGGTCTACTCGGATACTGCTTGTCGACGACGAGCAGTCGGTGCAGACCCTGCTCAGCTACCCGCTGCGCAAGGACGGCTACCACGTCACCTCGGCCCTGGACGGGCGCGAGGCGTTGGAGCGCTTCACAGAGGCCCGCTTTGATCTCGTGATCCTCGACCTGATGCTGCCCAAACTCGACGGGGTCGAAGTCTGCCGTCAGATGCGACGCCACAGCCAGGTGCCGATCATCATGCTGACCGCGAAGGGCAGCGAGACCGACAAGGTGGCCGGCCTCGAGGTCGGGGCCGACGACTACATCACCAAGCCCTTCTCGATGCGCGAGTTCCGCAGCCGCGTCAAGGCGGCGCTGCGCCGCTCGCGAATGATCACCGAGCCCCCCCAGGAGGAGACGATCGAGCACGCCGAGCTGAAGATCGATTCCAGCCGCCGCATGGTGACCCTGCGCGACAAGGAGATCGGCGTCACCTACGTCGAGTTCGAGATCCTCACCGCCCTCGCCCGCTCGCCCGGAAAGGTGCTGAGCCGCGAGACGCTGCTGGAGCACGTCTGGGGCGATTCCGACTATCGCGATCCGCGTACCGTCGACGTTCACATCCGCCATCTGCGGGAGAAGATCGAGAGCGACCCCAAGCAGCCCGAGTACCTGTTCACGGTGCGAGGCGTCGGCTACCGCTTCAGGGAATGAAAAGACTCCGCCTCACCCCGCTCGGCAGCATGATCACGATCGTGTCGCTGTCGATCGGGGTGACGACGTCGATCATCATCTACGTCTGGGTCGTCGTGATCGAGGACCGGAGCGGGGTCGCGCAGTCGATCCTGATCGGCGCCCTGATCGCCCTGCTGCTCGCGCTCGGCATCGGCTTCTACTTCGCACAGCTCGTCGCGGCAAGAGTGCAACGGATCGAGGAGGCAGCCCGCAAGGTTGCCGATGGCGACTTCGCCGCCCGCATACCGGTCGATTCCTCGGGCCAGCTCGGCCAGCTCGCCCGCACCTTCAACGAAATGCAGCGACGGCTCGCCGAGCTCGACAGCGCCCGCAAGCAGTTCATCGCCAACGCGTCGCACGAGCTGCGCACGCCGATCTTCAGCCTCGGCGGCTTCGTCGAGCTGCTCGAGGAAGAGGACCCGAGCCCAGAGGAGCGGGCCGAGTTCGTGCGCACGATGCGCGAACAGATCGAGCGCTTGACCAAGCTCACCGCCGACCTCCTCAATCTCTCCCAGCTCGACGCCGGGGGCATCGTGATGGCACTTCTCAGCGTCGACCTCAGCTCGCTGGCTCGGGACGTGGCACGGGAGTTCGGCCCGCGCGCCGACCTGCGCGGCTCACGCTTGGAGCTGCGGACGCCGGATCGGCCGGTGATCGCCGTCGCCGACCCTGACCGGGTGCAGCAGATCATCCGTATCCTGCTCGACAACGCCCTCACCCACACGCCGGAGGGAACCAGCGTCACCGTGACCATCTACTCCGTCAATCAACGCGCCGAGCTGACCGTCTCCGACGACGGCACCGGGATCCCGCAACGGGTGCAAAAACGCATCTTCGAGCGCTTCTACACGGCCGACTCCGCCGGCGGGTCGGGGCTGGGCCTGGCGATCGCGCGCGAGCTGGCACAGCGGATGGACGGCCGCATCGCGATCTCCTCGAGCCGGCGCTTCACCGCGTTCACGCTCGATCTGCCGCTCGCGCCTCCCGACGCTCTCCCACCGACCCCCGCCGAGCGGGCCAAGGCGACCGCGTGATCAGGCCAGCGGCCTTCCTCACGGCGCTGCTGGCGCTGTTCGTGGCGCTGCTCTCGGGCTGCGGCGGCGATGGCGGCGGCTCGGTGGCGAGCGGGTCCGACGCGACGAATACGACGACCCAGGTGGTCGTGCAGACGGCGAGCGAGGGCTTCGACGCCGCCAAGGTCTACCGCGAGGCCTCCCCTGGCGTGGTCACGATCCGCTCGATCTTCGATACGGCCGGCGCCGAAGGCTCCGGCTTCGTCCTGGACACCGGCGGCAGGATCGTCACCAACGCCCACGTCGTCACCGACGGCGAAGGCAGCGACCGCAAGGAGGCGAAGGCGGTCTTCGTCGAATTCCCGGACCGCAACGTCGTGGCGGCGAAGATCGTCGGCTTCGATCCCTTCGCCGACGTCGCCCTGTTGGAAGTGAAACCGGACGGATTCGACCTGCACCCCTTGAAGCTCGGCAGCGACACCGACCTCGAGGTCGGCCAGCCGGTGGCGGCGATCGGCAACCCCTTCGGCGAGCAGCAATCGCTATCGGTGGGGATCGTCTCGGCGACCGACCGCTCGGTCAAATCGCTGACCCAGTTCCAGATCGAGGGTGCGATCCAGACCGACGCCTCGATCAATCCGGGTAATTCAGGCGGGCCATTGCTCGACGCCGGAGCGAACGTAATCGGCATCAACCAGCAGATCGAGACCAACTCGGGCGCCAACGAGGGGGTCGGCTTCGCAATCCCGATCTCCTCCGTCAAGCGCTCCCTCGCCCAGCTGGAGCATGGTGGCAAGGCCGAATACGCCTACATCGGCGTCTCCACCCAGGCCCTCTATCCGCAGCTGGCCGCAAAGCTCGGCCTCGATACCGATCACGGCGGACTGCTCGCAGAAGTCGTTCCCGGCGGACCCGGCGACGAAGCCGGATTGAAGGGCGGCGACGAAAAGCTCCGTTTCCAGGGAATTCCCTACAAGGTCGGCGGTGACACGATCCTCACCGTGGACGGCCGCGAGGTGGTTCAGCCGGACGACCTGTCCCGCTATATCGCCTCCTTCCAACCAGGCGACAAGGTGACCGTCGGGGTCCTCCATGCCGACGGTAATCGGACGAACGTCGAGGTCACCCTCGGCAAACGGCCGGTCGGCTGAGAGCCTGGCGGCTGTCTAACCGCCGCTGCCTGTAGAAATCCGCGGGTGCTTCAAGAAGTCACCCTCGGTCAGAAGTCCCTCGCCGACTACACCCACATCGCGGGCAAGGAGCTGAGCGAGCGCATCCGCGAGCTGGCGGAGCCGCTCAAAGGCCAACGCGTCCTGCACGTCAGCGCTACCGCGTTCGGCGGCGGCGTCTCGGAGATCCTCTACACGATCGTGCCGCTGATGCGAGACGCCGGGCTCGACGCGCACTGGCACGTGATCTTCGGCAAGGAAGAGTTCTTCAACGCGACCAAGCTCCTCCACAACGCGCTGCAGGGTGCCGAGGAGACGCTGAGCGACGGACAGTGGGCGATCTTCGACGAGATCAACGAGATCAACGCGGAGGGCCTGGAAGGCGAGTGGGACACGATCATCGTCCACGACCCGCAGCCGATCGGCCTGCACCGCGGCGCCGCGGACAAGAGCCGCAACTGGGTCTGGCGCTGCCACATCGACCTCTCCGAGCCGAACCCAGCGCCGATCGCCCGCCTGCAGCCGCTGATCGAGGAATACGACGCGACCGTCTGGCACATGCCCGCCTATGTGCCGGACGGGATCAACGGCCACAACGGCGTCCGCATCGTGCCGCCCGCCATCGACCCGCTCTCGCCGAAGAACATGGCCTTCTCCCCCGACGACGCCGCCTTCGTCTGCCACCAGTTCGGGATCGACGTCGACCGACCGCTGATCACCCAGGTTTCCCGCTTCGACCCATGGAAGGACCCGATCGGGGTGATCGACGCCTACCGCGACGTGACCGCGGAGATGCCGGAGGTGCAGCTCGCCCTGGTCGGCTCGATGGCGACCGACGACCCCGAGGGCTGGGACTTCTTCCAACAGACGGTGGAGTACGCGGACGCAGACCCCGACATCAAGATTCTCAACAACCTCAACAACGTCGGCGCGATCGAGGTCAACGCCTTCCAGTCGCAGTCCGACGTCTGTCTTCAGAAGTCGATCCGCGAGGGTTTCGGGCTGACGGTCACCGAGGCGCTCTGGAAGGGGCGGCCGACCGTAGCCGGCAACGTCGGCGGCATCCCGCTGCAGATCGAGAACGGCAAGAGCGGCTTCCTGGTCGACTCACCGGCTGAGTGTGCGCGGCGCTGCCTCGAGATCCTCGCCGACCCCGAGCTTGGCAAGCAGCTCGGCAAGGCGGGCAAGGAACACGCTCGCCGCGAGTTCCTCTCCCCCCGCCTATTGCGCGACTGGCTGCAACTGCTCGGCGAGCTGGATACATAGGCGCTGGAGCGGTCGGGGTAGGCTGGGTGCCGATGCCCAACTCCGATCCGCTGATCATCGTCTCCAACCGCGGGCCGGCCCAATTCGAGCGCGATGAGGCCGACGAGCGCACCGTGCGGCGGGGCGGCGGAGGACTGGTGACGGCGCTCTCCGGCCTCGTCTCCCACCGCGAAGCGCTCTGGATCGCATCGGCGATGACCGACGAGGACGTCGCGGTCTCCGAGGAGCGCGGCGGCCCGGTCGAGCTGTCGATCGACGGGATCGAGTACCGGGTGCTGTTGGTCGGCAGCGACGCCGTGGCCTACGAGCGCTTCTACAACGTGATCGCCAACCCGATCCTCTGGTTCATCCAGCACTACCTCTGGGACCTCTCCAACGCTCCCGACATCAGCCAGGACGAGCTCGACGCCTGGGACTACGGCTACCAGGCGGTCAACAGCGACATCGCCCGGGCCGTCCTCGGCCAGATCGAGGGTCGTGAGCGACCGCTGGTGATGCTCCACGACTATCACCTCTACACCGCCCCCGGGGTCATACGCACCGAGCGCCCCGACGCCTTCCTCCACCACTTCGTCCACATCCCCTGGTCACAGCCCGATAGCTGGCGAATCCTCCCCGGGCGGATCCGCGAGGCGATCTTCCGGGGAATGCTCGCCAACGACATCATCGGCTTCCACACCCACGCCTACTGCCTCAACTTCCTCCGCTGCTGTGACGAACTGCTCGAGGTCGAGGTCGACTACGACCGCTGCCTGATCCGCCACGCTGGCGGCCGCACGCTGGCCCGCGCCTATCCGCTCTCGATCGACGCCGAGCGGCTGCGCCGAGCGGCGGAGTCGCCGGAGGTGGCCGCGGCGGAGCGCGAGGTGCTGGAGCGGCGGCGCGAGCACCTGATCATCCGAGTCGACCGCGCCGACCTCTCCAAGAACGTCCTGCGCGGCTTCACCGCCTTCGACACCTTCCTCCAACAGCACCCGGAGTTCCGCGAGAAGGTCACCTTCATCGCCCACCTGCAGCCCTCGCGCCAGGACGTGCCCGAGTACGCCGAGTACCTGGAGCGGATCGAGGCGCTCGTCGCCGTCGTCAACCACCGCCACGGCACCACCGACTGGATGCCGATCGACCTGAAGATCTACGAGAACTTCCCCGAGGCGGTCGCTCGCTACAAGCATTTCGATCTGCTGATGGTCAACTCGATCTTCGACGGGATGAACCTGGTCGCGAAGGAGGCGCCGGCGGTCAACACCCGCGACGGCGTGCTGATGCTCTCCGAGAACACCGGCTCCCACGAGGAGCTGGCCGACTGTGTGCTCTCCGTCAATCCATTCGACATCCAGGAGCAGGCCGACGCGATCTACCGGGCGCTGACGATGGAGCCCGAGGAGCGGAAACTGCGGGCGCAGCACCTGAAGGAGATCATCTACTCGCGCAATCCCGGGGACTGGGTCGACGATCAGCTGCGGGACATCGCGGAGTTGCGCGAGGCTGTGGCGTAGAGGAGCCGGTAGCAGCCCCGCTGGAGCCTATGTTCGCTTCGCTCACTATGTTGGAGCGGCTTCGCCGCTAGGAACACTCTGCGGAGCCGCTTCGCGAGGCTCCATCGGAACTACTACCGGCTCCTCTTCTCGAAAGCTGGGGAGAACTCCGCGAGCTGAATGCTTAGGGAGGCATGGGATTGCGGGTTCGGTGGCAGCTTGTGGCCAAAGGAGCTGTCGTCGTTGTCGCCGGCTTCGTTGTGCTGCAGCTCATTCCAGCTCTTCTGAAGCCGCCGGCTCCCGAGCCACTGCCGGCTGACGTGGGCTTGCCGCAAGCGCCTACGAAGCCGTTGGAGCTGAAGCAACGTCAGCCACAGCGGCATCTCGGGCGGGTGGTGCATGGTGGGGGTGTCCCGCTGCAGGCGGAGCCTTCGGAGGGCGAGGCTTCATCCCGAAAGTTGCAATGTCCCTGTGCCCGGAGAAGGTCGCAGCCCAAGCGGGGCACCCCCACCATGCAACAGGACCCGCCCGCCACCACGCCCGTCCCTGTCGCTCCACCGCCACCACCCGCATCCGCACCTCCGAGCGACGGGTCCGAGGAGTTTGCGCCCCGCTAGCTATAGTCCGACGCCGTTTTGGCGGCACCACGCGAATACGAGCTGGTCCTGATGCTTGACCCCGGGCGGGACGCGCCGGGGCGGGATGCTGCCGCCAACGAGGTGAAGGGGCAGATCGAGGCCGGCGGAACGCTGAAGCACGAGAACAACTGGGGCCTGCGCAAGCTGGCCTACGAGATCACCCAGCGCAACGAGGCCGACTACCGCTGGTACCGCTTCGAGGCGCCGACCGAGCTGCTCGAGCAACTCGACCACAACCTGAAGATCGCCGACGGGGTGCTTCGCTTCCGCATCTTCAAAGTCGACCCCGACGCGCCGGTGATGGTCCCGCCGGCGACCAGTTCTCCCGGACCCGCCGCGTCGCGCGAGCGGCCCGCCGAAGCTGCTCCCCAGCCGCCGGCCGAGGCGTCACCCGAGGCCGCTGCGACCGAGGCGACCGAGCCCGCCGCACCTGCCGCTGTCGCCGAGCCCCCGGTCGAGGCAGCGCCCGCACCCGAGACTTCCGAGCCGGCCGAGCAGGCTGAGACTCCCGAGCCCCCGGCCGAGAGCGCCGAGGGCGAAGCCGCCGACTCCGGCGAGTAACCCGCTCTCTTTTCGCGCAGATTCCGGCTTCGAGGGGGAGAGTTGCGCCGCCTGCGCTCTTAGACTGGTGTCTCGACAAAGCGATCTGAGGAGTGAGAGCCGTGGCGGCTTCGAACATCAACGTGGTGGTCATTACCGGGAATCTGACCAAGGACCCAGAACTGCGCAGCACCGGGGGAGGAACGTCGGTCTGCGAGCTGCGGGTGGCGGTCAACAGCCGCCGGAAAGAAGGGCAGGACTGGGTCGACAAGCCCAACTACTTCAACGTCGTCGTCTTCGGTGCGCAGGGCGAGAACTGCGCCAACTACCTCTCGAAGGGTCGACCGGTGGCGGTTGAAGGCCGCCTCGACTGGCGCGAGTGGGAGGCCAAAGACGGCAGCGGCAAACGCCAAGCCGTGCAGATCGTCGCCAACTCTGTCCAGTTCCTCGGCTCGCGTGACGGCGCGGCCGGCGGCAACGGCAACGGCTTCACGCCCCAGAGCGATACCCCCGCCGACACCTCGGACTACGAGGGTGCGCCGGCGGGTGGCGGTGGCGGCGGGTCGGACGACGATATTCCGTTCTGAGAGCGCTCCAGGCGCTCTCAGTAGCGGGTCTGTAGGATCCCGGCTCGCTATATGGCCAGACCAAGAGAGAACGGGAATACGGCGGGACCACGGCGCGGTCGGCGTGGGGCGGAGCGTGTGCGTCCCCGCAAATACACCCGGATCAACTCTGACGCGGTCGACTACAAGGACCTCAACCTGCTGCGTCGCTTTCTCTCCGACAAGGGGAAGACGCGCGGTCGGCGCGTCACCGGACTCTCCCGCAAGCACCAGCGGCAGCTCTCGGTAGCAGTGAAGCGGGCGCGCGAGATCGCCCTGCTGCCTTACGTCGGAGAGCGCTGATGGCACAGGCCATCCTCCTCGAGGATGTCGAGAGCCTGGGCCAGCGTGGCGAACCGGTTGACGTCTCGCCGGGCTACCTGCGCAACTACCTGATCCCCCGCAAGCTGGCCGCACCCGCTACGCCGGGCGCGCTGGAGCAGGCACAACAGCGCCAAGCAGCGACCGAAAAGGTCGAGAGGGCGCGGGCGGAGCGGGAAGAGCAGGCTGCCTCGCTGCTCTCCAAGACGGTGCTGACGATCCATCAACGCGCTGATGACGGCGGCAAACTGTTCGGATCGGTCGGCGCCAAGGAGATCACCGACGCGATCCGCGAGGCCCGCGACCTGCGCATCGACCGCCGCAAAGTGCGCCTCGAGCAGCCGATCCGCGAGATCGGCACGCACATGGTCGAGATCGAGCTGGCCGACGGCACGGTCGCCACCGTGAAGACGATCGTCGCCGAGGAGAGCTAGCTGCGAGGTCTGCCGACCCGCCTGACGCGCCGCGCCAGAGCGAGGACGCGGTTTGGCTGGGCGCGGTCGGAGCGAGCGACGGTGGGCCTGGCGGCGGTCGCGCTTGGCGCGGCCGGAACGGTTTTGGCGGGCCAGTTCGGGAGGATGCTCCGACGCCGCACCCATGACCACGACCACGGTGATCCCCTGGTGGAGGCGGCGCCGGCAGCGGCGCTCGACACCGTCAGCGTCGCGGTGAGCGGCTATGCGGCGACGCCGCGCAGCGAGACCGTCCTCTTCAACCTGCTCGCGGGCTTTCTCGGCTCCTTCACGCTGGTGCGGATCTCGACCTGGGGGATCCGCGACCGCTGGTGGCCCTTCCAGAACGTCAGCGTCGGCGGACGCCACATCCACCACTTCGTGCCGGGCATAGTGCTCGCCTTCGCCTCCGGCACGGCGGCGCTGCTGACCGACAACGACGCGCTGGAGGACCGGCTGGCGATCCCAATGGGGGCGGGCATGGGTCTGACCTTCGACGAGGCGGCGCTGCTGCTCGACCTGCGCGACGTCTACTGGACCCGCGAGGGCCTGCTCAGCGTCCAGCTCAGCCTCGGCGCAACGGCGATTCTCAGCATCGCGATCCTCACCCAACGCATGCTGCGGCGGGGCGAGCACCGGCAGGAGGCAGCAGGTGAGATCCCGCTGCCTGCGCCCGCGGCAGACCTGCGCTAGACCTGGGTCGCCAGAAATCCGATCAGCGCAGCGAGGGCGATGCCGCAAAACCACAGCATCGTCTGGTAAATCTGAAGCAGTCGGGCGTCCATCGCTTCGAAGCGCTCGTCGATCTTGTCGAAGCGGCTGTCGATCTTGTCGAAGCGCTCATCCATCCTTTCAAAGCGACCGTCCATCTTTTCGAAGCGCTCGTCGATCTTGTCGAAGCGGCTGTCGATCTTGTCGAAGCGGCTGTCGACCTTGTCGAAGCGCTTACTCATCGCGCCCCGCACGGCGGTGAATTCGGTCTTCACCTCAACGCGCAAAGCGTCGACCTTCCCGTTGAGGTCGTCCAGGCGGTCGTCGGTCCAGCTCTCTCTCATCGCCTCCATGATTGCACCGTAAAGGTTTCGACGTTGCGAGTGGCGCGCCGATTGAAAATCTTCTGCCACCGCACTGTCACAGCTCTCGGTCGGGCGCCCAAAGTTTCTTTCCCCGGTGGTTGCAGGGAGGAGGCTCGTGGAACGGCGGTGGCTCTGGTTTGCTTGGCAATAGGGGCGAATCCGCCGCCCTTGTCCCTTAACTAGACGTAGATGCCGCAGCCTTCCGCCACCCACGTTCCACCCCAGAACATCGAGGCCGAGGAATCGGTGCTGGGTGCGATGCTGGTCGCCGAGCCGGCGCTGAGCCGCGTCATCGACGAGGTGAAGCTGAACGGCGAGGATTTCTACCTGGAGAAGCACGGGCTGATCTTCGCCGCCGCCCGCGACCTCTACTCGGCCTCCAAGCCGGTCGACGAGCTGAGCGTCACCGAGGCGCTGGTGCAGCGCAACGAGATCGACGGCGCCGGTGGCAAGCACTACGTATCCGAGCTGGCGGCCAAGGTGCCGGCCGCCGGCAACGCCAAGCACTACGCGGAGATCGTCCAGCAGAACTCGCTGCTGCGCCGCCTGCTCGGCGCCGGCCAGGAGATCCAGGGGTGGGTGCACGAGCGCGATGGCGAACCGCGCGAGCTCTCCGAGCGGGCCGAGAAGCTGCTCTTCGACGTCGCCCATAAAGAGCAGGCGAGCGACTTCAGACTGCTCTCCGAGATCCTCCACGACGAGGTCGACCGGCTGGAGAAGCTCTCGACCGGGGAGCTCGAGCTGACCGGCACCCCCTCCGGCTTCCGCGACATCGACGCGATCACGGGTGGCTTCCAGCCCGGCAACCTGATCATCGTCGCCGCGAGGCCCGCGATGGGCAAGTCGGCGATCGTCGCCAACATCGCCGAGAACGTAGCCGTGAAACGGCAGATGCCGGTCGCCTTTTTCTCCCTGGAGATGTCCGAGGTGGAGCTGGCGCAAAGGTTCATCGCCTGCCGGGCGCGGATCTCCGGCGACAAGCTGCGCAAGGGGCAGGTCGCGCAGAAGGACTGGCCGAAGGTGGTGCGGGCCTGCAACGAGCTGGAGGAGGCGCCGCTCTGGTTCGACGACTCCTCGGACCTCGGCCTGCTCGACCTGCGCGCCAAGGCCCGGCGACTGCACGCGCAGACGCAGGACCAGGGCGGTCTCGGCCTGGTGATCGTCGACTACCTGCAGCTGATGCGCGCCGACGACCCTCGCGCCAACCGAGTCGAGCAGGTCGGCCAGATGAGCCGCGGACTGAAGATCCTCGCCCGCGAGCTGGAGGTGCCGGTGCTGGCGATCTCGCAGCTCTCCCGCGCCCCGGAGCAGCGCCACCCGCCGAAGCCGATGCTCTCCGACCTTCGCGAGTCGGGATCGATCGAGCAGGACGCCGACCTGGTCGCCTTCCTCTTCCGCGAGGACTACTACCGCGACCCCGAAGACGAGCCCGACGGGCTGGCCGACGTGATCATCGCCAAGCATAGGAACGGGCCGATCGGCTCGCCCAAACTCGTCTTCCTCGACCGTTTCCCGAAATTCGCCGACTTCTCCGGCCACGAGCGGCCGGTCGAACAGCCCGCCGGCGAGGGGCCGCCACTCGAGGATACCGCGAGCGTGGGGCCTGAGTTCTGATGCCGGCGATCCCACGGAGCGAACCGTTCGCAGAACAGGCCTGCCCGCTTGGAGTCTGCGACGGATCCGGCTGGATCCTCGGCCCAGAGGACGTGGCGCGACCCTGCGAGTGCCGCGAGCAGAGGCTGAAGCGAGGGCGCGTCCGCGGGGTCACCTCGGTCATCCCGCCGCGTTACCGCGGCGTCTCCTTCGACCGGCCACCGGTGAGTGACATGGCGCGCCATGTCGAGACGAGGGAGGCTGTCGGAAGGGCTCACACATTCATCGACCGCCTGGATTCAAACCTGAACGAGGGCCGCGGAATCTGGCTCTTCGGGGATACCGGCACGGGCAAGACGACTCTCGCGATGCTGATCTCGAAGGAAGCGCTGGAGAAGGGGCACTCGGTAGCGATCTACTCCCTGCCCAAGCTGCTCGCCCGTATCCGTCGGACCTACAGCGGGGAGCCCGGAGAGGATTCGTACAGCGCCTTCTTCAAGCGGCTCACGGCCGTCGATCTGCTCCACATCGATGACTTCGGTGCCGAGAAACGCTCCGACTGGGTACTGGAGCAGCTGTACGCGCTCGTCAACGAGCGCTATGAAGACGAGCGTTCGATCATGCTGACGACCAACCTCACCGTGGATAAGCTCGAAGAGCAGATTGGCCGTCGTACGGTTTCTCGTCTGACTGAGACCTGCGAGCAAGTTCCGCTGTTCGGGACGGATCGCCGACTCGAGAAAGCGCCCTACTAGCTCGCGACGCCGCGCGCGGCCAAGCAGATCAAGGACGCAGAGAGCGTGGCGTGCTCTGCACGCGAGCGACCGAGGACGCGGATATGCGCAGCGCCGCGCGCGGCGTCGCAACCAGTCACAATCTCCGGCGGCATGCCAGGCATCGTCATAGTCGGCGCACAATGGGGCGACGAGGGGAAGGGCAAGGTCGTTGACCTGCTCGCCGAGCGCGCTGAGGCGATCGTGCGCTTCCAGGGCGGTAACAACGCCGGCCACACGATCGTCCGCGACGGCGAGGAGTTCAAGTTCCACCTGATCCCTTCCGGCATCCTCTATCCGGACAAGATCTGCGCGATCGGCAACGGAGTGGTCCTGGACCCGCGCATCCTGCTGGGGGAGATCGACGGGCTGAAGCGGCGCCGAATCGACGTCGGCAACCTGCGGATCTCCGCCAACGCGCACCTGATCATGCCCTACCACGTGCTGCTCGACACGGCCGGCGAGGTGAAGCTCGGCAAGCTCTCGATCGGCACCACGCGACGAGGAATCGGCCCCTGCTACGCCGACAAGGCCCTGCGGCTCGGCATCCGCGTCCAGGATCTGCTCGACGAGAAGATCCTGCGCAAGAAGATCATGGCGGCGCTCGAGCCCAAGCAACAGGCCCTGCGTGAACTCTCGGTGCAGCGCCGCAAACTGCGCAAGGAGGCCGGCGAGGGAGGCGACCAGGCAGTCGCCGACGCTCCCGACCCGCGCCTCGACCTGCACACGATGACCGAGGAGTTCACGGGCTACGGCCACCGCCTCGAGCCACACATCGCCGACACCGCCCGGCTCTGCTGGGAGACGCTGGACGGTGGCGGCACGGTGCTCTTCGAGGGGGCCCAGGCAACCCTGCTCGATCTCGATCACGGCACCTATCCGTTCGTCACCTCTTCCAACCCGATCGCCGGCGCGGCCTGCGTCGGGGCCGGAGTGGGGCCGACAGACATCGACGAGGTCTGGGGGGTCGCCAAGGCCTACGCGACGCGGGTTGGCGCCGGTCCCTTCCCGACCGAGCTCGACGACGCGGTCGGCCGCCACATGCTGGAGCGCGGCCACGAGTACGGGACGACGACGGGGCGCGAGCGGCGCTGCGGCTGGATGGACCTGGTCGCCCTGCGCTACGCCGTCCGCCTCAACCGGATGAGCGCCTTGACGATCACCAAGCTCGACGTCCTCAGCGGCATCGACAAGCTGCGGGTGGCCGTGCGCTACCGCTCACGCGAGGGGGCGATCTTCGACAGCTTCCCCTACCACCAGTCGATCCTGCACTCGGCCGAACCCGAGTACGAGGAGCTGCCCGGCTTCGAGGCCGACCTGAGCGCCTCCCGCGGCGAGGCGGACCTGCCGCCCCAGGCCCGCGCCTACCTCGACTTCATCGCCGATTTCGTCGACGTCCCGATCCGGCTGGTCGGCGTCGGTCCCAGCCGCGACCAGGTGGTCTGGATCGGCGAGGAACCGAGTCTCCAAGCGGCCTGACTGGAGCACAGCGGGGTACAGGAGTCGCCATTTCGCGCCTCCTGGTCTAGAGTCTTGGTGTGGCTTCCGGTAGACGCACCGCTAGGGTGAACGAGCGACTGCCAAGGGGTCGTCACGGGCTACCGCGGGAGGCGGTGACGGAGTCCCAACGGCGTCGGATCCTGCAAGCGATGATCGAGGTCGTCGCCGAGCGCGGCTACCCGGAGACGCGGGTCGTCGACGTGATCGGCGTCGCCGGCGTATCGAGAAAGACGTTCTACGAGCTGTTCGCCAGCAAGGAGGACTGCTTCCTCGCTGCCTATGACGTGCTGCTCGGCAACCTGCTCGGCGACACCGCGCGGGGGTTCGAGTCGAAGCCCGGCTCACCTTGGGCGGAGCGCGTCGCCGCGGGGCTCGGCGAGCTGCTCAAGCACCTCGCCGAGCACCCCGACGAGGGTCGCTTCGCGATCGTCGAGGTGCTGGCCGCGGGGCCGAAGGCGCTGGCACGGAGAGACGCAGCCCTGCGCCAGTTCACTGGATTCCTGGATGCGGGCCGGGCGGAGACATCGGTCGAGCTGCCGGGGATCACCTCGCTCTCGCTCGCCGGCGGCATCAACGAGCTCCTCTACAGCGAGATCCTCCACGGCGCTTCTGCCCGGCTTCCCAGCCGGCTTCCGGACCTGATGTTCTGGATCACGCTGCCGTTCCTCGGACCCGAGGGAGCGGCCGAGGAGCGCGAGCGGACCCGGCTTTCGATGCTCGAAGCCTGATTCGCGGCCTGTTAAGGCGCTCTTTTGCGTGAAACCGGGGGTTTACCTAAAGGCCGAGACTGGTAATTTGGCCAGGGAGGGAAGTTTCGCTTTTTCAAAGGCCGCAGCTCAGACGGGCAGGGCCAACAAAGGAGAGAGATAGCGATATGCGTAGAAACTTGATGTTGGCACTCGCCCTGGCAGCGGTGCTGTCCCTGGGCGTGGCGGCCATCGCGAGCGCGGTGCAGACCACGCTGCGGGCAGGCAATCTCGTGGTGACCTTCGGCGGCAGCACCTCGCCGAAAAAGCTGTCGAAGACCAAATACACGCCGGTCACCACGAACATCTTCGGCAAAATCACGACCAGCGACGGGACCCACCCCTCGGCGTTCAGGGAAGCGGTCGTCGATATCGACAAGGACGTGAAAATCAACGTCAAGGGTTACCCGGTCTGCAAAGCGGGTCAGCTCGAGGCGCGCGACACCAAAGCCGCGTTGAAAGTCTGCGGCAACACGGTCCTCGGAGAAGGCACCGCGGATGCGGAGATCGCCTTCCCGGAACAGAAACCGATCCAGGTCCCAAGCCCGCTGATCGTCTTCAATGGCGGCGAAAAAGGCGGCAAGGTCACGTTGCTGATCCACACCTTCATCACGGTGCCGGCGCCGACCGCGATCGTCACCACGGTGACTATCTCGAGGAAAGGCTCGGGGATCCACTCGATCGCGAAAATTCCGGTGATAGCCGGCGGCAGCGGTTCGGCCCTCGACTTCAACTTCAAGCTCGGGAAAACGTACAGCTACAAGGGCAAGAAGGTGGGCTACTTCGAAGCGAGATGCCCGGATGGCGTCTTCAAGGTGAACGCGCCGAAAGTCCTCTTCAAAAACGAAGCCCAGGCGCCTGGCGTTGCGGCTACGACGGTGCTGAAGGGCAGTCTCGCGGTACCCTGCACGCCGAAGGGCTAGCAGAACGAATCTGACCTTCGTCTCAGGACGGACAGGGGAAAAGGGCGGCCTTCGGGCCGCCCTTTTTTGTGCCATGACCGCCGGGGTTGGGTCCATCGCTGGTAGCTTCTCGGTACTTATTGGGGTTATGACCATGTGCTCAGGTCCCGAGAGGACTGAGAAGGAGAGGGGATATGCGTAAAGACTTGATGCGGGCACTTGCCCTGGCAGCGGTGCTGTCCTTGGGCGTCGCGGCGGTGGCCAGCGCGACCAAGACCAGGATCGTGGCGGGCAACCTGGCCCTCACGTTCGGTAGCACCTTCTCACCGAAGAAGCTGGCGAAGCAAGAGCTCACGCCGTTCACCGCGAGCATCTTCGGCAAGATCGAAACCACCGACGGGACCCACCCCTCGGCGTTCAGGGAAACGGTCGTTGACGTGGACAAGGACATCTCGGTCAGCGTCAAGGGTTTGCCGGTCTGCAAAGCGAGCCAGCTCGAGGAGACGAACACCAAGGACGCGCTGAGAGCGTGCGGAGACACGGTGCTTGGCGAAGGCAGCGCGGACGCAGAGATCGCGTTCCCTGAACAGCCACCGATCAAGGTTCACAGCCCCTTGATCGTCTTCAACGGCGGCGAAAAAGGCGGCAAGGTCACGTTGCTGATCCACACCTTCATCACCGTGCCGGCGCCAACGGCAATCGTCACCACCGTGACGATTCAGAGGAAAGGCAGCGGCCTCCACTCGATCGCGAAAGTCCCCGCTATCGCGGGTGGCAGCGGCTCGGCGCTCGATTTCAGCTTCAAGCTCGGACGGACGTTCACCTATAAGGGCAAGAAGAAGGGCTACCTGGAAGCAAAATGCCCGGATGGCGTCTTCAAGGTCAACACGCCGAAAACCCTCTTCAAGAACGAAGCCCAGGTGCCTGGGGTCGCCCCCACGACGGTGCTGAAGGGGAGCCTGGCCATACCCTGCACGCCGAAGGGCTAGCGCGAAGCCGACCTCGCCCCAAAGAGACGAAATGGGCGGCATCCGAGCCGCCCATTTCGTCTCGCCTATTTGCCCTGTTCGAAGGTGTGCTGGTAGATCGTCGACGGGCCGCTGCCGTAAATCGGCTTGAACGGGGCCTGGGGGCTGCAACCGGGAGCCGGGATCGTTGCTGAGCTGCCCTGGCCGGCGAACGCGTAGGTCTTGAGTCGTTCAAAGAGTTCGGTCGCTTTTTTCACGTCACCATTGGTGCGCTGGTTGAAGGCCGGCTCGTTCGGGGTATTGGGATCGAGCGTCGCCGTGATCCCCGAGCTGCACTGGCGGGTGTCGAAGTTGAGCAGGCCTTCGGCGAGGTGCTTCGAGGCGAGCGGCTGACTGTAGGCGCTGTTGCGGTTGGTGGTGAGGCGGTTCGGGTAGGTGGCCAGCGATTCGGGGCCGAACGGGCCGAGCGCTCGCAGGTAGTGGATCTGCTTGCCGGTCGAGCTGAGGTGGACCGCGTTGGTGGCGGCGGTGACATTGCCCAGCGTCGCGGCGATCTCGTTCTTGTAGAGGCCGAGTCCGGTGAGGATCGGGTTGAGGTTGCGCAGGAAGGGGTCGAGCGAGCGCAGCAAGATGGGGAAGTCTCCGCGGAGGAACTTGCGCAGTGCGGGAAAGCCGGTCGGCGCGCGATCGATCACCGTTTCCAGCCCTTCGAAGAGGCCCTTCGCCTGCGGCGCGAACTTCGAGAAGGCGATCAGGGTCGGCGAGAGCTGTTCGGCGGCAGGTACGAGCTGGCGCATCAACGGATCGGTGTTGAGGGCAAACTCTTTCAGCCGGTTGAGGGTCAGCTTCGACTCGTCCTCGAAGGTCGGGAAGGCGCGGAAGAGGGCTTCGATGTCGTGGTCACGGGCCGCGGTGGTGCGGAAAACGGCGTTGGAGTTGCGGATCAGGCCGGCGAGCTGTCCTTCGCGTCCACGCAGGGCACGGAAGGTGACGGCGCCGTTGCGGAACAGCTGTTTCACCGCGAGACGCTGCGTGTCGAGGATGCGGAAGAGGCCGTCGAGTTCGGAGAAGAACGGGTCGAACTCGGCGAAGGCGTTGGAGAAGTCCTGGCCGCGACCATGGATCGCGATCGCGGCGTTCTGCATCCATTCCTGGAAGGCGCTGCGCGTGCGCGCGTCGAAGGTGCGGAAGATCTCGTCGAGCTGCACCGATTCCGCCACGTTGGCGCCGGCGAGCATGTCGCCGTCGTGCAGCTTGGGGCCATTCGAGTTGCCCGGCGTCAGTTCGACGTAGGTCTCGCCGAGCAGCGTCTTGGTGCGGAGGATGGCGCGCGTACCCTTCGGGATCGGCGCGTACTGATCTTCGATGTCGACCGTCGCCAGCGCCTGCTGGCCGTTCGGCGCCTCTTCGATCTTCTCGACTTTGCCGACCGAGACGCCGGAGATCCGCACGTCGGACTGTTCGGCGAGCTGGGTGGCCTCGTTGAACGGGATCGTGAGCTGGTAGGGCTTGGCCTTGAACGGGGTCGGACCACCGAAGGTGATCCAGAGGAAGAGCAGGATTCCGAAGCAGGACAGCGCGAAGCCGGCGATGATCAGGAGCTGACCGGTGCTGGGGGCGCGCTTGCTCACTTGGCTTCGCTGAATTCGCAGTGGCCGGTCGGGGTCGCAGCCGGAATTTCTTCCGGACTGGGGATGCGAGCTCCTTGGAGCAGGGTCTTCAGATAGGGCTTGAGGGACGTGGCGTTGAAAGCGAGGTAGGAGCTGTTGCAGGAGGCCATGATCAGGCTGCGGAGGATCGGACCGCCGGGATCGGTGAGGTTGAAGTTCGCGTTGAGATCGTGGTTGAGCCAGGGCAGGTAGAAGAGGAAGCTCTGCTTCTTCCCCTTCGGCTTGTAGGCGAGCTCGTTGAGGAAGCTGTTGAAGGCTCCCAGTGAGTTGCCGAAGTTGGTGACCGACGTGTTGAGCCCTGGGGCGCCCTGGTTGAGGTGCGTCAGCACCGGCCGGATCTGTCGCGTGAAGGGCCGGATCTGGTCGCGGATCGGCGCCGTCGTCTGGCTGAACAGCCGCTCGTTCGCCTTGATCGCCGGCCCAAGCGCCTGTGCCTGCGGGATCAGGCCGAGCAGCGCCGGGCGGGCCACGGTCGTGAAGCGATCGGAGCTGGCCAGCGCCGATCGCAGCGCCGAGAGGGTGGAGGGGAACTCGACCAGCGATTCCTGGATCGATTGCTGCTGGTTGGCGAAGTTGCCGAGCGCCGCCTTCGAGGAGGTGACGAAGCGTTCCAGCTCGGTGTCGTGGCGGCCCAGCTCGGTCGTCAAAAGGCCGAAGTCGTGGATCACGCGGGCCAGCGCGACGCGGCGCTGGGCGACTGCGCGGTTGAGGTCGGCGATCGAGTGGGAGAAGGGCTGGAGGCGCCGCAACGCGCCGGAGAGCTGGCGGCCGCGGCCGCCGAAGCCCTGGGCCCCGCCGGCGACGAGCAGCTGCAGGTACTGCTGGGTGTCGGTGTCCAGCGCCGCGAAGAAGGCCTCCAGCGGGACACTTGGTTCGGTGCTGGAGAGCGGGAAGTTATGGCCGGCTTCGACATGGCCGCCACCACGGCCGGGGTCGATCTCCACGGTCATGTCGTTGAGGTTGGTTTTGGGCCGCAACAGCAGGGTCGCGTTGGGGTGGATCAGCGTCAGGTACTTCGGCTCGACGTCCATGCCGACAACCGCGTGGCCTTCCTCGAGGTCGACCGAGGAGATCTTGCCGACCTGGACGCCGGCGATCACGACCGCCTGGCCCTGACCCGGCGTCACCGCCTGAGCGTTGTTGAAGTCCGCCGTGAGGTGAACGAAATCTTCGCCGACGAAGGGGGCCCAGGAGGGCAGCGAGGCTTTCTGCTGGGTGAAGATCCAGAGCGTCATCACGATCGCGGCGAGAACGAGAATGGCGATCGCGATCGTGTCTTTGCCGCGGCCGCGCGATTGGCGCGAGAGCGAGGCGCGGAAGTGCTTCCAGCGGCTTCTCTTGGGAGCCGGCTCGGTCATGGATTCACCGTCAGGCTCGGGGCGCCGACCTGCCCCAGCGGACCGTTGACGTCGGGCACCGGATTCGTGGAGCAGCGCACTTCCGGCTTCTTCGGCGGCCGGCCGCCGAGCTGCGGTTGCACGCCGAGCGTGGGAGCAACCGTATGGGCCCAATCCTGCCTGTCGGTGACCAGGTTTCCGGAAGGATTCTCCTGCTTCAGCAACACCCCACCTCCGCCGGGCTGAGCACGCAGATATGGACCGTTGCCATCGAAGTTCTGGGTTACACCTGAGAATTGGGCGAGGTAGTAGAAGAACTCACGATAGTTGGGCCCCCCGGTGCTGAACCGATCGTTGATCGTCTGATTCCCGGTCGGCACCATGACCTTGCTCGTGCAGAGGCTGAGGCGGTTGATCTGCGGGATCGTGTTTGCCTTGCCGGCTTGCGTCGCCCCGGCGAGACCCGGCGTCGATTCGCGCAGGAGCTTCGCGACGCCGCCGAGCTCCTTACCGGAGAGCAACGGCCGAGCCTGGGCGGTCCACGGTTTCGCCGCGGCGATCAAGCCGGGTAGCTCCGCAACCGCCGGGCGCAGCTCGATCGAGTAGGCGCGCAGCGGCGGCAGGGTCTGGTTGAGGCTGACCAACGACCTGCGCGCAGTGCTCAGGGCGGGCGCGAGGCGATGGACAGTGGTCGAGAGGTTCGCCGACTGGGCTGCCAGGGCGCCGGTGAAGGTGTTGAAGTTGACGATCAGACCCTGCAGGTCCTGCTCGTGGTTGGCGAGGGCGCCGAAGGTGCGGCCGGCGCCGGCGATGAGGCGGGAGAGGTCGCCGGGACTCGTGCCGAGGAGGGCGTTGGTGACCTGGGCGCTGTAGCGGCCGGCGGGGCCGCCGTAGCGGAAGGCCCCGTTGAGGCCTTCGGCGCCGGTCTTGCCTTTCACCTCAGGCAGCTGGGTGGCGTCTTCGGCTGCCGTCGGCTTGTGGGTGAACGCGGTGCCGAGACCCTCCAGCAGGCGGCTGAGGTCGGCGCGGACGGGGGACTGCAGTGCGGTGAGGATCTGGTCGAGCTGCACCGCGGTCGAGGTGCGACTGACCGGGATCGTCGCGCCGCTGTCCATTTCCGGCGCGCTGGGGCTGCCGGGGATCAGGTCGACGAAGAAGTTGCCCTCGAGGAAGATCCGCGGCCGGATCTCGGCGAAGGCGTCGTCGTGGATCGGACGCCCCTTGCCTTCGACGGTGAAGGTGACCTCGGTGTTGTCGCCGTCGCGCCCGACTTCGATCACTTTGCCGACGTCGACCCCGGCAATCCGCACCGGCGAGTTGGTGGAGATGTTGACCCCGTTCGAGAAGGTGGCGTGCAGCGTGTAGCCGTAGCCGGTGAAGGGGATGTGTTTGGTGAACGCCAGGTATGGCCCGACCGTGAAGATAAGGATGAAGATCACCGCGATCATCGCGTTGCTGGGCCGCCACTTGAAACGGCTGTCGGTGGCCCCGGCCCTGGTGTCGCGCTCCGGTAGGCGTCCCATCAGCCTTCTTCTTCCTCATTGGTGGTTTTCGTGCCCCACAGCTTGGAGGCCGGCCCGATCACGGTCTTGCCCCCGACGTAGCGCTCGTTGCCGGCTTCGCAGACTTCGTCCTGGCCAGGCGCCGCGGTTCTCGGGTAGGGATTGAAGTGGAGGTGGTTCCTGTTGTCGGGGCCTCCGTTGGCGGGCGCGGAAGCCGGGCCCGCCTCCGAGTTCGGCCCGGGCGGGGGCTCGAAGGAGATCGCACCCAACCAGTTGCCGTTGCCGTTCGATTCGCTGAACGCATCGGCCAGGTTCTGGAAGGCGAAGCTGAGGTAGTTGCAGGTGGTCTGGGCGGGAGCGATGAACTTGAGCGGCTGGTCGAGCACCTTGTTGGTGTCGGTCAACAGGTCGAGGCCGTTGAAGACCGCGGGATTTTCCTGGAAGTCGAGCAGGGCCTCCGCGGTCGGCGTCAGCTGCGCGTACAGGGCCGGTGAGCGGTTCAGCGCCGGGATGCCGGCGCGCAGCGCCGCGTCGATCGTCGGCGACGTCTCGCCCAGGGCTTTGGCGCCGGGCTTCAGGGCCGTGAAAAAGCGCGCCGAATCGTGGAAGAAGGGACGCAGGGCCGGCAGGTCGGCGGTAACCGCGTCGAGGGTCGGCGGACCCTTGACGATCGTTTCCTGGATGAACGGCCGCGATACCCGAGCGAAGGCGGCAAAGGTGCGATCCAGGGCGACGAACATGCTCGCCTGAGTCTCGGCGACCGGGGCGACGGTGGCCGAGAGGTCCTCCAGCGCTCGCCAGAAGCCGCCGAAGTTGGTGCTTGGATCGACGATCGTGCTGAGCACGGGCTGGGCGTTTTCGGTGAGCAGCCGCAGGGAGCCGATCGCGGCGTTGAACTGAGGTCCGCGGCCGGCGAGGGCGTTGCCGAACCCCGCCTGACCGCGCCGGATCGCGTCCCGCGTCTTCTCGTTGAACATGTCGAAGAACTGGTCGATATCGACGGGTTCGGGGCGCGCGGCGGAGAGCGGGATCGTTTCCCCCGCCGCCAGGCCGTCGGAGGAGCCGCCCGGGACGATCTGCAGGTACTTCAGGCCGAGCGGCGATTTGGGCCGGATGATCATCGTCGAGTTGGCCGGAATCGGTTCGGCGCTCTTGTCGAGACTGAGGTCGAGTTCGGCGGCGAGCCGGCCGTTGGCGAGCTGCACCGGCACCACCGACTTGACGACGCCGACCCGCGAGCCGCCGATCCGCACCTCGTTGCCTTTGACCAGCGCGTCGGCGTTCGGCACCCGTGCCTTGAGGTTGTAGGTGGAGACGAAGGGCAGGCCGTTGTTGGCGTTGTAGGCGAGGAAGACGGCGACGATCACGACCAGCACCGTGACCGCGCCGACGATCACCGGGCTGCTCGCGACCCCCTGTATGCCGCCGCGGTTCCTCATGGTCCCAGGAGGTAGTCGAGGAGGGCGCGCTGCGGAGCGGAGGGCGCCGCCTTGGCGCCGAGCTGTTCGCCTTCGCCCAGGCTGGGGGCCGCGGGCGTCGGCGCTGCGGGGGCCGGGGAGGAAGGCGGCGCGGCGCTCGAATCCGAGGCCGTACCGCCCGTCTGGCCGTTGAGCTGTTCCTGGATCCGCCTGTAGAGGGCCACCGCGTCGGAGGCGGAGGCGGAGGAGTGGGCACCAGGCCCGTTGAAGTTAGCGCTGCAGCCACTGGTCGGTTCGATCACGTAGTCGACGCAGTTGGAGAGCACGATCAGCGCTCGGCCGAAGTGGCCGTACTGATCGAATTCATTGATGGTCGCGGCGCTGTTGTAGAGCAGGTCGACCAGGCCGTCGAAACCGCCCGTCTTCCTGGTGCTGGTCAGAAGCTGGCTCAGATTGGTGGTCGGGCTGACGCCGCTGCGGGCGAGATCGCGGATCTTGCTGACGACGGGATCGGCGGCGCGGAGCTTCGGTCCCGCCACTTCACCGGTCGCGCCGAGCGACTTCAGCGAGACGGTCGAGGCAGCCGAGAAGGGGGTCAGCGCCCTGGTCGCGCTGGTCAGCGCGGGCGCGGCCTTGCCGAGGTCGGCGAAGACCGGCGCGGCGGCATTGGAGAAGCCTTCGAGGCTGCCCATCGTCTGCCGCAGCTCGCGCAGGAAGTGCGGGAACTTCTGCAGCGAGGCTTCCAGCGCGGCGCCCTTTTCGGAGCTGGCCTGAGCGGCGGCGCCGGAGTTGGTGAAGAAGCCGGCGACGCTGGCGCGCTCCCGCGAAAGCGGCCCGAGGATCTGCTCGGAGTCGGAGGCGAGCTGGGCCAACCGGTCGCGCTGTTCGTTGAGAGTGGCAAAGAGCCGGTCGGTGTCGCGCAGCACCGGATTGGCGCGCTTGACGACCTGCTCGAGATCTTCGCCGCGACCGGCCAGCGAAGCGCCCAGTTCGTTGAAGATCAAACGGAAGCGCTGCGCGTAGGGCAGCTGCTGGATGTTGTTGATCAGGTCCGGGTCGACGCTGGTGCTGTTGTTCTCGACGGGCAGCAGGAACTGGCCGGCGCCGGGTTCGCCCGCCGGGATCTTCTTCAGCGAAGGCGGCGGCGGCGAGCCGGGGGCGCGGGGAAGGGTCGGGCGGCAGTCGACGAACTTCTCGCCGATCAGCGACTGCGGGCGGATCAGGCAGCTGGCGTCGCTGCGGAAGTCCTGAAAACCGGGGTCTTCGATATTCATCACGATCACGGCTTTGCCCGGCACCGCCTGCTTCTTCCCGTTTTCGTAGCTGTCGATCTCGCCCGGCATCGTCACGCCGACCGATTCGATTTCACCGACGGTCGCGCCGGCGACGCGCACTTCCTCGCCCTTGACCATGAAGCCGCCGCTGTCGAAGATCGCGCGGACGACGTAGCCGCTGCTGCTGCCGCTGCTGCCGGCGAGCAGCACGACGACGACGATCGCCGCCACCACCCCGACTGCTATCAGCGCTTTCCTCATGGTCCGGGGGGAGCGTCGGTCGGATTGCATTCAGACGGGCTCACGCTCGAACCCGCGAAGGGGGGGTTGGTGAAGGGGCTGGAACCGTCCGCTGCGGATTGAGTGCCGCCGCCGGGACAGGGGCGCCGAACGGGCGCCGACCCACCGAACGCTTCGTACTGCTGGCTCGGCGGGATCGGTTCGAGCTCGCCGCTGCTGGAGTTGCGTTTGAACAGATTGAGCGCGAGTTGGACCCGCGCGTAGTGACCGTTACCGTCGTAGGCGCCGGTGATCTGGCCGAGCTTGCCGAAGCCGTTGAAGATGTCCGGCGTGTAGGCGCGGGCGAAGTTGAGGGTCGGCTGGAAGTCGGCGATCGCCTGTTCCGCGTGCGGGAATGCCTTCGAGGACCGTTGCTGCACGTCCGGCAGGGCAGCGAGCGCTTCGGCGGTGTCGTTGGCGAAGCCCTTGCGACTCGTGCTCAGACGGAGGTTCTTGAAGACCGGTACCGCCTTGGAGAGCACCGGGCGCAGTTCGCTCAGGAACGACGCCAGGTGCTTGGTCGCCGGCTTAGCCGTTTCGACCAGCGGGTCGATGTCGTCAAGCGCGGCGCGCAGGTTGACGAAGGTGGTGTTGCTCTGGCGGAAGAAGGGTGGCAAGAGTCGCAGCGATTCGCTGAGCGCCTTGTTCTGGCTGGCGATCGCGCCGAACGCCGTACTGGCGTTGGAGATTGCGCTCGACAGCTCGTTCCCACGCGCGGCCACCGCGGTGGACAGCTTGCTGGAGCTGACGACGAAGCGCTGGAACAACCTCTGGTCGGCGTTCAGTTCGTGCACGAAGGCACTGGTCCGGTTCAGCGCCGGGGCAAAGTACTTGTAGGTCTGGTTCGCCTCCTCGCCGCGACCCGAGTAGATCGCGGCGTTACCGCGGATGAACTGGCCGAGGGCGCGCCGCACCGGGGTCGGGAAGGTGTTGAAGAACTGGTCGAGATCGACCTCGGTCGTGGTCGAGCCGAGGCCGAGGGTGGCGCCGTCGTCGAGCGCCGGGCTGCTGTTCGGCCCGGGACTGATCGAGATGTAGTGGTTGGCCACCCCCGAGAGCGAGGTGGCGCGGATCACAGCGGTGCTGCCCTCGTGCAGCTGCTGATCGACGCTGACTTCGATCTTCGCCAGGTTGTCGTCGGTGAGGCCGATGCTTTCGACCGAGCCGACCGCCTGGCCGCCGATCAGCACCTGGTTGTCGGGCACGAGCTGGCTGGCGTTCTGGAACACGAGGTCGTACTTGTGGCTGCCGCCGCCGCTGAACAGCACGACCCCGAGGACGATGACGACGATCGCGAGGGCGGCAATGGCCGCGACGCGGGCGGGCGTCACTCCCCGGGCTTTTGCCGGACCTTTCTCCTCGCCTAAGGGTTTGGCAGCCACGGATCGTCGCTTGCGGTTCCCCCGCCTCCGTACCGGTGGAACAAGCCGCCGAATCGTATCCGAGCCACCACTCGGCACGCGTACGCCTGAGATTGGCTTAACTGGAAGTCAACGGACTGCATCCCGCGCACGGCGCACACTCAGACGTTGAGTCGCGGCAGCACCCGGCGCAACGGGCCGGGCAACCACCAGACGCGGTCACCCAGCAGCAGCATCAGCGCCGGCAGCAGAACGATGCGGACGACCGTGGCATCCAGCAGCACCGCCACCGTCAAGCCGACCCCCAGTTGACTGACGGTGGCGATCGACGCGCCGGCGAAGGCGACGAAGACGGCCATCATGATCGCCGCGGCGCCGGTGATCACCCGCGCGGTCTTCTGCAGCCCGAACTGGATCGCCGCGTCATTGTCGGCGTCACGGTCATAGCTCTCCCGCATCCGCACCAGGAGAAAGACCGCGTAGTCGATCGAGAGGCCGAAGACGACCCCGAAGATCGCGGTCGCGCCGACCGCGTCGACGTAGCTGCGGCCGCCCAGCGGCCAGTCCTGCGGCAGGTTGAAGAGGAGAGTGAGGACGCCGAAGGCGACGGCGACAGTCAGCAGGTTGAGACCGACTGCGATCGCGGCCAACGGCAGGGCGCGAAAGACGAGGACGAGGACGAGGAAGGTGGCGAGGGCGATCGCAGCGACCACGTACGGGATCCGATCGCGGGTGACCTGGCTGTAGTCGTTGAGCTGCGCGGCCCCGCCGGCGACCCCGGTGTCGAGTCCGGCTTCTTTGCCCAATGCGGCCGCCTCCACCTCGAGGCGCTTGTTGAGGGCGATCGAGCCGGCCGAGTTGAACGTGTAGCGGGAGATCACCAGGATCGCCGCCGCCTGACCGCCGCCGTTCAGGTCGATCGCGGTCGCGGCGCGCTCGCGGGCACGGGGCTGAGCGCCGTCCAGAGCGGAGAGAACAAAGTAGCCGGAGTCGAAGATCCCCGGCGTGGTGCGCTGCAGGCGGCGGGCCCGTCGCTTCAGCGAAGCGTCGTTGGTGAGGACCTGAACCGTGGCGCGCTGCAATCCCGACTGCAACGGATATGAGGCGCTGTAGCCTTCCGCGAGTTTTTCCTCCAGCGTCGAGCCCCCTTCGCGCAGGCGCGCGATACCGCCCGCCAGCGCCGTCGCGCCGGCCCCGAGCTGCGCCAGACCACCGCCCAGGCTGGTGGCGGCGCGAGCGAGGCGGGCCGAGCCGTGAGCGAGCTTCTTGCCCGCTCCTTCGAGTTTGTAGAGACCGTTGCTGAGCTGCTTCGCCCCCGAGCTCAGCTGCTTGATCAGGATCACCCCCGAGACGAGCCAATCGGTGATCTCCTTCGATTCTTCGGCGTTTTCGACCAGCCGTGCCTGCAGCGCCGCCAGTTCGGTCGGCAGACCCGTGTAGTCGGGTGCATAGGGCGCCCCGCTGACCGGGTCGGTCCCGCTGACCGCGGCGGAAGCCCGCCGCACCGCTTCCAGCGTCGCCGCGTAGTTGGGATCCGACTTGCCGACCGTCATCCCCTCGAGCTGACCGAGGGCCGCCTTCAGCTGTGCTTCGGCGTCCTCCGCGGGGGCCTGCAAGCGCGGCAGCGTCACATGGGCCTCCTGATTGAGCGACTTCTGCTGGTTGCGCGAGCGGTTCAGCGCGTTGCGGCGCAGGTTGGTGGGAAGGCTCTGCAACCCGAACTTCAGCTGCAGGGCCGCAAGCGCAGCGCGATGCTGGGCGCCCGCCAGGCGCCGGGTGCCGTCGGCGAAGATCCGCAGGGCGCCGACCGCCCGTTCGCTACCGGAGGTTGCCCGTGCCAGTCCCGAGGCGAGCAGGGTCGCGCCGTCCTCGGCCTTCCCCGACCCCTCGGCCAGCAGGCCGGCGCCATAGCTCGCCTGTGAGATCCCGGCGCGCAACTGCGCAACCCCGGCCGCGGCGCGTCCCAGGTTGCGACCCAACCGTCCCAGCTGGGCCAGCGGCCCCGCTTCGGCTCCGGAGGCGAGCAGGTTGCCTGCTTCGCGCAGCGGCGCGACCGCGCGGGATACCTGCGCGGGGCCGATCACCGCCTGAACTCCGGGCTGGGCGGCGATTCGCCGCTGCCAGCGAGTGAGCACCTGGAGGCGGTGCGGTTCGGTGACGGTGCCGCGATCCGCGCTGGCGACGATCACGAACGGCGCGTCGTAGCCGGGACCGACAGCCCGCTCGATCAGTTCGAAATCCTTCCTGGAGGGATCGTCGCGGGAGAGCTGCGTCTGGCTCGGCGGGCCGGTCTTCAGAGCGAGCGCCGGCAAGGCCAGCACCAGCAGAATCGAGCCGATGGCGATTGCGACGGGGGCGGGGCGGCGCAGGGCGGCGGTGACCACGGCCATCAGGCGCGAGCGTCCCTCGCCCGGCGCCGGGCCGATCCGCCAGCGGTCGACGTTGGGACCGAGCAGGGTCAGCACGGCGGGTCCTGCCACGACGGCGACGAGGACGCTGAGCCCGACGACCAGCGCCAGCGTCGCCGCAAGCGAGCCCAGCAGCGAGCCGGGGACGATGAAGAACGCCACCAGCATCGAGAGCATCAGGGTGCTCCCCGCGAAGACCGTGGTGCGACCGGCGGATCGTCGCGTTGCCCGCGCTGCATCACGCGGAGATGCGCCGTCGGCCAGCTCTTCCCGGAAGCGGGAGACCATCAACAGCGCGTAGTCGACCCCGAGCGCCAAGCCCATCATCGTGCAGACGACGAGGGCAAAAGCGTCGACGCTGAACCAGTTGGCCAGGATCGAGAGCAGCCCCCGCGAGCTGATCACGGTGACCGCGCCGAAGGCGAGCGGTATCGCCGCGGCGACCGGCGAGCGGAAGACGAGCAAGAGGACGATCAACAGGATCGGCAGGGCGATCAGCTCGCCGCGCTCGGTGGCGGTGATCGAGTCGTCCTGGATCGCCCGCGAAAGGGTGGCGAAGCCCGTTTGGGTCTGCCTGACGGGCGGATGGATCGTCGACTCGAGGATCCGGTTCAATTCCGGGACCGTCTCGTTTACCGCCTCGTCGATGCCGACGTGGAAATCGGCGATGACGATGGCGCTGCGCGGGCTGGGTCGGAGGCGCTGGACCGAGCCCAGGTCCCACGGGGAGAGAGTGGTGACGGCCGGGTTGCGCCGCAGGGCGCGGATCAGCTCCGGGCCCTGGCGATCGAGCGCCTTCTGCGGCCCGCGGAGGAGGATCACGAACGGCGCGCTGTCGCCGAAGTGTTCGCGCAGCATTCGGTTGGCGCGCGCGGAGGACGTGCCCGGGATTTCGAGGCTGGTCGGGCTGAGCTTCCCCTCGAGCCCTGCTCCGAGCGCGCCGAGGACGACAAGGGCGACGAAGGCGGCGGCGAGAACACGGCGCGGATGGCGCAGCAGCGCGGAACCCGGCGCAGCGACGGCGTCGCTGCGCCGGCTGCGGCTCCCCCTGCTCCTCCTCAGACGCACCGTGCTAGTTTGGCGGTCGGGGACTACGGAGGGGGCTGAAGATGCGGAAGACTCTGTTAAGAACGCTGGTGTTGGTTGCCGCGATCGGGCTGGTGGGGGCGGGGGCCGCGCAGGCGCTCAAGCTGCGAATCGGCGACATCGTCATCGTCGCCAACGGCGGCTTCTCGCCCACGACGCTGCCAAAGAACGAAAACGCGCCGATCAAACTGTTCGGCTCGGCCACGTTCAAGACCATCGACGGCACGCGCCCCTCGCCGCTGCGGCAACTGGTGCTGGAATTCGACAAGCACGGCGCGGTCGAGACGCGCGGGTTGCAGAAATGCACGATGGCGAAACTGGTGGCGACGACTACGAAACAGGCGCGGCAACTGTGCCCCGGCGCAATCGTCGGCACCGGCTTCGGCACGGCGCTCGTCGAGTTGCCCGAACAGCGGCCGATCGAAGCGTCCTCGCCGCTGACCCTCTTCAACGGACCCGAGAAGCACGGCAACCCGACCGTCCTCGGCCACGCCCATATCGACTATCCGGGACCGACGACCTACGTCATCCTGATCGAGATCCAGAAAGTCCACCACGGTCGCTATGGCTTCAAGACCGTCGCCAACTTCCCGCGAATCGTCAATGACTACGGGTCGCCGATCTCCGGCCACCTGACGATCGGTCGCGAATGGACGTACAAAGGCCAGAGGCTCAGCTACGCCAATGCGCACTGCGCCGACGGGCGGCTCCAGGCCAAGGCCCAGTTCAGCTTCAAAGACGGCAGCTTCGTCCAGGGAACGGTGTTCAAACCCTGCAAGGTTAAGAAGTAGCGACCGGCTCGATCCGGGCGCTAGCCTGAATCGAGGGAGCCATGAGGAAACTCGTCGCCATAGCAGGGATCGTGGCATTGGCTGCTCTGCTCGTCGGGAACATCGCGAGCGCGGCGACGATCAGGGTCGGCACGCTTGTCCTCAAGGCCGACGGGGAATTTGCGCCGCGGGCGCTGCCGCGCCACAGCTACGCCCCGATCCACTTCCAGGGGTACGGCGACATCAGCACGACCGACGGCTCGGTGCCGCCCGCCCTGCAGCACGTGAGAATTGAATTCGACCGCGACGGCCGCCTGACCACCGCTGGGTTGGGCGTCTGTCCGCCCGCCCGGATCGAAAACGCCACCCCGGCCCAAGCGCGAAACCGTTGCGGCAACGCGGTCGTCGGCAGTGGTCACATCGGCGCTGTCGTCCCCCTGCCGATCCTCGGGCGGATCGCGCTGCGCTCGTCGCTGACCCTTTTCAACGGGCCCCGCAGGGACGGCAACCCGACCGTCCTCCTCCACGCCCAGGCCCCCTTCCCGATCTCCGAAACCTACGTCGTCGTCATCCCGATCGAACGCCGCCGCGGCGGCATCTACGGCTATCGCGCCTCATTCGACGTTCCGCCGATCGCCGGCGGCCTCGGGGCGCTCACCCACATCGACGCGAAGGTCGGCCGCCGCTACCGGGTCGGGGGCAGCGAACGCAGCTACGTCTCCGCTCGCTGCTCGGACTACATCCTCCAGACCCAGGGCTACTTCTCCTTCGCCGACGGCACGGTCGTCTACGGAAGCGCCTTCAAGGCCTGTACGCCCACGGGCTGAACCGAGCCCAGCGCCTCCGTCTTCCTATACTTGCCGACCGCGGGGCCGTTAGCTCAACCGGTAGAGCAGGAGACTCTTAATCTCAAGGTTGAAGGTTCGAGTCCTTCACGGCCCATTTCCAGCTGCGAGAGCGGCTATTCGGTGGGGGCGGCGGGAGGGCCGCCCAGGCCGCCGAAGGGGTTCTGCGGTTTTTCCTTGCCCGTTTTCTTTTCCAGCTTGGCGGCTTTTTCGGCTCCCTGGGTGAATTTCTGGCCGCGTTTGCGGAATTCGTCGAGCTGTTTTTCGATGCCCTTGGCTTCCGTTTTCGAAGGGACGTGCGCCACCGCCTGCTTGGCCGCCTTGTCGCCCGCCGCGAGGTTTCCATTGAAGTATTCGTAGATCGCGAGGCTGCTGAGCGAGTTGAGGTTGGGCTGCTGTTCGGCGGCGATCCGCTGTGCCGTCGCGGCGCTCTCGATGTTCGACTGGACTTCTCCGAGGCTGGTGGAGCCGGATTCCGCCAGCTGGAAGAAGGTCCCGGCGACCAGCTGGGCCGCGGCGGCGTTCGGTTCGTCCCCGGCCTGCTTCAAATAGCGGTTCCAGGCCAGCTGGGCCACCGCGAAATCTTCGTGGGAGGCGGCGGGGACGGTCGGGGCTTCGCCCGTGGCCCCAGGTTCGATCTGGGCATTCCCGGAGGCGATCCGGGTCCGGGTCAGGGACAGCAGCAACGCTTCGTCGGTCGGGTCTTTCGCCAGCCGCCGTTCGATCCGTTCGGCCTGTTCGTCGAGCACCGTGGCGGCGGTGCTGCCAGAGCTCGAGTTGCCGAGCAATGCGCCGATGTTCACCGGGCCGACGACCAGGAAGAGGCTGGCGCCCATCAGGAGGGCGAGGATCGCGTAGACGACCCGGATCACGTGTTTACGTTTTCCCCGGGTGTCGAATACCAGCCGTCGCTCGCCGCTTGACGCCATCAGCCCGTCATCTCTCCTGCGTTGAGGGTTTTGCCATACCTCCCGCTGCCCTCGGCCTGTCGAAGGCACGCGCAAGCAAGATACTCAACTCGTACAAAGCAAGCAGGGGAACCATCTCAATCAGCATCGAGACCGGGTCGACTCCGGGCAGGGCCGCCGCGACCACGGCGATCGCCAGATAGGCATAGCGCCGGTTGGCGCTGAGCTGGGCGACGCTGACGATCCCGAGCCGGGTTACCGCGAGGATCGCCAAGGGCAGCTGGAAGATGATGCCGCCCGCCAGCATCGTCATCGAGAAGAAGCTGTAGTAGTCGCGGGCACGAACCTGGACGTTGAACTGGCTGTCGTTGAAGTTGAGCAAGAACTTGACCGCGGCCGGCATCACGGCGAAGTAAGCGAAGGCGACCCCGACCAGGAACAGCAGCGGCGCCAGCAGCATGATCGGCAGAGCCGTGCGGCGCTCGGTGGCGCTGAAAGCAGGCAGCACGTAGGCGTAGACCTGGTAGACCAAGACCGGCAGCGAGAGGATGATCGCCCCGTAGGCGGCGACGGTCAGCGTCGTCGTGAAAGGCTCGGTCACCCCGAAGGTGATGAGCTGCTTGTGATCGCCGGGAAGGGGGCCGGAGGCGATTTCGAGCAGCAGGTGGTTCTGCCAGAAGCAGAGCGCCAGGGCGACGCCGAAGACAGCCGCGCAGACAATGATCCTGCTGCGTAGCTCGTCAAGGTGCTCCACGAGGGTGAGGCGGTCCTCATGGGTGACCGGCCTGACGCGGCGGGACATCCCGAACGCTTCCGCTCAGGGCCGCTTTTGGGCGACCGGCTGCTCCTCGTGAGCGATGGTCTCGCCAGGGCCGGCCTCGATCTTGTGCGGCGGCGAAGGACGCTCGTCATCGTCGCCGCTCTCGCCACTGACCGAGCCGCGGAACTCGCGAATTCCCTTCCCCAGCGAGCGACCGAGCTCCGGCAGACGTTTCGGGCCGAAGACCACCAGGGCGATGATCAGCACGACGATTATCTCCAGAGGACCGATGTTTCCAAGCATCGACCCATGGTAACGGGCGTTTGGGGCGATCGGATCACAATCCGGCCGAACGTGCCCGTCTACCCGGTTCTGGGGTTTTCTGAAATTGGTGCGGAAAACCCCGGATTAAACCGCCGCCTCGCGTGTTCGATAGGGAAGAGAATGAACAACGCGAGCCGCACAGGGACGAAGGCAGACACGGGACTTCACGTCTGCTCCGAGTGCGGCTCGAACCTCGTCCAGCCAACCCGCTGGGAGCAGACCTCGACGCGAGGTCACTGGCATCTTTGGCGGCGCTGCCCGGAGTGCGAGTGGCACTGCGACGGCGTCCACGGCGAGCGCGAGATCGACGCCTTCGACGAAGCGCTCGACGACGGCGCCGAGGAGCTGGCCACCCAGCTCGCGGAGCTCGAACGGGAGAGGATGCGCGAAATCACCGAGGTGTTCTCGACGGCGATGCAGGCCGACCTGATCACCGCCGACGACTTCCGCTGACGGTTCAGCTGTATCTCTGAACGACGCCGTCGGCAACCAGGTCGAGCAGTTTGCGTCGTTCGGCATCGAAACCGGCGGGACCGAGTTGCCGCTTGGCCTGGGCGACCATCTCGAGCGCGCGGGTGCGGACCTGCTCCAGCGCTCCGGTGGCCGCGATCCGATCGCAGAGCGCCTCGGCCGCCGCAGCGTCCAGGTCGTGCAGATCAGTGGAGCGGATCCCGGGATCGCGCTCGGCGGCGAGGATCAGCGGCAGGGTCACCGTGCCGTCGAGCAGGTCCGTGCCCCTCGCCTTCCCGGTCCGCTGCGGCGGCCCGGAGACGTCGAGGACGTCGTCGAGGAGCTGAAAGGCGAGTCCGATCGCCGCGCCGAACTCGCCCAGTCGCCCCTCGTCGCGGCCGAGCAGACAGGCGCATTCGAACAGCGTCGCGGTCTTGAGCCGGCAGCGCTCCAGGTAGCGGTGCTCGGTGACCGAAGCGTCGAACGCGTCGCGACGCTGAGCCAGCTCACCGCGAGCCAGCGCTACGGAGGCGGTGGACAGCAGCTCGATCGAGCGCAGGTCGCTCGCCGTTGCCAGAAGCGCAAAGGCGCGGGAAAAGAGCAGGTCGCCACTCGCCGTCGCGCGGTCGCGACCGGCCGTAGCGGCAAGCGTGGGGCGCCCGCGGCGCAGCGGCGCAGCATCGAGGACGTCGTCGTGGACCAGGGTCGCCATGTGGACCAGCTCGATCGCCGCCGCGGCCCGCACCACCTCATCCCCCGCCTCCTCTCCGGCGCAAAGCAGGACGAGCAGCGGGCGCAGCCGCTTGCCCCCAGCCTCCAAGGTCATCGCTGCATCGGCGGCGAGCTGCTCGCCAAAGCCCCGGCCCTGCTCCCGAAGCGTCTCCTCGACCTGGCCCAGCCGGGCCGGCAGCCAGCGGCTCGAGGCGTCGAGCACCGCGGTGACCGGCGGCGGTACTGCCGAGTGGCGGGTCACCCCTGAGCGACGCCGCTGTGGATCGCCAGGATTCCTCCGGCGAGGAGAAGCCACCGGATTCGCTCCAGGCCCGCTGCATCCATCTTGGCGGCGAGACCCTCTGGGTCCGGAAAACTGTGGACCGATTCGGTCAGGTACGCGTAGGCCTCCGGGTTGTCGGTGAGGCGACCGAGGACGGGAACGATGCGGTCGAACCAGAGCGAGTAGAAGGTCGAAAAGGGAGGGCGCCGGGGCGCCGTGAACTCGAGGATGACAAGGCGTCCGCCCGGTCGCAGCACACGTGCCATCTCACGCAGACCCCGATCGCGGTCGGCGAAGTTGCGAACGCCGAAGCCGACCGTCACCGCGTCGAACCGACCGGAGTCGTAGGGCAGCTGCAGGGCATCCGCCCACTCGAACCGAACCGACTCGGCGCCCCGTTCCGCCGCCTTCTCCCGCGCCAGGTCGAGCATCGGCTCGGAGAAGTCGCAGCCCACGACGCGGCCCGCCGGCGACACTCGGCCGGCCAGCTCGAGAGCCAGATCGCCGGTGCCGCAGCAGACGTCGAGAACAGAGTCGCCCGGACTCAGCTCGGCGCGATCCGCGGCACGCGCTCGCCAGCTGTGATGAAGGCCGGCGGTCATCAACGAGTTCAGCAAGTCGTATCGACCGGCGATCCGATCGAACATACGGTTGACCTGCCCCGCGAACTGGGCGGAGTCCCTGGAGGGCTTAGTCGAGCGAGGAGAGGAAATCGGCGAGCTCGTTGAGCTTCTTCGGCGGTAGGTCGCGGAAGGAAGGCATGATACCCGGGCCGATCTCGACCGAGCGGATGATCGCGGCACGGGGTATGCGCTGCGCGATGTGCGTCAGTTCGGGCCCCGGCCCGTTGTTGCCGTTCTCGCCCAGCTTGTGACAGGCCAGGCACCCGGAGCCGGCGACCACCTCCTTGCCCGCTTCGTAGCGCGGCGCGACCTTCATGTCGATCTCGGTCGGGGAGCCACCGGTGGCTCCGAGGAAGGTGAGGTATGCCATCGCGATGATCGTCAGGCAGCCGGCCGTGGTCGCGATCGGCCGCCGCGCCGGATTGCGCTCCGGCCCGCGGTCGTAGAAGGGCAGCAGGAGCAGGAGCACCATGCAGACGGTCGGGATGCCGATCGTCGCGATCGGGACCAGCTCCGGCGGCTTGATCACGCGCAGGACCTCGAAGAGGAAGAAGAAGTACCACTCGGGGCGCGGCACGTAGCTGGTCGTCGTCGGGTCGGCCTTCGGCCCCTGCTCGGCGCCGAGAATGATCGACATCGCGATGATCACGCCGACGACGATCAGCATCATCGCCGAGTCCTTCAGCACCGCGTAGGGGAAGAAGGGCTTGCCCTTCTTCTTCAGCAGCTCGTACTCCTCGAGGTATGCCTGCTTCTCGGCCGGCTTCACGGATGAGCCCCCTGGCCGGCGCATTTCCGCGTCCTCGGTCGCTCGCGTGCAGAGCACGCCACGCTCCCTGCGTCCTTGATCTGCTTGGCCAGGGGGCTCATCCGCCCCTCCCGTTGGCACCGGCGTCCAGCGAGGTAACCGGCGCCGCGCTTTTCGGCTTGTCGGCGTGCAGCCACGGCGGAGCGGTCGTGCCGAGCTTGACGACGAGGTAGAGGTGGGCGCCGATCAGGGCGATGATCGCGCCCGGGACGAGCAGCATGTGGATCGCGTAGAAGCGGGACAGCGTGGTCGCCCCCAGCTCGGGGCCGGCGCGCAGGAAGTCGCTCAGGTAGGGACCGACGATCGGGCCGGTTCCGTTGATGTTGATGCCGACCACAGAGGCCCAGAAGGAGCGCTGGTCGAAGGGCAGCAGATACCCGGTGAATGCCATCGTCATCGTCAGGATCAACAGCACGACGCCGATCACCCAGTTCAGCTCGCGCGGGTACTTGTAGGCGCCGAAGAAGAAGGTACGCCCCATATGAAGGAAGACCAGGATGACCATCACGCTCGAGCCCCACTTGTGCATCCCGTGCACGAACTGGCCGAGGAAGACGTCGTTGTTGATGTGGGAGATAGAGGCGTAGGCCTGGGTGGTCGAGGGCGTGTAGAACATCGCCAGGAAGACGCCGGTCGTCGCCTGCACGACGAAGGCGATCAAGGTGGCGGAGCCGAGCGTGTAGAACCAGTTGGTTCCCTTCGGCACCTTGCGGTAGAGCATCCCGGTGAGGAAGCCGGAGGCGGCAGTGCGCTGGTCGACCCAGGCGAGGACGTCGGCGGGGGCGTCCTTGGCGCGGTCGCCAAGGCGCTGCGCGTCGGTGGGACGCTCCGGGGGCGCGGTCTTCAGGTCCGCCGGAGCGGCGGCCTTGGCGCCGTTGCCCTGGCCCGGCTTGGCCGGTTTGCGAAGCGGTGCGGGAATCAGCGAGTCGAGTTTCATCGTCGGCTACCTATCCCCCACTCGGCGGCGGGAAGGTCGACGGGCGGGGTGGGTAGAGATATTCCCAGACGCCGCCGGTGAACTCGCCCGGGTCACGGGCCCGAACCGGTTCCAACTGAGAGGTGACGCTGTAGCGGGGGCCGAGCTCGACCTGGCCGTCGCGGATGCGGGTCTGGAAGTGGTCCAGCGGGCGCACCGGCGGGCCGCCAATTCGCTTGCCCTGAAAATCGTAGACACCGCCGTGACAGGGGCAGATGAAGTTGCCCGCGGCCTCGACGAAGCGGACCGGACAGCCGAGGTGGGCGCAGCGATTGGAGACCGCGACCATCTGCTTCGGATTCTCGCCGAGCTGCTTGGACCCCCTGCGCACATAGGCGGTCGTCTTGCCGGCGTCACCGATACCCTCGGTTTCGGTGAAGACGACTTGGCGGTAAGTGTCCTCGACGAAGTCTCCGAACGGGCCGACCGCCTCCCAGCGCTCCTTGCCGCGGTGGAAGATCGGCGCCACCGCGAACCCGACCGCGGGCAGGACGACCGCGGCTCCGGCGATGCCGCCGAGCCCCTGGGCCGCGATCGTAAAGGCGCGACGGCGAGTCATCGACTCGCCCTCGAAGTAGCCGGGAGGGGCGGGCTTCGCCCGCTCCGCCGGGCTCGCCTCGGCTCCGTTTCGCTTGTCCGCTTCCTCAGCCAATGTCCGCCAGGTGCAAGGAGCACGCAGTTTATTGCCTCAGCGGCAAGACCGAAGTCCGCGGGCATTTGTGTACCGCGGATTAACGCCGGAGACATGGCGGACGGACGGGCTGGTATAAGCACCCGGCGTGTTTCTTTGCCGACCTGGTCGGCAGCATTCTTGGGGAAGGGGAACGAAATCTGCCGAGCCGGCGGCCACCGATGAGGTCGGGCCGACAACAGGGCGCCAGCGGCGCCGGTGGCAGCCGCATGCCGCTTGCGCTGCGCAAGCCGCGCGCCCTGCTCGCGGTCGCCCTGGTCGTGATCGCCGTGCTCGCCGTGCTCGGACAGGGCGTCGAGGACCACCTGCGCCCCACCTCGCTCAGCGTTCCGGGCACCGAATCGGGCAAGGCCAGCGCTCTAGTGCACCAGTACTTCGGCGACACGGCTCCTTTCGCGATCCTGCTTCAGGGACCCCCGGCCGCCCTCGACCGCCAGGGGCCGGAGCTGATCCGGGCGCTGCGGACCGACCCCGCCGTCTCGACCATCTCGCCCTGGGACAAGGGCAGCGTCGCCCGCCTGCGTCCCGGTCCGCGCAAGGCGCTGATCCTGGTCGACTTCCACGTCAGCGCCGCCGAGGCGGTGAAGAACACCGTCCCGTATCTCGACCGCACCCTGGAAGAACACATCTCCCCCCCGGTCCACTCGGCGGAGACCGGCTTCGCCAGCCTCTCGCGCGCGATCCAGGACGAGTCGGTCCACTCGACCGAGGTCGCCGAGCTGATCGCGATCCCCTTCCTGCTGCTCGTCCTGCTGCTCGTCTTCCGCTCGCCGGTGGCTGCCGCGATCCCGCTCGCCTTCGGTGCGGTGACGGTGACCGCCTCCCGAGGAGTGCTCGCGATCGCCGCCAACTGGATCGCGATCGACGGCTTCGCGCTGACCGTCTGCACGATGATGGGCTTGGCGCTCGGGGTCGACTACGCGTTGCTGATGGTCTCGCGCTTCCGCGAGGAGCTGCTGACGGGCACCGCGCCGCTGGAGGCGGCGCGGATGACGCGGCGCACCGCCGGGCGCACCACGGCGTTCGCCGGATCGACCCTCTTCCTGGCGATGCTCGTGACCCTCTTCGTGATGCCGGGGTCGCTGCTCGTCTCACTCGCCGGCACCGCGATCATCGTCACCGGGATCAGCGTTCTCGTCGCCGCCTTGGTCGGGCCGGCGCTGCTGGCCGTGCTCGGTCACAACGTCAACCGCTGGCGGATCGGCGGCAATGGAAACGGGCAGGGCGTGATGACGCTCGTTCGCGGCGCCCTCAGCCGGCCCCTGGTCGCGGCGATCCTGATCGGCGCCGTCGTGCTGCTCTTGGCGGCACCGGCGCTGACGTTGAAGACCGGGCCGCCAAGCGCCAAGCAGCTGCCGTCGTCCAACCCCGCCCGCGAGGAAGCCGAACTGATCGCCGACGCGATCGGCCCCGGCTGGGACGCCCCCTTCGTGGTCGTCGCCGTCTCCAACAAGGGTCCGATCACCGAACCCCAGAGCCTCGCCGCGCTGACGCGCTGGCAAAAACGGATCGCCGCCGACCCGGGTGTGCAAGCTGTGATCGGGCCGGCCCAGATCAAGAGCAAGGTCGAACCCCTGCAGAAGACCGGCAACGATCTGCTCGCCGGCCGTGGCGAAGCCGACCCGGAACAACTGACGAAGCTGGGGGACAAGCTCGGCAGCGCCAGCGACGGCGTCAAGAAGCTCCGTTCTGGGCTCGCCAAGGCCAGCTACGGAGCCGGGCTGCTCGCCAACGGCACCGGGCGGGCGGGGGACGGAGCCGAACAGTTGGAAGGGGGCATCGCGCGCGTCGCCTCGGGAGCCGAACAGGCGGTGGGAGCCCTGAACCGGCTCGCCGACGGCTCCGGGAAACTGGCGGAAGGCCAACGCACCGCGCAGCTGGGCGCCTTCTCCGTCAAGGGCGGCACCGAAGACCTGCTGAGCAGCCTGAAGGGGAACGGACTGGAACGGGCGCGGAGCCTGCGCGCCGAACTGAAGCAGAAGGCTGCCGCCGATCCAAGCCTCGAGCCGCAGGTCCAGGAAGCGGAAAGGCTGGTCGAAGCGCTGGCCATCGCCCGCAACGAAGCACAGCGGGTCAGCGGTCAGGCAGCGAGGCTGAACGACGGCGAGGTGAGGCTCGCCAACGGGGGGGCAAAGCTGCACAAAGGCGCTGCGCAGCTCGCCGGGGCGGCCGGCCAGCTCCCCGGCGGACTGGCTCGGCTGGAAGGGGGCGCCTCACAGCTGGCCGCCGGCCTGAGCCGCCTCAGAGGCGGCGCCGACACCCTCGAAGAAGGTCTGTCCGAAGGCTTCCACCGCTCGCTTCCCCTGCAGAGCGGCCTGCACCGCGGCGGCGTCAAGGTCTCGGTCAGCGCCGCCCGCGTCAACCACAAGGTCGATCGACTGCGCCGCTCCTCGCCGGGAATCTTCAACTCCGGCTACTTCGTCCTCTCGGCGCTGCAGGGCGCGCCCGAGGAAGAACGGAAGCGCGTCTCCCGCATCGTCGACCTGGGCCACAGCGGACAGGCCGCGCAGATGATTGTGATCCCTCGCTACACCTTCAACACGCCCGGCTCGGAAGCTCTCAACGAACGGCTGAAGAAGGACGCCGACGGGCTGGCGGCGGCGACCGGCGCCACCACCGGGGTCACCGGCAGCGCCGCCGAACTGATCGACTACACCAAGGTGATCTCGGAACGGATCCCGATCATGATCGCCGTGATCACGATCGCCACCTTCCTGATCCTGGTCGTCATCCTGCGGGCGCTGCTGCTGGCGGCGATCGCGGTGGGGCTGAACCTGATCACGGTCGCCGTCGCCTTCGGGGTGCTCACCCTGCTCTTCAACGTTCCGGAGGGATGGCCGCTGGGGGGGCACTCCTACGTCGACGCGATCGGCGCGGCGGGGATCTTCGGGATCATCTTCGGGCTCTCGATCGACTATGCCGTCTTCCTGCTGATGCGGATGCGCGAGCACTACGAGAACAACTCCTCGAACGAGGAGGCGATCGTCTTCGGGCTCGAGAAGACGGCGCGGGTGATCACCGGCGCGGCGGCGATCATGATGGCCGTCTTCGTCGCCTTCGCCGGCGCCGACATCGCCACCGTGAGCCAACTCGGCACGGGGTTGACCGTGGCCGTGGTGCTCGATGCGACCGTGATCCGCATCGTCCTGCTGCCGGCGCTGATGCTGCTGCTGGGCGACCGAGTCTGGTGGCTGCCGCGGCCGCTGGAGAGAATCTTGCCGGAGATCGATCTTCACGGCTCTCGGGCGGGTTAGAGCAGTAAGCGGGATGGGAACTCGTGTATTTTCGTCGCGGGGTTGAGGACAAGGGGCCGGGCGGGCGCTGTGCGCCGCTGCCGGGCTGGCCAGCGTAAACAGGAGGATCGATCTAGTGGGAATCTCAGCAAGGATGTCGTCTCTACCCAGACTTACCCTCGCCTTGGTCGTGGCGCTGCTCGTCGCGGTCCCGGTCGCGCTGGCCGACGAACGAAGCGAATACGTCGAACAGGTCGAGCCGATCTGCAAGGCCAACACCGAAGCCAACGCGCGAATCCTCAAGGGCGTCAAAGACCAGGTCCAGCAGGGCGCTCTGGTGCCCGCGGGCAAGCGCTTCATCCGCGCGGCCGGTGCCCTTGGAAAGACGGTCACTCAGATCGACAAGGTTCCGAGGCCTGCTGCCGACGACACTAAGCTGACCAAATGGATCGGCTACCTGAAACAGGAGAAGACCTACCTGCAGCAGATCGGCGCGGCGCTCAAGGCCAAGGACAAGTACCACGCGCAGAAACTCGCGGTGCAGCTCAACCGCAACAACAACAAAGCCAACAACACGGTGATCAGCTTTCCCTTCAAGGAATGCCGAATCGATTCCTCGAAGTTCATCTAGGCTCGAGGCTCCTTCGACAGAGGGTCGCGCCAGCGCTGCTGGCCGCGGTCGCGATCATCGGCGCCGTCGTCGGAGTTGCCGCGGCGGCACCGCCGACGCTGACCCAGGATGGGAACATCGTGGTGTCGTTCAACGGCGGGATATCTCCGCGGGCCCTGCCCCGCACGGGTGTGGCACCGGTTGCGGTCAGCGTGGACAGCTCCTTCAAGGCCGTTGACGGCACCGACCCGCCCCCTCAACTGCAGCAGATCTCAATCGGGATCAACCGCGGCGGCAAGGTTTTCGATCGCGGCCTGCCGACCTGCGAGGTCGGCGATATCCAGCCGGCGACGATCAAGGCGGCGCGCAGAATCTGCGGCGGGGCGATCGTCGGCAGAGGCCACGTCCAGGTTCGGGTCCACCTCACGAACCAGGAACCCTTCACGTTCGATGGACCGTTGCTCGTCTTCAACGCGGAACGCGTCGGAGGAAACAGGCGGCTGCTGGCCCAGATCTACGGTACGCGGCCGCCGTCCGCATTCGTCCTGACCTTCAAGGTCCTCAAGGGGAAGGGCACGTTCGGGACTGTGATCAAGACGACGCTCCCGGCGCAGGCGCGCAAATGGGCCTACGTGACCCGATTCAACATGAAGCTGCAACGGACGTACACCTATCGGGGAAAGCAGCACAGCTACATCAGCGCCGGCTGTGCAGCTCCGCCCGGGTTCCCTGGCGCCGTCTACCCCTTCGCCCGCGCGACCTTCGGCTTTGCCGGGGGCAAACAGGTCAAGTCAGCGCCCCTGCTCCGCGACTGCACCGTCCGCTGAGACGCGGCGCGTCTCAGGCGCCGGCAATAGCCTCGATGGATTCCCGCCATGAGGTCGGTGCCTCATCCTCGCGGCCCTCGGCGTGGAGCTGGGCGCAGCGGCTGATCAGGTCGGCTAACTCGCTCACCGCCCGATCGTCACCCAGCCTGACGAGGCGCTCGATGCCGAGCGCGTAGAGGTAGTCACCGGCGAGCAGGGCCAGGTCGGCGTCATGGCCGGCGAGCAGGCGCGGCTCGCCGTAGTGGAGCAGATAGCCCTCGCGCACGGACTCGACGACCAGTGCGTACTCGAGCGGCGCTGCTGCAGCGCGGGGACCGGCGGCGGCGAGCAGGCCGAAGACGGGCTCCTCGGCCGGGTCGACCACGTGCGGGGATATCGGCGTGTCCTCCTCGCGCAGCTGCTCGGCGAGCAGGCGGAGAACCGCGGAAGGATCGCTCACGACAGCGCCTCCTTCAACGACTCCTCGGCCGCCTCCAGGGTGCGATCGATCGTCGCCTCGTCGTGGGCGAGAGAGACGAACCAAGCCTCGAACTGGGAGGGCGGCGGATAGACGCCTCGATCCAGCATTGCCCGGCAGAAGCGGGCGTGGGCATCGAGATCGCAGGCCTCGGCGCCGGCGAAATCAGAGACGGGCTCGGCGCTGAAGAAGAGGGTGAGGAGGCCCGGCGCCGAGGCGATCTGGAGCGGCCGGTCGGCGGCAAGGTCGGTGAGGCCGGCGGCGAGCCGGACGGTGAGCTCGTCGAGCCGCAGGTAGGCATCGTCATCGAGCTGGCGCAGCGTCGCCAACCCGGCGGCCATCGCCAGTGGGTTGCCGGACAGCGTTCCGGCTTGGTAGACGTCGCCGGCCGGTGCGATCCGCTCCATCGCCTCGGCCGGGCCGCCGAAGGCGGCGGCGGGCAGCCCGCCGCCGAGCACCTTGCCGAGCACCGTCAGATCGGGCTCGACCCCGTAGAGCTGTTGGGCGCCGCCGCGGGCGACCCGGAAGCCGCTGATCACCTCGTCGAAGACGAGCAGGACGCCCGCCTCGCGGGTCGCCGTCCGCAGGAACTCGAGGAAACCATCGTCGGGGGGGACGACGCCCATGTTGGCGGCAACCGGCTCGGCGAGTAGGGCGGCAACCGGGTGTCCTTCGAGAGCGCGGGTGACGGCGTCGCGATCGTTCCAGGGGACGACGACCGTCGCGGCCGCCTGAGCGGCGGTCACCCCTGGAGAGCTCGGAATGCCGAGGGTCGCCAGCCCGGATCCGGCATCGGCGAGCAACCCGTCGGAGTGGCCGTGGTAGGCGCCGGCGAACTTGACGACGACCTCGCGCCCGCTCAGCGCGCGGGCAAGGCGTACGGCACCCATCGCTGCCTCGGTTCCCGAGCTGGTCATCCGCAGCATCTCGACCGAGGGGACGCGGGCGGCGACCTCCTCGGCCAGCTCGACCTCGGCGGCGGTGGCCGCTCCGTAGCTGGTCCCCCGCCCGGCCGCCTGGCCGAGCGCCGAGACGACCGCCGGATGGGCGTGGCCGAGGATCAGCGGTCCCCAGGAGCCGACCCAGTCCAGATAGCGATTGCCGTCGACGTCGAGGAGCTCGCAGCCCTCCCCGCGCTCGATGAAGATCGGATCGCGACCGATCTGCCTCATCGCCCGCACGGGGGAGTTCACCCCACCCGGCAGCACCTGCAAAGCCCGGCGGTACAGCTCAACCGAGCCCTCGTAGCTACGAATGCTCTTCCTCCCAGGCGGCGTACTCGTCGGTGAAGTAGTGGAGGCGGATCTTCTTGTACTCGGTCGAGGAGTAGAGCGTGGCGCGATCCTCGAGCCCCATCCCACACTCCTCGGCGATCGAGTCGAGGATCGCGTCGCACTCCTGCTTGGAGCGGCCGTGGGCCATCGTGAAGACGCTGTAGGGCCAGTCCTCGTAGGTGGGGCGCTGGTAACAGTGGGAGATCCCGCGGAAGGAGGCCATCCGGCGCCCTGTCTCCATGATCTCGCCCTCCGGCACCTTCCAGACCCCCATGCCGTTGGCCGAGAAACCGGCGCGGCGGTGGAAGAGGATCGCGGCAACCCTCCGCAACAGCTTGCGGTCGATCATCGAACGCAAGCTCTCGAGCAGCTCATCGGTGGAGATGCCCAGCTCGGCCGCGGCAGCGTCATAGGGCCGCTCGACCGCCTCCATCGGGCCCTGCATGGCGCGGATCACGGCGACGTCGCGTTCGTCGTAGGGCTGGCGCTCCAGCTCGCGCGGCGGCGACGCGTCAACCGCGGCGGCCAACGCGTCGGTGCCCTTCTCCATCTCCAGGTTCATGTTGATCTTGAACAGGGTCAGGGTCGGCAGCTGGCGCATCGAGGTCGCGCCGGTCTCGCGCATCAGCGCCTCCAGGGTGCCGGCCATGCCGAGTTGGGAGTCCGGCGGAACGGCGATCGTGAACCAGAGGTTGAAGTCGTGGGTGCGCAGGTAGTTGTGCGAGACGCCCGGGTGGGCATTGACCGCGGCGGCGGCGCGCTGCGGGTTCTCGGCGTCGACTTTGGCGGCGACGAGCATCGAGTCGTAGCCGAGTGCCCGCGTGTCGAAGATCGGCGTGATCTCGCGAATGATCCGCTCGTCGAGCAGGCGCCTCGTGCGGGCGAGGAGGTCGTCCAGGTCGAGCTCGGCCTCGGAGGCGAGCAAGGCGAAGGGCTCAGCGTCGAGCGGGAAGCTCGACTGGAGCAGGTTCATCAACCTCTTGTCGGTCTCGTCCAGCGGAATCGCCGCGCCGTCCTTGCGAGAGCGCGCCTTCGACTGGGGAACCTTCACCGAAGCCAACCCGCGGCCTCCTTCGCGTAGTAGGTGACGATCGCGTCAGCGCCCGCGCGGCGGATCGAGGTCAACGTCTCGACCACCGCGGCTCGCTCGTCGATCCAGCCGTTGGCGGCGGCCGCCTTCAGCATCGAGTACTCGCCAGAGACATGGTAGGCGGCGACCGGCGCGCCGGTCTCGTCCTTGACGCGGCGGACGACGTCCAGGTACGGGGTCGCGGGCTTGACCATCAGCATGTCCGCTCCCTCGTCGAGGTCCAGTTCCGCCTCCCGCACCGCTTCGAGGGCGTTGGCGGGATCGAGCTGGTAGCCACGGCGGTCGCCGAACTCGGGGGACGACTCGGCCGCCTCGCGGAAGGGCCCGTAGAAGGCGGAGGCGTACTTGGCGCTGTAGGCGACGATCGGCACCCCGGGGTGGCCCTCCTCGTCGAGCTGGAAGCGGATTGCGCCGACCCTGCCGTCCATCATGTCGCTCGGCGCCACCGCGTCGGCGCCGGCCTCGGCGTGGGAGATCGCCGTTTTCGCCAGCAGCTCGACCGTCACGTCGTTGTCGACCTCACCGTCGCGGACGAAACCGCAGTGGCCGTGCGACGTGTACTCGCAGAGGCAGACGTCGGTGATCACGGTCAGCTCGGGATGAGCCTCCTTCAGCGCTCGCACGGCCATCTGCACGACGCCCTCGTCGTCGTAGGCGCCCGAGCCGGTCTCGTCCTTGTCCGCCGGAACGCCGAAGAGGAGGAGGGTTCCGACCCCGGCGGCGGCGATCTCCGTCGCCTCGGCGACCAGCTCCGAGATCGAGAAGCGTTCGATGCCGGGCATCGACTCGACCGGCTCCCTGACTCCCTCGCCGGCTACGACGAAAACCGGCTGGATCAGGTGCGCTGGAGAGAGCTCGGTCTCACGGATCAGGCCGCGCAGGCTCTCGGTGCGGCGCAGGCGGCGCAGGCGCGTGCTCGGAAACGACATGGCCCCGGATTGTATGGGGAGGACGGGGTATCCCCCGCCCGGACTCGCTCGCTTCGCTCGCTCTGAGTATCCGCCCGTTCGGGGGATACCCCGTCCTCCCTTCTCAAGCCGCACCTAACACCCGACTCCCCGATTGGCGGGTAGCTTCTCGGGATGGCCGGAGCAGGAACGGCAAGGGGAGCAGCGGCGCTCGAGGCTCGGGAGCTTGTGAAGCGCTATGGAGATCGGGAAGCTCTGCGGGGAGTTGATTTCGCTGCCCATCCTGGGGAGCTGCTGGCTGTTATCGGGCCCAACGGGGCCGGGAAGACGACGCTGCTCTCGATTTTGGCCGGAACCGTGCCCCCTGACGAAGGGGAGGTGCATTTGCCGAATGGGGACGTGGGCTGGGTGCCTCAGCAGGCGGCCCTCTATCGGCGCCTCACGGTTGAGGAGAACCTGCTGCTCTTCGCGCGGCTGGAGAAGCACGAGGATCCCCGCGCCGCGGTCGAGGGGATGCTCGAGCTGACCGGCCTGCACGAGCGGCGGCGGGAGATCGTCGCCCGCCTCTCAGGCGGCAATCAGCAGCGGGTCAACATCGCGATCGGGCTGCTCGCCCGCCCCGTCGCGCTGCTGCTTGACGAGCCCAGCGTCGGCCTCGACCCGCGCCAGCGGGCGCGACTATGGGAGTTCATCTCGGCGCTTGCCGGGGGCGGCACGACGGTGATCTTCTCCACCCACGACATCCAGGAGGCAGAGCGCTACGGACAGCGCCTGCTGGTCCTGGCTGACGGCGAGAGCCTCTTCGACGGTTCCGCCGATGAGCTGCGCGCGGCGGTCCGGGGCGAGACCCCGGAGGCGGCGAGCAGCGACTTCGAGACCGCTTTCGTCGCCTTCCTCCAGCACCGCGGGCACTGACGATGCGCTGGCTGCTGCTCAAGGACCTGCAGATCCTGCGTCGCTCGCCGTTGCAGGCGGCGCTGCTGATCGTCTATCCGGTGCTGATCGCCCTCCTGATCGGCTTCGCGATATCGCGTGACCCGGGCAAGCCGCGAGTCGCCTTCTTGAACGAAATTCCCCAGGGTGCGAGGGTTGCCGCCGGCGGGCGGGAGCTGCCGTCGGTTGGGGTGCGGGGACGGATCTGCGAGCGGGTCCAGTGCGTCGACGTCGGCAGTCGCGCCGAAGCCGCCGAAAAGGTCCGCTCCGGCGACGTCCTCGCGGCGCTGATCCTGCCTTCCGATCTGATCAACCGGCTCAACTCGCTTTCGACCCTGAGCCCGGAAACGCCCGAAGTCGAGGTCATGGTCAACGAGGAGGATCCGGTCAAAGCGCGACTCGTCGACGACCGTATCTCGGCGCTGCTGGGCCAGGCGAACCTGTTCATCGCCCGGCGGATCGCCGGCGAAAGCGGCCGCTACCTCAACCTCGTCGTCGACGGTGGCAGCTTCGACGTGCTCGGCGAAAAGATCGAGATCCTCGGGCTGCGGCCCAGCACTGCGATCCTGGAAGCGCTGCGGCCGGCGGTGTCGCCGAAGCTGCGCGGCGAGCTCGACCGGGTGATCCGCTTCGGCACGCTCGCGCGGGACAACCTCGACGTAGCGGCACCGCTTATCGACCGTCTCGCGCAGCCGATCGCGGTCGACAAGCAGTCGGTCAGCGCACCCGTGCCGCCGCTGGACGTCTTCGCCGTCGCCGTCGCCGCGACGCTGACGCTGACCTTCGTGACGCTGCTCCTGGTCGCCGGCTCGCTGGCGCTGGAGCGCGAGGAGAACACCTACGCCCGCCTCACCGGCGGCCTCGTCTCCCGCTCCGCCCTACTCGCCGAGAAGGTCGGGCTTGGGATGGCGGTGGGACTCGTGGTGACCCTGCTGATGCTGGCCGGAGTGCAGATCTTCGTCGGGCTCGAGTGGGGTCGCTTCGGCCTCTGGCTGGTGGCGATCCTGGCCGGCGGAGCCGGGCTCGCCGCTACCGGGGCGGCGCTGGGGGCGGCGGCACGCGACGTGCGGGCCGTCTCCTTGCTCGCCTTCATGATCTCGCTGCCGGTCGCGCTGCTCTCGCTCGTCCCCTCGGGCGCGGTGGGAGCCACGCTCTACGACGGCATCCGGGTGCTGACCGCGCTCTTCCCCTTCAAGCCCACGCTGCAGGCGATCACCGCCGCGCTGGATTCCGCCGGGCCGGGGATCGGCGGACCGCTCCTGCATCTCGCGGTGCTGGTCGTCGCCTACGCCGCGATCGCCCGCGTGGCCCTGCGCCGTTTCGCCTCCGTCTAGTCCTCCCAGGTGGCGATTCCCGCCCTGAGGGTAGTGTGGGCGCAATGAGGGTGCTCTTCATCGGCGACGTGGTCGGCGGGCCTGGAAGGCGCGGGCTGAAGGCCGCCATGCCGGAGCTGCGGGAGCGCCACCGACCTGACCTGACGATCGTCAACGGTGAGAACTCGGCAGGCGGGATGGGGATCACCGAGAAGACCGCCAACGCCATCTTCGACGCCGGAGCCGACGTGATCACCAGCGGCAACCATGTCTACCGCCACCGCGAGGCATATGAGTTCCTCGACCGCGCCGAGCGTGTGATCCGGCCGGCCAACTACCCCCACGCCAACCCCGGACGGGGCCACGTCGTGGTCGAGGCAGGCGGGATGCGGGTCGGGGTGATCAACTTGAGCGGCGCGGTCGGCCTCCAGGTCGCCCGACTTCCCTTCCACGAGGTCGACAGCATCCTGGACCGGATCGAGGCCGACTGCGTGATCGTCGACTTCCACGCCGAAGTGAGCAGCGAGAAGGTCGCGATCGGCTGGCACCTCGACGGTCGCGTCGGCGCGGTCTTCGGCACCCACACCCACGTTCCGACCGCCGACGCGCGGGTGCTGCCCAACGGCACCGCCTTCATCTCCGACGTCGGCATGACCGGCTCGCGGACCAGCGTCCTCGGGGTCAAGCCCGCGCAGGTCCTGGAAGCGATGACGACCCAGATGCCGGTCAGGTTCGAGACGGCCGAGGATGACGTCTGGGTGATGGGAGCCGTGGTCGAGATCAACGAGCGGGGCCTCGCTGACTCGATCGAGCAGATCATGGTGCCCGCTCCTACCCACCAGTAGGGCGCGCGTCCTGTCTCAGGAGTCGTCGGTTTCTGCCACCACCGGCAGAAAGGCCTCGATAACTCGCTTGTTGGGGATGTATCGCCCTCCCTGGCGGCGAACCAAGCCCATGGTCACAACGGCGTTGATGTCTCTGGTGAGGGTCTTGCCGGTCTTTCCGTGGTACATCTCGACCAAGCCGGGACTCAGCGTTCTCAGCTCCGCCTTCGACAGGGGCTCATCCAGCTTCGACATCTCGAGAACGAGCTGGCGCTGCCGCATCCGAGCGGGGGTCGTCGCGCGGCCGAACTGCTGATAGACGTACTGCTCCCAGCGATCGGCGAACTGCTGCGAGCGGATCGTGGCCAGCTGTTCTCGCAGGCCATCGACAAAGCCCTGCAGCGCATACCGGACAAAGGGCAGGACATCCGCCTCCCCCCTACTCGCGTCGCGCAGCTGTCGGTAGTACTCGGTTCGGGTTTGGTTGTAGTGGTTGCTAAGCAAGTGCGTCGCCGGCGTTGGCACGCCCGCTTCCAAGAGGATCCGAAGCTCCATCAGGCGAGCGGTGCGGCCGTTCCCGTCGCCGAACGGGTGGATCCATGCGACGTAGAGATGGGCAACGATCGCCTTGACGATCGCCATCGGAATATCCCAGCCTTGGCTCCGCGGCGCAAAGTCAGGCCCGTTGAGCCATTCCGAGAGGCGCTCTAGGAGGAACTCGCAGTCCTCGCGCGGGGCGCCAACGTACCCGCCCACCCCGACCGCGTGGGTGGGAACCTCGCCCGGGACGACCCCCTCCTCAAGCTCAAGGTCTTTCAAGATCAGGCGGTTGTAGTTCTCGATGGTCGCCCGGCTCATCGGCGTGGCGACCCCTGCCACGAGTTCGTCTTTGATCTCGTTATAGACGGCGATGACGTTGTCGACCTCGCGGCCGAGATACTCGCGAGAGAGCGGCAAGTCGAGATCTCGCTCGATCCTCCGCCTAACCTCCTCCTCGGAGAGGGTGTTTCCCTCGATCGCCGTCGTCGCTAGAACGCCCTTGGTGAGGTAGACGATATGCATCTCCCGCGCCACATCGGGATTGAGCAGCGATCCGGCGATGTGGGCGATCTTCGAACGCGCCTCACCGAGAAGCATCCAGAGCTCCGGCGGCGCGGGCCTCAGATCAACCCGAAAGTCAATCCAGGGATGGGTTTCCTGATATGTCCGACTGATTGTCGGAATAAGAGTCTGTCTGGAGGCCACTATTCCCCATTATAGCTGGGGTTCAGAAATATGATGGCCTAAACTGCCCCATGCACTGTCCCATGCACTGTCCCCCATAGGAGGGGAGAATCAGCGCCGAAAATTCGGGGACCTCTGGGAATCGACGCACGCTAATGCAACGAGCAGCAGTGGATAAAACCAGACGATGTAGAGGTAGAACCAGTGCTCAGCGGTGAGCTGCAAGCCGATTAGGAGCGCGGCGCTCAGCGCGGCCACTTGGGTGAGCGTCTTGCGTTTCGGCCAGAAGGCAAAGCTGATGGCAAGGGCGCCAACGGCAGCGAGAATTGCTATCCGCAGCGGCTCCAGACTCGGGACCTGGCCCCAGATGCTGAAGGGGGAGTCGCGGTCGGACTGGTAGGCGATCGTGCGGTTGTAGAAGGTGTGGAGGCCCGGGTCGAGCGCGGGCCAGAGCATCAGCAATGCCACCGTCGCGAGGAAGGCCAGGACGAACCAGCGAGCCCGGCCCCGATAGGTGGTGAGCATCGGGGCGAGGACGAGCGGGGCGAACTTCGTCAGAGCCGCAAGGGCCGCGAGCGCTCCTCGTGCGGCCGGGCGGGCGAGGACGAGCAGGGTCGCTACGAGCAGCGCGCCGACGAGGGCGTCGTTGGAGTTCGACTCGAGGGCGTAGGCGGTGTAGGGGTAAGCGGTCCAGCCGAAGACGAGAGTGGCGGCGAGCTTGCGGCCCTGCGGGCCGGGGCGGATACGGATGCCGAGCAGGATCAGGAAACCGAAGGTGAGGAGGTCGAAGGCGACCGCGGCGCCATGTGCGGCGGGGAGATCGTCCCAGCTACCGTGCCAGGGCCAGATCGCCTCGAACGGGACGTAGGCGACGTAGTTGACCGGACCATAGGTGTCGCCCTGAGAGACGTCTTCGGGAAAATTGTCGTAGAGCGGTTCGCCGTGGGTGATGCGGTCGGCGCCGACCACGCCGGCGTAGCCGACGTCGATGGCTCCGGAGTCGGCAATGTTGAGACCGACCCGGAAGCCGAGCAGGAAGAGGGCGGCGATCAACAGCCAGGCCGCCGGCCAGGTCGGCCGGATTCCCTCACCCCTACCGCGCACGCCGATCCAGAGCGCCCTGCCGAGCAGATAGAGAAGCACCGGATACTGGAGCGGGACCGAGACGCCGATCTCGGCCCGGTTGAAGAAGTAGTTGGAGACGCCGAAGCCGAGCAGGACCAGCAGGTCGAGGCTGGCGACTCGCCAGGGGCGGCGCCAGTCGAGCAAGCCGACCAAGAAGAGCACGCACAGCGGCAGGAAGACATAGGGCGCGTTGAGCTTGTGGCCAAATGCGCCGGAGTAACCGCGAGCCATCTTCCACCCGATCTGGTACCCGGTCCAGGACTCGCGGACCATCCCGGTCTGGGGGTCGACCAGGACCAGCGCCACCTCCTCCCCAGCGGCGAAATACCCCACCTCCCAGTTGCCGTCGACGATCGAGGCGCTGTGCGAAAGCGCCCCGTTCTTCCCCTGCTCCTCGATCACCTTCGCGTCGCGGTTTGCGGCCCGCACCGCTTCCGCTTCATTCAGCTCGGCCGCGTTCGCCGTCGTGGGCAGCAGCAGGAAGAGGGCCGCCAGAACCGGCAGCGCGAGCTTCACAGGCCGAAGTGCTCCAGCACCACCGGTGCCACGTCGCGCAGGGCCCACTGCTCGCGTTCCGTCGGATCGGCGGGGCCGCAACCGACGAAGAGAAGCGGACCGAGAGAGTCGTCACGGTGCAGGGAGCCGTGGCTACCGCCGCCGGCGTGACTGACGCCGCCCCAATCGACGGCCTCATAGCTGGGCGCGAGGGAGACGACGAAGTCACCGGCGTGGGGTGCCGTCAGGGCGGCAAAGACACGGCTCAGCGGATCCGGGTACTCATCGCTGCGGATCCGCCCATCCTCCAAGACCGCCTCGAGGACTCCTGGGTCGCCCTCCAGGTCCCAGCGGCCGCCGCGCAGATCCTCGACATCGGTGCCGGGGCGGAAGCGCAGCTGCGCACCACCACGCTCCACCACCGCGCTCACCGGCCGGGCCGCCGGCATCCCCGCTCCGCTCCGCAGCAGAGGGGACTCGACGTCATCCTCCAGCCAGCAGACGAAATCGACCCCATCGATCTCTCCGAGGCGCAGCGAGACCTCGCGATGCTGCGCCCGCTCGCCCTCGCCGGGCAGCAGGTAGACGTGGGCGGCGCGACCGGTCGGGCTGACCGCGAGCTGCGCCAGCTCCGGGCGGTCGTCGGAGGGCGCCAGCACCGTCCACTCACGGCCCAGCAGCTCGGCGAGGGGAAGGCCTCTGGTGACCGGCGACTGGGCGTGGTCGGAGAGCAGGATCAACGCGTGGTCGGCGAGGAACTCGTCCAGGCCGCCCGCCTCCTCGATCAGCTTCGAGAAGCAATGGTCGGCCTTGGCGATCGACTCGACGCTGGCCTCGGGGCCGTGACGGTGCGAGTAGTTGTCGTTGTCGGGAAGGGAGAAGAGAAGGAAGTCGTAGTCGCCGTTTCGCTCCAGCTCAGCCGCACAGCAGGCCGAGTAGCCGTCGCGGTTGCCCGGGATCGAGGACGGTTTGCAGGGCACCTCGCGGCTGGCGTAGAGGTCGCCGTAGAAGAGCTCGGCCGGTCCCCAGGTGTGATGGCGGAACTTGAGCCGGGTAGTCTCGACCGCGCGGCGCAGCAGACCCTCCAACGAGACCTGGTGGCGATGTCTGCCGCGGTAGATGAGGAACGGCGTGCAGGCGGTCCGCACGTCGGCGTCGTCCAGGCGCTCGAAGAGGGTCTCGGCATCGGGGTCGAGGTGGGCGAGGTTCATGTTGTAGACAACGTCGTAGAGCGCCCTGAAGACGCCGACCGTGCGCGTCGCCTCCAGCGAGGAGCCATAGTCGACGTAGCGTCGCTCCAGCCGGTGGTACCAGTTCATGCCGCTGATCCCGTGCCGGTCGGCGGCGACCCCGGTGACCATCTCGGCGCAGGCGACCGGGGTGACCGACGGGAAGCTCGAGACGCAGTCCGGGATCAACGTGCCGCGCTCCAGCAGTGCCCCGAAGGTGGGGGCCCGGCCGGCGCCGACCGCGCGTTCCAGCATGTCGGTGCGCAGCGAATCGACATAGGTGAGGACCAGCTTCGACTTCGCGGGCATCGCCAGCGAATGATGAAGGGCGGCGCCGATTGGCGATCGATCGGCTGCTAGCGAAGGACGCGCAGGCCGGCGTGTTTGCGCTGAGCACGCCGATGGCGGGCGAAGCCGAGCCAAGCGAGGACGATCAAGACAAGCAAGGTGAGGACGGGGAGGAGGAGCGCCGCGGCGACGACGATCAGCGCCGCCAGCGAGACGAGAAAGCCGAGCGCCCCGGCGCGGCCCCCCTCGCGGCGGCCGGCGCCACTGACGACGTCGCTGATCACGAGGCAGCCGGCGGCGGCGCCGGCCAGGCAGAAGAGAGCGCCCAGCGGGGTGCCCAGGTCGGCCGCTCCGGCCAGCAAGATCCCGACCACGAGGCCGATCACGGCCGCGAGCAGCACCATGCGGCCACGCGCCGAGCCGCGCGTGCCGGTGGTGCCGGCAAGCATCCCGATCGCGATGCCGATGCCCAGCTCGAGGCCGGCTCCTTCGAAGAAGCTCACGGCGAAAACCTACACTCCATGGATGGAAGAGACGCCTCACCGGCGGCGCGCCCACATGCGCACCCGCGACCTGGAGCGCTACGCGGGCCTGTTTGCGGAACGCACCGGGGTGATGCGGTCCTCGGCGATGCGCGACCTGATGGCGATCACCGCTCGGCCTGAGGTCATCTCGCTGGCGGGGGGGCTGCCCGACACCTCGACCTTCCCGGCCGCGACGTTCGCGGCGCAAATGACCCGGATCGCCCAAGAGTCGGCGGCAGAGGCCCTCCAGTACGGGCCGACCGAGGGCTTCGCCGAGACCGTCGACTGCATAGTCGAGGTGATGGGCGCGGAGGGCATGCTGCCCGACCCCGACGACGTCATCGTCACGACCGGAGGCCAGCAGGCGATCGACCTGATCTGCAAGACGCTGATCGATCCCGGCGACGTGGTGATCTGCGAGGCCCCGACCTATCCCGGTGCGGTGCCGGTCTTCTGCAGCTACCAGGCCGAGACGATCCAGATCGAGTGTGACGAAGACGGGATGCGGGTCGAGGAGCTGGAAGGCGTGCTGGCAAGGCTCGACGGTGAAGGTCGCCGGCCGAAATTCGTCTACTCCGTCCCGAGCTTCCAGAACCCGGCCGGGGTGACGCTCTCATTGCAACGCCGGCAGCGTTTGGTCGAGCTGGCCCGGCAGCGGGAGCTGCTCGTGGTTGAGGACAACCCCTACGGCCTGTTGCGGTTCAGCGGCGAGCCGCTGCCGCCGCTCTACCAGCTCGACGGCGGCGACTTCGTCATCTACGTCAGCACCTTCTCAAAGATCCTCTCCCCCGGCATCCGGCTCGGCTGGGCCGTGGCGCCCCCACCGGTGATGGAGAAGATCGTGGTCGGCAAGCAGGCATCCGACCTCTGCACCTCGACCTTGACCCAGTATTTCGTGCGCGAGTACTTCGCCGAAGGGCGGTGGCGGGAGTACGTCGACAGCCTGGCCGAGATCTACCGCGGCCGCCGCGACACGATGGTCGACGCGCTGCGCGAGCACTTCCCCCCGCAGGCGACCTGGACCGAGCCCGAGGGCGGCCTCTTCATCTGGGCGACCCTGCCCGACTACATCGACACCGGCGACCTGCTGGCAAAGGCGCTGCGGGAGGACGTCGCCTTCGTCCCCGGCCAGGCCGCCTACGTCGAAGAGGGCAGGGGACGCAGCTCGATGCGGCTGAACTTCTCCGGAGTGAACGACGAGGAGATCCGCGAGGGTGTCCGTCGGATCGGCAAGACGATCGCCGATCAGGTCGAGCTCTACGGGGCGCTCACAGGCGAGCGCGATGCGGTACCGCCGGCCGAGCCGAAGCCGGCCGCTGCTGAGCAAGAAGGACAGGCCGACGTGCTCCCGTTCCGCAAGGCCGGCGAGGGCTCGGGTTGAAGGTCGCGGTCCTGAAGGGCGGCCGGTCGCTGGAGCGCGGCGTCTCGCTGCGCTCGGGGGCGCGGGTCGAGGATGCGCTGGCGGGGCTCGGCCATGAGCCGCTCGCTATCGACGCCGGCAGCGACCTCGTCAAGCGGTTGGTCAACGAGGAGCCCGACGTCGCCTTCGTCGCCATGCACGGGCTCGGCGGTGAGGACGGCACCGTGCAGGAGCTGCTGGAGATCCTCGGCATCCCCTTCACCGGACCCGGCGTCGCAGCCTGCGGGCGCTGCATCGACAAGGTGCTGGCCAAGCAGGAGCTACGCGACGCCGGTGTCCCCACCCCGGACTGGTTCGCCTTCAACGAGACCGCGTTCCGCGAGCTGGGCGCCGCCGACGCCCTTGACAACCTGGAGGAGCGGCTCGGGTTCCCACTCGTCGTCAAGCCAAGCCGCGGTGGCTCGGCGCTCGGGGTGAAGTTCGCGGCGAGCTGGTTTGAGGTGCCGGAGGCGCTCGTATCCGCTTTCAGCTACGACAGCCGGGTGCTATTGGAGCGCTTCGTCGATGGCCGTGAGCTGGCCGTGAGCGTGCTTGGCACAGAGCCGCTGCCGGTGGTTGAAGCGATCCCCAGCGGCGGCGATCGCTACGACTTCGAGGCGCGCTACGAGATCGGGCGCACCGAGTTCGTCTGTCCGGCGAAACTCGGTGGAGAGGATTCGTCCGCGGTGACGGCGGCGGCGCTCGGCGCCTATGAGGCGCTTGGCTGCTCCGGCTTCTCGCGCGTCGACCTAATCCTTGCCGAGGACGGGCCGCAGGTGCTCGAGGTGAATGCGATCCCAGGGTTGACCGACACCAGTCTCCTCCCCCAGTCCGCCGAGGCCGCCGGAATGTCCTTCGAGGGGCTGGTCGAGCGGATTCTCGAGCTGGCGCTGAAGCCCGCTGCCGCCTAGGAATCTTCCTGGGCGAAGTCCTCGGGAGAGACCTCATCGAGGAACTCCTTGAACTTGTCGACGACCTCCTCGGTGTCCTCGACCTCATGCTCGAACTCGATCGCCGACTCCTCGATCACCTCCTCCGCCGCGAAGATCGGTGCCGAGACCCGCACCGCTAGGGCGAGGGCATCGGAGGGACGCGAGTCGATCTCCAGCTCCGAGCCGTCGATCGAGACGGTGATCGACGCGTAGAAGGTGTTGTCACGCAGCTCGGTGACCGAGACTCGCTCGCATTTGGCGTCGAGCTGTTCGAGCACGTCGGAGAGCAGGTCATGGGTCATCGGCCGTGGCGTCGACGCCCCCTGGAGCTTCATCAGGATCGCGGCTGCCTCGGGATGCCCGATCCAGATCGGCAGGAACCGGTTGCCGTCAACCGTCTTCAACAAAACGATCGGCTGCTTGCCGACCATGTCAAAGCTAACCCCGTAGATCTGCATCTGCTGCAAAATTCGCTCCGCGCCGAGGTGGATCGCCCATTATAGGTAGGGGCCTCGGGTGCTTGAGCGGGGATGGCGCTCGCCACGGCAGTGGGCGATCCTGGATTCGAACCAGGGACCTCGTCCTTATCAGAGACGCGCTCTAACCAACTGAGCTAATCGCCCAAGGCGAGGGCGATGATAGCGGCCGGGTGCACCGCTCGCGCGACGTGCTCAAGCGCGCTTGCGGGCCAGATCGTCGGCCAGGGCCAGGGCCTCGTCAAGGTCGGCGAGGCGGATCTCGACCGCCACCTCCCCACCCCGAGGCCGCACCTTGACCTCATGACCGAGGACCGACTCGAGGCGATCTGCCGCGTCGCGCATCGCGGCGGCCTCCTCGGCGCTGATTCCGTTTCCGGACCCTCTCCGCTGTTTTGGCTGGCTGGCCAGCTTAACTCTGTTCTCGGTCTCCCGCACCGACCAACCACCCTTCACCGCATCGCGGGCGAGGCGGCGGCGGACGTCGTTGCCGGTGACCCCGAGAAGCGCGCGTCCGTGGCCCTCGCTGAGCTCGCCGGACTCGAGCAGCGCAAGTGCCTCCTCGGGCAGGTCGAGGAGGCGGATCAGGTTGGAGACAGCGGGGCGGCTGCGCCCGACACGGCGGGCCAGGTCCTCTTTGGAGAGACCCAGGTCCTCGACCAGGGCGGCGCAGGCGCGTGCCTCCTCGACCGGGTTGAGGTCCTCGCGGACCATGTTCTCGATCAGCGCCATCTGCAGGCGCTCGGCGTGCTCGGAGTCGCGGACGATCGCGGGGACCTTCTCCAAACCGGCCTGCTGCGCCGCTCGCCAGCGGCGCTCGCCGGCGATCAGCTCATAGCTGCCGTCGTGGAGGGGGCGGACCAGCAGGGGTTGGACGACGCCGCTGCTCTCGATCGAGCTGGCGAGGCCGGCGAGGGCTTCGGGATCGAAATTGGTGCGCGGCTGTTTCGGGTTGGGCTTGATCAGCGCGACCGGGAGCTCGCGCAGGTCGCCGACGTCCTCGGTGGCGCTCTCGGGAAGGATCGCGGCGAGGCCGCGGCCCATGCCGCGCTTTGCGGCTTTTCCCCCTTTCGGGGCGCTAGCCACGGCCGACCAGCTCCTTGGCCAGCGCCTGATAAGCGGTTGCTCCACGCGAGGCCGGGGCGTGCTCGGTCACCGGCAGGCCGTAGCTCGGCGCCTCGGCGACCCTGACGCTGCGTGGTATGACCGTGTCGAAGACCATCTCGGGGAAATGCTCGCGCAGCTCCCGCTCCACGTCTTGGGCCAGGCGCGTGCGCTCATCGTGCATGGTGATCAACAGCCCCGACACGTTCAGCGCCGGGTTCAGCTCGCGGCGAATCATCCCCAGCGTGTCAAGGAACTGGACCAGCCCCTCCAGCGCGAGGTACTCGGCCTGCACCGGCACGATCACCCGATCGGCGGCGACCAGCGCGTTGACGCTGACCGGGCCCAGCGAGGGCGGACAGTCGAGCAACGTGAAGGCGAAGCGCTCGCGCAGCGGGCCGAGCCGTTCGCGCAGCCGCGTCTCGGAGTCGTCGAGGCGCGGCAGCTCGACCGCGGCGCCGGCCAGGTCGCGATTGGCGGGCACCAGCCAGAGGTTGTCGGGGCCCGCGGGGCGGGCGGCGGCGGCCACCGATACGTCGCCGATCAGGCAGTCGTAGGAGGAGGGATGCGCCTCGCGGTCGCCCCCCAACGCGACCGTCGCGTTGCATTGCGGGTCGAGGTCGACCAACAGCGTCTGCGAGCCGACGGCCGCGACGCAGGCGGTCAGGTTCACCGCGGTGGTCGTCTTGCCGACGCCGCCCTTCTGATTCGCAACCGCATAGACGAGGCCCATGTGACCCGCAGCCTAGTGAGATGGGATCGGGTGTCCCTCGCCCGGACTCGCTCGCTTCGCTCGCTCTGAGTATCCGCCCGTTCGAGGGACACCCGATCCCATCTCAGCCGCGCGGGCGCTTCTTGGCCATCCCAGGGCGGCGCGGTAAGCCCTCGGGCGTAGGGCCGACCTTGCGAACGAGGTGCAGGTGACGGTGCTCACTGCCCGCGAAGGGGCCGACGTGGAGGATCTGCTCGGGGCGCATGGCGAGCTGCTCGGCCGCGTTTTCGAGCTGGTGCTCCTCGTCCGGGTTGCGTTTGCCCTTCCAGGCGATGAGAACTCCGTCTTCGCGGAGCAGCGGAGAGGCCAGCTCAGCGAGAGTCGAGAGACGGCCCACCGCTCGGGCGGTCACCGCGTCGTAGGAGTCGCGGCGATCGCCCGTTGCGAGCTCCTCGGAGCGGGCGTTGAGCACGGTCGCGTTGGTTATGCCGGCGGCGTCGATCGCTCGCTGGATGAACTCACACTTGCGGCTCACGGACTCGATCAGGTCAACACGGGCAGCAGGCAGCGCGACGGCGAGAACAAGACCCGGAAACCCAGCTCCAGAGCCAATATCAGCGATTCGATCCGCCTTGGCCAAGGCAGGAAACTCGAGGCCGGTGAGGCTGTCGGCGACGTGGACCTTCCAGGCCCTGTTCGGATCGGTGATCGAGCTGACCGAGGCTCGCTCGCTCGCGAGCAACCTCAGCACCTCTTGGAGCGCCCCTCGTTGCCGAGGGTCAAGCGACGCGGTTGGGTCGGGGGTCACTCCGAGACGAGCGGGGCGACGACCACGCAGCGGCGCGGCTCGTCGCCTTCGCTGTAGGTCTCGACCCCCGAGCGCTCTTTGAGGTGTTCGTGGACGACGCGCCGTTCCTGGGCGCTCATCGGATCCATCTCGACGGCGACGCTGCGATCCAACGCCTGCTCCGCAGCCCGGTCAGCACGTGCGGTCAGCACCTCGCGGCGGCGCTCACGGTACCCGGACGCGTCGAGGATGACGCGTTTGCGGTCGCGCACGCCGCGGAAAGCGGCCTGAAAGCAGAGCAGCTGAAGAGCGTCGATCGTCTGCCCCCGTTTGCCGATCAGCAACCCATAGTCATCCTCGCCTGAGACGACGACCTCGATCCGCTCGTCATCCTCGGAGACCTCGACCTCACCATCAAGGTCAAGCTCATCCAGCACCCCTTCGACAAGCTCCCGAACCCGCTCAGCGGGCTCCTGCGGCCAATCCGTCTCAGCGCTCACGTAGAGCACACTATCTCCAAAGCTACGCGGTGGTCGGGTGCTCCTATTCGAGATCCCATGTTCGCTTCGCTGGCGCTCCGCTCACGAATTTGGAGCCCCTTCGGGGCCCAGCACCTCTCAGCCGTGGCCGCTCCGCGAGGATCTCGAATAGGAGCACCCGACCACCTCAGCTTCCCAAGAGATGGAACGCTCTCGGGGACGGGCGAGCTCCTCCGGAAGCGCCTCGCGAAGCGGGCACCGCAGAGTGCTTCTTCCGCAAAGCGGTCCAAATTCGTGAGCGCAGCGCCAGCGAAGCGAACCCAGGCGCCTTCGGGAGGAGCTCGCCCGTCCCCGAGGAGCTTTTAGCGGCGGCGCTTCTTCTTTTTGGGCGGTGGCGGGGGTGGCTTAGCAGCCGCCACCTCCGCCGGTGTAGCCACATGAGGAGCTGGAATGAGGCGCTGGATCGTGTACTGCTGGCCGATCGTCCAGATGTTGGTGGTGATCCAGTAGAGGACGAGACCGGCTGGGAAGTTGATCACGAAGGGGACGAAGATGAAGGGGAGCACGAACATCATCGTGCGCTGGCTTTTGTCGGCCGTGACCGCCATCACCATGCCCGAGATCAGCTGCGTGCCCACGTAGAGGATGAGCAGCGCGATCAGTTCCCCGCCCGCCGCCTTCGCGGTCAGGTCGTGGATGAAGAGGAACGAGGCTTCGCTGCCGCAATGCCCCGCCTCGCACCCAATGTCGCTTGGCAGCTCGTGACGGAGGACGTAGAAGAGGGTGATGAAGATCGGCAGCTGGGCGATCAGGGGGATGCAGGAGGCAAATGGGTTGACTTTGTTCTCCTGGTAGAAGCGCATCATCTCCTGCTGCATGCGTTTCTGGTCGTTCTTGTACTTCTCTTTGATCTCCTTGAGCTGAGGCTGCAGCGCCTGCATCGCCCGCATGCCTTTCAGCGATTTGTAGGTCAGCGGGATCAGCAGCGCGCGGGCGGTGACCGTCAGGGCGATGATCGACATCCCCCAGCTGAGCCCGGCGTTGTCGTGGAAGAACTGGAGAACGCCGTTGGCGACGTCGATCAGCGGCTGCAGGATGTTGGCGATCGGGATCACGTGTGCGCCCCGTGATGGTGCTCGGCGGGATCCACTGGGCCGACCCGCAGCGTGAACCGGTCTGGGACGGGGTCGAAGCCGCCGTGGCTGAACGGATTGCAACGCAAGAGGCGCCAGGTGGCGAGGAGCAGGCCCCGAAGGGGACCGAAGCGGCGGATCGACTGCGCGGCATAGGCCGAGCAGGTCGGCTCATAGCGGCAACGGCGCGGCAATCCGGGTGAGACCCAGCGTTGATACGCGGTGATCGGCGCCAGCAGCAGCCGTTTCACGTGGAACGCTCCGCGTGCCCGCCCTGGGTCAATGCCTCTTCGATGCTCGACCGCACCCCGTCCGTGCCCTCTCGCTCGATTAGGCCGCCGATCTCCGGCCGTGCCACCAGAACGAAATCGTGGCGCTGGGGAAGGCGGTCGGAGATGCTCCAGAAGGCCTCGCGCAGCGTGCGCTTGACGCGGTTGCGGTCAACTGCGCCGCCGACCTTGCGACTCACCGAGACGCCGAGCCTCACGTCGCGCTCCTCTTCGTCCTTGCGGGGAAAGGTGTACAGCACGAGGTGGCGCGTCGCATGAGAAGAACCTTCGCGGTAGACCCGATCGAACTCGCCGCTGCGTGAGAGGCGGCGTCGCTTCGGCATATCTACGGCGTCAGGCGTTGCCGGCCTTTGCGCCGCCGCCGCTTCAGGATCGCCCGGCCCCCGCGCGTCCGCATCCGAGCCCGGAAGCCGTGCGTCTTCGCCCTCTTTCGCTTCTTTGGCTGGTAAGTCCGCTTCATTGGCCGTCGCAGTATACGGACGCACCCCGGTTCTCGAGGACAGGCGCGTCGTCACGCTCGTGAATCTTTCTTCGGCATTTGCGACCCGCCTCGATTCGGCCCCGCCGACCGACGCTATGGTCGCTCGCCGGTGCGCGATGACCTGGCTGGACAGAACCTCGAAGCCCTCTGGGAGGAAATCCAGAGACGACTGCAAGCCGCGGTCCCCGAGTCGACCTTCAAGATCTGGCTCGAGCCGGTGCGGGTGGTGGGTGCGCAGGGCGCAACGCTCTACCTGACCGCCCCCGACGGGATCCGGACCTGGGTGGAGCGCCGCTACTCCTCGTTGCTTCGCGAAGCGCTGGCCGAGTCGCCCGCTGAATTGAGCGAGATCGGCTTTGCCGACGGCGGCGGGGAGGGATTGCGTGAGGGGGATTGCGCCGCTGGAGTGGAGCTCAACCCCAACTACACCTTCGAGCGGTTCGTCATCGGCGAAGGCAACCGCCTCGCTCACGCCGGTGCCCTGGCGGTCGCCGAGACGCCCTCGGAGGCCTACAACCCCCTCTTCCTCCATGGCCCACCCGGGCTGGGAAAGACCCACCTCCTCGGGGCGATTGCCAACTACCTCCGCGCCAACGCGCCCTCGCTCAGCGTCCGCTACACGACCGCGGAGCACTTCACCAACGAGTTCGTCGCCGCGCTGCGCTCGAGCGGCGCGGAGGGGTTCAAGCGACGCTACCGAGATCTCGACGTGCTGCTTGTCGACGACGTCCAGTTCCTGCAGGGCAAGCAGCACACCGAGGAGGAGTTCTTCCACACCTTCAACGCCCTCTACGAGGGCGGCAGCCAGCTCGTTCTCTCCGCCGACCGGCTGCCCAGCGAGCTCTCGACCCTGGCCTCGCGGTTGCGCGACCGGTTCGAGTGGGGCTTGACGATTCCAGTCGATCCCCCCGACCTCGCCACCCGTCTCACCGTCCTCCAGCACCTGGCGCGCGAGGCCGGCTTGGACTCCGAGGATCGCGACGCGCTCTCAGAGCTTGCCCACCGCATGGACGCCAACATCCGCCGTCTCCACGGCGGCTTGACCAAGGTAATCGCTCACGCCTCGCTCACCGCCAAGCCCCTTAGCCCGGAGCTGATCGCCGAACTGATCCCCAATCGCTCCCACTCGAACCAGCCGACCGCCGTCGAAGAGATCCAACAACGGGTTGCCGCCGCATTCGGGATCTCCCGTGCCGAGCTCGTCGGCAGCAGTCGTGCCGCCACCCCACTCCGCGCCAGGCAGATCGCGATTCTCCTCACCCGCGAGGCGACCGATCTCTCGCTGCCCCAGATCGGTCGCCTCTACGGCGGGCGCGATCACTCCACGATCCTCAACTCGCTGCGCCGTGTCGAGGCCACCCTCAGCGACGATGCCGAGCTCGCCCGCAAAGTCGGTGAGTTGAGGATCGGAATCCACAACCCCCCCGCCGAATAGACCTGTCAGCCGACGGCGCTGTAAGAATCAATGCTTTCCATAGACACGTCCACAGCCTGGAAATCCCATGACCATGCCGATTACCGATGGTCTCAGCGGTTTCCACAAGCACTAATCCAACTCAAGAGGACATCAGTCATTTGAAGCTGACCACCAAACGCGACGAGCTGGTTTCCAAGCTTTCGATCGTCTCCAGAGCGGTTTCCACGCGCGCCGCGACCCAGGCGCTCTCGGGGATCCTGTTGAGCGCAACTGAGGGTGGCGTGACGCTTGCGGCAACCGACGGCGAGATGGGCCTGCGGACCGCGCTCGAGACGGACGCCACCGACACCGGCTCGGTTCTGCTGCCCGGCCGGCTGCTCTCTGAGCTGGCCCGCTCGCTCGGTGACGCCAGTGTGGAGCTCGAGCTGCGCGAGGCTGAGCGGGACGTGGAGATCCGCAGCGGCGGCTCCAGCTTCCATCTCCGGGTCCTGCCTGCAGAGGATTTCCCGAATCTGCCCGACGAGGGTGCTGAGCCGCTGAAGATTCCCGGCCCCGGCACTGGCCGAGACGATCGACCTGGTTGCACGGGCCGCGTCGCGCGACGACATGCGCCCCGTCCTCACCGGGGTGCTTGTGACCGCGGCGGGCCAGGAGATGACGATGGTCGCCACCGACTCCTACCGCCTCGCCGTCAAGCGGACCGCGCTCGAGAACGGGATCGGGGGAGAGCTCGAGGCAAATATCCCGGCCAAGGCCCTGCGCGAGCTGGGCCGGATCGTCGCCGCCGATGGGATCGACGAGGTGACGGTCAGCCTGCTCCCCAACCAAGCTGTTTTCAGGGCAGGGTCGATCCTCCTCAACACGAGGCTAATCGATGGCCAGTTCCCCAACTTTCGACAGCTCCTGCCCGAGTCCTACGAGCATGACGTCCGTCTGCCGCGACCCGAGTTCCTCGATGTGGCGCGCCGCGTGAGCCAGCTCGCACAACGCAACGCGCCGCTGCGGCTGTCGTTCTCCCCGGGCGAGCTGAAGGTCTCGGCCTCGACGCCGGACGTGGGGGACGCCGAGGAGACGATGCCCGCCGCTTTCGAGGGGGAGCCGCTGGAGATCGGCTTCAATCCCGAGTTCCTGCGCGACGGGATCGAAAGCGTCGCGGGCGACGAGGTGATGCTGCGCTTGATCTCGCCGCTGCGGCCGGGGCTGTTGCAGCCGGTCGACAACGAAGACTTCCGCTACCTCGTGATGCCGATCCGCCTCAACGTCTGAGCTAGGAGGGCCGGTGCTGGTCACCGCCGTCGAAGCGAGCCCGCTGCGCAGTCTGAGCGATGTGCGGCTCGAGCTGGGGGAGGGGATCGTCTGTTTGATCGGCCCCAACGGCGCCGGCAAGACGAATCTACTCGAGGCCCTCTACTTCGCCCTGGTTGGGCGCTCCTTTCGTACGGCGGACAGGCGCGAGCTGATTCCCTTCGGCGCCCCGCTCGCCCGTGCTGAGGCGGTTGTACGGGAGGAGGACGAAGTCGATCGCCACCTGCTCGCCTCGGTCAGCCGTGCCGACGGCCGCCGTCACCTGCTCGACGGCAAGCCCGCCGACATCGCGACGATGGCCCGCCATCGGCCCCCCGTGGCCGTCTTCTCGCCCGACCGTCTGCTGCTCGTCAAGGGCCCACCGGCGGAGCGTCGCGCACATCTCGACCGCTACGTCGCCGCTCGCTGGCCGGCGCGCGGGGGACTCCGACAGCGCTATGGGCAGGCGCTGGCTCAGCGCAACGCGCTGTTGGCACGCCTTGCGGCCGGCGGCCAGGGCGGCGATCTCGAGGTCTGGGACGCGACCCTGGCCGAAGCCGCAGCGCCGCTTGCAGCAGCGCGCTCGGAGGCAGTCGAGGAGCTCTCCGGCCCGTTTGCGACAGCCGCCACCGAGCTGGGGCTGGAAGGGGACGCCGCGATCGAGTACGCGCCGCGGGCCATGGGCTCGGCGGAGGAGATAAGAGCAGGGCTCGGCGAACGGCGAGATGCCGATCTGAGGCTTGGCCGCACCTCCTGGGGACCGCACCTGGACGAGCTCAAGATCACGTCGTCGGGCAGAGCCCTGCGGCGCTACGGCTCGCAGGGTCAGCAGCGCGCGGGTCTTCTCGCCCTCCTCTTCGCCGAGCGCGAGGCCCTGCTGTCCGCCCACCAGGTCGCGCCGCTGCTCCTGCTCGACGACGTGATGAGCGAGCTGGATCCCGAGCGCCGCGGTCGTCTGGTCCAACGACTCCTCGCCGGCGGTCAGGCCCTGATCAGCGCCGCCGACGAGGAGTCGGTCCCGGCGGCCGCGCTGGGGTGCCAGGTGCGGATGCCGATCACCACGTCACGGGCTGCAGCGGCATGAGCCGCCGCCGCGCGCCCCGTCCAGCGGGGGATGCCCTCCGCACCGCCCTCGGCCTCGCCGCCCCGAAGACCCGCCTCGCCGCTGTGCAGGGGGCGTGGGCGGTGACGGTCGGCGATCGTGTCGCGGCCGCCGCGCAGCCGGTCTCCGAACGCGAGGGAGCGGTGATCGTCGCTTGCTCAGATCCCGTCTGGGCGCAGGAGCTGGATCTGATGCAGGAGCAGCTTCTCGCTCGGCTCCGGGAGCGGTTGGGCGAGCAGGCGCCGCAGGTTTTGCGCTTTCGTGTGAAAGATCAGGGTGAGTAGTCTCGTTTTTACGTGATTTGCAGGACTTTTCTACTGAGGGAGCGAGCTTTCTGGGGGGTCGAACTGGTATCCTTATGTCAACTCGATTTCTACCCCGACCCGGCGCGCCGAGTGCGTCAGGCGGTCGGGGTTTTCTGTGAGACCAGGAAAGGACCAGTTGTCTAAGACGAACGAGAACGCCGGCGGGGGCGGAGCGGAGCGGGAGGACTCCTACGACGCCAAGGACATCACCGTCCTCGAGGGCCTGGAAGCGGTACGCAAGCGGCCGGGCATGTACATCGGCTCGACCGGGCCGCGCGGGCTTCACCATCTCGTCTACGAGGTCGTCGACAACTCAGTCGACGAGGCGATCGCCGGCCACTGCAGCGAAGTTCGCGTCGTCCTGCACCCTGACGACAGCTGCACCGTGTCAGACGACGGGCGCGGTATCCCGGTCGAAGAACTGAAGAAGGAGAAACGACCGGCGGCAGAGGTCGTGCTGACGACGCTGCACGCCGGCGGTAAGTTCGGCGACGGTGGCGGCTACAAAGTCTCCGGCGGCCTGCACGGCGTCGGCGTCTCGGTCGTCAACGCGCTCTCGGAGCGGTTGCATCTCCAGATCAGCCGCGACGGCCACGTCTGGAGCCAGGATTACGAGCGCGGCAAACCGCAGGGCCCCCTCACTCAGGGCGATGCGGCTGAAGGAGACCGGCACCACGCTTACCTTCCAACCCGACGCGGAGATCTTCGAGGAGGTCGAGTTCGACTTCCAGACCCTGGCCGACCGACTGCGCGAGACCGCCTTCCTCACCCGCGGGTTGAAGATCGAGCTGGTCGACGAGCGTGGTCAGACCAACAGCGTCACCTTCCAGTACGAGGGCGGGATCGAGGACTTCGTCCGCCACCTCAACGAGAACAAGGACACGCTGCACCGCAAGACGATCTTTTTCGACAGCGAGGAGGAGGAGGGTCAGGTCGAGGTGGCGATGCAGTGGAACGCGTCCTACCAGGAGTCGATCTTCAGCTTCGCCAACAACATCAACACCCACGAGGGCGGCTCCCACCTGTCCGGTTTCCGCGCGGCGCTGACCCGGACGCTGAACGCCTACGCGCGCAGCAAAGGACTCCTCAAAGAGAAAGACGGGAACCTGGGCGGCGAGGACGTCCGCGAGGGGCTGACGGCGGTGATCTCGGTGAAGCTCCGTGATCCGCAGTTCGAGGGCCAGACCAAGACCAAACTCGGCAACCCGCCGATCCGCGGGCTGGTCGAGGAGACGGTCAACCGCAAGCTCGCCGAGTTCCTCGAGGAGAACCCCGGCGACGCGCGCCGCATCATCGTCAAGGCGATCGACGCGTCACGGGCACGCGACGCGGCCCGCAAAGCGCGCGACCTGACCCGCCGCAAGTCGGCGCTGGAGAACTCGACCCTGCCCGGCAAGCTGGCCGACTGCACGGTCAAGGACCCGCGCGACGCCGAGATCTTCGTGGTCGAGGGTGACTCCGCGGGTGGCTCCGCGAAGCAGGCGCGCGACCGCTCGACCCAGGCGGTGCTGCCGCTGCGAGGCAAGATCATCAACGTCGAGAAGAGCCGCATCGACAAGGTGCTGGCCAACACCGAGGTGCAGGCGCTGATCACGGCGATCGGCACCGGGGTGCACGACGAGTTCAACCTCGAGGACGCTCGCTACCACAAAATCGTGATGGCGACCGACGCCGACGTCGACGGCGCCCACATCCGCACCCTCGTCCTCACCTTCCTCTACCGGCAGATGCCGGAGCTGATCGACGCCGGCTACGTCTACATCGCCAAACCGCCGCTCTACCGGGTCAAACAGGGCAATCAGGAGACCTACCTGGAGCGCGAGTCCGAACTGGAAGAGCTGCTGCTGCGCGACAAGCTCGAGGACATCGAGGTCGCCGACGCGAGCGGCAAGGCGACGAAGCTGAGCAAGAGCCGCTGGCAGAGCTATACGCGCCGAGCCAAAGAGTACGAGGGCTGGGGCTCCTCTCTGCAGGCGGAGTTCGGCCACGAGACCGTGCGCTTCCTGGAGGAGTCGAGCCTGCTCGACGAGGAGGTCGCGACGCTGGCCGGCGCGCGCAAGGTGCTGGGCCGCGCCGCCGCCGCGGGGGAGCTTTTCGAGACCGAGATCGGCGAGGACTCTGACGCCGGGCTGGTCGTCAAGGCGATCGAACGGAAGAGCGGCCTGGCTCGCACCCACCGCCTGCCCCGCGAGCTGTTCGACCACCACGACTACCGCAAGTTCGCGGAGGTGCACGCGGTGCTGCTGAAGCAGGTCGGCAGGCCGCCCTTCGAGGTCCGCCTCGGCAGCCGCAGCGCCGAGGCGTCCTCCTTCCAGGCGCTGCGCGCCGCCGTGCTCGAGCTGGCTCGGCACGGGGTGCAGCTGACCCGCTTCAAGGGCCTCGGCGAGATGAACGCCGACCAGCTGCGCGAGACGACGATGGACCCGGCGACGCGGACCCTGGCCCGGGTCACGTTGGACGATGCAACTGCTGCGGACCAGATCTTCTCGATGTTGATGGGAGACCAGGTCGGCCCGCGCCGCGACTTCATCGAGTCGAACGCGAAAGAGGTGAAATTCCTTGACGTCTAGGGGGGGCGGGAGCTGATGGCGCTCGAGGCCTTGACCGGGCGGATCGAAGAGCGCGAGCTGGAGAAGGAGATGCGTTCCTCCTACCTCGATTACGCGATGAGCGTGATCGTGGGCCGGGCGCTGCCGGACGTCCGCGACGGGCTCAAGCCCGTCCACCGCCGCGTCCTCTACGCGATGCACGACATCGGCCTGCAGCCGACCCGTCCGTACCGCAAGTGCGCCTTCATCGTCGGCGAGGTGATGGGCAAGTACCACCCTCACGGCGACTCGGCGATCTACGACACGCTGGTGCGGATGGCGCAGGAGTTCTCGCTGCGTTATCCGCTGATCGACGGCCAGGGAAATTTCGGCTCGATCGACGACGACCCGGCGGCGGCGATGAGGTACACCGAGGCGCGGCTGGGGCGGCTGGCGACCGAGCTGTTGCGCGACATCGACGCCGACACCGTCGACTTCGGCCCCAACTACGACGAATCGACCCAGGAGCCGCTGATCCTGCCGGCGCGCTTCCCGAACCTGCTGGTCAACGGGGCTTCGGGCATCGCGGTCGGGATGGCGACCAACATCCCGCCGCACAACCTGCGCGAGGTGGCGGGTGCGGTCAACGCCTACATCAATGACCCTGGCATCGAGCTGCCCGGCCTGATGGAGCACGTCAAGGGCCCGGACTTCCCGGGCGGCGGGATCATGAGCATGGAGGGAATCCGTGACGCCTACGAATCGGGCCGCGGCACGGTCAAGGTCCGCGCCCGCGCCCATGTCGAGCCGTTGAAGGGTGGCAAGGACGCGATCGTCGTCACCGAGCTGCCGTTCATGGTGAAGAAGGGCGGCGACAGTGGTCTGATCACCAAGATCGCCGACCTCGTGCGCGAGAAGAAACTGGAGGGCATCTCCGACCTTCGTGACGAGTCCGACCGCTCGGGGATGCGCCTCGTGATCGAGCTGAAGCGCGGCGGCCATCCGGCCAAAGTCGTGCTCAACAACCTCTTCAAAAAAACCGCGATGCAGAGCAGCTTCGGCATCAACATGGTGGCGCTGGTCGACGGGGTGCCGCGCACGCTCGGCCTGCGTGAGCTGGTTGAGTACTACGTCCAGCATCAGCGCGAGGTGGTCACCCGCCGCACCCAGTACGAACTGCGCCGCGCCGAGGCCCGCGCCCACATCCTCGAGGGGCTGCTGATCGCGCTCGACAACCTCGACGCGGTGATCAAACTGATCCGCGGCTCGGCCGATCCCGACGCGGCCCGCGACGGCCTGATCTCTCAGTTCGAGCTCTCTCGTGAGCAGGCGCAGGCGATCCTCGACATGCGCCTCCAGCGCCTCACCGCGCTGGAGGCAGACAAGGTGCGGGCCGAGCACGCCGACCTGCTCGAGCGCATCGGCGAGTTGCGCACCATCCTCGGCGACGAGGCACGGGTGCTGGGGCTGGTCAAGGAGGAGCTGGCGGAGATCGTCGAGTCATACGGTGACGAGCGCCGCACCGAACTCGCCCATTTCGAGGGCGACGTCGGGATCGAGGACATGATCGCCGACCAGCAGATGGTGATCTCGCTGACCGCCTCCGGTTACGTCAAGCGGCTGCCGCTCGCGACCTACCGCCAGCAGCACCGCGGCGGCGTCGGGGTGATGGGGATGAACATGAAGGAGGACGACTACATCGCCCACCTCCACATCTGCTCGACCCACGACTTCCTGCTCTTCTTCACCAACCGCGGCAAGGTCTACCGGCTCAAGGTCTACGAGCTGCCGGAGGGCTCGCGCACGGCGAAAGGCAGTGCCCTCGTCAACCTGCTGCCGCTGCGTGAAGACGAGAAGGTGATGGCGGTGATCCCGACCCGTGACTTCAAGGAGAACAAGTACCTCGCCTTCGCGACCGCAAAAGGCCAGATCAAGAAAACCGAGTTCCTCGCCTACAACACGCCGATCCGCGCCGACGGGATCATCGCGATCAAGGTCCGCGACGGTGACGAGCTGGTGCAGGTGCGGATGACCTCCGGTGCGGATGACCTGTTGATGGTCTCCAAGTCGGGCCACGCGGTCCGCTTCTCCGAGGAAGAGGCGCGTCCGATGGGGCGCGATACCTCCGGGGTCAAAGGGATGAACGTGAGCGCCAAGGTCGGCCGCGAGCCGAACCTCGTGCTGGCGATGGACGTGGCCCGCGACGACGCCGAGCTGTTCGTCGTCACCGAGAACGGTTACGGCAAGCGCACCTCGATCGCCGAGTACCCGCGCAAGGGCCGCGGCACCAAAGGCGTCCTGACCGCGAAGCTGACCGAGAAGAAGGGCGGCCTGGCTGGCGCCCTGATCGTGCGCGAGCATCAGGAGCTGCTCTTCATTTCCCAGAACGGGATGGTGCAGCGCACCTCGGCGAGCGGGATCTCGCGGATGGGCCGTCCCACCCAGGGGGTGAAGGTGATGAACATCAAGGACGACGACCGGATCAGCGCCGTCGCCCTGGTGGTCGAGTCGGGGGAGTCGCCACCCACCAACGGCGATACCCCACAGGACGAGCTCGACGTCTAGGCGGCGGCCGGTAAGTACTGCTGCCAGGCCGGCGGAATCTTCGGGCTGGCCACCTGGATGAAGATGCTTGGGCCGGGGGGCTTGGGCAGCTTGCGCGGGTGCATCTGGATCTCGCGGGGAAGGCGGTTCCCCTTACGCCGGTTGCAGGTCGCGCAGGCGGCGACGATGTTCTCCCAGACCGACTTGCCGCCCCGGCTGCGCGGGATGACGTGATCGACGGTCAGCCCCGACTTGGTCGAGCCGCAGTACTGGCAGGTCCAGGCATCTCGCGCCAGCACCGCCCGGCGGGTGATCTTGCGCCGGTGCGCCTCGCGCGGCACCCGCACGTAGCTGACCAGGCGGATCACGTCGGGCCGCTCCATCGTCATGTGCTCGGAGTGGATCGCCCCCTCGCGGCGCTCCAGCAGCTCGGCTTTCTCCTTCAGCAGCAGCACAGCAGCACGCCTCAACGTGCAGACGTTGATCGGCTCATACGTCGCATTCAAGACAAGCACGCGTGCCATCTTGCTCGGGAATTCTACGCAGGCGCCCTACGCGATCGGGTAGGAGCCCAAGATTCGCACGGACTCGGCCTTCTCCCGAAGCGATGCCATGGCCTCCGATATGGCCGGATCGGTCACCGCTCCTTCGAGGTCGCAGAAGAACATGTAGCGGCCCAACCCGCGCCGCAGCGGCCGCGACTCGATCCGCGAGAGGTTGACGCCGCGGCTCGAGAACTCCTGCAGCGCCTCTACCAGCGCCCCCGGGTGATCCTCGCCAAGCTCGGAGAAGACGAGCGAGGTGCGCGAAGGCCCGCCGCCACCGGGCTCGGTGTCCCCCGGCGCGATCCAGACGAAGCGGGTCACGTTGTCGGCCTCGTCCTCGATGTGCTCCTGCAGCACCTTGCAGCCGTAGAGGTCGGCCGCGGAGCGGGCGCCGATCGCCGCCCACGGACGCGCTGACTCGCCGACCATCCGCACCGCCTCGGCGGTGCTGCTGACGCTGCGCCGTTCCACTCCGGGCAGCTGCTCACGGAGGAAGGCGGCGCACTGGGCAAGCGGTTGGGGGTGGGAGAGGACAGCCGCCACCTCCTCGATGCCGATCCCCTCACGGGCGATCAGGTGCGCGTGCACAGCGAAGTCGTACTCGCCGACGATCGTCACCGCCTCGGTGTCGAAGGCGAGCGTGTCGAGGGTGCTCCGAACCGACCCCTCGATCGAGTTCTCAAACGGCACGAAGGCCCGCTCCGCCTCTCCCCGCTCGACGGCCAGGATCGCGTCGTGGACCGTCGGGGTGCGGAGGAGGTCTACCTCCTCTTCGGAGGACGCCTCCCTCAGCGCGTCTTCGGTGAAGGTCCCAGCTGGTCCTAGGAGAGAGATTTTCATCGGATCAAGGGCCCGCCTCCTATTCAAAGACAACCGTGTACGACGCTTCGTTGTTTTCGGAGACCTGCTCGCCCGGTACCGGTTCGGCTTCCACTTCCAGCGTCGCTTCGCCCTTCGGCGCCGGCGTGAGCGGAATCGTCACCGTCGCCGTTTCGCCGGCGGCGATGCTGCTGATGTCCTGCTGCAGCGTGTTGCCGCCGTTCACGCTGACCGAGACGGTTACCCCGTTCTCGGTCGATTCTCCCTGGTTCTGGACTTCCACTTCCACTTCCGGCGTTTCTTCGGCGGCGACGGTGGTGGTTGATTCCGGAGTCAGTTCGGTCCCGTTGACGCTGGTCGCGATCAGGCCCAACCCGTGCACCCCGGGCGTCGCCGCGCCGGTCGCCCCACTGACCGAGCCGAGAGCCGCGCTGACCGCGCTTTCGTCGAGCCACTTGGTCCCGTCCGGGAGGAAGACGCTCTTCGGCACGTCGTCGCCCTCGATCCCGTTGTCGGCGAGAACGCCGTCGATCTCGGGGCGGGCGACGGCGGCGTAGAGCACGTCGCTCGCCATCAGCTTCGTCATCTGGTTGGCGATCGCCGCGGTCGCTTTCTCCGACCCGACGTCGCCCAGAGCGGTGCTCACCTTGTCCGCGATTTCGGTCATCGCACTGCCGCGCAGCTCATAGGTGAGCTCGAGCGCCGTCTGCGCGTTGCCCATATCGCCGGGAGTGTCGAGCGCGTCGATGCGGGATACGTAGTTGTCCATCGCGCTGCGGTCGGCGTTGACCTCGGCCACGAACTCGGTGACCGAGAGGCTGCCCGGTTCCGAGAGCTTGCCGAAGAAGGACTTGCTGGTCTGGTCCGTCTCGTCGACGATCTGCGTGACGTTGCGCGCGTAGTCGCTCAACGCGCGGTGCTTGCGCGCGTCGAGGCAACCGCGGACGCCCAGCACGATCAGGATCAGGAGCAGCAGGCCGGCCCCGAGCGCGACAGCGCGTCGGCGCAGCATCTGCTGCCGTTCGGGACGGCGTGGGGGGCGCTGGCGGCGCCCCGGCCGGGATGCGGGCGAATCCTCCAAGAAGCGGCTCTCCAAGCTGGTTGGCTGGGCGGAGAGTATGCACGGTGGCGAGGTCGTCGCGTCAAGACCCGCAGCAAACGGCGCGTTTTTTGCAGCGCGCCAAGCGCAGGAGAGCCGCTATCGGCGGCGAAGTCGAAGGAGCTTTGGTCGGTTCCCTTGTCCTCAACCGCTTCCTGATCGAGCGCCGCATCGGCAGCGGCGGCTTCGGCGTCGTCTACGAGGCGTGGGACGGGCGCCTGGAGCGCAACGTCGCGGTCAAGGCGATCGAGTCCCACGGCGAGGCGGGACGGCGGGTCCTGCGTGAGGCACAGGCGGCAGCCCGTCTCAACCACCCCGGCATCGTCACCCTCTACGAGATGGGCGAGGAGGACGGCAACGCCCTGTTGGTCACCGAGCTGGTCGACGGCACGACGCTGGCGCAGCTGAGCCGCGAAGGCACCCTCAGCGACCGCGAGATCGCAGAGGTCGGCGCCGACCTCTGCGAGGCGCTTGACCACGCCCACTCCCGCGGCGTCGTCCATCGCGACATCAAGCCGCAGAACGTCCTCGTCGCCGAGAACAGCGAGTTTTGCGCACGGCTGATGGACTTCGGCATCGCTCGGCTCGCCGACGGCGCCGCGCTGACCGCCCCCGGCGACGTGGTCGGCACCCTCGCCTACATGTCGCCTGAGCAGGCCGAGGGCCACACCGCGGGCCCCGAGGCCGACGTCTACTCGCTGGCGCTGATGCTCTATGAGTGCTGGAGCGGCGAGAACCCGAACCGGCGCTCGACGCCGGCCGCAACGGCACGGGCGATCGGCGACCGGCCGCGGCCGCTGCGCCGCCTCCGCCCGGATCTGCCCCGCGTGCTCAGCGACGTGATCGACGCCGCCCTGCAGTCCCGCCCGTCCCATCGCCCTTCCCTGGAGGAGCTGGGGGGAGCGATCGAGGGGTCGCTCGACCAGCTCGCCTCAGAGCCACCCACCGCTGCTTCGCCGCTCGGCCTGCGCCTCGGCGCACTGGCCGCTGCTGCGGTGCTCGGCGTCTGGCTCGCAATCGGCCACGGACTCTTTCTCCCGTAGGATTTTCCGATCAGCGTCCTGCGCAGCCTCGAGAGTCGAATCGAAGGCCTCGTCGAGGGGGTCTTCAGCCGCGCCTTCAGCTCCGAGGTGCAGCCCGTCGAGCTGGCCCGCAAACTGGCCAAGGAGATGGACTCCCACAAGACCGCCGGCGTGGCACGGGTCTACGTGCCGAACGAGTACACGGTCTACCTCTCCGGCAAGGACCGCGTCAGGCTGGAGGGCTACGAGCGCTCGCTGGAGCAGGAGCTGTCGGGGTATCTGTTGGAGCACGCGCGCCGCCGCAGCTATGACCTGCTGACCAGACCCACGGTCGCCTTCGAGACCGACGAACGACTGCGGCTCGGCGAGTTCGGGATCCAGACGCGGCTGGTGAAGCCGCCGGCCCACGAGGGCGAAGGGCCCAGTCAGGGTGAGGAAAGCCACACGATGGTCTACTCGGCGGTGCACGACGCGCCGCCAGCCGAGAGCCCTGGCCGCCGCGCCGAGGTCGCGACCCGCGCGGTCGTCACCGACGGCGACCGGCGCTATGTGCTGGAGGGCCCACGGGCGACGATAGGCCGTTCCAAGGATGCCGACTGCGTGCTGCGCGACCCCAATGTCTCGCGCCATCACGCCGAGCTGCGCCGCTCACCCGCCGGCGATTGGACGATCGCCGACCTCGGCTCCACCAATGGGATCAAGGTCAACGGCCGCCGGGTCGGCTCGACTCGGCTCAAGTCCGGCGACCGGGTGACCGTGGGCACGACGACCTTCCTCTTCGACGTCGAGCAGTGAACGAGGCCCGTCATTAGGGTGCTGGCGTGGACTATGCCCCGATCGCCGTCGCTCTGAAGTTCGGCTTCCTCGCCGTCCTCTACCTGTTCCTGCTCTGGATCGCCCGCAGCGCCCTCAAGGACCTGCGGGGCACGGTGGCGCCGGCTCCCGACGCGACCGGTTTCCATCCGGTGCCCTCCTTCGAGGCTGTCGCACCGGGCAGCGATGCCTGGCTTGTCGCGCTGCGCGGCGGCGGCCTGCGCGCGGGCGAGCGCTTTGACCTGATCGGCGGCCTCTCGATCGGCCGCGCGAGCGAGGCTGACCTGCGCATCGAGGACCGCTATGCCTCCGGCCTGCACGCGAGGATCTTCTCCCGTGAGGGACGGGCCTACGTCGAAGACATGAGCTCCACCAACGGAACCCTGCTGAACGACGCCGCGTTGCATGGCGAGGCCGAGCTGATCGACGGCGACGTCGTGCGCATCGGCGACACTGAGTTCAGGTTCGAGACGGGCTGATGCTGCGCGTAGACGATCAGGCCTTCCGCACCGACACCGGCCGTCAGCGCAGCGAGAACGAGGATTCCCTCTTCGTCCGCGCCCCGATCTTCGTCGTCGCCGACGGCATGGGGGGAGCTCAGGCCGGGGAGGTTGCCTCGAAAACGGCCGCGGACGCGTTCGATCGCGATCTGCCCGACGTGCCGCCGGAGCGTTTCCTGCGCGAGACGATCGAGCTGGCGAACCGGCGTATCCACGAGATCGCCCGCGCGGATCCCTCCAAGGCCGGGATGGGCACGACGATCACCGCGGCGATCGTCGACCCGCAGGGAGAAGAGGTCGGGATCGGCCACGTTGGCGACAGCCGCGCCTACCGCCTGCGCCGCGGCAAGCTGGAGCGGCTCACCCGCGATCACTCGCTGGTCGAGGAGATGCGGCGCAAGGGCCAGATCACCGACGCCCAGGCCGAGGACCATCCGCAGCGCTCGATCATCACCCGAGCCCTAGGCCCCGAGCCTGAGGTCGAGGTCGACGTGCAGACGGTGCCCGCCGCCCCCGGCGACGTCTTCCTGCTCTGCTCCGACGGCCTCACGACGATGATCGACGAGTCCCGCATCACCGCGGTTCTCGCCGACTCCGCCTCGATGCAGGAGGCGGTTCGGTCGCTCGTCGACGAGGCAAACGGGGCTGGTGGAAGGGACAACATCACCGCGATGGCCTTCCGCCTCGAAGACGCGGCGGCCCCTCGGGGTGAATCCCGCGAGGACGCGACGTTGGTCGGCGTCGCCGCCGAGGAAGCTGGACTGACCTCGACCGAGGTCCGCCGCCGCGCCGCCGCCGCAGCGGCGCAGCAGCGTCGCGACCGGCTCTCCGCAACGCCCCGCCGCCGGCTGCGCACGACGGTGAAGGTCCTCGCCGCCCTTGCCGTGTTGGCTGGCCTCGCCTTCGGCGCCTGGTACGGCAACCGCCAGGTCTGGTTCCTCGGGACCGACGAGGGTGGCCGTGCCGCCCTCTATCGCGGCCTGCCCTATGAGCTCCCGCTTGGCGTGACGCTCTACCAGGAGCGCTACGCGAGCCCGATCCAAACCGACTCCCTGCCGCGCAAGCGCCGCGAAGCGGTGACCGGACACGACATCCGCTCCCGCTCCGACGCCGTCTCGCTGATCGAAGACATCGAACGCAGCCAAGGGGTGCCGTGACCTCGGCACGGAACCGCGAGCTGGTCGCCCTGGTGCCCGTCGCCCTCCTGCTCAGCGCCGGGTTCGCCGCTGTCTTCGCCCAGGAGAACGTCCGCCTCGGCAATGCCAGCCTCGTCTACGGCGCCTACTTCCTCGCGGTCTGCATCGCGACCCACGTCTACCTTCGCCTTCGCCTCCCCGACGCCGACCCGTACCTCTTCCCGCTGGTCGCTCTGCTGACGGCCTTCGGCCTGGTGATGGTCTACCGGATCGACGCCAACCTGGCCCGCGACCAGGCGAACTGGTTCGTGCTCGGACTCGTCCTCTTCGCCCTCACGATCCAGCTCCTGCGCGACTACGACGTGCTCGAGCGCTACCGCTACACGATCGCCGCGGTCGGGCTGCTGCTGCTGCTGGCGCCGCGGCTGCCGGGGATCGGGCAGCAGGTGAACGGCGCCTACCTCGGGGTGAAGATCGGCCCACTCGCATTCCAGCCCGCCGAGTTCTCGAAGATCTGCATCGTCGTCTTCCTCGCCAGCTACCTGCGCGAGAACCGAGAGGTGCTGATCGTCGGCGCGCGGCGGGTGCTCGGGGTCACCCTGCCGCCGCTCAAGCACCTCGGCCCGCTGCTGGTCGTCTGGGGCGCCTCGATGTTCATGCTCGTCTTCATCCGTGACCTCGGCAGCTCGCTGATGTTCTTCGCCGCCTTCCTGGCCCTGCTCTACGTCGCGACCGGCCGCTTCTCCTTCGTCGTGATCGGGATGGGGCTCTTCCTGGTCGGCGCCTGGTTCTTCGCCTCGACCGTCCCTCACGTCCACGACCGGGTCGAGGTCTGGCTCGATCCGTACCAGCACCCGGCCTCGAGCGGCTACCAGATCCTCCAGTCGATCTTCGCCCAGGCTGACGGAGGCCTCTTCGGCAAAGGGTTCGGACAGGCGTTGATCACGATCCCTGGCACCAATGCGGCGCTGCTGCCCGCCGCCCAGACCGACACGATCTACTCGCTGATCGTCAACGAGCTGGGCCTATTTGGAGCCTGCGCCGTGGTCCTGACCTACCTGCTTGATCGCCGCGCGGGGCTTCAAGATCGCGCTGCTCGCCGACGACGGCTTCTCGAAGCTGCTGGCGACCGGCCTCACTGCCGTCTTCGCGATCCAGGCCTTCGTGATCATCGGCGGCGTCACGCGGGTGATCCCGCTGACCGGCGTCACCCTGCCCTTCATCAGCTACGGCGGCAGCTCGATCGTCGCCAACTTCGTCCTGCTCGCGCTTCTCCTGCTGATCTCCGACCGCGCCCGGCGCGAGGCGGCGACGGCGCGAGGCGGGCTCGCGATGGGAGCCGTGTGAACCGCCAGATCGTCAAGCTCTTCGGGCTGATCGTCGTCCTCTTTGCGGTCCTGATCGGCTTCACGTCCTACTGGTCGGTCTTCGACGCCCAGGCGCTGAAGGAACAGAACGCCAACAAGCGGCCGCTGCTGGAGCAGCAGCAGATCAAGCGGGGGACGGATCCTCGCCGCGGACGGCACCGTGCTGGCTCGCTCGGTCGCCAAGGGGCACGGCGCCAACCGGCGCTACGTGCGGCGCTACCCGGAAGGGTCGTTGTACGGACACCCGATCGGCTACAGCTTCGTGCGCCAAGGAGACAGCGAGTTCGAGAAGTACCACAACGACGAACTGATCGGGAACAGCTCCGAGTTCAGCTCGATCCTCGACGAGCTGCGGGGCAAGCGCCAGGAAGGCAACGACATCGTCACCAACATCGAGCCCGAAGCGCAGCGGGTGGCTCTGGCCGATCTGCAGGAAGCCGGCTTCGGCGCGGTGGTGGCGATCGAGCCGCAGAGCGGCAGGGTGCGCGTGCTCGCCTCGAACCCGTCCTATGACCCCAACCGCGTCCCCTACGAACTCTCGAAGCTGAACCTGAACGAGCTCGAATCACCGCTGTTCGACCGCGCCACCCAGGGCGAGTATCCACCGGGCTCGACCTTCAAGGTGGTGACCGCGGCGGCGGGGCTGGACAGCGGCACGATAACGCCGGAAACGACGATCGACGCCCCCGGCGAACTGGATGTCCAGGGCCAGCCCCTGCAGAACGACTTCACCGAGAGCTTCGGCCCGATCACCCTTGACACGGCGCTGACCAACTCGGTCAACACCTGGTTCGCGCAGCTCGGCGAACAGCTCGGCGAGGAAACCCTGTTCGAATACATGGACCGCTTCGGCTTCAACTCGACCCCGGCGATCGACCTGCCCGAAGACCAGGTCTACGCGAGCGGCATCTACGAAGGCGGACATCTGCTCGGCCCTGGCGACCCAATCGACATCGCCCGCGTCGCGATCGGCCAGGAGCGGCTCCTGGTGACGCCGTTGCAGATGGCCGAGGTGGCGGCGGCCGTCGCCAACGGCGGCAGCCTGATGAGGCCGCAGATCTGGAGCCGCGTGGTCGACCCGGACGGAAGGGTGGTCAAGCGCCTCGACCCCTCCGAGTACAGTCGGCCGATCGACGAGCAGACGGCGGCGGAGCTGACCACCGCGATGGAAGGGGTGGTCAGCGAAGGCACCGGGACCAACGCCGCCATCCCCGGCGTGCCGGTGGCGGGCAAGACGGGCACGGCGGAAACGCCCGGCAACGCAGCCTGCGGCGGGGGCAGCGAAGAGAACCAGGCATGGTTCATCGGCTTTGCGCCCGCCGACGAACCGAAGATCGCGATCGCGGCGACGGTCGGCTGTACGACCCAGTTCGGCAACGACGTGGCGGCGCCGATCTTCCGCGACGTGGCCGAAACGATCCTCAACGAAGGGAGCTGACAAGTGTCGCCTGAAGTCGGCGAGGGAAGCACGATCGACGGCCGCTACCGGCTCCTGCGCCGGATCGGGTCGGGGGGGATGGCCGACGTCTGGCTGGCGGAGGACGCGCATTTGCAGCGCCGGGTCGCGCTCAAGGTCCTGCATCGCCGCTTTGTCCAGGACCGTGAGTTCGTCGAGCGCTTTCGCCGCGAGGCGGAGGCGGCGGCAAGCCTCCAGCACCCCAACATCGTCGCGGTCTTCGACCGCGGCGACGTCGACGGCACCTACTACATCGCGATGCAGCTGCTGGAGGGGCGCTCGCTGAAGGAGATGATCGATCAGCGCCCGACGCCCGAGCAGGCGGTCGGGCTGATCCGCCAGGTGCTCGAGGCGGCGGGCTTTGCCCATCGGCACGGGGTCGTCCATCGCGACCTGAAGCCGCAGAACGTCATTGTTGATGACGAGGGGGTGGCGACCGTGACCGACTTCGGCATCGCCCGCGCCGGCGTCTCGGAAATCACCCAGGCCGGCTCGGTGATGGGCACCCCGCACTACCTCTCTCCCGAGCAGGCCCAGGGACAGGCCGTGACCGCGGTCTCCGACCTGTACTCGGTAGGGGTGATGCTCTACGAGGCGCTGGCCGGACGTGTGCCGTTCGAGGCGGATTCAGCGGTGGCGATCGCGATGAAGCAGGTCTCGCACACGCCGCAGCGCCCCAGCTCGCTCAACCCGAACGTCTCACCGGCCCTCGACGCGGTCGTGATGAGGGCGCTGGAGAAGGACCCCGGCAAGCGCTTCCAGAGCGCCGAGGCCTTCATCGTGGCGCTGAACGCGGCGCTGCGCGACCCCGCCGCGGCAGGTGGGGGCACCGCGGCGTTCGCGCCGCTGCCGCCTCCCGTCGTCGGCCCTGAGGAAGCCGCCGCCGCCGAACGTGATCCCGAGGAGGAGGATCGCAAGCGCCGCCGCCGGCTTTGGCTCGCCCTCGGCACCGCCGCGGTCTTGGTCGGCGTCCTGCTGGGCTTCGCGCTGACCCGCGACACGACGACCTCGGTCCCCACGGTAACCGGCAACCAGCTCAACGTCGCCATCGCCCTGCTCGAACAGAACGACTTCAAGGTTGGCGACGTGAAGCGGGTGCAGCGCGAAGTCGCGGCGAACACGGTGCTCGAGCAGGATCCACCGGCCGGCGAGACCTCGCTCGACTGCGCCTTCCTCGGGTTCCTCTGCTCGAAGCCCAAGGTGGCGCTGACGGTCAGCGCCGGCCCCGGCAGCGCCCAGGTGCCGGGCACGGCGGGATTGGAAGAAGACGAAGCGACCGCGAAGGTGGAAGAAGCCGGCTTCGAGGCGCGAGTGGAAACGATCAACTCCGACAAGGTCGAAGCCGGGTTGGTGATCCATTCCGATCCCTCCGGCGGCTCGACCGCGACCCGCGGCTCAACCATCGTCCTGACCGTCTCCAAGGGTCAGAAGCTGGCCAAGGTGCCGGTGTTGGTCGGTACCCAGCGCTCGGTGGCGGTGCAGCAGATCCGCGGTCGTGGCCTGACCCCGAGCGTCGAAGAAGAAGAGAGCTCGGCGCCGGTGGGAGAGGTGATTCGCCAGTCGCCGAGCGCCGGCTCGGAACTTCTCCCCGGGTCGAGCGTCTCGGTCGTCGTCTCCAAGGGGCAGCGGAAGGCGAAGGTGCCGAACGTGATCGGCGAGGAAAGGGCCGAAGCCGTACAGGCCCTGCGTGAAGCCGGCCTCGATCCCACCGTGCAGGAACAGGAAACCGAAGTTCCTTCGAAGGTCGGCCGGGTTACCGACCAGTTCCCGCCGCCCGGCTCCGAAGTCGAACCCGGCAGCGCGGTGACCGTGGTGGTCGGCAAGCGGTCGCCCGGCGCGGGGGAAGCGGAAACGCCGTGAGGGTCGCGGTGCTCTGCGGCGGCCGTTCCTCTGAGCACGAGGTCTCGCTGCGCTCCGGTGAGGCGGTGGCGCGGGGACTGGAGTCAGCGGGGCACGAGCCGCTGCTCGTCACCATCGCCCGCGACGGGTCCTGGAGCTTCCACGGGGCCCCGGTCGAGCTGATGCCGGCGGCCGGGCTGCACGGCGTCGCCGCTGCCTTCCCGGCCCTGCACGGGCCGTTTGGCGAGGACGGCAGCGTGCAGGGGGTGCTCGAGTGGCTGGACGTCCCCTACGTCGGCTCCGACGTGCTGGCCTCGGCGGTCTGCATGGACAAGCTGACCCTGAAGCGGCTCTTCGCCCAGCGCGGCCTGCCCCAGGTCGAGTTCGCCGCGGTCGGCGAAGCAGGCTGGCGCGAGCGTTGTGAGGCGCTCGGGCTGCCGCTCTGGGTGAAGCCCTCCCGGCTCGGCTCCAGCGTCGGGATAACCAGGGTCGACGCGCTTGGGGAGGAGCTCGACCGAGCGGTTGAGCTCGCTCTCCGCCACGACCCACGGGTGATCGTCGAGGCCTCAGCCCACGGTCGCGAGGTCGAGTGCTCGCTGCTCGGCAACGAGGAGGTCGAAGCTTCGCTGCCGGGTGAGGTGATCGCCCACGGCGAGTGGTACGACTACGAGACGAAGTACAGCCACGGCGGCATGGAGCTGGTCGTCCCGGCGACGATCTCTGACCAGCAGGCGACCCGCCTCCGCGAGTTGGCGATCGCGGCCTTCGAGCTGGGCGGCTGCGCCGGCCTGGCCCGCTGCGACTTCTTCGTCGAGCCCGCCGGCGACGTCCTCATCAACGAGGTCAACACGATGCCCGGCTTCACCGAGACAAGCGTCTACGCGAAGCTCTGGGAGGCGGGAGGCCTCGCCTACCCGGACCTCTGCGACCGCCTGGTCCGGCTGGCGATAGAGCGTCACCGACGCGCCCGCTCCTACGAGTTTTGAGCTAGTCCAGCAGCTTGATGTCGCTGATCTCGATCTGGTAGCGACCAGCCTGGTCACGGGCTTCGGAGGCCTTGGTGAACCAGAGCAGGAAGTAGGTCGAGGGCTGGTTGACGGTGAGGTCGATCTCCTGCGTCGCGCCGGCGCCGCTCGTTTCGCCGATCGGTTCGTCCCAGCCGGAGAGGTCAGAGGGCGGGCCGGCGGGGGCCGCGAAGACCTGTGCGTCCCAGCCCGGGGTCGGGGTGCGGACGATCATCTTCGTCGGGGTCGCGGGGGAGGTCGTGGTGACGTAGACGCCCACCCCCGGGTCGGGGCCGGTCTTGGTGCCCGCGAAGGTTTCGGAGTCGTAGTGCTCGGTTTCCCAGGCGGTCCCGGTCGGGTCACCGTCGACGGCAAGTTCGACCTTGCTGGCGACCTCTTCGCCGTCGCCCTGCGGGTCGTAGTCGGTTGCCGAGGAGACCGTCAGCGAGGCTCCCTTGCCCTTGTTGGCGCCGCCACCACCGATCCCGCTGGAGATCAGCTGCACCGCGAGCAGAGCGCCGCCGCCGACCAGCAGCAGGAGGACGATCGCCGCCCAGGACCAGCGCGCGCGACCGGAGAGCTTGCGCTCCGGCGGCGGCACCGCGTCGAGGACGCTGGTCGCCTCGCCGGTCGTCGACCCGGCCCGCGCAGCCTCCACCTCCAGCGCGGTCTCGAGGTCGTCGATCATCTCGGCGATCCCCTGGTAGCGCTCGGCGGGGTCCTTGGCCGTAGCCCGCTCGACGACGAGCGCAACCGCCGCCGAGACCTCCGGCCGCCGCCGTTGCACGTCGGGCAGCTCCTCGTTGACGTGTTTCATCGCCACCCCGACCTGGCTGTCGGCGTGGAAGGGAACCTGGCCGATCAGCATCTCGTAGAGGACGACCCCCAGCGAGTAGATGTCGGAGCGTGGGTCGGCACCCTTCCCCATCGCCTGCTCGGGCGCCACGTAGTCGGTGGTGCCGAGGACGCGGCCGGTGGCGGTCATGCCGTCCTGTTCGAGCTGTCGGGAGATGCCGAAATCGGTCAGCTTGGCCCGGCCCTCCTCGTCGATCAGCACGTTTTGCGGCTTGATGTCACGGTGGACCATGTTGCGGGCGTGGGCGACGCTCAGTCCCCGCGCCACCTCGATCGCGTAGGCGATCGCCTCCTGCGTGTCGAGCGCGCCGATCCGGCCGATCCGCTGCTTCAGCGTCTCTCCCTTGACGTACTCGAAGACTATGTAGGGGTAGCCGCCGTCCTCACCGGCGTCGATCACCGAGACGACGTTCGGATGGGTCAGCTTGGCGACCGCCCGCGCCTCCTGCCGGAAGCGCTCCAACTGGTCGGGCTGCTCGGACATCTCGCGGTGCATCACCTTGACCGCAACCGGCCGGTCCAGAGTCTGGTCTCGCGCCAGGTAGACGGTCGACATGCCGCCGCTGCCCAGCTTCGCCTCCAGCCGGTAGCGGCCGGAGAGAACTGTTCCGATCATCGAGCTGGAGGGGCGGGCTTCCATCGAGCTGTCCCTATTGTCGGCCACCACGTCCGTTGGAAGTTCGCCGCCGCCCCGGACACACCTTGCAATGGGCCATCTCCGTCAGGGAGCTATCGAGCCCTGTTAATAAACGGGGATTTTCAGTTGCACAGTTTGATTTGAACATCTAGGTTGTTCTCACCATGTGGCCGGGAGACGGGAACGGGAGTGACACTTCAGCGGCCGCCACTCGTTGGGGGCCGGCTAGGTGACTCGGAGCTGGATCGTGTGTTCGTTCGCGGGCGCTCCCTGCTCCCAAGGCCGCCGCTGCGCGAATCGTATTCGCGTCGTGCCGGGGCGATTCGCGTGGATGGTGAAAACCTCATCGGTGCTCGCACCCACCGCGTCGCCACTCTCTTGCTTCTCGGCGCCGACGCGATGCACGTCGGCGACCTCGGCGCCGCCTTCGATGTGCGCCGTCCAGCGGTACCCCGCCGTGCCGAGCCCGGCGAGCCTCACCGAGTGCTCTTCACCGACTTGCAGGTCAAAGGCGTCGTCGGCTTCAGACCCCATGTGCCCATTGTGGCACTCGAGCAGAAAGGAGCGAATGTATGGACTACAGAGAGTTGAGAGAAGCGGTTGAGGGGGCGGAGAACGTCGAATGGGAGGTTGCCGAGGAGGCAATCGACGCCGGCTCCCGGCTCGGCTATCTCCCCAGTCGCGGCGTCCCGCCGCTCGAGGAGCAGGTGACGCTTGCTGCCCAGGCAGCGGGCACTCCTCCGCCCGAAACGGCGACCTTCCCATCCTTGGTTGATCTTCGTGACATGGAAGCCGGGAACCTGATCACCCCGATTCGCGATCAGGGGGCATGCGGGTCCTGCGTCGCTTTCGGCAGCAGCGCGGCGGTCGAGGGCACGCTCCGAGTCGAGCACAATGACCCCAGCATCGAAGTCGACCTCTCCGAGGCCTACCTCTTCTACTGCAAGGCCGCGGCGGAAGGTCGCACCTGTGGCGGTCCGACCGGAGGTTGGTACCCGAAGGCCGCCCTGGACGTCTTCGCCAAAGGCGGCGGCGTTCCCGACGAGGCGTGCTTCCCGTACACGGCGGGCGATCAGGAATGCGCCGCCTGCTCGGATTGGGAAGGACGGGCGACGACGATCGTCGCCTGGCAGCCACTCGACACGCCCGCCGAAATGAAGGAATGGATCGCCACTCACGGGCCGACGGTGGCCTCGATGGTCGTCTACGAGGACTTCCAGCACTACGCGGGCGGCACCTACAGGCACGTCAGCGGAGAAGAGCTGGGCGGCCATTGCATCTGCATAGTCGGCTACGAAGAGCGGCGGGAGCGCTGGATAGGCAAGAACAGCTGGAACACCGGCTGGGGTGAAGAAGGGTTCTTCCGCATCGGCTACGGCGAGTGCGGAATCGACTCGGGCATGCTCGGCGTCGAAGGAGTGACGCCTCCGGCGGCGTCTTAGGCGGGGGGACCCGCGACCGCCGTCCCGACCCGCTTCGCCGCCGGATAGTGCCGGCGGAGCAGGTCGAGGGCGGCGGTCTCGTCGCCCGCGGCGACGATGCAGCAGAAGCCGCAGCCCATGTTGAAGACGTCGCCCATCTCCTCGTCGGCGACTTCGGCTCGCTCCTGGATCAGCTCGAAGATCGGTGGGACGGGTAGGGGCGCGTCGATCTCGTAGCCGACCTCGGCGGCAAGGCGGTTCAGGTTGCCGAGCCCACCTGAGGTGATGTGGGCGAGGCCGCGCACCTCGATCGCGGAGCGCAGCAGCTCCAGCACGGGCTTGACGTAGATCTCCGTCGGCTCCAGGAGGACGTCGCCAAGCGGCCGGCCGAGACGGCCGTCGGGGTCCTGGTCGAGCCCGATTCCCTGCAGGGCCGAGCGGGCGAGGGTGTAGCCATTGGAGTGGAGCCCGGAGGATGGTAGGCCGATCACCGGGTCGCCCGGCTGGACGGCGGAGCCGTCGACGATCTGGTCGAGAGCCACGGTGCCGAAGCAGGCGCCGGCGACGTCGAAGCCCCGCACCATGTCGCCGAGCTGCGCCAGCTCGCCGCCGGGGATCTCGACCCCGGCCAGCTCCGCCCCCCGCGCCAAGCCGACGCCGATCTGCTCGCAGAGCGCCGGGTCGGCCCGCTCGATCGCGATGTAGTCGAGCATCGCCAGCGGCTCGGCGCCGACGCAGATCACGTCGTTGACGTTCATCGCCACGCAGTCGATGCCGACCGTGTCGAAGCGGCCGAGCTGCTCGGCCACCAGCAGCTTGGTGCCGACCCCGTCGGTGGAGAGCGCGATCCCGGTCCGCTCGTCGATCCGGATCACGCTCGCGTAGTGACCCGGCAGCGGCACCTGCCGCGACGGACGCCCCAGCTCGATCGCGCCCAGCGCTCGCACCAGCCCGGCAACCGCAGAGTCCGCCGCCCCCTGGTCGACCCCGGCCTTCGCGTAGGCGTCGTCTCTCACGCGGGCGATTCTTTCAGGCGGTCGGCGAGGTCGGGGGCGGGGTCGAACAAGTGCCTTCGCCCCGCCCGGCGCTGAGTCAAGAGTCCACGATCCACCAGAGTCCGAAGATCCGAGCGCGCCGTCTCGTGCGTGACCCGGTGACTCGTCGCATGGCTTTCGAACGAGTACGAGGCATCGGGATGCCGCACGGCATCGGTCAGTAGGGCGAGTTGTCTCCCGTTGAGGAAGTCGGCGCCCTGCAGGAGCCTCTCGACATTCCGCATCCTCGGCAGTCTTGCGCTGCAAGTAGAGATGGGGATCGGCGATCGCCCGCTCGATCACGTCCAGCTGGTGAATGAGGAAGTAGGTCGCGTCACCGCCGTCCGTCTCCGTTTCCACGAAGGCGCGGGCGTACTTGGCCGGAGCGTTCGTATGAACCTGGAGATAGGCAGATACTCGGCCAGCCAGTAACCGCGGGTTCGCATCGAGCCAGAAGAAGAGGATCCTCGCGGTGCGGCCATTCCCATCCTCGAAGGGATGGTCATAGGCAAGCCACAGGTGCAAGAGGATCGCGCGGATCACCGGGTGAACGAAAGGCTCGCTATCGTCGTCTTCGTTGGCGAAATCGCATAGCAGCCGCATTCGATCGGGCAGCTGCTCGGCCGGGGGCGGCTTGTGAATCGGCAGTCTGTCGTCGCGATCGAAAACCGCCACCCGCTGCTCATCCGGTCGCTGAAGGCGACCGGCCGCCGAGGGATCGTCGAGGGTTCCCTCCGTCACGATCCGGTGCAGCTCGAGGATTGAGGCCGGACTCAACGTCTCGCCCATCTCGTCGCGCATGAACTGAAGCGCGCGATAGTTGTTGGAGATCATGCGCTCGCTGCGATCTCTTGGCTCACGGCCGGTCCGCAGCATCTCCTTGGCGGCCTGGCGGGACGTAGTGGCGCCCTCGAGCTGACTCGATCGGATCGCCTCCTCCATGAGCGAGTTGACGAGGAAGCGCTGTCCGGCCTGCCTCTCGGACGTAACCACCTCGTCCATCGCGACCTCGCCGCCACAGCGCTGGTCGATGTGATGAAGGCTGCGAAGCATGCTGTTGAGCAGCCCGTAGGTAAATGACTTTCCGGCTGAGTCAGTCAGCGGAAGCGGCCGGAGCTCGTCTTCCCGCGACATCTTGATCCTCAACCACCGCTGCTCCGAGTTCAGGCCTTTTGATGACTCGAGCTGTCGGAGCTTGTCCCAGTGTAGGTAGCGCTCGCTCGCCCAGGTATTGGTGGGCGCTCTGATGGCCGCCATCAATTCGTCATCGTCCAGCCTCTCGAATAGCTCGCCGATCGTTGGGGCGTGCGCTACGAACATCTCAACTCCAAATCAATTCCAAGTTTCTCCAAGATTTGGAATTGTAGCCCAACTCCAAATCAATTCCAAGTTATTCCAAATCTTGGAGTTGCCTGCTAACCGCGGAGTTTCGTGAACACTGCCGCCGCAAGACCCGCTCGGTAGGCCGCGTAGGGCCACAGCGCCTTGTCGCCCTCCACCAGTCGGATCAGGCGCTGGGAGGCGAGGGTCGAGGCGAACGAGGCGGCGACGCCGAGCGCCATCGAACGGCGCAGCTGCCGGGAGGCCCCGCGGCGACGCAGGCGGACTCCCTTGAGGACGGTGGCGCCGACGATGATCGGCAGCGCGACCGTGCGCGAGAGCAGGTTCGCCTCCTCGCGCGAGAAGTGTCGCCAGCGAGCCGCCGCCAGGGTGACGCCGTTGCGGGAGACGCCGGGGGCGAGGGCCGCCGCCTGGGCCAGTCCCAGCGCCAGGCCGTCGGCCGCTGTGGCGTCGCCATGTCCGCGGCGTTGCGGCCTGGTGTCGGCGACGACCATCGCCGCAGCACCCACCAGCAGCCCGATCGCGGTTGCGCGTGGGCCCCCGAGCCGCTCCTCGATCGGCCGCTCGAGCGTGTACCCGACCACCGCCGCGGGCAGGAAGGAGAGGCCGAGGATGACGGCCCGCCGTCCGTCGAAGGAGCGAAGCTCCTCGGCGATCTCCTGCCGCTGGCCGATCAGCAGCGCCGCCGCAGCGCTGCCGTGCAGCGCAACCTCGAAGCTCTTGCGGATCTCAGGATCGATTCGCTGCCAGTTCCAACCAGCAAGCCAGGGGACGAGGACGATATGGGCCGAAGAAGAGACGGGCAGCAGCTCCGCGGGCCCCTGGACGATCCCCAGCGCGATGGCGCGGGCGGCTGGGATCCTGCCGTCTGCCGCTTTTCTCAAGCGCCTCCGACCGACCGAGCCGGCTCGCCGGGGGACTCGTTCTCCGCGTCCGGCCCGCCACCTCGCCGCCGTTTGACGATTGCGTAGACGACCAGCCCGATGATCGCCGCGACCACCAGGTAGTCGAGCACCTGGAGGTGGTGGCGCCACTGCTCCCAGTTGTCGCCGACCGCTCGCCCAATCAGGCCGAAGCCGAGAACCCACGGCAGCGAGCCGAGCGCCGTCAACCAGGTGAAGCGCCAGAACGGCATCTTGGCAAGGCCGGCCGGCAGCGAGATGAAGGCACGCACCAGGGGCAGGAGACGGGCGAGGAAGACCGTGGCGTCTCCGTGTTTTTTGAACCACCCGTCGACCCAGGCCAACCGCGAGGGGCTGAGGTGGATCAGCCGGTTTTTCTCCAACAGGTCCACCCGGCCGTAGTAGCCGATCGCGTAGGTCAGCCAGGAGCCGACCATGTTTCCCGCCAATCCCGCCAGGGTTATCCCAATCAGCGTCTGATCGCCGCTGGATACGTTGAAGCCGGCGAACAGCATCACCGCCTCGCTGGGAATCGGAATGCAGGCGCTGCCGGCTGCCATCAGCAGGAACACGCCGGCGAGCCCGGTGTCGTCGATCACGTTGACGCAGAAGTCGACGATCGGGCCGGTGAGATCTGCAAAGAGAAATGGGTGCAGCATCAAGAGAATCCGTGATCCTAGAGCCTCACGCTCTAAACTCGCGGAGTCGCCATGCACCGGTTGAACCATCCCGTCTACCGCAATCGGGTCCTCCAGGTGGCGGCCGACGCGATCCTCGTCGCGCTCGCCTTCTACCTGGCGTTCCGTCTGCGCTTCCTCGATAGGACCGATCTGCCGCACCGCTACTGGGTGCTGTTCGCACAATCGGTGGGCTTCGTCGTCATCGTCAAGGTGGCTGTCTTCGCGGCCTTCGGCCTCTACCAGAAGTGGTGGCGCTACGTCAGCGGCCGCGATTTCCTGACGATCGTCCGCGCCGTCGCGGTCGCCAGCGCGATCGTCGTCGTCCTCTTCACCGTCCTCAAGCCCTTCGCCCACGACCTGCCGCGCTCGGTCGCGGTGATGGACTTCATCCTCACCCTGCTGTTGATCGCCGGCGCCCGCCTCGCGGTGCGGCTGATCGTCGAGCGGCCCTCACACGGTCACCGCCTGCCGAAGCACGAGGTGCTGGTGATCGGCGCCGGGTCCGGCGGCCAGATGGTGGTCCGCGAGACCCAGCTCAACCCCAACCTAGGCGCCACCGCGATCGGCTTCATCGACGACGATGCCCGCAAGCAGGGGATGCGGATGCTGGGCCTCAAGGTGCTGGGCACGACGGCGCAGATCGAGACGATCCTCGACGACACCGAGCCCGACGAGGTGGTGATCGCGATCCCCTCCGCGCCGGGGACGCTGCGCGCCAAGGTCGTCGCCGCCTGCCGCGAGCGCGAGATCCGCGTCCGCACCCTGCCGACCGTCTTCGAGCTCTTGCGCGGCGGCGTCCAGCTCAACAAGCAGCTGCGCGAGGTGCAGGTCGAGGACGTTCTGGGTCGCGACCCGATCATCGTCGAGCTGGACCGCGTTGGCGCCTATCTGCGCGACCGCATCGTCCTCGTCACCGGCGCCGGTGGCTCGATCGGCTCCGAGCTCTGCCGCCAGATCGCCCAGGTCGGGCCGCGGCTGCTGGTCATGCTCGACCACGCAGAGGACAACCTCTTCGAGATCGAGCGCGAGATGGTCGAGGAGCGCCACTTCAGCAACGTCGAGGCGGTGCTCGCCGATTGCAAGGAGCCGCACCGGATGCTGGAGACGATGCAGCGCTTCAAACCGGGCGTCGTCTTCCACGCCGCCGCCTACAAGCACGTGCCGCTGATGGAGGCCAACCCACTGGAGGCGGTGCGAAACAACGCGATCGCGACCCGGATCACCGCCGAGACGGCCGCCGCCTCCGAGGTCGAGCGCTTCGTCCTGATCTCGACCGACAAGGCGGTCAACCCGCAGACCGTAATGGGCGCTTCGAAGGCGATGGCCGAGTGGATCGTCGAGGCGGCCGGCCACCGCCACCCCGGCACCCGCTTCACCAGCGTCCGTTTCGGCAACGTGCTCGCCTCCTCGGGCAGCGTCGTGCCGATCTTCCGCGGCCAGATCGAGCGCGGCGGACCGGTCACCGTCACCCATCCGGAGATGTCGCGCTACTTCATGACGATCCCCGAGGCGGTGCAGCTGGTGATCCGGGCCGCCGACATCGGCGCCGGCAAAGGTGAGGTCTTCGTCCTCGACATGGGCGAGCCGGTGAAGATCGTCGACCTGGCGAACAACATGATTCGCCTCGCGGGCTACGAGCCCGGAGCCGAGATCGCGATCGAGTTCACCAAGCCGCGACCCGGCGAGAAGCTGCACGAGGAGCTGTTCGGCAGCGACGAGGATCTGCAGCCGACCGCCGCGAAGCGGATCCACCGCGCGGTCCGGATCGCGGCGCTCGACCCCGACTGGGTCGAGGCAACGCTGAACTCGCTCGACCATCTGGTGATGGCCGGCGACGAGGCGAATCTTGCCGAGCGGGTTGTCGAGCTGATCACCGCGCAGGGTGGGGACGCGGCGGCAGTCGGCTGAGAGGCCGCCGCTCCCCGCCAGCCTCTAACGGATAGCCTCTCGCAGCCAATCCCTTGGAGCTGATCAAGGAAATCGGGGCTTTTGCGGGTCTGGTCGCCTTCCTCGGCCTCGCCCTGCTTGCGCTGCTCTCGTTTACCCAGGGCCGCGACATTCGTCGCCTGCGCGAGTGGGCGGGGTCGGCGCCGGAGCGCGACTCCGAGCGCAAGGAGACGACGTCAGCTGCCGCCTCCGCACGGGCGGAGGAGATGCGCAGGCTGGAAGAGGCCAGGGACGCCGAGCGCCAAGCAGCGGATCTGCGTGAACACCGCCGCGAGCGACGCGACGCGGGGCTGCCCGAACTGACTCGGTCCGAGCGCCTGCGCGAGCGCTTCTCCGGCAGCGGCGGCGGGTTTCGCGACCGACTCGGCGATCCGCGCTACCTGGTTGGGCTCTTCGTCATCGTCTTGGTGCTGGGCGGCGGCGTCGCATACGCGGTGCTGCACGGCTCGGAAGACGGAAGCGGCGCCGGCAAGGACGGCAAGCAGTCTGCTGCCGCCCTCAAGCCCAGCGAAATCGAGGTGACGGTCCTCAACGGCACCGCCGTGGATGGATTGGCGGGGACCTACGGGGACATGGTGGAGCGCAAGGGGTTCAAGCTCGGCGCGGTCACCAACAGCCGTTCGAGCTTCACCGAAAGCATCGTCATGTTCAAGCAGGGCGATGGCCGCGAGGCGCACCGGGTGGCGACGGCACTGGAAATCTCACGGGTGCAACCGATGACCGCGGAGATCGCCTCGCTCTCGGCCGGGGCCCCTGTCGCGGTTGTGATCGGTGACGACAATGCGCCGACGGCGGGTTAGCTTCGCCGCAGTCGTCTTCGCTCTGCTCGTCATCGCCACGATCGCGGCCTTCGCCTGGTCGCAGCGGCTGAAGCGGGACCCACTGGTCCTCGACCGGGTCACCTTCGGGACGCCGGCCAGCCGTGGCTTTACCCCGAACCGCGACTGCCGCTTCGACCGAATCCGAATCCGTTTCCGGGTGACTCGCTCCGACCAGGCCGACGTGCAGGTGGTGAAGCCGGGGGGGAGGCTCGTCGTGACCCTGGCCCGCGACGTCTACCTGAAGCGCTACCGCTTCTTCACCTTCTACTGGGATGGCCGCACCCGCAATGACGGCATCGCCCCGCCGGGCCGCTACAAGCTGCGCGTCAAACTCCTCGGCCAGGATCGCGTCCTGGTTCCGGGCGGGGTGATGCGTCTGCACCGGGCGGCGGGGAACCCCGCGCCGGGCTGCGCCAAGGGGCGAGCGGGTTGAGCGACATCCTCGCCGCGGTTGGCGTGCTGGTTGCGGCGGGATTGGGTGCCGCGGCGATCTTGCTGTCCCCGGGCCGGCTGCGCTCTGCGGCGATGCTGCTCGCACTCGTCCTCTTCCCGCTCCTCATCCTCGGCGATCAGTGGCACTCCCCCCAGATCGTCGACCTGCGCGATGACTCGGTGCGGCTTGTCGGTCTTGGCGTCGCAGCTCTCTTGGTAACCGCAGCCCTCACTGTGACCTTCCGCCGCTGGCCGCTCGCTCTCCCGCTGGCGGTCGTCTTCGCCCTTCCCTTCCGCGTGCCGCTGCACGCCGGCGGCGATACCGCGAATTTGCTCGTCCCCCTATACCTGGTGATCGCGGGGGGAGTCCTTGCCGCGGCGCGGGGTGAGTGGCAGCAGGGCGGCGGGGTCCCCCTCCGGAAACCCGCATTGGGGCGGCCTCTTGGGTTCTTGCCGGGAAGGGCTCCAAAGTTTCCTGCGGGGGACCCCGCCGCCCTGCTGCCTTGGGTCCTGGCCGGAGTCGTCGTTCTCTACGCATTGCAGACGCTCTACTCGCCGGATTTCTCGAAAAGCCTTCAGAACGTGTGCTTCTTCTTCGTGCCGTTCTCGTTGGTCTATGCGTTGCTGCGCGATGTCAGGTGGGATCGGAAGCTTCTCGTCCTTGTGCTGTGGGTAGTGGCGGTGGAGGCGGTGGCGTTCGTGATCGTCGGCTCGGTCGAGCACTTCAGCCGCAGCCTGTTCTGGAACGACCAGGTGATCCGCTCGAACGAATTCCACACCTATTTCCGAGTCAACTCGATCTTCTGGGACCCGAACATCTACGGGCGCTACCTGGCACTCGTGATCGTGGTGGCGATGTCGGCATTGCTTTGGGCCAAGGAGCGCAGAACCCTGGCGTTGCTGTCGGCCTTGGTGGCTGTTCTCTGGCTAGGACTCCTGCCGACCTTTTCCCAGTCGAGCTTTGCTGCCCTCCTCGCCGGCCTCGCTGTTCTGGCAGCTCTGCGCTGGAGCTGGCGCTGGGCGCTGGGCGCCGCGAGCGCATTCGCCCTGCTGGCGATCCTCGTCGTCATCTTCGCCGGCGGCACCTCGAAGCTAAGCCTCGACCGTTGCAACAACGACACGGGGGGTCGCTGCAATCTGGTCTCGGGAGGCGCCAAGCTGTTCGAGCAGAGGCCCCTCTGGGGCTATGGCGCCGGCTCGTTCCCCCGCGCCTATCGCGAACACGCGGCCACCAAGAAGGTCCCCGTCTCCGTCTCCCACACCGAGCCTGTAACCGTCGCAGCCGAGCAGGGCCTGATCGGCCTGGCGACCTACGCAGCGCTCTTGGCGGTAGCGCTCTGGACGATGGCGACCGGCCTGGTCGCTGGGCAAGAAGGTCGGGGTGCCCCCCGCAGGAAACTTTGGAGCCCTTCCCGGTATGAGCCCGAAAGGCCGCCTCAATGCGGGTTTCCGGAGGGGGACGCCCCGACCTTCTTGCGGGTCGCCCGAGTAGCCGTCCTCGCCACCTTCGTAGCGCTGCTGGTCCACACGATGGCCTACGCCGGCTTCTACGAGGACCCGATCACCTGGGTCCTGCTCGCGGTCGGCGCCTCGCTGGCGACCGCCGCCGCGGTCCGCGACGCGGCGTAGGCTCGCGCCGTGTCGGGCTACCTCCGCCGCCTCGCGACGACCGGCGCCGCCTACACGGCGGCCAGCGTCCTCTCGAAGCTGATCGCGGTCGCGCTGCTGCCGCTCTACACGCGCTACCTGACCCTCAGCGACTACGGCGCCGCCGAGGTGATGTTCGCCGCGGTCGTCTTGGCCAGCATCGTCGTCCGCTTCGGCATGATCGAGGCGCTGCTGCGCTTCTACTACAAGGACGACGAGGACCCGGCGCGCGTCGTCTCCTCCTCCTTCGCGGCGCTGTTCTGGCTCTCCACCGCGGCGGTCTTGATCGCGCTGCCGTTTGCGGGGCCGATCTCCGAAGCGCTGCTCGACCACTCGGCGCCCGACCTCGCGCGGATCTCGATCGGCGGCCTCTGGGTGCTGACCATGTTCGAGTACCTGCTGACCCTGTTCAGGCTCGAGGAGCGGGCGCGCGCCTTCTTCACGACGACGATCCTCAACGTGCTGGTGACGATCGGCCTGACCGTGATCCTCGTCGTCGGGCAGGGTGAGGGCGCCCGCGGTCTGCTGCTCGGCAGCTACGCCAGCGGCGCAGCCTTCGTACTGGGGCTGATCTTCGTCCACCGCCGACGGCTCTCACTCCTGTTCGACGCGGCGCTGCTGCGGCGGATGACCCGCTTCGGCCTGCCGACGATGCCGGCCGAGCTCTCGCTCTACCTGCTCAACTTCATCGACCGGATCGTCATCGTCCGCACGGTCGGGCTCGCCGAGGCCGGCCTCTACTCGCTCGCGGTCAAGTTCGCGCAGGGGGTCAACGTGCTGGTCCGCGGCTTCCAGCTCGCCTGGCCGCCGCTCGCTTACTCGATCCGCAACGACGACGAGGCGCGTCGCGCCTACGCGGCGGTCGTCACCTGGTTCGTCGCCGGTTGTGCCTTCGTCGTCGCCGGCATGTGGCTTTTCTCACGCTGGATCGTGCGGGCGCTCGCCGCGCCGCAGTTCTTCGACTCCTACGAAGCGATCGGCTTGGTCGCCACCGGGGTCACCCTCTACGCCCTCTACATGGTGCTGGTCGTGATCCTCGGCAGGACCGGCCGAACCGAGTTCAACTTCCCGGCGACGATCGGCGCCGTGGTCGTCAACCTGGCGCTCAACCTGGCGCTTGTGCCGTCGATGGGCATCGTCGGCGCCGGCCTCGCCCTGGTCGCCTCCTACGTCGTCGTGGTGGCGTTGATGTACGTGTTCACCCAACGCCTCTTCCCGGTTCCCTACCAATGGGGACGCCTCGTCCGGGTCCTGCTCGTCTCCGCCACCCTGGTCGCGCTCGGTGAGTTGCTGCTGCCGGCAGAGGGCTTCCTCGGCCTGGCCGCCAGGGCGGTGCTCTGGCTTGCCTATCCTCTGATCCTCCTTCTCAGCGGCTTTTTCACCGAGGAGGAGCGTGGCTGGCTCGCCCGCCTCCGCCACCCCGGCGAGCTGCTCTCCAGCCTGCGCACCCTCAGTGCCGAGCCCGCCGCGGTGGACGGCCGCGTCCCGGAGGTCTACGAGGCAGAGCGCATCAACGAGGACTCCCGCTTGTAGAGACGACCGCTGACGTGCCGGGAGTTAAGCCCCCATAAGGACTGCTAACTCCCGGCACGTCCCGCGCGGTCGCGAAGGCTTTCGCCGCGGTTGGGGAAGAGGGCTTGGCGGGCGTGGGCCCAGTAGACGCGGGCGGGCTGGTTGGGGAGGAAGACGGCGGCGACGGCCCGCACGGCGTAGGCCCAGGCGGTGAGGAGGCGGACCGCGAGGGCCGCGGGACGGGAGTGATGCACCCGCATGTAGAGGTCGCGGTTGCGGTGGAATTCGACGATGCGGGGCAGGCCGGCGGCGAGATCGGTGGAGAGCTGATCGTGGTGGACCGCCTCGGCGGTCGGGACGAAGAGGGTGCGCCAGCCCGCCCCCCCGAGCCGCTTGCAGAAGTCGCACTCGTCGTAGTAGACGAAGAAGGCCGGGTCGAGGTAGCCGATCTCGGCAGCCGCCTCGCGCCGCACCATCAAGGCGCTCGACTGCGCCCAATCGACCGCCCGGACCTGCTCACCCACGCTCTGCACGGTGAAGCGACGGTGCAGGAAGACCGCGCCGGCCAGCGCCGTGCCGACCCCGGGAAAACGCCAGGCGCAGGGGACGGGATCGCCGCCGGAGTCGAGCAGCTGCGCCCCTGCCGCGCCGGCTCGCGGATCGGCGTCGAGCGCCGCCAGCAACGCCTCGGCAGCGCCCGGCCGCAGCTCGGAATCCTCGTTGAGCAGCAGGCAGAAACGGCCCTTCGCCTCCTTCAGCAGGGTCGAGTCGTTCTCGGCCTTGCCGGTCCGCTGTTCCAGGGCGATCAGTCTGATGTCCCCACTCCGCGCCCGTACCGCCTCGGCCGAGCCGTCCGCGGAGGCGTTGTCGAGGACGAGGATCTCGTGCTCGACCCCGGCCGGATGGGTGCGCTCGATCGCCTCCAGGCAGACGAGCAGGTGCTCGCGGCCATTCGTGTTCACGATGCAGTAAGAGAGCGCGGGCGCCACGCAGGCCACGATAATCGCGCCGATGAAGGTGCAGCTGGTCGACCCCTCGGCCTTTACGCCTCCCTACGACCGCGCTCTCGCCGCGGCGCTGGCCCGTGGCGGCGCCGAGGTCGAGCTGCTGACCAGCCGCTTCCTCTACGGGCCGGTGCCCGAGCGCGAGGGTTACCGGGTGCAGGAGCGCTTCTACCGGCGCAGCTCCGCGCGTGGCCTGCGGGCGCCCGGCCGCCGTGCCTTCAAGCTCGTCGAGCACCTCACCGACATGCGGCGCTTCCGCCGCGAGGTGGACGCCGACATCGTCCACTACCAGTGGCTGACGGTGCCCGCTCTCGACGAGAGGTTGTTGCCTGCGCTTCGACCCAGGGTGATGACCGCACACTATGTCCTGCCGCCGCACCCGAGTCGCCGCCAGCTGGCGAGCACCCGGCGCGCCTTTGGGGCCATGGACGCCGTGATCGCCCACTCCGAGCACGGGGCGCGGCGGTTGCGCGAGCTGGTTGGACTCGATCCGAGCAAGGTCCGGGTAATTCATCACGGCGCGTTCGACTACCTGACCCGCATGCCTGAGGAGAAGCCGTTGCCACTCGAGCTCGACGGCGCCGAGGCCCCCGTGATCCTCTTCTTCGGCTTGCTGCGTCCCTACAAGGGCCTCGACATCCTGCTCGACGCGTTCCGCCGGATCGACGGTGCCGAGCTCTGGATCGTCGGCAACCCCCGCATGGAGGTCGAGCCGTTGCGTCGCCTTGCGGCAGAGGCAAAGGGCCGCGTTCGCTTCCTGACCCGTTTCGTCGAGGACGCCGAGATCCCGGCGATCTTCCGCCGCGCCGACGTCGTCGCGCTCCCCTACCGCGACGCCGAGCATTCCGGCGTCCTCTACACCAGCCTCGCCTTCGGCAAGCCGCTGGTCCTGAGCGCCGTCGGCGGCTTCTCGGAGGTCGCCGAGCAGGGCGCCGCCCGGCTCGTTCCGCCCGAGGATCCCGCTGCCCTCGCCACCGCTCTCGCCGAGCTGGTCGGAGACGCGGCGGCTCGGGAGGAGCTGGGCGAAGCGGCCGCGCGCGCCGCCGCCGGCTCGTACTCCTGGGACGAGGCGGGGCGGCAGACGCTCGCCCTCTACGAAGAGCTGCTGGAGGCGCGAGGATGACCGCCCTTGCCCTCGCCTTCTGGATCAGCACCGCCCTGATCCTCTACACCCACCTCGGTTACCCGCTTGCGCTGCGGGCTCTGGTCGCCTTGCGGCGTCGGCCCACCCTCAACCCCGGCACCTGGCAGGAGCCGCCGCTCGTCTCGCTGATCATCGCCGCCTACGACGAGGAGGATGTGATCGCGGCCAAGGTCGCCAACGCCCTCGCGCTCGATTATCCGCGCGGCCGGCTCGAGCTGATCGTCGCCTCCGACGGCTCCGCCGACGCCACCGTCGAGCGTGCGACCGCGGCCGGTGCCGACCTCGTCCTCGACCTGCCACGGGGCGGCAAGGTCGCCGCTCAGAACGCTGCTGCCGAGCGCGCCTCCGGCGAGATCCTCGCCTTCTCCGATGCCAACAGCATCTGGGCGCCTGACGCGCTTCGCCATCTGATCGAGCCCTTCGCCGACCCGGCGGTCGGCTACGCCTGCGGTCAGGTCCGTTTCCTCGACTCCGGCGGCGGCAACCTGGAGGGGTCCTACTGGCGCTACGAGATGGCGGTACGGGAGATGGAGTCCGGCTTGGCCGGGGTGACCGCCGGCAACGGGGCGATCTACGCGGTGCGTCGCGACGCCTACATCCCCCTGCCCTCCGCCGGCAGTCACGATCTCTCATTCCCTTTCCTGTTGGCGAAGCGCGGCCTGCGCTCGCTCTACGTGCCGTGGGCAAGTGCCGAGGAGAAGATGGTGCCGACGCTGGAGGGCGAGTTCGCCCGCAAGCGGCGGATGATGGTCGGCCTTTGGGACATCGTCGTGCGGGAAGGGATGCTGCGCCCGTCCGGCTACCCGCTGCCCTACGCCTTCGAGATCGCCTCGCACCGGCTGCTGCGCTACGCGACCCCCCTCCTGCACGCCGTCGCGTTCGTGGCGAACCTGGCGTTGCTCGGTGAGGGCTGGGTCTATGCCGCGGCGCTCGCCGTCCAGCTCGCCCTCCTCGCCGCGGCGTTGCTGGGCCGAGTGCTGCCGCTGCCGCCGTTCCGGATCGCCCGCTACTACGCGCTGACGACCGCCTCGATCGCCGCCGGTCTCTGGGATCGGATGCGACATGGTCCGGCTGGCGCCTGGGAGAAGGCCGAGGGGACCAGATGACGGATGTGACCGGCGCATATCGGCGTCCTCGGTCGCTCGCGTGCAGAGCACGCCACGCTCCCTGCGTCCTTGATCTGCTTGGTCACATCCGCCCCTGGTGAGGAGATGCCAAGAATTCTCGACATCGTCATTGCGGCCGTGGCATTGGTGGTCCTCTCGCCGGTCCTGCTCGTCGCCGCGGTCGCGATCAGGCTGGGCAGCGGCGGCCCGGTGCTCTACCGGCAGCGGCGCGTCGGCAAGGACGGCCGCGAGTTCGAGCTGTTGAAGCTGCGCACGATGGTGCAGGGCTCCGACCCGATTGGGGTCGGCACGATTGTCAGCCGCGATGATCCGCGTGTCACCGGCGCCGGTCGCTTCCTGCGCCGCACCTCGCTCGACGAGATCCCCAATCTGGTCAACGTCCTGCGTGGCGAGATGGCGATCGTCGGCCCCCGGCCGACGATCCCGGCCCAGGTTGCGGACTACACGCCTCGCCAACACCGCCGCCACGAGGTACGCCCCGGGCTGACCGGCTGGGCCCAGGTCCAGGGCCGGGCGGGCATCCCCTGGGAGGAGCGGATCGAGCTCGACGTCGAGTACGTCGAGCGCCGCAGCTTTGGACTCGATGCGCGCATCCTCGCCAAGACCGTCTGGCTCCTCGTAACCGGCCACGGCCTCGCCCCCGACTAGGCCCAACCCCCGGCGTTCGCAGTTATCCGTGCCATAGGGTGGATAAGTGCGAACGCGCGGTCCTGGAGTTAGGGTTTCGGCGTGGTTGAGCGGCCCAAGGTCTCGCTGCGCCCGTTCGCGCCCGGCGACGCCGGCGCCGTGCACCGCTGGTTCAACAACCCGGCGGCGACGCGGACGCTGATGGAGCAGCGCGAGAGCTTCTCGGTGGAGGAGGCGGAGGGATGGGCGCGCCGCGCGATGGACGATTCCGGCGAGGATCGCAAGTACGCGATCGTGGTCGAGGGACACGAGGAGCCGGTCGGGTTCACGGCGCTCTACGGCCTCTTCCGGCAGACGGCGCCCGAGCTGGGGGCTTTGATCGGCGACGACGTTCGTGGCAAGGGAGTCGGCCGTCGGGCCGAGGCACTGACCATCGCCAAAGCGTTCGACGAGTTCGGCGCGCACCGTGTCTACGGCCGCATTCCCGCCTACAACGAGGCGGCGAAGCGGGTCGTCACCAGCCTCGGCTGGCGCCACGAGGGGACGATGCGCGGCCATCTGCGCCGCGACGGCGAGCTCGCCGACTGCGAGGTCTGGGGCGTGCTGCCCGACGAGTTCCGCGCCGCCGCCGCGGACCTGTTGCCGTGAGCTGCACCGCCGAGCTGATCGAGGACCGCGGCGCCGCGGCGGAGAGCGAGGAGTTTTTCCGCTCGCGCCCGTTTCTCGATGCCGAGGGCGCGACCCACACGTTGAAGATCGCGACGGGCACCGCCGAGCTGCTGGCGCCGCTGATCGTCCGCGAGATCCCCGACGGTGGTCTCGACGCGATTTCCCCCTACGGCTACCCGGGGATCGCGTCCCCGTCCGTCATCCAGCTCGATCCGGCCTCGATCGACTTCGCTCCCACCGCCCTCGTCTCCCTTTTCCTCCGCCACACGCTCGGCTTACCGCCCCTGACCGGTGCTGTCGAGCGCAACGTCGTCCAGATCGCCGACCCGGAGCTGGCGCCGAAGAGTCGCCCCAGCGATCGCAACCAGATCAACAAGAACCGTCGTGCCGGCTACGAGGTCCGCCTCCTCGCCGGTCCGGAGACCGGCGCGGAGCAGCGGGCCGGTTTCCTCGCCGCCTACGAGCAGACGATGCGCCGGGCCACCGCCACCGAGCGCTACTTCTTTGGCGCCGCCTACTTCGACCGCATCCTCGAATCCGATCGTGCCTGGCTCGCCCTCGCGCACGCCCCCGACGGTGAGGTCGCCGCCGCCTCGATCGCGGTCCGCAGCGACGGCTTCCTCCATTACTTCCTCAGCGGCAGCGCCGACGCCCACCTGCGTGACTCGCCGATGAAGAACGTCGTCGCGGCACTGGTCGAGCTCGGCGCTGAACAGGAGCTGCCGCTCAACCTCGGCGGCGGCCTCTCCCGCGGCGATCGGCTGGAGGAGTTCAAGCGCGGCTTCGCCAACCGCGAGGAGCCCTGGGTGGTCTCGGAGATCGTCTGCGATCGCCAGGCCTACAACCGCCTATCGGCCGGCCGTGCCCCGACCGGTTTTTTCCCGTCCTACCGAGCCGACTGACGCGCTTACTGGGGTTCTAACGGGGTTGGGCCCTTGAGGTTGAAGGCGGTCACCGGCTCGCCGCCATAGCGGCCCCAGGTCGCCTTGCCGAAGTCGCGGATCGCGTCGAGCGTGATCTCGCCCTTGTATTTCGGACAGCCCATCAGGTTGGTCCAGGTCGTCGCCGCGACTTCGTAGTCCATGTTTTCGTTGGGGAAGAGCAGCGTTCCGCCGTACATCGTGTCGTAGAGCCCCTTCAGCGCCAGCTGGTCTTCTTCGGGCAGTTCCGGGCTGTACTGGATCTCCATCCGGCCGTGCTCCAGCGAGTGGACGATGAAGATTTCCCCCGGCATTTCGCTGTAGGCGCCGTCAGCCTGCTGGTACGGCGGTTCGACGTGGTTGCCCGAGGTCGGCGGGTTGGTCTTGTAGTCCGGCACTGGGGCGGTCGGCGGGATGTGGGTGTGGCCCTCATCCTTCAGTTTGAGCCGCAGCGTGCAGCCCGCTTTCTTTGCCGCCTCCTGCAGGTTCGTGACCTTCACCGCCGCGGGCGCGGTCCCGCTCCGGTCGTCCGGCTCGATCCCGTTGGTCGAGCCGCTTCCCTGGTTGATGTGCGCTTCGCCACCACCGCCACCGCCGGAGGAGGCGATCGCGGCGACGATTCCGACCACGACGGCGAGTCCGATCACAGCCGAGATCGCGTAGACCACGAACAGGCGCCGCCTGTCCGCCTTCTTCTGGCTGGACTCGCGTTCCTGCCGCGCTTGGCGGAGCCGCTCCCTCTCTTCATCCCTGCGATTGGCCACGGTGCGGTCTCTTATCCTGCCACAGCCGCGGCGCTTCGCCCGTTGCCGTTGGTGTGGGGAAGCGGACCGGGCGAGTCCCACACTTCGTCCAGGAACCGCGCCAGCTCCTCGGTGAGGCGCTTCGGCCTGACCCTCCACTCGAGGATCGAGCTCGCTTCGACCAGCCGTGCCCGGCGCAGCTCCTCGATCAGCATGTCCGAGTCGCTGAACGGGTGCAGAGGGTCGAGCGAGTGGCCGACGACCAGGGCCGGCTGCTCGATTCGCCGGCGCTGCTCGCGCCCCGGCGCCGTCTCGCCCAGCAGCAGTCCCTCGAGCACGGCGATCGAGGGACCCGGACGCCGCCGTGCCCAGTCGAGGCCGATGTCGAGGAGGAAGGTGCTGCGCGGGATCAGCGAGGCGAGGCGCGAGCCGAGCTCGAAGGCCGGCCGGCCGACCCGCAGCCCGAGCAGGACCGGGGCGAAGATCCCGGCGACGGCGGCCAGTGCGTTGTCGAGCACCGGCATCTCGATGAAAAGCCCCTCGACCCGGTCCGGGTGCCGGACCGCCAGCTCCAACGCGGTGTTGGCGCCCAGCGAGGTGCCCCCGACCACCGCCCGCTCCAGCTCCAGGTGGTCGAGCAGCGCGATCACCTGCTCGGCGAACAGGGGCATCGAGTAGAGGCGCAGGTCATCGGGCTGATCGGAGCGACCGTGGCCGAGCAGGTCGATGCAGATCACGCGGTTGCCACGTTTCGCCAGCGCGGGGCCGAGGCGGTCGAACATGCGGCGGTTCATCAGCAGCCCGTGGACGAGGACGATGGGCCGGTCTCCCTCGCCGTATTCGTCGAAGCCGATCCGGTTTCCCTGGTAGCTCAGCTCAGCCATCGCGGCCAACCAGTCTAAACGTCTGTTGCCAATTGTCGTGACTCACCGACCGGGTCCGCCGGCGTGCCGCGGGTCCGCTCCCAGGGGCGCGCTGCACGCAGGGCGCCGAGCACGGCTCGCGTCGCCGGCGCCCGGTTGAGGGCGTAGAAGTGGATTCCCGGCACGCCCGCAATCAGCAGCTCGGCGCACTGCTGCGTCGCGTAAGCGACGCCCAGCTCGAACTCGGCGCGCTCGTCGCCTTCGGCCGCCCGGAACGCCTCTTCGAGGCGGGGCGGAATCGAGGCGTCGCAGAGGTCGCAGATCCGCTTCGTCTGCTCGAAGCCGGCGACCGGGATGACGCCCGCGAGGATCGGCACCTTGATGCCCACCTCCCGCGCGGATTTGACGAAGTCGAAGTAGACCTGGTTGTCGAAGAAGAGCTGGGTGATCAGGAACGATGCTCCGGCGTCCACCTTCGTCTTCAGGTAGGCCAGATCGGTATCGAGGTCGGGCGCCTCGGGGTGCACCTCCGGGAAGCAGGCGCCGCCGACGGTGAAGTCCCAAGCGTCGGCGATGAAGGCGGTCAGCTCAGCGGCGCTGCCCAGCCCGCCCTCGGGTTGCTCGAAGTCCGGCTGTCCGCGCGGCGGATCGCCGCGCAGGGCGAAGACGTTCTCGATCCCGGCGGCGGCGATCCGGTCGAGGGTGGCCGAGAGCCCCTCGGTGGTCTCGCCGACACAGCTCAGGTGGGCCATCGTCTCGTAGCCCAAGTCGTCCTTCAGCGCCCGCGTGATCTCGACCGTCCCCTCGCGGGTGGATCCCCCCGCCCCGTAGGTCACCGAGACGAAGTCCGGCTCCAGCTCGCGCAGTGCGCGCGCCGTCGCCAGCAGCTCATTCTTCCCCTGCTCCGTCTTCGGCGGGAAGAACTCGACCGAGAAGAGCGGCCGCTTCGAGGCGAGGATCTGGTCGATGCGCATCCGAGGAGCGTAGCTACGGCTTACGCATCGCGGCTATCCACTCGCTTCGGGAAGAGCGCCTGGATGTCCTCGTGAGGCCTCCGGACCGTCACCGATCCTGCCGCCACGGGGCGATTTCACCGGACTTTGCGGGATCGTTGCTTGGCGGCCCCTAGCGCGGCGGAAGTGACGGCGCTAAGTTGGTCTTGCGACTGGGAAAGGCAGGCCCTGCGGAAGCCAGCGGGACACCGTCTTGAAGGTGGCGCAAGGAGCTTCTAGCGCGAAGGCTACGCGCGGGCAGGCTGCGAGCGCCGTCCCCGGTCGCTTTTAGCTGTCCGGGGTCGTCCGGGGTCGTCTCTAGCGTGGGTCGCGGTCATCCAGCGCCTGCCCTTGATGACCATGGCGCGCCGGGGCGTACCCGGGAGCAGGGCGTCGTCGGCGAGACCCGGAGGTTCGCCGCGACTAGCCCGCCCGCTCCCTACTCTTTGCGGTCATGGCAGGGGAGCTTCGCTACGAGCGGGTTGGGGCGGCGGCGGTGCTGACCATCGACCGACCGGCGCGCCGCAACGCGATCGACGCGGCGGCCGCGGAGCTGTTTCGGCAGGGCCTGCGCGACTTCGAGGCCGACGAGGACGCCCGCGTGCTGATCCTCACCGGGGCGGGCGGCGAGGCTTTCTGCGCCGGCGCCGACCTGAAGGCGCTCGACCTCGACGTCGACCACCCCGAGGGGCCGATGGGGCCGACCCGCCTCACGCCTGCGAAGCCGGCGATCGCCGCGGTCGATGGCTGGTGCCTGGCGGGCGGGGTCGAGATGGCGCTCTGGTGCGACCTGCGGATCGCCACCCCAGGCTCCACCTTCGGTCTCTTCGAGCGCCGCTGGGGGGTGCCGCTGGTCGACGGCGGCACGCAGCGGCTGCCGCGCGTGGTCGGTATGGGCCGGGCTCTGGAGCTGATCCTCACCGGGCGCCCGGTCGCGGCCGAGGAGGCGCACCGGATCGGGCTCGTCAACGAGATCGCTGAGCCGGGCGCTCACCTCGAGCTGGCCCTGGAGCTGGCCGAGCGGATCGCCTCCTTCCCGCAGGAGACGATGCTGGCCGACCGCCGCGCCGCGATCGAGGGCTTCGGCCTGCCCTTGTCAGACGGCATAGCTTTGGAGCACCGCCTCGGTCGCGAGACCCTCCACATAGCCGTTGAGGGCGCCTCGCGCTTCGCTGCCGGAGAGGGTCGTCACGGCGAGGGCGTCTGACAACGCCCAGAGGAGTCCGGGGTAGGGGGCGGAACGTCTTGTACTTTTTCGTCGAGAGCCAGCGGGCGCCAGCAGCAATCCGCGTCTTCGAAAAAGTTAAGTGGAGTCCCCTACCCCGGACTCCTCTGTCCTTGACTCACCCCTCGCGCGTGACAACCCGCCGCATCTCGTCTTCGGCCGCTTCCGGGCCCAGGTAGGGCATCAGGACCGCGAAGACGAGGTCGGGCAGGATCCGCTTCAGCTCGGGGCCGCGACCGGCGCGGATCTCGTCGAAGATCATCGAGGTGGCTCCCCCGACCGCGAAGCGGGCGGTGTCAGCCGGCAGCTCGTCGCCCTGACCGGAGTAGGTGCGGCCCTCCTCGAGGAAGGGCGTGAAGCGGGCGAGCGCGGCGCGGTAGCGCTCACGGGCGTCGTCGCCGGCCGCGGTCACCTCGACCATCGCCATCCGAGCGATGTCGGCCTCGATCGCGAGCAGCTCGACCAGCGCCCCCAGCCCGGCCGCGATCTGCTCCGGCCAGGGCTCGTCGGCTGCCGCCTCGAAGGCGGCGGTTACGTGGGCTACCAGGACGTCGAACACCGCGTCATAGGCCTCGAGGAAGCAAGCGCCCTTGTCGTCGAACAGCTCGAAGAAGGTGTCCTCTGAGACGCCGGCGAACTCGACCACGTCAGCCACCGTCGTCGCCTCGTAGCCCTTGGCCGCCGAGACCCTGACTATTGCCTCCAGCAACCGCTCGCGCTGGGAGCGGACCGCGTATGCGCGCGGCAAGCCGTGACTGTTCTGGATTCGAAGTGGATGGCGAATCCATCGCCATCCAATGTAGGGCAGGATTCGCGGCCTGTCCAACCCTGTGCGGCGCTAGGTTCGCGCGGCCTGCATCTCCTCGGCAGCCGCCTCCGCGCCGAAGTAGGGAAGCACCGCGAAGTACATGAACTCGGGCAGCAGCCCGCGGAAGCCCTCGCATGCCCCGGTGGAGAGCCGTGAGTGGACGACGGCGTGGATTCCGGCGACTATGCCCTCCGGGGCGATCTGCGGTGGTGACTCGGACTCGTCCGCCTCCAGCGCGGGCCAAATCGATGAAATCGGTGACTCTTTTCATCGCTTCGGCACGTTTTGCCAGCGCCTCGGGGCCCGCGGCGTGCACCTCGACGATGATTCCCCGGCCAATGTCCGGCTCGGCGTCGAGGTAATCGAGCAGGCCGCCAAGGCCCGACCGCAGCTTGCCCCGCCAGCTCTCCTCGCTCGCCGCGGCCTTTGCCACCAGCCCTTCGAGCCGTTCGACGCCGGCCTCGAACGCCGCCAGATAACAGCTGTCCTTGTCGGCGAAGTTGTCGTAGAAGGCTTGCCGATAAAGGCCGGTCCGGTCGAGAACCGTGCGTACCGAGGCCGCGTCGTAGCCCTCTGCGCCGACGGCTTCGAGCATCCCCTCGAGGATCTTTTCGCGCTTCGGGGAGTCCACGAGCTCGAGCTTGGGAGCAAGAGGGAGTGCGTCCACTTCCCTGATCGTGCCGGTCCCCTCGGCCCCTGCCCGGACCCTGGTTGCGGCCTGCTTCCCCATTGTCGTCCCTTCCTTCGTGATCTAGGGAACAGGTTGTCTGGAGTCCGGTACTGTAGCGGTATATCGCCAATCCGTCCAGCTTGAATCTGGCCGGTCGGCGAGTAGCCTGGATTCTGTGGCTGAACGCGCCCCTCAGGCGATCCGAATGCCCCCCGGGCGGCACCCTCTTCCACGCGAGTTCATCACCCAGCACCAGCGCGCCCGCATCATCGCGGCCCTCGCCGAGGAGACGGTCGAGAAGGGCTACCGGGCCGTCACCGTGGCCGACATCGTGCGCCGGGCTGGGATCGCCCGCAACACCTTCTACGAGAACTTCTCCTCAAAGGAGGACTGTTTCCTCGCCGCTTCGGAGTTTGCGGTCAAAGAGGCGCTGCAGCGCGTCGTCGACGCCGCCAGCAAGGTCGACAGCTGGCCCGCCAGGGTCAACACCGGCCTCGCGGCCTTCCTCCACTACGTCGCCACCGAGCCGGCGCTTGCCCGCACCTGCATCGTCGAGGCGCTCTCGGCCGGCCCCGCCGCGGTCGAGCGCTACGAACGCTCGATCCAGGCGTTCGTGCCGCTCTTCCGGATGGGCCGCAAGGTCGCGCCGAACGGCGAGGACCTACCGGGGACACTCGAGGAGACGATCGTCGGTGGAGTCTTCTGGATCATCTACCAGCGCATAGTGATGGGCCAGGTGGAGGACATCGAGGAGCTTCTGCCTGAGTTGGTCGAGTTCTCGCTCACCCCGTACGTCGGCGCCGAGGCCGCGAAGCGGACGGCAGCCGAGTCACCGTCCACGACCTCCGGCTGAGCCGGGGAGCGGCCGTGCGACGCCCGAGTCAGGGAGCTCGGCGGGGTGGGTCCACGAAGGCTGGGACTGGAGGCCTCATGCGCTAGTGCTCGATACGAAGAGTCATGATCGGACCGGCAGCTCCGAGCGCGACCAGATCCTCGCCGCCCTGATCGATATCGCCGCCGAGCGAGGCTACGGCGAAACGACGATCGAGCTGGTCCTCGAACGAGCCGGGCTCGACCGGCCCGCCTTCGACCGCCATTTCCGCGGCAAGTACGACTGCTTCCTGTCCGCCTGGCAACAGTTGAACGAGGAGTGCCTGGAGACGATGGTGAGGGCTTACGAGAGCCGCGAGGAGTGGCCCGATCGCCTTCGCGCCGTCGCCTACGAGGTGATCGAGGGGCTGCGCCACGACCCCAGCCGCGCCTCGTTCGGGATCGAGGTGCTCGCCTCCGGCGATGCCGCCCGCGCCCGGCGTGACATGACGATGCGGGTGATCGCCTCGCTGATCGACGCCGGCCGCCAGGAGATGGACGACCCTGAGGCCGTCCCCCACACGACCGCCGAGGCGCTCGCCGGCTCCGCCTACGGCCAGATCTACTCCCGCGTCGTGCGTGGCGCGGTCGAGGAGCTCCCCGACCTTGTCCCCCAGCTGATGTCGGCGGCCGTGATGCCCTATCTGGGCGTCGAGGCGGCGATGGACGAGCTGAGCCGCGATTCCGATGGACCGGCACGGTATGGTCGCAGTGTGGCAAGAAAACGTGCAGACAAATCCCAGAAACCACCCAGCGTCGGAGCCGAGGACTATCCGCCCGAGCTGGCGCGCCTGCCGCCCGGCCGCCATGGCCTGCCCCGCGAGTTCGTCACCCATAACCAGCGCGAGCGGCTGATCGCCGGAATCGCCGAGGCCGTCGCCGAGAACGGCTACTCGGGGACGACGATCGCCCACATCACCCGCGCCGCCGCGGTCTCCCGCCGCACCTTCTACGAGCATTTCTCCAGCAAGGACGAGTGCTTCGTCGCCGCCTACGACGCGGTGATGGGCGAGCTGCGCCAAAGGGTCACCGCGGCCTTCGAGGAAAACGAGGAGTGGCCGCCGGCGATCAAGGCCGGGATCGAGGCGATGCTGCAGTTCCTCGCCGCCGAGCCGAACCTGGCCCGCCTCTGCATGGTCGAGGCGCTGGTCGCCGGCCCGGCCGTGGTCGAGCGCTACGACGCGGCGATCCAGAGCTTCGTCCCCTACTTCCAGGAGGGCCGCGAGGGCCGCTCGCCCGAGGTTCTCTCCCGCCTCTCGCCGACCACCGAGGAAGCGCTGGTCGGCGGCATGGTCTCGCTGATCTCCCGCCGCATCATCGCCGGCAAGGCGGAGGAGCTGGAGGAGCTGCTCCCCGACCTGGTCGAGTTCACCCTGACGCCGTACCTGGGCAGCGCCGAGGCGGCGAAGGTCGCCAAGCAGGACTGAGGCTGCCTCAGACGGCTTCGGGCTGGGGCTCTGCGTCGGTCGCGAGCGCTTCCGGCTGGGGGCCGGAAGCCGGCGCCGCTTCGTCCGCTTCTTCGGGAACGGCCTTCGCGTCCGGGGGCAGGAGCGTGATCGCGGCGGCGATCTCCTCGTCGAGCGCCGCTCCCCAGACCGGCCGCTGCAGCCTCGCCGCGACCGAGCCGAGGCCCCCGAGGATCCCTTTCCAGGTGATACCCACCGCGCCGGCGACGGTGACGACGCCGAGCGCGGTCGCCCCGGCGCCGGGGTTCTTGACGAGCAGGAAGGAGCCGACCAGGAGCAGAACCAGGGCGACTGCGATCGGCAGGAGCACGCCGCGCACCAGGCGGGCGCCGTGCTCGAGCGCCCGCACCGCGGTGGCGAAATAGGCATGGAGCTCGAGCATCGCCACCCCTGACTTCTCGCCCGAGAGCAGCGCTCTCCAGACCTCGCCCTGGCGGGCGAGTGAGGCGCGGATGTCGTTTCCGTCGTCCTCCCAGACCATCTCCCGCGGCGAGCCGATGGGGATCGGCCCCGTCCGCCCGTATTCGGGTTTCTCCACCCACCGCCGCCACTCGCCGCAGGAGAGACGCACGGCCCGGCTGGCGTGGTCGGGAAAGAGCGAGCAGAGATCGGCGAGCCCCTCGCCCAGCTGCGCGATGTTGGGCCGCCCGAACTCCTGTTTCAGGGACCTCTCGTCCTGCGGCGCGTTGGAGATCGTCGCCAGGGAGACGCCGAGGTGGTAAGCCTTCGCCAGGCGGGGGTCGCCGGCGCTCAGGGCCTGGGAGAGCGCGCGGTGAGCGTGGTAGAGGTCGCGGCGCGGATTGGGGCGCTCCCCGTGCTGGTCGCCGTCGAGACCGTCGAGGTGGCCGCTCGCCTTCGACAGCAGAGAGCCATCCCCGCCGCTGGTCGCGAACTGGGCGTTGAACCTCTCGATAGCGCTTCTCACCTGCCCCAGGCGGATCAGCGATTGCTCCCGCTCGGAGAAGCCGCTGGGCGCGGGCAGTCGCTCCGGCGCGTCCCTCCACTCTTCCCAGCTCGGCACTGCGTTCGAGAGGTAGAGAAGACAGACGTTCCAACCAAGGCTGAAGGCCTGGCTGACCGGGATGACGGGCGCCTCGACGGCGGCATCCGGTGCGCCGCCGTTGCTCTGCGCGAGATCCGGACCCGCTGCCTTCTGCACCTCGGCGGTCGCCATGCGCGCCAGCCTCCCACAGAGCTTGCTCCAGCGCAAGATTTTTATTGACTATAAAGAACGTGCGCGTTTGGCAGCGGGGTCATCCTCGCCGAAGAACTGCAGGAAAGCGAGGCGGGTGAGGTCGGGCAGCAGCCGCTCGACCTCGGCGCTGCGGCCGGCGGCGATCTCGAGGCAGAGGGATTCCTCGATCGCACCGGCCATGAAGCCGGCCGTCATCGGACTGGCGCCCGGTCGCGCGGCCGGTTCGCCGCGCGCCCCGTCGAGAGCGTCGGTGAGCCGCTCGACCAGCCGTTGGTGGACGATCCAGGCCTCGCCGCGCGCGGAGCGCACCTCGAGCAGCAGCGCCTTGGCCAGCAGCGGTTGCTCGGCGACGAAGCGCAGCAGTTGGGCGAGGCCGGCGCAGAAGCCCTCGCGCCAGCTCGCCGCGCTACGGCACGACTCGAGCAGCTCCCCGGCGAGCTCCTCCGCGGCGCTCTCGTAGGCTCGCGCGAAGCAGGCCTCCTTGCTGCCGAAGCGGCGGTGGAAGCGGTCCTGCGTGATGCGGGCGCGCTCAGCCACCTCGCGCACCGTCGCCTTCGCGTAGCCCAGCTCACCGGCGGTCAGCAGCATCGTCTCCAGCACCCCTCGACCACCCAGGAGGCTCTGCTTGCTTGTGAACCCTCCTTGATCGGAGAAGGCCACTTCTCGGCAAACGTCCGCTTCCCCGAGCAGTCCCCCTTTCCCTCCGAGGGGAAGGTATTGGCCTTCAGCGGAGTGCTCAGGGGACAGTCGGTGATCTTCGCCCACATCTACGGCACCAAGCCGGTCCCGACCTCCTACGTCCTTCCTTTGACGATCTCCCACAAAGGCGGGATGTTCGGCACCGTGATGCACGCCTCCCTGCCCGAAGCCACGGGGGAATGGGGATACGTAACGGGCCTTGATCTGAAGCTGGGACGCACCTACTCGGTCCACGGTAAGAAGCGGAGCTTCCTCTCCGCAGGATGCCCTGCTCCGAAGGGGTTTCCCCGGGGCTCTCTTCCCCCTCGTCAAAAGCACCTTTGCCTTCGTCGGAGGCAAGACCCTGACCGCGACCCTGAACAGAAGCTGCAAGGCGAAGGGATAGACCATGAAGCAACTCTCAAAGCGACTCAGCTATGCAAACGTCGTCTCCACGATCGCTCTCTTTTTGGCCTTGGGAGGAGCTACCGCCTACGCAGTTCAACAACTTCCTCCGAAGTCGATCGGCGCCAAGCAGCTTCGCCCGGGTGCCGTCACCGCCGACAAGATCAGAAAGCACGCCGTCACCGCGCCGAAGATCGAAGCCAACGCGGTGAAGAGCGGCAAGATCGCCGCAGGGGCGGTGAAGGAAGCAAAGCTCGCAAACGCCTCGGTCACCAACCAAAAGCTCGCAAGCGGAGCGGTCTCCACCGAGAAGATCGCCAACGATGCAGTCGGTGGCGCGCAGGTGAACGAGTCGACGTTCTCCCAGGTGCCGAGCGCCCACGCGGCAGATACCTCGACCTTCGCCGAATCTGCGAACCCGGTCGCCTTTGCCGCGGTCAGCCAGGAAGGGAACGTCGATACGGCCCAGTCCAAGGGAGCGATCACCGTCACCCAGGGCAAAGAAGGCGGCATCTACTGCGTCTCGGTTTCAGGCTTTGCTCCAAGGGGAGCCCAGGTCACCCCCCGCTACAACGGATCGGGTGGACTCACCGCCTACGTAACGATCGGGGGGACGGGGGACTGTGCGGCTCCCGCGGTCGAGGTGCAGACGCACAACGGGGGGCTGGTCAAAGCTCCGTTTTACGTTGTGCTGTATCGGTAGGAGTGCGGGGCTCGGTCGGCGGCGTAGCGTGATGGACGTGGCCGACGCAGAGAGGAGCCGCCGCTTGCCGCCAGGGTCCCACGGGATCCCGGCGGACGTAGTTGCGCGTAACCAGCGCGAACGACTGTTTGCGGCGATGGCGGAGGTCTGCGCGGAGCGGGGGTATGCCGATGCCTCTGTCGCTGCGGTGTCGAAGCGGGCCGGTGTCTCCTCGGTCACCTTCTACAAGCAGTTCGCCGACAAGCAGGACTGCATGCTGGCCACTCACCGGCAATTGCTGGGGAGGTTGCTGGAGGAGATCGACCGAGCCGGCGAGGCAAAGGCGCGGGTGACGATTCGCACCGCCTTGGCGTTGTTCGCCGCCGACGCCCCTTCGGCACGGCTGCTGACCGTCGAGATCCTGGCCGCCGGCCCGGAAGGCGCGGAGCGCCACAACGCGATGGTCGAGGCCTTGGCGGAGCGGCTGTCGGGCGCCTCCGGTGGTTCCCGCCCGCTCAACGCGGAGTGGGCGCGGACCGCCGGCATTCTCGCCCTGGTCGGCAAGCTGGTTGTCGCGGGCGACGCCGACCGCCTCCCTGAGCTCGAGGACGAATTGGTCGCGACGGTTTCGCCACAGGTCTGATTCGGAAGATTTCGGTTCGGCGCGCCACGCGCGCAATGTTTTGTCTCAGCATCTGCGACCATGTTCGATGTGAGGCAGAGCTGGACCGACGAGCGGCTGGACGACTTCCGCGGCGAGGTCAATCGGCGATTCGACGAAGTCGACCGGCGATTTGACAAAGTCGATTCGGCACTGCACAGGATCAACGATCGGCTCGATGGGTTGCATCGAATCTTGATATTCGCCGTTTTCTCCCTGATGTCGGCGACCTTCGCCGGCTACGCGGCGATGATCGCCCTGATCGTCACGCGAACTTAAGCTCCAACTGGACGCTTTCTCGATTGATCTGGATTAATTTAGGGGGAAACGGGTAGGGGCGGCCCGCTTGCTTGTCCCATATCGAGAGGAGATGGAAATGATCCAGTCAATCCAGTCCAACTCGCGGCAGCTGCGGCGCGCGGCGGTTCTCGTGCTTGCGGTGCTTGCGGTCCTCGCCGTCTTCGCCGGCGCGGCCCGCGCCGCCAACTACGTCGCACTCGGCGACTCCTACGCCGCCGGTCCGGTCATCCCCAACCAGATCGCGCCGCTCGGCTGCCTCAAGTCAGACCACAACTACGCCCACCTGGCTGCGCCGACCATCGGCCTGACCCTGCGTGACCCGAGCTGCAGCGGGGCGACGACCAATGACATGACCAACCCGCAGGAAACCGAACTCGGCACCAACCCGCCGCAGTTCAACTCACTCGACGCCGAAACGACGCGCGTCTCGCTGACGATCGGCGGCAACGACATCGGGTTCTCCGAAATCGCCCTCAGCTGCATCACGGTCAACCCGTTCAGCACGCCCTGCAAGGACAAATACGACTCGGGCGGCAAAGACCAGGTCGCCGAACGGATCGCGGCGACGGCGCCGAAGGTGGCGGCGGTGCTGCAGGGAATCCATGCCCGTTCGCCCGCGGCGAAAGTCTTCGTCGTCAACTACGCGGCGATCTTCCCGGAGACGGGCTTCGGCTGCTGGCCGCAGATGCCGATCGGCTTCGGTGACGTTCCCTACCTGCGTTCGAAGGAGAAAGAACTCAACTCGATGCTGGCGACCCAGGCGGCGGACAACGGCGCCACCCTGGTCAACTGGTACAACGCGAGCATCGGTCACGACGCCTGCAAGGGCTCCTCGACGCGCTGGGTCGAGCCGGTCGTGCCGACCAACCCGGCGGCGCCGATCCATCCCAACCTGGCCGGGATGACGGGAGCTGCCGGCATCCTCGCTGCGGTCGCCAAATGAGCTAGGCGAGCTGATGCTCGAGCGGGCCGGTGGGGGCATCCTGCCGGCCCGCTGGGCACGGCTCGGGCATCGGGAAGAGCTGGAGGAAGCGCCGCGCCTCTTTCTTGCTGCCCTGGATCCGCATCGCCCCCGAGTCGAGCGCCTCCCCAAGTGGAAGCTGGGCGGTCAGCACCGCGGCCAGGGTCGCGGCCTCGTCGGTCTCGAACGTCGCGGCCGGGGAAGAGGTCGGGCCGCGGCCCAGCTCGAGCTCGCCGCCGGCGACGTCGACGTGGAAGCGATTCTCGCCGACGCGCAGCTCGTAGCTCCCCTCCAGCTCGCCCGCCGCCTCGGGGTCGAACAGCGAGCGCAGCGCCAACACGATCGAGTCGGTTCCGATCGCCTGGTGCGCGGGGGGGGCCGGGGAGCGGGCGCCCCAGGCGCCGAGCCTGGTGACGACCGGCTCCAGCTCCCTGCCCCACTCGGTCAGCTCGTAGACCCAGGAGCCCGCCGGCGGCGGCAGTTTGCGACGATGGACGACACCGCCCTGCTCCAGTTCGCGCAGTCGCTCCGAGAGGATGTTGGGGCTGGCGTTCGGAAGACCGACGCGCAGGTCGGTGAAGCGCTTCGGGCCAAGCAGCAGCTCCCGTACCACGAGCAGGGCCCAACGCTCGCCGACGAGGTCGAGGGCGTAGGCGAAACGGCAAGCTTCGCCGTATGAGCGCTTGGTTGCCATACCCGAAGTCTATGCAGATTGATACAAGTTTGCAACTAGGTAGTTGTTTTCCTGAACTATTTGCTAGGGTGACCGCATGAGTGATGACCACAACCGTTGGCTGGCGCTCTACGTGCTCTGCGCGGGGATGCTGATGATCGTTCTCGACATCACGATCGTGAACGTCGCGCTGCCCTCGATCCAGGACGACCTCGGTTTCTCGCAGAGCAACCTCGCCTGGGTGGTCAACGCCTACCTGGTCCCCTTCGGCGGCCTGCTCCTGCTTGCAGGCCGCTTCGGTGACCTGCTCGGCCAGCGCCGCGTCTTCCTCGCCGGCCTCGCCATCTTCACCACCGCCTCGCTGCTCTGCGGCCTTGCGCAGACGCAGGAGATGCTGATCGGCGCGCGCTTCATCCAGGGGATCGGCGGCGCGCTCACCTCGGCCGTGATCCTGGGGATGATCGTGACGATGTTCCCGCAGCCCGCCGAGCAGGCGAAAGCGATCGGCGTGTACGGCTTCGTCGCCTCGGCCGGCGGCACGATCGGGTTGCTGGTCGGCGGCGTGCTGACCGAGGCGATCGCCTGGCATTGGATCTTCTTCATCAACCTGCCGATCGGGATCGCGACCGCGCTGATGACGCGGCGACTGATCGCCGACCGGCCCGGGATCGGCTTCGGCGAGGGCGCCGACATCCTCGGCGGCGCTCTGATCACCGGTGGCCTGATGCTCGGCGTCTACACGATCCTCGAGGTCTCCGAAAACGGCTGGGGATCGACGCAGACGCTCGTGCTCGGAGCGATCTCGCTGGCTCTGGAGGCGGCTTTCGTCGTGCGCCAGGCGCGCATCGCGAATCCGCTGATGCCGCTGCGGCTGTTCCGCTCGCGCAACGTCTCCGGGGCCAACGCCCTGCAGATGCTGCTCGTCGCCGGGATGTTCTCGATGTTCTTCCTCGGCGCCCTCTACCTGCAGCAGATCCTCGGCTACGACCCGCTTCAGGTCGGCCTCGCCTTCCTGCCGGCCACGCTCGTCATGGGCATGCTCTCGCTCGGCTTTTCGGAAAAACTGATCATGCGCTTCGGCCCGCGCCGCATGCTGATCCCCGGCATGGTGCTGGTCGGCGCCGCCCTGCTTCTCTTCGCCCGCACCCCGGTCGACGGCAGCTACCTCGCTGACGTCCTGCCGCCGATGCTCCTGATCGGGGTCGGCATCGGGATCTCCTTCCCCTCGCTGATGACGCTGGCGATGTCGGGGGCGACGCCGAGCGACGCAGGCCTCGCCTCCGGGGTCGTCAACACCAGCGCCCAGGTCGGCGGCGCGATCGGCCTCGCCGTGCTGGCGACGCTGGCGGCCGAGCGCACCAACACGCTGCTCGATGGCGGCGCTTCGCACGCTGCTGCGCTCAACTCCGGCTTCCACCTCGCCTACCTGGTCGGCGCCGGCCTGGTCGCCGTCGCTCTCGCCATCGCGATCTTCGTGCTGCGCTCCGAACCAGCTCCGGTTGCAGCCGAGCAGGCCCAGCCGCACGAGCGCGAGGGAGCGCCCGAGCCCGCCTACTCATCAGCAGAAGCCGGCTAACACGAAAGAAGGAGAGACACCATGGGCAAGCCAGTCGTTCACTTCGAGGTGATCGGGAAGGACAGCGCCAAGCTGCAGAGCTACTACTCGGACCTGTTCGGGTGGAATGTCGATGCGAACAACCCGATGAACTACGGGATCGTGAAAGGCGAAGACAACCCCTCTGACATGGGGAGCATCGGCGGCGGCATCGGCGGCCCCGGTCCCGACGGCTACGAGGGACACGTCACCTTCTACGTCGCCGTGCCGGACATCGAGGAGGCCCTGCAGAAGGCCGAGAGCCTCGGTGGGACCCGGGTCATGGGGCCGGAGAAGGTCATGGACCAGGTGGAACTGGGCCAGTTCAAAGACCCCGAGGGTCACCTGATCGGTTTGGTCCGCGGCTCGGACTAGGGGCCTATCCCGGTAGGGGTTCCACTTAACTTTTCCGAAGACAGAGTGCGGCTGTCCAAGATCGCCGCCGCGGAAAAAGTACAAGACGTTCCACCCCTACCGGGATAGGCCTTAACCCCAGGCGGGTTAGCCGGCGGCTTCGGCTCGCTTCAAGCCGCCCCGCGCCCAGAAAGCAAAGAGCACGGGCAGGACGACGGCGAGGGCGAAGGCGAGAGCGACTACGGTCGGCTCGCCGGAGATGAAGCCGCGCCCTGCCTCGAGCAGCGCGGTGACCGGGTTAACCGAGGCGACGGCGTGGATCCAGCCGCTGAGCAGCTCGAGCGGCACGTAGACCGGGGCGAGGAAGAGGATCAGGAAGGCGGGGAACTGCATCAGCGGACCGCCCTGGATCGAGCGGACCCGCATCGCCACGCCCGCCGCCCACATCGTCGCCGTGAGGTTGACCAGCACCGCGAGGGCGTAGAGGCCGACCAGCTCGACGGGGCTGCCGGCCACTTCCATCCCGGCGACGAGCGCGACCGTGGTCAGCACCGTCCAGGTGATCAGCGCCCGGACCAGCGCCGCCAGCGCGTAGCCGGCGACGATCGCGCCGCGGTTGCTCGCCGCCAGCAGGTAGCGGTTGGCGAAGCCGATCTCGAAATCGCGGGCGATGCCGAAGCCGGTGAAGACGCCGCCGAATGCCGCCGACTGGAGCAGGACGAAGACGAACTGGAAGGCGGTGTAGCCGCTGGGGAATTCGAAGCCGGGCACGTTCCCGATCGCCGAGAGCCCGCCGGCGAAGGCGGTGAAGAAGAAGAGGGGGAAGAGGATCGCCGGCGCCAAGAAGGCGGGGTTGGTGAGGAAGTTGTGGATGCTGCGCCAGGCGACCGCGAGGGCGATTTTGCGTCTCACGTCCTCACCAGCCTCGTCTTCAGGGCGGCGGCGGCAGCGAACATGCCGAGCGCGAGGACCGTTGCCGCGATGCCGAAGCCGAGCGCCAGCGCGCCGAGGTCCCAGCCTTCGATCAGCAGCGAGCGGAAAGCCCCCAACAGGTAGGAGACGGGGTTGGCGCTGGCGATGGCGTGAAACCAGTCGGTCTGGAGCAGGTCGAGCGGCAGTGCCATCGAGGAGAGGAAGAGGAAAACGAAGAAGACCGGGAAGAGGCTCTGCACCGCCTCTCCGGAGCCGGTGCGCAGCGCCGCGAAGAGGCCGACGGAGCCGAAGGCGACGGTGATCGAGACCGAGAGCGCGATGATCGTCAGGGCACCACCCAGGCCGGTGACGAGTTCGGCCCCGGCGGTCAGCCCCACGATCAGGTAGGTGGCAGCCTGGATCAGCCCGAGGACGACGGTGCCGGCGAGCAGCCCGCTGAGCAGCGCCGCGCCGCGCAGCGGGGTGAGGGCGAGGCGGTTGAGGAAGCCGGTCTCGATGTCGCGGGCCAGATCGGTGCCGGCGTTCATCACCGAGAACAGCGCCCCCTGCATGAAGGGGACGGCGAGGGCGAAGGTCAGATAGGAGTCGGTCGGGAAGCCGGGCAGGTTGGTGGCGCTTTTCAGCCCACCGGAGTTGACCGCGAGCAGGAACATCGGAAAGACGAGCGCCGGCACGATCTGCGCCGGTTGGCGCATCGTGCGCAGCACCGAACGGCGGGCGAGCTGACCGACCTGCGAGCGGAGGCGGACGTTCATGCCTGCACCGTCTCCATTTCTCCGCTGTCGCCCTCGGCCTCCTCGTCACCGGCGCCCTCCAAGGAGCGGCCGGTCTTGGCGAGGAAGACGTCGTCGAGCGAGGGGGCGTGGAGCTGCAGCTGCTCGATCGCGATCCCCTCCGCGTCGAGCGCCCGCACGACGTCGGCGAGCTGCGACTCGCCGCCCTCCAACCTGACCGAGGCGCCAGTCCGGCGCGTCGCGCCGGCCCGCTCGCCGAAGCGCTCCAGCGCCCGCGCCACCCGCTCCTGGTCGGCCGGCTCGCAGGGCACCGCCTCGACCGTCGGGCGGCCGATCTCGGCCTTCAGCTCGGCCGGCGTCCCCTCGGCGACGATCCGGCCGTGGTCGATGATCCCGACCCGGTCGGCGAGCGCGTCCGCCTCCTCCAGGTACTGCGTGGTGAGGAAGACGGTGACGCCCTCGCGCGCGGCGAGGCCGGCGACCTCGTCCCAGAGCGCGGTGCGGCTCTGGATATCGAGGCCGGTGGTCGGCTCGTCGAGGAAGAGGATGCGCGGCCGGTGGACCAGCGCCAGCGCCAGGTCAAGCCGCCGTTTCATCCCGCCGGAGTACTCGCCCACCTTGCGGTCGGCCGCTTCGGAGAGGCCGACGCGGGAGAGCAGCTCGGCGCCGCGCTCCGCTCGTTCCGCCTTGGGCAACCCGTGCAGAGCCGTCTGCAGGCGCATGTGCTCGCGCCCGCTCAGCAGCGGGTCGAGCGCCGCCTCCTGCAGCGCGGCGCCGATCGCGCTCCGCACCCGCCCTCCTTCGGCGGCGATGTCGAAGCCCGCCACGCGCGCCTTGCCGGCGGTGGGGGGGAGCAGCGTCGTCAGCATCAGCACCGTGGTCGACTTGCCGGCGCCGTTGGGGCCGAGGAAGCCGTAGATCTCTCCGGGCGCCACGTGCAGGTCGATTCCGTCGACCGCGCGCGGCCCGTTCTTGAACTCGCGCACCAGCCCTTCGGTTTCGATGCCCTTGGCCTCGTTGCCGTCACTCGTCATCGCAGCTCCCAGGTTCGAGGGTGGCCGGTAAATCTATCGCCGCGAGTTGGTCGGCTTGACGGCGCGCGGGCGGCGCGTAGTGTGAGGACGGGATGGGACCGGAGACCCGATACGCACGCAGCGGCGATGTCGGTATCGCCTATCAGGTGATCGGCGAGGGCGAGATGGACTTGGTCATCGCCTTCCCCTTCGTCTCCCACCTCGACCTGCTCTGGGAGAACCCGGCCCTGGCCCACTTCATCCGCCGCCTCGGCTCCTTCGCTCGGGTCATCCTCTTCGACCGCCGCGGCGTCGGCCTCTCCGACCCGGTGGAGGGCGCCGCGACGCTGGAGGAACGGATGGACGACGTCCGCGCGGTGATGGACGCGGCTGATTCGGAGCGGGCGGCGCTGTTCGGGATGTCGGAGGGGGCGACGATGTGCATGCTGTTCGCCGCCACCTATCCGGATCGCTGTTCCGCCCTTGTGCTCTGGGGGGCGATGGCGCGCTCGATCGCCGCCCCCGACTACCCGTGGGCGCCGGAGAGGGAGGCGGTGCAGGAAGCGCAGGATGAGCTCATCGCGCCGCTTTGGGGCCAGGGCGCGACGATCGAGATCTTCTCGCCGAGCATGGCCGGCGATCCTCGCGCCCGCGAGTTCCAGGCTCGTTTCGAGCGCCAGGCGGCGAGCCCGATGCGGGTCCGCCAACTGCTCGAGACGTTCCTCGACACCGATGTGCGCGAGGCGCTGCCCCTGATTCAGACGCCGACCGTGGTCCTACACCGCCTGCACGACCACGCCGTCAACTACCGCGCCGCGCGCTGGCTCGCCGAGCAGATCGAGGGCAGCCGCTACGTCGAGCTGGAGGGCGAGGACCATTTCCCCTGGGTCGGTGACAGCAACGCGGCGCTGGAGGCGATCGAGGAGTTCCTCACCGGGGTGCGTCCGGGACCGGCGCCGGAGCGGGTGCTGGCGACGGTGCTGTTCACCGACATCGTCGACTCGACGCGCCTCGCGGGCGAGCTGGGTGACCGCCGCTGGCGCGACCTGCTCGGGGAGCACCAGAGGTTGGTGCGCGAGCACCTCGGGCGCTTCGAGGGCCGCGAGATCAAGACGACGGGCGACGGCTTTCTGGCGATCTTCGACGGCCCGACCCGGGCGGTCGAGTGCGCGCGGGCAATCTCCGCCGACATGCCCTCGCTTGGGATCGAGGTGCGGGCGGGCCTGCACACCGGCGAGGTCGAGCTGATCGGTGATGACATAGGCGGCATCGCGGTCCACGTCGCCGCTCGCATTGCGGCGCTGGCCGATGCCCGCACGGTTCTTGTCTCCCGCACGGTCCGTGACCTCGCTGCGGGCTCGGGCATCGAGTTCGACTCGCTCGGCAGCTACTCCCTCAAGGGCGTCTCTGAGGAGTGGGACGTCTACGGCGTCGGCTCGACCCCGCTCTCGACCGACACCGCCGCCTGACCGACCGAGCGACGCTGCTCAAGCCGGTTGCGGCTGGCGGAAGAGCTCGGCGGAGGGGATCCCGATCACCTCGCCCTGGAAGCGCTTCTGAGGTCCGTAGACCACCCAGGTGGTGTCGATTTCGCCGATGTCGAGGTCGAGCCGCAGCTCCTCGGCGTGCTCCTCGACGTGCTCCATGTGGGTGAGGCCGGAGTCGTACTCGCCGCGCAGGAGCCCTTCTGCGACGAGCGGCTTCGAGGCCACGTCGATCACTTCATCCCACCGGGACAGATCCACGTAGCCCTTGGTCGCGGGGACGATCCCGAGCGAGCGCGGACTCTCCACCTCCCGACGGCTCAGCAGCACCAGGTGCTTGGTCGGGAAGATGAAGGTGTCGACGACGAAGACCTCGGTCCAGTATTTCTCGGTGATCTCGTGGACCTTGGGGTGGGCGCTGCACTGGACAAGGAAGGCGCCCGGCGTCTCGCGGAGCATCTCCAGGCCGACGAAGAAGTCGGTGATCAGCTCGATCTCGAAGTCATCGATCCCCTGGAAGCGCGCGTAGCGGGTTACCGCTCGCTCATGGCAGGTCCCGGTCGGCCCGAGGGTGATGAAGACGACACCGTCCCGTTGTTCCTCGTTCGCTCCCACCATTCGCCGAGGCTAGTCATATAGACAGGATTCGTCAAGCAATTGAGCCGCAACCCCAGGACTTGACAGCTGCCGGGAGTGCGTGCGAGTCTCACTCCGGTCTTCAATGGAGGAGATTTGAATGGACTGGATCGAGCAACTACTGGGAGTGAGCCCGGACGGTGGCAGCGGGGCGCTTGAGTTCCTCTACCTCGTGGTCATTGCGTTCGGCATCGGGATCTTCGTGCGTTGGCGCGTGATGCGCCGGCGAGACCGCGCGTCCGGGTCGACGCCTCCAGACGGGCAATGAGGCGTCGACGGGACATGTCTCCCTCGCCGGGAGGCCACGCCGAGGAGCGCCGCCGTCAGTTCGAGCGCGGGCGTGGTCTCTCGAAGGGTCGCGACCTCGATCTGGACCGGGACGAGGAGGAGGCCGACGGGGACGCCGGTGAGCGGGGTCTCCGTCGGGACGAGGACAAGGAGCCGCGCCGTGACCAGGGCGCCTGAGACCACTCGCGAGGAGCCCGCCTTCAGCGGCAAGACCTTCCTGCGTCAGGAGGAATTCCGCAACCAGCGGGCTCTCCGACGCGAGCCGAGGGGGCTCTCGCTGGACGACGGGGACGGATCGCTCTATCTGCGCGCGTCTCGGCAGAGGGAGGCGCTTCTCGCCGAGCCTCCGCCAACCCCGCCCGTCGTCTGGCGCTCGCTGGGCCCGGCCGGAATTCCCAGGGGACAGACCTACGGCAGCAGCACGACCACCGTCGCCGGTCGCGTCACGGCGATCGCCGTGGACCCAAGCGATTCCAAGCACGTGCTGGTCGGCTCGGCGGCGGGAGGGGTGTGGGAGACGCGGGACACCGGCAAGACCTGGGCGCCCCGAACCGACGACCAGCCGACCCTCTCGATCGGCGCGCTCGCCTTCGATCCTTCCGACCCGTCCAGGGTTTACGCGGGCACGGGTGAGGGCAACTCGGAATACGCCCAGCTCGGACAGGGCATCCTGCGCTCCACCGACGGCGGCGCGACCTGGACGGTGATCGCCCAGGAGGTCTTTGCCGGGGTTGGCTTCTATCGCCTCGTGGTCGATCCTCGCGACGGCAACCGCCTCCTGGTCGCCACCACCGGTGGCGCTGCGATCTCACCCGACGCCGGAGCCACGTGGTCCCTGCTCCACCGCGGCATGACCTGGGACATCTCGCTGGCCGAACCCGAGCTGGGCAAGCCCGACGACGAACCGGAGATCCTCCTCGCCGCCCCCGACGGCCTCTTTGCGGCCAAGGGCGCAGCACCACCGGCTCCGCTCGCCCTGCCCGGACTTTCCCTGCCTCTCGATCCAGACACGGAGCGGATGGCGGTGGCACACGTCCCCACCGACCCCGACCAGGTCTTCGTCTTTGCGGCGTCGGGAGGAAAACCCGCGAGCCCCGGGCAGCCCCGGCAACCGGGAAAGCCCCAGCTCTGGCACCGTCGGCCGGACGATCACTCGTTCCACCTGATCCCGCTGCCGTCGTTCCCGGTGGGTGAATACGTCAAACACGTGCTCTCGGTCGATCAGGCGTCCTACGATTGGTATGCGGCGGTGCCGGCGATCTCGGACGACGTCCTCTACCTGGGTGCGATCGAGCTGGTCAAGGGAGAACGCCACCACGCCGACTGGACCTGGAGCGACCTTTCCAGCCGGCAGGGGGAAGGCGACTCGATCCACCCCGACCAGCACACGATGGCCTTCGATCCGCAGGACCCGAACGTCATCTATGCCGGCAACGACGGTGGCATCTTCCGCAGCCCCGATGCCGGTGTCTCCTGGGAATCGCTCAATGCTGGCCTTGCATTCAGCGAGGTCGAGTACCTGGCCCAGCGCCCGGACGAGTCGACCTGGATCCTGGCCGGGCTGCAGGACAACGGGACCGTTCGCCGCGAGGGCGAGGGGGAATGGGCGCAGGTCGGGCTCGGTGATGGAGGTGACTGTGGCACCGACATGGCTAACCCTGATACCTGTTTCCATTCCTACTACCACATGTATTTGGAGCGTTCGACCAGCCGCGGTGACCCTGAAAGCTGGGAAAACGTCACCCCACCTGGATCGGGAAATGTCAGGCAGCTTTTCTATCCCCCGGTTGAGGTGAACGGCGAGCTTGTGGTGAAGGCGGGAGACGTCGTCTACCTATCCCCCGACAGGGGCGACAGCTGGGCGAATGTTCCCCTGCCCCCGACCGCCGACGGCAAATCCTCGGTTGCCTCCGGGCTCGCGATCCCCAGTGCCAGCCGGGTGCTGGTCGGGACGATCCGGGGCGACGTCTTCCGCATGGATGCGGGAGCGACGGGATGGGGCGCTCCGACCAGGCTCAGCCGACCAAACGACGGCTGGATCAGCGACCTGCTCGTCGACGCCGACCTCCCAAACCGCTACTGGACCACCTTCTCGGGCCCCGGCTCGGTGTTCCGCTCCGAGGACGAGGGGGCGACCTGGTTCGAGGTCACGGCCAATCTCCCCTCGGTTCCGGTCAACGCGATCGTCAGCGATCCGGCCGACCGCGACCGGGTCTGGGTTGCCTGCGACGTCGGCGTGTTCGAGTCGCGGGACGCCGGTGGGACCTGGTCGGTGTTTGGGGCGGGGCTGCCGAACGCGCTCGCCGAGGACCTCACCTTCTATGAGCCGGACCGCCTGCTCCGCGTCGGCACCCGCAGCCGCGGGGTCTGGGAGGCCTCCGTCTAGTGCTTCCTAGGCGAACCGCTTGACGAACTCGAGGGTGGTATCGGCGACCTCGCGCCAGCCGCTGTCGATGGTCAGCGAGTGGCCGCGGTTGGGGAGCTCGACCAACTCCGTCACGCCCTCGTTGCGCTTCTGCTTCTTGTAGGCGGCGTTGCTCATCGATGGCGGTACGGCGTGGTCCTTCTCGCCGGTGAAGATCAGCAGCGGCCCTCGCTCGGGGCTCCTGCTGTCCACCTTCGTCTCGGCTCCGGGGTTGAGGTTGGCCATCGCCGCCTGGAAGATCGGCGCGCCGGGAGCCGGCACGTGGAACGTCTCGTGCAGCTGCCGGGCCTCCTCTTCGCTGACTGCATTCGCCCAGCCGTAGCGAAACTGGTCGTAGGTGAGGGTGATCGCCCGGCCGCGATTGAGGGGATTGCGCAGCACCGGCAGGGTCGTGCGTATGGCGGCGATCGGCAGCGGCAGCACGCCGCGGAAGGGCGCCGGGTCGATCGCGACCGAGGCTGCAGAGAGGCCGCGCCCGGCGACGATCTGGGTCAGCAGCCCACCGAAGGAGTGGCCGACCACGGCGGGCTTCCTGCTCAGCGCCGCGATCACCTCGCCGACGTGCTCCGCGACCTGCCCGACCGTCTTGCCGGCGAGGGCCTCGGGGTTCGCCCGCGCCTGCTCGACCGTCGCGGGGTCGTCGGGCCACTCGACCGCGACGGGGGCGTAGCCCGCCTCCTCGAAGACGGCCGTCCAGCGATCCCAGCTGCCGGCCAGCAGCCAGAGCCCGTGAACGAAGACGACCGGGGTCTTCCCACCTGCGTTGGCCGCCTCGACCTGCATTGCCTCGCGTTCGCTGATTGTTGCCATCTCCACCCTCCGTTCAGGTGCCGTGTGCGCTTGACTCAAGCGCCTGAGCGACTCCCCGTCAAGGGACGGGCGCGGTCGAACTCGCCGGTCAGGCCGAGGTCACGGGCGATTCGCCGCATGTCCGCAGCCTGGTCGTCGAGCACGAAGCTGATCCCGGTGCCGCTGCGACCGGCACGGCCGGTACGGCCGACGCGGTGCACATAGGCCTCGCGGTCGCCGGGCGCGTCGAAGTTGACGACGTGGGTGACGTCGGCGACGTCGATGCCGCGGGCGGCGACGTCGGTCGCGACGAGGACGTCGACGGCCCCGTTCTCAAAGCGGGCGAGCGCCCGTTCGCGCTGGCGCTGGCTTTTGTCGCCGTGCATCGCAACCGCCTCCAGCTTGCGGCCGCGAAGCCGCTTGACGAGCCGGTCGGCGCCCCGCTTGGTGCGGACGAAGACCAGCGTGCGCCCGCGTTCGTCCTTGCGGAGCTGCTCGACCAGGCGGTCGAGCTTGGCGCTCGGTGAGTCGACATGGAGGAAGTGGTGCTCGATGTCGCGCTCGGCGGGCTTGCTCGCCGCCTGGGTGTGGCGCCGCGCCTGCCGGGTGTAGCCGGCCGCCAGCTTGCCGATCGCGCCCTCCAGCGTGGCCGAGAAGAACAGGGTCTGTCGCTCACTCGGCGTCTGGGAGACGATCCGATCCACCGCTGGCTTGAAGCCCATGTCGAGCATGCGATCGGCCTCGTCGAGGACGAGGATGCGGATCCGCTGCAGCGAGACGACGCCGCGCGCGATCAGGTCCTCGAGGCGGCCGGGGGTGGCGACGAGGATGTCCGCCCGCCGCGCCGCCGCGCTCTGCGGGCCGAAGCCGACGCCGCCGTAGACGGCGGCGATCTGGAGCCGGCGGGCCTTGGCGACCGAGTCGAGCTCGGTGACGATCTGGCTCGCCAGCTCGCGGGTGGGGGCGAGCACGAGGGCGGAGATGTGCTTCGTCCCGGGCTCGATCAGGTCCACCAGCGGCAGACCGAAGGCAAGGGTCTTGCCGGAGCCGGTGGGCGACTGGACGAGCAGGTCATTTCCGGCGAGCGCGTCGCGGATGACCATCCGTTGGATGGGGAAGGGCTGTGTGATGCCGCGGCGCGAAAGCGCGCGCACGACAGGGTTGGAGATGCCGGTATCGGCAAACGATTCGATGGTGTGAGCTCCTTTTCGAGCGGCTAAGGGGAGATCCAGCGACCCCTAGGCGCAAGCAGCACACGGAGGAAACGGAACCTCTCGGGCGGCCCAGTGCCGAACCCGACCCCTCGACGGTAGCAGGGTTGGGCCCCTAGGCAAGCGGCGGCGGCGTCCCCTGGGCGCTGGCCGCCAGCGTTTCGTCCCAGCCGCACACCAGGCAGGCGTGTCGGAAGACAGAGCGGGCGAACTCGAGCGCGTAGGCGTGCGGATCGTCGGCCCGGAGCACGTCCTCCCAGTCGAGCACGTACTCGCCGAGCCCGCCGTCCCAGCGGGCCGCCTCCGGGCTGAGGGCGGCGCCCTCGAACCCCGGCGGCGCCGGGTGGGCATAGGCGTAGAAGGCCGCCTTGCCGTAGCGGGGGTCGCCGGGCCACCAGCCGACCGCGACATCCTGCGAGTCCATCGCGTTACGCATGATGAAGTCGTTCGAGGGCGGGTCGGCGGGGAGCCCGGAGAAGAGGCTGACCGCCAGGTCGAAGGAGCCCCACCAGGCGTTGACCGGCGTCGAGCGGCCGCGGTAGGGCGCCCGGAACGCGGCGAGGACGAGGGCGGCCTGGGTGGCCGCCGCAAAGTAGGAGGCGACGCTTTCCGGATCGTAGGTCGCGTGTTCGGTGTCTTCGTCGAGCGGGACGCTCCACGGCACCTCCTGCGGCGTGGGGTCGATCTCGACCGCTCCGCCCAGCTCTGCGGCCGCGTCGAGCACGTCGCGCGTCACGCTCCCCACCGCCCGGTCCGGGGTGAGCGGCACGCGCCGCGCCCCCCCGTCGCTGTGTTCCGCCACCGCCTCGTGCGTGTGCAGATCCAGAGCCACGACGAGCGCGCCGTTGCCATCGGGGGTCGGCAGCGGCGTCGTCTCCCAGCCGCGCGCGGTGAGGCGCAGCGCGGCGTGCTGCAGCTGCGGCTCGGGCGGCGCCAGCACTGCCGCCAGCTTGCCGAGCACCTGGGTGTGGGCGTGAAGGGTGTCGCAGGTCGGTGCCCATTCCTCGTAGGAGACGGAGGACCAGGAGGGCGACGCCATCGCAAGACGGTAGCGCGACCGCCCCGTCGCCACCGATCGGCATGTGAGCGTGGGCGCTCAGCGGGTAGGGGAGTGCCAGAGAGCCACTGACCGCTTGAAGCCGAGAAGGGAAGGGGATTTCAAATGAGGGTCTTCGTCGCCGGGGCCACCGGGGTCGTCGGCAGGCGCCTGCTGCCGGAGTTGATCGAGGCGGGCCACGAGGTGGTGGCGATGACGCGGCTGCCGCAGGAGGAGCGACGCCTGCGTGAGATCGGCGCCGAGCCCGTCGTCGCCGACGGCCTCGACCGGGCCACCGTGATCGAGGCCGTCGGTCGCAGCGAGCCCGAGGTGGTCGTCCACGAGATGACCGGGCTGAGGGGCGTTACCAATCTCAGGCGTTTCGACCGCGAATTCGCGCTGACCAACCGCCTGCGAACCGAGGGCACCGACAACCTGCTGGCGGCGGCGCGTGTGGCGCGGGTGCGCCGCTTCGTCGCGCAGAGCTACGGCAACTGGAACTACGAGCGCGGCGGACGGTCGGTCAAGACCGAGGGGGACCCGTTCGACCGCAACCCGCCGGCAAACCAGCGGGAGTCGATCGCCGCCCTTCGCCATCTCGAGTCGGCCGTGCTCGGCGCCGACGGGATCGAAGGTCTGGCGCTGCGCTACGGCAACCTCTACGGGCCGGGAACCTCAATCGCCGCCGACGGGGAGATCGGGGAGATGGTGCGCAGGCGCCGCCTGCCGATCGTCGGCGACGGCGGCGGCATCTGGTCCTTCGCCCACATCGACGACGTCGCCGCCGCCACGGCCGCGGCTGTGGTCATGGGTGAGCGGGGCGCCTACAACGTCGCCGACGACGAGCCGGTCGCCGTCGCCGACTGGCTGCCGGAGCTCGCCGACGTTCTGGACGCGCCCCCGCCGCGCCGCGTCCCGGTCTGGCTCGGTCGCCTCGCCGCCGGCGAGGGCGGCGTCTCGATGATGACCCGGATCAAGGGCGCCTCGAACGCCAAGGCCAAGCGCGAGCTCGAGTGGCAGCCGAGCTACCCGTCCTACCGCCTCGGCTTTCCGTCAGTCGTTCGTCCTGCAGGGGTGGATCTCGGCGAAAGACTGGGCTAGGGTGAAACGGTGAGACGCGCCGCCAAGTCGCTGCTGGGGATGGGAGCCGCATGGGTCCTGTTCGCTGGACTGATTGCCGCGCCCAGCAGCGCGGCATCGCCGGCCTCGCCATCCGCCGGGTGCGCGCCGGCGACGAACATCGAGGCGATCGTCGACGACTCGGGCTCGATGGCGATAACGGATCCGAATCGCCTCCGGGTGCAGGCGATGGACCTCCTGATCAACACGCTCAGCCCGAAGACGAGCCTGGGCGCCGTCGAGTTCGGCTCGGCGCTCTTCGAACAGCCCGGCGCCGACACGATCTTCCCCCCGGAGCCGGTCGGTCCGAACATCTCGGCGATGAAGTCCGCGCTCGACACGAAGGTCCACGCGGACAACGGCGCCACCGACTACAACGCGGGCTTCGCCCAGGCGGATGCCGACGACCCGGGCTCCGTGGCGCGGATCTTCCTCACCGACGGTGGCCACGACATCGGGACCTACAACGAAGCGCACCTGGCCCACAAAGTCCCCACCTACGTGATCGGCTTCGGCTCGGGGGTCAGCTCCAGCGAGGATCAGCAGCGCTTGAAGAAGATCGCCGCCGACACCGGCGGCAAGTACTTTCCGCTCTCGGACGCAAGCCAGCTGCAGCCGGTGATGAACAGCATCGGCTTGGCGCTGGCCTGCCAGACGCCGCCGCGACAGTTCACCGACGTGCTCGGCAAAGGCCAGAGCAAATCGCACAGCGTCTCGATCGGCGCCGCGACCAAATCGATCCAGATCACCCTCAGCTGGGCGAGCCCGCTCGACAAATTCAAGCTCTACGGCCTGCGCCTCGTCGGTCGCAACGGCCTGCTTGCCGTCGCTTCTCGTGCGCACAAACCGAGCAAGTTGAAGGTCTCCCAGACCACCAGCACGACCTTCACCGTGCTCAAAGTCTCGCACCTGAGGAAGGGCACGCTTCACTTCGCGGTCAAAGCCACCAAAGTCGGCTCCGGCGAACCAAAAGTGTCGCTCACCACGCAGGTCAGCCAGAGCTCACGCAAATAGCGCGCCGGCACGGCGAAGGAGGTCTCTGTGGGCAGGATCGTCGTAACCGAGTTCGTCTCCCTCGACGGGGTCATCGAGGCTCCGGGAGGGGGCGAGGACTACAGGCACGCGGGGTGGACCTTCGAGATCGACCGCGGCGCGGAGGGCGACAGGTTCAAGCTCGACGAGCTGAGGGAGGCCGATGCCCAGCTGCTCGGCCGGGTGACCTACGAAGGCTTCGCTGCGGCCTGGCCGACGATGGAAGACGAGGCCGGCTTCGCTGAGAAGATGAACTCGATGCCCAAGTACGTCGTCTCCTCGACTCTGGAGGAGGCCGGCTGGAGCAACTCGACCATTCTCGGCGGTGACGTTGCCGAGGAGGTCGCGAAGCTGAAGCGCGAGGTGGACGGGGTGATCCTGGTCGCCGGCAGTGCCCAGCTGGTCCAGGCGCTGGTCGAGCACGACCTCGTCGACGAGCTGCGCCTGATGGTCTTCCCGGTCCTGCTCGGCTCCGGCAAGCGCCTGTTCGGCGACGTCAGCGAGAAGAAGCCGCTGCGGTTGGTCGGCTCGAGGACGCTGGGCGACGGCATCGCGCTGCTGACCTACGAGCCGGAGGTTTAGAAGGCCGCGCGGGTGGGCAGCAGTGGGCCATGCCACTATCACTGCTGCTCATAGTCATCGGAATCATTCTCGCGATCCTCGTCAACTACGCGCTCGGGATCATCTGCATCGTCATCGGTTTGGCGCTGCTTCTCATTCCCTGGGTGCGCGGCAGGCCCTCTCGCGTCTAAGTCTGGGCGCGCGGCCCGTGCGAAGGCTCAGAGGCCGACGGGGTGGCGGGCGGTGAAGCCCCGCGGGTCGACCATTTCGTAGTGCCAGCGCGGACCCGTCACCCCCGGCGGGTCGTCGCGCGTGTCGAACCGCAGTCCGGCGATGACCATGAAGACGTGGTCCGGGTTGGCGTAGACGGTGACCCAGCGGCCGACTCCGCCGGTCCCCCAGAGCTCGAGCTGGCCGGAGACCATCGTCTGGTCCAGCAGGTCGCTGCCGTGCAGCACGTACCCGACGGCGCCGGAGCAGTCGTAGCCGCGCGCCCGCCAGTCCAGGTGGCCGCCGCCCCAGACGTAGGGCCTGTGGTCGATGCGGTTGGCGGCTTCGATCATGGCCTTCACCGCCGGCGGCGCGCCGGGTGGCGCGATCGCCCGCCCGTCGACGACGGTGGCTCCGCAGGTGGCGCTGGTCCTCGCCACGCCGGGCTGGGCCGGGGCGCACCCCGACCACCAGGGGAACGCGGGGCCCGCCGCGGCTGAGCCCGCACTCACCATCATCGCCCCCACCGTGGCGAGCGCCACGGCCACCGCTTTCCTCATTCGGACCGAGATCCGAGAAAGGCTATCCCTCTCGCGCCGCCGTTCACCGCCGCGCCGCGGTGGGGGCTCGTTTGTCCCCACTTCGATTTGGGTACTTCGCAGCTATGGAGAGGTCCTGAGCCCATGCCTCGACTCCTCCCGGCCCTGAAACGGGCGTTCGCCGAGTTCAGGGACGACAACCTCACCGATTGGGCCGCCGCGCTCACCTACTACGGGCTGCTCTCGCTCTTCCCGGCCCTGATCGCGCTGGTCTCGATCCTCGGCCTGGTCGGTGACCCGCAGACGGTCACCGCCAAGGTCACCGAGGTGATCGCCTCGATCGGGCCGGACTCCGCCGCCCAGACCTTCGCCGGCCCGGTCGAATCGATCACCTCCGACCGCAGTGCGGCTGGTTTCGCCTTTGTCCTCGGCCTGGTGGTGGCGCTCTGGTCGGCATCGGGCTACGTGGGCGCCTTCATTCGCGCCTCCAACGTGGTCTACGAGACGCGCGAGGGCCGTCCGTTCTGGAAGCTGCGGCCGCTGCAGATCGCGGTGACGCTGGTCATGGTCCTGCTGGCGACGATGCTCGCCCTCGGCCTCGTCCTGACCGGGCCGGTGGTCGGCGCCGTGGCCGACCCGCTCGGGATCGGCTCGACCGCGGTGACGCTCTGGAACGTCGTCAAGTGGCCGGTGATGGCCGCTGTCTTCGTGCTGATGGTTGGCGTCCTCTACTACGCCTCACCCAACGCGAAGATCCGCGGCTTCAGGCGGGTGACCCCCGGCAGCCTGGTGGCGATCGTGGTCTGGGCCGTGGCCTCGGCTGCCTTCGCCTTCTACGTCGCCAACTTTGGCTCCTATGACAAGACCTACGGGACCCTGGGGGGGCTGGTCGCGTTGCTGGTCTGGCTCTGGATCACCAACTTGGCGATCCTCTTCGGCCACGAGCTGAACGCCGAGCTGGAGCGGGGTGCCGAGATCGAGGAGGGCCGGCCCGAGGCTGAGCGACAGATTCAGCTCGAGCCGCGATCCGAGCCGAGGTGATTGGACTCAACGTGCATGCTGCTCCCCCAGCTCCGGCATCGGGCCGGGGACACTCGACCCAGCCGGTTCCTCGGCGTGGTGGTAGCGACCCCCGCGCAGCGAGGATGCCGCGGCCGCGACGAGGCAGGCGACGATGGCGAAGATGAAGGCCGTATGGAGCCCGTCCTGGAACGGCGTGGAGATCAGGTGGGGGAAGAAGGTGGGGCTGGTGATGCTCGCCTGGGCATGGGCGGACAGCGCCGCCAGCGCTTCCGGTCCGACCAGGTGCTGGATCGGGTTGTAGCCGAGGAAGGCGGCGAAGAGGACCGAGATCGGGGGTGCGTGGGAGGCATGGTGCGCGGCGGCGGCCGAGAGGCCGTGCGCCTGCAGCCCGCTGCTCATCGCCGCGGGAAGGCTGGAGGCGAGGCCGATCACGAGCAGGGTGAAGAAGATCCCGATCGAGAGCACCTGGGCGGAGTTCTGGAAGGTCTGGTTCATGCCCCCTCCGGCGCCGCGGTCGCCCGGCGGCAGGCTGTTCATCACCGCGGCGCGGTTGGGCGCGGCGAACATCCCCATCGAGATTCCGTTGAACAGCAGCACCAGCGCGAACACCCAGTAGGTGAAATCGATCGGCAGCAGCATCAGCAGGGCGAAGCTGAGCGCCGCGCCCAGCATCCCGCCGGTGGCGAAGGGCCGCGCGCCGAAGCGGTCGGAGAGCAGGCCGGAGACCGGCCCGGCGACCAGTATCCCCACGGTCAGCGGCAGCATGTAGATGCCGGCCCAGAGCGGGGTTTCGGTGAAGCTGTAGCCGTGCAGCGGCAGCCAGATCCCCTGCAGCCAGATGATCAGCATGAAGAGCAGGCCGCCGCGGGCGATCGCCGCGAGGAAGGTGGAGAGGCTGCCGAAGGTGAAGGCGCGGATGCGGAACAGCGCCAGCCGGAACATCGGCTCGGCGACCCGCAGCTCGATCGCCGCGAAGAGCGCCAGCGAGAGGGCCGAGCCGGCCAGCAGGGCGAGCACGCGCGGGCTGCCCCAGCCGGTCGGATCGCCCCCGTAGGGACGGATGCCGTAGGTGACGGCGACCATCGCCAGGATCAGGCCGAGGGCGAAGGTGACGTTGCCCCACCAGTCGATCGAGGCAGGGCGCGGCTTGCTGCGCTCCTCCAGTTTCAGATAGGCCCAAACGGTGCCGAAGAGGCCGACCGGGACCGAGATCAGGAAGACCAGGCGCCAGTCGATCGGCGCCAGCAGGCCACCGAGCAGGAGGCCGACGAAGAGGCCGCTGACGCCGACGATGTTGTTGATGCCGAGTGCCATGCCGCGCTGGTTGGCGGGGAAGGCGTCGGTGATGATCGCCGCCGCGTTGGCGAGCAGGCAGGCGCCGCCCACCCCCTGGACGATCCGGAAGGCGATCAGGTAGTCGGCGCCGGCCTTGCCGGTCATCCAATCGACGGCGAGCAGCAGCGAGGCGACGGTGTAGATGACGAAGCCGAGGTTGTAGATCCGCACCCGGCCGTAGATGTCACCGAGCCGGCCGAGGCTGACGATGAGAACGCTGGAGACGACCAGGTAGCCGAGGATCATCCAGAGCAGGTAGAAGCTGTTGGAGGGGATCAGCGGGTCGAGGTGGATGCCGCGGAAGATGTCGGGCATCGCGATCAGCGTGATCGACGCGTCCAGCGTCGCCAAGAGCACCGCCAGCGTCGTGTTGGAGAGCGCGATCCACTTGTAGCGGTCGGGATTGCGGCTCATAGCTCGGCGGCGGGCACCAAGACATTGTCGACGCCGGGCCCCGCTCGACGGCGCTCGACGGAATCAGCCGCCGCGCGCGGCCTTGACCAGTCCCTGCCCAGGCTCTACCTCCTGGACGGGGACGAAGCTGTTGCGTGCGATCGAGACAGTGATCGGCCCGATGCTCGGATCGCCGCTGGGAAGGATGCTGAAGCTGCCGGTGATGCCGTTCTTGACGCGGGCCTGTCGCACCGCCCCGATCACCCCGGATCGGTCGCCGCCGGGCGCGATCGCTCCGAGCAGCACGCTTGCCGCCTGCCCCGCGTAGGGGGCATAGAGTTCGATCGGTCCTTTGACCTCCGCCTGCAGTTCGGAGACGAGCTTCTTGCCCGGTCCCTTCAGGTTCTGGGGCACCCGTCCCGGCACGCTCGCGAACATCCCCTTCGCGACGGAGCCGGCCAGGTCGATCGTCGACTGCTGGGCGAACCCATCGGGGGCGAGCAGCTTCACGGCGCCGGAGTTGGGCCCGAGCGCCGCGACCTTGTCCTTGATCAGGCGTCCCCCGTTCTGCTCGGTCAGCCCGGCCAGCAGCACGGCATCTGGAGACGTACGCGCGACCTTGGCCATCAGGGCGGCGTAGCCGGAGGCTTTGACGTTCCAGGGCTTGAACCCGACGACTTCGATCCCGAGCTTGCGGGCGGCTCCGCGGAAGGTCTTGGCCTGGCCGAGGCTGGTCGGGTCACCGCCGGCGAAGAGAACGTAGGCGCGGCCGATTCCCTGTCCCTTGGCGAAGCTCGCCAGGCCGGCGCCCTGGTAGGCGTCGTTGGGGACGACGCGGACGTAGCTGCGCCGCTTCGGGTAGAGGCTTCCCGGTTGACCGGTGGGGCAGCTGGGGCTCGACTGGGTGAGGCAGATAAGCGTGTTGCCGGGCGAGACCATCGCCAGGCCGTTCCCTGGCGCCCTGCTCAGGATCGGGACCATCGCTTCAGCGCAGCCCGAGTTGTAGGTGCCGATCACGCCGAGCACGCTCGGGTCGGCCGCATACGCCCGTGCGTTTGCCTGGCACTTGGCCTTGCTCCAGAGCCCGGTTTTGGCGTTCGAGTCGTCGCAGGCCTGAAAGGCGACGTTGCGAGCGCCGGCGTGCCAGTTGGCTCCTTCGAGCACGAGCCGGATCGCGTCGTTCATCTGCAGCGAGCGCTGCCGCGAGTCCCCCTGCAGGGGGAGGTCGGAGACGACCAGCGCCTGCGCCGGCCCCGAGCCGCCGTACTGGACGGCGCCGCAGCTGGACGAGCCGACCGCGGTGATGCCGGCGTCCGCGGCCCGGCTGTCGCTGCCGCCGCCGAAGACGACGACGCAAAGCAGCAGCAGGGCGGCAAAGCCGAGGGTTGTGAGGCGCCGGGGAAAGACGAGGCCAGCCTACCCCCTCGCCTCTGGCTTGTCGCCTCCCTGCCGCGACGGCGAACCATAGGATCGGGCCGATGAAGCCGGTGACCGTCTCCACCACCGTGGCGAATCCCGTCGCCGAGGTCTACGGGTTCCTCGATCTGCTCGCCAACCACGAGGCGTTCATGGATCACATGCTCGTCGACTGGAAGTTCTCCGGGGCGAAGCGCGGAGTCGGCGCGCGGGCGCGGGCGCGGGCGAACACGGTGGGCTCGCAGGACTGGACCGAGTTCGAGGTCGTCGAGGCCGAAGCGCCGCACCGGATCGTCGAGGAGGGCGTGGGGGCGGGCGGAAAGCGCCGCACCCGCGGCGCCTACCAGCTCGAGGAGCTGCCCGACGGAGGCACCCGGATCTCCTTCGAGCTGACATGGATCGAGGCGTCGAGGCTCGAACGCCTCGGCCGCCCGTTGATCCGCGCCTTCGTCCACCGCGCCAACGGCAAGGCGATGCGCCGCCTGGCCAAGCAGCTGGCGCAGACCTGAGTTCGTGCGCCGGGCGCGTCGGAGCGGCGCCGGTTTCCGCCTGCCGCAGCGTTCCGGCTTGATCAGGCGGCTCGCCGCCGCGGTCACCGGTCGCCGCGGCCGCTGGGTGGTGATCGCGGTGTGGATTCCCCTGGCGCTCCTCGGTGCGCTCGCCCGCGCCCACATCGGCGAGGTCACCTCGGCTGGGCAGGCCAGCTTCCTTCCCGACGACGCGGAATCGACCCGCGTGGTGAACGTGCTGCAGCGCAGCTACAAGGGAGGCGACGACGTCCCCGTGATCGTCGTCTTCGAACGCAAGGGCGGACTCACCGCAGATGACCTGAACACGATCGGGCGCCTGGGCGAAGGGCTCGACCGGTTCGGGATCGTCGGCGCGACGCCGGTGTTCGACCCGATCTCCAGCCGGTTTCGCCGCCAGCTCGGCGATGTCGCCACGATCGCTCACGGGGTCGGACCGATCTCCCCCGACGGCGAAGCCGCACTGGTGGGAGTCGCGATCAACTCCGACGATCGCGGCGCGCTCGTCTCCGGCGTCCACGAGATCCGCACCTACCTGGCGCAGCATCGCCGGGCGGGGCTGCGCTCCTACGTCACGGGGCCGGGTGGGATCGCCGCCGACCTCGAGCAGGTCGTCGACGATGCCGGCGAGACCCTGCTGGTCGCGACGCTGGGACTCGTAGCGATCCTGCTCCTGATCGTCTACCGGGCGCCGGTCCTCGCCCTGCTTCCCCTGCTCAGCGTCGGCGCCGCGTACCTGATCGCGGTGGGCGTCGCATACGGGCTGATCGAGGTCGGCTGGATCACGGTCAACTCCGAGGGCACGATGCTGCTGCTGGTCCTCGTCTTCGGCGCCGGCACGGACTACTCCCTGCTGCTCATCCGTCGTTACCGCGAGGAGTTGGAGGGTGGCCGCGCGCCCGGCGACGCGCTGCCGCTTGCGCTGGCCGAGACCGCCCCGGCGATCGCCGCGTCGGGCGGGACGGTGATCGCCGCGATGCTGGTGCTGCTGCTGGCCGAATTGCAGTCGACGCACTGGCTCGGCCCGATCCTGGCGGCGGGGATAGCGGTCATGCTCGCCGCCGCCTTTACCCTCCTGCCCGCGATCCTCTCGCTGCTCGGCCCCCGCGCCTTCTGGCCGGCGCGCAGCTTCGAAGCGCGCGAGGCGGACCGCAGGTGGGTGCGGATCGCCGGCCTGGTCCGGCGCCGTGCGCGGCCGATCGTCGTCGTCGTGTCGGCGGGCCTGATCTTCCTCGCGCTCGGCAACATGGTCCACCACGGCACGATCGGCTTCGGACAGGGGGAGACCCGGCCGACCGAATCCAGTCGCGGGACCGAAGCGCTGAACGCGCACTTCCCGCCCGGCTTGAGCTCGCCGCTGACGGTGGTGGCGGGCGAGGAATATTTCGCCCCGGTTCTGAAGAAGCTGCAGAGCCTGCCGTCGGTCAAGCTCGCCTCGCCGGGACCGCCGTCGACCAGCTCTGACGAGGTTGTCTTCGCGGTGATCCTGCGGGGGAATCCCTACTCGAGCGACGCGGCCGACGCCGTCGAGCGCATCCGTGACCGGCTACACGAAATCGACCCCGGCGCCCTCGTCGGCGGGATACCCGCGGAGAACCTTGACGTCGAGAACACCAATGCCCGTGACACAAAGCTGATCATCCCCGTGGTGCTGCTCGTCGTCGGGCTGATCCTGACGCTGGTCCTGCGGGCGCTGGTCGCACCGGCCTACCTGATCCTCACCGTCGTCGCCTCCTTCGCGGCGACCCTGGGCCTGGCCACGTTCGCCTTCACGGAGCTGTTCGGCGCGGACGGGATCGCCTTCAACCTGACCCTGCTGGCCTTCATCTTCCTGGTCGCGCTGGGTGTCGACTACAACATCTTCCTGATGACCAGGGTGCGTGAGGAGGCGCGCGTCCTCGGCACCCGCGAGGGAACCCTGACCGCCCTGGTGGAGACCGGCGGCGTCGTCACCGGGGCGGGGCTGATCCTCGCCGGAACCTTCGCGACCCTGACCCTGCTGCCGCTGGAGGAGCTGGTCCAGATCGGCGCCACGGTCTCGGTCGGGGTCCTGCTCGATACCTTCGTCGTCCGAGCGCTGCTCGTCCCGTCCCTCACCGTTCTGCTCGGTGAGCGCGCCTGGTGGCCCGGCCGCGCCGGTCGTTAGCCGGGGCGGCTGCTAGGAAGGGCACTCGATGGAGGCCCATAAGTCATACGAGCGCTTCGAGCAGCACCATCAGGCAGCCGCGGGCGAAGCGGGCCACCTCGGCCCGCACTATGGGCGAAACGTGGCGATGGTCGTCGCCGTGATGGCGGCCTTCCTCGCCGTCGCGGTGTTTCTCTCCAACGAGGCGGTGAAGGAGGTCATCACCGGTGAGACCCACCGCGCCGACGCCTCCGCTCAGCTCGAGAGCAACCGGGTCAAGATCGACATCGCCAACGGCAACTCGGCGTTGCTCCGCACCCTCGCCGCCGGCAACCCCCAGGAGGGCCCCGCCGCCGCCGAGGCCGACCGGCATGAGGCTCGCGTGGTCCGGAAACTGGCTCCGGCGGACGCGGACCTCAACGCCGAGATCCAAGCCCACGAGCGCGACACCGACCACGCCAACACCCAGCACGTCGACTACGAGCTCGCCGAGGTCGGTCTCCAGGTAGGGATCGTTCTCGCCTCGGTCTCGATCATCGCCCGCCGCCGCTGGCTCCTCGGCGTGGGCGGCGCCGCCGCAACCGCCGGCGTCGCACTCCTCCTGGTCGGCCTGCTCGTCTAGCGGCAGTACGGCGGGATGCTCCTAGGCGTAAGTAGTTCGCGCGAGATCTTGTGCGGTCCGAACGAACTTGCGTTTCGGATAGGGTCGGATCGATGAGCGACGGTGCGTCGCGGGAAACGCGGTCCCAAAACGGGTTCAGAAGTAACGCTGAGCGTGTGTATCTCCGCCTCTTCTCTGATCCGGACCGGGTGTCACTTTCCTGCGGAGTGGCGGCGATCTCCGGCCTGGTTGTCGGTGCTCTCCTATTCGCACACTTTGGCTCCGACTTCTGGTCGCCGTTCGACAAAGTGGCTGCAGTCGTTGCAACGCTGGGGGTCCTGCTGGCACTGCCGGCGCTTAGCTACGCAGTGCGGGCCGAGACGCGACTTGCGCTGATAGACATGACGGTGCAGGGGCTTGCGACGAAGGAAGAGCTGCCGGTTGGAATCGAGCAAAAGGTCGTCGACGTGGAGGCGCAGCAGGGGCTTGACTCTGCGTTCCTCCTGCCTACTGCCGACAGGTCCGCTGAGCAACAAGCCTTGCAAGCGGTGATCGCAAGCGAGGCGCTTGGGTCGGGAAAGTTGGCAGCCGTGGTCGAGCTCTTGGCCAAGTCGAACATCTACGCTCTCGGCGAGCCGGCAGGCGATACTTCTGTCTCTGGCCAGGGGACGGAGAGTGACCTGCTGCATTTCACCGTCGAGGCAGATGGTGAGGATCAAGCGATGCTTCCCGTCTTCACCCAGTCGGATTTCTTGAAGGAGGCCCTTGAGCGCAACCCCGACTGGGGGACCCTGTCTGTCCTCGAGCTGGTTGGGGGCGATCTTCTGCACGCGCGCGATCCCGATGTCACGCTGGTAGTCAACCCATGGTCGTCGCTCGAGTTCCAGATTCCCCCGGGGGTCGGAGTGGGTTGAGGGGCGAGGTCGTGTTTCTCAGCGAAGCCACGTCGCCTTAGAATGGGGGGCATGTCCGATCCAGAGTTGTCGCTAAGTGGGGGGTGCATGTGCGGTCAGGTGCGCTTCGAGGTGTCCGAGCCCCTGCTCGGCGCCCTCTACTGCCATTGCAAGCGCTGCCAGCGCCGCACCGGGACCGGGATGTCGGTCAGCGCTCTGACCGCCCCCGGCTCCTACCGCACCGTTTCCGGTCAGGACCTCGTCCGCTCTTGGGCCCCGCCCGACGGCGGCTGGGTCAGGTCCTTCTGCGCCGCGTGCGGCAGCCATCTCTTCACCGCCAACCCCGACAGCCCAGACGTGATCGCCGTCCGCATGGGGGCGTTGGACGGTGATCCCGGCGTCCGCCCGAGCGCCCACCAGTTCACGGCGTACGCGCCCGCCTGGGCACCGGTCCCCGACGACGGCCTGCCGCACTTCTCCGAGCGCCTCGGTGCCGGGGCCACGCCCCCCGAGTTGTTTGCCTGAGGGATTTCAGGCTCGGCGCTCGTTAAGCCGCGCCGCCTGCGTGGTCAGGTAGCGCTGCTCGGGAAGGCTGTTGGTGCGGTTGGCGGCGGTCCGGTACTCGGCGATCGCGCCGTCGACGTCACCCGACATCTCCAGCAGGTGGGCACGCACCGCGTGGAGGCGATGGTGGCCGTCCAGTTGCTCGTCCAGATCCTCCAGCAGGATCAGCCCCGCTTCCGGACCGTCGACCATCGCCGTCGCGACGGCGCGGTTGAGGGCGACCATCGGGTTGCCGGTGATCCGCTCCAGCAGCCCGTATAGGCCGAGGATCTCACGCCACTCGGTGTCCTCGGCTCGGCTGGCCTGGGCGTGCACGGCGGCGATCGCGGCCTGCAACTGGTACTCGCCGACCGCGCCGTGGCCGACCGCGTCGGCCAGCAACGCCACACCCTCCTCGATCAGCTCCCGGTCCCAGAGCGTCCGGTCCTGCTCCGCCAAGGGGATCAGCTCGCCGTCGGCGTGCGCGCGGGCGGGGCGTCGGGCGTCGGTGAGCAGCATCAGCGCCAGCAGGCCGCCGACCTCGGGGTTCTCGGGCAGCGCCAGGCGCACGATTCTCGCCAGCCTGATCGCTTCGGCCGAGAGCTCGGGGCGGGCGAGCTCGGGACCGCTGCTGGTGACGTAGCCCTCGTTGAAGATCAGGTAGATGACGCGGAGCACCGAGCGCAGCCGCTCCGGCCGCTCCTCCTCGACCGGCATCCGGAACGACTCGGCTGAGGCCTTGATGCTCTGCTTCGCGCGGCTGATCCGCTGCGCCATCGTCGCCTCGGGAACGAGGAATGCGTTGCCGATCTCGGCAGTGGTCAGGCCGGCGACCGCGCGCAGCGTCAGCGCGATCGCGGAAGCGGGGGTCAGGGCCGGATGGCAGCACATGAAGATCAGGACGAGCGTGTCGTCCTGGCCGGCCGCGGGCGGCTCCGCCGCTGTCAGGCTCTCGCGCCCGCGCCGCGCCGTCTCGCTGCGGATGCGGTCGGTCATCCGCCGGGAAGCGACGTGGATCAGCCAGCCGACCGGGTTCTCCGGCGTTCCCTGCGCCGGCCACTGCGCGGCCGCGGCGACCATCGCCTCCTGCACCGCGTCCTCGGAGTCGCTGAAGTCGTTGAAGCGGCGCACGACCGCGGCGAGGACCCGCGGCGCGGCCTCGCGCAGCAGATCCTCGATCTCGGTCTGCCCCCTCACGGTCAGTGCTCGATCGGCCCCATCACTTCGCGGACCTCGATCGATTGCTTGATCGGGACGCCACCGGGGCCGGGCGCGGCCGATCCCCGAGCGGCGATCTCGATCGCCCGCTCGACCGACTCGACGTCGATCATCCGGTAACCGGCGAGGAGCTCCTTGGACTCCGGGAAAGGACCGTCGGTGACGACCGGCGCCGCCGCTCCGTCGGAGACGACGAATTTCGCCAGCTCCGGCGTCGTCAGGGCCTGCGCCTCGACCAGCTCGCCGCGCTCCCGCAGCTCCGCGTTGAGGTCCTTCTGGTACCGGATGTGGGCCTCGATCTCCTCCGGCATCCACTCGCTCATAGGCGGCACGCTCTCGTCGACTCCTCCGTAGTCCTGCAGCAGCATGAACTTCATCTCGTCTCCTTGTCCGTCGCGCCCTGATCGGCGCGTTCACCAGTGTGTCGGAGCGGCGGCCGAATTCTCGACATCGTCACGGCCGCGGCCGTTCGGCCGCGCCGAGATCCGCCAGCCGGCGTTCGAGCAGACGGCGCTCGGCATCGTCGTGGACCAGCGCGAGCGCGCGGCGGTAGGCGTCGCGAGCCTCTTCCGTGCGGCCGAGGCGGCGCAGCAACTCGCCCCGCGTCGAGTGCAGGTAGCGGTACTCGTCGAGGCCGAGGCGGTCGACGATGGCGAGGCCCGCCTCGGGACCGTCCACCTCGGCGAGGGCGACGGCCCGGTTCAGCTCGACGACCGGCGAGTCGGTGAGGCGGCTGAGCTCGCCATAGAGGGCGGCGATCTGGGGCCAGTCGCGCGGCTCGTCGGCATGCAGCGACGCAATTGCCGCCTGGATGACGTAGGCGCCGCGCCCGCGCAGGGCAAAGGCCCGGTCCAGCGCCGCTCGCCCGTCGGTTATCTGTTCTGTGTCCCAGAGCGAGCGATCCTGGTCGGCGAGCAGCACCAGCTCACCCTCCCGAAACCGTGCTGCACTGCGGGCGTCGAGCAGCAGCATCATCGCCAGCAGGCCCTGCGCTTCCGGCTCGTCCGGCATCAGCTCGGCGAGCGCCCGGCCGAGCCGGAGTCCCTCGGCCGCCAGCTCGCCGCGACCGCCGTAGCCCTCGTTGAAGATCAGGTAGACGACTGCGAGCACGGCGTCGATCCGGTCGGGCAGCAGGTGGTCGGGAGGCACCCGGAAGGGGATCCCGGCGACCTTGATCTTGCGTTTCGCCCGCACCAGTCGCTGCGCCATCGTCGGCTCGCCGACGAGGAAGGCGCGGGCGATCTCACCGGTGCTGAGGCCGCCGATCGTGCGCAGGGTGAGGGCGACCTGGGCCTCGGTGGCGAGCGCCGGATGGCAGCAGGTGAAGAGGAGCTCGAGCCGCTCGTCCGGAAAAGTCGTTGTGGCGTCCATCGGCTCAACCGTTTCCTCGGGCACCTGGAGCAGGCGGGTCTTTGCGGCCAGCGTGCGATCGCGGCGAATGCGGTCGAGGGCGCGGTTGCGCGCCGTCGTCACCAGCCAGGTGTTGGGGCTGCTGGGGACTCCGTCGCGGGGCCAGCGCTCGGCGGCGATCACGAAGGCCTCCTGCGTCGCTTCCTCGGCGAGGTCGAAATCGCCGAGGAAGCCGATCAGCGCAGCGAGGACGCGCCCCCACTGGTCGCGGAAGACCTGGTCGAGGATCGCTACCGCTCCACCAGCGGTCGCACCTCGATCGCGCCGCCAAGTCGCGCCGCCGGAATCCGCGCGGCCAGCTCGATCGCGGCGTCGAGGTCGTCGGCCTCGAAGAAGAGGTAGCCCCCGAGCGCCTCCTTGGTCTCGACGAACGGACCGTCGGTGGTCAGCGTCCTGCCGTCCTCCACCCGCACGGTGGTCGCCGTCTCGGGCGGCTGCATCTGGACGCCGGAGCTGACGCCGGGCGTTTCGTTGATTGCCTGGTAGTCGCTGTAGATCGCCTTCTGCTCGTCCTCGGAGAGGCGCGCCCAGTCCTCGGGCGAGTGGGGCGTCGGGGTGGTGCCCTGGTGAATCAGCAGCATGTACTTCATCGCTTCCTCCTTCTGGTGGATGGTCCCCTATTAGACGAACGGGGAGCGCGGAAATCGACACCGCGGCTGAATTCGTCCTGCTGTTTGTTCGATTATTTGGTTAATCTCTTTCAATGGTGGCGAGGTGAACTCCAGGCCCTTCCGCAAGCTGCTCACCCCAATCGCGGCATTCATCATGCTCGCGGCCCTGACGCCGACCACCGCGGGGGCGACAAAGACGCCGGCGCCGGGCTACGAACAGTTCGCGGGTTGCCCCGACCCAGGCGCGGTTCCGACGATCGAAACCTGTTTCCGCACGGTCATCTCCGGTGGGGTGCTGCAAATGGGAGGTGTGGAAATCCCGATCGAAAACCCGATAACCCTGAGCGGAGGGGTGACGGGAAGCGGCGAATTCGTCTCCAGCTCGAAAGGCGGCCTCCTGCCGGCCAAACAGACAGTCCCCGGCGGCGTCATCGGTTTCACCGGTCTCACCTGGCTCGCCGAATTCTTCCCTCCCGAAGCGCTGACCCTCTCAGCAGCGCTCGAATTTGCAAGCCCCCCCGGCAACCCACTGACCGAACCGGTGTCGCTTCCGGTCAAGGTCCACATGACCAACCTGGCACTCAGCAGCAAATGCTACCTCGGCTCGAAATCCGAACCGATCGAACTCGAGTTGATCACCGGAACCACCAGTCCACCATCTCCCAATACACCGATCACCGGCGCGCCGGGCTCGACCTCGACGACACCCAGTGGCATAACGGATGTCACCGAAGGGACCTATGTCGACAACTCGTTCTACGCTCCGGGCGCCGACGGCTGCTTCCTGATGCTCTTCGGCTTTCCCCCGACGGCCATCAACGGCGTGATCGACAAACAGTCCGGGCTCCCGTCCGAAGCGGGGTCCAACACGGCGATCCTGGACTTCGACACAGAATCGGTGTCGGCAGCGCTGGTGTATCCGTAAGCTGGGCTGCCGGAGATGACGCCTGCCGCGAAGACCGTTGCAGATGTGCTCGAACGCCTCGACGCCATCGACCGCGCGCTTCCGGCCCGTGACGGCGTGAAGTGGTTCAACAAGCTCTACCTCGAAGTGACGCAGAAGGTGGCCGCGTCCGTGCCGGGACAGCATCAGGAGGCGCCGGGCTTCCTCGAGGCGCTCGACGTTGCTTTCGGCAACCTCTACTTCGATGCATTCGATGCGGCGGGGGATGGCGCGGCGCTGCCGGCGGCCTACCCCTTCCACGCCTGGAAGCCGCTCTTTGAGAGCCGCTTTGCGACCGGTATCGCCCCCGTGCAGTTTGCACTGGCTGGGATGAACGCGCACATCAACCACGATCTGGCGATCGGCATCTGCGGCACGTTCGCCGCGCGTGGGACCGAGCCGCGTGACGACAGCGCGGAGCACAGGGACTACGAGTCGGTGAACGCCCTGATCGCGAAAGCGGAGAAGCAGACGAAGGCATGGATGATGACGGGACTCCTGAAGGAACTCGACCTCGTCTTCAACCCGGTGGATGACGTCGTGGCCGTCTGGAACGTGCAGAAGGCGCGCGACGCCGCCTGGGTGAGCGCGGAGGTGATCTGGTCTCTGCGAGCGCTGTCACCTCTGCGCAAGGACTACGAAGAGATGAACGACCGAGCGGTGGGATTCGCGGGGCGAGCTCTGCTCACTCCGGTCGGGCTGGCCGGCTGAGCAGGCGGCAGTTAGCGCTTTCTTCTACACGCTGCTTTGCTCCGGGCGTCCACGCTCAGCGATTACTCGCGCGGCCCAAGTACGAGACCGCGTTCGCAGCAATCGGCCGAGAAGCACGCGGTGGTCCGCCACCCACTCATACCCACGCGACGTCACGTGTGGGAATTGCGACGCGACGCGGGCTAGCAGCGCGCCCCTGGGCATGGTGGCGAGGACCAGTGGTATTGCGGCGCCACCCGAGTGGACCGCTCCGGCGCCGTCTACGAGATGCCACGACTGGAGGCGATCTCGGAAAGACATGTCCGCTAGAAGCTGCTCGCCCTGTGTGGATTGAATGGGTACGGCGTCGAGGTGGTGCGCTCGATCCCACCTCAGAAGCACCGCCAGCATGACCTTGCAGAACCCGCAGTCGCCGTCATAGAGCACAACCATGGTGCTCTCCTCGCGGAGGTCGTTCATCAGGCAGATGAGCCTGCGCGGGGACGAGCGTCCCACGCGCGCGCGATCTGCCGCATCAGGGCCGGGTAGACGATGAGGTGTCGGAAGGGTCCGATCAGCGCCATGTACGCCGCGCCGAACCTGCCGCGTGGCTTGACGTAAACACCCATCTGCCCACGGTAGACACCCTTGCCCGCCTCTACCCATGCCAGGTGCATCACGGCGTGCACCGTGTCGTTCGAGATCTCCGCGGCCCACTCGTCGTCCGTCCGGTAGATGGGGACAAACGTCGCCGAGCCGACGACAACCGGACGCGTCACGGTATCTCGCAGATCCTCTGGCACGCGAGTGCTCAGCATCGTCTCGGTGCGGCCGGGGACCGGAAGCTTGCCGGTGGCGGCATCGTCCCATCCAAACCACCTCCCCAGCTGCCAGCGCAGCGCAAAGAGCGCGCGGGTGGCTCGCGAATCCCCCTTTGCGGGATCCAGAGAGGTCACGATCTCGATCAAGGTGGCGAACTCGTCCGGCCCCCCTTGTGCCGGAAGCTGCCAGACGTCGAGGAGCTTGAAGTCGGGTGCGACCTGGGCGATCACCCACGGGTGCCCTTCATGCGCGGCGTTCGGAAGTCTCATCCAAGCCTCCATCCGGCGAGCTCGATCACCGAGTCCGGCTCCTGCTCGACGGGTTGGCCCGGATCACCTGCAGGGGCCGGCCGTCGCCCACGAACAAGCCGCAGCCCTCCAACGACTCACAGCCACAGCTGCTTGCGATGGTCAGCCAGTCGCGCATCGCCTGCGCGCGCTCGATCAGCGCGTCGACCTCCGGCAACTTGCGCTCGGCGAGGGCTTGGAGCTGCGTGTGTGCCGGGGCGCCCTCGTCGATCGAGGTCAGGAGGACGCCGACCTCATCGAGTGAGAAGCCCGCCTGTTTCGCCACGTCGATGATCGCGAGCCGCTGCACGGTCTCCTCGGTGAAGCGGCGCTGGCCGCTGACCCGCTCGGCCTCGGGCAGGAGGCCGTTGCGCTCGTAGTAGCGGATCGCCGAGACGCTGATGCTCGCCTTCTCCGCGATCTCTCCGATGCTGAGGGTTGCTTCTGACACCCCGATCTCTCCTTGACCTAAACCCAGGTTCAGGTTGAACACTAGCGAGAGCGGAAATGCCATCCCCGAAGAAGAAGGAATGACCGAAGGAACCCCGATCGCCTGCTCACTCGACGCAAGCGACCTGCGCCGGCGGCTGGACGAGATCGCCGAGGTTGGCGCCGACAGTCTGATCGAGCGCAGCGCCGAGGGCGAGCGCCACCTGCTGCGCTTCCGCTCAGACCTGGACACGCGCCGCCGTCTGGAGGCCATCGTCGCCGCCGAGGCGAAGTGCTGCTCGTTCCTCGACCTCTCACTGGAGGAGCAGGGTGGCGAGCTCGTCCTGACGGTCAGCGCGCCGGAGGACGGGCAGACGGTCGCCGATGAGCTGGTAGCCGCCTTCGCGCGGACTTCGGTGGCCGCATCAGACCTCGACGAATTCGTGCTCCACGTCGCCCGGGGTGATGAAGATGATCCCCCGCACATCCTCTGAGCCCGCGTTCCACGCGGTGTGGACGGTCCCCCGCGGGACGAAGACCAGGCCCCCCGCCGCCACCGACAGCTCCTCGTCGCCGAGCTTGAACGACGCCTCGCCCGCCGCGCAGTAGAACGCCTCGTCCGTGGTCGGGTGTTCATGGAGGGCCGGCGCGGGAGCGCCGGCGGGATCGTCCCGATCAGCGCCGAAAACGCACCGCCCGTGTCCTCTCCCGTCAGATTGAGGATCCCGTCGATCTCGGACGGGTCTACCACCGTGCATCCGTTGATCTTTTCCATAGACACGCGCCTCTTTCGTCCCCCATTGACCGGCTTGTTGCCAGCCTACTTCGCTCCCCCACTGCCCGGCGGGCCGGTTTCGCCCTTCGGGCTCGGGGTAGCGGAGTAGCTGCCAGCCCGGACCCCGGCGGCTTTCATCGGTAGGCCGGTTCCCGCTTGGGTGAGAAGACCAACCGCCGCTTGGCGGAGAGGCGTCCGGGCTGGCGACGTCGCGGCGGCGGTGCCGATCTGACTTGCGTCGAGGGAAATGCCGCTGCCGTGTTCGGTGAGGCGATCGCCGATCGAGCCGACGATCGTCACCTCGAGCCCGTCGAGGATCCAGACGGTCCCGAGGCCGATCACCACCACTGCGGTGCTTGGCTTAGTTCGAGCCCGATGGGGTAGCGGAACGCGAGAACGACGAAGAAAGGAGCTGCCGATGCCACCCCGCGGGGTTAAGAAGGGCACCAAGCGTGCGCGCCAGTACGAGCAAATCAAGAAGAGCGAGAAGGAAGCTGGCCGATCGGAGGGCCGGGCTGAGCAGATCGCGGCCCGCGCCGTCAACAAGGAAAAGGCAAGGTCCGGCGAATCGAAAACCGCTTCGCGCAGCTCAAAGCGCGGCAGCTCGGCCAGCAGTCGCGGTGGCAAGCGCTCGGGTAGCGGACCCGGCGGCCGCACCCGCGAACAGCTCTACAACGACGCCAGGAAGCTCGGGATCGAGGGTCGCTCGAAGATGAGCAAGGGCCAACTCCAGCGTGCGGTGGCCGGTGCCGAGAGTTGATCGGTTCAACCTCAGTCGCGACAAGTTGAAGGCGCTGCACCTGAAGGCCCTCGCTCTGGCTCTGCCGTGCAGGACCACGTTTTGCGCTGACCTCTGGGGGGGGTAGACGGGGCGATCAAGGTCGTCCTCGAGCTAGGAGGCCAGCCTGCTCGCCACTCTCAAACGGACCCTGAGCGAGTTCCGGGAGGACAATCTCGCCGATTGGGCTGCCGCGCTCACCTACTACGGGGCTGCTCTCGCTCTTCCCGGCTCTGATCGCGGTCGTCTCGGTGATCGGCTTGGTCGGCGACCCCCAGAATGGTCCTGGCGCTCGCGGCGCTCGCCCTGGCACTGGTCTTGACCGGGCCGATCGTCGGGGTGGTGGCGCTGGTCGCCTGGGCTCTCACTTCGGCCGCTTTCGCCTTCTACGTCGCCAACTTCGGCTCATACGACAAGACTGAACGCCGAGCGCGAGCGCACCCTCGAGATCGCAGAAGGCGACCTCCGAGCCGAGCGTGAGATTCAGCTCGAACCCCGCGAGGAGCCACAGGACCAAGCGACGAGCTGAGAGTGCTCGCCGGGCTGGTCGCCAAGAAGATCTTTGAACGCCTCTGGGGCTTGATCGACGATGAGGAGCCGCCGAGTCCCGAGCATCGCGAGCTCTCCTGGCCGAAGCTGATCGCAGCGCTCCTGATCGAGGGGGCGATCTTCCGTCTGGTCAAAGGCCTCGCCCACCACGGCGCGCGCCGAGCCTTTGCGAGGAGCACCGGAACCTGGCCGGGCGAGGAACGACCCGAGTCCGAGTAGCGAGAGGACGACGTCGAGGCGGCGCCGGCTCGCGCGGTCGACCACTACTGCGACCGCCGTGGCGTGGAAGACGCCTCTCCCCCCGCCCGCTTCGTGCCGTTCTGGCACACCGTCGCAGGCAGCTGCCCGAGCACCGCGCCGATGAAGCCGGGGCTGGACGGTTGATCGAGCGTGAGAAGTTCGGATCAAATTTCCCTTCTCGTCCAGGACATTGAGTATAGAGTCAGCCAGTGCTTATGGATCAGGTTTGGGTGGCGCAGGGCGGCAGAACGTCCGATCTACGCTGGCGCCGAGCAACTCGTGCTGCGGCATTAGGAGTCGTGGTCTTGATCAGCGCGCTCAGCCTCCCGGCCTGTGGCGGGTCATCGAGCTCGGACAGCACCTCGACGGTCGGGAACTACGTTGCGGCAAAGAACCTGAGCCAATACAAGCCGGGCACGCCTCAGCGGACCGTTCTACAGTGGTGGAAAGCCGTGCAGTACGGCAATCCCACGGTTGTCCACAGCTATTACGCACCCGGAATGGGACCTGGACTCCACGATCTGCAACGCGAGTTGGCAGCCGCTTCTAACCAGTTCGCCGGGATCCCTGCTTTCAATTCCGCGGAAGTTCACGGGAAAAAAGCGACGCTCTACTTTTTCGTGACCCGCCCTGGGTCCACCGCCCCGCCCCGCCCCGCCAGCATCAACCTCGTAAAGAAAGGCGGCGAGTGGAGCTTGGCCGATGACGAGCTGCTGGCGCAGGTGGTCGAACGGGTCGCAAGGGCATCGCAGCCCCCCGCGAGCTGATCGCCTAGGCCTACGGGCCCTTGGCGTGGGCTGCTTCGACCACGCACTGCGAGTACGGCGTGCCCTTCTCACCTTGCGCGTGCTTCTGGCTCAGGCCCTTACACGCCTGCCCGGGACTCGACTTCGGAGGTGGTCCCGTTCCACTTGAATCAACCGCAAACTGGAAGTTGCTGGCGCTGGGCCCGTTCTTTCCCAGCGAAACCGCCGCGACGACAAGAACCACTCCGACTGCGATCAGCAGGATGGCTGCGACCCTGTAGGAACGACGCCGAGGGTTTTCCTCCCGCTTTTTCTGAAGTTTCCCCATGCCCTTGCGGCGGTGATCCTATCGGATCTCGTGGCGTTTGCATCGTTCTGGCCGGATGATTGACTCGGGCTGACGATTCCCGGGTGCCGGACCCGGTAAAGCACGACACCTTCGAAGCGGTGGATTTGTTCGAGATCGGGGTCCCTAACGAGGGCCGAGAAGTCGGTGGGAAAATAGGAACCCCCGAGGTTCACATCGCGCTGCGCGACCAAGACGTAGTTAGCACCGCCTGGCACGGAGACTGAGCTGGGACGTAGAAAGAACGCCCGCGATTGACTCAGCCAGCGAATCGCTTCAGCTCTCCACGGATCGGGCTGCGCGAACGGCGTGCGGCCGTCCAGAAGGCCGGTGCGGTGGCTGAGCATGCCCAGGGCTCCCTCCTCGTAGCCATTGGTCAGGATCAGAGCATCGGAAGGCAGATGCTGGGACATCCAGTGGTAGGACCGGAGCGCGTCCTCAGACAGCCCGCCGGCGCGAGGCTCGGAGATGTAGAACGGGGGAACGCCACGATCCTGGGTGGCGCTGATCGTGGTGAAGGTCCAAATCGCTGCGGCGGAGACGACCAGCGCCGGTACGAGCCCCACGCCCCTCCCAAACCAGCCAGCTCGGCCCTGGAAGTCCAATCCAGAAAGGCGGGCGGAGAGCGTCGGGCTCAACCCGGAAAGAAGGCGTGACGCAGCCCAGGCGACTCCGGCGATGAAGATCGGGAATATCAGCGCCCAATAGGGCATCAGCCTCATAGGCCCGACCCGTTGCGGCACCCAGGTCGAGTAGTAGACGCAGATCAGGACCGCGAGCAGGTAGACGCCGATGCCGTAGCACCCCCAAGTGATCGCCGCCCGTTTTGCCGAGTCCGGCCAGCGCCCCAGGCGCGGAGGGGCTTGGAGCAGGAACGCTCCGACGAGAAGGATCAGTGCTCCTACCATCAGGAACACGCTGGACCGGGCATGAACGTCGAAAAAGAACCATGATGCATTGGAGGAGAAGAACGGCCTCACCGTCGAGTAGACCCCGAATGGGTGCGAGCACTCAGGCACCCTTGGGCGCGCGAAAGGATTCGCCGAAACGTAGGCGAGGTTGTAGACGACGCGAGTCTCGTCGACTCCATTCGTCGCGCTCTGCGACAGATTCTGGCCAGTCGTCCCGATGATCGTGCGCAGGCTTCCGAAGAGCAGCACGAAGACGATCAGCGCAGCGAGGACCGGGCGCCAAGGAATGGTCGAAAATATGGGATTGCCGAAGGGCGAGCCTGCCGTCGGCGCTTCATCGGCCGCGCTGTCTCTCGCTCGATGTCTCCGAAGTCGACGCCATAGCGAGGGGACGGCCCGGCCGATCAGGATCCCGCCCCAGAGTGGAGCCACGAGCAGCGAACCGACCGGGTGGGCGAGGAAGGAAGCGGCCAAGACCAAGCCGGCCATCGCCCCCCATCTCTTGGATCGCCGTTCCAGAGCCTCGTCGAACAGCCAGGCGGACCAGATCACCAAAATGAACGCGAAAGCCTCCGGCTTGTAGACGAGCAGGCGCGTCTCCACTCTGCTCACGTTCAAAGTCAGCACGGTCGAGAGCCAGGCCCACCAAGGGGGCAGCCAGCGTCGCCAGAGAGCGAGGACGGCAAAGAACGCAGCCAGCACCATTGCGATCCGGTATCGCTCCTCGAGGGTGAAGCCAGCCCCGCCGGCCAGCGAGGCGCTCGCGGCGGCGTGCATTACGGAGAACGCATACTCGTAGGGAAACTCGCGCTGCCGCCCCCACTCCGGGAGGGTCGCCGGCAGGCCGTCGGCTTCGACCACCCTGCCGACGATGCCCCAGTGGTAGTAGACGATGGTGCCATTGGGGTGGCCACTGCGAGTGTTCTCGACCCCCTCCGGGACCAGCACCGTGAACCAGGTTACGGCCAGCGCGAGCCCGACCAGGATCAAGGGCACGGTGGCCGGCCGGCCAACGCGCAGACGTCGACTCCGCAGGCGGACGACGAAAGCGCAAAGCGTGTCCCGCGCGCGCCAAGCCGCCGCGGCGCCGAGAACCGCGATTCCGAGCGTCACGTTCCACGCTCCGAGCGAATGCGTCGCGACTCCCGGCGCCGCCGCGAGCAGAGTGGCAGGAACGGAGAGAGCGAGCGAGATGAAAAGCCGGTCCCAGCCGCCCAGGGGAGAGGGCAGAACTATCCAGCCGGCAAGAAAGCCGGCAAGAAAGTAGGTGACGGTCAGCGACAGCAAGTCCCTACCGATGCTCATGCGCGGGCAGATTGCCACGTTCCTGAGGGGAGTGACGGCGGCCGCCAAATACTCGTCCGCCCCGGGGCGATCCACCCTTCAGACCGTTTACGCTGCTGCGTCTATGCGGATCCTCATTCTCGGGGGCGACGGCTACCTGGGCTGGCCGACTGCCCTGAGGTTTTCGGCCCGCGGACACGAGGTCGCGGTCGTCGACAACTTCTCACGCCGGCGCTGGGTCGGCGAGGGCGGCAGCGACTCGCTGACGCCGATCCGCGACCTCGAGCAGCGGATCGAGGCCTGGCGGGAGAGCTCCGGCGAGCAGATCCGCAGCTACCCCGGCTCGGTCGAGGACGGCGACTTCCTCGACGGCGTCGTCGCCGAGACCCGCCCCGAGGTGGTCATCCACTACGGCGAGCAGCCCTCCGCGCCCTACTCGATGATCTCGCGCGAGCACGCCGTCGAGACCCAGCACACCAACGTGATCGGCAACCTCAACCTGCTCTTCTCGCTGCGCGACCACGTTCCCGAGTGCCACCTGGTCAAGCTCGGGACGATGGGCGAGTACGGCCAGCCCAACATCGACATCGAGGAGGGCTACATCGAGATCGAGCACAAGGGGCGCAAGGACACCCTGCCCTTCCCGAAGCTGCCCGGCTCGCTCTATCACTGCTCCAAGGTCCACGACTCGACCAACATCCACTTCGCCTGCCGCACCTGGGGCCTGCGCGCGACCGACCTCAACCAGGGCGTCGTCTACGGGATCGAGACCGACGAGACGGCCGGTGAGGAGCGCCTGATCACCCGCTTTGACTACGACGAGATCTTCGGCACGGTGCTCAACCGCTTCTGCGTGCAGGCGGTGATCGGCCACCCTCTGACCGTGTACGGCACGGGCGGGCAGACCCGCGGTTTCCTCAACATCCGCGACACCCTGCGCTGCGTCGAGCTGGCCGCGACCAACCCCGCCGAGGCGGGCGAGTTCCGTGTCTTCAACCAGTTCACCGAGCAGTTCTCGGTGCTGGAGCTGGCCGAGCTGGTGAAGGCGGCCGCCGAGCACCTCGGTTACTCGGTCGAGATCCAGCACTGCGACAACCCCCGGGTCGAGAAGGAAGAGCACTACTACAACGCGATCCACACCAAGCTCCTCGACCTCGGCCTGGAGCCGACCCTGCTCGGCGAGGAGCTGGTCGAGTCGATCATCCACGCGATCGAGCGCTACAAGGGCAACGTGATCGAGACCTCGATTGACCCGCGCACGCGGTGGCGGTCACCGAGGCTGGAGTCCGAGCGGCCGCAGGCTGTGGTTGAGGTTCCCGCCGCCTCATGACACTCGAGGTGAAGGATCGAAGCTGACGTACCAACGGCGGGGCTTCCCCGAAGGGCCAAGCGGGTCCTGAGCTTTGGCACGGTCGAGGGGCGGATAGTCATCGATCTGCTGCCACAACTGGTCGCCTACCCGGATCGGCGCTCGGATTTCCTCCCCGCCCCTGAGCGAATGGACCTCTATCTGATTGCCGTCGGCGATCTCGGCGATCTGGTCGTGCGAGGCGACCTTCGGCGGGCGGCGTTAAAGGAGCTTTCATCGCAAGCGAACTGGAGTAGCTGGGCGCTTCGGCGTACCGCGTTCAGAGCGCGCTTGTCGCGATACGTGTACCACGACAGACTGACCAGGAAGGGACGGCCTGAGGCTGAAGCCGCGGCCGAGCGGATGCAGCTACTGCTAGAGAGTCGGACTCGACAGCCGCTGGAGTCGCGTCGGCCGTCATAGCCGGCGGTGCGGAAGTGCTGGCCTCCGGCGCCGTGGCGGTCGCAGACCGCGTACTTGCCGTTTGGGCTGGTGCGGTAGATGCCGCACTCCACACGGACGCGAAAAGCATTCGCAGCCATCAAGGGTGCCGAGTAAGGTGAGCGCCATGGTGCCCGAGACCATCCGCGATGCTTCCACGGCCAGCCAGGCCTTCAAGTCCGCACTTGAGGTGGTCGGCGGTGTGGCGCCGGAGGTGGCCGCCGCGATCCGCAGCGAACTCGAGGACCAGCGGCACGCGCTGAAGCTGATCGCGAGCGAGAACTACAGCTCGCCGGCCGTCCAGCTGGCGATGGGCCAGTGGATGACCGACAAGTACGCCGAGGGCGCCACGGGCAAGCGCTGGTACGCGGGCTGTGAGAACGTCGACACGGTCGAGGGCGCCGCCGCGTCGCTGGCTCAGGAGCTGTTCGGGGCCGACCATGCGTACGTGCAGCCGCACAGCGGCGCTGACGCCAACCTCGTCGCCTTCTCGGCGATCCTCGCCGAGCGCGTCGAGAAGCCGTACCTCGAAGAGCAGGGCGTGCGGGACTCGCGGCTCCTTTCCGAGGAGCAGTGGGAGGAGCTGCGCCAACGCCTCGTCAACCAGCGCATGCTCGCGATGGAGCTAACTTCCGGCGGCCACCTGACGCATGGCATGCGGGCGAACCTGTCCGCCAAACTCTTCGAGATCGTTCCCTACGGTGTGGATCCGGAGTCGGGCCTGATCGACTACGACCGAGTGCGCGAGCTGGCGCTGGAGACCCGCCCGCTGCTGGTTCTCGCGGGCCACAGTTCCTACCCGCGCAAGATCGACTTCCGCCGCTTCCGCGAGATCGCGGATGAGGTCGGCGCTGTGTTCATGGTCGACATGGCCCACTTCGCGGGCCTTGTCGCCGGCGGCGTCTTCGAGGGCGAGTTCGACCCCGTTCCGTACGCGCACATTGTGACCTCGACGACGCACAAGACGCTGCGCGGCCCACGCGGTGGTCTCGTGCTGTGCACGAGCGAGTTCGCGGACGCCGTCGACCGCGGCTGCCCGATGATCCTCGGAGGCCCGCTGCCCCACGTCATGGCGGCGAAGGCCGTCGCGTTCCACGAAGCGCTTGCACCGGAGTTCCGCGACTACGCGGCGGCGATCGCCGCAAATGCGCGGGCGCTGGCCGAGGCGCTCGTGGCCGGCAGTGAGGTGCTGCAGACCGGCGGCACCGAAAACCATCTGCTGCTCGTGGATGTGCGCCAGCATGGTCTCAACGGTCGACAGGCAGAGGCGGCCCTGCGCGAGTGCAACATCGTGCTCAATCGCAACGTGCTGCCGTACGACCCGAACGGCCCGTGGTTCACCAGCGGCGTCCGGCTCGGGACCGCGGCTCTGACCACCCGCGGCTTTGGCGAAGGGGAGATGGGCCGAATCGCCGAGTTGATCTCCACCGTCCTCGGGGCGGCAGGGCCGATCGAGGACGCCCGCGAGAAGCCGGAGCTCCCGCAGGTGTTGGTCGACGAAGTACGTACCACCGTCGAGGAGCTGACGGAGGCGTATCCGCTGTATCCCGGCCTCGTCGTCTGACCCGCGGTGCGGAACGAGATGGGGGCACAACCGGCCAGAAAAGTCCTGGAAGGAATGCTCGCGCGAGGCGCTGGCCGGTTCGGCTCGCAGGTCACGGCCTCCCGCTGTGCAGGAGCTTCTGGCGATGGAGCTAGGCGGATTCGAACCGCCGACCTCCTGGGTGCGATGACTCGGCTCTGGCCAGCACTTCGGCGTTAGAAAGTGCGGATTAGCAGGGGATTCGCGCGAGCGGCTGAGAGTTGCCAACGTCGCGGATATGCGGCGATTAGCGGGGATTGTCGGCGATTCGGGCACTCCTGGCGCCGAGTGCCTCGGGATCTCCTGCTCTGAGTGTCGCAGAAAGATATAGCTATACTTTAGTTATGTCTGACAACCAGGCTCCAGATGCCGTCGCCCTGAACCAGGTTTCCTACGGGCAGGACGGCTACTTCACCTCCCGGCAGGCGCGCGAAGCCGGCTTCAGCCCACAGCTGCTCGCTCATCATGTTCGCTCCGGGCGCTACGAGCACGTTCGACGAGGCCTGTACCGGCTGCGTGGCTATCCGGGCTCGAGTCACGAGGAGGTGCGAGCGAAGTGGCTCGCGGTCGGCACCGAGCGAGCGGTCGTCTCCCACGAGAGCGCACTCGACCTTCACGATCTATCGGATGTCATCCCGAACGCCGTCCACCTGCTGGTCGATCGCGACGATCGTGGGATCAGGCGGCTTCAGGGAGTAACCCTGCACACGACGACGAAGGCCCTTGAGCCGTCCGAAGTCGTGTCCCGCGAAGGCATCCGCGTCACCGACCCGGTGCGCTCGATCCTCGACGCGGCCGGCGCCGGAACGGCCCCTGAGCAGATTGAGATGGCCGTTCGCCAGGTGCTAGGCGAAGGCATCGCAACCCGCCGATCGCTACTCGCCCGAGCCGATCAACGTGGTGGTCGTGTCGCCGAGCTCGTCCGCGGCGCGGTCGATCAAGATGGACAGTCGTGAAATACGAAACGCCAGAGGCATTCCGCACTGCACTCGAGCAGCGCCTGAAGAATGAGGCCAAGGCAAGCGGCACGGCGCTGTTGCGCCTGCGCAAGCGCGTGGCCTTCGAGCGGTTTCTCGCCAGACTCGCGGCGTCGGAGTCGGGCGGCTGGGTGCTCAAGGGCGCGTTCGCACTGGAGCTACGGCTCGGCCTTCGCACCCGAACGACGAAAGACATTGACCTCGGTCGGGCCGACGACGAGGAAGCCGCGACTGAGCACCTGAACACAGCCACCGGCGTCGATCTCGGCGATTTCTTCTCCTTCGACGTTCGCCGTACCCCGGCGCTTGACGCTGCCGCCGGCTTCCGCGCCGTTCGCTACACCGTTCGTGCCGACCTCGCAGGCCGCCGCTTCGAGCAATTCCCCGTCGACGTTGCCTTCAGCGAATCGTCGCCGATCCAAGCGGAGCCGTTTCTTACGGCGAACGCGCTGGAGTTCGCAGACGTGGCAACGCCGCAGTTGCCGGTCGTTCCGCTTGAGCAGCACGTTGCCGAGAAGCTTCACGCCTACACCGGCTCATATGGGCAGGCCGAGCGGGAAAGTACCCGAGTCAAGGATCTCGTCGACCTCGTGCTGATCGGCGAGCTGGCTGAACTGGACGCCAAGCGCCTCAGCCACGCGCTTGCAGTTACCTTCGAGCAGCGCGCCCGCCAGCCGCTCCCGAAGGCCATCCCGCCCCCGCCGCCCTCGTGGGCAAGACCGTACGCGGAGTTGGCTCGCGAAGTCGGGATCGTGATCGATATCCAAGCCGGACAGGCAGCCGCCGCCCGGCTACTCGACCCTGTGCTTCGATGGGAAACCGACGGCTATTGGGATCCCGCAGCGCGGCATTGGCGCTCGCGTGAGTAGCGGCGTAGCCGTCGGCCCGTTCCGTTACAGATTTTACAACGTACCTGTATAAGCTGCCGCTGCGTCTGCAGCAAAGTTGCTTGGGCGGAGCGAAGTTGGGCTCGGGCAGACTCACCATCGAACACTGGCATCGGGGGGGCAGGGATGAAACTGATAATCAATCGCAGCCAACAGGCCGTCAAGGGTATGCTCGGCGGGCATAAGGGGATGTCTTTCACGCTCAGCTACCGCCTTGAACTTACGCCGGATGAGCAGAATCTAGTCAGCGAGTACATGCTCATGGAGTATCCGCTGACTTGGACGACGATCCGTGGGGATCGCTTGCCCGACGACACGGTCGGCGGCATGGTGAGCGGCCGAAGTCAGACTCTGGGCGACGTAAAGACGTTGCTTCAGAATGAGGAGATCATCAAGTCTGCGTGTGACGAACTGACGACGCTCTTTGACGTGGTACGCACGTTCGGTGGCGATGAAGTGATCGAGTATCCGCGCCAGTGACCCGGCCGAATACGTCGAGTTCGGTATTGGCCGCGCACCAAGCAATCGCGCCATCTGAAAGCCACCTCCAATCAGAGCCGATCTGCCGTTTGCTAGCGCCTCTCCCTGTCCATCGCAGCGGGCAACCGCCACAGTGCAACCAGCCAGAGCACTTGCCAGAGACATCCGACTGCCACGAAGATGCGTTGTCGAATCCCTGGCAGTGGATCTCCGATGACGAGCAAGGTTGCGTTGCTACCGATACCGATAGTTACCAGAAGTACGGTCCAGGCTCGGAAATTACCTTTGGACAATGCAGCGCCGGCCAGCGCTGCAGCAAGGATGCCTACGGTCGCGAGGGCAGAGGCGCCGTCGTGGACGTGGCCGGTAGCGGTCACGTGGGTAATTACCCCCGGCTCGGTCCTTCCTCGGTCGGTCGCGAAGCACGCCACAAGGGCGAGGCCGATCGCCGCGCCTGCAAATGCCGCCCTCTGCAAGGCCTGAAGCCGACGGAAAAGCCGCCCCGGACCTCGTGGGAGGGAGGGCGCGGGTCCAGCAAGAACAGCCCAAGAGAGCGCCCAAGCGATAAAGGCGATTGTCATCAGGCCCCCCGCGCGCGTGTGGGCGTACTCGGATATCTCCTGCCGGACGGGGTCGAAGCTTGTGCTGGGTACGAGCCCCTGGGTTACGACGATCGCCGCGAAAACAGCAAGACCTCCGCCAGAAATCCCTATCCAACCTCGTCGGTTCAACTCGGTCAAGCTAGCGTCGCGAGTTCGTCGGTCGCGCTGCCCTTCCTCTCATGAGTCCTGAGCCCTACGTACGAGGCCAAGCCGTCGCCTTGGCGTTGGCTCTTCTCCTTCTGGCTCTTCAAGGGCCGGCAATAGCCGCGCTTGCATGCGCCGCGGTTACTGCGCTCGGCGCTGGGGTGCTCTATCTGCGCTACCGCGGAGACTTGCTGGCCGCTGGTGTTAAGGAGGTTCCGTGGCACCGCCAGCGTCCAGACCTAATCGTCGCGGGTGACACTCGAGCGGCGCTGGTGACGGGCGGCGTAGCGGCCGCGATCGTCCTGGCCTTTTCGGTGGAACAGCTCGACCTGGGCATCGCACCGGCGTCAGCTGTGCTGCTCGGAATCACGGCGGTCATCATCCTTCTCTCCAGCCTCATTGACTGGTATGTGATTCTGCCGAGGATCAGCGGCCTGCTCGGAATCCGTCCTTGCCGCGAACCGGACCGCGACTTCCCCCGTCGGCCCGAAACGTGGCGCGAGATTACGCGATGGTGGTACATCCATCGCATCGTCGCCGCGCTGGCCCTGCGGTTCGGCCTGTCCTTTGCCATCACCTTTACCGTCTCGCATCACACGACGGTTCCCCATGGCGCAGGCATCGTTGCGGGCGCCGCAGTCGGATTCCTTGCCTCCTACCTCGCGGCCGTACGCAGTGCTGCCTGGCAAGCGGGTCACCTCACCTTGATAGTCGGCCGCAGTGTTCGCAGACGCGATGTACATCGCGTACCCAGGACCATCTCGTTGTTTGGAAGACGGCTGAAGTTGCCGTATCTCACGACGCCTGTTGTTGGCGATTTTCGGTCCCGCGAGTACGTCTACGATGTGGCGCTTGAGGCCGTTCAACTTGCCTCGATCGCCAAGCGCGAGCGGCGGGAGGCCCCCCGGGATAGTGAAGGGAACATCAGCTACGAGCGAGACCCCGCCAAGCTGCTCGTTAAAGACATCGACGCCAGCACGCCTCAGCCAGCCGAGCCTTTTGTCGGATGTGAGTGCCGTTGTTCTGGAATCAACTGGTACTGCATCGAGAATCCCCGCTGCTTTGCCACAAAGTAGCCGCCGGAGCCTCCTCGGTTCGCACGAGCCCAGGCTGACGCACCACGCTTCTCGACTGCGGAGGCGGAGCCTTGATATATAGGTATCGCGGCGATTTGCTAATGGTCTCGCGTGGTGTCCAGCCGCCGCAGTCTCGTTCAAAGATGCTAGGAGGACTGATGCAGGCGGCCCCAGATACGACAGTTCTTGATGCCGACAACGTTCAAGGACTCGGCCTCGCAGGATTTCGCAAGGACCATCAGGAGATGCTCTTCGTCCGCTTCAAGGACGCAAAGAGCGGGCGCAAGCTGCTGAAGCACTTGGAGCCGAACGTTGCCACCCATCGGGAGGTCAGGGCCTTCAACGAACTCTTTTCGGAGATCCGTGCGCGCCGTGGCGAAGATGTCATCGAGGCGACGTGGATGGCGGTGATGCTCAGCGCCAGAGGTTTCCAGGAGCTTGAAGCGGACCTTTCCGGCCTACCGGACGGCGAAGGGAAGACGGCATTTCTGCAAGGCATGGCGCATCGCGCCGAGCAGATCGGCGACACGCGCGAACCGGATGCTCCGTCGAATTGGAAAAAGGACTTTCGACCCGACGCACCTGGCATCCATGCGTTGATCATCCTTGCGGCTGACCGAGTAGATGACCTCGAGCGCCATTTGGACGAGGTGAGGCAACGGATCGAGGACGCCGATTGCGAGGTGGTCTTCTCCGAGCGTGGCCGGACCCTGGAGGGAAGCCTCCGAGGGCACGAGCATTTTGGGTTCAAGGACGGTATTTCCCAGCCGTCAGTGGTCGGGGTCGACCCGCCGCCGGCAGAAGGTGAGCCACCTGCTGTCGCGCTCGGGGAGTTCGTGCTTGGCTATCCCGACGAGAGGGGAGAAATCGCTGACGCCGACGATCTCTTCAAGGCTGGCAGCTTTGTTGTCTTTCGACGCCTGCAGCAAGATGTCTTCGCATTTCGTCAGCAAACCCAGCTATTGATCGGCGGTGCTGACCCGATCCCTACGCCGCCGCAGTTGGGCGCCAAGATGGTTGGCCGCTGGCCCAGCGGGACGCCCACCGCGACCTCCCCGGACGAAGATCAGGGAGATGCTGGCGTGACCAACGCGTTCAGCTTTCAGAGCGAAGACGCTGAGGGCGTCCGAACCCCGCGTTTCGCCCACATTCGCAAGGCGAATCCACGGGATGAGGCTCGACCAGAATCGGAGACCGAGCCGGTGGGACGAAGGCGGATGATTCGCCGAGGGATCCCCTTCGGGGAGCAGCTTCCGCACAACGCGACTAAGGATGACGGTCATGCGCGTGGACTCCTTTTCATTAGCGTCGTTGCCGACGTCTCTCGTCAGTTCGAGTTCGTCCAAAACCGCTGGCTGAACGACCCGAACTTCCCGAGCGGCGGGAAGCCCGCCACCGAAGGCGGCCCCTACACCCCGCCCGTATCTGGTGAACCGCCAGATGGACCCGACCCAGTTGTTGGTGAGCACGACGCCGGCGCCGAAGACGCACTGCACGAGGCAAGCGGCATTCATCCGTTCAGCCTCGGCCCGGAGGTCGTCCGCGTCACTGCTGGCGAGTATTTCTTCGCCCCGTCCCTTACGGCTTTGAAGACCCTCGCTGGATCGAACTGAGACGACAAAGCAGCGGTTGCGCGCAGATGCCTTCGCGGCGAGAAGGCATCAGCGTTAAGGCAGGCCTTTCGATGCAAACCTAAAAGTTTTTCTCGGGAAATACGCGGCGATTAGCGGGGATGCGCGGGGATTACGGGCAACGCCGTAGGGCCATTTGACTTCCCTCGCGAGCGGAGTTAGTCCAAGGGGCATGAAGATCTTGCCCGCTGTTCCTCCCCAAGTCCGCGCGCGTCGGAGACCACGCTCGGCGCACCTCCCGATGCGTCGAGGTGGACGGTTCCGGCTGCGTCTATCCCTTCGACCAAGACTGCGTCCATCCTGTCGTCCAACCCTTCAAATCGCGACAGGGCCGGACCGCCGCGAACGCCGATGGCAGCGCCGTTTCCCAGCTCGGCGTTTTGCCGACATCTCTACGCTGCATCTAGGTCGGGACATGAAGTGCAATCTCGCCGCCCCGACGCTGCTCTCGATCGTTCCCGCCTCGTCGCTCGCGCCCCTCGCTCTCGGTGCCGTCGCTATCGCCTCCGCGCTGGCTACGCAGCGGCTCGATATCGCAACGGCGCGCGGCGGCCAGCATGGCCGGCGCTCGCATGGCCGCACCGGCGCGCGCACCGATCGCCGCGCCGATAAGAAGGGTCGCCACCCGGCACCGACCGCGGCCGTTGGCCTGCCCGAGGCAACTGCCGAGATCATCACCTCGCTGGGTGAGCATCGCGTCCTCTCCACCGAGCAGGTGCAGACGATTCATCTGCCGGGCCGCAGCCTACGGCGCACGCAGCAGATCCTCGCCGGCATCGAGGAGGCCGGGCTGATCCACCACGTCGACACGCGGATCTCGCCGCGACGGCTCTGGTTCGTCAGCGAGCGCGGGGCCGTGCTCGCTTTCGAGGTGGCCGGACTGGAGACGCAGCCGAGGGTGCTCCAGGCGAGCGACGCGGCCGGCCCGCTGAGGGCGCACACCCTCGCCGTCAACGACGCCGCGATCTGCTTCCTGAAGGCGGCGCGCGAGCGCGGTGACGAATTCGGTCCACTCTCCTGGCGGCAGGAGGTCGCCCACCCCATGAGCCGCGGTCGCGGCCGTCGCCGCCGCACGCTCTTCGCGGACGCCGTCCTCACCTACCTGCGACCCGAGGACAACGACACGGTCCTCGAGCTGCGCTTCCTCGAGCTCGACCGTGCGACGCTCTCGGTCGATCGCCTCGTCGCGGAGCTGAGTCGCTATGCCCAGCTGTACCGGGCCACCGACGCGGAAGGACAGCCGCTCTGGCGCGATCGCTATCCGGTCTTCCCGAGGGTTCTCTGCGTACTGACCGGCGCCTCTCGGGAAGCGCTGACCACGCGGCGCACATTCGCGTCGATGCTCCTGCGCGACCACCCGGCGATGGCACAGGCGCGCGGCGAGGTGGCGGTCAGCTTTTGCCGCCTCGAAGACCTGCAGCGGAAAGGGCCGTTCGCGCCGATCTTCCGGGAAGCGCGCGACCGCAAGCGCCCGGTCGACTGGCTCGGCAATTCGCCCGACGACGAGGAGCGGCGGTAGGCGTGCGCAGGCGCTCGCTTCCACGCCGACGGAGAGCTATTGTCGTCGGACAGGAAACAGACGGCCGGGCGGCGCGCAAACGCCCCCGGCCCGGCGTCGAAGGATTGAGCTTCGGCGCGATGTCCAGCCTAGAGGCGAGCGGATCTCCGCCGCCACCTGGCGACCGCGCCCGCCACTCCTCCGGTGCTCACGGACCAGGAGGTGACAGAAGTGGCTCGTAGATCGGAAGGCCAGGTGGTTGAGCGCCACTGGAAGAGCGGGCGCGGCTACGCGCTCCGCTTCCGCGCCTACGGCGAGCGTCAGTACCTGACGCTCGGCCCGGAGACCGAGGGCTGGGACCGCAAGCGCGCTGAGGAGGAGCTGGCGAATGTCATGGCCGATGTGCGGCGCGGCATCTGGGTACCGCCGACGCGACGACCTCGCAGAGTCAGGGCAGCGGAGGAGGCATCCGACACGATGCCGACCTTCGGCTCCTTCGCCCGGAGCCTGATGGCGGCCCGCAAGAGCGAGATGAGTGAGGCGAACTACGCCTACAAGGAGAACGCTCTCGCGCACGTCATGCCCTACTTCGGGAGCTGGCCGCTCCACGAGATAGACATCCAGGCGGTCGACGCTTTCCGCGGCCACATGGTCGAGGTCTCCGAGGCCCGGCGCCGCGCGAGGGAGAGCGGCCAGCCGATGCGCAATGACTGGGGGCAGGCGCTGCGGCCCCTCTCGCCGGCGACGATCAACAAGACGATCGACACCTTGCAGTGGGTGCTCTCGGTGGCGGTGGAGTACCGATACATCTCCGAGAACCCCGCGGCGGGCCGCCGACGCCGCCTTCGGGCGAAGAGACCCGCTCCGGTGCACCTCGACTCGGTCGAGCAGATCGCGACGTTGCTTGAGGCGGCGGGCCGGCTCGACCGTGACAAGCGTTGGCTCACCGACGACCGCCGCCCGATCATCGCCACGCTGCTCCTTGCCGGACCCCGAGCGGGCGAGCTGTGCAACCTGCGCTGGCGCGACATCGACCTCGCCAACGGCCGCATCTCGATCGGCCGCTCCAAGACCCAGGCCGGACTACGGGAGATCGTCCTGCTGCCCCTCCTGCGCGACGAACTCTCCACTCACAAGGCGCGCGCCTACCGCAGCGGCCCCGACGATCCGGTGTTCCCCACCGGGACCGGCGGGCACCGGGACAAGGACAACCTCCGCAACCGCATCCTCGCCTCGGCCGTCAAGCGCGCCGACAAGCTGCTCGAAGAGCGCGGCCAGACGCCTTTGCCGCACGGCGTCACGCCCCACAAGCTGCGCCACACCTTTGCCTCGATCCTGATCGCCACCGGCGAGGACCCGGCCTCGGTGATGGCCCAGCTCGGCCACACCGACCCGAAGTTCACCCTGCGCGTCTACACCCACATGATGCGTCGCGGCTCCTCCGAGCGCTCCAGGCTGAAGGCGCTGGTCAACGGTGACCCGATTGAGCTAGCCGAGTTGCCCATGCCGGAGCAGGAGGTGCAGCAATGATCCCCGCCGGGCTTGGTTTCGCGATCCTCATCCTTGCCGGACTTTGGCTATTCGGCGGCCTGCTGGCACGAGGCGCCGGTGCCTTGCTCATGTTCGCCGGAACGGTAGGCATCGCCACCGCTGGCAATACCAGCGGGCTCGCTGTCCTGGCGCTCGGCGCCACCCTGTGGTTGGCGGGCCATTGGCACTACGCGTTGCGGCACGAAGAATTCAAAAGCCCTCTCGCGCAGCGCCTTCTCTCGCGGTTCGTGTCTGAGCGGCATTAGCTCTAGCTGGGACTGGCTTTCGTTCCGCTGCGGGAGTCTCCGCGGATCGGCCGGCGCACTCGCATTCACACGAAAGGGACTGGGACCGCAAACTGCGGCCTTGGCGTTTCTAGGCCACTGCGACCCTGGCTATAGTCCGTATCGCACATACGCCCCCCCGCAGCCGCGAGCCGGTCGACGCTCACTAACAGTGACCCACGACCAGCCGCCAGTCGGAGTGAGGCGGTCCAGTCCAGGCGGGCCATGCCCGCACGACGAGGAGGAGACTCTGTGGAAACCATGCCAGCTGCGGCCAGCGACGCCGTGGACCAGACCTTGCCGATGGGGGTCGAGAACATCGGCTTCATGCTCGAGCGCTTGGGCAAGGATTGCGACGACCTGCAGTTCATACGCGAGCTGACCGAGAACGCGATCGAGGCAGGGGCAAGCCAGATCGTTTGGGATGTCGACTGGTCGCTGTGGGAACTCTCCGACGGTGAGCTCTACAAGCTGTGCGTCATCGATGACGGTCGCGGCATGACTGGCGAGGAGATGCGCCACTACATCAACAACCTGTCCTCCTCGATCCACGAGCAGGCTATGGACAAGAATTTTGGGGTGGGCGCCAAGGTCGCCGCGGCGACCCGCAACCCAGCTGGCTTGATCTACCAGTCCTGGCGCGAGGGCCACGGCGCGATGATCCAGCTTTGGCGCGATCCCCAGTCTGGCGAGTACGGCCTGCGTCAGTTCGAGCGGACCGACGGCAGCTGGGGCTACTGGCAGCCGATCTCCGACGCTGCCAAGCCTGACCTGATCGACCAGCACGGTACGAAGGTCGTCCTACTCGGCCTCGGCGAGGGCCACAACACGATTGAGCCGCCGGAGGGGGTACCGACTCCCTCGCGCTGGGTCAACCGCTACCTCAATGCTCGCTACTTCCGTTTCCCCGAGGACGTCGAGGTCAAGGCCCGCGAGGGTTGGCGCGCCGATCCCGAGGACTCCAAGCGAAACATCCGCCGCCGCGTCCGTGGCCAGCAGGAGTTCCTCGATGAGCACTCGACGACCTCCGGCATCCTCGAGCTCGGCGAGGCCCGCATCTACTGGTGGATACTCGACGAATCTGACGCCCGGGCCAAGGCCTCGGAGATGGTCAACATCGGCCATTTCGCCACGCTCTTCCAGGACGAGCTCTACGAGCTCCGCACGGGCCGCGGTGGGGTAACGCGGCTGCATCAGTTCGGCGTGATTTTCGGCTACGACCGTGTGGTGCTCTATGCCGAGCCGTCCAATGGCAGCGCCGGGCGGTTGTCGGCTAACACGGCGCGTACGCAACTGCTGCGCGACGGCCAGCCCTTGCCGTATGCCGATTGGGCCGCAGAGTTCCGCGAGGTCATGCCGCAGGAGATCCGCGACCATATGGATGCGGTGATCGCCGGCACGCAGTCGGAGAGCCACCGTGAGGCAATCGAGGAGCGGCTGCGCGCTTACGACAAGCTTTTCCGTCTGTCCCGTTACCGCCGCCGACAAGGTGGCCGTCTCTCGGTGGGCGACCCGAACCTGCGCCGGCGGCGCAGTCCGATGCCGACCGACGAAGAGCGCAAACCAGCGGAAGACGGGGCCGGTCGACCGAGCAAAACCGATACGACGGGGCGGCTGTTGGCAGCCATGTTGGCTGAGGAAGGCGATCCGGGCGAGGAGCAGCGCAGCCGCAAGCAAGAGCTACCGCCCGTCACCTGGATCTCCGAGGCCGAGGGCACCAGAGCCCCAGGCTTCCTTGAGGATCGAGCAGCCAAGTACATACGCGAGGACAACCTGATCCAGGCCAACTCCGACTTCCGCGTCTTCACCGACATGGCTGACTACTGGTGTGGCGAGTACCGGGTCGAGCCCGAGAACAAGGCGATCAGCGATGTTGTGCATGAGTGGTTTGAGCAGGCCCTGGTCGAGACCGTCATCGGCTGCCAGGCCCTCCAAGGCGAGCAGCGCTGGAGCCCAGACGACATCGACGCGGCGCTTAGCGAGGAGGCGCTGACGACGGCCGTGATGCAGCGCTACCACGTCGCCAACGCAGTTAAGCGCACGCTTGGAGCGAGGCTCGGATCACTGAAGCAGCGGGCGGGACACGGCGAGGAGGCATCATGAGCGACGAAATCAGACTGGTTGAGGCGTTCAAGGCCGCCTCGGGTCCGAACATCGTCAGCGTCGTCGACGCGCTCGCGGCCGAGGCGAAGACTGATCTCGAGACCGCCGTCAAGATCGAGGAGACGCGAGTCTTCCCAGACGTTGCGAACCTGCCGCTTGAGAAGAACCGGGACGGCGTCTACGTCTGGAAGAAGATCACCGATGTCTCGGTGGTGGCAACGGATCTCAAGAGCTCCACGGCCGTCAGCTACAGCAAGCAGGCCCGGATCGGAGCCCGGCTCTACCAGGCCGCGACCGGCAACTGCTCGAAGGTGCTGCAGCCGTTCACTCCTGACTTCGTCGACATCCAGGGCGACGGGCTTTTCGCGGTCTTCGCCGGCGACGATCATCACGAGCGTGCGATTTGCGCCGCGATCTCCCTGAATAGCTTGGGGACGAAGCTCGCTGTGCTTCTTCGCGAGCAGCTCGGCGAGGACGTGCCCGAGATGAAAGAGTCCGGGCTGCGCATCGGGGCCGATCGCGGCGTGCTTCTGGGGAAGAAGATCGGGGTGCGCGGTAGCCATAACGAGCCCGTGTGGGCAGGGAAGCCGGTCAACTACGCGACGAAGTGTGCCCAGGCTGCCGATCCTGGCCAAATCGTTGTGACCGCGCGCTTCTTCCAGGATCTCCGCCAGAACGAGTACGTTCGGTACACCTGTGGCTGCTGTGCCGGAGTGCCTGGTCAGGGAGTTGTTCCCTTGTGGCAGAAAACGACGGTCGAGAGTATCGGGGGCGAGAAGGAGAATGCCCGCGAGATGAGTGGTACTTGGTGTAGCAACTGTGGTGCTGAATTCTGCCGCGGGATTCTGCGTGGTGAAACGGAGCGCTTGGGCTTGAACACGGGCGCCTTGCCGAAGTGGCGGCCCAAGCCAGAGGAGCCAACCGGAGACAAAGAGCTAGCTGCGGCATGATCACTCGTTGGAGCGATCTATGAGCCACGCCACCAACTGGGACACCCTTAAGGGGTATCTGACTGAGACATACAATCGGCAGACGACACTGGGAGTCCCGAAGAAGGCGGACCTCACCTTCGGAAATACCATTAAGACGATGAGACATGCGGTCGTCTTTTATGTCGATATGCGTAGCTCTCGCAAGGTAAGCCAGGACTCGACGGAGTTCGTAAGCGCCAAGGCACACAAGGGCTTTCTCCAAGCGGTGGTCTACTGCGTAGAGAATCGGGAAGGGCACTTTCGCAGCTTCAATGGCGATGGTGCCCTGGCTTTCTTTCGTGGGGAAAATGCCGCTTCCCGAGCGGTAAAGGCGGCTATGGACCTGAAGGCCTATGTCATGAAGATCAATGACGTGCTGGGGTCGCATGGAACGAGCATTGACTTCGGAGCCGGTATTGCGCAAGGCGAGGTCCACGTAGTTAAGAGCGGCAAGAGAGGTGATGATCAAACCAAGCAGGATCTCGTTTGGATTGGATTGCCGGTCTATATCGCAGTTGAGCTAAGTGACCTTGGAGAACGACAGAAGAACATTTGGATTACGCACAACGTGCGCAACACGATCGGAAAGCAGCAGCATCTTAACGTGGTAAATAACTCCGATGGAGAAAGTATCTGGGTTAAGTCGACCAAGAATCTAGCTTCGGTGGGAAGTTACGACGTACGCTCCACCAGGTACTACTCCACGATCTTCTGAGATGGCAAATCAAGACGACGACAAAGCTTTGACAGACGCCGGCCGTGAGCTAGCCGCCGGGCTGCTAGTCGAGACCCGGGAGGAGCTCAATCGCGCCGATAGCAAGGCGCAGATTCTTTTTGCTGCCACTGGTGTTGTGATCAGCATTGTGATCGGCGGGGTCCTTTCCGGCCGCTGGAGGCCTCACGACCTCTCCTGTGGAGCGGAGTTTGTCTGGTGGATGGGTGTGGCTGCGGCTGCCGTTGGCGTGGGTACCCTCGTCTATACCATCTGGCCTCGGACTGGATACGGTGACCACGGTCGCGTCCGCTACTTCGCCGATGTCCGCACCCATAAGAGGTGCGAGACGCTTATTTCGGACCTCAATGATGAGGCCGCGAGAGAGAGTCGCGACGCTGAGCAACTTCTGGCGCTTGCGCCAATCGTTTTGAGGAAGTACATCGCGATCAAGTTGGCGATAGGCGCACTGGCCGCCGGGGCGGTTTTGATCGTCACTGCTGTTGTGATCGGTTAGAGGCGCGGGCGAAGGGCGTCCAGCTTGCGGATGTGGGAAGGCCCTCTGTGCTCCCTGAAGGAGGAGGCGGCGAACGCAGGAACGGCCGTATTGGAGAAGCAAGGGATTTCGGGTGTTCGACGGCGGAGAGGGAAAGTCGGTCGCGCTGTCTCTATGCAAGACACCGCCACCGTGTACCTGCGGTTTTTCGAGAGCCGAGGCAGGTGCCGAGGCGTCCGATGCACGGGTGCCTCGTACCTCCCTGTGGCCTGCGCCTCGGCCCTCGAAAAACCGCAGGTCCGACTCGGCGGTCATTTCGACTTCGTCTCCTTGAGGATGTACGCGCGCGGGTGTTTCTTGGCCCGGCGCACCTTCCCGTCCTTCGTGAGGCGAGCGAGGCAGTTGGCGATGGCGCCGGCCGAGCGTTCGATGCCATTGCCGATCGCGCTGGCTGTCAGCGGGCCGTCGTCCGTGTGCTTGCGCATGTAGGCGAGCACCTGGCCATCCAGCTCTCCGGGGCGAAGGCGCTTTCCCTTCTTGGCCGCGCTCATGACGATTCGTCCTTCTGCGGATCGAGATCGGCCAGGACTTTCTCGCAGGCGTCCCAGCCGATCTGGAAACGCTCGTCGGTCCTGGCGTCGTCTTCGTTTGCTTCTCGCTCGGTGCCTGACTCGACCAGGACTTTGCCCGCTTCGGCGTGGAGACGCCGGAGCAGTTCGGTCAGGTCGAAGGGCGGCATGGTTAGCTCGAAGCTCTTGCGACCGTCATCTGCGGCCCAGCCGATGTCGGCTAGGAGCCGGAAGTCTTCGCCGAACTCGATGCCGAGGCGCTCGGCGGTGGCGTAGTTCCGGCTTCGGCCGAACGCGGTCCACAGGTCGTCGATGCTGTAGAGGTGGTGGCGGACCAATTCGTAGAGGCCGTCGCGCTGCTCTTTGGTGATCGTTGCCGTGACGGGCACAGTGCCCTCCTCTCGGTCAGGGCACCGAAGAGCCGCCGCGATTCCCGCCGTAGTACTTCGGCGAGTAGCGTTCTCCGCGCATCGAAGGCGTGTACTTCGGTGCCGGCCCCGGGGCGTGTCGAGCGCCGCCGGGGCACTGTTCAGTTTGCTCGCCGACCGTAGCTCCGCTTGCGCACGAAAGCGAGTCCGAATCGGCGGGAATCGCCGCTAATCCCCGCGCATCGCCGTGATTTCAGGCACTCGTGCCTGAAATGGTGCCCCGCGTGGGCCGACCGTAGTGGCCCGTCACCGACCGGAACCCCGCCGCGTGCAGGGACTTCAAATCATGGAGCTAGGCGGATTCGAACCGCCGACCTCCTGGGTGCGATCCAGGCGCTCTGCCAGCTGAGCTATAGCCCCTCGTGCGTGGCTGGGAGGAACGTCCCAGAGGCCTCGCAAGAGCAAGGATAACCGCATAGTCTTTAGGTTCCCAGGGACCAGCATGGGCATTCTCGACGACGCGATCAAAGAGCATCTGGAGCTGAAGCGGCAGCACGGCGCCGACGCGTCCGAGCTGCAACAGCTCGAGGACGAGGCTTTCGGGGCCGCTGAGCGGCCTGGGGACGGGGAATCCGCCCCCGATCCGCTTGCCGAGGCTCCGACCGAGTTCATGTCCCAGCCGGATCTGGTGCAGCCCGCGGAGCCGAAGACGGACGACGAGGAAGCGCCGGAGGCGGCGGCACCCGAGGCCGAGGCTGAGGAGGCTTCGCCACGCCGCTTGTCGCGCGCTGAGATCGCCGACCTGCAGGAGGCGCCGCACCCCGCTCACGACGAGGAGCCCGAGGAGCCGGCCGAGGAGGAGTCGCCCGCGATGGAACACGAGGCGGTGCCCGAGCTGCCGCCTGAGCCAGAGGCGAGCGAGCCGGAGATATCCGCCGGACCCTCGACCGAGGAGCGGGAGGCGATCGCCGAGCAGCCGACCGAGATGTTCGACGTCGAGGAGGAGCTGGCCGCCTCAGAACCGCAGGCTCCCTCCGAAGAGGAGCTGGTCGAGGAGGAGATGAGCGAGCCGCGGCTCGCCCCGGTTGATCCGCTCTCCGGCCTCGACGAGGACGACGTCGCCGAGGTCGAGGACGAGCCCGACGACTTTTTCGACGAGAAGCGGCTCTCCGACGAGCTCGACCAGGCACTGGAGGCGCCGAGCGAGGCTGACGAGGAGGCGGAGTTCGAGGCTGAGCCTGAGTCCGAGGAGACGGAGGCAGAGGAGCCGCCCGCCGGTCGACCCGACGAGGACGTGCTCGAGGAGACCCCCGACTTCCTCGAGGAGGCGCCCGAGGACGACCAGCTCTGGTTCGAGCAGAAGCCCCCCAAGGACTTCGATTTCGACGACTGAAGTTGCGACGGACTCGGCCCGCCCGTCTTACACTTTGGGTGAGGGGCCATAGCTCAGCTGGCAGAGCGCCGCCTTTGCAAGGCGGAGGTCGCCGGTTCGATCCCGGCTGGCTCCACTTTGACTTTACAATCGAGCATCGTTTAGTGTGCTCGCGATGCTCACCGACTGGCACGCTCATTACCCGATGAGGGTGATCACCGACTTCGAACCCGACAGCACGGTGAAGCAGATGGGGAAGGTTCGCCATCGGGCAACCCTCGGCGATCGCTTCCGTGCGGTGGTTCTCTGGATCGCCAACCGGCTGGGCAGCAACCGCAACTGGTGGAGTGACTACCGGATCGATCCCCAGAAACTGACCGAAGGCAACGTCGGCCTGGCGATGTCCGTGCTGTTTCGCCCCTTCGAGGAGATCGATCTGAGCAAGCCGTACGCGTCGCCACCCGAGTCCGGCTACTTCCCGAAGCTAATCCAGGACCTCGAAGCGGTCGAGGAAGAGGTGGGGGGGCATGACCCCGCCCAGATCCGCATGGTGCACGGCCGCGCCGAGCTGGATGCCGCGCTCGACGCCGGCGCGACCGCTCTCGTGCACGTCGTCGAGGGCGGCTTCCACCTCGGCGACACCGATGCCGAGATCGAAGCCAACTGCGCCGAGCTCGCGGCAAGAGGCGTCGGATACGTCACTGTCGCCCATCTCTTCTTTCGCCAGGTCGCCACGAACGCTCCCGCGCTGCCCTTCCTGCCGGATCCGCTCTACAACTTCGTCTTCCCGCAGCGCGGCAGCGATCGCCTCACGCCGCGCGGCGAAGCGGTGGTCCGTGGCCTCGTCAAGAACCGCATCCTCATCGACATCACCCACATGGATCCGCCTGGGATCAAGGAGACCTTCGCCCTGCTCAACGAGCTCGACCCGGAGGCCAAGATGCCCGTCGTCTCGACGCACGCCGGCTACCGCTTCGGCAAGCAGCAGTACATGCACGACGAGGAGATCCTGCTCGAAATCAAGCGGCGCAACGGCCTCGTCGGCCTGATCATGGCCCAGCATCAGCTCAACGACGGCATCCGGCGGCGCGACACCAAGACCCTCGTCGAATCGCTCGAGGTCATCTACAGGCATATCGACAAGATCGCCGAGGTGACGGGCGGCTTCGAGCACATCGCTCTGGGAACCGACTTCGACGGCTTCATCAAGCCGACGATGGGCGGGCTGGAGACCGCCGCCGATCTCAGGCTCCTGGAGGGGGCGCTGCACGAACGGTACGGGCCCGCCAATGCTGAGCTGATGGCCTCGAAGAACACCCTCCGGGTGCTCGAGACGCTGTGGCCGGCGTAGGCGCGAGCGACGCCGTCCCACCCCCCGCTGCGGATGGCTTTCACCATCCCGCCAGTGAGCAGGAGCTGGTCGAGTTGGTCAAGGCCGCCTACCGGGAGGGCAGGCAACTGCGCGTCCGCGGCGCCGCCCACTCGGTCTCGCACGCGATCTACTCCGACCCGGAGGGAACGCGCCCCAACCGGGTCAGCGAACAGGCGCCGCCGCCCGGCCCGAACCTCAACCTGATGCTCGATCGCTATCGCGGCTGGCGGGTGCGCGACGAGGGGCGCAGGCTGGTCGAGGCGGAGGCCGGGATCCACCTCGGCGCCGACCCGAGCGACCCCACCGGCACGGCGACCCTCGAGACCAGCCTGCTCTGGCAGCTGGCGACGGAGAAGGGCTGGTCCCTGGAGGACACCGGCGGCATCACCCACCAGACGATCAGCGGTTTCACCGCCACCGGCTCCTCCGGCGGGTCACTCCGGTTCTCCGCTAACCGCAACCTCTGGGGCTTCCGCATCGTCGACGGCCGCGGTGAGGTGCACGAGGTGACGCGGGACGACGCGGATCCCGGGCTCTTCTACGCGATGTGCCCGAACCTGGGCTTGCTCGGCGTCGTCTCGACGATCACCCTCGAGTGCGTCGAGGCCTTCAACATCAGGGGGGAGCAGGCGACGACGACGATCGAGACCTGCCCGGTCGACCTCTTCGGCGACGGTGGGCCGGACCGCCCCCCGCTGGAGCGGTTCCTCCACGACACCGATTTCGCCCGCCTCGAGTGGTGGCCGCAGCGCGGGGCCGATCGGGTGCTCACCTGGCAGGCTCGCCGGATCGAGGCCGAACCCGGCTTCAAGCCCAAGCCCTACACCCAGTTCGGCGACGACCCCGAGACCGAGCAGCACCTGTTCGGCATCCTCTTCACGGTCATCGGCAACCTCGACGACCTCTCGGCGGCGAGGGCCAAGCTGGAGGACGACTTCGACGAGCTGGAGAAGGTGCTGGAGCTGCTCGGCAGCAAGGACCTCGGCAGGGTCGGCGAGCTGCTCGGCAAGGCGCTCGGGGCGGCTATCGAGCTCGGCGTCGACGCGGCGATCACGGTGCTCGAGCCCGTCGCGCCCTTGATCAAGCGCGAGCTGCCGGACTTCTTCCCGCGCCTCGTCGACGCCTTCGTCACGCTCGACGCCGACAAAGACGGCGCCGAAAAGGGCAAGCCGCAGTCGTTCCAGGACGGGGGCTGGCACGGGCTGCCGATGGACAACCAGGCCAGCGACGTGCTCATGCCGACCGAGTTCACCGAGGCCTGGATCCCGTTGTCCCGCACGCGGCAGGTGATGCAGCTCCTGCGCGGCTACTTCGCCGAGCCGAAGGACGACGCCGAGGCCCTGCGCCGCACCGGCACCTACGCCTGGGAGCTGTATGCGGTGATGCCGGAGCGCTTCTGGATGAACGCCGCCCACAGCGACGGCGAGGACGAGTGGCGGCATGGCGCCCTGCGGGTGGACCCGTACTGGTTCGCCGAGAACGCGGCGAACCCGGCCGAGACGCTGTTCGCCGGCCTCTGGTCGCTGCTGCGCGAAGCCGAGATCCCCTTCCGCCTGCACTGGGGCAAGTTCCAGCCGCTCTACCCCGCCGGGGACCGCACCTGGGTCGACTTCTTCCGCTCGCAGTACCCGCGCTGGGAGGACTTCCTCCGCCTGCGCGCCGAGCGCGACCCGAACAACATCTTCCTCACCGAGTACTGGCGAGACCGCTTCGGGCTCTGGGACGAGCCGCGGCCGCGGCCGATCGGACCCGGAGACTGACTAGGAGGGACTAGCCGACGACCGCCGCCGGTTCCGGCAGGTGCTGATCCGCGTGGTAGCTGGAGCGGACCAGGGGACCGGCCGCAACCGACTCGAAGCCCATCGCGTAGGCCTCGCGCTCCAGCGCCTCGAACTCCTCCGGGTGCCAGTAGCGCTCAATCGGGAGGTGGTTCTCGGTGGGGCGCAGGTACTGGCCGACGGTCAGCACCTGGACGCGGTGCTCGCGCAGGATGCCGAAGGTCTCGACCATCTCCTCGAAGGTCTCGCCGAGGCCGACCATCAGGCCCGACTTGGTGACCACCTCGGCGCCGCCCATCTCCTTCGCCGTCTTCAGTACGCGGGCCGAGCGCAGGAACTTGGAGCCGCGGCGCGCCTTCGGGTAGAGGCGGGGCACCGTCTCGACGTTGTGGTTGAAGACGTCGGGCCGCTCGTGGATCACCTTGGCCAGCGGCATCTCCTGGCCGCGGAAGTCGGGGGTGAGGACCTCGACCTTGCAGCCCGGCGCCTGCATCCGGATCGAGCGGATCACGCCGACGAAGGCGCTCGCCCCGTAGTCGGGCAGGTCGTCGCGGTCGACCGAGGTGACGACGGCGTGGCGCAGCCCCATCTTCTTCACCTGGTTGGCGACGCGCAGCGGCTCCAGCGGGTCGTTCCAGCTCGGCACCCCCGTCTTCACGTTGCAGAAGCCGCAGCGCCGGGTGCAGACGTCGCCGAGGATCATGAAGGTCGCCGTGCCGCGCTCCCAGCACTCGCCGACGTTGGGGCAGTTGGCCTCCTCGCAGACGGTGTGCAGGTTGTCGCTGCCGATCATCGACTTCAGCCGCCGGTAGGTCGGACCGCCCGGCGCCGGTACCTTCAGCCAGGGCGGCTTGCGGGCACGGCGGAAGGGGACGGAGCTGTCGGCGTCGGCCGCAGTCCCACCCGGCTTGGCGCGCGAGCGGGTGACGTGGAGGCGCTCCACCGTCTCACCTGCCTCTGCGGTCGGCTCAGGACCCTTCATGCGATGCCGAGCCTAGCGCTGTCGAGTCCCAGCGCGGCCCGCTCGGTCGGGACGGTCTCGCGCTCGAAGACCTCGCCGAAGCGGCTCGCCACCGTGTCGGCGAAGGCGTCGAGATCCTGCTCGGCACCCAGCTCGCGGCCGAGCGAGGTGACGCGGCAGTTGTCGATTCCGCAGGGGACGATCCACTCGAAGGGCTGCAGGTCGTTGTTGACGTTGATCGCGAGGCCGTGGGTGGTGACACCGCGGCTGACGTGGACGCCGATCGAGCCGATCTTTCGCGCCGCCCCGGCGCCGGCCTCCGGCCCCGGCGCTTCGCCTTGAGTCCAGACGCCGGTCAGTCCCTCGATCGTCTCCGCCGCCACGCCGTGCCCCGCCAGCGCCTCGATCGCGACCCGCTCCAGCCGTCGCACGTACTCGTGGACGTCGTCGTCGTAGGGCTTCAGCGAGACGATCGGGTAGGCGACCAGCTGCCCCGGCCCGTGGTAGGTGACCCGCCCGCCGCGGTCGGTGTCCTGGACTTCGATCCCCTGCATTTCGTACCACTCGGGCCGCATCGGCAGCTCCTCGTCGGTGGAGCGGCGGCCGCGCGTGTAGACGGGCTGGTGCTCCAGCAGCAGCAGCACGTCCGGAACCTCGCCCTCCTGCCGCGCCCCCTCCAGCCAGCGCTGGGCGACGCGCGCCTCCTCGTAGGGGACGAGACCGCAGCGGACCACCAGGATTTTCTCGCTCACCCTTGAAATCGTTGCACGGCGCCGCAACGAGTAACGCGCTCTCTATCCTTGGCGCCGCCCCATGGCCCAGTCCAAGGCTCTCCGACCCGACTGGCTTCCGGCCGTGGCGCTCAGCGCCGCGCTCGCCGCCGCGATGTTTGCCTGGAACCCCCAGGTCGGCGACCTCGCCGCCCAGGTCTTCCGCACCGAGCTGTTCCAGCGCGCCGGCCTGGGGATCTGGAACGGCAGCTGGTACGGCGGTCACTACACCCTCACCTACAGCGTCCTCTTCCCGCCGCTGGCGGCGCTGCTCGGCCCTCGCCTTGTCGGCACCATCGCCGTCGTCGCTTCCTCCTATTTCTTCGACCGCCTCGTGCGCGACCGCTGGGGCGCCTCGGCCCGCTGGGCGACGCTCTGGTTCGCGGCCGGCGTGGTGACGCTGCTCGCCGACGGCCAGCTCACCTTCGCCCTCGGCGTCGCCTGCGGCCTCGCTGCTCTGCGCGCCCTCCAGCTTGGCCGGACCCCATGGTCGCTGCTTGCCTCGGCGGCTTGCGCTCTCTCGAGCCCCGTTGCGGCGGTCTCCTTGGCCGGTGTGCTTCTCGCCGGCGTCTGGGACCCGGCGATCCAGCTAAGCCGCCTCTCCCGCGGGTGGCGTGGGGTATGGGGGGGTCGAGGACGCCCCCGCCCGCAGTGCCCCCCCATACCCCACGACAGGACCCGCGGTCGAGCGGCCTGGGCGGCGTCCATCGCCCTCGCCCTGACGCTGATCCCCAACCTCGCCTTCCCCGAGCCCGGCCAGTTCCCCTTCGCCTTCTCCTCGTATGTGGCGATTCCGCTCTGGTGTGGCGGAGTGCTCTTCGTCACCCGCGGCCTGGCGGGAGAGGAGCGGCAGCTGCGGCGGGTCCTCCTCGCCTACGCGCTGGGAGCGACGGTGCTCTGGCTTGCCCCGAACCCGATGGGCGGCAACGCGGTCCGCCTCGGCGCGCTGTTCGGCGGTCCGATCCTGGCCGCGGTCGTGCTCGCCCACCGGCCCAGCCTCTCGCGGTTCTCGACTCTTGTGCTGGCCGCGGCGCTGGCCGGCGGCCTCTACTGGCAGGTGACCGCGAGCGTCAACCAGATCGCCCGCAGCGTCGGCGACCCCTCGACCGCCTCGGCCTACTTCGCGCCTGTCGCTTCGTGGTTGCGCGAGCATGACGGCCGCTCCGCGCGGATCGAGGTGCCACCGACCGCCAATCACTGGGAGTCGGCCTACCTGGCACCGGGCTTCGAACTGGCGCGAGGCTGGCTGCGCCAGCTCGACACGACCCGCGACGACGTCTTCTACGACGACGACCCATCACTGACCGACCGTGCCTATCGCGCCTGGCTACACGAGAACGCGATTCGTTACGTGGCGCTGCCCGACGCGCCGCTCGACTACTCCTCGGTTGCCGAGCGCCGTCTGATCCTGCGCGACCCGCCCTACCTGAAGCCCCGCTGGAGCGATGCCCACTGGCGCGTCTACGAAGTCCGTGACCCGCAGCCGTTGCTGCAGCCGCTCGGCACCGCCGCCGCCCAGATCCGCCGCCTCGGCCGCAGCGGTTTCGCCCTCGACGTGACCGACCCCGGCGAGTTCCTCGTCCGCGTCGCCTTCACCCCCTACTGGTCGATCAACCGCGGCAGCGGCTGCCTGCTCCGCCGCGGCGAGTGGACCCTCGCCCGCGTCGGCCACCCGGGCGTCTTCCGCGTGGCTGCGGACTTTTCCCTCTCGCGGGCGTGGAACGCGATGACCGGCGCCCGCAAGACCTGCTGAGCGCCGCTCCCGAGTCATGTTCCCCGGGCGCGTTTCGCCTAGGCGGGCGTTCGCACTTATCCGTCTATATGGCGGATAAGTGCGAACGCCCGCGGGCGGCGGCGGAGGATTGGCTATAGGGCGAGGGCGAGGGGCTCTTCCAGCAGAGCGCGGACCCGGGCGAGGAACTCGGCGGCGGGGGCGCCGTAGAGGATGCGGTGGTCGCAGGCGAGGTCGACCGACATCAGGTGGGCGGTCGTCAGCTCGCCCTTGCGGACGACCGGCTGCTCCTCGATCGCGCCGACCGCGAGGATCGCCGCCTGCGGCGGGTTGATCACGGCTGAGAAGCCCTCGATCCCGTACATCCCCAGGTTGGAGACGGTGAAGGTGGCGCCGGAGAGCTCCGGCGGCGTGATCTGGCCGTCGCGGACCCGCTGCGCCAGCGCCCGTGACTCGGAAGCGATCTGCCGCAGCCCCTTGCGGTCGGCGTCGAAGACGGTCGGCACCACCAGAGCGTCCTTGGCCGCCACGGCGACCCCGACGTTGATCCGCGAGTAGAGCTCGAACCGCCCGTCGCGATAGGCCCCATTGGCCCGCGGGTGCTCCCGCAATGCCAGAGCGCAGGCCTTGACCACCATGTCGTTGAACGAGGGGATCACGTCCCCTGGCATCGCCCGCGCCTTGACCTGATTCCGCCCGGCAACCGCCTCGCTCATGTCCACCACGGCCCGCAGGTAGAAGTGAGGCGCGGTGGCCTTCGACTCCGCCATCCGCCGCGCGATGGTCGACTGCAGCTTCGAGAGATCCTCGTAGGTGACCTGACCTTTGGCCGTTTCGGGACTGGGCGTGTCGACCGCGGGTCCTGCCGGAGGTGATGGGGGGGCGCTGCGGGCGGGGGCGTCCTCGACCCCCCCATCACCCGCGGAGGAAGCAGCGCGTTCCACGTCCACCTTCAGGATCCGCCCACCGGGCCCGGAGCCGTGGAGCTGTGAGAGATCAAGCTGTCTCTCCTTGGCCAGCCGACGCGCCAGCGGAGAAGCTTTCGTCCGATGCCCATCCCCAGCTTCCGCCAGCTCGGCCGGGGCGGTCGTCTCGGCGGTTGGGGTCGTCGCAGGCTCAAACCTCTCTCCCGCGGGTGGCGGTGCAGGGGGGACCGCCCCCGAGGAAGCTTTAGCTACCGGAGGGGGCGGTGGGTCCCCTGCGCCGACAGGACCCGCGGTTGAACGGCCCGAACCCTCACTCGAATCTCCAACCCGCGCAATCGGCGTCCCGATCGGCAGCGTCTCGCCCTCCTCGGCCAGGATCTCGGTCAAGGTCCCCGCCACGTCGCTTTCGTAGGCCATGTTCGCCTTGTCGGTCTCGATTTCGACCAGCTCATCCCCGACCGCGACCTCATCACCGACCTGTTTCAGCCACTGCAGGATCGTTCCCTCCTCCATCGAGTCGGAGAGCCGCGGCATGACGATATCGGCCATCAGACCGTCCCCTCCAGCGTCGCCAGGGCCGCCTTCACCACGTGCTCCTCGTGCGGGATCGCCGCCTGCTCGAGCCGCTTTGAGTACGGCATGTGGACGTCGGCGCCGGTCACCCGCTGCACCGGCGCGTCGAGGTGGTCGAAGGCCTGCTCGGTGATCAGCGTCGCCAGGTTGGCGCCGACGCCGCCGTGCGGCCAGCCCTCCTCGACGATCACCGCCCGGTTCGTCTTGCGCACCGAGTCGAGGATCGTGTCGAGATCGAGCGGCCGCAGCGTGCGGGGGTCGATCACCTCGGCCTCGACCCCATGCTCGTGGGAGAGCACCCGTGCCGCCTCCTCGGCCACGTGCGCCATCTTGAGGATGCCGACGATCGTCACGTCGGTGCCCTGGCGCCGCACCGCCGCCTCGCCGAAGCGCAGCACCTCGTCGCCGTCCTCGACCACCTCGCCGCGGCTGCCGTAGAGGCTCTCGTGCTCGATGAAGATCACCGGGTTGTCGTCGCGGATCGCCGCCTTCAGCAGCGCCTTGCCGTCGCCCGGCGTCGACGGGCAGGCGACCAGCAGTCCGGGGACCTGGAGGAAGAGCGCCTCGAAGTTGTGCGAGTGGGTGGGGCCGAGCTGGTGGCCACCGCCGCCCGGCATCCGGATCACCATCGGCACCCGAGCGTGCCCGTTGAACATGTAGGGGATCGCCGCCGCGTGGTTGACGATCTGGTCGAGGGCCAGCAGCGAGAAGTTGACGGTCATCAGCTCCACCACCGGCCGCAGCCCGCCCATCGCCGCGCCGACCCCGGCGCCGACGATCGTGTTCTCGGAGATCGGGGTGTCGCGCACCCGCCGCTCGCCGAACTCCTCGAGCAGCCCCTCGGTCACCTTGAAGGCGCCCTGGAAGACGCCGACGTCCTCGCCCATCACGAAGACCGCCTCATCGCGCCGCATCTCCTCCGCCATCGCGTCGCGCAGGGCCTCTCGCATCCGCAGCGTCGCCATCAGTCCGCCGCCTCCTCCACCTCTCCGGCCACCTCGGGCTCGACTCCCTCCTGGGCGTCACCGTCCTCGGCCGGATTGGGCCGCGGGCGGTCCGGCTGCCCGGCGTAGGCCGCGCCGGCCTCGGCCAGCTCGCGGGCCGCGTCCGGCATACGGTCCTCACGCTCGCCGCGGTGCGGCTCAGGGCTGCGCTCGTCGACCGCGTACCAGCCTGCCGCGCTGTCGAGGACGTAGAGGTTTTCGTAGAGGCTGTCGAGCGCCGGCTCCGGCGAGGAGTCGGCGAACTCGACCGCCTCCTTGACCCGCTCGTCGGCCTTCTCGCGAACCTCCTGCACCTCGCGCTCGCCGAGCACGCCGGCCTCGATGCAGCGCCCTGCGAAGGCCTCGATCGGGTCTTTCTGCTGCCACTCCTCGACCTCCTCGCGCTCGCGGTAGACCTCGGGGTCGGCGGCGGAATGGCCGCGGTAGCGATAGGTGAACGCCTCGAGGATGGTCGGGCGGCGCTCCTCGCGGGCCTGGCGGATCCCCTCGGCGACGCCCTCGCGCACCGCGAGCACGTCCATGCCGTCGATCCGCTCGCCGGGGATGCCGTATCCCTCCGCCTTCTTGGAGAGGTCGGTCTGGGCCGAGTGACGCTCGACCGAGGTGCCCATCCCGTAGAGGTTGTTCTCAACCAGGAAGAAGACCGGCAGCTGCCAGAGCGCCGCCAGGTTCATCGTCTCGCCGAAGTTGCCGGTGTTGGAGGCGCCGTCGCCGAACATGCAGACGGTGACCGCGTCCTCGCTCTTGTACTCGGAGGAGAGGGCGAGCCCGGCGGCGATCGGCAGGTTGCCGCCGACGATCCCGTAGCCGCCCATGAAGCGGTTCTCGCGGTCGAAGATGTGCATCGAGCCGCCGCGACCGCCGCTGGTCCCGTCGACCCGGCCGAATAGCTCCGCCATCACCCGCTTCGGGTCGGTGCCGCGGGCGATCGCGTGGCCGTGGGTGCGGTAGGTGCCGATCAGGTAGTCCTCGTCGCGCATCACCGAGGTGGTGCCGACGATCGTCGCCTCCTCGCCGATCCCCAGGTGGAGGAAGCCGCCCGCTTTGGCCCGCTGGTACTGGCGCCCGGCCTCCTCCTCGAAGCGCCGAATCAGCGCCATTCGGGCGAGCAGCTCGTAACAGGTGCTGGCGTCGGGTAAGTCGGCCACGCCCTGACCTTAGCTCGCGGCCGCGACCGCCTCCTCGACCCGGTCGTCGCCCCAGAAGACCTCCTCGCCGACGGCGATCGCGGGGACGCCGATCACACCCAGCTCCGCGGCCTGTTCCGTCGCCTCACGCAGGGCGTTCTTGACGCCTTTGGTGCCGGCGGCTTTGAGCAGCGCGTTCGGGTGCAGCTCGCAGGCTGCGGCGGCGAGCAGGACGTTGTCGGGCGCGCTCAGGTCGCGACCGGCGGCGAAGGCCTGGCGAAAGGCGGCGAGGGCGAAGGAGACGGTGCGGCCGGTCTGCTTGGCGAAGGTCGCGGCGCGCATCGCGAACAGCATGTTGCCCGGCCAGGGCTCGGGCCACACCAGACGCGGCAGACTGAGCTCGGCGGCCCGCCGCTCGACCTCGGCGATGCCGTCCTCGCGCCCTGGCCCGTTCGCCCAGGACTCGCGACCGAAGCGCTGGAACAGCCCCCCGAGCAGGATCGGCTGCCACTCCGGCTGCTCCAGCTCCGCGTCGGTGAAGAGGCCGCTGATCCGCTCGGCGGTCAGGTACGCGTAAGGCGACCCGAGGTCGAAGTAGAAGGTCGCCCTAGGCGTGGGTTGCCCAGCCATCGACTGCTCGCGCCGCGTCGAGGATCGCCTCGGAGATCGTCGGGTGAGGGTGGATGATCCGCGCCAGCTCCTGGTAGCCGCCCTCGAGCGCCATCGTCGCGACCAGCTCGGCGATCATGTCGCAGGCCCGGTTGCCGACGATGTGGGCGCCGAGGATCTCGCCGTACTTGGAGTCGACGACCAGCTTGACGAGGCCGTCTTTGTCGTCGTAGACGGTCGCACCACCGACCGCGCCCAGCTTCAGCTTGCCGACCTTGATGTCGTGCCCCGCCTCCTTCGCCGCCGCCTCGGTAAGGCCGACGCTGGCCACCTGCGGGTGGCAGAAGGTGGCGCCGGCGACCAGGTTCTGGTCGACCGGGTGGGTCGGCACCCCGGCGGCGTGCTCGACCGCGACGACCCCCTCCTCGGAGGCCTTGTGGGCGAGCGCCTTGGCGTTGACCAGGTCACCGATCGCGTAGACCTTCGGGTTGGACGTCTGCCCGTAGGCGTCGACCTTGACCTTGCCGTTCTCCTCGAGTGCTACCCCGGCGGCCTCCAGACCCAAGCCCCCGACGTCGGCGCCGCGGCCGCCAGCGACGCAGAGGTAGTCGACCTCGGCTGAGTTGTCTCCGTAGGTGAACTTGACCGAGTTGCCGCCCGCCTCGACGTTCTCGACCGGACTGCCGGTGGAGATCGTGATGTTCTGTTTCTTGAAGGCGCGCTCGACGATGCGGACGAGGTCCTTGTCCTCGGCGGGGAGGATCTGGTCGAGCATCTCGATCAGCAGCACCTCGGTGCCGAAGCGCCCGTAGGCGGAGGCGATCTCGCAGCCGGAGGCGCCGGCGCCGACCACCGCGATCTTCTGCGGCTGCTCCGGCAGCGACCAGGCGCCCCAGGTGTCGAGGACGCGGTCGCCGAACTCGACGCCGGGGATCGGGTTCGCCACCGAGCCGGTCCCGAGCACCACGGTGCCGGCCTCGTAGACGTCGTCGCCGACCTTGACCTTGCCCTCGGCGGTCAGCTCGCCGTCGCCGACGATCATCGTCACCTTGTTTTTGTCCCAGAGCATCTTCACCCCGCTCGATAGCGACTCGGAGACCGCGGCGCGGCGCTTGCCGAGGGCGTCCCAGTCGATCGAGGCGTCCTTGACGACGAGCCCCAGCTCGGCGCTGTTGCGCGCCTGGTCGTAGAGCTCGGCGGTGTGGAGGACGGTCTTCGCCGGGATGCAGGCGTAGTTGAGACAGCGGCCACCGGGTTTGTCGCGCTCGACGACCGCAGTCTTCTTGCCGAGTTGGGCGGCGCGGATCGCGGCGACGTAGCCACCGGGGCCCCCGCCAATGACGATCACATCGAACGACTCAGCCATCGATCCTGAGCCTATAGAACCGAATCAGTCGCGGCTGGGCATCTGGATCCGCGCCATCGCCTTCACCATGAAGTAGAAGAACGTGCCGGAGACGGCGAGCAGCCCCAGCGTGACCGCGAACTGGGCGACGCTCGCCGCCTGCACGGCGAGGCCGAAGACGGCGCTGAAGATGAGGAAGACGAGCAGGAGCTGGAAGCCCAGCACCGCCCAGTAGCGGGCCCGCCACATGCCCCAGGCCATGATCCCCATCAACAGAGCTGGTGCCAGCACCTGGGCGAAGTGGGGTTTGTCGCCTTCGACCTTGACCCCGGCCAGGTAGCCGGCCAGGATCGAGATCGCGATCAGCGCGGCGAGGGCGGCGGCGATCGTCACCACCAGCGGTCGCTCCCCCTCGGCCAGCGGGGGGAGGTTCTCGCGCACCTCTTGGTTGCGCTGCTCGGCGCGGGCGTAGCCGTGCTCCATCCGCTCGCGCGGCGTCGGAGGGGCGCCGCGCTGCTTGCGCTTGCGCGGTGCGTCAGCCACCGGGAGGGGCCTCCCCGACGGCGCCCAGCGCTCCTCGCAGCTCGGCGGCGACCGCGGCGGGTTCGTCGGCATCGCGGATCGCCCGCACGACCCCGAGCCGCCGCGCCCCGGCGGCGACCACGTCGGCCGCGTTGGTGGCGTCGATTCCACCGATCGCGAAGAAGGGGTGGGCGGCGTTGGCGGCGGCGTGCTCGACCAGGCCGAGGCCGACGCCCGGTCGTCCCGCTTTGGTCGGCGTCTCCCAGACCGGGCCGACGCTGACGTAGTCCACCGGCTGCTCGGCAGAGGCCGCCAGCTGCTGCTCGGAGTGGGTGGAGAGCCCGACGATCGCCTCCGGCCCGAGGATCTCTCGCGCCTCGGCCGCCCCCACGTCGTCCTGGCCGACGTGGACGCCGTCGGCGTCGCAGGACTGCGCCAGGTAGGGGTCGTCGTTGACGATGAAGAGGGTGCTGTAGGTGTCGCAGAGGCGACGGAAGGTCTGCGCCGAGCGTTCGACCTCGTCCCGGCCCAGCTCCTTCTCGCGCAGCTGGACGATGTCGACGCCGCCGCTCAGGGCGGCGCGCAGCAGGGCCTCCGGCTCTTCGCCGCGGGGCATCGCCTCGCAGACGAAATAGAGGCGGGCGGTGCGCAGCCGCTCGCGCCGCAGCGGGCCGTGGGCCTCGGGCATCGCCAAGCTCATAGGGCGATTATGGCTTGAAGGGCCCGGCGGAGGGGTAGCATCGGTGTCGTACGGGAGCCCATGGTGTCCGTCGACACCGAGGCTGAGAGGGTGGCATCGAGGCCACCGACCGTTTGGACCTGATCCGGGTAATGCCGGCGGAGGCAAGTGTGTGAGCGAACAGCGGAGCTACGACGCGGTAATCGTCGGAGGCGGGGTCATCGGCCTCTCCTGCGCCTGGCGCGCAGCGCAGCGGGGCGCCCGTGTCGCCGTCGTCGAGAAGTCCCAGCCGCCGGCGGGAGCGACGCGGGTCGCCGCCGGGATGCTGGCGCCGGTCGGCGAGCTCGCCTTCGGCGAGCCGGAGCTTCTGAAGATGACCCTGGCCGCGGCCGCGCTCTATCCGGACTTCGTCGCCGAGCTGGAGGAGGCGAGTGGGATCTCCACCGGATACACGAGCTGTGGCGCCCTGCACGTGGCGCTCGACCGCGACGAGGCGGCGGAGCTGCGCCGTGTGCACGAGCTGCAGCGCTCACTCGACCTCGGCGCCGAGTGGTTGCCGCCGCGCCGCTGCCGCGAACTGGAGCCCGGCCTGACCCCCGCCTTCAACGGCGGTGTTCACGCGCCGAGCGAGGCATCGGTCGACCCGCGGGCGCTCTCCATGGCGCTGCTGACGGCGCTCGACGCCGAGGGTGTTGAGCTGTTGAGCGGAACGGGCGTCGCGGAGGCGCTGCTCGACGGCGGGCGAATCGAGGGCGTGAGGACGGACCACGGCGAGGAGCTGCGCGCGGCATCTGTCGTTCTCGCTGCGGGCGCCTGGTCCGGCCAGGTCGAGTGGCTGCCGGAGCGCGCCCGTCCGCCGGTGCGCCCGGTCAAGGGCCAGATCCTCGAGCTGCGCGCGCGCGACGGAGCGGCGCCCTGCGAGCGCATCGTCGCTTCCGAGCGCGTCTACCTGGTGCCGCGACCCGACGGCCGCCTGATCGTCGGCGCCACGGTCGAGGAGCAGGGATTCGACACCGCGGTGACGGCGGGCGGCGTCCACGAGCTGCTGCGCGAGGCCTACCGGCTGCTGCCCGAGGTCGCCGAGATGGAGCTGGTCGAGGCGACCGCGGGATTGCGGCCCGGGACGCCCGACAACCTGCCGCTGGTCGGCGTGAGCGGCGTCGACGGCCTGCTCTGGGCGACCGGACACTTTCGCAACGGGATCCTGCTGGCGCCCCTGGCCGCCGACACGATCGCCCACCTCCTCCCGCAAGGGCGTTCGCACTTATCCGTGAATATCACGGATAAGTGCGAACGCACGGCGAGTGAGGCGCGTCGGTGAGGATCGAGCTGAACGGCGAGCAGCGTGAGCTGCCGGAGGGGGCGACGCTCGCCGACGCGGTGCGCGAGAGCGGTGCCGAGCAGCAGGGCAGGGGCGTCGCAGTGGCACTCGACGGCGAGGTGGTTCCGCGCGCCGAGTGGGACGCGACCCCACTGGCTGAGGGCCACAAGGTCGAGGTGCTGGCTGCGATCCAGGGCGGCGCCGAAGGCTGGGAGCTGGGCGGCCGGCAGTGGTCCTCGCGCCTGATCGCCGGCACCGGCGGCTTCCGCTCGCTGGAGCAGATGGAGGAGGCGCTGCTCGCCTCCGGCGCCGAGATCGTCACCGTCGCCCTGCGCCGCATCGATCCCGAGGCGAAGGGCTCGGTCCTCGACGTGCTCGACCGGCTCGGGCTCTTCGCGCTGCCCAACACGGCCGGCTGCTTCACCGCGCGCGACGCGGTCCGCACCGCCCGCCTCGCCCGCGAGGCGTTCGGAACCGAGTGGATCAAGCTGGAGGTGATCGGCGACGACCGCACGCTCTACCCCGATGCCGTCGAGCTGCTCGACGCCGCCGAGACCCTCGTCGGCGAGGGCTTCACCGTCCTGCCCTACACCAACGACGACCCGATCCTCGCCCGCCGCCTCGAGGAGGCGGGCTGCGCGGCGGTGATGCCACTCGGCTCGCCGATCGGCTCGGGCGCCGGCATCCGCAACCCCTACAACGTCGCGATCATCGCCGAGCGGGCCGCGGTCCCGGTCGTCCTCGACGCGGGCATTGGCACCGCCTCCGACGCCGCCCTGGCGATGGAGCTGGGCTGCGCCGCGGTGATGGCGGCCAGCTCGATCTTCGGCGCCGAAGATCCGACCGCGATGGCCACCGCCCTGCGGGGCGCGGTCGAGGCGGGTCACGCCGCCCGCCGCGCCGGCCGCATCCCCCTCCGCACCCACGCCGAGGCTTCCACCCCCGAGGAGGGGCTGCCCGAGCTTTCCTGATCGGATTACCATGGGCCCGCACGCCCCTGTAGCTCAGTTGGTTAGAGCGGCGGCCTTTTAAGCCGCGCGGCGCGGGTTCGAATCCCGCCGGGGGCATCGGCTAGGTCGGGGTGCGCCTCGGCCGGGGGGGCAGGACGGTGAAGGTTGCGCGCTTGCCCTGGCCGGTGCCGGCGCTGCTCTTAGCGGTGGCGGTGAGGCGGTAGGGGCCGGGCGGGAGGTCGGTGAGCTTCCCGGCGTGACGGTACTGGCCGCTGAAATCGACTGAGGTGCGGCCGGCGGGGAAATGCTTGGTCAGGCGTGTGACGACGTGGAAGGGGCGGCCGTGCCGTGCTTCGATTGCGAGCGTCACGGTCGCCGGTGAGGAGAGCGAGAGCTTCACCTTGGTCCCCCAGTTGCCGCTCGCCGGGACCCTTCCGAGCGGCTTGGCGTGAAAGCTCTTCGGCTTTACCGCGAGCGACCCGATCTTCGGAGGCGCGACGAGCCGGCCAGGCGCCGCGCGAATGCCCCCGTTCGTCACCGCGGGGCACGGGCCTTCGTGGATCGAGGTGGCCGTCGGGCACGAGTCTTGGGTGACGTCGCCGTAACCATCGACGTCGACATCGGGCTCGATGTCGACGTCGTACATGATCACGCCGTTGTGGATTCACCGACGACACCGGTGACGCCGGAGATCGGGGCTTCCGTGCGTGAGTAGGTCGCCTGACCGCCGAGGCTTGACTGGAAGCCGGGAACGGTGCTCCCGGGTACCGCCAGGCCGACATAGCCGCTCGCAGGGATCGGCATCCGGGTCTGGAAGCTCGAGATCTTCGAGAACGTCGGGTCGGTGGGCGCGGTCACGTTCTCAGTTTCGCTCGTGCTGAGCACGTGGTACGCGTGAAATGCCCCGCCGCTTCCTCCCGGATTGTCGGTGAGGACGTGGATTCGGTACGCGCCGTTGCTGCCATTCAGAACACGCCAGCGAACGATGACCCCGGGTGAGGAGGCTGCGGTGGAGACCCCGCCGATGGAGGTCTGTACGTATAGACAGGAGGGAAGGCAGGCCGCCGGTTTGACCGAGCGTTCGCCCTGCAGGTCACTGCCGAAGAGCGAACCCGAGCAGGCCGAGGTAGCGATCGGCGAGCCGAGACAGAGGTCCTGCGATGCGTCCCCGTAGCCGTCGTGGTCTTCGTCGGGCTCGAGCACGGCTTCGAGGTTGACCCGGCGTTCGGCCACCGGTGAACCGGGCCCCGAGAGGCTGCCGCCCGCCGCCGTGGCCGTGGACACTCTCACTTCGTCTTCGGTGGCGGTGCTTTTGAAGAAGAATGGCGTCGATTCGAGGAGTGCACTGGCGTGGAAGCGCGCAGCGAGGACGTCGCCCGCGTGCGCCGGCAGGCGGTCGTAGAAACTGCCCACAGTTTTTTTCGGCAATCCAAGGAGGTTGTGGGCCGTGCCCTCGCTGACGACAGTGCCCGTTGCCGAACCGGTCCTATGTACGGTCTGAACCTGCACGGTGTCGGCGGCTTCGATGAAGTTGCCGACGTAAGTGCCGCTGGCGACGATCACCCCGTCGAACGGGATCAAATAGGAATTGCTGGTCGGACTTGCCTCATGCATCTGCGCCACGGTGCAGTCGCACCCGCCCGCCCCGGTGGCGGTTTCGGTGGTGGCTGCGCTGCCGACCTGGCCAAGGTGAACAGGCGTCGGCGCGGCCTCGGCGGGCGTTGCGGCGAGTGCCGCCGCAAGGACAACTGGCAAAAGCACGAGCCCAGAGAGCGATCGGACGAAACGCACGGCCTCCATTCAACAGGTAAACGCGGGGTCGGTGTGAATTCCCCTAACTGGCCGGACGAAAATTCCGCCGCTCCTCGCTCGCAGCGCCAATGCGGGCGTGCGAGACCGGCTCGCCCTCGATTTGCGCGGCCCAGTTCGTCTTGTGTTCTACTGGGGGCACTGCTGCTGACTCAACTGGGCTTCTTCCCCCCGACGAGCGAGAGCTCGAGCCACTTCCAGTAGCAGTCGACGTTGCCGAAGCCCGCCTCGCGCAGCCAGCTCAGCTGATCCTCCAGGCGCGCCGGTTGGTCGGAGGGGTCCTGCTGGCGTCCATCGAAGCCGAATGCGGATTGGCTCAGCTCGTGAAGCTCTGCCGTGGGCGCCGCGACGACATCGAGGTCATAGAAGACCCCGTCAGGTCGGAGCAGCCCGAACACTTCGGCGAACAATCCCCTCTTGCGCTCATCCGGGAGGTGGTGGATGGCCAGGGCCGAGACCACCACGTCGAATTGGCCCAGGGAGTCGGGAAGGGGTTGCATCAGGTCGTGTGCTTCGACGCGGACCTCCTCCGCGTCGTCGAAGCGCTGCTGCGCGGCGTCAACCAGCGCCGGCGAGAGATCAAGTCCGATCGCTGCGGCATCGGGCCAGTGCTGTCGCAGCAAGGAGATCATGCGGCCGTCACCGGTACCGAGGTCCAGGACCTGGCTGACTTCTCCCGGAATCAGGTGGTCCACCAGCATCCGCTCCGCGTCGACGGCATGGAGCATCCCGTCGCGGAACGAGGGCCAGTCCTCAGCCCACTGGAGGTTTTTCCACTCGGCGCCGCTCACGGCCGCAGGTTCTCACATTTCGGGTCGTTCTTTTGGTCAGCGAGAGGGCTCGGCTAGCCTCGGTGACCACCGTGCACGCGCCGCCCGATGCGCCGATCCTGATCCTCACCGGGCCCCGGGAGTCGGAAAGACTACGACGGCCGGCACCTCGCCGTACGCTCCCCAGCGGCGAGTCAGTGCCGGAAGTGGCGGTGCTTGGTGAAGACCATCGGGATCGCGGCGGCGTCGCAGGCGTCGATCACCTCGGCGTCTCGTTTGGAGCCGCCGGGCTGGATCACCGAGTTGGCGCCGGCGTTGATTGCCGCCTGGGGGCCGTCGGCGAACGGGAAGAAGGCGTCGGAGGCGACCGCTGAGCCGGCGAGGAGGCCGGCGGCATCGTCGCCGCGGGCGTCGCGGCACTTCTCGACCGCGAGCCGGACCGAGTCGACCCGGCTCATCTGACCGGCGCCGATGCCGAGGGTGGCGCCGCCCTTGGCGATCACGATCGCGTTGGAGCGGACGTGGCGCACGACCGTCCAGGCGAAGAGCATGTCGCCCCACTGCTCCTCGCTCGGCTCGGTCCTGGTCACCGTCTCCATCATCTGGCGCGGCTCAGGATCGCCATCGCGGTCCTGAATCAGCAGGCCGCCGCGCACGCGCTTGACGTCGCGTTCGGCGGGGTCGGCCTGGCGGCGCTCCTCATCGCAGAGGATGCGGATCGCTTTCTTCTGCTGCAGCACCTCCAGCGCACCGTCCTCGTAGCCCGGTGCCAGCAGCACCTCGACGAAGTTCTCGTGCAGCGCCTCGGCCAGCTCGACGCTGATCGGGCGGTTGATCACGATCACGCCTCCGTAGGCCGAGACCGGGTCGCAGGCGAGCGCCTTACGATAGGCGTCGAGCGCGTCCTCGCCGATCGCCACCCCGCAGGGGTTGTTGTGCTTGACGATCGTGCAGGCGGCCGGCTCGAAGTCTTCGTTCAGCCGCCGCGCCGAGTCGAGGTCGAGCACGTTGTTGAAAGAGAGCGCCCTGCCGTGCAGCTTCGAGACGCCGTCGAGGATGTGGCTGCGCCCGCCGGCCTCCGAGTAGAGCGCCGCCCGCTGGTGCGGGTTCTCGCCATAGGAGAGGTCGAGCTCCTTCTCGTAGGAGATCGTCAGGTGTTCGGGGAAGTCCTCATATGAGGTCGAGAACCAGCGGCTGATCGCCGCGTCGTAGCGGGCGGTCTGGGCGAACGCCTCGTTGGCGAGCCAGTGTCTGGTCGAGGCGGATATCTCGCCACCCGACTCCTCCAGCTCGGCGCAGACCGCGTCGTAGGACTCCGGCTTGACGACGACCGCGACGCCCTCGTGGTTCTTGGCCGCGGCGCGGATCATCGTCGGCCCGCCGATGTCGATGTTCTCGACCGCGACCTCAGGGTCGACTTCGTGCCCGGCGACCGTCTCCTCGAACGGGTAGAGGTTGACGCAGACCAGGTCGATCGGCTCGATCCCCTCGCGCTCCAACGTCGCCATGTGCTCGGGGTCGGCTCGCCGCGCCAGCAGCGCCGCGTGCAGGCGCGGGTGCAGCGTCTTCACCCGGCCGCCGAGGATCTCCTCCTGGCCGGTGAACGCGGAGACGTCGGTCACCTCGAGCCCAGCCTCGCGCAGCGCGGTCGCGGTGCCACCCGTGGAGAGGATCTCCACGCCCAGCCCGGCCAGCGTCTTGGCGAAGTCGGCGACCCCGGTCTTGTCGGAGACCGAGATCAGAGCCCGGCGCACCCGGATCGCGCCGTCGGCGGCGGTCTCGGATCGGGTGTCTGCGGGAGCCTCACTCATCGGTCAGAACGACGCGCGGGTCGCTCGCGTCGATCCTAACCAGCCCCCGAGCGATCATGCGGATCGCCTCCGGGTAGAGCTTGTGCTCGACCGCGTGGATCGCCCCCTCCAGTCGCTCCCGGTCGCGATCGGCCGGCACCGGCACCTCGCGCTGGACGATCGGCGGCCCGGTGTCGACCCCCTCGTCGACGAAGTGGACCGTCACCCCGGTCGTCTCCACACCCGCCGCCAGCGCCTGGCCGATCGCGTCGAGACCGGGGAACGCCGGCAGCAGCGCCGGGTGGATGTTGACGACGCGGTTGCGGAAGCGGGCGACAAAGGCGGGGGAGAGCAGTTGCATGTAGCCGGCGAGGACGACGAGGTCGGCGCCGCGCAACTCGATCCACTCCGCCATCGACCCGTCGCGCGCCTCGCGGTCGGCGAAGTCATCGCGCTGGAAGACGGCGGTTTCGACCCCGGCAGTCCGAGCGCGCTCCAGCGCCCGCGCCTCGGGCTTGTCGGATCCGACCCCGGCCACCTCGATTCCCTCGCGTCCATGCAGTGTGTCGAGGATCGCCTGGAGATTGGTCCCGCTTCCGGAGGCAAGTACAACCAACCTGAAGCTCATCTAGCCGCCGGCCGGCACGACGGCGATGTCCTCCAGAGCGAACTTGCCGTTCGCGTCGTCGGGGTCGCCGAGCGGGTAGCGGCCGGTGAAGCAGGCGTCGCAGTGGTCCTCGGGCGGGGTGCCGATCGCCTCGTAGACGCCCTCCATCGAGAGATAGGCGAGCGAGTCGGCGCCGAGCTCGTCGGCGATCTCCTCGATCGTCCGCTTGTGGGCGATCATCTCCTCGCGGGTCGACATGTCGACGCCGTAGTGGCAGGGGTGGCGGATCGGCGGCGCCGAGATTCGCAGGTGCACCTCGCTCGCCCCGGCGTCGCGCAGCATGCCGACGATCTGGCGGGTCGTGTTGCCGCGCACGATCGAGTCGTCGACAACGACGATCCGCTGACCGGAGACGATCTCCGGTAGCGGGTTGAACTTGAGCCGCAGGCCGCGCTTGCGCAGCTCCTGTCCCGGCTGGATGAAGGTGCGGGCGACGTAGCGGTTCTTGATCAGGCCGTCGTCGCGGGGCAGCCCCGAGGCGCGCGCGAACCCCGCCGCGGCCGGGTTGCCGGAGTCCGGCACCGAGATCACCAGGTCGGCCTCGACCGGCGCCTCGCGCCAGAGAATCTCGCCCATCCGCCCCCGCACCTGCTGCAGGACCTTGCCCTCGAGGCGGCTGTCGGGGCGGGAGAAGTAGATGTGCTCGAAGACGCAGTGCGCGGGGCGCCCGGCCTTCACCACCTGGCGGGTCTCGAGGCCGCGCTCGGTCAGCGAGACCATCTCGCCGGGGTGCACTTCGCGCAGCAGCTCGGCGCCGACGATGTCGAAGGCGCAGCTCTCCGAGGCGACGACGAAGCGCTCGCCCAGCCGCCCCAGCGAGAGCGGGCGCACCCCGTGCGGGTCGCGGAAGGCGACAATCGCATGCTTGGTCATCGCCACGGTCGAGTAGGCGCCCTGCAGACGCGGCATCACCTCGGCGACCGCGTCCTCGACGAACTTGCCGTCGTTGGAGGAGATCAGCGCCGCGATGATCTCCGAGTCGGAGCTGCCGCGGAAGGCGATCCCGGCCTCCTTCAGCTCGTTCCAGAGCTCGACCGCGTTGGTCAGGTTGCCGTTGTGGGCCAGCGCCAGCTCGCGGCCGTCGTCGCGCCAGACCGGCTGCGCGTTCTCCCAGGAGCCGCCGCCGGTGGTCGAGTAGCGGACGTGGCCGATCGCCATGTCGCCCGCCAGCGCCCGCAGCTTCTCCTCATCGAAGACCTGGGAGACGAGCCCAGAGTCGCGCATCGTGGTGATGTGGCCGCCCTCGCAGGTGGCGATCCCGGCCGACTCCTGACCGCGGTGCTGGAGCGCGTAGAGGCCGAAGTAGGCGAGCCGGGCGACCTCGTGGCCGGGTGCGTATATGCCGAACACCCCGCATTCCTCGCGCGGGCCATCGCGATCTATCTGCTGCCCCTGAGGCGGAGTCAAAGCGCGTTTCCTCGCGTTCGAAAGGACGTGACGCGCAGGCAGTCTGCCTACTCCGGCAGGGTAGCAGCGGCCGGAGACCGGACAGCCGTGGACGTGCCGGTTGTTAGCCGCCCATATGGGCGGCTAACAACCGGCACGTCCGGCGAGCAGGGAGTCGAGCGCCTGGTGGAGGCCGGAGACGGCTGAGTCGAGTGGCGCCTGGTCGCCCGCTGCGCGGGCGCGGATCAGGGCGCCCTCGATCGTCGAGACGACGAGGCCGGCGAAGGTCGCCGCGTCCGCGGCGGTCACCCCCTCCTCTTCCAGGGCGGCGGCGATCGGCGTTTCCCAGCTCTGGAAGGCGGCGGTCGCGGCGGCCGCCAAGGCTGGGTCCTCGGGCCGCGCCAGCGCAGCCGCGGCGACTGGGCAGCCGAGCCGCTCGGGGTGGTCCTTGACCCGGCGGCGGAACATCTCGCCGAAGGCGGTCAGCGTCTCCGCCAGGCCGCGCTCCCGCAACGAGCGCTCGATCGCGGCGCGGATCTCGACTCCCTCGCGCTCGGCGGCGGCGACCGCCAGCTGTCGCTTGCCGTCGGGGAAGTGGTGGTAGATCGATCCCCTTGGCGCCTTGCCGCGCTCGGCGACGTCGCGCAGCTCCATTGCCGCGTAGCCCTTCTCGGCCAGCAGCTGTCGCGCCCCGGCGATCAGCCGCTCGCGGCCGTCGCGGCGCTTCGGTTCGATCGCTTTCGCGTCGGCGAGTCGCGTTATGCCCATGGACATAGTATAGTCCCGGCCCCGATGTATGACCGTGGGCATAGAGCAGCCGTGCTGATCGCCTGTGCGGGCGCCTTCGTCGCCTTTCTCGACACCACGATCGTCAACATCGCCTTCCCCGACATCTCGGCCTCCTTCGCCGGCTCGGGGCGCGACGCGCTCTCCTGGGTGCTCGACGGCTACTTCGTCGTGATCGCGGCGCTGCTGGTCCCGGCCGGGGGGCTGGCCGACCGCTTCGGCCACAGGCGCATCTTCCTGCTCGGCATGGCGGGCTTCACCGTCGCCAGCCTGCTCTGCGCGGCGGCGCCAAGCCTGCCGCTGCTGATCTCCTTCCGCGTCCTTCAGGGAATCGGCGCCGCGATGATCGCCCCTTCCTCGCTGGCGATCGTCCTCGACAGCTTCCCGGTCGAGCGCCGCGCGGCCGGCGTCGGGCTGTGGGGTGCGGCCGCTGCGGCCGCAGCGGCGGTCGGGCCGACGCTCGGCGGTGCGCTGGTCGAGCTCGCCGACTGGCGGCTCGTCTTTCTCGTCAACCTGCCGCTCGGCGCCGCGATCCTGATCGCCGGTCACAGGCGGCTGCCGAAGCCGAAGATCGTCGACAGTCGTCTACCCGACTTGCCCGGCGCGGCGATGCTCGCCCTCGGCCTGGCGGCGGTCACGCTTGGAATCGTCGAGGGCAACGACTGGGGCTGGACCTCGACCGCCACCCTTGCCGCTTTCGCCGCCGCCGCGTTGCTTCTGGCCGGCGTCGTCGTGCGCAGCCGCAGCCACCCACGGCCGATCGTTGAGCCGGCGCTCTTCGCCCACCGTTCCTTCCGCATCGGCAACCTCGGCACGTTGCTCTTCGCCGCCGCCTTCTTCTCGCTGATCCTCGGCAACGTTCTCTTTCTCACCGGCGTCTGGGGCTACACGATCCTCCAGGCCGGCGCGGCGACCCTGCCGGGCCCCACTGCCAGCACGATCTTTGCCGGTCCAGCCGGCAAGCTCGCCGACCGCTTCGGCCACCGCGCCGTGATCGTCCCCGGTGCCGTCGTCTTCGCCGCGGGAGTGATGGTCCTGCGCTCCGCCGGGGCCGAGCCCGACTGGCTCGGCCTCTGGCTGCCGGGCTCGCTGCTGACCGGGATCGGCATTGGCCTCGCCTTCCCGACCCTCGGCTCGGCCGCGGTGCGCGACGTGCCGATCGACCGCTTCGCCACCGCCAGCGCCGTCAACGCCGCCTTTCGCCAGGTCGGCGCCGTGCTCGGCACGGCGATCCTCGTCGCGATCGTCGGCGAACCAGCCTCACTCAGCGAGGCTCTCCACGTCTCCGACGGCGCCTACCTCTTCGCCGCGATCGCGGCGCTCGTCTCAGGTGCCGTCGTGCTCGGCCTGCGACCCGAGCGCGTGCCAAGCGTCGCCGACCGCGTCGAGGCCGACGCTAACGCTGCGGTCGCCGGCGGCAATCTCCACCGCGTCGCCGCCGACCTTGCCGAGTAGGAGCACCTCGACGCCCTCGCCCGCCAGCGCTTCCAGCTTGTCGCGATCGCCGCTAAGGACGAAGCCGCCGCCGCCCTCGCCGAAGAGCGCCTCCTCGGGCGAGCAGCCACGTTCGCGCAGGGGTTGGACGTCGACGCGACAGCCGAGCCCAGCGCCGATCGCCGACTCGGCCAGGGCGCAGGCGAGGCCGCCGTCGCTTACGTCGTGGGCGGAGGCGAGCTTGCCGGCGCGAACCGCGCGCCGCACCGTCTCGCAGGCGGCGGCGACCGCGGCGACGTCAGGCTGGGGCAGGCCGGTGTCCAGCTCACCGCGCAGCTTCGCCAGCTCCGAGCCGGCGAGCGAGGGTTCGAAGGGGCCGAGCAGGGCGATCGCGTCGCCCTCGCGGGCGAAGGCGCTCGGCGCGACCTGGCCCGGATCAGGCAGCTCGCCGACCATGCCGACCACCGGGGTCGGGTAGATCGGCCCTTCCGGTCCCTCGTTGTAGAGGGAGACGTTGCCGCCGACGACCGGGACGCCGAGCGCCTCGCAGGCGTCGGCGAGGGCCTGGACAGAGCGGTCGAGCTGCCAGGCGGGCACCGGCTTCTCGGGATTGCCGAAGTTGAGGCAGTTGGTCAGGCCGAGCGGCTCGGCCCCGGCGCAGGCGAGGTTCTGCGCGCACTCGAGCACCGCCTCGACCGTGCCGGCGTAGGGGTCGCAGGCGACGCGCCGACCGTTGCCGTCGATCGAGACCGCGATCGCGTTGTCGGCCTCGGGGATCGCCAGCACCGCCGCGTCGGCGCTCTCCGGCCGCCGCGCGGTGCGCGAGCCGACCACCGAGTCGTACTGCTCGAAGGCCCAGCGCTTGGAGGCGACGCTGGGCGAGGAGAGCAGGGCGAGCAGCGTCTCCTCGGGTGAGGCGCTCCCGGCCAGCGTCGCCCGGTTGCCGTAGGTCCAGCCCTCCGGCTCGGCCGGGCTGAGGTCATAGAGCGGGCAGCCGTCGACCAGCGCCTCAACCGGCATCTCGCCGACGATCTCGCCGCCGCGCAGCACTCGCACCAGGCCGTCGTCGGTGACCGTGCCGATCTCCGCCGAGCCGGTTTGCCATTTCTCGCAGAGGGCGATCACCTCGGCGACCCGCGCCGGCTCGACCACGGCGAGCATCCGCTCCTGCGACTCGGAGACCATGATCTCGAAGGGCTCCATGTCGGCCTCGCGCAGCGGCACCCGCGCGACGTCGATCTCGATCCCGACCCCGCCCGCCGAGGCCATCTCGCTCGCCGAGGAGGTGAGCCCGGCGGCGCCGAGGTCCTGCAAAGAGACCAGCAGACCCTTCTCCAGCAGCTCCAGGCAGCACTCGAGCACCTTCGACTCCTCGAAGGGGTCGCCGATCTGCACCGTCGGCCGCTTGGCGTCGTCGCCCTCGTCGAGCTCGGCCGAGGCGAGCACCGAGGCGCCGCCGATCCCGTCGCGCCCGGTCGAGGCGCCCATCAGGACGACCGCGTTGCCGACCCCGGCCGCCGCGGCGCGGACCATGTCCGCCTGCTTCGCCAGGCCGACGCACATCGCGTTGACCAGGCAGTTGTGCTCGTAGGGGGCCTCGAAGTAGATCTCACCGCCGACGTTGGGCACGCCGATCGAGTTGCCGTAGTGGCCGATCCCGCGCACGGCGCCGTCGAGCAGGTGGCGCGAGCGCACCGAGTCGAGCTCGCCGAAGCGCAACGAGTCGAGGATCGCGATCGGCCGCGCGCCGAGGGCGAAGACGTCGCGGAGGATGCCGCCGACCCCGGTCGCCGCCCCCTGGAAGGGCTCGACTGCGCTCGGGTGGTTGTGGGACTCGACCTTGAAGGCGACCGCGTAGCCCGCGCCGATGTCGACCGCCCCGGCGTTCTCCCCAGGCCCCATCACCACCCGCTCGCCCTCGGTCGGCAGCCTCCGCAACAGCTTGCGCGAGTGCTTGTAGGCGCAGTGCTCGGACCAGAGCAGGCTGAACATCGCCAGCTCGACCCCGTTCGGCTCGCGCCCGAGCTTCGCAACGATCAGCTCGTACTCGGCGTCGGTCAGTCCCAGCTCGCGATGCTTGGACGTCTCCACGGTCACGCCGCGGTTCCCGCCACGCTCTCGAAGATCCGCAACCCGTCCGTGGACCCGGTCATCGCGTCGACCGCGTGCTCGGGGTGGGGCATCAGGCCGAGCACGTTGCCCGCCTCGTTGCGGACGCCGGCGATGTCGCGGGCCGAGCCGTTCGGGTTCTGCCCCGGCGCGTAGCGGAAGGCGACCTGGCCGTTCGCCTCGATCTGGTCGAGCATCTCCTCCGGCGCCCAGTAACGCCCTTCGCCGTGCTTGGCCGGGATCGAGAGCCGCTCTGCCGGTCGATCGCAGCTTTTGGGGGTCCCTGGACCCCCAAATCCTTCGATCGCCAGCTCGACCTGGCGGCAGACGAAGCGCAGGTTCTCGTTGAGGAGCAGAGCACCGGGCAGCAGGTCTGCCTCGCAGAGCACCTGGAAGCCGTTGCAGATGCCCAGCACCGGTCCACCCGCGGCGGCGAACTCCGCCACCGCCTCCATCGCCGGGGAGAAGCGGGCGATCGCCCCGGCCCGCAGGTAGTCGCCATAGGAGAAGCCCCCCGGCACGACGATCGCGTCGACGCCATCCAGGTCGTGCTCCTCATGCCAGATCAGCCGCCCCTCCCCGCCGGCCAGCTCGCAGGCGTGCAGGGCGTCCCGCTCATCGCAGGAGCCGGGGAACTGGACGACGCCCCAGAGCATCAGGCGCCGTCGAGGCTCTCGATTTCGAAGTCCTCGATCAGCGGGTTGGCGAGCAGCTTCTCGCAGAGCTCCGTCAGGCGCTCGGGGTCCTCCGCCTCCAGCTCGACCATGCGTCCCACCCGCACTTGCTTGACGCCCTCGAAGCCGAGCGCCGGCAGCGCCCGCTCGACCGCCTTGCCCTGCGGGTCGAGGATTCCCTCCTTCGGCCGGATCAGGACCCGAGCCTTCGCCACTAGAAAGAGCGCTCCGTGATCCGCTCGTACGCCTCGACGTACTTCGCCCGCGTCTGCTCGATCACATCGGGCGAGAGCTCCGGGGCGGGGGGCCTGTGGTCCCAGCCGGCGGCGTCGGCCCAGTCGCGGACGAACTGCTTGTCGAAGGAGGGCTGCGTGTGGCCGGGCTGGTAGCGATCGACCGGCCAGAAGCGGGAGGAGTCGGGGGTGAGGACCTCGTCGGCGAGGACGACCTCGGCGCCGGCGTGGCGCCCGAACTCGAACTTGGTGTCGGCGAGGATGATGCCGCGCTCGGCCGCGTGCTCGGCGCCGCGCGAGTAGACCTCGATCGAGATCCGCCGCAGCTCTTCCATCAGCGCCCGGTCGCCGACGATCTCCGCCGCCCGCTCGAAGTCGACGTTCTCGTCGTGGTCGCCGATCTCGGCCTTGGTCGCCGGGGTGAAGATCGGCTCCGGCAGCTTGTCGGACTCGAGCAGGTTCGGCGGCAGCTCGATCCCGCAGACCGCGCCGTTCTCCTTGTATTCCTTCCAGCCCGACCCGGACAGGTAGCCGCGCACGACGCACTCGACCGGGTACATCTCCAGACGGCGCACCCGCATCGCCCGTTCGGCGACCTCTTCCGGCACGTCGTCGGAGATCAGGTGGTTGGGGACGATGTCGCCGGTCAGCTCGAACCAGAACAGCGACATCCGGTTCAGCACCTTGCCCTTATCGGTGACCGGCGTCGGCATCACCACGTCGTAGATCGAGATCCGGTCCGAGGCGACCATCAGCAGGTCGTCCTCCCACTCGTAGATCTCGCGCACCTTGCCGGAGGAATGGAGCTTCAGGTCGGCGACCGCTGGCATTAAGCCGATGCTAACCATCGCGAGAGCGGAGGGCCGCCCCGCCCCGCGTCTGCGATCCTCTCGGGCGTGCCGCTGCCGCCCGAACCGAAGAGCTCGCCCCTCGTTCAGACCCTGCGCTGGTCCTTCCGGCCGCTGCCCTTCATGCAGGAGTGCCGCGAGCGCTATGGCGACAGCTTCAGCGTCAGGTTCCTCGGCTTCGAGCGGCCAATGGTGATGATCTCCGACCCGGCGGCGATCAAGGCCCTCTACACCGAGCGCTCGCACGGCCTGCCGCCCGGCCGCGAGGTCGTGCTGACCCCGGTCGTCGGGCCGCACTCGGTGCTGGTCATCGAGGGTGCCGACCACCTCGCCCACCGCAAATTGATGCTGCCCTCCTTCCACGGCGAGCGGATGCGCTCCTACGAGCCGATCGTCTCCGAGATCATCGACGCCGAGATCGACTCCTGGCCGCTCGGCGAGAAGTTCGCGATCCACCCACGAATGCAGGCGATGACGCTGGAGGTGATCCTGCGCGTCGTCTTCGGCGTCGCCGAGGGCCCGCGCCTGCAGCAGCTGCGCGTCGTCTTGACGAAGGTGCTGGAGGAAACCGCCTCGCCGTTCACGCAGCTGATCGGCCTCGCCGCGCGCCGCTTCGGCGGCCGCGGGCCGTGGGCGAGGTTCGAGGGCCAGCTGCGGGCCGTCGACGAGCTGCTCTACGCCGAGATCACCGAGCGCCGCGGCACCGGCGGCCTCGAGGAGCGCGACGACATCCTCTCGGAGCTGATCCAGGCTCGCTTCGAGGACGGTGGGGAGATGAGCGACGCCGACCTGCGCGACCAGCTGATGACCCTGCTGCTCGCCGGCCACGAGACGACCGCGACCGCGCTGGCCTGGACCTTCGACCTGCTGCTCCGCCACCCGCGGGAGCTGGAGCGCCTGCGCGACTCGCTCGCCACCGGAGAGGACGACTACCTGCGGGCGACGATCAGCGAGTCGCTGCGGCTGCGCCCGGTCGTGCCCCTGGCCGGCCGCCGTCTCGCCAAGGACCTCGAGGCCGACGGCCTCACCCTGCCGGCGGGCACCGATGTCACGCCCGCGATATGGCTCGCCCACACGCGTGCCGACGCCTACCCGGAGCCCTTCGCCTTCCGCCCCGAGCGCTTCCTCGACCAGGCGCCCGACACCTACGCCTGGATCCCCTTCGGCGGCGGCATCCGTCGCTGCCTCGGCGCCGCCTTCGCCGAGTTCGAGATGCGGATCGCGCTGCGCGAGGTGCTGACCCGCTGCGAGCTGCACAAGGCAGACTCAGCACCGGAGAAGATCGGTCGCCGCAACATCACCCTCTCCCCCAAGCAGGGAACTCCCGTGGTCGTGACCGCTCGCCACCCCGCACGGGAGCTGGTCACTGCCTAGATCCCATCCCGGTAGGGATGGAACGTCTTGTACTTTTTCTGCGCCACGGCCAGCGGCCAGCCGGCAACTGTTTTCAGAAAAAGTTAAGTGGAATCCCTACCGGGATGGGATCTTCGCCGTCGGATGCTCATGTGCCCAGCGGGCGATCGTGCCCGAGCCGGACACCACCTCACCATCGTCCAGCACCAGGATCGGCACCTCGTTGGTGCCACTCAGCTTCCTCACCTCGGCCCGGTCCGCGTCGCGACGGCTCCAGGTCCACGCGGCCAGCCGGCTGCCGCCGACCACCTTGAGCTCGTACTCGTACCCCGCCGCATCGAGGGCCTTGGCGGCTTTGGCGCACGGATGCACGAATGCCGGCCCCCGTTTCTTCTGCGGGCAGGTGTAGAGGATCACGGCCTGGACCGTAGCGGCTACCGGAGCGCTTCGAGGCGCTCGAAGATCTCCGGCACGTGGCCGAGGTAGGCGTCGTAGTCGAAGACCGCGTCGAGGTCGAGCTCGGGAGCGGCCTCGGCGAGCAGATCGCGGAAGTGGGTGCCGCTGTCCCAGGCGCGCTGGGCGTTCTCCTGGATGACCCGGTAGGCGTCGTCGCGGCTGAGGCCGGACTCGACCAGGGCGGTGAGGGCGCGCTGGCTGAAGAGGGCGCCGTGGGTGAGCTCGAGGTTCTCGCGCATGCGGTCGGCGCGGATCGTCATCTCGGCGGCGACCTTCGCCGCCAGGTCCTGCATGTAGTCGAGGCCGATCGTCGCGTCGGGGAGGATCACCCGCTCGGCGCCGGAGTGGGAGATGTCGCGCTCGTGCCAGAGGGCGATGTTCTCGAGACCGGCCTGGGCGTAGCCACGCAGGACGCGGGAGAGGCCGGTGATCCGCTCGGTGCGGATCGGGTTGCGCTTGTGGGGCATCGCCGAGGACCCCTTCTGGCCGGGTCCGAACGGCTCTTCGACCTCGCGCACCTCGGTCCGCTGCAGGTTGCGGACCTCGGTGGCGAAGCGCTCCAGCCCGCCGCCGGCGATCGCGATCCGCGAGGTCAGCACGGAATGGCGGTCTCGCGGGATGACCTGGGTGGCGACGTCCTCCCGCTCCAGGCCGAGCTTCTCCATCACCCGCGCCTCGATTGCCGGCGGTACCGAGGCATAGGTGCCGACCGCGCCGGAGAGCTTGCCGAAGGCGAGCTGCTCGAAGGCGTTGGTGAGGCGGTAGAGGTTGCGGTCGGCCTCGAAGGCGAAGCCGGCCAGGCGCAGGCCGAAGGTGGTCGGCTCGGCGTGGACGCCGTGGGTGCGACCGACGCAGAGCGTGTCGCGCTGCTCGAGCGCCCGCTCGATCAACGCGTCCCGGTAAGCGCGGGCGGAGGCGAGGACGATCTCACCGGCCTGCCGCAGCTGCAGTGCCAGCGCCGTGTCGAGCACGTCGGAGGAGGTGAGGCCGTAGTGGATCCAGCGACCGTGCTCGCCGACCGACTCGGCAACCACGTCGACGAAGGCGGCGACGTCGTGATCGGTGACCTTCTCCCGCTCGTTGACCGCCTCGACCGTGAAGGCCGCACTCGCCCGCGCCACTTCCGCTGCTTCCAAAGGAACGACACCCTCCTCGGCCCACGCCTCAGTAGCCGCCAGCTCAACCTCGAGCCACGTTTCCAGCTTCCGCTGCTGCAACCAGATTTCGCCCATCTCGGGCCGCGTGTACCGGGAGATCATCAGCAGTTGATGATCCGTACGGCCAGCAACCCGGCGTTTTTCGCCCCGTCGATAGCCACGCAGGCAACCGGGACGCCGGGGGGCATCTGCACCGCGGAGAGCAGGGCGTCAAGCCCACCGAGGCTCTTGCCGAGGATCGGCACGCCGATCACCGGCAGGTCGGTGTGGGCGGCAGCGACGCCGGGCAGCGCCGCCGACATCCCCGCCCCGGCGATGATCGCCTTTAGCCCCCGCATCTTTGCGTTGTGGCAGTACTCGCGGACCAGCTCGGGGTCGCGGTGGGCGCTCATCACCCGCACCTCGTAGCTGACGCCGGCGTCGTGCAGGGCGGCGCCGGCTGGCTGCATCTTGGGCTTGTCGTTTTTCGAGCCCATGATGATCCCGACCAACGGCTCGTCGACTTCGATCTCCTCGAATGCTTTCTCGACCGCCGGCATCGTTATCGGCCCGGTCGGCTGCGGCTCCTCTGAGATCTCGCTCATCTCTTCCTCTCTCGGTCAGTCATCTAGGTGGGCACCCGTTCGACGGCGCGGGCGGCGATGTCGGAGCGGATCTGCATCCCGTCGAAGGAGATCCGGCGCGCTGCATCGTATGCACGATCGCGAGCCGCGGCAGGCGTCGCACCCAGCGCCGTCACGTTGAGCACCCGGCCTCCCGCGGTGACGATCTCGCCGTCGCGCTCAGCCGTGCCGGCGTGGGTCACCTCCGCCAGCTCCGCTGCCTCCCGCAGGCCATGGATCACGTCGCCCATGGAGGAGGACTCCGGGTAGCCGGCCGAGGCGAGGACGACGGTCACGGCCCACTCGTCGGACCACTTGGGCTCGACACCGGCGAGGCCACCGGGCTCCCGCACCGCCAGGCAGAGCTCGAGCAGGTCGGATCGCAGTCGCGGCAGCACCGCCTGCGTCTCGGGGTCGCCGAAGCGGGTGTTGAACTCGAGCACGTTCCGGCCCTGCGACCCCACCATCAGGCCGGCGTAGAGCACGCCGTGGAAAGGGCGGCCGCGGCGCGCCATCTCCGCGACGACCGGCAGGTGCACCGTCTCGACGATCTCCTCGATCGTCTCCGGCTCGATGCCGGGCACAGGGGAGTAGCTGCCCATGCCACCGGTGTTCGGCCCCAGGTCGCCGTCGGAGATCCGCTTGTAGTCCTGGGCCGGAGCCAGTGGCACGACGTTCTCGCCGTCGCAGAGGGCGAGCAGCGAGAGCTCTTCCCCCTCCAGGAACTCCTCCAGCACGACCGTCGTCTCGCCGAAGCGGCGCTCACCGAAGAAGACGCCGGCAGCCTCGCGCGCCTCGGCCTCTGAGGCGCAGATCAGCACACCCTTGCCGGCGGCCAGTCCGTCGGCCTTCAGCACCGCCGGGTAGGAGGCGCAGGAAAGATGCTCGATCGCCTCCTCGTGGCTGCGCAGGAGGACGTGCGAGGCGGTCCTCACTCCCGCCGCCTTCATCACCTTCTTGGCGAACGCCTTCGATCCCTCCAGCTCGGCCGCCGCGGCGCTTGGGCCAAAGGCGGGGATGCCGGCCGCCTCCAGCGCGTCGACCACCCCGGCGACCAGGGGCGCCTCTGGTCCGACGACGACGAGGTCGACGTTGCGCCGCTGCGCGGCGTCGACGATCGCCCCGACGTCGCCGGCGTCCACCTCCGGCAGGCACTCAGCGTCGTCGGCGATGCCGGCGTTGCCGGGCGCGCAGAGCAGCTCCGGCGAGCGGGGCGAGCGGGCCAGCGCCCGCACCATCGCGTGCTCGCGGCCGCCGCCGCCTACGACCAGGACCTTCAAGCTTCGCCCCAGACCCCTAGAGGGAGCTGGTCAACTCATCGGTGGGCATCGCCGTCAGCGTCTGGCTGGTCATCGTTCCGCGCGAGCCGAGCTCCACCGAGACCTTGGCCATCGTCTTCTCGTCTGGCGCCTCGACGATCGTGACGAAGTCGTACTGGCCGAGCGTCGCGTACTGCGCCTGCACTTTGGCGCCGATCTGTTCGACCTCCTTGTTGACCTCGGCGACCCGTCCCGGGTTGTTCTTGAGCGTCCGCACGCCCTCGGCGGTCAGGTTGGTGAGCATCACGTAAGTGGGCATAGTGGCCTCCTGTAGCGGGTTGGCCCTACGTTACCCGGCCGGCGTGGATCTCAGCCGTCGTAACCCACGTGAACGTGATCGCAGTGGTCCGACCTGGCGAAGGCCGGCCCCGGTCCGTCGACGTCGAAGCAGTAGATCAGCTCGGTCGGCATCGCCGGGGCGGGCAGCTGGGACAGCGTCCGGGCCAGTTCGCCACAGGGAGCGGTCGGTGCGGTGTCGGTGCAGGAGACGCCGTCGACCGCGGCGATGTCCATCGCCCGGCCGTAGTAATGGTTGGAGATGTTTCCTTCGCTGGTGTACTCGGAGTGGTCGGAGCGCAGCGCGGAGATCGTGATCTGGTGTGACTGGGTGATCGCCCCGAGCAGGCCGACGATCCGCGGATCGATCGCGCCGCTGTCGAGGTCCTGTTTCTCCAGCTCGTTGGAGAGAGTCAGGTTTTCCCAGTTGATCGGCGCGATTACGGCGTTGGGGAGGGAGAGCGCCCACTCGACCGTGCTCGTCTTGCATTTGCCTTCGATCTGGTCGGCTTCGCCAAGGACGGCGTCGACGTACCACTGCGCGTGGTTGTGTTCAAACAGCCCCGCGCGCAGGCCTCCCTGCGACCAGATCATCCGCGCCATCGTCGCCGCTGAGTCAGCGGGATCGTCGCGGCGGATGCGCCCGTCGCCGTCCCCGTCGACCGCATATTGCTGCCACTCGGTGCCGATCAGGCCGAGCGGGCCGTGCTGCTCCAGTTCCGATTTGCTCATCCCACGGCCGAAGTTCGACTCGAGCCGGGCAACCGCGGCCAGCGCCCAGACGCCGCGTCGGCCGAGGCCGTAGCGGGCGGCGGCGCCCTCGAAGGCGTTGAGATAGTCGGCCGGCACGCGCTTGCGCCACGGCTTCGCGGCCTGGCAGCTCAGCACCTTCAGCTTCGGAGTCAGTTCGAAGGCGCCGGCGACGGCGTTGCCGAGCTGGCCGTAGCACTGCGCATTGGCGAGGACCTCGGCGACGTACCAATCGGCGTGGTTGTAGGCGTAGATCGCGCCGTAGGTGTCCGCCGGCATCCCCGCTGCGCTCAGGTAGCTGGCGGCGGCGAAGATCGCGTCTTCGGGGTTGAAGGGGTCGGCGACGCCGTCGCCGTTGGCGTCGACCCCGTAGCCCGCCCAGGTTTCCGGCATGAACTGCATCCAGCCGACGGCGCCGGCCGAGGAGACGTTGAGGTTGGTCCCGAACGCGGTCTCGATCCCGTTGATCGCGGCGAGGACGCTGGGCCCCTGCGGGCCGAGGCCGTAGGCGGCGGAGGCGTGTTGATAGATCGGGATCAGAATCGCGGGCACCCCAGCGGGGGCGCAGCTCGAGCTGGGGAGAAGGGGAACGGTGAAGGGCGCGGAGGAGGGCGGGGCTTCGCTGGCGCCGTCTTCTTCTTCGGGTTCTTCCTCGGGCGCCGGCGTCGAATGCGCTTCGGGCTTAGCCGTCACTCCGCCGCTGCTCTGCTTGGGCTCCGGCGCGGGCGTTGGCGCCGCCAGCGTGTCTCCTTGCTGCACGGTGGGAGCCGGAGCCTGGGTCTGGCTCGCCGCGGTGCTTTCGTCGCCAGTCGTCGTTTCACTCGCGGCCGGAGCTATGAGTTCGGCGGTGGGTTCGGCAAGAGCGCCCGGCGCGGCGAACGCCAGCGTCAGTGCAGCACCCGCTACGACTCCAGCCAGCCGCCGCATCAGCCGCGCACGTCCGTGACCTGCCAGGTCCCGTCGCTTTTCTTCATCTCGAGACGCAGCTCGCTCGTCAGGCCGACGCGCAGCAGCGAGACGCTCACCGTGTACGCCTTGCCCAGGCGCGGGCCGGCGACCAGGTTGACGACGCGCGCCTGCGGCACTTTGGCGGTCTGCGGCAGGCGTGGCGGCCGTTCGGACAGCGCCGTCGCCAGCTCCGGCGTGGCGGTTTCACCGAAGACGGCCTTGGCGTGGGCCGGCCGTTTGCCGACCTCGTAGAAGACAAAGGCATCGGAAAAGCGCCGCGCGACCTTCATCGCTTCCGGACCTGCCGGGACGGGCGGCTTGCTCGAGCTGGTCGCGGCGGCTGCTTCCGGTGAGGGTGCTTCGTTGCTCGCTTCTTCTTCGCCACCCGAGGTCGCGCTGCTCGCGCGGTCGGCCTTTTCGCCACTTGCTTCCTTTGCCACCCCGGCGTTGTCTCCGATGTCGAATGTGGGCGGGGTGCCCTTCAGCACCGGACCCTGTGGCTTCTCGGCCTGGGGCTGCGTGGGGGGCGTCACGATCGCCACTCGGGCCGGCGCACTCGCCTGCTCACCAGAGCCATTGCCACCCTTGGGCCAGAGGACTCCCGCCACGACCGCGACCGCGGCAAGGGCGAAGAGGGCCCCCACACCGGCGGCGCTCCCGGATGGTCCCCGGCCGGAGATCCGCTCGCGCAAGGGCCAGATCAGTCGTCGCTCGAGCAGCCAGGCGAGCCGCTCGAAGGGCCAGCGCGCGGCATCGGCGATGCCGAGCAGGAAGCGCATGCTGCGCCCGCTCGGATCGGCGTTGATGTGGCGTCGTCTCAACATCTGTTCGAAGCCCGTACAAGCTTACGTCGGAATCTCTTCCCGATTCCTAAAGCCTGGCTCCTGGATTGCGAATCCCAGCTCGCCGTCGACGGCGTCGACGCGCATCGTGTCACCGTCGCTGAACTCGCCCTCGAGCAGCTTTAGCGCCAGCCTGTCGACCAGCTGCTTCTGGATCACCCGCTTCAGCGGCCTGGCGCCGTAAGTGGGGTCGTAGCCGAGGTTGCCGAGCAGCGTCCGCGCGTCGTCGGTCAACTCGACCTCGATGCCGCGCTCACGCACCCGGCCGATCAGCTGCTCCACCTGCAGCTCGACGATGCGGCCGATGTCGGCCTTCGAGAGTCGGTGGAAGATCACCGTGTCGTCGATGCGGTTGAGGAACTCCGGCTTGAAGGTGGCCGCCAGGACCTCTTCGATCTGCTCGCGGATCTTCTCGTCGACCGACTCGGCGACGATCCGGTCGCTGCCGACGTTTGAGGTCATGATCAGCACCGTGTTGGTGAAGCTGACGGTACGGCCCTGGCCGTCGGTCAGCCGCCCGTCGTCCATGATCTGCAAGAGGGTGTTGAAGACATCGGGGTGGGCCTTCTCGATCTCGTCGAGCAGCACCACCGCGTAGGGCCGGCGGCGCACCGCCTCGGTCAGTTGACCGCCCTCCTCGTAGCCGACGTAGCCGGGAGGCGCCCCGATTAGCCGGGCCACGGTGTGCTTCTCCATGTACTCGGACATGTCGAGCCGGACGATCGCCTGTTCGGAGTCGAACATCAGCTCGGTCAGGGCTTTTGCCAGCTCGGTCTTGCCGACCCCGGTCGGGCCGAGGAAGAGGAAGGAGCCGATCGGCCGGTTCGGGTCCGACAGCCCCGCCCGCGAACGGCGCAGCGCGTTGGAGACGGCGGCGACCGCCTCGTCCTGGCCGATCACGCGCCCGTGCAGGCGCTCCTCCATCTGGATCAGCTTTTCGACCTCACCCTCCATCAGGCGGCTGACCGGGATCCCGGTCCATTTGGCGACCACCTCGGCGACGTCCTCCTCGGTCACCTCCTCGGTCAGCATCGAGCCGCTCTCGGAGTGCAGCTCCGCCAGTCGCGCCTCCTGCTCGGCCACAGTCTTCTCCAGCTCAGGGATCTCGCCGTAACGCAGCTTTGCCGCCCGCTCCAGATCCGCGTCGCGCTCGGCCCGCTCGGCCTCGCGGCCGGCCTCCTCGAGCCGTGCCTTGGCCTCCTTGATCGCGTCGATCGCCTCCTTCTCGTTCTGCCAGCGCGCTTTCATCTCGCCCGAGCGCTCGCGCAGCTCGGCCAGCTCCGACTCGATCGCCTCCCGCCTCCCCGCCGAGGCCTCGTCGGTCTCTTTCTTCAGCGCCTCGCGCTCGATCTCGAGCTGCTGGATGCGCCGCTCGACCTCGTCGATCTCGGTCGGCATCGAATCGATCTCGATCTTCAACCGCGAGGCGGCCTCGTCGATCAGGTCGATCGCCTTGTCCGGCAGAAAGCGGTCGGCGATGTAGCGCTCGGAGAGGGTCGCCGCGGCGACGATCGCCGAGTCGGCGATCCGCACCCCGTGGTGGACCTCGTAGCGCTCCTTCAACCCGCGCAGGATCGCGATCGTGTCGTTGATGTCGGGCTCGCCGACGAGGACCGGCTGGAAGCGCCGCTCCAGCGCCGCGTCTTTCTCGATGTGCTTGCGGTACTCGTCGAGGGTCGTGGCGCCGACCGCGCGCAGCTCGCCCCGCGCCAGCATCGGCTTCAGCAGGTTGGCGGCGTCGACCGCGCCCTCGGCGGCGCCGGCGCCGACGATCGTGTGCAGCTCGTCGAGGAAGAGGACGATCTGGCCCTGGGCGTCCTGGACCTCGGAGAGCACCGCTTTCAGCCGCTCCTCGAACTCGCCGCGGTATTTCGAGCCGGCCAGCAGCGAGCCGATGTCGAGCGCGATCACGCGGCGGTCGCGCAGGCTCTCGGGCACGTCGCCGTCGACGATCCGCTGCGCCAGCCCCTCAACGATTGCGGTCTTGCCGACTCCGGGGTCGCCGATCAGGACGGGGTTGTTCTTGGTGCGGCGCGAGAGCACCTGGATCACGCGGCGGATCTCCTCGTCGCGGCCGATCACCGGGTCGAGCTTGCCCGCCTCCGCCTCGGCGGTCAGGTCACGCCCGAATTTCTCCAGCGCCTGCACGCTGTCCTCCGGGTTGGGTGAGGTGACCTTGTGCGGGCCGCGCACCTCGGCGACCGCTTTTTCCAGCGAGCCGCGGTCGGGGAGGACGTCGGCCACCCCGGAGGTCTTGCCGGCCAGCGCCAGCAGGATGTGCTCGGTCGAGATGTACTCGTCGCCGAGCTTCGCCATCTCCTGCTCGGCGCCCTGCAGCGTCTTGACCAGGGTCGAGGAGGGGCGCGCCTCGGGCTGCTCCTCACCGCCCAGCTTCGGCAGCGCCGCTGCCGCCTCGTTCGCCCGCGCTGCGATCGCCGCCACGTCGGCGCCGAGCTTCTGCAGGATCGGCACGACCAGGCCTTCCTCCTGTTCGAGCAGGGCGACCAGCAGATGGGCGGGCGCCACCTCCGGGTTGCGCCGCTGCGAGGCGAGCTGCTGGGCGGCGGCCACCGCTTCCTGGGACTTGACGGTGAACCGGTCGGGTTGCATCAGAGCTCTCCCTTCGACATCCGGCGTTCCAGCTCGGCGGCATGACGGCGCATCCGCTCCAGCTTCGCCTTCATCCTCTCGACCTCGGCTTCCATCTCCAAGACGATCTCCACCCCGGCCAGGTTGAGCCCCGCCGAGGTGAGGTGCTGGATGTGTCGCAGCCGCTCGACGTCACGCTGCGAGTAGAGCCGCGTGTTCTTCGCCGAGCGTTGCGGCTCGATCAGACCACGAGCCTCGTACATCCGCAGCGTCTGCGGGTGCATGTGGGCGAGCTCGGCGGCGACCGAGATCATGAAGACGCCCCTCTCGCCGTCGACCGAGATGTCGATCCGTTCGCGTCGCGCGCTCACCGCGGCACCGCCGTATCCGACTTTGACCCCACCAGGATGTGGTGAATGTCGGTTGCGCTCATCGTGCCGCCCTCCGCAGCAGGTCAGCGCGGGGGTCGGAGCCGTTGAGCGCCTCGGCGAGCTTCTCGACCGCCTCCTCCTGCTCCTCGGTCAGCTCCTTGGGCACCTCGATCTCGAGTCGGTAGCGGATGTCGCCGCGGCCCTTGCCGCGGGGTTTCGGCGGGCCCTCGCCACGCAGCCGCTGGATCGTGCCGTGCCTGGTCCCGGCGGGCACCTTGATCTTCTTGCTGCCGTCGAGGGTCGGCACCTCGATCGTCGCGCCGCGCAGCGCCTCGGTGATCGTGATCGGCACCGTCACCTCGAGGTTGCCGCCGTCGAGTCGTTTGAAGACGGGGGAGGCAGTGACGCGGGTGGTCACGTAGAGGTCGCCGGGAGGGCCGCCGCGGGGGCCGGCCTCGCCCTTGCCGGCGAGCCGGATCCGCGCCCCGTCCTTGACCCCGGCCGGGATGTTCACCTTGTAGCGCTTCGTCTGCCGGGTCAGGCCGGAGCCGCCACAGGTCGGGCAGGGGTCCTCGATGATTTGGCCGGCGCCGCCGCACTGCGGGCAGGGTTGGCTGATCGAGAAGAGCCCCTGGCTCTGCGCGTCGATGCCGCTGCCTCCGCAGCGCGGGCAGGTGACGGGGCCGGTGCCCGGTTTGGCGCCGCTGCCGTGGCAGGTCGTGCAGCGCTCCCCCTTCGGCACGGTGACGTTGACCTGGGCGCCGTTGACGGCCTGGTCGAAGCTGAGGCTGACCTCGGTTTCGAGATCGCGGCCGCGCTGTTGCTGGGCCTGCGCCCTCCCCCCGCCGCCGCGGCCGAAGATGTTGGAGAGGATGTCGCCGAAGTCGCCGCTGAAGCCGCCGCCTCCAGCGCCGCCGAACGGTTGGCCGCCGGGACCTCCCGGACCGCCGCCGAAGCCGCCGAACATCCCCCCGGCGTCGTACTGCTCGCGCTTCTCGGGGTCCGAGAGCGTGTCGTAGGCGCCCTGCACCTCCTTGAACCGCTCCTCCGCATTCGGGTCGTCGGGATTGCGATCGGGGTGGTACTTGCGGGCCAGCTTGCGGTAGGCCTTCTTGAGCTCGTCATCCGAGGCCTTTTTCGAAACCCCAAGAACCTTGTAGAGATCCTCTGCCAAGAGCTCCCCTACTCCGCCACCACGACGCGGGCCGGCCGGATCAGCTGCTCGCCAAGGCGGTAGCCCTTCTGCATCGTCTCGACAACGGTGCCCGACTCGGTTCCGTCTGCGGGCTGGGTCGAGAGCGCTTCATGCAAGTTCGGATCGAACTTCTCCCCAGTCGGATCGACAGCCTCGACCCCGTTCCTCACCAGCGAGTCGCGCAAGCTGCGAAAGACCAGGAGGACGCCATGGGCCAGCCCATCCTCCGAGTCCCCCTCGGGATCCAGGCCGGCAGCCTGCAGCGCCCGCTCCAAGTCATCGAGCACGGGCAGAACGTCCCGAAGCACTTCAGCTTTCCCACGCCCACCAGCGGCTAGAACCTCAGCGCTCATCCGCTTACGGAAGTTCTCGAAATCAGCCTTGGTCCGCTTGGCCAAATCGAGGTACTCGTCCCGCTCCCGCTGAGTGTCAGCAAGCAGCGCATCGAGATCCTGCTCGACAGCCTGTGACGCTGGTCCTGACTGGCTTTTCTCAGACTCCTCACCCGCGGGTGGCGTGGGGGATGGGGGGGTCGAGGACGCCCCCGCCCGCAGCGCCCCCCCATCCCCCGCGACAGGACCCGCGGTTGAACCCTCAGTCCCTTGCCCGTCCTGAGCAAACGTCATTTGTCGTCGCCCTCATCAACGACCTCAGCATCAACGACCTCCTCCTCGTCCTCAGAGGAGTCGCCGTCACCTGAGGCGCCGTCGGCGGACGCCGCCTCTGCCTGCGCCGCCGCATAGATCTGCTCGGACACTTTGGTCATCGCCGCGGTCAGCGCTTCGGTCTTCGAGTTGATCTCCTCGACGCTCTCGGAGCCGAGCGCCTCGCGCACGTCCTTGATCGCCGCCTCGATCTCCTCCTTGTTGGCCGCCTCGATTTTGTCGCCCAGCTCCTCGACCTGTTTCTCGGACTGGTAGGCGGCGTTCTCGGCGACGTTTCGAGCCTCCGCCAGCTCGCGCTGCACCCGGTCCTCCTCGGCGTGGGACTCGGCGTCGGAGACCATGCCCTGGATTTCCTCGTCGGAGAGGCCGGAGCCGGATTTGATCTCGATTTTCTGCTCTTTGCCCGTGCCCAGGTCTTTGGCGGTGACGTGGATGATGCCGTTGGCGTCGATGTCGAAGGTGACCTCGATCTGCGGCAGGCCGCGCGGCGCCGGCGGGATCCCCGTCAGCTGGAACTTGCCGAGGCTCTTGTTGCCGCTCGCCATCTCGCGCTCGCCCTGCAGCACGTGGATCTCGACCGAGGGCTGGTTGTCGTCAGCGGTCGAGAAGGTCTCCGACTTCTTGGTCGGGATCGTCGTGTTGCGCTCGATCAGCTTCGTCATCACGCCGCCTTTGGTCTCGATCCCGAGCGTCAGCGGGGTGACGTCGAGCAGCAGCACGTCCTTGACGTCGCCGGCGAGCACGCCGGCCTGGATCCCGGCGCCGACCGCAACCACCTCGTCGGGGTTGACCCCCTGGTGCGGGTCCTTGCCGGTCAGCTCCTTGACCTTCTCGCGCACGGCCGGCATCCGGGTCATGCCGCCGACCAGGACGACGTGGTCGATCGTCGCGTCGGCGTCGTCGAGCGCCCGTTTGACCGGGCCGACGACGCGGTCGAGCAGGTCGGCGGTCAGCTCGTTCAGCTTCGAGCGGCTCAGTTTCATGTCGAGGTGCTTCGGCTGGCCCTCGACCGCGGTGATGAAGGGCAGGTTGATCTGCGTCTCCTGCGCCGAGGAGAGCTCGATCTTCGCCTTCTCCGCCGCCTCGTAGAGGCGCTGCAGCGAGTTCTTGTCGGCCGCCAGGTCGACCCCCTGGTCTTTTTTGAACTCGGTGACCAGCCACTCGACTATCGCTTTGTCCCAGTTATCGCCGCCGAGGTGGTTGTCGCCGGCGGTCGCCTTCACCTCGAAGACGCCGTCGCCGATTTCCAGCACGGAGACGTCGAAGGTGCCACCGCCCAGGTCGAAGACGAGGATCGTGTGGTCGGCCTCCCCTTTGTCGAGTCCGTAGGCGAGCGAGGCGGCGGTCGGCTCGTTGATGATGCGCTTCACGTCGAGCCCGGCGATCTTGCCGGCGTCCTGGGTCGCCTGCCGCTGGTCGTCGTTGAAGTAGGCGGGGACGGTGATCACGGCGCTGTCGACGGTTTCGCCGAGCTTCGCTTCGGCGTCGGTCTTCAGCTTCTGCAGGATCATCGCGCTGATCTCCGGCGGGCTGTACTGCTTGTCGCGCACGTCGATCCGCACGTCTCCGTTGGGCCCGGCGACGACCTCGTAGGGAACGATCGTCTCCTCCTCTTTGACTTCGGCCTCCTTGCGGCCCATGAAGCGCTTGATCGAGAAGATCGTGTTCTCGGGGTTCATCACCGCCTGGCGTTTGGCCACGGTGCCGACCAGGCGGTCACCGGAATCGGTGAAGGCGACGACCGAGGGGGTCGTGCGCCCGCCCTCGGCGTTCTCGAGAACGGTCGGCTCGCCGCCCTCCATCACGGCGACGCATGAGTTGGTCGTGCCCAGGTCGATGCCGATCGTCTTTCCCACTTCGTGCGTACCTCCAGGGGTTTCGTCGTTAACTGGTTGAGAGCCGCCGAGCGGACTCTAAAAATCTTAGTCTCAGTATGGCAGATATTTCCTAGATTTCAAACACGGATGCTCAGAGCGCCTATATTGGTTTGGCACGCAGTGGCAGCGGGCACATCAGGGGAAGGCGCCTCGACCAATCACGGAATGAGGAGGAATCCCTTGAGTCACACTCACGCACCCGCTCGCCGAGCCTGGCTGGCGGCGCTCGTCGCGGTGTTCGCGCTCGCCCTGTTGCCGGCGATGGCGTCTGCCCACGGGCGCGGTCACGATTGGGGCCACGGCCACAGCCACGGCAAAACGGTCCATCACGGCTACGGCGGCCACCACGGGCATCACGGCAAAGACAGGCGCGACCTGACCGTCATGACCCAGAACCTCTATCTGGGCTCCAGCCTTGGCCCGGCGCTCGAAGCGAAAACCGCGGAAGAATTCGTCGCAGCCGTCGCGCGGATCTACGCGACGGTGCAGTACACGAACTTCCCGCAGCGCGCGGAAGCGATCGCCGACGAGATCCAGGAAAAGGAGCCGGACCTGATCGGCCTGCAGGAGGTCACGAAGTGGACGACCGGCGGCTTGAACCCGCCGCTCGGCTACGACTTCCTCGCCATCCTGCAGGGTGATCTCGAAGCCCGCGGGCTGGACTACTCGGTGGGGTCGATCGCGCATAACGCGAACATCGGCCCCGCGCCCCTGGTGTCGGAAACCTGCCCTGTCGTTTCGGGGCAATTCACCTGCTCGGTGCAGCTCGAAGATCGCGACGTGATCCTCGTCAACGACGACACGCCGGGACTGACCTGGAGCAACCCGCAGAGCGGGCACTACACCGCGCAGCAGGTGATCGAATCGCCGGTCGGCCCGTTGTCATTCGACCGCGGCTGGGCCAGCATCGACGCGAGGCTGAAGCACCTGCCGTTCCGGTTCGTGGACACCCACCTCGAAACCGAGGAATCGCCGCTCGTGCAAGAGGCGCAGGCGGCCGAGTTCCTCGCCGGCCCGGGCAAAGGCGGGACGATCGTCGTCACCGGCGACTTCAACTCCGCGTCGGACGGCTCCACGACCACTTCCTACGCGCAGCTCACCGCACCGGGCAAATTCCGCGACGCTTGGGACGAGGAACAGCTCGGCCCCGGCAACTCGTGCTGCCAGGAATCGAACACCCCGCCGCTCGCGCCGGGGGCGCTGAACAACCCGGTTTCGACGTTGCAGACCCGGATCGACCTGATCCTCAGCCGCGGCGCCGCCCGCTCGAGTGGAGACGAGGCCGAGCTGATCGGGGACACGCCGTTCCAAGGGGTCCCGCCGTTCTGGCCCTCCGACCACGCGGGGGTGGTCAGCGCCCTGCGCCTCGGCGGCTAACCCTCACCCGCGGTGGCGGCGACGAATTCGGCCACTTCCTTGGCCTGCTCGCTGTTGAGGATGCCGCCCGGCATCCGCCCCGGGGTGGTGCTGCTGTCGACGCCGTTTTCGACCGCGTTGAGGACGCGGCCTTCGACCCCTTCGATCGTCTCCTGGGCTTTCGGGCCTTCCGGGGGCCCGGTCGGGGCAAGCAGTTCGTCGAGGTCCGGCGCGAAGTTACCGTCGGTCCCCGCCGCGTAGAGCGTGTGACAGGTGCCGCAGTTGGTCTGGAAGAGGCTCTGCCCGGCCTTCAGATTGCTCGGGACCGGCTCGGCGTTTGCCGCGTCGCCGTCGGAGCGGAAGGCGAGCCAGGGGATGAGGGCGGCGAGAACGACGACCAGGAGGCCGAAGACGATGAAGGTCTTCTTACTCATTTGCGCGGGCACGGTACCAGGGACACATGCGCCGCAGCTCGCACTCCCCGCAACGCGGTTTCGGACGGCACAGCTCACGGCCGTGGCGGATCAGGTTCATGTGCAGCTCGTAGGCGTCCTCGGGGTCGACGATCGCCAGCATTTCGTCGTGCGCCCGCTCGAAGGAGGCCTTCGCCGGGAAGAGCCCGAGGCGGCCGCCGACCCGGTGGATGTGGACGTCGACCGGGATCTCCGGGATGCCCCAGGTGAAGATCAGGACGCAGGCTGCCGTTTTGCGCCCCACCCCGGGCAGCGCGAGCAGGAACTCCAGCGACTCCTCGCGCGGTGCCGTCTCGGTCCAGTCGAGGTCGGGGTGCTCGCCGAGTCGCTCCAGGATCGCCTGGATGCGGGGCGCCTTCTGGCGGGCCAGGCCGCCGGGCCGGATCGCCTCCTCCAGCTCGTCGACGGGCGCGTCGCGCACCTGCTCCCAGGTCGGGTAGCGCTCGCGCAGGCGGGCGAAGGAGCGGTCCCGGTTGCGGTCGTTGGTGTGCTGGGAGAGCACCGTCTTGACCAGCTCGGCGATCGGGTGCCCGTGTGGCTCGTTGACAGGCTGCCCGTACATCTCCCGCAGCCGGTCGCGGATCGCCCGCACCCGGCGTTTGTCCGGTCGCTTCCAGGTCACGGCGGAAGACCCTATTCGCCGGTCATATGCTGGGGCGGTGGCGAAGGCGATCGAAGAGCGTGAGCTTGTTTTAGATGGGATCAAGGTCTTCTACCGGCGGGTGCCGGGGGAGGGGACGCCGGTCGTCTACTGTCACGGCAACCCGAGTCACGGCGAGGACTGGGTTCCGTTCATGGAACGAGGCCGAGCGTCGATCGCGATCGACATGCCCGGCTGGGGGCGGTCGGATCGACCCGACCCGGCGCGCTTCGACTACTCGATGTACGGGCTCTCGGCCTTTCTCGAGCGCTGCCTCGACGAGTTGGGGATCGGGCAGCGCAAGCTCGTCGTCCACGACTGGGGCTCGCTTGCCCTGATCGGCGCCCAGCGCCGCCCCGACTTGGTCGAGAAGCTCGTCATCGTCAACGTCATTCCCCTGTTGCCCGGCTACCGCTGGCACTGGGTCGCGCAGGTCTGGCGCCGCCGCCCGTTCGGCGAGTTCGCCAACGCGACCACGACGAAGTGGTCGATGTCCCAGATCATGCGCCAGGCCCGCGGCGACCACAGCCCAATGCCGCCCGAGTTCGTCGACACGGTCTGGGACCACTGGGACAAGGGCACGCGCGATGCCACCCTCGCCCTCTACCGCCACGCCGATCCTGACCGCCTCGCCGCCGCCGGAGCCGACCAGGACAGGCTTGCCTGTCCGGCCCTGGTCCTCTGGGGCGACCGCGACCCCTACCTGCCGACCAAGTTCGCCCACGACTACGCCCGCGTCCTTCCCAACGCCGAGCTCGAGGTCGTCGAGGGCGGCGGCCATTGGCCCTGGATCGACGACGAAAGGGTCATCGATCGCGTCGTCGACTTTGTGGGCCGTTAACGCGCGGATTACAATTACCTGATGTCTCGTGCCCTTGCCGCGATCGGCTCGCGCTTGCCCCAGGGCTGGGGCGACGCGGGACGCCAGATCGGGATCCTGGTCGGCGTCGACGTCGCCTACGAGCTGGTCCGCGGAATAGCCGACTCGCAGCGCTCGGACGCGATCGCCCACGGCGCCCAGGTGATCGACCTCGAGCGCTCGACCCACACCCTGTTCGAGCCCAGCCTGCAGGCGTTCTTCCTGCCCGCCCACTGGCTGATCGACCTCGCCAACCAGCTCTACCTCAACGCGCAGTTCTCGATCGCGCTCGGCTTCCTGGTCTGGCTCTACCTCTTCCGCAACGAGTCCTACTACTTCGTCCGCAACATGTTCGTCGTCTCGATGGGGATTGCGCTGATCGGCTACACGCTGTTTCCGACCGCGCCGCCGCGAATGTTCCCCCAGCATGGCTTCGTCGACACGATCACGGACTTCTCCAACGTCAACCACGACTCGGCCCTGGCGAAAATCTTCATCAACCCCTACGCGGCGGTGCCGAGCATGCACTGCGCGTTCGCCCTGATGATCGGCGGCACCGGCGTGATGGTCTGCCGCAACTGGGCCGCGAAAGCCTTCTGGGGCGCCTGGCCTCTGCTGATCGCCTGGGTCGTGATCGTCACCGGCAACCACTACTGGCTCGACGTCGGGCTCGGCTGGATGGTCGCGGTGACCTCGGCGCTTGTCGCCAGCCGCCTGCTCGCCCGGGCCCGGCCTGAAGCCTGGTCCTGGCGCTCCCCATCTCCGCAAGAGGCTGAGGCCTGAAGGGGATCCCGGTAGGGGCGGAACGTCTTGTACTTTTTCCGCGGCGAGACAGGCGGACAGCCGCAAGCTGTCTTCGGAAAAAGTTAAGTGGAGTCCCTGCCGGGATCCCCTCTTGGGTTAGCCTGACACGAATGGATTCGTCGGCCCCCCCGCGGGTCCCCAGCAGCAGGCGCAACGGGCAGGAGCTTCGCGCCTATGCGCGGGAGCGCCTGATCGAGTCGCGGCTGACCCCGAACGCGATCTCGATGGTTGGCCTGGTCGGCAATCTGATCGCCGCCTTCCTGGTCACCCAGAGGCTCTTCTTCTTGGCGGGAGTTGCCTTCATCCTCGGCTCGGTGATGGACACGCTCGACGGTCGCTACTCGCGGATGTCGGGCAAGGGGACTCTGTTCGGGGCGTTCCTCGACTCGACCCTTGACCGCATCGAGGAGGGGATCGTGCTGGCCGCGGTCGCCGGCTACTTCGCCGCGACCGGTGACGATTTCGCCGCCGCGATGTGCGTGGTCGCGGTGCTCGGCTCGCTGATGGTCTCCTATACGCGGGCCCGCGCTGAGGCGCTCGGGGTCGAGTGCAAGGTCGGGTTGGCGACGCGTCCCGTCCGGGTAGTCATACTCTCCGTCGGCTTGGTCTTCGCCAAGGGAGCCGGGCTCGGTGATTTCGAGCTCCTGGCGCCGGCGGTCTACCTGATCGCGGCATTGACCATCGTCACGACGATCCAGCGTGTATGGCACGTCCGAAACGAGCTTTCAAGCGAGGCCCCACGGCCACCCGAGATGTAACCACTCGAGGTCGCGGGTTTGCATTGCCAGTCAGCCAGATCGAGGAAGGACTTAGAACTTCATGAGTGAGACCAACGGAGCGAGCAACGGCGCCGCCCCCACGGACGACAAGGTCCGCGTCGCGATAGTCGGCGTCGGTAACTGCGCCAACTCTTTCATCCAGGGGGTCCAGTACTACAAGGACGCCGATCAGGCCGAGGAAGTCCCCGGCCTGATGCACGTCGACCTCGGCGGCTACCACGTCCGCGACGTCGAGTTCGTGGCCGCCTTCGACATCGATTCCGAGAAGGTCGGCAAGGACCTCTCGGAGGCGATCTGGTCGGGCCAGAACGACACGATCAAGTTCGCCGACGTGCCGCAGCTCGGGATCAAGGTCGAGCGGGGGATGACCCACGACGGGCTCGGCAAGTACCTGAAAGAGAAGATCACCAAAGCGCCGGGGGAGACCGCGGACATCGTCGGCATCCTCAAAGAGACCAAGGCTGACGTGCTGGTCTGCTACCTGCCGGTCGGCTCCGAGGACGCGACCAAGTGGTACGTCGAGCAGGCGCTGAAGGCGGGTGTCGGCTTCGTCAACTGCCTGCCGGTCTTCATCGCCCGCGAGGACTACTGGGACAAGCGCTTCCGCGAGGCCGGGCTGCCGATCATCGGCGACGACATCAAGTCGCAGGTCGGCGCGACGATCGTCCACCGCCAGCTCGCCCGCCTCTTCCACGACCGTGGCGTCCGTCTGGAGCGCACCTCGCAGCTCAACGTCGGCGGCAACATGGACTTCTACAACATGCTCGAGCGCGAGCGGCTCGACTCGAAGAAGATCTCGAAGACCAACGCGGTCACCTCGATCATGGGCCACGAGCTGCCCGACGAGGACGTCCACGTCGGGCCCTCCGACTACGTCCCCTGGCTGACCGACCGCAAGTGGGCGCACATCCGGCTGGAGGGCAAAGCCTTCGGCGACGTGCCGCTCAACGTCGAGCTGAAGCTCGAGGTCTGGGACTCGCCCAACTCGGCCGGTGTCGTGATCGACGCGGTGCGGATCCTCAAGCTGGCGCTCAACAACGGCATCGCCGGCCAGCTCGACGGACCCTCCAGCTACCTGATGAAGTCACCGCACTCACAGCGCCCCGACGACGAGGCGCGTGAGCAGACCGAAGAGTTCATCGCCACCCACGCGCGCGGCAAGGGCTCGGTGCCGAGCGGGGCGAAAGTCTCGGCCTGAGCCGAGCTGTGCCCGGCGAGCCACTCTCGATAGCCCAGGTCACGCCCCACCGGCGGGCCACTCGCAACCGGGTCAACGAGTTCGTCTGGCGGGTCTCTGAGGAGCTGGAGCGGCGCGGCCACGAGGTGCTGACCGTAGCCTCTGGCGATCCGGTCAAGCGGTTGTTGAGCGCCAACTCGCTGGACATCGTCCATGTCCACGAGCCGTTCGCGCCGAGCGTCTCCTCGGCGGCGCTGCGTCACTCCTCTGCGCTCAACGTCGCCACCTTCCATAGGCCGCAGGAGCGGGTCCTCTCGACCCAGGTGGCGCGGCCGCTGGTCGAGCTCTTCTTCGGCCGCCTCGACGCCCGAACCGTGGTCGCGCCGGCGACCGCAGAGCTGTTGGAGCGCTACTTCCCGGGCCCCTACGAGCTGGTGGAGCCGGGCGGCGACGGGCGTGAGTGGGCCGCGGTGGCGGACGAGTTCGAAGCGATCTACCGCCGCCTCGCTGCCCGCCGCCACGACCCCGCCGGCAATCCCGAGGTGCGCCGGCGGATCGCCGAGCGGCCGCTGATTGAGGTCGACCTGCACATGCACACCGACCACTCGCCCGATTGCGCCACCCCGGTCAAGGTGCTGCTGGAGACGGCGCGGGACCGCGGCCTCGGGGCGATCGCGATCACCGACCACAACGAGGTCTCCGGGGCGCTGGAGGCGCGCCGGATCGCGGCCGAGATGGGCGACATCAAGGTGATCGTCGCCGAGGAGGTGAAGACCGCCGAACAGGGCGAGGTGATCGGCCTCTTCCTCGAGGAGAAGATCCCGCGGGGGATGACGATGGCGGAGACGATCGCGGCGATCCGAGCGCAAAACGGACTCGTCTACGTGCCGCACCCGTTCGACCGCTTCCACTCGGTGCCGGACTACGAGCACCTTCTGGACATGATCGAGGAGATCGACATCCTCGAGGTCTTCAACCCGCGGGTGGCGCTGACCGCCTTCAACGAGGAGGCCGAGCGCTTCGCCCGCAAGTACCGGATCGTCCCCGGCGCCGGCTCGGACAGCCACGTCGCCCAGGGGCTGGGCAGCGTGCGGGTGCGGATCCACGACTTCGACGGACCGGAGGAGTTCCTCGAGGCGATGCGGGGCGCCGACATCACCCGCAAGCACAAGAACCTCGTCTACGTCCAGGCGCTGAAGCTGCTGCAGACGGCGGGGCGGCCGAAGGCGCCGAAACGCAGCGTCCCCGACGCCAAGCCGGTGCGGGGCGGGCGGCAGCGCAAGCGCCGCTCGGCGAGCAAGAGCTGATGCAGGAGAGCCGCGCGAAAGGAGCCGCGCCCGGTCCGTCAAAGAGATCGCCCAGCGTGCCGGCCACCGACGACGAGATAAGAGAGAAGTACCTGGAGCGAGCGATTCGCGAGCTCAACCAGCTGACCCACGAGCTGCAGGATTGCCCGCACTGCCCGCGCGGCAAGTTGATGCCGGTGCTGGGCTCGGGCCACCCCCAGGCCGACGTCTTCATGATCAAGCACGCCCCCGGCGTCGCCGAGATCGAAGAGGGCGTCGCCTTCTACGGGCGGGCCGGCAACGCGCTGATGAAAAGCTTCAAACGGCTGGGGATCGACCCGCTGGTCGTCTACGGCACGCTCTGCGTCAAGTGCCCGATCGCCGAGCCCGACCTCGCCGCCGAGGAGTGCGTGCGGCGGGTGGTCGAAGAGCTGGCGATCGTGCAGCCGAAGATCGTCGTCGTGATGGGGGAGCCCGCTCTGCGAGTCCTCAACGGCCTCGAGATGCCGCTGTCGCGGAAGATCGAGCCCCGCGAAGGCGAGATCCAGGCCTTCACCCCGACCGTCGACGCCCTCTACACGCCCGACATCGACGACTCGCTCGACGAAGAGAACGCCAAGCAACGCTTCTGGCGAGCCTTCAAGGTGCTCGGCGACTGGTACGAGGATCTGCCGCCGTACTAGTCGGGAGGAGGGACGGGGTGCCCCTCCTGCTTGCTGGGATTTTCGCCTCGGGGTTCGCGGCCGTCCCGAGGATGTGGTTGGCGCGAAAATCAGGACGCCGCTGCGCTGGAGGGGCACCCCGTCCCTCCTTGACAGGTCAGGGGGCGGCGGCCTCGGCTAGGGCTAGCATCGGCTCTACCTTTGCTGAAGAGAGGCCGCGGACTACGACGGTGTCGAGGGCGGTGTAGGCGGCTAGGTACTTCTGGGCGGTGTTGCGGTCCGGGGCGGCTACGCCCACGGTGCCAGTCGGCTCGTCGAGGCGGGCGAAGTGGTTGCGGTAGCCGTCGTGGAGGTCGCGGTAGAAGGACTCCTCCTTGGCGAGGCGGTCGGCGGCGTCGTCGCCGACAGCGGTGCGGACGTAGCCGAAGACGGGTGGGCACTCGCGGCTGGCCTCGCGGGCGCCGGCCTCGACCTGGAGGCGGGCGCGGGCGGCGAACTCGGGGGTCATCCAGTTGAAGAAGGCGCCGTCGAACTCGGCGCCGGCGAGCGCGCACATCTTCGGCCCCATCGCGGCGAGCACGAGGCGCACGTCCGGCAGCTGTTCACGCAGCTCCAGCAGCGAGTCGCGCATCCGGGTTAGCGGCTTCTCCGAGAAGCCGGCGCCCACTCCAAGCCAGAGCCGCGCCGGGTCGAGTCCGAGTCGCTGGATGTCGGCGGCGATCATCTGCGGCGGGGTGCGGTCGAGGGCGATCACGGCGACGCCGAGGGCGATTTCCGGCGCGGCCGCGGCGAACTCGGCCAGCGTCTCCAGGCCCTTGGCGCCCGGATGGTCGTTCGACCAGACCGAGTCGTAGCCGAGCTCGGCGCAGCGAGCTGCGAGCGGTCGCGCCACCTCGGGATCGAGTCCCGCCGCGACTCCGAATCCCCTCATCAGGCGTCGCCGTCCCCCGGTGCGGGAGCGGGAGCGGCTTGGTCTCTCTCGAAGAGCGCCACGCACTCGATGTGGGGGGTCTGGGGGAACATGTCCACCGGCCTCACGCGGCGCAGCCTATAGCCCGCCTCGACCAGTTGCGCCGCGTTCGGGGCCAGCGTGGTCGGGTTGCAGGAGACGTAAACGATCCGCTCTGCCTCGCACTCGAGCACCCGCCGCACGATCTTCTTCGAGAGGCCCGAGCGAGGCGGGTCGAGCAGGACGACGTCCGGTTTGCCCGCCTCCTCGAGCAGCGGCCGAACCCCGGTGCGAGCGCTGCCGGTCATGAAGCGCGCGTTGGTGATCCCGTTGCGCTCGGCATTTCGCTCGGCGTCGGCGATCGCCTCGGGGACGATCTCCAGGCCCCAGACCTCGCCGGCCCGCGCCGCCATAGTCATCCCGATCGTGCCGATGCCGCAATAGAGGTCGAAGACCCGCTCGCCGCCGCTCAGGCCCGCGTACTCGGCGGCGACCGCGTAGAGCCGCTCGGCCATCTCGGTGTTGGTCTGGAAGAAGGCGTTGTGGGACATCTCGAAGCTGAGGCCGCAGAGCTCCTCCCGCAGCCACTCCTCGCCGAGCACCCCTGTCGGACCATCGCTGCCACCCGAGCCGTCATCGACGACGGTGTGAAGGTCGACCGGGGGCTTGGGGAAGCGCTTCGGTGTGGTGACGAGGCGGGTCTGGATCTGGCCGCTGCGCCGTCCTTCTCGCACCACGAGATTGCAGAGGACGCCCGTTCCCGCCCGCCGCTCGTAGGGCGCGACCGCTTCCTCGCGAGCCCACTCGCGGACCTCGTTGCGCGCCGCGTTGCCGCGCTCGGAGGCGAGCATGCAGTCCTCGATGCCGACGATCAGGTCCCAGCGGCCCGGAGCGTGGAAGCCGAGCACGGTCTCGCCGTCTTTCTCACCGAAGGAGTATTCGAGCTTGTTGCGGTAGCGCCACTGCTCGGGCGCCGGCTCGATCTGCTCCAGCTCGAAGCCGTCGAGCCCGCCGATCCTGCGCAGCGCCTCGTCGACCTGCTCGCGCTTGTGGACGAGTTGACGCCCGTAGTCGAGGCCCTGCCATGGCGAGCCCGGGCAGGGCCCGCCTTCGTGCAGGCAGCGGTTGGGGACGCGGTCGGCGCCGCCTCGCAGCAGCTCGACCGCGCGCGCCTCGGCAAAGCGGCTCTTCGCCTTGGTGATCTCGGCCCGCACCAGGTCGCCGGGAAGGCCGCCGGCGACGAAGACGACGTAGCCGCCGCTGCGGGCGACGCCCCGCCCGCCGAAGGCGAGCGAGTCGACCTCGACCTCGAGCAGCTCACCGCGCCGCGGCCGCGTCGCGGTATTGCCGGGCGCCTCGGTCACCTAACCCAGTTTCTTGCGCGCGCGCCGTGCCGCCTGGGTCGCCTGTTTGCGCACAGGCGCGGTTCGTCCGTCGACCTCTTTGTGGGCCTGTTTGACCAGCCGCTCCAGCTCTTTCAAGAGGCTGTCGGTCTGCCGGCGGCCCCGCTTGATCAGGTCCGAGACCATCTTTTCGGCGTCGCCCCGGGTCATTCGCCCCCGCTTCACGGCGTCGTCGACGACCTCCTGAAGCCGGTCGCGGCTCAGCGTGACGCTGTGTTCGAGGCTCTCGCGGAACTGCTCGACGCTCTTGTCCAGCCCGGTGGTGCGGCCGCTGTTGCGGGACGCGGATTTTTTCGCCGTTTTTGATTTGGCGGCGGGTTTGCGAGCGGGGGCTTTTTTGGCGCGCGTCCCGGCTTTCGCTTTTTTCGTCGCTTTGCCGGTCGACTGTTTTTTCGCGGCCATGTATCCAAGTCTCCTGTCTCGTTGCGGGATAGGTGTACGGACTGACTATGTCACTACCGTGGTTGCGGAGTTGCCAAACACCGCTTCGACCGGGGCATGGTCGGAAAGGCGCAGGGCAAGGCCATCCTCGCCGACCTCGCGCCGCTCCGGTGGCCACTGCCGGGGCGGCGCGATCAGCTCCAGTCCACGGGCGAGCAGATGGTCGATCGCCCGCGGTGTGGTCGGTGCTGAGAGGCCGAAGCGGTCGCCAAGCTCGGCGAAGACCTCGGGACTCTCGGCCGGCCGCAGGTTGAGGTCGCCGCCGAACAGCAGCGGCGCCTCGCTGGCCCACTCGCTCGCCGCGGCGGCGGCGCGCAGCACGTCCTCGGCGGCCAGCTCGGGCCGGTCGTTGGTGGCGTGCAGGTTGGCGACGCAGAGGCCCGAGGCCGTACGGGTGAAGGCCATCGACCGGCGCTCCGGTCGTCCCTCGTGGATGGTCAGCTCACGTCGTTCCTCGATCGCTCCCAGCGTGCCCTTCGCACGGACCAGGGTCAGGTTGGAGCCGCCCTCGCCGGAGGCGATCAGGTCCGGGTTGAGGCGGGCGGCGAGGGCGCGCAGGGGGCCGAGCGAGTTGCGCGAGGTGAGCGCCCGGTGCGGCTCGGCTTCGCAGGCCGTCGCCAGCGGCGTGCGCCAGCGCAGCGGGCACTCCTGCAGCAGCGCCACGTCCCACTCGGCGCCCGCCAGCAGCTCGGCGAACTCACGCTCCAGGTCGCGGTTGACCTGAACGTGGGTCGGGTTGCGCTCGGCCACCCGCAGCAGCCGCGAGCGCCAGGTGAAGAGCGCCGGATCGGGCGGGAAATCGCGCCCATGGAAGAGGTTCCAGCCGATCGCGGTGAACTCCATGCCCCGTAGTATCCGCGGCTTGAAGCGGGACTTCCTCACCGGTGAAGAGCTGGGGGCCTTCGAGCTCTCCGAGCTGCTCGACCTGGCGCTGGGGCTGAAATCCGGTCGGCGGTCAGGAGCGGGCGCCGGCGCCGCGGCGGGTCGCAGCATCGGGCTCGTCTTCGAAAAGCCCTCGACCCGGACCCGGATCTCCTTCGAGGTCGGGGTGGCCGAGCTGGGGGGGACGCCGATCGTCCTGCGCGGCGACGAACTGCAGCTCTCGCGCGGCGAGTCGATTGCCGACACGGGGCGGGTGCTCTCGCGCTACCTCGACGCGATCGTGATCCGCTCCGGATCTCACGACGCCGTCGCCGAGCTTGCCGCCGAGGCCGAGGTGCCCGTTATCAACGCGCTCACCCCCCGCCACCATCCCTGTCAGGCGCTTGCCGACCTGCTCACCCTTCGCGAGCGCTTCGGCGACCTGCACGGCCTGCGGCTCGCCTATGTCGGCGACGGCAACAACGTCGCCCGCTCGCTGGCGATCGCCGCCGAGCTGGCCGGGGTCGAGCTGACGGTCGCCGCGCCCGACGGCTACCAGCTCGAGCAGGGCCACGGGGTGAGGCTGACCGAGGACCCCCGCCTCGCCGTCTCCGGCGCCGACGCGATCTACACCGACGTCTGGGTCAGCATGGGGGACGAGGAGGAGGCGGAGCGCCGCCGCGCCGACCTCGCCCCGTTCCGGGTCGACGCCGACCTGCTGGGGGCGGCGAAGGACAGCGCCGTCGTCCTGCACTGCCTGCCCGCCCATCCCGGCGAGGAGATCACCGCCGAGGTCCTCTACGGCCCGCGCTCCGCTGTCTGGGATCAGGCTGAGAACAGACTTCACGCCCAGAAGGCGCTGCTCAGTACGCTGCTCGCCGAGTAGGCACTCATGTATCCGGAGATCCACCTCGGCCCGCTGACGCTCCAGACCTTTGGCCTGATGTTCGCGCTCGCCTTCCTCGCCGCCGGCGCCCTGATCGCAAAGCGGCTGAAGGAGATCGGCAAGCCGGCCGATTGGGCCTATGAGATGGCCTTCGCCGCCCTGATCGGCGGCATCGTCGGCTCCCGCGTCTATTTCGTGATCCAGAACTACGACAGCGTCAAGGACGACCTGCTCGGCAACCTCTTCTCCGGCTCGGGGCTGGTCTGGTACGGCGGCGCGATCGGCGGCGCCCTCGCCGTTCTGATCTGGGCCCAGTACCGCGACTTCCTCGGCTTCGTCCTGCTCGACCTGGCGGCGCCCGCCCTGGCGCTCGGCTACGCGATCGGTCGCTGTGGCTGCCAGCTCTCCGGCGACGGCGATTACGGCAAACCCTGGAACGGGCCCTGGGCGATGTCCTACCCCGACGGGACCGTGCCCACCGATCGCACCGTGCACCCGACCCCGATCTACGAGACGCTGGCGATGGGGCTGGGGGCGTGGATGCTCTGGCAGCTCCGCGACCGCTTCCGGGCTGGGGTGTTGTTCGCCGCCTACCTCGTCTATGCCGGGGCCGAGCGCTTCCTGGTCGAGTTCATCAGGCGCAACACCGACGTCGCGCTTGGGCTTACCTCCGCTCAGCTGGAGAGCCTTGCAATGATGGTCATCGGGGCGATCTGGATCTACGTGGTGAGGCAGCGGCATGGGACGATCTCCCGTGTTAACGCTTCGGCCACCACCGATCCGCAGCCGGCAGGTTAAGTGGCGCCCTGAGATGTCGGCTAATCTTGCACAAATATTTTTCAGGTAAACGAGGGAGGCGAGCGGAAGTGGAAGCAGTGGAGACTGGAAGCGGAGGCGGTTCGTCCGCGGCGACGGTCGGTGAGCTGCTCGACCGGGCAGCCGAGACAATCGCCGCCGCCGGCTGCGACGAGCCACGCGCCGACGCCGAGGCCCTGGTTGCCGACGCGCTCGGGATCAGCGTCGAGGACCTGTCCCGCGATGGGTCAGGTGAGGCTTCGGCGGAGCTGATCGCCGCGGTCGAGGCCGCTGTCGCCCGCCGCGCCGACCACGAGCCGCTGGCCTACGTCCTCGGCCGCGCCCCCTTCCGTGACCTCGAGATCGCCGTCGACCCGCGCGTGCTGTGGCCGCGCCGGGAGACCGAGCTGCTGGTGCAGGTCGGCGCCGAACTGCCCGAGGGAGCCCGCGTGCACGAGGTCGGAACCGGCTCGGGCGCGATCGCCCTGGCCCTGATCTCCGAGCGCCCGGACCTGCGCGTCACCGCCTCGGATCTCTCGCCGGAAGCCGCCGAAGCCGCCCGCGAGAACGCCGAGCGGCTCGGGCTGGTGCTGGAGGTCAGCGTCGCCGAGGGGTTGCCCGAGGGTCTCGAAGACGTCGACCTCGTGATCGCCAACCTGCCCTACGTCACCGACGAGACGATCTACGACCGCTCACCGGAGATCCAGCGTGAGCCGCGAATTGCCGTCACCGGCGATTGCGGCGAGGACGGGCTCGGCGTGATCCGCGGCCTGGTTGCCGAAACGCCGAGCGGCTGGCGGCTGGCACTCGAGCACGACACGCACCACGGGCCGACCATGCGGGAAATGCTGGGCGACGCGACTACTATGCGCGACTACATGGGTGGTGAGCGGGTAACTGTCGGCGTCGCGCCTTGAGTGCGGCTGAGCGTCTTGCGAAGGTCGAGCGGCTGCGGTCCGAAGGGATCGACCCGTACCCCTTCTCCTTTCCGGACCGCAACGGGATCGCGGAGATCCACGCTGTGCACGACCCTGCCGAGTTGGGGGAGGGCGAGCACCGCGAGTTCTCCTACCGGATCGCGGGGCGGGTGACCGGGCAGCGCGGTCACGGCAAGACGACCTTCTTCGACGTCCGCGATCTCTCCGGCACGATCCAGGCATACGCCCGCGTCGACGCGCTCGGGCAGGAGGTCTTCGACCGGGTCGAAGACCTCGACATCGGCGACCTGGTCGGCGTCGAGGGGGATCTCTACGTGACCAAACGGGGTCAGCTGGCGATCGAGGTGCGCGAGTGCACCCTGCTGGCGAAGGCGTTGCGCGACCCGCCCGATCTCTTCCACGGCATCTCGGATCCGGAGGTCCGCTACCGCCAGCGCGAGCTCGACCTGATGGCGAACGAGCGCTCGCGGGAGATCTTCGCGATACGGGCCAAGGTGGTGAAGGCGATCCGCGACCACCTCGACGAGCGCGGCTACGTCGAGATGGAAACGCCGATCCTGCAGCGGATGACCGGCGGCGCCGCGGCGCGGCCCTTCAAGACGCACCACAACGCGCTTGACCGTCACCTCTTCCTGCGCATCGCCACCGAGCTCTATCTGAAGAGGGCGATCGTCGGCGGCTTCGAGAACGTCTACGAGCTCGGCAAGTTCTTCCGCAACGAGGGCATGTCGCCGCAGCACAACCCGGAGTTCACGATGCTGGAGTGGTTCGTCAGCGGCGCCGACTACCACGGCGTCATGGATGTCGCCGAGGGGATCGTCTCCGGGGTCGCCGAACGAGTGCTCGGTACAACCAAGGTCGAGCGCGACGGCGAGACGATCGACCTGGCGCCGCCCTGGCCGCGGCTGCGGTTGCAGGACCTGCTGAAGGAAGAGACCGGCGTCGACATCACCAAGGCGAGCCGCGACGAGCTGGCCGAGATCGCCGGCGAGGACGCCGAGCCCGACGACGACTGGGCGGCGCTGGTCGACACGCTGCAGGGCAAGCTGGTCGAGCCGAAGCTGATCCAGCCGACCTTCATCATCGATCTGCCGCTGGCGATCTGGCCGCTGGTCAAGCCGGTTCCCGAGCACCCGCAGCTGCTGGCGGCGGCCTTCGACGGGATCGTCGCCGGGATGGAGATCACCGGCGGCGGCACCGACGTCAACGACCCGATCGAACAGCGACGTCATTTCGTCGAACAGCGCGAACGGCAGGAGTCTGGGGCGGAGGAGACGCCACACGAGCACGACGAGGAGTTCGTGCGGGCGCTGGAATACGGGATGCTGACCGCGAGCGGCTCCGGCCTCGGCGTCGACCGGCTGATGATGATCCTCAGCGGCGCCAAGACGCTGCGCGACGTGATCCTCTTTCCCTCGATGCGCGAGCGCGCCGAGGGCAGCTAGGCCTCCCTACCCCTCGATCTGCACGAGCCGCTTCGGTTCGTGCTCGACCTGGAGCGTGGTGTGGTGGACGCCGAACTCGCGCTCGATCAGCTCGGCCAGCTCGAGCCGGGCCCGGTGACAGTCGGCGTCCTGTTCGACGGTGACGTGGGCCGAGAGGGCCGGAAACTCGGAGGTGACCTCCCATACGTGCAGGTCGTGGACCTCGACCACCCCCGGCTGTTCGGCCATCCGTCTGCCGATCTGGTCCGGGTCGATCCCCTTCGGTGAGGCCTCGAGGAAGATCCGCCCCGATTCGCGCAGGAGGCCGACGGCCGAACGCAGCATCAGGCCGGCGACCAGCAGCGAGGCGATCGCGTCCGCCTGGTCGAAGCCGGTCAGCAGGATCACCGCGGCGGCGATCGCGGTGCCGATGAAGGCGAAAAGGTCGGTGAGCAGGTGCTGGAAGCTGCCCTCGACGTTGAGGCTCTGGCGGTTGGCGCGGGCGAGGACAGCGGTGGCGGTGAGGTTGACGACGATCCCGGCCAGGGCGACGACGAGGATCAGGGTGCCGTCGACGGTGGGGGGGTCGAACAGGCGCCGCACCGCCTCGATCGCGATGATCGCCGCCAGGACGAGGAGGGTGACCCCGTTCGCCTGGGCGGAGAGGATCTCGACCCGTTTGAGGCCGAAGGTCATTCGCCCTCCCGCGGGGCGGCCGGCGAGCCGGATGGCGACCAGCGAGAGGCCGATCGCCGCGGCATCGGTGAGCATGTGGGCGGCGTCGGAGAGCAGCGCCAGCGAGTTGGCGATGATCCCCGTCACCACCTCGGCCACCATGAAGCCGAGGATCAGCGCCAGCGCGACGCGCAGCTTGCCGCGGTCGGCGTCCGCCGAGGCGCCGTGGCTGTGGCCGGCATGTGAGTGGCTCATCGCTCCTCCATCGATACCACGTCGGACGGTCTAGAAGGCCGAGTGGAGCATGCCGCCGTCGATCGGGATCACGGTCCCGGTGACGTAGGCGGCGCGCTCGGAGCAGAGGAAGGCGACCAGGTCGCCGTACTCCTCGGGCCGGCCGAGGCGGCCGGCGGGCACCTGCTCGCGAGCGGCCGCTTCGGCGGGCTCGAGGGAGCCGGTGCTGTCGGCGAGCCGCTCGGTCGCGAAGCGGCCGGTGGCCACCGTGTTGACGGTGATCCCGTCGGCGGCAACCTCGCGCGCGAGCGTCTTGAGGAAGCCGACCGCCGCCATCCGGTGGGCGTTGGAGAGGTTGAGGCCGGGGATCGGCTCGCGGGTGGAGCTGGAGCCGACGTTGACGATTCGTCCCCAGCCGCGCTCGCGCATGCCCGGCACGACGGCGCCGGTGAGGACGCGGGGGGCGAGGACGAGCGAGCGGTAGGCGCGCTCCCACTCGTCGAGCTCGTGGTCGAGGGCGCCGCCGAAGGGCGGGCCGCCGGTGTTGGCGACGAGGATCTCAATCGGCCCCAGCGCGGCCTCGACCTCAGCGGGGAGCTCGGCGAGCCGGTCGAGGTCGGTGGCATCGGCGACGAACGGAACCACCTCGCCGTCGATCGCGGCAGCAGTCTCCTCGATCCCCTCCCGCGAGCGGCTGGCGATAGCCACCTTTGCGCCCTCGCGAGCCAGCGCCACCGCGATCGCCCGGCCGATCCCACGACTGGCGCCCATCACGAGGGCGACGCGACCGTCGAGCTCCAGGTTCATCCCGATAAAGTAATGCCGCAGGGCGCCCGTAGCTCAGTGGTCAACGGTCCCTTCACGGGGACCAAAGAGCGTCGGTCTTTCAAGCCGAAGGTCGCGAGTTCGATTCTCGTCGGGCGCATGGGGAGGAGTGCCGGCAGATGCCGGCCTTTTCCTTTTGTGGAGCCAAATCTCGGCTCGCGGGTGAATTGGCGTTCCGCGCGCTTCCGGCGATTCCGAAGCGTTCCGGGTCGCGAGAGTCTCATTTCTGTCTCATTTTCGGCCGCGAGGAACTTGTCGGCAAGCTTCGCGAGGTCTGAGCCAGGCCGGGTTTGACGGACCCTGATCTAAGGTGTCCGGGGTACTTCGGTTAGTCCGCGCTAGACGACAAGTCTTTAGGGCAGAGTCAAAGGTAAAACAGTTACTGCCTTTTGCAGGTTCTTCAACCTGGATTCCGCCGGGCGAACACCCGCCCCGGCTCAGCCCGCCTCGGTGGAGAGCGCTGGTCGGAAAGCAGGGTGAATCACGAACTTGGCGCGTCCTTGGGAGACCGGGTGCAGCAGCTTGCGCAGGTTGAACTGCACTTCGTAGGAAAACTCTTCTTCGCCGGTGCTGCCACTCTTGATGCCGAGGAAGCCGAACCACATGAGCAGTTCAATCGCCTCGTCGAGGTCTGAATCCTCGATGCCCGAGGTGCCCAGCCGCTCTTTGACTGCTTTCAGATCGAGGGCCTGCGAGCTTCCATAGAAGCCATATATGGCATTTGCGACCTGCTGGTTGGTGTCTTCGATTTCGTAGCCGAGCCAGAGCAGGCTCGCCTCGCTGTAGCTCTCTTCGGCGTGTTGGATGTCGCTGGCTGAGATCCTTTTGTGACCGCGGTTGGTCGCCACCTCTAAAGCCGACTGCAGGATGTGGAGCAGATCGCGGGGGCGCATCAGGGTGCGATCGACGATGTAGCGGAAGGAATCCTGGGTACCGATGGTCGGTTCAGCGATCTGCTTCCAGACCTCCTCGAAATTGCCGCTCAGCTCACCCGAGGCGCAGAGCCGGCGCTTGACGATTTCCTTGAACAGCTCGAGGTCATCCCAATCGAGACCGATCGTCCCCTCCTTGCCACGGTCGGCGGTGTGCTGATTTAGGTGTTCGAGGATGTCGGTACGGATAAAGACCAGGCAGGAGAGTCGCACCTGGCGCGAGGCAAATTGTCGTTCCAGCGAGCGGGCGGCCTCGAGTAAGCCGTCGACGATCGCGATGTCCTCAGGCGTGGTCCCCCTCGTCGCCCAGCTCTTGTCGAGATTGTCGATCAGTAGCCAGACCTCGTCCTTCTGATCGCCGACGTACCCCGCAACGGCATCGGCCAGGCTCCTGATGTCGCCGCCGTAAACGAGCTCGGGCAGGTCGGTGCGCACCGAAAGCTCCTCCAGGCCGCCGAGGCGCTCAGCGATGCGGTCGACCTGGCGCAGCAGGCGCTGGGAGAAGTCACCGCTGGAGCCAAGGCCGTGGGCCTCGAATGCTTCTTCGAGGCGTTTGTAGCTTTGAAAACGGGAGGGGTCGCGCTCAGCGGCCGCCAGCTCGCGCGGGTTGTTGAGGATCATGTGGGCGATCTCGGCAAGGAGCAGGAAGGTCCAAAATGCCTCAACGGTGTGCTCCTGCTGGCCCTTGCTGAGGACGTCGAGGACCGCCTCGCGCAATCTCGTGAACTGATGGCCCTCAGGCTTCATGTCAAGGACGAGACTCTGGTGCCCACGCTTAGCGGCGCTCCTGATTGCGTAGAACATTGCCGTCTTGCCAGCGCCCTTGCGGCCGACGACCAGGCGGGCATGGCCTTTCATCGCCTTAGAGAACTGTCCGGTACGCACGTAATAGCTGCGTAGGCCGGCGATCTCGTTCTCGGCGGCGCCGTCGCCGAGATCGATGCGGCTGAGCAAGTCGGTTGCTGGCGCCTCGAAGTTGGGGTCAAGCTCCTGCAGGCGCTGAAAAACACTGTCGATCGGCGCCTCCAGCAGCGCCTGCACCTGCTCGGGCCGCTCGTAAGTCTGAACCAGGTCGCGGTAGTCGATCGGCTGCTCATCACCCTCTTCCTGTAAAAGCAAGACTGCCTTCTGTTCGGCCAAGGCGACGCCGATCAGCAGTGCACAAAGAGCATTGTGGGCGAGGGCCCCCTCGCGATTGGGCGAGAGCAGATGGGCGAAGACTCCGAAGGAGCCCTGCACGTTCTTCCAGTGGTAATGCAGTGAAGCGCGTGGCTTCTCCTCGGGGTCGTAAGTACGGAAATGAAGCGGCGACTTCTTCAGCGTCGACATCATCTGTACCGCACCCTCGGTGTCGATCGGCCCCTTGAGGACGTACAGGGGGGTGTCGCGGAAGGTCTTCTTCGGCGGTCGCTGCAGGGTTGGTCGGCCCAGCGCCTCGCCGGCGTTTCGGGCTAGCTCGGCGGCGTTCTGGAAATCGAGGTAGCCGAGGGTGTCGAGGACACCGAGCGAGGTGAAGGCGCGTTGATCGACTGAGTAGGTGGGGTCCTTGATCGGTACCACGGCCACGTCGAGGCCGAGGCAGAAACCGAGCTCGAAGAGCAGGTTGAAATTCAGTGTGGTGACGTCGGCGAAAACAGGGCGGCTCCGCGAATCGCCTTGCAGATCTGACAGAAGACGATCTGGCCGCCGGTCTCGAAGTTCCTCCAGGTACGCCAGCTCGTCTGCGTCGACTCGTCAAGCTGGCGCGCGGCTGCTTCGATCGTGGCGGCGATTGCCGATGGCTGGCTGCCAAAGAGGAAGACACCCTCTCCGTTGGCAAGCGCTGAGAGATCCTGATCGCAGGGCCCATCGGCGTATTGGCAAAACTCCGGCGGCGAATGAAGCAAAAGGCTCTGAGTCATTAATGAATTATCGGTTGTACATCGGCGCCAGCCTTCTCAACGGCCCAGGAACTTCGCTCGGTTGCTCGGGGGTTGGCGGCGGACCGGACCCGTCAGCCGATCTTCTCTGCCAGCTCGATGATGATTCCCTCGGGGCCGCGGACGTAGCAGAGTCGGTAGCTGTTCTCGTAGCGCACCAGCTCGCCGACGAGTTCGGTGCCGCGGGCTCGTAGGCCGGTGACCACGGCGTCGATGTCTTCGACGAGGAAAGCGAGATGGCGGATGCCCGGAGTGTTCGCTGGCGCGTGCGGGTCGCCGGTCTGGGTTGGCGGCGAGTGGAACTTCACCAGCTCGATTTCTCCGTGGTCGTCCGGGGTCCGCAGCATTGCGAGCTCCGCCTTGGTCCCGTCGAGCGCGATGATTCGGTCTACCCATTCGCCCTCGACCTGGCCCTTGCCTCCCGGCTCTAGTCCCAGCTCGACGAAGAACTCGATTGCGGCCGCTAGGTCGTCGACCACGATCCCGACGTGTTCCAGCTTTTTGATTGCCATGTGCTCGATGGTAGGGAGGCCAGCTCCCTGACGGTCGCATTCCGGTCGCATCGACGCCACGATTCCGCTCCTCGCGCGGACGTCGCGCCTTTCAAATCGAAAGCCCGGGTCGGATCACACTGATCGGCCGAGTCTGGCTATAGGTTCACAAATCGAGCTTAATGCGGTGCTGTAGGCGACTCGTGAGTGCCTCGACGAAGGCGAAAACGCTGCCGCGGGCGCTTAGCTGCCTTTCTAGTGCCTGAAGTTCCTTGCGCAACTCTTCAGCCCGTTCACTGGCGATCTGAAGCCGCTGATAAGTGCAGAAACGAAGGCTGGCACCGAACTCACGTCCGCTGTCTGACGCAAGGAACGCAATCAAGGCGGTGCTTAGGATCCGATTCGCGTTGCTTGCTTGGAGGTTCAAATCGTCCGCCCTCGCTTCTAGGCCGTCGACCAGCGCCTCGACGTCGCTGACCTCCTCTAGAAGGCCTCCATCGGCCTGATCTAAGCCCCTGACGTTAACTTTGGTTCCGTCCTGTGGCAAGCGAAGAGTTCCCATACGATAAGGCGGTTATAGCGAGCAGACCGGACACGCCACGTGCCAAGAAGTTCAGCTTCGCAGGACGTCAACCAGCATCTCAATGGCCTCGACCGGGGCATAGAGCGCCGGCTCAAGCTGGTGGGGAGAACCAAGCTGTTCCAGCTCGTGGTGATCGCGGGCCAGGGTGGCCTCTCCTGGGCTATCGCTAGCCTCCCCGACCAGGAAGACCGCGTTGGAATCCTCCTTACTCAGCGTTTCGAACTCACGTTGATCGAAGACAAGGTAGTAAGCGCCATCCTCCACGTCACAGCACTCGGCTACGAGTTCCTCGAGCGGCGCTCTTCCTCGTCGCCCGGTGAAATCTTGGATCGCTTTGGGGTCAACTGGGACCGACTTGAAGAGGTCACGAGAAACGATCCTTTTCGCTAGGTCCGCGGCGATCCTGTCATCGGCTCTCTCAGCGATCTCCATCATTAATACCCACAGTGAGTAATCGTCGAGTTGTAGTATCTGCTCGACGCTGATCGGATTGCCTGCCAGGGCTGCCCGGTAGGCCTCGAATCCGCCGTCGTCGCCAAGCACCCATGTTCCTTCCTTAAGGAGATCTCCAACTCTCTGGAGCAAAACACCAACCATGCCCTCTGCGCAGCGGGCGGTGCGATGCCAGAACACAGTGTCGTAGAGGGCTCGCCGCGCGACCAGGAACTGCTCGATGATTCTTGGTGCCTTGCGTTTGTCAAACCCCACAACCAGCTGTCCGTTTCTCGACCCAATCGTTGAGATCGAAATCAGCCAATCAAGGTCATAGCGGCCATATTGCACTCCCGCAGCACCGGCATCCCTCAGCACGTAGTCACATCGGTCGACATCAACATCGCCCGAGAGGAGGGCGGGAATGTACTCGAGGTGGTATTCGCCGCGCAGCATTGCGGCGATCCGTTTTGGCAGATCATCTTCTTGTCCTTTGAGACTGCGGTGGATGTCGGTCGCGGGGTTCAGCAATATGGCCTGGCCGACCAGCTCGTGCCACTTGCTCTCACTCCAGTTTGGCTCGCTCGGAAGCCCCAACTGCTCGACCCAAGCAGGTACATCAAAGTTGCGAACTACCTCTTGCTCCCAAACATGGGAGAGGGGACCGTGACCGAGATCGTGGCAGAGGGCGGCAAGAGCAAGGTCTCTGCGCGTCTCTTCGTCGGGGCGAAGTGGAAAGGCTAGGAAGTCTTGGCTCACGTGCTCAAGACGGCGAGCAAAGCGTAAGGCGACGTGTGCGGCGCCGAGTGAGTGAACCAGGCGACTGTGCTCGGCAGATGGAAACACAAGGTGCACGAGTCCCAGTTGCCTGATGCGCCGCAGTCGCTGCAGCTCCTTGGCGCTCATCACCTCTATCAGGCTGGCCTCCAAGCCTCTGAACTCCATTAGTCCATGAACCACGTCCTGAACGCGCTGTACGGAGCCACGAACTGCCACTAGCCCTCATTCCCTTCAATTCGGCGTGCGAGATCGGTGAGTAAGGCCTGCTCTCGCTCCCCTTCTAGCTCGCTGGCACGGAATCCCTCCAGTGCGCTCCGCAGGGCGATGAGCCTTCGCCTGGAAAGAATGGCTTTGAGGTCTCCTTGAGGTAGATATGCCTCAAGCTGGCCAAGCTGCTCCTCGATTGAGATGCTCTCGTGCTTGCCAACAGTGCGAATGAAGGCGACGAGATCGGAGTGTGCTTTCGAAACGACTTCATTGGCGTTGGGACGATCAATCGGGTCAGCGGCGAGCATCCGGCGTAGCAGCTTTCGCATCCCTTCATGTTCAACGCTGCCCCGCAGACGCTCCGTCACATAGTGGTCATACTCGTCGCTCGCTCGAGTTCGTATCAAGGCTTCCTTCTCTCTGCGCTCTTTTGGCGCGGAGACACGAGGAATCGCCTCATCGAAGTCGAGGAGTGGGAACGCGCCGATCAGGCTGTTGAAGACCACGGCGCCGAGCGCGAAGACATCAGACGCGAAACCGTGCCCGGTGGACCCAGTGAGCAGCTCCGGCGCGCGGGTCCTGAGACTCCCCGTAGCCGATGCTCCAGCCTCAAACTGAGCTTGCTTGCGACAGACCCCGAAATCCAGCAGCACGTAGCGCTGCTCGTCGAAGCCGAGATTGTCAGGCTTTATGTCCCCGTGCACCAAATCACGCCCATGCAGGTACTGAAGGGCCAAGGCAATGTCGAACAATAGGTTCGATCCCTCGGCGACTCCGCCGGCGTGCCAGCCATCGTCGAGAACATCGGGAAGCTTCTTCTCAACGAGGAACTTCTCACCGTCTATGTTGCGAAACACGTGAGTCTCAATGATGTGGGGGTGCGTCATGCGCAGTGGATGCGGTTGCAGCTCTCGCTCCAGCAGGTGCCCCTGTGCTTGTGCACCTTGCTCGATGAATCGCTTGAGGACGACAGGACGCCCGTTCTTCCAGCGGGCGTCATAGACGACCTTTTGACTGCCGATCTGTGACATCCGCCCTAGCACTTCAAACTCTTCGGGGGCTTTTAGCTCAATAAGTTCGACAAGCGTGTCGGGTTCATCACTGTGTGCCATCAGTAAGGAGGCCAGCTCATCCTCGCTCATCGCGCGTTTTTCGACCTCTAAGCGATGCTCTAATGCCGCTTGTACTGCCTCCCGCTTCTCAGGCTTCCAGCTCGCCACCTTGGCCCGAAACTCCCCTGCTAGGAACCGATCGAAGGTCATTCAAAGGTCAGTGTATTTCTACCCGGGTCGGAATGCTGGCGTGGCGCCGATTTTAATGCTGAAATCCCGCGGGCTTAAAGCATTCGTTCCTTCCCCTTCTGCCACTCGACGTCATTTGTCAGTCGCATCCCGGTCACATCGCGGCCGGAATTCCGCTTCCCCAAGCGGACGGCAGCCGTCCTTTCAAAATGAGTGCTCAGCGTCGGCCATCGGCAACCCAGTTCGCAGCGCTTTTGCCGGCGTTTTGAGGCTTGACGGGCGTTGGCAGGTAGCGAGGTCCCTGCGCGGGTCGGACCTGACCTGCGGCCACCAAGGCGGTGAGGTGCAGCGGCATCGCCACGGAGACGGGTCGCGCTGGCGGCCTTCGGTCTTCAGTCAATGTGCCGCCCGCCCGTCCTAGACGGCGACCGATGACGAGCCTCCTCCTGTCGTTTATGGCGGAGCGCGCGCAATTCTCTTGCTGCGAGATTCAGGCCGTTGCCTTCAGCGGCTGGCGCAACCTTGGCCCAAATCTCTTCGAGGGTGGTCGCGGGGCGTCTCGGCATGGACTCCATATTGCAGCATGTTTTTGTCTTCAAGGCTTGCCGACAAACAATTACGGCTGACAATCTGAGACGCTGCGGCGATGGCAGGCGATGTGGTCGGAGAGGCCAAAGATCCAGCGGGAGCGCGCGTTGTTATGCCTGCCGAGTTGTGGCGAGACAAGATCTTGCGCGACCACCCGGAGCTCGCCTCACATCTTGCCGATGTCCTGCGGGCTGTTGCTGAACCCGACCAGATCCTCGGCGATCCGGTTTATGAGCGCCGCCGCCGCCACTACCTGCGCGGAGCTGGACCCAGTCGCTGGTTGCTCGTGGTCTTAAGCTATGAGCAGGAGCCGGCACGGGTTATTTCCGCGTTCGGCAACAGAAAGGACCCGCGCTCATGGAGCAAGTGAACATCAGGATTGGCCCGGTCACCTTCGACCGTGCCGACTACGACGCCGAGAACGACGTGCTCTATCTGCACGTTGGCGAGCCCCGGGAGGCTGAGGGCGAGGAGACCCCTGAGGGCCATGTTCTCCGCTACAGGCCTGGAACCCAGAGCATCGTCGGCCTGACTGTGCTTGGTGCCCAGCGCATCCTCGACCGCGAGGGCGAACTGCGCATCACGATTCCCGAGTCGGTTCATGCCAGCGCCGCCGAGCTCGCCCCGGCGCTCGCGGCGGTTTAGCGTTCCGCGACCTTCGGTCCCTTCGACCGCATCTGTAGGTCGCATTCCCGCCGCATGTCCGCTTTCCAAGCGGACGACATCCGCCCTTTCAATCTGGTGGCTGGGCTTACGCCGAGTGGAAAGCAGTTGCCAGCAGTTCGGCGACTTCCCGGCGGGATTCGGCGCTTAAAACTCCTGGCGTGTTCAGGCGCTTGGAGAGTCTGCGGGGATAAAACAGCGGGAAGTCGCCGATTTGGAGAGTCCGAAGTAGTGGGAGGTCGCTGCCTCCGGACTGATTGTCTGGGTTGAGGAAGCAGAAGCAGGCGTGAACTGGTATCGCCGACTTCGCCTCTGCTAACTCAGCACGCACTACTTCACGCTGCCGTGTCAGTGCTTTGACCAGCTTGGTCTTGTCACGGCCCGCGACAAATAGGCGTGGCTCACCGAAGAAAGGCTTTCGCACCTCGATCTTGCCTTTGTAGCGCTTGGCGTCGACTACGTAGACGCCGGAAGGGGCGACTGCGAGATGGTCGATGTTCGCCCGACTGCGTGGAATTCGGCGGTCATGGAGAACGATCACATCTGGGCAGCGCTTGGCGAGGTGTGCGGCGAGCGCCTCCTCGCCTGCGGCGCCGGTGTTCCAGGCGACCTCGCTGGCCGGGGGCGATTGGAGGCGAAGCAAGAGGTTGCCAATGCGCGGGTGCCGCTCGCGAGCTACCGCCTCTCGCTTCCTCCTCCTCCGCTCGTACTCCCGCCGAGCACTTGCGCCGGCAGTTCCTAGGTCGATCTCGCGCTCGGCCATCGCAGGGGTCATCGGCCGGCTGACGGTCGAACTGAAGGCAAACGATCGAGCTCAATCCATAGCAGCGATTACGATCCCCAACTATGAGGATGGTTGACGAGACACTGATCGCTGAGGCGGGACGTCGGCTGGCTGCTGCCGCTCCCGATGCCCAGGTGATCCTGTTTGGCTCGCACGCTCGCGGAGAGGCCAGTCCGCATAGCGATGTCGATTTCCTCGTGGTCGAGCCCGAGGTAGCCAATGAGGCCGAAGAGTCGGTGCGCCTGCATAGGACCCTGCGGGATCTGCGGTTGCCGGCAGATGTCATCGTCGTCAGTCGCGATTACGCCGACCGCTGGCGGGAGGTGCGCGGCGGGCTTGTCCATGCAGCTCTCTCGCAAGGCCGTGTCCTCGCCGGATGAGTAGGAAGCCGGATCTACCCCGAGATCTTCTTGCCCTCGCGCGCGAGGATCTCGCCTCCGCGGAAGCCTTGGACAAAGCCGAACGGGTTTCCGATTCCCCGGTGGGGTTCCATGCTCAGCAGGCGGTGGAGAAGGCACTCAAGGCGGCGATCGCCAGTCGCGACTTGGAGTTCCCCTTCACTCACGACCTCGGCGTCCTCATGCAGCTCTGTGAGGACGCCGGATTCGAGCTGCCCGCTGACCTCGATGAGGCGGACCGCCTGACGCCATATGCGGCGGCGCTGCGCTACGGCTTGGGCAACCCAGAAGCAGTTGCGGCCGAGAGTGCTTTGCGATGGGCCACCCTTGCCATCCAGTGGGCGGACGCGGAGATTCACTGAACTGCTGTTCGCGGGTCGCATTTCTGTCACATAGCCGTCGCTATTGGCTCTAGCAAGCGGCGGCCCCTCCTCCTTTCAATCCCAGACGCCATAGCTCACAAGACGGGTGCCGCAGCTGCCTTGGACTCAACCCGCTTTCTGGAGCGGGATCCTCCCGAACGGCCACGCTCAGCGCCATGAATGCCGCCGCAGCGAGGCGAACTCAGCATTTCAGGAGCTTTGCGACTGGACGGCGGCGACTGCCACAGCGAGAGCTATTCTGGTTGACGGGCTTTCCGTCCGATCCAAAAAGGATTATGTTGTACCTAATGGCAACCGTCGCTCCCAAAAGCCCGTCTTCGATCCTTGAGGAGGATGGTGCTCAGATGGCGCTAGCCGAGTTCGCTAATTCTGTTGATGAGGCCGTTGCTGCGATTCGGGCGGTAGTCGCGGAGGCTCCCGAGGGCAAGGAGTGGACTTTGCGGGAGCTGCGCGAGGCGGCCGGTGAGGGCCGGCGTTCATCGGCTATGACCTCTGCCCTGTTCAAGCTTGAAGAACTCGGCGAGCTGAGCGTCAACTACCTCACCTCGACGGTCTCCAGAAGCCAGCAGTAGCGTCAGGGAGGTTCGACGTGATCGAGCGTCTTGCCGTTCCGTCCGACGGATTGCGCGCGACGTTGGATAAACGGGTCATCGCTGAAAAGAAGCCATCGGTGAGAACTGAGGCGCAGCGGGACCGGGACCGGATCCTCTACTCATCCGCATTCTTACGCTTGGGTCACGTGACCCAGGTCGCCAGTCCCGAGGCAGGTCAGATCTTTCACAGCCGACTGACCCACTCGATGAAGGTAGCGCAGGTTGCGAGGGGGCTTGCCCAGAGATTGAAAGAGATGCGATCGGACGAAGAACTCGAGCCGAATTCCGCCCGACTCGTCGATTGCCTGGACGACGATGCAGCGGAAGCAGCAGCCCTGGCCCACGACCTCGGCCACCCACCCTTTGGGCACATTGCAGAGAAGGTGCTCGACGAGTCAAGCGATCACGCCAGCTTTGAGGGAAACGCCCAGTCGTTCCGCATCGTGACCAGATTGGCTCTTCGCTCCGAAATTCGTGACGAGAACGGAGACCCTCTTGGCGGGCTCAACCTCACGCGTCGCACGCTTAATGGGCTGCTGAAGTATCCCTGGTTGCGAGCGGAGCAGCCATCGGGGCGCTGGGAGAAGTGGGGTGCCTACACCGATGGAGACCGCGATGCCTTCGTTTGGGCTCGCGAAGGATATGGCGAAGGGCCGAAAACGCTGGAGGCCTGTCTCATGGATTGGGCCGACGATGTCACTTATGCAGTCCACGATATGGACGACTTCTATAGGGCGAGACTCATTCCCCTGGAGCGCCTGGGCGCGCCCAACTCACCGGATCTTCGGGAGTTCAAGGAATATCTCGTGAAGTGGGCGGAGGGCAAGGATGAGGATCCAGCTCGAATTATGCGCGCGGCCGACATCCTCTTCACCGATGGGATCCTCTCCTACGTAACGCTCCCTTTCAGTGGCCTGACCGACGAACGGGTCCAACTCCGTCGGCTAGGCTCGAAATTGATTGGGATATATATTTCCGCGCCAACCCTCCGGGATGTAGAAAACGATGTTGAGTTCGAGATTCCCGACGACATTTTCGACCAAGTCAAGGTGCTGAAGCGACTGACTTGGTACTACGTAATTGACCGGCCATCGCTATCGGTGATACAGCGCGGGCAAAAGGAAATCATCGAGCGCCTGTTTGAGATGTACAAGAATGGTGTCGCCGAACGCGAACTGCATTTGCTGCCGCCGCTCTTCGCGCAGAGGATTCAGGACTTGAAAGGAGACGCTAGCCGCGAGCGGGTGATCATCGATTTGATCGCTGGGATGACTGAGGCCGCTGCAACGGAGATCCACCGCCAGCGCTTCGGGGTTACGACCGGTTCCCTGTTGACTCAGGTGGCAGGTCCGGCCTGATATGGATGCTGATCGCTGACGCCAGCAGGCTGACCCAGCGCCTCGTCAATGCGTGCATAGTCGAACGGACGGTTTAGCCGAGCGGAGATCGAGACCAGCGTGCCGGAAAGTTCGGGTAAAAGCGTTGAGTCGTTGACTTCATCGCCCTCTTCGCGCTGTGCATCACCAGAACGGATAGTTAGCGTACCGCCGTTGTCGCGGATGACTAGACGAGCGATGAAGAGTCCCATCCCGCCGCCAGTCCCTGGTTCGGCGGTACTGCCCGCACCCATGGACGTCACGATCGCAGTTAGGTCGTCGTTCATGCCCTGAAACTTGGGATTCTGAGTGAGACTTCGTCGGATGCCGATCCCATTGTCGTAAATAGCAATGCTGAAGGTTTCGGTAGCTGGTCTCACCCGAAAGACAACCACGCCTCGACGCGCCTCGGCATGTTGGATCACGTTCTCAGTTAGTTCGGTCACCATCTTGCGCAGGGAACGCAGAGGAGTCTCCGGTAAGGAGCTGTAGAGAGCGAGGTGACGCTGCAATGAGGCGATAACTCGGTCAATTCCCTCCACGCTCGAGAACACCTCGACGCCGATCGTCTCACCGTCCTCGTTGCTGTGCCAGTGGCCGAGCCCCCCATCAATCAAGCGGCGCAGCGGCGCGGTTTTAAGGCATGGTGGTGCTTCCTCCGAAACAGGCGGGAGGATTGCTGCTTTCCTCTGGCTGCCCGCTTGGGTAGCGATGGAGCAGGCGGTGCCCACGACTAGGGCCAATGGGGTGGGCCCGAGAAACTCCACGTCGCGGAGATCCATCTGCAACTCCGCGTTGCTTTCCGCTCCTTGGCCTAACGCCCCGATTTCACCGCAAAGGAGATCGAGATCGCCGTCCTCGTAGCAGCGCTCGAGACTGAGGCTCGCAATCGTCGTCGAGTCGTCGGCGGTTTCAGGCATGGTGGCATTGGAGGACCAGCGAACTCATAGGATACCGATACGTCACCGTTTGACGCATCGCTTCGGGCGGATATCAATAGATACAGCGGGGTTCTTTGTTCACTTCGTCGAATTTCACCATAAAGTACCGACTTTCATCTAAGCCTCGGCAGGGGTGATCTCTAATCGAACACAGGAGTCGGCATTGACGACCCGAAACTCATGGTCTGCGCGCGCGCAGGATCTCGATCGCGCGGGACTCACATATTTACGGACTCACCTCCACCGACCGGTCGTCGAGAAGGCGATGGTGCGACTCGGCGCGCTCGCCAACCACGGGGCCATCTGGATGGGCCTCGGGTCTGGGGTCGCAATCAGCGACCCAGCACGCCGTCGGGCGTGGCTCGCCGCCGGAGCCCTCGGACCGCTGACCATCTTGCTCAATGCTCCGGTCAAGCGGCGCATAGACCGACGTCGCCCGAACCCCCGCCTCACCCGCCTAGGTGTCGCTCCGAGTGAGCATTCTTTCCCCTCGTCCCACGCCGCGTCCTCCTTTGCCTCCGCTACCGCTATGGCAGGCCTCGCGCCCTCGCGGGCAGGCTTTTTCTACGGCCTTGCGGTCTTGATCTCGATCGGTCGCCCCTACCTTGGGATGCACTATCCCTCCGACGTCCTCGCCGGGGCGCTCTTCGGGACCCTCGTCGGGTGCGTGGCCAAACGGTTCCTCCACGAGACTCGGCATCGAGACGGCGCATGAGTTCGGACCCCCTCCATGTCGCAAGGCTGCTCGCCGGCAAAAGCGACCCTGATCCTGCTGCGCGGTCGGCCGACGAAGCCTACGTCGACCTGGGATCCCAGGTGGTCTTGGCGCTCCTCACCCAACCGCGCTGGATCACCCGTACGGTGGAGAGCATCCGCTTCGTCGATCGCAACGTTGTCAGTCGGCGCGTTGTGCGGCACTTCGTCATCCCACGTGAGGAGGCGGCCCGCCCCAAGGTCGATGAACGGTTCGTCATGCCCGTCTTTGCCGTACGCAAGGGGGAGTTCATCAGCTGCGATCTCCTCGACGGCGCCGGGCGCTCGGTGACGCTCGCCCCCCTTCAGGACCGCTGCAAGCTTTCCTACTTAGCGCTTCTCGACATCATGCGCAGGGCGGGGGTCAAAGAGGAGGACACTCTCTATGAGCATCTCTGGCACATCGTCGAGTCACCTCGCGAGGTGAAACTGGACGAGTTCAAGGCCTTCCTGGGAACGAGTTCGGCCGGAAGGGAGTTAATCCGCAGCAAGAAGATGTACAACCTAATCAGGTTTATGGCCCGAAACTATCTGGTCTACCGCTCCGTCCCTGAGACGCAGCTGGCCGAAGATCAGGTCCTAACCATGCGTCTTGAGCGTCGGGTCCCAGATACCCGAGGCGATTTCGACCGCGCGGGCCAGCCAGCGCCGAGCCGTTGGCTCCAGCTGCTGCGATGGCTCGGTCTCGCCTCCCACGAGTTCCGACACGAGTTCATCCAGAGTGCGGGCTCGACCCATATAGAGGTCGAGGCACCCGACGGGATCGCCCTCGGTTACCGCCACCTCGACTACCTCGGGTACGGCGTGCCCCCAGAGTTCACCAAGATTGTCGATACCTTCGGCGCGCGCGGGACCTCCAAGCGCCGTGCTCGCTTCCTTGTCCCTAGGACGGCGCCGGCAGGAACCTACGCGGCGACCATAAACGTCAGACCTGGCGCTGGCGTCATGCGTGACGGCCCGCAGGCCGTGGCTGGGCTTCTCACTGGACTCATCCTCCTAGTCGTTGCGCGACGCTCCCACATCGACCAGGCCAGTCTGGTTGGCGCCGCCGCCACCCTCCTGCTGGTCCTGCCGGCCCTCGTAGCCCTGGTCGCCGCCAGGCCAGCCGAGCATCCGCGGGTAACGAGGGTGATCGTCGGCCCGCGTATCCTCACCTTGACGGTAGTGCCGCTCGCCGCGACCGCCGCCTATACCCTGATCACCAATTGGCCCACGTGGGTCCTCCTCGCCCTCGCCCTCGCCTCCATGGCCCTCACCGTGGAGCTCTTCCTGGTCTACTTTCTCGCCCGTTACGCGACCCGAATGGCGACTGTGGACGCCCTCTACGGGGACGACCCCGAAGTCCAGGCGAGAATCCAGGCGGCACGCGCGCAGACCGACCCACCCGCCCAGCTGGCCGAGATGGCCAGAATCGCCTGAGCCATGGCTACGGAGAGATCCAGACGCCGCGAGGGCGAGCACTTACTGGACGTTCGGAGCGAGCGACGTCGTCCGGCCTTCTTTTTGCAGGCACTCCTCGCCGAGGACATTCCCCCCTATCTGACTGATCAGCTGGGGGCCAAGCTCGAACTCGACGGCGACCCGATCGCTTCCGCATATCTTGAGCGGCTGGACATCGATCCTGCATCGCTTTAACCAGTTCCCCGAGTCGCATTTCCGTCACATCGACCGCGCGATCGAACTCCTCGCGCCGATGGACCTCGGTCCTTTCAAAACTCCGGTGCCTGACTCTGGCAGCCGGGTTGCAGCTCGAGCCGGGTGTCCTATTCGCCGGTCTGCTGAGCCGGCTCGGCTAGGACTAGTCGGGGGTTGGTCGACGTTTGCGGGTTACGTGGACTCCGTACCGACTCGGGCCTTCGCCTGGGATCGCGACGCGTGAGCCAGACGCATGGCGATCCCGGTCGAGCGCTCGATCTCCTCGGCGGTCAGGCCGAACTTTGGCTGGACCCTGTCCTGCAGCCGGTGACGGCGACCGGAGGCGAGGATCGTCAAGGCATTGCGATTCATGCTTTCAAGGTACCTCCAGCTGAGGTCGCTCATTCTCGACGACGAGTGCGGGCGGAATCCAACAACCCATGCAAAAAGCATTCGCTACCTATCGATGCGGTTTCGTCTAAGCAACCTCTTGTCTTCTATCAGATTTATCTGATATCTTAGGCCAATGACACGTCTGAGTGCAACCGAGGTGGCCCGGGAATTTTCCGCCGTCGTCAATCGGATTGGCGCTGGCGAGGAGATTGAGGTTGTGCGCAACGGCGTACCGGTAGTGCAGATGCGGTCTGCCAACCCGGGACACCTGGTCTCCGCGGCGAGGTGGCGAGAGCTGATGAATTCAGCGCCTTCCCCCGATGAGGACTTTGCGGCCGATGTCGAAGCTGGGCGAGAAGCCATTGGACCGCCGAGTGGCGCATGGCCGTCCTGATCGATACCACTGTCCTGGTCAATGCTGAGCGGCGGGGGCAGTCGTTGGATGAGGCAATCGGCGACCAAGACCGCGCGATTAGCGTCATCACCGCCAGCGAGCTCTTGCACGGGGTGCACCGCGCCCAGGCGGGCTCAGTTCGAGCTCGGCGCTCTGCGTTCGTCGAGTATGTGATCTCCGCGATCGAGCCGTTGCCGATCACGACCGCGATTGCCCGAGCGCACGCTGAAATTTGGGCAGAGCTCGACAAAGACGGCAACCTGATCGGAGCGCACGACCTCTGGATTGCGGCCACGGCGCTGAGTCATGGCATGAACATCGCGACTGCCAACACTCGAGACTTCGGGCGTGTACCTGGCCTCAACGTTGTGCCCGTCTAAGCGGCGGTCTCATCTCTGTCACAGCGACCGCAATCCCGCTCGTCGTGCGGGCGACCCCCGTCCTTCAAGCCGAGGAGGAATGACTCCCCTTCTAGCGGGAAGAGGGTGGCAAGTGAGAGGACGAAACCACCTCCTCTCGACCTGTTCTAGCTCTGCAGATTATAGTCCTACGCTCATTGAGCGATCAGAGCTTGATCAGGCGTGGGAGCTAATTTTGATCAGTCATCGGGGAGGAATTGAGCGGCCATGAAGAAGAGCGTCTTCGCTAGCACGGCAATCTCGATCATTGTCTTCATGATCGTTTCCTCGGCTTCGGCTTTCGAGGGTGGTGGGCGCAAGCCGAGCGAAGCTCCGTTGATCGCGGCCAGCCAGCATTACACCGGTCAGCTGAACAACCACGCCAACGACGCGAACTTCGAAAAGTACGGCAGCGGGTATGAGGTGGCGATCTGGCGCCTACCTCCGGTTACGACCCGCGATGTCGTCACGGTCGACTGGCACGGTGCTCCGTTTACCAATGAAGACGGCGGCTTTCCTGTCTGCTTGGTCCTCGCTCAGGGAGTTGATGATTTCAGCTGGGGAAACGTCTTTGGCAGCTTGGCGGAACGGAGCTGCTATGAAAGCGGGCCGGTCTATTCGCTTTCCGGCAGCGGCAGCGCGAAAACTGCGATTACCGTGCAGGAAACGAGTGCGAACTCCTCCTACCTCGAGTTCTTCTCCCGCGCCAACCAGTCTGAACCGGCGAGGCTCGAAACCTACCCTTACGATTTCACGGTCGAGCCGATTCTGCACTTCCTCGCTGCCGCAATCCGACCGGCTAAACGCGTAAGTGCCAGTGGCATCCTCCACGCAAGTGCAAATCTGGCCACTGGTCTTCCAGTCCCAGATGGCCTCTCCTTCAACCTTGCGGTTACTTGGCCCCGCGGTGGTGTTGCAAGCTACTCGGCCGCCAGCAGCGGAGGCACCATTTCTTTCCAGCTTGCACTCCCGGAAACTGCTTACGGTAAGACTGCGACCTTTGTCGTCTCCCATCCCGCAGATGGCATCTACCAGGCGGTCACCACCCCCAAGGGCGAGGTGCTCGTAGCCAAGCCCAAGCCCCCTCCGCCTTCCCCTTGTGCTCTCGCACGCCGCCGCGAGGTTGTCCTCATCAGACAGCTCAAACGCCTAAAGCGGCACGCCAGTCGTGCTCGCGGAGTCGGTCGCCGCAGGCTCAACCGGCTTGTCCATCAGACGAAGCGAAGGCTGCATGGCGCCCAGGTCGGGGCTGAAGCTGCTTGTTGACGCATCGCGCGGCGCTCCCACTGATCGGCGCCGGCGAGGAGATCGAGGTCGTGCGCAACGGCGTGCCGGTCGTCCAGATGCGACCGGCTAACCCGGGGCACTTGGTCCCGGCGGCCAGAGCTGATGGATTCCGCGCCTTCACCCGATGAGGACTTTGCAGCCGATGTCGAAGCTGGGCGGCAGGCCATTGGCCCGCCGAGCGGCGCATGGCCGTCCTAATCGATATCACCGTCTTGGTCCATGCCGAGCGATGGGGGCAGGCGCCCGACGCGGTGTGGGCGACCAGGACCGGGCAATCAGCATCATCACTGTCAGTGAGCTTCTGCATGGAGTGCACCGCGCCCAGGCGGGTATGGTGCGGGCTCGCCGCTCCGCGTTCGTCGAGCACGTGATCTCCGCGATCGAGTCGTTGCCGATCACGACCGCGATTGCCCGAGCGCACGCGGGAATCTGGGCGGAGCTCGAGAAGGACGGCAACCTGATCGGTGCCCACAACCTTTGGATCGTCGCCACGGCGCTGAGTCATGGCATGAACATCGCGACTGCCAACACTCGAGACTTCGGGCGAGTGCCTGGCCTCAACGTGGTGCCTGTCTGAGCGGCGGTCTCATTTCGCTCTCATAAGCGCTGCAAGCCCGCTTGTCACCGGCCAATCTCGGCGCCGACGTTCCCGGCAGCATGTCGTTTCCCGATGCTGGCCGAAGGTCCAAAACCCGACTCCGTCGGGTTGGCAAGGTGCCGCCGCTCTGAGAGGGTTGAACTCGGACTTCCGACGAGGCGAAGGAGCCGACCGATGAGCTTCACACGAAGGTGGCGGACCAGGGTGTCGGTCATGGCGTGCGCCGCGATGTCGTGCTTGCTCGTCCTCGCCTGGAGCACCTCCGCCGTCAAGCGGAAGGCATCGTGCCGGTCGAAGGCGGCTGGGTGGCGACCACCTCGGCCGGCCTGCCGGTGAGCTTCGAAGTGAAGGAAGGCAACGTCCTCAACGCCCACTTCCGCTTCAACTGGGGCTTTTGCGGAACCTACGAATCCCACCTCCCCAACACGGACCCGATCGATGCCAATGGCCATTGGAGCTTCCTCGACACGAGGGGGCAGGCGATCGAAGCGACGTTCGTCGCCCCGGACCTGGCCGAAGGCACGGTGGTCGCCGTTGAACGCGAGCTTCCGGGCTGTCCTCACACGCGGGCCACCTTCGTCGCCATGCCCGGCGAAGTGCCGCCATACGTCAAGCCTCAGGTGTTCGCGGTGCAGAACGCGAACACCGGTCACATCTCCAGGCGCCCGAGTGAAATCGTTCTCGGCAAGCACGGCTCCTTCTCCTTCTACGGCCTCGAGTGGCGGAGCTTCGGCGCTCGTAGGGCGTATGCGGTCGGGAAGGCTCGAATCCGCGAGGGCAGGCAGGAATGGAACCCGCGGGCCTCGGTGCGGCTCAGCTTCCTGATCGAAGACGGCCCCGACAAACGGATCTACTCGGTCGTCCGCTACGTCCTGCACGGATCCGTTCCCCGCGGCGTCAGCCGCCACGGCTTTCGGGTATTGGACTGATCACTCAAGGTCGGCGTCGACCGCGCCCGCACGGAGGGCGGCTGGACTAGATCCGGTCCATGGGCGACGATGTAAGCGGTGACTGTTGTCAACGAGAAGTCGCGGGTGCCGCCGCTCGACGCAGCTGCGTTGGAGCGGCTGAGCCACGCGCTTGATCGCGAGGGCGTGGTTGTGGCGATGTTGATCGGCTCTCAGGCGCGGGGGAATCCGGGTCCGCTGTCGGATGTGGATATCGCGGTCTGGCACGACCCTGGGCTCGACTCGGCGGCTGCCCTGCGGCTTCAGCTGCGACTCGCCGCCGACGCCGGCCACGCCATCGGCACCGATGAGGTCGATGTGGTCATGCTCAATGCCGCTCCCCCCTTGATGCGCCACCGCGCCATCCAGGAGGGCAGGCGCCTGGTCGAGCGCGACCGCGACGAGCGGGTTCGGCTGGAGACCCGAGCGATCCTCGACTACCTCGACACTGCACCGCTGCGCGCCGAGCTCGGCCGTGGTGTACGGCGACGCATGAAGGAAGGTCGCTTTGGTCGACGTCAATCGGGTTGAAGCACGGATACAGCGGCTCGAGGAGGTGCTCGAGCGCCTGGACGAAGTGCGTCGTGCTGGTGACGAGGCATACCTCACGGACGCTCGGCAGCGGGCGGCGACCGAACACTGGCTCCAGGTCGCAATCCAGATCTGCATCGACCTCGGCACGCAAGTCGTCAGCGAGCGGTCGGCGCGGCCTCCCGCCGACTACGCGGAGGTCTTCAAGATCCTCGGAGAGCAGGGGGTTATCCCTGACGAGTTGGCGTTGCGCCTCGGCGACGCCGCGAGGCAACGCAATCTCATCGTCCATCTCTATATGGAGATCGACGACCAAGCCGTATTCGCCTCGCTGGCCTATCTCGATGACCTGCGCGAGTTTGCCGTCGCCGTCGGGCGATTGGCCGACTCCGCCGTCAATCCAGACGCTTGAACCTGGTCAACTAGTTGGCCGGGCGTCGTCGGCGGCGCTGTGCAGCGCCGCCATGTCGATCTTGCTCATCCCGAGCATTGCCTGCATTGCGCTCCGGGACCGCTCCGGGTCTGGATCGGCGAACAGCTCCTCCATCCCGGTCGGTACGACTTGCCAGGACAGGCCGAAGCGATCCTTAAGCCAGCCGCACTGCCCTTCCTCTCCGCCGTCCGAGAGCCGCTCCCAGAAGTAGTCGACCTCCTCCTGGGTCTCGCAGTCGATCTGGAAGGAGACGGCCTCGTCGAAGTTGAACTGAGGGCCGCCGTTGATGCCGACGAACCGGTTGCCGTCCAACTCGAACTCCACGGTCATCACCATGCCCGCCGGTCGCGGCCCAGCCTCGGTGTAGTGGGTGACATTGACGACCCGCGAGTTCTTGAAGACGGAGGTGTAGAAGGCCGCCGCGTCCTCAGCTTCGGTGTCGAACCACAGGTTCGGAACGATCTTCTGCCGCATGGCTGCATCCTTTCCTGGCGGAACGGTCTCTCGCAAACGCTACCCGGCGAGAGGCCGCGGCAGTCTCGCGCACCAGAGCGCGAAGATCGCCACTGCCACCACGGCCCCGAGCCAGTGCAGGCCGAGGATCACGAAGAGCAGGCTGGGGATCCCCGCCAGGGCAGCTCTGACCAGCACCGGCACCTCGGGCAGGCCCACGACCCGCGCCGTCAGCCAGGCACAGCCCAACCAGGCAAGCGGCCCGGTCAGCCAACCCCAGGTCTCGAAGAAGCTATGCGGCAGCAGCACGCCGAGCAGCAGCGAGAGCACCGCCACGGCCACCACCTGCACGACCGCCACCCGCCACAGGATCTCGGAGTCCACGCCCCGATTCTTTCAGCCGGACGCCAAACGGCATACGCGCCATAATCGAGACCTCCCGGGCGGTTAGCTCAGTTGGGAGAGCACCTCCCTTACAAGGAGGGGGTCACTGGTTCGAGCCCAGTACCGCCCATGGCGGGAAGCCGCTGCTAATCGGCTGGTTCTGGTTTGAGGAGCGCGACGATGACCGCGATGTGAGGCGCTCCGTTTTGGGCACGAGTGCCCGAAACGGCGGCGAGTGCCGTGGATCGATGCCGATTCGCGCCGATTCGGACTCGCTTTCGGGCGCGAGCGGAGCTACGGTCCGCGACCCAAGACATATGGCCCCGGCGACGCGCCAACGCCCCGGGGCCTGGCACCGAAGAACCATCCTTCGATGCACCCCGATTCTCCCAGAGCACTCCGCGTTCTGGGTACAGCGACGGCCTGATCTGAGCGGCTCTTCGGTGTCCCGACCGGAAGGAGGGGCGCCATGCCCAATGTCACCGCAACGATCGACCGCCACCAGCGGGACGGGCTCTACGAGCTGGTCCGCAACCACCTCGGCGCGATCAGCGACATCTGGATCGCGCTGGAGGAGAACGAGGACTTCGCCGTCGCCGAACGACTCGGCCTGGAATTCAGCGAAGACCTCCGGCTGCTGGCCGACATCGGCTGGCAGCCGCGCGAAGAGCGCGACATCTTCGAGCTGACCATGCCGGCCCTCGACCTGATGGAAGTGCTGAAGCGGCTTCACGCCGAAGCCGAAGCCGTGCTTCTGGAGTCAGGGACCGAGCGCGAGTCACGAGAGGCAGACGCAGAGACCAATGCCCGCTTTCAGCTCGGCCTCGACGCCTGCGAGGAAGTGCTCGTTGACCTCGACGCCCGGGAAGGCGGACGAGCATGACCGCCGCGAAGAAGCGCCTCCGCCCCGGAGAGCTGGACGGTTGGGTGCTCGCCTACATGCGCAAGCACCGCGACGACGGCCCACTGACTGCCAGCGCGATCGGCAAGGGCATCGACCGCTCCTCCGGCGCCATCGCCAACTGCCTCGCTCGCATGGCGAAAGAGAAGAAGGTGCGCCAGGCCAAGCGCAAGCCGCGTGCCTATGTCGTCAGGGAGGTGAAGTAGCGATGTGCGGTCGATGCGGCGGGCGCCTCGGTCGGCGACTCTTCCCCGAGCAGACGCCACCCGGGCTCAACTACGTCGTCGTGACGGGGAAGCTGCTCGATGACCCCAGACAGGGCGGCGGCCCGGGCGGCACTCCGGTCCTCATCATGCGGATCGAGTTCCCGGTGGCTGACCCCGAGCACCCGAGGCTGCTCTGGACCTACGCCAGCTACGAGGTCGAGGTGCCGGGCGATGTCGGTGGGCATCGCGTCGAAGAGCTGAAAAAGGGGCGCTCCGGTGCTTGTTGCCGGGAAGCTCAGCGAGCGCTGCTCGCTAGAGGACGGTCACGCGAGTTGCCGCGGCGCGATCGTCGCCAACCTGATCCACCCCGGCCCGCCCCCGGATTGGCCGGACGGCTCGCACGGTCCGAGGTTCGCGCCATGACCCCCCGCGCGCCCACCTCGGCACCGCCCACCCCCGAGATGAAAGTGCGCTTCGGCCAGAACCTCGCCCGCTGCCGGGGCGGTGCCGACGTCTCCCAGGAAGAGCTGAGCTTCCGAGCGTCGATCCACCGTACTGAGGTGAGCCTGCTCGAGCGCGGCGAGCGCATGCCCCGCGTCGACACCGCCCTGCGGATCGCCGGCAGCCTCGGCGTTCCTCTCGATGATCTCGTCGCCGGCCTGGAGTGGCGGCCCGGCTACGAGATCGTCGTGCCGGGTTCGTGGGAGATCGTCGAGCGAAACGGCCGGGCACAGGGCAGCCCCGACGAACCTTCCGTTGAGAGCCCCGCGTCGGCCGAGACCTCGGGCGACTCCCGATGACCGCAGGCTCGCGCTCGAAGACCCCGTTCCCGTTCAAAGCCCTCGCTCGCTTCGCGGACAACCTCTACCGTGCTCGCGAGCTCGCCGGCCTCGACCAGAAAGAGGCCGCCAAGCGCGCCGCCCTCACCCGCGCCAAGCTAGACAAGATCGAGGGCGGCGAATACATCCCAAGCCTCGACATCCTTATCCGCCTCGCCGGCACCTACTCGACCACGGTGGGGGACCTCGTCAACGGCGTCATCTGGCGCCCTGGATGGGTCGAGGACTCCGGCCCGGCCGAGTATCTAGTGTCAGAGGATTAGCAGGTCCCCCACTGGGAGTACATTGCTTTCGCTTTCACTCACTTTCACTCGGACTGTAGGCGATACCCTGACCGGCCCATATCGTGAACCTCAAGACGACAGAAACCTGGGTGCGCTACCGGCAGGCCGTACTTGCCGTTTATTTGGAGGGCGAGGGAAGGCGTATGTTCATGGGCGCGGAGGTCCCCGAGGAAGCCGTGCGCGAGATCGTCTCCCTCTCCGACCAGCTCACCAACGAACTCCTAGAGCAGGTCCGTCATGTGGAGCGGTACACCGCCGATACCGCAGAGCTTGAGTCCGCGATCCTCGCGACCGCTGCCGTCGACGCTGCTGTCAGCGCGGACGTGCTGAGCGCTCTCCAAGGGGAAGCCGAAAGGGAGTTCCCTGGGACTGAGGTGCCAAGCGAGGTGATCGAGTTGACGCCGTGGTCGCGCGAGCTCGAGCCGATCGAGCTACTGCTCGCGCGTGCTGACAACAGCTTCCCCGAGATGGCCGGTGCGGCTTTAGACCTCTCCCCGCCACAGGCGCGAGCCGAACGGGCAATCGGAGAGCTCCTCGAGAGCGCCACGCCCGTTGCGATCGCATTCGGCACTAGCGTTCTAAGAGCCGGGGGCGGAACGCTTGCCCCGGCACTGGGCGGTGTCTTTAACATCCATCAACTTGCGGAAAGGCTCATAGGCCGCCTAGGTGGGGGCTGCCGGCTTATCTCGAACGCGCTCCGCAAACTCGTCGGCCTCATCGAATCGGACACCGGTCGCGAGTTGACTGCCGACCTCGGTCTCGAGGACTGGCAGGAGGCCCTGAGCACTCGAGTCGACTCGTTTGGCAAAGGGGTCGTCCAGCGGTTGGTCCGAGTCAAACACGCGCAAAGCAGGGTCGCCGATCTTCTGCAGGGCAGCCAGGAAGTAGCGAACGCCCCTGTCTACGACGCAGAGCTCGCCGAGCTCTGCCATCGCTACGCCGAGAACATGCACTCTGCCGGAACCATCTCCAAGCGACTCAGGAAGGCGGCTCCGGTCGTCATCGTCGTGAGTGGGGTTCTGGGAGGTGGACCAGCCGGAGGAGCCGCAGTTGCTGCAGCGAATGGGATTGGTTTGGCCTACACGCTGTTCAGCCTCGCCGACCGTCTCGACACGATGCCAGGATGGGTCCCGGGCGTGCCAATGATCGTCAAACAGAACCTTGGTCGACGACGAGGACCCCGCCGCTTCAGCTTTTAAGGCGCTGCTGCTAGCGCGTGGACTGGTGCGGATACAGATCGGCCAGCAGCAAATCAAGCGCGCCACTTCTCGGGTGCGCTGCTGGGTTGCACGAAACGCAGGAGCGCTTGCTGGCCCCAGCTCACGAACTCACGGATGAGGCGGCGTTCCTAGTCGGTCGACGGGCTCAACCCGGATAGCCTTTGATCTGTGCGAGGCGATTTCAGAACGCGATGAGAAGCTGAGGCGCGATGTCGCAGGGATTCTGGAGCGATGAAGCCCGCGAGCGCTGGAGGCGGTACCGATGGTGGTACATCGGCGGCTTGGTCTTGGCGTTCGCGATCATATGTGTCGGGGTCATTGCGGGTAACAGCTCTGACAACTCCTCCTCGCAACCCAACGCCCTCAATGAACACATGCAGCAACAGAGCTCGATGCCCAGTCGCCCTCGCAAGAGTTCCCCATCCCGAAGCCCGAACATCATCAGCATCCTCAGCCCAAGCCGGCGTTGACCGGGCTGGGGGCACCGCTCGCCGTCTTCGAAGCTCACTTCCCGCAGGCCGCTGCGCCGCTGACCGAACACGGCAGGGTCTACGGCTTCGAAACCTATTACGTCGAAGCGCCGATATCCGAGAGTGAAGCGACGGCGATCGCAAGCTCGGCTATGCCGCCCGATGCAACGCTTATAAGCGAAACCGAAAAGCCGACCTGCGAGCAGGTCGTTTTCAGGAGCGCGACGCTGGGATCACTATTCGGCACGCCGGAAGTGATGGCCGAGTTCTCTAGCGGCCCAAACTCAGCGGGTCCCTATTCGCCCCCGGCCATCACCAACATCCTTTTCCTGTCCTACTTCGGGCCGATCGGCTGCTAGGGGGACCGGACGGGGTCCGGTCAGTCGCCTTCACGGCAGCCGCTCGGGATCCTCGCCCGGCGATGGCGTAAGGCCGCCGGCGAGTTCTGACGCAACCTGTTCGATCAGCTGTGCTGAGCGTCGCCACCCCTTGATCTCCCAGGCAAGGGCTCCAGCTGGATCCGCGCTCGGAGTAGCGAGGACGATCCAGGGGCGGCCGAATATGGATCGCGCAACGATGCTCGCCGCGACGACCAAGCCGGCGATGATCAGCTCGATCCCAAACAGGAGCAGCGGTATCACGATCACCGCGATGACCACCGCTGCGATGATCCCGCCAAGCAGCACCTCGAGGCTGTCGAAGCTCCCGACGTCGATCGCGGGTATGGACCACGCGGCGTCCAGGGTCTGTTCGGAGCCCTCCCCGAGACTCATACGCCGCCACCGAGGAAGCCCACGCGAGATCCATTGACGCCCAACGCGCCACTCGATACCCGAGGGGGTCCTGACGCGACGCGATCCAACACGAACCGTCATGGTTCTCTGCTCAGCCGCCGAGCCCGCCCAGCATTGCAAACGGGTTCGGCGGGCGCTCGGCGTAGGCGGCAGCCCAGGTGCCCTCTACGTTGACTCGACTGCCGGCGGGTGCCTCGTTTCGAATCCGCTCGGCGAGCGTCTTGGCCATGTCCTCATTGGCGGCGCCGACGAGCAGGAACTTCCAGCGATGGACTGCCGGTAGGCCCTCTTCTCGTAGCTGCTCCGAGAAGCGCACCGCGTCGTGGCGGGAGGGGAGGTCGACCCGGACCTCGAATTCGGGGCGCCCGCTCCAGGCCGTTTCTTCGAGCTCACGCGACATCAGGGCTTGGTGCTCGGCCAGCTTGGCGGCATCGTTCTCGGGCAGCGGCTTGTCGGGATCCTCCCAGTCCTCTGCCGTGGGGTGCCAGTGGCGGAAGTCCACTTCGACCGTCCAGCCGTGCTGCTTCGCCTCAGCCTCGATGACGTCGCGAGCCCGTTCGGCCTGCTCGCGGGTGCCGGCGTAGAGGAACACTCGCGCTCCGTCTCGACTCACGACGACCCTGTCGTGGAACGCGTCGCTCAGGTCGTGCTCGAGCTGCTCGGCGTCGAGGCGCTCGGTCAGCGCATGTGCGTGGCCCTCCTCGCGCACGTCGACCTGTAGGCGCCAGTCATCGTTCACGGTTCTGCCCTTTCCGCCTGCCATGCTCGCTTGATCTTGCGGGGAGTCCGGGTGCTGCCGGTCCATTCGGGCTGCTCGCTCCCGCCCCAGTGCTTCATCCGGGTGAGCGAGGCGGGGTCGACGTACCAGCCCTTCGGCCGATCGACATCCGTGTAGGAGCGCGGATCGAACGAGTCTCGTGAGGCTCCGGCCGCGGTGGGTTGCGGCTCGACCCCTTGGCGCATCACGAGGTCGTAGTAGAGGAGTGCTCCGGCGAGCGCAGCGAAGGACGCCGTTAGGACGCGAAGCGCAAGCGCCGTAAGAAACGAGGCCGCCCCGGTTTCGTGGTGCCCGAACGCAAGGCCGCCGACGAAAAACGGCGCGGTCGTGATCACCGCGACCATGATGAGAAAGATGGCGATGTGAACGTAGTTCTCATCGGCCAAGTCCCCACTGCGCCTCAACGCCGGCATCCAGCCCTCGCGCTCAATCGCAGCGGCCTGCGCGACCACCGCCCAGTGCAGCAGCAGAAACAGTCCCGGGATGATCAGGAAGACGAACCCGACCGCAGTGCCAATGACGGAAGCTATCGTCGCCGCGGCCACGACCGGCAGGGCCTTGAGCCCCTGAAGAGCGACGGGGCCAATCCGAGGCTCCCGGTCATTCCTGACCTCCGAGACAGCGTGGACGTGCAGGGCCGAGACCAGCGGGGTGACCAGAGCCCAGCTAACCAGGGTGAGCAGGAACTGGACGCCGACGCTCGCATCGGCGCGTGAGAAGGACCCGGTGCCGGTCGCCGCCAATGCGATCAGTTCGTAGGGGACGATCACCCCGGCCGCGAGGACGAGGAAGAGCAGCGGGTAGCGCCGGTACAGCTCGAACGTCCCGACGAGCAGGCGAGGGGCCGAGCGCGGCGCACTCATGAAAGGCATCGCTTGGTCATCGGGTCCGACTCGTCGGAACCCTATATCGAACCACGGCGAAACCACACATGCCAGGGCAATCACCCCGGGGTGGCCGGAGAACAAAACGGTCAGCCCGAACCTAAAAGTTTTCTAAAGATAGAAAGGCTGGATATGCAGGGATTAGCGGGGATTACGGGTGGTGGAATAGGTCGACTTGACTCCTCATGGTCACGGAGCTACTTAGGTGACTATGAAAATTTTTCGGCCTCATCTCATCGCACGTCCCGTCGCAGGTCCAAACGCATATCCGAACGCTGCAACTCGAATCCCGGAAGGCGCAATCGCGCCACGGGTCGGCGACTGCGGGGTTCGCGTTTTGCCGACATCCCTGTGTCACATCGAGGTCGGATCATGAAGGGCCTCGATCCGCACGATCCCCGGCCGATGCTGGGGATCTTCGCCGGCATCCTTCTCATCGCTGCCTGGAGGGCGCTATCGAGCGTCACCGTCGCCGGAGTCCTCGCACTCGCTGAGCCGCTCGCACCCCTCGCGCTCGGTGCGCTCGCTATCGCCTCGGCGCTGGCTATGCAGCGGCTTCTCTCCACCAACCGCACGCTTCGCGACCGTCGCACTGTGGCCGTTGTGCCGGCCGACGAGTTCGACCCGGGCTCGGACGAGGTGCTGCGCTTCGCAGCTGAACTCGGTGCCACTGAGCGCAGGGTGCTGGGCTGGGTCGACCGCCGCGCGAGCGCAGTGCGGGTGACGCTCACCGGCGATGCCGAGGGGCGGCTCGTCTACCTGATGAGCGCCCCCGGGCGCGCGTTCAAGTTCCTGCGCGGTGCGCTCGCCACCTATGAGGGCGTCGAGCTGCGCGATCCCGAGGAGGTGCTCGGCAAGCGCCCCGAAGGGAGGGACCTGGCGATCGCTCGCACCGAGCTGGTTCTCGGCCGCAAGGGCCTCGAGCCTCTGGCACGCCTCTCGCTCGACCCCGATCCGTTGCGCCCCTTCGCCGCCGCCCTGGAGGCGCTTCGCCCCGAGGCCGGGGAGGGGCTCAGCATCTGCATCGACCTGTTGCCTGCCACCGGCCGGCGGCGCACGGGTCTGCGCCGCGGCCTGCAACGCCAAGCGCGTCGCCGCTACGGCGAACCTCGCACTCTTCGCGAACGGCTCGACGGTCCGCAACGGGGCAGTGGCCGTCCCGGTCCCGACCAGCTGCTCGAGCAGCGGATGATCAACGAGGCGCTCGACGCGAAACTGCGCGAGTCCGGAGCGCTGTTCGAGGCGCAGGTGCTGATCCGCTGCCGAGCCGTGAACCGGGCCGGCGCCAAGGCGGCGATGTAGCGCGTGCTTGGAGGGTTTGAGATCTTCGGCGCGCAGAACTGGTTCCGCGCCCGCGGCGTCTCGATCCTCGGCCTCGCCTTCTTCGGCTCAGACCGGCCGCCGCTGCGAGGGAGCTTCGACCGTCGCATGGACAGCGGTCGCTTCCGCCCGGGCCGGCAGATGACTCTCACCGCCAGCGAGCTGGCCGGCTTCCTGAAGCCGCCGAACGTCCATTGCAACGCCGACAACGTCGTCCGCGCCGGCACCCTGCTGGGCGCGCCGCCGAAGCTGCCGACCTTCGAGGAGGGCAGCACTGATCTGATCCCTCTCGGTCGGATCGGTTCCAACGGCAACGGGCGGATCGTCGGCGTGCGCACCGCCGACACCTTCTTCTCCTACATCGCCGGGCGCTCGCGCTACGGCAAGACCGAGCTGGCCGTCGCCCAGTTCGTCCACGTCGTGCGCTCCGGCCACGGCGGCCTCTTCCTCGATCCTCACGGCGATGCGCTGACGCGGATCAGGCCCTACCTGCGCGAGCCGGAGCTGCGCCGCAAGGTGGTTGAAATCGACCTCGGCCCGGGCAGCCCGTCGGCCCTTCCCGGGTGGAACCTCTTCGAGCTGGGCGGGGGCGGCGACGGCGAGGAGCGGGTCGAGGCGATCGTCGACGCCTTCTCCACGGCCCTGGAGTGGGGCGAGCGATCGACGCGCGCCATCAACCTCACCACCCAGGCCGCCACCGCCCTTGTCTCGATCGCCAAGGTGCTGCCCGACGAGCTGGCGCCGACGATCTTCCAGCTCCCCACGCTGCTCTCCGACGAGCGCTGGCGCGCGGCCGCCATGCCCTTCCTGCCGCGCGCCTCCCAGCGTTTCTGGGAGCACCGTTTCCCGCTGCTCGCCGCCGAGGCGGTTACGCCGCTGACGAACATGGTCGACCGTCTGCGCGCCTTTCCCTCGACCACGACGCTGCTCGGCCAGAGCGAGAGCACCTATCGGGTGCGCAAGGCGATGGACGAGGGCCAGATCGTCCTCGTCTGTCCCGGCTCGGGCGGTGCGCTCGACCGGCTGATCGCCAACCTGATCGTCTTCGATCTGCTGCACTCGGCACGGGGTCGGGCGGAGCTGGCGCCGGGGAGGCGCAAGCCCTTCTGGGTCTTCCTCGACGAGGTGCAGAGCTTCGACGCCGGCCGCTCCGGCAGCCTTGCCGGCCTGCTCGAGCAGAGCGACAAGTTCGGGCTGCGCGCGGTGTTGCTCAACCAGAACCCCGAGCGGCTGAGCCCGCAGACGCTGAACGCCCTCACGACCAATCGCTCCCACCTGCTGACGACCGCGCTCAACTCCCACGCGGCAGCGCTGTTGACCAAAGAGTGGGGCGGGGAGCTGAACAGCACCGTGATGGCGAGGCTGCCGCGCTTCCGCTTCATCGCCCAGGTGACCCACGAAGGCGACCTCAGCCGGCCCTTCGCGTTGCAGGGGATCAGGGTCGAGGACGTTCACTACGAGCCCGGGTTTGGTCGGGGAGCCGTGGTGCCCGAAGCCGCGCCGCGCACCGAGGCCGCGCAGGTGATCGAGCACCTCGAAACGCTCGACGATCGCATCCAAGCTCACCTCGAAGGGCTCGATCCGCCCTCCGCGCCCCAACCGGGCGGCGACGACAAGGACGGACCCTCTGAGGATCCCTTCTGGCTCGACGGAGGAAGCGATGGCGACTGAAACGATCCGCCGCCGGGAGACCGAGCTGCCGGAAACGGCGGGTGAGGTCGTCGCCTCGCTCGCTCAGCACCGTGTCCTCTGCACGGCGCAGGTTCGGGCCATCCATTTCCCGGACAGCCGCATCCGCTGGACCCAGAGCGTGCTTGCCCGGCTGCGAGACGCGGGCCTCGTCGAGTCCGTCCAGCCGCCGCGCACCGGCCGGCGCCTCTGGTTCGCCACCGAGCGCGGGGTGCGGATGGCCCGCGAGGCGCACGCCCTGGAGGCGACGGCGCGCCCCCTGGAGGGAAGCGAGGTGGCCGGCCAACTGCAGGCGCACACGCTCGCCGTCAACGACGCCGGCATCTGCTTCCTACGGGCGGCGCGGGAGCGGGACGATGAGTTCGGGCCGCTTCCTGGCGTCACGAGGTGGCGCATCCTCTATCGCGCGGCCGGGGCCGGCGACGGCGGACGCTGATCGCCGACGCGGTGCTGACCTACCTGCGAGGTGAGGGCGGGCGCGTCGCGCTCGAGCAGCGCTTCCTTGAGCTCGACCGCGCCACCCTTTCGGTTGACCGCCTCGTCGCCGAGCTGGCCAGTTACGCGGAGCTGTACCGCGCGGAGGGTGGCGACGGTGAGCCGGCTTGGCGCGCGTACTACCCGCGCTTCCCAGCTGTCCACTGCGTGCTTGCCGGGGCTTCGCGGGCCGCTCTGGAGCGGCGGCGCAAGAGCGTGATCGCGCTGCTGCGCAGCAACCCACGGGTCGTACGCACCCGCGAGGTGCAGATCTCGATCTGTCTGCTGGAGGACTTGGAGGAGCGCGGCCCGTTTGCGCCGATCTTCGTCAGAGCCGGCGATTCCGGCAAGGAGGTCGACTGGCTTGGGAAGGCGCCACGGAGCAAGCGGGAGGGTGGCTTAAGAGGGATTAGCGAAACTCCCATGCCGCTCTAGGCGTGGGATCGCTCGGGTAGCTGAATCACGGATACCTCGCTTGGGGGCCGATCTACCCCAGCCTAGTTGCCCGCCTGCGATCTATCGAACGCGTAGATTGTGCCGTCCTCGCCCATCAGCCACTTGGGATCGGGCTTGCCGCTGGCCCCTAACGTCCCGTCCGGCTGCAAGTATTGATGCACGATGGCTCGGCGCCGAAGCTTGCCCTGGCAGGTGTCGAAGTAATGGACCTCTTGGCTCTCGGTTCCCTTTTGCAGCTCCGCTGGGGCATTTTGGCCCGGTTTCCCGCGCTTGTAGACGACTGTCAGCATCTCACCAGCCTGGACCTTCTCCAGAAGGCCCCAGTTGTTGAAATAGCCCCGAAGCGTCCACTCATCTACTCTTTGAAAGGCGCCCATGCTCCTTCTGCCTGATCTTGAGGTTCGCGCTTATCTTTCGAAATACCTGGCCGGCAGCATCACGCTTGATGAGTTTGAGGCGTGGTTCATCGCTGAGACCTGGGACGTCGAGCGATCTGGGTCATCTAGTGCGATCCGCCTCGCAGCAGAGGTTCGAAGTGCTCTTTTTGATTTGACGACGGGCGAGGGAACCGTGTCCGACTTTCGCCGCATGGCGCAGCAGAAGGTCCGCGAAGTTGTCGCCCAACCGGCGCCAGAGCCGCGGCCCGCCTCAGGGGCGCCTTCCGTCGAGCGCCTTCATGCGGAGCCGGTCCGCACCGGCTCGTAGACGACGGTAAGCGGGATACGCGTTAGGCGCTCGTCCTGTAGCAGAACATCAATCCAGTAAAGCCCCTCCTGCTCAGCGACAAACCCAAAGTTGATAATCAGGTTCGCCCCGGCCCCCTGGTTGAGATGGAGGGGCAGTTCGGCCGTATCCAACTGCTGGCCACTCGGGGTCTCGGGTCGAAGCTTGACGGCAAACCTTCCTCGAGCCTCACCGGCCCGGAACATCAGGAGCATCTGAAGATGCTGGAGGGGCAGCGGCGGCATTTGCGCCGGTGGTTCTGGCCCGGTCGCGGTCTGGGTGACCTGATCGACGATCCGAATCGCACTCAGCACCCCGTCCTTCTCATCCAGGACCTTTTCACATAGGATGGCGACCCCGAGGAATGGTCCAGATTTGTTGCTCAAAACGTCGTCCCCTTTTGCCGTAAGCGTCGAGTGTCAGACTAAGGGTTGTACCGGGTAGGGAGGAACCGTATGGCCGAGAACTACGAAGTAAAGGTCTCTTTCGGCACGACTTCGCCGGGGCGGTCGCTATCGCCTCCAGATGCAGCCGCTGAGCAGAGCAAACGCGAGCCCGACTTCATGCGTGAGTTAGCCCAGGCTACGCAGCAGAAACCAAAATCCGCGTAGCATTTCTAGGCTACTTTTCCGCTTTCTAAAGGGGTTTTCCGTCCGATCTATGCCGTAAGTTCTTCCTTGCAAACAGCAAGAAAGAGGCCCCCGCGACGGTGGAACGTCCGAGGGCCAGGCCACCCGAGGTGTAGCTCGAATGGCATCACCCAACGTAGCAGGGGGAGCAGCGTCTGCGACCCTGGCAGGACTCCTTGATTCGCCCGAGATTGGGCAGTTGATCGAGGAACTTCAGGCTACGCGCTGGACGGGCCGTCCTGGGTACTCGATCCGGGCAATGGTCGGGCTGGCGCTGGCCAAGAGCCTCTACGCGCTGCCGACGTGGACGAAGACCGTCGCTCTGGTCCGCGAGCACTGGGCACTGCAACGAGCGCTGGGCTGCGAAGGCAACCCGCCGAGCGTCTACGCCGCCTACGGGTTTCAGGAAAAGCTGCGCGACCACGCCGAGATGGTCGAACGCTGCATCGATGGAGTGATCGCGGGGCTGCGAGACAAGCTCCCGAGCTACGGGACCGACCTCGCCATCGACGCGAGCGATATGCCCGCCTACGCCAACGGCCAACGCTATGTCTACAAGGGCGGCCCCGAACGCAACTGGCACACGGACCCCGATGCATCGTGGGGAAACCGCTCGGCCGTCTCTACGCGCAAAGGCGGGGGCTTCTACGGCTACAAGCTCCATGCGGTGGTCTGCTCTTCTACGGACCTGCCGGTGGCCTGGACCGTCGAGACGGCCAAAGCGCATGAATCGCACTTCGCAGCCGAATTGCTCGACAACGCCAAGCGGCGCGGCGCAATGGCTGCGACCGTGGCAATGGACAAGGGCTACGACTCTCCCCGTATACACGGGGAATGCGCCGAGCGTGACTGCCTGCCGATCATTCCCCTGCGACAGACGCCGGGAGTCAAGCGCGGAGATCATCTGCCGCCGTCCTGCTCGCACGGGACCTGGAAGTTCGCGGGGTCTGACCGGAAGCGCGGCGCTTCCAAGTGGCGCTGTCCGACCGGGGAATGCAAGCCCGCTTCAACGTGGGTTGCCGCCGACCGCCTGCACCCTCTGGTCCCTCGCGAGACGAAGCGCTGGAAGGCGCTCTACCGGGGTCGGGGATCGGTAGAGCGCGAGTTCGGGCGTCTCAAGCATGACTGGGGCTTGAAGCCCCTGCGGGTCCGTGGACTTGAGCGTGTCCGGCTCCACGCCGACCTGACGATCCTGACGAGACTGGCCTGCACCCTGTCGCGGGCGCGGGCGCGGGCGCTTTCTAACTCGACTCGAAACGGCCAGCCTCCACCCTCCCCGGCTTCCAAGCGATCCCATCCAGCAGATCGCCGGGGTCGACTCCAAGTGCCCCTGCGAGCTTGACCGCGGTATCAATGCGGGGCGTCCGTTCACCGCGCTCCAGTAGGCCGATCTCGGTCCTGTGGAGAGAGGCGCGAATGCCTACCTCTTCCTGGGAGATGCCCGCCCGCTTGCGGCAGCGGCGCAGGTTCCGCCCGAACCGCTGAGCCACCGTCACGACGCGTTAAGACGGTCAAGGTGAAGCGCGGCGCGCGTCGGTCGCACTGACGCTCCCTCGCAGCGCAAAAGACCGACGCCGACGAGATCGCGGATTGCTCTCTCGGGTCCGTCGCCTTCGTCTATGGCGACCTCACGGGCGATCTCGCAGATGGTCAACTGCGCGGGGTGCTCGTTGAGGATGAGGCTTAGAACGGCGCTCTGAATGCGTTCGTCCTCGCGCTCAGTCGAGCGCGGGTTATCTTGGTCCAGCATCGGGACTTACCTCCTGGTGCCGGGCCGGGGGCTGTTTGCGCAGCGCCCCGGCCGTTTGATTTCGGCGACCGTAGGGTCAGTCAGTAATGCGGGTCAAGAGTTTCGCGACTCGTTTCGCTAGACCCTCTTAAGTGCCGGTCTACGAGGTGAAGCTCACGCCGAGCGAGATCGACGCGATCGTGAGTCGGGTCGCCGAGCTCCTTCAGTCGAGGCGCGCGGCATGCCCCGCACGACCGCGACCGCGGATGGTGACCGCAGCCGAAGTCGCGCAGTGGTGCGGCGTCGAGCGCTCGTGGGTCTATGCCCACGCCGAGGAGCTGGGCGCCCGCAAGATCGGCACCGGCGAGCGCCCGCGGCTGCGCTTCGATCTCGCCGAAGTGAGCGAGCGGATCACCGCGCTCGACAGCTCGCAAAGCGGCTTTGGGTGGGGATCTACGGCGATTGCCGCCGATCCACGTAGCCGCTCGCTTTCGCCGCGACGGAGAGGTATTGTCGTCAGGCAAAACAGAACGGCCGGGCGGCGCTGGAACGCCCCCGGCCCGGCGCCGAAGACATGAGCTTCGACGCGATGATCAGCCTAGCGGCGACCGGCGCATCCGGCGCCGTATGGCGTCCGCGCCAGCCCTGTCTCCGGCGCCTCGAACCAGGAGGTGATCGGAATGGCTCGTAGATCGGAAGGCCAGGTGGTGGAGCGCCACTGGAAGAGCGGTCGCGGCTACGCGCTGCGCTTCCGCGCTTACGGCGAGCGCGAGTACCTGACGCTCGGGCTAGAGACCGAAGGCTGGAAACGCGGGCGCGCCGAGGAAGAGCTGGCGAACGTGATGGCCGATGTGCGGCGGGGGCTCTGGACCCCGCCGACGCGGCGGCGGCGCGTCGAGGAGCGCGGGGAGCAAAGCCTGAGCGCCGATGGCGAGTTGCTCTTCGGCTCCTTCGCGCGGCGGGTGGTCGCCCAGCGGGAGGGCGAGGTGAGCGCCAGCTACTACCGGATCATGCACTGGGGCCTTTCGCACCTGCTGCCGTACTTCGCGGACTGGTCGCTCGCCGAGATCGACGTGGAAGCTGTCGATGCCTACCGCGCCTTCAAGGTCGAAGAGTCGGAGTCGATCCGACGGGCGATCGAACGTCGCAAGCCCAAGCTCGACGAGCATGGCCGTCCGCGCCGTCCGCTCAACGCCACCTCGATCAACAAGACGCTGAAGCTCCTGCAGTGGGTGCTCTCGATCGCGGTCGAGTATGAGCACATCGACCGCAATCCCGCCGAAGGACGACGGCGTCGGCTGCCCGAGCCCAAGCACGCTCCCGTCCACCTCAACACCGTCGAGCAGATCCAGGCGCTGCTCGACGCCTGCGCCCTGCTCGACCGTAGCCCGAAGCGGCGCTCGGACGGCCGGGTGGCGGTCATTTCCACGCTCCTCTTCGCCGGCCCGCGTGCCGAAGAGCTCTGCAACCTGCTCTGGCGCGACGTCGACCTCGCCAATGGGCGCATCCATATCGGCCGCTCCAAGACCCAGGCCGGCCTGCGCGAGATCGACCTCCTGCCGGTCCTGCGCGACACCCTCGCCACCCACAAGGCCAACGCATACCGCTCCGGTCCGGACGACCTCGTCTTCCCGACCGAGACCGGCGGGCGCCGCGACCGCAACAACCTGCGAAGCCGGACCCTTGGCCTGGCGATCAAGCGTGCCGACGAGCTGCTGGCGAAGCGCGGCCAGCCCTCGCTCCCGCGTGGCCTCACCACTCACAAGCTGCGCCACACCTTCGCCTCGATCCTGGTCGCCACCGGCGAGGACCCCGCCTCGGTGATGGCTCAGCTCGGCCACGCCCACCCGGCTTTTACCCTGCGCGTCTACACCCACCTGATGCGCCGCGGCAAAGAGGAGCGGGCGAGGTTGAAGACGCTGGTCCAGGGCGAGGACGTGGAGGCGATGCCGAGCGAGTCGCTGACGGCGGAGGAGGCTGGATCGTGACCTCGGCGATCGGAGTCGCGATTCTCGTAGTCGCCGGCATCTGGCTCTTCGGCAGCCTGCTGGCGCGCTGGGCAGGCTCTCTGCTCGTCGTTGCCGGCTCGGTAGGCCTCGCCAGCACCGGCGACGCCGATGGGTTCCTCCTCGTCGCGCTCGGCGTCGCGCTGTGGCTGGTTGGGCACTGCCTCTACCGGATGCGACGCGGTGCGTGGAAGAGCGCGCTGGCTGAACGTCTCTGTCTCGCCGTCTTGCCGCGGCGCCCTGAGCACTGATGGTGAACGGCTTGGGGGATCGGTCGATCTTGCAGGGCTATCCTTTCCCCACGATCCCAAATCCGGGCGGTTAGCTCAGCTGGGAGAGCACCTGCTTTACAAGCAGGGGGTCGGCGGTTCGAGCCCGTCACCGCCCATCGTGGGTCCCTTCGGGCGATCCTCAGCGATCCTGGTCGCTGAGGACCCCGCCTCAATAGTGGCGCAGCTCGGCCACGCCGATCTCGCCTACACACTCCGCCGTCTACACCACTGATGCGCCGCGGCAAGGACGAGCGAGCACGGTTGATGGCGCTGGCGCGGGGCGAGGGATTGGAGGCGACGACGATCGAGTCGCTCATGGGTAAAGAAGCACGATCGTGATCTGATCTGGCTTCGAGCATCTACATTTCGCGCATGCCGCCACCCTTGCGTGCTCGCTATGTCGCCTCTCGCGACGGCATCGTCATACCCGGTGCCCGTGAGTTCTCGCTGCTCTTCGGAAGCGACGAAAATCTTCATGCCCTGCTTCCCAACCTGGCTGATGTCTCTCTTACTTCGCTAGTCCGAGCGATCCGCGAATTCCGTGACGCAATTCACGAGAAGCACATCTGGATGTATTTCTACGATCAGGAGCCTGCTCGCTTCAACCCTGACGTATCACCACATCTTCCCTTCAATTTGGAGTGTTCGCGTGAGCGCTTCTGGGTACGTGCTCAACTTAACGCCGCGATCAGCGAGGTAGCACCGCCGTTGGCGCTTCTGCGTGCCCTCACACCTCTTCTTGCACGCCACAACGCTCGACCAGAGCGTTCCGAAACCCAGGACGAATTCGGACTCCAAAAGATTTATCTGAGCTTTTCATATTCGTCGATCCGTGGGCTTCGAGTATGTGACGTGCACCAACTCGCTTCAAGAGTTAGCTCCCTGGCCTCAGCAATTTCTTCGAGCGGAAGACTCGAAGCCGATGCGATCGAGGCACTTGTGCATTCTGGGGACAGTGATCTCTTGGTCGGCCAGTACGAGCATGAGGGGTTCGATGCCAAGAGCACGAGCTATCAGCTGTCAAACCCCGATGCTCGTTTCGAGCTCGCCAAGGATGTTGCTGCGTTTGCCAATAGCCGAAACGGCGGGCTGATTGTGTGCGGGCTGAAGACGGCCAAGAGGCGAGGAAGTGATGTAGTTCGCGAAGCTGCGCCGATCTCTCTAGAACAATTCAGCGCTCGCGCATGGATCCGAGCTATCAGGAAGCTAGTGGTACCGGCGCCAGAAGGCCTCGTAGTGCGTGCAAGAAAAATCTCCGGGTCAGGTTCTGCGCGAGGCTATGTGACTATCTCGGTCCCGCCACAGCCTGAGCATCTGCGGCCATTTCTTGTTCAGTTGGGTCGTCGTCAGGATGGCAGGATTGTCGATACCGACATCACTGTGCCGATCCGAATTGGCGAAAATACCGAGTACTCAGATGCAGCTGCCCTGCATGGCCTCTTGACTGCCGGAAGGGCGGTCCTACAGCCACACGCCGAAAAATGATGAAGCAATACTCTTCGGGTGAGTTCTAATCCAAGCGAACCTGCACGCTGCTAATGCGAGCGATGTCTTGCTCAACCGCCTCGAAAGGCTGGCGCGGCGAGGACGATGCTAGTCGCCCTCGCTGAACTGCCAGCCCAGAGCTCCGGCGAGGGCGTGGGCGAACGTCTCCTGGGGATCGACCCCACCGTGCGGGCTGACTTGCGTGTTGAAGGTCAGAGTGAGCCGGCCGTCGATACCAAAGGTCCAAGAAGTCGTCCGGTTCAGCGCCTTCGGAGCGCTGGTGGGGTCGTACAGCGATTCGATCCTGACGTAGCCGCTCGCAGGGTCGATCTGCGTCATCTCGCAGATCGTGGTCGGAATATCGTCGCCGCGCCACTCGAACTCGGAGAAGCCCAGCTTGTAGAACCTCTGTCCGTCGATGGCAACGAGGAGCGGGAGGCCGTCGTCTTCGGTCATGGACAGTACGGTCGCGAGAGCCGTGTCGGGGATGAACTCGAAGGCGTGCCAGAAAGCAGCGCCATGAAACTGCTCCCTACGGTTGTCATCGAGGACGTAGCCCGCGTTCTCGCAGACAGAGGCGATAGCGCTGGCCATTTCCCCCGCGTGCGTCGTGGCGTTCCCCTGCTCCATGCCCGTCACCCACTCCGGTCGAGTTCGTCGGCGGCCATTCGCAGTAGTCGGGCGGCGTGGCCGCTGCTGCCGCTACCGGCGACGATCCTCGCCGCCTCGATGGCGAAGATGAAGGCCGGCCGGTCCTGCTTGCTGCACGATCCGATGCGGTAGTCGCCGCTGTCTTCTTCGGCCCTCCAGCGCTCGGCGTAGTCGGCGGCCTCGGCGTCGAGGTCTAGCTCCTCCTCCGGAACGAGGACGCCACCAAATCCGTCGCTCGGCGCAGCGGGACGGTACCGCCCTTGCTCTGCCAAGCGCCGATAAATGTCTTCGAGCTGCTCCCGTGCCTCCGGCCGCATCGCCATGACGCCGATGATAGACAGGCGGAGGTATCGGGCCTCGCCGGACATTCGGCGGACAACCGGAGAGGTCAGCGGCTCAGTCCTCGCCCCGGTAGCGCGCAGCAGCCCGCCACGACCGCGAGCAGACGAATCGCCATCGCGGTCGCGATCTATTGCGGACAGTCGAGTCGCTACGAGTCGGCGGGGAGAATCGTGAAGGCGCCGCCTCGCAACGGGGTCATTGCCCGGAAGGCACGCTCGTCGAAGCTGGCGATCCGGTCTGTCCCATGCCGGTCGGCCAGCACTGCAAGCGAGGCATCGGCGAGGCCCAGCTCGAGGTCCCGGTAGCGACGCGCCAGGTCACGGGCTAGTCCCAGCTCCTTGCGATCGAGGCAATCGACGACGAAGGTTCCCGCCGCGAGGTCGTCGAGGAAGGCGAGCTCGACGTCGACGCCGAGCCGGGTGAGGATCAGGTAGTCGGCCTCGGCGACCGCCACTTGAGAGGTGACGAGCTGCCCTCGCTCGCTTTCGAACAGCGCGACGACCGCCTCGTGCTCGGGGTCGTCGGCATCGGCCTGCGCGAAGAGTGTGCCGGCATCGACGATCAGGGTCATTGAGCGCGCCGGCCCCGAGCCTTGCGGTAGAGCTCGTCGGCATCCCAGCGCCGGTTCCCACCGCCACCGCTGCGTCCCTTCCCCATGCTGCGGAACGTGCGTGGCGGCGCTTCGGAGAGCACCCGCTCCACGCCCTCCCGGATCAGCTCTGCCTGGCTGCGACCGCTCGCCGTCGCCAAGCGGCCCAGGCGCTCGGCCTGGGAATTGTCAATGTAGACCGTGGTCTTGTGCATGTACATATGGTACCAGCTAGGTGGTAGGTGAGCCTGGGCGTTGGTCACAAAAGCCCCTGCATGCAGTCGGTTCCAGCCACTCTTCGAATTCCACCAGGCTGCCTTACACGCAGAGGATCGCGGTTCGAGCCCGTCACCCCCCATTCGCAGAAGCCGGCTCGTCTGCGCCCTCCAACTCTGACGCGGCGAGCACTCCCCCCGCTTGAGGCCGCCTTGGGCATTCGGCTCGGCCCGCTGCTCGTATGGCCACTCCGCTCGTCGGTCAGGCAGCCTCAGGCAGCCGGCTTGCCTGCTGGCAGGCGCGCATCGTGGAGAACTCCTCAAGCGAAACGACTACGGCCCGCATTTGCCCGTGCTTGGTGAGCACGAACTTCTCTGCGGCGCCGCTTTCCAAGCTCTCGATCAGCTTCCCCAGCTCCCGCGTCGCATCGCGAACCGTCCGCAGCTCATCGTTGGAAACCTCGACTCGTCCCATCCGCCCCTCCATCGTCGTCATGCGGGTTGAAATCCATGGGCGCGACGTTAGTCCGCCGATAAGACGGCATCTCGGCGTCGATCAAAGTGCCAGCTTTTCCGTCCGACAAGTCGCGGATACTTTGCCCGTGCTGCGGGAAGAATGCGCAACCGAGGAGGCGTGAATGGCGGATCGACGGTCAGGTAAGGCCCCCTACGTGCCCGACGAGGGCGGCGGTAAGCAGCCGCGCAGCCGAACGAAAAAAGGCAACTGGCGCAAGAAGCGCAGCGATACAGGGAAACGGCGCAAGCGATAACACGATCGAAATCTTTAAGGAGACCCAACATGACCCTTACGGCAATCAGTGCCCCAGCAGCAGACGAGGCGTTCACCTCGCTCGACGTCTTGCTCGACCTGAGCGACGTGCGGATGAAGCTAGCCGACGTCGATGAGGGCCCAGGCCTCGACGAGGCGCAGATCGATCTGATGGAGGGCGAGTACCGCAAGTTCCTCGCCCTCCAGCTCGCCCATCCCCAGGCGACGATCGTCCCCTGCAAGATCGTCGACGAGATCTGGCACCGCCACATCCTTGACACGGCCGCTTACCGCCGCGACTGCGAGGCGATCTTCGGTCGCTTCGTTGACCACTACCCCTACTTCGGCATGCGCAGCGAGGTCGAAGCGGAGGAACTGAACGACGCCTACGTCGGGACCCTCGGTCTCTACCGTGACGCCTTCGGCAAGCCGCCACCCGACACTTGGGTCTCCGAGGACCCGGCTCGCTGCCGTAAGCCAACGTGCCGCAGGTGAGCTGCCGCTGATCGTCGCCGGCGCGTTTCGGGCACTCGTGCCCACGAGTGCCCGAAACCGGGCAAATCGGCGCATATCCCCGCACATTCGGCACAAGTCGCAATCCCGGCCCAACCCATGAATCCCCTGCACAGCTACCGATTCCAGCCGCTCTCCCAGAATCCACCCGAGCGCCTTACAAGGAGGGGGTCACTGGTTTGAGCCCAGTACCGCCCATCGCCGTTTCGCACGGGTTACTGGAGGGCGAAGACGACGCGGACGGTGGCCGTCACCGTCGAGGCGCCGGGCTTTACCGGAGGAGAGGGCTGGGGGGCAGGTGACTTCGCCTCGGCGGTCGGAAGGGCGGGGACGGCTTCCGTGCCTTCTTCGATGCTGATCGCCGGGCCGAGGATCGCTCCGGCTCGTTCTGCCAGCGCCGCGGCCTTTGCTTTGGCCTGGTCGAAGGCGGCGACCAGGACGTTGTCGTAGGCGAGGTCGGGATTGCCGGGGAAGAAGTTCGGACCGGTGGTGCCGGTCGCCCCGGCGGCTATTGCCGCGTCGATCAGCTCTCCGGCTTGGTCGGGCTGGTGCAGGATCACGGAAATGCCCTCGCTGACCCGGTAGACGGTGCGTTTGCCTCGGGTCAGTTTTCGCAGTGAGATCCTCCCGGTGGTCACGTCTCCCGGCCCAACCCCAGGCACCGTTTGAGCGGCGGCGATGACTTCGCGCAGGCGGACCGAGACGATTCGCAGGGCGGCCGCGCGGGTCCTTCGTTCCTTGCTCACCGAGAACCTCAGCCCGGCCGTGTCGTTTGGCACTTCCTGAGTGGCCGTGCCCTTCACCGCGATCGTCCTTTCCTGTGCAGCGGCTGTCGCCGGGGCAAGCAGGAGCAGCGCAAGGAGTGCGATCGAGGCGGATGTTCGAAAGCGCGACGGCATTTTGCCCTACCAAGAACCGACTCTAGGACCGGGTCCGGATAGAGCATCCATTGCGCGCTAGCCTCACGGGCGATGGCCGACACTGCTCTCGCCTTGGGCGAGCACCGAGACCTCGCGCCGGCAGCCGCACAGGCGCTGCAGCTCTTCGAGCTGCCCCTCCCGCCCGAGGAGGTCGACACCACGCACGGCTACCTCGACCTGCTGGGCCGGCAGGACCCCACCGGGACGCATCTCGGCCAGCGCCTGATGGTGAGCCGCGCGCTGCCGCTGATCTACCAGCGCCTCTGGCGCCCGCTTGGGGGTCGTCTGCTGATGGGCGTGACCGGCCCCAGCACTGGCGAGGAGCACCGGATGGCGCTTGCCACGCTCTCGATCGCCGCCGGCGACCGGGTGCTCGACGTCGCCTGCGGCCCCGGCAACTTCACCCGCGACTTCGCCCTGGCTGCGAGCGACGGCCTCGTCGTCGGCATCGACGCCTCGCGGTCGATGCTGGACGTCGCGGTGCAAGAAACCGAGGGCGCTAACGTCGCCTACCTGCGCGGAGACGCCTGCGCGCTGCCGTTTCGCGACGGCAGCTTCGACGCGATCTGCTGCTTTGCCGCCCTCTACCTGATCGAGGATCCGATGCGGGCACTGGCGGAGATCGTCCGCGTCCTTGCGCCGGGCGGTCGGGTGGCGCTGCTCACCAGCTGCAACAGGGGCCTGTTGCCCGCCCCGGCAACCAACGCGGTCGTGCGCAGGCTGAGCGGCGTGCGGATCTTCGCCCGCGACGAGTTGACCCGAGCCCTGGTCGAGGGCGGTCTGATCGGCGTGGAGCAGCGCGTAACCGGTCTCGCGCAGTTCGTGTCGGGACACAAGCCGGAGGTGACCTAAATGGCACACATGGGAGGTACCGCCAGCACCGAGATCGACGCCCCCATCGGCGAGGTCTGGGCAATCGTGGAGGACGTCCTCACCGCGCCTGACTGGCAGGGTGGTCTGGTGGAGGTGACGGCGCTGGAGCGCGACACCGACGGCCGCCCGTCTCTGGTGGAGAGCGAGAGCGACATCAAGGTCAAGCATGTAAAGACGCAGGTGCGGTTCAGCTACGAGCCGCCCACGCGCCTTTCCTGGACGCAGGAGAAGGGCGATCTCAAGTCGGTCGAGGGATCCTGGAAGCTGGAGGATCTCGGCGAGCAGCGAACGCGGGCGACCTACACGCTGGACGGCGACCCCGGCCGGGTGCTCGGGATGCTGATCCGCGGGCCGGTCGAGGCCGCCGCGCGGGCGATGCTCGTGAACGCCCGCCCGGGTGAGCTGAAGACGCGGGTCGAGGGCGGATGATGGCCGACAAGGATCTTTCCGTCGTCGTCTTCGGCGCCACGGGGGTCACCGGGCGCCGCGTCGCCGCCTATCTCTCCGAACGGGCCGCGGAGGTGGGCGCCAAGTGGGCGGTTGCCGGGCGTGACCCCGTCAAGCTCGAACGCGTCCTCGGCGAGATAGGGGTCGTAGCTCCGGAGACGATCGTCGCCGACGTCGGCGATCCGGCGTCGCTGGCGGCAATGGCGTCCCGCACCCGGGTGGTCCTCGACCTCGTCGGCCCCTACACGCTCTACGGCGAGCCGGTGATCGAGGCCTGCATCGCCAACGGCTCCCACTACGTCGACCTGACCGGGGAGATTCCCTTCGTGCGACGGATGATCGACGCCTTCCACGACCGCGCTGCGGCAGCCGGAGTGAAGGTGGTCCAGGTCAGCGGCTTCGAGGCGCTGCCGCCCGACCTTGGGGTCCTGCTCGCCGCCGAGACCGCGCGTGAGCGCTGGAACGAAGACCTGTCCGAGGCTGACGTCGACGTCGCCACCCAGCAGCCCGCTGGGCGCCTCGGCCCGGCCGACCTGATCTCTGGCGGAACGCTTCAGAGCATGGCTGAGGCTCTCGGCGGCGAGGGGGCGACGGAGATCCCCGACCCGGCGGCGCTGATCGCCGACCCCGACCTTGCAGCCTCGGTGCGGCGGCGTAGCCCGATCGAGCTCGCCCCACGCTTCAACGCGCGCGGCGACGCAATCGCCCCGATGACGCCGATCGCGTTCATCAACCCCGCCGTTATCCACCGCACCACCGCGCTGATCGCCGCCGAGCGCGGCGTCAAAGCGGAGCCGCTGCGCTACCGCGAGGGGATCGCGATCCCCGGCGGGACCGTCACCGTGCCGCTGCGCTACGTGGCCGCGGGGGCGCTGGCAGCCACGCAGGCGGGTTTCCGCGTGCTGACCAAGGCGCCGCCTTCGGTCAGGGACCGATCGGCCAACGCCCTGAGGAGGTTGCTCCCATCGTCGGGATTCGGCCCTTCCGGGAGCCGCCTCGAGGAGTGGTCGTGGCAGGTCGCCGTCGACGCCCGCACCGCCGGCGGCCATTACGTCCGGGTAAGCGTCGACGCCGATGGGCATCCTGGATACCTGGCCACGGCCAAGATCCTCGGCGAGGCCGGGCTGCTGCTCGCCGAGGACGGCGCGACGCCCGAGCGGGCCGGGTGCCTGACGCCGGCAACCGCGATCGGCACCGGGCGCCTCGACCGCTTCGAGCGGGCCGGCGCCCGCTTCTCGGTCTCCTCCTGAACCGCTGCCGACTTTTCCCCGGCCATAGGGTGGAAAAAGTCCGCAGCGCTACGAGAGAAACTGGTCAGCCGCGCCGACGCGCAGCTGCGGCGTCACCGTGCCGCCGCGCCGGCGCTCCGCCTGCGTCACGACATCGAAGAAGACGTCGTTGCGACCGCGCCGCATCTTGCGGGGGAAGAGGCGCCTGGCGCGGCGGTGGGTGGCCGCGATCGCCTGGAAGCTCGACTCGTGGGTGCGGCTCCAGCGGATGCCGAAGATCTCCCGGACGCGGGGCGGCAGCGTCCCCTTGATGATGTGGTTCTGGACGGCGAGGTTGCCGCGCGCCGCCGCCGGGACCGGCTGCCGGAATGCCACCAGCGGAGCCATCGCCAGCCCGTGCTCGGTCGCCTGCAGGTCCGGAGAGGTGAGCTTGCCGTCCCACCACTTCTTGAATTCGCGGTGGCTCGCGGGCACCTCGCTGCGGGGCAGGTCGAACAGCTCGCCGAAGCGCACGTAGTCCTGCCAGAGGTCCTCGCGCTCGGCTTCGCTCAGCGGCCGCACCATCGTCTCGTACATCTCGCGCCCGGAGTCGGCGATCACAGCCATGGTCCAGAGCATCAGCTCCGGGTCGAAGGCCGAGTAGTGGGTCCCGGCGGAGTGGACGCCGGCCGCCTCCGGCAGATCGCCCTTAATCGTCTTGTGCAGCCGATGCACTTTGGCCAGCGCCTCGTCGGCCTCATCGCGCGTGCCCAGGAAGACGGTCTCCTGGATCTTCGCGGTGCGGGCCAGGCGCTCGAACGGGCGGTCGCCGGACCGCGTCGAGAGCATCGTGCCGGTGTAGGTGAGCGGTTCCAGAGCCCCGATCAGCAGCGCTCGCTGCCCGTAGAGCAGCCCGACAGAGCGCTCGCCGTGGACCCGTCGCGCCATCGAGCGGCCCGGCGGGAAGTGGTAGTCGGCATCGGTGCTCGGCTCGGTCACTCCAAGCGAGGATGCTACTCCGGCGGGGACGCCTCCGAGGACAGCACGACCGCCGCCGGGACGCTGCTCGGCAGCTTCTTCTCGCGCAGCTCGTGGGCGGCGAAGATCTCGTCGAGGTCCTCGCGGGTCAGCGTCTCGCGCTCCAACGCGTTGACGGCGAGGTCGTCGAGGCACTCGCGATTGCTCGCCAGCAGCGAACGCGCCCGCCGGTAGGCCTCGCGAGCAAGCGTCATCGCGGCCAGGTCGACGTCGCGACGGGTGCGGTCCGAGAGCGCGTAGTCGCCGGTCGGCAGGGCGATCGGCGGCGCGCCGTCGGCGTCGAGCGCCACACCCATCCCGAACTCGGCGACCATCTGCCGGCAGACCATGTGCACCCGCGCCAGGTCGTCGACGGCTCCCGAGTAGGAGGCGTTCATGACCTCCTCCTCGGCCGCGCGGCCACCCAGCAGGGTGACCAGCTCGTCGAGCAGCTCCTCGCGCGACTTCAGGTAGGTGTCCTCCTGCGGCGAGTGGCCGACGAAGCCGAGCGCCGGCCCGCGCGGCACGATGCTGAGGATCTCCGGCGGGTCCAGTCCAAGCAACCGTCGGCAGAGCGCGTGCCCGGCCTCGTGGTAGGCGACGATTCGCCGCTCCTTCTGGCTCAGCCGCCGCGCCTGTTGGGAGCCGACCGACTGGCGCAGCAGCGCCTCGTCGAGGTCCTCCCGCGCCATCGCCCTGCGGCCCGCCCGCCCGGCGATGATCGCCGCCTCGTTGAGCGCGTTGGCGAGCTGGGCGCCGGTCATCCCGGTCGTCTTGCGGGCGACGTCTGTCAGGTCGAGGTCGGCGTCCAGCGGCTTGCCCTTCGCGTGCGCCCGCAGGATCGCGTCGCGGCCGTTGCGGTCCGGCGGCGACACCAGCACCTGGCGATCGAAGCGGCCCGGCCGCAGCAGCGCCTTGTCGAGCTTGTCGACGTAGTTGGAGGCGGCGATCACGATCACCGTGCCGGGGTCGCGCTCGAAGCCATCCAGCTCGACCAGTAGCTGGTTGAGTGCCTGCTCGCGCTCGCTCGAGCCGCCATCCCCACCGCCGCCGCTGCGCGCTCCCCCGACCGCGTCCAGCTCGTCGATGAAGATGACGGCTCGGCCCGACTTTCGCGCCTCCTTGAACAGGCGCCGGATGCGGGCGGCTCCCCTCCCCACGAACATCTCCACGAAGCTCGAACCGGAGGCCGAGAAGAAGTCGACGCTGGCCTGGGCGGCGACCGCCCGCGCCAGCATCGTCTTGCCCGTCCCCGGCGGACCGAACAGCAGCACGCCACGCGGCGGCTGCGCCCCGAGCGCCGCGAAGCGCTCGGGATCGCGCAGCCACTCGGCGACGTCCATCAGCTCGTCCTTGGCGGCATCGACCCCCTGCACCTCCTCCCAGAGGACCGGCTTGGTCTTGCTCGCCTTCACCGTCTCCGGCTTGGTCGTGCCCATCGTGCCGCGCAGCAGCGTCACGAAGATGATCAGCAGGCCGAACATGAAGACGACCCCGAAGATCGGGTACCAACTAAAGAAGAAGTTCTGGATTTCGTCGGCGGTTAGGGCTTGGACCAGGTGCATGTACCCCCCAGGGTCATCAAGCAGTGTCCGGGCAAACTCCCTGCACTCCAATCGCACATACGTCCGCGGCGCCGCTTTGCATCAAAGCTCTCGCGGGGACGTGCCGGGAGTTATGCGCCCATATGGGCGGCTAACAACCGGCACGTCAGCCTGAGGCCGCGCTCCGCACGACCTGCGAGCCGCCGACTATCGCCTCGGTGCCGTCGTCGCCGAAGACGACCCAGGCCTTGTTGCCGCCGTCGTAGTCGGGCGCCCAGAGCTTCAGCGTCGCCGGGCGGTCCCAGACGGTGACCTGCTCCTCGCCGGTCTCCTCCTGCCCACGCCATATCTGCACGAAGGGGTTGCTCTGCAGCTCGTCACCGATCGTCGTCGGCTCGCGATGCCCAGGGTGGACACGGGTCTCCGGCGGCAGCTCCATCAGCCGCATCACCGATGACCGCAGGTCGGCGAAGCCGCTGGCGCCCGGCGCCATCGTTCCCCCGACGGTGCCCTTGAAGAGGACGTCGGCGGTGAAGACGTCAGACCCGTTGACGAGGAAGGCGACGTGCCCGGCGGCGTGGCCAGGCGTCAGGATCGCCTCGATCTCGAGCCCGCCGGTCCCCAGCTTCTCGCCGTCGGCGATCGTCTCGGCCACCTCTTCCTCCAGCTCCGCCGCCGCCTCGGCGTGGGCGACCAGCGGTGGGTCGCCGATTTGCTTCCTGGCCTCGGCCAGGCCGGCGACGTGGTCGAGGTGGGGGTGGGTGACGAGGACGTGGGTGATCTCGATCCTCTCTCGCTCGGCCCGCTCCAGCAGCGGCCCGAGGTCGTCGTTGCCGTCGATCAGCACCCCTTTGCCGCCCGCTTCGTCGGCGACCAGGTAGGCATTCGACAGCCACATCGGGTTCTCGGTCCTCTCGACGATCAAGGCGCTGCTCCTTCCGCTTGCTCGATGTACTCGACAACTCTCCCAGATGCTCAGGCCCGAGCGGAGAGCGCGCTGCCCTCGAGCAGGGCTCCGGCCACCAGCTCCGGGTCGTCCCAGGTCGGCGTGTGGCCGACATCCGGAAGAACCACGAAGGCGGTGTCGGACGGCCGCCGCTCCGGACGCGGTGGGCCGACCACCCGGTCGAGTTCCCCCCAGGCGATCGTGACCGGTATCTGGGGATACCCGGTGGGATCGAAGGTGTGGCTGCGCATCTCCCGGTTCGCCCCCTCGTAGCCCGGCGCGTCGATCCACCCCAGCACCAACTCGCGGCCCAGCTCGGCGGGGATCCGCTCCGGCCTCGCCGCGAAGGTTCCCAGCATCGCCTCCCTGCCCCGTCGCGTCCGCAGCGCCGCGGAGACGGCGGGCCGCAGGCGGCGAGCCCAGCGGTGTGAGTCGAATCGTCGCGGGCCCAGCGGTCGCCGCCAGAGCCCGGCCGGCGAGATGGCGGTGACCGAGGCGGCCCACCCGCTCCGTCCCATCTCCAGCCCCACCCAGCCGCCCAGCGAGTTGCCGGCGACATGGGGACGCTCCAGCCCCTGTTCGTCACAGAAGCGCCGGATCGCCGCCGCGAGATTGGCAGCGCTCGGCTCCAGGCCCGTCGGCAGGGGGGCCGAGCCCCCGAACCCCGGCATGTCGACCGCGATCGGCTCTCGCTCGGCGGCCAGGCGATCGATCACCGGGTGCCAGATCTCCTTCGAGCCGCCGAGCCCGTGCAGGAGAAGCAGGGGCTCGCCTGCACCCCGCCGCAGGTGCGTCAGCATCGGTCGCCCAAGCTCAGTCCTCTGCCCGGTTTCGCGAATAACGCCTGCAGGTCACCGATCCGCCGCTCGCGGAATCCTGCCTCCGACGAGCTCAGGTAGAAGGTCCACAGACGACGGAAACGCTCGTCGTATCCACGCGCACGGAGCCGCTCCCAGGCATCGAGAAAGCGCCCTCGCCAGGCGGCCAGCGTGGGCGGGTAGTGGGCGGTGATGTCGTCGGCCCAGACCTGCCGCATGCTCGTCACCCGCGAGAGGCGGGAGGCGATCAGGTCCCTGGATGGCAGGCAGCCGCCTGGAAAGACGTGGGTGTTGGCGAAGCTGCGAGCCCCCTTCTCGGCGTCATAGAGATGGTCGTCGATCGTGATCGCCTGCAGCAGCATCAGGCCTCCGGGGGCGAGCAGCGCGTCGCAGTGGCGGAAGAACTCGTCGAAGTGCCGCCAGCCGACCGCCTCGATCATCTCCACCGAGACGAGCTTGTCGTAGCTGCCCCGCAGGTCGCGGTAGTCCCGGAGCAGAACGGTGACGCGATCCTCGAGGCCCGCCTCCCGCACCCGCCCGCCCGCCAGCAGCTGCTGCTCGCGGGAGATCGTCGTGGTGGTGACCCGGCAGCCGTGTTCGCGGGCGGCGTGGATCGCCAGTCCGCCCCAGCCGGTGCCTATCTCCAGCAGGTGGTCGTCAGGGCGGAGCTCCAGCTTGGCGCAGATCCGCTCCAGCTTGGCGCGCTGAGCCTCCTCGAGGCTTGCCCCCTGGCGCGGGAAGTAGGCGCAGGAATACATCATCCGCTCGTCGAGGAAGGAGGCGAAGAGGTCGTTGCCCAGGTCGTAGTGGGCGGAGATGTTCTTCCTCGCCGCCCGTCTGCTGTTCTCGGGGACGAGCCGCAGGAGCCGGTGCAGCAGGCCTCGCAGCGAGGCCAGGGCACCGCGCAGCCGGCTTGGTCTCCCCAGCTCGCGTGCGGCGATGCGGATCAGCGCGACGAGGTCATCCGTCTCCCAGAGACCATCGACGTAGGTCTCGCCGAGCCCGACGCTGCCCCGTAGCGGCCCCCGCCAGGCGGCCGGGTCGCGGATCGTCACGGTCGTCTGCAGGTCGGCGCCGGGCGGCCCGAATCCACGCCGCCGACCCTCCTCCACGACCTCGATTCGCCCGGCCCGGACGCGGCCGAGCACCAGCAGGACGGCGAGCCTGGAGAGCCGGTGGCTCACGATGAGGGGAACCCCCGCGGCCGCCTCTCGTCACGGTGGGGGAAGCAGCGGCCGCCCTTGGCGAGCGCCGCAGAGGCGAGGCCGGAAATGCACAGGATCTTGCGAGTTCGACGGATTGGCCAACTCCAAGGCGACTGATTGGACCGGCATCCCCATACTAGCCCGGTGTCAGACACATGCATCCGATCTCGGTACCGGAGCGGGAGATTAATTTTTTGCATCGCAGCGTCCGGCGAGCTACCGTGTTGAGAGTTGACGTGAGGGTCAGAAGCACCCCGGCGCCAGGGCTCCGCCTGGTGCTCCTGGCGATCTTTCTCGTGATGGCGCTGATGGCTGACACGCGCATCGCCTTCGCCGCACCCGGCGGCGCCGAACAGGTTGCGCCATCGCCGCCCGCCGCCGGCGATACGCCCTTCGATCGTCAGGGAATGTGGATCTGGTACGTCGACCACTCAGACGCCGGCAGCGTGGGGCAGATCATCGCCCGCGCCGGTGCCGCCGGGATCGGCACTCTCTACATCAAGGCCGGTGACGGGGGCAGCGTCTGGACCCAGTTCAACAAGCCCCTGGTCGCGGCTCTGCACCAGGGCGGACTCGACGTCTGCGCCTGGCAGTTCGTGTACGGCGACCATCCGGTTGCCGAGGCCAAGGTGGGCGCCGCGGCGGTGCGGCGAGGCGCTGACTGCCTGGTGATCGACGCCGAGGGCGAGTACGAGGGCAAGTACGCCGCCGCCGACCTCTATCTCCGTGCCCTGCGAGCGCGCATCGGCCCCACCTTTCCACTCTCCCTTGCCGGCTTCCCCTACGTCGACTACCACCCGTCCTTCCCCTACTCGGTCTTCTTTGGCCCCGAAGGCGCGAGCTTCAACCAGCCACAGATGTACTGGCGGGCGATCGGAACCTCGGTCCGAGTGGTCTACGAGCACACCTATCTCTTCAACCGACTCTGGGGCCATCCGATCTACCCGATCGGGCAAACCTACGGCGGCGTGGGTCGTGCGGAGATCCTCCGCTTTCGGCGCTTCTCCCAGAGTTACGGAGGGTTTGCGCCGAGCTGGTGGGATTGGCAGGAGACGAGCCTGGGGGCCTGGCAGGCGCTGGGCGCGACGACCGCCGGGCCGATCTTGGGTTACCGCCCGCTCGACGCCCAGCCGGTGCTGAGGCGAGGCAGCAGCGGCGACCTGGTCGTTTGGGCGCAGGAGCACCTGCAGGCCGCGGGGCAGAGCCAGCTGCCGATCACCGGGATCTTCGGCAAGCAGACCAGCGCTGCCGTAAAGACCTTCCAGACGAGCGAGGGCCTGCCGGTCGACGGGGCGATCGGCACGGCCACCTGGGGCTCGCTGCTCAGCTTCGATCCGGTACGTCCGCGCTGGGCGGGTCGCCGGGTGAAGCGAGGGGGTGGCGCGACGGCAAGCCGCGCATTTCCGCCGCGCCGCCCACTCTCCGCCGCGCTGCCGGCGAAGGCCTACGAGATAGACCCGGGGCCCGCTCCTTGAACAAGCGCCCGGCGGGGGCGCTTGCGGGCATAGCCATGATCTTCCTTCTCGCTGCCCCGGCGAGCGGGACCATGCTGCCGCGTGACACCGTGATCAAGGCGCCCAGCGCAGGCTCGGCGAGCATCTCGGCCAGCGCCGCGGCGAGCCGCTACCCGATCAACGACGGCAGCGGTGAAACCGTCGCGATCGCCGTCACCGCGGCCTGCCAGGCCGTATGCACCGCGGCGGACCCGCAGCAGATCGCCGACTTCCTCGGCACGCTGATTCACGGCTTCGAGATGGAACTGCTTACGGTCCAGCTCGACACCCCGTCCCAGATCGAATTCGACTGCGGTTTTGGCGCCCAGGCTTGCTACTACGCGGGCGAAAACAAGATCGTGCTCAGTGGCAACGACTCACCCACCCCTGATGGGGCGAGCCGCGAGTTCGTCCTCGCCCACGAGTACGGGCATCACGTCGCCCGGTATCGCGAAAGTCCATCGCCCTTCCCGGCGGCGATCGACTGGGGCACAGCGCGGTGGGCGAGCTACGAGCACGTCTGCCAGCGCTCGCGGGCGGGAGCGCTGTTTCCCGGCAACGAGGGTCTGCACTACTTCCGCGACCCGGGCGAGGCGTTCGCCGAGAGCTTCGCTCACTATCGCTTCCCTGAAAGCAACGTGCGCTGGCGTTGGGTGCAGGCTCTGAAGCCGGACGCGGCGGCCTTCCGGGCGATCCGCGAAGACACCCTCGATCCCTGGCTGGGTCGCAACGGGTTCAAGCTCGAGGGTCGCGTTCCGCCCCGGCTGGAGGGGACGACGATCAAAGCGTTTCGGACTCCGCTCGACGGCACGGTCAGCCTGCGGCCGGCTCGGCATCGCAGGTACAACCTGAGCTTGCTGAACCCGGCGGGCCGGGTGCTGCGCAGCTCACGACACGGCCTCGGCACCGATCGCCAGCTCAATTTCACCGTCTGCGGCCAGTCTCGCCTCCGCGTCGCGATCCAGTCGTCCCGTCGTGGGGGCGGGACCTTCAAGCTGCAAATCCAGCGACCCTGAGATAATCCCCGCGGGCGATCTTCGCCCATCCCTCAGGGGGCGTAGCTCAGTTGGTTAGAGCGCCGGCCTGTCACGCCGGAGGTCGCGGGTTCGAGTCCCGTCGCTCCCGTATCGAGAAGTATGAGTTCAGCGGTGACCCACGCGGTCCAGACACACGTACGGGAACAGGACGCAAAATCGACCTGCCCCATCTATTTCACTGATGGGGTTCACTGCATTTCACATTGATGTACCGCGGCGTGGCATCAATTGCGGGCACGGTGACAGAACTGTTTTCTTCATCTGTATGAATCACACCGTTCGCCGCAAAGGACGAACGCTGCCTTCGCAAGAGAGAGACTAAGCCCCTGGAATCAGGGGTTCGCCGCCCACAATGCGCTCCGCTCGAGCTACCAGCTCTGACAGCGGTACACCGAGGGCCCCCGCAATCTTGAAGAGGTTGCGATAGCTCGGGTTTCTCAACCCGCGCTCGATCTCGCTGACGTAGGTGCGATGCATTCCGGCAAGGTCAGCTAGTCCCTCCTGGGACAGGCCATCGATTTCCCCTCGCCGCGCGCGTATCGCTTCGCCAAGAGCCTTAAGAGCCGCCTCCGACACGCGCCGAGCCTGCCAGCTATTTCGTTACGAGTCTACAGAATATAAGTAGCTAGCCGACGATCTTTTCAGCGCGGTGGCCCATATCTCACCCTCTTGTCCGTACCAAAAAAGACTCTCCCACATACCGAAACCAGGTTCGGTCGGCACGGCATCTCGAAACCCAGACGAAAACCGCTTCTGGCTCAGGGCATCCATTTAGCCAATCTAACTGTCATTTTTTTAATCTTCAGAAGAAAGAAAGGTCAATTTTACGTTTACGTCCGGGTGGGAACTGAGAATGAGGCCAAGATGGTGTGTCAACAATGATATTTCAGGGATAGCATTCACAGCGTGGATCTAGGTGCCGACACCAAGGCGGTGCTGCTGGCAGCGTCGGTGATGTTTCTCTGGGCACTGCTGCTCGGTGTCTGGAAGTACCGGCAGATCATCGAATCGGAGGAGAGCAAAGCTCATCCCTATGTCGATGTCGCTCATCGGGCCGCGCTGCTCTACAGCTTTGCGCTGCTCCTGGTCGCGACCTTCGTCGAGCTGAGTGGCTGGGGCACCGCCGTCAACCTGATCGCATCTGGGGCGATGGCCTTCTACTTTTTCGCCGCGGTGGCGGGGTATGCGCTGCACGGCCGCCGGCGCGACACCGACAATCAGTTCCGGGATCCCGCTCCAGGCATGAACGCCTTCATGATGACCCTGATCGCCGCGGAGATCGTCGGGTGGCTGGTCCTGATCGCCGGCTTTGTCGAGCGGCAGATCTTCTGAACGGCCGGCCAGTCCCAGCTAGACGGCGCGGGCGATATAGACGACCTTGGTGTGGACCAATTCCTCGACCGGTTGTTTGAGGACCGCGTCGAAGCCGTGGCCGAAGGCGTCGAGGCACTCAAGGCCTGCCGCGCCGAGTAGTTCGAGCACTTCTGCTTCGGGGAAATGGCGCTGACGGTGCAGGTGAGTTTCCACCTCCAGCTTCCCGTCGCTGGCGGATTCGACCTCGAAACGCGCTTCGCTGATCGACCCCGGTGGGGTATCGGTCGCGCCCTGGCCGCTCCAGACGAGCCGTCGCCCTCCCCGCTCCACCTGCTGGACTTCGGCGAAAAAGGAGCGGTAGGCCTGCAGGGTGTTGAGGTCGAACATCAGCAGCCCACCGGGGGCCAGGTTGGCGCGCATCCCGCTCAACGCGCTCTCCATTTCCTCCGCGCTCAGCAGGTAGTTGACCGCGTCATCCAGCGCCCAGACGAGATCGAACTCACCGAATACCGGGAGCTCCCGCATGTCTGCCACGGTCAGCCGCACCGCATCGCCGGCCTTGGCTTGGGCCAACTCGAGCATCGACGCCGAGATGTCGCAAGCGGTGACATTCCAGCCTCGCTCGAGCATCGGCAGGAAGCTCTTTCCGGTTCCGCAGCCGACATCGAGCAGGCGACGCCCGCTCAATCCGTGGCGGCGGAGTTCCGGGAGGAGATTGCCCAGCCACAGCTCGTAGTCGTGGTGGGCGGTGAAATCGTCATAGACGGGGGCGATTGCCTCGTAGGCCTGCTCGGCCCACTGGCTCCCCGGCTGGACTGCTGCTGTCGCTCCCATACATTTCGAGACCGGCGATTGTTCGACAAAGTTTCATCGCTCAAATCTGCTAGTTTGTTCCGATCGTGGAGGTCCATCAACTCGATCAGCGAGAAGCGCAGGCGGCGGGTTCGGGTGACGATTGGGAGTGGGGCGAGGTCCGCAGGATCTGCATGCGCTTCGCCTATCGCTACGCGAAGAACCGGACCGAAGCCGAGGACATCGCCCAGGACGCCATGCTGCGCGCCTGGCGACGACGGTCGACCCTGCGGGACAGGGGCAGCCGCAAGCAATGGCTGGCGACGATCGTCCGCAACGAGGCGTTCCGCGAGTACGCCCGCGTCCGGCCCGACCCGGTCGACACGCTCGAGTCCGAACAGGGCGTCGACGACGAGCGAGTCTGGGCTACGGTCGAAAGGGCCGACCTGTACGAGGCGCTCGGCCGCCTCAACGATCGCGACCGGCAGCTGGTGCGGCTCCGTTACGACGAGGATCTGACCCAGGAGGCGATCGCCCGCCGCCTCGGGATACCCGTGGGCACGGTCAAGGTCCGGTTGCACCGCGTGCGAGCAAAACTGCGTCGCGAGATCGACTCGGTTTAGGGAGGTGAGGGGTTCGCGGCGGCCGGCTTCAGCCGGCTGCTGCCGCCCTTCGCATCTCCGCGGTCGCGGCCCCAGGTCCGATGTAGGGGACCAGGAGCGCGAAAAGCAGATCGGGGAGCAGCTCGGGGAGTCGCTCCGCCCGCCCCATGAGGAGCTCGTCGAAGATCAAGCCGGAGACGGCGCCGGCCGCCATCAGGGCGATGTTGTCCGGCAGCTCGCGACCGCCGGCCATATCCTCGCCGTCCTCGAGGAACTCGGTGAACCTCGTGATCGCGTCCCAGTGTCGCTGTCGCGCGTCGGCGCCGGCCGCGGCCACCTCGACGATCGCGGTCCGGGCCAGCTCGGGGTCGAGGGCGAACAGCTCGACGATCGTCGAGAGGCCGACCCGCACCCGCTCCAGCCACGATTGCTCGCCGTCGCATTTGGCGATCACCGCATTGAGGACACGTTCGACCACCAGGTCATAGGCGGCGAGGAAGCAGTCGTGCTTGTCCTCGAAGTGCTTGTAGAAGGTGGTCCGAGAGGTGTCTGCCTCCTCGATCACATCGGCGACGGAGGTGGCCTTGTATCCCTTATGGCCGACGACTCGCACCATCGCCTCCAGGATCTGTTGACGCCGCGTTTCGCTACCTGCCATCGGACCCGCCAGGGTTGAACTATCGGGTATATGGATCATAGCGGCAACGTGTACGTGAGCGTTTATCGAGTCAGCCTCTCGACCTCCCTGGCAGCCGCATCCGGGCCGATATATGGGATTAGCGTGGCAAAAAGCACATCCGAAAGCAAATCGGGAAGCTGCTCTGCTCGATCTCCGACCAGCTCGTCGGAGATCAGCCCGGTGACTCCGCCGATCGCCATCCGCGAGGTGTTGGCCGGCAGCCTTCGTCCTCCCTGGGAAAAGTCGCGCCCCTCCTCGAACAGGGGAGTGAGTTTTTGCACCGCCGCCCGGTAGCGGCGCTGCGCGATGGGACCGGCGGAGCCGATGTCGATCAGAGACAACCGGGCAAGCGCCGGCTCTTCGGCAAGCGTCGCGAGCAGGGCCGCCAGGCCCGCCGCCGCCCGATCCGGCCAGCCCTCCTCGGACTCATAGGCTTTGACCACCCGCCGCAACAACGTCTCGACCGCGTTGTCGTATGCGGCCAAAAAGCAGTCCTCCTTGTCCTTGAACAGCTCATAGAAGGTGGTGCGCGAGACGCCGGCCTCCTTGGTCAGGTCGCCTATCGTCGCCGTCGCGTAGCCCTTTGCGGCGACCACCCGCACCGCCGCCTCCAGCAGCCGCTCACGCTGGGAGCGCGAGATGACCTCCGGCGGCAGCCGGTGACGCCCGCGCGGAGGGCGCCACCGCTCTCCCCCCCCTGCCCGCTCCACCCGTTCAGCCTCCGGGTGGGCTCAGGAGCTTCTCGGCCTCGCGGGATTGACGCAGCGCCTCCTCCTGGCCGAGGTAGGGAACGGTGGTGATGTAGACGATGTCCGGCAGCAGCTCGCAGAGACGAGCGGCGTTGCCGGCGAGGATCTGACCGACGATCAGCGACTCGGCGCCGGCGAGCGCGGCGCGGCCGGCACTGGAGGGAATCGCTTCCTCCTCCACCGGGTCGTCGCGGCCTCGGTCGAGCAGGGACTGCAGCACCCGCTTGCCCGACGCATAGAGCTCGAAGGCCCGATCGCCGGAGGAAGGGGCCTCGATCAGCGCCATGCGGGCGAAGGCGGGGCGGCTCGCCAGCAGGTCGAGGAAGGCGGCAGCGGCGTCGCGGACCATCGTCGCCCAGGGCTTGTCGGGCGAGTAGGCGGAGACGACCCGTCCCATCGCATCGGCGAGCGAGACCTCCATGGCCGCGTGGAAGCAGTCCTCCTTGTCCTTGAACAGCTCATAGAAGGTGGCGCGAGAGACCCCGGCAGGTTCAACGATGTCCGCGATCGTCGTCGCGTTGTAGCCCTTTTCCGCACAGCTGTCGGCCATCGCAACCAGGATCCGTTCCCGCTGCGAATGGGCGATAAGTGGCTGCGCCAGGTCCCCCCGGCCTGTCGGCAGCCTCTCGCGCTCGATCACCCCGCTGAGATCCTGTGGGGCGGCGGGCGAGTCGCCATTTGGCGGTGCGGAAGGGGACACGGAACTCCTCGAGCAGACAGCGGCGTTCGGTAAACGCGATTGTACACCCCGCGCGGTTCTCTGTGGACGAATCAGTACCGGATTAATAATTCGTCTTCGGCTGGGAACGCAAGCAGAATACGGGAGACCCGCCAGTGGCCCGGCGAGCGTCGCCGTTCGGACGATTCCGCGAGTGCCTCAGATACGCTCGACGCCCCCGCGACAGGACTGGAGCCCATGAACAAGCCACTCAGCGCTGAAGAGGCCGCCAAGCTCTACGGCAATCGCTTCCTCACCGAAGACGCCCCCGACGGCCCGTTTCCGACCAGCGGTATGTCGTCCCTCGATGCGATGCGTCTGGTCGACGAGGAACTGGCCCTGGAGGGCGATCCGCAGCGCAATCTGGCGACCTTCGTCACCACCTGGATGGAGCCCGAGGCGAATCGAATCATCAGCGAGAACCTCTACCGCAACTTCATCGACCACGCCGAGTACCCGATCTCGGCCGAGGTCGAGCAGCGCTGCATCCGCATGCTCGCCGACCTCTACAACGCCCCGGGTGAGACCACCGGCGCCCGCACGCAGGGCTCCTCGGAGGCGATCATGCTCGGCGCGCTCTCGCTGAAGTGGAAGTGGAAGGAGCGCCGTGAAGCCGAATCGAAGTCGATCGACAAGCCGAACCTGATCTTCGGCGGTGACGTTCACGTGGTCTGGGAGAAGTTCTGCCGTTACTTCGACGTCGAACCGCGGATCGTGCCGCTGCAGGACGGCAAGTACGTGATCGGGCCCGAGGACGTGCAGCCCCACATCGACGAGAACACGATCGGCGTCGCCGCGGTGCTCGGCACGACCTTCACCGGGCACGCCGACGACATCGGCGGGATCAACAAGCTCCTGGTCGATCTCAAGGGTGAGAAGGGCCTCGACGTGCCGCTGCATATCGATGGCGCAAGCGGCGGCTTCGTCTGGCCCTTCCTCTACCCCGACTCCGAGTGGGACTTCCGGCTCGAGCAGGTGCGCTCGATCAACGTCTCCGGGCACAAGTTCGGCCTCGTCTACCCCGGGATCGGTTGGCTCGTCTTCAGGGAGAAGTCCGACCTGGCCGAGGACCTCGTCTTCTACGAGAACTACCTGGGCAAAACCGACGCGACCTTCACCCTCAACTTCTCGACCGGGGCGTCGATGGTGCTCGCCCAGTACTACAACTTCGTCCGCTACGGGCGCGAGGGCTATGCCTACATCATGAAGGCGATGCAGCAGAACGCGCGGTCGCTGGCCGAGAAGCTGAAGGCCGGCGGCAACTTCGAGTTGATCGGCGACGGTGAGGAGCAACTGCCCCTGGTCGCCTTCAAGCTCGCCGGGGAAAAGGACTACGACGAGTTCGACCTCTCCTGGCAGCTCTCGGCCGAGCGCGGCTGGATGCTCCCCGCCTACACGATGCCGCCCAATGCCGAAGACGTGAAGGTTCTGCGAGCACTGGTCAAGCAGACCCTCAGCCGCGAGCAGATCGACCGGCTCTCCACCGACATCGATGTCGCCTGCGCGACGCTGGAGAAAAAGGGCGGCGCGCATCCGTCCGAGCGCAAGACGATGAAGCGCAGCCCCGGCTACTGAGCCAATCCCCCGGGCCGGGCCATCGCCGGGCCGGGTTGCCGGCGGCGCACTGTACACGCGGGCGAGCGCGCCGTCGAAAACTTCGGACCGCTGTACAACGACGACTGAGCCAACCGTCGCGACCATCTGACGATGAGGAAGACGCTCCGCCAGATCGTCGCTTTCGGCGGGGGTGGGTTCTCGATGGAGTCGGGCAACCCGCTGCTGGACGACTACGTGCTCGGGCTGAGCGGGACCGAGCGGCCGAAGGTCTGCTTTTTGCCCTCTGCCAGCGGCGACGCCGACCACTACATCGTCCGCTTCTACCGCGCCTTCCCGGCCGACCGCTGCGAGGCAAGTCATATCTCTCTATTCCGGCGCGAGCAGGGTCCCGCCGACCTGCGCGACCACCTGCTCGAACAGGACCTGATCTACGTCGGCGGCGGCAGCGTCGTCAGCATGCTCGGCGTCTGGCGTGCGCACGGGATCGACACGATCCTGCGCGAGGCCTGGGAGCGGGGGGTGGTCCTCTGCGGCCTCTCGGCGGGCTCGCTGTGCTGGTTCGCCGACGCGGTGACCGGCTTCCACGGCGAGCCGCGAGCGGTCGAGGGTCTCGGGCTGCTTCCGTTCAGCAATTGCGTTCACTACGAGCCGGGCTCGGACCGTCGCCTTGCCTATCACGACTTCATTCGCGCCGGGATGCGCCCGGGATACGCGGCCGAGGACGGCGCCGCGCTGCACTTCGTCGGCACCGAGTTGAGCCGGGTCGTCGCCTCGCGGCCGGCCGCTCGGGGATACCGATTGGACGCGGCTGGGGAGCGGGTGGTGGAGATGAGAATCGCAACCGCCTACCTGGGCGATTCCGGGGCGACTCCGCTGATCCCCCTCCCCGAGGCGATGTCGACGGCGCTGGCCGCCTGAATGCGCACCCGCAGCAGACAACCCCGCCGCGTTCGCAGTTATCCGTCTATGGCAAGGATTACTGCGAACGCGGCGGATGCGGCCGGTCGATGATCACCCGGATCCTCGCCCTCGGCGGTCATGACTTCACCTCGCGGCCCGCGGACCGGGCGGTCTGCGAGCTGATGCTGCGGCTGGCGACGACGCGGGCGGGCAGACGGCCGCGGATCTGCATCCTGCCGACCGCCAGCGGCGACACCTCCGAGCAAATCGGGCGCTTCTACGCGGCCTTCGGAGAGCGCCCGTGCGACCCCTCGGACCTCTCCCTGTTCCGGCTCGGCAGTCGCCCGATGGAGCTGCGTGACCACCTGCTCGAACAGGATCTGATCTATGTCGGCGGCGGCAGCCTGCTCAACCTGCTCGCGGTCTGGGAGGCGCACGAACTGAGCGCGATCCTCAGCCTCGCCTGGCGGCAGGGGATCGTCCTCGCCGGGCAGAGCGCCGGCGCGATGTGCTGGTTCGAGGCGGGGATCACCAAGTCCTCGGGCAAGCCGCTGCCGAGCGCGGGTCTCGGTCTGCTCGGCGGCAGCCTCTGCGTCCACTACAACAACGAACCGGATCGCCGTGCGGCCTACCTCGACGCGGTCGGCGACGGGATGCCAGACGGCTACGGCCTCGACGACTACGCCGGCCTGATCTGGGAGGGCAGCGGCCCTCCGTCAGCGGTAACCGCCCAAAGAGGCGCCCGCGCTTACCGGGTCACCACAGGCGAGTCCGGCGTCATCGAGTCCCCGCTCCCCGCCCGCTTCCTCCCCGCCCCAGCTCCAGCAGCGCTGAGGGAGGACATAGCCGAGTTCCGCCGCATCAAAGCTATGCGCAAACGAGCGGGCTGGCTCGGGTAGGCATTGTGGCTCGAGTTGGAAACGGGGCGGGGATGTCCTCGAACCGGCGGATACTCAAAGTGCCGGTCTAATTAGACCGGCACTTGTTGGGGCGAGGACATCCCCGCCCCGTTTCAGCCCTAACCCCCTGAACCTGCGGGAGGCGGCGCGGTCGGATCGCCGCCACCCTCACCTGGGTTCTCCCGCGCGATGTAGTCCTCGGCCAGCAGCAGGTTCTCCTTGGAGCGCTCGACGACGTTGAGCAGGTCGCCCATCAACGCGACCTCCTCGACCTGCTCCTTGACGAACCACTGCATGAACTGCTCAGCCCGGTAGTCCTTGACCTCGCGCGCCAGCTCGAACAACGCGTAGATCTCTTCGCCGACCCGTTTCTCCTGCTCCAGCGCCATCCGCACCGGGGCGCTCCCGTCCGCGTAGGTGGTCTCCTGCGACTTGATGTCGGGGATGTGGACCTCCTCGTCGACGTCGAGCAGGTACTGGATCATCATCATCGCGTGCTCGCGCTCCTCCAGCGCCTGCCGGTAGAAGAACTGGGCAAGGCGGGGCAGGGTCTCGGCGTCGTAGTAGACGGCTGCCCCGACGTACTGCTGGGAGGCGGCGAACTCGTTGGCGATCTGCTCGTTGAGCGCGTCGGCGAAGCTCTTCTCGGGCATTTCTTCCTTTCAGTCGGCCCAGCGGAAGCCGGTGGGGGTCAGGTTAGGTTCTAGCGGGCTGGTCGGCAGTCCGGGCGGCGGGTCGGCTTCGTTGTAGCCCCGTGGCGCGGTGTCGTTCGGGGTATCCGGGTGGAAGAGCGAGGCGAGGACCTGGATCTGGCCGCGACCGACGCCCAGCTCCCACTGGCCGCCGCCATAGGCGCCGATCCCCCGTTCGGCGCAGTAGTCGTAGGTCTCGCAGAGGTCGCGCAGGCCGCCGATCCGGGAGGGCTTGATGTTGACCATCTTCGGCGGCCAGGGCAGGGCCTCGATGTCGGCGATCGAGTGGATCGGCGCGTCCCAGGTGAGTCGGTCGCGGACGGACTCCAGCAGCGGCCGCGTTTCGTCGTTCACGTCGGGGTCCTCCAGCCAGGCGTCGGGGAAGGCCTCGATCAGCTTGCCGTACAGCTCCGGGTCGGTCTCGACGTCGACCACGGTCCCTTTGTAGAAGCCCTTCAGGTCGAGCGAGTCGATCGCTTCCGTCTCGACCAGCGCCTCGATCAGCTCGTCGGTCCAGTCGTTGGTCGGGTCGAGCTTGAAGCGCAGGTCCGGGTAGGGGTCGAGCTTGCGCCGCAGGGTCTCGATCGAGGAGGGCTCCTCACCGCCGGGTGAGAGTCGCATCGAGCAGACGAAGGTGACAGGGCTCGCCTTTCGTCCGAGCGCCTCCCCGATCCCGATGCCGGACTGGCGCAGCGCCAAATCGAGCGCCGCCGCCTCGAAGGCCCAGCGCCGGTAACGGCGTGAGACCTCGCGTTGCGGCTCGGCCGGGAAGGTGTCGACTCCGCCCATGAGCTCGCAGAACTCGCCCAGCGTCGCGTACCCGGTCAGGTCCAGCGATGGGCCCGCGTCCCGGAGGGCGACGTGGTCGAGGGCGTCGTAGGTGACGTCCTCACCGAGCCCGTCCTCACCGCTCCCCCAGAGGTGGATGACGGTCGAGAGGCGTTCGAAGCCGGGGATCCGCAGCTCCAGCCCCTGCAGCTCGTAGCCCTCGATCTCCAGCGGCAGGTCGGCAAGTCGGTCGAAGGTCGTCACTGCTGTGAGTCTATGCAGGTGTATTGGTGAGAGAGGGAGGGTGGGGTGTCCCTCGCCCCGACTCGCGTCCGGCCACGGAATCACCCATCGGGTTCAGGCGCAGGTGCGCCGGCCGCTCTGAGTATCCGCCGGTTCGAGGGGCACCCCTGCCCTTCCTCAAAAGCGCGTGCCAGACTCGTCTCACCCCATGAAACACACCGCTCACGGTTATTGGCTGGAGGAGGCTGGGGACGCGTCGCCGGCGCCGGAGCTGGTGGGGGAGCGGAGTGCTGATGTCGTTGTGATTGGTGGGGGGTATACGGGCATGTGGGCCGCTTGGCAGGTCAAGGCTCTGGAGCCGGAGGCTCGGGTCGTGCTGCTCGAGAGCGAGATCTGCGGGCAGGGGCCGAGTGGGCGCAACGGTGGGTTCTGCAACGTAATGTGGTTCTCGCTGCCCAACATGCGGGCGCGTTGGGGGGATGGGCCGGCGCTGGCCGTTGCGTGGGCTGCGCAGGAGGCGGTCGAGGGCGTCGGGTCCTTCTGTGAGGGGCAGGGCGTCGACGCCTGGTTCAGGCGCGGCGGCTATCTGCAAGTCTCGACGGCGTCCGCTCAGGACGGGGTCTGGGGGGAGACCGTCGGCGCCTGTCGCGCGCTCGGCGCGATCGACGCGGTCGGGGTGCTCTCCCCGGACCAGGTGGCCGCGCGCTGCGCCTCGCCGGCCTTCCGCGGCGCCGCCTTCTACCCGGATGCCGCCACGATTCAGCCGGCTCGGTTGGCGTTGGGCCTGCGCGAGAGACTGCTCGCGGCCGGGGTCGAGATCCACGAGCGCTCCCCGGTTCGTCGCCTGCACGGGTCACCCGCAGGGGTCGAAGCGCGCACCGACTCCGGCGCCGTCCGCGCGGGCGTCGGGGTCGTCGCGATCGGTGGCGCCGCGAAATCCCCTCGCGGGCCGCTGCGCAACACCCTCAGCATCACCTCCTCCCACATCGTGCTCACCGAGCCGGTGCCCGACCTGTTGGAGGAGATCGGCTGGACCGGTGGCGAGTGCATCACCGACGGTCGCACGATGCTGCACTACTTCCGCACCACTCCCGACGGCCGTATCGCCTTCGGCCTCGGGGGTGGGCGGATCGCGATGGGCGGTCGGCTGGGGGGGCGGGTCGAGGTCGACCCCGGAGTCGTCTCGCTGGCCGCCGAGCGCCTGTACGCGTACTTCCCCGGACTCGAGGGACGGAGCCTCACCCACGCCTGGGGAGGGCCAATCGACGTCTCGCCCACCCACCTACCCCTCGTCGTGCCACTGCGCGGCGGCAGGACGTTCGCGGCCGCCGGCTACACCGGCAACGGCGTCGGCCCTTCCCACATGGTCGGCCGGGTGCTCGCCTCGCTGGCCCTCGACCGTCGCGACGAGCACTCGCGCCTGGCGATCGTCGACCCGTCTCCGCAGCGCGTCCCACCCGAGCCCTTCCACTCGTTGGGCGGCAACGCGATCCGTCGCGGGATCATGAGCAAGGAGAGGGCGGAGGCGGAAGGCCGCAAACCGCACCCCGTCAGCGTCGCCCTTGCCCGGATCCCCGAGCTGATCGGCTTCCACATCGGCCGCTGAGAGTCGCGCCCACCCCTGTGCGTTCGCACTTATCCGCCCATAGGAAGGAAAAGTGCGAACGCTGCTGGAAGCGACGCCTCTCAGGTGGGGGCGGGGACGACGAGCACCGGGCGGTCGGTCTGGTGCAGCAGCTTGTAGGGGGTGGAGCCGAGGATCGCCCCCTTGAGCGCCGTTTCGCCGGAGCTGCCGACGACGATCAGCCGTGCGTCGAGGCCGGCTGCCACGTCGATCATCGCCTCGGGGGCGCGTTTCGCCACCAGCTCGTAGCGGGCCTCGATGCCATCGGTTTCCACCAGGCGCTTCGCCTCCTTCATCACGTTCCTGCCGAACTCCTCGATCGCCTCCTCGTGTTCGGCGATCTCGCCGCCCCAGACGCCGGGTGGGGCGTAGCCGAAGACGAGCACGATCCCGTCGCCGAGACTCTTGGCCAGCTCCATCGCCCGCCGCAGCGCACTCTTGCTGGAATCGGAGCCGTCGTAGCCGACCACTATCCGGCCCATCTCAGACACCACCTCCGGTCGCGATGCCGCCGCTCTCCGGCTCGGCTTCGCCCTCGAGGAACCCTGCCGGGGCGACTTCGGGACGCCGCTTGAAGAAGGAAGGCACCTTGCGCCACTGAACCACCATCAGCAGGACGCCGAGGACCAGGAAGAAGACCGCGATCACCAGCGGTGGCCCGAGCCCGAACCAGGAGTTGCCCGATTCGGAGTTGGCCGGATCCGCCAGTTCGATCCCGTTCTTGATCAGCAGGTAGAAGAGGATCACGGCGCCGATCGCAGGCCCGAGGCCGACGAAGAAAAAGTTCTTGACGCTGCGCAGGAGCTCGTGTCGGTAATAGATCGCGCAGGCGAAGCCGGTCAGGCCGATGTAGAAGGAGATCATCAGGCCCAGCGCCGCCAGCGAGTCGAAGAGGATGTCTTCGCTGACCAGGGTGAGGCCGACGTACCAGACGATCGAGGCTGCGCCCATCGCCAGGGTCGAGATGTGGGGCGTGAGGAAGCGTGGATGGACCTTGCCGAGGCTCTTCGGCAGCGCGTTGGCCCGCGCCATCGAGAGCGTCGTGCGCGCGGTCGGCAGGATCGTCGTCTGGGTCGAGGCTGCGGCCGAGGAGAGCACGGCGATGATCAGGATCTTGTCGAGGGGCGAGCCGAAGACCTCGGTGCCGAGCGCGCTCAGCACGTCTTCCTGGTTTGCGACCAGCTGATCGACACCGGCATAGGCCTGCGCGGCCACCGCCACGATCACGTAGATGCCGAGCAGGATCAGCGTGCTGACCACGGTTGCCCGCCCCGGCGCCTCGGACGGATCCTCGGTCTCCTCGTTGACGGTCGCCGTGGTATCCCAACCCCAGTAGATGAAGACGGCAAGGAGCAGTCCGGCCGAGAGCTCGCTCGGGCTGAGGCTGAACGGGTTGATCCATGAAAAGCTCGGGTCGATCGAACCGGCGGGAGCGGAGCCGCTGTAAACCTTGACCAGTGCCACCACGGCGAAGGCGGCCAGGGTGAGGATCTCCGCGGTCAGCAGCCCGACTTGGGTGCGCGCCGAGAGCTCGATTCCGATCAGCACGATCGCGGTCATGATCACGATCCAGAGAACGCCGACCGCGGTCACCGCCACAGTCGATGCGGCGGCAGAGCTCCAGCCGAAAAGCAGGAACGTGTAGAGGCCGGCGATCTGCGCAAGGTTCGCCATCACGATCACGTCGGCGACCACGATCGTCCAGCCGGCAAGCCAGCCCAGTTGCGGACCCATCGCCTTCGTCACCCAGGAGAAGCTGGTGCCGCAATCCGGATCGGCCTTGTTCATGTAGTAGTAGCCGGCGGCTACCAGGAACATCGGGATGAAGGCGATCAGCAGGATCGCGGGCGACTGCAGCGCAACCGCGGCGGCGATGAAGCCCAGGGTTGCGGCGAGGCTGTAGCCGGGGGCGGTCGAGGCGACCCCGATGACGACGCTGGAGACGAAGCCGATCGCGTTCTTCTTCAGGCCCTTGTCGCCGCTGCTCGGTGCCGCGGCTTTGCGGGCGGGAGCTCCCGCCGATCCAGGCGTCGGAACCGCTGCACTCTCCATTGGACTCCCTTCTCGGAATCTCGCTTCGCCGGGTCGGCAGAGCGGCCGTTTGAAGGTACGCCCGTGCGGCGCCCCCCACAAGTGGCAAATGTCCCAAATCCACGGCGAAGACTTATACAATCCGTATAAGGCGCTGCCAAGTCCTCGACTTGATGACCATTGCACGTCGGCCATAGCGTCTCTAGCTTTGTCCATAACGTCGTAGCAAGAGAGGAGACACGCATGGCCATCGCGTCGCACTCAACCGGGACGGTCGACACCGGGCTTCAGGAGCTGGCGACGCGACATCTCTGGATGCACTTCTCGCGGATGGGCTCCTACGGCCCTGGCCACGAGATCCCGATCATCACCCGCGGCGAGGGGTGCTACGTCTACGACGATCACGGCAACCGCTACCTCGACGGACTCTCCGCGCTCTTCTGCGTCAACGCCGGCCACGGCCGCACCGAGCTCGGCGAGGCGGCGGCCCGCCAGGTTGAAGAGCTCGACTTCTACACGCTCTGGAGCTACGCTCATCCGCGCGCGATCGAGCTGGCGGCGCGGATCGCCTCCCTTGCCCCCGGCGACCTCAACCGGGTCTTCTTCACCTCGGGCGGCTCAGAGGCTGTTGAGTCGGCGTTGAAGCTGTCCCGCAACTACCACCGCCTCCGCGGCAATGGTCAGAAGCACAAGGTGATCGCCCGCGAGATCGCCTACCACGGCACCTCACTCGGCGCCCTCTCGGCGACCGGGATCACCGAGTTGCGGGCGCCGTTCGAGCCGCTGACGCCGGGTGGTTGCCATGTGCCCAACACCAATACCTACCGCTGGCCCGAGGATCGCCACCCGCTCTGGGCGGCGAACGAGATCGAGGAGCGGATCGTGTTCGAGGGCCCGGAGACCGTCGCCGCGGTGATCGTCGAGCCGGTCCAGAACGCGGGCGGCTGCTTCGTTCCCCCGGAGGGCTACTTCGAGCGCGTGCGCGAGATCTGCGACCGCCACGACGTGCTGTTCATCTCCGACGAGGTGATCTGCGCCTGGGGACGCCTCGGTCACTGGTTCGGCTGCGAACGCTTCGGCTACGTCCCCGACCTGATCACCGTGGCCAAGGGGTTGACCTCGGCCTACGCACCGATGGGCGCTCTGATCGCCTCCGACCGGGTCGCCGAGCCGTTCATGGAGGGCAAGGAGTCCTTCACCCACGGCTTCACCTTCGCCGGCCACCCGATCGCCGCGGCAATCGCGATGGCCAACCTCGACATCTTCGAGCGTGAGGACCTCTGCGGCCAGGTGCTCGCCAAGGAGGGCGAGTTCAGGCAGATGCTGGAGAGCCTGTACGACCTGCCGATCGTCGGCGAGGTGCGCGGCGCCGGCTTCTTCCAGGCGATCGAGCTGGTCAAGGACAAGGAGACCAAGGAGAGCTTCGACGATGACGAGGCGGAGGACCTGCTGCGCGGCTTCCTCTCCGGCGAGCTATACCGCCGTGGCCTGATCTGCCGCGCCGATGACCGCGGCGACCCGGTGATCCAGCTGGCGCCCCCGCTGATCGCCGACAGCGTGCAGTTCGAAGAGATCCACGACGTGCTTCGCGGCGTGCTGACGGAGGCCTGGGACCGGGTCCAACGATAGCCCGATGCTCACCGTTCAGAGCCTGCTCGACGAACTCGACCTCGACCTGGTCGCCGGGACTCACGCGGCCGAGGCGCCGGTGCGCTGGATCCACATCTCCGAGCTGGCAGACCCGACCCCCTGGCTCTCGGGCGGCGAGCTGATGCTGACCACCGGGATCCCGCTCGACAGCGCCGCCAAGCAGCGGGCCTACATCCGGCTGCTCGCCGAGCACAACCTCGCGGGGCTCGGTTTCGGCACCGGCTTCAATCACAAGAAACTGCCAAAAGCGCTGGCGGACGAGGCTCGCAAACGGGACTTCCCGCTCTTCGAGGTGCCCTACTCGACGCCGTTCATCGCGATCACCGAGAAGGCCTTCGCCCGCCTCGTCAACGAGCAGTACGAGGTGCTGCAACGTGGCATCGCCGTGCAGCGCCGGCTCGAGCGGCTGGTCCTGGAAGAGCGCGGCCTGGAGGAGATCGTCGCGACGATCGCCTCGGCTGTCGGGGGGACGGTGGCGATCCTCAACAGCCGCGGCGAGCGGCTGGCCGGCCGCGGCTTCCGCCGTGAGCTCTCCGCCGAGGCCGTCAACGCGATCCGCGACGAAGCGCTTGCCCACACGGCCGACGGTCATCCCTTTGTCCCGACCCACCCCTCGGTGGCCGGCCGGGCGCTTGCCCATCCGGTGATCTCCCCCGGCGGCGGCCCGCCGCAGGCCTGGGTCGTGATTGTGCGCGACTCGGGCGGGCTCGGCGACTTCGAGCGGTTGATCCTGCAGCAGGCGGTGGCCGTCGTCGCCCTCGAGTTGATGCGACGTCGCGTCGCGCGGGAGACCGAGCGCCGCCTTGCGGGTGACGTCTTGGCCGGGGCGCTGGGCGGCCGCCTCGATCCTTCCGAGCTGCGCCGCCGCCTCGAGCCGTTCGGGATCGGCGACGAGGCCGCCGTCCTGGTCTTCGACCTCGACGACCCAGCCGCCGCCGAGGCGGCGCTGGAGCGCGCCCTCGCCGCCGACGCCTGCCCGGCCGTCGTCGCCCCCCATGCCAGCGGCAGCCGCGAGCTGCTCTGCGCGGTGGTCGATGCCGCCGACCGCGACCCGGTCGACCTCGCCTCCGACGCGCGCCGGGCGCTGGTCAAAGAGCGTGGCACGGTGCGCGCCGCTGCCAGCCGACCCGCGCCCCCCGAGGCGCTGCGCCACTCCTTCCACGAGGCGCGTTGCGCGCTCGAGGCGACCGCCTTCGCCAACGGCAGCGAGCCCGAGGTCGCCTCCTGGCGCGACCTGGGAGCGTTCACGCTGCTGCTCTCGATCCAGGACGACGAAGCGCTGAAGCTCTACTGCGACAGCGTCCTCGGCCCGATCGAGGGAGGCGATGAGGAGTACGGCGGTGAGCTGCTGCGCTCGTTGGAGGCCTTCATCGAGCAGAACGGCCAGTGGGAGCGGGCCGCCCGCGAGGTCTACTGCCACCGCCACACGCTGCGCTACCGGATGCGCAAGATCGAAGAGCTGACCGGGCGCGACCTCTCCAGAGCCCATGACCGGATCGAGTTCTGGCTGGCGCTGCGGGCCAGGGAGCTGGTGGGGACGTGATCGTCGGAGTTCCGCGGGAGATCAAGCCCGACGAGTACCGGGTTGCGATCACCCCGGCAGGGGTGCGGGAAATGTCCGAGCACGGCCACCTGGTGCTGATCGAGACAGGGGCCGGTGAGGGCAGCGCGATCGCCGACGCCGACTTCGAGTCGCAGGGCGCCCGCGTGGTTCCCGACGCGGCCACCGTCTTTGCTGAGGCCGGGATGGTGCTCAAGGTGAAGGAGCCGCAGGCGCCCGAGATCGAGATGCTGCGGCGCGGCCAGCTTCTCTTCACCTACCTGCACCTGGCGCCCGATCCCGAGCAGACCCACGGTCTCTGCGACTCCGGCGCCACCTGCGTCGCCTACGAGACGGTCGAGGACGCCCACGGCCGCCTGCCGCTATTGGCTCCGATGAGCGAGATCGCCGGCAAGATCGCCACCCAGGCGGGCGCGTTCATGCTGGAGAAGCCGCTGGGAGGCCGCGGCATCCTGCTCGGCGGGGTGCCGGGCGTCGCGGCGGCCAACGTGATGGTGATCGGCGGCGGCGTCGTCGGCATGAACGCCGCCACCATCGCGATCGGTATGCAGGCCGACGTATTCATCTTCGACAAGTCGATCGATCGCCTGCGCGAGCTCGACGTCGCCTTCGCCGGCGCCTGCTCGTCGGTCTACTCGACCACGCTGGCGGTCGAGGAAATGCTGCCGCGTGCCGACCTGGTGATCGGCGCCGTCCTCGTCCACGGCGCCCGCGCCCCTTATGTGGTGCGACGCGAGCAGCTGGCGCTGATGAAACCCGGCGCCGTGCTGGTCGACGTCGCGATCGACCAGGGGGGCTGCTTCGAGACCTCGCGCCCGACCACGCACCACGACCCGACCTTCGAGGTCGACGGGATCACCCACTACTGCGTCGCCAACATGCCCGGCGCGGTGCCGATCACCTCGACCCACGCCCTCACCAACGCGACCCTTCCCTACGCGATCGCGCTCGCCGACCGCGGCGTCGAGGGGGCGATCCGACGCGATCCGGGGCTGCGGCTGGGCGTCAACGTGGCCGCGGGTCATGTGACCCACCCGGCGGTCGCCGAAGCCGTCGGGATGGAATGCGTCCCGGCCGAGAAGGCACTTGAAATCAAAGACAAAGCGGAGGTCAGCTGAGATGGCAGCTGCTACGAAGACGAAGCTGAAGAACTTCATCGGCGGCAAGGCTGTCGACCCGGCAGAGGGACGGACCGAGGACGTGGTCAACCCCGCCACCGGCGCGACGATCGCCTCGGCGCCGCTCTCGACCAAGCCCGACGTCGACGCCGCGGTCGCTGCGGCAAAGGACGCCTTCGACGGCTGGGCCGCGACGCCGCCGGGCGAACGCGCGCGGGCGCTGCTGCGGATGGCCGACCTGATCGAGGAGCGGGGTGAGGAGATCGCCGACCTCGAGGCCGCCGACGCCGGCAAGCCGCGCGGCGCGGTGCTCGAGGACGAGGTGCCCGTGATGGCTGACAACCTGCGCTTTTTCGCCGGCGCCGCTCGCTGTCTGGAGGGCCGCGCCGCCGGCGAGTACATGGAGGGCCACACCTCCTTCATCCGCCGCGAGCCGATCGGCGTGGTCGGGCAGATAACCCCCTGGAACTACCCGCTGATGATGGCGATCTGGAAGATCGGCCCGGCGCTGGGCGCCGGCAACACCGTGGTCCTGAAGCCGGCTGAGACGACGCCGTTGACCACGCTCCTGTTCGCCGAGTGGTGCGCCGACCTGCTGCCCCCCGGCGTCCTCAACGCGATCGGCGGCCACGGCGAGCCGACCGGGGTCGAGCTGGTCACCCACCCCGACGTCGAGATGGTTTCGCTGACCGGCTCGCCTCCGACCGGCAAGTGGATCGCGAAGGCGGCGGCCGACAGCCTCAAGCGGGTCCACCTCGAGCTGGGCGGCAAGGCCCCGGTGATCGTCTTCGACGACGTCTCGATGGAGGCCGCGCTGGAGACGATCGCCGGCACCGGCTACTACAACGCCGGCCAGGACTGCACCGCGGCGACCAGGGTGCTTGCCTCGAAAGGCGTCTACGACGACGTCGTCAACGGGCTCGTCTCCGAAGCAAAGGGACTGGTGCTCGGCGACACCCTCGCCGCCGAGACGACGCTGGGACCGCTCAACTCGGCGCGGCAGCGCGAGCGGGTCGAGGGCTTCCTGGAGCGCAAGCCCGCCAACGCCGAGCTGGTCACCGGCGGCGTCCAGCCCGACCTGCCCGGCTACTTCCTCGAGCCGGCGGTGGTCGCCGGGCTCGAGCAGGGTGATGAGATGGTCCAGAACGAGATCTTCGGCCCGGTGATCACCGTGCAGCCGTTCAGTGACGAGGCGAAGGCGATCGAGTGGGCGAACGGGACCCGCTACGGCCTCGCCTCCTCGGTCTGGACCCGCGACGTCGGCCGCGCGATGCGGGTGGCGAACGCGCTGCGCTTCGGCTGCGTCTGGATCAACGACCACATCCCGCTCGTCTCCGAGATGCCCCACGGTGGCTACAAGGAATCCGGCTACGGCAAGGACCTTTCCATGTACGCGCTCGAGGACTACACCGAGATCAAGCATGTAATGATCAACCTGGAATGAGGGCCATCGCAGGGGTTGCGCTGGCAGTGGCTGCCTTCGTCTTTCTGGGCGCCGCGCCGGCAGAAGAAGAAGAGACGCCGCGCTGCCATGGGCGCCAGGCGAAGATCGTCGGAACCGAAGGACCCGACGTGATCCGCGGCACGCCCAGTCGCGACGTGATCTGGGGTGGGGGGGGCGACGACGAGATCTTCGGCAGCCTCGGCAACGACCTGATCTGCGGCGGCCCCGGTTCGGACCTGATCCACGGCGGTCGCGGCAACGACGAAGTCGACGGTGGCGCCGGTGACGCCGATCGGGTCATCGGCGACCTCGGTGACGACAAGGTGATGGGGGGCACGGGGGACTTCGACGAAGTGGCCGGCAGCCTCGGCATCGACACGCTCAACGGCGGCCCCGGCGACTTCGACCTGGTCCACGGCGACTACGGCTACGACCGCATGGACGGCGGTCCCGGCAACGGTGACATCGCCTCGTTTGCCACCGCGATCGCCGGGGGCAAGGGTGACGGCGTCTGGGCTTCGCTGCATGCGCACAGGGCGCGCGGCGACGGCCACGACCGGCTCTTCAGGTTCGAGAGCCTCGAAGGCTCGGCCTTCCGCGACACGCTGATCGGCAGCAAGGGCGACAACGTGATCAACGGCGGCCCCGGCGACGACAGGATCCGCGGCGGCGGGGGGGCCGACGAGCTGGTCGGCGGCCAGGGCACCGACGGCTGCACTGGGGCAAAAGGGCGCACGGTCTCCTGCGGCAAGGAAGCCCCGCCGAAGGCATCGGCCTACGTCCAGGTCGATCGCACCAAAGGCAGCGGCGGCGGCCTCTCGATCGTCGGCGGCGGCGGCCCCGACCACCTCGTTGTCGCCTATGACGAAGCCTCGCAGAGCTTTGGCATCACCGCCGCGAAGGGCATCGCTATCGGCGCCGGCTGCGCACGGCCCGGAGACGATCCCACCCAGGTCACCTGCGCGGTCGGCGGTCCGGCCCGTTGGCTGATGGCCGACCTCGGTCCGGGCAACGACAGCTTCCTTGCCGAAGGCTCGCTCGCCGGGGCCCAGAACGTGCGCATCGCGGGTGGCTTCGGCGACGACACGATCAAAGCCGGTCCCGAGGACGACCTGCTCGAGTCCGGCCCCGGTGCCGACAAGCTCTATGGCGGCGACGGCGCCGACGGCCTGGTCGGCGGCCTGCCCGGTCCGACCTACTTATATGGGGAAGGCGACGGCGACCTGCTCGCCGCGGGCGGTGGCTGCGCCGGCGGCGCGATCGTCGGCGGCGAAGGCCGCGACGACGCCTCCTTCGCCGAGACCCAGGCCCACCCGGGCATCCTCTATGTCTCCTTCCTCCAGCACAAAGCCTGGATCGACGTGGTCAAGGGCTGCCACCCGGTCCACCTCGATCCCTCCGACGAGGACATGGAGGGCTCCTTCGACAACGACGTCCTGATCGGCGACCACGGCCCCAACGCGATGCTCGGCCAGCCCGGCAAGGACCAGTTCTTCGGCGAGGGCGGCGACGACGTGATCGACGCCCGCGACGGCGTCCGCGACTTCTCGATCCAGTGCGGCACTGGCTTCTACACCCATCCGCCCAAGCCGCCCAAAGGTCCGCGCCCTGAACCGGTGCTCCACGGCACCCCCGCCGGCCGCGCCCTCACCGACTCATTTGACCCGGCACCGCTCCTCTGCACTGACGTCGTCCACGGGACTCCCGTAGCCGGCCTCAACAACGGCGGCTGAGGCCACGCGGCGCGGCGCATTCCTGCGTCCTCGGTCGCTCGCGTGCTGATCGCACGCCACGCTCCCTGCGTCCTTGGACTGCTTGGCCACGCGGCCTCAGCTCCGCGTAGATCCTGAGCTTGACATCCAGACACGCGTGTGTCTTAATGCCCTCAGCGAACAAGAAACACGGATGTACGTGTTCCTAGTCGCCACAGGGACCACATAACCGAGTCCGCCACAGGGGCCGCCTAGGTGTAAGAACCAGCCACGTTGTTCAGCTCGGCAAGCCGAGTTCCGGACGGCTTGTGGCTGAGGGCGCCATGCGGTCTGCGCCAGTTATAGAACTCCAGCCAGCCGGGTAGCGCCGCGGTCCGCTCCTTCGAGTCGCGATAGATCGCTCCGTAGGCCCAGCCACCCAGCAACGTGACGATCGGGGGGACCGGGGACTGCGCGGCTCCCGCGGTCGAGGTGCAGACGCACAACGGGGGGGCTGGTCAAAGCTCCGTTTTACATCGTCTTGTATCGGTAGGGGGATGGCGAGGCCGGCATCGAGGACTTTTCGCCCCCGGCGCCAAGCTCTCAGTAGCCCTCGACGGCGTAGGGATTGAGGAAAGCCCCGCGCCAGAGGCGGTGGCGGTCGACCTCGCTGAGGCGCGCCTGGCCGCAGACGTCATCCCACTCGCTTTCGATTACCTCGATCTGCCGGTCGACGATCATGTGTGCTTCCCCCTCCGTGAGCAAGAAGGCGGCGGCGAGCTCCACGCATGCCTTCACTCGGCTAAATCGGTAGCCATCGCGGCCGATCGCCATCGCCTGCGATGCCTCGCCGCCGGCGCGGGGCAGCGGGCAGACGTCGTACGCGGGGGTGAGCGTCAGCTCCGCGCCATTCCAGAAAGCGGCGTGGTTGCGGGCGTGGTCGTCGGTGTTCCCCGAGAGGATGTTGAAGGTGAGGCGGGAGAAGAGCTCGCGCAGGGTCGCCGCCGGTTCGGTGAAGCGCGCGCGGATCTCGTCGGCGAGCGCCTCGTAGCTCGCGTACCTCCCTCCCCACTCGTCAAGGCCGAGGATCGTCAGGGCTGAGATCAGCGCACGGCGCCCACCCGCGGCCGGCCGGTCGAAGCGCTCGACCAACAGCACGTCCCTGCCGAGCGCTTCGGTGAGCTCGACCTTTGCCGCGACGATGCCGGCGCGGCGGGCAAGCTCCATCGCGACGTACTCGGCCTTGACGACCGGATAGGTATCGGTGTTCGAGCTGAACTTGGCGATCAGGGGGCGGTCGCCGTTCCTGAGCAGGACCTTTGGCCGGGCGCCGCCGATCGAGCTGCCGTGGAGGAGCGCTTCGTCGAGCGCCGGCGAGAGCGGAACACCTTCCTCCACCTTCTGCGCCGATTCGGCCAGTCGGGCGAGCTCCGCGAGCCGCGCCTCGCCGTGCGAGCGCGGGACGTACTCCGTCGCTGAGCCCTGGAAGTCGAGCGCACCGATACGGTCCGAGCCCGACTCGAGCAGGTAGGTGAGCTGCGAGAGCTCGGCAGTGTCCTTGGCGCCACGGCCGACCCGGTGATTGAGAATCACCCGCTGTCCCCAGGCGTCCGGACCGGCGTCGGCGATGCAGCCCGCGATCGTCCCGACCAGTGGCCCGATCCGCCCACGGCGCAGGGGCAGCTCCGGCAGGTAGAGCGGGACCCGCTCCTCGCGCTCGAGGTAGGTGCGCCCATAGGTGAAGGCGACGACGTCGCCGACGACGTCGAGGCGGCCGGCCACCACCGGCTCGGTCGCACCGGGCAGCCAGACCCAGACGAAGGCCTCTTGTGGCTCAGAAGTCATCGTCGACGTCGGGCGATTCGCGCACGCTCTGTGGCAGCACCGCGAGCTGGCCGCCGATGCGGCTCGCCTCCAGTGAGCGTCGGGAGCGGTCCTCGTCGAAGAGTGGGACGCCGACCAGCGCTGCCGCCTCGAAGGCGATGCCGAGTCGCACGCCGGGGTCGCCATGCTCGACCTTCAGCATCGTCGCTTCGCTCACCCCGACCCGCTCGGCCAGCTCAGCGACGGTCCAGCGCCGCCGCCGCCGCGCGAGGCGCACGCTGGCACCAAGCAGCTTCGCCGCTTCGAGCGTCAGTGGTGACAGGACTCGGGGGGATTTCATCCATAGAAAATTATAGCTTAAGTATGTTCAGCTATAAAAAACTATAGATACTGCCTAACCAGCATGCCCCGAGCTGGATTCGAACCAGCGGCCTACTCCTTAGGAGGGAGTCGCTCTATCCAGCTGAGCTATCGGGGCCGGCTGCCGCGAAAAGGCTCTGCTGAGCCGTTTCCGGCGATTGCCCGTCGCTCCCGTTTGGCTCGGCATCGGCGTAGATCGGCCCTCCGCTGCCCATTGCTGCCCAATCGAGGGCGGCATCGAACTCGCGAAGCGCCGCACCAATCAGCCTCTCGCGGCGACGCACAGCACTAGCGTAGACCTTCATCGAGAAGCCAGGCTCGGTGTGGCCGAGCTGGGCCGCCACGTACACGGGATCGTCGCCCAGAGCGAAGCGCAGGCTGGCGTAGAGGCGGCGCAGCGAGTGCGGAGTGACCGCCTCGTCAATCGGGCGGATGCCCAGGTCGGCGAGCCGCACATGGCGCGACGGATCACGGTCTTCAAGCGCCGCTCGACGTTGCTGACACTCTGCCGCTGCCCGTTGCGGTTGAGGAAGATCGAGCCCCCCTTGCGGCGAGCGCGAAGCTTGTGCTTGGCCAGTTCCTTGCGCAGAGCATCCGGCAGATCGACGTGGCGGACTCCGGCATCGGTCTTCGAAGCTGCAACGCGGAGGGTGCCGCTGCCAAGATCAAAGTCGGGCCAGTCGAGCGCGCAGACCTCGCCGTTCCGCAGCCCCGCTCCGGCCATCGTCGCCAGGATCGGGCGAAGTTTTCCGGCCGCCTCGAGCAGGGATGGCAGCTGCTCCGGCTCGACGGTCGGGCGGCTGGGTGCGTTGGGCTTGACACGCCGTCGTCGACCCCGAGCGGGGTTCCGGGCTGGATCGACGTGCCCGTAGTCGCCGGCAGCGTCGAGGATCATCGCGAGCAGGCCGAGTGACTTGTTGATCTGGTTCGGCCCAAGCGCTCCTTCGCGCAGCTTGGTGGCCTTGTAGTTGTCGACGTCCTCGGGGCCGATCTGGTCGAGATGCATCCGGGCGAAGTGCGGGAGCAGATGGCCACTTAGCTGCCAGCGGTAGCTGGTGACGGTTTTCGGCCGTAGCTCCGGCTCTCTGTTCTCCAGCCATTCGGAGGCGAACTCATGGAAGGTCGGCGCTTCGGGCACCTGTGGAGCCTGCGCTGGTTCATATGGTCGCCAGATGCCCCGCTCCACGTCGGCGAGGACGTGCCGCAACTCTGCCTCGGCCCGCTTGCGGTTCCAACCCTCCTCTGCGGTGCCGAGCGCCACATAGCGCCGCTTGCCGTAGGCGCGGAACCGGATTGCCCAAGCTCGCCCGTCGCTCGGCTCGATCACCTGTCCCGTCGCTTTGCGAGGCATGCCTACCTAAGCCGCAGACGGCGGCTCGTTCTCCCCCTGCCTGTGGATCGAAAGCAGTTGCACTCCGCTCCCTCCACCCACTGAAGGCTGACCCCCCCGCTCACCCGAACGGGTGGGCGGGTCAGCCGCCGATTCCTCGCCGACCTTTCGCAGCACTCGCGCCGCGATCTGCGGATCGAACCGCAGCCGAGGCTTCGCCCCGCAGCCGAGCTTGACCGCCCCAAGCTCGATCGCGTGGGAGTACACCCAAGACCGCTCGATCCCGAACCGCTTCGCCAACTCGGCGGCATCGACCAGCTCCCGCTTCTGCAAGCCGCGCCGTTCAAGCAACTCGACCACCTTCCGGGCGATTGCCTCGGCTGCCTGCGGATCGAGCTTGATGCGCGCGGATGCCATGCCGCGCAGCATCTTGCGCTTGGGGCCGCTTAACTCGGCAAGCGATCAACCCAGCACCTGGTGTTAACTAGGTTGCAGAGTTAGCTCGCGATTCCTCTCTGAAACGCCGACCGTGAAGGCCATCATCAAGTCAGCTCGGCCCCAGAGGGCATTAAGGCTGGCTACGAATAGCGGCCTAATCTCGAATTCAACCTCGGGGATGCCGTCAACGATTGCCCCGCAGGGCTTCTGGGCGAGCCAGGCCGATGCAGAACCCTCCACCTGGCCGACCTCAACGGGGGCGAGGTCATCGACCGTATAGCCAAGTTCCTCTGCGTAGTCGATTGGAAGCACAGACCTGTCGGCGCCTGTGTCAACGAGGCCGGAGACCATGATCTCTTGGCCGGGTTTGAGACCCATCAGCGTGAGCAAGAGATACGGCCGCAGCTGCCCATCGGGGCCTGGTCTGTACGGAGCGGTGAAGCTCCCCGGACGCTCCACGGGATTCAGGCGATGAAGTAGCCGGGGCGGGAGCGAGGAACGGGGACGATCGCGTCCGTGGGTCTGACCTCGGGTTGGCTTCGCAAGCCCTTTGCGCTGAGATCGCTGGCGACGACCTTGCCGTTGCGGAGGGCGACCCACTTGCCCATGTAGGGCGCCAGGTCCTCCTTCGGTTCAAGCTCGGCTTGAGCTCGGCGAAAGCTGTCTTGATCTTGGACCGCCATCAGTTCCTCATTTCCGGCGACTTCGCCATGTTCCTCCAATCACCATAGCGATGCAACCGGGAACGTCGGACGGAACGTTCCATTGGGCAGCGAGCGGTCTTCGCTGCCCAAATCGACATCAATCGTGCGTAATCAAAGCGGATTCGCGATCGTGCGCCATGGGGCGCGTTCCGCTCTACAGAGCCAAGAACCTCAACTCCTCCGCTTCGCTTAGGAGGGAGTCGCTCTATCCAGCTGAGCTATCGGGGCAGAAGGGTCATCGTAGAGCTACTGGCTCGCGGCATCGAGGTCCTCTAGATCCGCAAGATCGCGGGTTCTGCCGGCCGCGCGCTTCATGGCCTTTAGGTCCTCGATCGAGCAGACAGCGACCTCGATTCCGAGGATCTCTATTGGTCGCCACTCGCGACCTGCGCCGGACGACCGCCTGCGGCGTCCCCGTTGGGCCCGACTAGCATTGCGGCCGATGTCCATGGATCCTGACGCCGTCGAGATCCGGGTGCTCGGCTGCCTGCTCGAGAAGCAGCGCACGACCCCCGACGCTTACCCGCTCTCGCTCAACGCGCTGCGGCTTGCCTGCAATCAGTCGACGAACCGGGATCCGGTCGTCGATTACGAGGAGGCGACGGTGGTCGGAGCGCTGCGCCATCTCGCCCTGCGCGGCTGGACGCGGCTGGCCAGCGGCGCCGGCAGCCGCGCTCGCAAGTACCGCCATCTGCTCGACGACGCTCTCGATCTCGACCCCGCTGAGCTCTCGCTGCTTGCGGTCCTGATGCTGCGCGGCGCGCAGACGCCGGGCGAGCTGAAGCAGAGGGCGGACCGACTGCACGGCTTTGCCGATCTGGCCGTCGTGCAGGAGACGCTCGAGAGGTTGATCGAGCGAGGCCATGTCGCTCGCCTCGAGCGGCGCCCCGGCCAGAAGGAGGAGCGCTACGTCCAGCTTCTCGGCGGGGGAGAGGAAGGGTCGGCGGCGGAGTCGGTTGTCGCGGCATCCTCTTCCGAGGAGGCCGAGGTGGGTGATGTCGCACCGGAGGACCGGCTCGATCGGCTCGAGCGAGAGCTCGTCGACCTGCGTGAGCAGGTCCGGCAGCTGCGAGAGGCGCTTGGAGAGCCGAGCGCCCCTCAGGCGTAGAGGCTCTCAGAGGCCAGCTCCTGAGCGCGCCGGCTCCAGAGCTTGACCTGCATGAAGACGTCGTCGCCGTAGCCCTTGAGGGCGTCGAGGGCAATCAGGGTGAAGCGTTCGTTGGAGACCACTTCCTGGTCGACGGCCTCCATGTCCAGCTCGGCGGTGGCGGCGACGGCGCCGCGAACGAGGGGGCGGCCCCAGACGAGGGTGACGTCGCCGGCTCGGCCGTTCTCACCGCGCCAGTGACCGATCACGTCGTCGTTGAGGTCGATTTGCCAGTCGGGATTGTCCTCGGCGAGGATGTCGGTGAAGTCGGCCTTGGTCTTGAAATCACCTGGCTCGCCCCCCTCGGGCAGCGCGTATGAGACGTGGCCGAACAGCTCCAGCGTGCTCTCCGGGGCCGTGGCCCGGGCCGTGACGGGGACCCAGACGCGCCCGCCCCAGGCCCGCTCCGGAAACCACTCGACCTCCTCCGGTATCTCCACGCCTTCCGGCAGGTCCTCGACTCCCCTGCAGGCCTCGCGGAACTCGGCCGTCAGCTTCTCAGCGAAGCGCCCGTGCGGGATCCCCTCTTGAGTGCTGTCGCCGATGAAGCGGGGGATCGGTCGTGGGTTGGGGGCCATGCCAGCAGCCTATCCAGCCGCTGATCACGTCCGCAGCCGGCAGATGAGGATCGGATTAAGCCGGGGTGACCCTGAGAATTTCGGCTGTTAGGCTTATACAAACACCGTGGTATTCAGTCGAGCAGCGGCAGGGGTGGAGGCGAAGTTGGGACACCGACGACGGCACATCGCCGTCCTCATAGGTTCGGGGAGATGGCTGGCGGCCACGTTGGCCCTGCTGGCGGTCATGGTGTCAGCGCTCGCCACCACGGCCCAGGCCAACACCGGATACGAGCTGGACGCTTCAAATCCATCTCGCAGCGTGACCGGCGTCCCACACGGAATCGCGGTGGACCAGGCCAACCAGCGCATATACCTGGCGATAACCACGAGCAATCCTGGCGCAGGATCACCTGGAGAGATCGACCGGTTCGAGAGCAATCTGACCGCGGCGGGAACGTTCACCTCAGGGGGCTCGCCGTACTACACGGGAGTTGCGGTCAATCCACTGACGCAGGGATTTTACGCTGCGCAGGCGTTGCTCCACACTCCCATCGGGAAAATCGGAACGGCGCAGATGGACGTATTCTCGTCCTCGGGTGTTGCGGCCACGCCGTTTGCTTTGAGCGACACCGAAACCCTTCCCCAAATCGCCGTCGATTCAGCCGGTGACGTCTACTACCCCGATGCCGCCACGCATTCCGTGCGGGTATTCAACTCAGCCGGTGTGTTGCAGGAAAACATCACCTGCGGGGGGTGCTCCGGTGGCTCGCTCAGCAAGCCGGTCAGCGTGGCGATGAACTCCCAAGACGATCTCTACGTCGTCGATCTGGCCCAGGACAAGGTCATCAAACTGACCTCTTCGGGCGGTTCCTACTCGTACGCCTCTACGCTTCAGAGCGGACGGGGAGCCGCAGCGGTTGGGGTCGACCCCTCAACCGACGACGTGTTCGTCGGCGACTTGCCGGAAGGGCGGAACTACCACATCGTCGCCTACAACTCATCGGGTGTGCAGTTCGACGACTTCGGAGCGGGCCTCTTCACGAATCCCGAACCGCCATTTGGCGCTCTTTTTGCCCAGCAAATCGCCGCCGATGAAACCACGCACAGGCTGTACGTCGGCGACGTTGGAAAGTTCTACATCTTCGACAGAGTCACGATCAGTCCGCCGGCCGCGACGGTAAAACCAGCGACCCCTGTCGGACAGCTCACCGCCACCCTGCGCGGCCTAGTAAACGCTAATGGTCACGCCGTGCTCAGCTGTAAGTTTGAATACACCGACGATTCCGACTTCCTGTCCAACGGGTTTGCGCACGCCACCGCTGCGCCTTGCTCCGAAGCGCCGGTCGGCTCAAAAGACGAACCGATTCTTGCCAAAGTCTCAGGCCTCTCGCCGGTTACCACCTATCACTACCGAGTGATGGCCGCCAGCAATGCGGGGTTAGTCAACAGCGGCGGCGAAACGTTTGAAACCATGCCGGTCGTTTCGCCGACAGTCGTGACCGAACCCGCGACGGCGATCACCCAGACGGACGCCAAACTCACGGGAAGTGTCAACCCTCACGGGGGCTCGGTCTCCAATTGCCATTTCGAGTACGGCACGAGCGTGTCGTACGGCACGAGCATCTCCTGCACGGCTCTGCCGGAACCGGTCGCTACCGACGTGTCCGTGACTCGAAAAATCCTGAAACTGACCCCCAGTACCACCTACCACTACAAGCTGGTTGTAACCAGCAACGCGGGCACGGAGGAAGGGGAAGACGTCGAATTCACGTCCGCGAGCCCGCCGCCGCCGGAAGTCGTCGTGCCGCCGGTTACGACGCCGCCGCTGACGACGACTGTGCCGCCGCCAGTCGTGACCCCCACCCCGCCGCACGTCCTGCGATGCCGGAAAGGATTTCGCAAGAAGAAGGTCCGGGGAAAGCTGCGATGCGTGAAGAAGCACAAACACGCAAAACACCCGACGACGAGGAAGCCTTAGCCCCTCAGCACTCGCGCAGGTCGGCCGCAGCCCGCTCCGGCGGATAGACGTTGATGTCGACGCCGGTGCCCAGCTCGAAGGCGGCCTTGACGGTGAGGCGAGGGGCGATGTCGACGTGCCAGTGGAACTTTTCGGCGTCGCGCGGCGCCGTTGCGATCCAGAGGTTCAGGTCCGGCGAGCCGTCGAAGCGCCTGGCGAGGAGGCGCAACGCGGTGTGGATCATCGCGGCCCCCCCGGTGTCGTCCTCGAAGTGGGCGGTCTCGCGCCGGGGCACCACCCGCAGCTCGTAGGGGGAGCGCGAGGCCCAGGGGCAGATAAGCGCCGCCTCCTCGTCGATCGCGACGAGCCGCTCGCGCCGGCGCACCTCCTCGACCAGGACATCGGTGAGAAGGCCACTTCCCGCGGTCCGTTCGCTGTAGGAGCCGGTTCGCTCCCGCTCCCGCGCCACCGCCGCCGGGACGAACGGCAACGCGTAGAGCTGGGCGTGGGTGTGGGGGAGTGAGGCCCCGGCGCCCGCCCCCTCATTGACGACGAGCTGCACGTATGCAGCGTCGGAATGGGCCCGCATCCGCTCACGCCAGGTCTCGATCGCTCCCGCAAAGCGCTTCTCGCTTAGCTCGGCCATCGCGGTGACGTGCTCGGGGGCGTTGACGATCACCTCGTGGCCGCCGATCGCCGGTCGCGAGGTGAACAGATCGGGGGCGCTGTCGGGGCGCGGCTCGTCGTCGCCATCGCTCAGCGCCGGATAGAGGTTCGGCACGACGCGGCTGGTCCAGCCCGGTGTGTCTGGCACGCCGCCCTCCGGCCGCACGGCGAAGACCTCGGGCGGCGTACGCCCCTCGCTGCCCTCGCAGAATGGGCAGCCCTCGGCACCCTTCTGCTCACTCGCCGGTCGTTTGAACCCCTCCGGCCGGTCGGCCCGCCCGGGCGCGAGGATCGTCCGCAGCCCGGTCAGCTGGTCGATGCGGATCTCGGGGGCGCTCAACTGGGCGGCGGTTGGGGCTTGTCGCCGCCCCGCTCCATGAACGGTTTGAGCACGTCCATTGGCAGTGGGAAGACCACGGTGGTGTTCTGGTTGCTGCCGATTTCCAGCAGCGTCTGCAGGTAGCGGAGCTGCAGCGAGGCGGGGTTGGTGCTGATGATGTCGGCCGCGTCGGTGAGCTTCTGCGCCGCCTGGTACTCGCCCTCGGAGTTGATGATCTTGGCCCGCCGCTCGCGCTCCGCCTCGGCCTGGCGGGCGATCGCCCGCTGCATCTGTTCGGGGATTTCGACGTCCTTGATCTCGACCGCGGTCACCTTGACGCCCCAGGGCTCGGTCGACTCGTCGATGATCTTCTGCAGCTCCTCGTTGAGTCGCTCGCGCTCCGACAGCAGCTGGTCGAACTCGGCCTTGCCGAGCACCGAGCGCAGCGCCGTCTGTGAGATCTGCGAGGTGGCGAGCAGGTAGTTTTCGACCTCGACGATCGCTTTGCGCGAGTCGACCACCCGGAAGTAGGCGACCGCGTTGACGCCGGCGGGAACGTTGTCGCGCGTGATCACCTCCTGCGGCGGGATCGTGAGCGTCACGGTTCGCAGGTCGACCCGCACCATCCGGTCGATCAGTGGGATCAGCAGGATCAGCCCCGGCCCCTTCTGCGCGATCAGGCGGCCGAGGCGGAAGATCACCCCTCGCTCGTACTCGCGCAGGACCCGCACCGAGAAGCCCAACACGATCGCCGCGAAGATCACCAGGACGGCCAGAACCACAAGCGCTGCCATCAGCTCGCTCCTTCCGCCAGGGACTCGGACGGCGGCTCGGGTCGCACCATCAGCGTCAGGCCCTCGACCGCCTCGACCGTCACTCTATCCCCCGGCCGCAGCGGCCCACCGTCGGCGGCGAGCCGTGCCCGCCACAGTGCCCCCGCGATCCAGACCTGACCCTCCGGGTCGAGCGGGGTGCGGACCTCGGCGCCGGCGCCGATCAGCTCCTCCTGGCCGGTGCGCACGGGCTGCTCGCGATGGGCCGCGAGCACCTTGCGGGTGACGAAGTAAAAGCTGGCAATCGAGAGCACGCCGAGCGTGATCAGCGCCGGCCCGGCCCACTCGCTGGCGCTCGAGTCGGCGTCGGCGGTCAGCGCCAGCACGCCGCCGGCGATCAGCCCCGCGGCGCCGAGGATCGCCAACACGCCGCCGGTCGAGAGCAGTAGCTCGGCAACCAGCAGAGCGACACCGATCAGCGCGACGACGACGAAGAAGTCCATATCTCGATTATCCGCCTTCGGCGCCGTCGCCGAGCGCGATGCGCTCGATGTCCGCGCGCAGTTCGGCCGCGTCCCGATAGGGGCCCTGCTTGAGGTTGACCAGGTCTCCCTGGCGGTTGTAGAAGGCGGTATCGGGAAGACCGAGCCCGGCGCCGACGCTTTCGGCGATCTCCTCGTCGGGGTCCGTGTAGCTGGGGTACGGAACGGGGGCCTCTCCGAGGAAGGTGCGGGCGGCATCGTCGGAGTCCTGGCTGTCGATGCCGAGAAAAGCGACTTGCTTGCCGTACTCCGCGGCGGCGTGCTGGAAGAGCGGAAACTCGAAGCGGCAAGGCCCGCACCAGGATGCCCACACGTTTACCACCGCCGGATGGCCGTGCAGCGCCGCGATCCGCTTTTCGAAAGCGTCAGTGCCACCCGGCAGCAGCTGGTTCGACTGCGCGTACAGGGCCGCCAGCGGAGTGGGGGAGCCGGCGAGCGCCTTCGCGTAGTCGGGGTGCTTGCCGCCGTAGTCGCCACCCGTCGAGGTGCCGCAGCCGGCTGCGGCAAGCGCCACAACCGTGGCGAGCGTGAGGGCGAGTGAGAGGGTCGGCCGCGGTGGTCTCAATTCAATGATTACAATACGTCTGTCCGGTTCGCCGTATGCGAGCCGCTTGAGATCGTCGGGGGGAGGAGAAACCGAACTCCCGGCATCCTCACTAAGTCTTCTCGTCGGCACGCTCTGCGTCGTCGCGGGAGCGAACCCAAAGCCTTCATGGCCAAGACCAGCGAAGTTGCCGCGCCAGCGGCAGTTCCTTCAGGCACCGACATCGAGCGGGCGGCTAAGTTCGCCCGTGAGCCCCTGCTGCTCGACGGCGAGGGCCCCGAGGCGCTCGCCCCCGGAACGGCTCGCCGGCGCGCCCTCGACGCGGCGCTGAAGGAGCTGGACGAAGGGGCTGAGGAGCCCTCGATCCAGTGGCGGCGGGACTTCTCCCTGCTGCTCGGTCTGGAGCGCCTGCTGGCCGACGAACCGCCGAAGCTCCGCGACGGCGCTGAACTCAACCCGCACCAGGTCGACGCCCTCTCCGGAACGCTTACCGAGTTGATGTCCGAGCAGCAGACGGCGGCGGAAAATGGTGCCGCCCCTCCCTCTCCCGACGGCGAGGATGCGCTCGACGAGGAGGAGGAGCTGGCCCCGGACGAGGAGCCGCAGGACTGGGAGGAAGAGTCGCCGGAGGAGGACGACGAGGCGGCCGACGAGGAAGCGGTCGACGATCCGGGCGCCGCCCGTCGCTTCTGGTTCGAGCACGCGACCGGGGCCGGCAAGACGGTCGCCGCGGTCGGCTTCATCGACGCCACCCGCACCGGCGGCGTCCTGATCCTCACCCACCGCCGCAACCTGGTCGACCAGTTCATTGGCGAGATCTCCGAGCGCGGCTACAAGGAGCGGCTGCGGCCGCCGCTGCTCGACGGTCGCGATGATCCCGACGGCCCGGTCACGGTCGAGACCTACCAGTGGTTCGTCCGCAACCACAAGAAGGTCTCCGACGCCTACTCGATCGTGATCTGCGATGAGGCGCACACCGCGCTGGGAGAGAAAACCAGCGCCTGCATCCGCGCCTGGACAGGGCCAGTGTTCATCGGCATGACCGCGACCGGTGCGCTGATCGCCCGCCACGTCGCCGATCTCTTCCCGACCCAGACCTCGCGCTTCGACCTCGCCCAGGCGGCCCGGCGCGGCGTGATCGCGCCGCTGCGCTGCATCCGCATCCCGCCAGGGCCGGGGGTGCGGACGATCGCCAAGGTGCCGCTGCGCAAAGGCGAGGTCGATCAGGACTTCGACCAGGACGAGCTGGCCGCGCTGCTCGACCAGGAGCCCTTCAACGTCGCGATCGCCGACCTCTACAAGACGCGCTTCAGCAAGACGCCAGGCGTCCTCTACACGGCCGGCGTCCAGCACGCGAAGAACGTTGCCAAGGCGCTGCAGGCGGCGGGGATCGTCGCTCGCGCCGTCTCCGGCGAGACGCCGAAGCGCGAACTGGCCGAGATCCTCGCCGGCTTCGAGCGCGGCGAGGTCGACGTGCTCTGCAACGCGATGCTGCTCGCCGAGGGTTGGAACTCGCCGCGGGCGACGATCTGCATGCATCTGGCCCCGACCGCCTCGCGCCGCATCTACCAGCAGCGGGTCGGCCGCGTCACCCGGCGCGCGCCGGGCAAGGAGGCCGGCCTGGTGATCGACTTCGTCCATCCGGCCACCACCCACGACGAGACGATCGTCACCCTGCACAGCCTGCTCGACCGTGACGTCTACCGCGGCGGCGCGATCGTTGTCGGGCCGGTGCGGCGCGGCCGTGGCCGGCGGGTGCGGGTCGAGCGGCGGATCGTCCCCGTCTCCGAGGAGTCCGAACGCCGCACCCAGGTACTCGAACGGGAGCTGTGGCGGATCGCGGTCGAGAACCTCGACTACCCCGAGCAGCACGCCTGGGCGGCGCTGGCGGGAGCGCGGGTCAACCCGCAGAACTGGCGGCGGGCGCGCTCGATGCTGCAGAACGACAGCACCAAGGAGCTGCGCCGCCGTTTCCTGCTGACCTGCGTGCAGCGCAACCGCAACTCACAGCTGCGGCTGAAAGCGTTGGCTGAGATCGCCGACCTGCGCGACCCCGAGGCCTTCGATGACGCGATCGACATCGTCGGCAGCTGGAGCCGTGACGACAAGCGGGCGGGGACGAAGGCGTTGCTGCAGGCGCTGGTCGACAAGCGGATCGGCCGCCGCGACCAGGCGCAGGCGTGGGTCTGGCGCCTCGCGTCCTACACCCGCGAGCTGCACGAAGAGTACGCGGTGCAGCGTTGGCCGGAGACGAAGCGTTTGCTGGGTCTGCTGGTCAACTCGTCGGGACGGGCGCACGGCCGCAACGCGCGGCGGCTGGTCCACGCGGCGCGCAAACAGGACCGCCGTCTGTCCGTGGCCCTGCTGGCAGGCGCCGTCTCGCACACCCCAGAAGGCGAGGAGGTGCTGCGCGGGGCGCGGATGCGGATGGCCCGCAAACCCTCGGCGACCGCGCGCGAACTGCTCCGCAATTTCCCCAAAAGCGGCAAAAAACGGCGCAAGCGAAAAAAGGGCAAAGGGGCTGGCCCGGCGAGCGACGGGGAGAACGGAGCGAGGCCGAGGAGGCAGGCTTCGAGGGCGGCGAGGAACGCCAAGGAGAACGGCTCAGAGCCGGAGGTGGACCTCACCGGCGCCGAGGACGACGCGGTCACCGCCGGCAGCGACGACGAGTAGGTCGCCCGAGTCCTCGATTCCGTCGGCGACGCCGGAGTTATCGCCCCAGGAGATCTCGCGGCCGCGTAGGGCATCGCGCGCGCGCCAAGCGGCGAGGATCGTCGCTCGATCCGCCTCAACCCAGCGGGCGAGGTGACGGTTCAGGGCTTTGGCTGCGGTGAGGGGGGTCAGGGGAAGTCCCGTCGGAGCAACAGCGGGGAGGCTCCGCCGGGACTTCCCCTGACCCCCCGCGCTCGAGCTGAAGAGCGAGACCGCCGTTTCACGGAGGTCGGGTGGGAACTCGCTTGGAGCTATGGAGAGGTTGAGCCCGACCCCGATCACCGCCCAGCCGTCCTGCGGCTTCGCCTCGATCAGAACGCCCGCCAGCTTTCGGCCCTCGACCCAGACGTCGTTGGGCCACTTGATCGCGCACTCGATCCCCGGTTCCAGCGCCTCCGCCAACTCGCAGACGGCGAGTGGGACAGAGAGAGGCAGCAGCAGGTGACGCTCGTCGAGCGGCCGCAGGACTGCCGAGTAGAGCAGCGCCTTGCCCGCCGGCGCCGTCCAGCTGCGGCCCTGCCTGCCACGCCCCGCGGTCTGCTCGGCGGCGGTGACGACGGTGCCTCCCGGAGCGCCCGCCTCGACCAGCTCACGGGCGCGGGCGTTGGTCGAGTCGGTGACCCGGAAGTGCCGGTGCGGCACCCCAAATCCCACCCCTCCCTTCGGCGTTCGCACTTATGCCCCCAATAGCAAGGATAAGTGCGAACGCCCAAGGTTTTCGGTCATCGGGAGGCGTCCTTCAGCAGCGCCTCGACCAGGCCGTCGACGTCGTGGCGCTCGGCCTCCACGTGCACTTCGAGGCCGGCGGCGCGCGCCGCCTCGCTGGTGATCGGGCCGATCGAGATGACGCGGGCTGTGGACGGAAAGCGGTCGCCGAGGACCTCGGTCAGGTTGCGGACCGTGGAGGAGGAGGTGAAGGTGACGTACTCGGCACCCTGCGCGGCCTCGATCGTCTCCGGCTCGGGGGTTTCGCGGACCGTCTCGTAGAGGGCGACGACGTCGACCTCGGCGCCGCGCTCGCGCAGAGCGTCCGGGAGGACGTCGCGCGCCTCGGCGGCGCGGGCGACGAGGGCCGACCGACCGGCGACCTCGACCGCGGCCAGGGATTCGATCAGCGACTCGGCGACGAAGCGCTCGGGGACGACGTCAGCGGCGATGCCATGCTCGGCCAGCGCCCGCGCCGTGCCCGGACCGATCGCGGCGACGGTGGCGTTGGCCAGGACCCGCGCGTCGAGCCCCGCTGCGGTGAGCGCCTCGAACAGCAGGCGCACCCCGTTGGGGCTGGTCAGGCAGACGAGCGCATAGTTGTGGATCGCCCCAATCGCGCGCCGCACCCCGTCGCTGTCGATCCGCGACTCGATCCGGATCGCCGGTAACTCGACGACCTCGGCGCCGAGGGCGCGCAGGCCGGCGGCAAGGCCGCTCGCCTGGGCGCGCGCACGGGTGACGACGACGCGCCGCCCGTGCAGGGGGCGGCGCTCGAGCCAGGCGAGCTCCTCGCGGCGCGCAACCACTGGGCCGACGACGATCAGCGCCGGCGCCCCGATGCCCTCGCCCTCGACCGCCTCGGAGAGCGCGCCGAGCGTCGCGACGACGGTGCGCTGGCCGGCCATCGTGCCGCGCTCCACCGCGGCGGCGGGCTCGTCAGGGTCGCGGCCGGCCTCGATCAACGCCGCGGCGTTGTCGCGCAGCCGTTTGACGCCCATGTAGAAGACGAGGGTGCCGGGGAAGCGGGCCAGCGCCTCCCAATCGATTGCCGTCTCCGCCTTCTCGGGATCCTCGTGGCCCGTGACGAAGGCGACTGCGGAGGCGTCGTCGCGGTGGGTGACCGGGATCCCGGCGTAGGCGCTCGCCGCGACCCCGGCGGTGACCCCGGGCACGACCTCGAACTCGACCCCGGCGGCGCGCAGCGCTTCTCCCTCCTCGCCGCCACGGCCGAAGACGAACGGGTCGCCACCCTTGAGCCGCACCACGCTCTTTCCGGCAAGCGCCGCCTCAACCAGCCGCCCATTGATCTCCCCCTGCGGCGCAGACGTGCCGGGAGTTAAGGGTCCATATGGGGGCCTAACTCCCGGCACGTCCTTGGCGGGGGTCTTGCCTACGTAGACGAGTTCGGCGTCGGTGCGGGCGCCGTCGAGCGCCCCGGGTGGGATCAGCCGGTCGTAGAAGATCGCGTCAGCCGAGGCGATCAGCTCCAGTGAGCGCGCCGTCATCAGCCCCGGGTCGCCGGGGCCGGCGCCGACCAGGTAGACGACACCCGGGCGGGCGCTCATTCCGCTGTTAGTTCTGTGTCTATAGGGCGCATTTCTCACACCGGAAGCTCAGGCGAGGCTCTCAGCTCGGTCGAGTATCTCGCGGGCACCCGCCTGCAGCAGGCGCTCGGCGAGCAGCGCCCCGACTTCGCCGGGGCTGTCCGCCTCGCCCTCGACCCGGTCACGGATCCACTCGCTGCCGTCGGGAAGTCCGACAAAGGCCTCGACCACGATCCGCTCATCGTCCACTGTGGCGTGAACGCCGATCGGGGTCGCGCAGGTCGCGTCGAGCAAGGCGACGGAGGCGCGCTCCGCGGTCAGCTCGACTAGCGCCGTGTCGTCGCCGATCGAGGCCGCGGCCTCTGCCGCCGCGACGTCGCCAACGCGGGCCTGGAGAACCAGCGCGCCCTGTCCCGCGGCGGGGATCATCGTCGTGGCCGGAATCGCGAATGACGCCTCGCCTTCGCGACCAAGCCGCCGCAGGCCGGCCGCGGCGAGCACGATCGCGTCCAGCTCGCCCTCGGCCAGCTTGCGCAGCCGCGTGTCGACGTTGCCGTGCAGCTCGTTCACCCGCAGATCGGGTCGTGCGGCGAGCAGCTGGGCGCGGCGGCGCAGGCTGGCAGTGCCGACCCGCGCCCCCTCCGGCACCTCCTCCAGTGCGCTTCCGACCCCGACCCAGACGTCGGCGGGATCCTCCCGCGCAGGCACCGCGACGATCGTCAGCCCATCCGGCATCCCGGCGGGAACGTCCTTCGCCGAGTGGACGCCAATCTCCGCCTCGCCGTCGAGCACCGCCCGCTCGACCCCGCGCACGAACCGGGCCTTGTCACCGACCTCACCATCGGAGGAGACCTCGACCAGCTCAGCCCCGCCAAGCAGCGCGGCGACCTGTCCCGCCTGAGCTTTGGCGAGTGCACTGTTGCGAGTGGCAATACGGATCGTCAAGGCCTATCCCGATAGGGGTGGAACGTCTTGTACTTTTTTTGCGGCGACACTCTCGGACGGCCGATAGCTGTCTTCAAAAAAAGTTAAGTGGAACCCCTATCGGGATAGGCCTTACGCCGTTCGGAGATGTCAGTTATCTGGGCGCCTTTCGCCTCGTCCTCCGGCTCGGTCTCGGAGTCGAGCCCGAACAGCTCGCGCAGCGCGCTCACGTAGAGGTAGGCGTCGTCGCTGCCGGCGGAGCGCTTCATCCGCAGGGTCGGCTCGTGCAGGAGGCGGGAGGCGACCGCCTTGGCCATCGCCGTGAGGCGCTCGCGGTCCGCCTCTCCGAGGCTCTCCCAGCGCCCCTCGTTCTCGGCCAGCACCCGGCCGACGACCTCGTCGGCACGCTGGCGCAGCGAAGCGATCGTCGGCACCACCTCGAGCGAGGCGAGCCAGCGCTCGAAGCGGTCCAGCTCTGCGGCCAGGATCGGCTCCGCCCGGCGCGCCTCACCCTCACGGCCGCTGGCGTTGCGCTCGACGATCTGCTGCACGTCGTCGATGTCGTGGAGGCTGACCCCGGGGATCTCGCGGCACTCGGGCTCGATGTCGCGGGGCACCGCGATGTCGACCAGCAGCAGTGGCCTGCCCTCGCGTGTCTCCATCACCTGGGCGAGGCCGTCGCGCTCGACGATGTGGTGGGGGGAGTTGGTCGCCGAGACGACGATGTCGGCCGCCTGCAGCTGCTCCGGCAGCTCCTCGAAGCGGACCGCTTCCCCATCGAAGCGCTGGGCAAGGCCGATCGCCCGGTCGTAGTGGCGGTTGGCGACGAAAACGGTGGCGACGCCGCGGGCGACAAGCGCCCGCGCGACCAGCTCGGCGGTCTCGCCGGCGCCGATCACCAGCACCCGCCGCTCGCCGAGGTCGCCGAGGGTGCGCCGCGCCAGCTCGACCGCGACCGAGGGGATCGAGACGCCCTTCTCGCCGATCGCGGTCTCCTCGCGGATGCGGCCCCCGGCGGCGAGGGCGCCGCGGAAGAGGCGGTTGAGGATCGGCCCGGTGGAGCCCTCGACCAGCGCAAGCTCGTAGGCGCGTTTGACCTGGCCCTGGATCTCGGCCTCGCCGACGATCATCGAGTCGAGCCCGGCGGTGACCCGGAAGAGGTGACGGGCCGCTTCGCCGGAGCGCAGCGAGTAGAGGTGGCCGAGCAGCTCGGTGGGGCGGATCTCCGCCTGCCGGGTGAGCACCCCGAGCGCCGTCGACTCGGCTTCCACCGTGTCGGAGACGATCAGGTAGAGCTCGGTGCGGTTGCAGGTCGAGATCGCCGCCGCCTCGTGGATTCCGTCCACCGCGGTCAGCTCGTGCAGGGCGCCGACCGCGCGCCCCTCGGTCAGCGAGAGCCGCTCACGCAGATCGAGCGGCGCGGTCTTGTGAGAGACCCCCAGGGTTAGCAGCTCAGACATCAGCGCCGACCTCCTCGCGGGCCTCGCCCTGCTCGGCGTTGCGCTGCTCCGCGAAGCCGGCGAGCTCGCGCAGCTCACGCTCGATCCGTTGCAGTTTGGCGGCCATGATCGCGACGTAGACGACGATCAGCACCAGGAAGACGATGTAGGCACCGGCGACGTACTTGCCGGCCTCGTCGAGCGGCAGGGCGGGGGCGGCGGCAAGCAGGGCAAGCACCTACCCCACCTCCGGCGCGACGCGGGAGGCCCCGGCCGGCGTGGGGGCGTCGAGGGCGCGGCGCAGCCGCTTCAGCTGCCCCGAGGCGCTCTTCGCGGTCAGCTCGAACTTGACCAGGGTCACCCAGAGCAACCCGATCGCCAGCAGGCTGGCGAGGAAGGTCAGCATCATCGAGCCGGGCAGGCCACCGTTGGCGGTCGCGAAGACTCGCGGGTGGACGAGGCTCTGGGCGAGGCGCACCGCCATGAAGTTGAGCGGCACGAAGGCGCCGGCGACGATCGCGAAGACCGAGGCGTAGCGGGCCTGGCGCTCGCGGTCCTCGATCGCGTAGCGGAACGGGTAGTAGGTCGCGTACATCAGGAAGACGATCAGGAAGCTGACCAGGGTCGGCTCGTCCCAGACCCACCAGTGCCCCCACGAGGCCTTGGCCCAGATCGAGCCGGTGATCAGCACCGCGACGCCGAAGATCACCGACATGTGGATCGAGACGTAGGAGTACGCGTCCCAGCGGCTGTTGCCGCTGCGCAGGTGGAGGACCGCGAAGACGCCGCCGACGACAAAGCCGACCAGCGCGACGATCGCCAGCGGCACGTGCAGGTAGAAGATCTTCTGGATGAAGCCCTGGTCGGCGTCGAGCGGCGCGTAGAAGAAGACCAGCGAGAGCGCAGCGACGAGCGCCGCGACGGTCGCGATCGAGAGGGGTCTCAGGCCTTTGCCGTACATGCGTGTGGGCGCGGTGGGAGGCGGGGCGCCTCAGTCCTCCAGCAGGAAGTCGAATACGGCGTACCCGACGAGGAGGAAGATCAAATCGTATAGGCCGAGCACCGCAAGCCAGGTGCCGAAGCGGTGGTAACCGGGTCCGCCCAGCGCCAGGAGCGGCTCGCTGGCACCGGTCGCGGCGATCATCAGCGGTACCACCAGGGGCAGCAGGACGAGCGGTCCCAGCAGGTCGCGGGCACGAGAGTTGACCGCCATCGAGGAGATCAGCGTGCCGGTCGCGGCGAGCCCGAGGTCGGCGAGCAGGAGGACGAGGGCGAGCGGGGGGAGCGCCGCCGCCGAGTCGAGGAAGAAGACGGCGAAGACGGGGACGACGATCAGCTCCAGCACCAGCAGGTAGGCGAGCAGCGCCGCCGCCTTGGCTGCGAAGAGGGTGGTGCGGTCGATTGGGGCGAGGCGGATCGCGTCGAAGCCGCCCTCCTCGCGCTCGGCGACGAAGAGGCGGTTGATGCCGAGGATCGCGGCGAACAGCAGCGTCGCCCACAGCACACCGGCGGCGAGGCTGCCGGAGAGGCTGGTGCGGTCGAGGCCGAAGCGGAAGATGACGAAGGTGGTGACGGCGAAGAGCGCCATCGCCGGCAGCGATTGCAGGGTGCGCAGCTCGGCGCGCAGGTCCTTGCCGAGGAGCGCCGCGAAGGCGACGCGAGAAGGGGTCACGCGACCGCCACCCTGCCGCCGGCGCCGAGCCGCAGCACCTGGTCCGCGTCGGGCAGCGCCCGCTCGGGGTCGTGGGTGACGAGGACCCTGGTCCGTCGCCCTCCGGGGCCGATCAGCTCGCGAGCCAGCTCGCGCCCCTCGGCGTCGAGGTTCGAATCGGGCTCGTCGAGTAGCAGCAGCTCCGGCTCGTGCAGGACGCAGCGGCAGACGGCGAGTCGCTGCCGCATCCCCGCCGACAGCTCGGCGACCCGCTGGTCGGCGCGCCGCTCCATGCCGACCGCGGCGAGCAGCTCCCCGATTCGCGCCTCCGCCGCGGCCCCGCGCAGTCCGTGCAGGCGGGCGTGGAAGCGCAGGTTCTCGCGCCCGCTGAGGTCGCGGTAGAGGAGCGCCTCATGGCCGAGGAAGCCGATCCGGCCGCGCGCCTTCCAGGCTTCGCCGGGCAGGCGTGCCCCCAACACGCGCACCTCGCCGCCGCTGGGGCGCAGCAGGGTGGCGAGGATGCGCAGCAGCGTCGTCTTGCCCGCTCCGTTCGGCCCCAGCACGACCAGGGACTCGCCCGCCGCCAGCTCGAAGCCGACCCCGTCGAGCGCGGGCCGCTCGCCGAAGTCGCGCCGCAGCCCGGCGACGGCGACGGCGGGATCCGTCAACGGCGCTTGCGCAGGGTGCGGGCGCCGACCTTGAGCAGCGGCCCGGCGCCCTCGCGCAGGGCGTTGGTCCGGGTTGCGCCCTTGCCGTAGAGCAGCTTCGCCGAAGCGCGAACCGCTTCGCCCAGGGTGCGGTCGTAGGGATGCCACCAGAAGTCGCGGGCGAGACCCGGCTCCCAGGCGTTCATCTTGACGTTGACGCACTCGTAGAAGCCGAATTTGGAGTGCGAGCGGCCGACGCCGGAATCCTTGACGCCGCCCCAGGCGCACTGGCAGGCGCCGTGGCTGAAGGAGTGGTCGTTGACCCAGACCATGCCCGACTCGATCCGCCGCGCGATCCGCTCGCCCTTCTGGCGGTCCTTGGTCCAGACCGAGGCGCCAAGCCCGAACTCGGAGTCGTTGGCGAGGTCGATCGCCTCCTGCTCGGAGTCGACGACGACGATCGGCAGCACCGGGCCGAAGACCTCCTCCTTCATGATCCGCATCTCGTGCGTGACCCCGGTCAGCACGGTCGGCGCTATGTATTTGTCGGAGAGCCCGGCGACCGGGGTTGGGCCACCGCAGAGCTTGGTCGCGCCGGAGGCGACCGCGTCCTCGATCAGGTCGACGACGATCTCGTACTGGCCGTCGGAGGTCATCGGGCCGATCTCCGTCTCCCACTCCATTGGGTTGCCGAGGCGCAGCTTCTGTGCCTCGCGGGCGACGCCCGCGACGAAGCGATCGGCGACCTCGCGCATCACGTACACCCGCTCGATCCCCGAGCAGGTCTGGCCGGCATTGGCGAAGCCGCCCCAGACGGCGCCGGAGATCGCGTTGTCGAGGTCGGCGTCGGCGCAGACGATCATCGGGTCCTTGCCGCCCAGCTCGAGGACGGAGCCCTTGAGCTGTTGTGCGCAGACCTCACCGACCGTGCGGCCGACCTCGACCGAGCCGGTGAAGAAGATCTTGCCAGCGCTGGAGCGCGCCAGCGCGTCGCCGACGGCGCCGCCGCCGTGGACGACGCGGATCAGGCCCTCGGGCAGGCCGCCCTTCTCGAAGACGCGGCGGATCGCCTCACCCAGCAGCGGCGTCAGGCTGGCCGGCTTGAGGACGACCCCGTTACCCGCCATCAGCGCGATCGCCACCTCGCCGAAGGGGATCGACCAGGGATAGTTCCAGGGCGCGATCACCCCGACCACGCCGATCGGCTCGTAGGTGAAACGCCCTTTCTTGCTCGCCAGGAAGGCCTGCGACATCCGCACCTTCTCGTCGGCGAGGATCTTGGGGCCGGCCTTCGCGCACCAGTGCAGCGCGTCGACGGTCGGCAGCAGCTCCATCGTGTAGGCCTCGGCACGCGGCTTGCCCTGCTCGTTGACGAGCAGCTCGGCGATCTGGTCGATGTCGTCGAGCAGCGCGTCGGCGGCGCGGCGCATGTAGCGGGCGCGGTCGTCGAGGCTCAGCTCGCCCCAGGCAGGCTGGATACGGGCGACGTCGTCGACGACGGCCTGGACCTGGTCCGGGGTGATGGTGGCTACGGAGCCGACGAGCTCTCCGGTTGCGGGGTTGAAGGACTCGAGCGTGGACTGGGCGGCTTGGGGCTGCGTGGCGGTCTCCATGGCGGTCGATTGTACGCCGGCTCCCTGTGAGCGCGACTACCGGCACGGTCATACTCGGCGCATGTCCGACCGCTTGTTTGAAAGCGATGAACCCCGCCACGCCGACGCGATAGCTGCTGACGCGCCTTTGGCCGTGCGGATGAGGCCGCGGAGCTTGGATGAGCTTGTCGGGCAGGAGCATGTGCTTGCTCCGGGGTCGGCTCTCAGGACCGCGATCGAGGATGGGCATCCCCACAGCTCGATTCTCTATGGGCCGCCGGGGTCGGGGAAGACGACCTTGGCGCGGATCGCCGCTGCGGGGGCCGATGGGGCGTTTGAGGAGGAGTCGGCTGTCAATGCCGGGCGGGCGGAGATTCGGGCTGTGATCGAGCGGGCACGGGAGCGGCGGGCTGCCAACGGCCGGCACACCGTCCTGTTTCTGGATGAGATCCATCGCTTCAACAAGGCCCAGCAGGACGCCCTGCTGCCGGCGGTCGAGGAGGGCCTGCTGACGCTGATCGGGGCGACCACCGAGAACCCCTACTTCGAGGTCAACTCGGCCCTGCTCTCGCGCTGTCAGATCTACGAGCTGCGGCCGCTGGAGGCGCAGCAGGTGGAGGAGCTGTTGCGGCGGGCGCTCTCGGACCCCGAGCGCGGCCTCGCCGATCCGCCGCCGGTCTCCGACACCGCCCTCGAGATGCTGGCGCACCGCTCCGGCGGCGACGCCCGCGTCGCCCTCTCGGCCCTGGAGCGCGCGGTCGAGCGCTCGCGCGGCGAGCCGGTCGACGTCGCCGCGGTCGAGGACGCCCTGCAGCGCAAGGCGCTGGACTACGACCGTGAGGGCGACCGCCACTACGACTTCGTCTCGGCCTGGATCAAGTCGACGCGGGGCTCCGACGTCGACGCCTCCCTCTATTACCTGGCGGTGATGCTGGAGGGCGGCGAGGACCCGCGCTTCATCGCCCGTCGCATGGTCATCCTCGCCTCCGAGGACGTCGGCAACGCCGATCCCCAGGCGCTGCTCGTCGCCGACGCCGCCGCCCGTGCGGTCGACCGGGTCGGCCTCCCCGAGTGTGCGCTGAACCTCGCCCAGGCCGCCGTCTACCTGGCGCTCGCGCCGAAGTCCAACGCCTCCTACAAAGCCCTGGGACGGGCTCGCGGCGAGGTTCGCGAGAACGGCGCCAAGGCGCCGCCGGACTACCTCCGCGACGCTCATTATCCGGGCGCCAAGGTGCTCGGTCGCGGCGACGGTTACCGCTACGCGCACGACGAGCCGGGCGCTGTCAGCGGCCAGCCGTTGATGCCGCCGGGCCTGGAGGATCTGCGTTTCTACGCCCCCACGGACCGCGGCTTCGAGGTGGAGCTCGGACGGCGGCTCGAGGCGCTTCGCAAGAAGATTCGCGGCACATAGTCGCAGGCGCAACTTCCTCGTAAACGGCGTGTTTCAATGGTCGGCTTTCCAAGCTAGAGCCAGGGAGAGCCGACACACCGGCCGGAGGCCTGGACTGGGGGCCTCCGGCCGGGAGTTAAAAGGGGAAACAGGGGGGAATCCGACGACCGCGCGTACATCGCGCGGTCGTCGGACGTTGTGAGGGAGTCCGGAGGTCTCCCCGTGAGTGCCCATGTTCGCTTCGCTCACTATGTTGCTGCCGCTTCGCGGCAAGAATCACTCTGCGGTGCCCGCTTCGCGAGGCACTCCCAGGGAGACCTCCGGACTCCTCTAAGGTCCGATGACATGGCTTCGGAGAAGCTGCGACTCGGGGGTATGGCGCTGCGCAATGGGCTGCTGATCCATGGGCCTACCCACTGGGCTGCGGCGGTGCGGGGTACGGACGGTGAGGTGCACGTTGCCTCGGAGCGCAAACCTGAGCTGGCGCCGAAGTTGGCGGGACGCCTGCCGGGTCTGCGCGGCCCGCTGAAACTCGCCGAGGCGCTGGCGGTCCTGCCGCTGGTGCGGCGGCGCCTGCCGGCGGCGCGACTGCCCTTCGAGGACTGGCGGGTGATCGCGACGATCGGCACGACGCTGGTCGCGACCGCGGTCCTGCGCCGCAGGCTCGCGAGCTCCGCCCTGCGCGAGGGCCTCGTGCAGGTGCTCGGCGCGGCACCGGCGGTTGTCGCCCTGGCCGATCGTGATCTCGCCGCCTACCACGGGGTCGAGCACAAGGCGATCGCCGCCTACGAGCAGGGGATCGGGGACCCGGCTTCGGTGCCGAAGGAGCACGATCGCTGCGGCTCCAACCTGATCGCGCCGATGATGCTGCTCTCGGTGGGCGGCACCGTGATGCTGGAGCGCCTGGTGGAGCGGCCGAGCCCGCTGGCGCGCGCGGTGGTCGGACTGGGTGGCGCCTCGCTCGCGGTGGAGATGTTCGCCTGGAGCGACCGCAACCACGGCGCGCCCCTGGCCGAGGTGTTCCACACCCCCGGGCGCGAGATCCAGCGCCACCTCGCGACCAAGGAGCCGACCCCAGAGCAGCTCCAGGTGGGGATCGCGGCGCTGGCCGAGATCCTCCGCGTCGAGGGGCCAGCCGCCGGCGCGGGCGAGCCGGCTCCGGCAACGTAGACTGCCGCCGATGTTCGGCAAGATCGATCACATCGGCGTTGCCGTCGAGGACATCGACGCGGCGCTCGGTCTCTACGGGGAGATCTTCGAGATGACCGTCGCCCACCGCGAGACCGTCGATTCGCAGGGGGTGGAGGCGGTGCTGCTTGACGTCGGCGACGGGCACGTCGAGTTGATGCGGCCGCTCGCTCCCGATACTCCGATCGGCAAGTTCCTCGGTCGCAAGGGCCCGAAGCTGCACCATGTGGCCTACGCCGTGGACGACATCGACGCGACCCTGGAGAAGCTTGCCGACGCCGGTCTGGAGCTGATCGACAGCAAGGCGCGGGTCGGCATCCGGGGGAGCCGGGTGGCCTTCATCCAGCCGCGCTCGACCGGCGGTGTGCTGACCGAGATCGTCGAATCAAGCGGAGAGGAGCACTGATGGCGGACGTGCAGAAGGTGGAGATCGGTTTCGAGGGGGGACAGGTGGTTCCGGTGCGGCTGACCGCGGACGAGCTGAAGGGCCTCCGCAAGCAGGTGGAGAAGGGCGGCTGGCACGACGTCGAGACCGAGGACGGAGTCCTCTCTGTCTACGTCGGCAAGGTCGCCTTCCTGCGCATCGACTCGGGGGAACACCGAGTGGGCTTCTCCCTCAACCGACCGGACTGATGCGCGTCCGCACCCTGCTCGGCGTGGCTGGGGCGGCGACCCTTGCCGCGGCTCTGTGGTGGCGTAAGAACCCCTCAGCCTGTCCCTACGGGCAAAGGTTCTGGGTTGAAGCGCCCCACCCGGTCATCACCCGCGACCGCTTGCGCGAGGTGCTGGACCCGCAGCTGGGCGAGCGGCTGCTGGAGATCGGGCCGGGCACGGGGTACTACACGCTCGACATGGCCGAGTGGGTGGGTGCCGAGGGCAGGGTCGAGATATTCGACCTCCAGCAGGAGTTCCTCGACCATGTGACCCGGCGCGCCGCCGAGCGCGGCCACGAGAACGTGGTTCCCACCCGGGGCGACGCCACGGCGCTGCCCTACGAGGACGACTCGGTGGATGCCGTGGTCCTCACCGCCGTGCTCGGCGAGATCCCTGACCCGGTGGCCGCCCTGCGTGAGATCCGACGCGTGCTCAAACCCGGCGGTCGCCTCGTCGTCGGCGAGCTCTTCGGTGATCCCCACTTCACCACCCTTGCCTCCCTGAAACGCCAGACCGCCGAGGCCGGCCTCCTCCACGAGACCAACTCCGGCAACTGGTTCGCCTACTTCGCGCGACTGCGGGTCTAGAGCTGGAGAAGCGCCGAGGCGGGCTCAAGGCCCGCCTCGGCGCCGTTGCATCCCTCGCTTGGCCTCAGTGGCAGGCCGGGATGTTGAGCCGCAGGTTGTTCTTCTTCAGCCGTCGGCTGTTCTGGGCTTTCAGGTTGAGGAAGCCGTTGGTCTTCTTCGAGCAGAGATTGCGCGAGTTGACCAGCAGGCCCTTGCTGCCACCCTTCATCGTGAGGATGAACTTGCTCACCGCCACGTCGGGGGTGTTGTTGAACACCGTCTTCAGGCGTCCGTGCTCGGAGCTGATCACTCCGCGCAACCGGACGTTCACCTGGCCCTTCATCTCGACCAGGAGGTCCGGCAGTTCGTGTTCGGACGAGGTCAGGTAGACCGGGCCCTTGACCGGGTTGTCGAGCAACGGCGAGGTCGCCTTGGCGTTGCCGTAGATCGAGTCCTTCGGGCATTCGTTCGCCGCCAGCTGCACTTTCGTGCAGATGGTTTTGATGTGGGCCTGATCGAGGATCGTCGCCCGCGGCAGGATGAACGCCGCCCGCCGCACGTTGGCGTCGCCCTTGCGGGCTTCGAGGATCGCCCGGAACTTCGGGTTGTCGGCGCGCTGCGTCTGTCCCTTGCCGCCCAGGATCCGTGCGTGGAACTTCGGCTTGAACTTGAGCGCCTTGCATTCGGTCGCCCGGAACGGGCTGGCCGCTGAGAACGCGAACCAGCTTGCCGGATCGGCGGGGTTGCCGCCGCCGCCGAAGATCGACGAGCGGGTTGAGAACGGTTCGCGACAGGTCGTCGGGTTGACGGTGAATTCCTTGCGGTTGATCGAGACGTCGATCGAGCGCAGGTCGAGCTTCACGCCCCCGAATATGTATGGGATCGGATCCGAGACGGCGCGTACTTCGGCCGTTTCGGGATTGACGAACACCGCAGCCCGGACCACGACGGTGCCGAGGTCATATGGGCCGGCGACCGCCGGGGTCACGAAGACCATGCTCAGCGGGGCGCCCTTGTAGGGACCGGCCATGTAGACCTTGCCGGTCGTCTTGAACGGGGCCGGTCCCGATCCGGCGGCGATATCGGAGCTGCCGATCAGGCTGTTGCTCGGGCAGCTCGGGTGAGCGAGCTCCGCGGCGCCGGACTGTGAGGCCGCCGCGTCGATGCCCGACTGCGGGCAGTACTTGACGCCCTTCAGCTTGGCGACCATGCCGGGTGGCAGCGTCGCTTCCACCTTGCGGATCTCCTGGGCGCCGTCGGGGCGCGTGATGTGCAGTTCGAATGGGCTGAACGCACCCGCCTTCGACCGCTGCGTTCCCGCGGTGTAGGTCGGGCTGAACGGCCGCTCGGCGAGGGTTTTCGGGCACGGCCCGCCGCCGGCCCCTTCAGACAGCGCGAATTCGCTGTTCGGATGCGCGTCCGCGGTTCCCGACCACGGCGTCAAGTCGGTGGTCGTGTTGTGCGGCCCACAGGTGTTCGGCGTGGTCAGCGCGCCCCTTGCCCCTCCGTTGAGATGGACTTTGAAGGAGCTGAAGGTCGCCTGCGGGTTTTCATCGACGACCACTTTCAGCTGGCCCGTGTCCAGATTGGGAAACACTTTGCCGATCAAACGCACGTTCACGCCGTAGCGGTCTGAGCCGGCGGTCAGGAAGACCCTGAATTGATTGCCGGAGCTCGGTTCGTTGTTGAGCGGTTGGGCGACGTAGACCGTGCCGTGGAGCGAACCCGGGGGAAGTGACGGCGTTTCCACGTCGACGGTGCCTATTTTCGATGCCTCTGGGCATTCGATCGTGCCGTTGGTGTGGTACTTGAACTGCGCGTCGCTGCAGGTCTGCAATCCGTTGGCCAGCGAGGGATTGAGCCCCGCCCCTTCGGGCAGAGTGACCGCCGCCGTTTTGAGATATGAGTTGGCGATCGGTTCCGATGGATCAAACGGAATCCCCAGGTCAAGGGTCACCGGATCCGGCGAGTCGGTCTGGCTGTCGACGTTGACGTTGACCGTTGGGTTGAACGGCACTTTGTCGCACCCTTCGCCAACGAACGGCGCGGAGGCGCTTGCCAAGTCGCTTTCGCCTTCGTAGGAGTCGACGTGAAGGGTCGCCGTCTGGGACGTGCCGCAGACACTGGGATTGGTCAGGTAGGTGCCGTCACCGGCTTGGCCGTTGAAGACGAGCCGAGAACCGACGATTGGGGGATGGCCCGGTGGTTCCGGTGCGTGCACGTTGCTGATCGTGAAGGTGACGTGTTGGTCGACAGGGTCGAGTGAGCCGACGATGTAGACCGCTGCCCCCGTCGAATCGGGAAAGGCCACCATCGAGGGGACGCCATTGAAGGGCTCCACGTTGTAGACAGGAGCCGCGGCCCGAGCCAGAGTCGGCCCGGGGGCCGCTACGACCGTCAGGTAGTTGACTCCAACGATGGATAGTGGAGAGCAGCCCAGGATGTTCGTTTCCGCCTGTTCCAGAGAGCACTGGGGCACCGCTTCGGGGTTGACGCTCAAGCCTTCGGGGGTGTCGACGACGATGTCTTTCACGAACCCCTGAGGGGCGCCGGCGGTATTGTTGAGGACGAAGTCCGTGACCCCCCAGTTCGGATGCCCGGCCGCCTGTTTGAACCACCTCGCTTCATTTTCAGGTTCGCCGGTTTTGCTCGTGCACTGACCGGGAGATTGGGGCAGTGGAAACGCGCCAAGTACCGGCCCCCCTCCCAGCAATGGGGTGTCGGTGTTTTCTTTGCAGGTCAGCGCTTCCCATTTTTCGATGCCGAACGCAGCCTGGGCGCTGGAAGCTGCAAATGCGAGAACGAGAAATGCGGCGGTGAGAACTAGCAGCCCGATCGGGCTTGCCTTGCTTCTCATATATGACTCTCCTCAAGACGGGTTTCAAAAAATCACTACCCGCCTCCCGCAGTTGAAAACGGTACACCACGGAGCACATGGGCTCCATCGGGGATAACTACGGATTGGACAAAGAGGTCCAGAGACGGTCCTCAGCCGTGGCTACCCGGTTGGCCGCTTTGTCAATCTCACGCCACAGATCTGGATCGGGGTCGTCTCGCTCGCTTGCTGTGTGGAAGGCGCTCGCAAGGTTGGTCCAGGCAGCGGCGGCGTCGGCGGCCAGTGTGGCCTCGGGCCGGCCCGCCTCCTCGAGGAAGCGCGAGTACATCAGCCGGAAGGCGCCGCCGCCGGTGCCGCGGCGCTCGATCACCTGGTAGCCGAAGCGGGCGCACCACTTCCAGTCCTCGGCGACCTCCGGCCAGGAGCCGGCCTCGGCGGCGAAGCGGCGCACTGCGTCGAGGCCGGAGAACTCGCGGAACTCAGGTTCGAGCATCGCTGTGGCCGCCCGCTCGATCGCGGCCGGGATCGCCTCGCGCAGACGCTCGGCCGAGATCCCGCCCGAGGCCGTGAACATGTGACCCGCCAGCGGATAGGCGGGATGGCTGCTGTGGCGCGCCTTGTCGAGGTTCTCCAGCCGGGTCGTCTGCAGCTCCTCGAAAGCCGTGTCGGAGAGGTGTGCCACCTCCTCGTCGTAGCCGGCGAGGACGACGGCGTGGCCGGGGAAATGGGCCGAGTTGCCGTAGTGGTCGAGGTAGTAGAGGTCGGTGAGGAGCAGAACGGGGTTGCCGGCGTCGATCTCGGCGCCAGCCGCCTCCCAGGCGCCGTCGTCGTCGGGCTCGAAGGTCCGCAGCTCCAGCGCCCCCCCGGTCATCTCGTCGAAGGTCTCCTCGAGACGCGCCGTGCGGCCGTTGAACCAGCGCGTCGGTGAGGCTTGCTCGAGGGCGACGTAGTAGAAGCAGGCGCCCGCTCCGAGCCCGAAGGCCATCTCCTCGCTGAGCTCGACCCCGTGGAAGGCGAGCAGGTTGCGAAGCGCGGTCGAGCCGCAGTGGTGGCCGGGCGTGTGGGAGTAGCCGGGTACGAAAGGCATGGGAAGCGGATTATCCTGCGCCGCCGTGGACAACACAGACCTCAGACTTCTGCGCGCGATGCGGACCCGTGGGCACTCACCCGGCGTTGAGAGGGCTGCGAAGGCGCTGGGAAGGTCCGGCAACAACGGGGCCATTTGGGTGACGATCGGGGTGATCCTGGCGATCGTCGACGACTCCAACCGCGAAGCGTGGTTGATCTGCGCTGCGTTGGGCCCAATCGCCATCGCTCTCAACTACGTCATCAAGGTGATCGTGAAACGGCCGCGGCCGGAGCTTGTGGGCCTGCCACCCCTGGGCGGAGCCCCGTCGTCGCTGAGCTTTCCCTCCGCCCATGCAACCTCGGCATTCGCGGTGGCCACCGCGATGACCCGGGTCGAGCCATTCGCCGCACTCGCCTTCCTCCTGGCCCTCGCGCTCGCCCTGGGACGTCCCTACCTCGGGATGCACTATCCCTCCGACGTCCTCGTCGGCGCCGTCCTCGGCATTGCCTTGGGCCTGATCGTTCCGCTCTCGCTATGAAGGCGGGAATCGTCGGCCTGCCCAACGCGGGCAAGTCGACCCTCTTCAATGCCCTGACCAAGGGAGGCGCGCAGACCGGCGACTACCCGTTCACGACGATCGAGCCCAACGTGGCGATCGCCCAGGTGCCCGACGAGCGCCTGGAGCGGGTGGGGGAGACGGTCGGCAGCTCCGAGCTGGTGCCGGCGACGATCTCCTTCCACGACATCGCCGGGCTGGTCAAGGGTGCCTCGGAAGGGGAGGGGCTCGGAAACAAGTTCCTCGCCTCGATCCGCGAGACCGACGCGATCTGCCACGTCGTCCGCTGCCACGACGACAGTGGCGTCCCGCACCCGGACGGGCGGGTCGACCCGCTGGCCGACATCGAGACGATCGAGACCGAGCTGACGCTGGCCGACTACGAGCAGACCGAGCGGCGACTTGAACGAGTCACCAAGCAGGCGAAGACGGGCGACGCCGAGGCGATCGCCGAGCGCGACTGGCTGCAGGCGGTCCACGACGCGGTCGCCGCCGGCAAGCCTGCCCGCTCGATCCCGGTCCCCGACGCCGCGCCGGAGGCGGCGCGCAACCTACAGGCGCTGACGACCAAGCCGATCCTCTACGTCGCCAACGTCGACGAGGGCGACGCCGAGCCGCCCGCCGCGGTTGCCGCCCACGCAGCGGAGGTCGGGGCCGGTGTGGTCGCGGTCAGCGCCCGCATCGAGGGCGAGCTGGCCGAGCTGGACCCGGTCGAAGCCGAGGAGATGCGCGAGTCCTACGGGGTCGAGGGCTCCGGTCTCGCCCGGCTCGTCCGCGCGGCCTACGACCTGCTCGAGCTGATCACCTTCTTCACCGCCGGCGAGGACAAGGAAGCCGTCGCCCGGCCGCTGCGCCGCGGCGCCACCGCCTGGGAGGCGGCGGGCACGATCCACACCGAGATCCAGGACGCCTTCGTCAAAGCCGAGGCGATCGGGTGGGAGGAGCTGGTCAAGTGTGGTGGCTACGCGGCGGGCCGTGACCGGGGGCTGTTGCGGATCGAGGGCCGCGACTACGTCGTCCAAGATGGCGACGTGATCACGATCAAGGTCTAGGGTTTGGATATGGACCAGGGGGCGCGGTTCCCGCGGGTCGCCGCCAAGGCCGGCCACTACGAGAGCTTCTACGTCAAGGCCTGCCGGCCGGGTGGTGGGCAGGGGATCTGGATCCGCCACACGGTCCACAAGCGCCCGGGTGCCGAGCCCAACGCCTCGATCTGGTTCGTCCTCTTCGACCATGAGGCCGAGGGCCCGCGGGCGACCAAGGTGACCGTGCCGGCGGCCGAGCTGTCGGCGCCGGACGGCTCCTGGGTCAAGGTGGGCGGGGCGGAGATCGGGCCCGGCCGGGCGGTCGGCGCGATCGAGACGGAGGCCCTGAGGGCCTCCTGGGAGATGACCTTCTCCGGCGACGCCGAGCCTTGCAAGTACCTGCCCTCGGACCGCCTGTACGAGACGCGGCTGCCGCGGACCAAGTTCGTCGCGCCCTTCCCCGACGCCCGCTTCGACGGCCGGCTCGAGATCGGCGGCGAGACGATCGACCTCGCCGGCTGGCCGGGGATGATCGGCCACAACTGGGGCAGCGAGCACGCCGAGCGCTGGGTATGGCTGGAGGGGACGGGCTTCGAAGGCTCCCCCGACACCTACTTCGACGCCGGCGCCGCGCGGATCAAGCTCGGGCCCTGGACGACCCCCTGGATCCCCTCGGGGATGTTGATGCTCGACGGTGAGCCGCACCGCCTCGGTGGCTTCGGCAAGGTCCGCGACGCTTCGATCGAGGCGTCGCCGGGGGAGTGCTCCTTCGTCCTGCCCGGCAACGACGTCGTCGTCCGCGGCCGCGTCTCCGCCCCCAAGAAGGATTTCGTCGGCTGGGTCTACGCCGACCCCAAGGGTCCCGAGCACCACACGATCAACTGCTCTGTGTCCGACCTCGAGTTGACGGTCGAACGGCCCGCCAAGCCGCCACGCAAGCTGGTTCTCTCCGCCGGCGCCGCCTACGAGTTCGGCATGCGCGAGACCGACCACGGCATCCCGATTCAGCCCTACCCGGACGGCTGAGGAACGATCTACCCCGTAACGCCGCCAGCAGGGCCAGGGGGTTTGCCTTTGCCGCCTCCACCGGTCCCGCCCACCTCTTTGCCGTTGACCAGCTTGTGGAAGGTCATCCAGCGGTCGTAGGCGCCAAGGGCGGAGGCGAGCTGGTCGCCGCGGATTTTGGTCACGCCCCCGGTTCCGATCAGCTTCGCCCAAACGATCCGAGGGGAGCTGCCGCGCTGGGTGACGACGATCTGTTTCAGGCTCCCGTCGAGGTAGCTTCCGAGCTTCGAGCTGATCTCGGGGCCGCTGAATTCGAGCTTCCAGCTGTGCAGGGGACAGGCGCCGTCATAGGGGTCGGGCACACCGACCAGGTAGGGGATGGGCGGGCCGAAGAAGACGTTCTGGACGCTCTCGGTGTGGCCGCCGGAGCAGGCCGAGAAGTACGTTTCGGCGATCTTGCCGCCGTACATCACCACCTGGCCCCTGGTCGCGTCCGCCGCCTCGTCGGTCGCCGCCGTCTCGCTGGCGAGCCCCTCGTAGACCTGGCTGCTGACGGTGTCGTAGAGGTCGAAGCCATTGCCGTCCACCTGCACGCTGAGGGCGTAGGAGCGCGCCGCCACCGCCTGGGCGCGTAGCGCCGCCTGCGGCCAGGACGCCGGCGACTCGTTGGGAATCACGCCCTTCACGTACTGGTCGACCGGGAGTGCGTCGACGACGTTGAGAGAGCCGGCATTGCCGCTGGTAGGCACCGCCTCCAGCGCGCCGCGGTACGTCCCGATCCCGGCGATCGCGATTTGGCCGGCGCCGGCGGCGCGCAGCTTGCTTCCGCAGTCGGCGAGCGGCCTACCACCGGCGCTGCGCAGCTTGACGCTCGATTCGGCCCGGTGGGCCTCGTAGCTGCGGCCGCTGTCGAGCTGCTTGCCGCAGGCGCTGGTCGCGCCGCTGAAGCCAACGTCGCCGCCTGAGATCCCCACTAGGACCCGGACGATGCGTGGCCCGGAGAGGCTCCCAATCGTGGTCCCGGAGTAGTAGTGAGCGAGGATGAAGCGGTAACCCTTGCCGTGCGTGGCATAGCCGTAGGCGCCGTACTGGCTCATCCCCACGCCGTGGCCGAAGCCGTGACCGTCGACGATCCAGCGCACGCTGGCCTGGGCGCTGGGCGCCAGGAGGAGGAAGAAGAAGAGAGCGGCGAGGCGGAATCGCATTTCTGGGTGAACAGATTCGGGAAAGAGGAGTCTCGGCCTGCTCTACCCTTGTCGTGATGGCGACGCAGGTCCTGCAAGCGGTCGACCACAAGCTCCTCGTCGCCGGCGAGTGGGCCGAGACCGGCGCGTGGGACGAGGTTCTCAGCCCCTACGACGGCACCGTCGTCGGCCGGGTCGCGCGCGGCGACGCGGCGCTGGTCGACCGGGCGACGATCGCCGCGCGAGCCGCTTTCGAGTCCGCCGACTTCCTCCAGCACGAGCGCGCCGCGGTCCTCGATCGCGCCGCCGAGCTGGTCGGCGAGCGGCTCGACGACCTGGCGCTGACGATCGCCGCCGAGGCGGGCAAGCCGTTGAAGACCGCCCAGGCCGAGGCCGGTCGCTGCGTCGACACCCTCACCTTCTCCGCGGTCGAGGCGCGCAAGTTGACCGGTGGCACCGTGCCGATGGACGCCTCCCCGGCGGGCGCCGGCAAGCTTGGCGTGATGATGCGCGTCCCCTACGGCGTGGTCGGCGCGATCAGCCCCTTCAACTTCCCGCTCAACCTTGTCGCGCACAAGCTCGGTCCGGCGATCGCCGCCGGCAACGCGGTCGTCCTCAAGCCGGCGGGCCAGACGCCGATCTCGGCGCTGAAGCTGGCCGCGATCCTGGTCGAGGCGGGCCTGCCGCAGGGTTGGCTCAGCGTCGTTCCGGGCCCCGGCTCGGAGGTCGGCAACGCGATCGTCGAGCACGACCTGATCGGCGCCCTCAGCTTCACCGGCTCGGCTGGGGTCGGTTGGGGCATCCGCAGTCACGTTCCCCACAAGAAGGTCAACCTGGAGCTGGGCTCGAACGCGCCGCTGATCGTCCACGCCGACGGCGACTGGGAGATAGCGGCGGACAAAGCGAAGCTGCATGCCTTCTCCCACGCGGGACAGAGCTGCATTTCGATCCAGCGCGTGCTCGTCCACGAGGAGATCGCCGACGCCTTCACCGAGCGTCTGGTCGCCAACGCCGAGGCGCTGCTGGTCGGCGACCCGCTCGATCCGGAGACCGACGTCGGGCCGCTGATCTCCCCCAACGACCGCGACCGGGTCAAGGCTTGGGTCGACGAGGCGGTCGCCGGCGGGGCCGAGCTTTTGACGGGCGGCGAGCTGGTCGACGAGGGTCGTTGCCTGGCTCCAACCCTGCTCGGCGCGCCGCCGCGCGAGGCGAAGGTCTGGTGCGAGGAGGTCTTCGGCCCGGTCGCGACGATCGACCGCTATTCGGATTTCGGCGAGGCATTGCGGATGGCCAACGACTCCAAGTTCGGCCTCCAGGCAGGCGTCTTCACCCGCGACGTCGGCCGTGGCCTGGAGGCCGCGGCTACGCTCGAGTTCGGCGGCGTCCTGATCAACGAGGTCCCCACCTTCCGCGCCGATCAGATGCCCTACGGCGGCGTCAAGGACTCCGGCAACACCCGCGAGGGCCCGGCCTTCGCGGTGCTCGAGCTGACCGAGGAGCGCTTCGTAACCCTCCAAGGCTGATGAGCGCGTTCGCAGTTTTACGTGTTATGGGCGGATAACTGCGAACGCGGCTTGGGGGCTGAATGCAGCCCTCGGGGGACTCTCCCTGGCGGCCTACTCGTGGGGCCGGGCCATGCGGCGGTGGTCGAGCGCCTCCTCGAGCACCGCGGGCTCGACGCCCTGCTCGAGGGCGATCTCGCGCAGTGAGCGGCCCGACTCCGCCGCCGCCTTGACGATGTCGGCGACGCGGTCGTAGCCGATGTGGGGGTTGAGGGCGGTGGCGGTGGCGAGGGTCGCCTCAGCGTGACGCTCGGTCATCTCCTCGTTGGCCTCGACGCCGGCGACGCATTTCTCGTTCAGCAGGCGTGAAGCCGAGGCGAGCAGCTTGATCGAGTCGAGCAGGTTGCGGGCGATCAGCGGCACCCGCACGTTGAGCTCGAACTGTCCCTGGCTGCCGGCGACGGTGATCGCGGTGTCGTTGCCGATCACCTGGGCGGCGACCTGGATCACCACCTCCGGAATTACCGGGTTGACCTTGCCGGGCATGATCGAGGAGCCCTTCTGCAGCTCCGGCAGACGCAGCTCGGCCAGTCCGGCGCGCGGGCCGGAGCCCATCAGCGCCAGATCGTTGGCGATCTTGTTGAGCGAGACGGCGTAGACCTTGAGCGCGCCTGAGAGCTCGACCAGGGCGTCGCGGTTGCCCTGCGCCTCGAAGGGGTCGAGCGGCTCGGAGATCTCCAAGCCGGTCTCGGCGGCCAGCTTCTCCCGTACCTTGGCGGCGAACTCTGGGTGCGTGTTGAGCCCGGTCCCGGTGGCGGTGCCGCCGAGCGGGATCTGACCCACCCGCCGCAGCGTCGCCTCGACTCGCTGCACGCCCAGTCGCACCTGCGCGGCGTAGCCGCCGAACTCCTGGCCGAGCGTCACTGGCACCGCGTCCATCAGGTGGGTGCGGCCGGCCTTGACCACGTCGGCGAACTGCTCCTTCTTCGCCTCCAGCGCCGCCTCGAGTCCGCCCATCGCTGGCAGCAGGTCGTGCGTCACCTCTCCCAACACCGCCAGGTGGACCGCGGAGGGAAAGACGTCGTTGGAGGACTGCCCCATGTTGACGTGGTCGTTGGGGTGGGTCCCATCGCCGGCCAGGTTGGCGATCACCTCGTTGGCGTTCATGTTCGAGGAGGTGCCCGAACCGGTCTGGAAGACGTCGACCGGGAACTGGTCGTCGTGCTCGCCCGCGCCGACCGCCTCGCCGGCCTCGGCGATGCCCGCCGCGAGATCGGCGTCGAGAAGCCCCAGCTCTCCGTTCACCTCGGCGGCAGCCGCCTTCAGCCTGCCCAGCCAGCGGACCACCGGTACGGGCACCGGCTCGCCTGAGACGGGAAAGTTGTCGACGGCCTTGGTGGTCTCGCCACCCCAGAGCTGCTCAGTCAAGTCGGATCCTCCATCGAAGTCGTGGGTGGCTTGAGGATATTCGGCCGCAAGTCAGCCGCGGGTGTGGCCGGCGTCGAAGCCTTCACGGTAGGCGCGCCGGAAGGCGGGTGGAAGAGGGCGGTTGTCGGGGCTGTAGCGGGCGGCGGCGGTGAGGCGGCGGATCAGCTCGGCGTGGATCCCTTCGGTGTGCTCGGCACCCAGCTGTGCCGCGCCGAGCAGGTAGCCGAGCTGCAGGTTCGCGGCGGCGCCGGGGTTGGCGCGCGCCTCGGCGTTGAGCCTGGTCGCCGCGGTCACCATCGCGCCACCGACGGTGGCGAGGTCGCCGCCGGTCTGGTTCTGCGCCAGGCACTCGTTGATCGGCACCTCGCCGCTCAGCCTCACCTTGCCCGGCGCGTCGCCGAGGGCGCCGAGGTAGGCGCCGGCTCCGTCGAGGCAGGCGACCGGGGTCGAATCGTCCGGCGCGCCGCAGCCGGCGGCGAGCAGGGTCAGCGGCACGAGCAGGGCGATCAGGCGTCGGCGGCGCACCAACCGGATCCTATGGACGTGCCGGGAGTTAGGCCCCCATAAGGACCTTTAACTCCCGGCACGTCGGGGGTCAGTCTCCGGTGGAGATGCCGCCCGTGGGGGCGGTCGAGTAGCCCCCCACCGGGCCCTTTGCTGCTTTCGGCCGTGGCCGCGGGGCGACTTCTTCGCCGTTGACGGGGAAGACCTCGACCCATTCGGCAAGCTGGAACATCGGCGCCGGGGCGTGTTCCCAGGAGAGGTGGAGGTGGTTGCCGCAGCCGTGGCCGGCGTCGCCTTCGTAGCCGACCCAGCGGAACGGCGGTCTGGGGGTGTTCTGGACTGGCTCGGCCCAGTGCGCGAGGCGGGTGATGCCGCGCCAGGTGGCGTCGCATTTGCCGCTCCCGCCCAGCGGCACGACGTCGACCGCGAGGCCGTTGTAATGATCGGAATCCTTGACGTGACAGTTGTTGCAGCCGACGTGTTCGCCGTTTGGGAGCGGTCCCGAGTAGCCGTCGGTGACATAGATCGGGAAGTGGGCGGCGATCCAGCGCAGATCGGGGACGATGCGGCGGTCCACCATGTCGCCTTCTTCGTGTGGGACCGAGGCGGGGATCGGCACGATCTGTCCGCCTGCGTAGACCGTGCGCGTGGGCAGGGGTTCGGCTCTGGCAGACGTCGCTGCCCAGCAGGCGAGCAAGCCGGCGACGATTGCGAGCAGATGGAGGCGGGTGGATATGCCCCGTGGGGGACTGCCGGTCTTGCCTGGCATGCCCCGCTTATCGACCGTCCGGGGTGCCTCGCTTGAGCGCCGCAAGTTAGGGTCCCGGCCATGCCTACCGTGCGCGACGCCAGCTTCGACTTCTTCCGTACCCAGGGGATGACGACTATATTCGGCAACCCCGGCTCGACTGAGCTGCCAATGCTCGCGGACTTCCCGGGCGACTTCCGCTACGTGCTCGGCCTGCACGAGGCGGTCGTGGTGGGGATGGCGGACGGTTACGCGCAGGCCTCTGGGCGGACCGCGATCGCCAACCTCCACACCGCGCCGGGCGTCGGCAACGCGATGGGGGCGATCTTCAACGCGCAGGCCAACCACTCGCCGTTGCTGGTCACCGCCGGCCAGCAGGCGCGCGCGCAGATGACCCTGCAGGCGAACCTGACCAATCGCGACGCGATCCGCATGCCCCACCCGCTGGTCAAGTGGGCCTACGAGCCTCCGCGCGCGGAGGACGTGCCGCTGGCGCTCGCCCACGGCGCCCACCTCGCCTCGCTGCCGCCGCAGGGCCCCGTCTTCGTCTCGTTGCCGATGGACGACTGGGACGCCGAGGTCGACGAGGCGGATGCCCGCGAAGCGATCGGGCGCCGGGTGACGGGCCGCGCCGTCGCCGACCCCGAGGCGGTGCGGGCTCTCGCCGAGATGCTCGACGCGGCGAGCAACCCCGTCTTCGTCGCCGGCCCCGACATCGACGCCAGCGGCGGCTGGGACACCGCGGTGGCGCTGGCAGAGCGCCAGCGCCTGCCGGTCTGGTCGACGCCGGCCACCGGCGGCGGCAAGCTCGGCTTCCCCGAGGGACACCCCAACTTCCGCGGCGTCCTGCCGCCGGCGATCGGGCCGATCGGGCAGACGCTGGAGGGGCATGACCTGATCCTCGTCGCCGGCAGTTCGGTCTTTCCCTACTACCCCTACATCCCGGGACCGCTGCTGCCCGACGGGGCGAAGTTGGTCGCGATCACCAGCGACCCCGACGAGGCGGCCCGCGCCCCGATGGGCGACGCGATCGTCGCCGACGTGAAGCTGACCCTGGAGGCGCTGTTGGAGGCGGTGCCGGAGTCCTCGCGCCAGGGCCCCGAGCCCAACCCGGGGCCGCAGGAAATCCCCGCTGAGGACCCGCTCAACTCCTCCACCGTGCACTCTGCCCTCGCCGAGGTCTTCCCCGAGGACGGCATCGTCGTGCTCGAGTCCCCGGCCAGCACCCTTGCGCTGCGTAACCAGCTGCGACTCTCGCGGCCCGGCAGCTACTACTTCAGCGCCGGTGGCGGGCTCGGCTTCGGCCTGCCGGCCTCGGTCGGCGTGCAGCTCGCCCAGCCCGACCGCCCGGTCGTCTGCGTGGTCGGCGAGGGCTCGGTCCAGTATGCGGTGACCGCCTTCTGGAGCGCCGTTGCCCACGACGTGCCCGTCACCTTCCTCGTCTTGCGCAACTCCGAGTACGCGATCCTCAAGTGGTTCGCCGAGGTCGAGTCGGTGCAGGGCGCGCCGGGGCTCGACCTGCCCCAGCTCGACGTCGCCGCGGTCGCCGCCGGCTACGGGGTCTCGACGCAGCAGGCAAACGGCCGCGACGAGGTACGCGACGCGCTCGCCAAGGCGCTTGCCTCCTCGCAGACCGAGCTGGTCGAAGTCCCGGTCGCACCGGGCATGTCACTGTTTTAGAGGCAGATGGCGTTGCTGGAGCGACAGGTCTCCGCGCTCGCCCCGCAAGCAGCCGAGGCGGCGCCCGACCGCGCTCCCGACGAGCTCGCCGCCGGCACCCCGCAGCCGCTGCGCGGTGAGCTGGAGGCGCTGCTCGGCGCCGACCGGGTGCTCGGGCGGGCCAGCGACATCGTCCGCTACGCCTCCGACGCCAGTCCCTACCGACTGCTGCCCCAGGTGGTGGTGATGGCGCGCGAAGCCGGCGACGTCGCCAAGACGCTCGCCTACGGTCGCGCCAACGCCGTCCCGGTCGTCTTCCGCGGCGGCGGCACCAGTCTCAACGGCCAGGGGCAGAGCGACGGCATCCTGGTCGACGTGCGCCGTCACTTCGGCGGCGTCGCGGTCGAGGAGGACGGGGTGTCGGCCCGGATCAAGCCTGGCACCGTGCTCGGCCACGCCAACCGCGTCCTCGCCCCCCACGGTCGCAAGCTCGGCCCCGATCCGGCCAGCACCGATATCGCCACCGTCGGCGGCGTGATCGCCAACAACTCCGGCGGGATGCGCTGCGGCACCACCCGCGACTCCTACTCGACGGTGCGCTCAATGACCTTCGTGCTGCCCTCGGGCACGGTGATCGACACCGCCGCCCCGGGCGCCGCCGAGCGCTTCGCCGCCGCCGAGCCGGAGCTCGCCGCCGGCCTCGGCGCGATCCGCGACGAGATCCGCGCCGACGCCGAGCTGAGCGAGCGCATCCGCCGCAAGTTCGCGATCAAGAACACGACCGGCTATCGCCTCTGCGCCTTCCTCGACGCCGAGGAGCCGCTGGAGATCTTCCGCCGTCTGATCATCGGCTCGGAGGGGACGCTCGCCTTCGTCGCCGAGGCTGTTTTCGAGACCGTGCCCCAGCCCGCCCGCACCACCACGGCCTGGATCCACTTCCCCGGCATCGACGCGGCAATCGCCCCGGTCCGCGACCTGGTCGCGAGCGGCGCCACCGCGGTCGAGCTGATGGTCGCCCCGGCGCTGATCGTCGCCTCCTACAACATGGTCGGCGCGCCCGAGGAGTGGAAGGAGCTCCCGCCCGAGTCGGCCGTGCTCCTGGTCGAGTTCGGCGCCGAGAGCGACGCGGAGCTGGACGGCTACGTCGCCAAGGCGAACGAGATCCTCGCCGCGCACGAGACGATCCGGCCGATCGAGTTCACCCGCGACGCCGAGGAGATCGAGCTGGCCTGGCGGGTGCGGGAGGGGCTGCACGGGCTGGTCGGGCGGGTGCGGGCGCCGGGGACGGCGCTGATCGTCGAGGACGTCTGCGTGCCGCCCGAGCGGATCGCCGAGGGCGCCCGCGACCTGCAGGCTCTGCTCGGCGAGCACGGCTTCCTGCCGGGTGTCGCCGGCCACGCCTCCGCCGGGAACCTCCACTTCATGCTCACGCCCGACTTCGCCAAACAGGAGGACCTGGAGCGCTACGAGTCCTTCATGGCGAAGCTGGTCGAGCTGATTGTTGGCAAGTACGACGGCTCGCTCAAGGCCGAGCACGGGACCGGGATCAACATGGCGCCCTACGTCGAACGCGAGTGGGGGCAGAAGGCGACCGAGCTGATGTGGCGGGTGAAGGAGCTCGCCGACCCCGACGGCGTCCTCGCCCCCGGCGTGGTGCTCAACCGCGACCCCGGCGTCCACCTGCGCAACCTGAAAACGACGCCGACGATCGAGGAGTCGGCGACGACCTGCGTCGAGTGCGGCTTCTGCGAGCCGGTCTGCCCGAGCCGCAACCTGACGACGACGCCGAGGCAGCGGATCGTGCTGCGGCGCGAGATGGCGCGCCAGCCAGCGGGCTCCCCGCTGCTGGGGGCGTTGCTGGAGGAGTACGAGCACGACGCGCTCGACACCTGCGCCGCCGACGGCTCCTGCCGGCTCGCCTGTCCGCTGGGGATCGACACCGGCGCCCTGGTCAAGGAGCTGCGGACCGAGCGCCACACGCCGCGCGCCGAAACGCTGGCGCTGGGGACGGCGAAGCGCTGGAGCGGGGTGGAGAAGGCCTCACGCGCGGCGCTGAAGGTGGGCGGACCCCTCGCGCGCCGGACCAAGCGCGGTGCGGGGCTGCCGGAGCCGACCTCGGCGAAGCTGCCCCAGACCCGACGCGAGGGCGCCGCAGCCGTCTACGTCCCCTCCTGCACCAACCGCATCTTTGGCCCTCCCCTTGCCGAGGCGATGGCCGCCGTTTCTGCCCGCGCCGGGCTGCCGGTCTGGATTCCGGACGAGGTCGCCGGCAGCTGCTGCGGGCTACCCTGGAGCTCGAAAGGGTTCGGTGAGGCCCATCGCCACAAGGCGAACGAGATGGTCGAGCGCCTCTGGGGTTGGAGCCGCGAGGGCGAGCTGCCGGTGGTGATCGACGCCGCCTCCTGCACTCACGCCATCGCCGACCCGGGCGAGGGAGTGCTCAGCGAGGAGAACGCGGAGCGCCTCACGAAGTTGCAGATCCTCGACGCCGTCGCCTGGGCGCATGACCGCCTGCTGTCTCGGCTGGAGATCGCCCGCAAGGTCGGCTCGGCAACCGTCCACCCGACCTGCGCCACCCGTCACCTGGGCCTTGCGCCACGACTCCGCTCACTCGCCGGCGCCCTCGCCGACGACGTCTACGTCGCCCCCTCGGCGACCTGCTGCGGCTTTGCCGGTGACCGCGGTTTCTCTCACCCCGAGCTCACCGCTGCGGCCACCATGGAGCAGGCGGCCGAGCTGTCGGGTCGCGAATTCGACGCCCATCTCTCCAGCAACCGCACCTGCGAGATCGGCCTCAGCCGCGCCACCGGCGAGCCCTACCGGTCCTTCGTCTTCCTGCTGGAGGAGCTAACGCGAGGCGGCTGAGGCCGCGGCGGCGCCCTGCTCGTCCGCCTCCGCCTCGATCTCGCGGATGGTCGCGGTCATCGTAGCGTCGCGTTCGAAGCGGCGGTCGAGGAGGGGGTTGAGGATGCCGCGCAGGGCGGAGACGTAGCGCCACCACTTCGGCGCGAAGATGCGCGGCGCCCGTTCCTCGATGCCGCGGACGACGGCGGCCCCGGCCTCGTCCGGTGTGATCCGCCTGCGCAGGAAGTCGGGGAGGTTCTGCTGCATGCGGTCGCCGTTGTTCGCGAAGGCGTCCTGGACCAGTTTGGTGTCGACCCAGCCGAAGTAGGCGACGCTCGCGCTGGCGCCCAGTGGCATCAGCTCGGCCCGCAGCGAGCGCCCCAGCGACTCGACCCCGGACTTCGCCACCGCGTAGGGGCTGTTGAGGACGCCGTTGACGAAGGCGTAGACGGAAGAGGTGACGACGACGTGGCCCTGGCGCTCGACGATCTGCGGCAGCGCCGCCCGCACCGTACGCCAGACGCCGAGCATGTCGACCTCGAAGACCCGCTCCCACTCCTCGGTGCCGATCCCGCGCACGGTCGCCATCTTCGACTGGGCGATGCCGGCGTTGGCGACGACGACGTCGAGGCCGCCGAAGCGCTCCACGGTCTCCGCGACCGCCTGCATGACAGCGGTGTGGTCGGTGACGTCGGTGGCGATCCCGATCGCCCGCTCGCCGATCCGCTCGGCGGCTTCGCGCGCCTCGCCGGGGTCGAGGTCGACCACCGCGACCGAGGCGCCGCGCATGTGGATCTGGCGCGCGGTCTCGAAGCCGATCCCCCGCGCCGCGCCGGTCACCAGCGCCACCTTTCCATTCAGGTCATAGGCGGACATGCGGCGCGCAGCCTACTCGCTCCTAGAATCACCCGTCCATGCCCGGCTTTCGCCCCGTAGACCCCAGGCAATCGTTTCCCGAGCTGGAGGAGCGCGTCCTCGCCCGCTGGCGCGAGCGCGACGTCTTCAATCGCTCACTCGCCAACCGCGAGGGGGCCGAGGTCTGGAGCTTCTACGAGGGGCCGCCGACGGCGAACGGGAGGCCTGGCTCCCACCACGTCCTCTCCCGCGTCTTCAAGGACATCTACCCGCGCTACCAGACGATGCGAGGCCGCCGGGTGCCGCGCAAGGCCGGTTGGGACTGCCACGGCCTGCCGGTCGAGCTCGAGGTCGAAAAGCAACTCGGGATCACCTCCAAGCAGGAGGTCGAGGAGTACGGGGTCGCCAAGTTCAACGAGCGCTGTCGGGCCTCGGTCTTCGAGTACGTCGAGGAGTGGAATCGGTTGACCGAACGGATCGGCTTCTGGATCGATCTCGATGACCCCTACGTCACGCTCGAGAACGAGTACATCGAGTCGGTCTGGTGGTCCCTGCGCAAGCTCTGGGACGACGAACGCCTCTACGAGGGCCACAAGGTGGTCCCCTACTGCCCGCGCTGTGGCACGGCGCTCTCCTCGCACGAGGTGGCGCTCGGCTACCAGGACGTCGAGGACCCCTCCATATACGTGCGTTTCCCGTTGCTCGACGGCGAGGGCGCCGAGACGGGGGAGTCGCTGCTGGTCTGGACGACGACCCCCTGGACCCTGCCCGGCAACGTCGCGGTCGCGGTCGCGCCGGAGGTCACCTATGTGAAGGCGAGGGTGGAGGGCGAGACGCTGATCCTCGCCGAGCCGCTGGTCGAGCGGGTGCTGGGAGAGGGCGCCGAGATCGCGGCCAGCTTCCCCGGAGCGGAGCTGGTCGGCCGCAGCTACCGGGGGCCTGTCTTCGAGCTTGCCGACGGCGGGCCGGCGAATGCCTTCCATGTCCTTGCCGGCAAGTTCGTCACCACCGAGGACGGCACCGGCCTCGTCCACATCGCCCCCGCCTTCGGCGAAGACGACTACGCGGTCGCCGCGGCGAACGGGATCTTCGACCCGACCGCGCACGCCACCCTCTACAACCCGGTCGGGCTCGACGGCCGCTTCGACCAGCGGGTGGCCGGCTTCGAGGGCCGCTTCGTCAAGGACCCCGAGGTGACCGCGGCACTGATCGACGATCTGCGCGAGCGCGGCCTGCTCTTCCGCGAGCAGGTCTACGAGCACGCCTACCCGCACTGCTGGCGCTGCGGCACGCCGCTCCTCTACTACGCCAAGTCGAGTTGGTACGTCGCCACCTCGCAGGCGCGCGACCGCCTGCTCGCCAACAACGAGGAGATCGGCTGGCACCCCGAGCACATCAAGCACGGCCGCTTCGGCAAATGGCTGGAGAGCAACGTCGACTGGGCGCTCTCACGCGACCGCTACTGGGGCACGCCACTGCCGATCTGGGAGTGCGCCGGGAACGATTGCGACGGGCGTTTCTGCGCCGGCTCCGTCGCCGAGCTGGCCGAGCGCGCCGGGGGCGAGGTGCCCGACGACCTGCACCGCCCCTACATCGACGAGGTCACGCTCGAGTGCGAGCAATGCGGCGGTGAGATGCGCCGGGTCGATTCGGTGATCGACACCTGGTACGACAGCGGCGCGATGCCCTTCGCCCAGTTCCACTACCCGTTCGAGAACGTGGAGCTGTTCGAGGAGCGCTTCCCGGCCGACTTCATCTGCGAGGCGATCGACCAGACCCGCGGCTGGTTCTACACCCTGCTCGCCGAGTCAACCCTCCTCTTCGACACCTCCAGCTACCGCAACTGCGTCTGCCTTGGGCTGATCCTCGATCCGGAGGGCCAGAAGATGTCGAAGAGCAAGGGCAACGTGGTCGAGCCCTGGGAGGTGATCTCGACTCACGGCGCCGACGCCTTCCGCTGGTACTACCTGACCGCGCAGCAGCCCTGGTCGGGGTATCGCTTCTCGGTCGAGACGGTGGGCGAATCGGTGCGCCAGTTCCTGCTGACCCTGTGGAACACCTACTCGTTCTGGGTGCTCTACGCGAACGCTGAGGAGCTCGGCCCGGCTGATTTTCAGGAGGCGCCTGAGCCCTCTGAGGACCTCGATAGGTGGGTGCTGTCGCGACTCCAGGCCACGGTGTCGGCGGTGCGCGAACAGATGGACGACTTCGACTGCACCGCCGCCGGGAGGGAGGTCGCGGCCTTCGTCGAGGAGCTCTCGAACTGGTACGTGCGGCTCTCGCGTCGCCGCTTCTGGCAGGGCGACCGCGCCGCCTTCGCGACCCTTCGGCACTGCCTGCTCGAGACGGCGGCGCTGCTGGCGCCGTTCATCCCCTTCCTCGCCGACGAGATCCACCTCAACCTGGTCGGCGGAGAAGACGAACAGCTGGGCGGTCTTCCCGACTCGGTCCACCTGCGCGACTTTCCCGAGCCGGATCCGGCGCTGGGCGATCCCGAGCTGGAGGCGGCGATGGAGGCGGTGCGCCTGACGGTCGAACTCGGTCGCGCCGCCCGCGCCCAGGCGAAGGCGAAGGTCCGCCAGCCCCTGCGCCGCGCCGTGATCGTCGCCAACGACGCCGAGCGCGAGGCGATCTCCGCCCGCGCCGAGCTGGTCCGCTCGGAGCTGAACGTCAAGGAGCTGGGCTTCGTCACCGAGGAGGCGGAGTTGGTCAGCTACGCGGTCAAGCCCAACTACCGCGCGCTCGGGCCCCGTTTCGGCAAGCGGATGCCGCAGGTCGCCGCGGCGGTTGAGGCGCTCGACCCGGTCCACGTCGCGAAGGTGATGGCGGACGGGGGGGAGGTTGGCATCAACATCGATGGCGACGAGCACACGATCGTCGGCGACGAGGTCTCACTCGCCCTACAGCCGCTGGAGGGCTACGAGGTCGAGGCCGAGGCGGGCCACGCCGTCGCCCTGCAGCTGGAGCTGGACGACGAGCTGCGCCGCGAGGGCCTCGCCCGCGAGATCGTCCACGCAGTTCAAAACGCCCGCAAAGACGCCGGGCTGGAGATAACCGACCGGATCGAGCTGACGCTAGGCGGCGATTCCGAGCTGATCGAAGCCGCGCGCGCCCACCAGCCCTACATCGCCGGCGAGGTCCTCGCTACCGCGGTCGCCTACGACGCTGTGGATGGGGCGACGGCCAAGATCGACGACCGCGAGCTGCGGATTGGGATCAGTCCTCAGCCGGCTCGCCGATGATGAAGTCGGTCTTCGCCGTGTCGGAGAACTTCACCCAGCAGTGCTCGGGTGGGACGCCGGCCACCTCGACCAGCGCCGCCTCGACCCGCTTCGCGATCTCCGCCTTCTGCTCGTCGGTCCGGCCCTCGAACCAGTGGATGTGGACGAACGGCATCGGAGCACCCCCGCTCTAGGCGAGCGCCGGCTCCAGCTCGGCCTCGAGGCGGCGCTTCGGCATCGCCCCGACGACTTTCTTGGCGATCGCCCCGTCCTTGAAGAGGAGGAGGGTCGGAATCGAGAGCACTTCGTACTGGGCCGCGGTCTGCTGGTTCTCGTCGACGTTGAGGCTGACGATCTTGAGGTCGTCGCGCTCGGCGTCGATCTCCTCCAGAACCGGGTGGACGACGCGGCAGGGACCGCACCAGGGGGCCCAGAAGTCGACGAGCACGGGGCCGTCGGCCTCCAGAACATCGGACTTGAAAGTGGCGTCGGTCACGTCGGTGAGCTTGCCGGTCACTGGTATCGGTCTCCCGTAAGTCGAGGTTCAGAGCTCAATACTTCAAAAAGTATAGCGACGGTCCTGGGCGGTCGCGCGCCGCCGTTTTCCATCCCTGCCCCTGAAGCGTAGAAGAGGCACCCGCCAGACCGCCTCGACGACGATCGAACGGTCCATCTTCGATCTGCCGACGCGGCGGTCGCGGAAGACGATCGGGACCTCGGCCACCCTGAACCCGCCCTGGATCGCCCGGTAGGTCAGCTCCACCTGGAAGGCGTAGCCGCGCGAGCGCACCAGGTCGAGGTCGATCGCCTCCAGCACCTCGCGGCGGAAGCATTTGAAGCCGCCGGTCAGGTCCCGCACGCCGCCCCCGAGCACGAGCCGCGCATATGTGCTGCCACCACGGCTAATCACTCGCCGCAGCGCTCCCCAGTCGCCGACCCCGCCGCCGGGCACGTAGCGGGAGCCGATCACCAGGTCGGCTCCCGCGGTCGCGGCGAGCAGGCGCGGCAGATAGGCCGGCTCGTGGGAGAAGTCGGCGTCCATCTCGACGATCAGGCCGGCGCCCCCGGCGAGGGCGCGGCGGAAGCCGGCGATGTAGGCGGGCCCTAGGCCTTCCTTGCGGGGACGGTGAAGGACCTCGACCTGCTCCCGCAGCTCGGCGAGGCGGTCGGCGATCTCGCCGGTGCCGTCGGGCGAGCCGTCGTCGACGATCAGCACCCGCGCCGACCCCGGCAGCTTCTCCAGGACCGCGCCGACCAGCGGCTCGATGTTCTCGGCCTCGTTGTAGGTGGGGAGGACCACCCAGGCAGGGCCTCTCTCGGGATCCGCGGACGGCATGCGCGGCGATGCTAGCCACCCGCCGTAAGGACAGCTAAATAGAGGATCGCCATCTGCGGCTAACTTCCACGACGTGACCAACGCCGAGATTGCCGCTGCGCTGGAAGAGCTGGGGGTCCTGTACGAGCTGGACGGTGCCGTCAAATACAGGGTGCTCGCCTACTCGACCGCCGCCAAGGCGATCCGCGAAAGCCCGGTCTCGGTGGCCGATCTGGCGCTGGCGGGACGAGCGACGGAGATCGCGGGCGTGGGCAAGACGCTGGCGGAAAAGATCGACGCCCTGCTCGAGACCGGCAAGATCCCCGCGGCCGTCAAGTTGAAGGCCAGGTTCCCGGCGACCCTGATCGAGGTGACCCGAGTCCCGGGCGTGGGCGCGAAAACCGCGAGGCTGCTCTTCGACGAGCTGGGCGTCGCGTCGCTCGAGGATTTGAAGGGGGCGGCGGAGGCGGAAAAGGTGCGCGAGGTGAAGGGCCTCGGTCCGAAGGCGGAGGAGAACGTGCTGGCGGCGCTGGAGCGGCTCGGTGAGCCGGGCGAGGGCCGGGGCCGCGTGCTGCTCTCCGCGGTCCTCCCGATCGCCAGGGAGCTGGCGGCGGCGCTGCGCGAGCACCCCGCCGCCAACCGGGTCGAGGTAGCGGGCTCGGCACGGCGTTGGGCGGAGACCTGCAAGGACATCGACCTGATCGCCACCGCCGAGGAGCCGACCGTTCTCGCCGAGCACCTGGCCGGGCACGAGCTGATCGCCGCGGCGGGGACGCCGGGCCCGAATGGCCTGCGAGCGCAGACCCACAACGGGATCTCCGTCGACCTCCGGATCGTCCCCCCGGATGCCTTCGGCAACCTGCTCCAGCACTTCACCGGCTCGGCCGCGCACAACGTCCAGCTGCGCGAAGAAGCGGTGGCGCGCGGCCTCTCCGTCTCCGAGCACGGGGTGACCGAGACCGAGACGGGGAAGGTGACTCTCTGCGCCGAGGAGGAGGGGGTCTACGAGCGGCTCGGCTACGCCTACATCGAGCCCGAGCTGCGCGAGGGGCGGGGCGAGCTGAAGGCGGCGCGGGAGGGCAAGTTGCCGGAGCTGGTCTCGGTCGAGGACATCCGCGGCGACCTGCACTCCCACACCACCCTCTCCGACGGTCGCAACACGCTGGAGGAGATGGCGGCGGCGGGCCGCGAGCGTGGCTACGCCTACATGGCGATCACCGACCACTCGGCCAGCCACGGCTTCGGCGACCACGTCACCGCGGAGAGGCTCTGGCAGCGGGTCGAGGAGGTTCGCGAGTGGAACGTGGGCAAGCGCGGCTTCCGGCTCCTCGCCGGCTCGGAGGTCAACATCGGCCTCGACGGTTCGCTCGACTACCCCGACGATCTGCTCGATGCCCTCGACTGGGTCGTTGCCAGCGTCCACACCTCGTTCTCGATCTCCGGGGCGGCGATGACCGAGCGCGTTCTGACCGCGATCGAGAACCCCAACGTCAACTGCATCGGCCACCTCACCGGCCGCCTGATCGGCCGCCGCGAGCCCTACGACATCGACGTCGAGGCGGTGGTCGCGGCCGCCGCTCGCGCCGGCACGATGCTGGAGATCAACGGCAACCCGAACCGCCGCGACCTCAGCGAGCACCACGCCCGCCTCGCAGTTGAGGCCGGCGCCACGATCGTCCTCAACACCGATGCCCACGGCGTCGACACGCTCGGCAACATGGCCTACGCGGTGGCCACCGCCCGCCGCGCCTGGCTCACCGCCGCCGACATCGCCAACACCCGCGGCTGGCGGGAGTTCAAGCAGCTGTTGAAATAGAAACCTGTTGTCTAGCAGCTAGCTGTCTGTAATACAGCTATCCTCTCGGGGCCGCGATAGCGGCGGTCGCCCCCGCCGGTGGATGCCGGCTCCCGGCATCGCAGCTGGGGAAGAGAGGGTTCGATTCCCTCCGGGGGCGTTACAATGCAAGCTGCGATGCCGGGAGCCCAGGTTCCATCGGACTTCCCCAAGTTTGCAGACGACCCGCTTCGGCGGGTCGTCTGCTTTTCGGAGAGTGCTGTCGAGTCAGTGCACGTGCAGCCTGTCGCTGCGCAGACCGGGAGAGCGGACCAGCTCGATCGGGCGCAGGGCCGAGTTGGGGACGACGTAGAACTTGACGCCATCGCGGTGCTCGATGCCGAGCACGGCCGCCTCGCGGGTGCGCATCGCGAGGGCGACCAGGAGGGCGTAGCCGGCCCCAATTGCAGCGACGCCGGGGAAGATCACGCCGAGGACGCCGGCGGCGATCGCCGTCAGGCCGATCGGCCAGAGGCGGATGACAGCGACTCTGGCCGGTGACTCATTCGGCAGCGAGGTGGCGGTGCGCGCGCGTGCCAGGGCATCGCGGACGCCGTCGGCGGCGCGACCGGGCCGGCCGAGATAGAGGCCGAGGGCGAGCGAGATCAACCACCAGGCGCCGGCCACCAGCACGGTGGTCGTGTCGTTGTCGCGGCCGGCCGCGATCGCCGTCACCGCCCCCAGCGCGGTCGCCTCGGCGGCGGTCAGGAAGACGGTGACCCGCAGCAGATCCGTGTAGGGCATCGCCGGCTCCTACTCCGCCAGTTCCTCGAGCAGCGCCAGCCAGCCCGCCGGGCCGTCGACTCGCAGATCGGACTCCTCGACCAGCTCGGGGGGCGCCTCCTCGGAGGCGACCCCGACGCAGAGGGCAACCTCGAGCTCGCCCCCGTCGCGCAGCTCGCGCAGGCGCCGGAAGGCGTCGAGGTCGGTGCGATCGTCGCCGGCGTATACGGCGGCGGTCACCCCATCGCCGGCCAGCAGCGCGGCCACCGCGGAATCCTTGCCGCCGCCACCGGCCGGACGCAGCTCCAACACCTTGCGGCCCCAACGCAGCTCCAGACCCGTCCGCCCGGCCGTCGCGGCAATCTCGTGGGCTCGTGCCTCGGCGGCGCGGTCGTCCGCGGCGCCGCGCCAGTGCAGCGCCTGGATCGGACCCTTGTCCTCCAGCCGCAATCCGGCCTCGGTCAGCCCGGCCCCGTCCAGCTCGGAGACGAACTCGGCCGCGTCGCGTTCGCGGCCCTCCAGAGACGGATCCAAGCGGGGTGACTCGTCTCCGGGCAGCAGCAGCTCGAGGCCGTGGTTGCCGGCGTAGGCGATGCCCTCGACCCCGACCAGCCTCCTTGCCTCCTCGGCGCGCCGCCCGGAGATGCAACCCACCAGGCCATAGCTCTCGCTCAACCGTGCGAGCAGCTCGCTGGCCCGGCTCGGCACGGCAGCCTGCTCCGGCCGTTCGACGATTGGGGCCAGCGTCCCGTCGACGTCGGTGAGTATCGCGGTGCGCGCAGGCTCGGCTCGCAGCCGCTCCAACGGCCCAAGTCCAGCCTCGCTCCCCCCTCTGCCGGATTCGGGAGACACCGCACTAGTATCGCGCGATGGCCACCGATCGCCTCCTCAAACTCGCCGCGATCGGAACCCTGGCCGGCATCTTCAGCGGTGTTTTCGGAGTCGGTGGGGGCATCGTGATCGTTCCGCTGCTGATCTTCTGGTTCGGCTACGGCGAGCGGTTAGCGACTGGAACCAGCCTGGCGGCGATCGTCCTCATCGGCTTGCTCGGCGCGATCGCGCAGGGCGGCATCTACGGCAACGTCCACATCGCCACCGGCCTGCTGCTCGCGATTCCGGCGATCGTCGGAGTGGTGATCGGCACCGCGATCCAGCAGCGCATCTCCCAGCGCGCGGTCTCCCTCATCTTCGCGGCGCTGCTGGTGGCGATCGCGATCGAGCTGATCGTGCCGTGAGGTCCAGCCGTGGATGAGCTGTTCGCGGCCCTGATCGCCCTCGCCGGCGGTCTCGCCGGCGGCCTGGTCGGGGTCGGCGGCGGCGTGCTGTTCGTCCCGGCGCTGACCATCTTCCTCGGCCTCACCCAGGTAGAGGGCGAGTCGACCTCACTGCTGATGATCGTGATCGTCGCCCTGGTCGGCGCCTTTCGCCAGAACGCCTACGGCAACCTCAACCTCCGTGACGCTGTCGTGATCGGCGTCCTCTCCCCGCTCGGCGTGCTGGTCGGCGTCGTCATCTCCAACGAGATCCCGCAACGAGCTCTCGAGCTCTCCTTCGCCGCGCTGGCCCTCTACGTCGCCTACGGCTTGGTCCGTCGCGCTCTCGGGCCGCAGAGCTAGGCCCTGCGGCGGCGGAGCGCTACGCTCAAAGCGTGGATTCGCTTTCCTGGCACGCCGATGTGCCACAGCTGCGCTCGCCGGTCCTCGTCTGCTCCTTCCGGGGCTGGAATGACGCTGCCGGAGCCGCCTCCGCGGCGCTGGCGGCGGTGGCCGATTCTTTCGACGCCGAGTCGATCGCCGAGGTCGACCCCGAGGACTACTTCGACTTCCAGGTGACGCGCCCGACGATCGTTCTCTCCGAAGGGCAGACCCGCCAGATCGATTGGCCCAGCAACGACCTGATGGCGGTCCGCATCCCGGGCGCCGACCGCGATCTCGTCCTCCTCGACGGCACCGAGCCCAACCTTCGCTGGCGGACTTTCTCGGAGACGGTCGCTACCGCCGCCGACGCTCTCGGGGTCGAGATGGTGATCACCCTGGGGGCGCTGGTCGCTGAGGTCTCCCACACCCTGCCGGTGCCGATCACCGGCCTTGCCTCCGACGAGGAGCTGGTCGAGGAGCTCGACCTGCAGCGCTCCAGCTACGAAGGGCCGACGGGGATCGTCGGCGTCGTCCACGACTGCTGCCGCCAGGTCGGGATGACGTCCGCGTCTCTGTGGGCGGCGGTGCCGCACTACGTCGCCGCGGTTCCCAACCCGAAGGCGGCCTTGGCGTTGCTGCGCCGGTTGGAGGGGCTGACCGGGATCGCCGTCGATGCCACCGCGCTGGAGGAAGAAACGGCCAGCTACGAAGAGCAGATCGGCCGCGCCGTCGCCGCCAACCCGGAGATCGCCGAGCTGGTGGAGAGGATCGAGGCGGAGCAGGTGGAGCAGTTCGGCTCCGACGGTGAGGACCTGCCTTCGGCCGACACGATCGCCCGCGAGTTTCAGCAGTTCCTCCAGCAGCGTCGCGGCGAGTCCAGCTGACGGCGATTCAGCTCTCGGCAGCCGGGCAGATCAGCCTGTAGTCGCACCAGCCGCAGACGGTGGGCGAGGGGCGCGGCTCGAAGTCCTGGCCGAGGACGCCCTCGCCGACCTGCAGCACGGTCCGCTCGACCCGCTCGGCGTCGTCGGGCTTGGTCGGCGCCGCCACCTTCTCGGCGTCGAGCACGTAGTAATAGCTGCCGGTCTTGGCCTCCAGGTCCCAGGCCTCGCGGGCGGCGAGCCGGTAGAGGGCCAACTGCAGGTCGCTCTCGAGGTCCGACTCGCTCTTGCGCTGGCCGGTCTTGTAGTCGATCAGCTCGTGGCCGCCGTCCGGCAGGCGGTCGACCCGGTCGACCCGGCCCCGCACGTGGTGCTCGCCGATCCGGATGTCGAACTTGCGCTCCAACCAGACGGGCTCCCCCTCGGAGTCGCGCTCCTGCTCCCAGTAGAGGCGCATCGCCTCCCGTGCCCGGTCGCGGAACTGCAGCTCGTCGTCACTGGAGCCGAACCCGGTGCGGCGCCAGCCGGCCTCGAAGAGGTCCATCAGGCGGCGCAGGCCTTCCTCGCCCTGCTCGTCCCCGCCCTCTTTGTGGAAGCGCTCGAGCACGTTGTGGATGAGGATGCCGAAGCGCTGGTTGATCGTCGGCTCCTGAGGGATGCCGAAGACGCGCGCGAACTTGTACTTCAGCGGGCAGGTCAGGTAGAGGTCGAGGTCGGAGGCGGAGAGGCTGAGGGAGCCGTCGCCGCGTCGCGGCAGGAACGCCTCCAGCGAGGGCTCCTGGCGGGCGGCGATCAGCTTGCGGCGACCCTCTCGCTCCCGCTCGGAGCCGAGCAGGTAGGAGTCGAGCGAGGAGGCGTCCAGCTCCGCCTGCTGCTCTGGCGTGGCGACCTGGCGCAGCAGCCCGTTGACCGCCTCGATCGCCTCTGCGGTCGCCTCGTCGCCGGGCCGCTGGGCGAGTGCCGCCAGCTTCAGCAGCTCCAGATAGCGGGCGATCGCTCGGTTGACGTCGACGGCGGTGTCGAGTCGCGGCTCCGAGAGCTGTCGCCCCGCCTTCCAGGAGGCCTCCAGCATCTCCTCGCGCAGCATGCGGTAGGTCGCGTGCAGTCCTTCGGCCGGTCCGAACAGCTCCTCGGCGTGGGTCTCCTCCTCGGCGTCCGCCGCGGCCAGCGCCGCGGCGTAGAACTCCGATGGGCGGCTCTCACCGTCATCGCCGCGTTCGACCCGGGCGAGGACGAGGCCGGAGCGAGCCGGCCGTCCCACCCGCTCCGCTCGCCGACTCCGCTCCAGGCCGAGGACGAAGACGTGCTCGAACTCCATCCCCTTGACCGCGTCGCGGGCGAGACCCTGAACGGCGCCAGGCGCCGGCGGCTCGACGACCCCGGCGGGCTCGACACCCGCGTCGGCGACGGCGCTGAGATGGCGGATGAAGTCGCGGGTCGATCCGTTCGGCACCCGCCGCGCCCATGCCGCCGCCAGCTCAGCGAGGCGCGAGAGGCCGAGCAGCCGCTCGGCGACCTCCGGTTGCGCGGCGAACAGGCGCTGGCGGCGCAGGCCGACCGCCTCGATCAGGCGTCGCACGAAGACGTCGGCGCGGCGCTCCTCCATCGCCGCCGAGGCCACTCCGTAGAGCTTCAGGAACGACTGGATCCGCTCGCGCGCCTCGGGCGGGATCTGGGGGCTCTCGAGCGCCGCCTCGGAGGCGGAGACCAGATCGAGCTTGCGGCGGCGTGCGATCGTCGTCAGCCGCGCCAGATCAGCCGAGCGAAGCTCGACCGGGGGTCTGGTCAGAGCCCGCGCCGCGGCCGCCGAGTCGGCCGGGTCGGCGAGCACTCGCAGCCAGGCGATCGCGTCGCGCACCTCGGGGCGCTGGAAGAGGGCGGCTGGGCCGGAGAGGTGGAAGGGGATGCCGCGCTCTTCCATCGCCGCGGCCACGGGGCCGCCCCTGGCCTGATCGTCGATCAGCACGCAGATGTCTTCCGGCAGCGAGCCGGTGGCCAGCAGGTGCTCGACCTCTCGTGCGACTGCCTGCGCCTGGGCGCGCTCGTTGCCGCAGCGCCAGAACCGCGTCGGGGGGTCCCGGAACTGCCGGTCCAGCGCAACCACGTCGCCCTCCGGATGCAGCCTGCGGAACCAGGCCGCCCTGTGGTCGTCCTTCTCGACCGCGTAGAGATGGTTCGGGTTGTCGCGGGCCAGGGTCGCGAGAATCGCCCTCTGGGCTGTGGTGGTGTCCTCCAGCTCGTCGACCATCAGGTAGGGGAAGCGATCCGCCAGCGTGCGCCGGACCTCCGGCTGCTCGTCGAGGAGCTTGTTCAGGGTCAGGAAGACGTCGCCCCGGTCGAGGCTGCCGGCGTTGGCGAGGATGCGATCGTGGGCGGCCACCAGCTCGGCAAGCTCGGGGTCGGGGGAGTCGGTGCCAGACTTCAGCTCGTCGATCTGCTCCAGCAGGCGGGCCAGCAGGCCGGCCGGGTTGCCGCGGATCTCGTGGCGGCGCAGCGGCAGCTCGTCGAGCTGGTCGAGCAGCATCGCGAGTCGCTCGGCCCGGCCGGGCACGTCGAAGAAGGGATCGAGGCTCGCCTCGGTCGAGTGCTCGCGCAGCAGCCGCTCGCCGAGCTGGTCCCAGCTGCCGATCCAGAGCTCCTCGTAGGGCCGATCGAGCAGCACCTCGACCCGCTCCCGCAGACGTTGCGCGGTGACCCGGGTCGAGGTGAGCACCAGGACCCGGTCGGGCGCGACCCCCTCCCCGGCGAGTCGCGCCAGGCGGCGCGCCAGCGCCTCCGTCTTGCCCGTGCCGGCCTCGCCGGCGAGCAGCAGCGGCCCGTCGCCGTGGTGGACCGCGCGCTCCTGGGGCTCGGCGAGGGCAAGCATGGTCCAACGCTACCTGGATGGTTGATCCGGGCGGCGTCCATAGGATGAGGACGATGGACGTTTTCTCCGCAGACTGGCTGGGAATCTGCCGCCGGATCGTCGCCGTGCAGCAACAGGTGTTCGAGCAGACGCCGGGGAGCGAGGCGCGCACCGTGTATGAGGGAGTGGGCGAGGGGGGAGACCGCACCCTCGTCATCGATCGCCGCTGCGAGGACGCCGTCTTCGCCGAGCTCGACGATCTGGGCGCGGCGGGCGCCGCCTTCGTCGCAGTCTCCGAGGAGCGCGGAGAGGTCGCCTTCGGCGACGGTGGGCCGGCGCGGGTGGTGATCGATCCGATCGACGGCTCTCTCAATGCCAGACGAACCCTGCCCTCACACAGCCTCAGCATCGCTGTGGCCTCGGGCACCTCGATGTCCGACGTCGAGTTCGGCTACGTCTACGACTTCGGCGCCGGCGAGGAGTTCGTCGCCCGTCGCGGCGCCGGGGCGTCATTGGGCGAGCGACCAATCCAGGTGGCGGCGTCCGCAGGTGAGAAGCTGGAGCTGCTCGGTATCGAGTCGGCCGAGCCGGGACGTCTGCTGCCGGTTGCGGAGGCCCTGGATGGCCGGGTCTACCGGCTGCGGGTGGTCGGCTCGATCGCGATCACCGCCTCCTACGTCGCCGCCGGGCGCCTCGACGGGATGCTCAGCCTGCGGCCCTGCCGCTCCGTCGACGCGGCCGCCGCCCAGCTGATCGTGCGCGAGGCCGGCGGCGCGGTCGCGTTCGGTGATCTGGCGCTCGACGAGGCGGACCTTGGCCTCGACGCCCGCTACCCGATCGCCGCGGCGGCCGATGAGCAGGGCCTCTCCACCATCCGTAACGCTTTGGAGGAGGCGGTTTAAGAACGGGTGTTCGGAGGAACGTATGTTCGCTACACTCGCGAACTCCCCCCACTTCCCAAAAACCACTTCGAAGGGATGAATTCCTAGATGGCAGTCAAAACCAGTAAAGCCAATAAAGCCCGCAGCGCCAAACCCAAAGCCGAGGCGAAGTCGAAAAGCGCCCCCGCCCCCGCCGCCACCCCCACCCGCACCGAGCAGGTGCGCTCGGCCGCCGAGCGGGCGGTCGATCTGCCGGTCGGCGCGGTGCTCGAGGTCAGCGACCGTGTCGCCGACCTGGTCGAGCCCTTCAGCGGCCGCGCCGCTGCCGAGAAGCAGCTCAAGTCCTACGGCAACCAGCTGCGCCGCACGGTGAAGCGCACCGAGCGCCGCGGCGCCGGCGCCCGCCGCAAAGCGGCGACCGAAGCGCGGAAGACCCGCAATCGGGTCGAGCGCGAGGCTCGTAAACGCCGGCGCCGGGTCGAGACCACGCTGAAGCGCAACCGCGACGAGGTTGAGCAGCGGGTCCGCAGGGCGCTCGACGAGCTCCCGCTGGTCTGAGGACGTAGACCTACACCCTCATAGTCCGCGCACTGCGACTGGCAGCGAGCCTCCCGGCTCGTAGGGCCAGCCGCTCTGCGCGGGCGCGTAGGCCCGGAACTGAAAGCGGGCGCCGCGGCTGTCGTCGTCGCTGAAGCGATAGGCGTAGCGGAAGCGGCCGCGGCGGTCGGTCTGGATCGTCCGGAACTCGGCCCAGGGCAGGCCCGGCAGCCGGAACTGAAGCTGCACCGACTTGCCCCCGGAGGGAATCGCGCCGGGGACGCCCGCGATCCGTCCCCGGAAGACCAACGGCGTGCCGCCGATCCTTGCGACCGCCGAGGAGGTCCGCAGCCGCACCGCGCTCCGCACCCCCAGGCCGAGTGAGCGGCTGGAGGAGCGAGTCAGCGTTGGGCTTCCGCCGAAGCTCGCCGTGACCTCGCGGCTCGGGCCCGGGGCGAGGTGGACCGAGAAGCCGCCGCCGGAGTCGGTCGTCACGATCGACGTTTGCGTCGACGGCTCGGCGCCTGCGGCAAAGCGCTCGACGACCCGCACCGGCATCCCGGCCAGGGGCGTTCCCCCGCTGGCGTCGAGTCGGCCGTCGAGTCGAACTCCGCGGCCATAGGGAGCCGTTCGCAGCGCTCTGCCGCCGAAGCCGGCACGCAGCGTCGTCATCGTCTTCAGCGGATTGGAGAGGACCATCGCGGAGCCGTCTGCGCGCCGCGTCGTGGCGGTGGCGTTCCCGGCCGCGTCGTAGCCCACTGCCCGGAACTCGTATTCGCCGGCGGGATAGGCGTCGGAGTCCCAGCGGGCGTGCAGCTCGCCATCCCCGGCGGGCAAGAGTGGCAGGGGCGTGAAGGGATCACCCGATCCGGCCGCCCGCACGCCGATCCGGCCCCGCGAGGAATCGGGACCGGAGAGCGGGTCCGCGATCCGGACCCGGACCAGCTCGGGATCATGCGGGTCCTGCGAGTTGGCGAAGGCGACGCTTGGCGGCTTACGGTCGATCCGCACCAGAGTCGTCCGGGGCGGCGGGTTGGGGATGTTGTTGCTGGCGCCTCCGTCGTCGACGTTGCCGGCCGCGTCGCGCGCGTAGTAGGCGATCCGGTGGGCGCCTTCGCCGATCACGGTCTCGGCGCTGGAGCCACCCGCCCTGATCGTCGGCGCGCCGTCGTCGACCCGAATCGCGGTGAAGGGCGGCGGCCCCTGGCCGTCGGGCTCCATCCCCGAGCCGGTGTCGGTCGCGGCCGCCGTCAGCTTGACCGGGTGATCCACCCAGCCGTCCGCGGTTCCCTCCAGTCGTGTGATCGGATCGGTCGTGTCGATCCGAAGCACGGCCTGGCCGTTCACCGCGGACTTCATCCCGGAGCCTGAGACGGCGACGGCGTGGAGGAAGCTCGTCCCCTCCGGCAGGGCCGCGATCGTCAGTGAGTCGTCGTCGATGCCACCTCGCAACGAGGTCTCTTTGTCCAGGCAGCGGTCCACCGTCGCGCATGGACCCCCGTCGATCGCGGAATCGATCGCGACCGCGTAGCCGCGTATGCCCGAGAGAGGCGCCGGCCCCTGAGGGTGACCGAGGCGAACTGTGAGCGGGAACGCCGTACGGCCGACCCAGCTTGGGACGGGCAGGGGCTCGATCGTGCCCGGTCGGGAGTCGTCGAAGCGCAAACGCGCCACCGCCGGGGAGCCCTGCGCCCCGGCGGCGTCCTCGAGCCAGACTTCGGCGGTATAGATGCCGGGCACGTCGGGGACGGTCAAGGCGGCGATCCCCTCGGTCACCCAGCCCAGTTTTGTCTCGCCAATCGCGACCCCCAGCGGATCGCGGATCCGGTAATGGACGGCCCCGAGCGGGGTCGCGCCCGGCGGGTTCGTCCACTCGAGCTCGAAGCGGTTGTCGGCATGCCACGCGTCCTCGCCACCGACCACCGTGAGGTTGTCCGGCGGGGGTGGGCTTGCGTTTGCCGTCGGCGGCAGGCAGAGGGGGATCAGGGCGAGCGCGGCCGAGAGCGCCAGTCCCACCCGCGCCATCACGGGCCGAACTCCCCGGCGGGGCTGCCGCTGGATGCAGCAGATGGTTCATCGCTTGCCGCCACGGGTTCGGGCGGTGGCGCCGTGTATTCGACCGCCCCCGCTTCGGCAACGGTCGGCGCTGGTTCGACCGGCTCGGGCTCCGGTTGCCGTTCGTGCTGCGGCGGCCGTTGCGGCTCCGGTTCGGGTGCCGCTGTCGCCGGCTGATAGTCGACGCCCGGCGCGGAATTCTCGATCGCCCGCTTGGAGATGCGCTCGATCCTCACTTTGTTTGCCTGTTGCGGCGCCAGGTCGAGCGGGACGGGCGCCACCCCCGTCGCGACGCAGGCCGCGGCGCCCCCCACCGTGCCGGCGCAGATCGCGAGCGCCTTGGCCAGGGCGGCCATCCCGGCGCCCCGCGTCCCGCCCACCGCGGCTACCTGAGCCATGCCGGCATCGGTTGTCCCACCGCTTCCGGGCAGGCGCGAGTGAAGTCCGGCGAGGAGGTCGTGCGCCCGCTCCAAGAGGGAGCGCGAGACCGGCAGCGCCGGAGCCAGAGCCGCGACCGCCGCGGGCGTCGCCCGGTAGGCGCGCACCGTGGCTCGGCAGCCTGCGCAGGCACGCAGGTGCTCCCGTACCGCGGTCGCCTCCTCGGCGCTCGCCTCGCCGTCGCAAAACGCCGACAGCGGCGCCGCCATCTCCATGCAGCGAGTGCCGTCCTCGCTGCGCGAGAGGAAGTCGCGAAAGCGCTCCCGGCCCTCGGCCAAGGAACGATTCACCTTCGTATGGCTGAAGCCGGTGATCTCGCCGATCTCCTCATAGGAATGACCGGCGGCGAGCAATGTCAGGCTGCGCAGCTCCGCCGGCTTCAGGGTCCGCAGCGCCTCGCGGCTGCGGGCGACTTGCTCGCGAATTTCAAGACGTTCGTCCGGCCCGCCTCCGCGGGCAGGGATCAGCGCCACCGGATCGTCCGCCGTCTTCTCGCGGTCGCCGTGTGGCAACGGAGCTCCGAGCAACCGCTCGCGCTTGCGCCGGATCGCCAGCGCCTCGTGCTTGACCACCGTCTTGGTCCACCGGATCAGGTCGCGGGGCCGCTCGTTGGGCGCTTTGGTGAGGAGGATCTCCAGGGCGCGCTGGAAGGCGTCCTCGGCATCCTCGGCGCAGAGCGAGTAGCGGCGCGCCGTCTGGCTCAGCTCGGCGCCCTCGCGGGCGATCAGCTTGATTGCGGCGCGCTTGCGCCCGGCTGTGGCGACGTCCCCCTGCACCGGTTCAGCTCCGTTGTCCGAACATCTCAGGCAAAGCTCTGAGCGGGCTCGGGTTCTCCCCCCGCTTGGACGATTGGACGGCCCAAAAGGCCGGAAATTGCACGAACCGCTGACGGCTGTCGCGATGGGGCGGCCCCGATAGCATCGGGTCCATGAGCACCTGCGTGATCACCGGCGGCGCCGGATTCCTCGGCTCCCATCTCTGCGAGCACCTGCTTGGGAAGGGGCACCGGGTGATCTGCGTCGACAACCTTGAGACGGGCTCGCTGCAGAACATCGAGCACCTCCGCGACGACGCCTTCGAGTTTCGCAACATCGACATCACCGAGCGGGTCGAGATTCCCGAGCAGGTCGACTTCGTCTACCACCTCGCCTCGCCGGCCAGCCCGATCGATTACCTGCGGCTGCCTCTGCACACGCTCAAGGTCGGCTCGCACGGCACCCATCACATGCTCGGCCTGGCCAAGTTCAAGCGGGCGCGCTTCCTGCTGGCCTCCACCAGCGAGGTCTACGGCGATCCCCAGGTCCACCCCCAGACCGAGGACTACTGGGGTCACGTCAACCCGATCGGGCCGCGCGGGGTCTACGACGAGGCGAAGCGCTACGCGGAGGCGCTGACGATGGCCTACCACCGCCAGCAGGGGGTCGATACCTCGATCGTGCGGATTTTCAACACCTACGGGCCGCGGATGCGCGCCCACGACGGGCGGGCAATCCCGACCTTCCTGCGGCAGGCGCTCAAGGACCAGCGGCTGACCGTGTTCGGCGACGGCAGCCAGACGCGCAGCTTCTGTTACGTCGACGACCTGATTCGGGGCATCGTCGCCCTCGCCGAGTCCGACGTGCACCTGCCGGTCAACGTCGGCAATCCCAACGAGTTCACGCTGCTGGAGCTTGCAAAGGCCGTGATCGAGGTGACCGAGTCGCGTTCGGAGATCGTCTTCGAGCCGCTGCCGGTCGACGATCCCCAACAGCGCCAGCCCGACATCTCGCGCGCCCGCGACCTGCTCGGTTGGGCGCCGAAGGTCGAGCTGAACGACGGCCTGCGCCGCACGATCGAGCAGTCCGGCGTCGAGCGTCTCGCCGGCGCCTCGGACTGAGCGCCGCTCAGCCCACTGCGGGGGCGTGCAGCGTCACGGTGATCCGGGCAAGCAATTCGCCTGCCTGGAAGAGGCCCGGCGTGACGAAGCGCGCGTTGAGCTGGTCGGCGATGAGCTGGTTGGCGATCGCCCGGATGCCCATCAGTTCGAATGCCCCGACCTTGGGGCGAATCTGGAAGGTCGCGGCGCTGTAGTCGAGCGTCGCAATCGTCCCGGTCACGCCCGGATCGTCCGCCGAGAGTGCGCTCAGCCTGGCGCTGAGCTCGCGTGCGGCAAGATCGATCTGCGGCTCGCGCAGGAGCATGTTGCGGGGAGGGGGCGCCTGGATCTCCATGCTCACCCCGTCGCCAGCCTCGCTCTCGAGGATGCCGGCCGAGGCGTCGGGAGCCACCGCGCCCGGCACCACCGGGAAGAGGAAGTACGTTTCGCCCGGGGCGGCCCACCGTTCCGAGGCGCCCCAGATTCCCATCTGAACGCCGAGCGATTCCAGCTTCGAGAACGTCGTTTCGGGCCCGCCGATGGCGATCTTGCCGAACTCGATCTGGACGCTCTCGGGAATCGCGACGATCGTCAGCGAGCCAAGGCGCTGTCCTGCGTGGAAGACGCCGGACAGGTTCAGCTTGCGGTTGACGGTGGCGGCCGTCCCGCCGGTCAAGGTCAGATCGGAGATCCGAATCCTCGTGCCGAAGCCGGCCGGGCTGCTCCGCAGCCGGCCGTGCTTCGCGAGGATCCGGTGCGTGCCGGCGATCTTCGCGGTGCTCTGCCCCTTCCCCGTGTTGACGAGGATCTCGCCGACGCGGGCCGCGCGGGCGCCCGAGTCGAAGGAGAAGCCGCCGTCCAGGGTCAGTGCGCCACGACCCGCAGCGCCGTTCGTCGCGCCGGCCACGACCGGCAGCGTGATCCGTCGGCCGCTTGCCGTCGCCGCACCGATGCCCTCGACGTCGACGCCCTCGCGCCGAAGCTCCCGGGTCAGCCCGCGATCGAGAGTCAGCGTCGCTTCGCCGCCGGAGACGACGATGCGGGCCTCGGCGCTTGCCGGCAGCGCCGACGCGAGGACCGCCAGGACGGTCGCTGCGAATATCCTCCGGGAGATGGCGGACAAGACGAATAGGACCGTAGCTGACGAGGCGACGCGAACCATCGCGCCGCTCGTCGGGCCCGAGGACGAGCGCGTCTTCACCGACTCGGGGATCGAGATCGACCGCCTCTACACCGAGGAGGACGTCGCCCCGGGCCTCGAGCAGCGGCTCGGTGAGCCCGGCTCGCCGCCCTTCACCCGTGGCATCCACGAGGGGATGTACCGCGACCGGCTCTGGACGATGCGCCAGTACGCCGGCTTCGCCTCTCCAGAGGACACCAACGAGCGCTACCGCTACCTGATCGAGCACGGCTCGACCGGGCTCTCGATGGCTTTCGATCTGCCGACCCAGCTCGGCCGCGACTCCGACGACCCGCTCTGCAACGGCGAGGTCGGCCGCACCGGCGTCCCGATCGACACGATCGAGGACATGCGGATCTGCTTCGACCAGATCCCGCTCGACGGCGTCTCGACCTCGATGACGATCAACGCCCCGGCCGCGATCCTGCTGCTGCTCTACGAGCTGGTCGGCGAGGAGCAGGGCGTCCCCTCCGAGAAGCTGCGTGGCACGGTCCAGAACGACGTGCTGAAGGAGTACATGGCCCGCGGCAACTACATCTACCCGCCGGAGCCGACGATGCGGCTGACCACCGACATCTTCGAGTACTGCCGCGAGAACGTGCCCAAGTGGAACACGATCTCGATCTCCGGCTACCACATCCGCGAGAAGGGCTGCTCGGCCGTGCAGGAGGTGGCGTTCACCCTCTCCAACGCGATCGCCTATGTCGAAGCGGCGCTCGATCGCGGCCTGAAGATCGACGAGTTCGCGAACCGCCTCGCCTTCTTCTTCAACTGCCACAACAACGTCTTCCAGGAGGTCGCCAAGTTCCGCGCCGCGCGGCGGATGTGGGCGCAGATCGTCGCCGAGCGGTTCGGGGCGCAGGACCCGAACTCGATGAAGATCCGCTTCCACACCCAGACCGGCGGTGTGACGTTGCAGGCACAGCAGCCCGAGGTCAACATCATCCGCGTCGCCCTGCAGGGCTTCGCCGCGGTCAGCGGCGGCACCCAGTCGCTGCACACCAACGGCTTCGACGAGGCGCTGGCGCTGCCGACCGAGCGCTCCGCCCGGATCGCCCTGCGCACCCAGCAGGTGCTCGCCCACGAGTCGGGCGTCGCCGACACCGTCGACCCGTTCGCCGGCTCCTACTTCGTCGAGTCGCTGACCGACGAGATCGAGCAGCGCGCCTGGGAGCTGATCGGCAAGGTCGAGGAGATGGGCGGCTCGGTCCAGGCGCTGGACTTCATGCAGAAGGAGATCGAGGAGTCGGCGCTCTCCTACCACGAGCGCTACAAGTCTGGCCAGGATGTGGTCGTGGGCGTGAACAAATACGTCACCGACCAGGTCGACGACGTCGACATCCTCCGCGTCGACCCCGAGTCCGAGCAGCGCCAGCTGGCCCGGCTGAAGGCCTTCAAGGAGAACCGCGACCAGACCGTGGTCGGCGAGAGGCTGGAGACGTTGCGCGACGTCGCGCGCGGAGAGGGCAACCTGCTGCACCCGATCCGGGCTGCGCTCGCCGCCGATGCCTCGATCGGCGAGGTCTGCGGCGCGATGCGCGATGTCTTCGGCGAATACAAGGGCGGCGCGTTCTTTTAGCCGTCGTCTCGACGTGCCGGTTGTTAGCCGCCCATAGGGGCGGCTAACAACCGGCACGTCGACGCCCAGGGGGAGGAACGCCGCCGCGGGAGTTGAAGCGGCCCCCAATGATCGAGGTCTCCAGGACCCTGATGAAGTCCGAGCCCGAGCTGAGCGAGCTGATCGCCGGGCTCGAGGGTTTAGAGGTGACGATGGCCGAGAAGGGCTTCGGCACGCGTGTCGAGCTCCGCGCTGGCGAGGGGTCCGACCTCGCCGCGGAGGATCTGGAGCGAATCCTCGATCGCCTGGCCGAACCGCAGAAGCAGCCCTTCGGCAGCGCCTGAACAAACGAGGAGAGGAACGACGTGAAGCATCTGAGGAAGCACCTGTCCGTGGCCAACGTGCTCTCGGGCGTGGCGCTGTTCGTCGCGCTCAGCGGCGCCGCCTACGCGGCGACGACGGCGACCAAGAACTCGGTCAAGGCGAAGAGCATCGCCAAGGGGGCGGTGACCACGCCGAAACTGAAGAACGGCGCGGTGACGAACGCGAAGCTGGCCAACGGCGCGGTGACCGGCGCCAAGATCGCCGCGGCGACGATCGGTTCGAGCCAGCTGGCAACCGGCGCGGTTCGCTCCGGGCAGCTTGGCGGCGGCGTGGTGACCAGCTCGAAGTTGAAGGACGGCGCAGTCAGCGAATCGAAGCTGCTCAACAGCGCCGTCACCAACTCGAAGCTCAGCCCCGAAGCCGTCACGGCCGGCAAGCTGAGCAAGGAAGCGGTCACCAGCGACAAGCTGTCCGCCGCTCTTCTCGGCCAGTTGGTCAAGAACGTCGCCTACGTGAGCAAAGCAAGCCTCAGCAACACCAGCGAAGAAACGAAGTCAGTCACCGCCGACTGCCCAGCCGGCAAGCAGGTGGTCGGTGGAGGCGCCCGCGTCGTCGGCAGCACGACCACGGTTGCGATCACCGAATCGGCGCCGGTCGTGAACGGCTCCAAGCGGACCAGCTGGTCGGCCACGGCCCGCGCGATCGCGCCCGAGGGCAGCGCCTGGGCGGTCGAAGCCCACGCGATCTGCGCCGAATTCTGAGTTCGAAATAGACTCTCGCGCCTCGATGCGCGAGAAGAACCCGATCACCCACGAGGAGAAGCTCGATTACCTGCGTGAGCTGCGCGAGGCGGCGGTCCATTCCGCCTCCGAGGAGGCGGTGGAGAAGCAGCATGCCAAGGGCAAGCTGACCGCCCGCGAGCGGATCGAGAAGCTGCTCGACCCCGGCTCCTTCGAGGAGCTCGACACCTTCGTCCGTCACCGCACCTACGACTTCGAGATGCAGAAACGCCGTCCCTGGGGCGACGCCGTCGTCACCGGCCACGGCACGATCGACGGCCGCACCGTCTTCGTCTTCTCCCAGGACTTCACCGTCTTCGGCGGCAGCCTCGGTGAGGTGATGGCCGAGAAGATGTGCAAGGTGATGGATCAGGCCGCCCAGGTCGGGGCGCCGGTGATCGGGATCAACGACTCCGGCGGCGCCCGCATCCAGGAGGGGGTCGTCTCGCTCGGGGCCTACGGCGACGTCTTCGTGCGCAACGTCCAGTGCTCGGGCGTGATCCCGCAGATCAGCCTGATCATGGGTCCCTGCGCTGGCGGCGCCGTCTACTCGCCGGCGATGACCGACTTCATCTTCATGGTCAAAGAGACCTCGCACATGTTCATCACCGGCCCGGAAGTGATCAAGACCGTGACCGGCGAGGAGGTCGAGTTCGAGGAGCTGGGTGGGGCGATGAGCCACAACACGAAGTCCGGCGTCGCCCACTTCGCCGCCGAGGACGAGGAGAGCTGCCTGGAGGACGCGCGTTACCTGCTCAGCTTCCTGCCCTCCAACAACCTCGAGCCGCCGCCGCGTTTTCCCCCCGAGGACGATCCGGAGCGCGAAGACGAGGACCTCGACACGGTCGTCCCGGACGATCCCTCAAAGCCCTACGACATGCGCGAGGTGATCACTCGCATCGTCGATGACGGTGAGTTCCTCGAGGTCCACGAGCATTTCGCCAAGAACATCGTCTGCGGCTTCTCGCGGCTCGACGGCTTCCCGGTCGGCGTGGTCGGTAACCAGCCTGCATTCCTGGCCGGCGTGCTCGACATCGAGGCCTCTGAGAAGGCGGCCCGCTTCGTCCGCACCTGCGACGCCTTCAACGTGCCGCTGCTCACCTTCACCGACGTGCCCGGCTTCCTGCCCGGCACCGACCAGGAGTGGAACGGGATCATCCGCCACGGCGCCAAGCTCCTCTACGCCTTCACCGAGGCGACCGTGCCGAAGCTCACGGTGGTCACCCGCAAGGCCTACGGCGGCGCCTACGACGTGATGAGCTCCAAGCACATGCTGGCCGACTACAACGTCGCCTGGCCGACCGCCGAGATCGCGGTGATGGGCCCGGAGGGCGCCGTCAACGTGATCTACCGCAAAGACATCGCCTCCTCGCCGACTCCCGACGAGCGCCGCCAGAAGCTGATCGACGACTACAAAGCCCACTTCGCCAACCCGTACTCGGCGGCCGAGCGCGGCTACATCGACGACGTGATCGAGCCGAAGGAAACCCGCCCGAAGCTGATCAAGGCGCTCCGTATGTTGCACTCGAAGCGAGTGCCTCAGCCGAAGCGCAAGCACGGCAACATCCCCCTCTAGCGCTTTTATCGCTCTGGGGGCATCTCCGCGGCCGCTTCCCGCCGGGCGCTCCACTGGGCAAGCGGGGCGGCGGTCATCTCCTCCCAGGCGGCGGACTCGCCGAGGTATTGCATGACGACGAAGTGGAGCAGGCCCGGCAGCATCTCGGGGGCTCGCGCGGCGTCGCCGTCGAGCAGTTTTGCCGCAAGCAGGGTGTCGATCGCCCCGACGATGAAGTCCGAAGTGACAGGAGGTGGGGCTTGGCGGGAGGGGATCTCGTCTCGGGCGCTGTCGAGCGCGCGGGAGAGGCGCTCCATCAGATCCCGCCGCTGCGCCAGCGGCCGCTCTCCGGCGGCGTGCACCTCGACCAGCAGCGCCTTGGCGATCGCCGGTTGGTTGGCGCAGAACTCGAGCAGCTCCGCCAGCGCGGCGCGCAGTCCCTCCCGCCAGGAGGGTTGGCGCTTGGCGGCGCCGATCAGGCGCCGGTAAAGCCACCCGCAGGCATCGCTGTAGGCCTGCGCAAAGCAGTCCTCGCGATCGTCAAAGTGCTTGTAGAAGGTCGCGCGACTGGTCTTCGCCTGCTCGATCACATGCCGGACCGCCACCTTCTCGTAGCCCAGCTCACCGCTCACCACGAGCACCGCCTCCAGCAGGCGCTCCCTGGGCGGCTTGCGCCCGCGGGGGCCCGGAAAGGAAATGATCGAGGCGCTGTCGCCGTTTGAAAACATAATCCTTTTGTCTAGGTATAGCACCTTTTAGAAACGCCAGTGCCTAGAACGCAATGTTTTCTATAGAAAAGGCAAGTAGACATCAGGTATATGTTTTGGTACCTTGTCGGAATGGCCGACTCGCGGTCACTCTCCGAGCGCCTCGCGAAACTGCCCACCGGGCGTCATCTGATCCCGCGCGACTTCGTCACCCAGAACCAGCGCGAGCGGATGCTGCTGGCGACCGCCGAGCTGGTCGCCGAACGTGGCTACCAGAAGACCACGATCGAGCTGATCGCGAAAACCGCGAGGGTGGCCCTCGTCACCTTCTACGAGCACTTCGCGAACAAGGAAGAGTGCTTCCTCGCCGCTTTCGACGAGAGCGTCGAGGCGGCCGGCGAGGTCTTCATCGAGCTGGTCGACACCGAGCAGCCTTGGGTGGATCAGATCGCCGCCGGCCTCGAGGTATTCCTGGAGATGGTCGTCACCGAGCGGTCGCGGGCCAAGCTCTGCATCGTCGAGAGTCAGGCGGCCGGCGGGGAGGCGCTTGCTCGCTACCAGGGGATGCTGGAGAGCGTCGCGCCGAAGCTGCGCGAGGGAAGGGACCTCAACCCGCGGACGAGTCGGTTGCCGGAGGGGCTCGAGGTCGCGATCGTCGGCGGTCTGATGTGGCTGGTTCACCAACGGCTGGTCGCGGACCGGGTCGACGATCTCAAAGGACTTCTGCCGGAGATGCTGCAGGTGACCTTGACGCCGTACGTCGGCGAGGTCGAGGCGGCGCGTGCAGCGGAGGCGGCCCAGGCCCGGGCGGCTGCTTAGTGGTCCCCCGCCGGAGAAAGCCAAGCGCAGGGAGTTGGGCTAGGACGATGTGAGCAGTTTGCGCAGAGGACGCGATCCGGCCCGTGACAGGATCGCCTCCGCGATGGTCGACATGGTCGGCAGCCGGGGTTTCGCGGCGGTCGACATAGGGACGGTGTGCGATCAGGCCCAGGTCAGTCGTGCCCACTTCGATCGCTGCTTCGCTGACCTCGAAGACTGCTTCCTCGGCCTTCACGACGAGACCCTGGATAGGCTCTGCGCCAGGGTCGCCTCGGCCTGCGACGGACGGGAGACCTGGCACGACCGCATCTGGGCGGCGGGCTTAGCGGCGATGCGCTTCCTTCAAGAAGACTCGGTGCGGGCCCGTTTCCTGATGGTCGCGGTGAACGGTGCGGGGAGCGGCGCCCAGGCTCGCCGCGACCAGATCGTGCAGCGGATCGCCGATCTGCTCGACCGTGGCCGAGGCGAAGTCGAGGGCGAGAGGCCGGTCTCCCGCTGCACGGCCGAAATCGCCGCCGGGGCGGTCTACGGAACGATCCTGACGAAGGTCGAGTCCGGCTCGATCGATCGCGGAGAGGAGTTCCTGCCGGAGCTGATCTACCTGGCGGTGATGCCTTACCTGGGCGCTCGCGTCGCCGAGGACGAGCTGCTGGTTCAGCCTCTGAGGTAGGCGGAGCAGACGCCGACCGTGACCTCCCGGTTCTGGGGTATCGTCGGTTTATGGCAAAGGGGAAGGCCAAGAAAGGGGACGAACCGGCGCCGACGGTCGCTTCTTCGCGCCTGCCCGCCGGCCGCCACGGCCTGCCGCGTGAGTTCATAGTCCAGAACCAACGCGAGCGGATCGTCACCGCGCTGGTCGACACGGTCGCCGAGCGCGGTTACAACGCGACCACGGTCGCCCACATCACCAAAGCCGCCTCGGTCTCGCGGCGAACCTTCTACGAGCATTTCGCCGACAAGGAGGCCTGCTTTCTAGCCGCCTACGAGATGGTCGCCGATCACATCCGCGCCTCGATGCAGGCCGCTGCCGAGTCATTCGAAGAGTGGCCGCAGAAGGTGCGCGCCGCGCTGGCGACGATGCTGCGCTTCCTGGCCGGGGAGCCCGAGCTGGCCCGACTCTGCATGATCGAGCCGATCGCCGCCGGCGGCGAGATCGCGGCCCGCCACCGCGCCTCGATGGAGGCCCTGGTCGAGATCCTCAAGGCGGGTCGCCCGGAGCACGGCGGTCAGCGCCCGCTTCCAGAGGCGACCGAGGAGACCCTGGTCGGGGGCATCGTCTCGTTGATCGTCCGCGAGATAAGCAGCGGCCGAACCGAGAAGCTAGAGGCGCTGCTGCCGGATCTAGTCGAGCTGACCCTGGCGCCCTACGTCGGCGCCGAGCAGGCCGAGCGGTTGGCGCGCCAGTAGTCGGCCGCGTCGTCGTTACGGTACCGCCGTCGCCTCGGCTTCGACCTTGCCGCCGCGCGCCGCCGCCGCGCCCCCTTCCTCACGGGTGAGGCGGTGGGCGAGGTAGACCGGGATGATCGAGATCAGCACAACGAGTACGGCGACGACGTTCACGACCGGCAGCTGGTGCGGCCGGAAGAGGTTGTTGAAGATCCAGATCGGCAGCGTTTCTTCCCCTGCGCCGATCGTGAACCTGGTGACGATGATCTCGTCGAAGGAGAGGGCGAAGGCGAGCAGGGCGCCGGCCCCCAGGGCGCTGCGCAGGCCGGGCAGGGTGACGAAGCGGAAGGTCTGCCAGGTGTGCGCCCCGAGGTCCGCCGAGGCTTCCTCGAACGAGGTCGAGAGGCGCCGCAGGCGGGCGACCGAGTTGTTGTAGACGACGACAATGCAGAAGGTGGCGTGGCTGACGATCACCGTGAAGAGGGACAGCGGGATGCCAAGCACTTGGGTGAAGGTGTTGCTCAGCGCGACGCCGGTGACGATTCCGGGCAGGGCGATCGGCAGGATGACGAGGAAGGAGATCGTCTCGCGGCCGAAGAAGCGGTACCGCGACACGGCTATCGACGCCAGGGTGCCGAGCAGGATCGCGATCGCCGTCGCGGCGATCCCCGCTTTCAGCGAGGTCAGGAAGGCTTCCCGGACCGATTCGCTTTCGAGCGCCTTGCCAAACCACTCGAGAGTGAATCCCGGCGGCGGCCATTCGAGGATCTTGCTCGAGTTGAAAGCGTAGACCGCGATCACGATCAGGGGCACGTAGATGAACGCCAAGCCCGCACAGACGGCGATCCGGAGCAAGAGGGTTGCACGGCGCGAGAGTCGCATGGCTCAGATGTGCTCGAAGGCGCCGAGGCGGCGGGCGACCAGCAGGTAGGCGATCATCACGACGATCGGCACCAGCGCCAGCGCCGAGGCGAACGGCTGGTTGTTGGTGATGTTGTTGAAGACGACGTTGCCGATGAACTGGTTGTTGGAGACCAGTTCAGGGGTGATGTAGTCGCCGAGGGTAAGCGAGAAGGTGAAGATCGAGCCGGCGACGACGGCCGGGAAGGCGAGCGGCAGGATGACTCGGCGGAAGGTGGTGAACGGCGAGGCGCCGAGGTCCTCGGAGGCGCCGATCAGCGAGTTCGGGATTCGCTCCAGGCCGGCGTAGATCGGCAGCACCATGTACGGCAGCCAGAGGTAGCTCATCACCAGCCAGACCGCGGCGTTGCCGTAGCCGGGGCCGTGCAGGCCGAACGGGTTCAACACCCAGTTGATCACCCCGTCGTGGGCGAGCATCGTCCGCCACGCGTAGACCTTGACCAGGTAGCTCGACCAGAGCGGCAACAACACCCCGACGATGAGGACCGCCTTGCCTCGCCGGCTCGCCAGCTTGGCCATGTAGAAGGCGATCGGGAAGGCGATGATTGCGTCGGTGACCGTGACCAGGGCGGCGATCAGGACGGTTCGCTCGACGATCGAGCGGTAGACGGGTTCTTCGACCAGCGTCTTGAAGTTTTCGAGGCTGAAGCCGCGCACGACCTCGCCGCTGAGCGGGCTGACCGTCCAGAAGGCCGAGATCAGCAGGACGAACAGCGAGCCGAGGTAGCCGATAACCAGCCAGCCGACCGGGCCGGCGAGCAGCGTCCCGACCTGGAGTCGCCGGCGGCCGTGGAAGAGGTCGGCGAGCCAGTGGCCCGCCGACCTCCTCTCTGCGACGGCCTCAGACGTCATCGCCCGCGACCCGTGGTCGCTGCTAGCCCTTGATCGAGGTCCAGGCCTGGACCCATTTGTTGTAGTCCATGCAGTCGTTTTCGCCGTTGCCGCATTCGGAGACCGGCGTCTCCCAGTAGTAGACGCGTTTCCAAAATCCCGGGTTTTCGGCGTGGTATTTGGCGCAGAAGCCCTGCTCGGCGGTTTGTTCGCAGGCCAGGCTCTGGGCCGGCGCCTCGCCGAAGAATTCGGCGACTTCGGCGTTGACTTTCGGCGAGACGATCCAGTTCATCCACATGTACATGCAGTTCGGGTGTTTGGCCTGGGAGCTGATCATCCAGGTGTCCGACCAGCCGGTCGCCCCCTCCTTCGGCAGGAAGCCCTGGCTGGCGGGGCTCGCCGCCATCGGCTTGCCTTCTTCCAGCAGGGCGAAGTACTGGTATTGCCAGGTGGTGCCGACCGCGTTGTCGCCGCTGCCGAATGCTTGGATCTGCTTCACCGCGTCCGACCAGTATTCGCCGACGTTGGACCGCTGTTCCTTCAGCAGGCTGACGGCCGCTTCGAACTGTTCTTCATTCAGCTCGTAGGGGTTTTCGATTTCCAGCTTCGGTTCGTGGAACTTCAGGTAGACCGCCGCTTCGGCGATCGACATCGGGTCGTCGTACTGGCTGATCTTGCCCTTGTACTTGGCCGCCACCCTCGGATTGAAGGTCACTTCCCAGGAGTCCGGGGCGGGCTTGACGTCTTCGCTGTTCCACATCAGCAGGTTGGCGCCGCGACCGTGCGGGATGCCGTAGTGGACGCCTTCGAAGGTGTTGTAGGGCTGGTTCTTGAGGTCGCTGAAGATCGTCTTGTAGTTAGGGACCAGGCTGACGTTGACCGGGTCGACGTCGCCGCCGTCGACCAGGCGCGCGGTGGCGTTGCCCGAGGCCGAGACGCCGTCGTACTGGCCGGTGCGCATCAGCTGCACCATTTCGTCGGACGTGCCGGCGACCTTGTTGTTGACCTTGCAACCGGTCTTCTGTTCGAACGGTTCGACCCATTCGGGTTCGACGTAGCCGGCCCAGGAGATCAGGCTGAGCGCCCCCTCTCCCTTGCCGACCTTGGTCAGTTCCTTTCCGGTTGAGCTGTTGTCGCTGCTGCCGCAGCCGGCCAAGAGCAGCATGAAGGCAAGTAGGCCGGCGACGACAAGCCACGCCGCTCGTACCGAGTGTGCGTCCTGAGTCCTCACGGTGGTTCCTCCTCTGTTTTCGCTTTGCCACGGACCGCGACCGTGTGCTCCGGACGCCAGCCCACCAGCACCTCCCGTCCCCGCTCGGACGCTGCGTCGATCGACGCGGCGTCCACGTTCTGCCGTACGAGTTGAAGCTCTCCGCCACCATCGAGGGCGACGGTGTAGCGGGTGACCATCCCCGCGTAGGCGATCTCGGCGATCCGCCCCCGCTCGGTTCGCAGCCCGTTCGGTGTCGTCGAGGCATCGAGCAGCTGGATCTTCTCCGGGCGGATCGTGAAGCGAGCGCCGTCTCGCTCCAGCAGGTTCGAGACGCCGACGAAGCCGGCGACGAACTCGGTTGCCGGTTGCTCGTAGAGCTCGACCGGTCGGCTGACCTGCTCGATCCGGCCGTCGTGAAAGACGGCGATCCGGTCACTCATCGTCAGCGCCTCGTCCTGGTCGTGGGTGACGTAGACGAAGGTGATCCCGACGTCGCCCTGGATCGCCTTCAGCTCGCTCTGCATCTGCTCGCGCAGCTTCAGGTCGAGGGCGCCGAGCGGCTCGTCGAGCAGCAGCACCTGGGGCCGGTTGACGATCGCCCTGGCGAGGGCGACACGCTGTCGCTGGCCGCCGGAGAGCTCGCCCGGCTTGCGCTCGCCGTAGCCGGGGAGGCGGACCATCTCCAATGCCTCGTCGCGCCGGCGCGCCCGCTCCACCTTGCCGACGCCCGCGACGCGCAGCCCGTAGGCGACGTTCTCACCGACCGTCATGTGCGGAAACAGCGCGTAGTCCTGAAAGACCGTGTTGACCGCGCGGTCGTAGGGGGGCACCCCCGTCATGTCCCGTCCGGCCAACTCGATCGTCCCGCTGCTGGGGTCCTCGAAGCCGGCGATCATTCGCAGCGTCGTCGTCTTGCCCGAGCCCGAGGGCCCGAGCAGGGTGAAGAACTCCCCTGCCTCGACCTCTAGGTCGATGCCCGCAACCGCCTGCACCTCGCCATAACGCTTGGTGAGGCTTGCCAAGCGGATGTCAGGTGGAGTAGCTACATAGAGAAGTTATCCGAGTGGTTCAGGAGGTCAAGGACAAAACCACCTCGGCCAGTTGGCCGAGGTGGAGTACGACGTCCAGTTTCTGGCGACCGGTTAGAACCCGGCGGGATGGCGCGCGACGTAACCGATGTTGTCGCGCAGGTCTTCGTGCCAGCGTGGTCCGGTGCCGCTGGCATCGCCCGAGGTATCCCAGCGAACCCCGGCGATCACGGCGTAGGCGTGGCCGGCATTGGCATAGACGGTGATCCAGCGCCCTTCGCCCGGCAGGCCCCAGCGTTCCATCGGGCCGGAGGGAAGCGGGCTTTCGAGGAATTCGCCGCCGTGCAGGGCATAGCTGACCGAGCCCGAGCAGTCGTAGCCTCGGTCCCACCAGCGACCGTGGCCGCCGCCCCAGACGTAGGGTTTGGTGCGGATTTTGTTGGCCGCGGCGATAACCGCCTTGACCCGAGTGGGCGCCGATTGCGGCGGGATCAGCATCCCGTTCGGCAGCAGCCTCGCCTTGGCGGTCGGGGTGCAGATGTCGACTTCGGCCGGCGTCAGGCCGCCGCCGCCACAGTTGGCGCTGGCGCCGGAGGGTACGAGGGCGAGGACGACAAAAGTCGCAATTACGACCAACCCCGCTCTGAACTTTGAGCTGTTCTTGTGCAAACCGATCTCCTTCGTCGGCCTACGGGGTTAGCTGTCGGGCTGGCGCTATAGGAGCCTGCGCCCCCGCCCTAATCGAGCGAGTTAGCCCCGAAAACGTGGTTCCCCCGTTCCCGCGGCGCCTCCAGCGAGCGGGATTCGGCGTTTCGGTTGTTCGGAACGGCGAGCAGTGTAGACGATCGCCCCGGCGGATGCTCATGAAAAACAAACATTTTGTGGCCTTTCGCACTTTCATCCCTGATTCCTCTCGGTTGGCCGACTGCTAGCTTGCGACTTGGGATGGAACTTGCCGGCCGCACAACCCTGCTCACCGGCGCCACCGGCGGCCTCGGACGGGCGATCGCCGCGGCGCTGGCGGCGCACGACGCCAAACTGGTCCTCAGCGGCCGCAAGGCGGAGGCCCTGGAAGCGCTCGCGGCGGAACTGCCGGGGGAGGGACATACGGTGCTTTCGGCCGATCTGGCGGAGCCAGGCGCTGTCGAGCAGCTGGCTGCCGATGCCGGGGAGGTCGACGTCCTGGTCGCCAACGCCGGCCTCCCGGGGATGGGCCTGCTCACGGATTTAACTTCCGAGCAGCTGACGCGAGCGCTACGCGTCAACCTCGAGGCGCCGATGCTGATGGCGAGAGCGCTCTACCCGTCGATGGTGGAGCGCGGCAGCGGCCACCTCGTCTTCGTCTCCTCGCTCTCGGGCAAGGTCGCCAGCCCGCGCAGCTCGATCTACAACGCGACCAAGTTCGGCCTGCGCGGCTTCGCGTTTGGCCTGCGCACCGATCTGGGCCCGCAGGGGATCGGAGTGTCGGTCGTCTCGCCGGGCTTCGTCCGCGAGGCGGGCATGTTTGCCGAGACCGGCGCCAAGCCACCACCCGGGATGGGAACCACGACCCCGGACAAGGTGGCCGCCGCGACGGTCAAGGCGATTGAGCGGAACAAGCTCGAGGCGGTGGTCGCGCCGCTGCAGCTCCGCGCCATGTCCCACTTCGCCCTCGCCACCCCATCCATCTCAGATCGCGCCCAGAGCGGCTCAGCTGGCCAGAAAGCAGCTAAAGCCGTAGACGACGGCCATCCGCCCGACAAGCGCTAGCCAGCGGCCCTCCACCGTTTGCCTAGGATGAAGTCGTGAGCAGTCTCGACTCCTTTGGCGCCCGTTCGGACCTCGACGTAGGTGGCCGCGTCTTACGAGGTCTTCCGCCTCGACGCCCTGCAGGAGCGCTTCGACGTTGCCCGCCTGCCGTATTCGCTGAAGGTCTTGCTGGAGAACGTGTTGCGGTTGGAGGACGGTGTTTCGGCGTCCGCAGCTGACGTCGAGGCGATCGCGAGCTGGGACGCGGCGGCTGAGCCCAGCATCGAGATCCCCTACCAGCCGGCGCGGGTCCTGATGCAGGACTTCACCGGCGTGCCGGCGGTCGTCGACCTGGCCGCGATGAGGGACGCGATGGCGGAGATCGGCGGCGACCCCGAGAAGATCAACCCGCTGGTCGACGTCGATCTGGTGATCGACCACTCGGTCCAGGTCGACGCCTTCGGCAACGAGCGCGCCTTCGCGGTCAACGCCGAGCGCGAGTTCGAGCGCAATCGCGAGCGCTACTCGTTCCTGAAGTGGGGACGGGAGGCGTTCGACAACTTCAGCGTCGTCCCGCCGGCGACCGGGATTTGTCACCAGGTCAACCTCGAGCACATCTCCCAGGTCGTCTACAGCAGCGACCGCGGCGGCGCCTTGCGGGCTTATCCCGACACCCTGGTCGGCACCGACTCCCACACGACGATGGTCAACGGCCTCGGCGTGCTCGGCTGGGGGGTCGGCGGGATCGAGGCCGAGGCGGCGATGCTCGGCCAGCCGGTCTCGATGCTGCTGCCGCAGGTGGTTGGCTTCAAGCTCGCCGGCGAGCTGCCGCCGGGGGCGACCGCGACCGACCTCGTGCTGACCGTGACCGAGATGCTGCGCGAGCACGGCGTCGTCTCCAAGTTCGTCGAGTTCTTCGGGCCGGGCCTCGCGACCCTCGGCCTGGCCGATCGGGCGACGATCGGCAACATGTCGCCGGAGTTCGGCTCGACCTGCGCGATCTTCCCGATCGACGCCGAGACGCTGCGCTACCTGGAGCTGACGGGACGACCGACCGAGACGCTCGAGCTGGTCGACGCCTACGCCCGCGAGCAGGGGATGTTCCACCACGCCTCCAGTCCGAAGATCCGGTCTTCTCGGCGCCACTCTGGAGCTCGACCTGGGCGAGGTCGTGCCGAGCATCGCGGGGCCGAAGCGACCCCAGGACCGGGTGCCGCTGACGCAGGCGAAGGAGGCGTTCCTGGAGGCGATGCACGAGTTCGACCCGGAGGCGGCCGAGCAGATGGGCAACGGGGTCGACGAGGCCAACGACGAGTCCTTTCCGGCCTCCGACCCGCCCGCCGAGGACCATGACGACGAGCGTGGCAAGCCGCGCCCCGCGCTCAGCGGCGCCCCGGCGGCGACGCTCGACGGCGGTAGCGGCGACCAGATCGAGGTGACGCTGGAGGACGGCACGAGGGTCGAGCTCGACCACGGCCGCGTCGTGATCGCCGCCATCACCAGCTGCACCAACACCTCGAACCCCTCGGTGATGATCGGCGCCGGGTTGCTCGCCCGCAACGCGGTGCGACGCGGCCTGACCCGCAGGCCGTGGGTGAAGACCTCGCTCGCGCCCGGCTCGACCGTGGTCACCGACTACCTCGAGAAAGCCGGCCTGACCGAGTACCTCGACCGGCTCCAGTTCAACCTCGTCGGCTATGGCTGCACGACCTGCATCGGCAACTCGGGTCCGTTGCCGCCGGAGATCTCGGCGGCGGTCGAGGAGAAGGACCTGGCGGTCTGCGCGGTGCTCTCGGGGAACCGCAACTTCGAGGGGCGGATCAACCAGGACGTCAAGGCGAACTATCTCGCCAGCCCGCCGCTGGTGGTCGCCTACGCGCTGGCCGGCCGCATGGACCTCGACCTGACCAGCGAGCCGCTGGGAGAGGGCAGCGACGGCGAGCCCGTCTACCTGGCCGACGTCTGGCCTGACCCGGCGGAGGTGAAGGAGCTGATCGGCCGCTCGATCGCCTCGGAGATGTTCACCAAGAACTACGGCGGGGTGCTCGAGGGCGATGAGACCTGGCAGGCGGTCGAGGTGCCGGAGGGCGACCGCTACACCTGGCCCGACTCGACCTACGTTCGCAAGCCGTCGTTCTTCGAGGGGATGCCGGCCGATCCGCCCGCGGTCGAACCGATCGTCGCCGCCCGTGTGCTGGCTCTGCTCGGCGACTCGATCACCACCGACCACATCTCGCCGGCGGGTGCGATCAAGAAAGCGAGCCCGGCCGGTGAGTGGTTGATCGAACAGGGTGTGGAGCCGCGCGACTTCAATTCCTACGGATCGCGCCGCGGCAATCACGAGGTGATGATCCGCGGCACCTTCGCCAACATCCGCCTCCGCAACCTCCTGGTCGAGCGCGCCGGGGGGTTCACCCGCCACTTTCCGGACGGCGAGGAGACGACGATCTTCGAGGCGGCGACGACCTACGCCGCCGAAGGTGTGCCGTTGGTCGTCCTCGCGGGCAAGGAGTATGGCTCGGGTTCCTCGAGGGATTGGGCGGCGAAGGGGACGAAGCTGCTCGGCGTCAGGGCGGTCATCGCCGAGAGCTTCGAGCGGATCCACCGTTCGAACCTGATCGGCATGGGCGTCCTACCGCTCCAGTTCCCCGCGGGGGAGACCATCGACACCCTCGGCCTCAGCGGGGAAGAGGAGATAAACGTGAGCGACCTCAAAGAAGGTAATGCTAAGAGTGTCATTGTCAGTGCCGGGCCAGTCGAGTTCGAGGCAACCGTTCGTCTCGACACTCCAAACGAGGTCTCCTATTTCCAGAACGGCGGCATCCTTCAAACGGTGTTGCGAACCTTGCGAGGTTCAAACGGCGCCGGGCCAAGCGAGGCAAGGACGCAGGGAGCCTGAATAGCAGCGCTATTCAGGCGACTGAGGACGCTGCATCGCGCCGGGCCCGCCGCCGTTTGAAGCCGCAAGGCGGTGCAGCGGGGCCGCGGGAGGCAGGGGGTCCGCGCGACCCTCACTGCACCTATGCGTCGGTAGCCAGGGAGGGATGCCGACGCGCCTGTTCACTCGGGCGGGACCGCCCGAAAAGAACAGTCACCTCCTAGTCATAGCGCCTGGGAGCGCTGGGGTCAAGGCATCTTGAGCGGATCTACGGGGTTTTCCACGACTTTTTGCGGAGAATCCCGGATACCCCACCCACGCCGCTCGATCAGTTCGATCCCGATCACACTGCCGACCGGGCCCACAGGGGTGAGGGTTGCGGCGAGCAGGGTGTAAGGGGCCTCGCGCCTCACGCAGGCGATCCAGATCACGATGCACAGCACCACGAAGCCCAGCCCGTGCGCCCACCCGAACACCATCGTCTCGGTGTCGAAGCCCGGCACCAGCCAGAACGCGATCAGCGCCGCAAAGATCGCCAGCTCGACCCAGGAAAGCCGCTTCACCCAGACGAACAGTCGCCCGGGGACGGGCTTGCGCATCAGGCGCCCGGGGTCAGCGCGGTGAGCACGATGCGCTCCTGCTCGCGGGCGTGGGCGATCGAGTAGCCCTCACCGGGGCTGGCCCGGGTCGGGACGGCCGACGTAGCCGAGCTCGACGCCCTCGGGCATCAGGTCGGGGAGGCGGCGCGACATCACCTTCCAGCAGCCCATGTTGCGCGGCTCCTCCTGCGCCCAGACGATCTCCTTCAGATTGGGGTAGGAGGCGATCAGCTCGCTCAGCTGTTGCTTGGCGAAGGGGTAGAGCAGCTCGACCCGGGCGATCGCCACGTTCTCGGCCGCCTCGCGCCGCTCGCTGGCGTCGATGTCCCAGTAGACCTTGCCGGTGCACAGCACCAGGCGCTCCACCTTCTCGCGGCGCTCGGCCGCGGTGGGGTCGTCGAGGATGAAGTGGAAATGGCTGTCGGTCAGCTGCTCGACGGAGGCCGCGGCGCGGTCGAGTCGCAGCAGGCCCTTCGGGGTGAAGACGATCAGCGGCCGCGGCTTGCGGATCAGCGCCTGACGGCGCAGCAGGTGGAAGTACTGGGCGGCGGTGCTGGGGTTGGCGATGCGGATGTTGCCCTCCGCGGCCAGCGCCATGAAGCGCTCGATGCGGGCGCTCGAGTGCTCCGGGCCCGAGCCCTCGTAGCCGTGCGGGAGCAGCAGCGTGAGGCGGCTGGTCTGTCCCCACTTGGCCTCGCCGGAGACGATGAAGCTGTCGATGATCACCTGGCCCGCGTTGGCGAAGTCGCCGAACTGCGCCTCCCAGAGGACCAGCGCATTCGGCGTCGCCGCCGAGTAGCCGTACTCGAAGCCGAGGCAGGCGATCTCCGAGAGCGGGCTGTTGTAGAGCTCGAAGGGGGCGCTGGCGTCGGCGAGGTTCTGCATCGGGCAGTAGGGCAGCCCCGTCTTCTCGTCATGGAGCACGAGGTGGCGATGGGAGAAGGTGCCGCGCTCGGTGTCCTGCCCGGTGAGGCGGATGTGGACGCCATCGGTCAGCAGCGAGGCGAAGGCCAGCGCCTCGGCGTGGCCGAACTCGATCTGCCGCCCTCGCAGCGCCTGCTCTCGCTTGCCGAGCGGTTTGCGCAGCTTGCGGTGGATCGTGAAGCTCTCCGGCACCTCCAACAGCGCCTCGTTCAGCTCGCGCAGCTTCTCCGTCGGGACGGCCGTCTCGACCGGGGGGCTGGCGCTGCGGTCGAGTTCGCCGGTGCTCGAGGTGGTCACGGTGGGGTCTTCGTACTCGCCCAGCTCCATCTTCTTGCGCAGGTCCTTGAGCGCCGCCGACATCTCGTCGTGGCGCTCCTTGCGCGCCCTCTCGACGTCCTCGCGAGCGATCGTCCCCTCGTCGATCAGCTTCTCGGCGTAGATCTCGGAGACCGGTGGGTGGGACTTGATCTTGGCGGCGATCGCCGGCTGGGTGTAGGCCGGCTCGTCGGTCTCGTTGTGGCCGTAGCGGCGGTAGCCGATCACGTCGATGACGATGTCCCGTCCCCAGCGCTCGCGGTAGGCCATCGCCAGGCGGATCGCCGCGGAGCAGGCCTCGACGTCGTCGGCGTTGACGTGGACGATCGGCACGTTGAACCCCTTCGCCATGTCGGCCGCGTAGGGCGTGGAGCGGGCGTCCTCGGGGTCGGTGGTGAAGCCCACCTGGTTGTCCTGGATGATGTGGATCGTGCCGCCGGTGGTGTAGCCGCGCAGCGCCTGCAGGTTGAGCGTCTCGGCGACCACTCCCTGGCCGGGGAAGGCGGCGTCGCCGTGCAGGAGGACGGGCACCGCGCGCTTCGGTTCGTGGTGGAGCTTCGAGCCGTCGAGCTCGGACTGGAGGAAGCGGGTCGCGCCCTCGACCACCGGGTCGACGAACTCGAGGTGGCTCGGGTTGGGGTAGAGGCGCACGGCGATCTTCTCGCCCTCGCTGGTCTCGTAGATCCCCTGGTGGCCGTAGTGGTACTTGACGTCGCCGGTGCCGCCGTGGGGGATCGAGGCGACCGCCTTCACCTGCTCGATCTGCTTGGAGCCCTCGAACTCGGCGAGGATCGACTCCACCGAGCGGCCGAGGTTGTGGGCGAGGACGGCGAGGCGGCCGCGATGGGCCATCCCGAAGACGACCTCTTCGGCGCCGGCGCGGCCGGCGAGGGTGACCAGCTCGTCGAGCATCGGGACGATCGCGTCGAGTCCCTCGATCGTGAAGATCTTCTGCCCCAGGTAGGCCTTCTCGACGAAGCGCTCGAACTCGAAGACGTCGATCAGCCGTCCCAGCAGGCGGCGTTTCTCGTCGTCGTCGAGCGGCTGGCGGTGGGCGCCGGTCTCGACCATCTCGCGCAGCCAGGTCCGCTGCTGGTGGGAGGAGAGGTGCTCGAACTGGTAGGCGATCGGGCCGCAGTAGGCCTCCCGCATCCTCGGCAGCACCTCGAGCAGCGTCTCGCCGGGGACGCCGATGCGGAGGATCGAGGCGGGGATCCGGGCCATCAGCTCCGGCGTCAGGTTGAGGTTCTCCGGCTGGATCGCCGGGTCGCCCTTCGGCTCGCGCCCGAGCGGGTCGAGGCGGGCGGCAGAGGTGGCCGTGGGTGCGGTAGCCCTTGAGCAGCGAGGTGGCGGCCTGGACCGCCTGCAGGAGCTCCTCGTCCGGCTGGCCGGGTGCCGCGGCCGGCACGGCGGCGCCGAGCGGGGGAGCCGAGGCGGAGGCCGGGTGGGCGGCGGCGAGCGGGGCCGGGTCGACGCCGAGGTCGGCGGCGCGCCGCCTCGTAGAAGCCATCCTCGCCTTCGAGCAGCTCTTCGATGCGGCGCAGGAAGGCGCCCGACTCGGCGCCCTGGATCACCCGGTGGTCGTAGGTCGAGGTCAGCGTCATCGTCTTCGAGACCCCGAGCTGCCGGAGCCGCTCCGGCGAGGCGTGCGCCCACTCCGGCGGGTAGGCGATCGCCCCGGCGGCGACGATCGCGCTCTGGCCGCGCATCAGGCGCGGGACGGAGGCGACGGTGCCGATCCCGCCCGGGTTGGTCAGCGAGATGTTGGTGCCCTGGAAGTCGTCGGCGGTGAGCTTGCTCTCCCGCGTCTTCGTGATCAGGTCCTCGTAGTAGGAGTGGAAGGCGGCGAAGTCGAGCCCATCGGCGCCCTTGATCGCCGGCACCATCAGGCTGCGCGAGCCGTCCTTGCGCTCGATGTCGACCGCGATGCCGAGGTTGACCGGGCCGTTCTCGATCGCGAACGGCTTGCCCTCGCGCTCCTCGAAGCTGCGCGTCATCACCGGCCACTGCTTGGCCGCCTGCACGATCGCCCAGGCGATCAGGTGGGTGAAGGAGACCTTCAACCCCCGCTCCTTCAGCTGCCCGTTGAGCGCCCTGCGCTTGGCGTCCAGCGTGTCGACCGCGATCGTCCGGAACGAGGTGGCGGTGGGAACCTCGCGGCTCTCACCCATCGCCTGCGCCAACATCGCGGCAGGCCCACGCAGAGCTTTCGCCTCTCCGGCAACGGCCGACGCCAGCTCCGCCGCCGTTGGCAGCCGCCAGCACATCCTCCTTGGTCACCTTTGCCCCCGGACCTGAGCCGCTCACATTTCCCAGGTCGACGCCGTTTGCTTCAGCGACGCGTCGCGCCACGGGGGTGGCCCGAACTCCGTCGCCCCCGTTGGCGCCGGTGCCGGCAGTGCCAACCTTTCCGTCCGTGGGTGGCGTGGGGGATGGGGGGGTCGAGGACGCCCCCGCCCGCAGCGCCCCCCCATCCCCCGCGACAGGACCCGCGGTTGAAGCGTCTGAACCCTCAGCCGTGCCGTTGCCCCCGCCGGAGTCACCCTCGCCCGGCTCCATCTCAGCCAACGGCGCCCCGACCGGCACCTCCTCGTCGACCGAGGCGATCAGCTTCGTGATGACGCCGTCGGCCGGCGCAGGCACCTCTGCGTCGACCTTGTCGGTCGAGACCTCGACCACCGTGTCGCCCTCGTTGACGAAGTCGCCCTCCGCCACATGCCATTCGAGAACGATGCCCTCGGTGACCGACTCGCCCATCTCGGGCATCTGGATCTGCACGGTCGCCGTTTGCGCCATTTGTGGATTGAGTGTATGAAAGAGCGATGAACTACTTCGTCACCGGGGCGACGGGCTTCATCGGCCGCAACCTCGTCGCCCGACTCTTGCAGCGCGAGGGGACGATCTACGCGCTGGTCCGGGCGGGCTCGCGAGGCCGGCTGGAGGAGCTGCGGACCGCCTGGGGAGCCGACGGGGCGCGGGTCGTCCCGATCGCCGGCGACCTCTCCCAGCCCGGGCTCGGTGTCTCCGAGGAGGACCTGCTGACGCTGCGCGGCGACGTCGACCACTTCTTCCACCTGGCCGCGATCTACGACATGGCGGCGGGCGCCGAGGCGCAGGAGGTCGCAAACGTCGAGGGCACCCGGCACGCGGTCGAACTGGCCGGCGCGATCGAGGCGGGCTGCTTCCACCAGGTCAGCTCGATCGCCGCCGCCGGCCTCTACAAGGGCACCTGGACCGAGGACATGTTCGAGGAGGCCGAGGACCTCGACACGCATCCCTACTTCCGCACCAAGCACGAGTCCGAGCGGGTCGTGCGCGAGGAGTGCAGCCGTCCCTGGCGGATCTACCGGCCGGGGATCGTCGTCGGCGACTCGCGCAGCGGCGAGATCGACAAGATCGACGGCCCCTATTACATGTTCAAGCTGCTGCAGCAGGCGCGGCGGGTGCTGCCGGCCTGGCTGCCGACCGTCGGCGTCGAGGGCGGCGAGATCAACATCGTCCCGGTCGACTACGTCGCCGCGGCGATCGACCACATCGCCCACGAGCCGGAGCTCGACGGTCGTGCCTTCCACCTCACCGACCCCAAGCCGAAGACCGCCGGCGAGGTGCTCAACCTCTTCGCCCGTGCGGCCGACGCGCCGCAGGCGGCGCTGCGGCTCGACTCCGGCATCACCGAGCCGGCGACGAGCCTGGTCCGCACCGGGCTGAGGTTCTTCCCGCCGGCCAAGCGGGCGGCGAAGATGGCGCTGGACCAGGTCGGCATCCCAGCCGGCGTCCTCAGCTACGTCAACTACCCGACTCACTTCGACTCGACCGAGGCGGAGGCGGCGCTGGAGGGCTCGGGGATCGAGGTGCCGCCGCTGGAGAGCTACGCCGAACGCGTCTGGGACTACTGGGAGCGCAACCTCGATCCGGACCTGTTCAAGGACCGCTCGCTCTCGGCGGCGGTGCGCGGCAAGGTGGTGCTGATCACCGGCGCGTCCTCGGGGATCGGCAAGGCGACCGCGGTCAAGGTCGCCGACGCCGGCGCGACGGTGCTGCTGGTCGCCCGCTCGGTCGACAAGCTGGAGGAGACGAAAGCGGAGATCGAGACAGCCGGCGGCGTCGCCCACATCCACCGCTGCGACATGTCCGACGTCGAGGACATCGAGCGGATGGCCGAGGAGGTGCTCGCCTACCACGGACAGGTCGACATCCTCGTCAACAACGCGGGTCGCTCGATCCGGCGCTCGGTCAAGCTCGCCTACGACCGCTTCCACGACTACGAGCGGACGATGCAGATCAACTACTTCGGCGCCCTGCGGCTGATCCTGGCCCTGCTGCCCTCGATGCAGGCGCGCAAGTCGGGCCACATCATCAACGTCAGCTCGATCGGCACCCAGACCAACCCGCCGCGCTTCTCCGCCTACGTCGCCTCGAAGGCGGCGCTGGACGCCTTCAGCCGGGTGATCGCCTCCGAGGTGTTCGACGACGGTGTCAACATCACGACGATCTACATGCCGCTGGTGCGGACGCCGATGATCGCGCCGACCCGGATGTACGACATGTTCCCGGCGATCACGCCCGGAGGAGGCGGCCGAGATGATCGCGGGGGCGATGATCGGCAAGCCGAAGAAGGTGGCGACCCGGCTGGGCACCTTCGGCGAGCTGCTCTACGCGGTCGCGCCGACGGTCAGCGACAAAATCCTCAACACCGCCTACAAGCTCTTCCCGGAGTCGCAGGCGGCGAAGGGGAAGGGCGACGAGGCGCCGGATCGGGCGCCGACCACCGAGGCTGTGGCCTTTGCGCACCTGATGAAAGGCGTGCACTGGTAGGTCACACGGTGGGAGGGCAGGGGGTATCCCCGCGTTGCTGGGTTTTTCGCAGTAGAGCTTTGCCGCTGTCGCCACAAGCCGGTGGGGCGAAAAAGAGGACGCCGCTGTCGCGGCGATACCTCCTGCCCTCCCTCACGGGCGTCTTCCCTCGATCGCAGCTTTTGGGGGCAATAGGTCCCACAATGCTGCGATCGACGATGCGGGCCTACGATTGCGCTCGATGAACGAGCGGCGGCTGAAGCACTGGGGGTGGGGGTTCGAGGATCAGGCGCCTTCTCGGAAGGAGCTAGAGGAGGCGGCGAGCGGGATTCGGGAGCGGCTTGGGTTTGGGGGCGAGGTCGAGGAGGCGGTTCCGCTGGATCAGGTTGAGGTGCGTGCCCCCCGGTTGAAGGCGCCGACGGACCTTGGCGACCTGTTCACCGACGAGAAGTACGAGCGGGTGTCGCGGGCGTTGGGCAAGGCCTACCGGGACGTGGTGCGGGGATTCCGGGGGGAATTTCCCAACCCGCCGGATCTGGTGGCGCTGCCGCGTGACGAGTCCGAGATCGAGACGGTGCTCTCCTGGTGTGAGGCCGAGGGGGCGGCCGTGGTCCCGTTCGGCGGTGGGACCAGCGTGGTCGGCGGGGTCGAGGCGCGGCTTGGGGACCGGCCCGTCGTCTCGCTCGACCTGCGGCGGCTGGATCGGGTGCTCGAGGTCGACGCGGAGTCGATGGCGGCGCGGATCCAGGCCGGCGCCACCGGTCCGCGGCTGGAGGAGCAGCTGCGCGAGCGGGGGTTGACCCTGCGCCACTTCCCCCAGTCCTTCGAGTACTCGACCCTGGGCGGTTGGATCGCGACCAGGGCCGGCGGCCACTTCGCCACCCTCTACACCCACGTCGACGACCTGGTCGAGTCGGTGCGGGCGATCACCCCGCGCGGGCTCTGGGAGAGCCGGCGGCTGCCGGGCTCGGGCGCCGGCCCCTCGCCGGACCGGGCGCTGATCGGCTCTGAGGGCATCCTCGGCGTGATCGGCGAGGCCTGGATGCGGGTGCGCCAGCGACCCGAGTTCAAGGTCTCATGCGGGGTCGAGTTCGACGACTTCCTGGCCGCGGTCGGCGCCGTCCGCGAGATCTCCCAGTCGGGGCTCTATCCCAGCAACTGCCGCCTGCTCGATCGCGCTGGAGGCGGGCATGACCGGGGCGGGGAGCGGCGAGAAGAGCCTGCTGGTGCTCGGCTTCGAGTCGGCCCACCACCCGGTCGAGGTGCCGATGGAGCTGGCGTTGGCGATCGCCCGCGAGCACGGCGGCACCCCAACGGCCCGCCGACGGTGCCGATGGGTCGGCCCGGTCGGCGGATGGGCGATGCGGACGCGGTCGGCGCCTGGCGCAACGCCTTCCTCTTCGCCCCCTATCTGCGCGACACCTTCGTCGCCTGCGGCGTTCTCTCGGAGACCTTCGAGACGGCGATCACCTGGGATCGCTTCGAGGACTTCCACGCGGCCGCGATGGAGGCGGTGCGGGCGAAGGTCGCCGAGGTCTGCGACGCCCCGGCCGAGGGGCCCGGCGCACCGCGGGTCAGTTGCCGCTTCACCCACGTCTACCCCGACGGGCCGGCGCCCTACTTCACGGTGATGGCCCCGGCGGTGCGCGGCGGCGAGGTCGAGCAGTGGGACGAGATCAAGGCCGCGGCCGCCGAGGCGGTGATCGAGGGCGGCGGCACGATCACCCACCACCACGCGGTCGGCCGCGACCACCGCCCCTGGTACGACCGCCAGCGCCCGGCCCCGTTCGCCGCGGCGCTGCGGGCCGCGAAGTCGGAGCTGGATCCGTCGGCCATGCTGAATCCCGGCGTCCTGATCGACCCTAGCGCGACTCGAGCGCCCGCGGCGCTACCCTGTCGCGACGCACCTGCCCGGCGCGGATCCCCCCGCCGGGTCATCGATGGAGACGATCACCTCGGAGCACCCGACGCATCCCCGCTGAACGCCGCCCGCGAGCCGGTCGTGCCGCGGCGCTCGCCGCTGCGGGCGGCGATCAAGACCGGGCCGCCCGCAGGAGTGGATCAAGAACATCTTCGTCTTCGCCGGCCTGCTCTTCTCCGGCAAGTTCAACCAGCCGCACGACGTGCTGGAGGCGTTCTTGACCTTCGTCGCCTTCTGCTGGATCTCCAGCGCCGGCTACTACGTCAACGACCTGGTCGACGTCGAGCTCGACCGCAAGCACCCGAAGAAGCGCTTCCGGCCGCTTGCCGCCGGCGAGCTCTCGGAGCGGACGGCGATGACGATCGCGCCCCTGCTGGCCGCGGCGGCGATCAGCGCTCGCCTTCGCGACCGTCAACTGGGAAGTCGGCCTGATGGTCGTCGGCTACGGGATCGCCCAGGTGGCGTACAGCCTCGGCCTCAAGCAGATCGTGATCATCGACGTGATGACGCTCGCCGGCCTCTTCATCCTGCGGGTGGCGGCCGGCGCGGTGGCCGTCGACGCCCACGCCTCGGAATGGCTGCTCCTCTGCACCGGCATGGTCGCCCTCTTCCTCGGCGTGACCAAGCGCCGCCAGGAGGCCGTCTCCGAGCTGCACCAGGGCACCAGCAGCCGCCCGGTGCTCGAGCACTACTCGCTGCCCTTCCTCGACCAGATGGTGGCCATGGTGACCACCGGGACCGTGATCAGCTACTCGATCTACGCCGTCAACTCGCCGATCATCGGCAACAAGATGATGTGGACGATCCCCCCGGTCGTCTACTGCATCTTCCGCTACCTCTACCTGATCTACGATCGCGCCGACGATCGCTCCACCGCGGCGATCGTCGCCGAAGACAGGCCATTGATCGCCGGCGTCGCGGCCTTCGCCGCGATCGCCTTCGCCCTGCTCTACGTCTTCAAGTAGGCGTGTTGCTCAGCCCGGCATCTCGGCCTGCGGCTGGCCCTCCATCAAATAGAAACGGGCGCGGCCCAGCTCCTCTTCATTGACCTGGACCACAGCGGCATGGGGGCCGGAGGTCGAGAAGGTCGAGGTGGTGCCGATCGACATCACCAGGCGCTGCTCCTGACCGGCGGGCATGCCCGGGGGGCGGCCGGTCTCGAACTCGGCCGAGAAGCCCTCACCGAGCTCGACGCCGTCGGGGTCGTGGATGTTGAGCTGGAGGCTGTGGCGCTGGTTGGTCTCGTCCCAGCCGACGTCGATCCCGAGCGCGATGTGGAAGCCCCAGTCGTGGGGCAGCTCGGGCAGGGTAAGGACGTTCCAGCCGCCGCCGGTCATGTAGAGCTTGCCGTTGACGGCCTCGCTGTGGTCGCTGAGCAGCAGGAACCCGATCTTCATCGCACGACTCAGGATAGGACCGGCAGGTCGGAGACGAGCTCCACTTTGCCGCCGCGGTTGAACTGGAGATCGATCGTCTCGTCCTTGCGGTAGGTGCCGAACAGCCCCAGGTACATCGCCAGCCAGCGGCCGGTGCCTACCTTCTCCTTGACGATCTCGCGGGTGAAGACGATCTCCCCGGCGCGAACGTTGTAGTCGGCGCCCTCGCGCTGCTCGACCCCGTTGACGAAGACCGCGTACGGCGCTTCGGCGCCGGGCGGCAGCTTCAGTCGCCGCCCAGCGGCGTAGCTGCCCTTGGGGATCTCGGTCTCGCTCATCGAGCCAGAGTCTTGCGTACCAGGTCGAACGGCGAGTCATGGTCGGTCGGGTCGAGCTCCTCGCGGGTGACGGCGCCGCGGTAGGGCATGAACGTCCCATCCCCCCTCACGTCGATCCCGGCAACCGGTTTGCGCAGCAGCCCCTTGCCGGTCAGTTGCAGGCGGGCGTGGACCTGTTGCTCGGGACCGAAATCCCGCAGCACCGAGGTGGCCTTCACCGGCCCCTCCGCCCGAATCTCCAACGCCCGCCGCCGCATCTCAGCGACCGCTTCGTCAAGGTCGCCGAACGACTCGTGCGAGACGTCTGACCCGTGGCGGATCGTCAGCTTCCAGCTAGGCACCGCGCCGCGGCCGTTTGGGCCGTTTGGCCGGCGGCCCGATGATTTTCTCCGGCCCCTCGCGCTCGGCGACCGGCACGTAGTCGCGCTTGCGCTGGCCGGTGTAGATCTGGCGCGGCCGGGAGATCTTCTGTTCGGAGTCGTCCTTCATCTCCATCCACTGCGAGACCCAACCGGCGGTGCGGGGGATGGCGAAGATCACCGTGAACATCTCGGTTGGTATCTCCAGTGACTCGTAGATGATCCCCGAGTAGTAGTCGACGTTGGGATAGAGCTTGCGCGAGGTGAAGTACTCGTCCTCGAGCGCCCGTTTCTCCAGCTCGCGGGCGAGCTCGACGACCGGGTTGTACTCGGTCGCCTCGAAGACCTCGTCCATGTGCTGCTGGATGATCCGCGCCCGCGGGTCGTAGTTCTTGTAGACGCGGTGGCCGAAGCCCATCAGTTTCTCTTCGCGATTCTTGACGCTCTCGAGGAAGGCGGGGATGTTCTCGACCGAGCCGATCCGCCGCAGCATCCGCAGCACCGCCTCGTTGGCGCCACCGTGCAGCGGCCCGTAGAGCGCCGCGACACCCGCCGCCACCGCGGAGTAAGGGTCGACGTCGGAGGAGCCGACGCCGCGCACCGCGTTGGTCGAGCAGTTCTGTTCGTGGTCGGCGTGGAGGATGAAGAGCACGTCGAGGGCCTTCGAGAGGGCCGGCTTCGGCACGTGCTTGGCCTCGGTCTTCTTGAACATCATCGAGAGGAAGTTCTCGGCGAAGTTGAGGTCGTTGTCGGGATAGACGTAGGGCAGCCCCATGTTGTGGCGGTAGGAGAAGGCGGCCAGGGTCGGCACCTTGGCGATCAGTCGCACCGCCGCCATGTAGCGCTCTTCGGGGTCTTCGGTGTGCTTGGCGTCCGGGTAGAAGGTCGAGAGCGCGCCGACGCCGGCGAGCAGCATCCCCATCGGGTGGGCGTCGTAGCGGAAGCCCTCGAAGAACTGCTTCAGGTCCTCGTGGACGAAGGTGTGGTGGGTGATGTCGTAGACCCAGCGGTCGAGCTGGGGCCCGGTCGGCAGCTCGCCGAAGATCAGCAGGTAGGCGACCTCGAGGAAGCTGGAGCGCTCGCAGAGCTGCTCGATCGAGTAGCCGCGGTGTTCGAGGATCCCCGCCTCGCCGTCGATGTAGGTGATCGCCGAGCGGCAGGACGCCGTGTTGGTGAAGGCCGGGTCGTAGGCCATCATCCCGAATTCGCTCTCGTCGACTTTGATCTGGCGCAGGTCCATCGCGCGCACGGTCCCGTCTGAGATCGGCAGCTCGTAGGTCTGCCCGGTGCGGTTGTCGGTGACGGTCAGGGAGTTCGAGCCGGTGGCGACCCCCCCGTCGTCGGCTGCGTCCCTCGTCTGCTGCTCGGTGGCCATCACCCCTCCTCGAGCTCGGGTATCGACTGGAGTGCCCAGTATCGCAGCTTGGATCACCCGGCCTGTGACGGTTCCGAGAAGCTGGATCGCGGCGTGCGGAGCGCTACTCGGCGGGCGCCGGCAGCGGCTCGAACCGCGTCATTCCGACGAGGTCGTCGAAGCGCGCGTCGATCTCTTCGCGGGTCAACCGGGAGACCCGCTCGGTGCCGAACTCCTCGACGTTGAAGGAGGCGAGCACCGTGCCGTAGCCCATCGCCCGTCGCAGACTGGCGTCGTCGAGGTCGCCGTCGTGGCTGTCGAGGTAGCCGAGGAAACCGCCGGCGAAGCTGTCGCCGGCGCCGGTCGGATCGCGCACGTCCTCGAGCGGGAAGCCGGGCAGGGCGAAGAAGCTGTCCGCGGTGAACAGCGCCGCCCCGTACTCGCCCTGCTTGGCGACGACGGCGCGGGGGCCGCGCTCCATCACGGCGCGGGCGGCGCGGGCGAGGTTCGACTCGCCGGTCAGCTGGCGGATCTCGGCGTCGTTGACGATCACGCAGTCGACCTCGGCGATCGCCGCCAGCAGCGAGTCCTTGGCGGTATCGATCCAGAGGTTCATCGAGTCCAGCGCACAGAAGCGCGCCGCGCCGCACTGGGCGCGGACCTGGCGTTGCAGGTCGGGCTGGATGTTGGCGAGGAAGAGGACGTCGGCGGCCTTCGAGTCCTCGGAGAGCTTCGGCTCGAACTCGCCGAAGACGCCGAGCTGGGTGTCCTCGGTGTGGGCGACATTGAGGTCGTACTCGTAGCGGCCCGCGCCAGAAGAACGACTTGCCCGCCCTCGACCTGCTCGATGTCGCCGGTATGGACGCCGCGGCTCTCCAGCACCTCGAACTCGGCGGCGCCGAAGTCCTCCCCGACCGGCCCCACCGGGCGCACCTCGGTGAAGAAGCTGGCGGCGAGCGAGAAATGGACGGCGGTGCCGCCCAGCATGCGATCGCGCTCCCCGAAGGGGGTTTTTACTGAGTCGAAGGCGATTGAGCCGACTACGGTCAGGGACATAGCGGGCAGGGTATAGGGGGTCGGGGTTGGCGGGTCGGATGTGCTTCGGGTGTGCCCGGGTTCGCTTCGCTGACGCTCCGCTCGCTATGTTGGTGCCGCTTCGCGGCTGGAATCACTCGCCGGTGCGCCGCTTCGCGAGGCACCCCCGAAGCCCATCCGACCCCCTTGCCTGGTCCGCGATGCCCGGCCGACTATGGTTCTGCGCCATGAAGGCGATTAAGATACAGGAGTTCGGCGGGCCGGAGAAGCTTGAAGTGGTTGAGCTTCCCGATCCTGTTCCCGGTGAGGGGGAGGTGCTGGTCGAGGTCGCGCGCAGTGGGATCAACTTCGCTGACACGCATGCGACCCGCAACGACTATCTGGCTGAGCAGCAACTGCCGCTGATCCCGGAGCCGAGATCAGCGGCCGCACGCCGGACGGGCGTCGCGTCGCCGCGATTCTGGGCACCGGGGGCTACGCCGAGAAAGTGGTTGTGCCCGAGTCCTTCCTGATCCCCGTTCCCGAGGAGGTCGACGACGACCAGGCCGCGGCGCTGCTGCTGCAGGGTCTGACCGCGATTGCGCTGGTGCGCCGCTGCGCCCGGATCGAACCGGGGGAGACGCTGCTGGTCGAGGCGGCGGCCGGGGGCACCGGCTCGCTCGCGGTGCAGCTCGGCAAGCGGGCCGGGGCGAAGGTGATCGGACTCGCCTCCAGTCGAGGAGAAGCGGGAACTGGTCGAGCGGCTCGGTGCCGACGCGACGGTCGACTCTCGTGCCGAGAACTTGCAGGAGGCGATCCTCGAGGCCAACGATGGCGAGCAGATCGACGCGGTCCTCCATATGAGCGGCGGCGATGCCTTCGACGCCGAGTTCGCAGCGTTGGCCCCGTTGGGGCGGATGGTCGTCTTCGGGATCGCCTCCCGCGAGCAGCGGGATGTGTCCACCGGCGCCCTGCTGCAGGGCTCCAAGACGGTGGTTGGCTTCTGGTTGGTCCACCTGCTGATGCGGCGCGAGATCGTCGCCCCGATGATCGGCGAGCTGCTCGGCGCGGTTGCCGCCGGCGAGCTGGAGGTGACGGTCGGTGAGGTCTACCCGCTGTCGGAGGCGGCGCGGGCCCATGAAGACCTGATCGGGCGTCGCACCTCCCGCAAGCTTCTCCTGGACCCGTCGAAGTGAGCACCTTCAAGGACCTGGGACTGGCGCCGGAGATCCAGCAGGCGCTGGACGAGCTTGGCTATTCCGAGCCGACCCCGATTCAGGAGCAGGCGATCCCAGAGCTGCTCGGCGGCCACGACGTGATCGGCCAGGCGCAGACGGGGACCGGCAAGACGGCCGCCTTCGGCCTGCCGCTGCTCCAGTACGTCGACCCCGCCGTCGACGAGGTGCAGGCGTTCGTCCTCACCCCGACCCGCGAGCTCTGCATCCAGGTGACCCAGGCGCTGCGCACCTACGCCGAGCACCTCGACGTCGAGATCGTCGCCGTCTTCGGCGGCGCGCCGATCCGCTCGCAGCAGTCACAGCTCCGCGCCGGCGCCCACGTCGTCGTCGCCACCGTCGGGCGGATGATGGACCTGATGTCGCGTCGCTCGCTGGTCCTCACCGCGGCCCGCTACGTCGTCCTCGACGAGGCCGACGAGATGCTTGACCTGGGCTTCATCGAGGACGTCGAGAAGATTCTGCGGATGTGCCCGAGCGGTCGCCAGACGGCGCTCTTCTCGGCGACGATGCCGCCGCCGGTCAAACGGCTGGCCGAGAGCTACATGTACGACCCGACGACGATCAAAATCACGCCAAAAAAACTCACCGTGGACGCGATCGCCCAGGCCTTCGTCGAGGTACCGGCAAAGGAGAAGGCGTCGCGCCTGGTCGAGCTGTTGAAGACCGAGGAACCGGAGCAGGCGATCATCTTCTGTCGCACCAAAATCGGCGCCTCGAAGTTGGAAAAGACGCTGAAGGACAAAGGCCTCGACGTAAAGGCGTTGCACGGGGACATGAGCCAGGGCTCCCGCGACGGCGTGATGATCGCCTTCAAGGACCACCGGGTGCGGCTGCTGGTCGCCACCGACATCGCCGCCCGCGGGCTCGACATCGAGCACGTCACCCACGTCATCAACTTCGACGTCCCCGCCTCTTCGGAGGTCTACGTGCACCGGATCGGGCGCACCGGCCGGGTTGGGCGCACCGGCCGGGCGATCACCTTCGTCACCCCGGCTCAGCGCGAGGAGATCGACCGGATCGAGCGCGACGTCAAAACCTCGATCGGCGAGTGGGAGAGCCCCGAGGAGCGCATCGAGCACGCGCCGCGCCCACGGCGGCGCGAGCGCGCCCCAAGCCGCGCGACAACGGCGACGCCGCCGAGGCGGTCGACGTCAAGAAGGCCGACGCCAAAGAGACCGATGGCAAGACCGTCAAGCTCTTCGTCAACCGCGGTGAGCGCAGCGGCATCGACGAGGAGGATTTGCGTTGGGCGTTGCGTGAGGGCGCCGTGCTCCCCGATGACGCGGTCCACGACGTCCGCGTCCTGCACCGCTTCTCCTTTGTCGAGGTCGACCCCGATCAGGCTGAGCGCACCGTCGAGTTCCTCGACGGGACGAAGCTGAAAGGCAAGGAGATCCGCCTCGAGATCGCCAAGAGCTGAGGGCCCTCAGCTCTTGGTCAACTCGGCGATCTTGGCGAAGAGCAGGTTGAAGTCGATCGGCTTTGGGACGTAGCCGCCGATCGCGAGCTCGGAGTGGTCCGCGCCGTCGCCGTCGGTGTGGGCGCTGACGATCAGGGCCGGGGTGTCGATGCCCTCTGCGCGCAGCTCCCGCAGCGCGTCGATCCCGGACTTGCGCGGCATCATCGCGTCGAGCAGGAGCAGGTTGGGGCCGTTGGGATCTCGACGCACCAACTCGATCACCTCGTTCCCGTCGGCTGCCGTTTCAACCTCGTGCCCCTCCATCTCCAGGCGGGTGCGCAGGAGCAGCAGGATCGTCTCGGAATCATCCGCGACGAGGATCCTGGCCATCAGATCACCTCCGCCCGGTCGTGGGCGACGGCCGGCAGGCGAACTCGGAAGGTCGAACCCCTGTCCAGGGTCGACTCGGCGGCGATCGTGCCGCCATGCAGCTCGACCAGCGATTTCGAGATAGCCAGGCCGAGCCCGGTGCCACCGACCCGCTGGGTCTCGCCCGCATCGCCGCGGCTGAAGCGTTCGAAGATGTGCTCCAGCTGCTGCTCGGGGATTCCTGGACCGTTGTCGATCACGTCGATCTCAACCTCGGCACCATCGCGGCGAGCCTTCACCTCGATACCCGCTCCTTCCGGGCAATACTCGTTCGCGTTGGTGAGGAGGTTCACCAGCACCTGGCGGATCCGATCGCGGTCGGCTTCGATGTCGGGCAGATCCGGGTCGATCTCCTGGCTCAACTCCTGCCGCCGGGCGTCGAACTGCGCCCGCATCGTCCGCACCGCGTCTTCGACCAGGCTCGCGATGTTGGTCGGCTCGGGCTTGATCGTCAGTCGCCCGGCGTCGCTGCGGGCGAGGTCGAGCAGGTCGTTGAGGAGGCGGACGAGGTGGCGGGTGTTGTCGAGGATGACCTCGACCGTCTCCGCCTGCGTGGGCGTGAGCCTCTCACGCTCCAGCATCAGCAGCTCGGCGAAGCCCTGCACCGAGGTGAGCGGGCTGCGCAGCTCGTGCGAGGCGGTGAGGACGAACTCGTCTTTCATCCGGTCGAGCTGATCGCGTTCGCCGGCCCGCCGCTGCAGCTCCTCGGCCATTTCGTTGAAGGCGCTGCCGAGCGTCGCGGTCTCGGAGAGGCCACCGATCTTCACGCGGGCGTCGAGGTTGCCGCTCGCCAGCCGTCCCGAGGCGTCGACGAGGTCCTCGAGTGGGCGGCGCATCGAGGCGATCAGCCCCGTGAACAACAGCGCCGCACCGGTCAGGCCGGCGATCAGGCCCGCTCCGACCAGCAGCGCCGTGTCGCGGGTCTCGCTCGAGATTTCGTCGCGGAGCGCCTGCCGGTTCCGCTGCTGGAAGAGGATCGCGGTCCGGGCGGCGGCGGGCCTTTGCCCTCGCGCCAGGTGGTTGCGGGCCTCGATCTCGCGTTGGTAGGAGCGGGCGGTGGCGTTCTCGTAGTCCTGGCGCTGTTGCAGGAAGCGAGCGACCCCGACCACCGCCAGGCCGGTCAGCACGGCGAAGGCGATCGCGAAGCCGATCGTCAGTCGGTTGGCGAGCGACGTGCTCAGCCGGAATCGTCGTCGGGAATATGCTTGCGCCGCTATGGGCGACGAGGCTACAGGCACGACCGACGGCAGCGCCGAGGCGCCGGAGGGGATCGATCCGGCCGGGGTCGAGGCCTGGTTCGAGCAGAACGTCGAGGGGGTCGAGCTGCCGCTCTCCTTCGGGCGGATCTCGGGCGGGCACTCGAACCTCACCTACGGCGTCAGCGATGCCGCCGGCCGCCGCTGGGCACTGCGCCGGCCGCCGCTGGGCAAGCGCCTCGGCTCCGCCCACGACATGGGCCGCGAGCACCGGGTCGTCTCGGCGCTCGGCCCGACCTCGGTGCCGGTGGCCCCGGTGGTGGGACTCTGCGAGGACGAGGGCGTCAACGGGGCGCCCTTTTACGTGATGGAGTTCGTCGAGGGCCCGATCCTGCGCGGCCTCGCCGAGGCGGAGGTCTTTCCCGGCGAAGCGGATCGCCGGGCGATCGGCGAGCGCGTCGCCGACACTCTGGTCGCGATCCACGCCGTTGACCCCGACGCGGTCGGGCTCGGCGAGCTCGGCCGCAAGGAGGACTACGTCGCCCGCCAGCTGCATCGCTGGCAGGGTCAGTGGGAGAAGTCGAAGACCCGCGAGCTGCCGGCGATCGACGCCGTCCACGAGCGGCTCGCGGCGCGGATTCCCGCGCAGGGCTCGGCGACGATCGTCCACGGCGACTACCGGCTCGACAACATGATCCTCACCCCCGGCGGCGAGGTCGCCGCGGTGGTCGATTGGGAGCTCTGCACGCTCGGCGACCCGCTCGCCGACGTCGGCCTGCTGATGGTCTACTGGCCCGAACGGGGCGAGGAAACGATCGCCCTCGGCCAACCGGCGAACCTGGCGCCCGGCTTCCCGAGCCGCGCGGAGCTGCGCGACCGCTACGCGGAACGCTCCGGCCGCGACCTCTCCCAGCTCGACTTCTTCGTCGCCCTCGGCTACTGGAAGCTGGCGATCATCCTCGAGGGGGTCTACGCCCGCTACTCGGCCGGCCAGTACGGCAAGGTCGATCCGGGGATCGAACACTTCGCCCGCATAGTCGAGCGCCTCACCGAGGCGGCCGACGAAGCCTCGCAAGAGAAAGGGCCGGCATAGAGCCGGCCCTTTCTGCCGTGGATCTTGTGGCGTTGACTAGCGGAGGTCAGCCGACCAGCGCTGCTCCGGCGAAGTGGCAGGAGGTCGAGAACGGGTAGTTGTCGCCCGGGCTCGGTTCTTCTTCGTAGCTGGTGTCGGCCAGCAGGTTGCCGTATGAGGCAAGGGCCAGGAAATGACCGTTCGTTGACATTGCCGCGCCACCATCACCGTTGTCCTGGTAATTGAAGCCAATGCCCTGATTTTGTTCCAACCTGAAGTTGCTTGCGTCAGAGCTTTCGGCAAATGCCGAAGCGGTACTCCGATTGTAAATGACGAAGACGGTCCCTTCTCTTTCGCTTTCAGTCCCCTCGATGCCTGGCGGGAACCCTTCGTCATTCGGATCACAGAACCCCATCAGCTCAAAGGTGTCGGTTTTAACCAGACTGACAAGCTGGCCTTTGCTTGCACCTGCGGAAAAGGTTCTCACTGAACTGACATTGGTCGCGTTGGTCGCGTTGGTCGCGTTTGGCACCGTGCCGAGCGTCGACGCGTTGATGTCGGCGCCGGTCAGCGATCCATCCTTGACCTTGGAACCATCGACTGCGCCGGCCTTGAGCTTCTTGTTGGTTACAGCTTCCTTCTTGATTTTCGCCGTGGTGATGGCATTGGCCTTCAGCTGCTTAGCGCCCACGCTCTTCTTGCCGAGCTGGTTTGCAGCTACGGCCGTAGCACCTCCAAGAATGAGGAAAACGGCCAATGACGACATCACATTCGCATACGTGAGTCGTTTACGCATGAACTTCAAGAGATTCTCCTTTTGTGGTGGAACGTAATGAAGCGGGAGAGCCGTAAGTCCACTCTCCTCGTACTCAGTTCTGGCTAACGCGACCTTTTCAGGTCTCAGACCACCTTGTCAAGTTATTTTGATGAATGTCGGACGGGTTGCTTCCAGTCGGTCCGACTGGAGTTTTGGACAGGTTTGAGGCACCGGTCTTGGCAAGGCCAGATCGGCTTGACGCCGACCGGCCGACCTGTGATGGTCCCCGAATTCCCGTAACTGGGCTTGGAGGTCTCAGCCCTCCGCCCGCGAACCAAGGAGAGACCTCTTGAAGCAGATTCACAAGCGGCTCACGTATGCGAACGTGATGTCGTCGATCGCCGTCTTCCTCATCCTCGGAGGCGCCACCGCCTTCGCGGCGACCAAGATCGGCGCCAACGAACTGAAGGCGAACGCGGTCAAGACCGGCAAGATCGTCAAGGAAGCGGTCACCGCCGGCAAGCTGAAGAACGGCGCCGTGACCAACGCCAAGATCGCCGCCGGTGCGGTCACCACCGACAAGCTCGCCAACGACGCGGTTACCGGCGACAAGGCGAAGGAGTCGACCTTCAGTCAGGTTCCGAGCGCCGCCAACGCCGACACGGTAGGAGGCAATCACCTCGGATTCGCCCACATCACCTTTGCGGGCACGACGCCCAGCGTCGACACGGCTCAGTCCAGCGCCGGGGTCAGCGTCACGCAGAGCAACCCGTTCGTGGCGGCCACGTCGTGTGTCAGCGCGCCGTTCACGCTGCACTCCGTCGTCGGCTCGGTGGACTTCGTCGCCGATCCCGGCTCGAACGAGATCGTCGAGGCGACCGTCGTGACCGGCACCGGTCACCGCTGCCCGGCGGGCACGATCGAGGTCAACACCCAGAACGCCAACACCAACACCGGCGTCACGGTCAACTACTACCTGATCTTCAGCTAACCGAGCCGAGGATAGGCTGCTGCTGCCCGGTGCTCGACGCCGGGCAGCAGATCGCCTGCGGGCACGCTGAGAGGTCAGCCGATCAACGTGGTGACGGCTCTCTCGTCAGCCGGGTCGATCCTCTCCAGCCCGACCACCCCATCAAAAGCACGATCCGTCGCGAGGATGGCGTCGATCCCGCGGTTGAGCGCGAGAGCAGCGAAGACGGCATCGCGGGCGTCGAGGTCGGTGTGGGTCTCGAAGAGGTCGATCCCTCGCTGTACGTCATTGGGCTTGAGCGAATGCCACCAAGCAAGCTTGGCGACGTTACGGACACCCTTGACCGCGCTTGCACGGTCTCCGGTGCGCCGCACCCGCTGATGCACGAGCTCTTGAAGCAGGTCCGCGCTGGCCTCGCCTTGCAGGTCACCGACAGCCGCCCTGTGCACCACCTCGCGGCAGGGCTCCCGGTACGGATGATCACCCCCCAGCGCATAGACGAAGATCGAGGTGTCGTACAGAAAGCGCCTCACGCACCCGGCCACTTGCGCATCGGGGCGTCGAGTATCTCCCGCTTCTGATCCTCCCAATCGGGCTCGGCTCCTGGTGGAGGCGACATCGCCAGCAGCTCGCGACCGGCGCGCTCTCGTTCGGCGTGTAAGTCGACCGGCGGAAACTCATGGTCGATGGCGCGGCGTACCAGCTCTCCGACCGGCGCTCCGGAACGCTTTGACTCCTGCGCTAGCCGCTCATAGCGATCATCATCGACAAGAACCTGGAGTCGTCGATTCAGCATGTGCATACCATAGCAGCAGGTATACACATACCTGCTCAGATCGGCCGTGGCGCGTGCCTGGGCTCGAGCTCGCCGGCCGCCTCGGCTTCGGCGCGCTTCGACCAGCGGTTCAGCTCGCGGCGGGCGAGGACCATCTTGTGGACCTCGTCGGGGCCGTCGGCCAGGCGCAGCATGCGGCTGAAGCGCCACAGGGCGGCGAGCGGGGTGTCGTCGGTCATGCCGAGCGAGCCGTGGATCTGGATCGCCCGGTCGAGCACGTCCATCACCATGTTGGCGGCGACGATCTTGATCGCCGAGATCGACTGACGGGCGGCGCGCTTGCCCTCGGTGTCCATCTTCCAGGCCGCATACATCGTCAGCAGCCGCGCCTGGTCGATCTCCATCCGCGAGCTGGCGATCGCCTCCTGGACGAACTGCTTCTCGCCCAGCGGGCCGCCGAAGGCCTGGCGCTCATTGGCGCGCCGGCACATCATCTCGTGCGCCCGCTCCGCCGTGCCGATCGCCCGCATGCAGTGGTGGATGCGCCCCGGCCCGAGCCGGTCCTGGGCGATCGCAAAGCCCTTGCCCTCCTCGCCGAGTAGGTTGGCGACGGGGACGCGGCACCCTTCGTAGCGGATCTCGCAGTGGCCGGGCCCCTTGTCGTGGCCCATCACCGGGATCGGCCGCACCAGGTTGAAGCCGGGGTTGTCGGTCGGCACGCAGATCATCGAGGCGCGCGCGTAGGGATGCGCGTTGGGGTCGGTGACGACCATCGCGATCGCCAGCTCGGCGCCGACGGCGCCGGAGGTGAACCACTTGTGGCCGTCGATCACCCACTCGTCGCCGTCGCGCACGGCGCGCGCCTGTAGGAGAGTCGGATCCGAACCCGACACCTCGGGCTCGGTCATCGAGAAACATGATCGGATCCGTCCCTCCAGCAATGGCTCTAGCCATTTTTCTTTTTGCTGATTTGAGCCGTGCTCGGCGAGAATCTCCATGTTGCCGGTGTCGGGCGCGGAGCAGTTGAAGGCCATCGGTGCGGCGGCAGGGCTGCGGCCCATCTCCTCGCAGAGCAGTCCGTACTCCCAGTTGGAGAGCCCCGGGCCGAAGCGCTCGTCGGGCATGAAGAGATTCCACAGCCCCTCCGACTTGGCCCGCTCGCGGATCTCGATCAGGATCTTCGGGTAGGGGACGCCGGGCGCCACCTCGGCGTCGAGCGCCTCCATGATCTCCCGCTCCTGGGGATAGATCTGCTCGTCCATGAAGTCGAGGATGCGCTCACGCAGGGTCTCGACCTGGGGGCTGGGCTTGAAGTCCATGGACCGGACCCTAGTCAATCGGCTGGGATCGCCGCTCCAGGCGCCAGCGGGTGAAAAGCTCACCCTCCGCCTCCATGGCCCAGGCCAGCTCGGCCGGGACCGGCGAGCGCAGTCCGCCGCGCATGAGAGCTCGCTCCCTGTCTCCGGCCAGGACCGGGTTGATGGTGAGGAAGAGGTCGTCGACGAGGCCGGCCTCGACCAGCCCGCCCAGCACGGTTGGCCCGCCCTCGCAGACGACGCTCCGCACGCCTCGCTCCCCCGCCAGATCGGAGAGCAGGGCCTGGAAGTCCACCCGGTCGGGGTATCGCAGCACCTCCACAGGCGTCCGGGTCGACGGGGGCGAGGCCGTCGAGGGGGTCGCGAGGAGAACGTCGCCGTGTCCGTCCGTGAAGAGGCCCGCGTCCCAGGGGAGGTCCATGGTCTCGGTCACGATCACCGTCAGCGGGTCTTCAGGCAGCCCCATCTGCGCACGGTACTCGCGCAATTTCGGCACCGGCAGCATCCGGTCGTAGCGCTCGACCCGCATCGTGCCGGCGCCGATGATCACCGCGTCGGCGAAGGTGCGCAGCCGCATCAGCACGCGGCCGTCGGTCTGGAATCCCAGCTTCTCGGTGCTGCCGCCGACCGTGGCGCGTCCGTCGAGGGTGGAGACGAAGTTGCAGGCCAGGTAGGGGGGGTTGGAAGTCGGTGGCTCCCGGAACAGCTCCTCGACCAGCGCGCCGAAGTCCCGTTGGCCCTCGGCCGGGAATAGGCTTTGCACCCATATCGGTTTGAGCTGGATCGACATGCCCAGATGAGCTTCTCAGAAGAGATCGACCGGATCGTGTCCCAGTATCCGGGACGCCGGGCCAGGAGCTCACTCGATGCGGTCGCACGACTGCGGGACCAGCTCGATCCGGGCACGCCATTCCCCGTGGTGGGGGTGGTGGGCACCAACGGGAAGACCAGCACCGCGACCTACCTGGCGCGGCTGCTGAGTGCCTCCGGGGTGCGGACGGGGTCCTACCTTTCGCCTCACCTGTCCGAGTGGAGCGAGCGGGTTCAGGTCGACGGCGAGCCCTGTGACCCTGAGAGGCTGGTCGGGGCGTTGACCGCCGTCCACGAGATCGCCAAGTCGACCGGCGACCTCGAGGACCTGCGCTTCTTCGACATCCTCACCCTGGCGGCAGAGCGGTTGATCGGCGAGGCGGGAGCCGACGTCGGGATCTTCGAGGCCGGCATCGGCGGCCGCCTCGACGCGGTCCGTCTCTTGGAGCCGCCGCTCGTGTTGTTGACCGGCGTCGCGATCGACCACGCCGAGCTGCTGGGTGAGGAGCCGAGCGAGATCCTGACCGAGAAGCTGCTGATCGCTCCGCCCGGGGCGACCGTGTTGAGCTTCAGCCTCGGCGCCGAGCTGGACGAGCTGGCGGTGGAGATCGCGGCTGAGCGGCAGCTCCGGATCCACTGGGTCCACCCGGACCCCGAAATGGGGGAAATGCCGGCCTTTCTGCGCTCCGCACTCACCCTGGCCGAGGAGGGCGAGCGGGTTGCGGCCCAGCTCTTCGGCGCCGCCGCGCCTCCGGAATCCCGGGTCCGGATCAGGCACCCCCGCATCGAGCTGCAATTGGCGGGGCGATTCGAGCGCGGCGAGCGGGACAGGGTCCCCTACGTGCTGGACATCGGCCACAACGAGGCCGCCTGGCGCCTGTTCGCCTTCGAGCTCCAGCGCCAGTTCGGAGCTGGGCCCGAAGCGCTGCCCTACACCGCGCTGTTCTCGGTCTCGCCCGACAAGAACCGCGAGGGGCTGCCCGACGTGCTGCGCTCGATCCCCGGCCTGGAAGCGGTGACCGTCACCCGGCACACGGCGCTGCCGGCCGAGGATCCGCACCTGGTTGCGGGGGAGCTGCAGCTCGCGGGGATCGAGAGCAACGCGGTCGAGGACGTCGCCGCCGCCACCGCCCTCGCGTTCGAGCGCGCCGACAAGGGCGAAACCCGCCTGCTCGTCTTTGGCTCCACCCATCTGGTCGGCGACGTGCGCCGCTGGCTGGGCGGGGTCGGCGCCGGGCTCGAGGAGTGACTTAGGAGTAGTCGTGCCAGCCGGCGAACTCGCGGCCGGCGAACTCCTGCAGCGCCGCGACGTCGGAGCCGAAGCGGCCGCGGACCGTCTCGAAGAGGTCGTCGGGGAGCTTCGGCTTTGGGGCCGGGGGCTTCTCCGGGTCGTGGACGACCTTCTCGACGACCCAGCGCAACGACTCCGGCAGCCGATCGAAGTTGCGGTCGAAGGAGCGCAGCCCCGGCAGCTTGATCAGCTTCTCCATGAACTGGTATTTGTCGCCCTGCTTGGCGCTCGACTTCTCCCACTCGCGGTCGAACTGCTCCGAGGTAAAGGTCTCGTCGACGCCGGCGAAGTGGAACGCCTTGCGCATCGTCTCCTCGCGTTCGGCCTGTAGCTCCTCCTGGGTGATCACCTCGATCTGGGCGCGATCGAACAGCTCCAGGTAGGGCTGCAGCTGCATCCAGTACAGCGAGCGCTGGATGTAGGAGGAGTCCGGCTCTGAGAGGGTCGGGACGAGCTCGCGGGTCTCGTAGCCGGCGCCGGTTGCGTGCACCCAGTGCGAGAGGATGCGCTTGATCGGATCGCGCACCATGTAGATCAGGCGGGCGTCCGGGCAGTGCTCGCGGATTCGCTCCGGCACGCCTTTGAAGCGGGGCAGGTTGGTGTAGTGGGGGGAGGACTCGCCGCGGACCTTGAAGCGGCTGTCGAAGCGGCTGGCATACCAATCGAGGCCGAGGTCCCAGTTCAGCTCCTCGACGAAGAAGTTGAGCTCCTTCGGCTTCGACATCTGGACCTCCGGGTGGAGGCCGAGGTAGTGGTGGATGCTGGTGGTGCCGCACTTGAGGCCGCCGACGATGATCAGGTTCGGCAGCTGCGCGTGACGTTTGCGGCGGCGCCGGAAGCGGCTGCCGCGGTCGCCGGCGTAGCGCTCGCGGGCACGCGCGCACATCGCCTCGTCGGCGGGATCGCGGGGGGCCGCGGCCATGGTCGGAGTCGTCTCGGGCTCTGACACGAGCGGGCTAGTCTAGCTTCGATGCCGCCTGCCGACTTCGCATCGAGCGCCGAATCCTTTGCCCGTGCGGCGGCGGCGTTCTTCAACCACCTCTCGGACATCCGCTGGACGCCGTTCGCGCTCGCGCTCTGCTGCCTGGCGGCGATGCAACTGGCCCGCGCCTGGGCCTGGCGCAACGTCCTGCACGCCGCCTACCCGGGAGCCCGCATCTCCTTCCTGCGGCTCAGCGCCGCCTATCTGGCCGGGGCGGGAATCAACGCGATCGTCCCGGCGCGGGCGGGCGACGTGACCAAAGTCTTCCTCGTCAAGCGCCAGATCCCCGACTCCTCCTACCCGGCGGTGACCTCCTCGTTCCTGGTGCAGACGGTCTTCGACACGACCGTCGGGTTGCTGGTCCTCCTCTACGCGATCTCGCAGGGGCTGCTGCCGAAGCCCCCCCGCCTTCCCGACCTGCCCGCCTTCGAGATCGCCTTCTGGGCCGAACATCCGCAGGTCTTTTTAATCATGCTCGGGGCGCTGTTGCTGGCGATCGCGGTTGGGATCTATCTGCTGGCTCACCGGGTGCGCCGCTTCTGGGACCGGGTAAAACAGGGGGTAGTCATCCTCACCAGGCCGCGGCGCTACCTGCGCGAGGTGGCGGCCTGGCAGGGGGTCGGCTGGCTTTTCCGCTTTGCTGCCTTCTGGCTCTTCCTGGAGGCCTTCCGGATCGGCGGCTCGCTCGGCAACGTGATGCTGGTGATGAGCGTGCAGGCGATCGCCAACGTGATCCCCTTAACCCCCGGGGGCGCCGGCGCCCAGCAGGCGCTCCTCGTCGCGACCCTGAACGGCCCCTCGCGCTCCGCGGTCCTCTCCTTCTCGGTCGGCACGCAGATCGCGATGGCAGCCTGGTCGGTGGTGCTCGGGTTTGCGGCGATCCTGCTGGTCTTCCGAACGACGGATTGGCGTGGCCTCATTCGCCAGGCCCACGAGGACGAGGCGCTCGAGGGCAAGGCCACCGCTCGGGCCGGGACCTCCTAGCTCGACCAGCCTGGGTAGCGGCCCCTTACCTTCCATTGCCACGGTGGCCGTTCGCCAGGTGGGAACTCGTACTGGTCGCGGCCGGGCAGAGTCTCCAGGGGGACCAGGGCCGGGTCGTCCCCGAGCAGGACCGGGACGTGGCTCGCCACTTCGACCTGGGCAGTGCCGGCACGGCGGATGATCCGCTCCCAGCCGAGCCCGGGACGGTAGAGCCAGTAGGTCAGCTCGACCCAGCCGAGCGAGCGGCGGCGGTCGTCGATCTGGGTGAAGGCGGTCGGGCGATGACCCGAGACGCTCATCCGCCCGCCGGTCGCCGCCACCGCGCAGCTTTCGCGCCGGCAGCGGCGGAAGTCGACCGGGAGCAGGGGAAGCCCGGAGCGGCCAGGCCGGGCGGCCGGCGTTGGGGCCAGGGCGCGGGCGAGGCGGGCCAGCGGCCAGCCGTAGGCGGGTACGAGCGGGTGGTGCCGGCAGGCGTCGGGGAGGCGGGGTGCGCAGGCGAGTCGCCGCGCGATCGTCCCGGCGAGGCCGCGGTCGGGGTCGATCTCGCCGCCGGCCGCGACCGCGGCGATCGCCACCAGCAGGAGCAGCGCGACCAGCGCCGCCAGTCCGGCCTGCTCGACGCTTGCCGACCCCCGTTCACCCCGCGCGCCGCTTCGCATGGCGCCAAGCTAGGCGCCGTGGACGCACCGGTGGTGCGGCGAAAGCAAAGAATCTGCGTCGACTTTCCCACGTCTGCTTACATTCATCCGATGGAGGGTGGTTTCAACCTTTTTGGCGACCCGGAGGAGTTCCGCGCGCGGATGGAGGAGCTCTCCGAGCAGATGCAGTCCTCGCAGCGGGTTGCCTGGGCCGACAACGCGATCCGCCTCGCGGTCGAGATGACCGTGGCCTCGATCGAGCGGCTCGACCTGACCGGCAGCGTCGACGAGCAGGCGATGCAGGTGCGCGACGCGATCCGCGTCCTCTTTCCCGAGGCCGTGACCCTGGTCCGTGAGGCCAGGGAAGGTCTCTCCTAGCTAGAGCAGCTCGAACCGCAACGTGACCGCGCCGCCGCGTCGCAGCGCTGCGGCGATCAGCTCCAGGGGCACGGCGGCGAGCAGGGCGGGGATCGCCACGGCGACGGAGATCAGCGCGTCGAGCCGCCGCTGCCAGGGCAGCTCCGCCGGGATGGCGTCGCCGCGGCCCAGCGTTCCCAGGGCGACGTTGCGGCCGAAGGTGAAGCCGTTGAGGATCGTCTGCCACATCGAGGCGATGCCGGCGCCCGGCGACCAGCGGACCCGCTTCACGACCTGGTCGCGTTGGGCGACGAGGCGGCGCACCGCCTCGACCGTGAAGAGGAAGCCGGCTCCGCGTTCCAATCCGGCCCAGCCGGCCCCGCCGATCCAGGCCGAGAACCCGCCCCGGTTGACGATCGTCACCTCCCACTCGGTACCGATCCGGTCCAGCTCGCGCAGCGCCTCAGCGGCGCCGCCGGGCTTGCCGACCACGCCGAGGCCACAGCTCTCGCAGCGGCTCACCGGCCCGGCCAGCCCCGAGCGGGCGTCGATCCAGCCGAAGAGCGGCTCGCCGCAGGCGGGGCAGGGAGGGTTGTCGGGTCCGGCACCCGCCTCCAGCGGGACGACCGGGGTGGGCTGCGTTCTCGCCATGGGCGGTAGCGTACGCGGAGTGCAGCTGAGCGAGATCATGACCGCCGGAGTCGTCACCGCCACGCCCGATGCAAGCGCCGTCTCGGTCGCCCGGCAGATGCGCGACAACCGCGTCGGCTCGGTCGTGGTCGTCGACCCGGCCGGCTCGCCGGTGGCGATGGTCACCGACCGCGACATCGCCGTGCGGGTCTTCGCCGACGGGGTCGACCCCGAGACGCCGATCGGCGACCACGCCTCGCGGCCGCTTGTCTGCGGCGAGCCGGAGATGGAGCTCGAGGAGGCCGCCGTGCTGATGGTCCAGCACCGGGTGCGAAGGCTGCCGGTGGTCGCCGACGATAGCCTCGCTGGCATCGTCACGCTCGACGACATCGCGGTGCGGACCGGCAACCTCGAGGTGGCGCAGAAAATGACCGCCGACGTGATCGAGGGCGCCCTGCCCCAGTTCTACTTCCACGAGCGGGACTGAGGCGAGCTTGCGTCCCAGTCGCGCTGAGGTTCTGGCCTGGGAGGCCCGCTGGTCGCGACCGGTCGCGCTGGCGACGTTCGCCGCGATCGTGCTGATCATCGCCGCGATCGCCGTCGCCACCCAGGGGGTCGGCAACGGCAGCGGCGAATCCGAGCTGCTGCGCAACGTCGACGCACACCGCAGCGCCCAGCTGATCTCCAGCATTCTGCAGGCGATCGGCGTCGGCCTGCTGGCGGCGCCGCTCTACTACCTGTTCCGCGCCGCCAAGGCGCGCAGCGAGGCGATGCGGGGTCAGCTCGTCGGCGTCGTCGTCGCGGCGCCGCTGTTTCTCGCGGCGCTGGCGATTCTCAGTGGCCTCTCAACTCTGCACGGCGCCTCCGATTTCGTCTCAAACGAAGTGCCACGGCTGCTGGCCAAGGGGGTGGCGCTGAACAGCGACCACGCCAACGAAGCCGCCAGCGACGCGATCGCCGAAGCGCCGCTGCGGCCGCTTGCCGCGGGCTTCGGCATCGGCGGCCAGCTCGGCTTCGTGATCGCGATGGTCTACACGTCCCTCTACGCGATGCGAACCGGGTTGTTGACCCGCTTCTGGGGCTCGCTCGGGATGGCGCTCGGCGCGGTCTCCTTCATCTTCTTCCAGTTTGCGCTGCTCTGGTTCATCTACGTCGGCCTGCTGTACGTCGGCTGGGTTCCCGGTGGCCGCCCGCCCGCCTGGACGAGCGGGGAAGCGGAGCCCTGGCCGACGCCGGGCGAAAAAGCCAGCGCCGCGATGGGTGTCGGCGATGAGCCGCCGATCGAGGGCGAGGCGACCGAGGTCGAGGACCCGGCGTCGCTCGAGAGCGTCGAACGGCGCAAGCGCAAGCAGCGCGACTGAGGCGGGGCGTTACGCGACGGCGTGCGCGGCGGCCGTCTCAGGGGCGAGTCGCTCAGTCCCCGCCCTCGCGGGCACCGTAGGGCCCAGCGGATTCCCCTCGTTGGGAATGTCCTTCCGGTAGGGACGCCATCCGCGGAAGTTGCCGCTCCACTCGCTCTTCCCCAGCTCGGCGCTGCTCAGCGGTCGCGCCGGGTGCTCGAGCGGAGACATGTGGCCGCTGGCGAGCAGACGATGGTAGAGCTCGATGTCGGCGTCGAGATCCCGTTTGCCGGCATGGGTCAGGTAGCTGACCCTCGCGCAGCGCCCGACCGAGACCTTGACCAGGTCTTCGGTCGAGCCCACCTCCTTCCGGTCCTCGGGACGCACGAGCGGCAAGTGCCACTCGTCCCAGTCGAGCTCCGCGGGCTCAGAAGCCTCCATCGCGCCGCGCATCCCCTCCGCGATCAGCCTGATCTCCGGCTGGGCGTCGGGGTGGCAGCGCAGGTTCCAGAAGTTGTCCCACTCGGTGGCGGTGACGATCACGGTGTGCCACATGAAGGGCTCCAGCAGTCGGTTGGCGACCTGCTTGTGCACGTTCAGCCACTCGGGAGGCTGGGCGCGGTTGCGGATGACCTCCTCAACCTGGAGCAGGACCTCAAGCAGGTCGCCGTCTGGCGCGAGGCCGCCCGGATTGCTCACCAGCCCGAGCACTCGGCGCACCGCGTCGTCGCGGGCGCCCAGCCACTCGCGCTCCGCTGCCTCCCGCTTCTCGCCGTCGAGCGCGGGCCCGGCCTGCATGCCGGGCTGGTTCGATCCAAACTCGATCGGGACGTATGGGTCCTCGAGCACCCGGCGCAGCTGTTTGGCGATCGGGATCGCGCGGGAGCTGGCCGAGTTGCGCGAGAAGGCACGATGGGTGTTGAACTCGGCAAGGACGAAGCGCGGGAAGGTGGCCTCGAGCGTGGTCAGCCGATAGCCCGCGGGCGATGAGGAGTCAGCGAGGACTTTTGCGTCGAATGCCATCGGCTGTTAGCAATCTCCCAGTTCGAGACGACAGAAAAACAGTCGCACATCTGATCTATGTGCGGAAATTCAAGGACTTCCGGGCGGAGAAGCCATGAGCTCGACCCGGTGGCCGCCTGGGGCGATCGCCTTGGCACGCCGGGCGCCCCAGTGTTCGCGACCCGGGGTGACTTCGAAGCCCTGCACCCGCAGGCGGTCGACCGTGTGCTCGAAATCGGCGACGACGACCGCGGCGTGGCCGTGCGGGGGCACAACCGGAGACTCGTTTCGCTCGAGGTGGATCTGGGTGCCATCGCTTTCGAGCCAGGTGAAGGTCTCCGCTAGCGCCGCCGGTGGCTCGACCCGGGCAAAACCGAGCAGGGCCCAGAACTCGACCGAGCGCTCGATGTCACCTGGCGCAACCTCAAGCGTTACATGCTGCAGCACCAGCTCAGGATAAGACGAGACCGCACTTTCCCGCCCTATACACGGGAAAGTGCGGTCTCGCTCTAGAACAGCAGCGAGGCTAGGGCTGCGGCGACGACTATTGCGGTCGACCAGGTGACCGCCTCGGCGGTGATCTCCATGTCGAGGCCGTAGGCGTTGGCGATGACCAGCGAGTTGATGCCGGAGGGCATCGCGGAGAGCAGGCGGTAGGCGGCGGGAAGGTCGATCAGCGGCGCCGCCAGCAGCATCAGCAGGGCCGGTACGACCGCCAGCCGCGAGATCAGCGAGAGGGTGACCGGCCGGGTCAGCGGCGGCGGCATCGGCAGCTCGCCGTGCTCGGCATTCTCGGCCAGGGTGGCGCCGACGGCGAAGAATCCGATCGGGAGGATCGCGACGATCAGGGCCTGGGAGACGTCGACCAGGACCGGCGGCGCCAGCGCGCTGGGAGCCAGCAGGCCGGCGATCGCCGCGTAGAGCGGCGGGTTGCGGGTGAAGAAGGCGCGCACCCTCTGGCGCGGTCCTTCGCCGGCCCGCGTCCCGAACGCCGCCCCCACGGCGAAGGCTCCCAGCAGCAGGCAGGGCCCGGTGACGAGCACGTCGTAGAGGACGGCGGTGGATAGCTGGTCGCGGCCGAGCAGGGCCACGGTCAGGGGATAGCCGAGGTAGCCCGTGTTGACGCTGAGCACGGTGCAGACGACCGCTCCGGTCTGGAAGCGAGGCAGCTTCAGCACGCGGCTCGCCACCCACCAGGCGAGCAGGGCCCCGAGCGAGGAGGCGACTATTCCCAGCCCCAGGCCGATCCCGTGGCCGGCATCGATTTCGCTGGCGGCGATGTTGAAGAAGATCACCGGCGGCAGCAGGACGTAGAGCATCAGCGTCAGCGAGCGGCGCGCGGCGAGAGCGGCGGCGCGCGGCCGCCGCCGCTCCGCGAGGACGCCGATCATGGTCGCGACGACGATCGCCGCGGCGGTCAGCAGGACGCCCATTGCGGCTACCCAATCAGAAGAGCGAGGCGCCGGCGTGCTGCGCGAAGTCCACCAGCGGCTGGGGGATTACGCCGAAGAAGACCGCTCCTGCTGCGGCGAGCAGGGCGGGGGCCACCAGGTAGAGACGCCGACCTGCGTCCGGATCGATCGGGTCGGCCTCCGGCGAGGCTCCAGCGATCACCGGAGCTGCGCCCGGCACCGGCTCGCCACCCGGTCGCATCCACATCGCCGCGACGACCCGCAGGTAGTAGGCGAGCGAGATCATCGTGCCGACGGCGATGAAGACCGCGAGCCAGGTGTAGTCCCCTTCGACCAGCGCCTCGATCAGGTAGAGCTTGCCGATGAAGCCGACGGTCGCCGGCAGCCCGGCCAGAGCCAGCATCGAGATCGTCAGCGGCCAGGCGAGCAGCGGCCGCTCGCGGCCGAGTCCGCGTACGGCGCGGATGTCGTCGCCGAAGGCGGTCTCGCGCTCGCGGGCGACGATCACGGAGAACGCGGCCAGGTTCATGAAGAGGTAGCCGGCGAGGTAGAAGACCAGGGCGTCGACCCCGGCCTGGCTGGCGACGACCAGGCCGCCGAGGATGTATCCGGCCTGGGCGACGCCGGAGTAGCCGAGCAGCCGCTTCAGCGAGTCCTGGCCGAGCGCGCCGACGTTGCCGATCACGATCGAGGTGGCGGCGAGGACGGCGAGAGCCGGCTGCCACTCGCTCGCCTGCCCCAGCAGGGCGACGTCGAAGAAGCGGATGAAGACGGCGAATGCCGCCGCCTTGGTCGCCACCGCCATGAAGGCCGTGATCGGCGTCGGCGCTCCCTCGTACACGTCCGGCGTCCACTGGTGGAAGGGGGCGATCGAGGTCTTGAAGGCGAGCCCGACCGCGACCAGGCCGATTCCGACCAGGACCAGCGGGTCGTCGAGCAGTCCGGCGTGGCCGATCCCGGCGGCGATGCCAAGGAAGTTGGTTGAGCCGGAGCCTCCGTAGAGGAAGGCCATCCCGTAGAGCAGCGTCGCCGAGCCGAGCGAGCCGACGATCAGGTACTTGAGGCCCGACTCGAGTGATTTCTCGCGGACCATGTTGGTGGCGCAGAGGATGTAGAGCGGGATCGAGAGGGTCTCGATCGCGACGAAGAAGCTGACCAGGTTCTGGGCCTGCGTCAGCAGCACCATCCCCAGCACCGAGCCGAGCAGCAGCGCGTGGTACTCGCCCGAGCCGGCCTGTTCGGCCGCGGGCTCGCGCAGGGAGAGCAGCACCGCGAAGGCGGCGGCGGCGATCGCGATCAGCGAGATCGAGATCGCCAGGTCGTCGAGACGCAGCGCCCCGGAGACGAGGTTGGTCGGGTCGTTCCAGTTCCAGATCAGCAGGCCGGCGGCGCTCGCCAGGGCGACCAGGGTCAGTCCGGGTGCGGTGCGGCGCAGCGGCTTGAAGACCGCGCTCAGCAGCACGACGCAGACCGCCACGGTCAGCGCGATCACGGGCGAGAGCGCTGCGTAGTCGATGTGGGGGGCGTGGAAGCTCATCGCTTGGCCAGCTGTGCTTTCGGAGCCGGGCCTTGCAGCGCGCTGATCCGCTCCTGCACGGATCGGTCGGTCCGGTGCAGGATCAGCTGGGGGTAGAGCGCCAGGCCGAGGATGCAGAGCACCAGCGGGGCGAGGACGAGGCCGTCGCGGAGGCCGATCTCACGCGAGCCGATCCCATCTGCCTTGCGGTTGTGCATCGTCCGCTGGTAGAGGCGCAGCGCGTAGTAGGCAGACATCGCGACGCCGGAGATGGCGACGAAGGCGAAGACGATCTTCGCCTGGAAGAGGCCGTTGAGGATGTAGAACTCGCCGATGAAGTTGGCCGATCCCGGCATCGCCAGGGTCGCCAGGGTGACGATCAGGAAGAGCGCCGCCAGCACCGGGGCGCGCATCGCCATCCCGCCCATCTCGCGCAGGTCCTCCGTGCCGCTGCGCTCGGCGAGGATCGCGACGATGATGAAGAGCGGCGCCACCACGAGCCCGTGGTTGACCATCTGCAGGATTGCCCCGTCGGCCCCGTCGGCGCGCAGGGCGAAGATGCCGGCGGTGATGAAGCCGAGCTGGGCGACCGAGGAGTAACCCCCGATCAGCCGCACGTTGGTCTGAGTGAAGGCCATCACCGAGCCGTAAAGGATCGAGGCGAGGGCGATCACCAGCACCACCTCCTGGAACTGGACCGTCGCGGCGGGGAAGAGCGGCAGAACCACACGCAGGAAGCCGTAGGCGCCGACCTTGGCCAGCACGCCGGAGAAGACCGCCAGGACCGGCAACGGCGCCGCTCGGTAGGCGTCGGGCATCCAGCCGTGCAGGAGGAAGGCCGGCATCTTGACCAGGAAGGCGGCGGCGAAGAACCAGAAGATCCAGCGCTGGCTGCCGTCGGCGATCGGGTGCTTCGCCAGTTCGGCGATCGAGAAGGTGATGTGGCCGCCGTCGGCGGCGATGATCGCGGTCGCGATCGCGCCGACCAGCATCAAGAGCGAGCCGATCAGGGTGTAGACGATCATCTTCAGCGTCGCCGCCGCGGCGGTCGGGCCACCCTCGCGGTCGCTGCCCCAGGCGCCGAAGAGGAAGTAGAACGGGACCAGCATCAGGTCGAAGAAGAGGACGAAGAGGAGCAGGTCCTGGGCGACGAAGGCACCCAGGGTCGCCGTCTCGCCGAGCAGCATCATCAGGAAGAAGAGGTGGGGCCGCTCCTGCTCGCGGAAGGCGGCGAAGGCGGTCCCGCCCAGCCACAGCACTGCGGTGAGCAGGATCAGGAAGACGTTGAGCCCGTCGATGCCGAGGCTGTAGTCGACGCCGAGGCCCGGGATCCAGTTGACGTCGACCGTGTCCTGCAGGCCGGCGGCGCCGGAGTCGAAGCCGGCGAGTAGGGCGATCGCGAGCCCCAGCGTCACTGCCGTCCCCAGCGTCGCCCACCAGCCGGCGAAGCGCTTCGGCAGGAAAAGACCGATGAGGCCGAAGGCGAGCGGGGTCCAGAGCAGCGAGTTGATCATGAGCTGCTCAGGAGGAAGTAGAGGGCGAGGCCGGCGAAACCGGTGAGCAGCAGCAGCGCGTAGCTGCGCACGAAGCCACTCTGCACGATGCGGACGATGCCGCCCGCGCCGCCGACGGTCTCCTTGGTGCCGGTGACAAGGCCGTCGACGACGAGCCGCTCGAAGGTGCGGTCGGCGAAGCGTCCTATGGCGAGCGCCGGGCGCACGATCAGGAAGTCGATCGCCTCATCGAAGTACCACTTGTTGACGGCGAGCAGGTAGACGGGGCGGAGGCGCTGGCGGAAGAGCGCCGGCAGCTCGGGTCGCGCCACCCAGAGCAGCCAGGCGGTGGCGATGCCGAGCAGCGAGATCGCGCCGCCGATCGCCAGCCCGCGCCACTCGGCGCCGACGGTCGGGTGGATCGCGCTGAGCGGCGAGTCGGCGAAGGCCGGGTCGAGGAAGCCGAAGAGGACGTTGTCGACGCCGGGGACCTGGATCAAGCCGGCGAACAGCGCACCGAAACCGAGCAGCGCCATCGCCACCGCCATCGGCCACGACTGCTCCGCGATGTGGTGGTGGGCGCCAGGGAAGCCGACCTCGGCGTCCTCCAGCTCTTCGTTGGCCGGGTTGATCGCCGGCCCGTGGTACAGCTCGCCGGTATCGATCAGGTGCTGGGCCTCCTTGCAGGGCTGCCCGGGCAGCACACGGAAGATCAAGCGGAAGGTGTAGAGCGCGGTGAGGAAGGCGCCGACGTAGCCGCCGACCGCCATCCACGTGTACATCCCACCGCGCGCCTCGGCGTAAGCGAGGATCGAGTCCTTGGAGAAGAAGCCCGAGGTGAGCGGGAAGGCGGCCAGTGCCAGGCCGCCGACCAGCAGCATCAGCGAGGTGAACCGCATCGCCTTCCAGAAGCCGCTCATCCGGTCGATGTCCTGGCGGTTCGCCATCGCCGAGATGATCGAGCCGGCGGCCATGAAGAGCAGCGCCTTGAAGAAGGCGTGGGTCATCAGGTGGAAGAGCCCCTGCGCGTAGGCGCCGATCGAGACTCCCATGATCATGTAGCCGATCTGGCTCATCGTCGAGTAGGCGATCGCCCGCTTCAGATCGGTCATCGCGATCGCGATCGTGCCGGCGATCAGCAGCGTCGCCAGGCCGACGAAGGCGCCGACGTCGGCGGCGGTCGGGGCGAGGTAGAAGAGGACGTGGGTGCGGGCGATCAGGTAGACGCCGGCGGTCACCATCGTCGCCGCGTGGATCAGCGAGGAGACCGGGGTCGGGCCCTCCATCGCGTCGGGCAGCCAGGTGTGGAAGGGGATCTGCGCCGACTTGGCGAAGGCGCCGACCAGCAGCAGCAGGCAGATCGCGGTCACCGTCCACTCGCCCCGGTCGAAGACCTGCGGCGCCTTGGCGAAGACGGCCGCGTATTCGAAGGTCCCCAGCTCGCGGAAGATCAGGAAGGCGGCGAGGACGAGGCCGATGTCGCCGACGACGTTGATCACGAACGCCTTCATCCCCGCCCTGGTCGCCGTCGTGCGCCGGTACCAGAAGCTGATCAGCGCGTAGGAGGCGAAGCCGACGAAGGCCCAGCCGACGATCAGGAGGACGAAGTTGCCGGCGAGGACCAGCAGCAGCATCGAGAAGACGAAGAAGTTGAGGTAGCTGAAGAAGCGGTGGTAGCCCTCGTCCGACTTCATGTAGCCGAATGAGTAGAGGTGGATCAGGGTCGAGACCCCGGTCACGACCAGGATCATGAAGACGGAGAGCTGGTCGACGTAGATGCCGAGCTTGATGTCGAGCCCGGCGGCACTGGCGTAGTTCCAGAGCGAGGAGGCGTGGTGGCGGGCGTCGGCGTCCTCGCCGAGCAGGTTGAGGAGGGTGGCGAGCGCGCAGATGAAGGCAAGGCCGATCGCCACGGTGCCGATCGCGCCGGCGACCCGCGCCGGGATCGCCCGGAAGGAGAGCGAGATCACGATCGAGCCGAGCAGCGGCAGCAGCAGGACCAGCCAGGCCCAGGTGGTGGCGCTCATCCGCGCAGCTCCCTCAGCTCATCGACGTCGAGCGGTAGCTTGCGGCGGAAGATCGCGACGATCAGGCCGAGCCCGACGACGACCTCGCAGGCGGCGACGACCATCACGACGATGGCGAAGACCTGGCCCTGCTGGTTGCCGACCATGCGGCTGAAGGCGACCAGGGCGAGGTTGCCCGCGTTCAGCATCAGCTCCAGGCAGAGCAGGATCACGATCGGGCTGCGGCGGATCAGGATCCCCATCGCGCCGACCGCGAAGAGCAGGCTGGAGAGGACGACGTACCACTCGACGCTCACGCGGACTCGCCTTCCCGTTTGCGGCCGGCAAGCACGATCGCCCCGACCGCCGCCAGCAGCAGCAGGATCGAGGAGGCCTCGAAGGGAACGAGGAACTTTTCCAGCAGCAGGTATCCGATCGCGGCCGGGTCGCCGAAGCCCGCCTTGACGTCGGGGCCGTCGGTGCCGAGCGCCAGCAGCGAGGAGGAGAGGACGGCGATCGCGAGCTCGACGAAGAGGGCGACGCCGAGCAGCGGGGCGAGGAAGCGCTGGCCGGGGATCGGCTCCCAGGCCGACTCCTCGCCGCCGCCGACGTAGGCGACGACGAAGACGTAGAGGACCATCACCGCGCCGGCGTAGACGACCACCTGCGCGGCGGCGACGAAGGCCGAGCTGAGCAGGAGGAAGAGCACGGCCAGCGAGAAGAGGTGGACGATCAGCGCCAGCACCCCGTAAAAGGGGTTGCGCATGGCGATCACGCCGATCGCCCCGCCGAGGGCGCCGAGCGCCGCCAGGAAGAAGAGGACCTCTTCCACTACTCGCCCTCCGCTTTCAGCGGCGTTCGCTCGAGCGGCTCGGCGAGCAGCATCTCCTTGGTGAAGATCAGGTTTTCGCGGTCGTAGTCGGCCATCTCGTAGTCGTGGCCCATCGTGATCGCGTCGAAGGGGCAGGCGATCTCGCAGTAGCCGCAGAAGATGCAGCGCGAGAGGTTGATCTCGTAGACGGCGGCGTAGCGCTCGCCGGCCGAGACCCGCTCGCCGGGGATGTTCTCGGCGGCGACGACGCGGATGCAGTCGGCCGGGCAGGCGGCGGCGCAGAGCGAGCAGCCGACGCACTTCTCCAGCCCCGTGTCCTCGAACTTGTGCAGTTTGTGGCGGCCGCGGAAGCGCGGGTAGACGGGCGTCTTCTCCTCCGGGTACTGGATCGTCATCGGGCCCTCGATCAGGCGCGCCATCGTCGTCTTCAGCCCGCGCAGCGTCTCGCCGAAGGCGCGGTAGGCGCCGCCGACCCCGCCGGGCTCGGGCCCGCGCTGGACCTCGACCACGCTGTCGTCCTTCAGGTAGGGGAAGCGCTCGCTCACGTCACCACCACCAGCACCGCGGTGACGAGGACGTTCAGCGTCGCCAGCGGCAGCAGCACCTTCCAGCCGAGGCTCATCAGCTGGTCGTAGCGCAGCCGCGGCAGCGTCGCCCGCACCCAGATGAAGACGAAGACGAGGCCGAACATCTTCGCCAGCATCCAGATCGGGTCGAGCCAGCCCGGCCCCGGGCCCATCCAGCCGCCGAGGAAGATCGCCGTGGCGACGCCGCAGACGACGATGATCTCCAGGTACTCGACCATCAGGAAGCTGCCGAACCGCATCCCGCCGTACTCGGTCATGAAGCCCTGGACCAGTTCGGCGTCGGCCTCGGGCATGTCGAACGGGGTGCGGTTGGTCTCGGCGAAGCCGGCCAGCATGAAGATCAGGAAGCCGACGAGCTGCGGCACGACGAACCAGATCGCTCCCTGCGCCTCGACCAGGTCGACCAGCGAGAGCGAGCCGCCCATGATGATCGCGCCGAGCAGCGCCAGGCCCATCGCCACCTCGTAGGAGATCAGCTGGGCGGCGCCGCGCATCGCGCCGAGCAGGCTGTATTTCGAGCCCGAGGACCAGCCGCCGAGGAGCAGGCCGTAGAAGCCGATCGAGCCGACGGCGAAGAAGTAGAGGATGCCGATCGGGACGTCGATCCCGTAGAGGCCGACGCCGTCCTGGACGTTCCCCCAGGGAATGATCGCCAGCGCCATCACGCCGGAGAGGACCGGCAGCAGCGGCCCCAGCACGTAGAGCAGCGGGATCGCGTTGGCGGGCCGGAAGCCCTGCTTGCTGATCAGTTTGAAGAGGTCGGCCAGCGGCTGCAGCAGGCCGAAGGGGCCGACCCGGTTGGGGCCGTAGCGGTGCTGGAAGCGGCCGATCAGCTTGCGCTCGACGACCGTCATCACCGGCACGATCCCGAAGATCACGGCGAAGATCACCAGCGACTTGACGACCATGATCCAGGTCGCTTCGACGAACTGCGTGTCGGCGAGCGGAGATCAGCGGCCAGCCTTCTCGATCTCGACCTGACCGGCCCGCCGTTGAGCAGGGCGTTGGCGTTGCTCCTCGCGCGTGCCCTCGACCAGGAAGCAGACGCCGCTGTGCGACCCGCTCGCGAATCAGGACCTCGGCCTCGACGCTGGTCCCGTTCTGGCGACACCGGACCTTGTCGCCGCTCTTCAGGCCCAGGCGCTCGGCGTCGGCCAGCGATAGCTCGACCCGCTGCTGCGGCTGCGAGGAACTTCAGCGGCGGGTTCAGCTCGGTGATCGGGCCGGCCCAGAGATCGCGGTAGGTGCCCGAGGGCGAGAGGCGCCGCAGGTCGCCGGCGCGATCGGGGGTTGACTCGCCGGAACTCGCTTCGCGAGAGCGTCCGGGCCTGGGTGCCCGGCGACCCCTCCGGGCGCCTCGCGTCGAGGCTGGACGCGGATGCGGCTGGGCGGTCCTGCCAGCGGACGCCGCGGCCCCCGATCTCGGCGTCGTCGATGCCGGCGTAGAACGGAACCGCCTCGGTTAGAGCTGCGAAGGCCGAGGGCTGGGAGTCGATGCCGGTGTCGTGGCCGAGAGCAAGGGACAGCTCCGCGAGGACTCCCCAGTTCGGGCGGATGTCGCCGGGGCGCGAGGCGCTGGGGCGGACTCGCTGCAGGCGGCCGTCGGGGTGCGTGACCGTGCCGTCTTTCTCGGCGTGGGTCTCCAGCGGGAAGACGACGTCGGCCATCGCGGTCGTGGCGTTCTCGAAGGTCGAGAAGCAGACGATGTGGTCGGCTGCGGCGAGGGCGCGCTTGCCAGGCGGCGGTGTCCGGGAAGTCGCGCAGCGGGTCGACGCCGAAGAGGAGGAGGGACTTGAGCTCGCCGGACTCGAGGGCCGCGCGGATCTCCTCGGTCGACTTGCCGACGAGGGCTGCGTTTGACCCCGTGAGCGGGGTCAACGCAGCTCGTCTCGTCAGGCCGGGGCCGGCGTCGGGGAGGCAGCCGGCCTCGCGCAGGCCGCGGGCGTTGGCCAGGTCGGGGATCTCGAGCAGGCCGGAGCCCTCCTTGCCGGCGAGGTCGAGCGCGGCGGCCACGTCGAGCAGGGCGGTCGTCGCGCCCTCGCCCTCGCGGCCGATCCGCTCGCCCCAGACGACGACGACGCGCTCGGCGTCGCGCAGGACGTCGGCGACGCGGCGAGGCGCGTCCCCGTGCTCCGTGCTGAGGCGCAGACAGGCCGGCCAGCTCGGAGAGGAAGAGGGTCGGCGCCGCCGGGGGCGTAGCGGGTGACCGCGTCGGCGCCGCCGTCGAGCGGCGGTCGGGCGGTCGGTGGCGAGCGCCAGCTTGGCGCCGTTGCGGCGCATCGCCTTGCGGATGCGCAGGTCGAGGATCGGCGAGCTGTGCAGGGGGTCGGAGCCGACGACGAGGATCGCGTCGGCGTCGTCGAGGTCGCGGACCCGGGCCGAGAGCTCGGGCTGGGCGAGGCGCAGGAGGGTCTCGCGGCCGGGGCCGCGCGAGATCCGCGACTCGACGTGCGGCGAGCCGAGCGCCTCGCGCACGATGCGCTGGACCAGGTAGCCCTCCTCGTTGGAGGCGTCGCCGACGATCGCCGCGGCCTTGCCGCGCCGCCGGCCTTCAGGCCCCGCGGCGGCCTTGGCGATCGCCTCGTCCCAGTCGCGTCGGCACCGCCGCGCAGCCGCGGCCCGGTGACCCGCTCCTCGGCGGCGAACATCTCGAAGCCGTAGCGGCCGCGGTCGCAGAGCCAGCCGTCGTCGACGTCGGGGTTGTCGCGGGCGATCACCCGCTTCACCTGCTCGTCGCGGACGGTGAAGCTGACGTTGCACTGGCTCGGGCAGAGCGTGCAGACCGAGCCGGCCTGCTCGATGTCCCAGGGCCGGGCGCGGAAGCGGTAGGTGTAGCTGGTCAGCGCCCCGACCGGGCAGAGGTCGGTGATGTTGCCGTGGAAGGGGTCGACGTAGGGGCGGTCGTCGAAGGTGCCGACGAAGGTGCGGTCGCCGCGCTCCAGCAGCTGCAGCTGGGAGTCCTCGGAGACCTCCTGGCTGAAGCGCACGCAGCGGTAGCAGAGGATGCAGCGCTCGCGGTCGATCGCGACCAGCGGCGAGAGCTCGACCGGCTTCTCGAAGTGGCGCTTCTGGTCGGTCATGCGGCTCTTGCCGGGGCCCCAGCCCATCGAGATGTCCTGCAGCGGGCACTCGCCGCCTTTGTCGCAGACGGGGCAGTCGAGCGGGTGGTTGACGAGCAGGAACTCGACCACGGCGCTCTGCGCGTGCTTGACCTGCTCGGTGCGGGTGTGGACGACCATCCCGTCGCGGACCGGGGTCGAGCAGGAGGTCTGCAGTTTCGGGATCCCCTCGATCTCGACCAGGCACATGCGGCAGGCGCCGACCGGGTCGCCGAGCTTCGGCTCGTAGCAGAAGACCGGGATCTCGACGTCGCCGCGCTTGGCCGCGTCGTGCAGCATCTCGCCCTCGGTCGCGGCCACCTCGCGGCCGTCGATGATCACGATCGCTCACGCTCATGTCGCCGCTCCCAGGGCTGCCACCGTCCTCGACGCCTCGATCGGCCGCTGCCGGCCATGACCTCCTCGAACTCGTCGCGGAACTTCCGCACCATCGCGCCCACCGGCATCGCCATCGAGTCGCCGAGCACGCAGAGGCAGTGGCCGATGATGTTGTCCTGGACCGAGCCGACGATGTCGAGGTCCATCGGCGTCGCCTCGCCGCGCACGACCCGTTCGAGCATCTTCACCGTCCAGTTGGTGCCCTCGCGGCAGGGGGTGCACTTGCCGCAGGACTCGTGGTGGTAGAAGCGCGCCGTGCGCAGCGCCATGTGCGGGATCGAGACGCGTGTCGTCGGCGACGATGATCGAGCCCGAGCCGAGCATCGAGCCCGCCTCGGCCATCGCCTCGAAGGAGTAGGGGAGGTCGAGCCCCTCCTCGGCGGTGAGGACCGGGGAGGAGGAGCCGCCGGGGTAGAAGGCCTTCACCTCGCGCCCCTCGAGCGGGCCGCCGGCCAGGTCGTAGATCAGCTCGCGGGTCGGCACCCCCAGCTCGACCTCGTAGTTGCCGGGCCGCCGCACGCAGCCGGAGACCGAGACGACCTTGGTCCCCGGCGACTGCTCGGTGCCGAAGCCGCGGAACCACTCGGCGCCGTGGGCGACGATCCGCGGCACGTTGGAGAGCGTCTCGACGTTGTTGATCAGCGTCGGCCCGCCGTAGAGGCCCTGCACGGCGGGGAAGGGAGGCTTCAGCCGCGGGTTGCCGCGCTTGCCCTCGAGCGCGTCGAGCAGCGCCGTCTCCTCGCCGCAGATGTAGGCGCCGGCGCCGCGGTGGACGATCAGCTCCAGGTCGCGCCGGGTGCCGAGGATGTCCTCGCCCAGGTAGCCCGCCTCATACGCTTCGGCGACCGCGGCGTCGAGGATGTCGGCCTGCGAGTCGTACTCGCCGCGGATGAAGATGAAGGCGTGGCCGGCGTCGGCGGCGATCGCGGCGATCGCGATCCCCTCGATCAGCTGGTGCGGGTTGCGCTGCATCAGCTCGCGGTCCTTGAAGGCGCCCGGCTCGGACTCGTCGGCGTTGCAGCAGAGGTACTTCTGCATCTCGCCGCGCGGCAGGAAGGAGGCCTTTTTGCCCATCGAGAAGCCGGCGCCGCCGCGCCCGCGCAGGCCGGAGTCTTCGAGCTCCTTGAGGATCTCGTCGGCCTCCATCTCGCGGTAGGCCTTCTCCAGGGTCGCGTAGCCGCCGTGGCGCTTGTAGCCGGCGAGCGTGCGCAGCTCCGGGTCCTCGGCGTGCTCCAGCAGGACGCGCGTCTCAGGCATCGTGCGCTCACCCGGCCAGCGGCCGCTTCTCCAGCGCCTTCTCCGGCAGCACGTCCTCGCCGGCCAGCAGCTGCTCGATCGCCGTCGCCGCCTCGGCCGCCTCCAGCGGGCCGAAGTAGCGCTCGTCGATCGAGGCCATCGGGGCGATGTCGCAGGCGCCGAGGCACTCGAAGCCGGTGACGAAGAGGTCCTCCTCGCCCTCGGCGGCGGCGCGGAAGGCGTCGAGCAGCTCGTCGCCGCCGCGCATCCAGCAGCTGATGTTGGTGCAGACGGCGACTTTGTGGCTGCCGACCGGCTCGGTGTGCAGCAGGTCGTAGAAGCTGGCGACCGACTCCAGGTAGGCGGGCGTCACCCGCATCACCGCGGCGGCCTGCCGGATCCCCTCCGGCGTGCACCAGCCGTAGAGCCGCTGCACCGCCCAGAGCGCCGGGATCGAGACCGAGTGGCGGTCGGGGTAGCGCGCCCATCAGCTCTCGATCTGCTCGCGCAGCTCCGGCGGGCAGTCGACTTCGTGCAGCTCGGGGACCCGCCTCGGGGGTGCGATCGGGGACGCGCCCTCGGTGACGGCGCGATCGACCGGAAGGTCGGGTTGACGTGCCGGCCGTCGGGGCTCACCGGTCCACCCCCCCGAGGATCGGGTCGAGCATGCCGAGGCTGCAGATCATGTCGGCGACGTAGCTGCCCACCGACATGTCCTTGAAGGCCTGCAGGTTGACGAAGGAGGGGTCGCGGAAGTGGACCCGGGCCGGCTTCGAGGAGCCGTCGGCGAGGACGAAGCAGCCGAGCTCGCCGCGCGGCGACTCGATCGCGTAGTAGACCTCGCCGGGCTCGACCCGGTAGCCCTCGGTGACCAGCTTGAAGTGGTGGATCAGCGACTCCATCGAGGTCGAGAGCTCCGAGCGCGGCGGCAGCACGTACTTGCGGTCGTCGGCGATGAACGGCCCCTCGGGCAGCCCGTCGAGCGCCTGCTCGACGATCCGCACCGACTCGACCATCTCCGCCACCCGCACCCGGTAGCGGTCGTAGTTGTCGCCGACCGTGCCGACCGGGATCTTGAAGTCGATCTCGGGGTAGGCGAGGTAGTCGAAGGCCTTGCGCAGGTCCCAGGGCTCGCCGGCGGCGCGCAGCAGCGGCCCGGTCACGCCCAGCTCCAGCAGCCGCTCGCGCGGGACGATCCCGGTGCCCTTGGTCCGCGAGAGGAAGACCTCGTTGCGGTCGAGCAGCGCCTGGTACTGGCCGACCCGCACCGGCATGTCGGCGATGAACTCGCGCAGCTTCGCCTCGAAGCCGAGCGGGATGTCCTCGATCACGCCGCCGACCTGGAAGTAGCGGGTGTGCATCCGCTGCCCGGTCGCCATCTCGAACAGGTCGAGGATCCGGTCGCGCTCGCGGAAGCAGTACCAGAGCATCGAGACCGCGCCGAGGTCGAGCGCCGTCGTCCCCAGCCAGACCAGGTGGGAGTGGATCCGGTTGAGCTCGAGGAAGATCGTCCGCAGGTACTTGGCGCGGGGCGGGATCTCGAGGCCGACCAGCCGCTCGACCGCGCCGCAGAAGGCCTCCATCTGGAAGAAGTAGGAGACGTAGTCCATCCGCTCGACGAAGGGGATGACCTTCCAGTAGCTCTTGTCCTCGCAGGACTTTTCGATCCCGGTGTGGACGTAGCCGATCACCGGCTTCAGGTCCCGCACGACCTCGCCTTCGAGGTCGACGACCAGCCGCAGCACCCCGTGCGTGGCCGGGTGGTGCGGCCCGATGTTGATCGTCATCACCTCGGTCGTGCGGTCGCTCGACGCTCAGTCTCAGCCATAGTTGCCGCTCGTTGTAGGTGAAGGTGACCGGCTCGCCGCCGACCGGGAAGTCGCGCCGCTGCGGCCAGCCGACGTAGTCCTCGGGCAGCAGGATCCGCGTCAGGTCCGGATGGCCGCTGAAGACGATCCCGAAGAAGTCGTAGACCTCCCGCTCCTGGAACTCGGCGGTCGGGAAGAGCTCCACGCAGGAGTCGATCTCGGGAGCCCCGGCAGCGGGTCCTGTCGCGCGGGGACTCCTCGGTACTAAAGCTTCCTCGGCGATCCGCGCCACCCGCGGAAGGGTCGTCCAGCATCGCCTTGACGCGCAGCCGCTCGACCCGGTCGCGGTTGAGCAGCTCGTAGTGGACGGCGAAGCGAGGTTCGGCGGGCAGGTAGTCGGCGGCGTGAAGGCTGGAGAGGAAGCGGTAGCCCTGGCCGGGGGCGTCGCGCAGCCAGGCGAGCACGGCGAGGATCTGCGCCGGGTCGACGACCAGCGCCGGCTGGTCGCGGTCGAAGCTGGTGTCGAGGATCGCGCCGGGGTGGTCCTGCTCGATCTCGCCCCGGATCAGCTCCAGTCCAGGGGCGTCAGGCACGGATCAGCTCCCTGGCGGCCTCGTAGGCCTCGGCCGCCTCCGGGCTCGGCTCGCTGCGCGGGCCGCCGCGCGCCCACTCCTCGGTGCCGGCGGCGTTGTAGCGCTGGCGCCAGCCCTGGTCGGGGTTGCCCATGATCTTGCGCTGCAGCTTGGTGAAGCCGTAGAGGACCGCCTCGGGCCGCGGCGGGCAGCCGGGGATGTGGAGGTCGATCGGCATGAACTTGTCGGCGCCCTGGACCACGGCGTAGTTGGAGAACATGCCGCCGCTGGAGGAGCAGGCGCCCATCGAGATCGCCCATTTCGGCTCCAGCATCTGGTCGTAGAGGCGGCGGACGACCGGGGCCATCTTGATCGAGACCCGGCCCGAGAGGATGATCAGGTCGGCCTGGCGTGGCGAGGCGCGCAGCGCCTCGGCGCCGAAGCGGGCGAGGTCGTAGCGGGGGCTGCCGACCAGCGCTATCGGCGCCTCGATCGCGCAGCAGGCGAGCCCGAAGGTGAGCGGGAAGCACGAGTTCGCCCGGCCCCAGTTGAGCAGCTTGTCGAAGCTGGTCATCACGACTTTTTCCTCGACGTAGCGCTCCAGCTCCTCGCCCTCGAGGTCGCCGCGCAGCATGTCGCGGGCGCGCAGCTGGCTGCTCGCGCATCGTCTGGCGCTCTACCTCCAATCCAGCGCACCCTTTCGCCAGACGTAGACGAAGGCGATCATCAGCAGGGCGACGAAGGTGATCAGCTCGCCGAGGACGAAGACGCTGTCGGCGCCCTTGAGGATGACGCCCACCGGGTAGAGGAAGACGACCTCGATGTCGAAGAGGATGAACAGCATCGCGACGAGGTAGAAGCTGACGCCGAAGCGGAGGTTGTGGGCCGGCTCGACCGGGATCCCGGACTCATAGGGCTCGCCCTGGCGGCGGCTCGCCGCGGTCGGCCTCTTCGGCCGCTTCGGGCCGATCAGGTGGTTGAGCATCACCAGGGCGCCGCCCACGCCGAGGCCGAGGAAGGCGAAGACGAGTATCGGCAGGTAGCTCTTCAGCATCTGGGGTGTCGACCGGCAATCCGGGGCGCCGCGCTTCGCCGTGCCGCGTGCAGCCGCTGTTATACACCCACCTTGTGACAACTTGCTACATAGTGATTTTCCGCATCAGCAAGCCGAATCCCGACCCTTTCAGGCGGAAATAGGCCGATGGCCGAGGTCCACCTCGTCGTCGGCTGCGCGCTGATCCTGCTCAACCTCGCCGCCGGCGCTGTCGGCGGCATCGCCTGGTACCGCGACCGGCCCTCCGTCCCCTTCTGGTACCTGCTGCGCGCCGCCCAGGTCTCGGTCTTCCTGCAGGCGATGCTCGGCGGCCTGCTCGTCTTCACCGGCCACAAGCCCGACGACAACCTCCACTACCTCTACGGGATCCTGCCCCTCGTCGTCTCCTTCATCGCCGAGGGCGCCCGCGCCGGCGCCGCCCAGCGCGAGCTGGGCGACATCGACTTCGAGGCCCTTCCCGCCGACGACCAGCAGTCCCTCGCCCTGGCCATCGTCCGCCGCGAGATGGGGATCATGGCGGTCAGCTGCGGCGTGATCTTCTTCCTCGCCCTTCGCGCCGCCGGCACCAGCGGCGCTTTCTAGGCTGGCCTCGCCGGCCGGCAGCAGCAGAAGGATCGACGCCGCGAAGAGAAGGAGAATGCCGGCGAGCGTCAGGGTTGTGAGCAGGGCGGCGATCCCGGGGAAGGCCGCGATGGCCCCGACAAGCCCCAAGGCGCCGCTGGCCAACGCCGCCTTGTGTGACCAGGCCAGCTTGCGGATCGATCGCGTGCCGAGGGCCGCGACGGCGCCGAGCACGGCGAGTGCCGTCAGCGACCATCGCCCGACCGCGTCGATCTGATCGTAGGGCGCGCGCGGCGGCCGATAGGAAGGGGCGGCTCCAGTCACCTCGGAAACCTCAGCGTCGTCCGGGGACCGGGCATAGCCCGGAACGGCGACGACGCCGGGCGGCTGACAGCCGATCTGGCCGAGGTAGTCGCCTCCGGCCGTGAAGGCTTTGGCAAACACGACCGCGTCCGGTTCTGCCGCGAATCCCGGCACCTCTGCGTCTCCGCGGGTTCCTCTGAAGAAGGCGGTCCCGTTGCTGCTGGCGCGGAAGCCCCAGGCGGGATTGCCGTCGCGGCTGGTGGCGCTCAGGAAGACCCGATCGTCTGGCTGCAGCCAGCCCAGATCGACGGTTGCGCCGGGTTTCCCGCGCCCCACGGCCGCCGCCTGATGGCAATCGACGAAGAGCTGGGTGATGCTGTCGACGTTGAAGATGCTGACGACGACGTGGCGGTGAGTCTGCAGGATGACCGCTCGTCCGGCGGCGAACGCCAATCCGGCCAGGGCGATTGCGACCAGCGAGGCCCCCGTCGCGATCCGCGGTTTGCGGCTGCTCAGCATCGCTCGTCCGGGATCTTCCTTCCCTGCAGCGTCGCTTTGACTTCGAGGACCCGCACTCTGAAGTCGAAGCTGCGTCTCCAGCCCGCCAGGTCGAGCGTCGTCTCCAGCCGGTAGCCCTTTCCGCACTGCAGGAAGTGGTCGAAGGTGAGCGTTCCCTTGAACGGGCCGGCGCCGGGTCGGGTGCCTTCGAGGACGAAGAATTCACTTTTGAGGACACCCAGGGAGACGCTCTCGCTGCCCGGGAACGGGGGCGGTGAGATGCCGCAGCGGGCGTCGGCCGGGCGCGACACGAGGTCGAACAGCTTGATCAGCGCGGTATAGGTCGCGCTGTTCCCGTTGCCCGTGTTCTCCTGGGCGGCCTCGAAACGGTATTCGCCGGGGCAAGGGATGCGGGAGATATCTGCGTTCACCTTGAAGGGCCCAGAGTTGCCGGGGCTGGTGCGGCTCCCGCGAACGTCGAGCGTCGGGCGCTCCGAGCCGATCCGGCTGACCTCCAAGCCGAGCGTGACGCTCGAGTTCCCCGAGCTTTCCGCGGGCGCTGGGTCGGGGGCGGGCGCTGGGTCGGGGGCGTCGATCTCCAGGGGCGCAGCGACAGCCGGGACGTTGCCGGATGCGACGGCGGGCAGCGTCAGGCCAAGCAGAAGCGCAGCCAGTCCGATTGCGACCGCCCCCGACCGTCCACAGCTCTCAGCGCTCCGGTGCCTGATGAACTCGTCTCCCTGTCGGGTACCCAACCCGAACAGATACTGTACCGAGACCGGTTACAGAAACGTTTTGTATTCAAGTTTCTCAGTGGTGCCGCCGAGTCGAGCCGCGCCGCGGGGCGAATTGGCCCAGGCGGCGTGCCGATCTATGCCGAGATGCGGAATACCGGGTGGTCGGGGGCGATGCGGCGCAGCTCGGCGTCGGGGGCGTCCGGGCCTACGCCGCCGAAGAAGGCGCCGACCTCCCACTTCCACTTCTCGAGGTAGGCGCGCAGGAGCGATGGCTTCTCGTCGTCGGAAAGCTCCGTTGCGGTGAAGTCGCTCCGCTCGCCGGCCGACGACCAGGCGCCCCTTGCCGCTGGCCCGCAGGTTGCGCACCCACTGCGTGTGACCGCGCGGCGCCACCAGGTAGCGATCTCCCTCGACGGTCAGCAGGTTGACCGGAGTCTGCCGCCACTCGCCGCTCTTGCGTCCCCGCACTTCGAGGACTCGCGAGCCGGCGACGCTGATGCCGAGCTTGGTCAGCGCGGCGACGATGCGGTTGAAGATGTTCTTGGTGAACCAGCCGGGCTCCTGAAAGCGAGCATCCATCGGTCCAAGTGTTGCAGCAGCAGCCTGCAGCCTTGCTCGACCACGTCGGCATCGAGTCAGCGACTTCGAACACAGCGACAACGGAGCCCCCGGCCTCCGCCCGATCTATCGCCCCGGCTGCCACGGCGCCTTCGTGCTCGACCCCGATGGCAACAACGTCGAGGCCGTCTGCCACCGGCTGGGTAAGGCTCAGCCCAGCGGCCGGTACTCGCCGCCGTGGAAGACGAGCGGGTCGCCCTCGCTCGTCTCCAGGGCGGTCACCTCGCCGGTGACGATCACGTGGTCGCCGCCGGCGATCACGTCGCGCAGGTCGCAGGCGACGAAGGCGAGGGCGTCGTCGATCGCCGGGACGCCGTCGCGCTCGCTCCAGGCGACGCCCTCCCACTTGTCCGCCACCGGGGCCTTGGTGGCGAAGGCGCGGGCGATCTGCTCCTGGCCGGCGTGCAGGACGCTGATCCCGAAGCGGTTGGCCGCCTGCACGGCGAGCAGGGTGCGCGAGCCGCGGTCGAGGCAGGCCAGCATCAGCATCGGCTCGATCGAGAGCGAGCAGACCGCGTTGGCCGTCGCGCCGGCCGGTCCGTCGGGCCCGGCGGCGGCCACGACCGTGACGCCGGTGGGCAGCATCCCCATCGCGGCGCGGAAGCTGGCGGGGTCGGGCGGACTCATCGCTGGGCGGGACAATATGATGCGCGCCGCGTGCGACCTGCACTTGCCATAGCCTTGGCCGTCGTGGCCGCGCTCGGCCTCGCCGCCTGCGGCTTCGGCGAAGAGGGCATCTCGGTCTCCAAGGACGACCCCAACTACAACGGGGCCGTCATCTTCGCCACGCACTGCTCCGGCTGCCACACGCTGAGCGCCGCCGGCACGCAGGGAACGGGGAACCGCAGCGTGCGCACGCAGGGGCCGAACCTCGATCAGCGAACCGAGACCTATGAAGATGCTCTCTTCGCGATCCAGAACGGCGGCTTCTCCGGGGCGATCATGCCCCAGAACATCGTGGTCGGCTCCGACGCCGAAGCGCTGGCCCGCTTCGTCGCCAAGTACGCGGGCACCGAAGCCGAAGAATCGCCGCGCCCCGGCGAGCCCTCGCCCTAGCCGGAGCCGCCGATGCTCGACCTGAAGCTGATCCGCTCCGACCCCGAGCGGGTCAAGGCGGCGCTGGCGCGCCGCGGCGCCGCCGAGGACGTCGACGAGCTGCTGGCGCTCGACGCGCGCCGGCGCGAGCTGCTGCCCGAGATCGAGGGCGCTCAGGCCGAGCGCAAGACGCTCTCCAAGCAGATCGGCGAAGCCAAGCAGCGGGCGAGGACGCGGCCGAGCTGATGGAGACGGTGCAGGGGCTGAAGGAGCGGATCGAGGCGCGGCAAGGCCGAGCTGGAGAAGGTCGAGGCCGACCTCGAGCAGGTCGCCGACCGCGCTGCCCAACCTGCCCGACCCCGATGCCCCCGAAGGGATGACCGAGGAGGACGCGGTCGTCCTGCGCGAGGTGGGCGAGCGGCCGAGCTTCGACTTCGAGCCGCGCGACCACCTCGAGATCGGCACCGAGCTGGGCCTGATCGACATGGAGTCGGCGGCGCGGCTCTCCGGCTCCCGCTTCGCCTACCTCAAGGGCGACCTGGTCCTGCTCGAGCTGGCCCTGGTCCGCTTCGCGCTCGACCTCGTCCGCGGCGAGGGCCACGAGCCGGTGGTCCCGCCGGTGCTGGTCCGCGAAGAGGCCCTCTACGGGACCGGCTTCCTGCCCGGCGACCGCGACCAGATCTACGAGGTGCCCAAGGACGAGCTCTTCCTGGTCGGCACCTCCGAGGTCGCGCTCGCCGGGCTGCACGCCGACCAGATCCTCGATGCCGAGCAGCTGCCGCTGCGCTACGCGGGCTTCTCGCCCTGCTTCCGCCGCGAGGCCGGCGCCGCCGGCCGCGACACGCGCGGCATCTTCCGCGTCCACCAGTTCGACAAGGTCGAGATGTTCTCGTTCGTCGAGCCCTCCGAGTCGGCGGCCGAGCACGAGCGGCTGCTGGCGATCGAGGAGCGCATCCTCACCGAGCTGGAGATTCCCTACCGCGTCGTCAACGTCGCCGCCGGCGATCTCGGCGCCCCGGCGGCGAAGAAGTACGACTGCGAGGCGTGGATCCCGAGCCAGGAGCCGCTACCGCGAGCTGACCTCCTGCTCGAACACGACCGACTACCAGGCGCGGCGCCTCAATTGTAGGTATCGGTCTGCCGATGACGAAGCTGCTCAGGCAGTGCACACGCTGAACGGCACGGCCGTGGCTGTAGGACGGACGATGATCGCGCTGATCGAGAACCGGCAGGACCGGGAAGGTGGTTTCACGCTACCTAATATTTTGCATTCCTACGGCGCGCCTGAGAGGATCCGGCCACGATGAGCGCCAGCGTCCGGGAGGCCAAGCGCGTCGTCCTTTGCGACGACCACGAGATCGTCCGCGAGGCGATCAAGTCGCGGATGGCGGACTCGAACGCGCTGCAGATCGTCGGCGAGGCGTCGAACGGCCGCGACGTCGTCGACGTCGTCAAGGAACTCGAACCCGACGTCCTGATCATCGACGTCGAGCTGCCCAAACGCGACGGGATCGAGGCGACGAAGGAGGTGCTCAAGGCCCGGCCGCGGACCAAGGTCATCATCTTCACCGCTCACGCCCAGCCGGACCTGCTCGCGCTCGCCCTGCGCGCGGGCGCCTCGGGCTACGTGCTGAAGTCGGCGCCGGCCGAGGACATCGCCCGAGCGGTCAAAGCCGTGACCGGCGGCGGCACCTTCCTCGGCGGCGACTTCGCCGGCGGCAAGCCCTCGGAGGTCGAGAAACTGCTCGACCTCTCGCCGCGCGAGCGCCAGATCCTCGAGCTGCTGGCCGAGGGGCTGCGGGTGAAAGAGATCGCCGAGCGGCTCGGCCTCAGCCCGGCGACCGTCCACACCCACGTGCGCAACGCGATCGCCAAGCTCGAGGTCGACACCCGGACCGAGGCGGTCGCGCTCGCGGTGCGCTTCAGCTACCTGGGCGCCGGCGGCGGCGTGAAATAGCCGCGCCGCGTCCGCCGGCTCCTTGTCGAGCGTCAGGGCGCAGCCGTTGATGCAGTAGCGCTGGCCGCTCGGCCCCGGCCCGTCGTCGAAGACGTGGCCGAGGTGGGCGTCGCAGTGCTTGCAGACGACCTCGGTGCGGCGCATGAGGAGGCTGTTGTCGGGGCGCAGCTCGACGTGCTCGAGGTTGGCCGGCTCGGTGAAGCTCGGCCAGCCGGTGCCCGAGTCGAACTTGGTGTCGGAGGAGAACAGCTCGGTGCCGCAGCAGACGCAGCGGTACATCCCCTCGCTCTTCTCGTCCACGTAGGGGCCGGTGAAGGCGCGCTCGGTGCCGGCCTTGCGGGTCACCTCGTACTGCTCCGGGGTCAGCTGCTCGCGCCACTGCTCGTCTGACTTCTCGATCTTCTCTGCGCATCGCCGTCAAGGGTAAGGGCGTCGGGAGTCGTCGTCTCGCCAGATGCCTCGATTCGCTCGCTCGGCGCCGCTCAATATGGTGCCGCTTCGCGGCAGGAATCACCTGCCGGTGCGCCGCTTCGCGAGGCACTGGCGAGGCGACCCCCGACTGTCCCAATAGACGATATCGCCGCCGTGGACGAGGCCTTTTACGAGAGAGCTGGCGAGGGTTCGTCGCCACTGAGCTGACCCGCGGGCCCTGGGATCCCGGGGCTCAGCATGCTGGGCCGCCGTCGGGCTGCTGGGGCGGGAGATCGAGCGGGTCGAGGGCGGCGAGGGTTCCAGGTCGCCCGGGTCACGTTCGAGATCCTGCGGCCGGTGCCGATCGGGCCGGTCCGGGTCGAGGCCGAGGTGGTGCGGCCCGGGGCGCAGCGTGCAGATGATCGAGGCGACGCTCTCCGGCGAGGAGGGGAGCTGATGAGGGCGCGGGCTTGGCGGATTCGCACCGCCGGAGATCGAGATGCCGCGAGGAGGTCTCCCCCCGGCCGCCGCCGGGCCCTGAGACAGGGCCAAGCCCGAGTTCTTCCGACCGGCCAGGACGTCGGCTACCACACGGCGATGGAGTGGCGGTCGGTTGCGCGGCGGGTTCCTCGAGCCCGGGGCCGGCGACGGTCTGGATGCGGATGCGGCTACCCGCTCGTCGCCGGCGAGGAGCCGACGCCGCTGCAGCGCACCTGGTCGCCGCCGACGTCGGCAACGGGATCAGCGCCGTGCTCGACTGGCCCCGCTTCCTCTTCATCAACGTCGACCTCACCGTCCACCTCGAGCGGATGCCGGGGGCGAGTGGGTCTGCGTCGACGCCGTCACCCTGCCGCAGCGCAACGGGATCGGCACCGCCGAGTCGGTGCTCTCCGACGAGCGCGGCCGGATCGGCCGCGCCGCCCAGACGCTCCTGATCGCCGAGCGCCCGCTGACGTCAGCGCCAGCTGGCCGGCGAGCAGCGCGCGGCCGCGGGCGGCAGATCGAAGGCCGTCATCGTGGCCGAGGCCACCGCGATCAGCGGCGAAGAGGAACGCTCCCTCGTAGCTGCTGAGCGCCACCGCGATGCCCGGCGAGCGGCGCGCCGAAGCCGATGCCGGCGTCGAAGAAGGCGGTGAAGGTGCCCAGCGCCGCGCCGCGCCGCGTCTCCGGAACCTGTTTGACGACGATCAGTGAGAGGGACGGATAGAGCAGCGAGAAGCCGCGCCCATCGCCATCGCGCCGGCGATCGCCACGGCGAGGCTGTGGGCGACGCCGATCGTCACCAGGCCGAGCGCCTCGGCGAGCGCGGCGGCGAGCGACCCGGGCCGGGCCGATCCGGTCGGGCAGGTCGCCGCCGACGAGCCGGGTGAGGACGACCATCGTCGCGAAGACGCCGAAGACGACGGCGCCGTGCCCGATGCCCCGCGCTTCGAGGTGGAGGACGACGAAGGCGGCGACCGTCGCGTAGCCGAGCGAGGCGAGGGCCAGGGCCGTCCCCGGCCGGACCGCCTCGCGGGCGATCAGCGGGTGGTGCTCGTCCCGGCGGGCGAGGGGTGGAAGGGGTCGGGCAGGCGCAGGCGATCAGCGCGCCGACCAGCGGCGAGCGCGCCGGCGAAGAGCCAGACGAGGGTGTAGCCGGAGGCGTGCAGGAACAGCTCGCCGATCAGCGGCCCGAGGCTGAGGCCCGACCAGACCGCGAGGCCGTAAAGGCCGATCACCCGGCCGCGCCGCTCGGGCGGCGCGAGGTCGACGATCCAGGCGGAGCCCGCGGTGAAGACGGAGCCCTCGCCGGCGCCGAGCATCAGGCGCGCGCGATCAGGCCCGGGACCCCCAGCGGCAGCAGGTAGAGGAAGCCGGCGAGCGCGACGAGGATCGAGCCGACCAGGACCGTCGGCTTGCGGCCACGGCGGTCGGCGAGGCGACCGGCGAAGGGGCGCAGCAGCAGGCCGGTGACCGCGTAGGAGCCGATCACGACCCCGACGGCGATGTTGCCGGCGCCGAGCGGGCCGTCGACGTAGCGCGGCAGGACCGGCAGCACGGCGCCGACCGCGAGCAGGCCGGAGAAGGTGACGGCGAAGACGCCGGCGAAGGCGACGCCCGGGCGGGGCACCAGCGGGGGGGCTCCAGTCCCCCGTGCCCGCCACCAGCGCGGCGAGGTCGTCGACGACGTGGTCGGGGGCGGGGTCGCGGCCGCGGCCTCCTCTCGGAGGTCGCCCCGCTCAGCACCAGGATCGTCTCCAGCCCGGCCCGCCGGCCGCCCTCGATGTCGGACGAGAGCGGTCGCCGACCATCGCCACCCGCTCCGCCCCGGCGATCCGTTCGCGCGCCATCTCGAATAGGTGGGGCTCGGGCTTGCCGCCGATCTCGGCCGTCGCGCCGCTCGCGGTCTCGACCGCGGCGAGCATCGCTCCGGTGCCGGCCATGCGCCGCCCGGCATCGGCAGGGTCGGGTCGCGGCTGGTGGCGAACAGCGCCGCGCCGCGTTGCAGCGCCAGCGTCGCCGTCAGCAGCTCCTCGTAGTCGAAGCCGCGGTGGCCGGAGACCAGCACCACGTCGGCTTCGCGCGGCGGCGTCGCCCTCCAGCAGGCTCAGGCCGGCCGCGGCCAGCGCTCGTGGAAGGCCGGTGCGCCGATCGCGAAGCGCCGCCATCCGCCCCCCGCTCTCGGCTGCGAGCCGAGCGGTCGCTTCGCCCGCGGTGACGACCCCCCCGGCCGACGCGACGCCGCCTCGCCCAGTTGCCCCGCGTACTCGCGGCGGGCTTGCCGGGGTTGTTGGTGACGAAGCCGATCTCCCTGCCGCGCCCGAGCAGCGCGCCCAGCGCCTCGACCGACCAGCGACCGGCTCCCGACCCACCCAGACCACCCCGTCGAGATCGATCAGCAGCCCGTCGAATTCGTCCGCAAGCGCCATGAGGCCCAGGCTATTTAGGGCAGGATAATGTATTTTTGGACCCTATAAACCGAGATGTTTTTTTTTTTTTTTTTTTTTTTTTTTTTTTTTTTTTTTTTTTTTTTTTTTTTTTTTTTTTTTTTTTTTTTTTTTTTTTTTTTTTTTTTTTTTTTTTTTTTTTTTTTTTTTTTTTTTTTTTTTTTTTTTTTTATGACGACTTCAACATCAACGGGATCGAAGACGACGCCCCTGAATTTTTTTTTTTTTTTTTTTTTTTTTTTTTTTTTTTTTTTTTTTTTTTTTTTTTTTTTTTTTTTTTTTTTTTTTTTTTTTTTTTTTTTTTTTTTTTTTTTTTTTTTTTTTTTTTTTTTTTTTTTTTTTTTTTTTTTTTTTTTTTTTTTTTTTTTTTTTTTTTTTTTTTTTTTTTTTTTTTTTTTTTTTTTTTTTTTTTTTTTTTTTTTTTTTTTTTTTTTTTTTTTTTTTTTTTTTTTTTTTTTTTTTTTTTTTTTTTTTTTTTTTTTTTTTTTTTTTTTTTTTTTTTTTTTTTTTTTTTTTTTTTTTTTTTTTTTTTTTTTTTTTTTTTTTTTTTTTTTTTTTTTTTTTTTTTTTTTTTTTTTTTTTTTTTTTTTTTTTTTTTTTTTTTTTTTTTTTTTTTTTTTTTTTTTTTTTTTTTTTTTTTTTTTTTTTTTTTTTTTTTTTTTTTTTTTTTTTTTTTTTTTTTTTTTTTTTTTTTTTTTTTTTTTTTTTTTTTTTTTTTTTTTTTTTTTTTTTTTTTTTTTTTTTTTTTTTTTTTTTTTTTTTTTTTTTTTTTTTTTTTTTTTTTTTTTTTTTTTTTTTTTTTTTTTTTTTTTTTTTTTTTTTTTTTTTTTTTTTTTTTTTTTTTTTTTTTTTTTTTTTTTTTTTTTTTTTTTTTTTTTTTTTTTTTTTTTTTTTTTTTTTTTTTTTTTTTTTTTTTTTTTTTTTTTTTTTTTTTTTTTTTTTTTTTTTTTTTTTTTTTTTTTTTTTTTTTTTTTTTTTTTTTTTTTTTTTTTTTTAAAAAAAAAAAATCAACCATCTCGATACGGTGCGGGCGGTGAGCCCCCCGAACGGGCAGGTAGTTACGCCACCGAGTCTCGCGCCGCTACGGCGAGGGCGAGGCCGCGGTCGACGCCCTGGTCGAGGTCTGGACCGGCTTCGAGCGCGGCCGCTTCACCGCGATCATGGGGCCTTCGGGCTCGGGCAAGTCGACCCTGATGCACATCCTCGCCGGGCTCGACGCGCCGACCTCGGGCACGGTGACGCTCGACGGCCAGGAGATCACCGGGCTCGACGACGCCGCCCTGACCAAGCTGCGCCGCGACAAGCTCGGCTTCGTCTTCCAGTTCTTCAACCTGCTGCCGGTCCTCACCGCCGAGGAGAACCTCGTGCTGCCGCTCTCGATCGCCGGCCGCAAGCCGGACGCCGAGTGGCTCGAGCGGCTGATCCGCACGGTCGGGCTTGAGGACCGCCGCACCCACCGCCCCTCGGAGCTCTCCGGCGGGCAGCAGCAGCGGGTCGCCGTCGCCCGCGCGCTGGTCTCCAAACCGGCCGTCGTCTTCGCCGACGAGCCGACCGGCAACCTCGACTCGAAGGCGAGCGCCGACGTGCTGAAGCTGCTGCGCCAGGCGGTCGACGAGTTCGAGCAGACGGTGATCATGGTCACCCACGACCCAGCCGCCGCGGCCCACGCCGACCGGTTGATCACCCTCCGCGACGGGCGATCGTCCACGACGCCGCGCCCGGCTCGGCCGACGAGGTGCTCGAGCTGATGAAGCAGATCGACTAGCCCGGTGACGGGCCTCGCCCTCAAGAGCCTCTGGGCGCGCAAGGCACGGGCGCTGGCGACGACGTTCGCCGTGGTGATCGGGGTCGCCTTCGTCGCCGGCTCCTACGTCCTCACCGACACGATCTTCGCCGCCTTCGACGAAATCTTCAGCGAGTCGCTGAAGGGGACCAGCGTCGTCATCACCGCCAAGAACCCGGTCGAACAGGAAAACGGCGAAGTGCCGACGATCGCCGCCTCGCTGCTGCCGAAGGTGCAAGGACGCCGGGCGTGAAGCTGGCGGCCGGGCGATCTTCACCCCGGGCGGGTTCTTCGACTCCAAGGGCGATGCGATCGGCAACAAATTCGCTCCCAAGTTCATCTCCTCGAACCTGCCCGACGGGCTCGAGTCGCTCACCTACGTCGAAGGCCACCCGCCGCGCGGGCCGACCGAAGCCTCGATCGACAAGGCGGCGGCCGAAAGCTCCGAGCTGGAGCTGGGCGAAAAGATCAGGCTCATCGGCCAGGGCAGCGCCAGGTCCTACCGGCTGGTCGGCTTCACCCAGCTCGGCAGCGCCTCCTTCGGCGGCGCCAGCATCGCCCAGGTGACGCTGCCGGAGGCGCAGGCGGCTCACGCATAAGCGCGGGCGCTTCGACCAGATCTCGGTCGCCGCCGAGGACGGCGTCTTGCCGAGCGCGCTCAAACGGCGGATCGAACGCGCGGTGCCGCCCTCGGTGCGGGTCGAGACCGCCAAGGAAAACGCCGACCGCGGTCGGAAGAAATCCGCGACAACCTCGGCTTCCTGCCAGACGATCCTGCTCGTCTTCGGCTTCGTCGCCGTCTTCGTCGGCGCCTTCCTGATCTTCAACACCTTCTCGATCACCGTCGCCCAGCGGGTGACCGAGTTCGGCCTGCTGCGCACCCTGGGCGCCTCCCGGCGTCAGATCCTCAGCTCGGTCCTGATCGAGGCGGTCGCGATCGGGCTGCTCGGCGCGTTGGTCGGCATCGCCGGCGGCTACGTGATGGCGATCCTGCTGAACGCCCTGCTCGGGCGTTCGGGGTCGACCTGCCGACGACCGGCGCTGGTCATGGAGTCGCGCACCGTCGTCGTCTCCCTGCTGGTCGGCGTCGTCGTCACTTCCGTCTCTTCGATGGTGCCGGCGCTGCGCTCGACCCGGGTGCCGCCGATCGCCGCGCTGCACGCCTACACCCCGCCCGCCAGCCGCGGGCGCCGGCTGCTCTACGTCGCGTCTCGCGCTGCTCGGCCTCGGCGGCCTGGCGATCCTCCTGATCGGCCTCTTCGGCAGCGGCGGCGCCGGCACTCCCGCCGCGATGATGGGCGGCGGAGCGGTCGCGATCGTGCTCGCCGTCTCGCTCTTCAGCCCCCGCCTGGTGCCGCCGCTGGCGGCGGTCGCCGGCTGGCCGCTGGAGCGGATCCGCCGCCTGTCGGCCGCCTCGCGCGCGAGAACGCCCAGCGCAACCCGAGCCGCACCGCGATCACCGCCGCCGCGCTGATGATCGGCCTCGCCCTGGTCACCTTCGTCACCGTCTTCGCCGCCGGGCTGAAGAGCTCGGTCGCCCAGGTCGTCGACGAAAACTTCGAGGGCGGGCTGGTGATCCAGAACAGCGACGGCTTCTCGCCGATCCCGACCGGGACCGCGGCCGCCGCCCGCAAGGTGCCAGGGGTGAAGACGGTCGCGACGATCCGCTCGACCGAGGCGGAGCTGGTGGGCAGCGGGCCGACGTACGAGTCACCGCGACCACCCCCGATGTCGCGAGGCGGTCGAAGGTGGAATGGAAGAAGGGCGGGCCCGGCGACGCTGCGCCGCCTCGCATGATGACGAAGCGGTCGTCTCCGACTCCTTCGCCTCCTCACACGGACTCAAAGTCGGCGATCGCTTCCGGCTCTTGAGCCAGACCCGCCCCCGACCGGCTTTCGGGGTCGCCGGCGAGCTCGACTCGAAGCTCGATGTCTTCGGCAGCGTCCTGGTCACCCAGGCGGCGATCGCCGGCGACTTCCGCCAGACCCAGGACACGACCGATTTCGTCAAAATGTTGCCGGGGGCGGATCCCGCCAAGACCCAGGCGCTGCTGACCACGCGGGCCGAAACAGCGTTCCCGACCGCCGAAGTCTGAACCAGCAGGAACTGAAGGAAAGCCGGGAAGAACAGGTGGACCAGCTCGTCAACCTCGTCTACGCGCTGTTCGGCCTGGCGATCGTCATCTCGCTGTTCGGGATCGCCAACACGCTGGCGCTCTCGATCCACGAACGGACCCGCGAGCTCGGGATGCTGCGGGCGATCGGGATGTCACGGCGACAGGTGCGGACGATGGTCCGCTACGAGGCTGTGATCACGGCCTTGATCGGGGCGATCCTCGGGATGGTCCTCGGGGTGATCTTCGCGACGCTGATCTCCCAGCCGCTCAAGGACGAAGGCTTCACCGTCTCCTACCCGGTCGGCTCGCTGATCGTGCTGTTGGTCCTTGCCGGGCTCGCCGGGGTGTTGGCGGCGATCCCACCCGGCTCGACGGGCTTCCCGGCTAGACGTGCTCGAAGCCCTCCAGTACGAGTGAGCGGGCCTAGCCGTGGCGCAGCAGGCGCTTGACGGCGCCCATCAGCTCCTCGGTGCGCTCGGGCTGGTCGGCCTTCGCTGCCCCGACGACGCAATGGGAGGCGTGGTCGGAGAGCAGCTCCAGCGCCACCTTGTCGAGGGCCGCCTGGATCGCGGTGACCTGGGTGACGACGTCGATGCAGTAGCGGTCCTCCTCGACCATCCGCTCCACGCCGCGCACCTGCCCCTCGATCCGGCGCAGGCGCTTGAGGACCGCGTCCTTGTCCTCCGTGTAGCCGGGCGCCGCGGTTGCCGCGTTCACGACAGCGCCTCTGCAATCAGCACCGCGGCGCCGAAGATCCCCATCGCGGCGGCGGCGTAAGCGACGACCCGCACCGGCGGGCCGCCGTGGATGCCGGTCTCGTGGACGACGGCGTGGCCCTTGCCGCGGGCGATCAGCCGGCGGTTGACCGGGACCGCGAAGGCGCCGGCGATCACCAGCGCGAAGCGAGGCTGCCCCAGAAGAGCAGCGAGTCGAGCCCGGCGTCCATCGCCCCCGGGATCGCGACGACGAAGCGTTGTCGACGACTCCATCGTCGCGATGCTGAGCGTGTCGGACGCGAGCGCGATCGGCATCACCGCCGAGAGCGCCAACCCGGCCCGCAGCAGCGGCAGGCTGGTCAGGGTGTAGCCGAAGACGAAGGCCAGGACGACCGCGAGGACGACCGTCCCCAGTTCGAGAGGCCGAGCGCGTGCCGATCGCCATCCCCGCGATCTCGCCGATCGCGCAGCCGGTGAGGCAGTGCAGCGTCGCGCTGACGCGACCGCGGTCAGCGCCGCGCCCGCGGCGGCATCTCGTGTCGGTGGTGGGCGTGAGCCGTTGCGTCCATGCGATCTCCTCGGGTTGGGAGACGATCCCTGGACCAGTATTACATACCCCCTGGGGGTATTAAGAAAGGCCCATGCGAAGGGCTCCGGCGAGCTCGTGCATCGCGGCGCGGGCGCTGCGGCTGATCGCGGTCATGTTGGCGAAGCCGTGGATCAGGCCGGGGTGGCGGCGCAGGGCCACGGGCAGCACGGCCTTGCGCATCGCCTCGGCGTAGGTCTCGCCCTCGTCGCGAAGCGGGTCGAAGCCGGCGGTGGCGACGTAGGCCGGCGGCAATCCGGAGAGGTCGGCGGCCCGCAGCAGCGAGACGCGGGAGTCGCCGCGGTCGATCGCCCGTGACAGGTAGTGCCGTTCGAACCAGTCCATCTCGGCTTTGGTCAGCAGGAAGCCGCTTGCGAAGGCGTAGCGCGATGCGTGTTCTCCGATCGCGTCGACGATCGGATAGAGCAGCACCTGCATCGCCGGGCTAGGGCAGTCCTCGTCCCGGGCCAGGCGACTACCGCAGCGGCCAAGTTGCCGCCGGCGCTGTCGCCGGCGACGGCGATCCGGCTCGGGTCGGCGCCCAGCCGGGCGGTTTCCGCGCTGGCCCAGCGGAAAGCCGCAAAGGCATCTTCGAGTCCCGCCGGGAAGGGGTGCTCGGGGGCGAGCCGGTAGTCGACCGAGAGCACCGCGGCGGCGGCGTTGGCGGCGAGGAAGCGGCAGACGCCGTCGTGTGTCTCGAGGTCGCCGAGCGCCCAGCAGCCGCCGTGGAAGTAGACGATCAGCGGCCGCTGCTCGAGCCCCGCCCCCGGCGGGTCGTAGAGGCGGGCCGGGATCATCCCGGCGGGCCCCGGGATCGCCAGGTCCCCGGTCGTCGGCACCGATCGCTTCGGCCCCGCGGCCGCAAGCGCGCCTGCCCGCATCCTGGCCCGCGCTTCCTCCAGCGAGAGCCCGCTGACCTCCACATCCTCCCCTGTCAGGGCCGCCAGCCGCAGCAGCGCCTGCATGTCGGCTGCCAGCTCCTGCCCGTCGATTCGCGGCGGCGCCCCCAAGGCCGCCCGCTGCAGCCCGGCCGGCAGCCGGCACGCGGATCGCAGAATCCGATGCTCGATGCGCGGCGGAAGCCGGGGTAGTGCCACGACGGGCGCAGACTATTCGATTCACCTCCAGCGAGCAAAATGTCGAGGTTCGGTTAAGCGGGAGCAAGCCGGAACGAATCTTCCGCCGCGCGATCACCGAGCCCCCGCGCCGCACCGCCGAAGTGATCCTCGAGCTAGGGGCCGAGGCGGTTGGGGGTCGCCCGCTTGAGCAGGGGCAGCAGGACAGTCCCGAGGACGTAGAGAACGGCGACGACGGCAATCGGACGCACGCCGATGTCCATGCCGGATGAGGAGATCTCCACGATCGCCATCGAGCACAGCATCGCGATCGCCAGGATGACCCCAGCCCGCACCAAGCTGACGGCCTCGCCGTCCTCCGTTCGCGCCGACCCGAGAAGCAGCGAGGCGTGCCCCGTGCCGAGGGCGAGGATCGCGGTGCCGATGGGGATTCGCCAGCCGTCATCGGTGGGGTCGCCGTTCCAGATCAGCGCCGTCATCGCGAGGAAGGCGGCGAGGGCGACGGCCGCGGTCAGGTATCCGAACAGGGCGAACCGTGGACGGCGCCGAGCGAGATTCGTTCCTGCGACTCCGGTCAGGCTGAATAGCGCAAGGGCGACCGCGGTTCCAATCGCCTTGCTGCCAGTCTCGTCGAGCTTGGGCCCCGACCCGATGATGGCGATCAGCAGCAACGCCGCAGCGCAGAGAATCCCGATCAGAAACCGGACAAGAAAACGGGCCGAAACGCCATCCCCCACGGGATGGTTATCGGCTCGGCGCCCGTGAAATCTGAGATCAGCCGCAGCCCGTGTTGTTGCCGCAGGAAGAGCACGTGTAGCAGGACCCCGTGCGCTGCATCATGCCGCCGCACTGCTCGCAGGCGGGGCCGAGGTCGAGGCCGGACATCTTGGCCGGGACGACCGGCGGGGTGTCGGTGAAGGCCGCGGCGGCGGGGACCGTCTCGCCGCCGGTCGCCTTCGCCTTCTCGGCACCGTTTCCGTTGCCCGGCTTGGAGTGGCCGTTGCCGCCGTTGGCGGGCCCGGCGGTGTCGCCGGTCGCGATCCCCAGTCCGAGCTGGGTCGACTCCGCCTCGCGCTTCGCCCGCACCTCGGTCGTCAGGATGCCGAGGTCCTCCAGCGTCTCGGTGTCCTCGATGAAGCGGCTCGCCAGCCAGCGCATGATGTAGTCGGGCAGCGATTTGGCGAAGGGGATCTCCGGGTTGCCGGTGATTCCCTCCGGCTCGAAGCGCATGTAGCTGAACTTGCGCACGAAGACCTCCAGCGGGACGCCGTACTGGAGGCCGATCGAGATCGCCGTCGCGAAGGCGTTCATCAGCCCCCGCATCGTCGAGCCCTCCTTGCCGATGTCGGTGAGGAAGATCTCGCCGACGTTGCCGTCCTCGTATTTGCCGGCGGTGATGTAGCCCTCGTGGCCGGCGATCGAGAACTTGTGGGTGATCGACTCGCGCTCGCGCGGCATCTGCTTGCGCACCGGCGCGAGCCGCCAGCCGGCCTCCGCCCCCTTCTCCTCCTGCGCGTCGGTGCGCAGCGCCTGCGCGGTCTTGGAGCCGTCGCGGTAGATCGCCAGCGCCTTCAGGCCGCCCTTCCAGCCGCGCGTGTAGGCGTCGGCGATGTCCTCGACCGTCGCCGACTGCGGCAGGTTGACCGTCTTGGAGATCGCGCCCGAGATGAACGGCTGGGTCGCCGCCATCATGTCGATGTGGCCGGTGTGGGAGATCGCCCGCTCGCCGACCGCGACGTCGAAGACGGGCAGGTGCTCGTCCTTGAGGCCGGGCGCGCCGACGATCGTCGCCTGCTCGGCGATGTAGGCGTCGATCTGGTCGACCTCGGCATCGCCGTAGCCGAGCGTGCGCAGGGCCAGCGGCACCGAGCGGTTGACGATCGTCATCTGCCCGCCGCCGACCAGCTCCTTGAACTTGACCAGCGAGAAGTCGGGCTCGATCCCGGTCGTGTCGCAGTCCATCAGGAAGCTGATCGTCCCGGTCGGGGCCAGCACCGTCGCCTGCGCGTTGCGGTAGCCGTGCTCCTCGCCCAGCTCGACCGCCTCGTCCCAGGCTCGCTGCGAGGCCTCGAGCAGGTCGGCCTTGATCCCGGTCGGGTCGATGTCGTAGGCGGCGTCGCGGTGCATCCGCATCACCCCGTTGTGGGCGTCGCGGTTCTTCCCGTACTCGTCGTAGGGGCCGGTCGCCTCGGCGGCGATCGTCGCCGACTGGCGGTAGGCGCGGCCGGTCATCAGCGCCGTGATCGCCGCGGCGACGTTGCGGCCCTCATCGGAGTCGTAGGGCAGGCCGTCGGACATCAGCAGCGCGCCGAGGTTGGCGTAGCCGAGGCCGAGCTGGCGGAAGGCGTTGGCGTTCTCGCCGATCTGCTCGGTCGGGTAGCTGGAGAAGCCGACGACGATCTCCTGCGCGAGGAAGACGATGTCGACCGCGTGCTCGAAGTCCTCGACGTCGAAGCTGCCGTCCTCGCGGCGGAATTTCATCAGGTTGAGCGAGGCGAGGTTGCAGGCCGAGTCGTCGACGTGCATGTACTCGCTGCACGGGTTGGAGGCGTTGATCCGGCCCGACTCCGGGCAGGTGTGCCAGCGGTTGATGATCGTGTCGTACTGGACGCCCGGGTCGGCGCAGCGCCAGGCGGCGTCGGCGATCTGGTTCATCAGCTCGCGCGCCGGCAGCGTCTTGGTCGCCTCGCCGCTGGTGCGCGCGGTCAGGTTCCAGTCTTCGCCGGCCTCGACCGCCTCCATGAAGTCGTCGGTGACCCGCACCGAGTTGTTGGCGTTCTGGTACTGGATCGAGGTGAAGCCCTCGCCGTCGATCGACATGTCGAAGCCGGCGTCGCGCAGCGCTCCCGCCTTCTTCTCCTCCTTGGCCTTGCACCAGACGAAGTGCTCGATGTCGGGGTGGTCGACGTCGAGCACGACCATCTTCGCCGCGCGCCGCGTCTTGCCGCCCGACTTGATCGTCCCCGCCCAGGCGTCGGCGCCGCGCATGAAGCTGACCGGGCCGCTCGGCGTGCCCGCCCTTGGAGAGCGTGCTCGACCGAGCCGCGGATGTTGGAGAGGTTGATCCCCGAGCCGGAGCCGCCGCGGAAGATCATCGCCCTCCTTGGTGTTCCAGTCGAGGATCGACTCCATCGTGTCCTCGACGCTGAGGATGAAGCAGGCCGAGCACTGCGGGCGTCTCCTCGAAGCCGACGTTGAACCAAACCGGCGAGTTGAAGGCCGCCTTCTGGTTGAGCAGGATCGAGGTCAGCTCGGCTTCGAAGGCGTCGGCGTCCTCGTCGCTGGCGAAGTAGCCGCCCTCGCGCCCCCAGCCGGAGATCGTCCCGGCGACCCGCCCGATCATCTGTTTGACCGAGGACTCGCGCTTCTCGCTGCCGAGCTGCCCGCGGAAGTACTTCTGGGCGACGATGTTGGTCGCGTTCTGGGTCCAGCTCTTGGGGAACTCGACCCCGCGCTGCTCGAAGGCCGGCGCGGCGGGATCGCCGATCACCGCATCGCGCGATCTCCCACTCGATCTCGTCGAAGGGATGCGTCCCAGGGGAGGAGAATCGGCGCTCGATCGCCAGCCCCTTGAGACCGTTTTTCAAAGCACTGGTGGCGGTCTTGGACATCGAACTTCTCCTCTCGGGGCGGCTTTCAGGGGGAGCTGCCCAGGATCGTCAACGAGTCGGACGAACTTTGTAGTCTCGACGACTCCGCAAAACGCCGCGAATTTCATGAATTCGCGCCCTTCTCCCTCTATGGTGACAAGGAGATGGTGCGGGCGAGGGCCGCCGAGAAGGCGGAAACTGCAAAGGAAGTTGCGAGCGAGGCGATCGCCGCGGTCAAGCCGAGGCTGCGCGGCGTTTCGCACGAGTGGGCCTTCTTCGTCTCGCTGGTCCTCGGTGCGGCGCTGATCCTCGCCGCGAAGACGCCGAAGGCGACCCTGGCCGTCGCGATCTACGCGGTCAGCCTCTCGGCCCTGCTCGGCACCAGCGCCCTCTACCACCGCGTCAACTGGAAGCGGCCCGACGTGCGCCGCTGGATGCGCCGCCTCGATCACTCGATGATCTTCTTCCTCATCGCCGGCACTTACACGCCGTTCGCCCTGCTCGTCCTCAACGGTCCGCTCGCCGACGCGATCCTCGTCGTCGTCTGGGTCGGCGCCATCGCCGGCGCCGTGGTCGAGACGATCTGGATCGACCACCCGAAATGGGTCGCGGCACTGATCTACGTGTCGCTGGGCTCCGTCGCCGCGGTCGCCTTCCCCCAGCTCTGGCTCGACATGGGCGTCGCCGGCACCCTGCTGGTCGCCGCCGGAGGCATCCTCTACACGGCCGGCGCCGTCGTCTACGCGACCCAGCGCCCCAACCCCAACCCCCGTGTCTTCGGCTACCACGAGATCTTCCACGCGCTGGTGATCGCCGCCGCCGCCGCCCACTTCGCAGCTATCGCTTTCTTCGCCTCCTACCGGCCTCCTGACGATCGAGAAGAGCGCCTGGGGGTCCCCGCAGGAAACATTGGAGCCCTTCCCGCTCTGAACCCGTGAGGCCGCATCTATGCGGGTTTCCGGAGGGCGACCTCCAGGGCTCTTCGTCAGGCCGCGACCAGCTCTCCGCTCGGCAGCGGCGACGAACTCGGCGAGGAGCTCGTCGAGCTGCTCAGCTTGCTCAGGCTCCAGCTCGAGCGGTCGCCATGGCGTAGCTCGGCAGCGTGAGCGACGGGCAATTCGGCCTCGATCACCCGGCCGCCCATCGCGCCCAGCACCTTGCGCAGCTCGGCCTGCGCCCAGACGGCGCCGAACATGCCGGTCGAGGCGCCGATCACCATTGCCGGCTTGCCGTTGAGGGCGCTCTTCCCGGCCGGCCGCGAGGCCCAGTCGAGGGCATTCTTCAGCTGTCCCGGGATCGAGTGGTTGTACTCGGGGGTGGCGATCAGGACCGCATCGGCGCCGCGGATCGCCTCACGCAGCGCCTGCACCGGCTCCGGCACCGAGGTCGTTTCGACGTCCTCGTCGTAGGGCGGGATCTCGGCCAGCCGCTCGAACGGCACCAGCTCCGCCCCCGCGGGCAGCCGCTCGGCGGCCGCCCGCAGCAGGGCGCTGTTGTGCGAGTCGCGGCGCAGGCTGCCCGAGATGCCGAGCACCCTCATCGCTACTCGCCCTCCTCGACCAGCTCCAGCTCGACCGCGATGCTCACCTCGTACTCGAGCACCTGGCCACCGCTCGGCAGCTCCGCGTTCCAGTCGAGCCCGAAGTCGCGACGGTCGACCGCGGCCTCCAGCGAGAGCCCGACTCGGGCGTTGCCGGCGAGGTCGGCGCCGAGTTGCGCGAAGCGACCGCTCGCCTCGACCCGGTGCTTCTCGCCCCTGATCTCCAGCTCTCCGCGAATCGTCACCGAGCCGTCCTCGGCTACGTCCAGCTCACTCGACTCGAAGCGGAGGCGCGGGTGGCGCTCGGCGTCGAAGAACTCGGGGGAGAGGAGGTGCCCCTTCAGCTGCTCCTCGGAGATCTCGACGCTGGCGACGTCGACCGCGCCCTCGAGTCGCGGTGCCTCGCCGCCGCTCAGTCGCGCCTCATAGCTGCTGAAGCCGCTGCGGAAGGTCGAGACGCCGTTGTGGATGATGGCGAAGCCGATCGAGGAGTGGACCGGATCGACGACGTAGGTTCCGGTGGGATATCTGCTGCTGAATCGTCTGCGTGCTCATCTGCGCTGTCCCTTCTAGTAGTCGTTGCCATATAAACCTTTGACTTGGAAACAATTCTAGCAGAAGTAGTTAGCTTGTCAACTATTGACTAGGCAATATTCATCTGAGATCATCGGTCATGTGAGCGAGCAAGCCATCGCGAGCGCAGCGGCTGCTGCTGCTGCTGTCCCCAGCGGCACCGCGTCGACTGACGCCCCATGGCGAGGCCTGGGGCGCGCTTACCCGCACTCATGCGGCGATCGTCGGGCGCCTCCAGGAGGCGCTCGCTGACGCCGATTTCCCCCCGTTGCCCTGGTATGAGGTGCTCGCCACCGTCGCCGAGGCGCCGGAGCAGCGGATGAGGATGGGGGATCTGGCCGAGGCGATGGTGATTACCCGCGGCGGCTTGACCAAGCTCGTCGACCGCCTGATCAAGGCCGGCCTGATGGAGCGCACCTTCTGCGAGACCGACCGCCGGGTCAGCTACGCGACCCTGCTTCCTGCCGGCCGCGACTTGCTCGACGAGATGCGCCCCGTCGTAGTCGCCGAGCTGGAGATAGCTTTCGCCGCCAACCTAAGCAATCGCCAAGCTGACGAGCTGCGAGGCATGCTCGAACGCGTCCGCGTCTCAGCCTGCGACGCGAGCTGAGAGGCCGGGGTCCCCCTCCGGAAACATTGGAGCCCTCCCAGCCCTGAGCCCAAGAGGCCGCCCCTATGCGGGTTTACGGAGGGGGACCCCGGCCTCTCAGCTCTACGCCAATGCGGAGGCGGCGCGCTCTTTCGCGGCCTCGATCAGCGCCAGCACCTCGATCTCGCGCCCCTCACGCAGCAGCTCGACCGGGTCGGGGTCGCCGTTGACGATCCCCTCGAAGAACTCCTTGCGGTCCTGGTAAGTCGGCAGCGTCCCCTTCGCCCAGCCGCGGGCGTCGTTGAGGATCACCGCCAGCCGCGCGTACTCTTCCCCGAAAAGATCGGAGACCTCGCGCTTCATCCGCTTTGCCAGGGCGGGGGAGGCGCCGGCGGTAGAGATCGCGATAGCCAGCGGCCCGCTGCGCACAATCGCCGGCAGGATGAAGTTGCAGAGCGGCGGCACGTCGACGACGTTGACCAGCATCGCCCGTTTCTCGGCATCGTCGTAGACGCCGATGTTGACCTCGCTGTCGTCGGTGGCGGCGATGACCATGAAGACGCCCTCGAGGTCCTCGGCGCCGGCGTAGGCGCGCTTCTCCCAGGCGATCGACCCCTCCGCCGCCAGCGACTCCAGCTCCGGGTGGGCGACCGGCGCGATCAGGGTCACGTCGGCGTCGCAGGCGAGCAGCCCCTCGACCTTCTCGAGGCCGATGTCGCCGCCGCCGACGACCAGGCAGCGCCGCCCCTTCAGCTTCAGGCAGGCGATGTAGAAGGGGGTCTCCAGCATGTCGCGCACGCACGACTGGTCGCAGATCCCCTTGCGGAGCTGGCAGACGCACTCCTTGCCGGCGTAGGCCTGGGCTGGCATAGGCGAAAGGTTAGAGGGACTCGAGCGTCAGCCGGAGGCCGTCGCCGAGGTTGGTCCCGGCGCTCCAGCCCAGCTCGCGCTCGGCGCGGGCGGCGTCGAGTGAGATCCGTTGCACCTCGCCGGCGCGGGGCGGGGCCAGCTCAGGCTCGAACTCCGCGACGCCGCCGATCTCGCCGAGCAGGCGCGCCAGCTCCAGCACGTCGGTCTCTATCCCCGAGCCGATGTTGACCGGCCCACAGAACCGGCTTTCCGCCGCGGCCAGCGCCGCCGCGACCACGTCGCCCACGTATATGTAGTCGCGGGTCTGCGTGCCGTCGCCGAACACGGTTGGGCGCTCCCCGCTCCGCAGCCGTCCGCAGAAGATCGCGATCACGCCCGCCTCGCCGAGCGGGTCCTGGCGCGGCCCGTAGACGTTGCCGAGCCGCAGGCTCACGCCGGATACTCCATAGAGCCGCTCGTAGAGGGCCAGATACCCCTCGGCGGCGAACTTGCTCTGGCCGTAGGCGGAGAGCGGCGCGATCGCCGTGCTCTCGTCCAGCGGCAGCTGCTGCCCCTCGCCCTCGCCGTAGATCGCCCCCCCGGTGGAGATGAAGACGATCCGCGGTGAGCTCGCCGCCCGCATCGCCTCCAGCAGGTTGGCGGTGCCGCCGACGTTGATCGAGGCGTCGAAGGCGGGGTCCTCCAGCGACTTGCGGACGTCGATCTGCGCCGCCAGGTGGAAGACGACCTCCGGCCGCGTCTCCGCGAGCCGCTCGGTGAGCGCCGTCGCCTCGCGGATGTCCAGCTCGACCAGCTCGGCCCCGGCCGCCAGTGCCGCGTCGAGGTTTGAGCGCCGGCCGGTGGAGAGGTCGTCGACCACGGTTACCTCGTCGCCCCGCGCGAGCAGCGCGTCGACCAGATTCGACCCGATGAACCCCGCTCCGCCGGTGACCAGTGCCTTCATCAGCGCGCCGATCCTATGAGGATCGGCGGCAGCCCGCCCGGCAGGGTCGCCGAACGCCCCTGCTACCCTCGCCGCCCCATGAGACTGATAGTCACCGAGAAGAACAACAGCGCCAAGAAGATCGCCGACATCCTCGGCCGCGGCGAGGCGAGGGCGGACAAAACCTTCAAAGTCCCCTTTTACACCTGGACCGACCCCGACGGCGGCGAGCAGATGACGATCGGGCTCAAGGGCCACGTGCTCGGTCCCGCCTTCCCCGAGGGCTACTCGAACTGGCAGAAGACTGACCTGCACGACCTGATCGACGCCGAGCTGATCAAGGAGCCGACCGACAAAAACGTCGTCAAAGCGATCAAGAAAGTTGCCAAAGAGGCGGACGAGCTGGTGATCGCGACCGACTTCGACCGCGAGGGCGAGCTGATCGGGCTCGAGGCGCTGGAGGAGATGCTCGACGCCAACCCGGACCTCGGCACGCGCGAGGAAGCCAGCGCGGGCACCCTGAAGATCAAGCGTGCCCGCTACTCGGCGCTGACCAAAGAAGAGATCGAGCGCGCCTTTGGCGAGCTCGACGAACTCTCCTACCCGCTCGCCAACGCGGGCGCCGCCCGCCAGGACATCGACCTGCTCTGGGGCGCGACCCTGACCCGCGCCGTCTCGCTTGCCAGTCGCCGCTTCGGCTCCAACTTCCTCTCCGTCGGTCGCGTGCAGAGCCCGACCCTGGGCCTGATCGTCGAGCGCGAGATGGAGCGCCGCGCCCACGTCGCCAAACCGTTCTGGGAGCTGTTCGCCAAGTTCGAGCACCCCGACGGGACCTTCGAGACCCATCACAACGTCGACAAATTCTGGGACAAGGCGGAGGCCGACGCCGCCCTCGCGGGCACCCAGGGGCCCGGCGTCGTCAAATCGGTCACCGCCCGCAAGAACACGCGTAAACCGCCGACGCCCTACAACACGACCGCCTTCAGCACCGACGCTTCCAGCCGCCTCGGCATAACCCCCGCCAGCGCGATGCGGATCGCCGAGGACCTCTATATGGACGGCTTCATCTCCTACCCGCGTACCGACAACACGGTCTACCCGGCCTCGCTGCCGCTGCGCGAGCTGGTCACCTCGCTGGTCAAGGTCAAGGAGTTCTCCGCTGCGTCCGGCCTGCTCGACGGCGAGCTGAAGCCGACCCGCGGCAAAAAAAAGACGACCGATCACCCGCCGATCTACCCGACCCAGGCGATCCATCCCGGTGCCCTCGAGGGCCCGAAGAAACGCGTCTACGAACTCGTCGTGCGCCGCTTCCTCGCCACCTTCAGCCCGCCGATGATCACCGAGTCGACGCGGGCCGACATCGTGGCCGGCTCGGAGACCTACTTCGTCCGCGGCTCGGTCGTCGTCGACCCCGGCTACGCCGGGATCTACACCTACGCCCGCTCCTCCGACGAAGAGATCCCGGCGCTGAAAGAGGGCCAGAGCCTCGCCCTCGACGGCGAGCCCTGGATCGTCGACAAGGAGACTCAGCCGCCCTCGCGGATCTCGCAGGCCAAGCTGATTGAGCTGATGGAGGAGCGCGGCCTCGGCACCAAAGCGACCCGCGCCGACATCATCCAGAAGCTCTTCGACCGCGGCTACGTCTACAGCAACCCGCCGGTTCCCTCGGAGACGGGGATCGCGCTCTACGAAGCTTTCAAGAACTACGTGCCGGCGATGGCGACGCCGGAGATGACCGCCCAGCTGGAGGCGGAGATGGACCGCATCGCCGGCGGCGAGATGACCAAGGGCGCCGTCGTCGGCGAGAGCCGCGACCTCCTGCACAAAACCTGGGCCGAGATCGACGAAAGTCGAGAAGACCTGGCCAAAGTCATCTGGAAAGGGATGGACGAGGACCGCATCCTCGGCCCCTGCAAGGTCTGCGAAGAAGCCGGCCGCAAGAAGGAGGACGGCTCGCCCCACATGCTGCGGATCATCCGCGCGAAAAAATCGGGCAAACGGTTCGTCGGTTGCAGCGGCTGGACCCTGGACGACCCCGAGTCCTGCGATCAGACCTTCCCGCTGCCCCAGCGTGGCGACGTCTTCAAGCTGGAAGACCGCTGCTCGGTCTGCGGCGAGACGCCGCGGCTCAAAGTCGTCCCCTTCCGTGGCCGCCCCTGGAACCTCTGCCTCAACGACGACTGCGAGTCGATGCAGGAGATGAAGAAACGCCGCGCCGAGCGCGAAGCAGCGAAAGCAGCGAAAGCAGCGATGGAAAAGAAGCCGCCGCCGGATGGCTCCGAGGACGGCAAAGCACCGGCGAAACGAAAAAAAGCCAGTAAAGCCGATACCGCCACCCGCGGCCGCAAACGGGCCAAAGCGGCGACCAAGGGCTGAGGCCGCCGAAGTTGTTCATCTCCCTCGAGGGGATCGACGGCTCCGGCAAGAGCACTCAGGCCAGGCTGCTCGCGGAGGAGCTCGGCCCTGAGACGCTGCTGATCCGCGAGCCGGGGGGGACCGACGCGGCGGAGCGGATTCGCGAGCTGCTCGCCGACCCGGCGCTGGAGCTCGACCCCTTCGCCGAGCTGCTGCTCTTCTCGGCCGCGCGCGCCGACCTGGTCAGCCGCGTGATCCGGCCGGCGCTGGAGGGGGGCGGGACCGTCGTCGCCGACCGCTTTGCCGACTCCAGCGTCGCCTACCAGGGCGGCGCCCGAGGGCTCGGAACGAGCCACGTGCTCTCGCTCGTCGACATGGTGATCGACGGCCTCTGGCCCGACCTGACGCTGCTCTTGCGGGTCGACCCTGAGATCGGCCTGGGGCGGGCCGGCGGCGAGGATCGCTTCGAGGCGGAGGGGCTGGAGCTGCAGCGCGCCGTCGCCGAGGCCTACGAGGAGATCGCGATGATCGCGTCGGACCGGGTTGTCGTCATCGACGCCCAGGGGAGCGTCGAGGACGTCCACGCGCGGGTAATGGACGCGGTGAGGAGCCACGAAGGATGAGTGCGTTCGCACTTATCCTCCTCTACGCGGGCATAACTGCGAACGCCGCTGCGGGATGACCGGCGTTCTCGGCGACAGCACCGCCCACCAGCCGCGAGCGAAGCTCGCCTTGAGCGCGGCGCTAGCAGCGGGACCGTCGCACGCGTACCTCTTTCGGGGGCCGCGGGGTGCCGGCAAGCGCGCTGCAGCGCGCGCTTTTGCTGCTGAAATTCTTGCTGGGGCGGCTGACGACCCCGACGACGCGCGCCGCCGAGCTCTGCTCGACCCCTCGCCCCATCCCGACCTCGTATGGCTGGCGCCGAAGGGCGCTCAGCACATGGTCGAGGAGGTCCGCGAGCAGGTGATCCGGGCCGCTGCTTACCGGCCGTACGAAGGCGGCAAGCGGGTCTTCGTCGTCGAGGCCGCCGAGGCGATGCGCGACGAGAGTCAGAACGCGCTCTTGAAGACGCTTGAGGAGCCGCCCGAGTTCGTCCACCTGATCCTGCTCACCTCCGAGCCCGCCGCCCTGCTGGAGACGATCGCCTCTCGCTGCCAGCCGATCGATTTCGCACCGCTGCCGGTGGAGGTCATCGAAGCCTCGCTTGCCGGCGGCGATCCCGACGAGATCGCCGCCGCCGCCCGGCTCGCGGCCGGTGACGTCGAGCTGGCCCGCCTGTTGCTGACGGAGCGGGGCCGGGCCCTCCGCGAGCAGGCGGTCGCGCTGGACTGGGACGCGCTGCGCAAGGGCGCCGAGGCGGCCGGGGAGGAGGCCGAGTCGGTTGCCCGCGAGGTGCTGGAGGAGGAGAAGGAGGCGGGCGTCAAGCGCTCCGCCCGCGACATCTCCGACGCGGCGAAACGCGCCGGCCGCCGCCGCCGCACCGAGCTGCTCGACCTCGGCCTAGGCCTGTCCGCGGCCTGGTTCCGCGACCTCGCCGCAACCGCCGCCGACGCCTCTGACATCGCCTACAACCGTGACCGCCTCACTCAGCTCCAATCCCAGGCCGCCGGCCTCGACCCCGGCAGCGCCCGCCGCGCCGCCGAGCTGGTCCAAGACACCCGCCGCCGCTTAGACCTGAACGTCTCCGAGGAGTTGGCCTTAGAGGCTCTGTCGTTCAGGCTCGACCAGGCGCTAACCGGACGTGCCGGTAGTTAGCCGCCCATATGGGCGGCTAACTACCGGCACGTCCCTTCTCGGCGGCGCCATTGCGCTCGGCCGCCGCCTGCTCGCGGGCCTTCTCCAGCGCCTGCTCCTGCGCCAGCCGCGTGATCTGGGTCGCCTGGCGTGACATGATCACGCTGAAGTTGAGGGCGAGGCCGAGCAGCAGCAGCAAGATGACCGAGAAGAGGGCGACGTTGGTGTCGCGGACGCCCATCGCATCGGCGACGAGTCCGAGCAGGCCTGGGAAGGCGGCGCCCGCCAGCATCCCCAGTCCGGCGACGAACCAGACCACGCTGTAGCGCTCCTGCAGGCGGTCGCGGCGGATCAGCTCGAGGATCATCAGCATGAAGACGATTGCGATGACCGCGGCCAGGATCCGCGTCTGCGAGGTGAGGTGGACCTTCGGGTCCTGCGCCGCCGCGAGCAGCCCCGCCCTCATCGCTCCGCCCTCACCTTGCGCGGCCGGAAGAGGCCGACCAGCAGCACGATCATTCCCTTGAAGATGAAGAAGGCGGAGCGCACGGGGGTCAGGAAGGAGGAGCCGCCGGCCCGCTCCAGCATTCGCACCGGCACCTCCTCGACCCGCAGCCCCTGTCGCACCGCCAGCTGCAGCGACTCGATCTCGGCAAAGTCGGGCGAGTAGCTCTCGCTGAACAGCGCCATCACCCGCCGGTTGGCCGCCCGCATGCCGCTGGTCGTGTCGGTGAAGCGCTGCCGCGTCGCCAGCGTCAGGAAGAAGCGGAAGACGCTGGTGCCGATTCGCCGCGAGATCGTCGGCTTGTAGTCGTCCCCGGCGCCACCGGCAGAGTCATCGCCGCCCGCCCCGCGCTCGCGGTAGCGCGAGCCGATCACCAGGTCGGCGTGGTCGGCGTAGACCTCCGCCAGCAGCCGCTTCACCTCGGCCGGCGGGTGCTGGCCATCGGCGTCGAGGTGTGCGCAGAAGTCGTAGCCCTCGCGCAGCGCGTAGAGGTAGCCGGTCTGCAGCGCCGCTCCCAGCCCCTGGTTGAAAGGCAGGGAGGCGACGGTGGCGCCGGCCTCGGCGGCGCGCGCCGCGGTGTCGTCGGTGGAGCCGTCGTCGACGACCAGCACATCGGCCTCGGGCAGGCGCTCGCGCACGTCCGCGATCACGGTGGCGACCGAGGCGCCCTCGTTCCAGGCGGGAATGAAGACCAGCGTCCTCATGCGGCGATTCTCCCACGCGAGCCAGCCGCCATTGTGTTAGTAAACCTTCATGGAAAGGAAAGGGCCGCGATGAAGCGGATCGGGATGCGGCTGTGGCTGGTCGGCGCCTTTGCCGCCGTGACCCTGCTCACGGCTGGCGTCGTCTACGCCTTCGGCGACCGCCCACGGGCCGTCCTCGGCGCGATCGCGCTCGGTGTCCTCGCCGGCTTCCTGATCGCGGTGGGCATCTCCCACCGGGTCACCCGCCTCTCGCGTGCCGCCGGTGAACTCGCCGCCGGCTCCTTCGACGCCCCGCTGGAGAGCGGCGGCCGCGACGAGATTGGCGACCTCGCTCGCGCCCTCGACTCGATGCGCGCCTCGCTCAAGGAGAGCTTCGGCGTCCTCACCGCCGATCGCAACAAGCTGAAAGCGATCTTCGACGGCCTCACCGACGCGGTGATCGTCGTCGACGAGGACGGCGCTGTGCGCTTCTCCAACCGCGCCGCCTCGAACCTGCTCGACCCTGCCGGTCACCCGCCCGAGTCGATCCGGCCGCACCTCAAACGCGCCGCCGACGTCGGCTTCGCCGCCCACCCGGCGCTGCGGATCGGCGATCGCGCCTACACGATGATCGCCCGCGCGCTGCCCAAAGAGCGCGCCGTCCTCGTCGTCGCCCGCGACCGCACCGACGAGATGCGCCGCGAGCTCGCCGAAGCCGACTTCATCTCCAACGCCGCGCACGAGCTGCGCAACCCGCTGGCCGGCATCTCCAGCGCGATCGAGGTCCTCCAGGAAGGCGCCAAGGACGACCCCAACGCGCTCGACCACTTCCTCGGCCGCCTCGCCGAGGACGCCGAGCGGATGAACCGCCTGACCAAGGCCCTGCTCACCCTGGCGCGGGTCGAGTCGATCGGCGCGGGGGAGACCGAGGTGGTGGACGTCGCCGCTGCGATCCGCGACACCGTCGACGCGGTCGAGACCCCTTCGCACATCGAGCTGGGGACCGAGGTCGAGCCCGACCTGGCCGCCAAAGGCGACCCGACCCTGCTGCGCCAGGTGATGGTCGGCCTGCTCACCAACGCCTTCAAGCACACGCCGCTGCCCGGGCGCGTTACCGTTCGCGGCCGTCGTGACGGTGAGAACGAGGTGATCCTGGAGGTGGTCGACACGGGCCCGGGCATTCCCGAGGTGGAGATAGAGCGCGTCTTCGAGCGCTTCTACCGCCGCGACGAGTCGCGCAAGCAGGAGGGCTTCGGCCTCGGCCTGGCGATCGCCCGCCGCATGGTCGACGTGATGGACGGCGAGATCGGCGCCCACTCGGTCGAGGGCGAGGGCAGCACCTTCTGGGTCCGCCTCCCCGTTGCCCAGCCGAGCCCTACCCCGGTGGCATGAGAATGTGGGCGCGATGAGCAGCGGACGGATCCTGGTCGCCGACGACGAGCCCTCGGTCCGCGACTCGGTCGGCTACGCGCTCGCCCAAGAGGGCTTCGAGGTGACCCCGGTCGCCGACGGCGACGAGGCTGCCGAGCGGGTCGGCGACGGCATCCCCTACGACCTGCTGATCCTCGACATCATGATGCCCGGGCCGAGCGGGCTCGACATCTGCCGCGACGTGCGCTCGCGCAGCGCCGTGCCGATCATCCTGCTCACCGCCAAGGACGCCGAGGTCGACAAGGTGGTCGGGCTCGAGGTCGGCGCCGATGACTACGTCACCAAGCCCTTCTCGGTGCGCGAGCTGCTCGGCCGCGTCCGCGCCCAGCTACGCCGCCGCGAGCTCGATCGTGGGCCGCTCGCCGAGGCGGTCAAGATCGAAGCCGGCCCGGTCGCGATCGACCTCGTCCGCCACGTCGCCATGGTCCGCGACGTGCCGGTCAACCTGACCCGCTCCGAGTTCCAGCTGCTGCGCCTCCTCGTCGGCCGCGCCGGCGAGGTCTTCCCCCGTCGCCAGATCATGGAGGAGCTCTGGCAGACCGAGTTCGACGGCGACGAGCGCGCCTGCGACGTCCACATCTCCAACCTCCGCCAGAAGGTCGAGCGCGACCCCCAGAACCCCGAGCTGGTCCTCACCGTGCGCGGCGTCGGCTACAAGTTCGAAGCCACCGGCGCGTAGCTCGCTGCACAGCCGTTGCAAACAATTTGCATCCGCGCACCACGCGCAACGTCTTGTCTTCTAGGGTGCGATCATGGAGGCGATGAGGGAGAGCTGGAGCGACGATCGGCTGGACTACCTGAACCGTCGGGTGGATGACGGCTTCAAACTGGTTGACGAGCGGTTCAAACGGGTCGATGAACGGTTCAAGCGGGTCGACGAACGTTTTGATCAGGTAGACCGGCGTTTCGACGAATTCGACAGACGCTTTGACCAGAGCGAGAAGCGTGCGGGCGAACGCTTTGACGAAGTCGATCGACGCTTGGATCGCCTGGAGTCCCGCTTCGACCAGCTCAACCAGAACTTCGTGGACCTGAACAAGGTCATCATCCAGTTCGGCTTCGGAATGATCGCCACGATGTTGGCCGGCTTCCTCACCGTGCTCGCGACGACGCTCTGATCTCAGGCCCGCCGACGACTAAGAGACACGCGCGTACCTGGATTTTCCCCGCAGCAGAGGGGATTGTGAGCCAGGCAAGCGCCCGGCAATTGGGGCTGCTCGCAAACCGGACTTGACTTCTATGTCCGCAACTGTCTATCTTTCCGTTTGTTCCATGTACGGAACAGTTCAGCCCCGAGGGACGGGCGAGAACCACAGGGACCACATAACCGAGTCCGCCACAGGGGCCGCAAGGGAAATGGCCGGCAGAGGGGCTCGAGGGACAAGGAGAGAGCTACGTGAGAAGCCACGCGAAGGCATCGACCGCGGGATCGACCCAGCACAAGGCCACCATTGCGCTCGCCCTGCTCGTTGCGCTCGGCGCGGCCCTCTTCTCCGCCGTCCCGGCCCTCGCCGCAACCGTCACCGATCGACCGCTGCTGTTCAGCTTCGACGGCAGCGATACGACCTCCGGCCACCTCGTCAATCCAGGCAGGATCGCGATCGACGACTCCAGCGGCTACGTCTACGTGGCGGAAGGAAGCCAGGGGCCCGAATGGACGCTCAACGAAGCGATCTCGAAATTCAACCCAGATGGCACCGCCGCCAACTTCAGCGCGACCGGCACCTCGTCTCTCTTCGGCTCGCCTCGCTTTTTCAACAGTCCAGGGGTCGCAGTCGACAACTCCGGTGGGCCCAACCAGGGCCGCCTCTACGTCAGCACGAAGCAATTCGGTGAAGGGGGCACGAACCGGCTGATTGCCTACGCCCCATCTGGAGAACTCCTCTGGCAGCTCGATCTCAGCAGCCCGGCCCTCGACGTGGCCGTCGATTCCGCCGGTCATCCCTGGGTCCTCTTCGGCGGGGAAGCGAAAGAGTACGCGAGCACCGGCAGCCCTCCCACCCAGATCGGCACGCTCGCCTACTCGGGTGGTCTGCTGCAAGGCGCCTCCTCCTCGGCCGACTTCGACTCGAACGGGAACTTCTACGTGGTGACGACGTCAGGCGTCAGGAAGTACGTCGGCGGTGTCTTCGACTCGACGCTGGATCCCGACACCTTCTCTCCGGACGTCTACGCCGACCAGTCCTCTACCAGCGGCCATGTCTTCGTCAGCAACGGCCAAACCAACAACTTCGGCGAGTACGACTCCAGCGGTGCGCTCGTCGGCACCTTCGGCGCGGGGATCGACGTCACCGGCGGCGCTGACGGCGGCGGCATTGCCTACAGCAATCCCCTCGATCGCGTATACGTCTCCGACGGTGGCCCGGAAGCGGTCGATGTCTTCGGTCCCGCGGTCACCGGCACCGTCCCCGACCCGACGATCGAGGCTACGACCGCAATCGGCATCGCCAAAGCGATGCTGCACGGCACCGTCAACCCCCAGGGCGTCGCCAACGGCTACTACTTCGAGTGGTCCAGGAGTTCTGGCTTCAGACGCTCCTCTCGCTCCCCGCTGCAGAGCCTGCCCGAAGACAGCTCCCCGCACGCGGTCTCCTACGAACCGAACAACCTGTCGGGCAACAGCAACTACTCGGTGCGCCTGGTCGCGGTCAATACCGCGAACCACCTGCACAACGTCTCGAGCGCAGGTACCTTCAAAACGCTGATCGGCAGCGCGGCGCCGGCCGTCACGATCGATCCACCGTCGGCGATCACCACCACCACCACCCACGTCACCGGCACGATCAACCCCGAAGAAGACTCGGTCAGCTGGGGCCTGTTCACGAGCACCGATCCTGCCTGTGCCAGCAGTTTCAGCGGCCATTTGAACCATGACCTCCCCGGCGGCGGCGTCAACACGCCGGTCGATGTCGAAGCCGACCTGAAAAACCTGCTGCCGGCCCAGCACTACTGCGTGCAGATCCGCGCCAAGAACAGCTTCGGCGAAGTCACCTCGTCGACGAAAGAATTCAGCACCGTCGCGATCCCCCCGAGTGAAGTCTCGACCGCCTTCGCCGCACCGCGCACCGACACCACCGCACGGATCAACGGCCGCGTAAATCCCGAGGGTCAGGCGGACGTCACCTACCACTTCGAATTCAGCGAAGACGGCAGTGACTGGACGGCGCTGCCCGATCGGGAATCGACGGTCAATGCCAACAAACAGATCGTCGTTGCGGACGAGCTGATCGGCCTGCAGCCGAACACCACCTACCACTACCGCCTCGCGGCTGCCGAAAACAGCGGCGGGCCGGCCGCCTCCACGGGCGCGGAAAGGACCTTCACCACCCGCACCACGGCTGAAGCAACCCCGCCCCAGCGCGGCATCGAGCTGGTCAACAGTCCGGACAAGGGCAACCAGAACGCGGTCGGCGCTGCAAACCTCGGCGGAGTGCGGGGCATGTCCTCGGACGGCAACCGGGCGCTGTGGGGAGTCACCGGCGGCGCGCCGGGCGGCGTCAGCGGCGGTCCCTCCTTCTTCCTGGCCGAGCGAGGGCCAGACGGCTGGCACTCGAGGAGCATCGTGCCGCCCGCCCTCCAGCAGGTCGGCGGCGGCCGCCTCTCTTACCGCATCCAGGCGATCACGCCCGACTACTCGCAGTTCATCTTCAACGCCGAAGAAAAACTGTTCTTCAGCGAAGCGACCGAATCGACCCGCGTCCGCCTCGACGACGCCCAGAGCCAGGACGTCCTGCAGACCTATAGCTGGAGCAAAGAACACGACGGCCCCGGCTCGCTGGACATGACCGACGACAGCGCCCACGTCGTCGACATCAACCACGCCAGTGATCAGCTCGAGGAAGTCGGCGACGGCTCGGGTGAGGTTCTCAGCCTGATGCCCGACAACACGCCGTCGAGTTGCGGTCTCCTCGAGGGCGCGAGCTTCGTCGGCGGCGGCAATGCCTTCATAGAAGGGTCCTATGGGGGTGCGGGGGGCGTCTGGCGCCAGGGCGACCACGCGATCGCCACTACCGACGCCTCGCGCGTCTACTTCGAGGCTAAACCGAACGGCGAATGCAGCAAGCCATGGGGCCTCTACGTGCGCAACCGCGATACCGAAGAGACGACGCTGATCGATCCCGGCACCGCGACCCGGGACGTCGGTTTCATCACCGCGACGCCGGACGGCCGCCAGGGGTACTTCGAGACCTCCAGCGCGCTCGATCCTCCAGCCGACACGAACGAAGGCGCCGACCTCTACCGCTGGGACGAGCAGAGCGAAGAATCGAGCTGCCTGACCTGCGTCGTGGCGAACGCCGATCTCAATGGCAACGGGGGCGACTACGACCCGATCCTGATCTCAAAGGACTTCTCTCACATCTACTTCGAGTCCGGAGAGGAACTGGTGCCGGGCCATCCCCTGTCGGGATCCGAAGAGAACCTCTATCTGTTGAGCGGTGGCACGGTGCGGTTCGTGGTGAAGGGCTCGTTCGGTCTAATCCACTCATTCTCGCTGCTCTCCGACGACGGGAACATGCTGCTGCTTCGCACGGCGGCGCAGCCCTATCTGACCTCCGATGAGGTCGATGGCTCTCTGGAAGAGTTCTACCTATACGACGACCGCGAAAGCAGCCTCGAGTGCATCTCCTGTGTGCGCGGCGGGGTGACGACGCACAGCATCAGCTCCACTGGCGGGATGGAGATGTCAGACGACGGCTCGACGGTCGCCTTCTCCACGGCGGAGGCGCTGGTGCCGAGCGACGTCAACGGTGGCCGCGATGTCTATGAGTGGCGGGGTGGCTCTCAGCACCTGATCACCGACGGCGTCACCGAATACCCGAACGCCGAATTCGCCCAGCCAAAGGTGCAGGGCATCGACGCCGATGGGGCGAACATCCTCTTCGCGGCCACCGATCCGGGGCTGACCGGCTACGAGCAGGACGGCCTCGGCAACATGTACGACGCCCGCATCGGCGGTGGCTTCGAACGGCCGAGCCCGGTCGTCCACTGCTCCGAGGACTCCTGCCAGGGTCCCTTGCAGGAACCGCCGGCCGCCGGATCCTCGGCGAGCTCGGCCTTCAGTGGCGCCGGCAACCAGGGGAGTGGCTCGAAGCCGAGGCGTCCCTGCGCGAAGAAGCGCGGCAAGGCGAAGCAGCGCTGCGTGAGGAAGCACAAGCGGCACTCGCAGAAGGCGAGTGTCAATCCCAACGCCGGGAGGGCCAAGTGAGCGGGCGCGCAACGACAGGGGAGAAGACGACGATGAAGAACAACTCAGAGGCACCGACCAGCGCCCCGCGCCGCCTCGCCCGGCTGGCGGCCCTGCTCGGCCTCTCCGCGCTGCTGATCACCGCGGTTGGCGCCGCCAGCGCCCAGGCCGCCACCCGCGCCGCCGTCAAAGCGACCTGGGGAGACACCAGCCTTCCGCCCGGTGGCGCAGGGCAGTTCACCGTGCAGGCCCGCAACATCGGCGAAGCCAACCTCGAAGCGGGCTTCACGATCACCGACGAACTGCCCACCGGGGTAACGGCGACCAAGATCACCTGGGGCCCGGGCACGATCTTCGATCTCTGCGAAACCGAAGTTCCCGGGGGTTGGGACGAATGCGAAGAAGCATTCGGCATCCCACCCACCTGCACCGGGATCGGGACCGAAACGGTGACCTGCGAAATCAGCCTCTTCGACACGCTCTTCTTCGAACACCTGGGCGAGGCGCCGGGCCTCGGTGCTGGTGTTGGCCTGTCAGCAGAACCGCCCGGCTACCTGCCGACGATCTTCATCGACGTCGCCGTCGACCCAGGGGCCTCGGGAACCGCCACCAACAAGGCGACCGTCGCTAACGGCGGCGCCCCGGCGGCAAGCGACGAAGACCAGGTCTCCTTCGGCTCGCCATTGCCCGGCTTCGCCCCTGTCCTCGGCAGCTTCGAAGCCGACCTCTTCGATCGCGCCTATCCCGACGGCTCTCGTGCCCGCCAGGCGGGCGATCACCCCTTCGAGCAGCGGGTCAACTTCGACTTCAGTTCCGAAAGCCGCATCTCGCCGATCGACGGCACCCGCGAAACCCTCTCCACCGCCCTCGTCAGAACGGTCGAAGTGACCCTGCCGCGCGGCCAGATCGGCAATCCCGAGGCGCTGCCCAAGTGCGACCCGACGGTGTTCGCAGACGTCGGCGCGGTGGGCAACTCGACCGCCTGCCCGCCCAGCACCCAGATCGGCTACCTCAATATCCAGACGGTGGTCGGGGGCGGCAGGAACGGGCGCGGCTGCTGTATCTCCAGCACCAACAGCCTGCTGACCCGAGTCGCCCTCTACAACCTCGAGCCGCCGAAAGGCACCCCGGTCGACCTCGCCTTCAATGCCGGCGGGATCGTGATCGGCCACATCTACGCTTCCCTCGACCCGGCGCAGAACTACGCGATCAGGTCGGTGTCGCCGAACATCTCGGCCGGGGTCAACGTGCGCGGGACCGAAGTGACGCTTTGGGGGGTGCCGGGCGATCCCGCCCACGACAAGTTCCGCTACTACTCCAAAGCGCAGCCCGGCAACATTGGCCTCGGCGCACCCTTCGCGGCGCCGATACACGCCTTCTGGACCAACCCGATGGACTGCGCCTTCGACAATGGCGGCGACAAGATCCGGATCGACTCCTACTCGCACCCCGAAGAATTCTCTGGCGTGCAGGAAGATCCCCACCCGTTGAATGTTGGCGGCTGCGACGACCTGCGCTTCCGCTTCGAGCCAGACGTCAACCTGCAGCCAACCTCGAAAGCAGCTGGTGGGCCGACCGGCCTCGACGTCCACCTCGAACTGCCGCAGCGAAGCGACGAAGTCGACGAAGCGAAAAAACTGTATGCCGAAGAAGGCTTCGTCAAGGGCGTCGGCACGCCGCCGATGAAGAAAGTGGTCGTCACCTTCCCCGAGGGGATGACGGTCTCGCCCTCGGCTGCGCAGGGCCTCTCCAGCTGCTCTCCCGAGCAGATCGGCCTCGGCACCAACTCGCCGGTCACCTGTCCGGACTCATCGCAGTACGGGACGCTGACCCTGCACACGCCGGCGCTTCCGATCGACGAACAGCCCGAAGGCTTCGTCTATATCGCCAAGCAGAACGACAACCCCTTCCACAACTTTCTCAGCCTGTACCTGGTGATCCAGCTGCCCGACAGGGGCATCCTGGTGAAGATCCCGGGGAGGGCCGACCTCGACCCGCAGACGGGTCAGATCACGACCACCTTCGACGACCTTCCCCAGTTCCCGGTCTCCGACATCGAGATGAACCTGAAGGGCGGTCTCAGGGCTGGGCTCGTCAACCCGGAGACCTGCGGCAAAAAGACGATCGAGGCCACCTTCTACTCCTGGCACGAACCGACCGTCCCGCACACGGTCAACAGCAACTACCAGATCACCCAGAACCCGGACGGTTCTCCGTGCTACGGGGACAATTCCCAGCGGCCCTTCGATCCAGATCTCTCCGGCGGCACCCAGAACAACCGGGCGGGCTCCTATAGCCCGATGGAGTTGCGCTTGACCCGCGCCGACCTCGACCAGGAGCTCTCCAAGGTCGAAGGAACCGCTCCCCCCGGCCTCCTGGCATCCCTGAAAGGCGTAGGCCGCTGCACCGACGCAGCGATAGCGGCAGCAGCCAACCCAGACAGAACGGGAATCGAAGAGATCAACAGCCCCTCCTGCCCGGCAGACAGCCTCGTGGGCAGCGTCGACGCAGGAGCAGGAGTAGGCCAAGTCCTCACCTACGTCAAAGGCAAGGTCTACCTAGCCGGCCCCTACAAAGGAGCGCCGGTGAGCGGCGTGGCGATAGTCCCGGCGGTTGCAGGACCCTTCGACCTTGGAGTGATCGTCACCAGGGCCCCGGGCTACGTCAACCCCAAGACCGCAGAACTACATCTCGTCACCGACCCGCTACCCCTGATCTTCAAGGGTGTTCCAGTGAGGGTAAGAGACATTCAGGTCCACCTGAACAGAAACCACTTCACCTTGAACCCGACCAACTGCGAACCGTTCGCCTTGACCGGAACCCTGTTCTCCTCCGAAGGCAAATCAAAGCAGGGAGGCAGCCGCTTCCAGGCAGCTGACTGCGCCTCCTTGGGCTTCAAGCCAAGGCTCGAAACCCGTCTCTTCGGCGGAACGCACAGAGGAGCCCATCCGAAGTTCAGGGGTGTCTTCAAAGCCAGAGAAGGCGATGCCAACGTGAGGGGAGCCGTGGTCACGCTGCCGCGCTCTGAGTTCCTCGACCAGGCGCACATCAGGACGATCTGCACCCGCGTGCAGTTCGCCGCCGGCGGCGGCAACGGGGAACAGTGCCCGGCGGGATCGATCTACGGCCACGCCGTGGCAAAGACCCCCTTGCTCGAAGAAGAACTGCAGGGACCGGTCTACCTGCGGTCTTCAAACCACAACCTGCCCGACTTGGTCGCAGACCTGCACGGCATCGTCAACGTCGAAGTCGTCGGCAGGATCGACTCGATCAAAGGCGGGATCAGGGCCAACTTCGAACAGATCCCAGACGCCCCGGTCGAAAGCTTCACGATCACGATGCAGGGCGGCAAGAAGGGCCTTTTGGTCAACAGCCGCAACATCTGCGCCCACGACTACAAGATCAACGCCGAATTCAAAGGCCAAAACGGCAAGGAAGCCACCCTGACCCCCACCCTCAAGGCTTCCTGCAAAGCCCAGCGGAAAGCCAAACGACGTTGAAGCGGGCGGTAAGCGCAGTATTGGCCGCTGCCCTTTTGGCAGCGACCCCGCAGGTGGGCGCGGAGCTGGTCCAGAAGGGGACCATCCGGGTGGCGCTCAGCGGCACGCTCTCACCGACCAGGCTGCCACGGCACGGAACAGCGCCGATCAAGGTCTCGATCGGCGGCCACATCTCCTCCACCTCCCCAAGCGCTCCCCCACCCCAGCTTGAGCAGGTCAGCTTCGCCTTCAACAAAGCGGGCAAGCTCGACCTCGCAGGCCTGCCCCGTTGCAGGTTGGGCCACATCGATCCCTCGACCACCCAGGAGGCGCTGCTTGCTTGTGAACCCTCCTTGATCGGAGAAGGCCACTTCTCGGCAAACGTCCGCTTCCCCGAGCAGTCCCCGTTCCCCTCGGAGGGGAAGGTCCTCGCCTTCAGCGGAGTGCTCAGGGGCTCACCTGTGATCTTCGCCCACATCTACGGCACCAAGCCGGTCCCGACCTCCTACGTCCTTCCTCTGACGATCTCCCACAAAGGAGGGATGTTCGGCACCGTGATGCACGCCTCCCTTCCTGAAGCAACGGGGGAATGGGGATACGTAACGGGCCTTGATCTGAAGCTGGGACGCACCTACTCGGCCCACGGCAAGAAGCGGAGCTTCCTCTCCGCAGGATGCCCTGCCCCGAAGGGATTCCCCGGAGCCCTCTTTCCCCTCGTCAAAACCTCCTTTGCCTTCGTCGGAGGCAAGACCCTGACCGCGACCCTGAACAGAAGCTGCAAGGCGAAGGGATAGACCATGAAGCAACTCTCAAAGCGACTCAGCTACGCAAACGTCGTCTCGACCCTGGCCCTCTTTCTTGCCCTGGGAGGAGCTACGGCCTATGCCGTCAACCAGCTCCCACCGAAGTCGATCGGCGCCAAGCAGCTTCGCCCAGGTGCCGTAACCGCAGACAAGATCAGGAAGCACGCCGTCACCGCGCCGAAGATCGAAGCCAACGCGGTGAAGAGCGGCAAGATCGCCGCAGGGGCGGTGAAGGAAGCAAAGCTCGCCAACGCCTCGGTCACCAACCAAAAGCTCGCAAGCGGAGCGGTCTCCACCGAGAAGATCGCCAACGATGCAGTCGGTGGCGCGCAGGTGAACGAGTCGACCCTCTCCCAGGTCCCGAGCGCCCACGCGGCCGACACCTCGACCTTTGCCGAATCTGCGAACCCGGTCGCCTTTGCCGCGGTCAGCCAGGAAGGGAACGTCGATACGGCTCAGTCCAAGGGAGCGATCATCGTCACCCAGGGCAAAGAAGGCGGCATCTACTGCGTCTCGGTTTCAGGCTTTGCTCCAAGGGGAGCCCAGGTCACCCCCCGCTACAACGGATCGGGTGGACTCACCGCCTACGTAACGATCGGGGGGACGGGGGACTGTGCGGCTCCCGCGGTCGAGGTGCAGACGCACAACGGGGGGCTGGTCAAAGCTCCGTTTTACGTTGTGCTGTATCGGTAGGCGATAGGCGGGCGTGGCACGAAGGTCGCTCGACGATCCCCGCGCCGGCCTCCATGCGCGTCTTCAGGCGCGTCGTCTCGAGATCGAGCAGGCGGTCCTGACCCGCGTCTACGCCGTCTCCGATCCGGCCGAGACATCCGCCCCTGAGTACGTCGATGGATTGCGCGCGGCTGTCTGCGCTGCCGTTGAGTACGGCCTGGCGGTGGTCGTGTGCGGCGAGGAGCGCCCCCCGCCGGTGCCCGCGGCGTTGCTATCCCAGGCCCGTGTGGCCGCTCGCAACGGCGTTGACCTTGACGTCGTCCTGCGCCGCTACTTCGCCGGCTACGCGCTGCTCGGCGACTTCCTGATCGGAGAGGCCGAAAGGGATGGCCTCCTCGATGGCCCGATGCTGAAACGCCTCCTGCGCACACAGGCGACGATCTTCGATCGCCTCCTCGCCGCGGTCAGCGCCGAATACACTCGCGAAGCAGTTGAGCCGCCGGGAAGCTCTGCGCAGCGGCGCGCCGAGCGCATCCAGAGGCTCCTCGACGGAGAGCTGGTCGACACCCCGGAGCTCACCTACGATTTCAACGCCTTTCACCTCGGCATGATCGCTTGTGGCCCAAGGGCGGCAGAGGGGATCCGCGACCTCGCCGGCGGCCTCGACTGCCGTCTGCTGCTGATCGATCGCGCCGAAGCGACCGCATGGGCCTGGCTGGGCTCCCGCCGCCGTCTCGATCCCGCCGAGCTGGAGCGTCTCGTCGTCTCGAACCTGTCCGGCGCCCTCTGCATGGCCATCGGTGAGCCCGGGCAGGGTCTAGCCGGCTGGCGCCTGACCCACAGGCAGGCTGCGGCTGCCCTGCCCGTTGCCCGTCGCAGCCACATCGGGTTTGTTCGATACGCCGACGTCGCCCTGCTCGCTTCGATGTGCCAGGATGACCTCCTCGCCGCGTCGTTGCACGAGTTGTATCTCCGCCCGCTGGAGCGGGAGCGCGACGGCGGCGAGGTGGCCAAGGAGACTCTCCGCGCCTATTTCGGCGCCGGCCGCAACGTCTCCTCGGCAGCGGCTGCGCTGGGTGTGAGCCGCCAGGCGGTCACCAGCCGCCTCCGCGCCATCGCAGAGCGCCTCGGCCGACCCCTCGGCATCTGCGCCTCGGAACTGGAAGCGGCACTGCGCCTCGAGGAGCTCGGCCGGCCCACACCCGATCCCCTGGAATTCACACAAGCGCCGCAGCCTGTGTCCGCCGCCGTTCGCGCGATTCGACGCTTGTCACCCTGACGCCGACACCCTCCCGTGCCTTGTCAGGTTGACAGGGCAGCGCCGATCACCGGACGGCGAGACTAAAAGTCATCACTCAGTCCAATCGATCCGGCGGGCCGGGAGGCTGCCGGGGAGGAGGTAGCATGAAGAGCACCAGATTGCTCGGATTGGTCGTGGCCACGGCGCTGGCCGCGACAGCGCTCATCGGGGCCGGTTCAGCTTCGGCGACGACGCTGTGCAAGGTGAAAGCCATCAGCGAATGCCCCGCCGCATCCATCTATCCGGTGGGGACCGTGCTGGAAGCGCACTCCACCAATGTCACCATCGAAATCAAAAACGTGAAATCGATCACCTGCGGGTCCTCGAACCTGTCGATGGAAACCGAAAGCAAAAACGGGGAAAAAGTGGGCGTTCCCCTCGTAGGTCAGATAACCAAACTGGAACTGGGAGGCTGTGCAAATTCGATCTGCTATGGGCCAAACGGATCGTTGAAAAACCTGCCCTACAAAACCGAACTTGAAGCAACCAAAAACGGGAACGGCGATGTCGCCGTCAGCAGCAGCGGCAAAGGCACCCCAATCATCGAACTCGTCTGCTTCTCCTTCCCCGAAGAAGAAACCTGCCGTTACGGGGCCTCGCCTCACCTCACGCTTGAAGCCAATGTCGGGAACCTCCATCTGGGCGGCGTCGAATTCAAAAAGGAAGCCGGTTCTGGCAGCCGTTGCCCCAGCGCGGTGACGGTGAAAGCGGATTTCGGCTTGAAGAACATTCCCTTTAACGCCTTCACGGCTACGTCGACCATCGGGGCTGGAACGTTCCAAACCACCTGTGAATCGAGCCTCCAAGGAAATGGTCTATCGGGTGGCATGATCACGAGCGTGTCCTTCTCCAAATGCGGCGGCAGTTGCACGACCGCGAAAGCGCTCAACCTCTCCTACGGCACGAGCTTCGCGGCGACGGCGGAAGGAAACGGAACCCTGAGCGTGTCGGGGCCCCCGCGCATAGAAATGAACAGTTGCGCTCTTTTCGGTTTCAATGTGACCTGCCAGTATGACGCGAACAACCTGGTGCTGGACGTGGGTGGTGGTGGCACTACCTTGGTGGCGAGCAAAGAGGAACTGACACGAAGTGGAGCGAGTGCCTTCTGCGTCAAATCACCGACGTGGAGCGCGGAATACTCGTTCAGCACCGAGGGCCCCTTTGTGATTGCGAAATAAGCAGCACGAAGGGCAGTTGGGACGTGTGTTCCCGGTTCAATGGAGGAAAACGGGGCCGCGCCGAAGCGCGCGGCCCCGTTTCGATCGCAAAACGTCCTAGGCGGCGTTTCGCCCCATTTCCCTGACGGCGACCCGCGGGCCGACGAAGGGGACGAGCAGCGAGAACTCGAGCTCGGGCAGGAGGTGGTGCAGCGTGTCGGCCCGCCCGGTCCGCAGCTCATCGAAGATCAGGCCGACCACGCCGCTGACCGCCATCAGTGCCGTGTTCGCCGGGAGCGGAAGCTCATTCGGCGTCTCGCGACCCTCTTCGAGCAGACGGGCGAGCATGCCGAGCGCCGCCCAGTGCCGCCGTCGTGCCTCATCGCCCGCCGACGCGGCCTCGACGATGGCAACGCGGGCCAGCTCGGGATTGCCAACGAGGAGGTCGACGACGGCCGCAAGGCCGGCCAGGGTCCGCTCCGGCCAGGGTTGTTCCGGATTGCAACTGGCCTGTGCGGCGGAGAGGACGCGCGCGACGGCGACCTCGGAGGCGGCGAGGAAGCAGTCGTGCTTGTCGCTGAAGTACTTGTAGAAGGTGGCGCGCGAGGCACGGGCGTCCGCGACCACGTCGGCTACCGAGGTCGCCTGGTAGCCCTTGCGACCGGCGACGCGAATCATCGCCTCGAGTATCGGTTGTCGCCGCAGCTCGCTGCCCGCCATCGGCACTCCTGGAAAAGTAGACAGTTCGGTACATAATGCTACCTTTTTATGTACAGATAAGTATCTCGACTCTCGGTCAATCCCTGGCTTTTCTGGAGACTCGATTGTCTATCGATATCCTTAATAAATGTACGAATGCGTTTTAGGATCACGAAAAGAACGCCTCCTGGAGCTGGAGTGAGGGGGGCGGTGACAGCGACTGCCCGCCGCTCGGCGCGGGCGTCGCGCTTCCACGGCTTGCCACCGGAGGCGGTCGCCGATGACCAGCGCCGCCGCATCCTCTCAGCGGTTCCCCGTGCCTTTGCCGAACACGGCTATGGGGGGATGACGGTGCGGCACGTAATCGAGCCGGCCGGCGTCTCGCGGCGGACCTTCTATGACCTCTATGCGGGATTGGTCGATGCTTTCGTCGCGGCCCACGAGGAGATCCTCGCCCTCCTCTGCGCGCGGGTCGACGCTGCCTGCGGCGGCGGCCCCGATTGGCCCGGGAGGGTGCGCGCAGGGCTGCTGGCGGCTCTCGACCTTGCCGTCGCGGAGCCGTTGCGTGTTCTGCTTCTCGTCGCCGAGCCCTGCACCGCCGGTCCGCGCCCCGGCTACTGCCACGACCTTCTCGTCGAACGCATCGCGCCCCGCCTGCACGAGGGCCGCCCGGAAGCCAAGGCCAACCTGTTCCCCACGCTCGAGGAGGCGCTGATCGGTGGCGTGGCCGCGACGGTCGCCGGCCGACTGCGCTCGGGTCGCGCCGCGTCCCTTCCCGGTCTCGCGCCCCAGCTCGTCGAGCTCGTCCTCACGCCCTATCTCGGCCCCGCCGAGGCCAGGCACGTCGCACGCCCGCATCGTCGCCCTGTTCTCTCGGGGTGAGGCGCCATTCCCTAGAATCGCTTTCGTGAGGCGGGGATCCAAGACGCTGATCGCGGCTGTCGCGGTCTTGGCGCTTGTCGTGGGACTGATGGCGTGCGGCGGCAGCGACTCCAGCTCCACGGCGACCCAGGAACAGACGAGCAGTTCGAGCGGGAGCTCCGAAGACTTCACCCCCAAGCACCACAACGACTCCGGCGGTGGCTCGAAGCAGTTTCTGGTCAAGGGCGGCGACAACAGCGTCCAGGAATTCGGCGCCGAGGCTGACGCGTCTGAATTCGAACAGGCTGCCGCCGACCTGCACGGCTTCCTCGACGCTCGTGCCGCGGGCGACGGGGCGGCGGCCTGTTCCTACCTGAGTGAGGAAGTCGCGGAATCGCTGGAAAGCCTCGTGGCGAAAGCAAAACACCTCAAGGACGCCAGTTGCGCCAAGGTTCTCGGGGAACTGACGAATCCGGGCGCGACGGGGGAATTGCGGACCGAAGCAGCCAAGGCCGATGTCGGCTCGCTGCGGATCGAAGGTGATCGGGCTTTCCTCATCTACGGCGGCGCCGGCGGCGCCGTGCTCGCGATGCCGATGGTGAACGAAGGCGGGGCCTGGAAGATCAGCAGCCTGACCGGCACCCAGTTGAACTGAGCTCTGGCTTCTCGGCCCAACACCCCCTCGCTCGTGCGCCCCCGCGAAGTCGTGCGGGCGGTGACGCCGCTGGAGCTGTTCTTCGACCTCGTCTACGTATTCACGGTCAGCCAGCTCGCGCACAATCTGCTCGAGCACGTCGATGCTCGTGGGATGGCGGAGACGTTGGTGCTAACCCTCGCCGTCATGTACGCGTGGTTCATGACCGTGTGGACCTCGAACTGGCTCGACGGCGACCGTCGGCCCGTTCAACTGCTGCTGCTCGGCCTGATGTTCGCCAGCCTGCTGATGTCGACCTCGGTGTCGGAGGCGTTCGGTGACCGCGCCGGCCTTTTCGTCATCGGCTACCTCTCGATCCAGATCGGACGGACGGCATTCGCCGTCTGGGGGTTCCACGGGCATCGACTTCACATGCATTTCGTCAATGCCTTGGCTTGGGAGATCGGAACCGCACCCATCTGGATCGCCGGAGTTGCCACCGATGGCGATGCCCGTCTCGTGCTCTGGGCGGTCGCCGTCCTGGTCACCTACGCCGGCGTTATCGCGGGCCATCCGCTGCCCGCCCGGAAAAGCCCCTTCAGCTCCGACAGTCAGATCTACGCCGAGCACCTGCTCGAGCGCTTCCGACTCTTCTTCCTGATCGCCTTGGGTGAGACCGTCCTCACCATCGGCAACGCGTTTGCCGACCAACCGGTCCAGGTCGACCGCCTCCTCGTTCTCGCCGTCGCGTTTGTCGGCACGGTCGCACTGTGGTGGTGCTACTTCCACCGCGCCGAGGAAATTGGCATGAACGCGGTCGAGGGCGCCTCAGACGTGTCGCGCATAGTCGGGCTTGGCAACTACACGCTCATCGTCATGGTCATCGGCATCATCGCGATCGCCGTCGGCGACGAGCTGGCGATCGCCCAGCCCCACGACCCAAACACGGTCAACACGGCGGTGCTCATCTTCGGCGGTCCGGTGATCTTCCTGCTCGCCCAGCTCGGGTTCATGCGGAGAGCGACTGGCCACGCGCCACGAGCCCGGCTCATCGCCTGCGTCGCACTGGTCGTGCTGGGAGTCGTCACCATCCCACTCAGCCTCCTCGCCGCGGTGATCGCGTCGAGCGCCGTCCTGGTTGCGGTGGCGATCGACGACACCCGTGTTGAGTCCCCGAATCGGCAGAGCCCGCCCGTGGCTGCGCCTTAGAGCCGACGCCCGGACTTGAACCGGGGACCCCTTCATTACGAATGAAGTGCTCTACCAACTGAGCTACGCCGGCGCGTCGGCCCATTCTAGGAGGCATGGCCGGTTCGTTCAGCCGCGCTTCGCGATGAAGGCAAGTGAGCGGCCCCGGCGGGCACAGCTGACGGCAATGCCGCGCTGGGTGGCAGCCCCCTGGCAGCGGTAGCCGCGATCGACGGTGCAGGAATAGCGGGAGGCGCCCTCCGGCCGCGAGCAGGCCGGCTTGTTGACCCAGGTGGCGACAATGCCGCGGCCGACGTCGCAGCCGATGCCGGTGACCCGGAGTTGCCCGGCACCCGCGACGACTCCCTCACAGCTCCGGGCCGACGCGCCCGCGGGGGCGGCGGGAGTGGCGCTGCTTGACCCCGTCGTTTCCGCCCCCGTGCCCGACTTATCCGAGGAGCCGCATCCCGGCAGCAGCGCGACCAGCGTGATGAGGATGGTGACGATCAGGAGGATGGGGCGGGCGACTCTCATCGGGCCGTCCCCAACCTAGCCCGGGAAGGTTCGTCGGGGCGGCCCGAAGCTAGGGACGGGTCGTCTTTGTCTCCGCTCGCTGTCGCGGAACCGAGGTCGGTAGGTGGCCACAGACGGGGCAGTCCGGCTCGGGAACCACTCGCTCGCGTTCGACCTCCATCGTGCGCAGGTCGTAGATGTGGCCCTCCCCCTGGGTCGACGGCTCGGCCAGGCCGGTCAGGTGATGCATGATGTCGAGGCCGACCTGGCTGCCGATCAAGCCGCAGGCCGGGCCAAGCGTGGCGGCCGGCGACGGTTTGGCGCGGCGCTGCTCGATCGCGATGTCGAACATCGGGTAGCTGCGGCGGTAGGCCGCCACCTGGCAGGCGAAACAGCCGGTGACTCCGGGCACATACAGCGGCCCGACCCTGGCGATCGGCGGGAAGTGGCTCATCGTGATGTAGGGGATCTCCGCCGCGAAGCAGGCGTTGTTGACCCACTGCTCGATCTCGTGTGCGGGCCAGTCCGCGGCGTCGATCACGATGTCGTAGCCGTCGATGATCGCCGCGATGGCCTCCTCGCCCTCCACGCGCTCGGAGATCGCCTCCAAGCGCATCGCCGAGTTGAAGGCGCCGAGCCTTTCCGCGGCCACCTCAACCTTGGGCCGGCCGAGGTCGGCCTCGCTGTAGAGGACCTGCCGGTTGAGGTTGCTCGCCTCGACCCGGTCACCGTCGATCAGCAGCATCTCCCCGATCCCGCAGCAGGCCAGCGACAGGGCGGACCAACCGCCGAGTCCTCCCACTCCGAGGACGACGATGCGGGCGCTTTCGAGGCGCGCCTGGCACTGTGAGGGAGTCGGCCCGGTCGAGATGTCGCTGAAGTAGCGGATCTGGCGATCGAACCGCTCCATGACCGCCCGCGGGATCAGATCGTCGTCAGAGGCGTCCTCGACCAGCCCCAGCTCCTCCAGCTGCGCGAGGAGGTCGCGGACGGCATCCTCGCCGAAGAGATCCTCCAGCTCGTGGCGTTCATGGCTGCCGTCGAGGGCCTCGAGCAGTCGCCGGCCCTCGGGGTCGGGATCCTCGATCTGGATGTCTGCTCCGGCGCTGGGTCGGAGCAGGTAGATATCGCCGTCGGGCGCTTCGATCCGCTCCGTGGTCCGCTTGATTCTCGGTCTTGTCATCTCTCTGAAACCTCCACTTGAAGTACCGCTGGAGACCGCTACATTGCTCTAATACGTTTCAGCCAATGGACCGCGACGATGAAATCTCAACCTCCGGTCGGGGCAGTGTGCGAGTCGGATTCGAGAACGATTTGAGTCCGTCATCGGTACTAGGGTGAGATAACCAGTTGAAAAGCACACAGCAACACAGAACGGAGGGCCACCATGGCCACCTTGCATGGAAAGCAGCTCAAGCACGTGATCGATCCGAGCGTCGCCAAAGCCTTCACGCACCCGCTTCGCGGCCATGTATGGGTGACACTCTGCGAAAGAGGCGAAGCGAGCCCGAAGGAAATCGCCGAGGAACTCGGGATCGAGGTGTCCGAAGTCAGCTACCACTTCCGGGAACTGATGAGGAGAAGGCTGGTCAAGCTTGTCCGCACGGAGGGCCGCCGGGGTTTCGCCGAGCATTTCTATGTCCCGACGGCGCCGGTCTTCTATTTCGATGACTCCGACTGGATGCGGATTCCGGCGCCGATTCGGTCCACGTTCAGTGGCGACATGCTGCGGCAGATCATCAGCGAAGCGCTCGAAGCGCTCGAGGCGGGCTCCTTCGACGCTCGCAACAGGCACCTGAGCCGAACCTGGTTGCTGGTCGACGAGCAGGGCTGGGAGGAAGTGATGCAGGTGGCTCAAGGGGCGCTCGAGCAGATCCTCGCGATCCAGAAGCAGTGCGTGAAGCGCCGCACGAAGTCATCGCAGCCGGGGATCCCGGTGTCCGTCGTGCTGGCGTCCTTCGAGACGGCTGCGGGCGTTGCTCGACGTGAAGCGGGGCAGGACGACGCGTAGGGCTATCCGCTCAGCGCTCGCGCGCGGCTGAATATCCGGTCAAGCATCGGCTCGGTGAGGCGGCCGGTGAACGTGTTCTGCTGGCTGGGGTGGTAGCAGCCGAGCAGTTTCCAGCTTCCGATTTCCGCCTCGGCGCCGTGGCCGAACCGGGGCTTTGGCCGAGGGGTCTCGTTGCCCAGATCACGCAGGGCTCTCAGCGCTCCCTCCCAGGCGAAGGCGCCGAGGGCGACGATCGTCCTGCAGCTCTCGAGCAGGGCCAGCTCCTCCGCCAGAAAGGGAAGGCAGTTGTCGCGCTCGACTGGACTCGGCTTGTTCGCCGGCGGAGCACAGCGGACGACGGCGGTGACGTAGGCGCCGCGCAGACGCAGCCCGTCCTCGCGGCTCAGCGACTCGGGGCGGTTCGCGTAGCCGGCGCGGTGCAGGGCCGCGTAGAGCCAGTCACCGGAACGATCGCCGGTGAACATCCTGCCGGTGCGGTTGGCGCCGTGCGCGGCCGGAGCCAGGCCGACAATCGCGAGCATCGCTCCGGGGTCGCCGAATCCGGCGATCGGTCGCGCCCAGTAGTCCTCGCCGCGGAAGCGACGGGGCGGGTCCGCCGCGCTGGCCTCGCGCCACTCGACCAGGCGGCGGCAGCGGCGGCAGGCATGCACCTCGTCCGCGAGGTGGTCCAGCGGCGAGAAGCCATCGGCCGGTTTGCTCTGCGGCGGGACGGGCATTCGATGCTGAACTGAATCACGTATGGAATCCGGCGGAGCCCTACGCCGTGACCGCCTGGCACAGGACTCCGCCCCTCCCGCTTCTCAGCCGTTCTTGTGAATTGAGAGCACCGGAACAACGTGCTCGGACGTGACGACCTTCATCTCCCTTTCACCCCCTCCTCCCGCTCCTAAACAGGGTCTCCCTTCGCTGTCTGATGCAGCGGTCCCTGTGACCGGGTCACTGGTGGAGAAAGTTCCACTATTGCCTGTTTGGGAAGCAAAACTGCTGCATTTGCCCTGTAGACGGCCGATGGACGGAATACCATGGAGTGGTCGAAGTCGCAACGATCGGAGGAGTCACTTTGGCCGCAAAGGGCAAGACCACCACGAGGAAGGCAAAGGGCAGTCGCAAGAAGAAGTCGACAGGGGTCAATCTCCAGCTTGTCAAAGCCCTGTCCCATGAACTACGCGTCGAGATTCTCGGCATCCTCAACGAACGAATGGCCAGTCCCAATGAATTGTCCAAAGAGCTCGACGAAGGCCTGAGCCAGGTCAGCTACCACGTCCAAGTGCTCAAAGACTACGAAGTCATCAGGCTGGTCAAAACCGTGCCACGGCGAGGCGCGGTCGAGCACTATTACCGAGCGACCTCCTCGGCGTTTTTGACTGATCGGGACTGGCATGAGCTCCCGGACTCCGTTCGGCCAGGACTGAGTGCGGACCTGTTGGAGCTGATTCTCGGTGACGCCGTCAGGGCGTTGGAAGAGGGGACGTTCGACGCTCGCAAGGACCGGCACATGAGCCGAACCCCGCTGCTGCTGGATGAAGAAGGCTGGCGCGAAGTGCTGAAAAGCACCGAGGAGAACCTGAAGAACGTGATTCAGGCTCAAAAAAAAGCCGCCACTCGGATGGCGAAGTCCGGTGAGGAGGGCATCAGCGCACTGGTTGCATTGCTGACCTTCGAGCTTCCGGAGCCACCGAGCCAGCGGAGCAAGACCTCAAAGGGCAAGGCAAAGGCCAAGCCCAGAGGCAAGACCAAAGCCAAAGCCAAAACCAAGGCAAAAAGTAAGAAGAAGTAGCCCATCCTGGCGTTTGCGGCCAGGAAGGCGAATAGACCGGCGGAGCCCTGAAGGGACAGGGCTCCGCCGGTTTGCTTTATGCGGTCTTGTGGACCATCAGCAGCGGGACAACCTGGTCGGAAGCTCCGATCTTCATCTGCCTTCACCCCCTCCTCAACGCCTAGTGCGATCTCTCCAAACCTGCTCTGTGAAGCAGCAGAGTTGTGACCGGCGTTATGCTGGAGAAAGTTCCACTAATCGAGAAATTACTGACAATCTGCCTGCTCACCGGCTTGTAAGCGGGCTATGCGATCAATACGATGGAGTGGTTAGGCATTCCGCAAACCGATTTGGAGGAGTCGCATTGGCCGCAAAGGGCAAGACCACGAAAAGAAGGAAATCGTCGGGCAGGAGCAAGCAGAAGGCAGCCGGGGTCAATCTCCAGCTGGTCAAAGCGCTCGCTCATGAACTGCGCGTTGAAATCTTGACCATCCTCAACGAAAGGATGGCGAGCCCGAACGAATTGTCAAAGGAGCTGGACGAAGGTCTCAGCCAGGTCAGCTACCACGTCAAAGTGCTCAAGGACTACGACTGCATCACCCAGGTCAAAACGGTGCCCCGTCGTGGGGCCGTCGAGCACTACTACCGAGCGACCTCCCGTCCGTATCTCAGCGATCGGGATTGGCAAAAGCTCCCCGACTCGGTGCGGGAAGGGATGAGCGCAGACCTGATGCAGATGGTGATCGACGACGTTGCCGCCGCTCTGGATGCGGGAACTGTCGACGCTCACAAGGACCGGCACATGAGCCGAACCCCGTTGCTACTCGACGAAACGGGTCTGAGCGACGTCGGTGAGATTCTCAACGAATCCCTGGAGCGCGTCCTCAAGGTCCAGTCGGAAAGCACCGATCGTCTCGCCAAGTCCGGCGAAGAGGGTCTCGATGCGATGGTCGCGATGATGGGTATCGAGGTGCCCGCCGCGAGGCCGAAAACCGCAAAGGCCAAAAGAAGCCCTGCCAAAAAAGGCAAAGCTAAAGCCAAGGGCAAGGCGAAAGCCAAGGGCAAGGCGAAGGGGTAGGGCCGCCGGCACGGGCTCACCTCGGGTCAAGTCCATAGGCTTCCGGGCCCGTGGGTCGGAGCCTTTTCCTGAATAGCAACGGTAGGCGGCGCGGCATCGGTCGCGCCGCCGCCGTTTTGGCGCTTGCCGCCGCCGCGACGCTCTTCGCGACCGGTTGTGGCAAGAGCGGCAACGGCGCCGAAACCGATCCCGAGAAGGGCTCCGACGTGGAGATCCTCAATGCCTCCCTCGGCAGGGAGCTGACGACCATCGACGCCTACTCCCAGGGTCGCGTGCTGCTCAGGGGCTCGATGCGTTCGGTGGGACGCCGGCTCCGTGCCCAGGAGCAGGAATACGCCGACGCTCTGAACAAGGCGATCCGCGGGCTCGGCGGCGCCGTGGAAACCGAACCCGAAGAACTCGACTTCTCGGGGGTGAAGAACCAGGCCGGCTTCCTCACTCTCGCCTACGAACTCGAGAGCGCCGCCCTCGCCTCCTACGTAGACGCCGCACCACGCCTCTTCACCGCGGCCCCCCGCACGCTCGACGCCTCGCTCGCCGCGGGCCACGCCCAGCACCTGGTCGTGCTGCGGCAGGGTTTGGGGGCAGGTCTGGTCTCCTCGATGCCCGAGGCGTTCGGCGGCGGCGAAGTGCCGACGTCGGGTGGCACCGATCCGGGTCGTGGGGGATGATCCCCCGGTGACCGGCCCTCTCTACGCGATCGGCCGCTTCTGCTCGCGCCATCACTACCCGACGATTGCCGTCTGGGTGATCGCCGCGGTCGTGCTCGTGGTCGTCGGTCAGGCCTCGGGGGACAAGACCAACGACAACCTCACCCTGCCCGGCACCGGTTCGACCAAGGCGACCGAACTGCTCGAAGACAACCTGCCCGAACAGGCTTACGGCAGCAACCCGCTCGCCTTCGAATCCAAGCAAGGCGCGCTGACCCAGCCCAAGTACGCGAAAGCGATCGAAGAATCGATCGCTCGCCTGCAGGCGATGCACGAGGTCAACTCGGCGATCAGCCCGCTGAGCAAGGAAGGCGCCGCCAAGGGCCTGCTCAGCAAGGACAAGACGGTCGCCTATACGCCCGTCATCCTCGGCGTCGGTCCCGGGGAACTGACGGAGGAGCAGGCCGAAGCAGTCCTCGACGCCGCCCACCCGGCCGAGCGGGCCGGCCTCGAGACCTCCGTCGGCAGCTACGTCGGCCAGCAGCTCTCCAAGCCCGACACCGGGGTCAGCGACGCGATCGGGATCGCCGCGGCGATCGTCATCCTGCTCTTCGCTTTCGGCACGGCGACGGCGATGGTGATGCCGATCGGTTCGGCAATCATCGGCCTCGCGATCTCGCTCTCGACCATCCGCCTGCTCGAGAACGCGATCGAAGTTCCGAGCGTCGCCGCGACCCTGGCGACGATGATCGGCCTCGGGGTGGGGATCGACTACGCCCTGTTCATCGTCACCCGCCACAAATTGCAGCTCGGCGAAGGGATGGACCTGCGCGAGTCGATCGCCCGCGCCACCGCAACCGCCGGCGGCGCCGTCGTCTTCGCCGGCTTCACCGTGGTGATCGCGCTCTGCTCTCTCTCCTTCGCCGGCATTCCCCTCGTCAGCACGCTCGGCTTCACCGCGGCGATCGCCGTCGTCGTCGCCGTCTGCGCCGCATCGACCCTGCTGCCCGCGATGCTGGGTGCGCTCGGCCCGCACATCAACTCGATGCGGGTGCCCGGGACGAACGCAAACCCGGACGATCGCGAGCCGCACGGCTGGCGCAAATGGGCGCGCGCCGTCGCCGCGCGGCCCTGGCGCTCAGCGCTGGCGGCGCTGGCTGTCCTCATCGTCCTGGCGCTGCCGATCTTCCAGCTCGAGCTCGGCCAGAACGACCTCAGCGCCCTGCCCAAGTCGACCACCGCGCGCCAGAACTACGACTCGCTGACCAGGGGCTTTGGGCCGGGCGTCAACGGCCCGTTGCTGATCGCCTCCAGCTACAAGACCCCGCAGGAAGCGAAACAGGTGCTGCCTGTCCTCGAGAAGGACGTGGGCGCCGCTGGCGACGTCGCCGGCGTTTCCGAACCGACGCTCGACAAGCGGGGCACGGTCGCGGTCTTCACCGTCATCTCCAAATCCGCGCCCTGGGCGGACGAGACGGTCGATCTGGTGGAAGGGCTGCGTGAGACGACGATCCCCGAAGCGCTGCACGGCGCCGGCGCCGTCGCGTATGTCGGCGGGCAGACCGCCGGCTACATCGACCTCGCCACCCAGATCGGCGACAAGCTGCCGCTGATGATCGCGATCGTGGTTGGCCTCAGCTTCATCGTGCTGCTGCTCGCCTTCCGCTCATTGCTGGTCCCGGTCAAGGCGGCGGCGATGAACCTGCTCTCGGTCGCCGCCGCTTACGGCGTCGTGACCGCGGTCTTCCAGCTCGGCTGGGGGTCCTCGCTGATCGGGCTCGACCACTCGATCCCGATCGTCAGCTTCGTGCCGCTGCTGATGTTCGCGATCCTCTTCGGGCTCTCGATGGACTACGAGGTCTTTCTGTTGACCCAGATGCGCGAGCACTATCGTCAGAACGAAGACGAGAAGGAGGCGGTGATCGAAGGGCTGGCCAATACCGGGCGGGTGATCACCTCGGCGGCGGCGATCATGGTCTGCGTCTTCACCAGCTTCGTCCTCAACGGCAACCCGATCGTCAAGGAGTTCGGGGTCGGGCTGGCGGTGGCGATTGCGATCGACTCGACCCTGGTCCGCTGCCTGCTCGTCCCCGCCGTGATGGTGCTGCTCGGCCGCCGCGCCTGGTGGCTGCCGCGTTGGCTGGGGCGCCTCGTCCCCCGCATCAGCATCGAGGGCGAGGAATTCTTTGCCAAGCGGGATGCCGCCGCGGCTGCGCCCGGAGAAGATTGAGTGAACGGTGTTCCCGCTCAACCTGCCCAACGCGCTCACCCTGGTCCGCATCCTCGCCGCGCCGGTGATCGTCGTCGCGTTGCTCGGCGAGACGCCGAACGGGGACGCGCTCGCCGCCGCCGTCTTCGCCCTGGCGGCACTGACCGACGGACTCGACGGTTACTTCGCTCGCTCCCGTGACGCGGTAACCACCTTCGGCAAGCTGATGGACCCGCTTGCCGACAAGCTGCTGATCACCGCGGCGCTGGTCTCCTTGGTCTCCTTGGATCGTGTTCAGGCCTGGGTGGCGATGGTGATCATCGCTCGCGAGATCGCGGTGACCGGGCTGCGGGCGATCGCCGCCGAGCGCGGCGTCGTGATCGCCGCCAGCTGGATGGGGAAGGTGAAGACCGTCCTCCAGATCGCCGCCGTGTTTGCGCTGATCGCCGCCAATCCCGCTCCGGCCTGGGTCGACGTCCTCGTCTACCTCGCGGTCGCCGCCACCCTGATCAGCGGCGCCGACTACTTCTTTGGGCTGCGCAAGCGGCTCGAGCAGGAGCGGCGGGCACGGGGCAGCGCGCTAGGTCGCCGGAGCCTCTAGCCACTCGCGCATGGTCGTATGGCGGCGCTGGTGCTCGCCGCTCTTCAGCTCGGCGCGTAGGTCGTCCAGCTTGCCGTAGCGCTCCGCGACCACGTTGTGACGGTGGATCGTCTCCAGGTTCTCCTGGCGCGCCATCACGAACGCCTCGCCCGGCAGGTCCGGATAGTCCTCGGTGACGCGGCGCACCATCTCCCGCACGCAGTCCTCGACGAAGCGCGGCTGCGAGTGCGCCTTCTCGACCACCGCCAGCTCGTCGGGTCGCTTCATCAGCTCGTAGATCTCCGAGCTCATCGATTGCTCGACGATCCGCAGCAGCTCGGGAGCGTCGACCCAGGCCGGACCGCCCTCGGGGCAGCCGATGTGGAGGGTCCCGATGCCGCGCTGGTTGTGGGTGGCGATCGGCACCACGTCGATCACTGCCTCGATCTGCTCGGCGTCGAAGCCGCGCTCGGCGAGCCGTTCCCGCGCCAGCCCTCCCACCATCTCCTGCGCGCAGGGACAGGCGGTCATGCCCTGTGCCTGCACCCCCGTCAGCGTTCGCGTCCCTCGCAGCGAGTCCACCGCCGTCCCGAACAGCATGTAGATCTCCTGCGTGCGCTGGCCGCTGGCGGGCGTCGTCACCGTCTCCGGGTAGCGGGCCGTGACCGAGACCTCGGCGCGCAACCCGCCCTGACTCTCACGCACCCGCTGGGCGATGTGGGCGGCGAGCACCTCGGCACGAAAGGCCTCGCCGAGCACGACCTCGTCGATCGCCTCGCCGACGACTTCCTCGAAGCGCGACATGTGGACGCCGGCCTGGCGTGGGTTGAGGTCGACGAAGCACTCGAAGTCCGCGTGGTAGAGGTTCTCGGTGCCGTCTGCATTGACGCGGATCACCTTCTCGACCCCGGTCACACCCACCCGCGAAAGGCTGACCTGCGTCGCGGGGGTCGACGACTGCACGTCGGGTGCGGTGGGGGAGAGGGTCGTCGTGGTCACGCGGCTCGCCATCGGCTGTTAAGAGTAAGCGACCAGCGCCGCCGGCAGTGACAGGCGGCCGATCGGTTCACTCACTTCTCCCTATACTTTTCCGCGGGGGTCGGAGCGTTGGGGCCGGCCATGAGGGAACAGGGTTTTACCGGAGGCACTCAGATCGAGCCGTTGGAGACGGTCCCGCAGGGGCTGAATCAGGATTCGGGAGCGCAGCCGACGGAGCCGGGTGAGCTCCAGGCGTTGATCGCGCTCGGCCGTGAGCACGGCTACCTCACCTTCGAGCACATCTCCGCCACACTCGAGGAGGTCGAGGTCTCCAAGGAGCAGGTCACCGGCCTGCACGCACAGCTGGTCGAACACGGCGTCGAAGTGATTTCCGAGGACGGCGTCAGCGCTTACAAAGAGCAGCGCGCCGAGGCGACCAACGGCCAGTCGAAGAAGCAGGAGCTGGACCTGACGATCGAACCGAGCCTCGACTCGCTGCGGCTCTACCTGCGCTCGATCGGCAAAGTCGACCTGCTCACGGCGGGCGAAGAGGTCGAACTCGCGAAGCGGATCGAGCGTGGTGACATGATCGCGAAGCGGCAGATGGTCGAGGCCAACCTGCGACTGGTCGTCTCGATCGCAAAAGGCTATCTGGGCCGGGGGCTGAGCTTTCTCGACCTGATCCAGGAGGGTTCGCTTGGCTTGATCCGGGCGGTGGAGAAGTTCGACTACCGCCGTGGTTACAAGTTCTCCACCTACGCGACCTGGTGGATTCGGCAGGCGGTGACGCGGGCGATCGCCGACAAGGCACGGACGATCCGCATTCCAGTGCACATGGTCGAGAAGCTGAACCGCGTGGCCCACGTCGAGCGGCAGCTCGTGCAGCGGCTCGGCCGTGAGCCGGAGCCGGTCGAGATCGCCGCCGAGCTGCGCTGGCCGCTGGGCGAAGTGCGGGAGATCCTCCGCGTCGCGCAGCTGCCGATCTCACTGGAGAAACCCGTCGGCGACGAGGACGACTCCGAGCTGGGGGATTTCGTCGCCGACGACACGGTGGCGGAGCCCTTCGAAGAGGCGAGCGAACACCTGCAGAAGGAGGGTGTGCAGAGGGCGCTCGCCGCCCTGCCGGAGCGTGAGCGTCAGGTGATCGAGCTTCGCTACGGGCTGACTGGCGCGGAGCCGCTCACCCTCGAGCAGGTGGGCAACACGTTCGGCGTCACCCGCGAGCGGATTCGTCAGATCGAGAACAACACGCTGAAAAAACTGCAGCACCTGCCAGAGGCTCAGATGCTCCGCGAAGCAAGCTGACGCTGACATACTGCCTCTGTGCCAACCGGAGACAAATTTTACTCCCGCATGTCGCAGGCGATGGGAGCTCGGGGGCTGCGCTGGACCGGCAAGCTCAACATCCCGCTCTATCGCCTCTCGGGGGGCCGCATCGGAGGGAGGATCAACCAAGCCCCCGTGCTTTTGCTGACGACCACCGGCCGTAAGTCGGGCCAGCCGCGCACCGCACCGGTCGTCTACCTCACTGTCGGCGAGAACCTGGTCGTGATCGGCTCGAACGCCGGCCACAGTCGCACCCCGGCGTGGTCGCTCAACCTGAAGGAGCATCCCGACGCCGAGGTCGAGGTGGGTCGGGAGCGGCGCTCGGTGCGCGCGCGCGTTGCCGCGGGCGAGGAGCGCGCCGACCTCTGGCGCAAGCACAACGAGCAGTACTCCGGATTCGACGAATACGAGGCGCGCACCGACCGCGACATCGCACTCTTCATCCTCGAGCCACGATGACCGAGCCGCACCCCTTTCGAGCAGCCGCCGAGGCAAAGGACCTGGAGGGGATGAAGGAGACGCTGCGCGAGGACGTCATCCTGCACAGCCCGATCCTCTTCCGCGGCTTCGAGGGCCGCGACGTCGTCATCCAGGTCCTCACCCACGTCGCCGCGACGCTGGAGGATTTCGCCTACACCGACGAGCTGGCCGAGGACGGTGTCGTCGTCCTCCGCTTCAAGGCCCGCGTCGGTGACCGTGAGCTGGAGGGCATCGATTTCCTCGAGCTGGACGAGGAGGGCCGCGTCGCCGAGCTGACCGTCTTCATGCGCCCGATGTCGGCGCTGACCCGCTTCAACGAGCAGATGGCCGCCCGGCTCGGCGTCGCGCCCTGACGTGCCGGTAGTTAACCGCCCATATGGGCGGTTAACCACCGGCACGCCCCGATAAACTCGCAGCCTCCTCCCGGGGGAGTGCCCGAGTGGTTAAAGGGGACTGGCTGTAAACCAGTTGGCTCTGCCTACACAGGTTCGAATCCTGTCTCCCCCATATGAGCAGCCTCGACGGCCGCGTCTTCGCCATCGCCGGTATCGGCGGCGGTTTGGGGCCGGCTGTGGCCGAGCGACTGGGGGCGGAAGGGGCGATCGTCGCCGGAGCCGATCGTGACCAGGCGGGGGCCGACGAGGTCGGGGCCGGGCTGGGTCTGCCCGAGGAGCGCTGGGACGGCCGCGCGGTCGACCTGCTTGACGAGGATTCCGCGCGGGGCTGGTGCGCGGCGCTGGTCGAGCGGTTCGGGCGGGTGGACGGCCTGCTGCACCTGGTCGGCGGCTGGCGCGGCGGCCAACCGCTGCAGGAGGCGCCGCTGTCGGACTGGGAGCTGCTCCATGGCCTGCTGATCCGCACGGTTCAGCACACCACCCGTGCCTTTCACGGTGCACTCGCCGCCGCCGAGGCGGGCCGCTTCGTGCTCGTCTCCGCGAAGCAGGCGCAGGCGCCCTCCAACTCCAACGCTGCCTATGCCGCGGCCAAGGCGGCCGCCGAGGCCTGGACGCTGGCCTTCGCCGACGGCTTCGCGGAGTCCACCGCAACGGCCAACATCATCGTCGTCGACGCGATCCTCACCCCGCAGATGCGCGCGCAGGATCCCGATGGGGACTTCTCGTCCTTCACCCCCACCGAGCACATCGCCGCGGCGATCGCCTTCCTCTGCTCTGATGCCGCGCAGGAGATGAACGGTCAGCGGCTGCCACTTACCATGCGTTGATGAGCGGCAAGGGCTCCAAGAGCGCCGAGGGCGAGATGACGATCAGGCAGCTCGCCGAGCGAACGGGAATGACGGTTCGCAACATCCGCGCCCACCAGACGCGGGGATTGCTGCCGCCGCCGGCCGTCCGTGGTCGCACCGGCTACTACAACGACGAGCACGTGGCGCGGATCGAGCTGACCCGCGAGATGCAGGCCGACGGGCTCAACCTGGAGGCGATTCGGCGGGTGCTCGACAGCGGTGACGGGTCCGCTTCGGCGATCTTCGATTTCACCCGCGCCCTGCGCGCCCCGTTCGAAGACGAGGCGCCGGAGATCTTCGATGCCGACGAGCTCGCCAAGATCTGGGGAGAGGGGGCGGATCCCAAGCTGATGCGCCGGGCCGAAAAGCTCGGCATCCTCCGCGCCCTGCCCGACGGCCGGATCGAGGTGATCAGCCCCAGCCTGCTGCGCGCCGCAAGCGAGCTGGCCGAGCTCGGGATCGGGGCGGAGGGCGCCTTGATCACGGCCGAGAAGCTGCGACGGCATGCCGACGGCGTGGCCCGCGCCTTCGTCGAGCTGTTCGTCAAGGAGGTCTGGCAGCCGTTCGACCGGGCCGGTCGGCCGGAGCGCGACTGGCCGCGGATGAGCGAGGCTCTCGAACGGATGCGGCCGCTCGCCGCCGGGGCGTTGTTGGCGACCTTCCAGATCGCGATGGGCGAGGCGATCGAGAAGGAGAGCGAGCGAACCCTGCGTCTCGCCGCTCGTCCCGAAAAGCGGGACGGCAAGCGGCGTCGGCGTTAGCCCCGCCGCTAGGTGGGGGTCGCGCCGTCGAGCTCTTCGCCGGCGGCCTCGTTGCCGACGTAGGTGAGGACGGCGAAATACATCAGCGAGGGCAGCAGCGCGTCGAGGTCGTCGGTTTCGCCTTTCTGCAGGCGGGCGTAGAGCACCGATTCGATTCCTCCCACGATCCCGGCCGCGGCGATCGCCGAGGGGGGGTCGTCCAGGTCCTCCCTGACCAAAGTGTCGACAATGCCCGCGAAGTGGTCGAGCAGTTGGTCGCGCCGCTGCAGCCCGGCCGGGCTGGAGGCGCGGGCCTCGACGATCACGGTGCGGGCCGCTTCCGGCTCGTCGGCGATGAACCGCAGCAGCTCCGCTATGCCACCGCGCATCTGGGCGCGCCAGCCGGGCCCAGCCGCGGCGATCCCGGCGTCGACGCGCTCGCGCATCTGCGTCGCCGAGGCGTCGAACGCAGCCAGGAAGCAGTCCTCCTTGTCCTCGAACTGCTCGTAGAAGGTGGGCCGCGAAATGCCCGCCCGCGCGAGCACGTTCTGGACGGTGAGGGACTTGTAGCCGATTTCGGTGACCGTCTTGATCATCGCGGCGAGCAGGCGCTCCCGTTGGATCGCCCTGACCAGGTCCGAGGGGAGCGTTCGCACCCCCGCCGGAAACCGGCCGTCCGCACGGCTCAGGAGAGCCACTGCCTCGCTGAGCTGCGACTCTGACCAGCGATCTCCCACCGCGTTGGCCAGCTTCTCCTGGCTGAGCATAATTCTCTCCGACGGCATAAGAAAACCTACACGTTTCTCCTAGAAATTGTGCAAGTTTCGGAAGGGTACCAGATAAGTCGCTGCCGTGCATTGGAATTTTGCCTCGCGCGGGTATCCTTGCCCTATGCCGCCACGGGGAAAAGGGGGAACGCAGGAGAGGCAGGCGCCGAAACGGCTCACCCCGTCCGCTCGTCCTTCGCTCCCCCGCGAGTTCATCGCGCTTCACAAGCAGCGGCGCATCATGGATGCCCTCGCCGAGCTGACCGCCGAACAGGGTTACGAGGCGACCAAGATCTCCGACATCGTGCGCAGGGCCGGAGTCGCTCGAAAAACGCTCTACGACAACTTCGAAGGCAAGGAGGAGGTCTTCCTCGCCGCCTTCGATGCCGCCCGTGATGAGGTTCTGCGCCGGGTCGAGGAGAGCGGTGACGATCTCGACGGGGATTGGCAGGACAGGATCGAGGCCGGACTCGCCGCCTTCCTCGGCTACGTCGCCGAGGAGCCGACCCTGGCCCGGATGTGCATGATCGAGGCGCTTTCGGCGACACCGGCGACGACCAAGCGCTACGAGGACGCCTTGGAGGCCTTCGTCGAGTTGACGAGACGGGCGCTGCCCAGTGACGATCGGTTGCCGGACACAATCGGCGAGACACTCGTCGGCGGGGTGGCCTGGATCGTCTACCAGCAGATTCGCCGCGGTGAAGCGGAGCGCGCCGAGGACCTGTTGCCCGAGCTGACCGAGTTCATGATCGCGCCCTATGTGAGCACCGGTTTAGCCGGCTGAGCACCGAGGGAGCAGACGGGAAGGGCTGAGCACTGACAGACTTTAGTGCTGCATGAGACCCTTGCCACGTGGGCGCCACGGCCTTCCGCCTGAGTTCGTCGCACAAAACCAGCGTGAGCGCCTGCTCGTCGCGATCGCCGAGTCGCTTGACGAGCATGGCTATGACAAGGCGACGGTTTCATCAATCAGCACCCGGGCGCGGGTCTCGAAGAGCGACTTCTACCGTCACTTCGCGAGCAAGGACGACTGCTTCTTCGCCGCCTACGACGACGCGGTCGAGTGGCTGCGCGAGGAGGTCGTGACGGCCTGCGCCGACCACAGCGAGTGGGCGGACGGTGTCTGCGCGGGGCTTGCCGCGGTGCTGGCCGGCCTCGCCGGCGAACCGGCGCGGGCAAACCTGCTGCTGGTCGAGGGCCTGCGCGCCGGCCCCGGCGTCTATGGCCGCTTCCAGGTCGCGGTCGAAAGCTTCGTGCCCTATCTGCGAGACGGTGCTCCGGAGGGAACGAGCGCCGGTCGCCCGCCGCAGGCTGCCGACGAGGCCGTGGTCGGCGGCATCGCCTCGCTGCTCGGACGGCGGGTGCTGGCGGGTGAGGCAGAGCGCCTCGAGCGATTCTTCCCGGAACTTGCCGAGTTTGCGCTCACCCCGTACCTCGGCATCGCCGAGGCGCGCCGCATAATCTCGAGTCCATGAGCGACGCGAGTGCAGCGGCGGGCGGCTCCGCGACGGAGGCGCCGATCGAGGTGACCCCCGGTGTGCTGCCTTCTCAGGCCCTGAGCGAGGCGATCGCGGCGGAATGGATCAGCTCCGGCGACTACCGGATCCGCCCGGAGGCGATCCAGCCGGCCAGCATCGACCTGCGTCTTGGTGACCACGCCTGGGCGCTGCGCTGCAGCTTTCTGCCCGACGTCGACTCGACGGTCGAGGAGAAGATCGAGGGGCTTGCCTTCCAGAGGATCGATCTGCGCGACGGGGCCGTGCTGGAGCGCGACCGCCCCTACCTGGTGCCGCTGATCGAGGAGCTGTCGCTGCCCGACGACGTGCGGGCCAAGGCGAACCCGAAGAGCTCGACCGGCCGTCTCGACGTCTTCACCCGGGTGCTGACCGACCGCCACCACCGCTTCGACGAGATCCGCCCCGGATACCGGGGCCGGCTCTACCTCGAGGTCGTGCCGCGCTCCTTCGCGATCCAGGTGCAGAGTGGCCTCTCGCTGAATCAGCTTCGCCTCGCCCGCGGCGACGTGCGGCTGAGCGACGCCGAGATCCGTGACCTCCAGGACGAGTTCCCGCTGCTCTACCTCGACTCCCACGCTCTGCGTGAGTCCGAGCTGGCGCTGGCGGAGGGGCTCTTCCTCAGCGTCGACCTCTCCGGCCCCAGCGACCGGATCGTCGGCTACCGGGCCAAGAAGAACAGCCTGCCGATCGACCTCTCGCGCATTCGCGCCTACCGCTGGACCGATTACTGGGACCCGGTCTATCCCGAGCCCGGCGGACGGATCGTGCTCGAGCCGGAGATCTTCTACCTGCTGCTCTCGGCCGAGGGCGTCTGCATCCCGCCCCAGATCGCCGCCGAGATGATGGCCTACGACCCGACCGCGGGCGAGCTGCGCACCCACTACGCCGGCTTCTTCGACCCCGGCTTCGGCTACGACCCGGTCGGCGGCCGTCACGGCAGCCGCGCCGCCCTGGAGGTACGGGCGCGCGACGTCTCCTTCATGGTCGAGCACCGTCAGCCGGTCTGCAAGCTGGCACTGGAGCGGACCAGCGCCCCGGCCGAGCGCCTCTACGGGGAGGCGCTGGGTTCCAACTACCAGGGCCAGGTGACGATGCTGAGCAAGCACTTCGAGGAGATCGGGACGTGAGCGAGCGTACCTGGAACGTCTATCTATCGGGTGAGATCCATTCCGACTGGCGCGAGCGGATCGAGACCGGGGCGCGGGATGCCGAGCTGCCGGTCTCCTTCTCGGCGCCGGTCACCGACCACGCCGCCTCCGACGATGCCGGGGTCGGCACGCTGGGGGAGGAGAGCGAGCCGTTCTGGCGCGACCACATGGGCGCCGGCGTCAACGCGATCCGCACCCAGACGCTGATCCGCGCCGCCGACGTCGTCGTCGTCCGCTTCGGCGACAAATACCGCCAGTGGAATGCCGCCTTCGACGCCGGCTACGCCGCTGCCCTGGGCAAGCCGTACGTGACCCTGCACGACCCGGAGCTCGACCACGCGCTGAAGGAGGTCGACCGGGCCGCGCAGGGGACGGCGCGGACGGCCGAGCAGGTGGTCGGCGTGCTGCGCTACGTGATCGCCGGTAGGTTGCCCTGATGGGAGGAGACGCAAACCGCGAGACGATCGAGCGGTTCTACGAGGCCTTCGGGCGTTGCGACGGCGCCGCGATGAGTGCCTGCTACGCGCCCGGAGCCAGATTTCACGACCCGGCCTTTGGTGATCTGAAGGGTCCCGAAGTGGGTGCGATGTGGCGGATGCTGACCACTCGGGCCACCGACCTCGTGATCGAGCTGCACGAACACGACGCCGACGAGCGGCACGGGTCAGCTCACTGGATCGCCCGCTACACGTTCTCGACCGGGCGCCCCGTGGTCAACGACATCCAGGCGACCTTCGGCTTCGAAGACGGCCTGATCGCAGCCCACATCGACGAGTTCGACTTTCGCCGCTGGGCCCGGCAGGCGCTGGGCCCGAGCGGCAACCTGGTCGCCCTGCTGCCTCCGCTGCGGTCCAAAGCCAACGCCAAAGCCCGCGGTCAGCTCGAGGAGTTCATGCGAAGCGAGGCGAGCGCGGAGGCGTAGCCCCGCGGTGCCGTCGGGAGCGCATGCGAACGTATGTTCGCATGCGCTGGGATGAGCAACGCGTCGAGAACGACCTGCGGTTGCCGGGTGTCGGTGACGGAGCGGTGGTGCGGACGTTCGACGCGCCCGAGGCGATGGGGATCAACTTCCACGAGGTGCGCGCCCGCTCGGCGCTGAACCACGTGCCCGGCGGCCGCTACGGGTTCAACCACACGATCAATCCGTTTAGAGGATGCACTCATGCCTGTGTTTTCTGTTTTGCTCGAAAAACTCATACCTTTCTGGGCCTCGACGCAGGGCGGGACTTCGAGCGGGAGATCGTGGTCAAGGTCAACGTGCCTGAGCTGCTGCGGGCAGAGCTGGCGCGGTCGAGCTGGAAGCGCGAGCTGGTCGCGCTGGGGACCAATACCGATCCCTACCAGTGGGTCGAGAGCCGCTACCGGATGATGCCCGAGATCCTGGCGGCGCTGGAGGCGGCCGACACTCCCGTCTCGGTGCTGACCAAGTCGCCGCTGGCGCTGCGCGACATCGACCTCTACGAGCGGATGGCGAAGCGGTTGCCGGTCTCGGTCAACCTCTCGGTTCCCACTCTCGACGAGGAGGCCTGGCGAGCCACCGAGCCCCACACCCCGAGCCCCTCGGCCCGCCTCGACGCCGTCGCCGAGCTGCGCAGCCGCGGCATCGACTCAGGGGTCCTGATCGCCCCCCTGATGCCGGGCATCAATGACGATCCCAAGCAGGTCCAGCCGATAGTCGACCGGGCCCGAGAGGCGGGCGCCACCTTCCTCGGCGGCATGGCCCTCCACCTCCGCGACGAGGTCCGCGACGTCTTCTTCGCCTGGCTCGAAACCAAACGCCCCGACCTCATCTCCCGCTACGAGCAGCTTTACAAAGGGGGTCGGGCTTACCTACCTGCCTCAGAGCGCACCCGAGCCACCCGAGCGGTCCGCGGCTGGGGGAAGCGAAGATCCGCTTCTCCGGCGGGTGGCGCGGTAGGGGGAACCGCCCCTGAGGAAGCTTTAGCTACCGGAGGGGGCGGTGGGTCCCCTGCCGTGACAGGACCCGCCGGCCAGGAACGCCTTTTCTAGTCTCCCTGGTCAAGCAGGTCGAACGTGCACTCGCGCGGATCTTTGTCATCCCGGAACCTGCGGAACCTCGCGCCGTGCCGAATCCGCCCGGCGGCGGCGTGGTCGTAGCCCACTTCGATCACCAGCTCGGGTCGCAGCGCCACCCACTCGAGGTCGCGGCCGCCCGTCCAGCGGCTCGGCTCGGCGCTGCCGCTCTCGCCGGTCTCCAGCGGTGCCAGCAACGTGCGCATGCCGCGTTTGGCGGCGGCGCTGAAGCCTGAGATGTGACCGACCGGGCGCAGGTCATCGCCGTCGTAGAGCCCGAGGATCAGCGAGCCGACCGTGCCCTCCTCTTTGCCCGGCCGCCAGCCGAGCACGACGCAGTCGATCTCGCGCTCTCGCTTGACCTTCGCCATGCCCTTGCGTTTGCCGGGCAGGTAGGTCGCGTCGAGCTGCTTGGCCATCGTCCCCTCGGTCCTGCGCAGCCATTCCTCGGCCCGCTCAGGATCGGGGCTGAGATCGCTCAGCTCAACCCCGGTCCGCTTGGCCAGTGCCTCCAGTCGAGCCCGCCGCTCCCCGAACGGGGTCTCCAGCAGCACCTCGTCGTCTTCAGCCAGCAGGTCGAAGGCCACGCAGACGGCCGGGATCTCCTTCGAGAGCAGCGTGATCCGCGACTCGGCCGGGTGGATGCGCTGCTGCAACGCGTCGAACTCGAGGTTGCCCTCGGCGTCACGGATCACCAGCTCGCCGTCGAGAACGTAGCGGCCCGCGGCGAAGCTGAGCTCGGGGAAGTAGCGGGCCAGCGCTTTGCCGCCGCGCGACTGGATGTAGGCGTCGTCGCCGTCGACGAAGACGATCGCCCGGAAGCCGTCCAGCTTCTGCTCGTAGGCCCACTCCTCGCCGCGCGGCAGCTCTTTGCGGGTCAGCGCCAGCTGCGGCTTGATCGGCGGAGCGAGGGGGAGGGTCACGATTGCGCGGCGGCGGCTTGCCGCGCCCGGCTCTCGCGCGGATCGGGGACGGGCACGGCGGCAAGCAGCGTCTTCGTATAGGGGTCGGAAGGGTGCTCGCAGACCTGGTCGGCGGACCCCTGCTCGACGATCTTCCCCTCGTGCATGACGGCGATCCGGTCGGAGACGTGGCGGACGACGCCGATGTCATGGGCGACGAAGACGTAGGTGAGGCCGAACTCGTCCTGGAGGTCGTCGAGCAGGTTGATGATTTGAGCGCGGATCGAGACGTCGAGCGCCGAGACCGGCTCGTCGGCGATGATCAGCTTCGGCCGCAGGGCGAGGGCGCGGGCGATCCCGACCCGCTGCCGTTGCCCGCCCGAGAACTCGTGCGGGTAGCGCTCGTAGTGCTCCGCTGAGAGGCCCACTCGCTCCAGCAGCTCCTGGACGCGGCGGCGCAGTTCCGTGCCCGTGGCGACCTTCTGCAGCCGTAGCGGGCCACCGACGATCTGCCCGATCCGCTTGCGCGGGTTGAGCGAGGCGTATGGGTCCTGGAAGATCATCTGCATCTCGGGTCGCAGCGGGCGCATCTGGCGGCGCGAGAGCCCGGCGATCTCGCGGCCCTCGAAGCGGACCGAGCCGGACGTCGGCGGCAGCAGCTGCAGCACCGTCCGCGCCAGCGTCGACTTGCCGCTGCCCGACTCGCCCACCAGCCCCAGGGTCTCGCCGTGGCCGACGCTGAAGCTGACTCCGTCGACCGCGCGTACCCGGCTGACCTCGCGGTTGATCAGCAGCCCGCGCTTGATCGGGAAGTGCTTGACGAGGCTCTCGACCTCGAGCAGCGGCTCACTCATACCGGCTCCTCGAGCCCGATCCGTCCCTCGACCTGGCGGCGCTCGCGCTTGTCCTCGGGGGTGAGCCAGCAGCGGTCGCTGTGGCCCGGCGTGTCCGCGGTCCGCCCGGCCAGCTCCGGCAGCTCGACGCAGCGGCCGAAGGCGTGCGGGCAGCGCGGCTGGAAGGCGCAACCGCCGGGCAGGTCGAGCAGCGAGGGAGGCGCGCCGCGGATCTGCGGCAGGCGGTGCGGCCGCGGCTGATCGATCCGGGCCAGCGAGCCGAGCAGGCCCCAGGTGTAGGGGTGCTGGGGGTCGTAGAAGATCTGGTCGAGCGTCCCCTCCTCGACCACTCGTCCCGCGTACATCACCAACACACGGTCGGCGACTTCGGCGACGACGCCGAGGTCATGGGTGATCAGGATCGTCGCCAGGCTCCGCTCGCGGTTGAGGCGTCCAAGCAGGTCGAGGATCTGCGCTTGGATCGTCACGTCGAGTGCGGTGGTCGGCTCGTCGGCAATCAGCACGTCCGGCTCCAGCGCCAGCGCCATCGCGATCATCACCCGCTGCCGCATCCCGCCGGAGAACTCATGCGGGTAGTCGTCGACCCGTCGTTGCGGCTCTGGGATCCCGACCGAGCCGAGCAGCTCGACGGCCCGCTGTTTGGCCTCGTCCTTGCTCAACTCGTCTCGGTGGGCACGGATCGCCTCGACGATCTGGTCGCCGACGCGGTAGACCGGGTTGAGTGAGGTCATCGGGTCCTGGAAGACCATCGCCACCTCCTCGCCGCGCACCCTTTGCAACTCGGCTTCGGTCGCGTCGATCATCTCCTTCCCGCGCAGCCGCACCGAGCCGTCGATTCTCGCGTTGGGCGAGCGGGTCAACCCCATGATCGTCTGCGCGGTGACGCTCTTGCCCGAGCCCGACTCGCCGACGATCGCCAGCACCTCGCCCGCGGCCAGATCGAAGGAGACCCCACCGACCGCCTGCAGCCGCCCTCCTTCGGTGGCGAAGCCGACACGCAGGTCCGTCACGCTGAGCAGCGTCTCGCTCACGCTGGACTCGCGTTCATCGGGCCGAGCCCCCCAACTTCACCCGCGGGTCGAGGTAGGCATAGGCGATGTCCACCAGCGCATTGAAGAAGACGACGAAGAAGGCGCCGAAAAGCGTGATCGCCATGATCGGCGGCAGGTCGAGGTGGAAGGTCGATTCGGCGGCGTAGTCGCCGATGCCGCCGAGGCTGTAGAGCGCTTCGGTGATGATTGCGGCGCCAGCGACGGTCGCGCCGAAGTCGAGGCCGAACAGGGTGACGATCGGGATCAGCGAGTTGCGCAGCACGTGGCGCGTCATCACCTGCCGCTCGCTCAGTCCCTTCGCCCGCGCCGTGCGCACGTAGTCGCTGTTCATCGCGTCGAGCATGTTCGAGCGCAGCACGCGGCTGTAGAAGCCGGCGTAGAGGATCGCCAGCGTGATCCACGGCAGGATCAGGTGGTAGGCCCAATCGAGCGGGTCTTCGGTCAACTTCACGTAGCCGCCGGAAGGGAAGATCTGGGTCTTGTAGGTCAGGTAGATGAGGAAGACCGCGGCGAGCGTGAAGACCGGCATCGAGATGCCGACCACGGCCAGGATCGTCAGTAGGCGATCGGTCAGCCCACCGGCCCTCACCGCCGAGAGGTAGCCGAAGACGACCCCGAAGAGCATCCAGAGCACGGCGGCGCCGAGGCAGAGCGAGAGGGTCGTCGGAAACCCCTTGATGATCTGTTCGTCGACGTCGAGCTGGTTGCTGTAGGAGATCACTTCCCCGGTGAGGATCTTCTTCATCATCGTCAGGTACTGCTGCGGCAGCGGGTCTTCGAAGCCCCAGTCCTTGTTGATCGCGGCGACCAGCTGCGGCGTCGCGTTCTTTCCCGCCATCCGCTGGGCCGGATCGGAGTTGGGGATCACGTTGAAGATCAGGAAGACGATCACCGAGATCGCGAACAGCACCAGGATCATCGCCAGCAGGCGGCGGACGACGAAGCGACCCATCAGACCGCGGTTCCCTCGGGCTCGGCGAGGCCCGCGTGGGCCTCTAGCCGTATCTTCGATTTCGGGTCGAGAGCGTCGCGCAGCCCGTCGCCGAAGACGTTCAGCGAGAGCACGGTGAGCAGGATCATCGTGCCGGGCAGGATGCTCAGCAGCGGCTCGCTGGAGATCACTTCGAAGCCGGAGGAGATCATCGTCCCCCAGGACGAGTTGGGTGGCTGCACACCCGCGCCGAGGAAGGAGAGGGACGCCTCGAGCAGCATGTTGTTGGCCATGTTGAGGGTGAAGAAGACGATGATCGTCGACCACAGGTTTGGCAGCAGCTCACCCAGCATCACCCGAAAGGGCCCCGCTCCCTGGGCGACGGCGGCCTCGACGAACTCCTTTTCACGCAGGGCCAGCACCTCGCCGCGCAGCGGCCGCGCCATATAGGGGGTGTAGACGACGCCGATGATCAGGATCGGGATCCAGATCGAGCTGCCGGAGATCGATATCGGTCCCAGCTGCAGTCCGCCGACGGCCAGAGCCGTGCCCAGGGCGATCCCCAGCAGCAGCACGGGGAAGGCCCAGACGACCTCCAGCACACGCGAGATCACCGCGTCGGCCCAACCGCGGTAGTAGCCGGCCAGGAGGCCGAGCGTGGTCGCGAGCAGCGTCGTGATCAGCGCCGCCACCAGGCAGACGAGGAGCGAGGTGCGGCCGCCGTACATCAGGCGCACCATCTCGTCGCGGCCGAGGCGCCCGTCGGCGCCGAGGAAGAACTTGCCGCCGGCGCCGAGCCAGACGGGACCGATCGGCTTGCCTTCGGGGTTGACGACTTCCCGCACCTCGCCGTTGACCTCGATTTTCTCCAGCGTGTGGGTCGTGTTGGGGCCGGTGTCGGCGACCTGGTTCGCCCACAACGGCGCCGCCAAGACGAAGAGGACGATCAGGACGAAGAGGACGCCGAAGGCAAGCGCGACCCGGTTGCGTCGCAGCCTTCCCCAAGCCAGTCGCCACTGGCTGCGACCCCGGGGCGCGGCCGGCGACTTGGCGTGGGGCTCGGCGACCACGTCCTTATTGTGAAGCGGCGGGCGGCTACTTGAACTGGAAGCTGGTCAGGGCCTGACCGAAGGTTGGGTTGAAGATCACGTCGTCGAGGTTGATCGCGCTGGAGACGAAGGTCGATACGGCCAGGTTGCCGTAGGGCGCCCAGGGGGCCAGTTCCATGTATTCGCGGTCGAGTTCGGCGTATTCGGATTCCTGCTTGGGACCGAATGCTTCCGCGCTGAGGCGGGTAATTTTCGCGTTCAGGGCCGGTTCGTTGATTTCCGCGTAGTTGCCGTTGTTGACCGGCTGGATGCTTTCCCCTGACAACAGCGGCTGGAAGAAGTCGTTCGGGTGGGGGTAGTCCTGGAACCAGTTGCTCCAGCCGGTGTCGAGGTCGGGCGTCGACTGGTTGCCGATCACGGTGAAGTAGTCGTCGGCGTTGATGATTTTCAGCGTCGTGTCGAAGCCGAGCTTCTGCAGCACGTCGTCGTAGTATTCGCCCGCTTCCTTGTTGGGGCTTTCGTTGTCCGTCCAGACGGTGATCTTGCGATCGCTTGGGTTGGCTTCGGCGACCATCTTTTTCGCTTTCGCCGTGTCGTAGGGGTATAGCTCGAACTCCTTGTGGCCGGGCATGCCCGGGGGCAGGATCTGCTGGCCCGCTTTCAGCTGGCCGGAGTAGATCCGTTCCATCGCGCCGCCGCTGACCGCGTAGTTGACGGCCTGGCGCACCTTGAGATCGTCGAACGGCGGTTTCGTGGTGTTCATCCAGAAGAAGTAGGTGCTGTTGGTCGGCTCGATCCGGAACTGGGTGCCTTCGTATTTGCTCTTCACCTCCGCGTAGCGGTCGGCCGGGACCAGGCTCTGCATCCAGTCGGTAGTGCCCTGTTCGACTTCACTGACCTGGGTCGATTTGTTGCGGACGACCTTGATCTCGATTTTGTCGACGTGGCCGCTGGGCAGGTCCGGCATCAGCTTCGCGTTGTTCTTTGCCCACTCCGGATTGCGGTCGTAGGACCATCCCTGACCCGGTTCGGACTTGACGATCTCGTAGGGCCCGGTCGCCGGCGGCGGGCTCGCCGTCATGTTCTTGACCGGCGTGTCGGCGGGCACCGGGGCGACGAGCAGCAGCCCCAGCTCGTTGGTGAACGTGCCCCGCGGTGCGTTCAGATTGATCACGATCTCGCCCGTCTTGTCGTTCGTCTTGATGCCGGAGATCCCACCCGACTTGGTTTTCTGGAACTTTTCAGCCCCGACGATCGCCGCCACGTAGAAGGGTGAGCCGAGCGAGTTGAGCGCGATCGTGCGTTCGACCGCGTGCGTGAAGTCCGAAGCCTTGACCGGCGTGCCGTCGGAGTACTTGAGCCCTTTGCGCAGCGTCAGCGTGTAGGTCTTGCCGCCGTCGCTGATCTTGGGCATGCCCTGGGCCAGGCCCGGCACGACCTTGCCGCCCGCCGCGCCGTTGGCGCGGGCGTAGGTCACCAGGGGGATGTAGGTGTCGTACATCGCCGTCAGGCCTTCCTGGGTGTAGGAGAGGCCCGGATCGAGATAATCGGGGAAGGAGGCGTAGGTGCCCTTCAACGTGCCGCCTTCCTTGCCGCTAGAGCTGCTGCCGCAGGAGGAAAGCACCAGCGCGACCACCACCAGTCCGACAACAGCAAGCGCTGCGTGCAGCTTCCTCACGTCACGACCTCCGTTCTGGGCTGGGCAGGGCCTCTGCGGGAATAAGCTCCACCATAATCTCGTCGGCGGCGTCAGCGGTTCCCAGGTGCTCTCTTCCCTGCTCCAGAGGCCAATTCCTGCCCAGGACCAGCGCTGAGACCAAGACGATGATCATCACGCCTGCCCCCGCGACCACAAAGGCGGCTCGCGGGCTCCACTGCGAGGCGATCAGGCCACCGAGCAGGAAGCCGATGCCGGGCGTCGCCGAGACCGCGGATTCGAGCGTGCCGAGCACCCGCGCCTGCATCGATGCCGTGGTCAGCTCCTGCACCGCGCTGACCATGGCGACCCACTGGACGCCGTTGCCCGCACCGCCGAGCGCCGAGGCAGCGCAGGCTACGGCGAGGGTTTGCGCGGCCGCCAGCCCGAAATAGGCGGAGCCGATCGCCACGGTGCTGAAGAAGATGAGAACCGGCAGCGAGGCGCGGCGCAGGCGGGCGAAGAGGATGCCGCCGAGGACCATGCCGACACCCCAGCTGTTGACCATCAGGCCGTAGCCGACGGCGTCCAGCCCGAGATCCTGCTTTGCGTAGATCACCTCGATCGGGATCACCAGCGAGAAGAACACGAACACCCCCGCCTCCGCGGCGAGCAGGCGCCGAAGCAGGGGGCGGTCGCGGACGTAGTCGAGGCCGGCACGCACCCGCTCGCGCAGTGGGGCCTCCGGCTCTGACTCGGGCTGGGGCAGCGGTCGCGCGGTGAACACGACGCAGGCGATCAGGTAGAAGGACGCGGCGTCGAGCAGCAGCGCTGACTGGATGCCGAGGACGGCGATGACGACGCCGGCCAGTGCCGGCCCGACCGCAGCACCGCCGGTGAAGGCAATGTTGAGGACCGCGTTGCCGACTCGCAGCTCCCCCTCGGGCTCGAGCATCGCCGCGGTGACGGCCCGGGTGAGCGTTTTCGCGGTCAGGGCGAGGGTGCCGTCAAGGGCGGCGATCACGACTATCGCCGCCAGGGAGAAGTGCTCCGCTAGCAGCGCCAGGGCGCCGAAGGCGGCCGCCTCGGCAGCGTAGATCGCCGGCAGCACGAAATGCGGCGGCGGCCGCTCCAGTCGGGCGACGAAGAACGGCGTCATCAGCGCCGGCAGGAAGCCGGTGCCCAGGAACAGCACCGCCGTCGCCATCGCGCTACCGGTCAGTTCGAAGACCAGCACCGAGAGGGCAATGATCCCGAGCCAGTCGCCCATCTCGTTGACCGCGAAGGAGAACGCCAGGCGGCGGAACGAGGGGCGCTTCAAGGGGTCTCTCAGGCGTGGGCTACTCATTTTTCAGGCGAAGTCCTACGGCGTTTATGCACAAGTTTCGTTGCAGATGCACAAGTTTCCGCAAGGTTGTGCTACAAACTTGCCAGCAGATCGGACATTTCCTCCTGCGAGCTTGTGCGCGGCTGGAGATACGGGCTTCGACGAAGGGACAAGGCGAATGTGGCTTAAAAGGTAAGACTTAGAGACAGGCAGGGGCCTCTTCGGCGTTTGCCTACCAGTTGCGAGGGGCGCCGATAGGCGCCCCTTGTTCGTTTTGAGATGGATCTGCGCCGCTTTTGCGCAAATTGCAAGGTCTTGGCCAGGTGATCTATGCCGCTTGCCGCAGCCTTGCCGAGCGTCTAACTTGGTAGCGCAGGTTGCGGTTGCCGCAAGGTCGGTCCCCGGTCGCAGGAATCGCCGGTTCGGCGGGAAAATCCTCAGGGGCTGAAGCCGGAATGCGGCGATTTGGCAGCCCAGGCGATCCATGAAAAACGAGCGGCCAACACGGTGGAACACCGCACTGATGGCGATCGGCGTCGCCGCCGCTGTCGCTGCCGCCGTCTGGCAGGCGCCGAACGGGAACTGGGACTGGGCGCTGTTCGGAACCCTGCTCGGCTTCTCCGCGTTCAGCGACATCATGTCGATCGAGACGGAGTCGCGCCTGAAGGTCTCGGGCAGCTTTCTCGCGCTCGTCCTCGCAATCGTCTTTCTCGGTGGAACGCCGGCGGCATTGATCGGCATATTCGCGATCCTCGTCGGATGGCTTCGGTTCCGCGAAGGCCTGCCCGACTTCCTGGTCAACGCCTTCACCTTCATGACCACTCCGTTGGTCGTCGGGGCCGTGTTCCACGGGGTCGTCCAGACCGCCGGGATCACCACCAACGATCTCGGCTTCTACATTCTCGTCTTCGGCGCCTTCGCCAGCGGGATTGCGATGAACTTCGCGATGGTCGGCGCCTACAGCTGCTACGTGGACCGCAGCTCCATCGTCGAGAAGGCGCGCGAGGTGATGATCCCGCTGCTCCCCTCGGAGCTCGCCGCCGCGCTGATGTCGGTCGGCGTCGCCTTCCTCTACGTCCAGGTCGGGCTCGCCGGGGTCGCGCTCTTCGGCATCGTGCTGGTCACCTTCCAGTACCTGCTGGGAGCCCTGCTCCAGTCGCAGGAGCGGGCTCGCGAGCTGGAGGTGCGGACTAACCAGCTGGCCAGCTTCCAGGTCGGGATGTTGAGCGCGCTGCTGCGCACGCTCGACCTGCGGGATCAGATGACCGCGCGCCACAGCGCTGCGGTGGCGCGCTACTCGCGGGCGATCGCCCAGCGGGCGGGGTTCTCCAAGCAGCAGGAGGAGCTGGTCCATATCGCCGCCCTGCTGCACGACATCGGCAAGTTCATCCTGCCCGACCGGATCCTGAAGGCGAACGTGCCGCTGACCGACGAAGACTGGATGCTGATCCGCCGTCACCCCCAGCAGGGCGCGCGCGTGGTTTCCTCGCTGGACGGCTACGGTCCGGTGGCCGACATCATCCTCGCCCACCACGAGCGGATCGACGGCAAAGGCTACCCACGCGGCCTGGAGGGAGACGACATTCCCGAGCTGGCACGGATCATCTCGGTCGCCGACACCTACGACGTGATGACCGCGCGCGACTCCTACCGCACCCCGACCTCGTCCTACGAGGCGATACAGGAGCTGCGCCGGGTCTCCGGCAAACAGCTCGATGCCCGCTTCGTCGAGGTCTTCATCGAGCTGCTCGAGGGCGAGGACGTCTCCTTCCGCCATGGTGAGGAGGCCGACTTCGAGCGCGAGCTGTCACTGGAAGCGCGGATCGCCGAGACCGCCAGCCCCGGCGTCGACACCGGCCGCTTCCAGGTCGCCGGCGTCAGCGTTGGATAGACGGCTGACTCCGAGCCGAGCGCCTGTCCGACGAGCGTCTGGGTAAGTTTCTCCCCAATGCGTGCGGTCACCTTTCAAGCCCCGGGCGAAGTCCGGATCGAGGAGAAGCCCGATCCTGAGATCGGCGCCGCCGACGATGTGGTCGTGCGGGTCGAGGCGAGCGGCATCTGTGGCTCCGACCTCCACATCTACCACGGCAGGGTTCCGGTGGAGCCGGGCTTTACGATCGGGCACGAGTTCGTCGGCACGGTCCTCGCCGCGGGCGCCGACGTCGAGCGGGTCGCCGTCGGCGATCGCGTGCTCGGCTGCTTCCACACCGCCTGCGCTACCTGCGCCGCCTGCCTGCGCAGCGACTACCACCGCTGCGAGCGCGGCCGCACCTTCGGCCACGGCTCGAAGCTGGGCGACCTGCAGGGGGCCCAGGCCGAGCAACTGCTGGTCCCGCGCGCCAACCTGACCCTGCGGCGGGTGCCGGAGGGGATGTCCGACGAGGTGGCGCTGTTCGCCGGCGACGTGATGGGCACCGGCTACCACGCCGTTGCGCATGCGGGAACGCGGGCGGGCGACACGGTTGCCGTCTTGGGACTTGGCCCGGTCGGCCTCTGCGCCGTCCAGGCGGCGGTCGTCGCCGGTGCCGCGCGGGTCTTCGCGATCGACTCGGTCGAGGCACGCCTGGCGATGGCCAAGCGGTTCGGTGCGGTCCCGCTCCATCTCACCGAGGACGACCCGAAGCGAGCGGTGCGGGGTGCAACCGAGGGCCGCGGCGTCGACGTGGTCGTCGACGCGGTCGGCGACCCCGGCCCGCTGGCGATGGCGATCAGTCTGGCCCGCGGTGCCGGCACGGTGTCCGGGATCGGCGCCTACGCCGGTCAGGGTGAGGTGCCGTTGGGACTCGCCTGGCTCAAGGGCCTCACCCTGCGGCTCGGCCTCGCCAACGTGATCGCCCACGTCGACCGCGTCCTCGGCCTGATCGAGGCGGGAAAGCTTGATCCCTCGCCCCTCGTCACCCACCATATGAAGCTCGACCAGGCCGCGGACGCCTACGAGCTCTATGACCAGCGAGAAGCGCTGAAGGTCGTTCTGACCCCGTTAGCCGATCGGCCGACCTCGTTCGTGGCGCCTTGCCGGTTTGTGAAACCTGGCGTTTCTCTCTACAGTGATCTCTGTGCGTGTGAGGCGCCTGTCAATTCGCGGGGGCGCTCGTTCTCCTCGGGCTCGCCGGGTCTGCCGAGAGCGCTTACGCCTGTTCCTGCGCACCGCCGGGGCCGGTCGAGGCGCTGCACCGCTCGGACGCGGCGATCGTCGGCCATCTCGTCAAGGTGGTTCCGCGGAGCCGGCTCTGGGCCGACTATCGCTACCGGGTACAGCGCGTCTACAGGGGTGCGAAGACGATCCAGCGGGGCGAGACAATCTCGGTGCGCAGCAACCGTCGCAGCGCCGCCTGCGGGCTGCCGGCGACGGCAGGATCGCCCGGTCGGCCTCTTCCTCACGCTCGAAGATGGCCGCTGGACGGCTGGCATCTGCAGCACGATCTCGCCGCACAGGCTTTGGGTGGCGGCGAGGCACGGCTACGGAGTGAGCTCGAGGGCTGGGTCCAGCTGTACTAGTTGACTAACACAGCTGTCTCATCTACTGTGTTGGTTGAATGGCACACCAGGCAACGCGTGAGGACGCGAATCCGTTCTCGATCGATCCGGGCGACGAGCTGCCGGTCGGTCTGCAGCTGACCTGGCGGCTGCGTGCTCTGATCGCGACGGGCCGCCTCGCCTCGGGAGAACGGCTGCCGAGCTTCCGCCGGCTCTCCGATTGGGCGGGGGTGAACGTGAACACCGTGCGAGCGGTCTACGCGGGACTTGAAGAGGAGGGCCTGGTGGTCAGCCGCCAGGGGCAGGGGACTTTCGTCGCGGACGGGATCGAGACCGCCTCGCAGCTCGAGGAGATCGCCACCGAGGCGCTGCAGCGCGCCGTGGATGCAGGGCTCAGCCCGCGTGACCTGGCGGTTGTGGCCTCCGCCTGCGCCAACATGCCGGGGGCTCTTGACGGCGCGGTTGCCGCGCCGGCGGGTGATCTTCCGGACCTGACCGAGGAGAGCGAGGTGATCGAGGTGCGCCACGAGCTGCGGCGCCAGATCGCCCGGCTCGAGGCCGAGCTTGCCGCCTATCCACGCGACCTGCCCCGTGACTTGCCGACCGCGCCGCGCCGCGCCAGCGCCCACGTCGCCGGGGTGGAGGAGCTGGAGCAGACGCGGGATACGTTGATCGCCCAGCTATCCGCGGCCCAGAGGGCGGCCGAGCAGCGGGCGCGTCAGGTCGGTCGTGAAAGGGTCCAGCGTCGCCAGATGCTGAGCTCAGACGCGGGGGCGGAGCCGAACGATTCGGATCCGGGCCCGCTCGAGCGGGCGATGAGCTGGTGGCGGCGCAAGCTGTAACGCGGGCGCTGCTGCCCGCCAAGTCCGCCTTCGAGGAGGTGGGGGAGATGGTCATCCTCACCGCGCGCACGCTCATCTCCGCGGTCAGGCCGCCGTATCCGTACGGCGAGGAGCTGGTCGGTCAGTTCCTCTTCGTACTCAAACTCTCTTGGTTCCCGATGACGATCTCCACCTTCGCCCTCTGTCTGGGCGCGCCGGGCCTACAGGCCGCCGGCATCCTCTCCCTGTTCGGCAACCTCGACCGACTCGGCGCCTTCTTCGTGGTGACCGCGGTCCGTTTCATCGGGCCGATAGTCACCGCGGCGGTTGTCGCCGGCGTTGCCGGGACCGCGATCACCGCCGACCTCGGCGCCCGCAAGATCCGCGAGGAGCTCGACGCCCTGCAGGTGCTCGGCGTCGACCCGATCAAGAACCTCGTCGTGCCGCGCTTCCTGGCGCTGATGATCATCACCGGGTTGCTCGACATCTTCGCGATCGTCTTCGGCCTCACCGCCGGCATCGCCGCCGAGCTGCTCTACCGCCAGCCGCTGGGCGGCTTTTTCGCAACGCTCTTCACCAACGCCTCGATCACCGATATCTGGGGGTCGGTCCTGATGTGCACGTTGTTCGGCGGAATCATCGCGGTGGTCTGTTGCTACAAAGGGATGACCGCTTCGGGCGGTCCCGCCGGGGTGGGCCGCGCCGTCAATCAGGCAGTGGTCATCTCCTTCATGGGGGTCTTCTTCTTCCTCTATCTGTTCACCACGGTCCTGCTCGCCTCCAACCCCGAACTGCAGTCGATCCGGTGAGCGGTCTGCTCGACGTCTCGCGTGGCTGGTTCGAGGCATTCGGCGAAATCGCCCGCTTCGGCTCGCGGGTCGCCGGCCTCGTCTACTCGGGTCGCGTCATGCAGTTCTTCGGTGAGAGCTTGCGCCAGGCGGGCATCCTGGTCCTCGGCTCGGCGCTGATCATCTGGGCGTTCGTCTTCATCCTCGGTCTCAACTGCGGGGTGATCGGCGCCTACTTCGTGCGCTCCTATGGCGTGCCCAGCTACGCCGGCCTGTTCTCGGCTTACTGCGATCTGCGCGAGGGGCTGCCCTACGCCTTCGGCTACATCCTCTCCGCCAAGGTCGGGACCGGGATCGTCGCCGAGCTCGGCGCGATGCGGATCTCCGATGAGATCGACGCGCTCGAGGTGATGGGCATCCCGCCGGTCACCTTCCTTGCCGCGACCCGCCTGCTCGGGGCCTGGATTGCGCTTCCGTTCCTCTACCTGGTCGGGATCGGGATCGGGTACCTCGCCAGCTACCTGGCGGTCGTGCAGCAGATCGGCGACGTCTCCTCCGGCGGCTACCTGCTGATCTTCTGGACGTTTCAGGACTTCGTCGACATCTTTTTCAGCCTGACGAAGGGGATGGTGATGGCGACCATCATCGTCCTGGTCGGCTGTTACTACGGCTACACCGCCTCCGGCGGGCCGGTGGGCGTGGGTACGGCGACCGCCAAGTCGATGGTCGTCAACATTGTCATGGTCCACATCGTCGGCATGCTCGGCACCCTGATCTTCTACGGCGCCAACCCGCGGGCGCCGATCGGCGGCTGAGCGGTCAGGCGGAAGCCGGCGCCGTGGCCTTCGCCGGTTTGCGATGCCGGCGGAACATCTCCCTCACCCATTTGATGCCGCGTCGCTCTTCGAGCGGCTCTCGGAAGCGCTCGAAACCCTTGGCCGAGGGTTGGTCGGGGGAGATCGGTCCCTCCTCCGGCTGGGCCAGCGGGTAGAAGAGCGAGGCTGCGGTGAGGTCGGCGACGCTGAAGTCGTCCCCGACCAGGTACTCGCCGTCGCCCAGCTCAGCCTCGAGCCGGTCGAGAGCGGCGAGGACCTTGGCGCGCGCCAGCTCTGCCCCTTCGGCGCTGCTCGCCCCGAAGCGAAGGCTAGTGTAGAGGCGGGCGTAGGCGGCGGTGGGGCGGCCGAATCTGGCCAGGGGCGCGGGGGCCGTCTCTTCCATCAGCGCGGCGAAGCGCTCCGGGTCGTTGCCGTACTCGTACCAGGCAACCCGCCGAATGTGCGGCCCCAGCTCCTCGTCGAAGAAGTCCTCCAGAGCGAGGGCGCGGCGCCGCTCGGTCGGGTCCGACGGGTAGAGGGGCGGGTCGGGATGGCGCTCCTCCAGCGCCGCGATGATCGCGGTCGAGTCGCCGATCTGCCGTCCGTCGATGCTCAGGATCGGGAAGGTGTAGTGGCCGCCGCGGGTGAGCCAGAGCGCCACTGCCATGTGGGCGCCGGGGGCGGGCGCGCGCCGTCGGTGCTCGACGTTCTTCCAGGCGAGCGCCCAACGGGCCTTCTCGCTGAAGTGAGAGACGTTGATCTGCCAGAGGGTGGGAAGTGAGTCGCTCATGTTTCGATCGGGCCGCCTTGTGGAAGCATAGGAGGGATGGCACCACTTGGCGATTCCGAGATCGAGGCGAGGCTTATCGAGCACCCGGGCTGGGAGCGAGCCGGCGATGCGATCAGCAAGAGCTTCAAGCGCAGTGATTTCGTCGGCTCGGTCAACTTCGCCGGCAGCCTGGTCGGCCCGGCGGAGGCGATGAACCACCATCCCGACCTGGAGATCTCCTGGGACACGGTCACCGTGTCCCTCTCCACCCACTCGGAGGGCGGCATCACGGCAGCCGACTTCGAGCTCGCGGCGAAGATCGACGCGCTGGCCTGAGCCGGGCGCCGCTACCGTGGCCTGAGTGGCCGAGACGCTGAAGATCGACGAGCGCCTAGCGATTCCCGTCGCGGAGATCGAGCTGCGGGCCAGCCGCTCCTCTGGGCCCGGCGGGCAGCACGCCAACGTCACCGCCTCGCGAGTCGAAGCCGTATTCGACGTTGCGGCTTCGAGCGTGCTCGACGACACACAGCGGGCGCGGTTGCTGGAGCGCGCCGGGGCGACCGTCACCGCGGTCGCCCAGGAGGCCCGCGGCCAGGCGCGTAATCGCGAGCTGGCGCTGGAGCGGCTGGCGGGGAAGATCGCGGCCGGGCTCACGGTTCCGCGGCGTCGCCGTCCGACCAGGCCGAGCCGTGCCGCCCGCAAACGCCGCCTCGAGCAAAAGCGGCAGGCCGGTGAGCGCAAGCGCACTCGCCGTCGCCCGGCCGGTGAGGACGATTGAGCCGGGCGCCGCTCCGTGGCAGACTCGGATCGATGGCGAAGCGCAAGCAACGGCCCCGGCCCCGGCAGAAGCCCGCGACGATCGACTACACCGACCCCGAGGGCAACGTCCTCACCCTGCGGCAGACGCTGAGCGCGGGGACGATCGCGAAGCTCGGCCAGGGTCCGGCCACGGCGGCGACCACCCAGGACGACGCCTGGCGGCGGCGTTCCGAGCTGCTCTTCGAGCGCCTTGCGGTGGATTGGGAGATCGCCGGCCTCTCGCTCACGGACCAGAAGATGCTGCTCGGCCGCTACCGAATGGCCGACGCCGCGACCCAGGAATGGGTCCGCCGCACGATCGTTAACCACATCGATCAATTCATCCCCGAGTTGAGGGAGTAAAGTCGCCCCGAGGCAGGGATCAGCGAGGAAGGAGCTTGCAATGCTTGCCGACACGAAAGCCTTCAGTGGCTTCGCCGTCGATGACCTGGACGCAGCGAAGCGCTTCTATGGTGAGACCCTGGGGTTGAGGCTCTCCGTGCTGGACGAGCAGAATGGCCTGCTGTCCTTGGATCTGGCCGGTGACCGCGACACGCTCGTCTACCTGAAACCGGACTTTACGCCGGCCACCTACACGATCCTCAACTTCCAGGTTCACGACATCGACTCGGTCGTCGACGACCTGGCCTCGCGTGGCGTGAGGTTCGAGCGCTACGAGGCCTTCGACCAGGACGAGAACGGCATCTCGCGGGGCAACGGCCCGGCGATCGCCTGGTTCAAGGATCCCGCAGGCAACCTGCTCTCCGTGCTCGAGCAGGACTGAGGGTCGAGGGGCGTAGGCCGCCCTCAGGTGGCGAGCAGCTTCGCCTTTTGGGCGGCGAACTCTTCGTCGGTGAGAATTCCCTGCGCTTTCAGCTCACCCAGCTCCTTGAGCTGATCGATCGTCGACTGCCCGGTTTCGGGGGCTGGGGCTGCGGGGGGCGGCGCCTGTTGTGGTTCTTCCTGCTGTGCCCAGCGCTCGCCCTGGCGCCGTGACACCCGGTTGCTCACCGCGGTGGCGGTCCCGGCGATGACCGCGGTTCGTGCGACTCCACGAAGTAGTCCAGGCATGACGGGTCTCCTTGTTTCCTTAGGATGCCGTCTCAGCCGCGTCCAGCGCGGCGAGCACGGCTTGGATCGGGATGCGCCCGCTGGCGACCAGCTGGCCGCCAGAGCGGCGCACCGCAGACGCAAACGGGGCGGCCCACCGGTTCTCGAACACGAGCAGGGCCGCCGAGGTTCCGGCCTCCAGCGCGCCGGCGGCCTCCTCGATGTCCTCGTCGGAGAGAAGGCCCGACGAGGCGCCCTCGAAGGCAGCGAATCCAGCGGCCCCGTCGCCGAGGTCGGAGATCTCCAGCGCGGCCACGGAGCCGTCCTCGGCCTTGGCGATGAAGGCGAGGTCGAGGATGCGGATCAGGCCGCGATCGACAAGGTCGATCAGATGCGGCGCTGCCTCGCCCGTCGGCTGGCGCTCCGGCCACTCAACGAGCAGATAATCGATCGGACCCATCTCGCTGAGCTCATCGGCGGCCAAATCTGACCCTTTCATCGTCGAGTAAGCGCCGGAAGACCCGGCAGAGGAGACCATAGCGTTGCGCGAGCCACATCGTTCCCCGGCCGACGATGGGCGCGGCTGGGTTCGAACCAGCGACCTCTCGCGTGTGAGGCGAGCGCTCTCCCACTGAGCTACGCGCCCTGGGTGCTGCGCGGATCATACGGGGCTAGGGTTGGTCCGGCGCGGCTGAGATCTCAGGCGATGGCTTGCTCCGCTGCGGGAAGCGGGCCATCGTCCGGTGGCCCGGTCTCGCCTGCCTTCACCGCTCTGTTCTGCAGGGCACGGCCGACGAACGGGAAGACCAGGGTCGAGAGCATCGCGGCGCCGACCAGGCCGGCCGCGGTCGAGGTCTTCATGTGGTCGTCTTCGACCGCGATCGTCGTGATCGCGACGACGAGGGGCAGCTCGGTGGCCGAGTAGAAGGCCAGCGCCGCCCGCTGGCGGGCGCGCAGCACGCGGCGGTAGAGCAGCAGCGCCGGGGTGCCGCGGACGACCAAGAAGAGGCCGAAGAACATAACCAGCTTGAGCAGGGCGGAGGTCGAGCCGAGCGCACCGAGGTCGAACTCGATGCCGCTGGTGATGAAGAAGAAGGGGACGAAGAAGCCGAAGCCGACCGCGGTCAGCTTTGACTCGAAGACCTGCAGCTCGTGACCCTTCAGTGCCAGCCGCACGATCATCCCGGCGACGAAGCCGCCGAGCAGCACGTCGAGGCCGAGCTTGCTGGCGAGCAGGACGAGGCCGAAGACGAGCACCACCGTGATCCGCACGGCCAGCTGGCTGCTGGCCTCGAAGGTGCGCTCCAGCGCCGGCCAGCCGCGCCAGGCGAGCCGCACCGAGACCAATGCCACCGCCAGGGCGAGGAGGACGAAGCCGATCAGGATCGCCCCCTCGTGCAGCGGGTTGGTGGTCGAGAGGACCAGGGTCACCAGCAGGATCGGGCCGAACTCGCCGATCCCACCGGCCGCCAGCAGGTAGGTGCCGAACCTGGTCTTCAGCTCGCCGTTGTCGCGCAGGATCGGGATCAGGGTGCCGATCGCCGTCGTCGCCATCGCCGAGCCGGTGTAGAGGAAGGAGAGGACGATCCCTGCCGCGGCGAGGGCGCCGCCAATCCCGTATGCAAGGGCGATCGAGAGCAGCCAGCCGAGGGCGCCGAGCTCCAGCGGCTTGCCGCGGATCCGCTCGAAGTCGATCTCGTAACCGGCGAAGAAGAAGAGCATGCCGAGGCCGAGGTTGGAGAAGAACTGGATGAAGTCGCTGGTATGCGCGAGGTCGAGGACTTCGGGGCCGACGACGATCCCCAGCATCAGCTCGACGACGACGACCGGCGGCGCGAATTGCCGTGGCACGACAGCGACCGTGATCGCCGCCACAGCGGCGATCAGGACGATGACGAAGAAGGAGTCGGTGTCGACGTGGATCAAGGCGAGGATGATCCTACGGGGACGTGCCGGGAGTTATGCACCCATATGGACCTTGAACTCCCGGCACGTCTGGGTTGGGCAGGGTAGGATCGTGTGCGGACCGTGCTAGGCGGGGAATCAGCGGTGCCTTGTAACCCGCAATCCGCTCTAGCGGGGCCGAATACCGTTCTGAGGGGCTGGCCTTCGGGGTCGGTGCGCCGCAGGCGGCGTTGACGGCCGGGTCCTGCGCGACGTGGGCACGCGAATCAGGTCAGGTCCGGAAGGAAGCAGCCTTAAGCGGATGCCGCGGGTGCCGCAGGAGAGCCCGGCCCGAGCCAAATGCGACGGACACGCCTGGGGACCTCGCTTCGAAGGCGGGTGCACGGTCCATTTTCAAGCCTTGGCGAGCCGCTCGGCACGCGGTCAGTCGATCAACCGCGCCTCCATGCGGTTGATCGCGATTCGCCACATCACGAAGGCGAAGGCGACCAGGCCGGCGAAGCGGACGAGGTCGATCGCCTCGTATCCGAAGGCGCCGCCGCGGACCAGTTCGACCAGCTGGTGGAGGGGGTTGAGCTGGGCCACGATCTGCACGCCCTCGGGCAGTTCGTCGATTGGGAAGAAGGCTCCGGAGACGAGGAAGAGCGGCGTGACGCAGAGCGCCGTCACGTAGTTGAACTGGTCGATCTTGGCGACGATCGCCGCCATCGTGATCCCGAAGCCGGCGAAGCCGAGCGCGGTGGCGAAGCAGAAGAGCGGCACCAGCAGCATCCCCGGCGCCGGGTTGAGGCCGAAGAGGATCGTGACCAGCAGCGGCACGCAGCCGTAGACGCTGGCACGGGCGCCGATCCAGAGCATCTCGGCGCTGACCAGCTCCTCGACGTCGACCGGTGCCGCCAGGATCGCTTCATAGGTGTTCTGGAAGCGGTGCTTGACGAAGGTGCCAAACATCGCCGGCAGGGCGCTGGAGAAGATCACCGCGGTGGCGACCATCCCCGTGCCGACGAACTGGACGTAGGGAACGCCGTTGACTTCGTCGACCAGGGTTGCGCTGAGGCCGAGGCCGAAGGCGAGCAGGTAGACGATCGGTTCGAGGATGCTGGAGAAGGTCGTCCCCTTCCAGTAGGTGCGGAAATTGGCGACCTCACGGCTCATCACCCCACCGATCGCGGCCGGTTCCAGACGCCTCATGTGATTCCAGACCTTCCCAGGGCGAAAACCAAGCAGGTCGGGGGATGCAGGGAGGGCGGTGAGGGGAGCGCACTGTTTGTGCGCGACCCGAAGCGACCGACCGAAGACCCGAGATGCGCCGGTTTGCAGCGTCCTGGGCTCACTCGGCTGCCTCCCCGGTCAGCATCACGAAGACGTCCTCCAGGGTGGCGGCGCGCACGACGGCATCGTCGGGGATCGCCCCGTTGTCCGCCCGCTCGGAGCCGACGATGGCGATCGCGGGGCCGGCCGGGCGCACCGCGAGTCCGCGGGCCTCGGCGTCGGCCCGCACCGCGGCGAGACGATCGGGTGGGCCGTAGACCTCGGCCGTCTCGCGACCGACGTGCTCGACGATCAGCTCGGCCGGCTTGCCCCGGCTGATCACCTTGCCGTGCGTCATCACTGCGACCTCGTCGGCCAGCCGCTCGGCCTCCTCGATGTAGTGGGTCGACATCAGGATCGTCGTCCCGTGCGAGCGCAGGTTGTCGATCAGCGTCCAGAGCTCGGTGCGAATCTGCGGGTCGAGACCGACGGTCGGCTCGTCGAGCAGGATCAGCCGTGGTTCGTGAACCAGCCCGCGGGCGAGCAGCAGGCGGCGGCGCATGCCCCCGGAGAGCTCGTCGACGGCGTCGCGGCGGCGCTCGCGCAACCGGGCGAGGTCGAGCGCGCGGTCGACCGCGGCGCCGACGTCCGCGACTCGGTAGAGGCGTGCGTAGACGGCGAGGTTGTCCTCGACGGTGACGTCGACGTCAAGGTTGTCGAGCTGCGGAACCACGCCCATCTTGGCGCGGGCTGCCTTGGAATCACCGGGCAGCTCGTGGCCGAGCACGCGCAGTTCGCCGGCATCCGGCAGCGCCTGTCCGGTGAGCAGGCGCATCGTCGTCGACTTGCCGGCGCCGTTGGGGCCGAGCAGGCCGAGGCAGATGCCCTCGGGGACGTCGAGGTTGAGGCCGTCGACCGCTGTGATCGGGCCGAACCGCTTCACCACGCCGCGGAGTTCGATTGCCGCCATCGCGGCCATGCTTGCATGGAAGACTGCTCGCCATGCTGGACGAGCGCTGGATCAGGGCGTTGCACGTGGAGACGATGCGCGAGGGGGAACTGCACGCCGAGCGCGAGTCCCACGTCCTCTTTCAGGCTTCGACGATCGGCGCCCTGCTCGACGGCGCCTACGACGGCGACCTCAGCTTCGCCGAGCTGGCCGAGCAGGGCGACCTCGGATTGGGCACGCTGAATGGCCTCGACGGCGAGATGATCGCGATCGACGGCAGCTTCTACCGGGCCGACGTCGACGGGGCGGTGGAGGAGGTGAGCGCGACGGCGCGGACTCCGTTCGCGGTAGTGACCCGCTTCGAGCCGACGATCGATCGCGCGATCGACGGTCCGCTCGACCACGACGACCTGTTGGCGCAGCTGGACGAGCTGATTCCCACCGAGGCCGCTTCCTGCGCGATCCGCCTCGACGGTCGCTTCGAGCTGGTCCGCGCCCGCTCGGTGCCTCGCCAGGCCCCGCCCTACAGGCCGCTGACCGAGGTCGTCGCCGAGCAGCACGTCTTCGAGCTGCGCGACGTCGCCGGGACGATGCTCGGCTTCCGCTTCCCCGACTACGTCGAGGGAATCGAGGTGAGCGGCTTCCACCTCCACTTCATCTCCGCGGATCGCACCCGCGGCGGACACGTCCTCGGCTCGCGCTCGGACGGGCTGCGCGTCCGCCTCGACTCGTCGAGCGAGCTGCACGTCGAGCTGCCACCGGCGGTCGACCTGGCGGACCCCGACCTGGCCACCGCCACCCACGCCGCCGTCGAGGCAGTCGAGCGGGGCGGTTAGATCAGCAGCGGCGGTAGAGGATCCAGGACTCGTTGCGGGCCACGCGGCGGAAGCCGGGGGGGACCGTGCTGGTGAAACGGGTCGGGTCGTTGGGGTCGAGGACGAAGTTGTGGATGACGAAGGGGCTCGCCGGTTTGAGGAAGTAGCCATGGCGGGGCTGGCGCTGCTCCGAGGAGCTGACGATCCGCGATGGCCTGATGTCGAGGTTGAAGGCCAGGCGTGGGACGGCGCGGTGGTTGGGGACGGAGATTGGGCCGCAGATCGGCTCGAAGGCGCCCGAGTCGGCAAGGTCGGTGAGGTCGGACTCGACCTTGCCCTGGTTGGCCAGGTCGGTGTCGACGCGGGACAGCAGGTCGTACTGGTTCGGCCCCCAGACGACGAACATCAGCGCGACGAATGCGGCAAACGCTTGCCAGGCTCGGCGCCAGGGGTGGCCACGCTCGAGCAGTCGCCAGCCGAGCAGGGCAAGTGCGACGAAGACGGTGAGCACCGCGGCGGCGAGCATCGTGTAGCGGGGGAGGATCGCGAGGCCGCCGCAGGCGACGAGGGCGAAAGCGCCAAGGGCCGCCGCCGCCGCGGCGACGCCGATCCTGCTGCGGCGACGGAAGAAGGCCAGGCCGAGGGCGACTCCACCCGCGGCGCCGACCATGCCCGGCCACTGCAGGACCTCGCCGAGGCGCCGCGGGCCGTAGAGGACCAGGTCGACCGGGCCGGTCTGCCGGCCCAGGGTTTCGACGGTTTCCTGGGTGCCGGTGAACGAGTGGGTGGGGCTGCCGGTGGTGATCCAGTCGAACAAAGCCCAGAGGATCGGTGCGGCAAGGGTCAGGGCTACGAGGAAGGGAGAGACGGGGGTGCCCCTCGCCCGGACAAAACGCGGCCTAATTAGGCCGCGTTTTTGAGTATCCGCCCGTTCGAGGGGCACCCCCGTCTCTCCTCCGTCGCGGCGGGGTCGATCCTTGCCGCCCCAATTCATGTCCAGCAGCAGATAAGCGAGGTACGCAATCGAGAAGAGCCAGGCCTCGGGGCGGAGCAGGCCGGCGGGGACGAGTAGAGCTAGGACCGGCCAGCCGGCGCGAGGGCGCCTGGTCTCGATCACCAGCGCGCCGAGGACGAGGGCGATGTAGGGGAGGTCAACGTAAGCGCGCAGCCCGTTGGAGAGGTAGGGGGCGCGGGTGAGGACGATCAGCGCCGCCACGACCCCGATCGGCCGGTCGAACCAGAGCGAGCCCAGTCGGTAGACGAGGTAGCCGATCAGTCCCAGCGAGAGGTAGGCGATCGTCATCGTCACGCCGATCGCGCCGTCCCCGAGCGGCGTTGCTACCAGCCCCAATAGGTCGGCCAGAGGGTGCGGCGTGGGGGGCAGCACGGCGCCGTAGTCGGGGCTCATCCCGTGCGCCAGTTCGCGGCCCCAGACCAGGGCGTAGATCGTGTCGTAGTTGGGGAACCCGAGCGGGAAGATCAGCAGCAGGAGCGCCGCCACGGCGGCGACCCAGGCGGCAGGCGTAAGCCAGCGGCGGAGCACCGGCGCACGGTATAGCCGCAGATACACTGGCTGCGGTGCCCCCGTCCAGCGATTCGACCTCCCTCTACCGCCGCCACCGGCCCGGCTCCTTTGACCAAGTGGTCGGCCAGCAGCACGTCGTTCGCACCCTGCGCAACGCGGTCGAGCAGGGCAAGGTCCACCACGCCTACCTCTTCGTCGGCTCGCGCGGAACGGGCAAGACGTCGATGGCGAAGATCCTCGCCCGCTCGCTCAACTGCGAGCGCGGTGGGCCGACCGTGACGCCCTGCGGCGAGTGCGAGTCTTGCCTGACGATCGCCGCCGGCACCTCGATCGACGTGATCGAGATGGACGCTGCCTCCAACCGCTCCGTCGACGACGTCCGCGACCTGCGCGAAAGGGTCGCCTACGCGCCGGCCGGCGGCCGCTGGAAGGTCTACATCCTCGACGAGGCCCACATGCTCACCAAGGAGGCTTGGAACGCCTTCCTGAAGACGCTGGAGGAGCCGCCGCCGAACACCGTCTTCGTCCTGGCGACGACCGAGTCGCACAAGGTGATGGCGACGATCGCCGACCGCTGCCAGCGCTTCGACTTCCAGCGCCCCTCGCTCGAGCAGATCTCCGAGGTGCTGGAGCGGGTCGCTGTTGCGGAGGAGATCGAGGTCGAGCCGGGTGCGGTGGCGACGATCGCCCGCTCCGCCTCGGGCAGCTTCCGCGACGCGCTCGGCACGCTCGACCAGCTGGTCGCCTACGGCGGCAGCCAGGTCGGCCTCGAAGACGTATTGCAGCTGCTGGGGGCCGCCGACGCAGATCTGCTCTTCGGCGCCGTCGACGCGGTGATCGCCGAAGACCCGAAAGGGGTCCTGCTCGGGGTCGAGGAGATGGCGCGCTCCGGGCGCGACCCGGCCCAGTTCGCCCGCGACCTGCTCGCCCACCTGCGCCACCTGCTGGTCACCCAGACCGTCGGCGAGGTGCCCAACACCTTCGTCGTCACCGCGACCGACGCCGGCCGCCTCTCTGCTCAGGCGGAGACGATCGGGGCGGCGACCCTGGTGCGCACGATCGACGAGCTGGCGGCGGCGCTGACCGCGGTGCGCGAGGGAGACGACGCTCGGATGGCGGTCGAGATCGCCCTGCTGAAAGCGGCGCGGCCGGACCTCGACCCGTCGACCGAGGGACTGCTGAGACGGATCGAGAGGCTTGAGCAAGGGATCGAGGCTGGTGGGCCGCGGGTCCTGTCGCGGGGGGAGGGGGGCACTGCGGGCGAGGGCGTCCTCGACCCCCCTCCCCCCGCGCCACCCGCGGCAGACGCGCCTGCGGCAGATGCTTCAACCCCGGCCTCTGCGGAGTCCGAGACGACGGCTGAGGTTTCGCCGTCTGAAGCTGACAGAAAAGCCCGGTCCATCCCCGGCTGCCGAGGACGATCCTCCCGCGGGCCAGATCGACCTTGAGCGGGTGACCCAAGCTTGGCCTGCCGTGCTGGACCAGCTACTGCAGAGCGCTCCGGCGCTGGCGGCGACCTTCGAGGGGGCGCGGCCGGTCGACGTCGACGCCGAGGAGCGGTCGCTGACGATCGGCTTCCCCGCCGACCACACCTTCAACAAGCGCAAGGCGGAAGCGCCGGACAAGCGGGAGCAGATGGCGGCCGCGCTGGAGGCCGTGCTGGGGGAGAAGATTCGCCCCGTCCTACGCCGTGCTGGACGGAGAGGACGCGCCTCCGGCGGTCGATGCCGCCGAGGGCGAGGTCGACCATGAGGCGCTGGTGGAGAAGATCAAGAGCGAGTTCGACGCGGAGGAGGTCGGTTGATGGCACGAGGGGTGGCCCGGGCGGATTCGACGTGAACGCCCTGATGAAACAGGCGCAGCAGATGCAGCAGCAGATGCTGGAGGCGCAGGAGGCGCTCAAAGACGAGGTCGTCGAGGCGAGTGCCGGCGGCGGCATGGTCAAGGTCAAGATGGGCGGCGACCTGACTCTGCGCGAGATCGTCATCGACCCCGAGGCGATTGACCCCGAGGAGGCAGAGATGCTCGCCGACATGGTCCTCGCCGCGGTCAACGAGGGGCTGCGCGCCGCGCAGGACCTGGCCGGCGCGAAGATGGGCGGGATCACCGGTGGCATGGGCGGCATGGGCGGCCTGCCGGGGATCTGAGCGTACACTCGGTACGGGTGGGGACCTGGCTGCGCGAGAGGAGAAGATCCGATGTACGACTACGTGATTGTCGGAGCGGGCTCGGCTGGGTGCGTCCTGGCCGCGCGGCTCTCCGAGGACCCAGACGTCAGCGTCCTCCTGCTCGAGGCCGGGCCGCCGGACACGAACGAGAACATCCACGTCCCGCTCGGCTACCTGCAGCTGGCCGGCACCGAGGTCGACTGGAACTACTTCACCGCGCCGGAGCCGAACTGCAACGGCCGCCGAATCCCGTTGCCGCGCGGCAAGGTGCTGGGTGGCTCCTCCTCGGTCAACGCGATGGTCTACATCCGCGGCAACCGCCTCGACTACGACGAGTGGGGAGCGCCGGGCTGGGCCTGGGCTGACCTCTTCCCCTACTTCCTCAAGGCCGAGGACAACGAGCGGGGCGCTTCGGAGTGGCACGGGGTCGGCGGGCCGTTGCCGGTCTCCGACCAGCGCTCCGGCAACGCGATCTCACCCGCCTTCGTCGACGCTGCGGTCGAAGCAGGGCTGCCCCGCAACGAGGACTTCAACGGCGCCGAGCAGGATGGCGCCGGCATGTACCAGGTGACCCAGCGGGGTGGGATGCGCGCCAGCGCCGCCGTCGCCTACCTGCACCCGGCGATGGAGCGCCCGAACCTGACCGTGATGCCCTACATGCACGTCAACCGGGTGCTGTTCGAGGGGACGCGCGCGGTCGGCGTCGAGGCCGCGCAGCTCGGGCAGCTGCAGGAGCTGCACGCCGAGCGCGAGGTGATCCTCTGCGGCGGCTCCTTCAACTCGCCGCAGCTGTTGATGTTGTCCGGCGTCGGTCCCGCCGAGCACCTGGCCCTGCGCGAGATCGAGACCCTGCTCGACCAGCCCGCGGTGGGTGAGAACCTCAGCGACCACGCCTGCGCCTACGAGGTCTGGACGACCCCCGAGCCGGAGAGCCTGTTGCTCGCGCTCGAGCCGGCCGCCCTGGAGGAGTTCACCGCCACCCAGACCGGCCCGTTCGCGTCCAACCTGGCGGAGTCGGGAGGTTTCGCCCGCGTCGAGGCGGGGGCGCCGGCACCCGACGTCCAGTTCCACGTCGCCCCGATCCACATCGTTGACGAGGGCCTGGGCGATCCCGAGGGGCACGGCGTCTGGGTCTCAGCCTGCCTGCTGACGCCGCGCAGCCGCGGCTCGGTGCGGCTCGCCTCCAAAGACCCAACCGCGAGGCCGATCGTCCGCAACGAGTTCTACTCCGAGGAGGGCGACCTGGCGCGGATGGTCGAGGCGCTGCGCCTGACCGCGGAGATCTGCGCTCAGCCCGCGATGCGGCCCTACTGCGCAGAGCCGTTCACCGTGCCCGCCGACGAGGGAGACGACGCCCTGCGCGCCCACCTGGCGCAGACCACCTTCCCGATCTACCACCCGGTCGGGACTTGCGCGATCGGCTCGGTCGTCGACACGGAGCTGCAGGTGAACGGGCTCGAGGGACTGCGCGTGGTCGATGCCTCGGTGATGCCGGCGGTGCCGCGCGGCAACACCAACGCGCCGACGATCGCGCTCGCCGAGCGCGCCGCCGACCTGATCCGCGGCGCCGTGCCCGCCGGCATCCCGGAGATGCGCGACGAGGCACTTAGTTGAGCGAGGGCCCAGCACCGCTCTCCCGCCTCGTCGCCGAGCTCTCGCGATTGCCGGGAATCGGCCAGCGCACCGCGCAGCGTCTCGCCTTCCACATCCTCCGCGCCCCCGACGAAGAGGCGGCGGCGCTGGCCACGGCGATCCGCGAGGTGAAGGAGAAGGTCGGCCTCTGCGAGCGCTGCTTCAACCTCTCCGAGGGACCGCTCTGCCGGATCTGCTCCGACTCCAGTCGCGACCAGGCGGCGATCTGCGTGGTCGAGGAGCCCGCCGACGTGATCCCGATCGAGCGCACCCACGAGTACCGCGGCCTCTACCACGTGCTCGGCGGCGCCCTCTCGCCGATCGACGGGGTCGACGCCGACGATCTGAAGATCGCCGAGCTGCTGCGCCGGGTCGGGGAGGGCGGCGTGCGCGAGGTCGTCCTCGCCACCAACCCGACCACGACCGGCGAGGCGACCGCCCTCCACATCGCCGAGCGGCTACGCGGTCAGGTCGCCGTCACCCGCCTCGCCAGCGGCCTGCCGATCGGCGCCGACCTCGAGCACGCCGATGAGGTCACCCTCGGCAAGGCCTTCACCGGCCGCCGCGCACTTGACTGAGGGAGAGAGCTATGCCTATCGATCTGAAGGCTGGGAGCGCCGTTAAGCGCACCGAGCTGCACAGCCGCTATGGCGGCCGACGGCAAGGTGGCATCAGTCCCTCAAGACAGTCGGCCAATGTCTTCGTGTTTACCGATCAGGCCCGTGGGGCCCTGCATGGCTATGTCTATGACGGCTGGCGCCTGGATGGCCTTTACCACTACACCGGTGAAGGCCAGCGCGGCGATCAACAAATGACGCAAGGCAACCGAGCGATCCGCGACCACGATCAGGAGGGGCGGGACGTCCATGTCTTTGACTCAAATGCCGGGCAGGCGACCTACATGGGGGAGTTTGAATACGCCGATCACTACCTCGCTGATGCGCCGGAGACCGGTGAGGGTCCGATCCGGTCAGTCATTGTCTTTCGCCTGCGTCCACTCGATGGGCAAGCTGGCTCGACCACGTCGAGGCTCGATGATCTGGGTCAGCAGCAGGTGAAAGAGGTTCCGGTTGAGCAACAGCTGACTGAGCGAGTGATGATCGAGCCTCGACGAGAGCCATATGAGGCTGAGCGTCGTGAGCAGCAGCTGGTCAGAGAGCTGATGGCTTCGCTCCTAGCGGCGGGCCATGACGTCTGCCGGCTTCAGCTTCGCCCTGCAGGCGAGCCGGCGCCGTTGTTTTGCGACCTGTTCGATCGAACGACGAACACCCTGGTCGAGGCCAAGGGCAGCATCGCGCGGCCGGCGTTCCGCATGGCGATCGGGCAGCTTGCCGACTACGCGCGTTTCGTTGACCCACCGCCGAAAAAGGTGATCCTCGTGCCAGAAGCGCCGCGCCGCGATCTGCTTGTCTTGGCTCAGAGTCAAGGCGTTGAGGTCACTTGGCCCGACGGTGATAATGGGTTCGTCCGGACGGGGGCTTAGGGTCGATTTCATGGAGATGGGTGGAGTCTCACTGGACCCTGAGGTTCGCGAAGGGCTGCAGCGCAGCTGGAAGGCGTTGATGGCGGTCGGCGTGCTGGCGATCGTGGTCGGCTGCGTGGCGATCATCGTGCCCGCGGTGGCCTCGGTCGGGACGGCGATCTTCATCGGCTGGATCCTCGTCATCGCCGGGGCGTTCCTCGTCGCCGGCGCCTTCACGGCGCACTCGATCGGATCGGTCATCCTGCGCCTGCTGTGGGCTTTCCTCACGGTGATCGTCGGTCTCTGGCTGATCGTCGAACCCCACAACGGCACCCTCACTCTGACGCTCGTCCTCGGCATCTACTTCCTCGTCATGGGGATCACCCGGATCGGCGTCGCCTTCGCCGGCCGCGGTCAGCAGGGAGCGGGCCTGGTCGGCCTCAGCGGCTTCGCCGGCCTCCTGATCGGCATCCTCGTCCTGGCTAAGTTCCCGAGCTCGGCAGACTGGGCAATCGGCCTACTAGTAGGCATAGACCTGATCTTCGCCGGCTGGACCCTCACCTCAGTAGCTCTCCTCGGCAAAGACCTCGCCCGAAGCTCCTGATCGAGCTCGGCTGCTCGCGCTGAGCGCAGCTTGCTGGCTGATCGCCGGATACGCAGCTCGAGCGGGTGGTGTGGGGTAGGGGTGTCCGGGCGGTGCGGCGTCCTGTTTTTCGCTTGCTCACCGGCGAGAGACGTGACGGCTTGTGCGAAAAACCCAGCGCCGGCCGGACACCCCTACCCCACGACAGGACCCGCCCGTCTACGGCTCTCATCTGACATAACCGCCCTGCCGCTACTACGATCCCTGGGTGAGTTCGCCTCTAGTCCTGGTCATGGCGGCGGGCGAGGGCACCCGCATGCGCTCGTCTCTGCCGAAGATGCTCCACCCCGTCTGCGGGCGGCCGATGGTCGCCTGGCCGATCCTTGCCGCGCGGCAGGCCGGCGCCGGCCGCGTCGCCGCGATCGTCTCGCCCGGCCGCGACATCTCCGCCGGGTTTCCGGGTGAGGTCGAGACCGTCATCCAGCCGCAGCCCGACGGAACCGGCGGCGCGGTACGCGCGGCGCTGCCGCTGATCGAGCAGGCCGAGGTCGTCCTCGTCCTCTCCGGCGATCACCCGTTGCTCTCCGCCGAGACGATCGCGGGCCTGCTCGAGACGCACGTCTCCTCCGCCGCTGCCGCGACGATGCTGACGATCGAGCTCGAGGACCCCGGCTCCTACGGGCGGGTCGTGCGCGGCGCCGGGGGCGAGGTCGAGCGCGTGGTCGAGGCAAAAGCCGCCGGCGACGCCGATCCCGAGGAGCTGGCGATCCGCGAGATCAACGCCGGCACCTACGCCTTCGACGCGGCGCCGCTCGCGACGGCCCTCGCCGGCCTCTCCAACGACAACGCCCAGGGCGAGTACTACCTGCCCGACGTCTTCCCGGCGCTTCGCGAAGCCGGTCACTCCGTCTCCGCCCATCTCGCCGACGATTTCGCGGTGACGATGGGGGTCAACAACAGGGTCGATCTGGCCGCGGTCGAGGAGGAGGCGCGCCGCCGCATTCTCGCCGCGCACATGCTGGCGGGCGTAACCGTCGTCGACCCCGGCACGACCTGGGTGGACGCGGGCGTGAAGATCAGCGCCGACGCCCGGATCGAGCCCGGCACCAGCCTGCGCGGCGCCACCGAGGTCGGGGCTGGCTCGATCGTCGGGCCGCTGAGCACGCTGATCGACACCCGGCTGGGCGAGAACGTCGCCGTGCCGCACTCCTACCTGGTCGAGTGCGACGTCCTCGACGGCTGCAACGTCGGCCCCTTCGCCTACCTGCGCCCCGGCGCCCACTTGGAGCCCGGAGCCAAGGCCGGCACCTTCGTCGAGGTCAAGAACTCCCGCATCGGGGCCGGCGCCAAGGTTCCCCACCTGGCCTACGTCGGCGACGCCGAGGTCGGCGCCGGCAGCAATCTCGGCGCCGGCACGATCACCGCCAACTACGACGGTTTCCGCAAGCACCGCACGGTGATTGGCAAGGACGTGCGCATCGGCGTTGACACGATGCTGATCGCCCCGGTACAAGTCGGGGACGCCGCCTACACTGGCGCCGGCGCGGTGATCAAGAAGGACGTCCCCGAGGGGGCGCTTGCTGTGAGCCAGAACGACCAGAGGAACATCGAGGGCTACGCGGAGGGCAAAGCCGCGCGGGCCGATGAGGAGGATTCGTGAGCACGATCGAGCAGCGTCCCGAGACGGCGCCCACCGCCATCCCGCACGACTACTCGAAGCGGATGATGGTCTTCGGTGGTCGCGGCTCGATGGAGCTGGCCGCCAAGGTCGCCGGCAAGCTCGACCTCGACCTCGGCCAGGTGACGCTGAAGACCTTCGCCAACGGCGAGGTCTACTGCCGCTACGAGGAGTCGATCCGCGGCGCCGACGTCTTCATTGTCCAGTCGACCTGCGCCAACGAGCAGAGCGAGATGACGCCGAACGACGCGCTGGTCGAGCTGTTGACGATGATCGACGCGGCGCAGGGTGCCTCCGCCCACCGGATCATCGCCGTGCTGCCCTGGTACGGCTACGCCCGCCAGGACAAGAAGTCGGCCCCGCGCGAGCCGATCTCCGCCCGCATCGTCGCCAAGTGCCTGGAGGGTGTCGGCACCGACCGCGTCCTCACCATGGACCTCCACGCCGGCCAGGTGCAGGGTTTCTTTCACATCCCGGTCGACCACATGACCGCGATGCCGATGCTGACCCAGTGGTTCGCCGACCAGGAACTGAGCGAGGAGCTGGTGATCGTCTCCCCGGACGCGGGCCGGGTCAAGACTGCGCGCAACTTCGCCCGCCGCATCGGCACCCACTGGGCGGTGATGGAGAAGGAGCGTCCCGCCCAGCAGGTGGCCGAGATCGGCTACGTCGTCGGCGACGTCAAGGGCAAGACGGCGGTTCTGGTCGACGACATGATCGATACCGCCGGGACGCTCTGCGCCGCCGCCGAGACCGTGCTCGACGAGGGTGCGGCGCGGGTGATCGCCTGCGCCACGCACGGGGTCTTCTCCGGTCCCGCCTTCGAGCGGCTGGCGGACTCCTCGATCGAGCGGATCGTCGTCACCGACACGATCCCGCTGCGCCCCGGGGCGCCCGACAACATCGTCGTGCTCTCGACCGCCGGCACCTTCGCTGACTCGATCCGCCGCATCTTCACCGACGACTCGGTCTCCGAGATCTTCGCCGGTGAGAATCAGCTGTTCTGATGCCGGAGGGTCTACGCCTGGTCGGCCACAAGGGCGCCGACCTGATCGCCCCCGGCAACACGCCGCAGAGCTTCGCCGCCGCGGTCGAGGCGGGGGTCGACACGATCGAGATCGACGTGCTCTGGACCCGCGAGGGGCACCCTCGGATCGCCGCCGCCGAGCGCAAGCCGCTGGTCGTCGCCCATGACTGGCACGACGCGGAGCGGCGGACGCCGCTGACGCTCGCCGACGCGCTTGACGCTTTCCTGGAGCCGCCGCTGGACGGGGTGGAGATCGACCTCGACGTCAAGCTGCCTGGCAGGGAGGAGGAGATCGTCGCCGCGGTCCGGGAGCGGGGGCTGTTGGAGCGGACGATGATCTCGACGATGGAGCTCTCCACCCTGGCCCGGATCCGCGAGCTCGAGCCGGAGCTGCGGCGTGGCTGGACCTATCCCAAAGTGACGAAGGACTGGGCCTCGAAGCGCTGGGCGAAGGCGCCGATGCTGGCGGCCATGGTCTGGATGCGGGAACGACTGCCCGGCCTCGCCGCTCGCGAGCTGCCCAGGATGGGGGTGTACGCGATGTGGGTCTACCACCCGATCATCAGTCGCCGCCTCGCCCGCATCACCGACCTCGCCGGGGTCGAGCTGATCGCCTGGACGGTCGACGACCCACGCCGCATGGACAAGCTCGTGGCCGCCGGCGTCAACGGCATCTGCTCGAACGACCCACGCCTCTTCGCCCAATTGAGCGCTCCAGCCACCTAACTTCATCATCTGCTTCCGGTGCGCTTTATGCCATTCATGCCTACATAAAGCGCACCGGGACGAGATTCAAGGTGCGCCGAGCATTCGGGTGATGCGATCGACGACCGCAGATGGTTCGTCTTCGATCTGCTTCCAGGTGACTCGCGCAGTGCGGTAGCCAGCGGCGGTCAGCATCTGGTCACGCCAGCGATCGCGCTGAAAAGCGGCCGCGGTCCCATGCGTCTGCTCGCCGTCCGTTTCGATCACCAGCCGGCGCTCCGCCCAGAGCAGGTCGACCTCGAGACGATGGCCGTCGACCCGCAGTTCGACATTGCATCGAGGGCGTGGCAGGCCAGCGTCAACGAGGGCGGGAAAGACCCGTGCCTCCAGGAGGCTGCGCAACTTCGGCTGCGGTTTGTCCGCGCTGCGCCAAGTGGCGAGGATTGAGCGAAGCCTTGGAGCGCCGCGCCTGCGCCCGCGGGCAAGCGCGAGGTCCACCTTCCCGACGTCGAGCAAGCGGAGGACCGCGGCTTGCTCCACTAGTCGCCGCAGCGATTTCCATCCCAGCCGTCCCGCCATGTCGACCAGTGTGCGAGCGGGAGTCGTACAGGGAATCCCCTCTCGGATTTCGATCTCGTCTGAGGTTGGGAAGAGCACGCGGTGCCAGCGGATGTCCATGATCTTGCGACCCGACCAGTCCGGGGGGATGACGTCGATTGGAATTGCCCGCTTGTCCCATAGTCCGATCAGCTCGGCTGCGCTGCCGTGAGAGAGAACCGTTCCCTCGCCGCAGGCGAGCACCGCGCCGAGCATGCGCCCTTGTCTGCTGATCGCGCGGTGACCGACCATGAACGTTTCGCGAAAAAAAGGATGCAGATATCCGCTGGCCACCCTGGCCGTTATCGCGCTGTCCCCTAATCCGAGCGCGCGCAACTGGCGTCGCGCGACGACCCCATGCTGCCGCTCCGCCAGTGCTGCAATCGCGTGGTTCTGGTTTCCGGTGCGCTTTGTGCCGCTCATACGGACATAAAGCGCACCGGAGCTGATTTTCGCCCCCCGGGAGGCGTGAGGGCTAGACCGTGCCCGGCGTCGCCGTCGGCGGCGCGTTGCGGCCCTTGCGGGGCTTGACCGCGGAGTCGAGCTCCTCCGGCGTGAAGCCGCCCATCGCCTCGCCTTCGAGGGCGTAGCGGTAGAGGGCGACGCCGAAGATTCCGCTCAGCGCCTTGTTGACGAGCAGGGCAATCGCCATCCCGATCACGCCGAGCACGAGCAGCAGCGCGCCGGCGAAGCCGGCGGAGGTCCAGATCATGAACCCGATCGCGATCAGCGCCGCGCTTGGCAGCACGCCGAAGAGGAAGACGGCGCCGCCGATCGCGAGGTTGCCGGTGACCTGCTGGCCCCAGCGCGATCTGAACAGACTTGCGGAGCGTTTCAGGGTTTCGATCGGCCCGGTGCCCTCGAGCGCGATCACCGGCGCCGCGAGGAAGGTGATCAACGACCATCCCACGGCCAGCAGGCGGCTGACGATCTGTCCCACGGCACCCTGGTTCTCCAAGGCGCTGAGGATCAAGCCGACGATGGTCGAGATCGCCGCCCAGCCGGCGATTTGCGAGAAGCGGCTGCGCGCCACGACGAGCCCGTCGCTCACCGTCGCCTCGCGGCCGTGGAAGATCATGTCGGCGGCGGCGGCGAGGCCGACGCTGAAGTAGAAGCCGATCACGGCCAGCAGGTAGAAGCCGATCACCGCAAGCGGCCCCCCGAAAGCGACCTTGCCGTCGTCGATCAGGTAGAGGCCGGGGCCGACCACGATCACCGCGCAGACGATCGTCGCCGCCGCGCCGTAGAGCGGGAACCGCATCAGCGAGGGGTGCTCGCGCAGCAGGCTCCAGCTTTTCTTCGTCAACGCCCAGCCACGCCGAATCCTGCTCATTGCTGATCTCCTTCCAGGGATCGCTCGACAATCGGGGTCTGCATCACGCCTCTTCCCTCGAAGTACTCCCACTCCTGCTCGCCGAGCTCGGTTGCAGGGGGATCTGCGTAGATCCACTCGCGCATGATCCGGTGCCAGTTGCGCTTGGCGCGGAGCTGGCCGAGCACCGCGACGACGCCGATTTCCATCCGCCGCCCCATCAGCTCGTCGGCTGGCATCGACTCGCGCCGCATCAGGTCGTAGTACCTCGGAGCGGGGGTCGTTGGTCGACTCGATGATCTTCATCACCCGTCGCGCGCTGATCTCGATCTCCCGGTCCTCCACGAACCAGCCACTGACCGCCATCATGTGCTCCATCAGCCGTTCGGCGTCGAGCTTCGAGGGGTTCTTGATGAAGCCGAGCTCGTGCAGGGCGCTGCGGAAGCGCTCCGGGTCGTTGTGGAAGGCGGCGTCGATCACCCGCTGCTCGAGCACGATCTGCTCGTGGTCGAGCTTTTTCGTCATGCCGAAGTCGAGGAAGGCGACCCGCCCGTCCTTCATCAGGATGTAGTTGCCCGGGTGGGGGTCGGCGTTGAAGTGCTGCAGGTGGTAGATCGAGCCGAAGCTGCCGCGGAAGATGATCTCGCCGAAGCGGCTGCGCTCCTCGTGCGGCAGTTTCTTGATCTGCTCGAAGTCGAGGCCCTCGACCAGCTCGGTGACGAGCACGCGGCGACGGGAGAGGCGCGTGATCACTTCCGGTACGTAGATGAAGGGGTGGTCGCGGTAGGCGCGGGAGAAGGTGCGCTGGTTCTGCGCCTCGTACTCGTAGTCGAGCTCCTCCATCACCCGCTCGCGCAGCTCCTGCGCGATCGCCTTGGCGTCGAGGCCCGGCGCCAGGGCGCGGGCGAGGCGGACCACGGTGCCGGCGTTGCGCAGATCCGCGTCGAGCGCCTCGGCAATGCCCGGGTACTGGATCTTGACCGCGACGCGGCGGCCGTCGAGCAGCTCGGCGCGGTGCACCTGGCCGATCGAGGCCGCGGCGAAGGCCTCCTGCTCGAACTCCGCGAACAGCTCCGAGAGTGGTTCGCCGTCGTACTCCTCCGCGAGCACCTTCTCGACTTTCTCCCATGGCATCGGCGGCGCCGAGGTGCGCAGCTTCGAGAGCTGCTCTTGGTAGATCTCGCGGTACTCGTCGGGGATGAACTCGGTGTCGATGAAAGAGGCGAACTGGCCCAGCTTCATCGCCGCGCCCTTCATCTGGCCGAGCGCCCCGACCATCTTCATCGCGGTCTCCATATGGCGCTGCTCCAACTTGGCCTTGCTCTCCTCCTCGGAGCGGGCGACGTTGGTGGCTTTGGTGCCGGCATAGCGGGCGCCCTGCACGCCGACGATCGAGCCCAGCTTGGCCGAGCGGCGTATCCGTCCCTTGGGGATCTTTGCGTCGTCGGCCATGGGCGAAGACTGCCACAGGTTCCGTTTTTCGCTCTTTCTCTATTCTCTTCCGTCCGATGGTCAGTGGACGCGAAAAGCTGAAGGCGGCTCCCCGCGCGGAGTTTGGCTCCCGCAGCTCCCGCCGCCTGCGCGGCGAGGGCCTGGTGCCCGGCGTCGTCTACGCCGGTGGCGCAGAGGCGCGCTCCTTCCAGGTGGCCGAACGCGACGTCCGCAACGTGCTCGCCGGCGGCCAGGCGCTGTTCGACCTCGAGGTCGAGGGCTCGAAGGCGGTTCCGGTCGTGGTCAAGGAGCAGCAGCTGCACCCGGTGCGCGGCAACCTCCAGCACATCGACTTGCAGGAAGTGAAGCTCGACGAGGCGATCCAGGCCGAGGTTGCGATCGAGCTCGAGGGCGTCGAGGTGGCGCCCGGCGTCAAGGAGGGCGGCGTGCTCGAGCACGTCACCCGCGAGATCACCGTGGAAGCGCTGCCGACCGATATTCCGGAGCGGCTGATCGCCGACGTATCCGAGATGCAGATCAACGACACCGTGCAGCTCTCCTCGATCGCCGCGCCGGAGGGTGTCAAGTTTGCCGCCGATGATCCCGACGAGATCACGATCGCGACCCTTTCGCCACCGCGCGTCGAAGAAGAGCCGGAGACCACCGTCGAGGAGGAGACCGAGCTGGTCGGCGAGGAGGGCGAGGCCCCTGCCGCCGAAGAGGGTGGCGAGGAGTCTGGCGGCGGCGAGTCGGGCGACTCCGGCGGGGATTAGTCCCCGCTGTCGATCTTCCGCCGCCGTGCGGGTCGCGGCGAGGCCGAGCAGGGCGACCGCATCCTGATCGTCGGGCTCGGCAATCCCGGCCAGGAGCACGCGGGCACCCGCCACAACATCGGCTTCGAGGTGGGTGCAGAGCTGTCGCGCCGTTGGGGGTTGCCACGGGCCAAGAAGCGCTTCGGCGGTCTGCTCGCCGAAGGGCGGACCGGACCGGGCGGGCCGCGGGTCGCGGTCCTGCTGCCGCAGACCTACATGAACGCCTCCGGTGACGCGGCCGGGCCGGCGCGTGGCTCACTCAAGGTCCCGCTGGACCGGGTGGTGGCCCTGCACGACGAGATCGACCTCCCGTTCGGCGAGGTGCAGAGCCGCCTGGGGGGTGGCCTTGCCGGCCACAACGGCCTCAAGAGCCTCAAGCGGGGCTTCGGCGAGGCCGAGTTCTGGCGGGTCAGGGTCGGTGTTGGGCGGCCCGACTCGACCGACCCCGAGATCGTCTCCGCCTACGTGCTCGGCCGCTTTCGCGAGCCCCGTTCAGAGGTCGAGACGCTCATCGGCCGGGCCGCCGACGAGACCGAGCGGCTGGTCGAGCAGTTAGGTTTCCGGCGACGATGAGCGCTGAGCGAACCAGCTACGAGGTCGACCCCCAGGGCGTCGCGCTGTTGCGGCTCGAGCGCCCGGAGGCCCGCAACGCGATCGACACCCAGATGCTGGTCGAGATGCTCGAGCACCTCGTCGTGGCGGGGGCCGACGACGCTGTCCGCGTGCTCGTCGTCAGCTCCTCCGACCAGATGGGCCTCTCCGCCGGCGCCGACGTCAAGGAGGAGCTCGACGAGGAGGGCAAGGTGCGGCGCATGCAGCTCTTCGCCGACCTCTACGACGCCGTCATCGGCTTTCGCAAGCCGACCGTCGCGGCGTGCCACGGCGACGTGGTGGGAGGCGGGGCGGAGATCGCGATCGCCTGCGACATGCGTGTCGGCGGCGCCAACCTGCGGATGCGCTTTCCCGGCGCCGCGCTCGGCGTCCCGGTCGGCCCGGCCCGCCTGGTGACCCTCTGCGGTCTTGCCGCGGCCAAATACCTGCTACTCACCTCGCGCACCGTCAGCGCCGACGAGGCGTTGCGGTTGGGCCTGGTCAACCGCGTCGCCCCCGCGGCGGGCACCGAGGAAGCGGCGCTAGAGCTGGCCGCCTCGGTCGCGGCCCATCCGCCCGAGGCGGTCGCCCGCATGAAGCGGATGCTGCACGAGTGGGACGACGTCGAGGGCCGCTCCCGCGTCGAGGGCGTGGGCCAGGTGGAGTGGGCGCGCACCGGGCCGGGTTTGCCGCAGAAGCCCTAGCCAAGGGCGCCCGCCGCCTCCCCAACCCCCGCGGCGAGCGCCATGATCGAGATCTGGGGGTTGACCCCCGGGCAGCTGGGGAGGATCGAGCCGTCCGCGACCCAGACGCCGTCGACGCCGCGCAGGCGGCCCTGCGGGTCTACCGGATGGCGGGCTGAGTCCGAGCCGGCCGCAGCCGTGCCGGTTGGGTGGAAGCCGGCGATCCTGAGTCGCCGCACGTCGACCGCGGCCAGCGCCGCCTCGATCTCGGCCTCGCCGCGGATCGGCGGAGCGCCCCCGCCCAGCTCGACTTCGCGGGCGCCGGCGGCGAGCATCACCTGGGCCATCGCCCCCAGCGCGGTGACGAGGCGTCGTCCGTCCTCGCCGGTGAGGCGGTAGGAGACCAGCGGCCAGCGCGATCCCAGCACCCGCCCCGACGGGGAATCTCCGATCATCGCGCCGAGCGTCGCCGTGTTCGCCGCCTGGGCAAGCCGGCCCTGCAGGTGGGTGCCGTAGCCGGAGGCCGAGACCGCGCCCATCCCGGGCGGCGTCGAGGTCGCCTCGATCAGGATCCCCTCGCGCTCGTGCAGCTCTTCGATCCCGGCGCTCTGCATGACGCCGCTCCAGGGCACCACCTCCTCCTCGAAGGAGGCGGTTATCCCGGTCGCGGGGTGGATCGAGAGGCCGCGGCCAAGGCGCGGGTGGGCGCCGAGCCCGCTGCGCCGCAGCAGCGGCGGCGTGCCGATCGCGCCGGCAGCGGCGACCACCAAGGGCGCCGAGATCCGCACCACGGCGCTGTCGGCGCGGCGGGCTTCGACGCCCGTCGCCCGGCCGCGGTCGGTGAGGATTCGGGTCACGCTCAGTCCTGAGACGATCCGCCCGCCCGCCTCGCACGCTTGCGGCAGGGCGTTGAGGTGGACGCCGCCCTTGGCGTTGTTGGGGCAGCCGATCGCGCACTGGCAGGCGCCACGGCAGCCGGGTGCGTTGCGGCGCAGCGGCGCTGCTTTCCAGCCGAGCGCCTTGGCCCCATCGAGGGCGAGTTCTCCGTTGCGTCCCAGCACCTCCATCGGCGCCGCGGCGACACCGAGCGTCGCTTCGACGTCGGCGACGCGCGGGCCGAGCAGCTCGGGATTCGCCAGGGCGAGTCCGTGGCGCTCGTGCCAGGACCTCGCGACCGGGGCGGGGGGTCGGTAACAGGTGCCTGAGTTGATCACGGTCGTGCCGCCGATCGCCCTGCCGAGCGGCAGCGGGATCGCCGGCCTGCCGAGCGCCATAGTCGTGCCCCCATCGCGATAGATCTGGGCGAAGCGGTCGAGCGGGTGGGTGGCGCGGATCCGCTCGGCCGTCCAGCGCTCGCCTTCCTCGACGATCACCACGTCGAGCCCCGCTCGGGCCAGGGCGCGGGCGGCAAACGCGCCACCGGCTCCGGAGCCGACGACGACGACGTCACAGCTCGAGGCGGGCGCCCACTCGGCTGCAGGGGTAACGTCGAGTACGGGGTCGGGCCGCGACGGCTCGTGACGTGACCCGACCGCCGCGATCTCCTCGGCGAACGAGTCGGCCCCGGCAGCGAGCATCACCACCGACTTGAGCGGGTCGATGGCGGCCGCGCCGCCTGCCGCGGCGAGTCGCGTCAGCAGCTCCTCCCGCCGATGAGGCGGCAGCGAGCCGAGCGTGTGGCCGGTGCGGGCGAGGGAGAGGGCCTCCAGCCCGGCAAGAACCGCCGCCAGGCCCGCCTGGGAGAGGGTCGGCATCCGCCCGATCATCCGCCGCGCGTGGGAAGCCGTCCGCTCCGGATCCGGCCCCCCGCTCTCCGCCGGCAGCAGCGCCGCCACGAAGTCTCCGAGCGCGGACATGGCGGCAGATACTAAGTGGCTGTCTTGGGCTCGCTAGCCGGACCAGCTGGTCGGGTCCAGGACGGTGGCGCCCTGGAAGGACTCCGGATCGGCGAGGACATGCGCGGCGACGTCCGCGCAGGGCGCGATCCAGAGGTCACCGCCCCTCGATGTCTCGCTCAGCCGATCGAGCAGCGTGTCGAGAAGCTCTGCGCCGAGCCAGTCGAGCATGAAGAGGTGGAGGACGATCGTGAGGTAGCCGCCTTCGCTCGCGAGCCGCTCGAGCTCGGCCTCGAGGTGGGCGAGGAAGGCCTCGGGGTTGAGCGGCTCGGGGGAACCGGTCATCCGTTCGCGGACGGTGGCCAGCGGCGGCAGCACGCAGGTCGCGTCGACGTGGCGCCACTGAAAGGGCAGCACCGCGATACCGCCGTTCGTGCTTGCCCCCTCGCCGGCGGGGGAGCAGTAGCGCAGGCCGGCTTCGCGCAGCACGCCGAGCCCCCCGGCGCCGAGCCCGCCCCCAGGCGGACGCAATCCCGCAAATGTCAGGCTGAGCGAGCGGAAGGCGTCGAGCCCGCGAGCCAGGTTCTCGGCCTGCTCGGCGGCGGAGAGCTCGCCCCACTGCTCGTGACGCCAGGCGTGATACCCCAGCTCGTGCCCGGCCGCCGCGATCGCCGCCAGGGCGTCGGGGTAGAGCTCGGCGTTGAGACCCTCGACGAAGAAGGTTGCCGCGAGGTTGCGCTTGCCGAGGGTGTCGAGCAGCGACGGCAACACCCGAGTCGCGGTGTGGTGATCGCCGAGCGGAGCGTTCGCGGCAACCGCGCCGAGCTCGATTTCCGCCGCCTCACCGAGGTTGTCGAAGCTGAGGCTGAGCGCGCCGCCGACGCCGCCCGGCCAGTCCGCCACGGACTCAGTCCTCCAGCAGCGCCGCGCTCCAGCGCTCCGGCTCCAGGCGCGCCTGCTCGCGGGCCCAGCGAAAGTGGTGCCGGGCGGAGGCGAGCAGGATCGGGAAGTTGAGCAGGCCGGCCACGGCGAAACGCCGCGAGCCGCCGCGCGTCTCGGTGAGCAGGCTGAGCGCGCTGGAAACACCCCAGGCCCAGAGCACCGCGTTATAGGGGGGCAGCTCGTCCTCGCGCAGGCCCTCGGCTTCGTCGAGCATCGGCAGGCCCCCGTGCAACGACCAGGGCCAGGCCTTGAAGTGAACGGCGACCCCGGCGACCCCGATCCCGGCGTTGAAGGCGGAGAGGCACTCAGCCGCCTTGCCGCCGCGGGCGGCAGCCAGCAGGCCGCCCGGAATCAGCGTCGCCCAGAGCACGGTCGCGCCACGGCGGCCGAGCTGAGGCTCGAAGACGAGCCCGACCCCTGCGCGGGTCTCGAACGCGTTGTGCGCGAGGAGCCCGAGGGTCGAGCCGGCGGCAAAGGGGCGTCGCAGCCTCATTCGATGAGCGTAACCCGGAGTGGCTTCTGGCGCGGTCCTGAGGTTGTCAGGCAAGGACGCAGGGAGGCGGCAAGGGGAGCGCACAATGGTGCGTGACCCGTAGGCGCCGACCGAGGACGCCGCATGACAAGCTCAGGGGCCGCCAGATGTCACTCCGACCTCTCATCGAGATCGCCGCCGACAACGAGCGCCTGCACGCGCTCGCCGGCGAAGTGCGCGCCGCGAGCGAGGGCGAGCCCGTCGCGGTGGGCGTCTCGGCGACGTTGCGCCCACTCTTGCTGGCGGCGCTGCTCGACGACGACCGCGGCCTGGCAGGCCGGCCGGCGCTGCTGGTCAGCGCTGACGATCGCTCCGCGCGCGACCTCGCCGCCGATCTGCGCGCGTATCTGGCGCCGCGCCGCGTTCGCTTCTACCCCTCACGCGGCACCGGCTACGCCTCCCACATCACCCCCCCGCCGCACCTGGTCGGGTTGCGGATTGACGCCCTGGACGCGCTGCGCGGGGGGGACGAGGCCGTCGTCGTGGCCAGCGCCACGGCTCTGGCGGAGGCCGTGCCCGACGCCTCCCTGCGCCCGGCCGGGTTCGTGCTCGAGCAGGGGGCGGAGATCGAGTTGGAGCAGGTCGCCCGCGACCTCGTCGCCGCCGGCTATGAGCGGGTCGAGCAGGTGACCGAGCGCGGCCAGTTCGCGGTGCGCGGCGGCATCCTCGACGTCTTCCCGGCAACCGAGGAGCGCGCCGTCCGGGTCGAGCTGTTCGGCGACGAGATCGAGTCGATGCGCTGGTTCTCGACCTTCACCCAGCGCTCCCTAGGCGATGCGGAGCGGGTTGAGCTGGCGCCGGCGGCCGAGCTCGACGCCGAGCACCGCGATCTGGCGCAGCTGGCGGCGATGGAGGCTGCCGAGCAAGGGAAGGAGCCGCCGGCGGCGGCCGAGGTGCTGCCGCTCGAGCACTTCGGCCCCCCGCTCGACCTGGTGCCCCCCTCGACGGCCGTGATTCTCGCCGCCGCCGAGGAGATCGAGCCGGCGCTGCGCGACCACTGGGAGGACGCGACCGCGGCGATGCACGCCGACGACGCCCGCCACCTCTACGTCGCCGTCGCCGCCCCGCTCGCCGCGCGCGCCGTCCTCAGCCTGAGCGGCGCCGGCGAAGACGACGAGGGCGCCTTCCGCGCCGCCCGCGCCGAGTCCCCGGCCCGAAGCGTCAAGGAGGCCGAGGGTGAGCTGGAGAAACTGGTCCGCTCCGGCTACCGCACGGTCGTCGCCTTCGACAACCGTGGCGAGGCGGAGCGCTCGCGCTACGGGCTCGATCGCCTCGACGCCGTCCTGCTTGACGGCGGCCGCCTCTCACCCGAGCCGGGCCTTGCCTTCGCCGAGGCACGTCTGCGCGAGGGTTTCGTCAGCCCCGAGCTGCGCCTCGCCGTCTACCCGTTCCGCCGTCTCGTCCACCGCCGCCGCCGCGCCGAGGACCGCGTCCCCGGCGCCGCCCGCGGCCGGCTCGCCTTCAGCGACCTGCGGGTCGGTGACTACGTCGTCCACGAGGACCACGGGGTTGCCCGCTTCGCCGGCTTCGAGACGCGCGAGGTGGGCGGGGTCAGCCGCGACTACCTCTACCTCGAATACAAGGGCGAGGACCGCGTCTACGTCCCCACCGACCAGCTGGCGAAGCTGAGCCGCTACGTCGGCGCCGGCGCCGAACCGACGCTCTCGGCGCTGGGCGGCAAGCGCTGGCAGAACATGAAGGCGCGGGCCCGCCGTGCCGCCGGCGCCCTTGCCGGCGAGCTGCTCAACCTCTACGCCGAGCGACGCACGCGCAAGGGCCATCCCTTCCCACCCGACGGCGAGTGGCAGATCACGATGGAGTCGGCCTTTCCCTACCGCGAGACCGCCGACCAGCTGGAGGCGATCGAGTCGGTCAAGGGCGACATGGAATCCGAGCAGCCGATGGACCGGCTGGTCTGCGGCGACGTCGGCTTCGGCAAGACCGAGGTGGCGCTGCGGGCCGCCGTCAAGGCCGCCTCCGACGGCAAGCAGGTGATGATGCTGGCGCCGACCACGATCCTCGCCCAGCAGCACTTCGGCACCTTCCGCGAGCGCTTCGCCGACTTGCCTTTCACGCTCGACTGGGTCTCGCGCCTGCGCAAGCCGGCCGAGGTGAAGGAGGTCCTGCGGCGCTTCGAGGCGGGCGAGGTCGACGTCTTGATCGGCACCCACCGGCTGCTCTCACGCGACGTCCGCGCCAAGGACCTCGGCCTGCTGATCGTTGACGAGGAGCAGCGCTTCGGCGTCAAGCAGAAGGAGCTGTTGCGGCAGCTGAAGCTGAAGGTCGACGTGCTCGCCCTCTCGGCGACGCCGATCCCGCGCACGCTGCAGATGAGCCTGGCGGGGCTGCGCGACATCTCCACGATCGAGACCCCGCCCGAGGGCAGGCGACCCGTCCGCACCTACGTCGGTCCCTATGACGAGGATCTGGTGCAGCGGGCGATCGAGCGCGAGCTGGAGCGCAACGGCCAGGCCTTCTTCCTCCACAACCGGATCGACAGCCTGCCCGAGATGGCCGAACGGCTGCGCTCGTTGGTCCCCAAGGCGCGGATCGTCGAAGCGCACGGCCAGATGGACGAGGGCAAGCTGGAGGAGACGATGATGTGCTTCCTGCGCGGTGAGGCCGACTGCCTGGTGACGACCACGATCATCGAGTCGGGCCTCGACATCCCGACCGCGAACACGCTGATCGTCGAGCGCGCTGACAGGCTCGGCCTCGCCCAGGCCTACCAGATACGCGGCCGGGTCGGCCGCTCTCGCGAGCGCGCCTTCGCCTACCTGCTCTATCCCTCGCCGGAGGCGCTGACCGAGGAGGCCGCCGCGCGCCTCTCGACCCTCGCCGACCACACCGAGCTCGGCTCCGGCTTCAAGATCGCGATGCGCGACCTCGACATTCGCGGCGCCGGTGACCTGCTCGGCGACGAGCAGTCCGGCCACGTCGCCGCGGTCGGCTTCGAGCTCTACTGCCAGATGATCGACGAGGCGGTGGCCGAGGCCGGCGTCGCGGGAGAGGAGGGTGAGGGGGCGCCGGAGCCGATCCGCTTCGACGTCCCGGTCGATGCCTATCTGCCGGCGTCGTTCATCCCCTTCGAGGCGGCGAAGATCGATGTCCACCGCCGCGTCGTCGCGGCCCGCGCGCCTGGCGACCTGCGGGCGATCCGCGACGAGCTGGTCGATCGCTTCGGCCCGTTGCCGGGCGAGGCCGAGAACCTGCTGGCGCTGCAGCGGGCGCGGATCGAGCTGCGCCTGGCCGGAGCGCAGAGCGTCGAGCTGCGTGGCGGCAGGCTCAGCGTGGTCGGCGTGGCGCTGGACTCCGAGCAGGCGAGCGCGTTTCGCGAGGGGGTCGAGGGGGCGCAGTACGAGTGGCGGGAGAAGGTCGCCTCGCTTCGCGTTCCCGATCAGCCCGAGGCCCGGTTGGCCGCGGTGCTGGCGATGTCCAAGGGATTGCGCGAGGCGGGCAGCTCGCCAATGGTCGAAAAAGATATGCTGCCAGCTCCGTGAGTCCGGATCAGGGTAGGAGACGCACGAGTGGCAAGGGCGGGAGCGGTGGCGCTCCTGGGCGTCCTTCTGGGCCCATGGCCGCGCGCCGGCTGGGCCTGGTCGTCTTTGCCGCGGCTTTCATCATCCTCTTCGTGGTCGTCGCCATTGCCGACGGGGTCGGTCACCCGAGCGTTCCCTCCGGGGACGTGGCGCTGGTGACCGGCGCGCCCGGAGACATCGGCGACGTCACCGAAGCGAAGTTCAAGCACTCGCTCGAACTGGCGGCGGTGGGGGCCGGTGAAAAAGCCCCCCCGAAACCGGGTGATCCAAAATACGAAGAACAGAAGGAAGCCGCGCTCAAATCCATATTTGAAGCGATCTGGTTGCAGGGATTGGCGGCGGATAAGGGCATCTCGGTGAGCGAAGATGAAATCGCCGCCGAACTGAAGAAAGTGAAGAAAGAAAACTTCCCCTCCGAAGCCGAATACCAGAAATTCCTCAAAGAATCGCACTTCACCCAGGCGGACGTCAACGAAAAGGTGAAGCTGCAGATACTCAGCACCAAGCTCCAGAACAAGCTCAAAGAAGGCCTGCCGACGCCAAGTCAGAGCGAAGTCGAGAACTACTACGAAGCGGCGAAGGCCACCCAGTTCACGCAGAAACCGAGCCGCGACGTCCGCTTGATCGTCAACAAAGACCGCAAGAAAGCCGAAGAAGCGCGGGACGCGTTGAGCAAAGACGACACCGCCAAGAACTGGGAAAAGGTCGCCAAAGAATTCTCCGAAGACCCGACCACGAAAAACAGCGGCGGGTTGCAGAAAGGGCTGCAGGAAGGCGTGATCGAAGAACCGCTGAACGCGGCGATCTTCAGCGCCCCCGAAGGCCAGGTCGAAGGGCCGATCAAGGCTGAACGCGGCTACACCATCTTCGAGGTCGAGAGCTTGACCCCGGAAACCGTGCAGGAACTGAAAGCCGTGGAAGGGCAGATCAAGAGCACGCTGGCCCAGCGGAACGAACAAGAATTCTTCACCAACTACGTCGCCGGGTTCAGCGCCGAATGGACCTCGCGCACGTTCTGCGACCCCGGCTACGTGATCAAAAACTGCTCCAACTTCGAGAACAGCCCGCACCCCAGCACGGCACCCGCCGGCTGCTACGAAGCAGACCCGAAAGGCGGGTTGCCGGAAGCCTGTCCGGCTCCGGTCTTCCAGCTGGTCCCGGCCCTGCCCGGCTCGGTCAATCCCCTGGAACCGAAGGGCAAACCATTGGCGCAGCGCCCGCGGCCGCTGGAAGAAGAAGGCAAAGAAGGCGCCGCCGGAGCCACCGGTTTGCCTGAAGAAGGGGCGGTCCCGCCACCCGCCGAAGAAGCGGCGCCTGAAGAAGCAGCCCCTGAAGAAGCGGCACCTGAAGAAGCGCCCTCCGAATAGTCTCCTCGGGTCATTAGACTGGCGCGCCCGTGAGCGCCATCTCCTCCATTCACGCGCGCCAGATCCTCGACTCGCGCGGCAATCCGACCGTTGAGGTCGAGGTCAGCCTCGACTCCGGCGCGCGCGGGTTGGCGGCGGTGCCCTCCGGCGCCTCCACCGGGGAGTTCGAGGCTGTCGAGCTGCGCGACGGCGGTGACAGCTGGGCCGGCAAGGGCGTCTCGCGCGCGGTGGCAAACGTCAACGGCGAGATCGCCACGGCGCTGACGGGCGCCCGCGCTGCCGAGCAGGGCGCGCTCGACGAGACGATGATCGAGCTGGACGGGACGCCGAACAAGGCCCGGCTTGGCGCCAACGCGATCCTCGGCGTCTCGCTGGCCGCGGCCAAGGCCGTGGCGCTCGACTCTGGCCAGCCGCTCTACCACTACCTGGCGGAGCTCTATGGCGGCGGCGAGCCTATCCTGCTGCCGGTGCCGATGATGAACGTGCTCAACGGCGGCGCCCATGCCGATAACTCGGTCGACTTCCAGGAGTTCATGGTCGTTCCGGCGGGCGCCTCCAGCTTCTCCGAGTGCCTGCGAGTCGGCACCGAGGTCTTTCACGCCTTGAAGAAGAGCCTCGCCGCCCAGGGTCTCTCCACCGCCGGCGGCGACGAGGGCGGCTTTGCACCCAATCTCGACTCCAACGAGGCGGCGCTGCAGGCGGTCCTGGCCGGCGTCGAGGCCGCCGGCTACGAGCCGGGCTCCGACGTCTTCATCGCCCTCGATCCGGCGACCAGCGAGGTGTATGAAGGTGGGGCCTACGTGCTCGAGCACGAGGGCCGCTCGCTCTCGCCGGAGGAGATGGCTGCCTACTGGGAGGATGCCTGCTCGCGCTACCCGATCGTCTCGATCGAGGACGGCATGGACGAGGAGGACTGGGACGGCTGGAAGCTGCTGACCGAGCGGCTCGGTGAGCGGGTGCAGCTGGTCGGTGACGACCTCTTCGTCACCAATCCGGAGCGACTGCGCCGCGGGATCGAACTCGGCGTCGGCAACTCGATCCTCGTCAAGGTGAATCAGATCGGCACCCTGACCGAGACCCTGGAGGCGATCCGCATCGCCCGCGAGGCCGGTTACACGGCGGTGATCTCGCATCGCTCGGGGGAGACCGAAGACACGACGATCGCCGACCTGGCGGTCGCCACCGGCGCGGGGCAGATCAAGACCGGGGCGCCGTCGCGCTCGGATCGGGTCGCGAAGTACAACCGGCTGCTGCGGATCGAGGAGGAATTGGGTGCAGCGGCTCGATTCCCCGGCCTGCAGGCGTTTACCCAAGCGTCCGTCCGGTGAAGGAATGCGGCCTCCGGCCGCAAAGGAGCGGATATGGCAACCCGCGCCCGGAGCCGGACCAGAGCCACGTCCAGTCCGAAACGCCGCCCGGCCGCGCGACGGAAGCCGGCAGCGCGACGCGGTGGCAGCCGCATTCGCTGGGACCGGGTGGGGCGGATCGCGCTGACGCTGGTCCTGGCCGCCGTCCTCTACTCCTATTTGAACCCGGCGATCGACTTCGTCAAGACTTACACGGCGACCACCGCAGCCAAAGCGGAGTTCCACGAGATGCTGCGGGAAAACAAGCGGCTCCACAACCGCATCCAGACGGCCGGCGACCCGGTCGTGATCAACCGCAAGGCACGCGCCCAGGGGATGGTCGCCGAAGGCGAGACGCCGATCGTCGTCCACGGCCTCGGCAACTGATCTCTCCGACGCGGAGCCCCCGTGGTTAGCACCGGCTCCTACATCCTCAGCGCGGCCCTCCTGGCCGCTCTGACCCTCTCCCTGGGCTTCTCGGCGGTCCGCCTGCGCCAACGCCTCCTGCCGGGCTGGGAGGGCGCCCCGGCCCACCTGGTGGAGGCGGTTCTCGGCGTAGCGCTGCTGATCTGGCTTTCCGAGCTGTTGGGGCTCTTCAGCCTGCTCTATGCCGGAACCCTCGTCGTCTTCTCTTTTCTCCTTGCGGTAGCCGTCGCTCTCGGCCCGCGGGGCCGCGCGCGGGGGGCATCTCCGTCTGCGGGTCCGAGCCCGTTGGCCCTGCTGGTCACCGTGGGCGTGATCGCCGTGGTCTTCGCCCACTGGGGCCTGACGACCAAGGACGCGCTAGGTCGGGGCATCTTCAACTTCGACTCGCTCTGGTACCACCTGCCTTTCGCGGTCGAAATGGCGCACAGCCACTCGGTCACGGGGCTGCACTACACCGAGACGGTCTTCACCAACTGGTTCTACCCGCAGAACGGGGAGCTCCTGCACGCCGACGGCATCCTGCTCGTCCATCGCGACACGCTCTCGCTGTTCCTCAACTTCGGCTGGCTGGCGCTCGCTTTTCTGGCCGCATGGTGCATAGGCCGTCCCTATGGGCGGGGGCCGCTGACCGTCGTCGCCGCCGCGATCATCCTGGAGTGCCACACGCTGGTCGTGCGGGAGCCGGGGGCGGCCAAGAACGACCTGATGGCGGCGGCGCTGCTGCTCGCCGCGATCGCGATCCTCATCAATGCCTGGGCGGCGAGTCGGGCTGAGCGGGAGGTCGAAGGGGGGGAGCGAGGGTCGCTGTCCCCCGGTTGGCCTCTGGCCGCCGCCGGCCTCGCGGTCGGCCTCGCGGTCGGCACCAAGTCGACCGCCGTGGCGATGGCCGCGGCGTTGACGGTTGCGGTGGTGGTTCTGGCGCCCGTGGGCCGCCGCTGGGCGGCTGCCGGCTGGTGGTTCATACCGGCGCTGGCAGGCGGCGGTTACTGGTACCTGCGCAACCTGATCATCGCCGGCAACCCGCTGCCCCAGATCGAGCACCTGGGCCCGATCTCACTGCCCCACCCAGAGCGCCTCCAGAACGGCCGACCCGACTTCAGCATCGCCCACTACGCGACCGACACCGGCGTCTGGCGCGAGTATTTCGAGCCGGGGCTGCACCAGGCCTTCGGCTTGCTCTGGCCTCTGGTGATAGGCGGGGCGATCGCGGGGGCCCTCGTGGCGCTGCTGTGGGGCCGAGGGCGAGTCCTGCGCTGGATGGGAGGGGTGGCGCTGTTCGGCATGTTGGCCTACGTCTTCACGCCGCTCAGCGCCGCCGGCGCCGAGGGCGCTCCGGTCGGCTTCGGAATCAACATCCGCTACGTGATCCCGGCCCTCCTAGCCGGCCTAACCCTCCTCCCCCTCGCCGACGTGCCGGTAGTTAACCGCCCATATGGGCGGTTAACTACCGGCACGTCGGGCGCGACGGGGTGGTGGGGACGGGTGTGGCCGTGGGTTCCGCTCGTGCTTCTGCTGGCGGTTCTGGTTGTGACTGACCGGCCCGATGCCGTTTTGCGCGATCCCGACCGGCCCTTCGCCTGGCTGATCGCTCTGCTCGCAGTCCTCGTCCCCGCTGCCCTGCTGCTGGCTCGGCGTCGCGGGGCGCCACGCGGCCCGGTCGTCGCCGGATTCGCCGTCCTGGCGATCGTGACGGTTGCGATCGCCTATCCGGTCCAGCGCGACTACCTGCGCGATCGCTTTGCCAACCAGAATCCGGAAACGAGCATCCCCGGCATGCGCCTCGAATCCGCATACCGCTGGGCGCGGGGCATCAGCGACGCCCGTATCGGCCTCGCCGGCACCACCGCCGGCTTTCTCCAGTACGGCTTCTACGGCACCGACCTCTCGAACCGGGTCCGCTACCTCGGGGTCGAGGGCCCGCACGGCGCTTTCAACGCGATTCCGACCTGCACCGAGTTCCGCGCCGCCGTCAATGCCGCCGATCTGGACTACCTGGTTACGGCGCCCTTCCTCAACTTCATCGAGCCGGGCGCGCCGATTCGCTCACCCGAGGCCGGTTGGCTGCGCGGCGAGACGGCCGTCGTCCCGGTCGACCGCAGCGGTCCGGTCACCGTCTGGCGGATCCGCGGCCGTCTCGACCCCGCCGCCTGCGGGCCCCGCAACGCGCCGTTTCGCCGCCTGCCTCAGCAGCCTGGGTAACCTCGTCGTCGTGAGCTATCCGCTCGAGAACGCGCTCTTTCAGTGGGAGGAGGGCTGGCGAGTCCTGCAAGGTGTCGGTGACGACCCGGCTGAGCGTCGGCGCGCCGATCGCGTCGTGGCCGCGGTGCAGGACGAGCTGCGGCGCCGAGTGGGTCCGACCTTCCGCGCCGCGGATCTGGCCGAGCTGTATGGGCGGGGGACCGATTGGTGCCTTCAGGTCGCCGCCGACACCGTGCCCGGCATCGCGACCGATCCCCGCTCGCTGGCCGACGCGGCCTTCTGGCTCTACTTACGCGGCGCCACGGATTTCGCCGGTGGGCGCCAGCTGGTGAGCTGAAGTCGGCGGACTACTCGTCCGCGTCGCCGGCGTCGGAGTCCTCGTGGTCGCCGGCGCGGCGAATGACTATCTGGTCCGCGTCGATGCGGACAGTGACCTCGTGCTTGCCGGCCCAGTGCTCTGAGTAGACCGGGTTGTCCTTGACCGCCGGGTCGAGCCAGAGGCCGTAGCCGTCACGCTCGCCATGGTCGAAGGTCGCCTCCAGCTCTTTACGCCTGCCGCGGCCACCCCGCCTGCCGCGACGTCGCCTGCGCCGGGGGGGCGAAGCGCCACCGCCCGCCTCGTCGTCGTCATCATCGGATTTGTCCGCTTCGTCCTCGTCCGCTTGCTCCCCGTCCGTCTCCGTCTCCTCCTTCGCGGCCTCCTCGGCCGTCGCGGCCTCGACCTCCGCCTCGATCTCGTCGCGCAGGTCGACTTCGCCCGAGCCGGCATCCTCGCCGTCGGGCATGAGGTCGTGCTGCTTGCGGAACTCGCGCAGCTCGGAGGCCGAGATCTCGAGCTGATGGGCGATCCAGGCGTCGGTACGGCCCTGGCGCACCCAGGCGCGGATCTGGTTGAGCTGTGGCTTCAGCGAACGTCGTGCCATCGGCGCGCGAGTCTATTCAACCTGGGCAGCGGTTCGCGGAGTCGCTGGAAGCGGATGGTCGTTTACGCCATCAGGAAGGAGAGCGCCTCGAACATCGAGACGACCACGACGGCGACCGTAGCGGTCAGGCAGACGGCGAGGACGCTGAAGCGCACTTTGCCCTGCTGCTCGTTGCGGGTCATGCGACGGGCCCTCGACCGGTTCGCGGCGCGACGACGCAGCTGCTCGCGACGGCGGCGCTCCAAGGACGTCTCCTGCTCGAAGGCGACCTCGAACTGGTTGATGCTCTGTCGCATTCTCATAGAGGGTGGCCCCTGGGGCCGCGGCGGACCGTAGCAAAGCAAGATGAGTGCTTGCAGGACTCAAGCGTGACAATGGTCACGATCAACAGGAGCCCCACAGACCCCGGCCTGTGCGCGCGGCGTCCAGCTCCAGGCGCCGGAAGACGGACGCGAAGCGGTCGTTTGGCGGGATGGTCAACGAGCGGGCGAGGCCGCGCCGGACGAGGATCGGGTTGACGAAGCGGTTGCCGAGATAGACGTAGGCGAGCAACCGCCCATACACGTCACGCCGCTCGACGCCGAAGACCAGCCGCACCCGCCGCGCTTCCAGCAGCCGTTTCGTGAAGTGGGAGGCTCGCGGGCCGAAGCACTGCACCGGCGTGTCGGGCTTCACCGTCTCCGGAGTGTCGATCCCGATCAGCCGCACGTCTTCGATCCGGCCGCCGAGCCGCACCTCGACGGTGTCGCCGTCGACCACACGAGTGACGGGGACGGTGGCTGAGCGAGGGCCGGCGGTCGCGTCGTCTTCCCAGGGGCGCAGGACGACGAGCGCGACCGCGATCAGCAGCAGGGCGCTGCCGGTCCAGCCGCTTCGCTGCCTGTATCGACCCACTTCCCTCCAAGTCGAGGGAGCGGGGATCTCGCCCCCTGGGCTAGGGGATGCGACGCACGTTGGAGAGCAGGGTCTCCTTGATCTGGGCGATTATCTCCAGCGCCTCGTTCCACTCGCGTTGCCAGACGTTGCGGCCGAAGATGACGCCGGTGCCGCCCGCCTGCATGATCTCGCGGCTGTGGGTGAGGACGGTCTCGTCGTCGACCTTGGAGCCGCCGGAGAGGACGACCAGGGCGCGGCCGGCCGACTCGACGCAGTGGCGGATCGCCTCGGGCTGGTCGACTTCCATCTCGTTGTAGGGGGCGGGTGCGTCCTTGTCCTTCTCGGGATCGACCTTCGGCATGTTGAGCTTGACCACGTCGGCGCCCATCTCCATCGCCAGACGCGCCGCGTAGTCGATCGCGTAAAAGGAGTTGGGGCCGCCCTTCGCTTCGACCGCTTCACCGCGCGGGTAGGACCAGACGATCAGCGGCATCCCGTAGCGGTCGCAGTCTTCACGGACGCCGCGCAGCTGGGCGAGGTCCTCGTCCTGGCGCGGCGAGCCGACGTAGAGCGTGTAGCCGACCGCGTCGGCCCCAAGCCGCACCGCGTCCTCGACGCTGGCGTTGCAGCTCGAGAACGCCTTGGCGGAGGAGGGGACGTCGGTCTTGCCGTTGACCTTGAGGATCAGCGGCACCTGTCCCGCGTAGTCGGGGTAGTACTTGCTCGCCATGCCGATCTGACAGGCGAGGGCCGAGTAGCCCCCCTCGGCGGCGAGGCGGAACTGGTAGTCGGGGTCCTTGGAGGCCGGGTTGGGGAAGAAGTCGCGCGGGCCGTGCTCGATGCCCTGGTCGATCGGCAGCAGCATCAGGGTGCCGTTGCCAGGTCCGAACTCGAAGAGCAGGCGGCGCAGGCGGGTGCGTTTGCCGGGTGCCAGCTCGGCCAGAAGCGATTTCTGCTCGGTCAGACTCTTCAACTCCACGCTGATTCCTCCTCGAAGGTGGGTGTTCCGGCAGTATGCCACCGGCGCCGCGCGTCGAGCGGTGGCGACGGGCCGGTTATCCTCGAATGACCATGAGCGAGACTGAGCTCAGCGTCATCTGCAAGAACTGCGGCTCCGAGGTCAGTCCCTACGTCACCGAGTGCCCCTATTGCGGTGCGCGACTGCGCAAGCGGGCGCCGAAGCTGGAGCGGCGTGGTGACGGCTTCGAGGCCAAGCCCCGGCGCGGCCCCGCGGCCAGGCTCTTCCGCATCCGCCTTCCCTCCAGGGCCTCGATGCGCAGCCACCGGCCCTACGCGACGCTGGCCGTGATCCTCGGCTCCGCCGTCCTTTTGCTGGTCCAGCAGGCAAGTGGCGCCACGCCGGTCACGCTCGGTGGTCTCACCGTCCCGGTCGATGGGGAGTGGTGGCGCGTCCTCACCGCGCCCTTCGTCTACGTGGACGTCGGCTACCTCTTCGTCGTCTCGGTCGGCCTTGCGATCTTCTCGGTTGGGGTCGAGCGCCGTCTCGGCAGCGGCGCCACCGCCGTGCTGCTGCTCGCCTGCGGCTCGTTGGGGATGCTGGCGGCGAGCGGCATCGCCGGCGCCCAGGGGGACTTCGTCGTGATCGCCGGAGGCAACGGGATGGCCCTCGGCGCGGTGGCCGCCTGGTTTGCGATCCGCCGCTCCGAGGCGCACCACGCAATCGACCAGGACTACGACCAGATCGGCGTCGCGGTCGCGGCCGCGGTGTTGCTGGCGCTGCCGATCTTCGAGTCGACCGCTGACGTCTTCGCCGGGCTGGTCGGCGGCGTCGTCGGCGGCCTGGCGGGGCTGGCCGCGTCGGCGCTGCGCTCGCCGGAATAATCTGGCCCGGATGCCCTCCGACGATCTCGACTCCGAGCGGCTCGAAGCCGCGATCGAGCGGTTGGCCGACGCCGGCCGCTTCGCCGAGGCGGAGGCGATCGTCGCCCGCGCCGCGCCGCAGCTGCAGCGGGTGTTGGCGGCGGCTCTCGCCGAGGGCGGCTGGTTCGGCGAGTCGCACGAGACCGAGTCGCTGAAGGCGGCGACCGCGCCCGATCCCGAGCAGCGGATAGCCGCGGTGCGGACTCTGCTGGCGGAGGAGGCCAGGATGGGAATGATGGTTGGAGTTGCCGTCGGCTGGGCATTGAAAGAGGAAATGAGCGAGGGCAAAAACCCGGAAGGAGAACGCTGAACAGATGGAGATCAAGTTCCACGGCCAGTCGTGCTTTGAGCTGAACGAGGGCGAGGCGAGGGTGTTGATCGACCCCTTCCTCAAGCCGCACAACCCGATCGCGGTGGCCACCGCGGAGGAAGTCGATCCGACCCACATCGCGATCTCGCACGGCCATGCCGACCACATCGCCGACGCGGTCGGGGTGGCGCGGCGGACCGGCGCCCACTGCGTCGCGATCGTCGAGCTCGCCAAGTGGCTCGAGGGACAGGGCATCGAGAACGTCAGCGACCCCAACTTCGGCGGCACGGTCGCGTTCGACTGGGGCCACATCTCCCTGGTCCAGGCCTGGCACACCAACACGATCCCCGGCTCGGAAGAGAGCCCGTTCAGCGCCGAGCACGGCGTCCCGATCGGCCCGGGGTGCGGCATCGTCGTCAAGCTCGGCGGCACCACCGTTTACCACGCCGGCGACACCGGCCTGTTCAGCGACATGAAGCTGATCGCGGAACGCCACCAGGTCGACGTCGCGCTGCTGCCGATCGGCGGCCACTACACGATGGACCGTCACGACGCGGCCGTCGCGGCCGAGTTCGTCGGAGCCGGGACCGTGATCCCGATGCACTACGACACCTTTCCCGTGATCGAGACCGATGTCGAGGCCTTCAAGGCGGAGGTCGAGGGGAAGACCTCGTCGCAGGTGGTCGTGCTGAAGCCCGGCGAGTCCCACTCGGTCTAAGAACCTCTAAGCGCTTGCGTTCGCAGTTATGCCCGCCAGGCGCGGGAAACTGCGAACGCACAAAAGAACTGGCTGATCAGCCAGTTCTGCGCTAGTCTCGGCCCAACCGCCGTAGCCGAGCCGAGGAGAGAGACGATGGAGGCCAAAGAGGCAACCGGGACCCAGCCGCGGACCGAGCGGGCCGACTTTCAGGCGACCGCCGATCCGGCCCTGAACGAGGCCGCCGACCGCACCGGGGACATCAAGCTGCTCACCTACGAGGAGCTGTATGGGCTCTGGGAGCGCCAGCAATGGCAGACCCAGGAGCTGGACTTCAGCCGCGATCGCGAAGACTGGCACGAGCGGATCGACGAGGAAGAGCGCTTCCAGCGGATGTACGGGCTGTCTTCCTTCTTCATCGGCGAGCAGAAAGTCGCCGAGGAGCTGGGGCCGATCATGCGCGCCGCCCCGACCGAGGACCAGAAAATCTTCCTCTGCACGCAGATCGCCGACGAGGCGCGCCACGTGCGCTTCTTCGAGCGCTTCTACAGCGAGGTCGGCGTGCTCGAGGCCGACGGTCTCACGGAGATGCTCGCGGAGACCTCCGAGCACCTCAACGACAACTTCGGCCTGCTCTTCGATGAGATGCTGAAGCAGCGCACCGACCGCCTCTCGGCCGAACCCGAGGACACCGAGGTTCTGGTCGAGGCGGTGACCCTCTACCACATGGTGATTGAGGGAATGCTTGCTCTCACCGGGCAGCACTTCATCATGGACTTCAACGAACGCGAAGGGACGCTGCCGGCCTTCGTCGAAGGGTTCCAGAACGTCGCCCGCGACGAGCACCGTCACGTCGCCTTCGGTTCGGTCTTCCTGCGGGAAAAGGCCCGCGAGGACGATCGCTACAAGGCGGCGATCCAGCGCACCCTGGAGGAGTCGCTGCCGGTCGCCGACCAGGTGCTGTCCCCGCCCTGGGCGCCCGACGACGAGGACTACGAGCTGTTCGGCTACTCGCTGGCGGACACGCGCAAGTTCGCGGGCACCTGCCTGATGCGCCGCCTCAAAGTGATCGGGTTGGGTTAACCGGCTTCGGCCGGTCCGGGTGCTGGAGCTGCCGAGGTTCCCGCTTCCGTGCCGCTTGGCGGCGGCGGGGATTCCGCGGGCGGTTCGCTCGGCGGTGGCGTCGCTTCCGCGGGGGGCGTGCTTTCAGCCGGTGGGGTGGTGGCCCCGCTGGGAGGCGTGGAGCCGCCGACGGTGACCACGACCGTGTCGCTGCCGCTGGGCGCTCCGGCGCCGCTGCTCGGGGATTTCGCCGCGTCAAGGGTGGTGGTGCTCGGCCCGGTCGACTCGTCTTCGCCGTCAGTCGTGTTCGACTGTCCGGCGGCGTCGGGGTCGGTAGCCGTATTGGAGGTGGCGGGCGCCGGGTCGGCCGGCGTCGGAGCGGGCGTTTCAACCGGTGGCGGAGTGGTGGTCGAAGCGACCGGCCGCGGCTTCGGCTGTGGTGCCACCAGTTGGTGCGGGGCGACAAAGACAGGCGCTTTCGAGACATGAGCCGCCGCGCTGCTCCTCGGCGCCGGGGTCATGTCGACGTTCTGCTTGACCTCGACGGCGCCCGCCGTGAGGACCGCGGCGGTGACGACTCCGGCAACCGCCTTGGTGCCGATCGCGCCGCCGACCGCGCCGAGTCCGCCGGCCGCGCCGCTGCCGCTGATCGCGGCGCCTACGCTGCCGACCGCGCCTGCACCGGTTGCGGTGGCGGTCGCTCCGGCGCCCGCCCCCGCCGCTCCGGCACCGCTACTCGCGCCGCCGCCTGCGCCGCCGAGGCCGAGCTTGGAGAGGATGAAGCCTTTGAAGGCCAGCAGCGGTCCCGCCGGGAAGAGCGCCGCCATCACCTTGTCGTTGGAGCGCACCTGGGAGCGGAAGTCGGCGCATTCCTCGCAGTCGCGCACGTGGCGCCGGACCGGGCCGGAGACCTTGCGCAGTCCCTCTGCCGCCTCGGCCAACTCCAGTCGCACCTCGCCGCAGGTCAGCTGGCGAGCCTGGCTCGCCTCGGCGAGTGAGATCCGCGCCCGCACCAGCAGCGACTTGACGGACGGCACGCTGGTCTCCATCGCGGCGGCGATTTCCTCGTAGGACATCGCGTCCATCTCGCGCAGCAGCAGCGCCGAGCGCTGCGTCTCGGGAAGCTTGCCGACATCGGTGAGGAGCTGGCGGAACTCCTCGCGGTTGTTGACCTTCTCGGCGGTCGTGGCGGCCTCGACGACGGGAACCATGTCCATCGATTCCTGCGCGTCGGCGGTCGGCTTGCGAAGGTGGTTGAGGCAGCGATTGCGGGCGATCCGGTACAGCCACGGCCGCAGGTTGATCTCGCGCTCGTCGGCCAGCATCGCCCGGTAGGCATTGACGAAGACCTCCTGGAGGACGTCCTCGGCGTCCTCGGTGGAGCCGAGCATCTGCCGGCAGAAGCCCAGCAGGCGGCCCTGGTAGCGATCGACGATCGTCTCGAAGGCGCCGGCGTTACCGCTCCTGGCCATCGCGATCAGCTTCTCGTCTCCCTGCAGCTTCAGCAGGGGCGAGCGCCGGGCCAGAAGTCCGCGCTGACTGGCGTGGGTTAGGGCTGATGCCTCCAAGCTTCACTCTCCAGGGAAGGCGTTGTCTTCGTAAGTAGGGACACCGTAGCACCGGGATAGTTGCGGTCCTGACAATCTTTTATCGGGCCTTTAGACAGTCAGAAGGGGCCGGATACCATCGACAATGCCCGGGTGGCGAAACTGGCAAAAGCGGCGCACTTAAAATGCGCTGCCCCTTTGGGGGCTTGCGGGTTCGAGTCCCGCCCCGGGCACTCCGGGTAATCTCGCGCCCGTGGACCACGGGGGACGCCTTGTCGCGAAAGCGCTGAAGTCGCGCGGCGTCAGCCACCTCTTCACGCTGTCCGGTGGGCATCTGTTCTCCATATATGACGGTTGCCTGGAGGAGGGCATCGAGATCGTCGACGTGCGCCACGAGCAGTCGGCGGTCTTCGCGGCCGAGGGTTTCGCGAAGGCAACGCGGCGGGTCGGGGTGGCGGCACTGACGGCCGGTCCAGGGGTGACCAACGGCATCAGCGCGATCGCCGGCGCCCAGGCCAACTGCTCACCGCTTTGCGTGTTGGGCGGGCGGGCGCCGGAGCTCCGCTGGGGTTCGGGCTCGCTGCAGGAGATCGACCACCTTCCCTTCGTCACGCCGTTGGTCAAGTCGGCCGAGACGGTGAAGGAGACCGCGCGGATCGCGGCCCGGACCGCGGGAGCGCTCGATCTTGCCCTCAGCGCGCCCTCCGGGCCAACCTTCGTCGATTACCCGCTCGACGTCGTCTTCAGCGAGGCGGAGGCGGAGATCCCCGCGCCCTCTCGGCCTGAGCCGCAGCCCGCCGCGGGGGTCGAGGAGGCGGTGGCGCTTCTGGACGGCGCCGAGCGGCCGGTGGTCATGGCCGGAACCGGCCTTTATTGGGGGCACGGCGAGGGGGAGTTGCAGGCGCTGGCGGAAGCCCTCGGGATCCCCGTCTTCCTCAACGGGCTGGGTCGGGGCTGTCTCGCCGCCGATCACGAGCTGGCTTTCAGCCGGGCGCGCGGTGCCGGTCTGAAGGGTGCTGACGTGGCGCTGGTCGTCGGCGTGCCGATCGACTTCCGGCTCGGCTTCGGCGAGAGCTTCGGCGAGGAGACGAAGTTGATCCGACTCGACGTCGCCGCCAACGCGCTGAGCGCGAATCGAGCTCCGGCGGTCGACCTGGTCGGAGACGTCGCCGCCACGCTGGCGGCGATCCGTGAAGCGGCTGCGGGCGGGCGGGGGCGCACGGACACCTGGTTGGAGAAGCTGAGGGGGGTCGAGGCGGAGAAGCGCGCCGCCGAGCAGGTGGAGCTGAACGACGGTCGTTCGCCGCTGCACCCCGTCCGCGTATACAAGGAGCTGGGCGAGGTGCTCGACCGCGACGCGATCGTGATCGGTGACGGCGGCGACTTCGTCTCCTACGCCGGCCGCTTCATCGAAACCTTCGAGCCGGGCTGTTGGATGGACCCCGGTCCCTTTGGCTGCCTCGGCGCCGGCCCCGGTCAGGCGATCGGCGCCAAGCTCGCCCATCCCGACCGGCAGGTCTGCCTTTTGCTCGGTGACGGCGCCTTCGGCTTCGCGGGGATGGAGTTCGACACTTTGGCGCGTCACGGTCTTCCCGTGGTCGGCGTGATGGGCAACAACGGCATCTGGGCGCTCGAGCATCACCCGATGAAATTCCTCTACGGCTACTCGGTGGCGGCGGAGCTGAGGCCGGAAACGCCGTACGAGAAGATGGTCGAGGCGCTGGGCTGCGACGGGATCGTCGTCCGCGATCCGGATCAGCTGCGACCGGCGCTGGAGCGCGCCTTCGAATCCGGCCGACCGACCTTGGTCAACGTCTTCACCGACCCCGACGTCGTCTATCCGCGCAAGTCGAATTTGGCTTGATAGAGCGGAAAGCTGGCTGGCCGGCCAGCTCGGGACCCGACCCGCTCCCAGACGAGAATCGGCCGCCATCGCTGGCGGCCGATTCAAGTTGGCCCCTCAGGACGGGCAGGGGTACGTCTTCAGGGACCAGTTCTTATTCGATGGGCCCAGACGGCGGGAGGCGCCATAATGCGGCAATCGTCCGAACCCTATGACGGGTCTGTGGTGAGACTCTCATCCTCACCTCTTCCCCGATGTGACGAGTATGCGCTCGCCTATCCGAAATGTCTAGGAGCCGATTTTGCGACTACTAATAACTCGGTAGATGAAGTTTACCTAGTTTTCGGGGTTCGACCGGGATGTTTACCCAACTGTACGGCAGCGGAAAACTCGACTGTACACCGGGTCCCATGTGGCTGTCCTGGGCAGTTCACGGGTAGTTATTCCTGCTCTGAGGCGGTTTTGAGCGCCATTCCGTAGAGGATGTCGTGCTCTGAGGCCTGGATCCGGTCGAGGCCGAAGGCGCGCATCGCCTCGATCAGGATGACGCCGCCGGCGACGATCGTCGGCGCACGGTCGGGATGCAGCCCCGTGATCTCTGTCCGCTGGGCAAGTGGCGCGGAGGCGAGCTTCGAGAGCAAGTGCTGGATCGTCTCCAGGGAGAGGACGTGGCCGTGAACCCGGGCCGGGTCATAGGGGTCGAGCTCCAGCTCGACCGCGGTGAGCGAGGTCGGCGTGCCCGCCACGGCGATCCCGGCCGAAGCTCGAACCTCGTCGCCGTGGCCTTCGAGCGCGGCCTCGAGCAGGCCCCGAACATCTTCGGCCAGCGCCTCCATCTCGACCACGGTGGGCGGGTCAGCGGAGATGTGGCGCTCGGTGTGGCGGACGACGCCGGCCTGCAGCGAGGCGTGGAACGCGATCTCCTCGCCGGTGCCGACGATCAGCTCGGTGGAGCCGCCACCGATGTCGATCACCAGGGTTGGGACGGTGGGCGGCTGCTCGGCGGTGGCACCGTGGTAGGTGAGGCGCGCCTCCTCCTCGCCGTCGAGGACTCGTGCCGAGAGGGCGAAGCGCTCCCGCAGCTCGGCGACGAAGGCGCTGCCGTTTGAGGCGTCGCGCACGGCGCTGGTGGCGATCGCGGTCACCTTCTCGGTGCCGGTCTCTGCGCAGATCGAGACGTAGTCGGCGATCGCCGAGCAGGCCGCCTCGATCGCCTCGTCCGACAGCTGGCCGGAGAGGTCGACGCCGCGGCCGAGCCGCGTGACCCGGCTGTGGCGTTCCACCACGGAGACGCCGTCGGAGACGTCGGCGACCAGCAGCCGCGTCGAGTTGCTGCCGACGTCGATCACCGCGACCCGTTGAGAATTCTCAGCCATGGAGGGCGGGCACTTTAGATGCCTCGGGCCCAGACCCCCGTCCTCGTCACCGCCGTCACGCAAGCCCTTCTGCGCTCCCAGCCGGGCACCCACGGTCGACCAGCCCCCCATTGCTAGCATTGACAAACCGCCGCGGGGTGGAGCAGCCAGGTAGCTCGTCGGGCTCATAACCCGAAGGTCGCGGGTTCGAATCCCGCCCCCGCTATGGCCTTAGTAGAGCAAAGCTCGCTCAGGTCCCTTACTTGACTGAAGGCGCTCGATACGAGCGCCTTCAGTCGTATTAGGCCGCTGTTGCGGTCGATCTCGACACGCAGCCGGAATGCCTCGAACACCGCTCGCCGCAGCTCGGGATCGGCTTCCGCCAGCGCCTTGGATAGGTCGGGCAGGGCGTCGATGATCGCGACGGCTTCGTCGGGGTCGAAACCGTCGCCGTTCCGCTGTGCGTGGTCGAGCTCGGCTATCGCCGCCTCGACTTCCTGGCGCTCGGATTTCAGGGCGCGGATTCGCTCGCCAACGAGGGCTGGATCGACCCCAGCCTCGATCGCGGCGAGCTGGCGGTCGATCCGTTGCTCGACCTCGCCGAGCTGTCGGCCCGCACGCTCCCGCTCGGCGCCGTCCTTGTTCTGTATTTCCGCCTCCAGGGTGGAGCTCTGCTTACGGAAGTGCGCGAGGCGATCGGCGCCGAAGACCCGCGTGGCGAAGAAGGCGTCGATCAGCGTCAGCAGGCTGTCCTCGCGGACGTACTGCCATTTGCCGTGGCCGGTGGCCTCGGCGGCGGTGTCGCCGTAGGAGAGCCGGTAGCCGCAGGCGTAGTAGGTGCTGCTCTTGCGGTGCTTGCCATGCATCCGCAGCGGGTTGTGGCCGGTGGCGCAGTGGACGATGCCGCGTAGCTGGTAGAAGCGGTTCTGGGTGTAGCGGCGACGGTTGCCGCCCTGGCCGGTGCTGCGCGCCTTCATCTCCGCCTGCACCCGCTTGAAGTCCTCCTCGGAGACGAGCGCCTCGTGGCGCTGGTTGGCCTCGACCCACTCCTCCGGGCTGCGCCGGACCAGCGGCCCCTCGCCCTGCTTGACGGCGCGGAAGTCGAGACGGTTCCAGTAGAGACGCCCGGTATAGACGTGGTTTTCGAGGATCGAGCGGATCGTGCTCTTCGACCACTTGCCCGAGGTGTTGCGCTTGGAGTCGACGTGGCGAGGTGGGGGAGGGCCGCCGGGGCGGTTGAGGTGGTCGGCGATCTCCTTGTAGCCCGAGCCGGAGAGGAAGCGCTGGAACATCTCGACGATCACCGGCGCCTGCTCGGGGTCGCGGGCCAGCCGCGACTTCGTGTCTCCGGCGCGGGCTCGGCGCGGATCGGGATGGGCCTCGTGCCGCAGTCGGTATCCGTAGGGCGCTCGACCGCCGTTGCGGTATCCCTGGCGGGTGTTCTCGGTCTGCCCGCGTCGCACCTCACGGCCCAGCTTCTCGACCTCGAACTGGTCGAGAGCCTGGAACATGTGGCGGATCAGGCGACCCTCGGGGCTGGTCTGATCCCCGGCGCTGCGGGCGTAGAAGACCTCGACACCGGCCCGGCCCAGCTCGCGCTCGTAGGCGAGGGCGTGGAATAGCTCGCGGCTGAGGCGCGAGGTGGAGTAGACGATCACTGCGTCGAAGCGCCGTGCGTCTGGCTCCTTGGCCTCGCGGACCAGCTCGCTCCAACCGACCCGATCGTCGCGGCGGCCGGCCTCCTGGTCGGTGAAGTCGCAGACGATCCGGCCACCCAGCTCCTCGGCCTTCTCGGCGCACTCGTTGCGCTGGGAGGGAAAGGAGATCGTCGGGTCCTGCTTGTCCTTGGTCGATAGGCGTCCGTACCAGGCGAACTTGCGCATCATGGCCTCCTCGTGGAGTCGGTGGGAACGGCTGGAATGGCCGGTAAACTGGTGGGCATGGCAACGCGTGACCAGCTGCACCGTGAGGTCGACAAGCTGAGCGAGCCCCAGGTTCCGAGGGCGCGGATCATCGTGGTCGATGAGCCTGAAGCCGAGGACGACATCGTCGGGCTGCCAGAGGCGTGGAAGACCTTCGAGGACGGCACGCCGCAGCCGAACTGGGTGGCGCTGCTGCACGAGGCTCGTAGCGGTCGGCGTTGACCCTCGTCGTTGATGCCACGGTCACGATTGCCTCGGTCGGCAGCGCCGAGGGCTTCAAGTCTTTGGGCGACGATGATCTCGTCGCCCCGGCGCTGATGTGGTCGGAGGCCCGCTCGACCATGCACCTCGGGCTGCTGAACGGAAAGGTCAGCGCCGAGCAGGCCAAGGTCCAGCACGAGCGCCTCGAAGGCTGCCCGGTTCGTCGCGTCGATGAGCCCGAGCTCGGAAGGACTGCCTGGAAGATCGCCGAGCAGTTCGGCTGGGGCAGGACCTACGACGCTGAGTACGTCGCGCTGGCCCAGATTCTCGGTTGCCGGCTGGTGACGCTCGACGGCGCCCTGCGTCGAGGCGCAGACCGGCTCGGCTTCGTCGTCTCGCCAGCCGAGCTTTGAAGTAGCGAACGCCGGGAAGCTCATTTCGCTTCCTCCAAGCTGCGCTCGATGAACTTGCCGACCCTGGGCGAACCGAGGGGCGGCCTGACGGTCGGCCCGGCAGTCGAGCTGCCAGGCGACCAGTTGCCACGCCCGGCTTGGATTCCGTAATAGGGGCTCACACCTATACGGAGCAAGAAGCAGCGAAAGTGGACCGTCTTGTGTGACGAATCCGACATTTGCCGCAACGACTGTCGGGCTGCTTGCCTCATGTCTCTTTGTCGTTTGAGGCGTGGTTTTGCGTCGCGAATTCCGCATCTACAACAACAGGGGGCCGAGCAGCGAAAGTGGACCCCCCAATTCGTCGAGTCACCTTCAATCGTTGCCTCATACCTATCCGTCGTTTGAGGCGGCGTTTTCCGGCAAAAATTTAGATTTCGTGCCGGAGACCGGCTTCGGCTCCATGCCCTCTAGTCGAGGAGGCGGTCAGTTCCACAACCAGGCCCAGCGTTGCCCTGGTTGTCAAGCGCTGGCTGTGTCGTGGACTCTCCCTATCCTCGAAGAACAATGGAGGCTGGCGTTCAAACTGCTCTGGGGCTCTGGGTACCACGCTCGGCGGTCGCCGGGCGCGAGGAAATCAGGTCACCGGCGTTGCGCAACACCGGCACGTACGTCACCTATGGAGATCTCGTCGGATACGAGTCCTCTATCTCCGAAGAAGAAATCATCGAATTGTTGCGCGGCCTGTCCTGCGCGGACTGCATTGCCCATATTGGCGATCTCAGTTCCAGGCTGGCCTTTCCAGGTGGCCCCCAGAACTGGACTGCCTTGCAGCGCGGACTTGTCGAGCGGGTGGTCGGCGATTGCGAGTTCGGCAGAGTGCTGACCGCTCAGCTTGAACGTGATCAGCCGACCGTAGTTTTTTGTGAGCAGCAGCTGCTTCACCTCGCCCGCTTGGCGATTCTCCATGCCGACTCTCGGCCACCTGATGGCTTTGGCGACGGCCGGCTATATGAGGATTGGGTCACTTGCCTCATCGCCGTAAACGACCTGCTCGATGCCGATCTGACGATTGAAGATCGCCGCGAACGGCTCTCATGGGAGTTGCGTCAATGCGGCGTCAATCACGTGGACGATCACCTGCCAGCCACCGCGATCCACTACGAGGTCTACCGGAAGCTCCTGCCTGAGCTCGATCCGAAGGCCGCGAAGGGTCTGGAAGCAGCGTTCGAGCGCCACACGGGGGTTTCGATGGCTAAGTTCTTCACGATTGGCAGTGCAGTGGAGGCGCGGTTCATCAACGCCACTCGCGAGGAGGGCGAAGGCGGTCTGGTGCTGATTCCCAGTACCTATTTCTCGTCGGTGAAGGTTTCGGAGCAGGACTGGAAGTCATTCTTCAACTTCGTAGCCCGCGACCAGAAGAATCTGCGTTGCGAACTCGAAGCCGAAGATGCCCACTACGGCAAGACCACCTATGGCTCACTGGCCTTTGACCGATTCCCGCTCTTCGAGGGAGAACCTGGTCAGTACGTGCCGATCTCCATGCCCGCCCTGCAACGCCGTTTCAACGAGGGAATCATTCACATCCTTTCGGAGGCCGCCGAAGACGAAAAGCTGAAGCGGACCATCTACAGCTCGAAGTTCGGCCTGCCCTTCCAAGAGCTTGTCGAGCGCACCTTGCGACGCGGGGTTGAGGCCGGCGGGAAAGAGGTACCGATCGCAGCCGACGTGTTGTATGGCTCCTCTTCCTCAAAGGAGCGTCGCTCCTCCGACGTGATCTTGGGATACGAGGGGAACCCGGTCTTTGTCGAGGTCGTATCCGGCCCATTGCGGGTCGGCACTCTCACCCGTGGCGATCTCGATCACTTCTCCGAGGACCTGCAACGGCTTGTGGTCGGCAAGGCTGAACAGCTCGATCGCTCGATCGCTGATTTTCGAGAAGGTAAGCTGATCCTTACCGGGATCGACCCCCTCGCGGCAGGGAAAATCTGGCCGGTGATCGTCACCTCTCATGCCTTTCCGCTGCGTAACGAGATCAGTCTGGCCGTCGATGTGGCACTGCAAGACGCCGGGCCTCTACAGCATCCCAAGATCGCACCCCTTTCGATCCTTTCCGCCGAGGAGCTCTTCTTCTGCGAGGGGTTTATGCAGAGAGGTGAGACGTTCCTGAACTTGATCTCCGGGTGGAAGCGATCACCCGGCTCCGCACATTCATTCAAGAACTACCTGATCGAGCGCGGTAATGGTCGTGCCCCAGGCAGCGACCATTTCAAGCGTCGCTTTGCGGAAGCCCTTGTCGAGCAAGGGCATCTCCTCTTTGACAGCAAGAAAACCGTTGAGGAGGTCTTGGCCGATCGAGATTAGTGGGGGTGCATTGCACCCTGATCTAGTAAAGGCCGTCCTTTATTTATGTTTGAGCCACCGGCGACTTACCAAGTAGGTCTTACCTTCTACTACCGTGGCCCCGAGTGGGCAATAGCGGTGCGGCAGGGAGACATGAACGCCCTTGAATGGGCGTTGAAACGATGCTCCCAGTTCTGGAATGGAGCCAGCACCCTGATTATCCCGGTGCGCTCCGATGGCCGTACGTGGCCCATTATCAGTGGGTACCTGGAGGATCGACCCGTTGAAGCGTGCTACGTACATGACTCGGTGCCAGAGGCAGCTCAAGTACAACTGGCAAAAAAACTCGGGCCATCACAAGTGCGCCGGTGGTCGTCCGCGTGGGATGGTTTCGACGATCAAGAGATGCACCCGCTGCGCTTGCAACCTGTGCCCGCTGACCACCTGCAGAATCGCTTGCTTCGCGTTCCTCGCTTTGCTTCAGACCGACTAAAGCGAATCTCACTGGCAACTTGGGGCTACCTGCATTCTGAGGATTCGGAGCACTATCGCAACTACTTCAACGTAGGTGACGTTAGTGCGCCGCTTCAGGCACACGCAGCGATGCTAAGCGGCCAATTGAATGGCACCTCGCCTGTAGAGCAGAGTGTGAGCCTGATGGGTACCTATGGATCGCTGCCGGTCGGCCGCAGCCTTTTCGTCTTCGACAACGGTTCGTTCCAAGAGCTGGTTGCATTTTGGAATTTGCGAGGACGATGCCGCGACGTTGGTAATCGACCAATGGTGTTTGGCGTGGCACGGGAGGCGCTCGATGATCCAGAGGTGCTTAGGCCGCTTCCGCAGTTCATAGCCAGCGACAATCTCTATGCTCAAAAGCCAGACATAGGGCTGATGGCTGGGAAAAACAAAGCAATTGCGCAGAATGCTTTGGAGTCGCTCGGCTTTCAGGAAGACGCCGGCAATCGGGTGAGTCGCTCGATTGGCGGGGGAAGGGGAGATCGGCCGCTCAGCTTTGGTTTCTTTGGACCCACCCCTGGCGGGGAAATCAAGCGGGGTGCCGTAGTCCACGATCAGGTGACGGTCACGTCGGGTGAGGTGTCGTTTCGACCTCCTCGACCCGAACATTTGCCGGAGACTGGCCATTTGATACGAGTTGGAATTGAGGGCCTTCCCTTGCCAATGCCGCTCACCGATCCTGCGGCCAGTGCGATTCTGTCGAATGCCTTTACGAGTACCTGAGGGGCTAACGATCAACACCAATGCATGGATCGGTCAGGGCTACCTTCGACTTGTTCTACCCGACGCGTGGACAGCGCTCGGTAGTTGGGCGGCCGCGCGAGGTGAGACGGTAAAGCTGTCCCCGCCTGGTAGCTATGGGCAAGCGCTGCTCGACCGGCTGGGAAATCTAGAGGCACTGGCGGTACTTGCCAATGAGCAGGCACTCGCGATCCTGAATGCCCTCGCTCCGACCTCCCGCCCGAAGCTCGCTCAAAGACTCGTTAAAGAGGCGAGGAAGCAGACGGGCATCGTGCTAGATGAGACCTTGCTGGCAGATTTGCTGACTAAGGAGGCTCATTTCCTTGAGCAACGAGCACGCTCGGCGAATGAAATCGCTGGTGAGGCTAAATTGCCAAAGGGCAAACTGCTGCCAGCGCTTGGGGCTCTCGTCGAGACTGGCTTTGTGGTTCGAGGGGCGTCGGTTCGCTGCTCTCGGTGCAAGATCGGCGAAGTGCTGTTGCTCGATGAGCAGAGCGAGCGAGTCCGCTGTCGTGCTTGCGGCAACTCGTACTTGCTTCCTGTGCTTGAGGAAGGCGACACGATTGAGAGGCCGGTTGTCTACATGTTGGATGGCCTAATGGCACGGGCGATGGACCAGGATCTGCTCCCGGTACTGTTGACCCTTCGAGCCTGCTTCCCGTCAGACCTCTCAACAGTGCGGGCGGCATGGCTTGGTTTGGAATTCACATCGAGCAGCGGAAGTCAGACTGAGCACGATCTGCTGGTTTCCGATGGCAGCGCGGTCTCGGTTGCAGAGTGCAAGGCAACTGCATCAATCACCGATGAGCAGTTGCACTCGTTGCTTGAGTTCGCGGCCGATCATGAAGCGCGCCCAATCCTCAGCGCATTGGCTGGCGGCTTTACCAGCGAACAGCGGCAGGCGGTTGTAGACAGAGGGGGGAGTGTGTTTGAGCGGGTTCAGTTGATGGCCAAAGCCTGATACGCAGCAGGTATTGTTTGACCCACGGTGATGTTCTAGGTAGCTGAATAGGGCTATCCGAAGATCCTCGGCAAGGGACGTTCGATTTGGCGTCGCTATTCGTTGACGGCGGCGCGCACCTCAAACGAGCGGTCTGCTTCCGCCTTGTTTTTGAGTTTCTGCGCGACTTCGCTTAGCGGACTTGGGAGGTCGGACTTGGCGACCAGACGGGCGATTGCGGTTCGCACCGTGCGACCGCTGCCGCCGAACAGTTCTAGAAGTCGCTCTGCCAGGGCCGCCTGGGCCGCCGGGCGAGTCGGGGGTAGTTCGGCGAAAGCACCGAGCGATTGCTGGATCACCTTGCTGCTTGGGTCAAACAGACCGCTGAGAAGAATCGATTCGAGCATGTCGTCGTCGAATCGGCGCCTGCCGAGAACTGCTGCTTCAATCGCATTGATTCGAACACGGGCATCGGGATCGCGAGAGAGGACCAAGAGTCGAGGCAAGTTGTCCTCTATTTCTCCTGCTGCCATTGCGAGCTCCGTCTTGGCGGCACGCACAAGCTCGGGTGAATAGGAGGGCCATAGTGATTCAGCACCTGCCTCTGGGATCGCATCGATCAAGCCCGGTAGATCTTTTAGGTCAAGTGCGTCATGGGCTACAGCCATAACCAGGACGCGAATTGCGTCGTAGCGCACATTCCGGGCAGTTCGCGAGCTGGTTGCAGCCTCTACTAGGAGATCACGCGTGCGTCGCGGAAGTTGTCCTAGCTTGGCAATGGCAGAGGCAAGCGTGACAAACGGGTTTTCGGTACCGAATCCGGCCGTTCCACGTTTCGCTTCCGCAATGAGCTCGTCAACATCATCCGTGAGTTCGTTTAGAGCCTTTTGTAGTGCCTCTTGACTGACGAGGCGACTGGTGCGCCAGGCTAGGTCAATAACAACCTTGGCCGGAAGGGGCTCGGCAGGCTCGAAGTCTTCTGCCTTGCTCAGGCGATCAACTAGTGCTGCGATCGTGGGTAGGGCTTTTGCCTCGACCGAATCTTCGTCGAAGCTCAGTTCATAAAGACGGCGGGCCGACTTCAGTGGGATGCTTTCGGCGACGACAGGGGTCATGGCCATTAGGACGGCCCGCGCCTCGTCGTCAGAGAGGTCATCAAGACGGCTGGCCCAGGGATCGGGTATTCGCAGCGAAAGAACAGCCCAGAGGACAGCCACCTGGCGGCCAACCGGGTGCTCGGTCTGCGTCGGTATAAACCGGCCCAATAGCTCAGTGGCGGTGGACTCCGATATCAAGTCCCAGCACTCGACAGCGGCCTCAAGTAGACGATTATTGAACTTCTGTGCAACAGGGCCGGAACGCATTAGATGCCGAACGACGAAATCCGCAGAATCCTCGTCAAAGTGTCGCTCGGCAAAGTCGATTATCTGGGCAAGCTGTTTGCCACTGCCTAGGGCCCAGAGCGTGACTGCCGAGGTGTATTCGCTGCTGGAGCTCGCTCTGCCTTGGAGCAGATGTGCCGCTAGTTGCGTCTGCAACTCCGTGCGAAGCCAGATTGCACCTGCCCACCGGGCTTGTATCTCTGCGGCGGATGGTTGATTAAGTGGTGCCCCACCAATCGTGAATGACAGCAGCCATGGGGAACGAGCCATTTCTTCCACGCTTTGGGTCAACGTTTTTATTGCAGCTCCCGCCGCCTTGTCGTATATCCACTGATATTCAGTCAGTGGGTCGGACTCGTCAACCCAGTCCATGGGCCATTGGTCCCCAATCAGGTTGTAGGCCGCATGGTCGATCATTGCCCTCAGCTTTGATTTCTCCGGTGCCCATTCTCGGGCACGTGCAAAGAGGTCTGGAAGAAGCTCATCCCAGCCATACTCGAATGCGGCGGCAATGAGCTTCGTGGTCAGACGGGCGCGCAAAAGGGGGTCGTCAAGCTTTTCGATTTCCGCTCGTGCTTCGGCCAGCCTGGTTGGCTCGTGGTCGAGCTCAGACCAGCAAAGAAGACATAGGCCGAGCAAGCGAGTTCCGGGATCAGTTGACTCACTGAGTCGTCGATATCCCCGGAGTGCCTCTTGCTTGCTCTCATCAGAGAACTCGGCGAGGATCGAATGGGCCGCTAGGCCGAGTGGATCATCCTCCTTAGGTGAGTCGTTTAGTTGTCTGAGGTCGAGCGCATCAACAAATTCCCGCGCCCCTTGTGATTCGCTTCGCACGAGGGTCGGTCGATCCCACAGCAATGCGGCTATTAGGTCAGGCTTCACCACGCGTCTCCATGTACGACGGTCGGTTTTGGCCGCGAAGTGCTTGAAGGAGCACGGCTGCCAAATTGCTGGTTAGTTGAATCCAGGTGTCTTCGCTTTCAAGGTCGGAGAGCTCGATGTACTTGAAATCATCTCCGTGGCGGTCGAGGAACTGAGCGACCTCGCTCTCCCTGGGAGGCTCCTCATTCCCAGCCACGTTCAGCCAGAAGACCTTTAGGTCGATGTCCGTCTCCTGCAGGACGGCGAGCAACTCCTCTTCTGAGCCTGGCGGCATGTGGTCGCACAGCAGAACGATGGTTACGCTGCTTTCTCGTGCCTTCTGAACAAAGAGGTCGTTCGTCCGGCCCCCATCTGGAGCGCGCTGCCCGGCCATATCGCGCCAGTCCCAGACGACCAGCTCAGCCTCCCAGCTGCCGTGAACGAGCTGGCGATTGAAGGCCTCTTCGACGAGGCGCTTGACTCTAGTCTTGAGCGGTGTCGCTTCGTCGCCATAGGAGACAAAAATGGGGAAACGCCTGATATTCGCCAAGTGGGGGCGAAGGGATTCGTGGACGGAGCTCGTCGGAGGTGGCTGTGGCATGCGACGGTCGTCAATCTTGCCCGAGTTGACAAGACAGGCGTGTTCCCGTTTCGAGCTGCTTCGCCGAGTTCTCTCTCTATCCAGCGGGTAGGTGCTCTCCCGACACAATGTATTCTGCTGGCCCGGAGTCCTCGACCCAGCCCGGCTTCCATGCGACGCCCTCGACCAGCTGGCCGACCGTCACCGAGTAGGCACCGGCGAGGCGGATCAGGATGTCGAAGCTGGGGATCGCTTCGCCGCCCTCGATCTTGTCGAGGCGGGCGGGGGTGAGAGCGGCGCGGGCCGCCGCGTCCTTCTGCGAGAGGCCGGCAGCCTCGCGGGCGCGGTAGAGGCTGTCCGCGAAGCGGGCCTTGGCCTTGAAGCTGAATGCAGCAGCCGGTTCACCCATCGGGATCGCCCGCCGACCGGTCGCCGTTCGCCGACCCCGGCCGCTCGACCACGTCCCACTCGCCGGGCACGACGATCGTGTAGCCGGGCTTCCACTCCAGGCCGACCGCGAGGTCGTTGAGCGGAACGCCAAGACTGCCGGCGATTCGCACGGCCGTGTCGACGCGGGGCATTCGCTCACCACGCTCCAACAGGCTGATCTCGGTGCGGTGCAGCGAGGCGCGGAAGCCCAGCTCTTCCTGAGAGACGTCGGCCTGTTCGCGGCAGCGGGCCAGGTTCCGCGCGAAGCGCGCCTTCAGCTCCTCGGTGGGTGGCGCCAGTGTGGGAGGGCGCGGGCTCACGGCTCGTCTCCTGGGATGAACAGCTCCTCTGAGCCTGGCGATAGGCCGGGGTGGACCAGGGCAGCGACGATCGCGTCGCGCTTGCCGGTGTATCCGGGTTCGGCTGTCCAGCGGTTGCTGAGCTGGCCGGCGGCGAGGACCGAGTCGCCGCGCCGCAGCTTGCGGATTTCGTGCCGCTCGGCGAGTGCGTCCGGCACTTCGATCTGGCAGCTCGCCCAGGTCCACAGCAGCTCCGGGCGCTCGGGATCGGCGACCGGGAACTCGACCTCGAGGAGGACGATCGGCTCGTCGGTCGGACTTCGCGCCAAGCGCGGGTCGTCGATCAGGGTGCCGGTCACGATCGAGTGGTTGAGGCCGGGCGGCGTCGACTCGGGAAAGCGCAGCCGGCGCCGCCCCGGTCGACCCGCTCGATGCCCGCACATGGCTACCGGCCTCCGGAGGAGGCATCGAGCCCGGCCAGCACCCGCTCGCACGTCTCGTAGCCGCGCCGGAACCGCTGGTTCGTCTCTGCGTCCTCGCTGCTTCCCTCAACCCCGGTGAGGATTAGACCGGCTTCGCCCTGGAGGCGCTTGAGCGCTTCCATCAGGTCATGGATCGGCATGGTCAGCTCGACCTCCTCCCGGCCGTCCTCCTCGCTCCAACCGAGGTCCTCCAGCAGGCGGAAGTCTTCGCCGAACTCCAAGCCGAGCCGCTCGGCGGTGGCGAAGTCCTTGTCTCGCTCCAGCGCGTCCCAGAGATCGCCGACGGAGCCGAGGTGATTGCGGACCAGTTCGTAGAGCCCGTTGCGCTGGTCGCGGTCGATGGTGATGGTGCTGCGGGGCATGGTGCCCTCCTCTCGGTAGGGCACCGAAGAACCGCCTCGGATCGAGGAGCGTCATCTACCCGGAAGCACGCGCGGTGCTCTGGGAGAATCGGTCGCGCATCGAAGGTGGTTTCTTCGGTGCCAGGCCCCGGGGCGTTCACGCGCCGCCGGGGCCATTTATGTCTTGCGGCCGGCGAACGTAGCTCCGCGCGGCGCCCGGATCAAGGCCTCTTTTCGAGCACCGGCTTTTGGCCCGGTTATCCTTGACGCCGCTTTTTGGCTTCAGCAGTGGTTTTCACGACTGATTCCAGAGGCACGGGAGGCGCACTTCTAAGATCGAGTCGTTCCCCCGCTATTTCACGAAGGCCCCGCAAGTGCGGTGTTTTCTTCTTTCTGGGGCGCAGACAATGGGGTTCAAAATCGCTCGTGGGGCAACGCCTGGGGCAACATGAGCTTCGAGGGAGGTCGATTCAGGCCTTGCGCTATGTCCGCTCTCATCTGACCCCCTGCACTCGAAAGATGCGAATCCACCTGAGCTGGAATCTAAGCTCAAGAGCGATTTCCTAGAGTCAAAGGCCTCATGACGAGATGCGGAAGGCAAGGATTGTGGCTCAGACAAGAAGCTTCGTCACGCTTTTGACAGCACGTCCGCGCGATGCGCAAGACTTGCAGGAATGATCACGCCAACGGGCCAACTGCTCGCGCCGACCTCGACCGATACGAAATCGCGTCTCGACGAGATCCGAGAGGCGCTCGGCGAGCCGGCCTATGACAGGCATGGCGTAATGCTCTACCAGGGCGACTGCGTAAATCTTCTTGAGGATCTTCCGTCAGGGCTAGTCGATCTCACCGTGACTTCACCCCCATACAACATCGGTAAGGAGTATGAGGCGCGTCTAGGCGTCGAGGAGTACCTCGACTGGTGTGAGCGATGGATTTCTGGTGTTTACTCGGCGACTGCATGCGGGGGAGCCTTTTGGCTGAACCTCGGGTATATGCCACTGCCTACGCGGGCTCGTGCGATTCCTATTCCCTATTTGCTGTGGGATCGGGTGCCGTTCTATCTGATTCAAGAGATCGTTTGGCACTACGGGGCTGGAGTCGCTGCACGCCGGGCTTATTCGCCGCGAAACGAGAAGTTTCTCTGGTACGCGCGGGACGAGAACGACTTCTACTTTGATTTGGACGCTGTTCGGGACCCCAATATCAAATATCCAAACCAATTTAAGAATGGAAAGCGAAAGGTCAATTTAGCTGGCAAGAACCCGAGCGACGTATGGATATTCCCGAAGGTTACTTCGGGGAAGAATCGAAGCTCTAGGGAGCGCACGCCACATCCGGCTCAATTTCCAATTGCCGTCATAGAACGGATTATCAAGGGAGGAAGCCCTTCTAAAGCTCTCGTTCTCGATCCCTTTATGGGATCAGGCACCACCGCTGAGGCGGCACTGACCCTAGGTCGGCCTGTGGTCGGTATCGAGTTGAACCCGGATTACATTGAGATTGCCATCGAGCGACTGGAAAGGGCGGCCGCAGCGATCGCAACGGGAACCCGCAGCTAAGCATCGGCTTGGAATAGGGGAGGTAGTTTCCCGAGGTACGCCTCGGGCTTTACTCTCGCTTGCTGTCCGGTGGCTGCTTTTTGTGCAACCCAATCAGTGTGGTCGAGCCAACCCAAGCGAATCAGCCTGATTTTCGGAAGGTCCGGGCGGCAGTCAGCCCATCTCTCAAAGTTGATCGTGAGGTAGAAGCCCGACTTCGTCTTCTTGGATTTTCCGGGCTGGGCATAGCTCCGATTGCCGAAGACCTGCGATGGATGGGATGAGGTCTTGATCTCGGTCGACCAACGTTCCGGATCTTCTTCCCAGACAAGATCCTTGTCCTTCCCGGTCTCGTCTCGGCGCCACTTCCCGGGATATCGCGCGCGGAACTCATACGGAATTAGCTCATGAAGATAGTCGCCCATGATCTGTGGCTTGGGAAAAATGTGCTCGCCGATCCTAAGTCCGTGCTTCCCGATGCCCGACTCAAAGATGCTTGCCCACTGCTCAAGCACGATCTCGACGATCTCGTCTGGGGGGACGGGGTAGTCAGTTAAGAGCTGCCGGGTTATGGCGCTCCAGTCTTGCTGAGGGATGCCCTCGTAGGGGCTTGGCGGTACAAAGTCGGACACCGGGGCAGGAACTCTCCCATAAGTGAGACGAAAAAGTCGCAAATGACGCGGCGTTTGGACTAGTGGAGCGCGAGCACCGCGGTGGCGCTCAAGAGCAACCCTAGACGTCGCTCGATCGTGCGCGGGGATGGACTGGGGCAACAGATGGGGCAAGCCGATCTCAAGGCTCGGGCTCATAAGCGGACTGTCCGTGTAGGAACCCGAGACGGTCACCTATTCCTCCGGTTCAGGCTGGATTCCTGGCCCTCTGCGTGCTACGAGCCGGGGGGAGCGCTCGATGCACCTATCGAAGTCGTCTCTTTACCGGTCTCTGTCGGCCTGGCGGCCTGGTCCGGAGAGGCGAACTTCGTCGCCAACCGAGTGTAGAACCTTGGCACAAGAGTGAGATCGGGAACCGAATCGTGGCTTGCGGGCATAGAGACTTGATGGCGGGCGATTCGCAGCTCTGGGAGCGCGTTAAATCTGATGACGCTGGGGCGTTCGGCGACCTCTACGAGCGCCATGCCCGCGCAATTCAGTCCTACTGCCTCTGGCGCACCGCCGACCTCCAGGCTGCCGAGGACGCGACAGCAACGGTCTTCTTCGAAGCCTGGCGAAAGCGCCAGCGCCTGTCGCTTAGCACCGACAGCGCCGCCCCGCTGCTGTTGGGAATCGCCAACAACGTCCTCCGCCGCCACTGGCGGAGCCAGCGCCGCTACCGAGACGCCCTCGAGCGGGTGCGAAACGTCGGCCAGGCTCCCGATGACCTTGAGGCCGAGGCAATCGCTCGCGTCGATGCGATCCAGCAGCTCCGCGAGAGCGGCAAGGCGATCCGCGCGCTGCCACGGCGGGAGCGCGAAGTCCTCGCTCTACTCGCTTGGAGCGACCTCTCCTACGGCGAGATTGGCGAGACCCTCGGCCTGCCGATCGGCACCGTGCGCTCCCGTCTCGCCCGTGCCCGCACCCGGCTCGGAGATGCCTTCCCCGACCCGACTGTGGTGGCCAGACCCGAGGAGGAACCACTGTGACCAAGCCCAAGCCCGACCTCTCTCCGCTTCTCCCTGACGACGCTACCCTGAAGGCGCGGCGAGCGGCCCTCGTCGATGCGGTCAGCCCGGGTGGGCAGGGCCCGCCGCCCGCGACCAGGCAGCGTCGGCGCGGCCTGCGCCTGGTGCTCGGTGCCGCAGTCGCGCTTGCCGTAGCCGGAATCGTTCTCGTCTTCAATTCCGGCGGCGACAGCACCTCCAGAGCCTTCGCGGTGGAACCGCAGGAGGGCGGGGGGGTGACGATCAAGATCTACAGCCTCGAAGACGCCTCCGGCCTGGAAGCGGCCCTGGAGGAGGCCGGGATCAAGGCGCAGGTGAACTGGCTGCCGGCCGGGAAGGTCTGCCGTGAACCCCACTACACGCCCTCGACCGCGCACCTTCCCGGCGGCGGGACGATTGGGGGCATGAGCATGGGAGGCCCCGAGCCGCCGACCATCGGAGTGGGCAGCACCAAGAGCTGGCGCGAAAGCTTCGGGAGGTACAGGCGTGGAGAGATCTCCCTGGAGGAGGTGCGGAAGTCCGTTCCCAATTTCAATCTGGACCCCCGAGCATTCCGCTCCGACCAAAGCGTGGTCCTCACCGGAACGCCGGTTCCCTACGGTGGCGATCCCGAAGGGGGAAGCGTCACCAAGGTCGGAATCGCCGAGGGTCCGGTCGAGCCCTGCGAGCCGGTGCCGGCGCCGCCAAGCGGCGAAGGCTCCTTCGGGCTGAGCGCCGGTGGCGGGCCCGGCTACACCCCGATCGGGGACGATGCCCTGAGCCAGGCCGCGATCGCCGCCGAGCTCCGACAGACTGCCGTTGCCGCCGAAGAGTCTGACGCTCAGGTCGAAGCCCCGCCTGGTCCCGGCCAGTTCCTCTACACGGGGACCAAGGAGGTTCACCTCGAAGCCTGGGACCCGGACGGCCCCGCTTCTGGGTCGAAGACGAAGCCGAGGTATTTCACGGATAGGCAGCTGGGCTCCGACGGTAACGGGATGCCCGCTCTCGTGCCGACGCTGAAGCAGGTCTGGACGGCTCCGGACGGGAAGACGCGCGAGCGCGAAACCCTCGGCCGGGTCGAGTTCCTCTCGGCGGCCGACCAGCTCCGCTGGGAAGGGGCGGGCTCACCGCCGCCGTTCGCCTACGACCCCGACGAACACGACGTGGGCCACGACAGCTCCGGGCGCCCGGTGAAGGACTTCGCGTCCAAGTCCTTCAGGGGCCGCCTCGAATTCACCTACATATCCAGGCTCTCCGGTCTTCCGACCGACCCGGAAGCTCTGCGCCTGAAAGTCGAAAACCGGGGTGGGGGGAGCTCACCGGCCGATCCGTCGCCGGCCGACTCGCCAAGGGGCGGTGCGACGGTCGAAAGGCTCCTGAACATTCTCAGCGAACCGATCGTGAGTCCGGCGCTGCGCGCGGCCGCCTACAACGCCCTCGCTGAAATTCCGGGTATCGGTTTCGAGCGCGACGTGGCTGATGTCGCCGGTCGTCGCGGCGACGCGATCAGCTGGACCAGGGAACGTGGATTCGGCCGCCGGTACATCTTCGATCCCGGTACCGCGAGAATCCTCGCCCAGGTCGAAATGATTTTTGGCCCGCCCTCCACCGGCGAATACGGCGTTCCCGCAGGGACCGTCTTCCGCGAGACTGCATACCTGCAGTCAGGGATCGTTAACTCCACGCATGAGCGATCCAGCCGAGACCGTCGTCCGAAATGACGGTCATGGATACGCCCAACGTGCAACGCTGAGCCTGGGCCGGACACCTATCCGGGCGCCTCGGGACCTGCGAGCTGACTATCTCCGGACCTACGCACTGCGCCGATCAAAGCTGGGCCGTGGTCGCCGGAACGACCCCGAGCGCATCGCCATTCCCCGACGGGAGCGCCTCGGTCGTCGCGGGTGGCGGCGAACAGCTCAGCGCTTGCCGAGTGACCGCTCCCGGAAGCTCCAACTGCTGGAGCGAGCCGGAGGCCCTGGCACCGCTCACCAATCCGAAGGTGACGAGCATTCCTTGAGATTGTGGCTCGGCTCCCCCATCGAGGACTCTGCTAGGGCGCGGTGAGATCCGCTCTCTGAGAGCAGATGTGGCTTAAATGCGGAGTTACCTGCCGGTGCGCTCGCGGTGCTTGCACCCAGGCCAGCAGCAGGGCCGACGCTGGCCTTCTTCTAACTCCGCCTGGGTCCGGCGAAATGCGACGCTCCGGGGTTATCTCCTTTTTGGCGTCCTCGACCCAGCAGAATGAACTCGTTGCGAGCCAAGGGCGTGATGTCCTCCCAGGCATCGAGGGCCGCGGCGTTGGCGATCAGCGCTTTGCGCAGGTCTGCGGGTCGCCATGGCCTTCACGGCCGAGCCGAGGGATTGTGCCCACGTCGGGATCACTTGGGGCAAGAAATGGGGCAAGAAGCCCCACAGATCCCAGCCGATCCCAGCAGGTCTCGATCTCGCGAAAACCGCTTGAAACCGTGCTCCACGTAGTCCAGCGGACCCCCAGGTTCGGGCTCATAACCCGAAGGTCGCGGGTTCGAATCCCGCCCCCGTTATAGGAGAAGGCCCCGGAAATGGCGCCTTTTTCGTGTCTAGGCGCTCGTGGCAAATCCCTGGCGGGTACTAAGCCGGCGCAGAACTGCCCACCCACGGTCAACTGCGGCGGGGTCGCCGAGAAGGCCGTCGGCTCGACGCGGTTCACTATGTCCTCGTGATCTCCTATTCCATGAGCATGTCGGCCGACGGCTACATCGCCGGACCCGACGGAAGCTTCGACTGGGCGGTGCCCAGCCAGGAACTGCACCGGTTCCACAACGAACGGGCCGCCGCGACCGACGCCCAACTGCTCGGCCGGCGCCTCTACGAGACGATGCTCGTGTGGGACACCGAGGAGTTCTCCGACCCCGTGATGGCGGAGTTCGCCGAGATCTGGCGCCCGCTCGAGAAGATCGTGTTCTCGACCACGCTGACCAGCGTCGAGGGCAGCAACCGCCTGGCCACGGGAACGCTCGAGGAGGAGATCGCCGCGCTCGGGAACCGGAGGATCGCAGTCGGCGGCGCCGGCCTTGCGGCGGAATGCATGCGGCGCGGGCTGATCGACGAGTTCGAACTGTTCGTTATCCCGATCGTGGTCGGTGGCGGCACGCCGTACTTCCCGCCGGACGTGCACATCGACCTCGAGCTGGTCGAGACCCGCACGTTCGGCGCGACCGTGTACTTGCACTACCGCCGGCGTGGCTAGAGGGTCAACTAGAGCGTCGGACTCGGGGCTGGGTTCCCCGCCGCTGTCGTTGCCGGCGGCGGGGCGGCAGGTAGATGGCGGATGTCGGGCACGCTGATCAGCGCGAGGGTGAGAAAGGCGGCGAGCCCGAAGGCCAGCCACAGCGAGACGCTGACCCCGATGACCGCCGCGACCGGGCCCCAGACTGCGAGTCCCAGGGGGTAGAAGGCGAGCGAGCCGAACCAGTCGTAGGAGCTGACCCGTGACAGCGACTCGCCGGGGACGTGGCGTTGGAGCGTCGACTCCCAGATGGAGATCGCGAGCGCCATCCCGGCGCCTGACAGCGCCGCGCCGCAGGCGATCAGTGGTACCGACGTGGCCGCGGCCATGAAGGCCAACGGCAGCGCGAAGAGTCCGTCGGCGAGGGCGGCGAGCAGCAGCGGCCTTTGCGGTTTGACGCGGGTCGCGAGCAGGCTGCCGGCGAGCGCTCCGACCCCCACCGCCGCGAGAATGGTGCCCCAGGCGGCCGCGCCGCCGAGGTTGCGCTCGGCGACGATCGGCCCGAGTACGCCCCATGCTCCCCAGAGCACGTTCACGATCGCGAAGTAGACGACGAAGGTCCACACCCATCTGCGTGACCGAAAGGCGACCCAGCCCTCACGCAGGTCGGCGACGAAGGAGCTCCGTTGCGCCGCGACCCGCGTCGGTACCCGCAGCATCGCCAAGCAGGCGGCGCTCACCGCGAACGTCACGGCGTCGCTCGCGATCGCCCAGCCTGCTCCGGCGGTGGCGACCAGCACACCGCCCACAACCGGGCCGAGGATTTCGCCCGTCGAAACGGCGCTCGCGCGCAGGCCGTTCGCCGGCTGCAATTGCTCCGCGAGGACGACCTCGGGCAGCAGGCCGGTCGACGCGGGGCTGAAGAAGCCGGTGGCCGCGCCGGTCACACCGGCTAGCAGCGCGAGCGACCACACCTCTGCCACTCCCGCGATGAGCAGCCCTGCCATCGCGCCCTGGCTCGCGACCCGCACCAGGTCCGTAACCACCATCACAGCGCGGCGTGAGGCCCGGTCGGCGACCACGCCGCCCGCCAGCACGGTCGCCACCAGGGGGAACGCCCCCGCGGCCAGCACGAGCCCGACGTCTGAGGTCGAACCGCCGATCTCCAGCACCGCGAAGGCGAGCGCTACGACGGCCATGCGATCGCCCAGCACGGACACCGCCTGCCCGCTGAACAGCAGCCGGAGCTCTCGCGTGCGGAGTACATCGAGGCTGTCGGGCAGACGTGCCAAGAGACCTCCTACGCCAGCGCGGTCCACTTGAGCTCGGCGTCCACGCCGTGCGGGTCGGGACGACCGGCGAAGTGAAGCTCTGCGGGATTCGTGCCGGGCCCCATCGCGGCAAGCGTAGCCCGCTGATAGACCGACATCAGACTAGCCTCCCCCGGGCCTGATCTTGGGTGCGTCGCGGGTGGTGAAACTCGGCGCTTTCCCATATAGTCGACATCAGATGAGGGGACGCGTCGGGTCGATCGGCTTGCCGTGGCTGGGGGTCGCGGTGGTTGCCTGTGCTCTCTTTGCGCCAGTCGCCCAGGCGGGATGGCTGCCTCCGGTCGCCATTTCCGAACCGGGCGAAGCTGCTGGGAGTCCTCACGTCGTGCTCGACTCGGAAGGGAATGCGACCGCCGTGTGGGATCGCTGGAATGGCACCGACACGGTCGTCGAAAGCGCCTACAGGCCGGCCGGCGAGGGGTGGGAGGCGCCCATCGATCTCTCCGAGCCGGAACTCGAAGGCGAAGTGGTGCCCGGCGCGCACGATGCGCAGTCGCCCCAGATCGCCGTGGATCGCAACGGCAACGTGACCGTGCTCTGGGAACGCTACGCCGGGACGAAGATCGTCCTGCAGTCGGTCGACAGGCCGACGGGCGGAAGCTGGACGGCGCCCGTCGACATCGGCGAGGTGAACCTGGGCCCTGATCCCGAACCATGGATCGCGGTCGATTGGGAAGGGAACGCGACGGCCGTTTGGAAGAGGGGCGAAGTGATCCAAAGCGCCTTCCGGCCGTTCGGCGGCAGCTGGGGCGCGCCGATTCCGATCTCCGGCGATGAAAGCTTCGTTCCCCAGGCCGCCATGGATGCCCGCGGCGATACGACGGCCGTTTGGATGCACTTCGACGGTTCGCACTACGTCGTCGAAAGCGCCTACAGGCCCGAAGGCGGCGAATGGGAATCCCCGACCCTCGTTTCGCAGCCGGGCGAAGAAGCCGGCAACCCACATGTTGCCCTGGACGCCAACGGCGATGTCCTGGCCGTATGGAAGGGCCACGGCGAAAGCAGCGAGTCCGTTCGCGCTGCCTACCGGCCGGTGGGTGGATCCTGGGGATCGCCCGCCGACGTCTCCTCAGAGGGCGAACACGTCCAGCAGCTGCACGACGCTCTCGACCCGGAGGGCAATGCGATCGTGGTCTGGGCCGGCGGTATGGGCGCTTACGACATCGCGCACGCCGCGTACAAGCCGGTCGGGGGCGAGTGGGGGGCGCCGACGGAACTGTCGGCGGACGGAGGGAACGCATTTCCGTCGGATGTCGTGTTCGACACGGGCGGCAACGCCGCGGTCGTGTGGGACCGCTCCGCGGGCTCGGGCAATATCGTCCAGGCCGCGTACCGTCCAGCGGGCGAAGAGTGGGAGCCGGCGGTCGATCTCTCCGAAGAAGGCAAGTGGGGCATGGACGCGGTGGTCGTCCTCGATGCGCCGGGAGACGAGACCGCGGCCGACGGTGATGCCACGGCAGTCTGGGTGAGCCAGGAACGCTATGCCTGCCCGGGCGAAGAAGAAACCACCTGCCGCAGCGACGTCGTGCAGGCGGCCGGCTATGACCCGAATGGCCTGCCGGCGGTGGAACTCGAAGCTCCCACCACCGGAACGGTCGGCGAACCGGTTGAAATCTCGACGCCGACCGAGAGCCTCTTCTCGCCGCTGATCGAGTTCGGCGACGGCGAAAGCGTCGCCGATACCCAGGCGAGCCACAGCTACGAAGAACCGGGGGAATACCAGGTGACGGTCGGCGGCGCCGAGGTGCTCGGATACAGGTCGAGCACCCAGCGGACGATCAGGATCGTCCCGGCCGGGCCATCGTCCGAACCGGAAGCCGAATCTTCAGGGCCCGGTGTGACCGACACGAAGAGAGCACCGCCTGTCGCCCCAAGCGCCGGCCCCCCACCCGCTGCCAACTTGCGGTCTGAGCAGTGTGCGGCGGCGGAGACCGCTCGCGATTCGGCCCTTCGCCGCTTCAGGCTCATCGGCACTAAGTTGGGTCGCATGCGCGGCGCCGATGGCGTCCGCCGGTTGACCGCGGCAAAGCGACGACAGGCCGCCGTTCTGCGCCAGGCCCGCCGGCACGCCGCCGACGCCTGCTGACGGTCTACGGCGCCCCCGGCCAGGGCGGTCGGCGGGATGCTCAAATGACGGGCGTCGCTCATTCGCGCCGCCGTGGCGCTACGCGTCCTAGCCGGCTGACGGCCGGGCCGTGATGGTCCCCCAGGCCCGCGGCTGGATATGGCTCAGCGCGAGGGTGACGCGACGACGCCCTTGTCGATCAGGCTCTGGGCGCAATCGACGATCGTCTCCTCGGTCGGGTGGGGCGACCAGCCGAGGGTGGTTCTGGCCTTCTCGCTCGACAGTTCGGTCTTCCTGCCGAGCTGGTCCTTGATCGAGCGGATTCCGGGGTCGAACAGGGCCATGCCGCGAACGACGAAATCGGGCACGGATCGCTTCGGCACCTTCGCCGCGGCCTCGCCGAGGCGATCGCGCAGCACCTCGGCGACGTCGGACATCCACTGGAACCGGTCCACCGCGATGAAGCGCTCGCCGCCTGCCTCGGGGGCCGTCATCGCCCTCAGCTCCAGGTCGACGACGTCGCGCACGTCGACGACGCTGAAACCGATCCGCGGCGTGCCGGGCATTCCTCGCAGCAGCCGCTCGACCATCTCGATCGAGTAGGAGCGGTCGTCGCTCAGCACCGGTCCGATGATGGCGCCGGGGTTGACCACGGCAAGCTTCTCCACCTCGCCCCGCTCGCGCACGAGGTCCCAGGCTGCGCGCTCGGCGATCGCCTTCGACCGTACGTAGGGGGTCAGCCCCGGTATGTCGGGGTCGGTCCAGTCCTCCTCGGTGAGCGGCCCGGAGGAGGCTTTGCGTCCGCGGCTGATCGCGGCCACCGAGGAGGTGACCACGATGCGGTTGACGCCGGCGTCGAGGCTCGCGCGCAGGACCCGCAGGGTTCCCTCCCGCGCCGGAACGATCAGCTCGTCGGGGTCCTTCGGCTGCGCCGGCGGGAACGGCGAGGCGACGTGCAGGACGTAGTCGCAGCCCGTGACGGCCTGCTCCCAGCCGTCGTCGCTGCGAAGGTCGGCGGCGAGCACCGTGAGGCGGTCGCCGGGATCGACCTCGGACGCGATCCAGGTGCGCACCTCGGCCTCGCGGGCGAGATCTCGCACGGTCGTGCGCACCCGGTAGCCACGGCGGAGGAGCTCGATCACGCACCAGCTGCCCAGGAATCCTGAGCCGCCGGTGACGAGCACCGTTTTCATTTGTGCCTGAGAATCCTCCACAGTGGTCTCAGGAGTATGAACGTGAGAGCATCCGAGGGTCGATGAGTGACTTCCTGGTCAAACGCGACGACCTTCGCGAGTGTCGCATCGCGGAGTCGGCCGTGCCCGAGCTCGAGCCGGGGCAGGCGCTGCTTCGGGTCGAGACGTTCGGGTTGACCGCGAACAACATCACCTATGCGGTATTCGGCGAGGCGATGTCCTACTGGGACTTCTTTCCGGCCGAGGACGGTTGGGGCCGCGTTCCGATGTGGGGCTTCGCCGAGGTGGAGCAGAGCGAGGCCGAGGGGGTCGAGGTGGGGACCCGCCTGTATGGATATCTGCCTCCTTCCTCTCATCTCGTCGTGACGCCCGCCGCCGTGGATGGGGCCGGGTTCGTCGACGGCTCGCCCCACCGCGCCGCTCTGCCATCCGCGTACCACCGCTACCTGGCGACCGAGGCCGATCTCTTCTACCGGGGAGATACGGAGGAGGTCCAAATGCTGCTGCGCCCGCTCTTCTTCACCTCGTTTCTGATCGACGACCAGCTCGCCGACGAGGACTTGGCCACGCGCGGGCCGGTCGTGATCTCCAGCGCCTCGAGCAAGACGGCGATCGCCGCCGCGTTCATGCTCGCGCAGCGTGAGGGGGTCGAGCTCGTCGGGCTCACCTCGCCGCGCAGCGTCGGTTTCGTCGAAGGGCTCGAGATCTACGATCGTGTTGTCGCCTACGACGCGATCGACTCGCTCGGACGAGGCCCCGCCACCTTCGTCGACATCGCCGGGGACGGGGTGGTGCGGTTCGCCGTCCACTCCCACTTCGGCGACGAGCTCGTCCACAGCATGGCCGTGGGCGCCACGCATTGGGAGGGGTTCGGCGGCGGCGACGACGAGCTGCCCGGTCCGGCTCCGACCTTCTTCTTCGCCCCCGATCGTGTCGTGAAGCGCTCGGAGGACTGGGGCCGCGCCGGCCTGGAGAAACGGGTGGCCGATGCCTGGCACCCGTTCTGCGAGTGGACCGCCGGTTGGCTCGACCTGGTCCCTGGTGAGGGCTTCGAGGCCGTCAGGAGCGCCTATCTCGATGTGCTCGAAGGCGGCGTCGACGCGAAGAGTGCCCGCGTGCTTTCGCTCCCGTAGACGCCCACCCGGCCTAGACTTGCGGTGTGTCGGTGTTGCAGCGCCTTGGGGTCGAAGCACCCGTCGTGCAAGCGGGCATGGGTGGCGGGCTCAGCCGTCACGAGCTGGCGGCCGCGGTTTCGGAGGCCGGCGGCCTCGGGACGATCGCGGTCAGCGGCGCCCCGGCGATCGAGCGCGAGCTCGCCGCCGCGCGGGAGTTGACCGGCAGACCGCTGGCAGTGAACGTGCTGCTGCCGTTCGCCCGGCGCGACTGGTTCACCGCCGCGGCCGGAGCCGACGTCGTCGTCACCTTCTGGGGCAGACCGCGCCGCCGCACGAGCGGGGTCTGGATGCACCAGTGCGGATCGGTGACGGAGGCGAGGGCGGCACGGACGGCGGGTGCGGACGCGGTCATCGTGCAGGGGGTCGAGGCGGGCGGGCACGTGCGCGGCACGACGCCCGCGCTGGAGCTGTTCGAGCGGGTGCGCTCTGCGCTTCCGGTCGGCTACCCGCTGCTGCTCGCCGGCGGTATCGCCGAACGCGACGACGTGCGCCGGGCACTCGACGCCGGCGCGGTCGCCGCGGTCGCCGGCACCCGCTTCCTCCTCTCGGAGGAGAGCCGTGCGCACCCCGAGTACCGGCGGCGGCTGTTGGCCGCTGAAGAGACGATCCTCACCGAGCTGTTCGGGGCCGGCTGGCCCGCTCCGCACCGCGTCATCACCAACGCTGCCACCGGGCGCTGGCTCGGCGGCGATCCGCGCGGGCCGCGCCTCAACCGGCTCCTCAACCGGCTGCTCGCGCCGGGCGCCCGTTACGCGCCGGCGGGGCTACAGGGACGCATGGCCCGGGCGCAGCGCCCCGACAGCAGGCTTCTCTCGCCGCTGGGGCCGGCCGACGACGGCCCGGCCAACCTTCTCGACGCAGGCCCGCTCTACGGCGGTGAGACGGTGGCGCGCATCCACGACGTCCGGCCAGCCGCCGAGCTGGTGCGGGGGCTGACGCCTTGATCGGTGTAAAAGGCGGGCGCGGGGGTACTTTTGACCACACTCGAACAGCACTGGAGGGCTCGTGATCAGCAAGACCGACTTCATCGGAATCCCGTCACAGGACAGTGAGCGATCGCGTCGCTTTTACGTCGAGACGCTCGGGCTGCGGCCGGACGAGCGGGGAAAGTTCGAATTCTGGGCTGGTGACACCTGCTTTGGCATCTGGGAACCGGAAAAAATGGGGATTGAGTTCGCTCCCCAGAAAAATGCCCACCCGGCGCTTCACGTGGACGACGTCGAGGAGGCCCGCAGGGAGCTCGAGACGAAGGGTGTCGTCTTCACCGGCGACGTCTTCGACACCGGGGTCTGCCACATGGCGTTCTTCACCGACCCCGACGGCAACGACCTGATGCTCCACCATCGCTACGCGCCTTACGACGGGTGATATTTCGTGTCCGAGCTGAGGTTCCAGATCTCCATCTCACTCGACGGCTTCGTCGCCGGTCCCAACCAGAGCGAGGAGAACCCGCTCGGCGAAGGGGGGGAGCAGCTGCACGAGTGGGTCATCAAGCTCGCCGTCTGGCGCGAGTCCCACGGCAGAGAGGGTGGCGAGGTCAACGCGAGCACCCCTCTGATGGAGGAAGCGACGGCCAACGTCGGCGCGGTCGTCATGGGTCGCAACATGTTCGGCGGTGGCCCCGGCCCCTGGGGCGATGATCCCTGGAGCGGATGGTGGGGAGAGGAGCCGCCCTTCCACGTTCCGGTCTTCGTCCTCACCCACCATGAGCGGGAGCCGCTGGTGATGCGGGGCGGCACGACGTTCACCTTCGTCACCGACGGGATCGAGTCGGCGTTCGACCAGGCCAAGGAGGCCGCCGGCGAGAAGGACGTCGCGCTCGGCGGCGGCGCCGACGTCGCCCAGCAGTACCTGGCGGCCGGCCTGATCGACGAGCTTCAGCTCAGCGTCGTCCCGGTCCTGCTCGGCGAGGGCACGCGCCTCTTCGAGGGCGTCGGCGCCGATCTCGAGCTGGAGCCCACGCTAGTCGTCGAGACCCCCGACGTCACCCACCTCCGGTACCGCGTGCAGCGTAAGTAGCGCCCCGAGCGCTATGCGGCTTGTCACATTGGCTGCCAGCCGGCCTGCCAGAATGCACGCCGTGGCCGATGCATCGCCCGAACACCTCGATGTGCTGATCGTCGGCGCCGGCCTCTCCGGCATCGGCTCGGCATACCACCTGGAGGAGCGCTGCCCAGGCAAGAGCTACGCGATCCTCGAGGCTCGCGGCGACCTCGGCGGGACCTGGGACCTCTTCCGCTATCCCGGCATCCGCTCCGACTCCGACATGCACACTCTGGGCTACCGGTTCAAGCCGTGGACTGCGGCGAAGTCGATCACCGATGGCGCCTCGATCCTCGAGTACGTGCGGCAGACCGCGCGTGACAACGGGATCGAAGAGAAGATCCGTTACCACCACCGAGTCCTGGCCGCCGAGTGGTCGAGCGGCGAGTCGCGCTGGACGGTAGAGGCAGAGCGCTCGGACACGGGGGAGACGGTGCGGCTGACCTGCGACTTCCTCTGGACCTGCAGCGGCTACTACCGCTACGACGAGGGCTACACGCCGGAGTTCAAGGGAATCGAGCGTTTCGACGGTGCCGTCGTCCACCCGCAGCACTGGCCCGAGGATCTCGACCACGCCGGCAAGCGGGTCGTTGTGATCGGCAGCGGCGCCACCGCGGTGACGCTGGTGCCGGCGATGGCCGAGAAGGCCGAGCACGTGACGATGCTGCAGCGCTCGCCGACCTATATCGCTTCGCTGCCTGCCGAAGACCGGCTCGCGGAGAGGGCGCGGCGCTACCTGCCCGAGCGGGCTGCATACTCGCTCGTGCGTTGGAAGAACGTGGTGATACAGACGCTCTTCTTCCAGCTCAGCCGCCGCCGGCCGGAGGTGGTGAAACGGTTGATCCGCAAGGGCGTCGTGCGCTCGCTGCCACCCGGCTACGACGTCGACAAGCACTTCAAGCCGCGCTACAACCCCTGGGATCAGCGTATGTGCCTGGTCCCCGACGGCGACCTCTTCCGGGTGATTTCAGACGGAAGCGCCTCCGTCGTCACCGACAGGATCACTACCTTCACCGAGCGCGGCGTCGAGCTCGAGTCCGGTGAGGAGCTGGAGGCCGACGTGGTCGTGACCGCCACCGGTCTGAACCTGCTCTTTCTGGGCGGTATGCGCCTGTCGATCGACGGCGAGGAGGTCGACGTTCCAGGCGCCATGACCTACAAGGGGATGATGCTGGGCGGCGTCCCCAACTGCGCCTTCACCGTCGGCTACACCAATGCCTCATGGACGCTGAAGGCGGACCTCACCTCCGAGTACGTCTGCCGCCTCCTCAACCATATGGATGCTCGCGGCTACCGATGCTGCGTGCCCGAGGTCGATCCCTCGGTGACCGAGCAGCCACTGCTCGACTTCACCTCGGGCTACGTTCAGCGCTCGCTCGACCAGTTCCCGAAACAGGGCTCCGAGGAACCCTGGAAGCTGCGGCAGAACTACGCCTTCGATATCCGGATGATCAGGCACGGAGCGCTTGACGACGGTGCGATGCGATTCTCCGCGTCGCCCCAAGCGCATCCGGCCGAGACGATCGCCGCCTGACGGGCGTTCAGGCGTTCGCTTCCAACCGCTCGGCGAGACGGTTCATGCCGCGCGCGCGGGCGGCGTCCGCGGCACCTGACCAATCGGTGAGGGCATCGGGTGGGGGGTCGACGCCCGCGTCGCGCAGGGTGGCGATGTCCTTGAAGGCGAGCAGGTCCTCGCGGGCGTCGAGCAGGGCGCCGCGAAGTTTGGGGCGCTGCTCGCGGATCGCGTTGTCGAGGACCGTCTCCAGTGAGCCGTGGCGGCGCAGCAGCTCCGCCGCCGTTTTGGGGCCGACTCCCTTGGCGCCCGGGAGGCCGTCGGAGGGGTCGCCGCGCAGGGCGATGAAGTCGGGAACCTGCTCGGGGTCGATGCCGTAGCGCTCCCGTACCCCGTCGGGCGTCACCTCTTCGGCGCCTTTCTTGCCACCGGTGCGGACGTAGAGAACCGTGACCCGCTCGGCCGCGCACTGGTACATGTCGCGATCGCCGGTCAGCAACAGCGCCCGGCCACCGCCCTCGGCCTCGCGCTTGGCATAGGTGCCGAGCAGGTCGTCCGCCTCCAGCGAGTCGCTCGTCGCCACCGTCCAGCCGAAGGCCTCGAAGAAATCGGGGGCGGCGCTGAACTGCGGCGCGAGGTCGTCGGGCATCGCCGCCTCACGCTCGGCGTGGTAGGCCGGGTAGAGCTCGGTGCGGTAGGAGGCGGCGTCGGGGCCGAAGCAGAGGACGACGGCGCGCGGCTGGTGGACTTCGATCTCGCGCAGGATCAGGTTGGCGGTGCCGAGCAGGGCGTTGACCGGCTTGCCGTCCGGCCCCACGATCGAGTCGGGCAGCGCGTAGTACGCCCGGAAAAGCATCGATGGCGTGTCAACTGCAAGCAGGGGGCTGACCGTCACCCTGAGAGCCTATCCCTGCCGGGATAGGCTCTCCCACATGGGTTTCTTCAGCCCCGCACCACCTCCCTTCGAGTACGAGGAGTGGAAGCGCCGCCCACACCTGGAGCGGATCAAGGTGCTGGCGCAGGACTGGGCGCTGAACGGGTTCGGAACGCCCTACTTCGTCTACCTGCTCTACATCGTCAAGCTCGTCCTCTACGCGGGCGGCGGGCTGCTGCTGATCTCGGCGACCACCTCGGGACTGGGGGGCCTCGGCGACCTCGGTTCCTGGTGGACCGAACCGATCGTCTTCGAGAAGGCGGTGATCTGGACGATGCTGTGGGAGGTGCTCGGCCTCGGCGCCGGCTCGCTGCCGCTGACCCTGCGCTTCTCGCCGATGATCGGCGGCGTCCTCTACTGGCTGCGGCTCGGCACCACGCGGTTGCCGCCGTGGCCGGAGCGGGTTCCGCTCACCCGCGGTACGCGGCGGACGCTGCTCGACGTCGCCCTCTACGCCGGGTTGATCGCCGCCGCCCTCAACCTGCTGCTCTCCGACGGCATCGGCGCTGCCGGGACCACCGCCGGCCGTCTCGACCCGATCGCGGTCGGCGCCCTGCTCGCCCTGCTCGGGCTGCTGGGGCTGCGCGACAAGGTCCCGTTCCTCGCCGCCCGCGCAGAGATCTACGGCAACCTGGCGATCATCTTCCTCTTCCCCCTCACCAACCTGATCATCGCCGCCCAGCTCGTCTTCGTCTGCATCTGGTGGGGCGCGGCGTCGTCGAAGCTGAACCGTCACTTCCCCTTCGTGGTGACGGTGATGATCAGCAACACGCCGTGGAATCGCTGGCGCGCGGCGAAGCGGCGGCTCTACCGGGATCACCCGGACGATTTGCGGCCCTCATCGATGGGTGCCCTCGCCGCCCACATGGGCACGGTGGTGGAGTTCACCCTGCCGCTGATTCTGCTCGTCTCGCAGGGTGGAGTCATCGGGACGATCGCCGTCGCCGGGATGGTGATCTTTCACCTCCACATCCTCTCGACCTTCCCGCTGGCGGTACCGCTGGAGTGGAACATCTTCATGGTCTTCGGCCTGCTCTTCCTCTTCGGTCACTACGGCGCGACGTCGTTCTCGACCCTCGACGACCCGCTGCTGATCGCGATCCTCGCCGTCACCTGCGTCGGCATCCCGATCCTGGGCAACTTCCGGCCTGACCTGATCTCGTTCCTGCCCTCGATGCGTTACTACGCCGGCAACTGGGCGACCACTCAGTGGCTGTTCCGCAAGGGCGGCGCCGAGCTGAAGCTCGACCGTGACATGGTCAAGGCGGCGCCCACCGTGACCGAGCAGCTGGTCAAGTTCTACGACCCCGAGCTGGTCGAGGTGCTGCTCTACAAAGGGCTCGCCTTTCGCGCGATGCACTCGCACGGACGCGCCCTCAACGGCCTCCTGCCGCGCGCGGTCGACGACGTCGAGGACTACGACGTGCGCGAGGGCGAGCTGGTGGCCGGCGTGGTGCTCGGCTACAACTTCGGTGACGGCCACTTCCACGACCAGCGGCTGTTGGCGGCGGTCCAGGAGCGCTGCCGCTTCGAGCCGGGCGAGCTGCGGGTGGTCGTGCTCGAGTCCCAGCCCGCCGGTGAGCAGCGCCAGCGCTACCGGATCTTCGACGCTGCCGCCGGCCTCCTCGAGGAGGGCTCGGTGAGCGTCGCCGACATGGTCGAGCGCCAGCCCTGGCTCGACGACCGGCCCTTTCCGGTCGAGACGGTCAGCGCTGACGCGGACCGCGCCGCGACCCCCGCATGAGCGACGCGGTCGTCGTCGGCGCCGGCCCCAACGGCCTTGCCTGCGCGGCGACGCTGGCCAGGCATGGGGTGGGGGTGACCGTGATCGAGGCCGCCGAGACGATCGGCGGCGGCGCCCGCACGAGCGAACTGACCCTGCCGGGACTGCTGCACGACGACTGCTCGGCGTCGCACCCGTTCGCGGTCGGCTCCCCGGCGTTGACCTCGCTCGGGTTGGAGAGGCATGGGCTCGAGTGGGCTTGGGCGGAGATCGACTTGGCGCACCCCTTCGACGATGGCAGCGCCGCCGTGATGCAGCGTTCGCTCGAGGCGACCGCGGCCGGGCTTGGTCCGGCGGGTGCGGCCTGGAAGCGGCTCTTCGGCGCTTCCTCGGAGCATTTCGAGGCCCTCAGCGAGGACATCATGCGGCCGCTGTTGCGGGTGCCACGGCACCCGATCCGCCTGGCGCGCTTCAGCCTGCCGGCTCTCGTCCCGGCGGCGATGCTGGCCCGCGCGCTGCCCACCGCACAGGCGCGGGCCTTGTTCGGGGGAACCGCCGCCCACTCCTTCAGCCCCTTCTCGCGCCCGCTCAGCGCAGCCGCCGGGATGGCGCTGACCTGCGCCTGCCACCACTACGGCTGGCCGGTCGCCCGCGGTGGCTCGCAAGCGATCTCCGACGCGCTGGCAGCGGTCGTGCGCGAGCACGGCGGGCGGATCGAGACCGGCCGGACGGTGCGCTCCCTGGATGAGCTGCCGGCCGCGGACGCGGTCGTCCTCGACCTCGCCCCCGGCGCGGTCGCCGAGATCGCCGGCGGGCGGTTGCCGGCGCGGGTCGCACGCGCCTATCGCCGCTACAAGCACGGCCCGGGCGCCTTCAAGGTCGATCTTGCGGTCGAGGGTGGGGTGCCTTGGGCCGACGCGGCATCGCGGCGGGCGGGAACCGTCCACGCGATCGGCTCCTTCGAGGAGATCGTCGCCTCCGAGCGCGAGGTCAACCGCGGCCGGATGCCGGAGCGGCCGTTCGTCCTTGTTGGCCAGCAGTACCTCGCCGACCCTTCGCGCTCGCGGGGCGACGTTCATCCGGTTTGGGCCTACGCGCATGTCCCCAGCGGCTATCCCGGTGACGCGACCGAGGCGTTGCTCGATCAGATCGAACGCTTCGCACCGGGCCTGCGCGAGCGGATCCTCGCCCGCCATGTCCGCTCGCCCGCCGACCTGGCCGCCTACAACGCCAACTACGTCGGTGGCGACATCATCACCGGAGCCAACACGCCGTTGCAATCGGTGATCCGGCCGCGCCTGGCGCTCGACCCCTATGCGGTCGGAATACCGGGCGTCTTCATCTGCTCAGCGGCGACCCCGCCCGGAGCCGGGGCCAGCGGGATGAGCGGCTACAACGCCGCCCAGTCCGTTCTGCGCTCGCTGCGCCACTCCAGCCCCTAAGGACGTGCCGGTAGTTAGCCGCCCATATGGGCGGCTAACTACCGGCACGTCCCCTGAGGGGGATCGCCGATGGTTGCGCTTCCCTAGATTGCCGGGGGTGCGCAACGACTCCAGGCAAGACGGTGCCGCCCTCGGGGCGCGACCCAAGGCCCTCCAGGTCGAGGACCTGTTCAAGGGCTACCCGACCGGGGTCGAGGCGCTGCGCGGTGTCTCGCTGGAGATCAAGCCGGGGGAGCTGTTCGGGTTGCTGGGGCCGAACGGCGCCGGCAAGTCGACCCTGATCCACTGCACCACCGGCCTCGCCCAGCCGACCGGCGGGGCGATCAGCGTCTTCGGCCACGACGCGATTCGCGACTACGGCAAGGCGCGACAGGCGGTCGGGCTGGCGCCGCAGGAGGTCAACCTGGACTGGTTCCTGACGGTCGAGGAGACGCTCGATTACCACGCCGGCTATTTCGGCATGCCGAAGCGCGAGCGCCGCAAACGGACCAAGGAGCTGCTGGAGACCTTCTCGCTGACCGAGAAGCGCGACGAACGGACCCGCGCCCTCTCCGGCGGGATGAAACGGCGGCTGATCCTGGCGCGGGCGATGATGCACAACCCGCCTCTCCTAATCCTCGACGAGCCGACCGCGGGAGTCGACGTCGAGCTGCGGCTCGAGCTCTGGCACTACGTCCAGCGCATCAACCAGGAGGGGACGACGATCCTGCTCACCACGCACTACATCGAGGAGGCGGAGCAGCTCTGCGACCGCATCGCCTTCATCAACGAAGGTCAGATCGTCGGCGAGGGGAAGAGCGCCGATCTGGCTGCCCGCTACGGCGTCGACAACCTCGAGGACGCCTACCTGGCGCTGGTCGGGCGCAAGGAGCTGTCGCGCTCCCATATCGAGGAGCCGGTGCTGTGAGCGCCGCCCAGATCCGCTTCGCGACGTTGTGGCGGCGCGAGGTCAACCGCTTCATGAAGATCAAGAAACAGACGATCGGCGCGCCGCTGCTGGAAACCTTCCTCTACATCTCCGTCTTCGGCGCGGCTCTCGGCTCGCGGGTCGGTGAACTGCACGGGATCGACTACGTCGTCTTCGTCATCCCGGGGCTGATCATGATGTCTTTCTCGATCAACGCCTTCGCCAACAACTCCTCCTCGATCCTGCAGCAGAAATTCCAAGGGGCGATTCAGGATCAGCTCTCCTCTCCCGCCTCGCCGCTGGAGCTGTTGCTTGCCTTCTCGCTGGGGGGCTTTATGCGCGGCCTGATGGTCGCGTTGCTGACCTTCATCGCCGCCTCGCTGCTGGTCGATCTGCCGATCGAACACATCCTCGTCCTGATCCCGTCGCTCTTCCTGGTCGGCTTCTTCTTCTCGCAGCTCGGGGTGCTGATCGGCGTCCGCGCCGAACAGTTCGACGACGTCGCCTTCGCCCAGACCTTCGTTCTGCAGCCGCTGATCTTCCTCGGCGGCGTCTTCTACTCAGCCACGCTGCTGCCGCAGCCGTTCCAGACCCTGACCCACTTCAACCCGATCTTCTACATGATCAACCTGGTCCGTTACGGCTTTGTCGGCTTCACCGAAGTGAGCGTCGCGCTCTCGTTGCTCGCCCTGACGGCGGCGACCGGGGCACTCTTCGCGGTCAACCTGCGGCTCTTCTCGAAGGGCTACCGGCTTCGCGCCTAGGTTCAAATGGTGTGATCCGGCTTGATCGAACTGCCGCGAGCCACTAACTTCCGCCTTCGGGCTTTTCGCACTACTAGGGCAGTGCGCCGCTTGACGCGGCGCGGAAAGGAATCAACTTGAAGCAGCTTCGTCTTCGTGCCGGTTCAAACAGGGCCGGCATCATGGCCGCGGTGACGGCCTTCGCCGTGCTCTGCGTGTCCGCTTCGGCGCTCGCGGCTCCGTACAGTCCGCCTGCCGCGCCGACCTCTCCTCAGGCGACCGTTCCGACCGTCTACATCAAGGACGGCAAACAGGGCCTCCGCTTCGTCGCGCCCAAGACCGTCATCGCCGGTGAGGATCTGAAGATCGAAAACACGACCGACGCGCGCAAGGTCGGCCCGCACACCTTCTCGCTGGTACCCAAGTCGTTGTGGCCGAAGACGGCAAAAGAACGCCAGGTCTGCTTCACCAAAGGCCACATCTGCAAAGCGATCGCGTCCTGGCACGGGGTCAAAGGCAACGGGCCACCGACCATTAACCCGGCCGAAGCGGGACTGCCGGGCTGGGACACGCTCGGCACCCTGACCGAAAAGGGCGATTCCTGGTTCACGGGTTCCAAGCCGCACGCGTCGTTCGAGCAGCCAGTCAGCGCCGACACCGCGGCAGGGCCGACGACGATCTACTTCATGTGCGCGATCCATCCGTGGATGCACGGCTCGATCGAAGTGCTTCCGGGCGGCTAGCGACGCCTGGTTCTCCTCAATTCTCGCCTCGCCTGGGGCGCCGAGCCTTTCTCGGCGCCCTGGGCGGCGGCGCTCTGGCCGCGTTGCTGCCGTTCGGCGCGCGTTCCAGCGGCGCCCCCGCGCCCGAGGCGTGGCCACGACACAGGAGCGGCGCGGTCCCCTTCCAGGCTCCGCTGCCGATTCCAGACGAGCTGAGCGGCGCCCGCCTTCAGATCCCGATCCGTGAGGCCGAGGTTCAGATCCTGCCCGGCGCTCCAACCCGGATGTGGACCTACGGGGGGACGTTCCCCGGCCCGACGATTCGCAGACCGGCAGGACACCGGACCGAGGTCACCTTCCATCACCAGCTGCCCGCCGGCGTGGGCGAGCTGACCGTCCACCTGCACGGCGGGCACAACCGGACCCAGTTCGACGGCCAGCCGGGTGGGCTGACCCGCTCTCATCCCAGATCGTTCTATTGCGACATCCCGCGTGACCTCTCGCCGCGAGCCTCCGGCAACGACCTCTTGATCGAGCCCGGAGGGCGGAAAACCTACGTCTACGACTTGCGCGAGGGGGGGCACCCCGAACGCGCCGCGCTGCAGTGGTACCACGACCACCGCCTCGACCACACCGGGCGCAATGTTTGGCACGGTCTGGCCGGGATGTGGATCGTCGACGACGAGCTCGACGCGTCGCTTCCCCTGCCGTCCGGAGAGCGCGACATCGCGCTGATGATCGCCGACAGGACCTTCAAGCGGGACAACCAGCTCGCCGACCCCTTCACCGGGCTACGCCCTCCCGCCGACGGCGTGGCCGGCCACCTGGCGCTCGTCAACGGCGCCTACCTGCCGCACCATCGAGTGACCCCGCGGCGCTACCGGTTGCGTTTGCTCAACGTCTCCGGGTTTCGCGCCTACAACCTCCACCTCTCCAACGGCGCGCCGTTGGTCCAGATCGGCACCGACAGCGGTCTGATGCCGCGGCCGGTGCGGCGCCGGGAGATCCTGCTCGGCCCGGGGGAGAGGGCCGAGGTGATCGTCGACTTCGCAGCGATGGCGGGCGATTCAGTCGAGCTGCGCAGCGGCCGCCGCCACGACGGTCACAACGGCGCCGGATCGAGGGCCTACGTGGGGGCGCTGATGCAGTTCCGGGTCGGCTCACGGCGGGTGCCCGACAGGACCCGGGTGCCGCGCGCGCTGCGTCCACTTCCGGGCTGGACGAAACGCGTCTCGCGCGTTCCCGATCACACCTGGACGATCTCGATCGGCGGTCTCTTCAAGACGACCTGGCTGATCAACGGCAGGACCTTCAATCCGGCGCGTGCCGAGGCCCATCCCAAGATCGACACGACGGAGACCTGGGAGGTCTTCAATCGCACCGGCGTCGCCCACATGATCCATCTGCACCACACCGACTGGTACCTGCTGTCGCGCGACGGAAAGCCGCCGCCGCCCTGGGAAGACTGCCTCAAGGAGACCTTCTTCATCTACCCCGGCGAACGGATCCTCCTCGCCGGCCACTTCTCCGACTACACCGGCAAGTTCGTGATCCACTGCCACATGCTCGACCATGAGGACCACGGCCTGATGAGCCAGTTCGAGGTCGTCAAGGGCTGAGGCTGTCGCCGATCCAGTCCAGGTAGCCGACGCTGCCGGCGACGATCGGGGTGGCGACGATCTCCGGCTCGTCGTAGGAGTGGAGCTCGCGGATCGCCGCCTCGACCTGTGGATAGCGCGACGCCTCGGTCTTCACCACGCACATCCACTCACGTGCCGTCTCGACCTCGCCCTGCCAGCGGTAGCGGCTGGCGATCGGACCGAGCACCTGGACGCAGGCGGCGAGGCGGCGCTCGACCAGCGCCGTGCTGATCCGTTCAGCCTCCTCTTTCGAGCCGGTGGTGGTCAGCACCTGGAGGTATTCGGCCATCTAACCCGGGTCGGCGACCAGAACCTCGCCGTCGGCGTCCGGCAGGACCAGGATCGCGCCCTCTCCCGAGGCATAGGCCTCCTCGCCGTGCTGGACGACGTCCATGCCGACCCCCTCCTCGTGCTCGCTGGCACGCAGCGAGGTGAAGAGGCCCATCACCCGCAGCAGGGCATAGGTCATCCCGAAAGCGTAGGCGGGGGTGACGAGCGCCGCCAGAGCCTGGTCGCCGAGCTGCGACGCGTTGCCGAAGACGAGACCATCGGAGACGCCGTTCCAGGCGAGTGAGGCGAAGAAGCCGATGAAGAGGATGCCGGTGAAGCCGGCGACCCCGTGGGCGGCGAGCACGTCGAGCGTCTCGTCGACCCTGGTCCGTGGCCGCCAGACGATCATCGCGTAACAGGGGAGGGCGCCGACAGCGCCCAGCACCATCGCCCAGCCGGGGCTGATGAAGGCACCCGCCGGGGTGATCAGCACGCAGCCGACGATGATCGCCGTGGCGGCGCCGATCGCCGTCACCTTGCGGCCGCGAATCAGGTCGAGCAGGAACCAGACGACCAGAGAGCATGCGGGGGTGAGCAGGGTGTTGGTGAAGGCCAGCACGCTGGGGTTGCCGGTCGAGAAGCCGCTGCCGCCGTTGAAGCCGAACCAGCCGAACCAGAGCAGGCCGGCGCCGAGCAGCACGTACATCGCGTTGTGGGGAAGCAGCGCTTGGCGGCCGTAGTCTTTGCGGGCGCCGACGACCAGCGCCGCGGCCAGCGCGGAGAAGCCAGAGCCCATCTCGACTGGAATGCCGCCGGCAAAGTCGAGGGTCCCTCCGGCCGCAAGCCAGCCGCCGCCGAAGGACCAGTGGGCGAGAACGGAGTAGACGAGCACCGACCAGAGCGCGACGAAGATCAGGAAGGGGCCGAAGCGCATCCGCTCGACCACGGCGCCGGAGACGAGGGCGGCGGTGATGATGCAGAAGGTCGCCTGGAAGGCCATGAAGAGCAGGTGCGGGATCGTCGTTCCTTCACGCGGTAGGAAGGTGACGTCGTGCAGGCCGACGTAGTTGAGGCCGCCGATCAGCGAGCCGTCGCCGTCGAAGGCGAGCGAGTAGCCCACCAGAGCCCAGACGACGCCGGCGACCGCGATCGCGCCGATGCACATCATGAAGGTGTTGAGGGTGTTCTTCGAGCGGACCAGTCCCGCGTAGAAGAGGCCCAGCGCCGGGGTCATCATCAGCACCAACGCGGTGGCGACGAGCATCCAGGCGGTGTCGCCGGTGTCGATTTCCGCGGCACTCACCGCGATCGGCAGCCAGCTCACTTGCCCACCGGCGTCACTGCCGCCTGGTCGGACTCGCCGGTGCGGATGCGCACCGCCCGCTCCAGGGGCACGACGAAGATCTTGCCGTCACCGACCTCGCCGGTCCGCGCCCCATCGCAGAGCGCGTCGATCGTCGTCTGGACGAACTCGTCGGAGACGGCGATCTCGAAGCGCGTCTTGTCCTCCAGACCCACCTTCACCGTCGTGCCGCGGTAGGTCTCGACCCGGTCGAGCTCGCCGCCGTGGCCCTGCACGCGGCTGATCGAGACCCCGCGCACCTCCGCCCGGTAGAGCGCTTCCAGCACGTCGTTCGCCTTCTCCGGGCGCACGATGCCGATCACCAGTTTCAAGCGATCCTCCTCCGTCCCCAACGCCAGAGCCGGAATCGAGCCTACCGTCCCGTGAAGTCGTGTGTCGGCGGGCGTCCTACGGGATGCGCTCCTCGACCACCTCGTAGAGGCCCGTTGGCGCGGCCAGTGAAGGGGCTATTGAGCGACCCGGTGCACCTCGGTGGCGGTCGCCTGGTCGCGAGGGCGGACGATGATCTCATCGACGTTGACCCGCGCCGGTTGGGTGACCGCCCAGCGGATGCACTCGGCGACGTCCTCGGCGCGCAGGGGCTCCATCCTTTCGTAGACCCGACGCGCCGCCTCCGCGTCGCCGCCGAAGCGGACCAGGGAGAACTCGGTCTCGACCATGCCCGGCGCGACCTCGGTCACACGCACCGGCTCGCCGAGCAGCTCCAGCCGCAGCACGCGAAGCGTCGCCCGCTGCGCGTGCTTGGCCGCGATGTAGCCGCCGCCGCCGCGGTAGGACTCGAAGCCGGCGATGCTGGTGACGGCGACCATGCGGCCATCGCCGGACTCGACCAGTCGCGGCAGCAGCGCCCGCGTCATCCGCATCGTCCCCAGCACGTTCGCCTCGTACATCTGGCGCCACTGCTCTTCGTCGGCCTCGGCGAGCGGGGAGAGCCCCAGCGCCCCGCCGGCGTTGTTGACCAGCACGTCGCAGCCGGAGATCTGCGCTGCGAACTCCTCAACCGACCCGGGGTCGGCCACGTCGAGGGCGATCGCCTCGCCACCGACCCCGGCGGCGATCTCCTCGAGCCGCTCCAGCCGCCGCGCGCCGAGGATCACGCGAAACCCGTCGCCTGCCAGCGCCCGCGCCGTGGCGGCGCCGATCCCGCTCGATGCCCCGGTGATTACGGCAACTTGCGCCATACCTGCTGAGCCTAGCCGTCGGGACCCGGGGGAAAAGTTATACTGCTCGGTATGACTTATAAGGTAGGCCCAAAAGGCCAAGTTGTGATTCCCAAGGCGATCCGCGAGCGACTTGGGATTACGCCCGGCGATGAGGTTGTGGTCGAGCAGGACGGCCGGGAGGTAAGGATCCGGCTCCAGGCTGACGACGCGGAGGCACGTCGCAAGCGCATCCAGGCGCTGCGAGGCATTTGGGCCGACGTCCCAGGGCTCTCGGTCGAGGATCTCGAGGCTGACAGGCGCAGGGAACGAGAACGCGAGGAGCGCAAGGAGCGAGAAGGCAAGGAGAGGAGACGTCGGTGAAGGTTGTGCTGGATGCCTGGGCGCTGGTGGCGTTCTTCGACGATGACCCGCGAGCGGCCCCGCGGGTTGAGGCCTTGCTCGAAGAGGGCCGGGGAGTTGTGTGCTCGATCAACCTGGGCGAGATTCTCTACCGGCAGACTCGTGCAGACGGCGCCGACGCGGCGCATGGAGGGGTGGCGGCCCTGCGTCGCGAGCTCGAGGTTGTCGACCCCGACTGGCCGCTGGTTGAGGCGGCGGCTGCGATCAAGGCCGGGGGCGGAGTCTCCTTTCCCGATGCTTTTTGTGTCGCAACCGCGATGCGCTTTGACGCCCCACTATGGACGGGCGATCCCGAGATCGTGGATCTCGCCACCGATGTCGAAGTCGTGGACCTGCGGTGAGACCCTGCCTACTCGCCGATCAGCTCAATGCGGTAGCCGTCGGGGTCGCGGACGAAGCAGATCCGGTGGCCCTCGGTGCGGCCGCCGGGACGATAGGGAGGCCTCTCGGGGTCGATGCCCTGTGCGGCGAGGCGCTCCAGGGTGCCGTCGAGGTCGTCGACGGCGAGGGCGATGTGGTTGTAGCCGGTGCCGAGGTGGTAGCTGTCGACGCCGTGGTTGTACGTCAGCTCAAGACGCGGGTCCTCGCCCGGCATTCCCATGAAGACGTTGATCGCCTCGTCGCCGATCGGCATCCGGGCGACCTCTTCGAAGCCAAGCTTCTCGTAGAAGGCGACGGAGCGATCGATCTCGCCGATCCGGTAGCAGGTATGGAGGAAGCTGGCCATGCCCGAAGGCTATCGACAGTCGCGACCACGCACGCGAAATTGCGCTTGATACAGCGGAAGGGGCCGACTCGGCCGCCTCAATAGAATTTTTCTGATGACGAGCCGCGCACGCCGCCAGCGACGCACACATAGCGTCGGGTGGAAGAAGAAGTTGCTGATCCCCGTTGGCGTCCTCGTCGTCGTGCTCGCCGTGGCGGGCACGGTGGCGGCGAGCTGGGCGATCGACGTCTACAACTCGGCGCCGCCGCTCTCCAGCCTCAAACCTGTCCAGAAGGGGCGCTCGTCGGCGATCTATGCAGCGGACGGCAGCCTGATCGGCTTCATCCGCGCCAGCAGCATCCGCCAGCCGGTCCCCTCGCGGGCGCTGCCGCAGAACCTCAAGTACGCCACCGTCGCGATCGAGGATCGCAACTTCTTCAACCACGGCGCGATCGACCCCGCCGGGATCGCCCGCGCCGCCTGGAAGGACCTGCTCGCCGGCGGCAAGCCCGTTCAGGGTGCCTCGACGATCACCCAGCAGCTCGTCCGCAACCTCTACATCCGTGACCCCGAAGAGACGATCAAGCGAAAGCTGATCGAAGCCCACCTCGCCTACGACGAGGAGGACGCGCACACCAAGCAGTGGATCCTCACCGCCTACCTCAACACCGCCCCCTACGGCACGGTCGAAGGTGAGACCGCCGTCGGCGCCGAGGCGGCGGCGCAGACCTACTACGGCAAGCCCGCGCGCAAGCTCAACCTGACCGAGGCGGCGATGATCGCCGGGCTGCCCCAGGCGCCTTCCGAATACAACCCCTTCCTCGACCCGCAGGCCGCCCTGGAGCGCCGCAACACGGTGCTCGAAGCGATGGCGGATCAGGGGTACATCACCCTCTCCGAATTCCACGAGGCGATCCACAGGGGCCTCGGGTTGAACCCCGGTCACAAGTACCGGGTGATCCGTGACCCCTTCCTCTTCGACCTGGTCCAACAGGAGCTGATCGACAAATACGGCCTCAACACCGTCCGCTACGGCGGTCTCAAGGCCTACACGACGATCGACCCCGAACTGCAGGAACGGGCGCAGGAAGCTGTCGACTCCTGCTCGGTCTGCTATCCGGAAGGGGGCCCGGCGGCCGGGCTGGCGTCGGTCGATCCGTCCAACGGCGCGATCGTAGCCCTCGCTTCGACCGAGGGGTACGCGAGCGAAAGCCAGTTCAACTACGCCTGGCAGGCCCACCGCCAGCCCGGCTCCTCGTTCAAGACCTACGTCCTCACGACCGCGATCAAGCAGGGCGTCGACCCCTACAGCACTTATTACGACGGCACCTCGCCGAAGACGCTGGACCTGCCCGGCGGCGGCACCTGGACCGTCAACAACGCCGAGCCCGGCGGCGGCACGATGTCGCTCGCCAACGCCACCTGGGACTCGGTCAACGTCGTCTTTGCCCAGCTCGACCTCGATGTCGGCCCCGAAAACGTCACCCACACCGCACACCAGATGGGAATCGAAGCGCCGCTGGAATCGGTTCCCGCGGAGGCGATCGGAGGTCTCAGCATCGGCGTCACGCCGCTCGAAATGGCGGACGGGTACGCGACCCTTGCCAGTGGCGGCATCCACCACGAACCGACCGCGCTCGGCCGGGTCGAATTCCCCACCGGCAAGGTCGACGAACCCAGCCCCGACTCCGGTGACCGGGTGCTCACCGAGGGGCAGGCCTACGACGTGACCAAACTGCTGGAGGGTGTGATCACCCAGGGCACCGGCGCCGGCTACACCTACATGGGCTGCGGCGCCGAGGCCGGCAAGACGGGTACCTCCGAGGGTGAGTCCGACGCCTGGTTCGTCGGCTACACGCCGCTCTACTCAACCGCCGTCTGGGTCGGCCACCCGCAGTCGCGCGAAGCGACCGGCTTCGGCGGCCCGACCGCGGGCCCGATCTGGCGCTCCTTCATGGAATCGGCGGTTGCCGGCGACTGCCCCGAATTCCCGGAACCCGCCAGCCTCCCCGACCTCTCGGGTCTGGACAGCGAACACACCTCCTCGTCCTCGCTGGCGCCGAGCGAAAGCGAAGGCGAAACCGAAACGAGCGAATCGGAAAAGCCCTCGAAGAAGGGGGCGGAAAAGTCGCCCGAATCCGCTCCGGAAGCGGAATCCGAACCGGCTCCGGAAGCGACGCCAGCACCCGCCCCCTCGCCGCCACCCTCGGTCGGCGTCAGCGGCGGCGTCTCCTCGCACTAGCGGATCTCACGCCCTTCATTGAGCGATGGGCTCCGGCCGGCCGGCGGTCGCCCGCCATCGGGGAAAAGCCGCAGCTCGACTGCGGGGCTTCCCTGATGGAGCTCGGCGCCGGCGTCCGTAGCCTCGATTGCATGCATGAAGACCGCCACCCCCGCCCGCGAGTTCTGATCGCCGGCGGAGGGGTTGGGGCGCTGGAGGTTGGGCTGGCTCTTCGCGACCTGGCGGGGGGGCGGATCGAGGTCGAGCTCTGCTCTCCTCGCGGGGATTTCGTCTACCGCCCCTTCGCCGTCGGTGAGCCCTACGGGGCCGCCAGGATCCTTCGCTATGACCTCGCCTCCCTGGTCAGGCGCTTCGGCGCGTCCCTCCGTCTCGGCGGCATCTTCTCCGTCGATCCAGAGGTGGGTCTCGCAACCACTCGCGACGGCGAGCGAGTCCAGTTCGACCACCTGGTCGTCGCCACCGGGGCGCGGATGTTGGGGGCGGTGCCCGGCTCCGTCACCTTCTGGGGGGTGGCCGACGAAGGTGCCGTCGACGGCATCGTGCGCAAGCTGCGGGCCGGGGTGCTGCGCAACGTCGCCTTCACGATGCCCGAGGGCGGGAGCTGGGCGCTGCCTCTCTACGAGTTGGCGCTGCTCGGGTCGGAGGTGCTGGCGAAGTCCGGCATCGAAAACGCCAAGCTCACCGTCGTCACCCCGGAGGACACCCCGCTTCAATTCTTCGGTCGTTCGGTCGGAGAGCAGATGGTGGAGTTGATGGATAAGGCCGGGATTGAGGTCATCACCGGCGTCCACCCGGTCGAGTTCGACGGCGAGCGGTTGCGGGTTGCGCCTGGTGATCCGATCGAGACCGAGGCCGTGATCAGCCTGCCGCGCCTCGAGGGTCGGTGCATCGACGGGCTTCCGCACGACCAGGACGGCTTCCTCCAGGTGGACGGGCACTCCCGTGTGGTTGGGGTCGATCGCGTTTTCGCGGCGGGCGACGTGACCGCCTTCCCGATCAAGCGGGGAGGGATCGCGACCCAGGGGGCCGATGTCGCCGCCGAAGCGATCGCCGCCGCGGTCGGGTGTGAGGTCGAGTCGACGCCGCTCGACCTGGCTCACGCATTGGGCTGGGCCGAGCAGGACGGCAAGATCACCGGCCGTTACCTGACGCCGTTTCTTGCTGCGCTCCCCGAGCGCGGGCGCACCGTGGCTGCCAGCCGAGCATCGCGCCGCTGAATCGGGTCATGATGCGGCGGTGAACGATGGCGGCGACGGTTCGCTGATCCGGCGGTACCGAACGGCGCGGCGCGACCCGCGCCTCGCCGTCCTGGAGGGATTCCACGCCCTCAAGCACGCGCTGCGTTTCGGCGCCGACGTCCTCGAGGCGGTCGCCGCCGACCCGCGGCAGCTGCAGCAGCTGTCAGAAGAGCTGGCCCCGGACCTGGCCGGCTCGTTGGCGGAGCGGACGATGCCGGTCGCAGCGGAGGTCCTGGCCGAGCTGGTTCCGCAGGCGCCGCGTACGGGCGTCGTCGCGATCGCCCATCGTCCCGACGTCGATCTGGCCGCCGCGCTTGCCGAGCCCCGGCTGGCGCCGATGGTGCTGCTCGAGGACCCGCGCACGATGGGCAACATGGGGGCCTGCGTCAGGGTCGCGGCCGCGGCGGATGCGGCCGGGGTCCTCGTCACAGGGCCAAACGACCCCTGGCACCCCGACGCCCTGCGCGGTGCCGCCGGGCTCCACTTCGCCCTGCCTGTGGCCTCCGTCGCGGAGCTGCCTCCGAGCGACCGGCCATTGGTCGCGATCGACCCCTCCGGAGACGATCTCCGCCCCGCCGAGCTGCCGCCGCGCGCCATCCTCGCCTTCGGCACGGAGCGCCACGGTCTCAGCGAGAGCCTGCTCGACCGCGCCGACGCCCGCCTTGGCATTCCGATGCGGACGGGGGTCTCCAGCCTCAACCTGGCCACGGCGGTCGCCACCGTCCTCTTCGCCCAGCGCCTCTGACCAGCCGCTGTCCACTACGATCATTGCCTCCACCCACCCGCCGAAAGGACCCCCTTGTCGTTTGCAGACATCAACCTGGGCGAAGCGCTCCTCCTCGCCTTCGAGATCTTCTTCTTCGTGATCTGGATCTGGATCCTGATCACGATCCTCTCCGACCTCTTCCGCGATCACGAGCTGTCGGGCTGGGCCAAGGCGGCCTGGGTGCTGTTCCTCGTCTTCATCCCGTTCCTGACCGCGCTGATCTACCTGATCGCCCGCGGCACGGGCATGCGCGAACGCTCGATCAAGGCGCAGGCCGAGGCAAAACAGCATTTCGACTCCTACGTGCGTGAACAGGCGCACAGCTCGCCTGCCGACGAGCTGCACAAGCTCAACGATCTGAAGGAAAAGGGCGCGATCTCCAGCGAGGAGTTCGACCAGGCGAAAGCCAAGCTGCTCGCCTGAGAACGCGATAGCAAGGACGTGCCGGGGTTTAGGCCCCCATATCGGCCTCTAAACCCCGGCACGTCCGCGATTTCTCCTGCAAGAGGCGCAATTCTGCAACGGGAGTTGCAAGTTATTAGCAACTCCTAACAATCTTTAGGCGACTTCGTTAGCGTTCCGCGCGATGCTCGCCCGTTCTGGTTCCCCCAGGTGGCTGTTGCTGCCTGCCGCGTTGTTGCTCGCCGTCGTCTGCGTCCTGGCCGCCGGCCAGGCGAGCGCGCCGGCCGAGTCGCTGAGCGAAAAGCTCAACGACACGCAGGGCAAGCTCAGCCATGTTCGTGAAAGCCAGAGCTCGCTCTCGGCGACGATCGCCGAACAGAACAAGGCGATCGACTCGATGCTCGGCGAAGTCTCGATGCTGCGCCAGCAGCAGCTCGCGCTTGAGTCCGAACTGAACGAAAAGCAGGACGAACTCGACAGCGCCACGGCGCAGCTGGAAGCCGAGCAGCACCGACTGGCCCTGATCCGCGCCCGCCTGCAGCGGGCGTTGGGGGTGCTGCGCGAACGGCTCGTCTCGATCTATGAGGCCGGCAGTCCGGACGTCCTCAGCGTCGTCCTCGAATCGGAGACCTGGTCGCAGGCAAACGTCCGCGCCGAATACCTGAGCCGCGTCCAGGACTACGACAACTCGGTCGCCGACCGGGTCAAGGGGCTGCGCGACGAAGCACGCGCAGCCGTCAAGCGGATGACGGCGATTCGCCTGCAGCTGAAGGAAGCGCGCGACGCGATCGCGGTCAAGGAGAAGGAAGCCGCTGCCGCCCGCGCCGAAGCCGCGGCTCGCTTCGCCGACCTCAAGGCCGCTCAGGCCCAGCGCCAGCAGGAGCTTGAATCACTCGAGTCACGTGAACAGGCGCTGAGCGACAACCTGGCGGCGATCTCTGAACAGCTTTCCAGCACTGGCGCGGCTGTGCCGACCGGTGCGCCGGCCCCGCTGACGCCCGGCCAGAGCGCCACCTATATCTCCGAAAGCCAGGCGAGCGTGCCGAGTGAGGCCCCGCCGGCGGTGGGGGCGGCGATCGAAGCCGCCAACTCGATCGCCACCACCCCCTATATCTGGGGCGGTGGCCACGGCTCCTTCGAATCCTCGGGCTACGACTGCTCGGGCGCGGTCAGCTTCGCCCTGCACGGCGGCGGCTTCCTCGAAAGCCCGCTCGACTCGACCGGCTTGGAGACCTGGGGCGACCCGGGGCCCGGCCAGTGGATCACCGTCTACGCCAATGCCGAACACGCCTGGATGATCATCGCCGGCCTCGCCTTCGACACCGTCGGCGGCCCCGGCCCGCGCTGGCACTCCTCACCGGTCGATTCCCCGGAAGGCTTCATAGCCCGCCACCCCTCCGGCTACTGACCCGCCCACCCACCTGGCGTTCGCAGTTTTCCTACCTATAGCGGGGCTAAGTGCGAACGCCACGGGGGGATGGAGCTAAGCGGTGACGTCGGCGGCCTCCACCGGGCGGCCTTCGGCCTGCCAGGTGCCGACGCCGCCGCGGGCTACGTGGATCGTCTCGAAGCCCTCGCGCTGCAGGACCGAGGCGGCGAGGCCGCTCCGTTTGCCGCCCTTGCAGATCGTCGCGATCGTCCGCTCGCGTGGCAGCTCCTCCAGTCGTCGGGTCAGCTCTCCGTAGGGGATGTGGAGCGAGCCGGGGATGTGCCCGGCGGCGAACTCGTCTTTGCCGCGGACGTCGAGGACCAGGGGCGGGTCGTCTCTATCCATCAGGCCGGCGAGCTCCTCGGGCCCGAGCGGCTCGATCCGCTGCACCGGGCGCTCCTCGGCCCGCCAGGCGCTCATCCCGCCGCCGAGAAAGCCACGCACCCGCAGCCCCACCGCCGCCAGCAGCTCCGCTGCTTCCAGCTCGTTGCCGTCTGAGGCGGCGACGACGACGATTTCGGCGTCGGGAGGGACCACCTGAGCGACCTTGGTGGCGAAGCCGGTGTCGTAGGCCGAGGCGCTGATCGCGCCGGGGATGTGAGCCTCGTCGAACTGCTCGTTGGTGCGCGAGTCGATCGCCAGCGCGCCCTCGGCGATCGCGGCCTCGAAGCGGCGCGGCGTCAGCCGGGCCGGGGAGCCGATCGTCTCGATCAACGGCCCCTGGTTGAGGGCGACGATGTGCTCGACGTTGGGTGGGCGCTCGCCCAGCGAGGAGACCGCGTCCTCGACGAACTCGGCCTCGCCGGCGAAGGCCAGCGCCCGATTGTGGCGGCGCTCGAAGCCGATCGTCGAGGAGGTCTTGAGGCTGATCCCGGAGCTGCCGCAGAGCGAGCCGCCCAGGTGCCCCGGCCAGACCTCGACCTCGTCGGGCAGCGCCAGCAGCCGCTCGTGCAGCGAGCGGTAGATCTCGGCCGCGCCCTCGCGCGGCTCGACCGCCAGGTCGGGGCGGGCGACGTCGCCGACGAAGAGCGAGTCGCCGCTTAGCACCGCGACCGGGTCGCCGCCCCGAGCCGCGTCGCGGAGCAGGAAGGAGGTGTGCTCGGGTCGGTGGCCGGGCGTGTGGATCGCCTCGATCGAGACACCCTCACCCAGCTCCAGCGTCCATCCGTCTGCGAACGGCTCGTGCTCGTAGGAGGCGTCGGCCAGCTCGTTGACGTGGATCGTCGCCCCGCTTGCCCGCGCCAGCCGCCCGTGCCCGGAGACGTGGTCGGCGTGGTTGTGGGTCTCCAACACGTGCTCGATCCGCACCCCGTGCAGGCGGGCAAGCTGCAGGTAGGGGTCGATGTCCCATTGCGGATCGACGACCGCGGCCACACCTGAGCTGGAGTCGCCGACCAGGTAGGACGCACAGCCCAGGTCCTCGTGGATGATTTGGCGAAAGAACATTCTTGGCGAACGGGTACCGTTCCTCGCTCAGGGTAATTGGTCGAGGGAGGGCGCGATGGGAGTCGAGGAGGAGATGACGCTGGGGCAAGAGCTGAGCGAGCTGCTCGACGTCGAGCGGTTCGAGCCGCCGCCGGAGTTTGCGGCGAACGCGCTGCTGAGCGATGCCGGGATCTACGAGGAGGCCGCCGCCGATCCCGAGGCGTGGTGGCTGCGGCAGGCAACCGAGCTGCTCGATTGGGAGCAGGAGCCGAGCCAGTCGCTTGACGAGTCCAACGCGCCCTTCTACAAGTGGTTCGCCGACGGTCGCCTCAACGTCTCGGCCAACTGCCTCGACCGCCACGTCGAGGCCGGTCTCGGCGATCGCGTCGCCTACCACTGGCGCGGCGAGGAGGGCGAGGAGCGGGACGTCACCTACGCCGATCTGCTCGCCGATACCCAGCGCTTCGCCAACGCGCTGCGCGACCACGGGATCGGCAAGGGCGATGTGGTCGGGATCTACCTGCCGATGATCCCGCAGGTCGTCGTCGCGATGCTGGCCTGCGCGCGGATCGGCGCCGTCCACAACGTCGTCTTCGGCGGCTTCTCGGCGGAGGCGGTGCGGGAGCGGATGGAGTTCTCCGAGGCTAAGGCGCTGGTCACCGTCGACGGAGCGCGACGCAAGGGCAAGACGGCGCCGGTCAAGGCCCGCGTCGACGAGGTTGTGGGCTCGGTCGGCTCGATCGAGACGATCTTCGTCGTCAAGCACACCGGCGCCGAGTGCGAGATGCAGGAGGGGCGCGACGTCTGGTTCGAGCAGGCGATGGAAGAGGCCGCGGCCGAGTGCCCGCCCGAGGTGCTCGGCGCCGAGGATCCGCTCTTTATCCTCTACACCTCTGGCTCGACCGCGAAGCCGAAGGGGATCCTCCACACCACCGGTGGTTACCTGACCGGCGTCACCTACACCCATCGCCACGTCTTCGACCTGAAGCCGAAGGAGGACGTCTACTGGTGCGCCGCCGACGTCGGCTGGGTCACCGGCCACTCCTACATCGTCTACGGGCCGCTCGCCAACGGTGCGACCAGCGTCATGTACGAGGGGGCGCCCGACTATCCCGACAAGGACGTCTGGTGGGAGCTGATCGAGCGCTACGGGGTGACGATCTTTTACACGGCGCCGACGGCGATCCGCGCCTGCATGAAGTGGGGGATGGAGTACCCGGAGCGGCACGACCTGACCTCGCTGCGCCTGCTCGGATCGGTCGGCGAGCCGATCAACCCGAAGGCCTGGCTCTGGTACCACAAGGTGATCGGCGGCGAACGCTGCCCGATCGTCGACACCTGGTGGCAGACCGAGACCGGCCACATCATGATCTCGCCGCTGCCGGGGATCACGGCGACCAAGCCGGGTTCGGCGACGCAGGCGCTGCCGGGGATCGACGCCGCCGTCTTCGACGAGGGCGGCGAGCCGGTCGAGGAGAGCGAGGGCGTGCTCGTCCTGCGCCGTCCCTGGCCGGGGATGCTGCGCACCCTCTTCCGCGAGGACGAGCGCTTCGTCGAGACCTACTTCGCCCGCTTCGGCCCAAAGACCTATCTGGTCGGTGACGCCGCCCGCCGTGACGCCGACGGCTGCTTCTGGGTGCTGGGGAGGATCGACGACGTCGTCAACGTCTCCGGCCACCGGCTCTCGACCGCCGAGGTCGAGTCGGCGATCGTCTCCCACCCGAAGGTCGCCGAGGCGGCGGTGATCGGACAGAGCGACGAGCAGACGGGTCAGGCGATCTGCGCGTTCGTGACGCTGGAGGGCGACCACGATGGTGACGAGGAGATGGTCGCGGAGTTGTCCGAGCACGTCGCCGCGCGGATCGGCAAATTCGCGCGGCCAAAGCGGATCATCTGGTCGGGTGACCTGCCGAAGACTCGCTCCGGCAAGATCATGCGCCGCCTCCTGCGCGACATCGCCGAGGGCCGCGAGCTGGGCGACGTCACCACCCTGCGCGACCCCGACGTGATGAAGGAACTCGAGTCCAAGATCACCGCCCGCCGCGACGCGGAAGGCTGATCCCCGCCAGACGTGCCGGGACTTAGCGGTCCATATGGGGGCATAACTCCCGGCACGTCCTTGTGGGCGCTCAGCCGGGGGCGCGCTCGTCGACGATTCGCTCGACTGCGACCTCCAGCGCCTCGAGCTGCTCGCGGACATTGCGCAGCTCGCGCAGGGCGATCGCCTCAGCGCTGAGCGCCTCGGCCTCCAGCTCCGCCTCGACTTCGGCGATCTCGGGGCCGAGGAAGCGCTGGGCGATCGCGCCGGTGAGCAGCGCGACGAAGGAGATGCCGACGATCACGACGACCACTCCCACCACCTCGCCGCCGGTCGTCGTCGGGTAGATGTTCGAGCCGAGCGTCGTCATCGAGGTGACCGCCCAGTAGACCCCGTCCCAGGCGGTGAGGTGCTGGCTGTGCTTCTCGAAGCCGACGAACAGCGCGCCGCCGGCGACCGCGGTCAGCATCGCCAGCAGCGCCGCGTAGTGCAGACCGCGCAGGGAGAAGGCCTGGCGCGAGAGCTGGGCGAGGCGCAGCAGGCGGAGGAGGCGGAGCAGACGCAGGACGCGCAGGCTCTGCAGGCCAGCCGGCAGCACCGGCGGGGTGAAGACGACGATGATCAGGTCGAGCGGGTGGTGCTTGAGCCAGGTCAGGCGTTCCGGCACCACCGCCAGCATCACCGTCAGCTCGGTGAGGAAGGCGAGCCAGATGATCCAGTTGAGCGCGCGGGCGACATCCAGCAGCGCTCCGCCCGGATGGGACTCGTTGATCGCCACGGCGGGAATCGTCAACGCCGCCGCGATCAGCATCGGCGTGTTGAGGAATTCGGCGACGCGCGTACTGCGCGCGTCCATTCCGGGCTCGTAGTGAGCGGATGTTTCTATTGCTTCGGCACTCACGAGCACCAATTCGACGCCGGGCCGCAGTTGCCTACCGAACCGCAGTTGCCTACCGGGCAACGGGCTTCCGGTGTTAGTTATGTGCGTATAGGACACATAACTAACACCGGAAGATAGTTTGCTAAACTAATTACCAAGGCTAATGACTCAGATAGCTACCGACACCACGCTCACCGACTCCGCCGCCCGCCTGCGGATGGCGATCGTGCGGACGTCACGGCGGTTGCGGCAGGAGGCGGCGGGAGCTGTCGGCGAGTTGACCCCGACCTCGGCGGCGGCGCTGGTGACGGTGGAGCGGCACGGGCCGTTGACCCCCAGCGAGCTGGCCGAGATCGAGCGGGTGAAGCGGCCGACTGCGACCCGCACCCTGCGCGTCCTCACCGAGGCGGGGCTGGTCGACCGGGCTCCCGACCCGGAGGACGGGCGCAGCGCATTGGTCAGCATCACCGCGGCCGGGCGGGAGCGGCTGCGCCGCATGCGGGGTCGCAAGAACGCCTATCTGGCGCGCCGCATGCGCGAGCTGCCGGCGTCTGACCTGGACACCCTCGACCGTGCCGCGGAGATCCTCGAGGGGATCCTGGCGGAGGATCAGCGGTGAGCGCCGCGGTAAGGCGCAGCTTCAGCTCCCTCTCCGTTCCCAACTACCGACGCTACTTCGCCGGGCAGGTCGTCTCGCTCTCGGGGAACTGGATGCAGACCGTCGCCGCCCTCTGGCTGATCCTGGATCTGACCGGCAGCGGCGTCGCCGTCGGTGCGACGACCGCCCTGCAGTTCCTGCCGATGCTCCTCTTCGGCGCCTGGGGCGGCCTGCTCGCCGACCGCTTCCCGAAGCGGCGGCTGCTGATCGTCACGCAGGCCCTGATGGCGCTCCCCGCGCTCGCGCTCTTCACGGTCACCAGTGCCGGGATCGTCGCCCCGTGGATGGTCTACCTCGCCGTCTTCGCCATGGGCTCGGTCAATGCGGTCGACAATCCGACCCGGCAGAGCTTCGTGATCGAGATGGTCGGCGCTGACCGCGTCGTCAACGCGGTCAGCCTCAACAGCGTCATCGTCCAGTCGGCACGGATCGTCGGGCCCGCGATCGCCGGGTTGCTGATCGCGGCCTTCGGAGTGGGTCCCTGCTTCGCCGTCAACGCCCTCTCCTTCGGGGCGATGATCGCCGCGCTCTTACTGATGGACCCCGCGCAGCTTCGGGTTGCGGCTACCTCCGGCCGCGGCCCCGGCGCGATCCGCGCCGGGCTGCGCTACGTCCGACGGACGCCCGAGCTGGCCGTGCCGCTGGCGCTGATGGCGCTCGTCGGCACCTTCGGCTTCAACTTCCAGGTGGTGCTGCCCCTGCTCGCCCGCTTCAGCTTCGACGGCGGTGCGGGCACCTACGCGGTGCTCGTCTCGGCGATGGGCGTCGGCTCGGTGGCGGGGGCGTTGATCACCGGTGCCCGCGGGCGCACCGGCCCACGACTGATCGCCGCAGCGGCACTCGCCTTCGGCACGATGGCGGGACTCGCCGCGGCGATGCCCTCCCTGGCCTTCGAGATCCCGATGCTCGCCCTGCTCGGCGCCGCGGCGGTCACCTTTGCGGCAACCGTCAACTCGACCCTGCAGCTCGCCGTCGAGCCGGCGATGCGCGGCCGGGTGATGGCCCTCTATTCGGTCGTCTTCCTCGGCTCCACGCCGATCGGCGGACCCCTGACCGGCTGGCTCTCGCAGGCCTACGATCCGCGAGTGGCGCTGCTGCTCGCCGCCGTCGCCGGTGTGTCCGCAGCCTGGGCGGCCCACGTCTCCTTCGCCCGGATCGCCGCCCGGGCGAAGGAGAGGGCCGTTGCCTATTCGGTGTAGCCCGCTTCTTTCAGATACGCGGCGGCCGCCTTGGTCGGCGACTGCTTTTCGAGTTCGACCCGGGCGTCGAGCTCCTGCATGACCGGGAGCGTCAGTCCCTTCTGGACCGCGACGATCGTCTTTTCGTAGTCGGGCCCGGCTTTTTCGGCCACCGAGGGCTTGGTGACGAAGATGACGTTGCCGGCCGGGAAGACGTGCTTGTCGTCTTCGAGGATCACGAACTTGTCCTTCTCCGCCGAGAGCTGCGCGTCGGTGGTGAAGAGGATCGAGAGGTCGGCCTGGCCCTTTTCGAGGACGGTGTAGCGGAGGCCGATGTCAACCGGGGTGAACGACTTGAACTTGAGGTGGTAGTACTTTTCGAGCCCGGCCAGACAGTCGATCCGCTGGCGGCACTCGGGCGACCCGTAGAGGGTCAGTCCTTCCGACTTCCCCGTCAGGTCGGAGATCGTCTTCAGGCCGAGCTTGTCGGCCGTCTTCTTCAGCGTCCCGACCGCGTTGGCGCTGGCGAACGGCGTCGGTGGGAAGGCGGTCAGCCCTTCCTTTTCAAATTCCGCCTTGGCTTTTTCATAGGCCTTCTGTGCGTCCGGTGAGACTTCTTCCGGTTCCAGTCCGAAGAAGGAGGTCAGCGCGGTGCTGGCGTACTCCGGGTAGCCCGAAATCTGACTGGACTTCAGGGCCTGCAGCGCGACCGTTTCGGAGCCCAGATTGAGAGCCGTCTTCACCTTGTAGCCGGCAGCCTGCAGCGCCTGGGCGTAGACCTCCCCGAGGATTTCCTGTTCGGGGAAGTTCTTCGAGCCGATCGTCAGGGCCACCTTGCCGTTCTTCGGGTTGGAGACGATCGCGCCGCCACCCCCTTCGCCGCCACTGGTGCTGTCGTCGTTGCTCGAGCCGCATGCGGCGACTCCGAGGGTGAGGATGAGCGCGAACAGCACCGCTGCGGCGGTGCGCGCCCCCTTGGTCGTGGTTCTCACTGTGTGTCCTCTCTTGTCGATTGCAATGCGGTCGTTTCTGGGAACAGGTCAGGTTGCACTCAGCTTCAAGCCTCTCGAAGTGAGCAGACGTTGCATCCAGGCGAGCAGGAACTCGAGCGCGAGGGCGAGCAGGGCGACCAGGATCGCCCCGGCCAGCACGCCGTCGGCGCCGTAGACGTTGCGGTTGATGATGAAGTCTCCGAGGGTGAGCACCCCGGCCAGGGGGGCAATCGTCGCCGTTGCGACGATTGCAATCGTCGCCCCCCGGATCCCCGCCATCAGCGTCGGCACCGCCAGCGGCATCTCGACCTTGAACAGGATCTCGGCCTCGGTCATCCCGATCCCACGCGCCGCGTCCACCGGGGCGCGGTCGACTTGGCGGATGCCGATGAAGGCGTTGGTCAGGATCGGCGGGACGCCGAGCACGGCGAGGGCAATCGTCACGTTGCGCAGGCCAACGCCGATCGCCGCCGCCATGAAGGCGATCAGCGCCAGCTCGGGGATCGCCCGACCGGCGTTGCCGATCGCGATCGCCAGCAGTTCGCCGGCGCCGCGGTGCCCGAGGTAAAGGCCGATGGGAAGCGCCACGACGAGCGATAGCGCCAGCGCCAGAGCCGTGACTTCCAGCTGGGTCAGCATCAGTTCGATCACCTGGGAGAGGCCGCCGACCTTCTTGCCGCCGGTGACGTTCGAGTTCTGCGGTTCGAAGATGAATTCGATCGCGCCGCCGATTGAGGCCGGTAGGGCAGGGGGGAGGAGGGCGGCGATCACTCCTGGGCCGCCTTTCGCCAGGGCGTCGCGAAGCGCTGGATGGTGAACAGGGTGGCGTCGAAGGCGATAGCCATCAGAATCGCGATCCCGCCGGCGATGATGATGCTCGTCTTGAACGTTAGGTTGCCCCCGGTGTAGATCTTCTGTCCGAGCCCGCCGCCGCCGGCGAGCACGGCCAGGGTCGCGATCGCGACCGTGCTGACGGTCGCGATGCGCAGGCCGGCGACAACCTCCGGCATGGCCAGCGGCAGCTCAACCCTCCACAGAATTTGGCGATCCGTGAGGCCCATGCCGCGGGCCGCGTCTCTGACCGGTGCCGGCACGTTGGCGAGCCCGGCCATCGTGTTGCGGTAGATGATCTGCAGCGTGTAGGCGCTGAGGGCGATGACCACGGTGTCACGGCCGAGCCCGGTGATCGGCAGCAGCAGAAAAAAGAAGGCGATGCTGGGCACGGTGTAGAGGACCCCGGTTGCCGCCAGCAGCGGTGGCTGCAACCAGCGGCGGCGATGAGCCAGGAGCGCCAGGACGAAGGCGATCGCAAAGCCCGCCAGAACCGAGAGCGCGACGAGTTCGAGATGCTGGATCGTCGGCGTCACGTATTCGCCGATGTTTTCCCTCGCCCAGTCGAAGCAGAAGAGCTTGCTGGTATCGGCCTGGCAGGGCAGGGTCTCCGAGGTGCGGTGGTGGAAGAAGCTTTCGCCGACTTCACCTGCCGCGGCCAAGGGCAGCAGATGGCTAGTCATGTGGCCGCTCCACCGCTCCGCGCTCCTCGGTCCTCGCCTTGGGAGAGGCGAGGAACTCGGAGATGATCTCGACCGAGAGGACCCCGGCGATCCGCCCCTGGTGATCGGCCACCGCCGCGTACTGCGCCTCTCCCTGCAGCAGGTCGGCGAGGGCGTCGCGCATCACGTCGTCGCGGTCGAGCAGCGGCCCCAGCGGGCTGTCGGGCCGGGCCGGGACCGTTTCCCCGGCGAGGTCGCGGGCGGACAGCCAGCCCAGCGGTCGTCGCTCGCTGTCGACCAGCAGCGGATACGGGACCTCGGCGTCCCGTAGCTTCGCCCGCACCTCCGCCGTCGCCTGGCCGATGTGGGCGAGTGGCGCCTCCCAGAGATCGATGTCGGAGACCCGCATCAGCGCCAGCCGCTTCAGGGCTCGGTCGGCGCCGACGAAGTCCTCGACGAACTCGTTGGCGGGCGCCATCAGCAGCTCGGCCGGGGTCGCGTACTGCTCCACTCTGCCGCCCTCGCGCATCACCGCGATCCGGTCACCCATCTTGATCGCCTCGTCGATGTCGTGGGTGACGAAGAGGACGGTCTTGCGGATCTCCGCCTGGAGGCGGAGAAACTCGTTCTGGAGGCGCTCGCGGCTGATCGGGTCGATCGCGCCGAAGGGCTCGTCCATCAGCATCACCAGGGGGTCGGCGGCGAGCGCCCGCGCGACCCCGACCCGCTGCTGCTGGCCGCCGGAGAGCTGCGTCGGGTAGCGCTCACCGAGCTCGGGGTCGAGGCCGATCAGCTCCAGCAGCTCCGCGGTGCGCGCCCTGGTCCGGTCCTTCTTCCAGCCCAGCAGCTGCGGCACGGTGCCGATGTTCTCGGCGATCGTGCGGTGCGGGAAGAGGCCGACCTCCTGGATCACGTAGCCGATCTCCCGCCGCAGCCGCGCCGGGTCGCGCTCGCGCACCGACTCACCGCCGATCAGGACGTCGCCCTCGGTCAGCTCGACCGTGCGGTTGACCAGCCGCATCGCGGTCGTCTTGCCGCAGCCCGAGGGCCCGACCAGAACACAGACCTCGCCCGCCGCCACCTCCAGGTTGAGCCGGTCGACGGCGGCCTCGGCCGAGTCGCCGTAGCGCTTGGTGGCATTCTCGTAGCGGACTGCCGAGGCGCCGGCAGGGGACCCAACGTCAGTGACCTTAGGCTCAGGCACTCGCTCCGAGCCTATACCCAGCTGTCGAGTCCCCCGCACATCGGGTACGGCAGAGGTCGTGGGACGGCGCTCAGCCGATCCCCAGCCGTTGCGCCCGCTCGACGGCGCGGACGACGACCTCCGCCGCGCCCTCCACCTCACCGCCGCGCATCAGCACCCGGCCGGCCACCACGGTGGTGTCGACGACGGAGCCGCCGGCGGCGTAGACGAGGTCGGAGGCGAGGTCGCCCAGCCCCAGCTCGGGCGAGTCGCCGCGCAGCAGCAGGAAATCGGCCGGGGCGCCGGGGCTGAGCGGCTGCGGCCCACTTGTGCCGCGGAGCACCGGTGCGCGAGCACCGGTCGCGATCCCCCACGCCTCTGCCGCGGGGACCACGGTCGGGTCGCCGCTTACGTGACGCTGCATCAGGGCGAAGGTCTTTAGGTCGGAGAGGAGGTCCAGCGAATCGTTTGAGCCGGCGCCGTCGGTGCCCAACCCAACCGCGACGCCCGCCTCGCGGGCGGCCGGGTAGGGGAAGACACCGCCCACCGCGAGCTTCAGGTTGGCGACCGGGTTGGTGACGACGGTTGCGCCCCGCTCGGCGATCAATTCCAGCTCTGAGCAGTCGAGCCAGACGCCGTGCGCGAGGACGGTGCGCTCGCCCAGTAGCCCGAGCCGGTCGAGGTGGGCGGCGGGCCGTTCCCCGTGGCGCTCGACGCACTCCGTCACCTCATGCTCGGTCTCGGAGAGGTGGATGTGGATTGCGACGTCCCGCTCGGCGGCGGTCTCTGCCGTCCAGCGCAGCAGCCCCTCGCTGACCATGTATATGGAGTGGGGAGCCAGGGCCGCGTCGATCGCCGCACCCCGGCCGGCAAGCGCATCGAGGTTCTCCAGCGATTTCGCCTGCATCGCTTCGGTGCCGCCGTCGGCGTCGAAGAGCGGACCCCCGATCGTCGCCCGCAGCCCCGCGTCCTCGACGGCGCGGGCGGTTGCGTCCGGGTGCCAGTACATGTCCCAGAAGCGGGCGGTGCCGGTGCGGATCATCTCGGCGCAGGCGAGCCGCGTCCCCCAGTAGACGTCTTCCGGCTCGAGCTTCGCCTCGACCGGCCAGACCTTCTCGCGCAGCCAACGCATCAGCGGCAGGTCGCCGCCGTAGCCGCGAAACAGGGTCATCGCGGCGTGGGTGTGGCCGTTGACCAGGGCGGGAACGAGTGGCGCACCGGCGGCGTCGATTGTCTCGTCGTCCGGCTGCGGGGTGACGTCGGCCCCAATCGCCGCGATCATGCCGTCGACGCAGCGCAGCCCCACCGTCTCCCCGGCGACGGTCGCCCCGACCACGGCCAGGTCACTCATGGGTCACCATCGAACCTTCGAGTCTCGACGTGCCGGGAGTTATGCCCCCATATGGACCGCAAAGTCCCGGCACGTCCGTGACTCATCGAGTCAGCTCCGGCAGCGCGGCGTCGAGGGCGTCGCGGAGATGGGTGGCGTTGACCTTGCGGTCGCGCTCCAGATCCTCGGTCGACAGCGGCGACGCAGCGAGCCCGTTCGCGAGGTTGTCGACCACGCAGATGGCCGCGTAGGGCAGCCCCAGCTCGCCGGCGACGATGCACTCCGACGCCATCGTCATCCCGACCAGGTCGGCGTGGGCGGCGATCAACCCGATCTCGGCCGGCGTCTCGAAGCGCGGGCCGTTCGTCTGCCAGTAGACGCCGCCGTCGCGCAGCGGCTTGGCGCCGCTCGTCTCCCAGGCGGCGAGGACTTCGCTCCGCCAGCCGGCGTCGAAGCCATGCATTGCGTGGCCGCGAGCGTCGCCAAGGCTGGTGACGGTGAGCTGCAGGGCGATGAAGTCGTGCGGGCAGACGAAGCTGCCGACGCCAAGCTCGGGGTTAACTGAGCCGACCGAGCAGATCGCCAAGACCCGGTCACAGCCGGCCTCGGCCAGCGAGCGCAGGTTGGCGGCATGGTCGATCAGGTGGGGGAGGCGGTAGGCGTCGGCGGGGCCGTGTCGCTGCAGGGTGACGGCTTCGTGTCGCGTCGCCGCCGCCGCGATGGCAGCGCCGCCAGGGCTGGCGGCGCTGCTGCCGAGGATCACTGCGAGGCGTCCCACGATGCCTGATCCTACGACTGCGTTCGCACTTAGCCGCCATATAGGCGGCTAAGTGCGAACGCCGGGCGGGGGTATCGTGAGCTCATGACGGACCGCCCGTCGGGCAGAGACGAGACAGATGACCAACGCCTCGACCGCAACCTCGGTGAGCTGCTGCAGGAGCTGCGGGTGGCGCTGCCCGGTGTCCAGGTTCTCTTCGCCTTCCTGCTCGCGGTGCCTTTTCAGCAGAACTTCACCGAGATCACCCCCTTCGAGGAAAAGGTCTACTTCGGGACCCTGCTCTGCACCGCGATCTCGGCGGCGCTGTTGATCTCGCCGAGCGCCTACCACCGGCTCACCTTCCATCTCCAGCAGAAGCAGGAGCTCGTCTTCCTCGCAAACCGGCTGGCGATCGCCGGACTCGGCTTTCTGGCGCTGGCGATGACCGGGGCGATCATGCTGATCACCGATGTCCTATTCGGCGGCTTCGCAACCGCCGTCTTCAGCTTTGCGGCGCTGGCGATGTTCGTCGTGCTCTGGGGACTGCTGCCGTTGCGGCAGCGGCTCAGGCTGGCGCAGCGGGAATCTCGTCGCTAGGCGGCCTGGCCAGGACCGGCGCCCGCGTCTCCAGCTCGGCTCCCTCGACCCCCAGCTCGACCGCACCCGGATCGCCCCCGGCCGCCGCCCACCGCTCGCGCGCTTCAGCCCCGAGCAGGTCGAGGCGCTCATCGGAGTGCATCGGGTCGTGATGGAAGAGGACCGTGTGCTCGGCGTCGGTGCGGCGGGCGAAGGCGAGAGCGTGCGAGAGCGAGGAGTGCCCCCAGCCGAGGTGGTCGGGGTACTCGGCGTCGGAGTACTGGCCGTCGTGGATCAGCAGCGAGGCGTCGTGGGCCAGCCCGAAGCCCGAGATCCAGTCCTCCTCGAGCGTGTCGAGGTCGGCGCCGAGGGCGGGCTCGTGATCGGGGATGTAGGCGAGCGAGTCCCCGCCGTCGTCGATCCGGTAGCCGAGCGTGGGGCCGCGGTGGGAAACCGAGGCGGCGCGGATCCGCGCCGGGCCGATCTCCCACTCTGTCTCGGGGGTGTGGCGGAAGGAGACGTCGCAGGGCAGCTCGCGAACCTCGACCGGGGAGAGCGGCGCCGAGATGTAGCGCGCGATGCGATCGCGCAGCGAGGCCTCCGGTGAGGCGGGGCCCCAGATGACGATCTCGGTCTGCGCCCGGAAGGCCGGCGCGAAGAAGACCAGGCCCTGGATGTGGTCGAGGTGGAGGTGGGTGAGGAGGATGTGGAGGCGGGTCGGCTCCTCGGGCAGGGCCAGTCCGAGGTTGCGGATGCCGGTGCCGGCGTCGAGCGCCAACAGCGAGCCGTCGGAGAGGGTGAGGCCGACACAAGAGGTGTTGCCGCCATAGCGGATCGTCTCCGGACCGGGGGAGGGGACCGAGCCGCGGGTGCCCCAGAGCTTGACCTTCACCTCAGCTCCCTGCCCCGTTCGCAGCCGCCGGCCAGAAAACGGCGATCGCTCCACGCGAGCCGTGCGCGGTCTGGATCGGGAAGGCGGAGGCCTCGACTCGGTGGTGGGTGCCGTCGGTCGAGCGGATCTGGAAGTTGGCATGGGCGGGGCGGTCGTCGCGGACGGCGACCACCAGCGGCAGCTCGTCGTAGGGGATCGGCTCGCCGCTTTCGTCGAAGGGGCCGAAGAGGGCACCCCACTCCTCGGGGCCGACCGTTCCCAGCTCCTCCCACTGCTTCCCGAGCAGCATCCCCGCCGCCTCGTTGTAGAAGACGAGCAGCCCACCCTCGTCGACCAGGAAGGCAGGGGTCGAGAGGGCCGACATCAGGTTGCGAGCAAGGATCAGCTCGAGTGGCTTCTGGGACGCATTTGGCACGTGATCGTCTAGCCTCGAACGCCGCCGGGTGTGGCTGCGTGACTTTCGTCACTTAGGCAATTTACAGCGTGTGCAGTTGTGGGCACGGGACCACCACAAAAAATAAATACAGTGGTCTTTTGGCAAACCTGTGCCTGGCCCGTACATCCTGGACAATCGTTTCTTGCCTTTTGATGCTTTTTGAAGTAATCATCCAATTCATGGGGACGGGCTCTGGGGAGCGCGCCGGCTTGGCGCGGGCGCCGCATGCGCTGAGGTATCCGTGAGCGAGGGCAGCGACAGGCACCCGCTCTCGCGGATGTACGCGGCGCTCACCGGCGGAAGCAGGCCATTCGTCGCGTTCATCGTGCTGGTCGGCGCGGCGCTGACGGTCGGAAGGATCTTTGGGGTGGACGCTCCTCTCGCGATCGTGATCGGCCTTTTCGTCTTCCTCGTATCGAGCCGGATCCTGAGAGCGCGTAAACGCACGGAACTGCGCCGCCAGGCCTTTGTCGGGGGAGGGCCTGTGGTGGCGGCCGACGCCGATCCGATCGAGCACTTCTTCGTCCGCCCGTGGTACGGCCGGGCATCGGAGGGCAAGCTGCCCCCCTTCGTCGAACGGCGCGTGATGGAGCCGCTGCTAAAGGGCCTCGAGGAGGAGCGTTTCGTGATCCTGGTCGGCAAGAAGACCAGCGGAAAGTCGCGGCTGGTGCATGAGGCGGTGGTGCGGCACGAAGGAGAGATGGCGATGATCGCCGCGGACGCGCCGGCAGCGGGCAAGGCGGACCCGCTGGTCGAGCTGATGAAGGACAGGGGCGCCTTCACGTCCTGGGAAGAGCGCCATATCCTGATCCTGCGCGATCTGGCAAAACGAGTGGCCAACCGCGAGATCGACGGTGCCCTGATACGGACCTGGCTCGACCGGCATCCGAGGATTGCCGTCGTCGCGACCCTCAACCCGGAGGAAATCGCCTTGGTCCAGAACGCTGGCGAGGGAGTCGCCGCCGAGCTGGAGATGGTTGAAAGGCGCGCCCGGGTGATCGACGTCTTCGAGACTCTGCGAGACGAGGAGCTCGATTGCGCCCGCGAGAAGTTCCCGGGGGCCGACAAGGAGCAGCTGCGGCACCTGCCGGCATACCTGGCGTCAGCCGATCCCCTCAAGCAGAAACTTCGGGAAGGGGAGGAGAGCCACCCGCCGGGCCACGCTCTCGTCTGCGCCGTCGCCGACTGGTGGCGGGCGGTCGGGCGTCCCGCGCCGGAAAGTTTCCTGCGCAAGGCCGCCGCCCGACGGGATTGGCCGGACGGGGCGAGCTTCACGGACGAGTTGCGGTGGGCGTTGGAGCCGGTGCAGGGCGCCGCGGCCCTGATCTACGCCGATTCGACGGAGGAGGGCATGGAGGTCTATACGCCCGATCGCGTCCTCCTCGATCTGCTCGACGGTGGCGAGCGGGAGCGGCCGGTCTCTGATTTCGCCTGGCAGGACGTGCTCGACGCTGTCCTCGCCCCCGCCGAGGGGAAGGAGATGGACGAAGCGGTTGCCGCCGACCTGATCTCCGTGGGGGAAGCCGCGTTGGCGCGGGGCGAAACCGAGATCGGGCCCAAGGCGCTGGTGGCCGCCGGAGCGCTCGGCTCCACCTCGCAACAGCAACAGGCCGCCCGGCTCCTCATCGCCGGTGTCGAAAGTGGCTCGAGACCGCGTCAGCTGGTCAGCTCGCGCCGGGGCGACGGCATCGGGCAGCGCCTCAGGCCCGTCAAGGAGCTGGCGGAAGGCCGCCGTTTTCGTGCAGCCGATCCTGTGCATGACGACTCCGCCGGGCCCAGTCCGGTGATCGCAGCGGTCTACCGCCGCCACAGCTTTCGAACCGCGGTGCGCTGCTTCGTCCTGATACTCATCGACGTGCTCAGCTCCGGCCTCGGCCTGGCTCTGGCCCTGGCGACGCGCGCCTTCCTCTCCGGGGACCTGGACTGGGCGGTGGTCTGGGGCATCGTGTCCGGACCCTTCATCGCGGTCTGGGCCTCGTTCACCGTCTCGATCTTCGCCTCGGCCGGCCTCTATGTGAAGGACGCCTCGCGCGGGCGCATCTCGGCGATCGTGCCGGCGATCGCCGTTCTCGCCGCCTCCGGCCTGATCGCCACGCTGGCGGGCGGCTTCAACGTTCTGGTGGCGGTCGCCGCCGCCCTCGCCGGGGCTCTGCTCGCCTTCGGCCTCGACTTCGGGCTCCGTGTCGCCTACGACAAGGTCAGTCGCGGTTGGGTGGGCAATCACGCCCTCGAGGCTCGCACCCTGTGCATCGGGTCGGGGGCGCAGGTGGTCGCGGTGATGGATGCCCTGCCTCAGATGTCGAGGCCGACCTTCGTCGTCGGCTATCTCAGCCTCGACCCGGACCGGGAGACGGACTCGAGGATGCTGGGCTCGGTCGACGATCTTGCTGCCGTCGCCTCCCTGCACGGCGTCGGCAGGGTGATCCTGGCTGACACCCGCCTCACCCCCGCGGAAAGGCAGACGCTGGCGGACTTCTGTCACGCCCGCGGCCTGCTCGTCGAGATGGTCCCCTCTCTGGCTGACATCCGGATCGGCAGCGCCGGCTACAGCCCCGGCCAGCCGCTGGCGCTGGTATCCCTCCACCCGCTTTGGCAGCGCAACGCCGGGTTCTTCGTCAAGCGCGCGATGGACGTCGTCCTCGCGCTCTTCGCCCTCGTCCTGCTCGCGCTCCCGATGGCGATCATCGCGGCCTTGGTGCGGTTCGAGGGAGGGCCGGTCCTGGCGCGGTCATGGCGCCCCGGCCTTGGCGGTGACGCCTTCCTGATGTACCGGTTCCGGACCTTGCCCGGCCACCAGCAGCCGCGCATCGACCTTCGCGATCGCCACGGCGTCGACGAGAATCTCACCCCGTTGGGGAGAAAGCTGTGCAACCGCGGGCTGGACGAGCTGCCGCAGCTTCTGAACGTGCTGCTCGGCCACATGTCGCTGGTCGGGCCCCGCCCGCTCCATCTTCACTACCACGTCCAGCTCGAGGATCCGGATCTGCTCCGATATGTGGTGCGGCCGGGCGTGACCGGCGCGTGGCAGGTGGTCAGCCGGCCCGTCCTCAGCATTCCCAATCTGACCGCGCTGGACATGGCGTACCTGCGCCACTGGTCGATCTTCAACGATCTCGAGATCCTCTTCCGAACAGCGAAGATGATCGTCTGGGGGCGGAAGACGCTTCCCGCGATCGCCCTTGGCGACAAGGGGCAGCCGCTCGAGCCTCAGGGCCAGGCCGCGTGAGCGCCGAGGCCCTACAGCGAGGCGAGCAAAAGCTTGCTCAGCTCGGGCTTCAGCTCGCGCAGACGGCGTGAGTCGCCGCTCGCGGCGCGGGCTGAGACGAGGGCCAGGGCGGCGCCGATCAGGCGCCGCTCCAGTCCCGGCAGCGGCGTCGCGCCGCCTGGCTCGAGGACGTCGCGCAGCATCGTGCCGAGGCGCTCGACCAGGTCGCGGCGGGCGGTGGCCAGGGCCGCGATCTGCGGCGGCGGCTCGGCGCTGAGCAGGCGGGCGACGGCGGGCTCGGTTGCGAGGAAGCCGAGCGCGGCGCCGATGCCGACCCGTCCCCGGTTGCGCCGATCCGCCACGTCCAGCACCGCACAGGCGTTCTCGATCTCCTCGCAGAGGAGCCCGGCCTCGGTCTCGTACGCCGCCAGCAGGCAGGCCCAGAGATCCTCGAAGTGCTGGTAGAAGGTGCGGCTCGAGACGCCGGCCAGCTCGGTCACGCGGGCGGCGGTGATGCGGCCATAGCCCTCCTCGGCGAGGGCCGCCGCCGCCGCCTCGATCAATCGATGCCGCTGGTGTGCGCGCACCAGGTCGGCGGGCAGGCCGTGGCGACCTGGGGGAGCCGCACCGCCGTTGCGGTGCCGCCCGCGGCGGGGGCCTCGGCCGGCGCCGTGCCGGCGATGAGTCGCAGCTCCGTCATTTCTCCACCCCCGTCAACCGGCCTCGCTCGCGCTCCAGCAGGATGCTCGCCCGCTCGAAGGCGCCTTCGGCGCCCTCTCTGCCGAAGTAGGAGCCGACCGTGAAATGCATCAGCTCGGGCAGCGTCTGCCAGAGGCGGCCGGGATCCCCCGTGCTCAGCGCCTCGCAGACGCAGGACTCGATCCCGCCGACGACGAAGGCGCCGGTCGCCTCCGGCGGGGCCTCGCCGGGCTCGATCTCGGCGCGGGCGCTGTCGATGGCGCCGGCGAGGCGCTCGACGACGGCCTCATGTCGGGCCATCGCCGGCTCGCCCGCGATCTGCACCTCGAGGAAGAGCGCGCGGGCGATCGCCGGCCGTGCGGTGACGAAGCGGAACAACCGCACGATCGCCTCGCGCACCCCCGGCTCCCAGCCCGGGGTCGTCGCCGCTGCCTCGAGCAGGCTGACGCAGAGCCGCTCGATCCAGACCGCGTAGGCCTGCGCGAAACAGTCCTCCTTGCTCTCGAAGTCTTTGTAGAACTGGGCGCGGTGACCACCGCTGTGCTCGAGGACCGCCCGCACCGAGGTCTCGCGGAAGCCGAGCTCACCGCTGGCGAGCAGGACTCCTTCCATCGCGCCCTCACGCACATCGCCTTCGGGGCCGCCGTTTGCGCCGAGCAAGACGACGTCATTTGTCGTTGCTGAGGCTTCCGCTGGCATAGGCCCTATAAAAACTACTCCTTTTTTGCCAGATATGAAATCTTTCTCAATTCGGCTACTCTCGATCCATGCAGTACCTCTCGCAGAGACTGGCCTCCAAGCCGGCTCCGAAGCGGGAGGGGCTCCCCGTTGAGGGCGCCCTCCCCGCCGGCCAGCGTGAGCGCATCCTCGATGCAGCCGAGCGGTTGATCGCCGTGGGCGGTTGCGCCGGCACCTCGATCGAAGCGATCGTCAAGGCGGCCGGCGTCTCCTCGGTCACCTTCTACGAGTTCTTCGAGAGCAAGGAAGCGTGTTTCGTCGCGACCTTCGACCGCGCGGTCGAGGCGGCGATCACCGAGCTGCGGAAGGCGGTGCCGGGGGACTCGCCCTGGCCCGAGCAGATCAGCACCGGACTGCGGGCGTTGCTGGCGATGGTCGAGGCCGAGCCGGAGCAGGCGCGAGTGTGCCTGATCGAGGCGCAGACCGGCGGCCCCGCGCTGAACGCCCATTTCGAGGCGGCGCTCGATCGGGTCGCGCAGAAGCTGCGCGAGGGTCGCGCTCTGGACACCGCTCCGTCGCAGCTGCCGGGCACCCACGAGGAGGCAACGGCCGGCGGCCTGGCCTGGCTGCTGCGCGAGCGCCTCGAGCGGGGTGAGGGTGGGGTGGAGCCGCTCTATCCGAAGCTGGTCGAAATCGCCCTTGCCCCCTACCTCGGTGATGGCTGACGGGGCTCCACAAGCCGCTGAGGCGTTGGCCTCGGGGCGGGGGAAGCTTCCACCTGGGCGGCACGGGCTGCCGCGTGCCTTCATCGCCGAGAACCAGCGCGAGCGCCTCCTCAACGGCGTCGTCGAGGCGGTCGCCGAGTATGGTTACAACGCGACCACGATCTCTCGCATCACCGGCGCCGCGAAGATCTCCCGCCGCACCTTCTACGAGTACTTCGAGGGCAAGGAGGATTGCTTCCAGGCGGCCTACGAGATGATCGAGGCACACGTCCTCGACTCGATGCTGGCGGCGCCAGGAGCGGGGGAGCCCTGGCCCGAGCGGGTGCGAGCCCGTCTCAAGGCCCTGCTCGACGTCCTCTCCCGCGACCCCGCGATCTCCCGCGTCTTCCTGATCGAGCCACTTGCCGCGGGCGGCGACGTCGCCGCCCGCTACCGCGAGGCGATGCAGCTGCTGGCGGGGACGCTGCGGCCCGAGCCGCCGCCCTCCGAGCTCGAGATGGAAGTCAGGGACCAGGCCCTGATCGGCGGCATCGCGACCCTGATCGTCCGCCGCCTCAACGCCGGCGGCGCCGGCCGCCTCCCTGAGCTCCTTCCCGACCTGGTCGAGCTGGCCCTGGCGCCCTTCGTGGGCCGCGAAGAGGCCAAGCGCCAGGCCGCAGCAGCCGCTTAATCCCTCTCGGAATCCTTGAATTCGGCTCCTTTTGAAGCCGAATTCCTTCTTCTCAAAAACTTCTCCTTGCATTTGTAAACCAGATCTTTTATCCTCTGCGGCGTCGCCTTCCTGGGAAGGCACAGGGAGCACCACAGGGACTCAAATAACCGAGCCACGGGAGGGCCGCAGGGGAAGCGGTCGGCAGAGGGGCTCGAGGGACAAGGAGAGAGCTAAACGTGAGACGCCACGCGAAAGCATCGACCGCGGGATCGAACCAGGGCCACGCCGGTGACTTCGGCCGCGCCTTCCGTCGGGCCGTCACCCGTGGTGCCGCACCTCACGTCAACGGGAGTGGTGCGCGCTCGGACGTCCCTACGGCGGCGGACGTTTCCGGCAGCCGCTCGATCCTCGCGATCGCGGCCCTCGCGCTTGCCGCCCTTCTCCTCTTCGCCGCACCGGCCTTCGCCGGCACCGCCACCGATCGCCCGCTGCTCTTCAGCTTCGATGGCTCCGGCACCGATGCCGGCGCCTTCTCGAATGTGCGGGCCCTCGAAATCGACCAGGCGAGCGGCACCGTCTACGTGATCGACCAGGGCCACAACGTCCTCGACAAGCTCAGCGCGGCAGGTGCCGCCCAGGACTTCTCGGCGACGGGCAGCTCTTCGCTGGCGTCAGGGTTCAACTTCTCCGAATTCTCCGACGTCGCCGTCGACAACTCAGCCACCAATCCGGGCCGCATCCAGGTGGTGCAGGGGTCCGGCCCGGTTAAAGCCTTCAGTCCCGCGGGCGCCTCGCTTTGGGAATTCTCCGACCTGGGCTTCGCCTGCGGCATCGCGGTCGACACCGCCGGTCACCCCTGGATCAGCGACGACGTCGCGGTTCACGAGTACGCCGGCAGCGGCAGCCCGCCGGCCGAAATCGGCCTGCTTGAAACCGCGCCGGATCATCCCTGCCGGCTGGATGTCGATGCCAGTGGCAACGTCTACGTCAACCGCGAATTCGGAGGTGTCGACAAGTACGAAGGCGGCGTCCTCGGCCCGACAATCGACCCAACCCCGAGCAACGGCGTCACGGTCGACCAGTCGAGCGCCACCGGCCACGTCTTCACGCTCCACGGCGAAGACTTCAACGAGTACGAATCCTCGGGCACGCTCGTCGGGACCTTCGGCTCCGGCGCGATCGGCAACGGCCAGGGGATCGCCTACGACAAGGCCCTCGATCGCGTCTACGTCTCTGACGGCAGCTCGAACACGGTCAAGGTCTTCGGGCCGCTGGTCAGCGGCACGGTTCCCGACCCGACGATCGAAGCCAGCGAAGTCGGGGTCTCCAAAGCGAAATTCCACGGCAAGATCAACCCGCAGAGCGTCCCCAACAGCTACTTCTTCGAATGGAAGGAAGGCGAAGGGGAAAGCTGGCTTGGAGCGCAATCCTCCGCGCCGCAGTCCCTGCCCGAAGACAGCTCAGAACACGCGGTCTCCTTCAACGCCACCGGGCTCAGAGGCAACACGACCTACCAGGTGCGCCTGGTCGGCGTCAACACCGAAAACCACCTGAGGGCGGTCTCCAGCGCCGATACCTTCGCCACCGCCACCGCCACTGCGGCCCCAGCCGTGACGATCGCCGCGCCTTCCTCGGTGACCACCACGACCGCGAAAGTCACGGGCACCGTCGACCCCCAGGAAGACTTCGGCACGACTTGGCACACCGAAATAAGCACCGACCCCGCCTGTTCCTCGGAATTCTCCGAAGGACCCACGGAAAACCTCGAATCCGAATCCTCCAGCCCGGTCTCCGAAGACCTCACCGGCCTGCTCCCCAGCCAGCATTACTGCGTGCGGATCAGCGCCACCAACAGCTTCGGCCCCGCGGCTTCTGAAACCAAAGAATTCACCACCCAGGCGATCGCACCGGACCAGGTCTTCACCGCCTTCGCGGCGCCGAGGACCGACACGACGGCCCGTATCAACGCTCGGGTGAACCCAGAGGGCGCCCCCCTCACCTACCACTTCGAATACAGCGAAGACGGCGGGGCCACCTGGATCCCGCTGGCGAACCGCCAAAACACGAGCGGCGCCAGGGTGCAGATCGTCGTCGCCGACGAGCTCACCAACCTCCAGCCGAACACCACCTACAGCTACCGCTTCTTTGCCGAAAACAGCGGCGGCCCCGCTTCCCCGCAGGGTGATGCAAAGACCTTCACAACGCGCACGAGCGCCGAAACCGTTCTGCCGGCGCGCGGCATCGAGCTGGTCAACAGCCCCGACAAGGGGGTCCAGAACGCCACCCCTCCGCTGCTCGGCAGCGGGCTGCCGCCACTGTCCGCCGATGGCAACAGCTTCGTGTGGACCGTCACCGGCGGCGCACCCGGCGGGACCAGCGGCGCCTCCAATGCGTTCCTGGCCGGCCGCGGCGCCGACGGCTGGCACTCGCGCAGCTTGCTCCCCCCGGCCCCGGTGCAAGTGGGTGGCGGCAGTCGTCAGTATCTGCCCGCGTCGATCTCCGCGGATTTCTCCCACTTCCTCTTCGCCACCCTCAACGGGAGCGGCGCACCGCTTCAGGCTCTGCCCGGGAGTACGTACGCGCGCCTCGACGCAGAACAGAACCAGGAACTTCTCGCCACTGTCGAAGCTGAAAGAGGCAACTTCGCGGCTCTGGATTTCGACGCCACCGACGATCTCCAGCACGTCCTGATCGTCAACCGCGATACGGGCCTGCTCGAAGACATCGGCGACGGCAGCCCCGAAGTGGTCGGCCTGATGAGCGACGGCCTGCCGCCGGCCTGCGGCATACGAATCGGCGAAGGCTTCAAGGGGGCCGGCAATGCCCTGGCTGGCCATGCCCAGAACTACCCCGGCTACCACTGGCTCGCGACAACCGATGCCTCCCGTGTCTTCTTCGAGTCCGCGGGGAACACCTGCAGCAAAAGGCTGAACCTCTACGTCCGCAACCGCGAAACCGACACCACCACCGAGATCGCACCGGCAATTACCAAAAGCGTGGAATTCATCCGTGCGACCCCGGATGGCCGGAGCGCCTTCCTCGTCTCCAGGGATGAGCTGAATGGCGAAGACACCAATTCGAACGGGGATGTCTACCGCTGGGAGGAAGGCTCCGGCTTGACCTGCCTCACCTGTGTGGTCCCCGACGCGGGAATAACCACCTACAACGGCGGCTCGCTCCACACGCTCGTATCGGATGACTCCTCACACCTCTACTTCGAGTCGCCAAGACAGCTGATTCCAGGGGAGGGTGTTGACGGCGAGTACAACCTGTATGTGGTGAGCGGCGGCGAGCTGCGCTACGTCGCGACGCCACACGACAGGGAAAACGATCTTTTGGACGAAAATTCCGCCCGAATCTCCAGCGACGGCAACGTCCTCGTCTTCCGCTCCTCCGAAAACCTGCTGACGGAAGACGCGATCACTGCGGAATGCCTGAGCACCGGGGGGGGCCATGATCACCCATGCAACGAGCTTTACCGCTATGACGATCGCGATGGCAGCCTCGAGTGCGTGTCGTGCAGGCGAGGCGGTCTCACCACGGGCGGCACCGACAGTAACTTCGCCCTCTCCGCCGACGGGGAAACGATCGCCTTCGTGAGCGGCGGGCCGCTGCTTGCCGAAGACATCAACGGGGCTCCCGACGGGTATGAGTGGTATCGCGGCTCGCTCAGGTTGATCAGCGACGGCGAATCGAAATACCCGCAGTGGGGTGCGGGCAGCGCATCCGCGGTCAAGGTGCTGGGCGTGGACGCGGACGGAAGTGACATCTTCTTCTCCGTCGCGGCGCCCACCCCGGTTACGGGATACGAGCACGACGGGCTCGTCAACATCTATGACGCGCGGGTCGGCGGCGGCTTTCCGCGGCCGACGTCACCTGCTCCCTGCAGCGGGGACTCCTGTCAGGGGCCGTTGCAGGCGGCTCCGGAGGGCGCCACGACCGCAAGCGCGGGGTTCAGCGGGCACGGCAACGTGGCGCCGCAGGTACACAAGCGGCGCCCATGTGCGCACAAGCGTGGTCAGGCAAGACGCCACTGCGTGAGGAAACACAAGAGGCAGGCACGAATTGCGAATGCCCACGACAACACGGGGAGGGCAAAGTGATTGCCCGCCGGCGGAACAGGGAGAGCAAAGCCATGAGCGAGAAGAAGACCAGCGCGCCCGCCCACCGCGGACCGCACCGAGCAGTCCTCTGCGCCGTCGTTGCCGCCCTCTGTGTCCTGGGCATGGCGCCCCTGGCACGCGCTGCCTCGGGCCCGGCCTATGCCGTCAAGGCCAACTGGGGTGACACCTACCTTCAGCCCGGTGGGGAAGGCCAGTTCTTCCTCTACATCCGCAACGACGGAGATGAAACCGGCGCGGAACCGCTGACGATCAGCGATCAGCTTCCGGCCGGGGTCAGCATCAACTCGATCGAATGGGTAAACGCGCAAAACGGCTTCAACCTCGCGACCTTCTGCTCGGGCGCCGGAACCGGCACGCTGAGCTGTACGCTGCCGAGCGCGCAGGTCGAAGAACTGGCGCCTGCTCCAGGGGGGCAGTTCGGCCCCTTTCACGGGGACGGCGGCTTCACCCCGAAGCCGACCGGTTTCATGCCCGTCCTCTATATCAACGTGGCCATCGACAGCGGCGCCACCGGGGTCGGCACCAACACGGCGACCGTCTCGGGCGGCGGCGCTGCCCAGGCGGTGAGCGACGTCGACCCGGTTACCTTCAGCGCCACCCCGTCGGAATTCGGGCTGGTTCCGGGCAGCTTTGAAGCAGATCTCTACTCCGGCGAATTCCCCTTCGGCGCCCCGATCCGCCAGGCCGGCGACCGGCCCTTCGAGTTGCGGGTCAACTTCGACGTCACGGAGTCGACCGGGGTGGACCCCGTCGATCACCTTCGCTACACGACTCCGCACGGGCGCCTCGCGGACGTGGAGGTGACCTTGCCGCGCGGAGTTGTCGGCAACCCCGAGGCAACGCCGAAGTGTGACCCGATTGAATTCGTCAAACAGGGGACGGTGCTGAGCTCGACGCAGTGCCCGCCCGACACCCAGGTTGGCTACCTGAATATCTGGTTTGGCAACGGAACCCGCAATCATGGGGAAGGGGGGCTTTCGGCCGGCAAAGACCCCGCGGCGTCTCTTACGCGGGTCCCGATCTACAACTTGAAGCCGCCCAGGGGCGTTCCCGCGGATTTCGCCTTTTTCGTGGGTGGGCTGGTCCAGGCCCACATCTACCCCAACCTCGATCCGGCCCAGAACTACGCGATCAAGACGGTGACCCCGAACATCTCCGATCAGATTGAGGTGCGGGGCAGTGAGGTCACCTTCTGGGGTGTGCCCGGTGACCCCGCTCACGACAAGACGCGCTTTTTCAACGGCAATCCCGGGACCGACCCGGTAGTGGGCGCCCACTACGGCGCCGTTATCCGCCCCCTGCTGACCAACCCGAGCGACTGCGGCTTTGACAACGGCGCCGCCCGCATCCGCGCCGACTCCTACAACGATCTCGGGAAATTCACGCCGGTCGAAGAGGGCAGCAACCCGCTCAACGTCGAAGGCTGCGATGACCTCAGGTTCCGCTTCAAACCCGACATCGCCCTGGAGCCGACCTCCAGGGACGCCGGGGCCTCGACCGGGCTCGACGTCCACCTCAAGGTGCCGCTGCGAAGCGACGAAGTAAGCGACGCCACCAGGCTCTATGCCCAAAACGGCGACGTGCAGGGGATCGCGACGCCGCCGATGAAGGAAGCGGTGGTCACCTTCCCCCAGGGGATGACGGTCAACCCGGCCGCCGCCCAGGGGCTGGGATCCTGCTCGCCGGCCCAGATCGGGCTCGGCACCGATTCCCCGGTCACCTGCCCGGCCAGCTCCCAGTACGGGACCCTGATCCTGCACACGCCGCTTTTGCCGATCAACGAACAGCCCGAAGGCTTCGTCTACATCGCCAAGCAAAACGACAACCCCTTCCACAACTTCCTCTCGCTCTACCTGGTGATCCAGGAACCGAACCGAGGGATCTTGGTCAAGATCCCGGGCAGGGTCGACCTCGACCCAAAGACCGGGCAGATCACGACCACCTTCGAAGACCTGCCCCAGTTCCCGGTCTCCGATATGCAGATGAGCCTGAAGGGTGGCCTCAGAGCCGGATTGGTAAACCCGCAGACCTGCGGCACCAAGACGATCGAAGCGACCTTCTACTCCTGGCACGATCCCACCACCCCCCACACGGTCAACAGCAACTACGAGATCACCCAGAACCCCGACGGCTCACCCTGCTTCAAGAGCCCGACGGAACGGCCCTTTGACCCGGCGCTCTCCGGCGGCACGGTCAACAACGCAGCCGGCTCCTACTCGCCGATGGAGCTGCGCCTGCAGCGCACCGACTTCGACCAGGAGCTATCGGGGGTCGAAGGAACCGCGCCTCCGGGCCTTCTGGCATCGCTTAAGGGCGTCGGCCGCTGCTCAGACGCGGCGATCGCCGCGGCGGCGACTCCGGGCAGAACCGGCACCGAAGAGGTCAACTCGCCGAGCTGTCCGGCATCGAGCCTGGTCGGGTCGGTCGACGCCGGCGCCGGTGTAGGCCAGGTATTGACCTACGTCAAAGGCAAGGTCTACCTAGCCGGCCCCTACAAAGGAGCGCCGGTGAGCGGCGTGGCGATAGTCCCGGCGGTTGCAGGACCCTTCGACCTTGGAGTGATCGTCACCAGGGCCCCGGGCTACGTCAACCCCAAGACCGCAGAACTACATCTCGTCACCGACCCGCTACCGCTGATCTTCAAGGGTGTTCCAGTCAGAGTCAGAGACATCCAGGTCCACCTGAACAGAAACCACTTCACCTTGAACCCGACCAACTGCGAACCGTTCGCCTTGACGGGAACCCTGTTCTCCTCCGAAGGCAAATCAAAGCAGGGAGGCAGCCGCTTCCAGGCAGCTGACTGCGCTTCGCTCGGCTTCAAGCCAAAGCTCGAAACCCGCCTCTTCGGCGGCACCCACCGCGGAGCCCACCCGAAGTTCAGGGGTGTCTTCAAAGCCAGAGAAGGCGATGCAAACGTCGCCGGAGCCGTGGTGACGCTGCCTCGCTCTGAGTTCCTCGACCAGGCGCACATCCGCACGATCTGCACCAGGGTTCAGTTCGCCGCCGGCGGCGGCAACGGGGAACAGTGCCCGGCGGGATCGATCTACGGCCACGCGGTGGCAAAGACCCCCTTGCTCGAAGAAGAACTGCAGGGGCCGGTCTACCTCAGGTCTTCAAACCACAACCTGCCCGACTTGGTCGCAGACCTGCACGGCATCGTCAACGTCGAAGTCGTCGGCAGGATCGACTCGATCAAAGGCGGGATCAGAGCCAACTTCGAACAGATCCCAGACGCACCGGTCGAAAGCTTCACGATCACGATGCAGGGCGGCAAGAAGGGCCTGCTCGTCAACAGCAGAAACATCTGCGCCCACGACTACAAGATCAACGCCGAATTCAAAGGCCAAAACGGCAAGGAAGCCACCCTGACCCCCACCCTCAAGGCTTCCTGCAAAGCCCAGCGGAAAGCCAAACGACGTTGAAGCGGGCGGTAAGCGCAGTATTGGCCGCTGCCCTTCTGGCGGCGGCCCCGCAGGTGGGCGCGGAGCTGGTCCAGAAGGGCACCATCCGGGTGGCGCTCAGCGGCACGCTCTCACCGACCAGGCTGCCACGGCACGGGACCGCGCCGATCAAGGTCTCGATCGGCGGCCACATCTCCTCCACCTCCCCAAGCGCCCCGCCACCCCAACTGGAGCAGGTCAGCTTCGCCTTCAACAAGGCGGGCAAGCTCGACCTCGCAGGACTGCCCCGTTGCAGGTTGGGCCACATCGATCCCTCGACCACCCAGGAGGCGCTGCTTGCTTGTGAACCCTCCTTGATCGGAGAAGGCCACTTCTCGGCAAACGTCCGCTTCCCCGAGCAGTCCCCCTTTCCCTCCGAGGGGAAGGTATTGGCCTTCAGCGGAGTGCTCAGGGGACAGTCGGTGATCTTCGCCCACATCTACGGCACCAAGCCGGTCCCGACCTCCTACGTCCTTCCTTTGACGATCTCCCACAAAGGCGGGATGTTCGGCACCGTGATGCACGCCTCCCTGCCCGAAGCCACGGGGGAATGGGGATACGTAACGGGCCTTGATCTGAAGCTGGGACGCACCTACTCGGCCCACGGCAAGAAGCGGAGCTTCCTCTCCGCAGGATGCCCTGCCCCGAAGGGATTCCCCGGAGCCCTCTTTCCCCTCGTCAAAACCTCCTTTGCCTTCGTCGGAGGCAAGACCCTGACCGCGACCCTGAACAGAAGCTGCAAGGCGAAGGGATAGACCATGAAGCAACTCTCAAAGCGACTCAGCTACGCAAACGTCGTCTCGACCCTGGCCCTCTTTCTTGCCCTGGGAGGAGCTACGGCCTATGCCGTCAACCAGCTCCCACCGAAGTCGATCGGCGCAAAGCAGCTTCGCCCAGGTGCCGTAACCGCAGACAAGATCAGGAAGCACGCCGTCACCGCGCCGAAGATCGAAGCCAACGCGATCAAGAGCGGCAAGATCGCCGGCGGGGCCGTCAAGGAAGCAAAACTCGCCAACGCTTCAGTCACCAACCAAAAGCTCTCAAACGGAGCGGTCTCCACCGAGAAGATCGCTAACGACGCAGTCGGAGGCGCTCAGGTGAACGAGTCGACCCTCTCCCAGGTGCCGAGCGCCCACGCCGCAGATACCTCGACCTTTGCCGAATCTGCGAACCCGGTCGCCTTTGCCGCGGTCAGCCAGGAAGGGAACGTCGACACGGCTCAGTCCAAGGGAGCGATCACGGTCACCCAGGGCAAAGAAGGCGGCATCTACTGCGTCTCGGTTGCGGGCTTTTCCCCCAGGGGAGCCCAGGTCACCCCCCGCTACACCGTCAGCGGCACGGTGGCCACCTTCGTCACGATCGGTGGCACCGGGGACTGTCCCGCTCCCCAGGTCGAGGTGCAGACCTTCAACGCCGGCAGCCGGGTCAAAGAGCCGTTTTACGTTGTGCTCTATCGGTAGCCGATAAACGCGCAATTCCTTAGTATGGCCCTGTGAAGAGCGGACCTAAGCTGATCGCGACTGGCCTGGTGCTGCTGTTGCTCGCCACCGGGCTCATCGCCTGTGGCGGCAGCAGCGATGGGACGAGCTCCGCTGTGAGCACCGCGACCACGGCGCCGGCCGGCGGCGAAGATCACAAGGGGGGCGAAGCCAGCATCGAAGAATTCGGCTCTGAAGCCGAAGGCTCTGACCGGGAGCAGCTCCTCGCCGTATTCGACGACTACATGAACGCGGTGGCCGACAAGGACTACGGCACTGCCTGCTCCCATATCTCCGCGACCGTGCAGGGTTCTTTGGAACAGCTCGCAGGCGAAGCTCATGGCGGCAAGGGCTGCACCGCGATTCTCCCCAAGCTGCTCTCCCCGACGGCACCGGCGGTGGCCCGCGAGCAGGCCAACGGGAAGATCACCAAGGTCCGCGTCGAAGGCGATCAGGCCTTCGTTGTCTTCCATGCCCCCGGCGCCAAGCTCTACCAGCTGACGATGGTCAAGGAAGGCGGGGAGTGGAAGACCGCGACGGTAGCGGCGGGGATTTTGGTGCCCGACCTGAGCGGCGTGACGCAGTAAGCCCCCGGGCCACCCGTCGAGTAGAACTCATCCCTTGAAGGAGCCCAGCACCATGTACAGGGCGGCGATGGCCGTCTGCCGGCCGGCCGCTGCGTGGGGCCGTCTTACGGTTGAGGGACTCGACGCTCTGCCTGAGGCCGGGCCTGTGCTTGTCGTCGGCAACCACGACAGTCACTGGGATCCGGTGACCGTGGGCGTGGCGGCAATCCGTCGTCGCCAGATCAAGGCGCTGGCCAAATCGACGCTGTGGGACGTGCGGGGCCTGAGTCCGGTCCTCAACGGGATGGGTCAGATCCCGATCGAGCGGGGAGCGGGTGACGCCGGGGCTCTGTCGCGGGCGATCGAGGAGCTTCGCGCCGGCGCCTGCATCGGCGTCTTCCCGGAGGGAACCCGCTCGCGCGGCAGGGTGTTGCGGGCGCGCAGCGGCGTCGGCCGCCTCGCGCTGGAGGTTCCGGAGACGAAGCTCGTCTGTGTCGCGGTCGAGGGGACGACCGGCTACACGGGGTTCCCGCGACGGCCGCGAGTGCGAACGCGCTTCTTCGAGCCCGCGGGGGGACAGGCGCGGCCCGGCGAGGAGCCGGGGGAGATCGCGTCGCGGCTCCTGGCGGAGATCCGCGAGCTCGTTCCCCCGGCCGCCGCGGGCCGAAAGCGTTCCTAGTCCCCGGCCTCCTCGCCGTTCGCTTTCAGTGCGTACCACTGGCCTCCGTATGAGGAGAAGTCGTTGCCGTTCGCTTCCCCCGGCTTGGTGTCGGCCGTGTAGGTGTAGACGGGGTGGCCGGCGTAGGTGACCTGCATCGTGCCGTCGCTTCGTTCGGTGGTGCCGAGCTTCGAGGCGATCGCGCCGCCCTGCGCCCGCGGCGTACCTTCGGTGGTCAGGGGAGGCCAGACGCCTGCGCAGGCTCCATAGCAGAACGACTGCGATCCCTTGTCCTTGTGGAAGTCATAGAGGGTGAAGCCCTTCGAGTCGACGATGACCTGGCCGGCCTTGGGGACGGCGGCGACCGAGACGACCGCCGCCCCGCTCCCACCGCCGGTGGAGGTGGTGGTCGAGGCGGGCTTGGTGGTGCCGCCATTGCCTTCTCCATAGGCGCCGCCCGAACTCGAGCTGCCGCTGCCGCCGCCACATCCGCCTACGGCCAGGGCAATTGCGGCCGCCGCGAGGGCGAAGAATGATCTGGTCACGTCGTGTCCTCCTCGATGTCGTTGTCGGCACCGGATGGCGCGACTGCTCGAAATACGGGCCGTCGCGAGGGAGGGTTCAGGCCGTCCCGGCCGAGTTGACCGGGGCGACGAAGGTGCGGTTGCCGACGCGGACGCCGATCGCCCTGGTGCGGGAGAGATCGAGCGCGGCGCTCAGCACGGCGTTCGCATCATCGCTCCAGCGATAGCGGAAGGAGCCCGCCGACATCCGGTCACCGTTCGGACCGCGGAGGAAGACGCGGCAGAGGGTGCCGGAGGGCGCTCCCTTCACGTACATGTGGATCTCGGTGCCGAAGGCGTGTGGCTCCAGCGTCGCGTCGATCTTGAGGTCGTTTGGCAGCGAGGCGAAGGCGACGTGCTGCTCGGGACCGGGTCCGGACCCGCCGGTTGGCAGGACGAAGATCGCCAGGACGGTGGCCGCCACAGCCGCCGTGACGCCGCCCGCGGCCAGGCTCAACCGCAGTCGCCGGCGGCGCACCGACCGTCGCTCGGACCGGATCGTCGCCGCGATCCGGTCGCCCAGGGCGGACGGCGGTTGCGGCGCCGTGGCGCCGAACCGATCTGGGTCGGCCAGCGGCAGCAGCCGCGCCGCCCCGGCGAGGGACTCCAGCTCGGCGCGGCACTCGGGGCAGCCTTCGAGGTGTGCCTCGAGCACCGCGCGCTCCTCCGCTGGCAGCTGTCCAAGCGCGTGGGCGCCCAGCGACTCCCGCCACTCGCGGCATCGCTCAGTCGTCATATCCGATTTCCTCCAGCGCGACCCGCAGCGCTCGCAGGCCGTAGTAGACGCGGCTCTTCACGGTGCCCTCCGGCACGCCCAGCTCTTTGGCCACCTCGGCGTAGGGGCGGCCACGGTAGTAGGTCTCGACCAGGACGCGCCGGTGCTGGTCGCCGATCCGGCGCATCGCCTCCTCCACCTGCCAGGAGAGAAGCGCCTCGTCGAAGGGCTCGACCGTGGGCTCGATCCCGCCCTCGGCGACTGCAGGGCGCACCGCCCGTGCCCGGCCGAGGTCGATCACCACGTTGCGGAGGATCGCGAACAGCCAGGTGCGCAACGAGCCAATCTGGGGATCGAAGCGATCCCCAGCCCGCCACGCCCGCAGGAAGGTCTCCTGGACGGCCTCCTCGGCCAGCCCGGAATCTCCCAATGAGCGCACCGCAAACCCGTAAAGCTCGCCCGAGTGCGCGGCATACGCCTCGCGCACGTCCCGCTCGTCGCTCAGCGCGCCGGGAGGCATTCAGTTGACCGTTGGCTCGGGAACGTACGCACGGCACCCAGGCGTACGCAAGTTCACCGAGCTCGGTTCAGGGAACTCCCTATTCGAGTTTGCCGATCTTGAAGATTTTCGTGCCGCAATCGGGGCAGGTGCCCTGGATCGCCGGACGACCGTTTTTCATCGTCACCTGTTTGGCGTCCTTGATCTCAACCTTCTTACGCTCTTTGACGCAGTAACCCTCAGGCATCGGGGTCTCCTTTCGTTGCCGCTCTGGGCAAGACTCGCGTTAGTGCGCGAGGTGGGATTGCGCGAATGTAACGGAGACTGGGGACGATGCCTACGCACGCAAGTGCGTATCAGCACAAAACCTGATCATCTTCCGGCATGTTCCTGCTCGGCCTGCGCATTCTGCTTGCTCGCCTGTTCGAGCAGTTTCTGCAGCTTGGGGTTGCTTGCCCCCCCGCTGTGCGTCGCACCCTTGCCCGCGCCTTCGGAGGCGCCGCCGCTCGTGCCTTCGGCCGGGACGTTGCCTTCGCCGCTCAGCTGCTCGACCTGCGCCTGCAGGGCTTGCAGTTCGGCTTCGAGCTGGGCCGTTTCGCTCCCCCCGCCGCTCGCGCCGCCTCCGTCGATCCGCGCTTCCAGCTGCTGCTGCAGTGCCTGCACGTCACTCTTGCTGACCGAGCTGTCGCGGGCGTCGACGGCGAGGTAGATCGCGGCCCCGGCGCCGCCGATCGCGATCACGGTGAGGACGAGGAAGACACGGGTCCGCACGCCGAGCTTGCGCTCGACCTCTCCGATCCAGGCCCGCAACCCGTCCAGCGGCATCGTTCCAATCTAGTCGAGAACCGCGCCGGGAGGCCGGGTCAAATACCCTCCGGTCCTCACTTCCCATCCCGAGGATTCCAAGGAGAACTTCAATGCCCGAGGCTGTGATCGTCGACACCATCCGCACGCCGATCGGCCGTGCCTTCAAGGGCTCGCTGGCCCAACTGCGCCCCGATGAGATGGGCGCCTATGTCGTCGACCAGTTGCTCGAGCGCAACCCCGAGGTCGATCCCGCCGAGGTCGAAGACCTCTTCTGCGGTTGCGGCATGCCGCAGGGCCTGCAGGCCTTCAACATCGGCCGCATCATCTCGCTGCTCTCCGAGAAGCTGCCGCAGGAAGTCAACGGCGTCACCGTCTCCCGCTACTGCTCGTCCAGCCTCGACGCGATCCGCCATGCCGGCAACGCGATCAAGGCCGGCGAGGGCGACGTCTACATCGCCGCCGGGGTCGAGTGGGTGAGCCGCTACAACGAGCGCACCGAGCCGGCCGGCGTCGCCGACCAGAACGAGAACCTGCAGGGCAACGACGGCCAGCCCAACGCTTACATCGAGATGGGCAAGACCGCGGTCAACGTCGCCGAGAGGTACGAGGTCAGCCGCGCCGACATGGACAAGTTCGCGCAGCGCTCCCAGGAACTTGCCGTGCAGTCCCAGGAGGACGGCTTCTTCGACCGCGAGATCGTCCCGGTGACCCTGCCCGACGGCACTGAGGTCGGCAAGGACGACGGCCCCCGCGCCAGCTCGACGCTGGAGAAGCTCTCGCAGCTGGACGAGTCCTTCGGCGGCGGCGGCGTCACCGCCGGCAACTCCTGCCCGCTCAACGACGGCGCCGCCGCGGTGCTGCTGATGAGCGACACCAAGGCCAAGGAGCTGGGGCTGACCCCGCGCGCCCGCATCGTCACCGCCGCCACCTACGGCAACGAGCCCGAGTACATGGGGGTCGCCCCGATCGGCGCGATCAAGAAGGTGCTCGACCGGGCCGGGATGACGATCGACGACGTCGGCACGGTCGAGCTCAACGAGGCCTTCGCCGCCCAGGTGATCCCGATCATGGACGAGTGCGACATCCCGCTGGAGAAGCTCAACACGCACGGCGGCGCGATCGCCCTCGGCCACCCGTTCGGCATGACCGGCGCCCGCATCATGGGCACCCTGCTCAACGTGATGGAGACCGACGACCACCAGGTCGGCATCGAGACCATGTGCGTAGCCGGCGGGCAGGGCAAGGCGATGCTGGTCGAAAGAATGAACTGAGGGAGGGCGCATGGGACTCGAGACGCTGACCTACGAGAGCAGCGATCGGGTCGCCCGCATCACCCTGAATCGGCCGGACCGCGGCAACGGGATCGTGCCGCGGATGCCGGCCGAGATTGCGGCCTGTGTCGAGCGCGCCAACCTCGACCCCGCTGTACACGTCATCGCTCTGGCCGGCAACGGCAGCGGCTTCTGCGGCGGCTACGACCTCGTCGCCTCCGCCGAGGGCGACATGAGCGGGCTCGGCGGGGCCGAGGCGCCGCCCGGCTCGCCCGTCGACCCGGCGACGATCGGCGCCAACCACGCGCCGGAGTCGAACTGGGACCCGGTCACCGACTTCCAGTTCATGTGGCGCAACGTGCGCGGCTTCATGAGCCTCTTCCACTCCGAGAAGCCGGTGATCTGCAAGGTCCACGGCTACTGCGTCGCCGGCGGCACCGACATGGCGCTCTGCTCGGATCTGCTGGTGGTCGCCGTCGACGCCAAGATCGGCTACCCGCCGGCCCGCGTCTGGGGCTCGCCGACGACGGCGCTGTGGTCGGCCCGAGTCGGCCCGATGCGGGCCAAGCGGCTGCTGCTGACCGGCGACTCGCTGAGCGGCGAGCAGGCGGCGGAGTGGGGGCTGGCGACCGAGGCGGCGCCGCCCGACGAGCTCGACCAGCGCTTCGAGGGGCTGCTGGAGCGGGTCGCGCGGCTGCCGATCAATCAGCTGGTGATGATGAAGATGCTCGTCAACCAGTCCCTCTACGCGCAGGGCCTGCACCAGACCCAGCTATTGGGGACCTTCTTCGACGGCGTGGCCCGCCACACCGAGGAGGGCCACAGCTTCGTCCGCCGCGCCGCCGAATCCGGTTTCAAGGAGGCGGTGCGGGAGCGCGACGAGCCTTTTGGCGACCACGGCCTGGAGGGCTTCGGTGTCGAGTAGGCGCTCGCCATCGGTCGCGGTGGTCGGCGCCGGCTTCGGCGGGGTTGGCGCGGCGGTCATGCTGCGGCGGGCCGGCTACGAGGACGTCACCGTGTTCGAGAAGGGCGAGCGGGTCGGCGGCGTCTGGCACCACAACACCTACCCCGGCGCCGCCTGCGACGTTCCCTCGCACCTCTACGAGTTCTCCTTCGCGCCGAACCGCTGGTCGCGTCGCTACGCGCCGCAGGCCGAGATCCAGGTCTATTTGGAGGGCGTTGCGCGGCGCTTCGGCGTCTGGGACAGGGTCCGCACCGGCACCGAGGTGAAGAGCGCCCGCTGGGATGAGGAGCGCGGCAGGTGGCTGCTCGAGACCAGCGCCGGCCCGCACGAGGCCGAGCTCCTGCTCACCGCCTGCGGCCAGCTCTCGGTCCCGAAGACGCCGGCGATCCCGGGCCTGGAGAGCTTCGACGGCCCCGTTTTCCACACCGCCGAGTGGAGGCACGACGTCGAGTTGACCGGCAAGCGGGTGGCGGTGGTCGGGGCCGGTTGCAGTGCGATCCAAGTGGTGCCGGCGATCCAGCCGATCGTCGCGCAACTCGACGTCTACCAGCGCTCCGCGGGCTGGACGATGCCGAAGATGGACTACGCCTACTCCGAGCGGGCACACGCCCTCTTCAAGCGGTTTCCGGCGTTGCGCAGCCTCGATCGTGCCGCGGTGTTCGCCTTCATGGAGCTGGGAGCCGCGGCGATGACGCGCCATCAGTGGCTGCTGCCGGCGCTGCGCGCCACCGGACGTCGCCAGATAACGCAGGCGATCGAGGACCCGGAGCTGCGCCGCAAGGTGACGCCGAGCGACGAGCTCGGCTGCAAGCGGATGATGCTCACCGACGAGTGGTACCCGACCCTGACCAAGCCGAACGTGGAGCTGGTGACGGAGCGGATCGCCGCGGTGAGCGCCGGCGGCCTCCGCGACGAGACCGGCGTCGAACGGCCTGCCGACGCACTGGTGCTCGCCACCGGCTTCGCGACGCACGGCTTCGTCGCGCCGATGGAGATAGTCGGTCGCGAGGGCCGCGCGCTTACGCAGGAGTGGGCGGAGGTTGCCCGCGCCTACCTCGGCCTCAGCGTTCCCGGCTTTCCCAACATGTTCCTGCTCTACGGGCCGAACACGAACGGGGGCACCGGCTCGGTCATTTACACGATCGAGGCCGGGATGGGGCACGTGCTCGCCGCTTTGGAGGAGCTGGAGCGGGCTGCGGCGAGCCGGATCGAGGTGCGACGCGAGGCGGCGGAGAGCTTCGATCGGGAGCTGCGCGGCGCCCTCGCCGGGACGGTCTGGCACAGCGGCTGCACCAACTGGTACGTCGACGAGAACGGCAACGACCCGCAGCAGTGGCCGTGGCTGTGGAGCGCCTACAGGCGTCGTACCGCGAGGCTGGCGCCTGGGGCATACGCTCTCGCGCGATGAGCGACGCCCCTCCTCACCCGAGCTCGACGATCACGCCGGACTCGGTCCGGGCCTTCCTGCCGGGCAGCTTCCCCGGCGACCTCGGGATCGAGCCGCTGGAGATCGAGGACTCCCACTCACGGGGCCGGATCGTCGTCGACCGGCGCCACCTGCATCCGGGCGGCTTCGTCCACGGTGGCGTCTGGACCGCGCTCGGCGACACCGTCGCCGCCTGGGCGACCTTCCGTGTCATTCCCCCGGGGCACAACTTCACCACCATCGAGCTGAAGCTGAACGTCTTCGCCGCGGGTCTGATGGGTGATGAGATCGTCGCCGTCGGCGAGCCCCTCCACACCGGGAAAAGCACGGTGGTGATCGAGGTCAGGATGGAGCGGCTCCGCGAGGGTGGGGAGCCGCGCCTCGCCGCCAACCTGATCGTCTCCCAGTTCGTCCTCAGGCCACAATGAACCGGTGTTTGCCTACGTCTTCGGCTACGCCTCGCTGGTTGCGCTGGAGGACGCCGGTGCCGTGCCGGGCCGGCTGCGCGGCTTCCGTCGCACCTGGGGCGCCGCGATGAACAATTGGGACGCGGCGAACGACCCCAAGCACTTCGTCGAGCGCGGCACGGGGGGGAGGCCGCGCAGCCGCGTCGTCTACTTGGACATCGAGCCGAGCGAGGGGGCGAGCGTCAACGGCCTGGCGATCCCGGTGGACGCGGCGCGACTGGACGCCCTGGACGCCCGTGAGGTCAACTACACCCGCATCGAGGTGACGAGCGCTGTCGAGCCGGTGGTCACGCAGCGGGTCTTCGCCTACGTCGGCACCGACGCTGCGCATGCGCGTTGTCGCCAAGGCGCCGCGGACGGTGACGCCGTCGTCAGCCGCGATTACGTCGCCGCGGTGCGGGAGGCCTTCGAGCGGCTCGGTCCCGATGCCCTCGCCGAGTTCGACCGCACCACCGCTCCGCTCACGTTCCCGGAACGCGACCTCGAGCTGATCCGCACGTCACTCGACGGCTTCCAGCGCTTCGATTTGGGGTAGGCGCCAGAGGAGGCTGGCGATCGTCAGGCCGACCGCCGAGCAGAGCAGTGCTACGAACCACTGGCTGGCGTTGAGCAGCGTCATCTCGAAGAATTCGCGCACCGGTCCCGCCGCCAGAATCAGGGCGAAAAGGGCTCCCAGCCCCGCCACCATCGCCAGCATGTAGCTCTGGATCGCGATGTGCTCGCGGCCGGGGCCGCGCTCGAGCAGCAGCACGAAGGCGAGGCCGAGCACGATCAGCGTCGTCGTCGCGGCGGTGCGGCCCGCCTCCAGTGAGCCGCCGAAGACCGTGTCGACGAGGAAGAAGCAGAGGATCGAGCCGAGCGCGGTCGCCAGCCCGGCCGGCACCGCGAAGGCGGCCAGCGCGCGCAGCAGGCGGCCGCGGTAGAGCGGCCCGTCGGAGGGCGCCAGGGCGAGCACGAAGGAGGGGATGCCGATCGTCAGGAAGGCGGCAAGCGTGAGGTGGCGGGGCAGGAAGGGAAAGGCGAAGCCGGGCACCGCGACGAGCAGGATCAGTGCCGCCGCGTAGACGCTCTTGGTCAGGTAGAGGCGGCCGAGCCGGTGGATGTTGCGGGCGATCCGCCGCCCCTCGGCGACCGCTTCGGGCAGTCGCGCGAACTGGTCCTCGAGCAGAACCACGTCGGCGATCCCCTTCGTCACCTGGGCGCCGGAGCCCATCGCGACCGCCAGCCGCGCCTGCTTCAGCGCCGGCACGTCGTTGACCCCGTCGCCGATCATCGCCGTGTAACGACCGGAGGCGCGCAGCGCCTCGACCAGCGCCTTCTTCTGCTCCGGGGCGATCCGGCAGAAGATCGTGTTGCCCTGTGCGGCGAGCGCGAGCTCCTCGGGATCCTCGGGCAGCTCGGAACCCTCGATCACGCCGGCGTCGGTCGGCACGCCGACCGCGTATGCGACCGCGGTCACCGTCGCCCGCGCGTCGCCGGAGATCAGCTTCAGATCGACCTCCGACTCGCGCATGAAGGCGATCGTCTCGGCGGCGTCCGGCCGCAGCGTCTCCTCGAGCACGACCAGCGCCAGCGGCGTCAGGCGCGGTGGCGGCGTGTGCGCCGGGTCGTCGGGCAGCACCTCGCTTGACTGGCCGAAGGCGACGACGCGGCGCCCCGCTGCGGTCTCCTCCTCCAGCTTGCGGGCGAGGCCCGGCGGCAGGGTCAACGCCCCGGACTGGGCCAGGACGTCCGGCGCTCCCATCACGTAGCTGACCCCGCCCAGGCGCAGCCCGCTCCACTTCCATTTCGAGGAGAACGAGACTTCGCCGCCGACCCGGCCGGGCTGCGCCGGGAAGGCCTCGGCGATCGTCTCCAGCGTCCGGTTGCGGTCGCCGGCGCTGGCCGCGAAGCGCCCCAGCGCCGCCTGCGCCTCGTCGGGGTCGACCCCCTCGGCGACCTCGACCCCCCGCAGCCGCAGCTCGCCGTCGGTCAGCGTGCCCGTCTTGTCGACGCAGATCGTGTCGACTGCGGCGAGGCTCTCGGTGGCGCTCATCTGCTGCACCAGCGTGTCCTTGCGGGCCAGCCGCACGGCGGCCACCGCGAAGGTGACGCTCATCAGCAGCACCAGCCCCTCGGGGATCAGGGTCACCAACCCCGCGGTCGCCGTCTGCGCCGCCTCGACCAGGTCGGTGCTGCGCAGCTGGAACGTCAGCAGCAGCGCCGCGGCCAGCGGCACCATCGCCCAGGTGCAGACGACGATCACCTGGTTGACCTCACCCTGCAGCGGCGAGGGCGGATGGCGGAACGCTTTCGCCTCGCCGGCGAGGCGTCCGGCGTAGCTCTCTTCGCGGACCGCGTCGACCCGGTAGCGGCCGGAGCCGGAGATGCAGAAGGATCCCGAAAGCGCCCGCTCGCCGACCTCCTTCCGCACCCCGTCGGCCTCGCCGGTCAGCATCGACTCGTCCAGGGTCATGCCGCGGCTGGCGACCGCCTCGCCGTCGGCGACGAGCTGTTCGCCGGGCTCGACGACGATCACGTCGCCCGGCACGATCTCCTCCGCGAGCAGGCTGACCACGGCGCCGTCGCGAAGCGCCTTGGCGTGCGGGGCGACTAGCACCGCAAGCTCGTCGAGGGTCCGCTTCGCCTTCAGCTCCTGACGGATCCCGATGTAGGAGTTGACGATCGCGATCACGCCGAAGATCGCGTCGGCGAAGAGGCCCAGGGCGAGGATCAGCACGAAGAAGACGCCGATGATCGCGTTGAACAGCGTGAAGACGTTGCCGGCGACGATGCTCGACGTCGAGCGCGAGGAGGTCTCCGGCGGCGGGCCGAGCTTGCGCAGGCGGGTCGCCGCCTCAGCACTGGTCAGGCCCTGCTCTGTGGCGGGGTCGGTCAAGGCTCCTATTCAATAGGGTGAAGGTCGGATGGCGTTGAAGCTTGGACTGAACCTCGGCTACTGGGGCATAGGCCCCGCCGGTGAGGACGCGGTCGAGGTCGTGCAGGCGGCCGAGCGGGCCGGCTTCGAGTCGGTCTGGGCGGCCGAGTCCTACGGCTCCGACGTGGTCAGCGTGCTCGCCTGGCTTGCGCCGCAGACGAAGACGATCAACCTCGGCGCGGCGATTCTCCAGGTTCCAGCCCGTCCGCCTGCCGCCGCCGCGATGGCCGGGGCGACGATCGACAAACTCTCCGGCGGCCGCTTTCTCTTCGGCTTCGGCCCGTCCGGCCCGCAGGTCTCCGAAGGCTGGTACGGAGTGCCCTACGCGAAGCCGTGGGGGCGTACCCGCGAGTACATCGAAGTGGTGCGGGAGATCATCGCCCGTGAGGGCCCGGTGGAGCACGACGGCGAGCACTACACCCTGCCGCTCCCCGACGGCGAGGGCAAGGCGTTGAAGCTCAACTTCCACCCGGAGCGCAACCGGATCCCCGTCTTCGTCGGCGCGATCGGCCGCAAATCGGTCGAGATGGCGGCGGAGATCTGCGACGGCTGGATCCCGATCTTCTTCAGCGTCGACGCCTTCGAGCAGACCTGGGGCGAGCACCTGGAGGCCGGTTTTGCCAAGGGCGGCCGGCAGCGTGGTGACCTCGAGGTCTCTCCCTCGCTGCAGGTGGCGATCGACGGCGATCTGGAGGCGGCCAAGAGCGTCGTCAAGGCAGGCCTCGTCCTCTACTTCGGCGGCATGGGTAGCCGCAAGACGAACTTTTACGTCGATCTCGCCCATCGCTTTGGCTTCGGCGAGGTCGCCGACGAGGTGCAGCAGCGTTTCCAGGACGGCGACCGCGGCGGCGCCTTCGAGGCGATGCCGGACGAGATCGTCGAGGCGACCTCGCTGGTCGGGACCGAGGCCGAGGTGGCCGAGCGGATCGAGCGCTTCCTCGGCGCCGGCATCGACCGTCTAATCGTCTCCCCGGTCCATGTCGATCGCGGTGAGCAGCTGCACACCCTGGAGCGCCTAGCCTCCCTCGTTGGACGTGCCGGTTCTTAGCCGCCCATATGGGCGGCTAAGAACCGGCACGGGGTCGAAGCATCGGTGTAGCCGCTTGTCATAGGCTCCCCCGCCGCAGCTTATGAAGATCGGAGTTCCGAAAGAGACCGTCGATGGGGAGCGCCGGGTCGCGCTTGTCCCCGATGCCGTCAAGTCGTTGAAGAAGAACGACCACGTCGGCGTGGTCGTCGAGTCCGGTGCCGGCGATGCCGCGGGTCATCCCAACTCCCAGTACGAGGAGGCGGGCGCGGAAGTCGTCGACCCCGCGGTTGCTTGGGGCGCCGACGTCGTTCTCCGCGTCGCCGTCCCGACCCAAGAGGAGATCAGCCGGCTCAACTCGAACCAGCTCCTGGTTGGCCACCTCGCGCCCTGGACCTCGGCCGAGACCAACAAGGCGCTCGCCCAGGCCGGCGTTACGAGCTTCGCGATGGAGGCGATTCCCCGCACCACCCGCGCCCAGGCGATGGACGCGCTCTCTTCGCAGGCAGCCGCCGGCGGTTACGCGGCGATGCTGATCGCCGCCCGCGAGTCGGGTCGTTTCTTCGGGATGATGACCACCGCCGCCGGCACTGTGCCGCCGGCCAAGGTGCTGGTGCTGGGCGCCGGCGTCGCCGGCCTGCAGGCGGTCGCCACCGCGAAGCGTCTCGGCGCGATCGTCACCGGCTTCGACATCCGCCGCGCCGCCTGGGAGCAGATCGCCTCGCTCGGCGGCCGCCCGCTCGAACTCGACTTCATCCCCGACGCCGAAGGCGAGGGGGGCTACGCGCGTCCGCTCACCGACGAGGAGAACGCGAAGGTCGTCGAGGCGATCGGCGAGAACGCCGCCAAGCAGGACGTGATCGTCACCACCGCCGCGATTCCGGGCCGCCCGGCGCCGCTGCTGATCACCGCCGACGCGGTGCGCAGCATGCAGCCGGGCTCGGTGATCGTCGACCTCGCCGCCGAGACCGGCGGCAACTGCGAGCTGACCCAGGCCGGGCAAACCGTGGTCGAGGGGGGCGTCAGGGTGGTCGGCCCCAGCAACCTGGCCAGTGAGATGCCGGCCCCCGCCTCCCAGCTCTACGCCAAGAACCTGGAGAACCTGCTCGGGTTGCTGATCGACGAGGAGGGCAAGCTGAGCGTCGACTTCGAGGACGACATCGTCGCCGCGGCCTGCATCACGCACGGCGGCGAGATCCGCAACGAGAGGGCGGCCAAGTGAGTCTCTTCACCGAGATCACGATCTTCGTCCTCGCCGCCTTCGTCGGCTTCGAGGTGATCTCGAAGGTGCCGACCACCCTGCACACGCCGCTGATGTCTCAGACCAACGCGATCCACGGAATCGTGATGCTGGGTGGGCTGATCGTCGTCGGCTACGCCAACGACCCACTCGAGTACGTGATCGGCACGATCGCGATCGCCTTCGGCGCGATCAACATCGTCGGCGGCTTCATGGTCACCGATCGGATGCTCGGCATGTTCTCCAAAAAGCCGAAACCGAAGGCCGACTCCGACGGGAAGGCCGGCTCGTGATCGCCGAGGCCGTGCTGAAGCCGGGCGGTGACGCCGCCACGGCGCTCTACATCGTCGCCTTCTCGCTCTTCATCATCGGGGTCAAACGCGGCACGCACCCGACCACCGCCAAGCAGGGCAACATGGTCGCCGCGGTCGGCATGGCGGTCGCCGTGGTGACCACGCTTCTGCTCGACGGGATCGGCAACTGGGGCCTGATCGCGCTGGGCCTGGGGATCGGGACGGCGATCGGTGTGATCGCCTCGACCCGCGTCCAGATGACCGAGATGCCGCAGATGGTCGCCCTCTACAACGGCGTCGGCGGCGGCGCCGTGGCGCTGATCGCCTGGTCGGAGATCCGCCACGGGATCTCGCTGGGGGAGGAGATCCCGCTCGACACGCTGATTCCGGTCCTCTTCGCCGCCGTGGTCGGCTCCGTTTCCTTCTGGGGCTCGAACATCGCCTTCGCCAAGCTCCAGGACCTGATCCCGACCCGGCCACTCGCCGTCCCCGGCCAGCAGGTGATCAACGTGTTGTTGCTGATCGGCATCGTCGCCGCCTGTGTCGACATCGCGACCAACAACGGCGATCCCTCGCAGGCGATCTTCATCGCCATCCTGATCGCCGCGGCGGTCCTCGGCAACCTCGTCGTGCTGCCGATCGGCGGTGCCGACATGCCGGTCGTGATCTCGCTGCTCAACGCCTTCACCGGCCTTTCCGCCGCCGCCGCCGGCTTCGCGCTCGACAACGTGGCGCTGATTGTCGCCGGCACCTTGGTCGGCTCCTCGGGAACGATCCTGACGATGGAGATGGCGACCGCGATGAACCGCTCGGTGGCCAACGTTCTCTTTGCCGGTTTCGGTGGCGCCCCGGCGGGCGGTACGGGTGGCTCCACGGAGGAGAGACCGCACACCGCGATCGGCGCCCAGGACGCGGCGATCAAGCTCGCCTACGCCGACTCGGTCGTGATCGTGCCCGGCTACGGCCTCGCCGTCGCCCAGGCCCAGCACGCGATCAAGGAGGTCGCCGATGAGCTGGAGAAGCGCGGGGTCACGGTCAACTATGCGATCCACCCGGTCGCCGGCCGCATGCCCGGCCACATGAACGTGCTCTTGGCCGAGGCCGACGTGCCCTACGAGCAGCTGCGCGAGATGGAGGAGATCAACCCCGAGATGCCGCGCACCGACGTCGCCGTCATCGTCGGCGCCAACGACGTCACCAACCCGGCAGCCAAAAACGACCCGGACAGCCCGATCGCCGGGATGCCGATCATCGAAGTCGACCAGGCCCAGCAGGTGATCGTGATCAAGCGCTCGCTCAGCCCCGGCTTCGCCGGCATCGACAACGATCTCTTCTACGAACCGAACACCTCGATGCTCTTCGCCGACGCCAAACAGGCCGCGGCGGACATAGCCTCCGAGATCCAAGACCTCTAGCCGCAGCGTCTCTCGCCGAGTTCGCGACGTCCGCGTCAACCGGCTCGATCCCCGCAAACTCGCCGTAATTCCCCACTCCGAGGGGGCGGGAACGGACGTGCCGGGACTTAACCGCCCATATGGGCGGCAAGCAACCGGCACGGCGGGCAAAAGGGGGGCATCACTGGGCAAGGCTGCGAGAGCGGAAGATCGCAGCGTTGGCAGGGGCCCAGCACGGCGTGGTCATGCGGGCGCAGCTGCTCGACGCTGGCTTGAGCAGTCGCACGATCGAACGGAGGGTCGAAAGGCGGCAGCTGCACAGGTTGCACCGCGGGGTTTACTCCCTCGGGGATCCGAAGCCGAGCGAGCGTGGGCGCTGGCTGGCAGCGGTCCTCGCCTGCGGTGAAGGCGCCGTGTTGAGTCACCGCAGCGCCGCGGCTCTGTGGCGCCTGGCGCGCCAGGGAAACGGACCGGTGGAAGTAACAGCTGCGGCGGGGCGTCGACGGCTCGGAATTGCCCTCCACGAATGCGGTCTCGACGAGGCGGATCGCGCAGTCGTCAATTCGATTCCCGTCACCAGCGTCGCCCGCACGCTGTTCGACCTAGCCGAAGTGGTCGACGACCAGGGGTTGGCGCGAGCGTTCGAAGAGGCTGACCGATTGCGACTGCTGGAGATGAGGGTGCTCGAAGACGTCTGCGCGCGCTGCCGTGGTCGGCGGGCGCTGCGCCCGGTTCGGCGCCTGATCGAGGAAGCGCGAGAGCCAGGCTGGACTCGCTCGGACTTGGAGGAACGCTTTGCGATCTTCTGCCGCGAGCACGAGCTTTTGCCAACCGACACAAACGTCGAGCTCCTTGGCCATGAGGTCGACGCTCTCTGGGTAGGTGAGCGCCTCGTGGTCGAGTTGGATGGATTTGCCTACCACCGTCATCGCGCTGCGTTTGAGAGCGATCGGGCGAAGGACGCCGCGATGCAGGCCGCTGGCTATCGGGTGATCCGGATAACCGATCGGCGACTCGAACGTGAGCCCTCCGCTATCGCCGAAGAGCTTCGCCGCCTCCTCGCGACCCCAAACAACGGACGTGCCGGTTCTTAGCCGCCCATATGGGCGGCTAAGAACCGGCACGTCCAGGGCGGGGGCGGGGCGGCGGGGAGCTGGGGACGAGCGGGGGCAGGGGACCGTCGAGTGGGTTGGGCTCGTTGCCGTGGTTGCGCTGCTGTTGGTCGGTCTCGTCGCGGCCGGGGCGAGGATTCCAGGGGCGGCTCTGGCGCGGGCGGTGGCGTCGCGGATCCTCTGTGCGGCGGCGCTGGCCGACTCGTGCGGCGACGAACCCGGCCTGATCGCCGCCTATGGGAGCGAAGTGGGAAAGCTGGTTCGCGATCACATGCCGACGATCCTCTTCGAGGAGGGATCGCGGGCGATGCCGATCGATTTCCGCCGCTGCCGCAGCAGCGCCTGCGGCGATGGGCCCGAGGGCGGTCTGGTCCACAGGACCGAGAGCGGACTGCCCGTTACGGCTTTCGTGCATGTGGTCGATTGCCGCAAGGACGACGCCGAAGTCTCTGAAGCCTCTGGGGCCGACTGCTCCGGCGCCCGCGCCGGCAACCTCTACATCCAGTACCTGGACCTACTACGCGGACTCCGCCACGCTGCGTGCCGTGCCGATCCTCGGCGAGGAGGGATTTCACCGAGACGACTGGGAAAGCGTGCAGATCCGCATCGGGCTCGACGGCGACGTCGAGGAGCGCGCTTCGTCCCACCATGGCTACAACTACGCGAGCAGCATCGCCAACTGGGGATCGGATGCAGGGATCGGGCCGCTCAGCGACATCGCCGAGGCGCTCGGCGCCCGCCCCAGCGGCGGCTGGGGACCGGAGAGCCACTATCTGCTCGTCTCCGGCGGCAGCCACGCCGGCAATGCCGAGGGCCTCCCGCGCATCGATCGCTTTACGCCGGGCGGCCGCGTCCACCTCGTGCCGCTGGAGTCGCTCGCGGCCGCTTCCGGCGCGGACTACCGTTTCGCGGTCAACGCGCCGTGGCGCAAGCAGGTATGGCGCGATCCGGAGGCGGACGGGACCGAGTGACTACCTCGGCGGCATCCGCAGGGCGCCGTCGAGGCGGATCGTCTCGCCGTTCAGCATCGGGTTGACGACGATCTGCTCGACCATCTGTGCGTACTCCGCCGGGCGCCCCAGCCGCGAGGGGAAGGGTATGCCGGAGCCGAGTGCTTGGCGCGCCTCCTCGGGCAGCGCCGCCAGCAGGGGAGTGTCGAAGAGGCCGGGGGCGATCGTCACCACCCGCACCCCGCGGGAGGCCATGTCACGGGCAGCGGGCAGGGTCATGCCGACGATGCCTCCCTTCGACGCCGAGTAGGCGATCTGTCCGATCTGTCCGTCGAAGGCGGCAATCGAGGCGGTGTTGACGCAGACGCCCCGCTCGCCCTCCTCGTCGGGCTGGTTCTCGCTCATCGCGGCAGCGGCGAGTCGCAGCACGTTGAAGCTGCCGATCAGGTTGACCGTGATCACCTTGGAGAAGAGCTCGAGGTCGTGGGCTCCGGCCTTGTGGGCGACCCGTTCGGCCCAACCGATGCCGGCGCAGCAAACAGATATCCGCAGTCCACCCTCTATCGCGGACGCCTCCGCGACGGCCGCTGAGACCGCCGCCTCGTCGGTGACGTCGGCCTCGACGAAGCTTGCCGCCTTCCCCAGCTCCGCGGCCAGCGCCTTGCCCTTCTCCACGTTGAGATCGGCGATGACGACGCTCGCCCCCGCCTTCACCAGGGCCCTGGCGGTCGCCTCGCCGAGCCCCGAAGCTCCACCTGCGACCAGTGCCCCTGCGTCGGTGATTTTCACAGCCGCGCCAGCTTAACCCGCTAGGGTTTTCGCCATCGCCACCGAGGTGACGGCAAGCTCCAGTTCCAAGGATGCGATCGCAGACCGGCTCGCGGAGGCGCGACAGCGCACGTTCGAGTTGATCGAGCCGCTCGACGACGAGCAGCTCAACCGCGTCTACTCGTCGATCTTGAGCCCGCTCGCCTGGGACCTGGGCCATATCGCCAACTTCGAGGAGCTTTGGCTGGTGCAGACGGTCGGCAACCGCGAGCCGTTGCACGGCGACCTCGGCCGCTTCTACGACGCGATCGAGAATCCGCGCAAGACCCGCGGCGAGCTGCCGATCCTGCGCGATGCCCAGCTGCGCGCCTACCTAGCCGACGTGCGCGAGCGCACCCTGGAGGTGCTCGACGACGTCGAGATCGACGCAGATGCCACTAATCCCCTGTTGCGCGACGGCTTTGTCTACGAGATGCTCATCGCCCACGAGCACCAGCACAACGAGACGATGCTGCAGCTGCTCCAGATGGTCGATGGTTACGAGCCACCCCACGCCGATGACGATCCAGCCGCCGAGCCCGTCGCACCGGGCCCAGAGATGGTCGCCGTCGAGGGCGGAGAGCACGAGATTGGCGCCCCCGACACCGGCTTCGCCTATGACAACGAGCGCCCCCGCCACAGCGTCGAGCTGGCCCCGTTCGAAATCGATCGAACTCCTGTGACCAACGCTGCGTACATCGCCTACATGGGGGAGACCGAAGTCGAACCGCCGCTGTACTGGGAGCGCGACGAGGAGGGCGGATGGATCCGCACCGCATTGGGCCGCCGTGACCCGGTCGACCCTGGGCAACCCGTCGTGCACGTCTCCTGGCACGAGGCCGACGCCTTCGCCCGCTGGGCCGGCAAGCGGCTGCCCAGCGAGCAGGAGTGGGAGGTCGCGCACACCGGAATGCAGGCACTCGGTCAGGTTTGGGAATGGACGTCCTCGAACTTCATCGCCTACCCGGGCTTCGAGGCATTTCCCTACCGCGAGTACTCGGAGGCCTTCTTCGGTGACACCTACCGGGTGTTGCGAGGCGGCTCGTGGGCGACCAGCCGCGTCGTGATGCGTCCCAGCTTCCGCAACTGGGATCTGCCGCAGCGGCGGCAGATCTTTGCCGGCTTCCGCTGCGCGAAGGACACTCCGGGATGAGCCCTGGCGCTGCCGCTGAGGCGATCGAGATCAAGGTCCACCTGCGCGCCGACGGTGCGACGATGGCGCGTGAGGTTCGCCTCGGCCTCACCGCCAAGCCGAAGGAGCTGGCGCCCAAGTACTTCTACGACGAGCGTGGCTCGCAGCTCTTCGAGCAGATCACCGAGCTGCCCGAGTACTACCCGACCCGCGCGGAGCGAGAGATCCTCTCTCAGCGCTCGGCGGAGATCGTCGCGGCAGCCGGCGAACCGGAGACGCTGGTCGAGTTGGGCTCCGGCTCCGCGGCCAAGACGCGCCATCTGCTCGACGCGATGCGCGATGCGGGTTGTCTAACCACCTACGTCCCGGTCGACATCTCCGAGGAGATCACCCGCGAAACCGCTGAGGCGCTGGTCGAGGAGTACCCCGGCCTTGCGGTTCGGGGGCTGGTCTGCGACTTCGAGCATGACCTGGAGCGGATCCCGAACGGCGGCTGCCGGCTCGTCGCCTTCCTCGGTGGGACGATCGGCAACCTCTACCCGGATGCCCGTCGCGACTTCCTGACCCGCATCGCGGCGCTGCTCGAGCCCGGCGACCAGATCCTGCTCGGCACCGACCTGGTCAAGGAGTCGAGCCGGTTGGAGGCTGCATACGACGACTCCCAGGGGATCACCGCCGAATTCAACAAGAACGTGCTGACTGTGTTGAATCGCGAGCTGGGAGGCGACTTCGACCTCGACGGCTTCGAGCACGTGGCGCGCTACGACGCCGATGCGGCGCGCATGGACATTCGCCTCCGCTCGCTCAGCGATCAGACCGTACGACTCGACGGTCTCGACCTGACGGTGCGTTTCACCGCCGGGGAGGAGATGCGGACCGAGATCTCCGCCAAGTTCACCCGCGAGCGGCTGGAAAGCATCTATCGGGAGGCGGGACTGCGGCCGGACGGATGGTTCACTGACGCTGGCGGGGATTACGCGCTCAGCTTAGCTTCGGTTTAAAGTCTTGGACTTGTGAATTCCCTGGGGAAAATCAAGGAGGACCTAAATTGAGCCTTGACGTTTACCTGTATGGGGAGCGCGTGGGAACTCTCTTCCCGGCAGGCGACAACGACTACAGGCTTGCCTATGACCCAGAGCTCGTCGAGAGGGCTGGACCGGGGAAGGTGCTGCTCAGCAACTCACTCCCAGCCCGCCCGGAGCCCTACAGCGCCGAGGCCACCAGCGCCTATGTCGAAGGCTTGCTGCCCGAGGGTCCGCGACGGGTGAGACTGGGGCGGGAGCTGGAACTCGACCCTGCCGACGGCTACCTGTTGCTGGCCGAGGTCGGCCATGACTGCCCCGGCGCGGTCACCTTCCTGCCGGAGGGCGAATCGCCGCAGTCGCGAGACCCCGACTCGATCGCCTGGCTGACCGAGGAGGAACTGGCCGAAGTCGTGAAGCCGCCCCCACCGCGCCTCTTCACCGAGGACTGCGAGCCGCGGATGCGCTTCGCCTTGCCCGGCCTCCGCCACAAGCTCAGCCTGGTTCGCGACGAGGCCGGCGGCCGCTGGGGATGGCCCGAGGCGGGGGTGCCGAGCACGCACGTGGTCAAGCCCGAGACCGGCGAATACCCCGAATACGTCGCGAACGAGATGTTCTGCATGACCGTCTGTCGCCAGGTCGGCCTGCCCGTCGCCAAAGCGACCGTCGAGGAGATCGCGGGGCGGCGTTGCCTCGTCTCGCCGCGCTACGACCGAATCGTCGGCGAGGGCCTCGACGTCAAACGGGTCCACTGCGAGTCCTTCTGCCAGGCGCTCGGCATCTCGCCCTTCGCGGAGGAGGAAACCGACGAGGGTGAAGCCCCCGGTTGGACCGAAGCTTGCGGGCTGCTGAACGCGGTGAGCCGTCCCGACGAGGTGGTGAACCTGCTGACAGCCGCCTTCTGCAACTACATCCTCGGCAACGGTGATGCGCACGGCAAGAACTTTGCCCTGATCGATCGCGAGAAAAAGTCGCTTGCGGATTCCGCGGGCAAGTGGCGCATCGCGCCGCTCACCGACATCACTTCGACCGTGATCTACGACGACCCGATCCACCACGGATTGGTGATCTCCGAGGAATACCAGGAAACGTCATACCTGCTCGAACTTGCCGAAGTCTGCGAAGAATGCGAGTTCGACTTCGAAGTGTTGCGCGGGTTGGCGTCGGTCACCGCGACCCGAGTCGGCACCGCGATCGAGACGATCGCGACGCGGTCGAAAAAAGAAGGCTGGCACGAGCCGATCGTCGACAAAATCGTCGAACTCGCCGCCGACCGCTCCTTCGGCCTAGGCGCCGAGGTCGAGTACCTGAGCCTAGACCGCTGCAAACCGGCGCATCTCGGGGTCCTCGGTCGCTCCGGTCGGGTCACGCACGGGAGTGCGCTCCCCTTCCGTCGTTCCCTGCGTCCCCCGACCTGCTTGGTTTTCGCGGTCTAGGGGGCCAGTGCGTCGATCGTCTCGCCGAGTGCCTCGGGAAGGACGATCGGGGTGAGGACCGGCAGCGTCACGCCGCCGGCGACGAAGGCGTCTAGCCGCTCGCGCATCTGCTCGGGCGTGCCGAACACGAAGGTGTCCTCGATCAGCTCCCAGGGAGCGGCCGCGGCGGCCGCCTGGCGGTCCCCCGCTTCCCAGGCGGCGACCATCGCGTCGATCTGGTCGCCGTAGCCGAGCCAACGGTAGAAGGCGGCGTAGACCGGGACCGTGATGTAGGAGGAGAACATGAAGCGGGCCAGCGGCTCGACCGCCTCGCGCTCGCCCGGCAGGCAGAAGAAGCGGCAGAGCAGCTCGAAGCCCTCGGGCGCGCCCTGCAGCTGCGCGGTCACCTTGGGCAGCCCACCGAGCGGCAGGAAGTTGGTGAAAGCGCCATCCGCCTGCGCGACGGCCAGGTCCAGCATCTTTCCGCGCAGGGCCGCCAGCACGATCGGCACCCGTGCCGCCGGCGCCGTCTCCAGCTTGAAGCCGCTCGCGGTGCGCTCGCCGTCCAGGGCCGCGCGCAGGAACTCGAGCGTCTCGCGCACCTTGCTCAGCGGTCGCTCGAAGGGAATTCCGTTCCAGCCTTCGACGATCCGGTCCGAGGAGGAGCCGATGCCCAGCACGAAGCGCCCGCCTGAGGCGTCGGCCAGCGCTGCCGCCTCCTGCGCGAGCAGCGCCGGGCCGCGTTGGAAGACGCCGACGATCCCCGTTCCCAGCCGCGCCCGCTCGGTCCAGGCGGCGCTCAGGGCGAGCGGCGTGAAGCCGTCGGGTCCGTTCGTCTCGCCGCTCCAGAGGTCGGTGTAGCCGGCGGCCTCGGCCCGCTTCACGAGCTCCTCGTGCGAGGCCAGCGGAGTGCCCGGCAGCGGCAGCGTCAGTCCCCAGCGTCCCATTGCCTGCGCACCCTACCTTCGAACAGCCAATCAGCGAACGTCACGATCTGATTCTGCGTGAGCGGCGCTGATATGGCGCACTGCCACCGCCCCCGGACGCGAAGCGGAGGAGGTGGTGGTTTGTTTAGGGTCCCCTCCAATGGAGGGGACCCCCGATCCGCAAAAGCCCGATCGCAACCTCGCCCTGGAGCTGGTGCGGGTGACCGAGGCGGGGGCGCTGGCCGCGGCCCGCTGGGTCGGGCGGGGCGACAAGATCGCCGCCGACCAGGCGGCGGTCGACGCGATGCGCTTCGTGCTCGACTCGGTCTCGATGGACGGCGTCGTCGTGATCGGCGAGGGAGAGAAGGACGAGGCGCCGATGCTCTACAACGGCGAGCAGATCGGCGACGGCAGCCCGCCGGTGGTCGACATCGCCGTCGACCCGCTTGAGGGGACGCGGCTCTGCGCCCTCGGCATGCCCAGCGCCCTCGCCGTGATCGCCCTCGCCGAGCGCGGCACGATGTTCGACCCCGGCCCCTGCGTCTATATGGAGAAGATGGCTGGGGGGGAAGAAATCGCCGACCTGCTCGACCTTGACCGCCCGCTGCCGGAGATGCTGAAGCTGATCGCCGAGCGCAAGGGCGGCGCGGTCGGCGACGTCACCGTCGTCATGCTGGACCGACCCCGCCACGAGGAGGCGATGCGCGAGGTGCGCGAGGCCGGCGGCCGCATCCGCCTGATCACCGACGGCGACGTCTCCGCCGCCCTGCTCGCGGTCAGCGACCGCTCGCCGGTCGACCTGCTCTGGGGAATCGGCGGCACGCCCGAGGGCGTCCTCTCCGCCGCGGCGCTGAAGTCGATGGGAGGCCAGCTGCTCGGTCGCCTCTGGCCCCGCGACGAGGGCGAGCGCCAGGCGGCGGTGGATGCCGGCTACGACCTCGACCGCATCCTCACCGCTGACGACCTCTGCTCCGGCGACGACGTCTTCTTCTCGGCCACCGGCGTCACCGACGGCGACGTCCTCCAGGGCGTCCGCTATCGCGGCCCCGGCGCCAGCACCGAATCGCTCGTGATGCGCTCACGCTCCGGCACCGTGCGCCGCGTCCAGGCTCGCCACGACCGCGCCAAGCTGCGGGCGATCATCGGCGAGCGTTATGGCTGACCCCTCTCTGGGTATGGGTCGCGGATGGACGTAGGTGTCGCGCTCCCCAACGCGGTTCCCGGCGCGACCGGGGCACAGCTGACCGAGTGGGCCCGGCGCGCCGAGGCACGCGGTTTTTCGAGCCTCGGCACGATCGATCGCGTCGTCTACGACAACTACGAGCCGCTGACGGCGCTGGCCGCAGCCGCCGCGGTCACCGAGCGGATCGGCCTCGCCACCACGGTGCTGTTGGCGCCGCTGCGCACCAACACCGTCGAGCTCGCCAAGCAAGCACTCAGCGTGCATGCCCTTTCAGATGGTCGCCTCACCCTCGGCGTCGGCCTCGGCGCTCGTGAGGACGATTACGAGGTCAGCGGCGTCGAGCTGCGGGGCCGGGGCAAGCGGCTCGACTCGATGCTGGAGCAGATCAAGGAGGTATGGGCCGGCGGGCAGGTGGGGCCGTCGATCGCAGGCGCCCCCCGGCTGATCCTCGGCGGCCATTCGGCCGCCTCCTACGAGCGGGCGGCGCGTTTCGGCGACGGCTGGATAGCCGCCGGTTCGGGGCCCGACCAGGCCCGCGAGGGCATCGAGAGAGCGCGCGCCGCCTGGGCGGAGGCCGGTCGCGACGGCGAGCCGCACCTAATGGCGCTCGCCTACTTCTCGCTCGGCGATCGCGCCGAGCAGGACGTTCGCGACAACCTGATGGACTACTACGCCTGGCTCGGCGAGGAGATTGCGGGCATGATCGGCGGCAGCGCGGCGAAGGACGCCGACACCGTCAGGCAGTACCTCGCGACCTACGAGGACGCGGGCTGCGACGAGCTGGTCTTCTGCCCCAGCTCCGCTGATCCCCAGCAGGTCGACCTGCTCGCCGACGCCGCGGGCCTCTGACGCAGCGCTGAGCCTCAGTCGAGCAGGCCGAGCTGGCGCAGGATCGAGACCGAGTCCGAGTAGACGTCCTTGCGCTTGACCAGGCCGTTCTCGAAGGGGATCGAGTCGACCCCGTCCCAGCTGATCGTGCGCCCGGTCGGCGCCGCCTCGAGATCACCGCGCCGCATCGGGTTGGTGTGCGTGGCGGTCGCGGTCCACTCCTGCACTACGAGCCCCTCGCGTACGTAGAGCCGCCGCGTCTCGAAGCGCAGATCGGGCCAGGTCTCGAAGATCGAGGCTATGTGCGCTCGCACCTCCTCGCCCGTCGCCGACTCGCCCGCGGTGTGATTGGCGAAGACCATGTCGGGCGCGTGCATCGCCATGATCGCGTCCAGGTTCTGGGAGTTCCAGGCGTCGTTGTAGCGCCCGATCACCTCGGTGAGGTTTTCGATGCCGTCGGCGTCGTTCACGCCACGCACTCTAACCGCGACAATCCATGGCCATGGCGGACGATCTGCCGATCGTGTTGTTCGTTGCCCCGGCGGAGCTGGAGGGGTGGTTGGAAGAGGAGCATGCGAGCTCCGCGGGCGTCTGGTTGAAGATCGCCAAGAAGGGATCCGGCGTGCAGAGCGTCAGCTACGGCGAGGCGCTGGAGGTGGCGCTTTGCTTCGGCTGGATCGACAGCCAGAAGCGCGGCCTTGACGAGAAGCACTTCCTGCAGCGGTTCACTCCGCGGCGGCCGCGGGGCAGGTGGTCGCGGATCAACCGCGAGAAGGCCGAAGGCCTGATCGCCGCCGGGCGGATGCGCCCCGCCGGCTTGGCCGAGGTCGAGACCGCAAAGGGCGACGGCCGCTGGGAGGCCGCCTACGAGGGCCAGCGTCGTGCCGAGGTTCCGGACGATCTGCAGCGCGAGCTCGACGCCAGCCCCGCCGCGCGCGAGTTCTTCGCGAACCTCGACAGCGCCAATCGCTACGCGATCATCTACCGGCTGGGAGAGGCGAAGAAACCGCAGACGCGGGAGAGGCGGCTGCGAAAGTACCTCGAGATGCTGGAGCGAGGGGAAAGGATCCATGGCTGAGGGCTCGCGGCTGTCGGTCGACGTCGCCGTCGTCGGCGCAGGCCTATCCGGATTGGGCGCGGCGCGGTCGATCGCGGACGCCGGCCGCGACGTGGTCGTGCTGGAGGCCCGTAACCGGGTCGGCGGGCGGTTGCTCAACGAGACGCTGGGCGAGGGGGTGACCGTTGACGTCGGCGGCCAGTGGGTCGGCTCGGATCACGCCCGCGTGCAGCGGCTCGCCGCCGAGCTGGGAGTCGAGATCTTCCCCCAGCACGGTGGCGGGCGGAATCTGCTCGACGTGGGGGGCAAGCGGCGCCGCTACCGCGGCACCATCCCCCGTCTCGGCCCGCGCGTGCTCTGGGACGTCTTCATCGCCCGCCGTCGCATCGACCGGTTGGCGCGAGTCGTGGGCGTCGAGCAGCCATGGGCGGCGGAGCGGGCCTCCGAGCTGGACGCCGAAACCCTCGCCGAGTGGTGTGAGTGGAACGTGCGCACCGAGATCGCCCGCGAGCTGATCGGCCTCGCCGGGCGCACGGTTTGGGGGACCGGGCCGGAGGAGCTCTCGATGCTCCACGTCCTCTTCTACGTCGCGGCGGCGGGCGGCTTCGACAGGCTGATCGACACCGAGGGCGGCGCCCAGCAGGATCGCCTCGACGGGGGCGCGCAGCTGTTGCCGCTCGGCCTCGCCGCCTCGCTTGATGGCCGCGTCCGGGTCGATGCCCCGGTTTGCCGCATCGGCCACGGCGACGGCGCCGTTCGCATCGAAGCCGACGGGGTCGAGGTCGAGGCGGAGCGGGTCATCGTCGCCCTGCCGCCCGCGATCGCGAAGCGGATCGAGTTCGACCCGCCGCTGTCAGAGGCCCGCCGGGCGTCATGCTCGGCTTCGTTGGGGGTCCCGAGGCGCGCCAGCTGGTGACCATGCAACCGGCCGAGCGCCGCGACGCCGTGCTTTCCTGCCTCGAGCGGCTCTTCGGCCCGCGGGCGGCGCGGCCACTCGATTACGCCGAACAGGCCTGGGAAGCGGAGGAGTGGTCGGGTGGCGGTCCGACCTCGAACTTCGGCCCCGGCGGCTGGACCGGGTGTGGCCCGGCGCTGCGCGAGCCGGTCGGCCCCATCCACTGGGCCGGCACCGAGACGGCCACCGTCTGGAGCGGCTACATGGAGGGCGCCCTGCAGGCGGGGGAGCGGGTCGCGGCCGAGGTTCTCTCGGCCTAGGAGGCCGAATCGACTGGTCATGCCGGTGGAGGTCGGTTAGGGTCGGTCGTACCCGCCTCCCAGAGAACGGAGCCCCTGCATGGCCTATGAGATGAAGATTCGCGGCACCGAGGACGAGGTGAAGATCCGCAGCCCTTGGGCCGTAGCCCTGCTGCCGATCATCACGCTCGGCATCTACCACCTCGTCTGGTGGTACCGGATCAACCGCGAGCTTCGCGACTACGGCAAGGCCAAGGGCTACGACCTCGGTCAGAACCCGACCAACTCGGTCCTGGCGCTGTTCCCCGGCGGCCTGATCATCGTCCCGGCGCTGATCACCTACTGGCGCGGGACCAAGCGCGTCATGGGCGCCTCGCGCCTGGGCGGCAAGGAGCCGCTCAACGGCTGGATCGCGATCATCCTCTACCTGCTGCTCTCACCGGGTTTCTGGGCCTACATCCAGGTCTCTCTCAACGACCTCTGGCATCAGGAGGCCGAGGCGCTTCCCGGTCAGGAGCCGCCGCCAAGCCCGACGGCCGAGATGCCGCCGCCGCTGCCGGCCGATCAGCAACAGCCGCCGCCGGAGCAGCAGCCGCCTCCCTCCGTCTGACGAATCTTTGACGTGCCGGTAGTTAGCCGCCCATATGGGCGGCTAACTACCGGCACGTCTTCGGTGGCTCGGTACGCTCGGTGCGTGGACCGCCTCCTCCTGCAGCAGGCTCTCGCCGATGCCGGCGAGCCGAACTACCGCGCCGCCCAGGTCTGGGAGTGGGTTGCGCGTGGGGCGCGCTCTTACGCGGAGATGAGCAACCTGCCGGTGGGGTTGCGCGAGCAGCTCGAAGCGCAGGTGCCGCTTTCGACGCTCGCCCTCCAGGCCGAGGCGAAGTCCGACGACGGCACCGTCAAGGCGCTCTTCCACACCGGCGACGGGCGCCCGATCGAGGCGGTGCTGATGCGCTACCGCGACGGTCGCCGCTCCGTCTGCCTCTCCTCGCAATCGGGGTGTCCGCTGACCTGCAGCTTCTGCGCCACCGGCCAGATGAAGTTCGGCCGCAACCTCACGGCCGACGAGATCCTCGACCAGGCGCTGCACTTCCGCCGCACCGAAGCGATCGACCACGTCGTCTTCATGGGGATGGGGGAGCCGACGATGAATCTCGACGCCGTGCTCGCAGCCTGCGAGCGGCTGCCTGACGTCGGCGTCACCCACCGCCGCACCGCGATCTCCACGGTCGGCTGGGTGCCGGGGATCGACCGTCTCGCCGAGTGCGAGATGCCGGTAAGCCTCGCCCTCTCGCTGCACGCCCCGAACGACGGCCTGCGCTCGCAGCTGATGCCGGTCAACGATCGCTACCCGCTGGCCGAGGTGCTGGCCGCCTGCGAGCGCTACCGCGCTCGCCGCCGCCGTAAGATCTTCGTCGAGTACGTGATGCTGGGCGGTGTCAACGACCTGCCCGAGCACGCACGCCAGCTCGCGGCCCTGCTCGACCGGCGCGTCTACAAGGTCAACCTGATCCCCTACAACCCGACCGGCGCCTACGACGGCTCCTCGCCGGAGCGGATCGAGCGCTTCCGGGCGATCCTCGCCGAGCACCGGCTCGGCGCCACCGTCCGCCTCACGCGCGGCCGTGACATCGACGCCGCCTGCGGCCAGCTCGCCGCCACCTCGACTGGCCAGCCAGCCAGCTAGGATCGGGACGATGCCGGCCGAGACCGCAGTCCCCGTCGCCAAACCGCCCCAGATGTCGGACAACCCGGTGCGCCGGGTGGCCGACGACGTGCTCGCAGAGTGGCGGGGTCGGGGCAAGTTCCCGCCGGGGCCCGGCGACTTCAGCCTGGCGCGCACCCACCAGATCGCCCACGACCCGCTGCCGCTGCTGCTCGCCGCCTACGAAGAGCACGGCCCGATCTTCAGCATGCGCCTGCTGCACAGCCGGGTTGTCTTCATGCTGGGGCCGGAGGCCAACCACTTCGTCACGGTCGCCCAACCGCAGAACTTCCACTGGCGCGAGTCGAGCTTCGGCGACCTGATCCCGCTGCTGGGCGACGGCCTGCTGACGATCGACGATGACTACCACGATCGCGCGCGGGCGATCATGATGCCCGCCTTTCACCGCGAACAGGTGACCTCGATGATCGACTCGATGGAGGTCGAGGCCGCGGCGGCGATCGCAACCCTGCGTCACGGTGAGGTGGTCGACGTCTACGACTGGATGCGCAATCTGGCGATGCGGATCGCGATGCGGGCGCTGCTCGGCCTCGACCCGGACGGCGCCGGCAAGGGCGCCGCCGCGGCCGAGCACTTCGAGCGAGCGCTCGGTTTCTACGGAATCGACTACCCGCTGCGCCTCCTGCGCGGCCCCGGCTCACCCTGGCGCAAGCTCGTCGCGTCGCGCAAGGTTCTGGACGAGATCGTCTTCGGTGAGATCGCTCGCCGCAGGGCGGCGCCGGACCCAGACAGCCGCGACATCCTCAGCCTCCTGCTCGGCGCCCGCGGCGAAGCCGGCGAGGCCTTCACCGACCGCGAGGTGCGCGACCAGGTGATGACCTTGATGTTCGCCGGCCACGACACCTCGACCTCGACCCTGACCTTCATGATGCACGAGCTCGCCCGCCACCCCGAGGTGGTGGAGCGACTCTGCGAGGAGCAGGACCGGGTGCTCGCCGGCGAGGCTCCGACGGTCGATCAGCTCGAGCGCGAGATGCCCTACCTCGAGATGGTCCTCGATGAGGTGCTGCGCCTCTACCCGCCGGCCTGGATCGGCCCCCGCCGCGCCGTCCGCGAGTTCGAGTTCGGCGGCTGCACGGTGCCCAAGGGTGCCTACGTCAACTACTGCTCCTGGGCCAGCCATCGCATCCCGGAGGTCTTCCCGGAGCCGGAGGCATTCATCCCGGAGCGTTTCACCCGCGAGCGCAAGGCGGCGCTGCCGCGCGGCGCCTATGTCCCCTTCGGCGGCGGCCAGCGGATCTGCATCGGCAAGCGCTTCGGCCAGACCGAGGTGAAGCTGGTGGCGACGATGCTGCTGCAGCGGTTGCGCCTCGACGCCCTGCCAGGGCGGACGATGACGGTGCGGCAGATGCCGACCCTCTCGCCCAAGGGCGGCCTCCGCATGCGGATACTGCCCCGCGTCTGACGTGCCGGTAGTTGAGCACCCATAGTGTCCGTGAACAACCGGCACGTCCCCTCGATCTGGGGGAGGATCCAGGTATGCGAGCCCTTGTCATCTCCGACACCCACTTCGGCGCCTGGACCGGCCGCGACCTGCTGCGCGAGGAGCGCTATCTGGAACGGTTGGCGCCGCAGCTGGAGGGGATCGACGAGCTGATCTTCCTCGGCGACCTCTTCGACTTCCTCTTCGGCTCGGTCGGGGACGCGGTTGACGCCTCGGACGGGCTGCTGCGGCTGATTGCCGAGAAGCTGCCCGGCAGGCGGCTGGTCTTCCTCGCCGGCAACCACGATCACCACCTCGTCCACCGCGACGCCGAGAATCGAGTGGAGGCACAGCTCGCCTCCGGCCTGTCGCCGATGGATCTCGCCGAAGCCCACAGGCTCTCCGCTCCCGACAGGCCGGGGCCCGGCTTCTTCCGCTCCTTCCTGGCCAGGCGACTGACCGGGGTCGAGATCGAGATCGCCTACCCGGCATATCGCTTCGCCGACGTCCTCTGCACCCATGGCCACTACCTCGATCCGCACGCCCGCCTGGCCGGCTCGCGCGGCGACCGGCTGTTGACCCGGACGCTGTGGGGGATCGCCACCGGCGGGCCCGAGGACCCGAAGACGATCGAGGACTACGAGTCGGTGATCACGCTGCTCACCGAGTGGCTCTACATCGCGGCTCAGATGCCGCACGGAACCCACGCCCAGCGGAACGTCTTCCGCGCCGCGCAACGGGTGGGGCGGCTGGGATCGGCTCTCGGGCTGCCGGTCCGGGGCGCCAGGCGGCTTGTTGCCGAGCTGCGCGACCGGGGCGTCGGTGAGGGCTCTGTGGATGTGGCGCTGCCCAGCGAGGAGCACTTCGATGCCGTGGTTCGCGCCGAGGCGGAGCGGCAGAGCCGTGAGCAGCCGGCGCCTGAAGCCGCCTGGCCGCGGCCCGCCTACCCGGCCGCCAGCGTCGTCTCGCCCAGCGATCCCTCCGAGCACGCGTTGGAGGCCTTCGCCCAGGTGGTCGACAACCTCGGCTGGAACTGCGAGGCGGACAGGATCGTCTTCGCCCACACTCACCAGCCGTTGACCGACGTCCGCTCCAGCCGCGACTCGCGCACCCGCTATTGGAACACCGGCTCCTGGATCTACGAGCCCGACCTCGGCTCGCGCCAGGCCTACGCTCGCTACCTGCGCTACGCCTGGCCTGGTACGGCCATCGTGATCGACGACGAAGAGCCCGAGCCGCGCCTGGTGGAGCTGCTCGCCGACCTCAACCCGCTGAACGGGGGCGCCGGGATGCCGAAGCAATGACGGTGCTTGCAGCAGAGGCATGGCCCGCGGTCTTCGGCGGCCTGATCCCGATCATCGGTCTCGCGGCGATCGGCTACCTGATCGTCCGCGCGGTACGCGACAACGGCGAAGAGGACGACGACGAGTAACGGGCCGGTGAACGGGTAGCAGGGCGGAAACCCGATCCCAAGGAGCCGAACATGCACAAGCTCAGGCCTTCTCGCCACCTCCCGGTCGTCGGCACGGCGGCGTCGATCGCGGTGCTCGCCTGCGGCGCGATCGCCCTGGCAGCCGGGAATGCGACGGATTCGAAAGCGCCAAAGGTTAAGGTCAAGTGCCCGAGCCGGGTGACCAGTGGCAAGAAGGTGACCTGCAAGCTGATCGGCAGGTTGCCACAGGGGCCGCCGGGGCCGAAAGGACCGCAGGGGCCAAAAGGCCCGAAAGGCGAGAAAGGCGCGAAAGGTGACACCGGCGCGAAAGGCCCGGCGGGCCCAGCTGGGGTCTCCGGCTACGAGGTCGTCAGCCAGACCTTCGCAGGAGTCTTCATCGAAAACAGCGGCGGCATGCGCGGTCTCAGCGAAGTGAAAACCGTCGCCTGCCCAGCCGGCAAACGGGTGATCGGCGGTGGGACCGACCTCGGCACGAATGCAGGCCAAAACGGACAGCAGCGACAGGTCACGGTCTCGCTCAGCGGCCCGAACGGGGCCGGCACCGGCTGGTCGGTGCAGCTCTTCAACAACTCGACCACGATCGATACCTCGATCGACCTCAAGGTCTACGCGATCTGCGCGAGCGCCAACTGAGCCAGCAAGAGCAACCCAGCTCAATCGAAAGCAAGTAGTCCGACAAGCGCCCCTCCCGCGGGTGGCGGGGCAGGGGGTACCGCCCTGAGGAAGCTTTAGCTACCGGAAGGGCGGTGGGTCCCCTGCCCCGACAGGACCCGCGGGCCAGGACGTCAGGCGACTACTTGATGAAGAGCATCTCCTCGTACTTCGGCAGCGGCCAGAGGTCGTCGGCGACGACCTTCTCGAGCTTGTCGGCGGCCTCGCGGACCTCCGCCATCGCGGCGATCTGCCCGTCGCGGGCGTGGATCGCCAGGTCCATTCCCTCCAGGTCGTCGGGGTAGGCGTTGGCCTGCTCGAGGCCGTGCAGCGCCCCGTCGAGCTCTTCGACCAAGACTTTGGTCTCGCTCCCGATCCCTTCGGCGCCTGACTGCGCGATCAGCGCCATGTAGCGCAGCGCTGCCGGCAGGATCATCGTCTTGGCGATTGAGAAGGTCGTCTCCGCCTCGATGTTGGCGCGAAGCGCGTACTGCTCGAGCCAGACCTCGTAGCGCGACTCCAGCTCCCGCTTGGAGAGGACTTTGTAGTTTTCGAAGGCGGCGACGGTCTGCTCGCTCAGCACCTCGGGCAGCGCCTCCGGCGTCGTGCGTAGGTTCTTCAGCCCTCGCTGCTCGGCTTCGGCGTGCCAGGCCTCATCGTAGTTGTCACCGCCGAAGCAGATCTGTTTGTTGGCCGTGTAGGACTTTTTGACGAGGTCGATCACGGCTGCGGCGATGTCCTCGCCGCCGGAGGTCTTCGCCTCCAGCTCGTCGGCCAGCTCGTCGATCGCCTCGGCGACGATCGTGTTCAGCACCGTGTTGGGGAAGGCCAGCGACATGCTCGACCCCAGCGCCCGGAACTCGAATTTGTTGCCGGTGAAGGCGAACGGCGAGGTCCGGTTGCGGTCGCCGCCGTGCATCGGCAGCGTCGGCAGCACGGTCGCTCCAAGCTCGAGGAAGGAGGCCGGCGTGTTGGGGTCACCCTCGCCGCTGGAGATCGCCTCGAACACTTTCTCCAGCTCGCCGCCGAGGAAGATCGAGATGATCGCCGGCGGCGCCTCGTTGGCGCCGAGCCGGTGGTCCTGACCGATGTTGGCGACCGAGGCGCGCAGCAGCCCCTGGTGCTTGTTGACCGCCTGGATCACAGCGGCGCAGAAGAAGAGGAAGTGGATGTTGTCGGCCGGGGTGTCGCCGGGGTCGAGCAGGTTGGTGCCGGTGTCGGTTCCCATCGACCAGTTGTTGTGCTTGCCGGAGCCGTTGACACCGGCAAAGGGCTTCTCGTGCAGGAGGCAGACCAGCCCGTAGCGGCGGGCGACGCTTTCCAGCACCTGCATCATCAGCTGCTGGTGGTCGGAGCCGACGTTCGAGTTCTCGAACACGGGCGCGATCTCGTACTGCGCCGGCGCCACCTCGTTGTGGCGGGTCTTGACCGGGATGCCGAGCTTGCGCATCTCCAGCTCCGCCTCCAGCATGCAGGCGAGCACCCGCTCCGGAATCGAGCCGAAGTAGTGGTCGTCGAGCTCGTGGCCCTTGGGCGGCTTTGCGCCGAACAGGGTGCGGCCGGTGGAGATCAGGTCGGGGCGCTCGAAGTAGTACTGCTCGTCGATCAGGAAGTACTCCTGCTCGGCACCGACCGTGGTGAAGACGCGCTTGCTATCCGCGTCGCCGAGCAGCCGCAGCGCCTTGATCGCGGAGCGCGAGAGGGCGTCCATCGAGCGCAGCAGCGGGATCTTCGCGTCGAGCGCCTCGCCGGTCCACGACGCGAACGCAGTCGGGATGCAGAGCAACGCCCCGTTCGGGTTCTCGAGGATGAAGGCGGGGGAGGTGGGGTCCCAGGCGGTGTAGCCACGCGCCTCGAAAGTGGCGCGGACGCCGCCGGTGGGGAAGGAGGACGCGTCGGGCTCGCCCTGGACCAGCTCCTTACCGGAGAAGCCGGCCAGCGCCGTGCCCTCGTCGCCGGGGTCGAAGAAGGAGTCGTGCTTCTCCGCGGTCGAGCCGGTCAGCGGCTGGAACATGTGGGTGAAGTGGGTGGCGCCGTTCTCCAGCGCCCACTCTTTCATCGCCTCGGCGACGGCATCGGCGAGGCTCGGGTCGAGCGCCTCCCCTCCTGCCAGGGTCGCCTGCAGCTTCTCGAAGACGTCGGCGGGCAGCCTTTCGCGCTGCACGGCGACGGAGAAGACGTTGGCGCCGAAGGGGTCGTTCTCGGGCAGGGTCAGGTCGAGTGCGCCGAGGGCCTCTCCGTTGGAGCTCCACTGTGCGGCGGTCACGTTCTGCTGGCGGATACGAGTCATCGCTGTGTCAGTCCCTCGCTTGCGGCGCGCCCGGCCGGCGGGCGCGTTCGGTTACCGGTCTAACTCCCTATGTGAAGAGCCAAAAGAGCCTAATGCCAGCGCGTCGAGAATGCCTTTGTACCCGCGTATAAGGATCGCCCAGGGGCCTTGTCCATCGGTTGAGCCGGGGGTCGGAGCGCTCAGCCCCGGGGGCGGCGCAGGGTCGCGATCAGACGCTCGACTGCGTCCTGATCGGGTTGCACCGGGGTGCCCCGGTGCCTCACCGCCACCCAGGTCAGCGTCGTGGCCACCGCGGCGCCGCCGACTCCGAGCGCGAAGAAGGCAAGCGGCGTGTCGATCTTGCCGACCATCCAGGCGAAGTTCATGCCGAAGAAGCCGGTCAGGAAGGTCAGCGGCAGGAAGATCGTCGCCACCACCGTGAGCCAGTACATCGTCTCGTTCAGCCGCAGATCCATCAGCTTGGCCATCGAGTCGGCCGCGGCGTCGATGCCGTCGACCATCCGGTTGAGCTGCTCGTAGATGCGCTCGAAGTAGCGCTCGTTGTCGGGCACCAGTCCGTCGACCTGCCCGATCTCCTCGCCGATGCGCTCGAAGATCCCCCGCTGCGGGCCCAGCTGGCGCCGCATCGTCGTCAGCCGCAGGCTGATCGCCCGCAGCGTCCCCATCCGCACCCGCGCATTGCCGCCGGCGTCGCCGGTCAGGACCTGCAACCCCTCGAGGGCCAGCTCGGTGTCGTTGAGCGCGTCGAAGGCGGTCGCGACCATCGCGTCGAGGACGGCGTAGACGATGTATTGCTCGCTGCGCCCCTCGGCGCTGTAGCCAGGGAGTAGGCCGGGCAGCGAAACCGGCTCGCGGTGGACGGTGAGCAGGTAGTCGCCGTGGACCAGGACGTTGACCTCGATCGCGCCCAGCCGGGGCGTGTCCTCGCCCTCCTGGCGGTCGGTCTCCAGGTAGCAATGGAAGGGGAAGACGACGTGTTGGCCATCGGCATGGAAGCGGCGCGAGGGCGGGCCTCCCCGTTCGAACTCGAGCAGCGGACGCATCGCGTGGGGTGGGATGTCGAGCGCCTCGCCCAGCTCCTCGCGCGGCAGCTCGGCGACGCAGAGGTCGATCCAGAAGAAGCGCCCCTGCTCACGCAGCGCGGCGATCCGCTCGCGCTCGCTGCCCCCGAGGCCCTCAACGATCTCGCTCATCGGTGGGACGAGGCTAGAGCGGACTGAGGACAGCTTGGCCGGCTCGCCCCAGATAGCCTTCGCCGGTCCCCTAACTGGAGGAATTACCCCGAATGTTCGTATCCAAGGCCGCAGTCGTCGGCGGCGGCACCATGGGCGGTGAGATCGCGCAGGCGATCGCCGCATCCGACATCCCCGTCGTCGTCAAGGACATCGACCAGAAATTCGTCGACGCCGCCGTCGAGAAAGCCCGCGCCGTCACCGAGGGCCAGCTCGGCCGCCTGGTCAAGAAGGAGAAGCTGACCCAGGAGCAGGCCGACGCCCGTCTCGCCGAGGTGATGAGCCTGATCACCGGCACGACGAGCTATGAGGACTTCGGCGACGTCGACTTCGTGATCGAGGCGGTGCCGGAGAAGATGGAGATCAAGCAGGCGGTCTTCCGCGAGATCGACGCGGCCACTCCGGGGCACGCGATCCTCACCTCCAACACGTCCTCGCTCTCGATCACCGAGATCGGCGAGGCGACGCTGCGCGCCGACAAGGTGGTCGGCTTCCACTTCTTCTACCCGGCCTCGGTGATGCCGCTGGTCGAGGTGATCGTCGGCGAGGAGACCTCGCGCGAGACCGCCACCGCCGCCTACAACTTCGCGCAGGCGATCAAGAAGCAGCCGATCGTCTGCGGCGAGGTCCCCGGCTTCGTCGTCAACCGCATCTTGATGGCGACGATCGGCGAGATCTGGCGCGCCCAGGAAGAGCAGGGGCTCTCCCTGAAGGCGATCGACGAGGCGATTGCCGCCGCCAAGGTCGCGCCGATGGGCCCCTTCTTCCTCATCGACCTTCTCGGCCTCGACATCGTGCTGCACGTCGCCGAGCACCTCGCCGATTCCTACGGCGAGGGCTTCTACGTTCACAAGGGATTGCAGGGCCTGGTCGGCGAAGGCAAGCTCGGCGCCAAGAGCGGCGGCGAGGGCTTCTTCTCCGAGGGTGAGCCGACGATTCCCGGTGAGGGCGAGCCCGACGCCGAGGAGCTGGTTGCGATGTTCACCGGCCGGGCGCTGATCGAGGCCTGCCTGCTGGTCGAGGAGGGTGTCTGCTCGGTCCGGGACATCGACCTCGGGATGATGGCCGGCGCCGGTCTCGATCCCCGCAGGGGTCTCTTCCCACCCTTCTGGAAAGCCGACCTGGAGGGGCTCGACACGGCGCTGGAGCAGATCGAGCAGCTCGAGGAGAAGTATGGCGAGCGCTTCACGGCGCCGGTGACCCTGAGGCGGCTCGTCGCCCAGGGCCGCCTCGGGTTGAAGTCCGGCCAGGGCTTCTACCCCTATCCGCAGCCCGACGAGGGCGAGCAGGCGGACACGGTGAAGCTGGAGACGCGCGGCGACGTCGCGATCGCCTGGCTCGCCAACGCGCCGATGAACGCGATCTCGCCCGACGTGATCCGTGACCTCGGCGCCGTCTGGGAGAAGGTGAAGACCTCGGAGGAGATCGGGGCGATGGTGGTCGCCTCCTCGATCCCCGTCGTATTTTCGGCCGGGGCCGACATCAAGGCCTTCACGCAGATGGACGAAGGAGGGGGCGAGGAGCTGCTCCATAGCGCCCACGCGCTGCTGCGCGAGTTCGGCACCGACAGCGTGGCAACGATCGCCGCCGTCAACTCGATCGCCTTCGGCGGCGGCTGCGAGCTGGCGATGGCCTGCGACGTGCGGATCGGCGCCGAGGCAGCGGTCTTCGGCCAGCCGGAGATCAAGCTGGGAATCGTCCCCGGCTTCGGCGGCACCCAGCGCCTGCCGCGCCTGGTCGGTTCCAACAAGGCGCTGGAGATGAACCTGATCGGCGACGCGATCCTCTCCGAGGAAGCGGTCGAGTACGGCATCGTCAACCGCCTCGTCCCAGACCACGAGCTGTTCGAGACGGCGCTGATGTGGGCCCGCAAGCTGGCCGGCCAGGCGCCGGTCGCCCGCGAGCAGATCAAGCGCGCCTCCCACAAGGGCGATCTCGACGAGGGCATCGAGGCCGAGAAGCAGGCATTCGCCACCGCCTTCGGCAGCGAGGACGCCAAGGAGGGCATCGCGGCCTTCTTGGGCAAGCGCACCCCCAGGTGGAGCGGCAAGTAACGACAACCACCCGGGTGGAGCGGCTGGCGGAGCTGATCCGCGAGTCGAGCTGCACGGTGGCGCTTACCGGGGCGGGGGTCTCGGTGCCGTCCGGGATCCCCGACTTCCGCACGCCGGAGACCGGGCTGTGGGAGAAGGTCGACCCGATGGAGGTCGCCCACATCGACGTCTTCGAGCGCGATCCGGTCCGCTTCTGGTCCTATTACCGGCCCCGCTTCCACTCGCTCGGCGACAAACGCCCGAACGCGGCGCATGAGGTGCTGGCCGAGCTGGAGCGGAGCGGCTTGCTGGAGGGCGTGATCACCCAGAACATCGATCGCCTCCATCGCGCCGCCGGATCGCGGAACGTGGTCGAGGTGCACGGCTCGATCGAGACCTCGACCTGCCGGGGCTGCGAGGCGTCCTACGGGATCGAGGAGGTCAACGCCCTCTTCGGCGAGGGCGGGGTCGCTGAATGCGCCGCCTGCGGGGGAGCTGTGAAGCCGGACGTCGTCCTCTTCGGCGAGATGCTGTCGGAGGCCACGATGCGGCGGGCCCAGGAGCTTGCCGCCCAGGCCGAGCTGATGCTCTGCGTCGGCAGCTCGCTGGTCGTCCATCCGGCGGCTGGACTGCCGGGGGTGACGTTGGCCTGCGGCGGGCAGTTGGCGATCGTCACCAAGAGCGCCACGCCCTACGACGGGGACGCCGTGCTGAAGCTGGACGGCGAGGTCGACGCGGAGCTGTCGGCGCTGCTCGCCGCCCTCGGCTAACCCGCAGAAGCCGAGCCGGCGGCAGCCGGCGAGCCGAGGAGGGGGCGTATGTCCTGTGCGCTGCACCCTGCGGCGATCGCTCGGTACTGCGGCTCGTCCACGCCCACGCTGCGGGCGCAGAGTTCCCTTGCCTCCATGCCGCAGGCCTGGATCAGCTCCGCGCCCGTGCGCCCGGCCACAGAGACTCGGATGCACCCTGACGCCGGCGGCGGCTGGCTGTCTCTGGAAGTTGCGAAGAGCAGGGCCGCGAGCGCGACGAGAGTCACCGCGAGCCCGGCGGCGACGACGTTGCGCTCGCGCTTCGTCAATCGTCGCAGGGGAGTGTTGACGCGGTTGAAATGTCCTTCGAGCGGCATCGGGGGCAGGCTAACGGCTCATCCCGGAGCGCGAACCCTCCAATGTGGCGAACCGCTTGGGCCGATCTTTAGACAGCTGTACGTGGTGGTGCCTGGACCGCGACGGCAGGCTTACGGGCAATTCATTGGGCGCGTGGTGCCGGCGGCGGTTCTTTCGCGATCGGCGGCCCTCAACAAGAAAGGAAACACCGGATCTATGGAATGGTTGAGCGAAGGCGCCAACTCATGGCAGCTCACCGCCGCGACCCTGGTCGGCCTGATGAGCATCCCGGGGCTGGTTGTTCTCTACGGCGGCGTAATGCAGAAGCGCTGGTCGGTGAACTCGATGATGATGGCCTTTGTCGCCTTCGCGATCGTGCTCATCCTCTGGTGCCTGTTCGCGTTCAAGATGGCCTTCGGGACCCCGATGCATATCTTCGGGGCAAGCGGCAGCAGTTTCTTCGCCAACATGTGGGGCCAGCCAGGTTCGATCCTGAGCAGCGCCAGCGAGCTCGGACACGGCCACATCCCGCTCCTGCCCGTGGTATCCGAAGAAATCGAATTTCCGCAGTCGACGCTCGCCTATTTCCAGATCGTCTTCGCTGCGATCACGCCGCTGCTGATGCTGGGGTCGGTGCTCGGGCGGATCAATTTCAAGGCGTGGATCCCGTTCGTCGCCCTCTGGACCGTGTTCGTGTACACGATCAACGCCTTCCTGATCTGGGGCGGCGGCTACTTCGCCCAGCAGGGGGCCGTCGACTTCTCCGGCGGCTACGTGATCCACCTCGCGGCCGGGGTCTCGGGCTTCGTGGCGGCGTGGGTGATCGGCCCGCGGCTGCAGCGTGACCGCGAGGTCGACGCGCCGAACAACCTGGCAATGGTCGCGGTCGGCGCCGGCCTCCTCTGGCTTGGGTGGAACGGGTTCAACGGCGGCGACTGGTACTCCGCCGGCGCGATCGCCTCCGCCGCCGTGCTCAACACCAACCTCTGCACCGCGGTCGCCTTCCTGGTCTGGGTCGCATGGGACTACATGACCGGCCGCAAGCCGAGCCTGATCGGCAGCGTCAACGGGATGATCGTCGGCCTCGTCGCGATCACGCCTGGAGCCGGTTTCGTCAACGGCTGGGGCGCGATCATCATCGGCGTCATCGCCTCGACCCTCGTCTACTTCGCGCTCAACTACCTGAGCCGGATGCGGCCCTTCCGCAACGTAGACGACACCCTGGGCGTCGTCTACACCCACGGGTTCGCAGGGGTTGCGGGCGGCCTGTTGGTCGGCATCTTCGCCAACTCGGCGATGGCGGGAACCACCCTCCCCGGCACGATTTCCGGCGGCGGCCTGGATCTGCTCAAATGGCAGGCGCTGACCGCGCTCTGGGTGATCGTGTTCTCGGCAATCGGCACCTTCATCCTCCTCAAACTGGTCGGTCTCGTCGTGCCGCTCCGCATGACGGACGAGGAAATGGAGGCCGGCGACATCGCCGTCCACGGGCACGAGGTGTACCCGTCCGACGTGCCTTCGCTCGGGTTCCCCGACGGGGTGCCGTCACACCAACCCGCGCCTGCCGCAGGAAGCGCGACCTAGGGCAGAGCCGGGCGGCCCCCTCCTCCGTCCGGCTGTCGCGACCACCACGGAACCGCCCCCGCCCTCTCTCCCGGGGGCGGTTTCCGTTTTGGTGGGTGTCTGGATTCAGGCCGCGGCGTCATCCGAGCCGCGGGCGATCTCCCGCAGCACGTCGAGCATCGTGGCCACCGCCGGCGTCACCGCCGCGGCGCGCGGGGTGGCGGCGAAGACTTTGCGCACGGGACTCTGCGGATGGAGAGCACGGATCGCGATGTCTGCCCTGACCGTGGAGAGCGCCAGCTGCGGGATCAAGGCAACGCCGACTCCGGCGGCAACCAGGCCCTGCACGGTCTGGTAGTCGTCGCTCTCGAACGAGACCCGTGGCTCGAACCCCGCCGCATGGCAGGAGCGCACGACGTGGCGGGCGCAGGGGCTGGCGGCGGAGGTCTGGACCCAGGACTCCTCGCTAAGGTCCTCGAGCCGCAGCTGCTTCCGCCCGGCGAGCCGGTGCTCCTGCGGCAGCGCGAGGTGCAGGGGATCGTCCAGCAGCTCGAAGCGTCGCATCCCGGCCCCCAGCCTCTCGCCGACCCCGGGGAACTCGAAGAGGAGCACGATGTCGAAGTCGCCGGCGCGCAGCCGCGGCGCGATCTCCTCGGATTCGCCCTCGGCGAGGCTCACCTCGACGCCGGGATGAGAGGCGCGAAATCTGGTCACCGCCTGTGGCACGAGCGTCGCCCCGGCGGTGGGGAAGGAGGCGATCCGCAGTCGACCGCCGCGCCCACCCGCGATTGCCGCGACCTCGGCTTCCGCGTCGTCCATCCGGGCCAGGATTCCCTCTGCGTGACCGACGAGGGCGGCACCCGCCGCGGTCGGGCGCACTCCCCGACGGTCGCGCTCGATCAGCGGTGCCCCCAGTTCGCCCTCCAACGTGGCGATCGCCTGCGATACGGCCGACTGCGAGTAGGAGAGGGCGTCGGCTGCGCCCGAGAAGGAGCCGCGCTCGACGACCTCCCGCAGAACGTTCAGCCGACTCGCATTGAGCATAAGAAAAGCTTATCTAATACATAGGTAATAACAGTTGTGCTGATACAAGGAGCCTGAGACCATCGGAGCGAACTTCCGTTTTGCACACCTTCAAGACCTACAAGGAGGCACTGATGGCCCCGAGGATCATCGTTTCCTACGACGACACCGACAACGACCGCGACGCGCTGGCGCTGGGACGGCTGCTCGCCTTCTCAGGGGCTGAGCTCTCGCTCGCCTACGTCCGCCACGCCCAGGGTGGGGCGCTGGAGGAGAAGGAGGCGGAGGAGCTGCTGGCCCGCGGCGCCGCTGCGGTTGGCGCCCCGGACATGCCTCGCCACGTCGTCGTCAATCCAGGCACCAGCGTGGGCTTGGCCGAATTGGCCGAGCAGGAGAAGGCCGACGTCATCGTCTTCGGCTCCGAGTACCGAACGGCAGCCGGCACGGTCAAGCCGGGGATCTCGGCGCACAAACTGCTGCTGGGCGGCCCGGCGGCGATCGCGGTCGCCCCCGCCGGCATGCGCGAGCATCCGTCGACGGGTGTCAACACGATCGGCCTCCTCGACGAGGGCGACCAGGCGGCAGGGGAGACCGCGCGCAGCCTCGCGGCCGCGCTTGGCGCGAGCGTCGTGGAGTTCAACGGCGCTCCGGTCGATCTGCTCGTGGTCGGGTCGCGGCCCGAGTCACCGACGGGCAAGGTCACCCTGAGCGCCGCCAGCGATTACGCGGTCGAGGCGGCGAGCTACCCGGTGCTGGTGATTCCGCGCGGCGTCACGATCAGCTTCGCCGGGACCCAGGCTCCGACTTCCGCGTAATCAGGACGACGGCCGCGATCTCCGGGTCGCGGCCGTCGATCCGCTCGCGTGCCTCGGACCACTCGATCGGCGTCGTGCCGTTGCCCGAGGCCATCTGTGCCACCGCCCCGTCCACCGAGTCGGCTTCGACCACGACGACGGGCGGCAGTGGCGACTCGCCCTCGGCCGACTCCATCACCCGTTGGGTCACGTCATCGGCCGAGCGCAGGGCACTCGACCAGCCCTGTCCGTAGGCGAGTTCCGGGCCGTCCAGGACCGGCCCCTCGAGGACCGTCAGCTTGCTCTCTCGGGGTTCCCACTCCTGTTCGCCGAGCTCGAAGGTCTGGCCGGCCACCCACTGGTTGAGGATCTGCCGCAGCTCGGCTTCTCCGATGTTGAAGACTCGGGCATGGTTGGGGGAGGAGCTGACCTCGACGTGGAACGGCACGGAGGCAGCTTATGCTCCCCCGCCATGTCGTCGCCCCAACCCAAAGCCGTCATCTTCGACAACGACGGCCTGCTGCTCGACACCGAGTCGGTCTGGACGCGGGCTGAGCGCGACCTGTTCGAGCGGCGGGGGGTTGAGTTCACCCCGGCCGACAAGCGCGAGCTGATCGGGACATCGGCCGAGGTCGCCGGCGGCATCCTCGAGCGGCGCCTCGGTGAGCCCGGCTGCGGCGCGGTGCTGATCGAGGAGCTGAACGAGCTGGTGGTCGCCGAGCTGGAGCACGGGGTGGAGGCGATGGTGGGAGCGCGCGAGCTGTTGCACAGCCTGAAGCAGCGGGGCACCCCGATCGGGCTCGTCTCCAACTCGCCCCTCGCCTTCGTCCGTCGCTCGCTGGAGATCGCCGGTTTCCACGATCGCTTCGACGTCGTGCTCAGCGCCCACGAGGTTGCGGCCCCCAAGCCGTCTCCCGACCCTTATCTGGAGGCCTGCCGCCGACTCGGGGTCGAACCGGGCCCAGACGTCGTCGCCCTGGAGGACTCGCCAACCGGCGTCGCCGCGGCGCGAGCGGCCGGGCTGACCGTAATCGGCGTGCCGTCCCTCGAGGGCATCGCTCTGGACGAAGCTCACGACATTGCTGCCTCTTTGCTGGACGATGTCGTCACCCGCCGCCTGGTGCTTTAACCGCGCAGAACCCGGCGCCGCCGCAGCACCCGTTCACAGATCTCGGTCAGCTCCCGAACTTGGCGCTCGTGCTCGACGTCGAGGCTGCGGCTCAGCGCCTCGTTCGCCGCCTCGCCGGCCTCGCCGCGCCGCTGCTGGAGCTCGGCCATGTCCTGCTCGTGCCCGGGGTCGGCCAGCGCCCCGTCGAGCTCGACCAGCGTCGCCTCCAGGGCGATCCGAAGTTGCAGCGCGGCCTCACGGAACCGGCCGCCGTCGAGGTCTGCGCGGGCACGCAGGATCAGGGTCTCGCAGGCGTCGATCCGCTCGCGGCCCCCGAGCACGGCGGCGAGGCGCTCCTGCGGGCGCAGCTCATCGTCTCGCCGGCGCCGCGAGCTGCCGGCGGCTCGCACGTCGATCTCCCGCGCGGTCGAGAAGCGCCCGGCTGCGACTTCCTCGCCGCTGCCATAGCCGACCCGCACGGCCACGGCCCCCTCTGGCTTCAGCGCTCCGCCGCTGGGGTTGGCGCTCGCCGCCGCGTGCGCGTGGAGCGCTCGGTTGAGCAGGCCGATCGCGTCCGCGACGACGGCATCGACCGAGCTTTCACCGGCAAGCGTCTCCTCTAGCCAGCCCCCGGCGTCCGTTGCTGAGTCGAAGGGCTCCTGCGCTCGCACCGCCGTCGCCCGGGTCAGCGGCAACGGCGCGGGCTCGGCTCCTGGCTCGCTCTCCTTTGGTCGGCGACGGCGCCGGCGAGGGGGAGAGGGTGCGCCGATGGTTTCGACGACGAGCACCCGCTGCTCGCTCTCGGAATCCCCGTCTCGGGCCAGGTAGCGGCCGTCCGGCACGTCGAGCGTGCCGGCGTACTCGAACTGCACGAATCCGAAGAGCTGGCCCAGAAGCCTGGATTCTCCTGGATCGGCGAAGCTCGAAGCCGGCGACTCAGTCGCCGCCGCCGGTGCCGCCGGAGCCGGTTGCGGCTTTGCCCTTGTCCGGCAGCGAGAACTGCGAGGGCGCGGTCGGCACCTTGGGATTGTCGATCTGCCCGAGTCGGTGGGTCAGTCGCTGCCACTGCCTCGGTTTCAGCAGGGCGTTGAACTGCTCGCCGAATGCTCCCGCTTCGGGCCGGTAGCCGACGTGGACGTGGTCGTAGTGGTCCGGCAGGGCGAAGCTGGTTTCGCCGGGCAGATCCTCCAGCGAGATCACCTGGTGGGGGTGCATCGTCCCCTGCAGCTGCAGCACCGTTCTGATCAGCTCGTCGGTGAGCGTGCCCGGGCCCTGATGGCCGGTTACCGGCACTCCGTTGATGATCGCGATGTCGACGGCGTCACCGGTCGAGTGCTCGGAGACGTTGCCCGACGTGGTCAGGTAGCTGTGCCCGCACTCGAGTGCGGTGATCGTCAGCGTGAATCCTTTGGAGACCAGGTACTCCAGCATCGCCAGCACCCGCCGGTCGATCTTGCCGGTGGCGATGTCGGTGCGGCCGCAGTCATAGATTTCGAGGTGTTCGTCGGCGAGCACCCGCTGCTCCAGCGCCTCCTTGGAGAGCAGCAGGACACCGGCACCATTGAGCTCGGTGGTGAACGGGTTCTTCCCGCTGGCGCGGTAGATCGCCGTCGCCTCGAGCAGCTTCCAGCCGTCGAGGATCGGCTTCGGGTCGATCTTCGGTGCGCCCTTGCCGGCTGGCCGGATCGCGAAGTTGATGTGTGGATCGATGCCGTCTTCACCGGCGCCGATCCGCGCCAGTACCGTGCCGGCTATAACCTTCGACCCGACCTTGAGGCTTCCGTCTGCGCCGGTTGCGGCGGCCCTGTCGACGTGTTCGCTTGCCCGCAGTCGCTCGCGACTGTCCACTCGACCGGGCAGCGCGTAGAGGCGCGGGCGGATGTTCTGGCTGTCGACCGGAACCCGTTTCTCCTTGCCGGTCGGCATCACCACGGTCCGGTGGTTGTGGACGATCCGGCCCAGCTTCGCGTAGATGTAGCGGTTGCCGTAGGCGTCGCGCAGCACCACGTAGCGGTCGAGCCTCTCCGAGTCGCCCATCTTGACGATGACGCCGTCGTTGACGGCGACGACCGGCGCTCCCTCGGCGGCGAAGATGTTGATCCCCCGCCGGGTCGGCGAAGAGGAGATGACCTCGGCGGCGTTGCCGTATTCGTCGCGGACCTTCGGCGTCGCCTTGCTGAGCGCCGCCCGCGCGGAGATGTCGTCGGCGTAGCGGGCGTCGGCGGCGACCGGGAAGTGCGCCCCCTCGGTCAGCCCGGTGAGCGAGCCGACCAGGTCGGTCGGCAGCTTGCCGTATGCCCGTGCGTAGAGCAGCACCTCTTGCGCGTACCAGTCGGCATGGTTGTAGGAGAGGATCGCGTTGTAGAGGTCGCCGGCGCCGCCGCTTGCCTTCAGGTAGTTGGCCGCGGCGCAGATCGCGTCGACGGGGTTGTAGGGGTCCTTGCGACCGTCGCCGTTGGCGTCGACACCGTAGGTCTCCCAGGTCGAGGGGAGGAACTGCATCCAGCCGACCGCACCGGCGCTGGAGACGTTGAGGTTGGTGCCGAACGCGGTCTCGATTTTGTTGATCGAGGCGAGCACCTCCCAGGGGATCCCGTACTCGGTCCCGCAGGCCTGGTAGATCGGCAGGAGGAAGGGCGGGATCTCGAAGGAGTCGATGACGAAGTTGGGGACGCCGATCGGCGCCGGGCCGAAGGGGGCGATCGTCGTCGTCGGGTTGGCGGTGGTCGGCGCGGCGCCTTGTCCGAACTGTGAACCGCCGCTTGAGCCTTCGGGCTGGGGCTGGACACCGGCGGTGGCGCTGGGGGCACTTACCCCTCCGCCGCTCGCTTCGCCGCCGCCGAGGCCCTGGTTCCGCTGGACGCCGCCCCCGTTGCCGGTCGGTGCTTCAGAGGCGTCGAGGGCGGTGCCGGCATGGACCTTGTCCGGGGCCTGCGGCTTGGCATCCGTTGCTTCGGTTCCGGCCGCGGCCGGTTCTTCCGGCGCCTCGCTGGTGTCGGAGGCCGATTCGCAGTCGGGGTCTTCGAGGTCGACCTTGCCGTCGCCGTCGTCGTCGGCTTCGTTCGCACAGGCAGGCGCCTGCAGCGTGGGGAGTGCCGGCGTGGTGGTGATCCCGTTGGCGGTTTGGCCTTCGCCGAGACCCGTCGACGGGTCGGCGCCCGCCATGCCCACACCGAGCGCGGTTACGACCGCGAACCCAGCCAGAGCGATGGTCAGTGCGAGCTTTTGTCTCATGCGACGGCGCCTCGGTCCCCTGCAGCCACGGGTGCTACCCGTGAGTTCCTCTCCCCAAGCATCGAGCACGCCCACGCTACTTGCTTGTGCAGGGGCACGCAACGCGGCGCGGCGCCCCCCAACATGCCCTTAATCAACGACCTTCCCATGCCTATCGGGCGGGAGGATTTCAGTCCGCCCGGATGCGCTCGTTAAGAATCTGCACCGACCTGCCTGGCTGAGCCGTCGGCGCGGACTCTTTAAGGTGTCTTCGATGAGTGCCGAGCACGAAGGCCAGGACGACCAGGACGGCCTCAGGGCGCGCAGCGAGCAGGCGATCGGCGAGCTGGCACAGGCGCTGCTCGACAGCCAGGTTCTGGAGAACGCGGTGGCGGCCGCGTTTGGCGCCCGCGAGAAGGCGCTGGAGGCCCAGCAGGCCGCGATGGCGGCCCTCAACCTTCCCTCAGCCGGTGACGTCGAACGGCTCGAGCGCCGCCTGCGCTCGGTTTCGCAGCGGCTGGAAGAAGTCGAGGACGAACTTGACCGGGCCTCACGCGAGATTGGCGGCTTGCGGCGACAGCTTGCCGCGGATCGGCGCAGCGAGGGTGCCGAGACGGGCTCTGAAGGCTAAGTCTAACCTTCGACTTGAGGGTTAGATAAGGCTGCGGCGGCGGCGCGCCCGACCTGAATCGCCGCGGACTCCAACTCTTCGTCACCGAGCCGCTCGCCACCCTCCCGTTCGGTGACGATCAGCACCGCGGCGGCGGCGATCTTCAGCTCGCGCCCGCGCGCGAGTACGGCCAGCGTCTGCATGTCGGCGGCGCCGACCGCGGCAACCACCGGGGTATCCGTCGGCAGCGTGTCGAGACTGGCAATCGGGACCGCCCGCGCCGCATCGGACAGCTCACCACGAAGGCGCTGCAAGAGCTCGGCGTCGGGGCGCACCACATCGCCGGCGGCGACACCGAAGGAGGTGGCGCTGCCTCCCACCGCCACCGCCTCGGTCGCCAGCAGGAGCTCGCCCAGCCGAGACTCGGCGCCGAGGCCGGTGCAGGTCCCGACCCGCACCGCCCGTCTCACCCCCAGCTTGCCCAGGTCCTCGAGTACGAGCGCCGCGCTGGGTCCGCCCATCCCGGTCGCCTGGATCGTCAGCTCCTCGCCGGCCGCGGTGCGGCCCGAGTAGCCCCACAGCCCCCGCGCGTGGTTGCTCATCTTCGGCTCCTCCAGGAGCTCTTGGGCGAGCAGTAGCGAGCGACCGGGATCTCCGACCAGGATCGCGTCGGCCGCCAGTTGACCTTTGGGGCGAAGCCGAGCGGGCACGGCGGCGCACCTTAGAGCCTCTCTGCCACTGATGAGAACCGCGCCGGCGGCATTTTCTCCACCCGTCCAAACACAGCCTGCCCGGCGCTTCGTAACTTGCATCCCAGTCCCAGTTGACCGCGACGGAGTCGGGCTAGGAGGCCTGCGCGCGTGAAAAAGGTAGAGGCGTTCATCCGTCATGAGGCGTTCGAGCCGATCAGGGCCGAGCTGCTCGAGAAGGGATTCCCGTCTCTCTCGGTCAGCGAGGTCAAGGGGTCGGGGAGGCAGAAGGGGGTCGTCGAGAAATACCGCGGCTCAGCTCTGACTGTGAACGTCCGGCCGAAGTTGAAGCTGGAGGTGGTGATCGAGGACAAGGACAAGCCGCTGGTCGTCGAGACCATCCTCAGGCACGCCCGCAGCGGTGAGGTGGGCGATGGCAAGATCTTCGTCCTGCCGGTGGAGGAGGCGATCCGCATTCGCACCGGCGAGGACGGGGAGCTGGTGCTCCAGGCGCACTCCGAGGAGGAGGAGGTCCCCGCTTCCGGCTAGCCTCGACTGCTCGCGATGGCCGCCGACGAACGCATCTCCCTCAGTGAGGCCTCGCGCCGTTCCGGTGTCTCGGCGAGCACCCTGAAACGCTGGGCGGCCGAAAAGGTCCTGCCGGTGCGGCGGGACCGCTGGACCGCCGCCGCCGCCGCGCAGGCCCGCGTCGTCGCCCGAATGCGGGAGCGAGGTCACTCGCTGGAGGAACTGAAGCGGGCGGGCCGCGAGGGAAGGCTCGCCTTCGGCTTCGTCGAAGAGCTCCTACCAAGTCCCGAAGAGCAGGTATCAGTGGAGGACGTGGCGGCCGAGACCGGTCTCGAGCCCGAGTTGATCGAGCGGATCCTGGTCATTCTCGGCACGCCCCTCGGTCGCGAGCGACTGCTCAGCCCCGAGGACGTCAAAGCCATGCGCCACTGCGCGCGGGTGTTGGCCGCCGGCTTTCCCCTCGTCGCCTTTCTGCAGCTGGTCCGGGTCTACGTGCAGTCGATGCGGCGGATCGCCGACGCCGAGGTGCGCCTCTTCCACCTCTACGTCCACGAACCGATGATCCGCGACGCCCTGCCCGAGCTGGAGATCGCCGAGGAGATGGGCGAGCTTGCCGCCGACATCCTGCCGCTGGCGGCGCCGCTGACCGAGTATCTGCACACCCGCTACCTCCGCTACTTCACCGAACAGGACGTCGTCGGTCACATGGAGGCCGACCTCGACGCGGCCGCCGCCGATCTCGGCCAGGTGCCGGTGACCCTCTGCTTCATCGACCTCACCGGCTTCACCCGCTACACCGAGGAGGAAGGCGATCTGGAGGCGCTCGACGTGGTCGAGAACTTCGTCGAAACGGTCGAGACGACGCTGCCGCCGGAGGCGACGATTGTGAAGACGATCGGCGACGAGGTGATGGTCGTCTCGCCGGAGCCGAGCTCGCTGACCGAGTGGGCGGTGGGCCTGCTCGAACGCTTCCCGCGGCGACCCCAGCCGCGGGTGGGGATCCACTATGCGGACGCCGTCTACCGCGACGGCGATTATTTCGGCACCCACGTCAACCTCGTCCACCGCGTCGTCGGCCGCGCCCAGGCGGGCGAGGTCCTGGTCACCGACCGGGTCACGGGTTCCCTTGAAGAACGGGGGCTGACCTGCGAGCCGATCGGCGAAGTCAACCTCAAGGGTTTCCCCGTCGCGACCCCGCTCTTCATAGTCCGCCGCAGTTCCGACTGACCCGGAGAGCCCATCCCGGCAGGGGTTCGCTTAACTTTTTCCGAAGACAGTGAGAGGCTGTCCGTGGAGCCTCGCCCCGGAAAAAGTACAAGACGCTCCACCCCTGCCGGGATGGGCTCTTTGTCAATGGCAAGCGAAGACATGATCGAGGCGGTGCGCGAGGGTGGCTTGCTGCCGGTGGGTGCCGCTGTGGTCGCGATGCTCTCGGGTGGGCGGGACTCGGTCTGCCTGCTCGACCTGGCCGTGAGGTTGCTCGGCGTGGAGGGGGTCATCGCGCTGCACGTCAACTACGGGTTGCGCGACGATTCCGCTTTGGACGAGGAGCACTGCGCGGCGCTTTGCAAGCGACTGGGGGTGCGTTTGGAGACAGAGCGACCTCGCCGTCCCGATGGACCCGGCAACCTCCAGGCCTGGGCGCGCGACACGCGCTACGCGGCGGCGGCGCAGCTGGCGTCCGGGGAGGCTCTGATCGCCACCGGGCACACCGCCGATGACCAGGTCGAGACGATCCTCTACCGGCTCGCCTCCTCACCGAGCCGTCGCGCTCTACTCGGGATGCGGGCACGCGACGGCAAGCTGGTGCGGCCGTTGCTTCCCTTCAGCCGCGAACAGACCACGGCCTACTGCGAGGAGCGGGGCCTTCTCTGGCGCGACGATCCGAGCAACGCCGAGGGCGCTTACGCCCGCAACCGGGTCCGCCACGGGCTGGCCCAGGCGCTCGCCGAGGTCCATCCGGCCGCCGCTCAGAACGTGCTGCGCACGGCGGAGCTGTTGCGCGACGAGGCGGAGGTGCTGGACGCGCTGGTCGTCGCTGAGCTCGACGGCTCGGGCGCTTCCGCCCGTGGGACGATCGAGCTCGATCGCCTCGCGGAGCTGCCATCCGCCCTGCGCCGCCTCGTCGTCCAGCAGCTCGCCGACCGTGCAGCCGGCCGCCCGGTCGCTGGCGCCGCCAACCACGCCGACGAGGTCGCGGCGCTGCGCCGCACCGGGACCGCGATGCTCGACCTCGGCGGCGGCGTCCGCGCGATCGCCAAGAGAGGCACCCTGCGCGCCGAGCGCTGACGTGCCGGGAGTTAGCCGCCCATATGGGCGGCTAACTCCCGGCACGTCCTGTATCTAGACTGCCGCGGGTGAGCTCCCGATGAGTGACTCGGCGATCGGCGAGACCCTCGTCTCCGGTGAGGAGCTGCAGCGACGTGTCGCCGAGCTCGGGGCGCAGATCAGCGAGGAGTATGAGGGCCGCGACCTGTTCATGATCGGGGTGCTGAAGGGCGCGGTGATCTTCCTCGCGGATCTGATGCGCCACATGAGCATCCCCTGCGAGATCGACTTCATGGCCGTCTCCAGCTACGGCTCCCAGACGGACTCCTCGGGGGTCGTGCGAATCCTCAAGGACCTCGACGCGCCGATCCAGGACCGCCACGTGCTGATCGTCGAGGACATCATCGACTCCGGCCTCACCCTCCACTACCTGATGCGCAACCTCAACGCCCGCGAACCGGCCTCGCTCGAGGCCTGCGCGCTGCTGACCAAGCCGGACCGCCTCCGCGTCGACCTCGAGCCGCGCTACGTCGGCTTCCGCATCCCCGATCGCTTTGCGATCGGCTACGGCCTCGACCATGCCCAGCGATACCGCAACCTCGACTACGTTGCTGCGTTGGACCACTAGGCGGCCAGGCGCGGAAACCCCCCTGGTACGCTGAATTTCCCTGTGAGGCGTTTTTTCAAAAGCGCGGCCTTTCCGATCCTGCTGGTGGTGATCCTCGCCTTCGTCGCCCAGCGGGTGATCAGTCCCGGGCCGAGCACCGAATCCCCCTCTTACAACGAGCTGATCGGCTCCAAGGCGCAGGGAGGCCTGATCGCCACCGGCCGGATCGAAGAAGCGACGGTCAACACCAAGGACAACACCCTCGACGTCAAGGAAGCGGGCGAAAACGGCGACAGCTTCTCCACCGGCTACCCCCCCGACGCCGAAGAAAGCCTGGTCAACCAGCTGAAGGCGAACGGCGTCAAGACGGTCGTCCACGGCACCGGCGGCTCCAGCCTGCTCTCGCTGCTCACCTACATCCTTCCCTTCGTCCTCTTCTTCGGCTTCTGGATCTTCCTGATGAACCAGATGCAGGGCGGCGGCTCGCGCGTCATGAACTTCGGCAAATCGAAAGCCAAGCGAATGTCGGTCGACGCGCCGAAAATCACCTTCCGCGACGTCGCCGGGGTCGACGAGGCGGTGCAGGAGCTGCATGAGATCAAGGAGTTCCTCGAGAACCCGAAGAAATTCCAGGCGCTCGGCGCCCGCATCCCGAAGGGGGTCCTCCTCTACGGCCCGCCGGGCACCGGCAAGACGCTGCTGGCTCGCGCCGTCGCCGGCGAGGCCGGCGTCCCGTTCTTCTCGATCTCCGGCTCGGACTTCGTCGAGATGTTCGTCGGAGTCGGCGCCAGCCGCGTCCGCGACCTCTTCGAGCAGGCCAAACAGAACTCTCCCTGCATCATCTTCATGGACGAGATCGACGCCGTCGGCCGCCACCGCGGTGCCGGCATGGGCGGCGGCCACGACGAGCGCGAGCAGACCCTCAACCAGCTTCTGGTCGAGATGGACGGCTTCGAGATGAAGGACAACATCATCCTGATCGCCGCTACCAACCGGCCCGACATCCTCGATCCGGCGCTGCTGCGGCCGGGCCGCTTCGACCGCCAGGTCGTCGTCGACCGCCCCGACCGCAAGGGCCGTAAGAAGATCCTCGAGGTCCACACCCGCGGCAAGCCGCTCGCCAAAGCGATCGACCTCGACACCCTGGCCGGACAGACCCCCGGCTTCACCGGCGCCGACCTCGCCAACCTGATCAACGAGGCTGCGCTGCTGACCGCCCGCCAAGGCCGCCGCGAGATCTCCATGCACGAGCTGGAGGAGGGGATCATGCGGGTGATCGCCGGGCCCGAGAAGAAGACCCGGGTGATGAGCGAGAAGGAGCGCTTGATCACCGCATTCCACGAGCTCGGTCACGCGATCGTCGGCCACCTGCTGCCCAACTGCGACCCGGTCCACAAGATCTCGATCATCAGCCGTGGTCAGGCGCTTGGCTACACGATCAGCCTGCCGACCGAGGACAAGTTCCTGACCAGCCGCGCCGAGCTGACCGACACGATGGCGATGACCCTGGGTGGCCGCGCCGCCGAGGAGATCGTTTTCGGCGAGATCACCACCGGCGCCTCCAATGACCTCGAAAAGGTGACCGAGACCGCGAAGCAGATGGTGATGCGGTTCGGCATGTCGGAGCGACTCGGCCCACGGGTCTTCGGCCACGATCGCGGCCAGCCCTTCCTCGGCCGTGAATTCAGCGCCGAACCCGACTACTCCGACGAGATCGCCCGCGAGATCGACGACGAGATCCGCCGCATCGTCGAGGCCGCGCACCAGACCGCCAAGGACCTGCTCAACGAGAAGCGCACCGAGCTCGAGCGGGTCTCGAAGATCCTGCTGGAGCGCGAGACGATCGACGCCGAGCAGTTCGTCGCCCTGCTCGACGGCAAGTCCGAGGACGAGGTCTTCGCCGACGACGACGAGGAGCCGGCGCAGCCGGTCGAGCCGGCGCCGGAGCCCGAAAGGGCAAAGCGCGAGGGCGCGAGGCCCGCACCTCGTCCGCGGCCGGGATTCGCCGGCGGCGACGCAAGCTGAGGGGCCACCCCGTGGCCCCTCGTCTCATGGGGGTCGTCAACGTCACCCCTGATTCGTTTTCGGATGGCGGCCTCTTCCTCGACGCCGATGTGGCCATTGCTCATGGGGAGGAGCTGGTTCGAGACGGCGCCGAAATTCTTGACGTCGGGGGGGAATCGACGCGGCCCGGGGCCGCTGAGGTCAGCGCGGATGAGGAGGAGGCGCGGGTCGTTCCCGTCGTCGCCGGCCTGGCGGAGACCGCGACCGTCTCGATCGACACTTCCAAGCTGGCCGTTGCCGAGGCGGCACTGGACGCGGGCGCCTCGATCGTCAACGACGTGACCGCGCTGCGGAGGGATCCCGAGATCGGGGCGCTGTGTGCGGAGCGAGGCGCCGGGCTGCTGCTGATGCACATGCAGGGCGATCCCCGCACGATGCAGGCGAACCCGACCTACGACGACGTCGTCGACGACGTCAAGGCGTTTCTCGCGGAGCAGTTGGAGGCGGCGGTCGCCGCTGGGGTGGCGGAGGAGCGGATCTGGCTCGACCCCGGCATCGGCTTCGGCAAGACGCTCGACCACAACCTCGAGCTGTTGCGTCGGCTCGGTGAGCTGCGCGAGCTTGGCCGGCCGCTGGTCATCGGCACCTCCCGCAAGGGTTTCCTCGGCAAGATCGACGGCTCCGAGGTCGGCGACCGCCTCGGCGGCACGATCGCCTCGACCGTTCTGGCCGCCGCTGAGAGGGCCGACGTCCTCCGTGTCCACGACGTCGCCGAGACCGTGCAGGCGATGAAGGTCGCCACTGCAATCATCGGCTGAGGGCTAGGCTCCCGGCTCGCCGGCAATCTCCGAAGTCTTCGGTGCCCCAAGCTGCTTGCCGGGCTCTGGCCTGGATCCCTGCTGGTACGCGCGCCGGCTCTGTTTGAGCTGCTTTGCCACATCTTGACCTAGACGATTTTCGACGATCCCACCGACGACGCCTCCGCCGGACTCCGGCGTCATGTGGTTTACGAGGACCTGCTCCAACCGTTTGACTGCCGACTCATCGGGTGAGGCTCGATAGAGGTCGATGGCTATCGCAATCGTGGTATCGCGCAGGAACGAATCCCGCGGAATCGTTTCCAGCAGTTGGTCGAGCCGCCGTGGCCAGCCCTTCAGTTCGAGTCGTGCATGAAGCCAGGTCGTCAGACAGGTTGCACTCAGCGAGCGGGTGAATACAGGGTTGTCGAGGGCCGCCTCGATCACCGTTGACAGATGCCAGCTGCCGAGCCGCCCGTACATCGCCGACCCCGCGAGCACGAGCGCGACCGACAGGACGAGACGTGCGAATACTTCGTTTTCGTCCTCCTCCAGCTCGCTGACGTCACCCAGCTGGCTGGCGAGCAGCTCTGCGATCAGATCGCGGAACGACTCTTCGTGTCGATCTTCGGCCATCACGATTCCTACGAAGACTTGCCACCCCGTAACAGCAGCTTCGAACGTGGCCTGCTTCAGGGCGACATCGTCGACGAGCTCCGAGTGCCTGAGCACATCCGACAGGAGTGCGACCGCCTCGGTGAGCTCCTGGGCCTCGTCTACGACGGGGCTCTCCATTGGGGCAACGTCCTTAGAGCCAAATGCGTCGACGGCGTTGTCGCTTTGAGCATCTATCTCGGCGGGGGTCTTCTTTGCGGGAAGACGATCGAGCATCTCACTTAGATGGTTGCCATCGAACATGCCTGTGGATTCGAAGTGCTCGAGAAGCTCGTCGACGCGCGATGCGTCGAGCGCCGGCGCCAGGTCGCGTATGACCTTGCCTGCATAGTCCCCGACCCTCTCCAGTAGATCTCGATCGTTGCGCTTGAGGCCAGCGGCGTGCCGGATGACGGCGCGGTTCCTGTGGCAATCGTCGAGCATCTCGTCTTTGTGCGCTGGGTCCTCGATCGCCCAGTAACCCATGAATAGGTATAAGAGCGCAGGATGACGAAACGAGACATACCCATTCTGTTCGACCAGTACGTAGCGAGACACGAGACTTTGCAGCACACCACCCGCGGAAAACGGCAGTCCCTTGTCTTGGAAGTAAGTCACTAACAGCTTTTCGACCTCCAAAGTGGGCATGGAGTTCTCTGGGCAGTCGTAGAATGCGCGTGCAATCTCACCAAGCAGGTGAACTCTTCTGCGGAAGTCCATCCCGAGCCGCTCGTGATCCGCGAGCTCACTGCTTCCGAGCAGCAGGTTGACGTATGCCTCCAGAAACCCGCTCTCGTTGAGGGTGGTCGAGTCTTCATGCCGAGTGTTGACCACCGCGATCATTGCGGTCATGGTGAAAGGAGTTCGAGGGAGATTTTGTTTCCAGATCACCCGGTCGATTTGATCGATATCGGTGTCCGCTCCGCTCGTGATCGATTTTGCCAGCTGGCGAAGTTGCCTACGGCCAAACTGTCCCAGAAAGGATCGTGAATACTGCACCCCGGCGTCGTCGAGAGACGCGGTGGCCGTCGCCCAATCTTCCTCGCTGCAGCCGATGATGTAGTGATGCTGAGGATTCTTTGCGATGAAGTTGACGATGCGGGCCTGCTTCTTGGGAGAGGCTATGGCGAAGTCGTCGATTGCCAGCAATAGGTCTGGATCCGGAGACTCCGATTGCCTATGGCCAAAGGCGGCGGCTGCCTTGGCGAGGGCGGCGGAGGTCTTTGAGGTCCCAAGGCCGGACTGTCGAGCGCGTAGCCGCGCCGGCATCTTGCTCGCGTCGAGCTGGTAGCCACGGGCCAGGAGCCAGAGGAGGGCGCTGGAGACCCCAGCTTGGGGTGCACCCGAGACGAGAAGGACGTTGCACTCATCGAGGGCATCCAGTGGATTCATCTCTTGGTCGGATATGCCGGCGTCGATCGTGGCGGCGGCTTGAGCCTCGCTGTATGGGACCTTGAGGAAGCGGGGTTCGACCAGCACATCGTCCACGGTGGCGATGCGGTTGGAAGCAGTCATGTTGTCGGGTACCACCCGCAGTTCTTGGGCGGCTTCTGCGATCAGCTTCATGATCACCGAGAAGGGCGGATGGCCAAGGTCCTTTGCGCGGTCAGCCGACGGAAGCTCGAACTCCGCTCGCCCCTCCGGCGCTGCCTCGAGATCGGCATCGAAGGTCTTCCGCCTAGCGTGCCAACGCCGAAGGCGTCCGACGACCACTCGATCGTCTGGGTCCAGTTCGACTAACGAGTATCCGTTGGGAAATTCACGATGGTCATAGAGGCAACCGGCGCTCAGGTAGAGGGCCTCTCCGTAGGGGCTCCTCTCTGCGATCGGATTCGACCTGTGCTCGTGACCGAAGAACACGATCACTCCCCGACGTGCAAATTCCTCACGTGCCCGGTCGGCATCGAACGGAGCAATCCATGCAAGAGGGTGGTGAACGACGACGAAGCGCAGGTCATCGTCTTCGATGGCGGCTAACGCAGGCTCGACCTGCCGACTTCCGAGGAGGAGGTTGCCTTCGTCTTTCGGACTCGAAGAGCGCCAAGCAGAGTCAAGAGCGGCAATCCCCACCGATCGGCCTTGAACTGTCAGCTTATGCACAAAGGCGAGCGGACCAGGTTCTGTCGGTCGGTGCTCATCTGCATAGAAGTCGGCGTGAAAGCGCTTCCAGGCTTCCAGTCGCTCGGTGGCGTCGGCGAGGTCGCGGTCCGACTCCAACAGCCTGCTCACATGCTCGTGTGCCTTGAGATTCTCGGTGAGCCCCTGCTCGATGAATTCGCGTATCCCGTCTCGGTTGACATCGTGGTTTCCGGGAACCAGGATCAACTGACCCGGACTGACACCGAAGCGGTCCATCAATGGGTCGATCAGCAGCTCGCGTGCAATCTCGTACTCCTCTGCCTGGCCACTGTCTGCCAAGTCGCCACTGAAGATGATCAGGTCAAGCGGCTCGTCTTCGGCAAGAGCGGCTGCGTCGGAGAGCATCGCTTCGGTGAGGACGCGGCGATCGGTCGACTCTGCATTCGAGGCATGAAGATCCGATATGTGCAGTATGCGAATCACGAATCACAAATGCCTCGAGCGGCGCCGTCGGCGCTCCGAGGTCCTTCCCCAAACCCAAAGAACGACGGCAGCGTACCGAAGGTGGGAGAGTCTCGACCGGTGAGCGAGCAGCGGGCGCACCACCCGAGGTAACGGCCGAAGCTCCCGCCCGCCGGTCGGCCGGAATGGGTTCGGGCTAGATTTCGCTATATGGAGCCAGACGGCAACGGGATCGAGTCGCGGGTCGAGGTCGAGCTGCGCGGCATCTCGCTCTACACGCACCACGGCGTCAGCGACGCCGAGCAGGAGATCGGCCAGCGTCTCGAGTTCGACATCTCCTTCGACGTGCCCGACTGCGACGCCGTGCTCACCGACCGCATCGAGGACACCGTCGATTACGGCGACGTCTGCGACATCGTCGCCCTTGCCGCCACCGAGCGCAGCTACCGGACGTTGGAGCGGCTGGCGCAGGTGGTGGGCCAGCGGCTGATTGAGCGCTACGGCTGCGAGTCGGTGCGGGTGCGCGCCGCGAAGCCGGAGCCGCCGCTGCCGCTGGCAATCCAGGAGGTCGGCGTCGAGGTGACGCAGGAGCGGGGCGAGGACGAAATCGAGGAGAACGGCGAGGAGTCCTAGGAGTGAGCGGAGCTTGATAACTCACATCGGCCCCAGCCCGTTCAGCCCTCTGCGCGTCGGCTACCTGGGCTTGGGCTCAAACGTCGGCGACCGGGCGGCTCACCTGCGCGCTGCAATCGAGCTGTTGCAAGCTCGGGACGTCACCGTGGAGGCAGTCTCTCCTTTATACGAGACCGAGCCAGTCGGGGAGGTTCTCGACCAGCCCGACTTCCTCAATGCGGTGGTCCGCATCTGCACGGATCTTGAGCCGGAACTCTTGCTCGATATCTGCAAGCGGATTGAGGTCGAACGGGGGCGCCAGCTCGACGCGCCGCGCCACAGCCCGCGCCCGCTGGACCTCGACCTCCTCCTCCTCGGTGATCTGGAGCTCACGTCCGACCGCCTCACCCTGCCGCACCCCGAGGTGACCAGCCGCCGCTTCGTCCTCGTCCCTCTGTTGGATCTCGACCCTCTCCTTCTCCTCCCGGACGGCACCAAGCTCTCCGCCGCTCTCGTGGCTCTCGGCTCGGGCGAACGGGTTGACCGCTCGCCCATCCGACTTTGACCACACCCCAGGGGGGTCAATGTCGGAAGCAGCGTCAAGCGGTTCGAAGTGCTCTGGGCCGGTGACGGGGCACTCCCCGAACGGGCGGATACTCAGAGCGAGCGGAGCGAGCGAGTCCGGGCGGGGAGTGCCCCGTCACCGGCTAAGCCGCAGTGGTCTCTGAGCGCAGCGGCTGCAGCCAGGCCGGCGGCAGGATCGGCGGGGTCTTACCGGGGTAGTTCGGGACAACCCGCTTCGCGAGCTCGCCAACCGGGCGGCCCTCAATTGCGGGGCGGAGGTCGTCGAGGGTCATCGCCAGGCCGATGCTGGAGGCGATCTGGAAGTCGGCCGCGTTGAGCTGCTCGCCGTTGAGGACGCCGGCCGCGATCCAGTCGTCGACCCGCTGCAGCATCGCGGGCAAGGCCGCCAGGTCGCGGCGAACGTTCTCGTCACCGGCCTCGTTGAAGCGAGCTGACAGGGCGACGATCGGCGCCGCGGTAAGCATCGCCAAGTCGATCGGGATGCCAAGCCGGGCACCCTCCGAGTAGCTGCGCAGCGGGGCTTTGTCCTTCTTGATCGACCACCAGAGAAGCTGGCGGATCGGGTGTTGCAGCTCCTCGTCGCCGAAGCGCTCGGCCTCCTCGACCGCGACCCGCTTCTCGGGGTCGCTCGGGAAAAGGGCCGGCTCGGGCTTCAGCCGCTCCAGCTCGCGGGCGATCTCCCGCGATCCCTGCACTCGCTGTCCGTCGATCTTCATCGCGGGCACGGTGTTGCGGGGAAAGCCCAGTGCCCGCAGGGCCCCCTTGGAGATCACAGGCATCAGATCGGTCCGCTTGTACTCGATCCCCTTGTGGTCCAGCATCAGCGCCGAGCAGATGCTCGGATGTGATGCCGGGATCACGTATAGCCGCGCCTCCATAGCGAATCATCATAATCGCCGATCCATGCTGCTTGCGATTGACGTCGGCAATACCCAGACCCATCTCGGCGCCTTCGACGGCGAGCGGTTGGTCGAGCACTGGCGTTTCCAGACTCGATCGGGCGCGACCGGAGACGAGCTGGCGGAGCGGATCGCGGGCATGCTCGCTCTCAGCGGCATGGGCCTCGCCGAACTCGACGCCGTCTGTGTCTCCTCTGTCGTGCCGCCGCTTGGCGCTCAATACGAGCGACTCACCGAGCGCTATCTGGAGGCCGAGTGCTTGACGATCGGGCCCGGCGTCAAGACCGGGATGCCGATTCGCATCGACAACCCGCTCGAGGTTGGGGCCGATCGCCTCGTCAACTCGATCGCCGCCTATGAGCGCTTCCAAGAGGCCTGCGTCGTCGTCGACTTCGGCACCGGGATCAACATCGACGCGGTCTCAGCCGCGGGGGAATACCTCGGCGGCGCGATCGGCCCGGGGCTGGAGATCTCGCTCAGCGCTCTGATCGAGCGAGCCGCACGGATCACGCGGATCGACCTGGACGCGCCCGAGACGGCGATCGGCCGCTCGAGCCGCGCGGCGATCCAGTCCGGCTTCATTTTCGGTTTCGCCGGGTTGATCGACGGCGTGGTGCGTAGGATCGAAGACGAGCTTGGGGACCCCCGTCTCCTCGCGACGGGCGGCCTTGCGCAGGTCGTCGTCCCCTACACGGAGACGATCGACGAGGTCGACGAGATGCTTACCCTGAAGGGCCTGCGTCTCATCCATGAGCGAAACGCGTCCACAGCTGACTGACCCCTTCGAGATTGGCGGAGTGAAGATCGCCAATCGCGTCCTGCTGGCACCGTTGGCCGGGATCGGCAACTGGTTCGTCCGCCTGCAGGCGAAGCGGCACGGGGCGGGCCTCGCCGTCTCGGAGATGATCTCCAGCTTCGGGCTGCACCACGGCAACGAGCGCACGATGCGCGAGCTGATGCGGATCCATCCCGACGAGCACCCGGTCTCGGTGCAGCTGTTCGGGCACGACCCCGAGGTGATGCGCTCTGGCGCGGCGATCGCCGCCGAAGCCGGCGCTGACCTGATCGACATCAACATGGGCTGCCCGGTGCGCAAGGTGCGCAAGACGGGCGCCGGTGTCGAGCTCCTCACCGATCCCGAGCTGGCCCTGGCCCTGCTCCGCGGCGCTGCCGCCGGCAGCGGACTGCCGGTGACCGTGAAGCTGCGCTCCGGGCTGCGCCCCGGTGACAGCTCCGGCTTCGACCTCGCCGTCCGGCTCGCCGAGGAGGGTGGCGCCGCCGCGATCGGCTTCCACCCCCGCGCCGCGACGACCAAACACAAGGGCAACCCCGACTACGCGCTCACCCGTCGGCTCGTGGAACGGATCGAGGTGCCGGTGATCGTCTCCGGCGGTCTCGACAGTCCCGAGGCCGTACGTCGCGCCTACGACGAGTCCGGCGCCGACGCGGTGATGCTGGCTCGTGGCTCGCTCGGCAACCCCTGGCTGTTCGAGGAACTGACCGGGCGCCGCGCTGAGCCGCCGTCCCGCCGGGAGGTCGTCACCGAGCTGCTCTGGACCGTCGACCGCGCCGAGGAGCATCTTGGGCCGGAGCGGGCGGCTCGCTACCTGCGCAAGTTCTACCCCTGGTACGTCGATTCGCTTGGCGCCTCCCCCGAGGTCGCCGCGGAGTTGCAGCGCAGCGCCGACCTGCCCCGCGCGAGGGAGCTGATTGCCGCCCAAATTCCTTTGAGTGCCCGCCTGCAGCCCTCGCTATAATCCCGCGACTTCGGGCCCAGGTGTGGCGTTGCGAAAGCCGCTGCACCCGGGCGTTTTTGGTCTCAGGGCCCAATAAAACTACGTCCAGCAAGCAGAAGCGAGGTCAGCGCAAAGTGACTCGTCAAGCCGTAATCACTCCGGAAGGGCTCGAGAAGCTCAAAGAGGAGATCGAGTTCCTCTCGACCGCCAAACGGCGCGAGGTAGCTGAACGCATCAAGGAGGCGCGCGAGTTCGGCGACATCTCCGAGAACGCCGAGTACGACGACGCCAAGAACGAGCAGGCGCTGTTGGAGGGGCGGATCGCCCAGCTCGAAGAGCGGCTGCGCCGCGCCACCGTGATCGACGAGAAGGACGTCGACACCGACGAGGTCAGCTTCGGCTCGGTCGTCCATGTCAAAGACCAGAAGACCGGCGACTCGCAGAAATTCCAGATCGTCGGCTCGACCGAGGCCGACCCGCTCGAGCACAAGCTCTCCAACGAGTCGCCGATCGGCAAAGCGCTGATCGGCCACAAGCGCAACGACGTGGTCACCGTCGAGGTCCCGCGCGGGCCGAAGAAGAAACTGAAAATCACCAAAATCGAGTCTGCGTAACGGTCGAATAGGCTCGCGGCGATGAGCGAGCCAGAGGAGCAGCAGCTCTCCGACGTCCTCCGCGACCGCCGCGAGAAGCTGGAGCGCATTCGCGAGGCTGGGATCGATCCCTTCCCGCACGAGTTCGCCGACCGCGAGGAGATCGCCGAGGTGCGGGCCGCTCACGAGGGGTTGGCGGCGGGGATGGAGACGGATTCGCGCCACCGGGTCGCGGGGCGCATCGTCGCTCGCCGCGGCCACGGCAAGGCCGCCTTCCTCGACCTTCGCGACGGCAGCGGGCAGATCCAGCTCCATGCCACCGCCGACAAGCTCGGCGAGGAGGCGTTCGAGCTGTTGGTCGATCTCGACCTCGGCGACTTCGTCGGTGCCGAGGGCACCGCGCTGGCGACGCGGCGTGGCGGTGAGCTATCGCTGGCGATCGACCACTGGCGGTTGCTGGCCAAGAGCCTGCGGCCGCCGCCCGACAAGTTCCACGGCCTCGAGGACGTCGAAACCCGCTATCGCCAGCGCGAGCTGGACCTGCTCGCCAACGAGGAGAGCCGCCGCGCCTTCGCGACCCGCGCGCGGGCGATCGCCGAGATCCGCCGCTGGCTCGACGAGCACCGCTTCGTAGAGGTCGAGACCCCGGTGTTGCAGCCGCTCTACGGCGGCGCTCTGGCCCGACCCTTCGTCACGCATCACAACGCGCTCGACCGCGACTTCTACCTGCGGATCGCCACCGAGCTCTACCTGAAGCGCCTGGTCGTGGGCGGCATCGACCGCGTCTACGAGCTGGGCAAGGACTTCCGCAACGAGGGCATCTCGCACAAGCACAACCCCGAGTTCACGATGCTCGAGTGGTACGAGGCCTATGCCGACTACGAGAAGACCGCCCACGATCTGGAGCTGCTGGTCGCCGAGGTGGCGGAGCGTGTCCTCGGCACCACCAAGGTCGAGCGCGACGGGGTCGAGATCGACCTGGCGCCGCCGTGGAGGCGGGTGACGCTGCGCGAGGCGGTGCGTGAGCGAACCGGCATCGACATCGCCGAGCACCCGACCCGCGAGGCTCTCGCCACGGCGATGGGAGGTGAGCCGGACCCGGCAGAGGGTTGGGGCAAGCTGGTCGACGGCCTGCTCTCCAAGTCGGTGGAGCCGGAGCTGATCCAGCCGACCTTCGTCACCGACTACCCGGTCGAGCTCTCGCCGTTCGCGAAGGCGCATCGCTCCGAGCCCGGCCTGGTCGAGCGCTGGGAGGCGTTCGTCGGTGGGATCGAGATCGCCAACTCCTTCAGCGAGCTGAACGACCCCGACGAGCAGCGCCGCCGCTTCGAGCAGCAGGCCGCGGAGTCGGAGCGGGGCGACGAGGAGGCGCAGCCCTACGACGAGGCGTTTGTCGAGGCGCTCGAGCACGGAATGCCGCCGACCGGCGGCGTCGGTCTCGGTGTGGACCGGTTGGCGATGATCCTGACCGGGGCCCGAAGCATGCGCGAGATCGTGCTTTTCCCGGCGATGCGGTCCTGAGACACCCCGATCGGTGCTCAAAAAGCCGCTATGAGCGGCAATCGAGGTCCCGAGGCCGGTTGGGCACTCTCGGTATCGTTTAAAGGGCACATGGACGCTTCCCGATAGCTGAAGGGCGTCTCCGGTACTTCCGACCGCAAATCGCGTTTGACCTTTTAAAGGTCAAGAGAGGAAGCCTTTGTTCGAGAGATTCACTGAGCGAGCACGGCAGGTGGTTGTTCTGGCGCAAGAAGAGGCTCGCACGCTGAAACACAACTACATCGGCACCGAGCACATCCTGCTCGGCCTGCTGCGCGAGGAGGAGGGCCTGGCTGCCCGCGTCCTCGAGTCTCTCGACATCACCACCGAGCGGGTGCGCTCCCAAGTGGTGCGGATCGTCGGCTCCGGCGAGGAGGTCACCTCCGGCCAGATCCCATTCACGCCGCGCGCCAAGAAGGTGCTCGAGCTGGCGCTGCGCGAGGCGCTCTCGCTCGGCCACAACTACATCGGCACCGAGCACATCCTGCTCGGCCTGGTGCGTGAGAACGAGGGTGTCGCCGCCCGGATCCTGCTCGACTTCGACGCCGACTCCGACAAGATCCGCAACGAGGTGATCAGGATGCTTTCGGGCCCCGGCGGCCGCCGCCAGGGCGGCGGCTCGGGAGGCCAGGGCGAGGGCGCCGGCAAGAAGTCTTCGAAACTGCTCGACCAGTTCGGCCGCAACCTGACCAAGCTCGCCGAGGAGGGCAAGCTCGACCCGGTGATCGGCCGCGAAACCGAGATCGAGCGGATCATGCAGATCCTCTCCCGCCGCACCAAGAACAATCCGGTGCTGCTGGGCGAGCCGGGGGTCGGCAAGACCGCGGTGGTCGAGGGCCTGGCGGCGCGGATCAACAATGGCGAGGTGCCGGAGCTGCTCCGCAACAAACAGATCTACACGCTCGACCTGGCGGCGCTGGTCGCCGGCTCGAAGTACCGCGGCGAGTTCGAGGAGCGCCTCAAGAAGGTGATGAAAGAGATCACCCAGCGCGGCGACATCATCCTCTTCATCGACGAGCTCCACAACCTGGTCGGGGCGGGCGCCGCCGAGGGCGCGATCGACGCGGCCTCGATCCTGAAGCCGGCGCTGGCCCGCGGCGAGCTGCAGACGATCGGCGCGACGACCCTCGACGAGTACCGCAAATACCTCGAGCGTGACTCGGCGCTGGAGCGCCGTTTCGCCCAGATCAGGGTCGACCAGCCCTCGGTCGAGGACACGGTCAAGATCCTCGAGGGGCTGCGCGAACGCTACGAGCAGCACCACCGGGTCAACATCACCGACGACGCGCTCAAAGCCGCCGCCGAACTGGCCGACCGCTACATCTCCGACCGCTTCCTGCCCGACAAGGCGATCGACCTGATCGACGAGGCGGCATCGCGGATGCGGATCAAGTCGATGAGCGCGCCGCCGGTCTATCGCGACCTCGAGGACGAAGTCGAAAAGACGCGGCGCGAAAAGGAGTCCGCGATCGAGTCGCAGGAGTTCGAGAAAGCGGCCAACCTGCGCGACACCGAGCGCCAGCTGACCACCCGCAAGCGCCAGCTCGAAGACGAGTGGTCCGAGGGCGACTCCGCCGAGCGGCCCGACGTTGGCGAAGAGGAGATCGCCGACATCGTCTCGATGTGGACCGGGATCCCGGTCTTCAAACTGACCGAGGCCGAGACCAAGAAGCTGATCCGCATGGAGGAGGAGCTGCACAAGCGGGTGATCGGCCAGGAGGTCGCGATCACCGCCGTCTCCAAGGCGATCCGCCGTTCCCGCGCCGGCATCAAGGACCCGAAGCGGCCGTCGGGCTCGTTCATCTTCCTCGGCCCCTCCGGGGTCGGCAAGACCGAGCTGGCGCGCACCCTCGCCGAGTTCCTCTTCGGCGACGAGGAGGCGTTGGTGCGGATCGACATGTCCGAGTACATGGAGAAGCACGCGGTCAGCCGCCTGGTCGGCTCGCCGCCGGGCTACATCGGCTACGACGAGGGCGGTCAGCTGACCGAGGCCGTGCGGCGCAAGCCCTACAGCGTGCTGCTGCTCGACGAGATCGAGAAGGCCCACCCCGACGTCTTCAACATCCTGCTGCAGATCCTCGAGGACGGGCGGCTCACCGACGCCCAGGGGCGCACGGTCGACTTCCGCAACGCGATCGTGATCATGACCTCGAACATCGGCGCCTCGGAGATCGCCAAGAACACCTCGATCGGCTTCACCGTCTCCGACGAGACCGGCATGTCCTATGGCGACATGAAAAATCGGATCATGGGCGACCTGAAAAAAGTCTTCCGGCCCGAGTTCCTCAACCGGATCGACGAGGTGATCGTCTTCCACAAGCTCGCCAAGGACGAGGTCAAGGAGATCGTCGACCTGATGATCAACCGGGTCCGCGTCCAGGTCGCCGAGCACGAGCTGCAGCTGGAGCTCACCGACGAGTCCAAGGACCTGCTGGTCGACAAAGGCTGGGATCCCTCGATGGGCGCCCGGCCGCTGCGCCGCGCGATCCAGCGCTACATCGAGGACCCGCTCGCCGACGAGGTGCTGCGCCAGGGCCCGATGGTGCCCGGCTCGACCGTGGTGGTGGAGCGGGACGCCTCCGGCGACGAGGAGGACAAGCCGCTGAAGCTGACCATCGTCGCGCCGAAGAAGCCGCCGAAGAAGGCGAAGCCCGAGCCGGAGAAGGTGGGCGTCGGCGCAAAGAAGGACGAGGGCGGCGAGGACGAGCCGCTCGAGGGCGATCAGCCCTCCGACGACAGCCAGGGCTGAGCGCGCCCCGTTTCATGGGTGAGCCCGGCCGCAGCGCGCTCGGCGCCTGGAGCGGGGGCAGGTTCCTGCGCTTCGGCGAGGCGATCGCCGAGGAGCGGCTCGAAGCGCTGCTGCGCCCAGGCGGCGGCATCGACACCGTCCTCACTGCCGACACCTATGGCCAGGGCGAGGCGGACAGGGTGCTGGGCCGGGCGTTGGCCGGCGCACCGCGCGAGGACTACTGCCTCGTCGGCGCGGTCGGTCACGACTTCTACGAGGGCGAGCGGGACGGGCCGCGGGGCTTTCCCCGCTTCACCGACCCGCGCCTGCGCTCGGAGTCCGAGTACGGCACCTACCTGCGGATGGCCGCCGAGCGCAGCTTGGAACGGCTTGGCGCCGATCGCTTCGATCTGCTCCTGCTCCACAACCCGGACCGGATCGGCTACTCGAGCGAGGCGGTCTGGGACGGGATGGAGGCCCTGCGCGAGGCGGGGTTGACCGCCCAGATCGGCGTCGCCCCCGGGCCGGCGAACGGCTTCACCCTCGACCTGATCTCCTGTATCGAGCGCTTCGGCGAGCGGATCGAGTGGGCGATGATCATCCTCAACCCGTTCGAGCCCTGGCCCGGCGAGCTCTGTCTCGACGCCGCCGCCCGCAACGGGGTCAAGGTGATCACCCGCGTGGTCGACTACGGCGGCCTCTTTTGGGGGGATCTGCGCCCGGGAATGGAGCTGGCGCAGGGCGATCACCGCGCCTTCCGACCCGAGGGCTGGATCGAGGTCGGGTTGGAGAAGCTGGAGCGTGTGCTTCCCATCGCCGAACGAGTTCGGCTCACCCCGATCCAGCTCGCCTGCCAGTGGAATCTCGCCCACCCGGCGGTCGAGTGCGTCGCCCCGACCCTGATCCAGGAGCCCGGCCCGGAGGCCTGCCCGATCGAGGCCAAGAGGGTGGAACTCGCGGCCCTGCCCTCTGAGCAGCGGCTGAGCGAGGAGGACGTCGCGACGATCCGCGCGGTCGGCGACAACACCGGCTGCATGGCGCTGAAGGGCGCCAGTCCGGCGCACGAGGGTGAGGAGCGCCCCGACCGCTGGGCGCTGGACGGTGAGCTTGCCGCGGTGGGCGAGCGCTGGGGCATCGACCCAGATCGCGACCTGCTCGCCACGTAGCCTGCGCGCATGTCGCGCAAGTGGTGGACCCTCGCCGGCACTTGCGCCGGGCTCTTCCTCTTGATGCTCGACTCGACCGTCGTGGCGCTGGCGCTGCCCAGCATCCGCCACGACGTCGGAGCCACGTCGGCGGGCCTGCAGTGGGTCATGAACGGCTACCTGTTGGCGATCACGGCGCTTGTCGTCACCGCAGGGCGGCTCGGCGACATGTTCGGCCGCAAGCGGATGTTCCTCACCGGCATGTGCGTCTTCGCCCTCGGCTCGATCCTCTCCGGGGCGGCCAACGACGAGTTGACCTTGATCGCCGGTCGGGTCCTGCAGGGGGCCGGAGCGGCGCCGATGCTGCCGCTTTCGCTGGCGATCGTCTGCAACGTGTTCCCAGCGGGAGAGCAGGCCCGCGCGCTCGGCATCTGGGCGGGGATCTCGGCGGTGGCGCTCGGAATCGGCCCGCTCGCCGGCGGCGCCCTGGTCGACGTCGACTGGCGGCTGATCTTCTGGATCAACCTGCCGATCGCCGCCATCGGGATCGCGATCACGGCGCTGGCCGCGCCGGAGTCGAGGGATCCTGGCTCGGGACGGCGGGTCGACCTGCCGGGGCTGGCGGCACTCGGGGTCGGGCTCACCGCCGCCGTGCTGGCCTTGGTCCAGGCGCGGGTCTGGGGTGCGAGCGTGACCATCGCCCTGGCGCTGCTCGGAATCGCCTGCCTCTTTGCCTTCTGGCGAATAGAGCACCGGGTCGCCGAGCCAATCGTCGACTTCTCCCTCTTTCGCAACGGTCCCTATTTCGGCGCCAGCGCGGCCGCCTTCGCCCTCGTCGGCGCTTACTGGTCGGTGATGTTCTTCCAGTCGCAGTACCTGCAGGACGTGCGCGGTCACTCGGCGGTGTTGAGCGGTCTGATGATCCTCCCGATCACGGTTCCGATGATCTTCGTCTCGCCCTTCTCGGGGCGGCTGATCGCCCGCTTCGGCGCGCGCGGTCTGATGACCGCCGGGATGACCCTGGGAGTCGTGGGGCTCCTGGCCTTGACCCAGATCGACGGCGACAGCCCCTACGGCCTGCTGCTGGCCGGGTACCTCCCGTTCGGGGTCGCGCTGGGCCTCGTCTACGCGCCGATGTCGACCGCCGCGATGGCGGCGATGCCGGCCGAGAAGGTCGGCATCGCCTCGGGGGTGTTGGCGATGGACCGGGTGTTGGCGGGAACGATCGCCCTTGCCGTCACCGGCGCCGTCTTCCACGCCCTGCTCGGCGGTGGCGACTCGTTCGCGGACGCCGTCGGCGATTCGACCTGGGTGCTGGCAGGTCTTTGCCTCGTCGGCGCGGCGCTCACCTGGGCCTTCGTTCGCGACCCCGAGCGACCCGGCTCCGACCCCGCGGTCGCCGGCGAACCGCCGTCGCAGGAGCTTCACTACCATCGTCATCATCGCCGCTTCCACCTCTGAGCACCGCCGGCGGGCCGAAAACAAGTCTGTATCACCGGAAATCGGCCCGTCGCCCGCGAAATGCGGCCTTGAGTGACTGATGCGGTTGACAACGACCTTTCCGACCTGTCCACTCGGGATTAGCCAGACCGCATTGCAGAGCGAAATTTGGCATCCTAGGTGGCGATGTCTTCACCGCCAGGGGATGAGCTTCACGAGCTAGCGGAACGACAGGATCCCCGGCTTCTAAGGGCCCTGGATGTTGTCGCACCGGGTGGTGCTCTGCGCGAGGGTCTCGACAACATCGTCCACGCCAGGACCGGTGGCCTGATCGTCGTCGGCGAGCCCGGCGAGATCTCCCACATGCTTTCCGGTGGGATCCGGCTCGACATCGACTACACGCCGGCGATGCTCTACCAGGTGGCGAAGATGGACGGGGCGATCGTTCTCAACGCCGAGGCGACCAAGATCGTCTGGGCAAACGTGCAGCTGATGCCGGACCCGACCATCCTCTCGGCCGAGACCGGCACCCGTCACCGCACCGCCGAGCGCGTCTCCAAACAGACGGAGGCGCTTGTCGTCGCAATCTCGCAGCGTCGCGACGTCGTCTCTCTCTACGTCGAGGGGACGAAGTACATCCTGCAGGAGATCCCGGCGGTGTTGGCCAAGGCGAACCAGGGCCTGGCGACGCTGGAGAAGTACCGCGAGCGGCTCGAACAGGTCTCCAACCGCCTCACCGTGCTCGAGTTCGAGGGCGGCGGTGTCCTCTACGACGCGCTCACCGTCCTGCAGCGGGCTGAGCTGACGACGCGGATGGCCGTCGAGGTCGAGCGCTACATCGTCGAGCTCGGCACCGAGGGGCGGCTGATCGAGATGCAGCTCGAGGAGACGATGGTCGGCGTCGCCGCCGACAAGGCGGCGCTGATCCGCGATTACAGCGTCGAGGACTCCGAGGAGAACCTCGCCACGATGCTGCAGTCGCTGGCGCGGATGCCGCACGAGGACGTGCTCGACTTCGGTCGTCTCGCCGAGCTGCTCGGCTACGACCGCAAGCTCAACACCCTCGACTTCCCGGTTGCACCGCGCGGCTACCGCGTGATGGGTCGCATCCCGCGCATTCCCAAGCTTGTCGTCCAGAAGATCATCCATGGCCTCGGCGGCCTGGAGGAGGTCCTGGCGACCTCTAACGAGGACCTCGAGGCCGTCGACGGAGTCGGCCCGACCAGGGCCAAGGACATCCGCGAGGGCCTGCGGAGACTCCAAGAGGTCGATCTGGTCGACCGGTACTTACAGAGTTGACGGCCATGGAGGCCGTCGCAAATGGAAAGGAGCAAGCGATTCCCGAGCTAGAGGAGGCCACTGAGGTAAGCACCGAGGAGGTCGTGTACGTCTGCGACTTCGAGGAGGGCGACAAGGTCGTCTATCCGCACCATGGTGCTGGCCTGGTGATGAAGAAAGAAACGCGGGAGCTGATGGGTGAGGAGCGCGAATACCTCACGATCAAGATCCTTCACAACGAACTCACCGTGATGGTTCCCTGCGAAAACGCCGGAAGGGCAGGGCTGCGGCGGGTCATCGACGAGGTCGAAATCAAGAAGGTCACAAGCGTCCTCACCGATGACGTGTCGGAGATGCCGAAGAACTGGAACCGGCGTTTCAAGTACAACCGCGAGAAGATCAAGACCGGTGACGTCTTCGAGCTGGCCGAGGTTGTGCGAAACCTGGCGCTGCGTGAGATGGAGAAGGGCCTCTCGACCGGCGAGAAGCAGATGTACACGCGGGCCAAGAAGATCCTCGCGTCCGAGTTCATGTACGCGCTCGACAAGGACGAGGAAGGCGCCGAGGAGTACCTCGACGGGCTGTTGGAGGATCGCTTCGCCGCCACCGCGTAGTAGCGCGGCAGCATCGGTCACCGCGGTCATTGCGGCTGCCGGCTCCGGGGAGAGGCTCGGGGTCGGCGGTCCGAAGGCCTTCGTGCCGTTGGCGGGGAAGGCGATGGTCGAGTGGTCGATCGCGGCCTTCCGCGCCGCCGAGGGCGTGCGTTCGATCGTCGTCGCCTGCCCGCCTGGTCATGTCCACGGGCTGGGCGGGCACGACCTCGGCGTGGTCGAGGGCGGCGCCACCCGCTCGATCTCGGTGTCGAACGCGCTGGGGGCGGTTGAGACCGAGCTGGTCGCGATCCACGACGCGGCGCGGCCGCTGCTGACGCCCGAGCTGGTCGAGGGCGTTGTGGCGACCCTCGTCGCCGACCCCGATGCGGACGGCGCGATCGCCGCCACCCAGGTCACCGACACGATCAAGCGGGTCGCAGAGGCGGATTCGACCCCGGCCGGAGGGACGAAGGGTGCGTTGACCCCGCTATACGGGGCAAATGCACCCCTCGTGATTGGGGGGACGGTTGATCGCGGCCGTCTATGGGCGGCGCAGACGCCCCAGGTCTTTCGAGCCGAGGCGCTGCGCCGGGCCCTGGAGGTGGACCGGGACCAGGTCGCGGTCGCCACCGACGAGGCGATGTTGGTCGAGGCGGCGGGCGGCCGGGTGCTGATCCATCCGTCTTCGCCCGAGAACCTCAAGGTGACGACGCCGGCCGACCTGAAGCGCGCCGCGCAGCTCCTGGGGGAGCGCTCAGCGCAGTAGGACCCAGGCCAGCGCTGCGGCGAAGCAGACCTGACCGACGCCGAGGGCGACCCCGAAGCTGACGGCGCCGAGGGCCGCTGCGATCGCGGTGCCGGCGGCGAAGGCGCCGAGCATCAGGCCGAGCTGGCGGATCATCGTCGCGTCAGGTCTCCATGCGGATCGGTTGACAGGCCGGCGACCGCTCTGGCCCCGTCGCGGAGGTGGCGTCTTCGCCGTCTCTCGTAGAGGCGGCGCTGTATAGAGAGGGTCGTGACCCCTGCCAGCACGATCGCCGTCAGGTTGACCGCAAGCTGGGCCATCGCTCCCCGCCATTCCGACCAGTCGGTGAGCGCCGCGGCCACGCCGACGTTGGCGGCGGCGGGGATCGTCGTCACCGAGATCAGCACGCCGATCAGCGCACCCGACTTGGCCGAGGTCAGGGAGAGCATGCCCGCCGTCCCGGCGAAGCAGGCGACGATGAAGGAGAAATCGTCGGGCTTGGAGATGAACTGGGTGAGGGGGTGCACGGAGGCGCTGAAGTCTGAGGCGAGCAGGCCGGTCCACTTCGAGATCAGGGTGAAGAGGAAGGCGGCGGTTATCCCCAGCGGGAAGCCGATGGCCAGCGCGGTCAGCGAGCGCAGGGCGAACCTCGGCCGCCGCTCGACGAGCGCCACGCAGAAGCCGGCCAGCGGCCCGAACTCGGGCCCGACGACCATCGCGCCGACGATCAGGATCGGCGAGCCGAGGTAGATTCCGACGGAGGCGATCAGGCAGGCAAGGACCATGAAGGCGAGGAAGTTGCCGCCCAGTTCGGTGTTCTCAGAGGTGCGGGCCTCGACCTCCTCCCAGACGACCGCGTTGGCAGGCGCTCCACGGGCGGCGTGCTCGGCTCGGTCGGCCGCGGCGGAGATCTGCGAGTCGATCTGCTCGAGGGAGATCGATCCGTCCCGCGCCACGCCGAGCTCCTTCAGGTCCTCGATCAGCACGCTGGCATCCTCGCGGGCGACGTCGCAGAGAACTACGTCGCCCTCCGGTTGACGGGCAGCGCCGGCGAGGAAGACGAGGTTGCAGGTCGATGGCGCCGCCTCGAGCAGGCCGAGGACCTTCTCGGCCCGATCAGATGGGACGACGATCCGCAGGTGGACCATGGACGCGATCCTACGCCCGCCTGAAGGACGTGCCGGTGGTTAGCCGCCCATATGGGCGGCTAACCACCGGCACGTCGATCCAGGTCGTAACGTGGTGGCCCGATGCTGACCGACTACCACCTGCACCTTCGCCCCGACGAGGAGGACACGCCGCCGGAGCGCTTCTTCACTGCCGAGAACGTCGCTCGCTACCGGGAGGCCGCGGTCGCGGCCGGGGTCGAGGAGCTGGGCGTCTCCGAGCACGTCTACCGCTTCACCCAGGCGCTCGATCTCTGGCGCCACCCGTTCTGGGAGGAGCAGGCGCGCGACGATCTCGACGCCTACTGCGAGTTCGTGCGCGGTGTCGGGTTGAAGCTCGGTGTCGAGTGCGACTTCGTCCCCGGGGCCGAGGACCGAACGGCGACGCTGCTGGAGGCGCGCGACTTCGACTACGTGGTCGGCTCGGTCCACTTCGTCGGCGAGGCGGCGGTCGACCACGAGGGCTGGGACGTCTGGGAGGGGAGCGGCGACCCCGACCAGGTCTGGCGGCGCTACTTCGAGGCGCTGGCCGAGTGCGCCCGCTCCGGCCTCTTCGACATCCTCGCCCACCCGGATCTGGTCAAGGTCTGGGGTGGCGCCCGGCCGCTGCCACAGCGTGATCCGCGCCATTACTACGAGCCGGCGGTGGAGGCGATCGCGGAGAGCGGGATCGCGGTCGAGGTCTCGACCGCGGGACTGCGCAAGCCGGTCGGCGAGCTTTACCCGGCCCGCGCCTTCGCCGAGATGTGCGTCGAGGCGGGCGCCGCCTTTGCGCTCTCCTCCGACGCCCACCTTCCCGAGCAGGTCGGCTTTGGCTACGAGCACGCGCTCGAGTTCTTCGGCGAGCTCGGGGTGGGGGAGATCTGCATTTTCGAGCAGCGGCGCCGTAGGTTGGAGCCGCTCCCGGCGGGGGTAGGTGAGAATCGCTGAGATGAGCGTCGGAATCGGCTACGACAGTCACCGCTTCGCAGAGGGCCGGGCCCTGATCCTCGGCGGGGTCGAGATCGAGCATGAGCGCGGGCTCGCCGGCCACTCCGATGCGGACGTGCTCACCCACGCGGTGATCGACGCCCTGCTCGGCGCCGCCGGAGGCGGCGACATCGGCGGCCTCTTCCCCGACGACGAGGAGCGCTGGCGCGACGCGGACTCGATCGACATGCTGCGCACCGTGGTCGGCACGATCGGCGGCCGGATAATCAACATCGACGCAACCGTCGTCTGCGAAGAGCCGCGGCTGGCGCAGCACCGGGCGGAGATGGAGCGCCTCCTCGCCGAGGCGACCTCGGCGCGGGTCAACGTCAAGGCGACCACCAACGAGGGCATGGGCTGGATCGGCCGCGGCGAGGGAATCGCCTGCATAGCGGTCGCTTCGGTGGAGAGCGAATAGGCTTCGCGGCCGATGGGGAAACTCGACTCAATCGCGGCGGGCGTGCGTCAGGCGGCCTCGGACAAAGCGTTCGAGATCGGGGTGCTGCGCGAGGCTGGCGTCCTCGGCCTTCACCGCCCCGACAGGTCGGTGAAGGTCGTCTCCGCCTTTCTGCGCTGGGGCGCCTCTCCGGCCCTGGGCATCACGACCGCGGCAATCCACCACCCCCACGAGCCGGCGCTGATCGACGAACGCGGCTCGCTGACCTTTGAACAGCTGCACCGGCGCAGCAACGCGCTCGCCCACGCCTTCGAAGGGATGGGTATCGGCCACGGCGACGGGGTCGGGATCATGTGCCGCAACCACCGCGGCTTCATCGAGGCGACGCTGGCCGCGGCCAAGCTCGGCGCCAGCGCCCTTTACCTCAACACGATGTTCGCCGGCCCGCAGCTGACCGAGGTGACCCGCCGCGAGGGGCCGAAGGCCCTTGTCTACGACGAAGAGTTCACCGAGCTGCTCGGCGGGGTCGACGGCAGCGTCCAGAGGGTCGTCGGCTGGACTGACGGCGAGCCCGACGTGCCGACTCTCGACTCGTTGATCGCCTCCGCAGACGATTCCGGCCTGAAGCCACCGCCCGACAAACCCCGCTTTGTGATCCTCACCTCGGGGACCACCGGGACTCCGAAGGGCGCGCAACGCTCCAGCCCCGACGGCCTCTTCGCGCTGGCGGCGCTGATCGACAAGATCCCCTACCGCAGCCGCGACGCGATGATGGTCGCCGCTCCGCTCTTTCACTCGTGGGGCTTCTTCCACTTCGTCATGAGCCTGCCGACCGCGTCGACGCTGGTGCTGCGACGCCGCTTCGACCCCGAGGAGACCCTGCGGGCCGTGCAGGAGAACCGCGCTCAGGTGCTGGCGGTGGTCCCGGTGATGATCCAGCGGATCCTCCAGCTTCCCGAGGAGACCCTCGCCTCCTACGACCTCTCCTCGTTGCGGATCACCGCGCTCTCCGGCTCGGCGCTTCCCGGCGAGCTGGCGATCGAGTGGATGGACCGCTTCGGCGACACCATCTACAACCTCTACGGCTCGACCGAGGTCGCCTACGCGACCGTCGCCACCCCGAAGGACCTGCGGGCGGCGCCGGGCACCGCCGGGCGGCCGCCACGCGGCACCGTGGTCCGGCTCTACGACGAGCAGGGGCGCGAGGTGCCGCGTGGTGACGTCGGCAGGATCTTCGTCGGCAACGAGATGTCTTTCGAGGGCTACACCGGCGGCGGCGGAAAAGAAGTGATCGACGGGCTGCTCAGCAGTGGTGACGTTGGCCATCTCGACGCCGGCGGGCGCCTCTTCGTCGACGGCCGCGACGACGAGATGATCGTCTCCGGCGGCGAGAACGTCTTCCCGCGCGAGGTCGAGGATCTGCTCGCCGACCACGAGGCCGTGGTCGAGGTCGCCGTTCTCGGTGTCGAGGACGACGAGTACGGACAGCGGCTGAAGGCGTTCGTCGTGCTCACCGAGGACGCCGCGGCCTCCGAGGACGACCTGAAGGCCCACGTCAAGGCACACCTGGCCGGTTACAAGGCCCCGCGCGAGGTCGAGTTCATGGCGGAGCTGCCGCGCAACGCGACCGGCAAGATCCTCAAGCGCGAGCTGCACGCGCGCGAGGCCCAGAAGCCCGTCTGAGCGCACTCCGCTAATTGCGGCTTTTGGGTTGCGCGACGGGTGGCGAGGCCGCCGTCGGCCATAGTAGTTTGCGACAGCATGGGTCAACCTGCAGTGCGTTTGACAGCAGTCGGCGAGGCGACGGAAGAGTTGCATGGCGTCGCCAAGCAGGCCTTGGAGTGGGTCAGGCTCAGCGAGCAGCGGGTCGGCGAGGCCGAGCGAGCGGTCGCTGAGGCTGAAGCGCGTGCCGAGGCCAGTCGTGCCGAGGTCAAGGAGCGCGCACGCGTGGCGCTGCGCAAGCTCGGCGCGGAGGGTCGTGAGCGGATCGCCGCCGAACGCGACAAACGCCGATCTGCCGAGGTTCGCGTGGCGCGCGCCGAAGATGGCCGGAACCGGGCCGAGAAGGCTTTCGAGCGGGCCCAAAAGCGCGCCGAGGCCGACCGCGAGGCGTTCACGACCCAGATGACCGCCAGCAAGGCGCAGACCGACCAGGCGCTGGCCCGAGCGGTGAAGCGGACCGAAGAGGAGGCGTCGCGGCGGACCGGAGAGGTGCTCGAAAAGGCGCAGGCGGAGGCCGATCGCCGGGTGGCCGCCGCCGAGCAGCGCGCCGCCGAGGCCGAGGCGCGCGCCGAGGAGGCGCACAACATCTCGGTCCGGCTCGAGGCCGAGATCGAGGAGCGCGTCATGCAGGGAACCGAGGACGTGCGCCGCGAGTCCGAGGAAAGGGTCCGCAATCTGATCGAGAAGGTTGAGGGCGAGGCCGTGGACAAGGCGCGGGTGCGGGCCGAGGAGCAACTGCAGGCCGAGTCGGAACGGATCCGGGGTCAGGCCGAACAGCGCGAGGAGCGGCTGCGCCGCGCCGCCGAGGACGAGATCAAGGCGAGCGCGAAACGGGCGCGGCGCGAGGTGCTCGCCGCGGCCGACGAGACCGCGCCAGCCTGGTCGCGCAACGAGACCTCGGGCTCGGACGCCGGCTACCGAACCTTCTAGTCCCTCTAGCATCCCGCCTCATGCGAGAGGTGCGGATCAGGGACACGCTCAGCGGTGAGCCGCGGGCGCTTGCCTCCGACCAGGAGGTCGGCATCTATGCCTGCGGGCCGACCGTCTACAGCCGCATCCACATCGGCAACGCGCGGCCCTTCGTCGTCTTCTCCCTCCTGGCGCGATTCCTGAAGGCGGAGGGATATGAGACGCGCCTGGTCATCAACGTCACCGACATCAACGACAAGATCTATGACGCGGCGCGTGCGGCGGGGGAGCCCTCGGCCGGGTTCGCGACGCGGATGACCCGTGCCTACTTCGAGGACACCGACCGGCTCGGGCTGGGGCGCCCCGACGCGGAGCCGCTCGCGACCGAGACGATCGGGGGGATCGTCACCCTGATCTCCGATCTGGTCGAGGCCGGTCATGCCTATGAGTCGGGCGGCGACGTCTACTTCCGCGTACGCAGCTTCGAGGGCTACGGCAAGCTCTCCAACCGGCGCACCGAGGACATGGACCAGGGCGAGGAGGCCGGCTCGGCCTCGTTGAAGGAGGACCCGCTCGACTTTGCCCTGTGGAAGGCGCACAAGGAGGGCGAGGACACCTCCTGGGACTCGCCCTGGGGGCCGGGGCGGCCCGGCTGGCACATCGAGTGCTCGGCGATGGCCGAGGCGGAGCTGGGCCCGTCGTTCGCGATCCACGGCGGCGGCTCGGATCTCGTCTTTCCCCACCACGAGAACGAGATCGCCCAGTCCGAGGGGGCCGGCCGCCCCTTCGCCCGTGCCTGGATGCACAACGGGATGGTCGAGACCGACGCCGAGAAGATGTCGAAGTCGGAGGGCAACATCTTCCAGCTCTCGGAGGCGCTCGATCGCTACGGGCGCGAGGCGGTCGTCGCCTATCTGATCTCGGGGCACTACCGGCAGCCGCTGGCGTTTGGGGAGGAGGAGATGGAGCAGGCCGTGGCCCGCGTCGAGCGACTGAGGAACTTTTTTCGGGAGCATCCTGTGCGAGAGCTGGGGGGACCCCCCGACTCTCGCATTGCTGCCTTTCGCGATGCGCTTGCGGACGACTTCAACACGCCGCGGGCGATGGCCGAGGTTTTCGAGCTGGTCGCCTCAGCGAACCGGGAAGCGGTTCCGGGAGCGCCCGAGGCGGTCCGCGAGATGCTTGAGCTTGTGGGGCTCGGGTCGCTGGCGGAGGCCGAGCAGGGCGGTGACGTCGAGGCGGAGAAGCTGCTTGCTGAGCGCGAGGAGGCGCGGGCCGCCAAGGACTTCACTCGCGCTGACGAGATTCGGGATCGGCTGGCGGAGCTTGGCTGGGAGGTTCGTGACGGGTCTGAGGGCGCGAAGCTGGTGCCGAAGTCCTGATGGCCGAGGGCCAGGTCATCTATGGCCGCCGGCCGGTCGAGGAGGCGGAGCGGGGGAGGCGGCGGGTGCGCCGCGTCTGGCGCGCGCCGGAGACCTCCAGTGAGGAGCTGGAGCGGCTCTGTGGCTCGCCCGATCATCAGGGGGTGGTGGCAGAGGTCGATCCGTATCCCTATGCCGATCCGAACGCCCTGGTGAGGCGCGAGGGGGCGCTGCTCATCGCGCTCGACCAGGTCCAGGACCCACGCAACCTGGGGGCCGTCTGCCGCTCGGCCGAGTTCGCCGGGGTGGCCGGCGTCGTGATCCCAGAACGCCGCTCGGCGGAGGTGACCGCCGTCGTCTGCAAGGCGTCCGCGGGTGCGGTCGAGCACCTCGAGGTCGCACGGGTCCGCAACCTCGCCGACTGGCTCGCCGCGGCGAAGGCCGCCGGTTTCTGGATCTGGGGCGCCGACGCGGAGGCCACCGACGCCCCCTGGGGTGTCGACCTGAGCGGCTCCACCGTCCTCGTCCTCGGCGGCGAGGGCAAGGGCATCCGCCCTCGCGTTGCCGCGGCCTGCGACGGCCTGGTGGCCCTGCCGCGAGCGGGCCGGGTCGAGTCGTTAAACGTCTCCGCGGCGGCCGCGGCGCTGCTCTTCGAGGCCGCTCGCCAGCGCTAGCGCCCCCGGGTCGCAACCGCAACGGCGATTGGGAAGTGTGTAGCCGCGACACGTAGCCGCTGAGGCTCAAACGAGACTCAGTCCAATTTCTGCTTGAGGATCGCTTGAGCTTTTGCTTGACGTCCGGCTTGGGCTTATACTGGGGACATGGACAGCGTTCCCCCAATCGACATCACCAATAACGACGACATCCGCGCCAAGCTGCCGGAGCTTGAGGACTTGATCCGGCGGCGGCGGCGAGAGTTGGACAAGCTCGACGCGACGGTGGACAAGCTGGCGGCCCAGGCGGGCGTCAAACGCCAGCGACCAACGGTTAAAGCCCGCGCCAGGAAGAACGGCGGTGGCGAGAGGCCGAGTGGGCCGGTCCGTCGGACGAGCCGTGTCCAGATCCGGGAGATCATCGAGGCGGCAGGGGGACCTATGACCGTCACCGAGGTCACCGAGAAGACCAATCCTCCGTTGAAACAGAAAACGGCGGGCTGGGCGCTCTGGAAAGAGGCAGAGGTTGGCACCATCAAGGCCATCGCCAATGGCGTCTACGCGCCTTTGAGCTACCAGCCTGAAGAGCTTGTCCCTTCGAATGGCGAAGGGGGCGATCGCCCCTGATATAGCGTCACGGACCGGGCTTCCGAATTTGACGCCGAGAGCCCGGCCCGCAACCCCAAACTCATCCGCCGGGAGCGGCGCTTGCGCCGTTCCCGGCTTCATAACCGGGGCAGGTCCCTGGTGGGCGGGTTCGGCCTTAGCATCCAGACCCGAGGGTTCGATCCCCTCCTGCTCCACTTACTTGTATTCGAGCCTAGCACCTGGGGCGGAAGAAAATGCCGGATTTTTTGCCCGGCATCTCCTTCCCATACGTGTGTCTGGTATCATAGCAGCATGCCAGGAAGGAATCGCAATTCCGTTGCCCCAGCGGCGTCAAGCGAATCCCAGATGACCTATCCGCAGTTCCTCGAACTGTTTCCCGACAACGACGCCTGCCTTGAGCACCTGAAGGAGCGGTTCTTCCCGGACGGCACTAAGTGCCCCAACCCCAAGTGCGGCAAGACGAGCAAGTTCCACCGGATCAAGGCGCGCTCAGCCTATTCCTGCCAGTTCTGCGGGCACCACGTCTACCCGACGGCGGGCACGATCTTCCACAAGTCGACCGTCAGCCTTCAGCTTTGGTTCTACGCGATCTACCTAATGAGCAGCACGCGCTGTGGGATCAGCGCCAAGCAGCTTGAGCGGGAAATCGGCGTCACCTACAAGACGGCCCACAGGATGTTCAAGCAAATCCGGACGCTCCTTGCCGAGGACGAAAGCGACCAGCTCAATGGTGATGTTGAGGTCGATGAGTCGGCCTACGGCGGAAAGCCTCGCGCCAACGAAACCTATCGACAGAAAATGCGCCGCAAAAGCTACCGGCCGACGATCCTGGCGATGGTCGAGCGCGGCGGGCGGGTCCGACCCCTCGTAATCCCAGACCGCGGTACGCGCTCGATTCACATGGCGGTCAAGCAGCACGTCCTACCATCTTCGATGCTCTTCACCGACGAATGGGATGCCTACAAAACGCTGGCGCCCGGCTATCGGGGACATCGCCGGATCAAGCACGAAGCGCAGATCTACGCCATCGGGGAGACCCACACGCAGACCGTCGAGGGCTTCTTCGGCCTCTTCAAAAGTGCCGTACGCGGCGTCTACCACGCGATCAGCGCCGACTACCTTCAGTCCTACCTGGACGAGTATGCCTTCAGGTATAACCGCCGCCATTCGCGGGAGCCGATGTTCTGGGCGATCGTCAACCGCGTCGAGAAGGCAACCCCAGCTTCTTCCTAGCCCCGTCGGAGGTCGCCTTCCTGAGGTCGCGCAGGAAGTCGGCCTCGGTGTGATTGGGGTCCTGCTTCACGTCGCTCATGGGCGGCGTGGGAGCAGGTTTCTCTGGGCGCTTGCGAGCTGGGCTCATGAGCTTGCCTCTCCTGAGAGTCTAGGGCCTGGCTCCGGCGATCCGAACCGGCCTGACCGCGTTTCGCCGGGCTCCCAGGAGATCCCCTCCAGCAGGTCGGCGGGCGCTGCTCCCACCGCCCCTGCCAGCTTGATCGCCGTGTCGATCCGTGGGAGTCGTTCCCCGCGCTCAAGCAGGCCAATCTCCGTGCGATGCAGCGAGGCGCGGATAGCGGCCTCTTCCTGCGAGAGCCCCGCCCGTTTCCGAGCGCGATTGAGATTCGCGCCGAAGCGCTCGGCAATGGTCATGGCTGCGAGAGTCGGTGGAAGTGGAGCGCGGCGCGCGTCGGTCTGACGACGCCACTCGGACAGTCGAGCAGACCAGCGCCGGTCAAATCGCGGACAGCGCGCTCTACGGCATCGCCAGGACCGAAATCCGCTGAGCCGGCGGTGATCTCGCGCACCAGCTCGGGGACAATCAGATGCGCGGGGTGGAGCGCGAGGACGTGGAAGAGAACGACGCCCTGGTCGCGCAGGTCGTCGTCGGCGGGCGAATCGCCCGCCTGAATAGGCTGGTCAAGCATCGGAAGGCAACCCCTTTCGGTGCCAGGCCCCCGGGCGCTACCACGTCGCGGGGGCCGTTTCGTGGATTGGTCGCCACGAAGCTAGAGCGAATCGGGCACGGAAATGTACGTGCTACACGTACATAGTTGCCCGGCGATTGCACGAACGTCAGTTCGGGGTTGACAGAACTCCGCCGGGCGGTAAGACTCCAGCGCCACAAAGGGTGAAGCTCAGCTTGAGTCTGAGCATCACCTGTCAATAGGGGCGCCACAGGGGAGGTACCGGCGCCACGACCCTTCATTTTCCAAGGAGAAGGATCTGTGGCTCTTTCGACGCCTACGCATGAATTGCGACTCCCCAGCGGCCGTCTCAATGGCTCTACCCGTGCAGCAGCAGCAACTAACCCTCAAGCTGAGCTTGATGATCACTACCTGGTCGCCCTCGCCAAGGAGGGGCGCACCGATGCCTACGACACGATCGTCCGCCGCTACCGCGGCTTCGTCCGTCTCAAGGCCTCTTCCTACTTCCTGCTTGGCGGGGAGAGCGACGATCTGATTCAGGAAGGTCTGCTCGGCCTCTACAAGGCGATTCGCGATTACCGCAGCGACCGCGAGTCGAGCTTCCGCAGCTTCGCCGAGCTCTGCATCACGCGTCAGATCATCACCGCGGTCAAGACCGCAACCCGCAACAAGCACACGCCGCTCAACCAGTACGTCTCCTTCAGCCAGACGCCGGCCGCGGCCGGTGATTCGGACACGACCCTCGACGAGATCCTGCCGGGTCCGTCCGTCTCGGACCCGGTCAACCAGGTGATCGCGAGCGAAGAGCTGGAGAGTCTCGTCTCCTGCCTCTCGGGTACTTCCGGCGTCCTTTCGGACCTGGAGAGCCGCGTCCTCTCCCTCTACCTCGACGGCCACTCCTACGAGGCGACGGCCGAGCGCCTCGAGTGCGACACGAAGACCGTCGACAACGCCCTGCAGCGCGTCAAGCGCAAGGTGGCAACGCATCTCGACTCGAGAGAGGTTCCAGCGTAGGAGCCCACCCCTACCGGGGTGGGCTCAGGGCATCGATCTCAACCGCGAGTCCGAGCGCGTCTAGGAAGGGAGCTGGATCGAACGCCTGCGCTGGCGCCAGGGCACCGCTGCGGTCGTAGGACGGATCCGCGCAGAGCAGGGCGCCATGCGCGAGGCTCGTCGCGGTGAGGCCGTAGACGTCACCGCCGCGGACGGTGCCGCGGCGTGTCCCGGTGGGACCCCGCGCCTCGCAGTTGATCGTGAAGCGCGCCGCCTTGCGCGCCTTCTCACTCGGAGCACCCGGCAGGCGCCGGACCAACGCTCCGGTCAACCCGCGCAACGGCGTGCGCATCGCCAGCCCCAGCAGCGGCGAAGCGGCGACGGCCAGCGGCATCAACCGCGCCGGGACCACCATCCCGTTGAGCAGAGTTCGGACCTGGGCGGTCTCGACATGCCGCGGCACCGTGATCTGCTCGCCGGCGGGGTAGCGCAGCATCCGCTGCTCGCCGATCGGCTCTGGAAAGCGCCAGCGGCCGCCACCGGCGCTGCGCGGCGCCGGCCACCAGTGTCCGTCCCGCCAGACCACGTCGCCACCCCGCATGATCTCCAGCCCCGAGAGGGCGGTCCCATGCGTGGGCGCGAAGTCGTGGACGCAGTAGGCGATCACGACCTCCTCCAGCGATCCCATCCCCTCAGCGGTGAGCGACGCGATCAGGTCACCCGGCAGGTAGTCGAACCCCATCCCGGAGACCAGCGCCGCTCCCTCTTTGGCCGCCTTCTCCCCATATCGATCAAAGACCATCCGCATGAACGACTGCTCACCGGTCGTGTCCAGGTAGTGCGTCCCGGTCTCCGCGGCAGCCGCAACCAGCGGCTCCCCGTGCAGCCCAAACGGCCCGGCGCAAGCCGCGACGACGGAGCAGGGCTCGAGCATCTCCCGCAACCCGGCGCCGTCATCCACCGAGACAGCGGCAAAAGCCACGCCTCCAAGCTCCTCGGAGAGCGCCTCCAGCTTCCCCCGATCCCGCCCGGCGATCAAGAAGTCAGCCCCAAGCCGCTTCAGCTCACGAGCGATCAACCCCCCGGTGAACCCGGTGGCCCCATAGACGGCAATCGGCCCGCTTTGCGCGGTGGCAGCTGCAATCGATCGGGTCTCGGTCATCGGCTCCGGGTAGGTTAAGCGGATGGCGGCACTGTGGGAGCGCGTCCTCGTCAGGTTGGATGATCGTCTTTCGCTTTCGGTCGAGCAGATCGACAAGGCGCTGTCGTTCAGCCCGGTGAGCGGCAGCCTGACTCCACCCGGCGCGGAGGCGGTCCGGGAGGCGTTGGCGGCATTGGAGCGCATGGGTTTCGCGACGGAAGGCCCGGACGGCTGGGTGCTGACGCCATCGGGCATGGGCGAATACAACCGCCGCGACGATGCCTTCGAGAACTCCGGTCGCCGCGGGGACTACGGGTTCTAGCGGCCCTGCATCTGGAGGTCGCCGAGCACGTAGTCGAGCAATTCGCGGCCGTGGTCCGAGGCAACTGCGATGTCGTCGGGGGCTATGCGGGCTCGGTGGAGGGACTGCATGCGGAGGACGTCGCCGTCGGTGCGGTTGTTGGGGAAGATGCCGGCGTAGGAGACGCCCAGGCGCTCCAGGTGGTCGGCGAGGAGGGCGGTCGCCGGGTTCTCCAGCGGCAGGTCGAGGTAGACCGCGTCCAGGCACCTGCGGTGGAAGAGGTGGTGGCGCTCGGCGGCCACCGCCGTCTCCAGGTTGGCACCCGGCTCGTGGGCGGTGATCAGGGCCAGGTTGTGATCCTCGTCGACCTCAACATGGAGGCCGGTTCGCTCGGGCAGGGTCACTTCAGCCGGTGGGTCGGCGAGCGTCCCGCGCAGCTCGCACAGCTCCAGGGTGCGGCCGATGATCTCGCGGTGGCGCTCGGGCGCGTAGACCTCGCGCTCGTGGCCGTCGTTCAGCTTCGTGTAGAACAGCGCCGCCGACTGGCGCCGGGGTCTCTGTGCCGCGGCTGCGTCGTTGGAGACCGAGGCCGGGATCCAGCCGAGCAGGAAGCCGGTCTCGTGGGCGCCCAGCTCGAGGTTGGCGCGCTGGCTGTAGGGGTGGGCTGCGGTCGCCTCGCTGTACATCCCCGCCAGACCGCGCTCGGTCGCCCAATCCATCAGGTGGCGCTTGGTGCGGGTGAAGAGATGCTGGCCGCGCGCCGCCGGCATCGTCACCGCCTGGCCCGAATGGCCGACCGCGTCGCCGGCCGCCGCCAGGCTCATCCCCTCGTGGCAGAGCAGCTCGCCCGCGGCCGACTCGGCCACCCACGAGACGTAGGTCCCCGCTGCAAGTCGGGCCGAGACCTCGGCCGGGTCGTAGACCCAGCGGACGTCGTAGGTCTCTCCGTAAGCAGCCCGGATCGCCTCGCTGAGGACGTTTCCCTCGTCCGGATCGAGATACCTGAAAGTAACCATGCTGGTTCCCACGCCGTCACCCACCCCCTCTATATTCGGTTACACGCCCGCCTAGCTCAATTGGCAGAGCGCTTCCCTTGTAAGGAAGGGGTTCCCGGTTCAAGTCCGGGGGCGGGCTTCGGCGAAAGCCCTGCTTAGGCAGGGTTTTTCGCGTCTTGAGGGCTGCGATATTGCTGTCGAGGGCCAAAATGGTTGCGTTTTGGTAGCAGAACGGCCAGCAGGACCTCTCTATTGCTTCCTCTCCAGCACCCCTGCCAGTTCGGCACGGACGACTAACGACCTCCGTCGCGTGCTTTGGCTGGGCTTATGATCTTTTTCCTTATGGCAAACCGGACCGCCAACACGGACGACCCCGGTACGGGCGGCAACCTTGGGACAAACCTCAGACGTGTGCGGGAGCGGCGCGAATTGACGCAGGAGGCGCTCGCGGCCCGCAGCGGTGTTCACGCGACGGAGGTCAGCAGAATGGAGGCTGGCATGCGCGACCCGCGGGTCTCGACGCTTGAACGGCTGGCTGTAGCGTTAGAAGTCTCGCCTGGGGAACTGCTCCGCAAACCTCGCTCCTGATCGGCCTATCCAGCAAGTAAGGCGAAGGCGCGAAGGGCCGCCTCTGTCGGCTCCACGATCTCGTCGTCCCGATCACGGAACAGGCCGAACTCTCGGAGGTTGCGGATTGCCTGGGCGGCTGTCTCGACCTCCCTGCTGTCGCTCGCATCGCTGATGATCTTCAGTGAAAGCTCTCTGGCCGTCAGGTGCTGGGGGTGCAGTTCTGCGGCCACTTCTAAAATCGCGCATTCGACAATCGCAAGGTTGTATTGGGGTGGGGTGCCGCTATCGCCCGTCAAGGCTAGGCCGCCGAACTGGTCTCGTCGTCCTGCTCAAGGAAAACCGTAACTGCCGCTTGGTCCTTGATCCGAGAGACATAGAGGCCATCGATCTCCTCATCGACAGCGACTAGGGCAACTAGACCTCGACGACGGAGAACCTGCATGTGATGGCAGGCCCTGGAAAGCGCATGGTCCAACTTCTCAGCAATTTCTCGCGTACTGAGCGGGGTCTCAGACGCATGCAATAGCCGCATGATTTCGCGTCTCACTCTGTGATCGAGAGCGCGTACTAGGTCATCGTCCTCCCTTTGCCTAGCACCTGATCTTTTCGCTGATGAGCCCCCCGCACTACCCCGATGAGCGTGGCCTGTCTGCCCCCTTCTCGTGCCCTTGTCTGCGCTCCCCATTCAAAGCCTCCTCATCGCGATAAAAGAGCTTCATTAAGCAAACGAGGGGGCAATATAGGAAAATTGAGTGAGCTATTCACTTAGACTTAGGCCACCAAAAATCCCCTGGGGCTGGGGACGAATTTGCCCCGGAGGGACCGGGACTTTCTCCGGGCCGCTCCGGGGCATTTCATCAGCCGGACTTATTGATCAAGAGGACCGGCAGGGTCGTCTGCGTCGTTGCGAGCTTCATTTGTCACCTCCCCCGCTGCGTGCTTGAGCATCGCTCAAGATTGTCTGATCATTTCATCATGGATGACCCATAATGGGACGCTGCCGGTTCCGCTTAGGAAACCCACTAAACTCCTGGCGCTTCAATCGATAGAGAGCACTTGGAGAGATTGCGTGGAGAGGCAAGGGGTCGATGATCTTGAGGCGCAGGCCACAAAGTTGGCGCGGCTTGCCGTGGTCTACGCAGACGAGCTGCGCATGAAGATCGTCACCGAGGCATACATGCGGGAAATAAGCCCGAAGCTGTTCCACGAAGAATTCGGTGGAGGATCGGTGCCAAGGGTCGCTCAGCACTTCGACAAGCTTGCTGAGGCCGACTGGCTGACCTTGGTGAGGACAGAGACCGGAGGAGCACGCCGTGGAGCAGTCGAGCACTTTTACTCCGCGAGCGAGCTGGTTATTTTCGAGGATGAGACCTGGGCCGCCCTACCGGCGTCAATGAGAGCCTCCTTTAGCTGGATCACCTTTGAGCAGCTGACCGAGCGTGTCAGCGCAGCAATCGTCGCTGGAACTTTCGACGCATGCTCTGACCGTCACCTGAGTTGGACCCCTGTCCTCCTCGACCAGGTTGGCTGGGAGCGTCTTATCGCCGCCGCCGATGCGGTGTTCAGAACCGTGCTTGAAGAGCAGGCTCGCGCCAGCCGGCGTCTGGCCAGGGGCGGAAGGTCTGATGTGGCGACTGTTGCCTTGGCCGTATTCGAGTCACCGATGTGGCTCCAGCATGAAAATGACTGGCGAAGTCGCCCCTACGCGTCAGGGCAGGAGATCGAGGCCGCTGCGACGATCGACAGGACGTCATTCTTCCCAATGCTCGCCAGGGTGTGCGCCAACCCACTGGATTTGCAGATAGTGGGGGAGCTAAATCGCCGTGAATTGAGCCCAAAAGGGCTTCACGCCTTGATGGATGACCTCACGCTGCCTGGGTCTGACCGCCGTCTGCGGAAGCTCGCCAGGCAGGGCTGGGCGACGGAAGTCCGGCGAGAGACCGGGGGGGCACGCCGTGGGGCAGTCGAGCACTTCTATCGAGCAGTTGGACCGGCGCTCATTGATAGCGAGAGTTGGGCGGACATACCGGACGCGATCAAGGTCACAATTACGTCGAGAACGTTTGAACAGCTTCGCGAGAAAGTGAAAGAAGCTGTAGATGTTGGCACGTTCGATGCTCGCACTGACCGGCATCTCACCTGGTCTCTGCTTCGCCTCGATCGGATCGGCTGGGAAATGGTGGTCGACGTGGTCGATACTTTTTTTGAAGCCCTTTTTGATGAGGAGAAAAGCGCCAAACAGCGCATCAGGGAGTCCGGCGAGAAGGCAATCCTGACGACCATTGGTCTGGCTGCATTCAAATCGCCGAAGGATTCGGTCAAGGTCCCGTAGCGTAGCGAGGGGTGGTTTCGGTTCGCGCGAGGGATGTGAAAACGACGCACCAAAAGCATAGGATTCTTGCTATGGCTGGGACCGCGTGGTTTCACCCCGGGGGTCGCCTCCCATGATCGCCGGGAAGCCTCCCAGCCTCCCAAACAAAGAACGAGGGGCGGGTTGCATCTACTGGGGCTGCCCGCCCCTCATTGTTTGCGAGATCGGTCGGTGGCTAGGGCGTTTTCCATCGGACAGGTTTCCGATCGGGACTTCTAACTGACACGCTGGAAGAAATTCCACTAGTGGTTCCATGGGAAGTATTTTCTTCAAAAAGTAGGTAGGAGTACGAGGTACTGACAGGTTGACTTCTGGATATCTTCAGATACCTTCGCCGTCGATAACTGAAGAAGTCCTTGCCGTGGGAGGGGTTGGGAACAGACAGGGGAGACTCAAATGGCAGGGAGTTCGTGCAGTGATGTCGTTAATCAAGGCAGTGGAGCGACGAAGCCCCGTCACCAGCCCATCGTTGCCATTACGGCCCTCAGCTTGTTTCTCTTCGTGGTTTTCCTCGGCGCCACGTCCGCTTCTGCCGAGGAGTCAGGAGACGCAAGCCTCCCTTCCTCTCAGGACGTCATTCAGGCGATCGGATCCGAAAGCTCCCAGTCGATTGGCACTCAGCTGACCGACCCCGGTGCCGCGGAAAGCCTGCCGCGCCAAGATCTCGATCGCGACGAAGCCCTCGAACTGCTGCAAGGGGTCTTTGAAGCGCAGCTACAGGCCCCGGCAGGCATCTTTGACGAACTCGAGGTCCAAAAGTTCCTCGCGCCCAATGTCGCGCTGATCGCGGGGGAAGAGCCACCATCTCCTGCGCTCCCAGCCCAGCAACCCGAAGCGCCGCCTTTTGAAGGCGAAGAATCAGGTGGCATCCCCTCCATCTCCGGCGAAGGGCAGGGTCGGATCGAGAACACGACGCTCTTGGATTCCTCAGTTCCGCTCGGCACCGAAGCACCCTCGGGGAAACCCGAAGCCGTCGACCTCAGCCTCGAACACGCCGAAGGAGAGCTTCAGCCTTCCAACCCCCTGGTCGAAGTCGTCATTCCCCAGGAACTTGGCGAAGGGATCGAACTTCCCGGTCCGGGCGTAAAGATCGAGCTTGCCGGCGCGCCGGAGGATCGCAACTCCTCGATGGTCGACCAGAGCATTGGGTTCCTACCCAACGTCGCCACCGACACCGACCTCGCCGTGGCCCCGACGCCGACCGGCGTCGAGACGCTGACCCAACTGCGAAGCGCGGCCTCGCCCCACTCGCAGACCTTCAACCTCGATCTTCCCGCCGGGGCTACGCTGAGAGCGACCGAAGACGGCGGCGCAGCTGTCACGGCCGGAGAAGAAACGCTCCTCAGTGTGAGCCCGCCGACTGCGATCGATGCCACTGGCGCGACCGTTCCGGTCCACCTCGACATCTCCGGCAAATCGCTGAGCTTGACGGTCTCCCCCGATGGGTCGACCCAATTTCCCGTGCTCTTGGATCCGCTTTTTCAGACCTACGAATGGATGGCGAAAAAAACGACGGGCGGAATCTGTAGCAGCAGTCTTGGAGCGGACCCTACGCCCTACAGCTGCAACTACCGGGAAGAGTGGGCCTACGAACACGTAGAGCATAGCTTCCCTCCTCACATTGCACTCTACGAACACTACGAGGGACTGGGCTACTTTCCCCTCCCCGAAAAAGCAGCCGGTATCTACATCGAAACGAACCAAAACCTAACGGCTGGTGACCTCGGCGCCATGTTTTATGCCGTGCCACGGTATTTCACTGATCCGGAAAAATACAAAGACTCACAGGGTCAGGGAGAACGGCCGACGAGCTATATCTCCCATATGACCCTCTGGAATCTGCTTTGGCACGCCCACAGCAGCCATTTGAGTCCGTATCTCATCGCTGGGATCTGGGATCCGATCAAACCCGGGTGGGTCAGCTTCTACGCGCACGAAGGCCTGGAGGGGCACAGCGTGGAAGACATGAGCTTCCACTACGAGTTCGCGAACGGACGGGAACATGAAGCGGACACGCATGCCCAGGCCGGCTATGTAAGCGTTCACGCTACCGAAACCCAGCCGAATCAAAATACGGATGTTTATGTCGGCTCTGCCTCGGTCGAACTCGCCGATAACGACGTGCCCGCGCTCGTCGCCCCCTCGGGACCGGCGCAGTGGGCCAACCAGACCGCCCAGCCCATCCCCTTTACGGCCGGTGACCCGGGTCTAGGGGTGTTCTCGCTGACGGCCAGCGACGAAACAGCCAAAGGGGTGCAGCACACCTGGAAAACCCCGTATGGCTGCATCGGAGTCGGAGATGCTGCCTGCCCACGCACCTGGAGTTCAACTGAAGCAGGACACCCGGCGCTGAAATACGAACCCTCCGTCATGCCGCAGGGGATCGACTACATAGGGGTCACCGCTGAAGATCCGCTCGGCAACAAATCTGCACCGACGGAAGTCCCGATCAAGGTCGATCACACGACGCCGAGGCTAGCCATCTCGGGATCGCTGACCGAACAGGCGACCCTCGGTTCTGGCAAGCCCCAGTATTCGCTCAGATACGACGCCGCCGACGGAGGCCTGGAAGCGCCGTCCTTCTCCTCCTCCTTTGGCACCGCGGGCACCGGCAACGGCCAGTTCACTCACCCGGGAGATGTCGCCGTTGACCGCAGCGGCAACATCTGGGCCGTCGATACAGGCAACAACCGGGTCGAGAAGTTCAACGCGAACGGGGAATACCTCACGGCATTCGGCAGCATGGGCTCGGGCAACGGACAGCTGAAACACCCGACCGCGCTGGCGATCGACGCCAAAGGCAACATCTGGGTCGCGGATGCCGGCAACAGTCGTGTCCAGAAGTTCAACGAAAAAGGCGAATACATCTCCCAGCTTGGCTCCTACGGCACGGGCAACGGGCAGCTCAACGGTGCCGAAGGCATCGCGATCGACGCCAAAGGCAACATCTGGGTCGCCGACACCTACAACGGCCGCGTGCAGAAGTTCAACGAAAAAGGCGAATTCCTCAAAGTCGTCAGCTCGAAAGGCTCAGGCACCGGCCAGCTCGGCGAACCGATCAGCATCGACATCGGACTTGGCGGCAAGGTCTGGGTCGCCGATTGGCAAAACAACAGGGTCGCCGCATTCAACGAAGCTGGCGAATTCGTGCGCCAGTTCGGCACCCAAGGTGCCGGCAACGGCCAGTTCAATCGTCCCGACGCGATCGACGTCGACAGCAAGGGAGACGTCTGGGTCGTTGACCAGGGAAACGGCCGCGTTCAAGTCTTCACCGAAAATGGGGAATACGCGACCCAGTTCGGCAGCTCCGGATCGGGATCGGGACAGTTCTCCTTCAGCTTCCCGACGGGCATCGCGACCGACTCCAAGGGCGGCATCTGGATCACCGACTCCAACAACAACCGGATCCAGAAGTGGCTGATCCCGAAATACGTCCCGACCTACTCGAGCACCTTCGGTGCCGGGGGCACCGGCGACGGCAGCTTCAACCATCCGGCCGATGTCGCGCTTGATTCCAAAGGAAACATATGGGTGGCCGATGAAGGCAACAACCGGATCGAGAAGTTCAGCGGCAGCGGCGCGTTTCTTGCCAAGTACGGCCCGTGGATCAAAGAAGGCGCAGGAGGGCACGGCGGTGTGGACTCGCTGTCGCAGCCATCCTCGCTGGCGGTCGACGCCGGTGGCAACATCTGGATAACCGACCGTGGCCATTCGAGGGTCGTGGAGCTGAACGAACAAGGCGAACGGCTGCGCGAATTCGGCTCCTCAGGTGCTGGCAACGGCCAGTTTTCCGGCCCCGAAGGCATCGCCGTAGACGCCACAGGCAATGTATGGGTCTCAGACACCCTCAACGGCCGATTGCAGGAGTTCAACGAAAAAGGCGCATTCCTCAAAGTCATCAGCTCGAAAGGCTCAGGCACCGGCCAGCTCGGCCTACCCGCCGCAATCGCCATCGGCATAGGCGGCAATGTCTGGGTTGCCGACTCCCAAAACAACCGCGTCGCAGAGTTCAACAAGAACGGCGAATTCGTGCGCCAGTTCGGCACCGAAGGAACCGGCGAGGGCCAATTCAAACACCCGGACGCGATCGAAGCCGACGCCAAGGGCAATATCTGGGTCAGCGATCTCGAAAACAGCCGTATCGAGGGGTTCAACGAAGCCGGCGAATACGTGACCCAGTTCGGCTCAAAAGGCTCTGGCTCAGGGCAGTTCAACTTCAGCTCCCCGATGGGCCTGGCAACCGATTCCGTGGGCAATATCTGGATCACCGACACGCTCAACAACAGAGTGCAGAAGTGGAGCCAGCCTGGCTTTGACCTGGCGCAGTCCGGAGTCGCGAGCACCGCAATCAAGGTGGACGGCAAAGTTGTCGACTCGACCAGCTCCGGGTGCCCAAACAAAAATTGCGGCGTCTCACGTACTTGGACGCTTGAATCGTCGGCCTTCGCCCCTGGTTCGCACAACGTGGAAGTGAGCGCAACTGACGGGGTCAACCTCACCACGTCCAAATCGCTCACCATCAACATCACTCACGATACGACGGCCCCGCAACTCACCGCAAACAGCAAATTCTTCATTGCGCCGGAAGGCTGGCTCGAACAAAAAACCTATCTTTACAACGCCTTTGCCACCGACACGAATGGCTATGGCGTTACCTCGTTCGTGCTCAAGATTGACGGAAAAGTGGTGCAAAGCACCACGCAGAGCTGCCCAGAAGGGGGCTGCCAGGCGAATCTCTCGAAAATCATCAACATGGCGACTTACGGGGGCGGCGCACATCCGGCGGAACTCATCGCCACGGACGGCGCCGGCAACGTCAACAAAAAAGTCTGGACGATCAACGTCGATCCGAAAGGGCAGGTCAGCGCGGCGGAGGCTCAAGACACCCTAGAAGCTGTTGAAGACACCAGTGAATCCACCGTTGTGGCACCGACCTCGGAGGTAATCAGCGCTGAAGAGCGAGCCGACGGAAACAATCCGAGCCTCGTCAAAAACGAAAACGGGTTGGAAAGCAATGGGACCCCCGATCCATCGACCATCTCGCCGGATCCAAAGGGCGGGTTTACCGTCGAACTTCCAGAAGGCTCGATCAGTGCAAAACCGATTGAAGTCGGTGAAGGTGCCACCTCGATGGTCGTCGCGGAAGAAGCAGCCGCCGTGGGGGGCAACTCGACCCCTAGCGTGGATAGCATCATTCGCCCGGTATTTGACGGTTTGCTGACCTTTGGAAGTATTCGGGATGCCTCGGCACCGGAGACTTTCTCCTGGAGAGTCAACCTAGGAAGCGAACAGATCCTCAAATCAATCGACTCACAGCATGCGGAGGTCGACTATGAAGATGGGCATGAGGCGTATCTGATTACCGCCCAGCCGGCAGCCGATGCTGTTGGCACTGCCGTTCCAACGTCGTTGTCGGTAAGCCAGGGAAATGTCATCGCCTTAACCGTAGCCCACAAGGAGAGTACCTACGTCTATCCGGTTGTTGCAGGGGCGGGGTGGCAGGGAGGATTCACCACGGAAGTCGTGGTTGGACCTAAAGACCAACAGGAAATCGAAGAAGAAAAAGAACGAATTCTTCGTGAAGAATGGGAAGCCATGGAACAGGCAGCCCAAGAAAGCTCCGCAACTATCGGGGGCGAGATCAGCGAACTCGAAGTATCGGCCCCCGAACCCGCCAGCCCAGCCGAAGCTGAAGTGGAAGATCTCGCGAAATGGAAAAATCAAATACAGCATCGTCATGTTCACTGGGTAACCTGTGAGAAAATCCCCGAGATTCCCGATGTGCATATGCGGTCCTCGCATTTCTGTGGCGACCCATTTACTAACGATCCCGGAGAGGACGACATCGCATTTAACTACGGGATTCGAGCTGACTACTACATAGTCCCAGGTGTTTTTGCCAAGCACAAGGGAAGTCAAACCGAACACGTGGACTGCGCCAAGATGTACGATAGGGAACACCTCGAAAATCAAGGTTGGATCCATTGGAATTTTTTCATCGATCCAGCAATTCAATGCAAATGGTGGGGGCATACCAAATATGGAGAGGAGTCATATGCCCCATATGGTCGTCATCTCACTCCCTTTGGGGAATGGCATTGGGGGATCGGTGCGCCGAAAAACTGGACGCATCACATAGCCGGACTGGCGCTATACATTTGGGCGTCAAAAGATGGTTACGTAGGCCTACACAAGACCACTTGCATCGACTGCTAGGTTGAACGCCATGCATATTCGGAAACTTGCGGGTGGGGCCTGTGTCATTCTTGCTCTTTCAGTCACGTGCGGCACTACCAACGCAAACTACGTGGCACAGAGTGAATACGCCGTGATCGGCAAGGGACGAATCGGTCAGTTTTCCTGGACGAGCATGATTGAAAGTGGATCTAAGCGACGCAAGGGCATAGCGGAACCTTGTATATCGACCGTGACGGAGGAACGAACTAGGATCGACGAAGTGGAGCAGTGCGGCGAAGTAACGCCGGAATTATCGCTTTTGCAAGTGATACCAGGTGGTTCATCAGGTCGAGAGAAACGATCGGTTGTGGCGGGGATCTTTGTCGGCTCGGCTCGACGGCTGAATCTGGACTTGGGCAACCGAGGACGTCGGATGGTCAAGTTGAGGCGACTCAGCAATTCCAAGGCAAGGCAGATTGGCATTGTGCCAGTTGCATATTGGGCACATGCTTTTACAGGCCCGTTCTGTCTGCATGAGTTTTCTACGTACAACAGCGCAGATGAACAACTTGGTGATAGCGGCCCAATTCCTTGCGGAAAGCATTAATCGAGCTGCGGACTAACCTCCAGCCTCGATGATCCTGAGTCCCGTTGGTCATGGCTAGTCACGCAGATGGGTCGACTAAGACAATGGACACACCCGAGGGAGATCAAGCAAGAAGAGCGGGGATGTTGTTGATTTTGACACTCTTTCTGGCCGCTGCCGTCCTACTCCTAATATCGGGTTACGGTGGGACAGGAGCAACAGCAGACGCTTCATCGGCTTTGACGAGAAGCCAGCTATCCCAGGTTCCTGGTGTGGTGACGTTGAAGCGCGGGCAGAATGACGAATTTCAATGGCTAGTTACCGGTCAGCGCAGGAAGCGATCGCATAAATTGTGCTTTGGCGTCAGCTTGATAGGCCCGAGTCAATCCAGTGGCATCGCCGCGTCGACTGGTGATTCGGGATGCGGATTTGCAGGCAAACCGCCGCATCGGGTGGTGAGCGTGCCGGCCCTAAGCACCGACGGAGCTAACGTAGTGGATGTCGGAGTAGCGGTATTTCCAAGCTCAGTAGTCCGGGTGCGGCTTGATGTCTATCACGGTCCCCAGCTGATCCGGCAGACGCGAAGACTGCCGTCGAAGTTGGGCGCCAAAGGGGTACTCGCTGCCTATCGATATGCGGCATTTGTGGTGTCAGGATGCGTTAGTAAGGTCGATGGCCTTGATAGAGCAGACCGGGTTAAGGCGTCCTTTGGAATTCCGGTATGTCTTAGTCTTGAAGGCGAATAGGCGACCGGCTGGCTATTTCCAACGGTTGGGGCCTTAAGTTCTGGATCGTACTGCAATGTGATCACCCTGACCGTGGAACATAGAGAGAAAACCTACGTCTATCCAGTAGTGGCAGGTGCGGGTTGGGAAGGTGGATTCAATACTGAAATTGTTGCTGGCCCTAAAGACCAGCAGGAACTCAAAGAAGAACAAGAACGTCTTGAAAAAGAAAGACAAGAAGCGCCCATGGTGACAGCCATCTAGCCTGTCCCATCTCTATGGGCCAGGCGGACTATTTAATGGCTAGATGTAAAAAAGGACTGCTGTTGGTTGCACTTTGCTTCTGTGTATCCTTGATCCCCAGTGGATGTTCGTCAGGGCTTGGTGGGGGCAGCTCGGAGATGCTCAGGGGTGAGGATGTGCGACCTGCTCTCCGTAGTATGCCCTTCCCGCATAAGTTGGTATCGATTAAGCCTCCGGTCGGGGACGAAGCGGCATTTCGTGGCGTTGCCCACGGGAAGCACAACTCAACCCTCCGCTTCTCGATTAGCATCGGGGCCTCGGGGAAAGCTGTTCCCATTCCGAGGACTCAAGTGCAGTCCCCTGTAGGAAACACGGAAGCCGGTTTCGTGCTTAACGATGACTCAACGCAAGGGGATAAGTTCAAAACGATGGCGCAATGGCGTGCCGCTCAGCACATAGCAGTTGAAATAGAAGAGCTCCTTTGCAAGAAAGCGAACGGTCGCCCCTGTCCCGTCTGAGGCTCGGGGGAGCCTGCCTCTGCGTGCTTCTCGCTTTGGCTGGATGTTCGTCAGCACTTAGGGGCGAGGATTCGGGGAAGCTGAAGGGCGAAGACGTGCGATTTGCCTTGCGCGGTCTCCCGTTTCCATACGAGTTGACTCCCATCACGCCCCCTGCTGATCCGGAAGCCGCATTCCGCGGGGTAGCTCATGGAGATCATGGCTCCACCCTTCACTTCGCAATTAGCGTCGGAGACTCGCCGAAGGACGTTTCTATTCCGAGGACTCGTCTACAGTCCCCCATAGGAAACTCGGAAGCGGGGTATTTGTTCAATACTGATTCCGCACAAGGGAGTAAGTTCAAGAACTTGGCGCAATGGCGTGCCGCGCAACACATGGCAGTTGAAATAGAGGAGCGCCTTTGTAAGAAGGCGACTGGTCGCCCCTGTCCCGTCTGAGGCTCGGGGGAGCCTGTCTCTGCGTGCTTCTTGCTTTGGTTGGATGTTCGTCAGCGCTTGGCGGTAGCGATTCAGAGAGATTGAAGGGTGAAGATGTGCGGTCTGCCTTGCAGGGTCTGCCGTTTAAGCATACGTTGGTGGCGATCAAGCCCCCCGTAGGAGACGAAGCTGCATTTCGCGGTGTGGCTCACGGAAAGTACGACTCGATCCTGCATTTCTCTATTGGCGTTGGCGCTTCACAGAGGTGGATTCCCGTCCCAGGAACGCAGCGGCAGAATCCCTCGGGATATTCCGATGCCGGTTTCACTTTCAACAGCGACTCGGCGCAAGGAAGGAAGTTTAAGAACATGGCGCAATGGCATGCGGCTCAAGACATGTCGGTCGAAATGCAAGAGAGGCTCTGCAGGAAGGCGACTGGTCGCCCCTGCTCGGTTTAGTCCGATGGTGACAACCATCTAGTCGGAGATCGTGGATCACCGACATTGCTGTCGGTGATCAGGAGTCGCCGTTGCCAAGCACGCGGGCCTTCTCGGCGGCGAACTCCTCGTCGGTGAGGACGCCCTTCTCGTGCAGTTCGGCGACCCGCTCCAGGCGGCGCAGGCGGCTGTCGTCGTCGGCTGCGGGCGCGGAGGTCGCGTTGTCGCCAGCGCTTGGTTTGCGCATCTCGGGCAGGCGCAGCTTCGATGCCCGCTCGCCGAGGTTGGCGCTTTTCACCGCACCGGCCACGCGCTCTTTGGCGCCGCCGAAGAAATCGCCGAGCTGGGCGTCGGGGAATTCCTCTTCGGACTGTCGGCGCAGCTCGCGGATGCCAAAGGCGGCGAAGCCGGCGATCACCAGGGTGGTCAGGAAGGAGCGCAGGTTCTGGACCGAGGCGGAAAGGAAGTAGATGCAGACGACGATCACCAGAGTGGTGTACGCGTAGGCGACGTGGTCGCGCAGGACCGGCGCCATGAAGCGGCGGCTGGAGCGGGCGGAGCCGGTCGGCGATCCGAGCCATCCGGCGATCCCGAGGAGAATGCCGAAGACGATCACCGTGGTCGCGATGCTGATCATCAGCGAGGTGCCGATCGACCAGGTCGCTTCGGCGGCGGGCTTGACGCTTTCGTCGGTGACGAGCTGGCCGACGACGATCCCGCCGGCCACCTCGCGGAAGACGATCACGGCGAATCCGGCGGCGACCAAGCCGATTCCGCAGAACAGCACCGTCACCCAGCGCCCCTCGCGCGAGAGGTAGATCGCCAGGCCGAAGGCGAGGAAGGTGAGCAGGGAGAGGATCAGCGCCAGGCCCTTGATGCCAACCGCGATGTCCTGCGCCGTCTTCAGCTGATCGGAGCGCAGGATCGTCACCTGGCCCGCATCGGGCGGGAGCTTTTCGGCGAGCTGGCTGCCGATCCCAACCTGGTCGGCCAGGTTGGTGACGAGGCTGCCGAGGTTGAGGGTGACGTTCCCTTCGGCGGTCGAGACTGCCTCTTTCTTGTTTTCCAGCACGGCGAGCAGTTGTTCGTGCGCGGCGCGGTTGGCGTCCTTCCAGAGTTCTTCGGCGGTTGAGCTCTTCAGCACCTGTTCGGCGCCCCCACCCGCCACCTGGCGCAGGCCGCCCGACACGGGCCCAGCGAGCTGTTTGGTTTCGCCGGGCAGGATGTCTTCAAGTTCCTGTTCGACGTTGACGTTGGCGTAGAGCTGGTCGACCAGGTATTCGCCGACCGCCGCGCGGACCTTTTCGTTCTGGATCAGCCGGCCGCTGGTATCAACCCAGTCGTCGGTGTTGAGCGCCTGGCGCTCGGTCCAGATCGCGAAGACGCTGAGGAAGGCGAGCACCGACCCGAGCACCACCAGGCCTTTGACCGTACGTCGGCGTGCGCGGCTCATCACGGGGATGCTATACGTGACAGCGGTGAAGCTGGAGGGCATCCACCACATCACGGCGATTACCGCCGACGCGCAGAAGAACGTCGACTTCTATGTCGGAGTGCTGGGGCTGCGCCTGGTCAAGAAAACGGTCAACCAGGACAACCCGACCGTCTACCACCTTTTCTTCGCCGACGAGAAGGGCAGCGCCGGCTCTGATTTGACCTTCTTCGAGTTCCCCGGCGTGCCGCCCGGCCGGGCTGGTGCCGGGGACGTGCACCGGATCGTCTGGCGGGTCGGCTCCTGGGAGGCACTCGACTTCTGGGAGGAGCGGCTCGCCGCCCACGGCATCGAGTCGGAGCGGGCCGGGGGGAGTCTGCGCTTCGGCGACCCCGAGGGTCTCGCGCACGAGCTGGCCGCGGTCGAGGTCGCTGACGAGCCGCTCAGCGCCGAGCACCCCGAGGTGCCCGCCGCGATGGCTTTGCAGGGCTTCCACGCCGTCTGCGCGTACGCGGCTGCCCCGGATGCCGGCAATCGGTTGTTCGGGGCGCTCGAGTTCGAGCCCGCGAGGGAGGGCTGGGAGGCGCGCGGCGAGAAGCGTGGCGGTCTCTATCTCTACGACGAGCCGCCGCCCGCCCGATCGCTGCAGGGTGCCGGCAGCGTCCACCACGTCGCCTGGGCGTCGACGATCGATGACCACGAGGCGTGGCGGGAGAGGGCGATCTCGGCCGGGGCGCAGCCGACGCCGGTGATCGACCGCTTCTACTTCCGCTCGATCTACTTCCGCGAGCCGAGCGGAGTCCTGTTCGAGATCGCGACGCTGGGTCCGGGCTTCACGGTCGACGAGCCGCTGGAGCATCTGGGCGAGAAGCTTTCCTTGCCGCCCGACTACGAGCATCTGCGCGCCGAGGTCGAACCGCAGCTTCGTCCGGTGGTCAATCCACGCGTGGCCAAGGCCGGGTGAACGGAAACTTCGTCTGGAGGGACGCCGGGCGGGTCGTGGTCTTCCGCCGCGACGGCGTCGGACAGTCCCCACAGGTGCTCGACAAGCACGGGTTTGCCGGCTTCGAGCTGCTGACGACTCCCCGCGCCCTGCTCGGCGCGCCCGAGCTCGAGGCTGCGGCGGCCGTCGTGCATGCGGTCGCGCCGGGCCAGGTGCCGGATGTCGCCGCCGACCTGCTCGACCGGGTCCGCTCGCCTCGCGTCGTCGCCCTTGGCGGAGGCCGGGTGATCGACACCGCGAAGGCGATCGCCTCGGTCAGCGGCGCCCAGGTCGCGGCGATCCCGACCACCCTCTCGGGCGCCGAGCTGACCGGGATCCACCGCCTTCCGGCGGGCGCCGAGGGCCGCGTCCGCGCGATGGTGCGCCCCGAGCTGGCTATTGCCGATCCGGAGGCGATGACCAGCCAGGCCGAGCAGGCGCTCCGCGCCAGCGCGATGAACGGCCTCGCCCACGGCGCCGACTCGCTCTACACGCCGTTCTCCAACCCGGTTTCGCAGATGACCGCGCTGCGCGGCGCCGAGCTGATCGCCGCTTCACTGGATGAAGACGCGGCGGAGCGCAACCGGGCGGCGCTGGCTCAGGGATCGCTGCTCTGCGCCTACGCGATCGACTCCGCCATGTTCGGGATGCACCACGTGATCTGTCAGACCCTGGTGCGGGTCTGCGGCAGCCCGCACGCCGAGACCAACGCGGCGATCCTGCCCCGCGCGATGGCCTTCATGGTCCCGCGGGCCCCTGACCACCTCGCCCCGCTCGCCGAAGCCCTGAACACCGATCCCGCCGGGATCGAAGCTCGCATCCTCGAGCTGGGCGGCAATCCGGCCGGCCTCGGCGACGTCGGCGCCGACCGTTCGAAGCTCGATCAGGCACTGGAATCGATGCTCCTCCGCCCCGAGCTGGCGTTCACGCCTGAACCTCCCGGTCATGAGGAGCTGGCAGAGCTGATCGAGAGCGCCTGGTAACCACACCCTCGGCACCGTGTAGCGCTCTTCGTGCACGAAGAGCGACTCCAGCGCTACCACGACTACACCCGGCGCCACAGCGTCAACTGGCCCCTCTACCTGCTGGCGAGGGTCTTCATGACGCCGTTCTTCCTCCTCTACTTCCGCCTCGGCCGCGCCGGCAGCGACCACGGCCGCCACGTCCGCGGCGGCCTGATCGTCGCCGCCAACCACCGCAGCTTCCTCGACCCCTTCGCGATCGGCGCCGCGCTGCCCTGGCGGCGGCCGATGAACTACGTCGCCAAGGTCGAGCTGTTCGAGCGCCGCTGGCAGGGCTGGCTGCTCTCACGGCTCGGCGCCTTCCCGATCCGTCGCGGCGAATCAGACGAGCTGGCGATGGAGACGGCCCGGCTCGCGGTCGAGCGCGGCGGCACGGTCTGCATCTTCCCCGAGGGGACGCGCATCCGGCGAGGCACTCTGGCGACGCCGAAGCGGGGTGTGGGGCGGTTGGCGTTGCAGACCGGCGCCCCGGTCGTGCCGACGGCGGTCTTCGGCAGCGAGCACGTGCGCAGCGGCTGGCGGATCCGGCCGCGGCGGGTGCGGGTGCGGCTGGGACGGGCGATGACCTTCCCGCGGGTCGAGCAGCCCTCGCCGCCGCTGGCCGAATCGGTGACGGCGCGGATCTGGCCTAACGTCCTCTTGCAGTGGGAAGAGATGGGCGGCCTGCCGCCGATGCGCCGCGCCGCCGTGATCGGCGCCGGCAGCTGGGGCACCGCGGTGGCCGTCCTGCTCGCCCGCGGCGGGCTGGAGGTGCAGCTCGGCGCCCGCACCGCCGCCCAGGCGGCCGAGGTGTCCGAGGCCGGCGAAAACCGGCGTTACCTGGAGGGGGTCGAGCTGCCCGAGACGCTCCGCGTCCTCCCGGCTTCGGAAATCGAGTTGGCGGGCCTCGACCTGGTCTGCTTGGCGATCCCGTCCGGCTCGCTCCCGCAGGCGGTCGGGGCGGTCGCCGACCGGGTCAGCGACCGCTGCTCGGTGCTGCTGTTGACCAAGGGGCTGATCGCCCCGCGCGGCCAGCTCCCCGCCGAGTACGTCGGTGAACGCATCCGAGCCCGCGCGGTCGCCTGCCTGGGCGGCCCAGCCCATGCCCGCGAGGCGGTCTCGGGGTCGGCTGCGCTCGTGCTCGGCTCGGGCGACGCCGACCTGCGTGACCAGCTCGGTGAGGTCTTCGACCGTGCCGGCCTCGTCTGCGAGCGCTCGCGCGACGTGACCGGCGTCGAGATGGCGGGCGCCGCAAAGAACGCCGCCGCTCTCGCCGCCGCCGCCAGCGAGCCGTTCGGCCTCAACGCGGCGGGCATCGCCGCCGCCGGGGTCTGGCGGGAGTGCATCGAGTACGCGATCTCGCGCGGCGCCGAGCTCGAGACCTTCGCCGGCCTGGCGGGGGTCGGTGACCTGACCGCGACCGTGCTGGCGCCCTCGGGGCGCAACCGGCGCGCCGGCGAGCTGCTCGGCCGCGGCACACCGGCGGCGGAGATTCCCGGGTTGATTGGCCAGGCCTCCGAGGGCCTCGACGCCGTGCCGTTGCTGGCCGAGGCGATCGCGGGCTCAGGCAGTCCGGCAGAGGCGCTGAGCGGTCTCGCCGCGGTGATTCGGGGCGAGATCGACACCGAGGCCTGGGTCGCCGGCCTGCGCAAGGTCGAGCGTTCGAGGAGGGCCGCCGCATGAGGCTAGGCTTCGAGCGTGAGTGGCGACCAGAAGAACGTCGAGCCGGCGAGCCTCGACCCGGCCGCCAAGGCGGATCTGGACCGCGCCTTCGAACAGCTCTACCGGGACCACCTCAAGGACGTCTACTCATATGCCTACTACCGGGTCGGCAACCAGCACGACGCCGAGGACCTGACCGAGCAGGCCTTCCTGCAGGCCTACCGTCACTTCGACCGGGCCCGGCGCGAGTCCGACGGGCGGCCGCTGCGCCCTTGGCTGATCCGCATCGCCCACAACCTGGCGCTCAACTATTACCGGGACCGCTCCCGCCGCCCGCAGACGCCGCTGGAAAACGCCGACCCGATCCCCGCCCGGCACGGGACCGAGGCGATCGCCGAGGGGCGCGAGGAGCTGCGGCAGGTGATCGAGAAGCTCGACGACCTGCCGGACGACCGCCGCGATGCGTTGATCATGCGTTTCGCGCTCGGCATGGACAACCGCGAGATCGCCCGTGCGCTCGGCCGCAGCGACGGCGCCACCAAGGTGCTGATCCATCGCGCGATCAAGCAGCTTCAGGAGGAGATGAGCGATGAGTGAGGCGAGCGAAAAGCTGACCGGCAGCACCTGGGACGTCGAGCGTCTGCTCGGCGACGCTCTGCGGCCGATCGAGCCGCCGGAGCGGATGTCGGGGCGCTTCGAAGACACGCTCGCCGCGGTGACCCAGGCGGCGGCGGAGGAGCTGTCGGACTGGGCCGAGGAGCTTTCCGAGAGCGAGCTGCGGGCCCTTCGCGACCCGCGCAACTGGGTACGCCCGGTGGTCGCCGTCGGCGCCGGGGGGATCGCCACCGGCGCCCTGGTCCTCTTCGAGATGAGGCGCCGCGGCCGTCAGCAAGCCGGCGGCCTGCGCTCAGTCGCCAGTCGCATCCGGCCGTAGCCTCGGCGTCGCCGCGGCCGCGGCAAGGCCCAGTCCGCCGAGGATCAGGTGGAGGAAGTCGTCTGCCGTGTTGACGGGGAGGAAGCCGAGGATCGATTCGCCGCTGCCGATCAGGAAGCCCCAGACCGCGACCACGACGTAGATGGCGCCGAGCCAGAGCGCGTACTGCCGCGCCGCGTAGCCGGCGACCAGCAGGCCGATAGCGCCGGTGACGATGTGGAAGATGTTGTGCCAGGCGTTGACGGCGAGGATCCCGAAGGCGTCGTCGACGCTGCCGGGGCTGCCGAACGAGGCGCTGTAGAAGAAGCCGGCGATTCCACCGATCATCAGCGCCGCGCCGACCAGCGTGGCATAGAGACGGGCTGGGCTCGCTCCCTCCATTCGCGGCGATTGTAGGCTCCCCCGTTCGCGATGGCGCAGACCTGCTACCGACACCCCAACCGTGAGACGGCCGTCTCCTGCTCCAACTGCGGGCGGCCGATCTGCCCCGATTGCATGACGCCGACCCCGGTCGGCATGCGCTGTCCCGAGTGTGCTCAACAGCGCACTCGGGTGACCAGGGGGGTGGGCCAGGCCTCGCTGCTCGCCAGCGCCCCGGCCACCTTCGTCCTGATCGCGATCAACGTGGCCGTGTTCTTCGCCGAGATCGCCACGGGAAACGGTGGCTTCGGGGACATCACGTCGTCGCTGATTCCTGAATTCGGACTCTTCGGTCCATCGGTCGCCGATGGAGAGTGGTACCGGTTGCTGACCAGCGCATTCCTGCACGCCAGCCTGTTTCACATCGCCGGAAACATGATCCTTCTCTTTTTCCTCGGTCGGATACTCGAGCCTGGGGTCGGAACGCCGCGATTCGTCACGCTCTATTTCGTCTCGCTGTTCGCCGGATCGTTCGGTGCGCTGCTGCTCTCGCCAAACAGCCTCAGCATCGGCGCCTCGGGCGCCGTCTTCGGCGTGCTGGCCGCCACCTTCGTGATCGCCCGAGGCCGCGGCGTTGATGCCCTGGCTTCCTCGGTCGGGGTGCTCATCCTGCTCAACCTCGCGTTCAGCTTCGGCGTCTCCGGGATCAGCATCGGAGCTCATCTCGGTGGCTTGGCAGGCGGATTTCTCTGCGCGCTGTTCATCCTCGCCGGCGAGCGCGGCATGCTGGGCGAGCGCCATCTGCCTATGGAGCTCTTGGCGATGGCCGCGGTCGGCTTCTTCTGCATCGCTTCAGCTATAGCGATCGCCTGACGGGCCGTCGGGTCAGAGCGGCGCTCTGACCTCGGCGAAGCCGATGTTGCCGGGTGGGTCGACCAGGTCGGGGTGGAGGATGTGTCCAAGCAGCTCGACCCCGTCGACCAGCCGCGGCCCCGGTCGCGAGTAGGTCGAGGCGGCGTCGACCGCGAAGACCCGGCCGGCGCCGAGCCTCGCAATCGGCTCCCAGTGCTCGATTGCCTGCGCGTGGGACTCGTCGACGTACCAGCCGCAGGGCATCGCGATCACGACGTCGGGCCCCAGTCCCGACAGTGCGCCCCACTGAACTTCGGGCGACTTCAGCCCGGGCGGGCCGGCGACGTCCTCGCCGCCGGCGATCGAGATCATCTCGGGGATCCAGTGGCCGCCGACGAAGGGTGGGTCGAGCCACTCCAGGGCGATCACGCGAGGAAGGCTGGCGCCGGAGACGGCGGCCCGGACCGCCGCGAGCCTGCCCTCCAATTCGCCACGCATGTCGTGCGCCTCGGTTGCCAGGCCGGTGGCCTCGCCGAGCCGGATCACGTCCTCGAGCATCTCGCCCAAAGTGCTCGGGTCCTGTTGCAGGACCCTGGGCCGGCTCGGCAGCCGCGCCGCGACGTCGAGCACGTCCTCGTAGGAGACGGCGCATACGTCGCAGATCGCCTGGGTCACGATCAGGTCGGGGGCGAGCTCGGCGAGCCGCTCTTCGTCCAGCTCATAGAGCGCCCGGCCTTCACCCACCGTGGTCTTCACGGCGGTGTCGATCTCGCGGGCGCTGAGGCCGTCTGCCAGCACCGTCCGCGTCAGATGTGGGAGTAAACGGGCCTGCGGTGGGTAGTCGCACTCGTGGGTGACGGCGACGACGCTTTCACCCAGCCCCAGGGCGAACAGCATCTCCGTCGCGGATGGCACGAGACTGGCGATTCGCATGCGGGGCTCAATATGGCACTCTCGGGGTTTCCGCGGGTGCGAAAGCTATATTTCCTACGCCGAATGGCCGAAGACGACCTCCCCCGAAGTACCGGGCCAAATAGCCGATGAGCGTCCTCCTGCTCGTCCTCCTACTTTTGCTGGTCGCCGTCAACGGTTTCTTTGTCGCGGCTGAGTTTGCGCTGGTCAGGAGCAAGCGCGGCAAAATCGAGCAGCTCGCGGAGGAAGGGGAGAGCGGCGCCGAGGCCGTCATCGAGCAGCTCGACAAGATCGACGAATCACTCTCCGCCTGTCAGATCGGGATAACGATGGCCTCGATCGGGATCGGCTTCCTCGGCGAGCCGTCGCTCTCCAAGCTGTTGGAGCCGGCCTTCGGCGGCCTCTCGCATGGGGCGGCGGTCGCCCTCTCGGTCGGGATCGCGTTCGCTCTGGTCACGGCGATCCACATCAGCATCGGCGAGCAGGTGCCGAAGATGCTGGCGATCAACCAGGCCGAGCGGACCGCGCGCCGGGTCTCGCGCCCGCTCAACTGGTTCCGCGCCGCCACCGCGCCGGTGACGATGGGGCTGAGCGCGATCTCCAACGCGATCGTCCGTCTCTTCGGGGTGGATCCGACCGACATCGAGGAGCGTCACACCGCCGAGGACCTGAAGCAGATCATCGACCGCTCGAAGCTGGGTGGGACGCTCGACCCCGGCGAGGCCGGAATGCTCGGCGGCGTCTTCCATCTGCACGAGCAGGAGGCGCGCGAGGTGATGACGCCGATTCCGGCCGTGGTCACCGTCGATGCCTCGGAGACCGTCGAGACGGCGCTGCGGCGCTGCGTCACCTCCGGTCACACTCGCCTGGTCGTGATCGAGGACGACAACCCCGATCGGGTCAAGGGGATTGTCCACAACAACAGCCTCGCCCGCCTCTTCATGAGCGACGGGCCGGAGGCTCGGATCGAGCCGGTGGTCCGCGACGCCGTGATCGTCCCGGAGACCCGCCCGCTCGACGACCTCCTCCACGACCTGCAGGTGCAGAGGACCTCGCTCTCGGTCGTGGTCGACGAGTACGGGCGGACGGTGGGGATCGTCACCGTCGAGGACATCCTCGAGGAGGTGGTGGGGGAGATCGAGGACGAGACCGACCCGCGCGCCGCGGCGCTGCGTCAGCTCGCCGGCGGCGAGTGGTTCGTGCGCGGCCACGTCTCGCTGGGGGATCTCGCCGACCGGGGGATCGAGCTGCCGGTCGACAGCGACGCCTACAACTCGATCGGCGGCTACGTGTTCGGTGAGCTCGGCCGGCTGCCGAAGCGGGGCGACACGATCACCGCCAACGGCTACACGATCAGGGTCGAGTCGGTGCGCGAGAACCGCGTCGAGGCGGTTCGCATCAGTGGTTCCGTCCGGCCCGCGGCCTAGGTTTCCTGAGCAACCCGCGTTACGCCTAACCCTGGAGGTATCGCATGTGGGTTGTGCGCTTGAGCGACAAGCAGCTTGAGGTCCTGAGAGCGCTGCTGCGCTCCGAGGAGCATCTTGGCCCCGCACTCAAAGGGGCGGTTGAGGCACTGGATCTGGCTCGCTGGGACGAGCTGCCCGAAGCTGAGCTTCCCTGGGAGGAGATCGAGGCGACGGCTCGCCGCCAAGGCTGCTCACCGGCAGATGTGATCTGGGACCTGGCCGGAAGGCGCTAGTCGTAGCTGTAGAAACCCGAGCCGGACTTCCGACCGAGTTTGCCCTCGCCGGCCATCTCGACCATCAGGCCCGGCGGCTTGTGGGCCGGGTCTGAGGAGTCGGCGAAGAGGGCGTCACCGATCGCCTCGGCGACGTCGAGCCCGACGAAGTCGAGCAGGGCGAGCGGGCCCATCGGGTGACCGGCGCCGAGCTTCATGCAGGAGTCGACCTCGCCCGCCTCCATGCCGGTCCGCTCGACCAGTCGCACCGCGTCGAAGAGGTAGGGGAAGAGGAGGCGGTTGACGACGAATCCGGCCTGGTCGGGTACCTCGACCGCGGTCTTGCCCAGAGCCGCGCACCAGGCGAGCGCCTTCTCGCGGGTCTCGTCTCCGGTGTCGGGGAAGCAGACCTCGACCAGCTTCATCCGCGGCACCGGATTGAAGACGTGGAGGCCGAAGAGGCGGCCGGGAATCTTGGCGGCGGCGGCGATCTCGGCGATGCTCAACGAGGAGGTCGTCGTGGCGAGATCGGCGTTCGGGCAGGCCTCGGCGACGCTGCTCAGCACCTCGCCCTTGGGGCCGACCTCCTCGACCACGGCCTCGACCACGATGTCGCAATCGGCAAGGTCCTTGGGGTCGGTGGTGACCCGCAGCCGCGAGGGCTCCGCACCGTCGATCTTGGCGCAGGCCGCGACCACTTTCTCCTCCGCGCGCCAGGCAGAAGCCTCGCTGCGAGCAAGCAGGATCGTGTCGGCGGTCGTCGTGGCTACAGCAGCCAAGCCCGTAGCGATCGCGCCGCTCCCAGCTATTCCGGGCGAGTCGTATCCCTTGCTCCCGCTCATTGAGGACGGGTTCCTATCAAGCTTCCGGGAAGCGGGGTCGTGTGCCCCGCCAGCCCCTGGCTGACTGACCAGTCAATCAGCTACCCTTGGAAGGGATACGGCGACGAACGGAGGCTTCGATGTCTGGGAACGGAAACGGCAAGTTCGGCGGCCGCGAGGTCGTCATCGTCGAGGCGGTGCGCACCCCAATCGGGCGCGGCCATGCGGAGAAGGGCTACTACAAGGACATCCACCCCTCGAACCTCCTCGCCAAGGTCTACGCGGAGCTGTTCGAGCGCTCCGGGCTCGATCCCGCCGAGACCGGTGACGTGGTCACCGGCTGTGCCCAGCAGTTCGGCGAGCAGGGGGTCAACATCGGGCGCAACGCCTGGCTCGAGGCCGGCCTGCCGATCGAGACGCCCGCGACCACGATCGACCGCCAGTGCGGCTCCGCCCAGCAGGCGGTCAACTTCGCCGCGGCGCTGGTCGCCACCGGCGTCCACGACGTCGCGATCGGCTCCGGCGTCGAGCACATGGGGCACATCTCCTTCGCCGACGGCTACGAGGTGATGAAAGAGCACGGCTCGCCCTTCTCGCCCGAGCTCCTGGAGCGCTACAACCTGATTCCGCAGGGACTCTCGGCGGAGATGATCGCCGACGAGTGGGAGATCCCCCGCTCCGAGCTCGACGAGCTCGGCCTGCGCTCCCAGCAGCTCGCCGCCAAGGCGACCGAAGAGGGCCGCTTCGAGCGCGAGGTCGTCCCGTTTGCCGTCAACGGCGATACCTACGTCGCCGACCAGGGCTTGCGCGAGACGACCCTGGAGGGTCTCGCCAATCTGAAGCCCGCGTTCAAGGAGGACGGCAAGATCACCGCCGGCAACTCCTCCCAGGTCTCCGACGGCGCTGCCGCGGTGCTGTTGATGGCCCGCGAGAAGGCCGACGCCCTGGGTCTGAAGCCGCGGGCGCGGATCTACGACCAGACGACGGTTGGGGTGGACCCGGTGATCATGCTCACCGGGCCGATTCCGGCGACCCGGAAGCTGCTCGACCGCAACGGGATGACGATGGACGACATCGATCTGGTCGAGATCAACGAGGCCTTCGCCTCCGTCGTCGCCGCCTGGCGGCGGGAGCTGGATCCCGACATGGACCGGGTCAACGTCAACGGCGGCGCGATCGCCCTCGGCCACCCGCTCGGCTCGACCGGAGCCCGCCTGATCACCACCCTGCTGCACGAGATGGAGCGCTCCGACAAGGAGATGGGCCTGGTCACGATGTGCTGTGGCGGCGGCCTCGGCACCGGCACCCTGATCGAGCGAATCTAGCTTCGCGATGCACTGAGGATTCGGCCGCGCGGCCGGCGGAAATCCGCTAGCCTCTTCTCTAACTTATTCGAGTAAAGGGGAGAGGTTGTGCATAAGCTGGCGGTTGTGCTGATCGTGGGTGTCTTTGTCATCGGCCTGCTCATCGCAGGATGCGGAGGAGGCAGCGGCAACGGCGGAAGCAGTGCGACCGGCGCAGAAGGTGCGGCAAGCACGGCTAACGCTGAAAGCGAAGGCGCGGAAAGCGAAGGCGCGGAAAGCGGTGAAAGCAGCGAAAGCGGTGAAGGCGGCGAAGAAAGCGAAGGTGGCGGGAGCACGGAAGCCGCCTCCCCCGAAAAGTCCGCATTCACCAAGAAGGCGGAAGTGATCTGCCTGAAGAACAACACCAAGACCGCCGCCGAACTCGTCCATGCCTATAAAAAGGCCGAAGCGGAAGGCGTCAATACCGAACCCGAGGGATTGAAGCTGGAAGAAACCGTCATTCTTCCGATCCTCGTCGCCAATGCCGAAGCCCAGAAGAACGGCATCGGCTCCCTCGCGCCCCCAAGCGGGGACGAGGCGCAGATCAAAGCGATCCTCGATGCCTATCAGGCGTGGATCGACGAAGCAAAGGCGAATCCGAAAAAGACGTCCAGGGCCGGCGAAACCTACGAAAAAGCCAGGGTGCTGGCCGGCAAATACCCCCTGGTCAAATGCGGGCTGAGTCCTTTCGAAGCGGTGGGCTGAGTCCTTCCGAAGTGTCTTGACCTGGTCCCCTGGCCATCCAGCCAACTCCCTATATGCTCAGTCCGATGGACCTGAGCCTCTCACCGTCTGAGCGCGATTTCCGCGACGAGGTCCGGGCCTGGCTGGAGGAGAACCATCCCGGTCCGGAGCCCGAGGCGGGCCTCGAGGAGGTGATGGCCTTCCGACGCGAGTGGCAGGGCAAGCTGCACGAGGCGGGGTGGGCCGGCATCTCCTGGCCGAAGGAGTACGGCGGCCGCGGCGCGACCCTGATCGAGCAGGCGATCTTCGTCGGCGAGGCGGCGCGGCAGGAAGCGCCGAGTCCCGCCAATGTGCTCGGCTTGGCGATGGGCGGGCCCGTCGTCATCGCCCACGGCACCGACGAGCAGAAGCAGCGCTATCTGGAGCCGATCCTCACCGCCGAGGAGATCTGGTGTCAGGGTTTCTCCGAGCCGGAGTCGGGCTCCGACCTTGCCTCGTTGAAGACCAGGGCCGTCAAGGACGGTGACGAGTGGGTCGTCACGGGGCAGAAGGTCTGGACGACCTTCGCCCAGTACGCCAAGTGGTGCATGCTCGTCGCCCGCACCGACCCCGACGCCCCCAAGCACAAGGGGCTCACCTACTTTCTGATGGACATGGAGCAGCCCGGCGTCGAGGCCAAGCCGCTGGTCCAGATCACCGGCGAGGGCGAGTTCAACGAGGTCTTCATCGAGGAGGCGCGGATCCCCGACGCCAACGTGGTCGGGGGTGTCGGCAACGGCTGGTCGGTGGCGATCACGACGCTGATGAACGAGCGCGCCGGCCTCGCCTTCGGCGCCATCTCGCAGATCTCCAACAGCCTCAAAAAATTGACCGAGCTGGCGCAGGAAACGCGCGTCAACGGCGGCAGCGCCGCGGATGACCCGCTGCTGCGCGACCGGCTCGCCCAGCTCTACATCGAGGCCGAGACGATGCGGCTGAATGCCTACCGCGGCCTGACCAAGACGATGCAGTCGGGGATCCCCGGGCCTGAGGGCTCGCTGGGCAAGTGGCAGTGGGCTGACATAAACCAGCGGATAGCCGAGCTGGCGCTCGACATCGAGGGCGCTTACGCGCCGCTCGACCGCGGCGCCGAGCACGCCGTCGCCAACGGTGCCTGGCAGTACAGCTTCCTGCGCTCGCGCGCCAACTCGATCGAGGGCGGCACCACCGACATCCTCAAGAACATCATCGCCGAGCGGGTGCTCGGTCTGCCCAGGTTGAGGTGATCTGAGCCCATGTACTTCGACCTCACCGACGAGCAGCAGGCGATCAAGTCGACCGCCCGCGATTTCCTCGCCGCTCGCTACAAGTCCGAGCGGATCCGTGAGCTGGCCGAGAGCGAGCATGGCTTCGAGCAGTCCGACTGGGATGAGATGGCGGAGCTCGGTTGGCCCGGTCTGGCGCTGCCGGAGGAGTGGGGAGGGCAGGGCCTAGGCGTCGTCGACCTCGCCGTCCTCTTCGAGGAGATGGGTTACGCGCTGGCTCCCTCGCCGCTGCTGACGACCACGCTCGCCGGTCTGGCGCTGTCCTTCTGCGGCTCCGATGACCAGCGCGAGCGCTACCTGCGGCCGCTGGCCGCGGGCGAGAAGCGCGGCGTTCCCGCCCTCTGGGACGCCGGCTCGGCGGCGACGCCGGGTGCTTTCACGATGGAGGCCAGGGCCGGCGGCGAGGGTGTGGTTCTCGATGGCGAGAAGGTGCTCGTCCCCGATGCTGCCTCCGCCGACTTCTTCATCGTCGCCACCACGGACGGCAAGCGCCACCTGGTGGACAGCGGCGCAGACGGAGTGACCGTCACGGCCGAACCCTCGATCGACCTGACCCGCCGGCTCTACTCGGTGCGCTTCGAGGGTGTCCGGGTCGGGGCGGAGGACACGATGCCCGCCGAGGAGTCCGGTTACCACCCGGTCTTCCTCCGCGTCTGCGTCGCGATCGCCGCCGAGTCGACCGGGATAGCGCAGCGGACGATGGAGATGGCGGTCTCCTACGCCAAAGACCGCCAGCAGTTCGGCCGGCCGATCGGCGCGTATCAGGCGGTTTCCCACCGCTGCGCCCAGATGCTGCTCGAGACCGAGAACGCCCGCTCCGCGGTGTACGGCGCCGCCTGGGCAGCGGACGCGGAGCCGGAGTCGCTGCCGCTGGCCGCGTCGATGGCGAAGGCCTACGCCTCCGATGCCGGCTGGCGCGTCCCCGACGCCTCGATCCAGGTGCACGGCGGGATCGGCTTCACCTGGGAGCATGACCTCCACTTCTTCCTCAAGCGCGGCAAGGCGAACGCGGCGATGTTCGGCGGCGCCCGCTGGCATCGCGACCGCGTCGCCGACCGGATCCTCGCCGAGGCGCCGGCCCCCGTGCCGGTCTGAGCGTGGGCGCTCTCGATCGCATCTCGGTCGCCGGCATCGGCGTCACCGTCGCCGACCTCGAGGCCGAAGCGAAGCGCGCCGAGGCGGCCGGCGTCGAGTGCGTCTGGGCGCCGGAGCTGTTCCGCTCCTCGGTCACCCAGGCCGCCTACCTGGCGGGGCGGACCGAGAGGATCGGCATCGCCACCGGGATCGCCTGGGCCTTCACCCGCAGTCCGTTCATCCTCGCCGTCTCCGCGCTCGACATCGACGAGATGTCAGGCGGCCGCTTCCGGCTCGGGCTCGGCTCGGGGGTCAAACGCCTCAACGAAACCTGGCACAACGCCGAGTACGGCAGGCCGGCGCCGCACCTGCGCGAGGCGATCGAGGCGACGCGGCAAATCATGCAGCAGGCCGGCAGGGGCGAGCCGATCCGCTACGAGGGCACCTACTACGACATCGACATCAAGGGCTGGGTTCGTCCGCACCCGGCGCCGCGCGAGTCGGTGCCGATCTACACCGCCGGAGTGCAGGGCGGCATGTGCAGGATGGCCGGTGACGTCGCCGACGGCCTGATCGGCCACCCGATCCAGAGCCTGCGCTGGATCGACGAGGTCGTCGTCTCCTCCTTCGAGGAGGGACTGAGCCGCTCCGGCCGCGACCGCAAGGACTTCGACTACCTGCCGACCGTCTGCTGCGCGATCGACGACGACGAGGCGAAGGCGGTCGAGATGGCCCGCCGCACGATCTCCTTCTACGCGACGGTCAAGACCTACATGCCGCTCTGGGAGCTGCACGGCTTCGCCGAGAACGCGGTCGCCGCCGGCGAGGCGTTCCGACGTGGCGACCTCGCCGCCGTCCCCGCCGCGATCAGCGACGAGATGGTCGACGCCTACTGTGCCGCCGGCCCGCTCGACAAGGTCCGCGCGCGGGTCGAGGCGACGGCCGAGCGCGCCGACGGACTCTTCCTCACGCCGCCGACCTACTTCATCTCGCCGGAGGAGCTGAGTGAGTACCAGAACCGTCTGATCGACGCCTTCGGCCCGGCGGTGTGACGGCCGCGAGCGAGTCTCGCGAGCTCGAAGTGCTCGCTCGCGTAAGCGAGATCCCGGCGGGTTTCGTGCGGACCTACGGCGACGTGTCCCCCGGCTCACCGCGCTTCGCCGGAGCGGTGTTGTTCGAGTGCGACGATCCCGACCTGCCCTGGTGGCGCGTCGTTCGCGCCGACGGCTCCCTCGCCAAGGGCCAGCGGCAGCGGCGCCTGCTCGTCGCCGAGGGGGTGCCCTTCCGCGGTGACCGGGTCGATATGCAGACAGCCAGGCTCGGTCCCTAGCTTGCGGCCCTTGCGGCGTGCTACTCGTCGCGCGGGGTGATGCGGAAGACCGAGACGACCTCGGCCTGGTGCGCCTCCGGGTGGACGACGTAGGCGCTCGGCCCGCCGCCGAACCAGCCTGAGGCTTCGTTGTTGCCGACGAAGATCCCTGGGTGGTGCTTGCCGTTGCCGTCCTCGACCCAGACCTTGTCGCCCTCCTTGAACTCCTGTGGTGCGTCGGCCATCGCGGCAGCCTACCCGTCGGCCCGGCCCCTGTGGCTGAAACGAGGGGCCGGGCCCTGCGCCTGCCCGTCCTCAGTGACTATGGGCAGACGACGATCAGGTGGAAGTCGGCGTCTTCGGGAGCGCCTTTCTCGTCTCGGGTTCGCACTTCGATCGCGTTGGCGTTGGCCGGTGAGGTGTTGGTCTGGGCGAAGCCCGCGCCCGGCGGCGTCGTCCCCGCGTTGTTGCGGTCGGCGACGTCGGCGCAGCCGCTGATGTTGACCGGGAGGGCCATGGTGACGGCGCCACCGCCCTCGCTCGCGGTGATCCCGGCGTCGCTGGCGCGGGCAAGCGCGGCGTTGCCGGCGCCGGGGGGGTTGTTGACCACGGCCCAGTAGGTGTGGGAGGCACGCCTGGCGGCAGGCACCGTGCCGAGCTTGTTGGTGTTGATCTGGAAGCCGGTCAGCGTCTTCTGCTTCAGCTTGCCGCCCCCGATCGTCTGCTTCTTGATCGCGCCGCCGTTGATGTTCTGGGCGGCGAATGCGGTTCCCGTCAATGCCACGATCAGGGCGATCACCGCGACGATCATGGCCGGCGACGGCCGTCTGCTCCTCAGCCTCTTCATCTGACTACCTCCTGTTGGGGGCGTAGGCGACGGCTACCCCGACCGCCGCATGGATAACCCGCCGTCACTAGGCATTCTGCTGAGACCGGGCTTGGCTCGTACAGCGGCAGGCCGTGTTTGCTCAGTAGCTCGTGCGTGGGAGGCTCGCTTACACGTCCCCGAGAGAAACTAGCCCCTCACTCGGTTCAGGAAGCCCGAAGCACATCATCGCAGCAATGATGTTCATGCCGGTCGAGCCGTCGCGAATCATTCGGTCGGCGATGATCGCTTGAGTCTGGATGATTTCGTCCAAGGCATTGTTCTGGATTTCGGCGACTTCGGTTAGGCCCTGCCTGTCGGCGACCATCGGAGTCCGGCTCAAGTGATTGTCGGTATAGATGTCAAAGAAGTTGTTCGCGAAGGAATTCGAGGCATCAATAAGGATCAGCTGGACGATCCAGATCGAGTACCGCTCCCGTTCCTCGATGTTCAGCTCGTCCCACTCCTCAGTTGCTGACAAGCGGCCGGACTATTGCTCGGTAGACGTGCTGGATGGTCCCTCCAGCGTCCCTTTCGTCAATCAGCTCGATCATGCCCAGCCTCAACAGCTTCCTGACGTGATGACTGACAGTGGGCGTTTTCAGTTCCAAGAGCTCGCCGATTTCCTTTGGACTGGCGGCCCGGTCCACGAGGACGGTCAACACCTTGATCGTGTTCATGCAGGAGACGAGCAGCGCGAGCTGCTCGTTTAGCTCCTTCGTCTTGCTGCTGCTCTTCGCGGTCACGGTCCCCCCTTAGCGTGTTTTGATCGCAGCAACCCTAGCCGATTTGTTTCCCACCTTCTGAGTGATTAGCAGCCTTTTCCTGCTCTTAGCCGTTCGTCGTTGCTAACCGATCTAGAAAATCTGAGGATTTGCACAACTACAGGTAGAGGCGGTGCAATGCAGGTCGCCAAGGTCGAGCAAGCGATGCCGGCCATTTCGGTTCGGAAGTCCGCTTAGAGGCAAGAAGGGGCCGGCCGGCGGCTCGTCGCTTAGGTGAGTCGCCGGGCCGGCTCTCAGAGCCAAATTGAAGGAGTGGCCAGGGGAGGGTTGGTTGGCGATCTCCTGTGAGTCAATTCGCCAACCGCCCTTCTGCCGCCGCAGGCTAGTTGCTCAAGATTCTCCTGCGCAATGAGCGACAGCGGTGCTGATACAGGAAATTCGCTTCGTTTAGCCGTCGTTAAACGCTTAGCGTCGAGCGCCACCAATTATTCGTACCAATCAAACAACAGGGGCAGACCGAAATGGCGCACAAGAAAACAAGCGGCAAGAAGCGGAGCAAATCGGCGAAAGGGAAGCCAGCCAGAAAAAAGCAAAAACGACCCTCGGAGGAGCTGATCAATTACAAGCAGATGAAAGCGCTATCGAAGAAAGAGCGTGTCCGCATTCTCGCCGTCCTCTGCGAGCGCGTCGCCAGTCCAAAGGAAATCTCCGACGAGCTGGACGAAGGGCTGAGCCAGGTCAGCTACCACGTAAAAGTGCTGCGGGAATGCCGCCTGATCATGCTGGATCACAAAGTCCCGGTTCGCGGGGCCGTGGAGCACTTCTACCGGGCGGTCACGCCAACCTTGATCCCCCCCGGTACCTGGCAGCACCTTCCCTCGGCCGTGCGGAAAGGCAACTCAGTGAGCATCTTGCAGCACTTTTTCGATGACGCCTCAGCCTCGTTGGAGGCGGGAGTCTTCGATGCTCCGCCAGGCGAGTTGAGCTGGACCCCTCTCGTCCTCGACGACCTCGGCGTCGAAGAATTCGGGCAGCTTGCGCGAGACTTCCTGGAGGCTGTCTTGGAGCTTCAGGCCAATGCGAGTAAGCGGCTACCGAAGGGAACCGGCAAGGCGATGGACGCAACCTCAACGACGGTCTTCCTGGCGAGCTTTCTATCGGCCAGAAGCCCTATGGAGGGCAAGAAAGCCTCGGCGACAAAGAGGCGCTAGGGAGCCATGTCGTTCGATCAGCAGCAGGTTGAACGCGGCGTTCTCGAAGTCGTCATCGAACTGCACCCCGACCATCTGACGCTCTCCGAGCTGGTTCTGAAGATGGCCGGCGAGCGGGACGAAAGCGAGGAAATCAGGCACGCGATCCGCGATCTCAAAGGGTGCGGTCTCCTCCGGTTTACCGGCGAAGTCGTGGAGCCGACTCACGCAGCCCTCTGCGCCTTCGCACTCCTCACCGGACCCTGACGCGACATCACGCCGGACCTTTAATTACCACATCAAACTTTTCGGCAAAGCATTGGACGATGGCGGGCTTGAAGAAAGGCTTTCGCCGGACCAAGGGGCCGCCTCACCGGCCCACTATTAGTCGCGTCCGTGAAATGCGAGTCGCGCGAGGTAGACGAGCCTGCCGAACGCCGCGGTGATCCGGCGCCGCAGGCCCAGCAATCCCTTGCTCGGCGCGAAGAAGAAGGGCTGGGCAAGCGTCGAGCGGCCGTTCGCGTCGACCACCGCGACCGAGACGTCATAGTGCTTGCCGGATTGCAGCTCGATTCGCGTCTGCAGGCTGCCAAGGACGACCTCGCGCAGGGCAAAACGGAAGGCGCGGGGGGCGACGGTCGCCTCGTCCTCGGAGTTGACCGTGGCGATCAGCCGCCTCGGTGGAGCGGGCATCGAGGAGAAGTCGAACTCGAGCAAGAGGCGGTCGCGCCGCCGCCGTGCCCAGATCCGCGGCTCGTCGGGCTCCGGTGCGTGGTCGGGGACGACCGGGTCCTTCTCCAGCAGGCTGTCCGGGTTCTCCCACTGGTCGTGTTCGCAGGGTGCTCCCGGCCCCCCTTCGCCGGCGCGCGATCCACCCCAGTGGCCGGGCCACCAGAGCCACGGGTGCGAGGTCCTGTCGGTGACGACCTCCAGGCGCACGTGGGCGCCCGGGCGGCGCTTGCCGTCGGTGACGTCGTAGAAGTCGGTCGGGTGGTAGCCGGGCGTGAAGTAGGAGGCATGGGAGCCGCGGCCCACGTACACGAGCGGCCGGTCCTCGTCGCCGGCGGCCGGCTCGATCTTTTCCGCCCTCTTCTCGTCGGCGAGCTTTCCCACGTCGGACCAGGGCCGCACCTCGCAGAACGAGTGCTGGGCATAGACCGCTCGCTCCGGTTCGGATTCGTCGCGATTCAGCTCGAGCTGAATCATCTCCCAATCGCCTTCGTGTATCCCCGAAATGCTCCAGGCGAGGCGGTAGTCGTTGAGGAAGTAGAAGAACCAGTACCTGGAGCCAGACGCCGTGGCCGTCGCGCACGACGCGGCCGTAGATCACATTGCGCAGGTCCTGGTTTTCCCGGCGCAGCTTGTGGTACTGGTCGTCATAGTCATCGTCTGCGGCTTCGATCAGGTCGGTTGAGGCCGCCTTCTCACCGTCCGGGTAGGTGTCTTCGCGGAGGAAGTCGAGCGAGAGCCCCTCGCCGACCGACGCGAGCACCTTGCCGTCGGCCCGCCGCAGCCTGTTGCCGGGGTTGAGGGTCCACTCGTCGGCGGCGTCGGCGAAGTAACACTCGAGCGAGTCGTAGCGAAGGCATGGCTGGAACCGGCTCAGCAACGTCCGGTCGTCGACGGGGCTCATCCAGCCATTACACACGATTTGCCACTCAGTCAGCAGGTTCCCGACTAGTTTGTTCCCCTATATATTGAAGCCGCGAAGATCGGCTTCGCCGAAAGGACGGGCAATGCAGGATCTGGATGGCACGGTTGGAGGAGGAGTGCCCAGCGACGTCAACGTCACCGACGTGGCGCGCAAGCCCGTCACCGACTCGACCGTCGGCGTCGAGCTCGCGCCCGTGCAGGCTCACGGCACCCCGCGGCACCGGCTGGTCGCGATCGGCGATTCACTCACGCACGGCTTCCAGAGTGGGGCGATCTTCCACACGGACATCTCCTACCCGGCGATCATCGCCCGCGAGTTGGGGTGGTATGACGACTTTCGCTTCCCGACCTACGCCGGTTACGGCGGTGTGCCGATCAGCATGGAATCCCTGCTGGGGGATCTCGAAAGTCACTTCGGCTCGCCCATCTCGTGGTGGAACGCGCTGCCGACTGCCTATCGCGTGCACCGGCACCTGACCAAGGCCGCCGCCTGGTGGGACAGGGGGGAGGGCTCGGTCGTGCCGCCGGGCAGTGGCATCAACCACAACCTCGCCGTCTACGGGTGGGATCTGCGCGACGCGCTGTTGCGAACCGCGGACACGGCGAAAGACGCGTGGCGCAAGCCGACCGGTTGGAAGCCCTTCCCCAAAATCGTCAATGCCGACGCGATCGCGGCGATGCGGGTGCTGGACTCCGCTCGGGACGCGGACGGCCGCGGGCTCACCCCCTTTGGCGCCGCGGCCGCTCTCGGCAGGGAGGGGGTGCTGGAGGGGCAGGGTGATGACGGTGACGACGGCGACGGAATCGAGACGCTAATCGTCTTCCTCGGCGCCAACAATGCGCTCGGCAGCGTCCTCAGCCTCACCGTGCGCTGGAGCGATGAGGGGTACGACAAGCTCGACAAGAAGGCGGCCTTCAACGTCTGGCGCCCGACTCACTTCGCGGACGAGCTGGCCAAGGTCGCGGACGAAGTGAAGAAGGTCCGCGCCCGGCACGTGATCTGGGGAACGGTCCCGCATGTCACGATCGCGCCGCTCGCACGGGGGGTCGGCGGCAAGGTGAGGCCCGGCTCGCGCTTCTTCAAGTACTACACCCGTCCCTGGATCTCGGACGCTGATTTCAACCCCGCCGAGGACCGCCCCTACCTGACCGCAGACGACGCAAGGGCGATCGACAGCGCGATCGATCAGTACAACGAAGCCATCGTCGACACCGTCAGGGCCGGGCGCAGGGAAGGTCGCGACTGGCGCCTGCTCGACGTCTGCGGTCTGCTCGACCGGCTGGCGTCCCGTCGCTACGTCGACGACCCTCAGATGACCCCGCCCTCGTGGTGGACTCCCTACGAGCTGCCCGCCGAGCTGGCCGCGCTGGCGCCCGAACCCGACACCCGTTTCTTCAACTCCGGCCCGAACGGGAGGACCGCCGGTGGGCTCGTCGCGCTCGACGGCGTCCACCCGACGACGATCGCCTACGGGATCCTGGCTCGTGAGTTCATCAAGATCATGGTCGACGCGGGTGTGACGTTCTACGACAGCGAGGGCGGCGTCCGCAGGGACGTCGACGTCGACTTTGGCCGCCTGGTGAGGCGCGACGCCCTGATCTCCCACCCACCCACCGAGCTCGGCTCCGATCTCGAGCTGATCGGTTGGCTCGACCAGCGGATCGACGTGCTGTCGAGGCTCTGGTCCGGCTTCGAATGAGATTCAGCCGCCAGACGTCCGGCGCGACGTTCTTCATCCGTGGCCGATGCCCATCGTGCCGCGCGGGTCGCCGCTGTGCTCGGCGAGATCCTCCAGCTCGGCGATCTTGCGCTCACCTTCCGTGCGGGCGGGGTGGTCGGCCGGCAGCGGCTCGATCAGACGGCGGATCCGATTGCGGACCTGCAGCGCGAAGTGGGGGGTGGAGGCGCCGGCGAGGGCGCGGATCTCCTCAGCCGTGATCTCGTGCCCGCCGTCGAGCAGTTCGGGGCTCTCCGCCTCGCTCACTGTTCGCCGCCGATCTTGGCCAGCGCGGCCAGCTCGTCGATTTCGGCCTGCTGTCTCACGTCGATGGCCTCCTGGTCTCCGATCACCCAAACGTGGTTGTAGAAGGCGCGCGTCGGATCGGTCGTGTAGCCCGGCTTGACGTCGAGCAGATACCCGCGCAGCGCTGCGGGAAGCGTATCGGCGTCGTCGGTGAGCAGCAGCGGGCCCCAGGTGCCGGAGGCCGACAGCGGCGCCGCGGCCGCCGCGTCCAGTGGCGCGTCGGATCGGGCGACGACGAAGCCGTGGCCGGGGTCGTTGACGTTCCAGCCGAAGTTGCCATCCCCGTAGCGGGCCAGCGCGATCGCGTTCTCCACCGGGTCCTCACCGGAGACGCGGCGGACCCGATCGGCGATCTTGGCGATCTGGCGGACGACGTCCGAGGAGATGACCGAGGACGGGCCGAGGACGTAGACGGGCGTGTGCGGATGGCGCTTCAGCGCCGCCGCGGTGGCCAACGGGAGCTTGCCGCGGTTGGCAAAGAGCACCGGGTCCCCCGAGCGCGCCGCCCAGGCCGCGGCGGGCATCGCGAAGGCGGGCTGTTCAGCCGAGGCGACCACGATGTGTTCGGGTGGGCCCCCGAACAATTTGTCGCGCAGCGCCTCGATCGCCGCTGCGCCGGCGGTGCCGCCGCTTCCGACGTGTTTGGTCTCGAGTCCCGACGGGGCGCCGGCCGGGCCGATCGCGAACGCCTGGGCGCCCCCGGTGGCCTTGCTGCCCTGCGGATCGAGCGCGTCGAGCGCCTGCGAGGTCGCCTCCGGCAGGCCATCGGATTCGGAGATCAGGATCGGCGCGCCGACGGGAGCCGCCATCAGCACCGCCGCGGCGATCGCGCCACGCCAGTCCTCCGCGTCGACCAGGGTGACCGCGTCCGACTGTTGGGACGGTTCCGTGGACGGGTAGGCGGCGAGGGCGACTCCGGCCGCGTTGGAAGCGGGATCGGTGCCCCCGACCCGCGTCGTGTTGGCGGTGGCGAAGGCGGGGTAGCCGAGTTCTTCCGGCGCCTGGGTCGCAAGTGGTTCGCCCTGGGAGCCGGGCGTTTCGCTGACGGGGGCCGGCGCTGCCGAGTTCTCGTTGCCACCGCCGGAACCGCCGCCCAGGATCGCCGCGAGGATGAAGACCACGGCGAGGATGAACAGCCCGGCGATCGCCTTCAACGCCGCGGGGATCGGCTTGCGGCGTCGTTTCGCGGGGCCTGGGGGCTTTGAGGGACTGGCGGCCTTCGGTTTCGCTGCCGGCTTTCCATCCGCCCGCGATGCCGGCAGGTCCGCGTTGATCGGCCGCTCCTTGGGTGCCACGGCGGCAACGCTAGACGTTTCCGCTCTTCCCAGGTCTGGCTGGTTGGTCAGCTAAACTTCTGACACGGTTGACTGACCAGTCAATCAACGAAACGAGCGCGTCGACGAGGGGGACGGATGGATTTCGCACTGAACGAGGAGCAGCAGGACTTCAAAGATCGTGCCCGGGCCTTCGCCCGCGACGTGATCCGTCCCGCCGCGCGCAAGCACGACGAAGACGAGAGCACCCCTTGGGAGGTGATCAAAGAGGCCCGCAGGCAGGGTTTCCAGGGTCTCGAGGCGATCCAGCGCTCGGCGAGCGACGGCGACGGTCAGATGCAGGTGATCTCCGCCGAAGAGTTCCACTGGGGCTGCGCCGGCATCGCGCTCGCGATCTCCGGCTCCGGCCTGGCCGCCGCCGGCATCGCCTCCTCCGGCACGCCGGAACAGATCGCTCAGTGGGTCCCCGAGTGCTTCGGCGCCGGCGACGAGGTGAAGCTCGGCGCCTACGCCGTGACCGAGCCGCAGGCCGGCTCCGACGTGAAGAGCCTGAAGACGACCGCGAAGCGCGACGGTGACGAGTGGGTCCTGAACGGGACCAAGGTCTTCATCACCAACGGCGGCATCGCCGATGTCCACGTCGTCGTCGCCACCGTCGATCCCACCCTTGGCACCCGCGGCCAGGCCTCATTCGTGATCGGCAAAGACACCCCGGGTTTGAGCCAGGGCAAGAAGGAGTCGAAGCTCGGCATCCGCGCCTCGCACACCGCCGAGATAGTCCTCGAGGACTGCCGCATCCCGGCCGAGAACCTGCTCGGTGGCGAAGAGAAGCTGGAGAAGAAGCTTCAGCGCGGGCGGGAAGGGAAAAAATCGCGGGGCGCCGACGCGCTCGCGACCTTCGAGATAACCCGGCCGCTGGTCGGCGCCTCGGCCTTGGGCATCGCCCAGGCGGCCTACGAGTGGACCCTCGAGTACCTCGACGGCCAATCGGAAGGCGGCACGCCGCTGCTGCAGACGCAGCGCATCCAGCAGACCCTTGCCGACGTCGCGACCGAGATCGAAGCGGCCCGCCTGCTGGTCCAGCGCGCCGCCTGGATGGGGCGCAACGGCGTTCCGATGCGCGGCGGCCAGGGCTCGATGTCGAAGCTCAAGGCCGGTGACGTGACGATGTGGGCGACGACGACCCTGATGGACCTGGTCGGCCCCTACGCCTGGAGCACCGATTGCCCGCTGGAGAAGTTCTTCCGCGACGCGAAGATCTACCAGCTGTTCGAGGGTACGGCGGAGATCCAGCGGATGGTCATCTCGCGCATGCAGGCTCGCGAATACGCCGAGCGTCTCGGTTACGCGGCCGAAGTCGTTGCGGAGGCGGAGAAGGCTGCTCAAAAGGAGCCTGTCGCGGCTTAGCCGGCAGGGGGGCTGGGGGTCCCCCACCGGGAACCCGCAACGGTCGTCGGGCTAGGGCTCGGATCTCGTAGGGCTCACAAGTTCCCGTTGGGGGACCCCGGCCCCCCTGCGCAAGCGCAGTTGCATGGCTTGAGCATCGGTGCGTAGCGGCACTATGGCCTCGCTAGCCTCCTCGCGATGCTTAAGACTCGTCGTGCCCTGGCGGCTCTGCTTGCCGCTGTGGCGGCGCTTGTCGTGCTGCTCGCACTGAGCGCCGCGGCGCCCGCCAAGGATCTCGAATCGAAGCTTGACGCCAAGGAAGCGAAGCTCTCCAAGGTGCGGGAGCACAAGGGCGTTCTGACGACCGCGATCTCCCACTACCGGAAGCGGATCGAAACGCTGACCCACGAGGTGGCGGCGTTGCGCGTCGAGGAGGCGGCGGTGCGCTCCCGGCTCGACGCGAAGCAGACCGAGCTGGACTCCGCTATGGCCGAGCTGGACGTGGGCAAGAAGCACCTGGCGGTGGTCAGGGCACGCCTCGACCGGGCGCTGGTCGCCTTGCGGGAACGGCTCGTCGCGATCTATGAGACCGGCACCCCGGACCTGCTCAGCGTGCTCGTCGACGCCGGCGGATACGAAGAGCTGGTCAACCGCACCGAGTACCTGAATCGGATCCACGGGCTCGACGAAGCGGTCGTCTCGCGGGTGCGCGATCTGCGCAATCAGGTCAAGCGCACCGTTGCCCGGTTGCGCTCGGCGAAGGACCGGATCGAATCGGCGCGCGACGCGATCGCCGCCGAAGAGCAGGCCCTGGCGAGCGCCCGTTCGGCGGTCCAGCGCAGGCAGTCGACCCTGGTCGAAGCCCGTCGCAGCCGCGAGGCGGCCCTGGCCCGGATCACGAAGACCGAGCAGGAGCTCGACGGCGACGTGGCCTCGATTCAGGCCGAACTCGCCGCGACGCTGGCGGGAACGGGCTCGGCGCCCCTGCCGGCCGGACCGATCCAGGGCGGCAACGGTAGCGGCTTGATCTGGCCGGTCGACGGCCCGGTCGTGTCCGGTTTCGGCTCCCGTTTCGGCGGCAGCGAGTTCCACGAGGGGATCGACATCGCCGTCCCCAGCGGCACGCCGATTCGCGCCGCCGCGGCTGGGACGGTGATCTTCACCGAGCCCGAGGCGAGCAGCGGTGGCTATGGCAACTTCACCTGCATCGACCACGGCGGCGGGCTCTCCACCTGTTATGCCCACCAGGAATCCTTTGCGGTCTCCGCCGGCCAGCAGGTCTCCCAGGGTCAGGTGATCGGGTACAGCGACTGCACCGGGCACTGCTTCGGGCCTCACGTGCACTTCGAGGTGCGGATCAACGGCGCGCCCACCGATCCGATGGGCTACCTGTAGACGGCCCAGGCACGGGCCGTACCCAGAATCACTCAAAAATTCAATTAGTGGGTATGCCGGGCCGGTTCGCTGCTGCGACCCTTGGGTAGCAAGCGAGACGGAGGCGAAGATGATCCGCCAGGCCCATAACTACATGGCAGGCGCGTTTTCCGGCACTGCTTTGATCGGCGCAGCCGTCGTCGCCTTTGTCCTGCTCGTCTCGTTGCAGGGCCTGCGCGACTGGCCGCTTGCGGGCCTGATCGGTGGCGACGATTCCTCCGGTGGCGCGGCCGTTGCTCCGGGGCAGCCGGCAGCGGCCGGCGCGAGCGGCGCCGTCGTCGGCGAAGGCGCCAAAGGCCGGTTCGGCGCGGCGGGTCGGAAAGCCCATCCGAACGTGGCCGGCGGCACGCCGGACGGCGGGATCGGCAGTGGTGCGGCATCGCCCAAGTCCGGCACGCGGGGTCCCACCGCGCCGACCGGAAACGCGCCCGGCGCCGATCCGGTGGCTGGAGGCGGCGACCCCGCTCCGTCCGGGTCTTCGGGTGGATCCGCTTCGAGCGGCAACGGCGCGGGTGGTGGCGGCGCGGCCAAATCGCCTGGGGGAGGCGGAGGCGGAGGCGCCGGCAACGGCTCGTCGCTGACCGGAACCGTGACCAACACCGTCAACGACACCGTCTCCGGCGTCGACAATGCGACCGGCGGAGCGCTCGGCGATACCGGTGTCACGAAAGTCACCGAAGACGTCGTCGAAGGCGTGGCCGGGCCGGAATCGCCGGTCGGCAAAACGGTCGAAGGAACCGTCGAAAAAGTCAAATAAACGGTCGGCGGCTTGCTCGGCGGGGGGAAATAACCGGCCTCTTCGCCTTTCCCGTCACAATGCCGTCCCATGTCCGAGCGTGGACAGGCAGGCGCGGTCGCCGACCCGATCGCGGGCTCCCCGGTCTACCCGGGTGGCAGCCGCGTGAACGAGCACGGCCGGCTGGAGATCGCTGGCTGCGACGTCGTCGACCTCGCCGCCGAGCTCGGTACCCCCGCCTACGTCTACGCGGAGGACGACATGCGGGCGCGGGCGCGGGCCTATCGCGAGGCGTTCGAGCGGCGGACCGACGACTTCGAGGTCCTCTTCGCCAGCAAGGCATTCCCCTGCACCGCCGCCTACCGGCTGTTCGCCGAGGAGGGGCTCTCGGTCGACGTCGCCTCGGGGGGCGAGCTGCACATGGCGCTGCGCGCCGGCTTTGACCCCGCTCGCATCCACATGCACGGCAACAACAAGAGCGACGAGGAGATCCTGCTCGCGGCGCGGGCCGGCGTCGGGCATCTGATCCTCGACTCCTTTGACGAGATCGAACGCTGCGAGCGGCTGCTCGAACGGCCCCAGGACGTGCTGATCCGGGTCACGCCGGGAATCAAGCCCTCCACCCACGACTATGTCCAGACCGGGCAGCTCGACTCGAAGTTCGGCTTCGGGCTGGAGGACGGGCTGGCGGCGCGGGCGATCGAGCGGGTGCTTGCCTCGGAGATGCTGAACCTGGTCGGGTTGCACGCCCACATCGGCTCGCAGATCTTCGAGCTGGAGCCCTACAAGCTCGCGATCCGCGCGATCGGAGAGCTGAGCGGCGAGTGGTGCCGCCTCGTCAACGTCGGCGGCGGCCTCGGGATCGCCTATACCGCCGAGGATGAGCCGCCCTCGATCGATTCCTACGTCGACGTCAAGGTGCGCGCGGTCACCGAGGTTTTCGGTGAGGGGGTGCGGATCCTGGTCGAGCCCGGCCGCTCGCTGGTCGGCAACGCGGGGGTCACCGCCTACCGGGTCGGGACCGTCAAGGAGATTCCGGGCGTTCGCACCTACGTCGCGGTTGATGGCGGCATGTCGGACAACATGCGGCCGATGCTCTACGGGTCCCGCTACGAAGCGCTGATCGCCGACCGCGCTGCCGCTGCACCCGACACCCTGGCGACGATTGCGGGAATGCACTGTGAGTCGGGTGACGTGGTGGTGCGCGACGTGATGCTCGCCGCGCCTGCCGTCGGCGACGTTCTCGTCACCCCGGCGACCGGCGCCTACGGCCACGCGATGGCGAGCAACTACAACGGCGTGCCGCGGCCGCCGGTCGTCTTCTGCCGCGAGGGCGAGGCGCGAGTCGTGGTGCGGCGCGAGAGCTACGAGGACTTGACCGCTCGCGATGTCTCCTGACCCCGTCCGCATCGGGCTGCTCGGCCGCGGCACGGTCGGCGGCGCCTTCGCCGAGCTGCTCGCCGAGCGAGCGGGCGCGGTCGAGGCGGCGACCGGGCGGCGACCGGAGCTGGCCGGCACCCTGACCCGCGGCGAAGGCGACATCGGCGAGATCCTCGAGCGCTCGGATCTGATCGTCGAGCTGATCGGCGGCACCGATCCGGCGCGGACCTACGTGCTCGACGCGCTGCGCGCCGGCCGCCCGGTCGTCACCGCCAACAAGCAGCTGCTCGCCCAGCACGGAGAGGAGCTGTTCGGCGTCGCCCGCGAGGCGGGGGTGCAGCTGCGCTTCGAGGCCGCGGTGGCCGGCGTGATCCCGATCGTCCGCACGATCCAGGAGAGCTTCGGCGTCACCGAGATCGACAAGGTGTTCGGGATCGTCAACGGCACCACCAACTTCATCCTCAGCGAGATGGCGGCGAGCGGCGCCGCTTATGAGGAGGTGCTCGGCCGCGCGCAGGAGCTCGGCTACGCCGAGGCCGACCCGAGCGATGACGTCAACGGCGCCGACGCCGCGGCGAAGATGGCGATCCTCGCCCGCCTCGCCTTCCACACCCCGGTCACCCTCGATGAAGTCGCGTACGAGGGCATCGAGGCGATTCAGCCCGACGACCTCGCCTACGCCAAGGAGCTCGACCTCTCGCTGAAGCTGCTTGGGGTCGCCGAACGGCGCGATGGAGGGATCAGCGTCCGCGTCTTCCCCTGCTTCCTCTACAGCGGCCACCCCCTCGCCCCGGTCGGTGGGCCGTTCAACGCAGTGATGGTCGAGGCGCCGGCGATCACCGAGGTGACGATGTCCGGCCCCGGCGCCGGCGGAGTCGAGACCGCCTCGGCCGTGCTCGGCGACGTCGTCTCGATCCTGGCCGGCGACAGCCCGGTTCACGAGGCCCGCGAGCGGCTGCCGCTCGTCGCCGACGTCCCCTCGTCCTTTTACCTGCACCTCGAGGTCGCCGACCGGCCCGGCGTCTTGGCGAAGATCGCCCAGGTGCTGGGCGAGAACGGGATCTCGGTGAAGAGCGTCGTCCAACGCGGAATCGGCGAGGACGCGCGGCTCGTGATGGTCGTCCACGAGTGCCTCGAGTCGCGCTTCGCGGCTGCGGTCGAGAAGATCGGCGGGCTGGACGACGTGCGCTCGGCACCGCGCTCGATAAGGGTCATCGAGGAGGAGTTCGTTTGAGCCCTGCGCCCCTGATCGAGCGGTACAGGGAGCGCCTTTCGCTGGAGGCCGACGACCCGGTCGTCTCGCTGAACGAGGGCTCCACCCCTCTGATCGAGGCGCCGCGGCTTTCGGAGCGGCTGGAGGTCAGGGCCTATCTCAAGTTCGAGGGGGCCAACCCGACCGGCTCCTTCAAGGACCGGGGGATGACGGTCGCCGTCTCGCGGGCGAAGGGCCGTGGCGCGGAGGCGGTGATTTGCGCTTCGACCGGGAACACGGCCGCCAGCGCTGCCGCCTACGCCGCCCGCGCCGGTCTGCGCGGCGCGGTGATCGTGCCCGAGGGGAAGATCGCGATCGGCAAGCTCGCGCAGGCGCTGATGCACGGCGCCCGCGTGGTCGCTCTGCAGGGGAACTTCGACGAGGCGCTGCGGATCGTCCGCGAGCTCGCCGACCGCCACCCGATCGAGCTGGTCAACTCGGTCAATCCGTACCGGATCGAAGGTCAGAAGACGGCTGCCTTCGAGGTGGTCGAAGAGATGGGCGAAGCCCCGGGGGCGCTGGCGATACCGGTGGGCAACGCCGGCAACGTGACCGCCTACTGGCGTGGCTTCGAGGAGCTGGGCGCCGCTCCAGCCCTCTACGGTTTTCAGGCCGAGGGGGCGGCGCCGCTCGTGCACGGCGCCCCGGTCGCCGACCCGGAGACGGTGGCCTCGGCGATCCGGATAGGGAACCCGGCCCGCTGGGAGGAGGCGATGGCCGCCTTCACCGCGTCGCGCGGCCGCGTCGCCGCCGTCTCCGACGAGCAGATCCTCGACGCCTACCGCTGGCTGGCGGCCAGCGAAGGCGTCTTCTGCGAGCCGGCCTCGGCCGCCTCCGTCGCCGGCCTGCTCGCCCACGGCATGCCGGTCGCGGAGGGCACGGCGCCGCCCGAGTCGGTCGTCTGCGTCCTCACCGGCCACGGCCTCAAGGACCCCGACACCGCCCTCTCCAAGGCTCCGTCGGTGATCAACTGCGAGAACGACCTCAGCGCCGTCGAGCGGGCAGTGTTCGATTGACCGCGCGCCGACGACTGGTCCGCGTTCCCGCCTCCTCGGCCAATCTCGGGCCGGGCTACGACGTGATGGCGGCCGCGCTGGAGCTCTTCCTCGAGCTGGAAGTGGAGGAGGTCGGTGAGTTCTCCTTCGCCCCGGGGCCGTTGGACGTGCCGACCGGGCGCGACAACCTGCTCGTGCGGGCCTTCGAGAGCCTGCACTCGGCGGACGGGATCGCCTTCCGCCTGACGGAGACGATTCCGCTCGGACGCGGCCTCGGCTCGAGCGCCGCGGCGATCGTCGCCGGGCTCGTGGCCGCCGACCATCTCTACGAGCTGGCGCTCTCCGAGGAGGAGATGCTGGCGCGGGCGACCGAGATCGAGGGGCACCCCGACAACGTCGCCGCCGCCATCTACGGCGGCATCGTCATCTGTGGACGCGAAGACGACGGCTCTCCGGGCGCCTCGCGATTCCCGCCTCCGGACGGGCTGGAGGGCGTGCTCGTGATCCCGTCCGAAGAGGTCCCGACCGAGCGCGCCCGCGAGGCGATCCCGGCGGAGATCCCGCTGAACGACGCCCTCTACAACGTCTTCTCCGCCGCCCGCTTGACGCTGGGCCTTTACCGCGGCGACCTCGACCTGATCGCCGCCGGGCTCAAGGATCACATCCATCAGGGGCGGCGCCGTGGCCTCTACCCCCGCTCGATGGAGCTGGTCGAGGACGCGCGCGAGATCGGCGCGCTCGGCGCGACGATCTCCGGCGCCGGCCCCACCGTGCTCGTCTGGACCACCTGGCAGGACGCCGGCAAGGTCAGCGAAGAGCTGGAACGCCGCTGCGGGGGCTGGGCCGAGGTCCGCCGGATCCCCTTCAGCCCGCAGGGCGCCGACGTTCCCGAGCTCTGACCCCGAAGCGCCGCATCCACCACTACCATCGTTGTCGTGGCAGGCAGGTTGAGATGGGTTCCCGCGACAGCGCTGTTGGCCGTGCTGTTGATGGCGCCGTCGCTCGCGCACGCCACGCTGACGTTTGTCCGTAACCCGTTGAAGCCGGTCGTCTGGGCGGCCGAAGACAACGGCTCCCGCGCCCACACGGTGGCGCCGGGGACGACCCCCCGTGTCTCGCCGGACGGCCAGACCGTCGCCTACAGCCCGGTCAAGGCGGGATCCTTCAGCTCTGAACTCGTGGTCGCCCCCGCCAGCGGCAGCACGGCGCCGCATCGGCTCCTCGGTGACTGGCGCGAACCCTCCGTCTTTGCCTGGTCGCCGGATTCGAGCACGATCGCGGCGTTGCGTGGGCCGGAACTCGGCAAGCGCTCGCTCGTCCTGATCGACGTCGCCTGCGAGACCGGCGAAGTGCTCTGCCTCCGCGCTGGAGAGCGCGTCGTCGCCCGCGGCTACTTCAGCGGTGTCAGCTTCTCGCCGGATGGCGGTCAGCTCGTCTACGCCCGCTCGGGCAGCGAACGCTACCCGCCCCGCAGCGACATCTACAGGGTCGGCGCCGGAGGCGGCAAGCCCGTGCGCCTCACCCACGACCAGAGCTCGACCAACCCCCTCTGGGGTCCCGGCGGCAAGATCGTCTTCGTCAAGCTCCTCGGCGCCAAGCAGCGGAAATACGGACCCAAGAACGAGCTCTTCCTGATGAATTCAAAGGGCGGGCAGGTGCGGCGCCTGACCCACACGGCCGTCAGCCCGCTGGCGCAGGGCCTCTACCCGACGCAATGGTCCGCGAACGGCAAGCGCCTGCTCGCCCAGTTCGGCGGCCAGGACCTGACGTATGCGGTCACCGTCAACCCACGGACGGGCGCCCAGCGCCCACTGGTCGAAGCCACCGAGCAGGGTTTCGTCGGCACCGCGCTCTCGGCCGACGGCAAGTTCGTGCTCGGGGCCAGCGGCGGCGGCGACCCCGGCCTCAAGCACGACGTGCAGAGCATCCCCTACGGCGGCGGCAGGCCGAAGGTGCTCGCCAAGAACGCTTTCGAACCCAGCTGGAGTCGCTGACCCCGGAAAGGAAGGATCGAGATGGCCGACGGCTACACGATCAAGCACCGCGACGAGTTCGAGACGATGGAGGGGTCGGGGGACTCCACCTGGAGGCTGGCGCGCAAGGCGCTTGGCACCTCGTGCTTCGGCTTCAACCTGGTCGAGATCGCACCCGGTGGGCAGATCCCCGAGCACGACGAGGCGCAGAGCGGTCAGGTCGAGCTTTACATCGTGCTCGAGGGCGAAGCGACGCTGCGGCTCGACGGCGAGGACCACGCGGCGCCGGCGGGTACCTTCGCCTCGATCGAGCCGCCGGCCGGCCGCACGATCCTCAACCGCTCCGACGCCCCCGTCACGGCGCTCCTGATCGGCGTCCAGCCGGGTGGCGGCTACGAGCCGATGGGCTGGGCCTAACCCGATCGCGTTCGCACTTATACGCCCTATGCGGGGGATAAGTGCGAACGCTGTGGTGGATGTGGGGGTTTGGGCTCTGGGATTTTGATCGGGGCCTCGGCGGCCCCTATAATCCGGCAACTCGTCAACCCGTCGCGCGCCCGCTCGGAGAAGGCGCGGAAACCGGGAGGTCAACTTGTCCGATACCCAGTCCCGTGAGCTTCACGGCGAGAACGGCACCGTCCGCTACTCGCCAGAGCGTGCCTACCGGCCGCTCGTCTCGCCCCCCAGCGTCGAGGACAAGGACGCCTGTGCGATCTACGCCTCGGTGCGCAAGGACGCGACGCCGAGCCACGAACCGATCGAGCGCGCGATCCCGGCGCTGCAGAAGATGCTCCACCGGGCCGGAAACGTCGACGGCGAGGGCGACGGCTGTGGACTGCTGGTCGACATCCCGCGCAAGATCTGGGCCGAGGAAGTTCGCTCCGGTGGCCACGACCCCTCGCTGACCCTCGACGACGCCTTTGCCGTCGCCCATGTCTTCATCGAGCGCTCCCAGGACCTGGAGCGCATCCAGCACGACGCCCGCGAGCTGCTCGGCCGGGGCGGCTTCCGCATCCTCGCCGAGCGGATCGGCGTCGTCGACTCGCCGGCCCTCGGCCCCACCGCGCGCGAGGAGGAGCCGCATTTCTGGCAGGTGGCCGGCCTCGTCGCCGACGCATCGCGCCGCGACCGCGTCCTCTTTGACCTCCTGATCGAGCTGGAGCAGCAGCTCGGCGTCCACGTCCCCTCGCTCTCGGCGACCACCTGTGTCTACAAGGTGATGGGTGCGCCGAAGATTCTCGGCGAGTACTACCCGGACCTGCGCGACGAGCGCTTCGAGACGATCGGCTGCTTCGGCCACAACCGCTACTCGACCAATACCTGGCCCTCCTTCAAACGGGTCCAGCCCTTCTCGGTGCTGGGTCACAACGGCGAGATCAACACGATCGAGCAGCTGCGCCAGGAGGCGCGCATGCTCGGCGTCCCGATCCAGCCGGGATCCTCGGACTCGCAGGACCTCAACCGCACGATCGACACCCTGGTCAGCCGCGACGGCCTCAGCCTTGCCGAGGCGATGGAGATGGTCGTGCCGCCGATCGTCGAAGAGATCCGCTCGCTGCCCGAGGACCTGCACCGCTTCTACATGTATCTGCACCAGGCGATGGGCCCGTTCGCGCAGGGGCCGGTGGCGCTGATCGCCCGCCATTGCGACGAGTGCGTTTTCTCCGCCGACGCGCTCGGCCTGCGTCCGCTCTGGCAGGTCGAGACGAACGAGGACTACGTCTTCAGCTCCGAGCCTGGTGTCGTCGCGGTCGGCGAGATGGTCTCCGAGCCAAAGCCGCTGGCCCCGGGAGAGAAGACGATGGTGGTGATCGACCGCGAACGCAAGCGCTCGACCCTCCACGCCCACGACGAGATGCTGCGCATCGTCCGCGACCGCTGGCTGGACCGCAACGGCGCCGAGCAGGTCGGTCCCTACGATCGGGCCCTGGTGACCGGTGGCCCGCTCGAGGGCGGCGAGGTGCCGGGGTACTCGGACGCCGGCCCCGAAGAGCCCGTCAAGGTCGCCGACCGCGTGCTGGCCGGGTTCGGCTGGCAGCGGGACGACGTCAAACTCGTCCAGCAGATGGCCTCCAACGGGGCCGAGCCGATCGGCTCGCTCGGCTACGACGGGCCGCTGGCGGCGCTCTCGCCGGAGCGCCAAAACCTGGCCGACTACTTCAAGGAGACGGTCGCCGTCGTCACCAACCCCGCGATCGACCGCGAGCGCGAGATCGAGCACTTCTCGACCCGCGCCGTGTTCGGTCGACGCCCCTCGATCGACGCCGCCGGTGAGGACTCGGGCACGGTCGAGACCTCCTTTCCGGTGATCCTCGGCGGCCACCACGGTCTGGCGCCGCTCTCCGACAAGACCTACCGCCAGATCGCCCGCAGGCACCACACCTACCTGCTCGAGGACCTCTGGGAGGAGTTCCGGGGACGGGCCGGCGCGGTCGACATCTCGCTGCTGGAGTCGGAGACGACGCAGGGGGCGATCGAGCGGATCAAGCAGGAGGCGGCGAAGAAGGTGCGCGACGGCGCCGAGCTGCTGGTGCTGACCGACCGTACGGTGTACGACGCCGAGCGCCGCTACCTCGACCCCCACCTCGCCGTCTCCGCCGTCGATCAGGCGCTGAAGCAGTTCCGGGTCGAGCCCGGCGAGGAAAACCTGCGCCGTCGTTGCGGCATCGTGCTGCGCTCGGCGGCGATCCGCAACGTCCACGACACGATGCTGGCCCTGGGCCTGGGCGCCAACGGCGTCTGCCCCTACACGATGGTCGAGGTGATCTGTGTCGAGGACTACGAGACCGACATCGGCAACCTTTGCGCGGCGCTGACCAAAGGAATCGAGAAAGTGATCTCGACGATCGGCATCCACGAGGTGCGCGGCTACGCCCGCCAGTTCTCCTCGATCGGCGTCAAGCCGGAGCTGGCCGAGATCTTCCAGACCGAGGCCTTCGCCGCCTCGGAGTCGGGTGGGGTCGGGTTTGCCGCGCTCGACGCGAGCAGCAACGAACGGGCACGTGTGTTGGCAGGCGACGAGGACGCCAAACCGGCCAAGACCTTCCGTTTCTACCCCAAGGTCTACAAGGCGGCGATCGCGACCGCCAACGGCTCCGGCTCCTACGCCGAGTATTCGGAGAAGGTGCGGGACCTGGAGCGACAGAGCCCGATCTCGATGCGCCACATCATGGGGCTGGTGGGCGACAGAGAGCCCCTTCCCGACGCATCGGTGGTCGACGCTGGCGTCGGCCACCACGACTACCCGGTCGTGATCTCCTCGATGAGCTTCGGCTCGCAGTCCGAGCCCGCCTTCCGTGCCTACGCGGAGGCGGCGAAGTCGATCAACGTCCTCTGCATCAACGGCGAGGGTGGCGAGATCCGCGACATGTACGGGCAGTACCGCAAGTGGCGCGGACAGCAGGTCGCTTCGGGCCGCTTCGGCGTCTCGGCGGAGATGATCAACTCCTCCTACGTCGCCGAGATCAAGATCGGTCAGGGCGCCAAGCCCGGTGAGGGCGGCCACCTGCCCGGCAAGAAGGTCTCCGAGAAGGTCGCCGCCGCCCGTAACGCGGCGCCGGGCACCGACCTGATCTCGCCCTCCAACAACCACGACCTCTACTCGATCGAGGATCTGGCTGAGCTGATCGACGAGCTGAAGACGGTCAACCCCGACGTGCGGGTCTCGGTCAAGGTGCCGGTGGTGCCGAACATCGGCACGATCGGCCTCGGCATCGCCAAGGCGGGCGCCGACATCATCACCCTCTCCGGCTTCGAGGGGGGGACCGGCGCCGCGCGCCAGCACGCGCTGCGGCATGTCGGCCTGCCGTCCGACATCGGCACCCGCGCCGTGCACCGGGCGCTGATGGAGGCGGGGTTGCGCAACCGGGTCGAGATCTGGGCCGACGGTGGCTACCGCACCGGTCACGACATCGTCAAGCTGCACTGCCTGGGTGCCAACCGGGTCGGCTTCGGCACCCTGGCGATGGTCAGCCTTGGCTGCACGATCTGCCGCGGCTGCCAGCTCGACACCTGCCACGTCGGCATCGCGACCCAGATCGAGACCGTCGAGCAGGCCCAGGACCACGGCCTGAAGAAGTTCACCCCGCAGGAGGTGGAGCGCTCGGCTGAAAGCTGCGCCCGCTTCTTCCAGGCGATGGGCGAGGAGGTGAAGGAGGTCACCGCGTCGCTCGGCTACGACCGCGCCCAGGACCTGGTCGGCCGCTATGACCTGCTTGAGCAGGTCTCCCACCACGAGCAGGTCGACCTGGCGCCGTTGATCACGCCGCTGGAGGAGTTCCTCGACCTCGAGCCGCTCGACCTGCCGCTGGCCGAGGAGCTCGCCGAGTCGCGCGCCGAGGCCGGTCTTGTCGTCGCCCGCCCGATCCGGATGGAGTCGAAGCAGGCCTCAGCACAGATCGGCGCCCTGGCCGGCGACATCTGCTCGGGTCGCACGGTGCGCAGCGAGTTTCCGCGCGCCACCGACGCCAACGACCGCGTGCTCGGCACCGAGCTGGCTGGAGCCATCGCCCGCTCCCGCATCTTCGACGACGGGCCGGAGTCGAACGATGACGTGCTCGCCAGCCTCGAGTTCAACGGCGGCTCGGTCGCCGGCCAGGGCTTTGGCGCCTTCAACTCCTACGGCGTCTCGATCCGGGTCGAGGGCGGCGCCCAGGACGGCGTCGGCAAGGCGATGCTGGGCGGCTCGGTCGCCGTGCTGAAGGGCAAGGGGGCGAAGGGCCGCCGGCTCAACGGCTCGGTCGGCAAGTCCTTTGCCTACGGCGCCCAGCGCGGCCGTCTCTTCGTCCAGGGCTCGGCCGACTCGCGCTTCTGCATCCGCCTCTCCGGCGCCGACGTGGTGCTGGGCGGGGAGCCGGAGGGGGAGATCGACGACAGCCGCGGCTGCATCGTCGATCGCGCCAACGCCAAGGGCTTCGCCTTCGAGTACATGACCTCGGGCCGCGCGATCGTGCTCGGCGATCTCGGGCCCTGGGCCTGCGCCGGGATGACCGGCGGCCGCGTCTACGTCCGCCACAACGCCTTCGGCATCGACCGCGACGCGATCGCGGCCCGGCTCGGCGAGGGCGCCAAAGTGGAGTTGAGGGAGATCGACGCCGAGGGGCGGCTCGACATCGACGACCTGCTCTCCCACTACGCCGAGGAGCTGCGCGCGACCGGTCAGGACGAGGAGGCCGAGCGGATGCGTTCGCTGGCATCCGCGGCCGCCGAGAACTTCCTCATGGTCGTGCCCCACAAGGTCCAGGCGGATCCAAGCATCTCGACCGAGTAGGCCCGCCGCTAGCGGGTTCGGGTCAGCAGGTCCGCGATGGCTCGGACCTCTTTGAGCAGGCCATCGAGCATTGCCTCGGTGTTGGTGTGTAGGCGCCACTCCGCGTACTTGCGGTCCTGCTCGACCTGGTCGATGCGGCGTTCCAGCTTGCCTACGCGCTTGTCGATGCGCTTCTCGACCTTGTCCGTGCGCTTCTTGACGTAGCGGCGGGTCTCCTCGCGCATTGCGTCGAGCTCGCGGCGCAGCTCCGCATCGTCACCGCCCTGTTCGGCGAGCATCTCCTCAACCCCGCTGCGGACGCGCTCGATCTCTTCGTGCAGGCGCTGGCGTGCCTGATCAGCAGCGACGGAGGGATCCTGCCCAGAACTCATCGACCGGATGGTACGGAGACCGTAGGCCGGAATTTGCGGCTTTCAGCCTTCGAGCACGAAGAGGCGGTACCGACCGACCGTCAACTCGTCGCTGTGCTCGAGCTTGCCCCACTCGACCGGACTGCCGTTGACGAGGACTCCGTTGAGGCTGCGGTCGTCAAGCACCCGCAGCGGCTCGTCCGGTTCGGAGACCACGAGCGCGTGGCGACGCGAGACGCTGGGGTCGTCGAGGCGGATGTCGGCGGCAACGCTGCGGCCGATCCGCGTCCAGCCGGGTTCCACGACGAAATCCAGGATCTCGCCGTCGTCGCCGCGGCAGACCAGATGACGGCTGCCGGGTGAGATCTCGGCACGCGCTTCGTCCAGCCAGCCGGCCGAATCGATCTCGGCCGGAATCTCGAACTCGGCTGTGGTCTCGCCGTGCTCCTGCATCGACTCGAAGATCGAGTCGAGCTGGAAGCTCGAAGCCCCGCAGCGGGGGCAGGGGGGAAGGTGGTCGTTCTCGCGAAGCGAGAGGTGGGAGCCGCAGTCGAGGCAGAAGTACGTGCCTGGGCCTGGGAGGGTCCCGGTCGCGTAGCTATCGGATGCTGGGGTATGGGAGAGGCTGACGGAGATTGGCTTGCTCCTTTCCGGCAGGCTTCGCTGGGTCGATCCTAACGCGGTGTATAGGCCACTGCATCAGGGATTTACCGCAATGCCTACCCAGCAGGGCACCTTACCCAAACGCTCGGGTCCAGTCCACCCTCTAGAATCGCGCCGCCCATGGGCCCGGTGAGCGCCGAAATCGAGATCGACGTCCCGCGGGAGCGGGTGTTCGAGAGGATCGGCGACCTCGCCAAGCGACCTTCGTTCATGGACCACTTCATCTCCGACTTCCATCTGACGCGGATCGATTCCCGCGGGATCGGCGCCGGCGCGCGGTTCCGCTTCGGGCAGCCGTTGAGGTCAGTCTGGGTGGATACGGTGATCACGCAGCTCGAGCGGCCGCACAAGATCGTCGAGCGCGGTCGCGGTGGGCGGGCCAATCGGATTCCGACGACCACGGTTTGGGAGCTGCTCGAGGGAGGCGGCTCGCTGACCAGGGTTAGGGTCGCGCATTGGACCGAGCCCTCGAGCCCCCTCGACAGGGCGCTGGAGAGGGCGAGCGGTGCGTCGTTCTGGCAACAGCGTGGTTGGACTGAGGCACTGCGGCGCCTGCGCGACCAGCTCGAGAGCGATGAAACCGCCGCGGCTCCCCTCGCGGTGGCCGGTGGCAACGCTCACGCGACCGGCATCCCGTGAGACGGGCTGCCGGTCGCCTTCCTTTATAGACTCTCGCCGCCGATGGTCCCTCTCCGCAGAATTGTCCCGCCGCTGCTCGCCGCTCTGGCGCTCGTCGCCACCGCGCTTGCCTTCTCGGCCTGCGGCTACTCGAGCGATTCCAAGGAGGTGGTCGAGGGCGAGCCGGTGAAGCTGGGCGAGCTCCAGTACAACGTCATCTTCTCCCGCTTCCTCAACCCCAAGGACAACGAGGATTCGGCCTATCTGGTCGGCCAGCCGCCGCTGCCGCCGGGACACAGCTACTTCGGTGTCTTCTTCGAAGTCCAGAACGAGAGCGAAGAGGCGCAGACGCTGGCGAGCTCCTTCACGATCGCCGACGCCGGCGATCAGACCTTTGACGCCATCCCCAGTGAAAGCCTCTACGCGCTGCCGTTCGGTGGCGAAGTCGAATCGCAGGAACAGATCCCAATTCTCGACTCGACCCCTCAGCAGGGCCCGATCGAGGGCTCGGTGGTGCTCTTCGAGCTGCCCGCCGCCGCCTCGGAGAACAGGCCGCTGACTCTCTCCATACCCGGGCCCGAAGGTCCGGCTGAAGTCACGCTCGACCTCTAGGTCCTACAGCCCGGTCGAGAGAACCTCGCCGGCGATCGGGGCGGCAACTTCGCCACCCGCCGCTTCGGCTTCGATCAGCAGCACCCCGACCGCCAGCTTGGCGCCTTCGGCGGGGGCGAAGGCCGCGAACCAAGCGTCCTTGATCTGCTCCGGTTCTTCTTCGCCCTCCTGACCCGGGCGGGGCCCCAGCTCGGCGGTCCCGGTCTTGCCCGCGACCTGGGCCTCGGGGATGGCGGCGGCGAAGCCGGTGCCGCTGGTGACCACGCCGACCATCAGTTCGGTCAGTTCGTCGGCGGTCTTCTTCGACATCACCCGCACGGGGGCAGCTTCGGGCCGAAGCTTGGGGTTGGCGACGATCGAGGTAGGTTCGCGGACGCCGCCGTTGCCGATCGCCTGCGCGACGCTTGCCATCTGCAGCGGGGTCGCGAGGACTTCACCCTGCCCGATCGCGCTGACACCGAGGTCGAGTTCGTCGCCGATTTCGGTCGGGATGGTGGATTCAGGTGGTTCGACTTCCGCGACGATGCGCGGCGAGTAGAGGGTGGGCGGCGAGTTGAAACCGAACCGTTCGGCCGTCGCGACAAGATCGTCGTTGCCGATCTTCGGCCCGAGCGGGGCGAAGTCCGCGTTGCACGACTCGGCGAAGGCTTCGCGGAAGGTGCCGCCGCAGAGCTCACCGTTGGCGTTGCTGATGAAGCGGCCGCCGACGTTGACGCCGTCGACGATTTCAAATTCGTCGTCGAGTGAGACCACCCCCTTTTCCAGGGCGGCGGTGGTGGTGACCGTCTTGAAGGTCGACCCCGGTGGCTGCGGCGCCGAGAATGCCTGGCCGGCGATCGCGCGGACGTTGCCATCGCGACTGTCGAGCACCGCGACGCCACCGGCCCGCCCGGCCAGGGCGGAGACGGCGGAGATCTGGAGTTCGGGGTCGATGGTCGTCTTCACCGCCGTACCGGGTTGGGGTTTGGATTGGGCGAGGATTCGCGCCGAGCCGCCGCTGTTCGCGACCGCGAGCAGGGAGCCGCCGGGCTTGCCGGCCAGCCTCGCGTTGAAGGTCTGCTCGAGGCCGCTGACGCCGACCGGGGTTCCGGTGGGGAATCCCTGGCGGGCAAGCGCCGCCAGGTCTTCTTCATCGGCCATCCCGACTTCGCCGGTGACATCGATCGCCGCGCTGCCGATCGGGTGCTCGCGGGACTCCGCGGACCCTTGCGCCAGCGGCGTTCCGTCGCGGGCGAGGATCGGTGCGCGCGGGGCGAGGTCGATCCGGTTCTCGAGGTGCTCTTCGGGGTCGAGGCCGGGGAAGACGAGGCTTGGGTCCCAGGCGATGCCGCCGTCGGAGAAGGGGATCTCGACGTCCGCATCGACCTCACCGAAGGCGACGGTCCCGGCTTCCATTCCCACCGGGACGACCGTGGTCCCGTCCCTGTCGACGAGGTCTCGGGGCGAGTCGGCTTCGAGCTGGCGCAGCGTCGCCACTTCCGCGGCCGCGCGGTAGTCCTTGGCGAACTCGTCCTCGCCGATCGAGTGGCGCGAGGAGGGGTTCAGCTCCTCGTACATGGCGGTGAAGTCCTTGCGCGTCCAGGCTTCGGTGAAGCGCTGGGCGGCTTCCTTCTCGGGGGAGCCGGGTGCGCCCGTGGCGGCGCCGATCACGAACGCGACGATCGCGATGACCGTGAGGGGAAGCGTGCGGGTGACGAGACGGCGGCGCCGCTGCACCTCGGGCGAGAGGTTGTTCACTGCGGCGGAATTTAGTGGGGGGAGAGGTCGGGTACTACTCCCGGCTCAACTTTTTCGGTGGGGCGTGGTTGGTTGTCTTCGATTCACATGGCGAAAAAGTACAAGCCGCCGGGAGCAGTACCCGACCTCTCCTTTGATCCCGACTGTGGGTCAACCCGTGCAGGGTCCCGTGTCCACGGGTGCCGCCGTCTCGACTGGGGTGGAGCTGGTCAGGGCCGAGCTGACCACTTCGTTAGGGACGGCGAAGCCGCCTCGGGGGCCGGTCGTGGTGGCGGCGAACACGGTGCCCATCACCCGCCCACGCGAGTCGACGAGGGGGCCGCCAGAGTTGCCGCTGCGGATGCTGCCGCGGAGGAAGGCGATCGGGCGCCGGATCGGTCCGTTGCCGTAGGAATCCTCGCTGATGACCGTGCTGGTGTCCCCGATGCGGGCGGGGGAGACCGCAAAAGGGCCGTTCTCCGGGTAGCCGAGAGCCGCGCCGGCAGTCCCGGACTGCGGCTCCGGCACCAGGGGCAGGGCGGGGATCGGGGCGCTGACGCGGAGCAGCGCCAGGTCATTGGCGGGGTCGTATAGAACCGGCACGGCGCCGAGCGAAGCCCCGTCCTGCGTCGTCACCGTGGTGTCGCCCTCCCCGGCGATGACGTGGGCGTTGGTGACGACCAGGTCCGGCGCCGCAACCCAGCCCGAGCCCTCGACCCCGAGGCCGCAGGCCGTGCCCAGCACGCGGACTACTGAGAGGCCCGCGTGCTGTACGTCGGGATCGGAGGCAATCGCCGCATCGGGCGGTGCGAGGGGCGTCGTCGGTCCCGCAAACGAGGGGGCGGGATCGACGCGACTGAGCGCGCCAAGGACCGGACCGGAGGGCGGCAGCAGGTCGTTGAGCCCGCGCAGGATCTGGGAGCGCTGAACGTCGGCCCGCAGCTGAGCGGTGCCCGGCGCGTGCAGCACCACGGCTCCGAACACCCAGATCAGCCCCAGGGCGACGGCGGCGATCAGCGCCGCGCCGCCGGCGCCGTCGGCAAAGTGCAGCGCTCGGCCACGGACCATGCGTGCCCGCAGGCCCAGGGCCAGGCTCTCGACGGTGACGGCGACGATGGCACCGACCAGCAACGCCCCGATCGCCGCGAACAGCGGCGCGTAGGGCGACTTCGAGCCTTCGCCAAGAAGCAGCATCCCGAGCCGGCTGCCGGCCAGCGCTCCGGCGCCGAACCCGACCAGGGTGAGCACGCCGACGATCAGGCCCTGCCGGTAGCCCCACAGAGCCATGGCCATGGTGAAGGCGAGGATTGCCCAGTCGAGAACGGTCATTTGCGAATCCAAGCATGCCAAGCCGCCGGGCCCATCACTTACGTTCAGTAAGCTGGCTCGAGGTGGAGGTCATATCTGCTCAAGAGCAGCCCGCCGGGGTTTGCCCTCACTTTCACGCGGCGATCGAGTTGATCGGCAAGCGTTGGACTGGGGCGATCGTCTGTGCTCTGACCGAGCGTCCCCTGCGTTTCGGCGAGCTGGCCAAGACGGTTCCGGGTCTCTCCGACAGGCTGCTTTCGCAGCGCTTGCGTGAGCTCGAGGAGGAGGGTTTGGTCGAGCGCGAGGTCGAGCCGGGCTCGCCGGTGCACGTCACCTACTCGCTCACCGAGGCTGGGGCGGAGCTGCGCCCGGCGATAGTGGAGCTGAAGGCCTGGGCCCGCCGCTGGCGCTCGGGATAGCCTCCAGGCGTGGATCTGCCTGGTCCGTTTCCGGTCGGGCGTTACGCCCGCAAGCTGGAAGAGGAGATGCGGCGTCGCGCCCGCGTCTCGCTGATCGGCGAGGTGACCGGCCTCAGCCGCAGCAAGGCTCAGGCCTACTTCGAGCTGCGCGACGCGGAGGGTGCGGTCCCGTGTGCGATCTGGCTCAACGAGCTGGAGAAGCTGGAGCTCCCCGAGCAGGGCCTGCGCGATGGCGCCCAGGTCGTGATCGGCGGCGGTCCGGACTACTACAGGGGCGGCGCACAGGCCTCGCCCAGCTTCTTCTTCCGGGCCACCCATGTGCGCCTCGCCGGCGAGGGCGACCTCCTCGCCCGGCTCGAGGCGCTTCGCAAGCAGCTTCGCGCCGAGGGCCTCTTCGAGCTGCAGAAGCAACTGGCGCGTCCCCTGCTGCCGAGGACGATCGGGGTGGTCACGGCGGAGACGGGTGCGGCGCGGCGCGACCTGCTTGCCGGGTTGCGCCGCCGCGGCTGGGCGGGCACGGTCGTCTGGGCCTTCGCCCCGGTACAGGACCGGCGTGCGGCGCCGGCGATTGCGGCGGCGATCCAGGACCTAGCCGCGCGCCCGGAGGTGGAGGCGATCGTCGTCACCAGGGGCGGCGGCAGCCTTGCCGATCTCTGGGCGTTCTGCGACGAGACGCTCTGTCGCACGGTCGCGATGCTGCGGGTGCCGGTGATCAGCGCGGTCGGCCACGAGCGCGACTCGACCCTGATCGACGACGTCGCCGCGGTCGCCTGCTCGACGCCGACGCACGCCGCCGAGGCCGTGGTGCCGCTCGAGTGCAACGAGGCGCGGCGCGGCCTGGAGCGCGGCGCCGCGTCGCTGCAGCGGGCCGGCGAAGGCGCGATCGGGGCTCGCACCCGCCACCTCGTCGCCCTGGCACGGGGCCCGGCACGGGCGCTGAGGCGAGAGCGGGCCGCGCTCAACCAGAAGACGCGGGAGATCCGCGCTGCTTCTGAGCGCGGTCTCTCCCAGCGGCTCTCCTTCCAGCGCCGTATCGCCGTCGTCGTGCTCCAGCGCGCACGTCGCCGCGCCGTCGAGGCGGAACTGGGCGGTCGCCGTGACGCGCTGCGGCGAGCCGAGGTGGCGTTGCGTGCCCACGAGCCCGAGCGCACGTTGGAGCGCGGCTACGCGCTGGTTGAGGACCCCCGCGGCGAGCCGGTGAGTGGCGCTGCTGCCGCGATCGCCGCCCGACGCGTCAGACTGCGATTCGCCGACGGCAGCGTCGGCGCCGAGATCGACCAGGACGGGGGAGAGGAATGAGCGAGAAACCGGACTCCTACGAGACCGCGGTCGAGCGGCTGGAGCAGATCATCGATCGCCTCGACTCTGGCCAGGCCGGCCTGCGCGAGACCCTCGACCTCTGTCGCGAGGGGCGCGAGCTGGTCACCTACTGCGCGGCCGAGCTCGACGCGGTCGGCGAGGGGCTGAAGGAGCTGCGGCTGGACGAGCTCGCGGCAAAGCTGGAGCAGGTCCCTGCCGGAGGCGAGGCCAACCAGCGCTAGGTAGTGGGGGCCTGAGTGGCGTCCGGCCCGGAGCACAACCGGCCCAGGGCCGGGCAGCCCTGGCACAGATCCCAGTTGCGGTCCTCCTCCGTTGCGACGGGGAACTCGCCCCGCCCGATTCGCTCGATCGTCTCGATCAGGCGCTCGCGACCGGCCTGCATCTCGTCGGCTCCGAGGCGGTAGAGGACAGGCTCCTCTGGTCTCTCGAGGAAGACGTAGGCGACCTCGACCTCGGTTGCGCCCCGGTCCCCGGTGATGGCCAGGGAGTAGATGTCGCGCTGGGTCTCGTATCGCCCGGCGCGCTCTGAGGGCGCGGATCCGTTCAGGCGGTCGGTCTTGTAGTCGATGACGAGCGGCGGGTCTCCGTCACGCTCGACCAGGAGGTCGATCGAGCCGCGCAGGACGGTGCCGGAGACGTCAAACAGGAGCGGCACCTCGGCGCGCACGGAGGCACCCTCTACGAGAACCCGCTCGCGCAGGAGCGTCGAGCCGAGCCAGGCGCTCACGGGGTTTCGCAGGTCTTCCAGCCGCTCGGAAGGGCCGGGCTCGAGCCCGGCGGCGAGGGCGTGCCGGCGAGTCAGCTCCTCCTCCGGCTCGCGCCAGCCGTTGGCCTGGCTCCACTCGAGCAGCGAGTGGACGGCGGCCCCCCGTGCGGCCCCCTCGTCGCGTCCGCCGCCCCCTGCCGTCTCCTCATCTCCGTTCGCACTTTCACCCGCTATGCGGGCGTAACTGCGACCGCCGCTGCCGAGATCCAGGACGCGCTCCATGTAGAAGCGGTAGGCGCAGTCCTCGTAGGCGCCGATCGCGGTGTAGGAGAGGGGGCGGCTGGGGACCGCCGGCGGGCGCCGCTCGACCAGCGGCGCTGGGCCTTGGCCGGGATCCGGCGCCGCGTTCTCCTCGCGCTTCGTCGCGGTCAGCTCGGCGGCCCGTTGGGGCGAGGCGAGGCTCACCCGAACCGCGACCTCGGCGGGAGCGAAGCTCGCCTCCAGGCCGGGACGCGGCTCTGGCGGTGGCAGCACGATCGTCGAGTCGCCGGTCCGGTCGACCTCGAATGCCTCGACGATCCGCTCGATCACCGGCGTCCTCAGGTTCCTCTCGCGTCCCGGCTCGGGCTTGACGACGCCGCTCAGCAGCAGTCGCCGCCGGGCCCTGGTCGCGGCGACGTGGAAGAGGCGCAGCTCCTCCTCGGCGTCGCGTCGCTGCCCCTCGTCGCGAAGCTCGCCGTAGTCATAGAGGTTGATCGAGCCGGCGCCGAGCCGGCGCAGCTGCATCCCCACCCGCGGCGCGTCCGCTTCGCGGGCAACCGTCAGCAGCGGGGTCACCGAGCCGGCCAGCGGGCTGCGGGCAAGGTCGGCCACGGCGACCACGTCGAACTCGAGGCCCTTGGCGCTGTGGACGGTCATGATCCGGACGCCGTCGTGGCCCTCCAGCGCGGTTGCGGCCTGCGCCTCGGCGTCGGCCTCCGAACGGGCGGCGAGGAAGTCGAGCAGGCCGCGCAGGTCGCGTCCCTCGCGCTGCTCGAACTCGGCGGCGAGTCGCATCAGCTTGCGCACGTTGGCGAATCGTGCCTCGCCGGACGCCCGCATCAGCACCGCCAGGTCGTAGCCCGTCTCGGCGACCGCCGCGTCGATCAGGTCGGCGAGCGAGAGGCGTCGCGCGCGCTCGCGCAGTGCCGCGATCGTTGTCTCGAAGCGGCGCAGCAGCGCCAGCTCGGCCGCCGGGATCTGCTCCAAGCGCTCGGGGGCCTCGAGCTCTGCCTCCTCCCGGCCGGCGATCCGCTCGATCGCGGGCCAGACGTGCCGGCGCCTCCCGGCTGCGGCGCGCAACAGCCAGAGGGTGTCGGGCGCAACCCCGCCGGCCGGAGAGGCCAGCGCCCCGAACAGGGCCTGGTCGTCGAGCGGGTTGGCGATCGTCGCCAGCAGCGCGCAGACGTCGGCGACCTGCTGCTGGGACCAGTAGCCACGGCCGCCGACCACGTAGGGGCGCAGGCCGGCCCGCTCCAGCGAGTCCTCATAGGCGTCGAGGTTGCTGAAGGCACGCAGCAGCACGACCATCGCGCCGCGCTCGACCCCGGCGTCGGCCAGCTCACGCAGCCGCGCGGCCAGGAAGCGCGCCTCGGCGAGGCTGCTGGGAGCGGTGCGGGCGTCGATCGCCGGCTCCAGCTCAACCCCATCCTCGTCCCAGCCGTCGCGGCCCGTGAGCAGCAGCTCGACCGCCGGCCCGCCCCCTGGGGGGTCGTCGTCGCCCTTCGGAGCGCCGACCCGCAGCGGTCGGTAGGAATTGCCGAGCAGCCGCTCGCCGATCGCGTTGAAGGCGGCGATCAGACCTGGCTCGGAGCGGAAGTTGCCGCTGAGAGCCAGCACATCGGATTCGGGGTCCGCCTCGATCGCGGCGCGCTTTCGGCGGAAGACGTCGAGATCGGCTTGGCGGAAGCCGTAGATCGATTGCAGCTCATCGCCGACGACCATCAGCTCGCAGCGGGGGCCGTGAAGGGCTTCGATCAGCCGCAGCTGTAACCGGTTGGTGTCCTGGAACTCGTCGACCAGGATGTGGCTGAAGCGTGCCTGGTAGGCGGTGCCGACCTCGGTTCCCTCCAGGAGCCGCGCGGCGAGGATCTGAAGATCCTCGAAGTCGAGGCCCGCCCGCCGCTCCTTGGCGGCCTCGAAGCGGGACGAGAACAGGTCCAGCAGCTCGGCGGTGTGAGCGTAGGCCTCGCCACCCTCACCCGCCTCGGCGGCGCGGGCCACCGCTGCCTCGATCGCCTCCCGGTAGGCGCTCAGCGCTTTGGCCTTGCTGGTGGTCCGCAGCCCCGCCAGGCGGTCGAGGTCGGCAGCGGCCTCGCCGGCCGAGGCGAGGGTCTCGACGGCCCGCTCCAGCAGCTCCCGGTTCGAGTTGGTGGGCTTCAGCTCTTCGAGCGCCGTGGTCGCGGCCGCGGCGGCGCGGCGAACCGCCGTCGCGGGATCGGGGACCGGTGGCTCCGGCAGGTGCGGGGATGCGATGCCGCGGCTGCGCAGCTCGGCGTGGACGCCGACGACCATCGCGCGCAGGCCGCCGATCCCGAACGCCGCAAGGGATCTCTCCCGCCCCTCGCCGCCGTCGCCGAGGAAGTCCTCCAGGGCCTGGTCGAATGCCTCGGCGGCGATCCGGGTCGTCTCGGGCGCGTCGAGGACGCGGAAGCCGGGGTCGATCCCGGCCGCAACCGGGTGTCCGGCGAGGAGGCGGTTGCAGAAGCCGTGGATCGTCGTCACCCAGGCGCCGCCGATCCCGGCCAGCAGCTCACGCGCGCGCTCGGAGCCGTCCTCGCCGCGCTGCTGCAGCTCGGCGGTGATCCGCTCGCGCAGCTCGGCCGCGGCGCGGTCGGTGAAGGTGAAGGCGAGCACGGCGTCGGGAGAGAGGCCCTCGTCGCAGACGAGCCGGCAGTAGCGATCGACCATCGTCCCCGTCTTGCCGGTGCCCGCTCCGGCCTCGACCAGGACCCGGCGGCCATGGGCCTCGATCGCCGCCGCCTGCTCCGGCGTCGGTGCCCGCCCGCTCATGATTCCTCACCTTCCTCCTCGCGCGGCTCCACCGGAGCCCGGTCGCGGCGGCAGATCGGGGCGAAGTCGCAGAACGGGGGGCAGACGCCGTGGCCACGCAGCCCGCGGCGTGGCCCGGGGTCGCGGCGGATGTCGCCGCGGCGCATCCGCGCGACGATCTCTCCGGCGCGGCGCCGTGCCTCGTCGAGCATCACTTCGAATCCCTCGCGATCGACCAGGTCGGTGCGCGAGAGGCCGTACGCGTCGAGATCGGCAGCCGCCTCGTCCAGGACGACGCCGCGCGGTCGCCGCGCCGAGGTGGCGCGCAGCGGGTGATAGAGGCCACCGATCGGTTCCTCGCCCCACAGCTCGGCCACCGCGCTCAGGTAGAGCTGAAGCTGCAGCTTCGCCTCCTCCTCGAGCTTCTCGCGCGCGGTGACCGCCCCGGACAGCTTGTAGTCGACCACGAGCGCCCGTCCGCGTGGGTCGCGGTCGACCCGGTCGATCGCGCCGTGCAGGCGCCACTCGTCGACCTCCAGCGGCGGTCGCTGGGCGCCCTCTTCCTCACCGAATTTCGCCTCCAGCAGCCAGGGCTCGAAGCCGCCGCTGCCGCGCTCGGCCTCCTCGGCCAGGAAGCGCTCCAGCAGCCCCTCGACACGGCGCACGATCGCCCGTTCCGCCGGGTGCGCGCCCAGCTCCCGCTCGGCGGCCTCGTCGGCCAGCAGCTTCCGTCCTCGCTCGACCCAGGCGCCGAGCGAGGCGGGGCGGGGGAGGGGGTCGCCACCGGGTCGCTCGCCATAGAGGCGCTCGAGAACGGCGTGCATGAGGCCGCCTTGGACGAGCGGGTCAGGAACGGGGTCAAGCGGTTGCGGGTCGAGCTCGTGCGAGACGAACCAACGGTAGGAGCAGAGATCGAAGCCCTCCAGGGTGGTGCCGCCGTAAGCGGGCACCGCGGCCAGAGCTTCGAGCACCGCCGGGTTGGCGAGCGGACCGGGGGCGCGGGTTGTGGCCTCGGCGGTGCGCGCCGCGGCGAGTCGGGCCGCGATCCGCTCGGCGGTGGGGACCGGAGCGGCCGCCAGCGAAAGCAGGGAGTCTGCGTCGGCGGCCGAGCCCTGCACGGCGATCGCCCGCGCCAGCTCGCCCTCGGACGGGGCCTCCGCGATCGGGTGCGTGACCCGAGTCAGGTCGCGGCTTCGGGTCAGGCGAACCTCGACCGGATCGGGCGTCTCGCCGCCCGCTGCCGGCTCCAGCAGGCGTCGTATGTCGTCGAGCAATGGCGAGCGGTATTCGGCGCCGCCGTTCTCGTCGCTGTCACGCCAGGAGAGGAAGAGCCGCCTTCGGGGCAGGGCGAGGCAGGCGTGGAAGAGGTAGCGCTCCTCGGTGTCCACGTCGCGGCGCGGCTCGAGTCCGAGCGTGGCCCGCTGCGGCTCGGAGAGGAACGGGTCGCCGCCGCGATCGCGGCGCGGAAACTCGCCGTCTTGGAGGGAGCCGACGACGACGTGGTCGAAGCGGGCGGCCCGCAGTCGGTAAGGACTGGCGATCCGCACCCGGCCCTCGACCGGGCCGCTCCAGACCCGAAGCCGCAGTGCCTCGATCGCCTCGGCCAGTTGCTCCGGTCTCGGCACCAGCTCGACCACTTCGGCCAGGTCCCCGAGCGCCGCGGAGATCGCGGCGGCGGCGCGCAGCTCCAGCCCATCGCCCGGTCCTGGCCGGGCGCCGTCCCCTTCGCCGCGAAAAGGTCGCGAGGCCATCGTCGCCGCAAGGCGGCCGACGGTTGCCGCCAGCTGCCCCGAGCTGGCGGCCGCCGCCTCGCGGATTCGCGCCACGTCGTCCGGCGGCTTCTCGTATTGCTCTTCCCACAGCTCCAGCGCCGCCGCCGCGCTTCCCGCTCGACGGCGGCGAGCGGCCCGTTCGAACCAATCGACCTGGCCCTGGGGCAGCCCCGAGGGGCCGCGCAAGAAGCGCAGCAGATCGGCAGCGGTGCCGTCGCCGAGCACCGCCGCCAGCAGCGCCAGCACCGTTTCGCCCACCGACGTCGCCCTGATCGGCACCTCGGCCTCCAGCGCCGTCGCCACCCCGTAGGACTCGAGCACCGAGGCGATCAGCGGGCCGCGGCGCGCCGGGTCGCGCAGGGCGATAGCGATCTCGGCGGGGTCGGCGCCGCTCGCGATCAGCTTCGCCACCTCGGCGCCTATCGCCTCCGCCTCGCCGCGGGCCCCGGCCGAGCGGAGGATGGTGAGCGTCCTGTCCGGCGGGCGTCGGACCGGCTCGGTGGTGCCGAAGTTGCGCTCGAGGTGGAAGAGGAGCGGGGCGTCGGGCGTGTTGGCGGGGTCAGGCTCGGTCGCGGTCTCCTCGACGCCGGGACCGCGCAGGCCCTCCAGCAATGAGACGCGCGCGGCGAGTGCCGTGTTGCCCTCCTCGTAGGGCAGGGCAACGGTCACGTCAGTCGTCGTGGCGATTCCACGGATCAGCGCGAGTTGGTTGGGGATCAGGTCGTCGAGTCCGTAGAGGAAGACGGGCCGCTCCCAGAAGCCCCCCGGGTCGTGCAGCAGGGTGATTGCCTGGCGGGCGGTCCCGTGGGGGTCGGTGCGGTCGAGCCGATCGCGCACCTCGACGTAGCCGGCGAACAGGGTTGCCAGGTCGCCGAGGTAGGCCGAGCCCTCCAGCGTTCCGGCCCCGGCCTCGACCGCGGCCGGCTCCAGACCCGCTCCCTGCAGCTCGTCGAGCAGGCGCTCGAAGGCGAGGGCGAAGCCGGGGCGGGAAGCTGAGCGCCGCAGCGGTCCCAGCCGGCCCCGCCGCTCGGCGATCGCGATCGACACGACCCGCAGGCGCTGCGCCGCGGTCAGCTCACGGGTCGGCGGGGCGCCGCCGGCCGTCGCCACCACGCGGAAGAGCCCGCCGAAGGTCATCACGGTGCCGCCGAGCGCCGCGCCGCCCCCACACAGCTCCTGCTCGAAGGCAAAGACGTCGTCGATGGTGGGGACGACGAGGATCGGATCGCGCTCCAGGGCAGCGACGAAACGCCGGCGGATCAGGCCGGCACGACCGGAGTTGGGGGGACCGTGGATCAGGTTCAGCGCCATAGCGGCAAGCGACCCAGCATAGGTTGGTCTCCGGCGTGCCCAGGGGCGACGGCGGGCTGCGGCGAGAAGCCGCAATTGGGGCGATTCCGGCCCCCGCTTTGCCGTCTTGTGCCCCCTCTAGATTGATCGCAACCGATGGCACTCTGCTTCGTAGATCCAGCTGACGCGATCCGCGCGATCGCCGACTCGATCGGCCGTGAGGCGCGCCGCCAGCTGCTCGGCGAGGCGGTTCGGGCCTGGGTCGACGAGATCCCCGACAGCGAGTTGGAAGTCCACTACGCGAAAGCGCTCTCGGAGCTCGACGAGCACGACCTCTCGATGCTGGCCGCCTGGCACGGCTCGTTGGAGCTCGGTCATCCGGTCCCCAACCGTGACTTCCTGATGGGCGCCTTCGGCTCCCTCGGTGAGAACCGTCGCGAGGCGATGAAGCTGGCGGCCGGCTTCCGCGGCGAGGAGGCGGTCGACGCCGGCGTCACCGAGGACGATGCCCTTGAGCTGGTCCTAGAACTGCTCTCCCAGCCCCGCCTGATGGAGCTCGCGGCCGAGGCCGTCGATCTCTACGTCTGGGACCGGGCCGGCAGCGATAACTAGCGGAACGGATTGCCCTCGGCCAGCCGCTAAATTCGCTTAACTCTAGTGTTTTGATCAAAAATCCTTAATCATTGGAGCGTAAAGCTATCGCTGTCCTACACAGGACACGCGACGAGAGGAGCGCAACGATGATTAGCAACCTGAAGGCCCTCGGACTAGCCCTGCTGGCGATTCTGGCCATGAGTGCCGTGGCCGCCTCGGTGGCGTCGGCGGAAAAATGGGATTTCAAATCCGACGGAGAACCGACCAAATTCACAGGCGAACAGATCAAAGTCGGGGAATTAGCCGATGTATTCCAGATTGAATACGGAATCTTCGCCTGCGAAAAAATAACGACCTCCGGCGAACAGGTCGCCGGCACGGCCTTTACCTCCATCAACCTGACGCCGGTGTATACCAATTGCGAAAGGATCACCGGCGGTGGTAAAGCCACCTACGTGATGAACGGCTGCACCTACACATTGACCGCTGAAACTGTGGTCAACAAAGAAACAACGGGCTCGACATCCATCGATTGCCCGGGGGGCAAAGAAGTCGAAATCACGGTCACCGTTCTCGGCGTCACGGCGTGCACGATCCGAATACCGGCGCAGGGTCCGATCTCGAAAGTGACCTTCACGACCGGAGCCGGCGCCAACAAAGACATCCACTACAACGCCGTGCTGAGTGGCATCAAATACACCGAAACGGCGGGCACGGGTTTCGCCAAATGCACCACCGCGAGCAAAAGCAACGGCAAATTCGAAAGTACAACGACAATCAAAGGCGATAACAAAAGTGGGGGCGTGACAGACATCTGGGTCGACGACACACCCGGGACCTGAATCATCTCTGAAACCTGAGTCATCGGAGGGCCGGGTGCTATCCCGGCCCTCCTTTTGCCCGGCCCCGGGGGTCAGGCGAGCGCGGCGTGGATCTCGCCGATCGCCTGCTCGTTGTCCTGGAAGTGGACCGCGGTCATGCCGGCCCGCTCTGCTCCTTCGCAGTTGACCTTGACGTCGTCGACGAAGAGGCAGACCTCGGGCGGCAGGCTGATTCGCTCCAGCGTCAGGGCGTAAATCCGCGATTCGGGCTTGCGGCAGCCGACGAAGCCCGAGTCGACGACGGTCTCGAAGATCTCGTCGACCGGCAACATCGGGCGCCACAGCGGCTCCCACTCCTGCACGTTGTTGGTCAGCATCGCCATCCGGTACCCGCTGGCCTTCAGCTCGCGCATTAGCTCGATCATCGAGGGGTTCGGATCAAGCGCCTCGAAGTAGATTTCTTTGAAGCGGTGCATCTCCGGGCGGTGTCCGAGCAACGGCTCGAGGCTGTCGGTGAGCTTCTCCAAGAATGCGACCTCGGAGATCTCGCCCCGCTCCATTTCGTAGAGCGGGTTGTCGCTGTTTGCCTCGGTGGCCGCCTGCATCGCCTTGCCCAGGGTTTCGGTCGTGATCCCGGTCCTGTCCTGGAAGGCCATGAAGGACTGGATCAGGGGCGTCGTCAGCACGCCGCCGAAGTCGGAGATCACCGCCTTGATCTCAGCCATCGGCTCGCACGACCTCGTAGTGGCCGAGACCCTCCCGGCCCTCCAGCGACCAGCGGAAGAAGGCGATCTCGGCGGTGAGGCGGGGTCGGCGCACCTTGGCGGCGCTGATCAGGGTCCCGCCGCCGCGCAGCGGCTGTCCTTCATCACCGTCCGTCCACAGCTCCAGCGTCGCCCGTCGCTGTACGCCATCCGGCCCGTACTCGGTCGAGAGCAGGGTCTCCGATACCTCGATCGGGGCGCCGTCGGGACCGCAGAGCACGGTCACGATCTCCTCGTCGCCGTGCTCGCCCGACGTCGGTGGGCGCACAGCGCTCAGCGCCAGCAGGCCGCCGTCGGAGAAGACGATCCCGATCGACCGCCGCTGAACCCGGCTGGAGTCCTCGTTCATCCGGGGCAGCCTATTGGCGGGAATCCGGGCCGTGCTTCGTGGCGGATAGATTCACCAAACCCGCACTTCCACCCGCCGGCAGAAATTGAACTCAGCGACCATCCGCAGCGCCGATCCCCACCGCGATGCCGCCTCCTGCGTCGCCATCTACGCCCCTCATGTCGAAGCGGGCGCCACCTCGTTCGAGGAGGAGCCGCCCGACGTCTCCCAATTCGGGGAGCGGATCGCAAGCGTCCTTCTGACCTATCCCTGGCTGGTCGCCGAGCGCGACGGCGAGGTGGTCGGCTTCGCGTACGCCTGCCCCCATCGCGCCCGGCCGGCCTACCGCTGGGCGGTCGAGGTTTCCGTCTACGTGGCCGCCGCGGAGCACGGTCGCGGCCACGGCCGGGCGCTCTACACCGAGCTGATGGACCGACTGCGGGAGCAGCGCTTCCAGATCGCCTGCGCGGGGATCACGCTCCCGAACGAGGCCAGCGTCGCCCTCCACGAGAGCGTCGGTTTTGCCCCGGTCGGCGTCTACCGCCGGATCGGCTGGAAGGACGGGGCCTGGCGCGACGTCGGCTGGTGGCAGCTGGAGCTGGCGCCCGCCGGCGAGGGCCGCCCACCCGAGCCGCGGCCACCCGAGCCGTAGCCCCGGCTACCATGGGGTCCATGCCTGAGAACCAGACCGAAGTGCTGACCGAAGACGACGTGATGGAGGCGCTCGAGGAGGTGATCGATCCCGAGCTGGGGCTCGACTTCGTCTCGCTGGGCCTCGTCTACGGCGTCGAGATCGAGAACGAAGACGTCTACGTGACCTTCACCCTGACCACCCCTGCCTGCCCGATAGGCCCCCAGGTCTCCGAGCAGATGAAGGAGTTCGTCGGCGACCTCCCCGGCGTCAGCGCCGTCCACCCGAAGATGATCTTCGACCCCCCCTGGTCCCCGGAGATGATGACCGAGGACGCTAAGTTCGCACTGGGCTTCTAGGCAGGGATTGGGGGTAGGGGATCAGTTTCATCCCATCCCATCCCATTCTCACGAATCAGCCATGAGGGGATCTCAGGTGTAGAGCTCGGCGACACTGACAGCAGCGTGTGTTGGCGCTACAACGCCATCGTCATCCCGGAATAGGCCGGAGCGCTTGAGGTCACGGATTGCGCACCTGATCTCCTCCGGCTCTGGCTGATCGGGATCAGCGGCAATCTTCAGAACCAACTCGGGAATCGTCAGATGTTCTGGATGCAGCTCGAAAACCACCTCAAAAACCGCGCGCTTGATCTGCCTCTGCTCATCATTAAGCAACATGCGCGCTAACGCCTTTTTGTCGCCGAGGCTTTCTTGCCATCCTCTGGGCTTCTAGCCGACAGGAAGCTCGCAAGAAAGACGGTCGCCGAGACTGCGTCCATTGCTGCATTGCCTTTCTTCTTTTTCGGCAGCCGCTTGCTTGCGTCAGCCTGTAACTCCAAGATGGACGCTAGGAAGTCTCGTGAGAGTTTGCCGAATTCCTCAACGCCAAGAGTGTCGAGGATGAGTGGAGTCCAACTCAACTCACCTGGCGGCCCATCGAAGACATCAGCCTTCATCGAGGCTGAGGCATCGTTAAAGAACTCCTGTAGAAGGTTCACCGAGACGCTTTTTCGCATGCCCGGAGGGAGGTTGTCCCACGCATCAGGCGGGATCAATGTCGGGGCTGTTGCCCGATAGAAATGCTCTACGGCCCCACGAACCGGGATTTTGTGGTCCGCCACGATCAGGTGGCATTCCCGCAGCACAGTTACGTGGTAGCAGACCTGACCCAGCTCCTCGTTCAGCTCCTCGGAGATTTCCTTTGGACTGGCGACACGTTCGCAGAAGATCGCGAGAACTCGCACGCGCACTCGATTTGAAAGCGCCTGCATCTGCATGCAATTGACTAGATCCCCTGGGGGCTGTTTTGGCCGCGTTCCGGCGGACTTTCGGCTTTTTGGGCCGGGGTGCCCTTTTGCGGATCTTGCTTTGCGCTTGCCCTCCTGTTTTTTTGGCGCCATTCGGGTCTTCCTCCTCTGTCCGGTCCTGAGGGCGGCAGCTATGGGGCTGCCGCCCTCAGGAACACGGGCTGCCTGGCCCTGGTCCATGGGAGGTGCGACAAGAGCCGAGCAGTTCTGTGGTCTTGAGTGCTATGGGCAGCATTAGCCATTGAGTGGCATTTGGCCATACGCACTATTCCGGCGATTTGCACCCCACCTTCCAAATTTCGTCGGCCATTCGCAATTCGCGATGTATTGGAGATCGGGAAGATCGACTCGGGCTGGGGACGGGAAGTTCAACCCAGCCGAGCGAGTCGGGACCAGCGCGTTGCCAGCCCCGTCGCTCAGGTGGATCTAGCCGGACTTATGAATGGACGCAATCGGAGAAACGCAGCCGTGTTGATTGATCTTCAACATCCTCACCCCCTTCCCAGCTCAGGCGGTTCCTTCAGACAGCCATCGCTGCTAAAGATTATCTGAGTATTAGGAAAGTTACAGGCATTTGGACTTTTCCCTAGAAAAGCCCTGCAACTAAACCCGAAAATCGGCCCAAATGGATTAGAGTGCTCGGCAGGTTCCTAATGCACGGCAAGGGGGTTCTTGATGGCATCTTCAAAAAAACAAGGCATGAGGAAGCGGGCGAAGGTAGTCAAGGCGAAGAAGGAGATAGACAAGAAGAACATCAAGGGCATGGCCAATTCCATGCGCGTCCAGATACTGACGATCCTCAATGAACGCATGAATAGCGCGACTGGGATTTCCAAGGAACTCGGGGTTGACTTTGGCGAAGTCAGCTATGAGATGGAAGTGCTTCGCGACATTGGCCTAATCGAGGTAGCTCGTGAAGTGAAGCGTCGTGGCGCTGTGGAGGTCTTCTATCGGGCTACCTCGCGGGCGCTTTTGGATGCTTATGAATGGCCCTCTGTACCTGATGCGGTAAAGGGGGGTCTGCGGGCATCTCTACTTCAGACCCTGATGGATGACGCAATCGCGGCGATCTCTGAGGAGACCTATGACTCGCTGGAGGGTGCACACATGAGCTGGGCGCCGATGATTGTCGACAAACAAGGTTGGCAGGAACTCGTAGAGATCTTGCGGCACGCCTTGGAAAAAGCGCTCGACGTCCAAACGGACAGTGCAAAGCGATTGACTGCCGAGGACGCGGCAGGAATTTCATGCACCGTTTCGATCCTTGGCTATCCCTCCGCCCACGACGAAAGGCGGGTCGGGCCTCCCGCTGATGCTCAAGACCTCATCGTGTCAGCCGAGTTGCCAGAGACCAAGCAGAAAAAGCCACGAAGAAAAAGGGCGAAAGGGGCTGGGGGATCGGGGGGAGCGATCCGGAAACAGCGGAAAAAGGGTGATGCCGACAGATAGCGGTCCGAGAACCGGACTTCGCGGTCCTCCTCCTCTTTTGGGTGGCCAGCCTACCGATGAGACTTTTCTCCACCTAAATATCGATGATTGCAATGGAGCCTGAGACCGGTAAGGATCTCGGCTGTACCTAAAAGGCGCTCATGCCGTACCACTGGCTTTGATGTTCGTTCTCACTGGATCGCACATCGCAGAGGTTCGGATCGCGCAGTCGACAGAGAGGCAGAAGATGACGGGGGTTGGCTGCTGTCAAAGAGGGCGCGTTGGTCGCAGGCCCATTGGATCGTGGCGCTCGCGTTTTTTCTGCTCGTTAGCTCGGCGGTCCTCGTGCTGACCAGGTCATGCCAGCTTTCGGCCTTCCTGAACAGCTCGCCACTCAACAATGATCCCGGCCGCTCTTCTCAGTGCCGGGAAGAATTGGAGTCACTCAATGAATCGATATGTCATCGTCCACGCGATTGCGGCGCTCAGTCTCGCAGTCTTGTTCGGGAGCCTTGCCTCGCCCAGTATTGCGGCACCTTCGTGTGCTTCCGGACCCAGACTGAACGTGAATGCGGGGTTAGTCGAAGGAACCGAATGCGCGGACGTAATCGTTGTGACCTCCCCTAGCGTAGAAAAGATCGTGGGAGGACCGGGAGATGACATCATTTTTGCGAATAAGGAAGTCTTGGAAGTCAACGGAGGGGAAGGCGACGACCATATCTACGGAGAGCCGCTCAGCTCAGGGGCCAAACTAGAGCAGCTTTCGGATAAGACGAAGGAACCGAGCATCCCAATCTTTCGGGTCGACGCGGAACTGCCTTCTAGATACCAAAGAGTGAACCGCAGGAACCATGCGAGGCTCAGTAGCGTCGAATACGGCGGCGACGGCAATCAAACACTAACCGGGGGTTCGGGCGGGGACTGGTTGTATGGCCAGCGAGGACAAGACACTCTCTTGGGCGGCGACGGACATGACCTCCTATATGGTGGTCCAGGCGACGATAAGCTCTATGGTCAGGAGGACTGGGACATCCTCGGCGGGGGTTTCGGCGAAGATCTTCTCGACGGAAACAACGGGAGCGACCTAGTCCGAGGGGACGCGTCGACTGACAATATTTTCGATAGCGGCAGCTCCGGTGTCGACACTCTTAGCTATGCCAGCGCTACCGCGCCGGGCTTCTCCGCGAGCATGACGCCATGGGCAAACTTTCCGCCTGAAGGGGATGAACGCGGTGTATACGTTCGTCTTGACGCCATACCCTGTAGCGGAGAAGGAGAATTTGAGGCCTGCGACGGCGACGCCGCCTCTGGGGGAGGCTACGACCAAGTCGCAAGCTGGCAGTTTGAGAACGTGATCGGATCACCGTTTGCGGACTTCATAGTCGGTAATGCCTGGAACAACCGAATCGATGGCGGCGGAGGCGCAGATGTCATCTATGGCTCGGCTGGCAACGACGTATTAGTCGGCGGCGCCGATGGCGACTACATTCATGGAGACGGCGGGACCGACACGGCATTCGGTCTCGGTGGCCTCGACAACTGCGTACAGATCACCACCAAAGTGGATTGTGAGGGGGAAGCACAAGAAGTGCATCCGCGCGACCCGAGCAAGATAAGCGTTGGGTTTATGCAGAACGATATGGACCCCAATGTTCGCTCGGTATCGATGTATCTAGTTGGAAGCAACACCCATGACAGCGTTTGGGCCGTGCAGTGGTGGGACACCGTAACTCAAAAACTCTACATCTCTTTCAAGACTTTCTCTGACACCTGGGCCTACTTTGACAACACGAATGGGGGATACACCCCTGGTTGCAGCTACACCCCAACGGAAGTCCTGTGCGCCCTTCCCGCGATGATTGACTCATTGGTCTTGGCCGGGATGGGACACGACGATCAAGTCAACATATATCAGGGGGGCTTTGCAGAGAATACGTCTACGGTCCTTCTTGGAGGTCCGGGCAACGATTCGATTTGGGGAAGTGGTTCAACCGAAGACGTGTTAATTGATGGGGATGGCAACGACTACCTCACGTCGTTCGGCTGGGATGATGTTCTTGTCAACAATGGCGGTGCAGATACGCTTCAGGGCGGCAACGGAAACGACCTTCTCCTCTCGACTGAGATCTGTGGCGGTGATGTGTTGCACGGTGCTCGGTACGAAGAAGGAGACGCTGCCGGTGAGAACAGCGCATCCTGGGCAAAGTTGCCTGCTCCGAATGGGGTGACGGCTAGTCTCGAATCAGGAATAGCTGGCAATTACTACAGCAGCGGTCCTAAATGCGGTTTCGGAAGCCTAAGCCAGCTTTTGGCCATCGATGACCTTGAGGGATCAAGTCAAAGCGACGCCTTGTATGGTGACTCTTTAGGCAACGGGATACTCGGTCGCCTTGGTGATGATTTCTTGTACGGGCGGGCTGGGGTCGACCAGATGCAGGCAGGAGAAAACGCCAGACGTGACGGGGTAGATGTCGTGCGGGGGGACGGAGGGGTAGACAATCTTTGCGAACATGACAGCCTTGACGACATTCAGACATGCCCGTAGGAGCGCCCATGTACTATTAGCGACGGACACGAAATCACACGAGTCCGCAACTTTTGGGTGGGGGTTGGGTTTGTTTATGACAGCATCCGCACCTGATCACCAGTTATAGGAGCCTAGATGCGAATCTCTTCAACTCTCATAAAAAGCACTATCCCCTTCCTCCTTGCGCTTGCCATCACGGTATCTCCAGCATTGGCTGGGAGCGCACGCTACTTCAAGGATAGGAACCAAGCAGCCTACCGGGTCTCTCTCCATGCGAATCCCAGCCGAGTTCTCTCGGCCACTTTCATCGTCTATGGCAAGGAAACCTTGCACTGTGAAGGCGCAATCATTCAAGGTGCCTGGACGATCAACAACATCAGAATCAACAATGGGCGCTTCCAGGCCGTGAAAACTGACAGCAGCGATGAACCCGCCTCGTCTCGACTGATGTTCCGCGGGACATTGAAGGATGACACGATCCGTGGTTCCCTTTCGCTGCATCTAGCGATTCGCCACGGCGTGAAAACCAATAACTGCTGGAGCGGGAACGGCAAGAGCGATCCCTTGGTGCGATACGTGGCCAAGGCCGTCAAGTAGTAGGTCTCAGCTAGATCGATCCTCCAACCAGCTTGCAGAGACCTCTAGGTCTGGACGCTGGAATGGCTCGTATCAGGAATGATGTAAGGGCATGGGCCTTTTGCCTCGTCCGGTTCGGATTTCCTTCCCGAATCGGACGAGGTGTTGCACGTTCGTCGTCCGCCGGATGCGGGAGCCGGCGCGCACCCGGCGGAGCGGGCGATCGTGCGCCGCGTTGAGGGCTGCCGGAAGGAGAGATCGCGAAGTCGACCGATTCGGCCGTATGCACGAACGGTGCCGTGTGCGGCAGGCTCGCGAGGAGCATTGTCCCGTTTTTGTCCACAGCGAGTGCCGCGATCACGGGGGTAGCAACGAGTGCGATTTCCTGCCAGGGGTTCGGGTCTTGCGACACGACGAGCTGAGGTAGGGCCGGGATGGTGGATTTTGACTGCGAGCCACTGGAGAAGGAACTTCAGAAGCCCGACATCCGGATACGATTTCGGCTTGGCTCTAGCACCGGCGCTGCCTTTGCAGCGGTTCGGTGCTGTCGTCATTCGGGCGACTACTGCGCTAACGCGACTCGAAGCACTACGGCTGTCAGTAGCGCTTTTGGCTTGGCGAGTCCCGGCATCCCCATGACCATCCCCACGGCCAGCAGAAGTAGCCGCTTGCAGGCGGATCGTGCCCGGAACCCCGGAGATGATGACCGAGGACGCCAAGTTCGCATTGGGCTTTTAGGCGGAGTTTGCGGGGTCACAGGGGGCAGTGGGGGTCAATTTCATCCCTTGAGGAGCGCGATGGCCCTGAGTGAGCCCTGGCTCAGAGATCCTCGAATCGTCGTTGCGATGGGCTACCGTGGCCCTCATGACTGACGAGGCCCTGATTGCGGAGGCTGGCCGTCGACTCGCCGAGGCTGCTCCCGATGCGCGGGTGATCCTCTTCGGTTCTAGGGCGCGTGGGGAAGCACGCCCCGATAGCGACTTGGACCTCGTTGTAATCGAGCCGGCAATCGACAGTCGCAGTTCCGAGTTCGTACGTCTGCGTCATGCACTCGGAGAACTTGGGGTGCCAATCGACTTGATCGTCTATCGCCGAAGCGAGGTCGAGAGATGGCGTGAGGTGTCGGGTACCTTCCTCTATGACGTCTGGAGGGAAGGCCGTGTCCTCGCCGAGGGCCATGATGACCTGGCGGAGGTTTCGCGAACCTCCTGGTGACCGTCAGCGCGGCAGTTGAGGGTCGTCCTTGTCGATCTCCTCGGCGGTCGCGTCGAAGTCATAGGGGCGGCCGGCAGGATTGCCGTTGCGTCTGGCCGTCGTTCCGCCCATGCCCACGACGACGAAGCGGTGGGCTGCGTAGGCGCGCAACAGCCGGCGGGCGATCGCGCGGGTCGGGGGCAGAAGGAGCAGGAACCCGAAGATGTCGGTGACGAAGCCCGGCGTCAGCAGCAGGGTGCCGCCGACCGCGATCATCAGGCCGTCGGCGACCTCGCGGCCGGGGAAGCGCCGCTCGGCTATCGCGGTGTTGAAGCGCCGCCAGGCGCCCCTTCCCTGGTAGCGCAGCAGCAGCGATCCGAGCAGGGCGTCGGCGAGCAGCAGCGCCAGGGTCGGCAGCACCCCGATCAGTCCCCCGATCTGGATGATCACGTACAGCTCGACGATGGGGACGACGATGAACAGGACTACGAGTAGGGCCATTCGGACAGCCTAGAGATGCCCAGCAGTCGCTTTTGCGAGACCTACGTTCCGCGCAGGAGCTCGTAGATCTCGCGGGCTTCGTAGATCTTGCGCCAGCTGCGATTGGTTATCTCGCGCAGGATCCCGTGATCCTCGAGCACCTTGATGGTCGCACGCGCGGTGGGCGCGCTTACTTTCAGCACGATTTCGGCCCGTTTCGTAAAAATGAGTGGGTTTTCGAACAGGGCATCGATCAAGGCCAGGGCATTTGCGGTCACGTGTTTAGCCTGCAGCTCTTCCCGATAACGATTGTGGAGCTCGAGAAGCCGGTCAGCAAGCTCTGCGGCCTCCTGCGCTTGGGTCGACACCCCGATCAGGAAATAGCGGATCCAGCCATCCCAGTCACCGTGCGTACTGACCCGCAAGAGCCTTTCGTAGTAGTCCGATCGACTGCGCTCGAAATAGGCAGATAGATAGAGCAGCGGCTGTGGAAGAAGGTCGCGGTTCCGCAGGAAAAGCGGAATGAGCAGGCGGCCGACGCGGCCATTCCCATCTCCAAAGGGGTGGATTGCCTCGAATTGGTAGTGGACCACCGCCGCCTGCACGAGTGGTCTCAGGGCGTCCTCGTGTAGAAATCGCTCAAGGTCGTCAAGAAGCGTTTTCATCTGAGGAACGGGTGGGGGTACGTAGTCGGCGTCGGCTCCCGAAATGGCGCCGATAAAATTCTGATAGGTGCGGAATTCACCGGGGTGTCGCTCCTGGCCCCGGACGCCCCTCATGAGTTGCTTATGAAGACCGCGAATCAAGCGAAGGCTGAGCGGAAGTGACGAGCTCAACCCGAGTTCGTGCGCGAGCCTGTAGTTCTGAACCTCTCTGACATCCGCAGCCTGGACCAGCTCTCCCTGATCCAGGTCAGCCGCATAGACGTCAGACATGGTGGTCTGGGTTCCCTCGATTCGGGAGCTCAGGACCGCCTCCCTGCTCATATAGGGGGAGATCAAGAGATGGGGGTTGCGAATCTGCCGCCCTATGCCTTGGAGAATCCCCAGCCGATTCGAAGCCTCATCGAGGGCGGCAAGGGATTGGCCCGACAGGTCGATCTCTCTCGGTGCGGGTTCGGGTACGAAAGCCGGGTATCCGTCAGGGGCTTCGACAATCGATCCAGATGCATGTTTCGTAAATTGCCGCGTGTCCACGCTTTGAAAGGTATCGCGGGTTTGCTTTCAAAGCGTTCCCGGGATGGTAAGTGGGCTTTCAAAGCCTCCGGGTGGGCGTTGCGGGCTCAGGCCGGGGCGCCGGTTGCGGCGGCGACCTGCTCCAGCTCTTCCAGCGACTCGTCGATGCCGGCGGCGATCGTTTCGACGTCTTCCATCGAGTCGTAGTCGGCGAGCAGGCCGAAGCAGACGCGGCCGTTGTAGCTCATGATCGCCACCGCCAGCGCGTGGTTCTGGGGCAGGAAGGCGACCGGGAAGACCTCTTCCAGCTTGCGCCCCAGCACGTAGAGGGGCATCTGCGGGCCGGGGACGTTGGTGACGATCGTGTTGAAGAGCCGGGTGGAGAAGTTGATCCTCGCGGCCTGGGCCAGCAGGGTGGGCGGGGCGAAGTCGTTGAAGCGGGAGATCACTTCGGCGCCGAGCGCCTGCTTGGAGCGCTTCAGCCCCGCCATCTGCTCGCTGACCACTCGCAGGCGCCGCGCCGGGTCCTCGACGTAGACGGGCAGCGGTCCGCGCATCGCGGCGAGTTTGTTGCCGAGCTCGCCGCGCTCATCGGCGGTGCGGATCGAGACCGGGACCAGGGCACGCAGCTCGAGCCCCTCGGTGCGGATGCCACGGGTGTGCAGCCATTTGCGCAGCGCCCCCGTCACCACCGCCAAGACGACGTCGTTGACCGTCCCTCCCAGCGCGTCCTTGATCTGTTTGAAGGTCGCCAGCTCCGAACGGGACCAGGTGAAGCGGCGGTGCGGGCCGATTTCCCGGTTGAGAGGCACGTCGGGCGCCGGGTCCGCAAAGGCGCCGACGATCTCACCGACGCCCTCCAGACCCTCGACCAGCCGCCGCGCCGTGCGCTCCGGGTGTCGCACCGCCTCGACCGCCCGCTCCGCCAGCTTCACTGGCGCTGAGGCGGCGTCACCGGCGCCGCGCACGATCAGCTGCGTCGTGGTCGGCGCCGCCTGCGGCTGCCAGCCGTCGTCGACCGGAGCCGGCTCCGACACGGGCTCGAGGTCGAAGAGCACCGTCCCGATGTCGACGCCGGCGATCCCGTCGACCGCGGCATGGTGGGTCTTGGTCAGCAGCGCGAAGCGGTCGCGCTCCAGGCCCTGAACCAGCCACATCTCCCAGAGCGGCTTGGAGCGATCCAGCTGTTGCGAGAAGACGCGGGCGGCGAGCCGCTTCAGCTGGGACTCGCCGCCCGGCTCGGGCAGCGCCGTGTGGCGGATGTGGTAGCTGAGGTTGAAGTTGACGTCGTCGGCCCAGAGCGGGCGCCCGGCCTCCAGCGGCGGTACGACGAGCCGCTGGCGGAAGCGGGGAACCTGGTCCAGCTTGCCCCTCACGTGCTCGACCAGGTCGACGTAGCGGGGCGGCGGCCCCTCGAAGATCAGGATGCCGCCGATGTGCATGTGGCTGGTCTCGCTCTCGTTGGTGAGGAACGAGGCGTCGGTGGAGCTGAGACGTTCGAGGTGGTCGCCGGCGGTGCGCATGATGGAAAGGTACCCTGAAGGCGATGTCTGCCAATCCAGTAGCGACGCCAAGAAAGGTTCTGCTCGCCGCTCCGCGCGGCTACTGCGCGGGGGTCGATCGCGCCGTGCAGACGGTCGAGCGCGCCCTCGACCTCTACGGCGCGCCCGTCTACGTCCGCAAGGAGATCGTCCACAACAAGCACGTGGTCGAGGAGCTGTCGAAGCGGGGGGCGATCTTCGTCGAGGAGGAGACCGAGGTGCCCGAGGGGAAGATGGTCGTCTTCTCCGCCCACGGTGTCGCCCCGGCGGTGCACGAGAACGCCGCCGCGCGGCAGCTGCGCACGATCGACGCCACCTGCCCGCTGGTCACCAAGGTCCACGTCGAGGCGCGCCGCTTTGCCGCCGACGGCTACACGATCGTGATGATCGGCCACGAGGGCCACGAGGAGGTGGAAGGGACGACCGGGGAGGCCCCCGAGAGCATCGTCCTCGTGCAGACGGTCGGCGAGGTGGATGAGCTGGAGGTCCCGGACCCCGAGCGCGTCGCTTTCATCACCCAGACGACGCTCTCGGTCGACGAGACCGCCGAGATCATCGCCGCCCTGCGCGCCAAGTTCCCGGCGATCGTCAGCTCCAAGTCCGACGACATCTGTTACGCGACCACCAATCGCCAGATCGCCGTCAAACAGCTTGCCCGCGAGTGCGACCTCGTGCTCGTGATCGGCTCGACCAATTCCTCCAACTCCAACCGGCTGGTCGAGGTGGCGCGCGAACACGGCGCCGCCTCCCATCTGATCGACAATCACACCCAGGTCGAGGAGGACTGGCTGCAGGGCGTGGAGACGGTTGGGATCACCTCCGGCGCCAGCGCCCCCGAGGAGCTGGTCGAGCGCCTGGTTGATCTCTTCCGTGAGCGCGGCGCCGAGGACATCTCCGAGCTGCGCACGGTCCACGAGGACGTGCGATTCATGCTGCCCAAGGAGATCCGCGAAGCAGTGGCCGCCGCCTCCTAGGGCAAGCCCGCGGCGAAGCTGACCGACCAGACGCGCAGGCCGGGGGAGGGGCGGAGCGTGAGCTGATGCCCCTCGTGTCCGGGGTGCTCGGCGAGGACGTAAAGGCCGGGCCCGCTCACCGCCACCGTATCCGCTGCGGTGCCGTCGGTCTCGACCGCGATCTCACCCGAGCCCTCGACGGTGGCGTAGGCGCCGCCGGCTCCGTAGCGGACCTCCAGCTCCGCGCCGTCCTCGCCGGCGGTCCAGGGGCGCTCCCAGGAGCCGCCGGGGAACAGCTCTTCGCTCGGAGGCATGACCTTTGCCCCCGCTGCGTCGGCCGGTCGCAGCGGCTCCATCGGGCCGGGAAGCTCGCGCAGGGCATCCTGCTCGCGCAGCTCGGCTTGGATCGCTTCCTCGCTGGCGCGGTACTCGCCCTCGCCGAAGTGAAACCAGGCCAGCGCGCCTCCCGTCTTCCAGAGGAAGAGGCTGGGCCAGCCTTCGCACCCGTAGGCGTGCCAGAGCCGGTGCTGCGCGTCGATCGCGACCGGGAACTCGACGCCCAGCCGCTCCAGTCCCGCGGCCACCGCACGGGGGTCAGCGCCGAAGGGAAAGCGGGGCGCCTGGACGCCGATGGTGGTGAGGCCGTGGGCCGCGTAGCGCCGGGACCACTCGCGGACGTAGGGAAGGGTCTTGACGCTGTTGAGCTGCGCAAAGTCGATGAAGTGGACGAGGACCGGACCGCCCGCGGTTGCGACCGGCATCGAGTGGGGGACTTCGCCGATCCACTCGATCCCCGCGGGTAGGTCGGGTGCGGCGATGGTCTCTTGCTCGGGGCGCACCTGCTGAAGTAAAGCTGGACCAGCCGCGCAGTAGCACGCCCTTTTACGTTAGATTGTTTGAGTAATGATGTGGCGGCTCAGACGGCTGTGCGTGTCGATGCTCGTGGTTGCGGCGCTCTTCGGCCTGACCGCCTGTGGGGGTGGGGGGAACGATGCCACCGCAACCGTGGCGCGGGGGGATGGCCAGTTCCTGGAGACGATCGTCATCCGGCACGGCAAGCCGGTGGGGGGCGTTAGGGATCTCTACTACGTCCCCGGCGAACGGATTCGCCTGCGGGTCCGTTCGGACGTCGCCGATACCGTCTACGTCCACGGCTACGAACGCAAAAAGCACGTCCCCGCCAACGGCGAAGTCACCTTCTCGATCCCGACCCATGAATCCAGCGTGTTCGCTGTATATCTGGAAGAGCGTGAAGAGCAGATCGCCGAGGTGAGCGTCCTCGAACCGAAATACCGCGCTAGATTTTCGGGACGATGATCGAGTTTGCGGTCGCCGCCCTTCCGCTTCTCCTGCTTGTCGGTTCGCTGCTCTTCGGGCTCTACCCGGGCTGCGAGGCGATGGTCAGGCTCGCGGATCGGATCGGGGCCGCGCCCAAGCACGCCGAGGCGACCAGTCAGCGGCAGCCGGCCTCGCCCTCGGCGCACGCGGCCAGGGGCGGTCTGCTGATCGCCTTCGGTCACGCGCAGCGACCTCCTCCGCTGGCTGCCTAGCGCAGCAAGTCGGCCCGCGCCCTCGTGGCTGCGGGCGATCCCGGCATGGCCCCGATGTCCATGCCCTCAGCGAAGGAGCGAGCAATGAACTCGAAAACCGTACGCGCGGTGGTCGGCATCGCGGTCGTCGTGGTGGCGATCGTGCTGCTCATCGTCCTCAAGAGCGACGACAGCAACAGCACGAGCAACACCAGCAGTGGAGTAGCGACGATCCTGATCAAGAACGGCAAGCCGGTCGGCGGAATCAAGCAGCTGACCTACAACGAGGGAGAACAGGTTCGTTTCAAGGTGGACTCCGACGTCAGCGACGAGGTCCACATGCACGGCTACGACATCATGAAGGACGTCAAGGCGGGCGGGTCGGTCAGCTTCGATTTCCCGGCCACGATCGAAGGCGTCTTCGAGGCGGAGCTGGAGGGTCGCAAAGAGCAGATTCTGGAACTGACGGTGAATCCGTGAGCTTCCTCCTCCCGGTCGCCCACGCGCTGGTCGCCCGCAAAGACCTTCCGGTCCCCGCCTGGCTGTTCGCCTGGGGGGCGTCGATCGTCCTGATCGTCTCCTTCTTCGCGCTCTCGGTCAGCTGGCGGGAGCCCCGCTTCGAGAGGGAGCGTTGGCGTCCCCTCGGGGCGGGGCTCTCACGGGCCCTGCTGGGCGTGCCGGCGCAGGTCGTCTGCGGTGTGGTGGGAGTCTTCCTGCTCGGCGTGGCGATCTACTCCGGTCTGCGCGGAACCGAAGCCCCTGATCGCAATTTCGCGCTGACCTTCCTCTACGTCACTACCTGGCTCGGCTTTCCCCTGTTCAGCGTTATCTTCGGCAACGTCTTCCGTCCCTTCAACCCGTGGCGGGCGATCGGCCGGGTTGCGGGGGGCGCGTTCACGAAGCTGGCCGGTCAGCGGCCGTCTCACCTCGCCTACCCCGAGTGGCTCGGTCGCTGGCCGGCTGCGATCGGTCTGATCGCGGTCGTCTGGCTGGAGGTGGTCTACGGCGCCGCCGGCGGCGTTGCGGTCGGGCTCGCTCCTCACGCGGCAGCCCTCGCCGCCCTCGTCTACAGCGGCTACACGCTGGTGATGATGGCGTTGTTCGGGACCGAGCAGTGGTGCAGGACCGGGGAGGTGTTCTCGGTCTATTTCGGGATGTTCGGGCGGCTCGGCTGTTTCGGTGTCGAGGACGGCCGCCTCGGGGTGCGCAGGCCCCTCTCGGCCGCGACGCACTGGGCCACCGTGCCCGGCTCTGCCGCGGTGGTGATCGCCTCGATCGCCACGACCAGCTTCGACGGCGCCCAGGAGGGAGCCTTCAAAAGCGCCCTCGAAAGCACCTTCAACCGCTTGGTCGACGCGGGCCTCGGTCTCACCACGGCGCTGCGCTTCACCGACACGATCTTCATCCTGCTCACCTTCGCGGGTGTTGGTCTCATCTACCTGCTCGGCGTCAGGGGAATGTCGACCGTGGGGGACGCTCCGCCGCTGAAGAAACTGCGGACCGGCTTCGCCCACACCTTGATCCCGATCGCCTTCGCCTACCTGGTCGCCCACTACTTCAGCCTCTTCGTCTTCCAGGAGCAGGCTCAGTTCACCTTTCTGCTCTCCGACCCGCTTGGGACTGGGACGACCGATCTCTTCGGCACCGCGTCGTCGGGAAATCGATTTCAGATTGCTCAGCGCCAACGCGATCTGGTACGTGCAGGTCGGCGCTCTAGTGATCGGACACGTGATCGGCCTCACCCTCGCTCACGATCGGGCCACTGCGTACTGGGGTGACTACCGCCAGGCGGCCCGCTCCCAGTACTGGATGCTGGCGGTCATGGTCGCCTTCACCTGCTTTGGTCTCTACCTGCTCTCGGTGGCCAACGCATGAAATCGCAAATACCGAGGATTTGCGGGTGAATCTCGCACGGATTACTCGGTTTTCTACCGATGCCGCGTGATGGCCGCTGGTGGTTGACTGAGCGGGAGGTTGCGAAAGACAGATCTCGATCCTCCCTCCCATAAAAGATCACCGAGGCCGCCGGAAGGATCAGCCACTCCGGCGGCCTCGGTAGTGCGCTCACGGCGCTCCGCTGGGACATACTGAGCCGTGATGGCGAGCCTTCTCCCGATCGCCCATGTGGGCCACTGGCTCTGGGCGCTTTACCTGCCGCCGATCCTGATCGTGCTCGGTTCGATCCTCCGCACGACGCTCGCCGAGCGGCGCAAGAAAAGGAAGCGCGAGCGGTAGCTCTAGAGGATCTGGCTGAGACGTCGCTCGAGCGCGGCGGAGACCTCGTCACGCACCGGGCCCTCGGCCAGCCGCTCGACCAGCGACTCGAGGAACCCCTCGATGATCAGCTGCTTGGCCTCGGCAGGGCTGAGTCCACGCGAGGTCAGGTAGAAGAGCTGGTCGCGGTCGATCTGGGCGATCGCCGCGGCGTGGGTGCAGCGGACGTCGTCGGCTTCGATCTCCAGGCCCGGGATCGCGTCGGCGTGGGCCTCGGGTGAGAGCAGCAGGTTGCGGCTCTCCTGGAAGGCGTCCGTCCCCTGGGCGCCGGGATCGACCCGGATCATCCCCCGCCACACGGCGGTCGCCCCGGCGGCGAGGACGCCGCGAAAGGCTAGGTCCGAGAAGGTGTTGGGGGCGGCGTGCTCCTGGGTCGTGTCGTAGTCGAGGTGCTGGCCCGGTCCGCCGGCGTAGCCGCCGGTCACCCGCGCCTCGGAGCCGGGGCCCGCGAGGTTGGTCTCCATCCGCACCTTGCCGCGCGCTGAGCCGAAGCCGAGCGCCGTCCAGTCGAGCCTGCCGTCGCGCTCCACCTGCGCGCGCTGGGTGGCGAAGATCCAGGCTCGCTCCGAGATGTCCTGAGTGCTGACGTAGCGGAGCGTTGCCGCTTGGCCGACGTGAAGCTCGACCACCGAGTTGAGCAGCGCGTCCGTCTCGTCGCCGGCCGAGGAGCAGTGCTCCCAGACCTCGGCCTCGGCGCCCTCCTCGAGAACGACCAGGGTGCGCCAGTAGACGACCGCGCCGTCCTCGTCGAGCGGCACCTCGACTTTGATCGGCTCCGTGAGCCTCACCCCGGCCGGAACGTGGATCAACACGCCGTCGTGCCAGTCCGCCTTGTTGCGGGCGACGAACGGGTCGTCGTCCGGGACAAGGGCGCCAAGCCGGCCTTCGACCAACTCCGGGTGAGAATCGGCCGCCTCGGCCAGTGGCAGCACGGTCGCCCCGTCGGCGGCCCCGATCGAGGAGCTGGCCGAAGCGGGCTCGTAGGCGTCGAGGTCGAGGTCCGAGAGGTCGGTGAATTCCCACCCCTTCGTCTTCTGGTCCGGAAGGGGCGGAAGCGTGGCCAGCTCAGCCAATCGAGCCCTCCATCTGCAGCTCGATCAGACGGTTGAGCTCGACCGCGTACTCCATCGGCAGCTCTTTGGTGACCGGCTCGATGAAGCCGTTGACGATCATCTTCGAGGCCTCTTCCTCGTCGAGCCCGTGGCTCTGCAGGTAGAAGATCTGCTCGTCGCCGATTTTCGAGACGGTCGCCTCGTGGCCGACGTCGGCGTCGTTCTCGCCGATCCGGATCGTCGGGTAGGTGTCCGAGCGCGAGTCCTCGTCGAGCAGCAGCGCGTCGCAGACGACCTTGGAGCGCGACTCGCTCGCCCCGTCTGCGACTTCGAGCAGACCGCGGTAGGTCGCCCGCCCGCCGTCCTTGGAGATCGACTTGGAGAAGATCGAGGAGGAGGTGCGCGGCGCGGCGTGGATGATCTTGCCGCCGGCGTCCTGGTGCTGGCCCTTGCCGGCGAAGGCGATCGAGAGGATCTCGCCGTGCGCTTCGGGGCCGAGCAGGTAGATCGACGGGTACTTCATCGTCAGCTTCGAGCCGAGGTTGCAGTCGACCCACTCCATCGTCGCCTTCTCGTGGGCGACGGCCCGCTTGGTGACCAGGTTGAAGACGTTCTGTGACCAGTTCTGCACAGTCGTGTAGCGGACCCGCGAGCTGGGCTTGGCGACGATCTCGACCACGGCGGAGTGCAGCGAGTCGGTCGAGTAGACCGGCGCCGTGCAGCCCTCGATGTAGTGGACGTCGGCGCCCTCCTCGGCGATGATCAGCGTCCGCTCGAACTGGCCCATGTTCTCGGTGTTGATCCGGAAGTAGGCCTGCAGCGGCATCTCCACCTTGACCCCGGCCGGCACGTAGACGAAGGAGCCGCCCGACCAGACGGCGGAGTTGAGCGCCGCCAGTTTGTTGTCGTTGGGCGGAATGATCGTCGCCCAGTACTCGCGGACGAGGTCCTCGTGCTCGCGCAGCGCCGTGTCCATGTCGGTGAAGATCACGCCCTGCGCCTCGAGCTTCTCGTTGACCTGGTGGTAGACGACCTCCGACTCGTACTGGGCGCCGACCCCGGAGAGGAATTTGCGCTCCGCCTCGGGGATGCCGAGCCGGTCGAAGGTGTTCTTGATGTCCTCGGGAACCTCGCTCCAGTCGCGGCTGTTCTTTTCCGAGGCGCGGACGAAGTAGTGGATGTCGTCGAAGTCGATCTGACCGAGGTTGCCGCCCCAGGTCGGGGTCGGGCGGGAGTAGAAGTGCTCCAGCGCCTTCAGCCGGAAGTCGCGCATCCACTGCGGCTCGTCCTTGTACTCGGAGATCGATTCGACCACCTCGCGGGAGAGGCCCTTGGGAGCCTTGTAGGCGTAGCCGCTCTCGGAGTCGTGGAAGCCGAACTTCTCCTTGTAGTCGGCATTGATGCCGGCGAGCTCTCTTTTCTCTGCGACTGCCTCGGGCGTTGCCATGGCTAATCGACCTCCAAAGTGATCGTGTCGTCCACGACGGCGGCCGTGAACGTCTGTACCGGAGCATAGGCGGGAAGGGTCTTCGGCCTACCGGTGGTCAGGTCGAAGAGCGAGCCGTGGCGAGGGCACTCGACCGTGCAGGTCGCCGCGTCGAACTCGCCCTCGGCGAGCGGCCCGTCGTCGTGGGAGCAGCGATCCTCGATCGCGTAGAGGGTGCCGTCGCAGTTGAAGACGCCGATCTTGACGCCGTCGTGCTCGACCAGGCGCATCGTGCCGGGCGGCAGCTCGGCGGTTGGGCAGACGGCGATAGAGGTTCCAGCGGTGTCGGTCAAGAGGAGGCCCTTCGTTCCGCGCGTGCTCGTGCGGGTTGAGACTTAATCCTACTTCTATGGTCGGATTTTAGCGGCCGGGCCGGATCGGCTCGGCCGCGGTAACGATCGTTTGACCACCGGCACGCCAGGGGATGAGAGGATCGAGGAGACCTTCGACGATAGGAGCAGCGATGAGCGAGAGGACCAGTTACGAGCCCGGAACCCCCTCCTGGATTGACCTCGGCACCCCGGACATCGGGGCCGCGGTCGATTTCTACGGCGGCCTGTTCGGCTGGGACATACCCGAGTCCGAGAACGCAGAGCAGACCGGGGGCTACCGCCAGGCGATGAAGAACGGCAAGCCGGTCGCCGGGGTCATGCCGCTGATGCAAGAGGGTCAACCGCCCGCCTGGAGCTCCTACATCACGGTCCAGGACGCCGACGCGACCGTGGCCAAGGTGAAGGGTGCGGGTGGCACGGTATTCGCCGAGCCGATGGACGTGATGGATCTCGGCCGGATGGCGGTGTTCGCCGATCCCACCGGGGCGGTGCTCGGTATCTGGCAGGCCGGGACGTTCATCGGCGCCGAAGTGGTCAGCGAGCCGGGCGCGCTGCTCTGGAACGAGCTCAACACGCGCGACCCCGAGGCCGCCAAGTCGTTCTACGGCGACGTCTTCGGCTGGGGCTTCGAGGAGCGAGAGTTCGAAACCGGCACCTACAACACCCTCAAGGTTGGGGAGAACAGTGTCGGTGGGATGATCGACATCACCGGTCGGGCACCCGACGAGGTGCCGGCGCACTGGCTCGTCTACTTCGCCGTCGACGACACCGACGCGACGGCCGCCAAGGCGACGGGCTCGGGTGGCGGCGTCGCCCTCGCGCCGTTCGACATCAGCGGCGTCGGTCGCATCGGCATCCTGAAAGACCCGTTTGGCGCCGTCTTCGCCGTGATGAAGCCTGACCCGCAGATGCAGGCGGGCAACAACTGAGGACGTGTTGCACGTCTACGGCGACCCGAGGTCGGCGGTCGCTTCGGAGGGGTCGCCGGCCTCGCCCTCGTCCTCCCAGTCGGCGGGCTGGCCGAGGCTGGCGCTCTTGACGACCTTGAGGCCGAGCATCGCGCACTTCATCCGCGTCGCGGAGATCTCGATCCCGAGCAGGTCGAGGACGAACTCTTTCGGCAGGCGGAGCAGCTCCTCACGGCTTTTGCCGGCCAGCTCGTCGCTGAGCAGCGAGGTGGCGGCGGTCGAGATCGCGCAGCCCTGCCCCTCGAAGGCGATCTCGGCGACACGGTCCTCGTCGTCGAGCCGGATCGTCACGTGCTGCTCGTCGCCGCAGAACGGGTTGGTGTCCTCGAACTCCAGGTCGGGCTTCTCGAGCCGGCCGAAGTTGTGCGGCCGCTTGTAGTGCTCGAGGATCTGGTCGCGATAGAGCTCGTCCATGCCTTCGAGGCTAGCGCAGCGCCTGCCTGACGCCCTCTGCTCGCGCGTCGAAACAAGCGGCCTCCCACGTCTCTAAAGTGATCAAGCAAATTTCGATTGGAGGTCTCATGCTCGTTCGTCGTCGTGTCCTGTTCGCCGCGTTTGCCACCGCCCTCGTCGTGGCGTTAGCGCCTGCTGTTTCGGCGTCGGGTGCGAGCAGCTCCTCGACCAAGATCGTCGTCAGCCTCAAACTGCCCGCCTTCCACGGAACGCTTCAATCCCACAGGCATGGCTGCCTCGGAAGCCGCAAGGTAAAGCTCTACCGTGAGAAGAGCGGACCCGACCAGCTGCTCGGGACGGATCGGAGCGAGGACAACGGCACGTGGTCGGTCCTGATCGGGAAAAAGAGACTGACCCACGGCTCCTACTACGCGACGGTCGCTGGCCGCGGCAAGTGCAAGGGCGCGAAATCGAACGTGCTCCCGGTCGCTTAGGGCGATCGAGCGCGGCGGGCGCCGCTTGCGTCAGAGGCCGAAAACGCGCCGGGCGTCTCTGAGGCCGTCGACCAGACGGTCGATCTCCTCCGGCGTGGTGTAGACGCCGAAGCTGGCGCGGGCCGTCGCGGCGACGCCGAGGCGGTCCATCAGGGGCTGGGCGCAGTGGTGGCCGGCGCGGACGGCGACGCCGTGGCGGTCGAGGATCTCGGAGACGTCGTGGGCGTGGACGCCCTCGAGCTCGAAGGAGACCGGGCCGACCCGTTCAGGGTCGCGCCGGGGGCCGAAGACACGCAGGCCGGAGACGTCGGCGAGCCGCTCCAGGGTGTAATCGGCGATCCGGCGCTCGTGCTCCAGCACGGCCTCCATCCCCAGGCCGTCGAGCCAGCGCAGCGCCGAGGCCATTCCGATCGCCTGCGCGATCGCCGGCGTTCCCGCCTCGAAGCGGGCGGGCGGGTCGGCGTAGGTCGTGCCCTCCTTCGTCACCTTGCGGATCATCGAGCCGCCGCCGAGGAAGGGCGGCATCTCGCGCAGCAGGTCGAGCCTTGCCCAGAGCGCCCCGATCCCGGTCGGCGCATAGAGCTTGTGTCCCGTCAGCGCGTAGAAGTCGACGCCCAGCTCGCCCACGTCGAGCGGCAGCTTCGGCGCCGCCTGGGCACCGTCGGCCAGCACCAGGGCACCAGCCTCGTGGGCGAGGCGGGCGATCTCGGCGACCGGGTTCTCGCTGCCGAGCACGTTGGAGACGTGGGTCACCGCGACCAGCTTCGGCCCCCGCTCCAGCAGCTCCGCGTAAGCGTCCATGTCGAGCAGGCCGTTCCCCCCGACCGGGACCCAATCGACCTCGGCGCCGACCCGCTCGGCGAGCTGCTGCCAGGGGACGATGTTCGAGTGGTGCTCCATCTCGGTGAGGACGATTCGATCGCCCGCGCCGAGGTTGGCGTCGCCCCAGGCCCGCGCGACCAGGTTGATCGCCTCGGTCGCGTTGCGGACGAAGATCACCTCGCGGCGATCGGCGGCGCCGATGTGGTCGGCGACCGTCGCCCGCGCTCCCTCGTAAGCCGCCGTCGCCTCGGCGGAGAGGGTGTGGGAGCCGCGGTGGACGTTGGAGTGGTGGGCGCGCTCGTAGCGGTCGACCGCCTGGATCGAGGCCAGCACGCGCTGGGAGCTGGCGCCGCTGTCGAGGTAGGCGACCGGGCGGCCGTGGACCTCGCGCTCCAGCGCTGGGAAGGAGGCGCGGACCTTCTCGATCGGGAAGGACGGCGTCGCCGCGGGGGCCCTGGTCGTCGCCGGCTCCATCGTCGCGAGGCTAGGCGGTGGCGCCCGCCTCTACCTCCTCGCGGATCCAGCCATAGCCCTTCTCCTCGAGCTGGCCGACCAGCTCCGGGCCGCCCTCCTTGACGATCCGCCCCTCGAACATGACGTGGACGGAATCAGGCTTGACCATGTGCAGGATTCGCTGGTAGTGGGTGATGATCAGCACGCCCATATCGGGGCCGGCGAACTTGTTGACGCCGTCGGCGACGGTGCGCAGCGCGTCGATGTCGAGGCCGGAGTCGGTCTCGTCGAGGACCGCGATCTCGGGCTTCAGCAGCGCCAGCTGCAGCAGCTCCATCCGCTTCTTCTCGCCGCCGGAGAAACCGTCGTTGAGGTAGCGGCTGGAGAAGTCTTTCGGGATGTTGGCGAGCGCCATCGCCTCCTGGGCGACCTTGGCGAACTCTTTGATCTTGATCTCACCCTCGCCGCGGGCCTCGCGGCGGGCGTTGAGGATCATCCGCAGGTACTTGCTGACCGAGACGCCGGGGATCGCGACGGGGTACTGGAAGGCCATGAAGAGGCCGGCGCGGGAACGCTCGTCGGGGTTGGCCTCGGTCATGTCCTCGCCCTTGAAGACGATCGTGCCCTCGGTCACCTCCAACGCGGGGTGGCCCATGATGGCGTTGGCGAGGGTCGACTTGCCCGACCCGTTCGGGCCCATCAGCGCGTGCACCTTGCCCTTCTCGACGTCGAGGTCGAGACCGCGGAGGATCTGCTTGTCCTCGACGCTCACGTGCAGGTTGCGTATCTCCAACTCAGCCAATGTCACTCCGTTCCTGTGATTGGGTTCCTGATCTGGGTTAAGCGGCGCTGCCGACCGGCGCCTTCTCGCCGGCGCTTGCCGCGCTGCCGCCGGCGAAGGCGACCAGCTCGTCCAGCGTGGTGCCCGCCAGCGCCTTGGTGACGCCGCCCTGGACGCGGGTCCAGAGCAGCTTCGTGGCGCAGGCGCGGTCGCCGTCGCTCTCGTGCGAGCAGAGCACTTTGCCCTCAGGAGTCTCGTGGAAGCACTCCATCGGCGCGATCTGGCCTTCCAGGGCCTCGACGACCTCGTCAAGGGTGATCGCCTCGGCCGGCTTTGCGAGCCGGTAGCCGCCGTGGGCGCCTCGGGTCGAGCTGACCAGTCCGGCCTTGCGCAGTTTGGCAACCAGATGCTCCAGGTAGGAGAGCGGCAGCCGCTCTGCCTCGGCCACCGCGCTGAGCGAGACCGGGGCCGAGGACGGCTGGCGCCCGAGCTCGACCATCAGGCGCACTCCGTACTCGGCTTTCGTCGAAAACAACATCGAGCTAAATCCTACTGAAGCGGTCGGTTATGCGGACGCGGCCTCGGTCGAGGCCTCCCTGCCCAGCTCCACGTGGGCCTTGCTGTCGCGGTTGCTGATCAGGATCAGCGTCAGCACGAAGCCGAGCGCCGCGATCGCCGCGCCGCCGAGGAAGGCAGCCTGGAAGCCCTCGGTGAGCCCGTTCGCCAGGCTCGAAGAGCCGGAGGACATCACGTCTTCGGTGCGCGAGGTGGCGACGGTCGAGAGCACCGCGAGCCCGAGCGCCCCGCCGATCTGCTGCGAGGTGTTGATCAGGCCGCTGGCGAGCCCGGCCTCGTTCTCCTCGACCCCAGAGACGGCGGCGATCGTCGTCGTCACGAAGGCGAAGCCGAGGCCGGCGGCGGCGAACAGCGACGGCCCGAGGATGTCGGTGGTGAACCCGCCCCCCACGGAGACGCGGCTGAACCAGGTCAGGCCGATGACGATGAAGAGCAGGCCGGCGGCGAGCACCGGCTTGTAGCCGAGTTTGGTCACGAGCTGGGAGCCGATCGCCGCCGAGGCCATGATCATCAGCGCCAGCGGCAGGTAGGAGAGGCCGGCGTGGATCGCGCTGTAGCCGAGCACCTGCTGCATATAGAGAGAGATGAAGAAGAACATCGAGAAGAGCGAGGCGCCGACCAGCAGACCGACGACGTTGGCGCCGGTCAGCGTCCGTATCCGGAAAATCGAGAACGGCACCAGCGGCTTGACCGCGCGCAGCTCGATCGCAACGAACGAGATCAACAGCACCACGGAGAGCGCGATCAGCCCGATCGTCTGGCTCGATCCCCAGCCGGCGCTGTTGGCGTCGACGAGCGCGTAGACCAGGACCGAGAGCGCTGCGGTGACAGTGACGGCGCCGGCGACGTCGAAGGCGCGGGTCTCGTGCTCGGCGCGGCTTTCGGCGATCAGCCTGGGGGCGAGGGCGAAGGCGATCAGGCTGACCGGCACGTTCACCCAGAGCACCCACTCCCAGCCGAGCCCGTCGGTGAGGATGCCGCCGAGCAGGACGCCGGCGGCGCCGCCGGAGCCCGCGACCGCGCCCCAGACCCCGAGCGCCTTGTTGCGCTCGGCGCCGTCGCTGAAGGTGGTGGTGACGATCGAGAGCGCCGCCGGAGAGATGATCGCGGCGCCGAGGCCCTGCGCCGCCCGCGCAGCGATCAGTTGCCCCTCGGTGGCGGCGAAGCCGGCCGCGAGCGAGGCGACCGCGACGACGAGCAGGCCCGCCATGAAGACGCGGCGGCGGCCGAGCAGGTCCGCGGTACGGCCGCCGAGCAGGAGGAAGCCGCCGAAGGTGAGGATGTAGGCGTTGACCACCCAGGGCAAGTTCTCCTGGGAGAAGTGGAGCGCGTCGCCGATCGTGGGCAGCGCGACGTTGACGATCGAGGCGTCGAGGACGACGACGAACTGCGCTGAGCAGAGCAGGACCAGCGCCAGCCAGCGCTTCTCTCTGAAGTCTTGGGAGTCAGCCATGACCGAGATTCCCTCAGTCAAGCAAAACGGCGCCCCGACCTCGGCGTTCGCACTTATCCGAGTATGAGGCGGATAAGTGCGAACGCGCGGGGTGGGGGAGGGGTTCAGGGCTCGATCAGGCCGCGGCGGATCGCGTAGCGGACCAACTCGACCCGGTCGCGCATGCCGAGCTTGCGCATCGCGTTCGAGCGGTGGTTCTCGATCGTCTTCTCGGAGAGGTGGAGGATCGCCGCGATCTGTTTCGTGGTGTGCGCCTCGGCGACCAGCTTGACGATCTCCTCCTCGCGTGGGGTCAGCTCCTCCTCGCCGGTCGAGCCGCGCTCCAGCACGTCCTTGATCAGCGCTCGCTGCGCCTCGGGGGTGAGGAAGGGCTCGCCGCGCTCGACCGCCCGGATCGCCGCCAGCAGGTCGGTGTCGGCCTGGGCCTTGAGGACGTAGCCCGACGCGCCGGCTTTCAGCGCCTCGAAGAGGTAGCGCTCGTCGTCGTGCATCGAGAGGATCAGGACGGCGACCTCGGGGACCTGTGCCTTGATCTCACGGGTCGCCTGCAGGCCGGTCAGCTTCGGCATCTTTACGTCGAGGATCGCCAGGTCGGGTCGCTCTCGGATCGCCAGCTCGCGCGCCTCGGCCCCATCCGCGGCCTCGGCGACGACCTCGATGTCGGGCTGGCGCTCGAGCAGCAGCCGCAGGCCGGAGCGAACGATCCCGTGGTCGTCGGCGATCAGGATCCTCACAGGGTCAGCCTGACAGTCGTGCCGTTGCCCGGCCCCGACTCGATCGTCAGCTCGCCGGCGATCAGCAGCGCCCGCTCGCGCATCCCGGCGATGCCGAGCCCGCCCTCAGACTCGTCGAAGGCGAAACCGCGGCCGTCGTCGCTCACCTTCAGCTCGACGCCGTCGCCGTCGCGGCGGCGCAGCGTGACCGTGACTCGGTCGGCGCCGCTGTGGCGGGCGGCATTGGAGAGGGCCTCCTGGGCAACCCGGTAGACGACGAGCTGGGCGTCGTCGCCGAGGTCGGAGAGGTCTCCCTCGGAGGAGAACTCGGCCTCGACGTCGCCGTGGCCGAGCTGCTCGACCTGGCCGGCGATCGCGGCGGCGAGGCCAAGATCGTCGAGCGCGGTGGGCCGCAGCTGGCGGGCGAGCGAGAGCAGCTCGCGCATCGCCTGGTTGGCGAGCGCCTTGGTCTCGGCCAGCTCGGCCTCCAGCGCCGGCGGGGCCGCCTCGCGGGCCGCCTCGAGCCGCAGCAGCAGACCCGTGAGCGACTGGTTCACCTCGTCGTGGAGGTCGCGGGCGACCCGCGCCCGCTCCTCCTCCTGCGCCTGCAGCGCGGCGCTCCCCGCCCGCCGCCGCTCGGCTTCGAGCCGGTCCATCATCCGCAGGAAGGCGAGCTCGATCCGCTCCACCTCCTCGGTCTCTCCGATGCCGTCGATCGAGCGGGGGAGCAGCGGCCCAGGCCGGCTCAGGTCGACCTTCTCCATCTCCTCGATCAGGTCTTCGAGCGGGGCGAACCGCCGCCGCAAGATCACCAGGTGGACGGCGAGCGCCGTCGCCACGACGGCGAGCACGACGATGACCACGGTCGTCACCGGGCGAGAATAGGGGTTGACCCCTATGGCCAGGTCCGTCTTTCGCGGCAATACTCCAGAGGCTGCGCAAATCCCGATCAGGAGCGAACTCAATGAAGACCACCAGGCAGTCCACCTTCGGCGCCACCCTGCGTACGACGATCCTGCTGGCGTCCCTCTCCGGCCTGCTGGTCGTGATTGGCGCCCTGATCGGGGGCCCGAGCACGGCGGCGCTCTTCCTTGGCATCGCCCTATTGATCAACCTGGGCTCTTACTTCTTCAGCGACAAACTGGCGCTCGGGATGAGCCGCGCCAAGCCGATCGAGGAATCGGAAGCGCCGCGGCTCTACGAGATAGTGCGCGAACTGACGACGCGCGCCGGGCTGCCGATGCCGCGCCTGTACATGATCCCCCAGGACCAGCCCAACGCCTTCGCGACCGGCCGCAACCCGAAGCACTCCGCCGTCGCGGTCACCCGCGGGATCACCAAGCTTCTTTCTGAGGACGAGCTGCGGGGCGTGTTGGCGCACGAGCTCACCCACATCAGGAACCACGACATCCTGATCCAGTCGGTGGCCTCGGCGATCGGTGCCTCGATCACCTACCTCGCCTACATGCTGCTCTGGTTCGGTGACGACGACAACTCACCACTTGGTTTGGTCGCCTCGCTGGCGATGGTCCTGCTGGCCCCGATCGCTGCCAGCATCATCCAGCTGGCGATCTCGCGTCAGCGCGAGTTCGCGGCCGACGCCGGTGGCGCCGAAATCTGCGGCAACCCGGAGTCGTTGGCAAGCGCCCTGCTGCGGCTCGAGCAGGGAGCGACGGACATGCCGATGCAGGTCAACCAGGCGGCCGAGCCCCTCTACATCGTCAAGCCCTTCTCGGGCAAGGGCATCGCCGGCCTCTTCTCGACCCATCCGCCGATCGAGGAGCGGGTGAAAAGGCTGCGCCAGATGCGCCCCTCGCTGGGCTGAGGTCACGCCCCGTTGACCGGGGCGTATTTAAGAACTACCCTGTACGCGTAACGGATAGACCCGTTCGCGACCATGGCCAAGGCCCGCGCCAGATCCAAGTCCACCGCGCCGCAGCGCCTGCCGCGTGGGCGGCATGCGCTCGCTCCCGAGGATGTGCTGCGCGATCAGCGCGAACGGCTGATCGCCGCCGTGCCGGGGGTCGTCGCCGAGCACGGCTACGAAACGACGTCGGTCGCCGACATCGTCAAGGGGGCGGCCGTCTCCCGCAATGCCTTTTACAAGAACTTCAGCGACAAGCAGGAGTGCTTCGCCGCTGCTCACGAGGTCGGCCACGAGCGGCTCCTCGACGTCCTCGCGCAGCCCTGCGAGGCGGGCGCCACGATCGAAGAGCGGGTCGAAGGCTCGCTGGCGGCCGCGCTCGACGCCCTCGCATCCGAGCCCGACGTGGCGCGCCTCCTCTTCGTCGAGGCGCCGTCGGCGGGGGAGGAGATCGCGCTCCGCTACCACGAGTGGCTGGGGCGCTACGGCACGCTGTTGCGCTCCGCCGCTCCGGATCTTCCGCCGCAGTCGATCCCTGCACCTGAGGTCGAGGGTGTGATCGTCGGCGGCATCGCCTCGCGGGTCGCCAGCGAGGTGCTGAACGGGAGGGCGGCAAAGCTCCGCGACCTCACGGCGCCCTTCGTCGAGTACGTCCTCGCCTTCTACCGGCTCGGCGAGCCCGGCCCCAAGGAGGGCAAGGTCCTTGCCTTCGAGTCGGAGCAGGCCGAGCCCGTTCAGGCGCAGCGCAAGCAGGCCAGCGCTTAGCTCGCAAACCCTCGCGGTCGGCCCGATTGCCGATCTATCTGGGAACTCACGGGGTTCCGTTGGCAAAAGTTCGCCGCAGAAATCCCTGCAAATACGCGTATAGGTTCAGCAATACCATGTGCGTATCTTGACAAGATCGCGGTAGCGTGTTTTCATTCGCCCACGTCTTCGGTTGGGAACGAAGACGGTATAGCCGACGAAGTGACCCAACGCAGGGAAACAGGGAAACCGAGCTTCGGGAGGGCCGCAAAAGGGAAGCGGCCGGCAGGGGCTCAGGGACAAGGAGAGAGCACGTGAGAAGCACCTCGAAGGCATCGTCCGCGGGATCGAGCATGCGCCAGGGCAGTCGCCTCGGCCGCATCGTCCGTGGAGCCTTCGCCACCCGTGGCGCCTCCAGCCGCGCCAAAGGGAGTGGTGCGCCCGCCCCCAGGCTCCTCCTCGCCGTGGCAGCCGCCCTCGCGCTCACCCTCGTCCTCGGCGTCGCCCTCGCCGGCGCCACCGCCCCCGCGGTGAGCATCGAACCCGCCGCCAACGTCGAGTTCTCCACCGCCGACGTCGCAGGCGAAGTCAACCCCGAAGACAAGGAAACCTCCTACCACTTCGAGTACATCGCCGACGCCCAGTTCGAAGAGAACGTCGCAAATCTCCAGCCGCCATTCCAAGGCGCGACCGAAGTCGGCTTCGACTCCCTCCCCGAAAACGGCGGCCTCACCCCGGTCTCAGAAGCTCTCACCAATCTCACCCCCGCCACCACCTACCACCTCCGCCTCTTCGCCGAAAACGGCGACGGCGCCGAAACGGCCGAAACCGCCACCTTTGAAACCAAAGGCCCCGTCACCGCCCCCACCGTCGCCGGCGTCGCCTCCTCCGCAGTCCTCTACACCACCGCCCACGTCTCCGGCGAAGTCACCGCCGGCAACGCCGACCCCGCCTTCAACGCCACCACCTGCCGCTTCGAGTTCATCTCCGACGCCGCCTACCACCAGAACGTCGACAACGGCGAACCGGGCTTCCAGAACGCCCCCTCGGAAAGCTGCGACGTCGAACCGAGCGGCGCCGCCCCGACCGCGGTCGGGGCCGACCTCACCGGGCTCGGCTCAAACGCCACCTACCACCTGCGCCTGCTCGCCGAAAACTCCGGCGGCCAGAGCTCTGCCCTCGGCCCCAACTTCGAAACCGAGCCGGTCGCCAAGCCGGTCCTCACCACCCCGGCGATCAGCGCGATCGCCCCCTCCGGCGCCCACTTCGACGCCGAAGTCGACCCCAACGCCCCCGACGAAGCGCTCAGCCCCGCCCAGGAAGCGGCCTGGGCGACCGAATGGCACTTCGACTGCACCCCGAGCTGCGACGTCAGCCCCACGGGAGAACAGCCGCTCGCCGCCGGCCACGAACCCAAACCGGTCTCCGCCGACGCCGGCAACCTCGAACCCAACACCGAATACACCGTCACCCTGCACGCCTCAAACGCCGGCGGGGAGCGGACGGCAAGCGAAGCTTTCACCACCGGAGCCCTCGCCCCCGGCGTCGCCGCCGGCACCAACACCCCCCTCGACGACACCACCACCCGCGTCCGCGCCTACGTCAACCCCCACAACGACCCGATCACGACCTGCGTCTTCGAATACGGCCCGACGACCTCCTACGGCAAATCGATTCCATGTGCCCATAACCCCGCCGGCGGCAACCAACCGGTCGAAGTCAGCGCCGACGTCCCCGGCCTCGACCCCGGCGCCGGCTACCACTTCCAGGTCAAAGCGACCAATGGCGCCGGCACCACCCCGAGTGAGGACAGCGTCTTCGGCACCTTCCAAGCCCCCGCGCCCGAAAGCTGCCCCAACCAGGCCCGGCGCGAAGAACAGCGCTCGACCGCCCTGCCCGACTGCCGCGCCTATGAGATGGTCAGCCCGCCCGACAAGGGCGGCTCCGACGTCCGCCTCGACTCGACCCGCACCCGCGCCGCGGTCCAGGGCGGCGCCGTCGCCTTCACCTCGCTCGGCGCCTTCGGCGACGCCGTCGGCATGGGCGCCACTGCCGATTACCTTGCCCAGCGCAACGACACCCCGGGGACCCAGGGCTGGTCCACCCATGGGCTCAACCCGCAACACGACGCCCAGTCGTTCGTGGGGGTGGTGAGCGGCGGCATGGACCCAGGCTACGTCGCAATGTCCCCCGACCTCGCTCACGGGATCTACAAGGTGATGTTCCCGCTCAGCGACGATCCGATGACGGCCAACGTCGGCAAGCTCTACGTGCGCGACGATCTCAGCAGCCCCGGCGGCGGCACGTACCAGCTCGTCACGACCTGTCCCGCCTGCGCCAGCCCATTGCTCCTCAGCTCGACCGGCTCGCAACAGGTGCCTACTTTCGACGGCGCCTCGTCGGATTTCGGCCATGTCCTGTTCCGCTCGCGGTTCGCGCTTACGAGCGACGCGCCCCTCTCCGGTCAGCCTTTGACCTACGAATGGGACCACGGGACGCTGCGCTTGGTGGGAATTCTGCCCGACGGGACGCCGGCGGCATCTTCGATCTCGGGGAGTGCTCAGGAGGCGTACTACAAGATCAACCCGATCTCGGGCGACGGCTCGCGGGCCTTCTTCTCGGTGCCGGCGGCGAGCGATCCGACGGGCACCGACCAGCTCTACATGCGGGTCAATCACTCGAGCACGGTGAGGATCAGCGCCCCCGAGCAAGCCGTGCCGAGTCCCCCGGGGTCGGCGCGCTTTGAAGCCGCAACCCCGAATGGCAGCAAAGTCTTCTTCACGAGTACTGCACCGTTGATCGATGGGCCCGCCGGGGCTTTGTACATGTATGACACGACCGTGCCAGACAACGAAGACAACCTTACCTCAGTAGAGGTCGATCACGAATCGGCTGATCCAGGAGACATCGAAGGAGTAATCGGGACCAGCGACGACGGCAGCTACGTGTACTTTGTCGCCCAGGGACAACTGGTCGCAGGCCGGCCGGTCTTAGGCTCGGGCTACGGCATTTACCTCGCTCACAATGGTGTGGTGACGTACATCGGTGGCGTTGGTAAATCTGGCGCGGGTGTGGACGCTAACGTCCGCACGCAGTGGGGGATCCTGACGCAACAAGCAAGGGTGACGCCGGACGGGCATCATCTCTTGTTCGCCTCCTACAGGGGCGGCAGTCTGACCGGATACGACCACGGCAATTCCTGTAGCGAAGACCAGGGCGGTAGCGGGGGCGGGGGATGTCGCGAGCTCTACCTCTACAGCGCCGATCAAAACTCCCTCGCCTGCGTCTCCTGCCGGCCCGGTGGCGTGGCGGCCACCTCCGATGCGAGCACGGTGACTCGCGTCGGCACCGGCGGCGGGACGGTTTCCCAGTATCTGGACCACGCGCTCTCCAACGACGGCAGCCGGGTCTTCTTCAGCAGCGGCGACAGACTCCTCGAAGGCGATCACAACGGCGCCTCCGACGCCTATCAGTACGACGCCGGCACCGGCGAGACGCATCTGATCTCCAGCGGCAAGGACGAATCGAGCTCCTACTTCCTCGACGCCAGCCCCGACGGCAGGGACCTCTTCTTCGCCACTCACGAGCGGCTGCTCGGCTGGGACGCCGACAACAGCACCGACCTCTACGACGCCCGCGCCGGCGGCGGCCTCCCCGAACCGCCTCCGGGCCCCGCGGCGGCCTGTTCCGGCGATAGCTGTCAGGGAGCGCAGACCGCCCCTCCGCCCGTCGTTTCGCCGGCCAGCGGCAGCGCCGCCGGTCCCGTCAACCCCAGGCCCAGGCGCCCCCGCAAGCCGAGAAAGCCCCGCGGCAAGCACCACCACAAGCGAGCCGCCGACCACAACCGGAGGGCGAGCCGATGACCAAGCAGCTCAGTTTCCCCAGCGCTCTTGCGGTGGCCGCGACCCTTCTCTTCGCCTCCGCGGCGCCTGCAGCCGCGGCCGGGCCGGCCTGGCAGATCGACTCGACCGCGAACACGATCGCCGCCGCCGGCCAGCCGTTCAGCTACCAGCTCCAGGTCACCAACGTCGGCACCGAAGCGATGGACGGCAGCCCCGTCACCTTCACCGCGCACCTGCCGGCCGGCGTCACCGCGCTTGCCGCCGGTGGACCGGCGCAGGGATTCGTTCCCTCCGAATGCCACGGTCCCGCGGGCCCCGCCGATCCGGTTGCGGGAGCCAGCACCGTCATCTGCGACGCGAGCCAACTGGCCAACCTCAATGAACGGACCCGCCGCAACCCGGTCGTCGTGGTCGACGTCCCGCTCGCCGCGAGCGTGGCCCTGACCCCCTCCTTCGAAATCTCCGGCGGCGGCGGCGGCGCGGCGAGCACCGTCGACCCGACCCGGATCGGCCCCGACCCGGCCCCCTTCGGCATCGACGGCCTCGACGGCCAGGTCAACGCCGACGCCGCCGGGGACCCCTTTACCCAGGCCGGCGGGCACCCCTACTCGGCCGGCGGCGAGATCGACTTCAACCGCCTCACCAGCCCCAACCCCTTCCTCGGCGCCGCCTTCCCGGTGGAGCCGGTCAAGGACGTCCTCGTCGACCTGCCGCCGGGCTTCATCGGCAACCCGGCGGCCGCCGCGAAATGCACCGCGGTCGACCTCGCGAACTCGTTCGGGGCCGCAGCGCTGCCGCTCTGCGCGCCGGCCTCCCAGGTGGGGGTCTCGACGATCGCCACCTCCGGCGGCACCATCGGTTTCGCCGCCGTCTACAACATGGTGCCGCCCTCGGGCGTGGCGGCGCGCTTCGGGTTCAGCTACGGCGGCACCCTGGTCACCGTCGACGGCGAGCTGCGCAGCGGCGGCGACTACGGCGTCTCGGTCAACTCCCGAAACGTCACCGAGGGCCTCGCCCTGGTCGGCACCCGTCTCACCTTCTGGGGCGACCCCTCCGATCCCAGCCACCGCGACGAACGGGCGTGTCCAGGTGAAAGGATCCCGTGGGAAAAGGGTCCGACCTGCGCCTCCAGCGCCGCGCCCACCGCCTTCCTGCGCAATCCGACCTCCTGTGAGCACGAAGCCGATGGTCTCACCACCACCGCCCGCATCGACTCCTGGAAGAACCCCGGCGCCTTCGACGAAGGAACCTTCCTCTCCCACGACCCGCCCGGCTACCCCGCCGCCCCCGCGGACTGGGGCCCGCCCCAGGGCCCGACCGGCTGCGACCAGGTCCCCTTCGAACCTGGCATCACGGTCCAACCCACCGTCAACTCCGCCGACACCCCGACCGGGCTCACGGTCGACCTCACCCTGCCCCAGACCAACGAACCCGATGCGATCGCCACCTCGGACCTGAAGAAGGCGATCGTCACCCTGCCGGCGGGGATGACCGTCAACCCCTCCTCGGCCGACGGCCTGCGGGGCTGTTCGCAGGCCCAGATCGACCTGCACGGCCAGAACACCGTGCCCGACTGCCCCGACGGCTCGCGGATCGGCACCGTCTCGATCAAAACCCCCCTGCTCGACCACGAAGTCAAGGGCACCGTCTACCTGGCTTCCCAGGGAGACAACCCCTTCCATTCCCTCCTCGCCCTCTACATCGTCGGCGAAGACCCCGAATCGGGCGTGGTCTTGAAGCTCGCCGGCCAGGTCAGCGCCGGCCCCGACGGTCAGCTCACGACGACCTTCGACAACCAGCCGCAGCTGCCCTTCGAAGCCCTCCACCTGACCCTCAAGGGCGGCCCCAGGGCGCCGCTGCGGACGCCACCGACCTGCGGCACCAAGACCACCGGTGCCGAGCTCAGCCCTTGGGCCCGCCCCGAAGAAGCGGTGCATCTGGCCAGCAGCTTCCAGATCGCCTCCGGCCCCAACGGCAGCGCCTGCGCCAACTCCGACGCCCAGCGCCCCTTCGCGCCGGGCTTCGACGCCGGCTCGCTCAACCCCCTCGGCGGCGCCCTCAGCCCCTTCGTCTTGAACCTCTCCCGCCCCGACGGCTCCCAGGAGCTCGCCGGGCTGACGATCGACACCCCACCCGGCCTCGCCGCGGTGCTCAAAGGCCTCCCCTACTGCCCCGACTCGGCGCTCGCGGCGGCCGCCGGCCGCTCGGGCGAAGGTGGGGGAGCCCTCGAGCTCGCCCACCCCAGCTGCCCACCGGCCAGCCAGGTCGGCACGGTCGACGCCGCCGCCGGCGCCGGCCCCCTGCCCTTCCACGTCGCCGGCAGGGCCTACCTCGCCGGCCCCTACAAGGGCGCCCCGCTCTCGATCGCCGTGGTCATCCCGGCGCTGGCCGGACCGCTCGACCTCGGCACCGTGATGGTCCGCTCGGCCCTGCACGTCGACCCCGCCACCGCCCGGATCACCGTCATCTCCGACCCGCTGCCGCAGTCCCTGCAGAACATCCCCCTCGACGTCCGCGGCGCCAGCGTCTCGATCGACCGCCCCGACTTCACGATCAACCCGACCAGCTGCGACCGGATGACGGTGGGGGGAACCCTGCTCAGCGCCCAGGGCGCCCTCGCCAACGTCTCCAAGGGCTACCAGATGCTCGGCTGCTCGAAACTCCCCTTCAAGCCAAGGCTCTCCTTCCGCCTCGAGGGCAAGACCGGCCGCGGCGGCCACCCGGCCCTCAGGGCCACCCTCAAGGCCCGCCCCGGCGACGCCAACATCGCCAGGGCCCAGGTCACCCTGCCTCACTCCGAGTTCCTCGCCCAAAACCACATCAGGACGATCTGCACCAGGGTCCAGTTCGCCGCCGACCAGTGCCCCGAGGGCTCGATCTACGGCCACGCCCGCGCCATCACCCCGCTGCTGGACCAGCCCCTCGAAGGCCCGGTCTACCTGCGCTCCTCCAACCACAACCTCCCCGACCTCGTCGCCTCGCTCGGCGGTCAGATCCACATCGACCTCGACGGGCGCATCGACACCTTCCACAGGGGCATCCGCAACACCTTCGAAGTGATCCCCGACGCGCCCGTCACCAAGTTCACCCTGAGCATGCCGGGCGGCGCCAAGGGTCTGCTGGAAAACTCCCGCAACCTCTGCAAGTCCACCAACCGCGCCACCGTCCTGCTCGACGGCCAAAACGGCAAGGCCTACGACACCGAACCGGTGGTGAGGAACTCCTGTGGAGGCAAGGCCCACAAGGGCCACCGCGGCGGGAAGCCCGGCAAGGGCGGCGGCAATCGCCGATAGCGGTTCCGTTGGAGCTCTCCGCCTCGCCTGATCGCCGCGAGCGCGCGCGGCGTGCCGTCGCGCTCGGCGGCCTGCTCGCCTGCCTCGCGCTCGGCGCCCCGGCCCCGGCCCCGGCCGGTGCGGCCGAATGTGCCGGCGACGAATGCCAGGGGCCGCCACCGGCTCCGCAGGAAGTGACTCCCGGCACCGCCATGGCGCAGGGTCCGCCGAACCCGCCGGTGCGCTTCCCCAAGCCCCACCACCGCAAGCCGCACAAGCATCCCCACGAGAAGAAGCGGCCCGGGGGGCGGGGGTGAGGCCCAGGCGGATGAGAGGAACGCCGCCGCTCAGGCTTCTGATCGGGAGCGTCGTGGTAGCCGGCGCGCTCGCGCTGCCCGGCGCGGCGTCGGCGTCGTTCGGCTTCCTGCCGGGCGGCGAAGGCTTCTCCGCCTCCGCGATCAACCAGAACGCGACGCCGACCACCGAAGCCGGCAAGCACCCCTACGCCTTCGAGGCCGGCGTCGGTCTCAACGCGTCGGGCGGGGAAAGCGACGGGGACCTGCGCGACCTCAGCGTCCACCTGCCGCCGGGCTTCCTGATCAACCCGACCGCGGTGAGCGAATGCAGCGCGGCCGCCTTCCACACGCCGCGCTCGGTATCCAAGCCCGGCAGCCTCTCCGGCGAGAACTGCCCCAACACGAGCCAGGTCGGCGTCCTCGCCGTCCACCTCGGCGACGGGACGGTGCTCCACGTCGGCCTCTTCAACCTGGTGGCGCCCTTCGGCGCGACGGCCTCGATCGGCGCCTCGCCCTTCGGCACGCCGCTCGTCTTTGACGTCCATCTGCGCGAATCTGACGCCGGCCTCGACCTGGCCCTCGCGGGCCTCTCGCAGTCACTCGACCTGGTGAGGATGGAACTGACGATCTGGGGGACGCCGTGGTGGGGGGACGCCAAGCCATCGGAAACCCACGACCCCCTGCGCGGCAACTGCCTGAACGAAGAAACCGGCGCCACCCTCGCCTCCAACTGCCAGGTGCTCGGCCCCGGCGTGCAGGAGCCCGAAACGCTGATCAAGAGCTACCTCACCATGCCGACCACCCCCTGCGGCGCCCCGCTCGCCTTCTCGGCCGGCGCCACCTCCTGGCAGGCGGGTGCCGCGAGCGCGAGCGCCGCCGCCCCCGCCCTGACCCAATGCAGCAAATCCCTCTCCACGGTGAAAGTGCAGCTGATGACCGACTCCGCTGCCTCGCCCACCGGCCTCGCCTTCAACCTCGCCGTCAACGACGGTGGCGGCATCCTCAACCCCGGCGGCATCGCCCGACCGGCGATCAAGCAGGCCATCCTCTCGCTGCCCGAGGGGCTGACGATCAATCCCTCACTCGGCGCCGGCCTCGGCTCCTGCAGCGAAGCCGACTTCGCCCGCGAGAGCGCCGGCTCGACCCCCGGCGCGGGCTGCCCCAACAACTCGAAGATCGGCGACGTCACGGTCGAAGGCGCGCTCGGCCTCGCCGAACCGCTGCAGGGCGCCCTCTACCTGGCGGCCCCGCACGCGAACCCCTTCGGCACCTTGCTCGCCCTATATATGGTCGCCCGCTCGGCGAGAAGGGGGCTGATCGTCGAGTCGATCGGCAAGCTCGAACCGGATGAGCACACGGGCCGCCTCCTTGCCACCTTCGACCAGCTCCCCCGCCTCCTCTACACCCACTTCTCCCTCGCCCTGCGCGAAGGCCAGCGCTCGACCCTCGTCTCGCCGCCGCTCTGCGGCACCTACACGACCGACCTTGCCCTCAGCTCCTGGGCCGAACCCGCCGTCTTCACCTCCGACTCCTCGGCCTTCTTCGTCAACCACGGCGAAGCGGGCGGCGCCTGCCCCTCGGGCGGCATCCCGCCCTTCCACCCGGGCCTCCTCGCCGGCTCGATCAACCCCCGCCCAGCCGCCTACACCCCCTTCTACCTGCGCATGACCCGCACCGATGCCGAGCAGGAGATCACCTCCTACTCGGCGAGCTTCCCGCCGGGGCTCTTGGCGAAGATCGCCGGGGTGCCCGAGTGCTCCGAGGCGGCGATCGCGGCGGCCAAGCACAGAAGCGGAGCCGAGGAGCTGGCCAATCCCTCCTGCCCGGCGGGGAGCCTGATCGGCCACACGATTGCCGGCTACGGCGTGGGGGGAGTGCTCGCCTGGGCCCCGGGCAACCTCTACCTGGCCGGTCCCTTCCACGGCTCCGCTCTTTCGGTGGTGGCGGTCGACGCGGCGCAGATCGGGCCGTTCGATCTGGGGGTGGTCGTGGTGCGCACGGCGGTGCGGATCGACCCGCGCTCGGGCCAGGCCTCGATCGACGCCGCCGGCTCAGACCCGATCCCCCACATCCTCGCCGGCATCCCTCTGCACGTGCGCGACATCCGCGTCTACGTCGACCGTCCCGGCTTCACCCTCAACCCGACCAGTTGCGACCCGCTCAGCGTCACCTCGACCCTGAGCGGGGCCGGCGCTGACCCCTTCAGCCCCGCTGACGATTCCTCGGCCACCACCTCCCAGCGCTACCAGCTGCTCGGCTGCTCGGCGCTCGGCTTCAGGCCACGCCTCTCCCTGGCCCTCAAGGGTGGGACGAAGCGCGGCAGCCACCCCGCGCTTCGCGCCACCCTCAGGCCGCGAGCGAGCGAGGCCAACATCGGCGCCGTCTCGGTCACCTTGCCGCCCTCGCTCTTCCTGGCCCAAGAACACCTGCACTCGATCTGCACCCGCGCCCAGTTCGCCCACGAAGCCTGCCCGCCGGACTCGATCTACGGCCACGCGCGGGCGATCACGCCGCTGCTCGACCGGCCCCTGGAAGGCCCGGCCTACGTGCGCTCCTCCTCCAACCTCGTCCCCGACCTGGTGATGTCGCTGCGCGGACGCGGCGTCTCGATCGAAGTCGTCTGCCGCATCGACTCCTCGCGCGGGGGCCTGCGCGGCAACTGCGAATCGCTCCCCGATGCCCCCGTCACCAAGTTCACCCTGACCCTGCCGGGCGGGCGGCGCAGCCTGCTCGCCGTCGCCGAAGACCTCTGCGCCGCCCCCCAGCGCGCCAACGCCCGCTTCATTGGCCAAAACAACGAGACCGAGGTGCTGCACCCGCGCCTTGGGGTGAAGTGCCACCGCCATCGGCGCCAGGGGGGGCGCGGCGCGGCGGCCCACAGCTCGGAGATCGCCCAGCAGGGCAACCTGCGCCTCGGCTTCACCGGCAAGATCAGCCCCCATGCCCTGCCCCGCGAGGGCACGGCCCCGATCGCGGTCAGCCTGGGGGGAGAGATCACCACCACCGACGGCTCGACCCCGCCGCAGCTGCGAGCGGTGCAGATCGCGATCAACAGGGCGGGCCGCCTGGACCGCCGCGGGCTGCCCGTCTGCCGTCTCTCCGAGATCCAGCCCGCAACCACCGAGAACGCGCTGGCGGCCTGCGGGCCAGCCAGGGTCGGCGAAGGGCGCTTCAGCGCCAACGTCGTCATCCCCGAGCAGTCGCCGTTTCCCTCCACCGGCAAGGTGATCGCCTTCAACGGGGTCCAGGGCGGGCGGCCGGTGATCTTCGCCCACGTCTACGGCACCGAGCCGATCCCCACTTCCTTCACCCTGGCGCTGCGGATCTCCCGTGCCAAGGGCCGCTTCGGCACCGTGCTGAGCGCCGCCCTCCCCGACGTCGACTCCGCCTTCGTCACCGGCATCTCACTCGACTTGCACCGCACCTTTCGCTACCGGGGCGAGCGCCACAGCTACCTCAGCGCCGGCTGCCCGGCACCGGCCGGCTTTCCCGGCGCGCTCTACCCGCTGGCGCGGGCAAGCTTCTCCTTTGCCGGGGACAGGACCCTGAGCAGGACCCTGACCCGCAGTTGCCGGGTGCGGGGGTAGTGGGCGCGGGGCGCTCGCTGTCGGCGTCGCGGCGCCGCGTCTCGCGCTCTGCCCTGCACGGCCTCTCGGCGGAAGCCGTCATCGCGGACCAGCGCCAGCGGATACGGGCGGCGGTGGGGGAGTCGGTCTCCCGGCGCGGCTATCAGGCGACCGCCGTCATCCACATCATCGACCGAGCTGGTGTCTCGCGGCGGACCTTCTATGAGCTCTACGCCGGCAAGGAGAAGGCCTTCTGCGCTTCACATTCCGAGGCGATGGCGCTCCTTGCCGAGGAGGTCCGAGTGGCCTGTGAGGTCGAGGCCGAGTGGCAGGGCAAGACGGCGGCGGCGATCGACGCCGCCCTGCGCTGGGCCGCCGATGAGCCCCACCGCGCTCACCTGATTGCCGCCGAGCCCTTCACGGCGGGTCCGCGGCCCGCCTACTGTCACGACCTCCTGGTCGAGCGCTTCGCCCCGCTCCTGCGCAGGGGACGACGCCAATCGCCGCTCGAGCTCCCGCCGAGCCTCGAGGCCGGGCTGATCGGCGGGCTCGCCGGCGTCGTGGCGACTCATCTCCGCGCCGGAGAGGCCGCGGCGCTGCCTGATCGCGCCCCCTCGCTCACCCGGTTCGTCCTTGCTCCTTACGTTGGGCCTCAAGGCTGAGGCGGTTTGCATCTGCAGCATCACAGATACCATGTGCGTATCTTGACAAATGTGAACTGACGTGTTTGTATTGCAGCGTGTCTTTAGCTGAGAACGGAGCTGGTATGGCAACACGCGAGCCCCGCGGCGCCCGCCGTCGGCCAGGCGCCGCCCCGCGCGAGGTCGAGCGCATTCCGCCCCGATCCGGCCTCTCGCGCGACGAGGTGATCGCCAACCAACGCCGCCGTATCTTCGACGGCCTCGCCGCGGCGCTTGCCTACCACGGCTACGAGGACACGAAGATCACCGACGTCGTCGAACTGGCCGGCCTCTCCCGCGCGACCTTCTACGAGCACTTCCGGGGCAAGGAGCTCTGTTTTGCGGCGGCGTATGAGGACGGGGTGGAGCGGCTTGCGGCCGTGGTCGGGGCGGCCGTTGAGGGTGAGCCTAGCTGGGCCGCCCGCCTCTCGGTTGGGCTGCGCGCCGGCCTCGGCTTCCTCGCCGCAGACCCTCCGCTGGCGCACCTGCTCCTGGTCGAGGCACTCGCCGCCGCCCGTCCGGCCCGGCTCGAGCACGAGCGCTCGTTGACGTGGCTCGCGGAAGCCCTGCGCTCTCCAGGCCCGATGCATTCGAGTGGCGACGAGGTCTCGGAGGAGACCGCGCGATTGCTCGCCGGCGGCCTTGCCTCTCACCTCTCGGGCCGTGTGCTCGCCGGCGAAGCGGAGCGCCTTCCGGAGGATCACGAGCTCCTGCTTCAGTACCTGCTTGCTCCCTCCCTGGCGGCCGATGCACGGGTCGCCCCCGGCTGACGCCGAGCCCGAGCGCTTCGAGCCGGACGCCATGCCGGACCTGCCGGCCGAGCTTGCCCTCTCGCCGCTGCCGGGTGGCCGCCACGGCCTGCCGCGCTCTTTCGTGGTTCAAAACCAGCGCCTGCGCATCATCTCCTCAATGCTGCACGTCCTGCCGCGGAACGGCTACGCCGGGACCACGATCGGGCATCTGACGGAGGGGGCCCGCGTTTCGCGCGCCGCTTTCTACGCGCAGTTCGAGGGCAAGGAAGAGGCATTCCTGGCGACGTACGACCTGGCCGGCCAGTGGCTCTGCGAGCGCGTCGAGCAGGCTGTCTCGGCGGATGACGAGTGGCCCGCCCGAGTCCGCGCTGGGGTCGCCGAGGCGCTCCGCCTTCTTGCCCAGAACCCGGCGGTTGCGCACTTGATCGCCGTCGAGGCCCTGCAGGCCGGGCCCGTGGCCCGCGAGCGACAACAGGCCTGCCTTGCTCGCTTCGCCGAGGCGCTGCGCGCCGGTCGCCCTCAGGGCACAGAGCTGCCGGTGGAGCTCGAGGAGATGCTCCTCGGCGGCGTCCTCTCCACGATCGCTCGCTATGTGGATGCCGGGCGGGCCGAGCAATTACCGGGTGCCGCCGCCGAGCTGGTTCAGTACCTGCTCATTCCCTACCTCGAGCCGGAGGAGAGCAGGCGGATCGCCGCCCAAGCCGCTTGAGGTCGCTATACTTTATGAAGTAAAGCCGGATCGGAATTTAGGTATTTAGGAGAGCCATGGCCACTGGCGCGCAGACCAAGCAGCAGATCGAGGAGATCGAGCCGTTCGAGGCGGCGGAGGAGATCGAGGGCGGCGACATCGTCCTGATCGACACCCGCGAGCCGCACGAGTACCAGGAGGCCCACCTCGAGGGCGGCAAGCTGGTCCCGCCGGGCCTGCTCGGCGACGAGATCGCAGCCGCGGCGCCCGACAAGTCGGCCCGCACGATCCTCTACTGCCGCAGCGGCAACCGCTCCTACAAGGCGGCCGAGCAGATGCAGGCGCTCGGCTACGAGAACGTCGCCTCGATGGCGGGCGGGATCCTCGCCTGGCAGGAGCAGGGCCTGCCGGTCGTCGCCGCCAGCGGCATGACCCCTGAGCAGCGCGACCGCTACTCGCGTCACACGCTGCTGCCCGAGGTCGGGGTCGACGGCCAGCTGAAGATGCTGAACGCGAAGGTGCTGCTGGTCGGCGCCGGCGGGCTCGGCGCGCCGACCGCGCTCTACCTCGCCGCGGCCGGGATCGGCACCCTTGGCCTCGTCGACGATGACGTCGTCGACGCCTCCAACCTGCAGCGCCAGGTGATCCACAACACCGAGCGGATCGGCGTGCCGAAGACCGAGTCGGCGCGGCTGACGATCGAGGCGCTCAACCCCGACGTCAACGTGGTCGAGCACCGCCTCCGCCTCGACGCCTCCAACATCGTCGAGATCCTCAGCGAGTACGACGTGATCGTCGACGGCGCCGACAACTTCCCCACCCGCTACTTGCTCAACGATGCCTCGGTGCGGCTGCGCAAGCCGGTCGTCTCGGCCTCGATCCTCAGCTTCGACGGGCAGATCTCGACCTTCGTCCCCTTCGAGGGCCCCTGCTACCGCTGTCTCTACCCGACCCCGCCACCGGCGGAGCTGGCGCCGAGCTGCTCGGCCAACGGTGTGCTCGGCGTGATGGCCGGGACGATGGGCCTGCTGCAGGCCAACGAGGTGTTGAAGCTCGTGCTGGGGATCGGCGAGCCGCTGATCGGCCGGCTCCTTCTCTTCGAGGCGCTCAGCACCAGGTTCACCGAGCTGAAGGTGCGCCGCGACCCTGACTGCCCGATCTGCGGGCCGAACGCGCCCGAGATCCCGGAGTCCGAGCTCGGCAAGTTCCCGGACTATGAGCTCTTCTGCGCCGGTTAGCCGGTAGGTTTCCGCGTCATGGCAACCGTTCGTATCCCACCCGTGCTGCGCGCCCAGACCGGGGGCCAACCCGAGATCAAGGCCGACGGCTCCAGCGTCGGCGAGGTGCTGCGAGCGCTGACCGCCGCGCACCCCGACACCGAGTCGCAGCTCTTCGGCCCCGACGGCGACCTCAACCGCTACGTCAACGTCTACCTCAACGACGAGGACGTGCGGGTGTTGCAGGGCCTCGAGACCGCCGTCTCGGATGGCGACACGGTCGTGATCCTGCCGGCCATGGCCGGCGGTTGAGACGGCGATAACCGGCGCCTGGCGTTGTCCTCAGTCGGCCGGCGGCGGGTCACGCACTGAAGTGCGCTCCCCTTGCCAGCCTCCCTGCGTCCTAGCCAGGCTTGGTTCTCACCGCCTCAACTTTCCATGGCTATACTTTTTGAAGTGTCGGGAGAGCTACTAAATCGACCCTGCGGGGGACGCTTCGGCGACATCGTCGAGTCGATCGGCAACACGCCGCTGGTCGAGCTGCCGCGCCTCTCGCCCAAGCCCGGCGTGCGGATCTACGCGAAGCTGGAGGGGCGCAACCCGACCGGCTCAGTCAAGGACCGGGTCGCCAAATCGATGATCGAGGCAGCCGAGGCCGGCGGGCTGATCGAGCCGGGCCAGACGATCCTCGAGCCGACCTCCGGCAACACCGGCATCTCGCTGGCGATGATTTGCAGCCGCAAGGGCTACCCGCTGAAGGTCGTGATGCCCGACAACGTCACCGCAGAGCGCACCCAGCTGCTGGAGATGTACGGGGCCGAGATCGTCTACTCGGAGGGCGCCAAGGGGTCCAACGGCGCGGTCGAGGTGGCGCTGGAGATGGCCGAGGACTCGCGCTACTACATGCCCTACCAATACGGCAACGAGGCCAACCCCAACGCCCACTACAACGGCACCGCGGTCGAGATCTTGGAAGAGCTGGACGAGGTGACCGCGTTCGTCGGCGGCCTTGGCACCGGCGGCACCCTGATGGGCAACGGGCGGCGCTTCAAGGAGCACGATCCCGAAACGCTGATCGTCGCCGCCGAGCCGATGCAGGGGGAGATGGTGCACGGCCTGCGCTCCCTCGACGACGGCTTCATCCCGCCGATCATCGACATCTCCCTGCTCGACCGCAAGATCATGGTCTCCAACCGCGACGCGATCGTCTGGACGCGGAAACTGCTCGACGAGGAGGGTGTCTTCGCCGGAGTCTCCTCCGGCGCGATCGCCCGCATCGCGGTCAGGATCGGCGAGGAGCTGGACGGCGGCAACGTCGTCTTCCTGATCCCCGACGACGGCTGGAAGTACCTCTCTTCCGGCGTCTACACCCGCCCCATCGACGAGATAGAGAATTTGGACTCCACCGTCTGGTGGTAGGCCCGAGCCTCACCCAGCCGATGCAGATCGCGCAGAGTCTTGTCGACGAGATCGTCGCCCACGCTCGCGAGGATCTGCCGAACGAGTGCTGCGGGATGGTCGGCGGCGTCGACAGCGGGGCGAGGACGGTGTACCGGGCCGAGAACGCTGAGGCGAGCCCGCTGCGCTACTCGATCGACGCCAAGGAGCAGTTCCGCCTTATGCGTGCGATCGAAGAGGCGGGGGAGGATCTGGTGGGGATCTACCACTCACACACTAAGAGCGCTGCCTATCCCTCGCAGACCGACGTCAACCTCGCCGGCTGGCCCGACGCCGTCTACCTGATCGCTTCGCTGGCCGGTCCGGACGCACCCGACCTGAAGGGCTACTGGATCCGCGACGGCGGGATCGCCGAGGTGGAGCTTGTCATCGAGTAGCGGCAAGCTGGTCAAGGTCGCCTACGCCCAGCAGCAGGCGGAGGCGGAAATGATCCAGGGCCTGCTCTCCGAGCACGGTATCCCGAGCATGCTGAGGAGGGCGGCGGGCTTTGACGTCCCCGACTTTCTCGCAGCCGGGCCTCGCGAAGTCCTCGTCGCCGAGGAGATCGCGGAGGAAGCGCGGACCCTGCTCGAGGGCACGCCGGGGACCGATTAGACCGTCGCCAGCGGATCGCGACCGTCCCACCGGCCGGACGAGGCGTAGGGCCTGAAGCGCACGAATGCCGATTCATGGTGGAAGGGGCGGGCTCGGTCGGCTCTGACCGCCGCCTGGTGAGGCCCGTCCTCGCGAAAGGCGTACTTGCGCATGGCGGCGGCGCTGCGCCAGAGCGAGAAGGTCGAGACAAGACGGGGGCGGGCGAGACGGGCGAGGCCGGTGGTGGCGAGCACCGCTGGGTCTGCAACCGCGTCGCGTTCTGCTGGTGCGCCGCTCTTCAGGAACGACCTCGTGCGCATGATGCGGAGGCGGCCAAGCGTCAGCGCGGCGACGGGCTCAGCATCGTCCATCGGGAGCTCCCGCGTCGGCAGATCAGGCATCCCGGCCCAGGACCCGAAGCAGCGGAGCGGCTCCAAGCGCGAATACCAGCCACCTGCCAGACGCTCGCCGAAGGGATGTCCGTCGAGGAATCGGTCGAGGGCGACGTCGCAATCCCAGGCCGCGATCAGGGCGATCCGACCGGCGTACGGCCGCGGAAGGCGTTTGCCGAGCGGCGCCACGAAGGTCGGTTCGGCGTAGCTCATCCCCGGGACCTTGGTCGCGTCGAGCCCTTGGAAGAGGATTCGCTGCACCTGCAGCCGGCCGACGTCAGCGATATGAACGGAGACGATCACGGGTCGACGCTCCTCTCGTTTGGGGCTAACCTAGGGGCCACTAAGAAGCTGGCCAAACGTACCTAAGGAAGACTAAGTTGTCAACCGAGATGCCGGAGAAGAGGGAGCCACGCAGGCGGCTGACCGCGGCTGCCCGCCGCGAGGTGATTCTCAGCGCGGCGGCCGTGCTCTTCGCCGAGCGTGGCTACCGGGGCTCCTCGATCGAGGAGATAGCGCGCGGCTCGGGTGTGACGCCCCCGGTCGTCTACGAACACTTCGACTCCAAGCGTGACCTCTACCGCGAGCTGCTCGAGCGGCATTTCGCCGAGCTGCGCGAGGTCTGGCGCGAGCACTTCACCGGCGACGATCCACTGGCCGTGAGAGTCGCCCACTCCTTCGACGCCTGGTTCGCCTACGTGGAAGTCCATCCATTCGCCGGGCGGGTGCTGTTCCGCTACAGCACCGACCCGGAGATCGCGGCCGTCCACGCCGAGGTCGCGGCGCGCAGCCGCGAGGCGATCCTGCCGCTGTTCGCCGCCGAGCCGGGCGCCGAGAACGTCTCCGGCTCGGTCGCCGGCGAGGGGATCGAAATGGTCTGGGTCGTCCTGCGTGGCGTCCTCCAGGGCCTGGCGGTCTGGTGGTCCGAACACCCGCAGGTCCCCCGCGAGCGCATCGTCGTGACCGCGATGAACTCGCTCTGGATCGGGTTCGAGCGGGCGCAGGCGGGCGAGGCGTGGAGTGAGGGCGTTTGAGCCACCAGGGCCGGTCATAGACTCACGCCATGCCGAACATCTACAAACCGAGCTTCGAGGACGGTGAGCGTCCACCAGGTTTTCGTGGGCGCCGAGCCCGCATCGGCTACGAGCTCGGCACCGCGCTGATCGGCGCCAGTCTCTGGGAGCTGCCTCCCGGCGAGGCTGCCTATCCGTACCACTTCCACTATGCGGACGAGGAGCTGGTCATTGTTCTCTCTGGACGTCCCAGCCTCAGGACCCCGGAGGGCATCAGGGAGCTGGAGGAGGGGGAGGTGCTCCACTTCCCGCTCGGCGAGGAGGGCGCCCACCAGATCCTCAACCAGACGGAGGAGACAGCGACCTTCCTGGCGATCTCGAGCAGCGGGCGCCCGGACCTGGTCGTCTATCCGGACTCCGAAAAGATTGGCGTAGGGGAGAGGCTGCCGAAGGGTGGCGGCCTGCGCGGCTTCTTCCGCAAAGCGGACGGTGTCGACTACTGGAGCGGCGAGGTCCCGCCGGAGAAAGGATGAGTCGGTGGGAGACGACGACCACGTTCGAGGCCGACGTGCCCCCAGCCGCTGTCTGGGAGAGGGCCTACACGGATGCTGATGCCTGGCCGCTGTGGAACGCGGAGCTGAAGCGCGCCCGCCTCGACGGTCCACTCGCTGGCAAGCGGTGATCGCCCCTAGGTCGAGCTCGGGCGGGCGATCGCTCGCAGGTAGTCGCGCCAGGCCGCCTCGATGTCGGTGACTCGGGCGTCGAAGGCGGCTTCGAGGGTGGGGCCGGATCCGCCGGGGAGAATGCGGAGGGCGAGCCGCTCGCACGCCTCGGGACCGCGCTCGGTCTCCAGCAGGTCGAAGATGGTGCCACCCAGGATCACCGCATCGCGCCGCGACGGCGGGAACGACGGTCGGGCGCTCTCGCGCAGGCGGCGGATCACGGCGGCTCGGTAGAGGCCGACCTGGCGGGCGAAGTACTGGGCCCCGCCCTCGACCAGCCAGGCCCAGCCGAGGTAGCGGGCGAAACGGCGCGGCGTCCAGGAAGGGGGAAGGTCGGGATTGTTGGCCGCGACCACCAGCTGGGCATAGAGGCGCTCGGCGGTGCCCCGCAGCGCCTCGCGCGAGTCATCGCCGGCGGCACGACGCTCCATGTGGGGGTCGTTGAGCACATGCAGCTCGGTCGCCATCGCCCAGCCGGCCAGGTAACGGCGCCCCGCTGGCGCCGCCGACCAGCGCGCCGCGGGAAGGAAGGGGTGCGCCAGGGCCAGTAGTGCCGGGTTGGTGTGGACGACCACGGTGACGTCGCCCGGAACCGTCTCAAAGCGGTCCTCGAGCCGCAGTCGCAATTCCTCCATGCGGTCGAGCGTGCGCTCGGCGAACGCGGAGTCGCCGCTGTCGTGGCGCGCGGCGAAACTCAACGAGTGCGTCTCGACCCAGGGCATCTAAGGCCACCTTGCCGGCGCATATCGGCGTCCTCGGTCGCTCGCGTGCAGAGCACGCCACGCTCCCTGCGTCCTTGATCTGCTTGGCCGGGTGGCCTTAGACCAGGACTGGTTCAGATGCGGTGCAGACGGAATGGATCTCCTGGCGGGCGCGGTCGAACTCCTCGTCGGCCATGACGGGGGTGCCCTCGAAGGGCAGGTCGCGGTCGATTTCGACCCAGGAGCGGCAGCCGTGGTACTCCTCGCGCACCTTGACCGTGACCGGCCGAGGGATGCGGTGGACCCGCAACAGCAGGATGTGCAGGGGGTGGCGTCGCTTCCAGTTCAGACGCTTCTCCGCGTAGTCGGGGGTCCAGACGTAGAACGGGGAGAGCTCGTCGACCACGCGGGGGTTGGCGATCGTCAGGTGATCGGTCACCTCGGCCCAGCAGCGCAACCGCACGCGGTCGGGCTGGGGGATGCCGCCGTCCTGGAGCAGTGCGCCGGGGGGCGGCTCCTCGTCCGGCCAAACGCCCTCCTCGAGGGCGCGCCGCAGCTCCGGGTGATGGGACTCGCGGACAAGGTTGTTCCGCTGGTGATCGAAGGTCGGGTAGAGGAAGAAGCGCTCGTGGTCGAGCTCGAAGTTCTTGTTCTCCTCGCGGATGCCGCCCTTGCGCAGGGTCAGGAGCTGCTCACCCTCGGCGAGAGCGCGCACCGTTACTGCCCATTCCTTTAAAGCGATTGGCATTTAGAAGCTGTACCTAAGAAGAAGGTTGGTAAATCTGGTGACTGGGAGGTATGCGCCTTGGACCCCTGTCCAGGCGGGAACCCCGCCCAAGGCCGCGCATTCTAGACCAGGGCGGCCGAATCGCCAAATTAACGGTCCTTTGAGCCGCTCCCTCCGCCCCCTGGGGTCTCGATTCGCAATGAATCGCCGGGGCTCAGGCTGCCTTCGGTCTTGCCCGGCAGCGGCTCGCCGTTGAGGAAGTTCTCGCCGGACCTGCCGTCGGCCCCGCCGTCGCGGCCGCGCGGTCGGTGGCGACGGCGCTCGCCGATCAGCGTGTAGCGCATCGGCGCCAGGGCTTCGATCTCCCGCACGATCCCGTCGCCGCCGCGCCGGCGGCCGTTGCCGCCGCTGCCGTGACGCAGCGACAGCTCCCTGACCCGCAGCGGGAACTCGGTCTCCAGCGCCTCGATCGGGGTGTTGAGCGTGTTCGACATCGCGACGTGGATCGCGCTCGGACCATCGGCGTCGGGGCACGCCCCCTGGCCGCCGCCGAGCGTCTCGTAGTAGGTGAAGTCCGAGTTGGCGAGCGTCAGGTTGTTCATCGTCCCCTGGCCCTGGGCGGGCACTCGGCGGGCGCCGGCCAGGGCGGTGATCACCAGATCGGCGACGCGACTGGAGGTCTCGACGTTGCCGGCGGCGACGGCGGCTGGGAAACGGGCGTTGAGCAGGCTGCCCTCGGGGGCGATCACCTCGATCGGGCGGTAGGCGCCGGCGGAAGGAGGGGCATCGGGGTCGGTCAGCACCCGCACCGCGAAGAAGGCTGCCGATTTGGTCACCGAGAGGGGGCAGTTGAGGTTGCCGTCGATCTGGACGTCGGTGCCGCTGAAGTCGAGGGTCAGGCGGTCGCCCCGGATCGTTGCCTCCAGCCGCAGGACGACATCGCGGGGCTCGCCGCCGCCATCGTCCTCGAGCAGGTCCTCGGCGGTATACACGCCGTCCGGTAGAGCGTCGAGGGCGACACTGGTGCGGCGCTCCGCGTAGGCGAGGATCTCGTCCATCCCGGCGCGCAGGTGCTGGAGACCGTGGCGCTCGGCCAGCTCGGCCAGCCGCAGCTCGCCGATCCGGTTGGCCGCCGCCTGCGCCCGCAGGTCGGCGAGGCGCTGGCGCGGCGAGCGCATCTGTGCCGCGAGGCGCTCCAGCACGTCGCCCTCGACGCGGGTCGGCGGGATCACCACTCCCTCTTCGTCGAGCGTCCGCGAGCGTGCCGGCATCCCCGCCGGATTGGGACCACCGACGTCCGCGTGGTGGGCGCGGCAGGCGGCGAAGCCGAGAAGAACGTCGTTCGCAAAGACGGGGGAGATCAGGGTGATGTCGGGCAGGTGGGTGCCCCCGCGGTAGGGGTCGTTGAGGATCCAGGCATCTCCCGGGCGGTGCTTCTCCTCGAGCACGGCGGCGACCGCGTCGGGCATCGAGCCGAGGTGGACCGGGATGTGCTCGGCCTGCATGACCAGCTCGCCACGGGCATCGAAGAGCGCGGTCGAGCAGTCGCGGCGCTCCTTGATGTTGGACGAGTAGGCGGAACGGATCAGCGTCGCCCCCATCTCGTCGCAGGCGGCGCGCAGGCCCCCGATCAGCACCTGGAGAGTGACCGGATCGAGGCTCACGTTCCAACCCCGTCATCTGACGTGCCGGTGTTTAGCCGCCCATATGGGCGGCTAAACACCGGCACGTCCTTCCGCTCGGATCGTGCCGGTGTCGTCGACCTCGGCGCTCCACCCCGGCGGCACGACGAAGGTCGCCTCGGGCAGCTCGAAGACGACGGGACCCTCGGCGCTGAGGCCGGCGGGTGGTTCGCCGCGCAGTACCGGCGACTCCACCCACGCGCCGCCGAAGCGCACGGAGCGGGAGCCCTCCTGGAGGCGTCCGGGGGGCGCGGCGACAAGACGAGGGCGGGGTCCGGGGGCGACCAGCGCCAGGCGGATGTGGACGAGGACGACTTCACTGTCGGGGTCGCGGTGCCCGTAGCGCTCTTCATGTGCCTGCTCGAAGCGGGTGGCGAGGTCGTCGGGGTCGGGTCTGGTCGTTCCTGGGATCGGCAGCTCGAAGGCCTGGCCCGCGTAGCGCATCTCGTAGACCGCCTCGATCTCGGCCTCGGCCGTCTCGCGATCGAGCCGGGGCGTCAGCTCGTCCACCTCGGCGGCGATCCGCTCGGCGCTGAAGTCGGAGCCGCTCAGCATCACCGTGCGGGTGGTGTCGCGGCGACGATCGGAGGCGCAGAGGCCGAGCGCGGAGAGCACGCCCCCGGCCCGCGGGCAGAGGATGCGCTCGATGCCGATCTCCGTCGCGACCGCCGCGGCGTGCATCGGGCCGGCGCCGCCGAAGGGCAGCAGTGCGAAGCGGCGCGGATCGACGCCGCGCTCGACGGTGACGACGCGGAGCGCCCGCACCATCTCCTGGTTCGCGACGCGCACGATCCCCTCCGCCGTCTCCAGTAGGTCAAGGCCGAGCGAGCTGCTCAGGCCGCCGATCACGGCCTCGGCCGCCTCGACATCGAGCGCGATGCCCCCGGCCAGGGTCGAGTCGGCGGCGAGGTTGCCGAGCAGCAGGTTCGCGTCGGTGACGGTGGGCTCGGTGCCGCCCCGTCCGTAGCAGGCCGGACCCGGGTCGGCGCCGGCCGAGCGGGGCCCGACCCGCAGCGCCCCGCCGGGATCGCGCCAGCCGATCGAGCCGCCGCCGGCGCCGACCGTGTGCACGTCGACCATCGGCAGCTGGATCACGCGGCCGTCGATATGCCGCGAGTCGGTTCGCCTCACCTCGCCGTCCTCGACGACGCAGACGTCGCATGAGGTGCCGCCCATGTCGAGCCCGAGCGCGTTGCCGTCACCGCAGGCACGAGCCAGCAGCCCGGCGCCGACCGCCCCGCCGGCGGGGCCGGAGAGGACGCTCCAGGCGCCCGCTCGTGCCGCCCGCTCGGCGCTGGTGACGCCGCCGGAGGACTGCATCACGACGGGCTGGGGAAGTCCCGCCCCGGCGGCTGCCTCACGGAGCCGCCCCAGGTAGCGGCTGAGCAGCGGCGAGAGGTAGGCGTCGATCGTCGTCGTCGAGCAGCGCTCGTACTCGCGGAAGCGGGGCAGCACCTCGTGTGAGGCGGAGACGTGGACGCCGGGCAGCTCCCGGCGCAGGTGCGCCGCTATCGCCCGCTCGTGTGAGGGGTCCAGGTAGGAGAAGAGCAGGCAGATCGCGATCGACTCGGCGCCGCTCTGCCGCGCCAGCTCCGCCAGCCGCTGCGGCTCGCCGTCCGCCAGGGGCTCGATCTCTCCCTCGGGGCCGACCCGCTCCGCCGCCTCGAAGCGCAACTCCGACCCGACCAGCGGGGCCGGCTTCGGGCTGCAGAGCCGGTAGAGGTCGGGGCGGTCCTGGCGGCCGATCTCGAGCAGGTCACCGAAGCCTCGGGTGGCGATCAGCGCGGTGCGGGCACCCCGTTCCTCGAGCAGCGCGTTGGTGCCTACCGTCATCCCGTGAGCGAAGGACTCGACCGCGGCGGGCTCGGCGTCCGCCCGCCGTAGCACCTCCGCGACCGCGCCGATCACCGCTTCCGACTGGTCCTCCGGAGTGGTCGGCAGCTTCGCGGTGTGGACCGCCTCACCGTCGATCAACACGGCGTCGGTGAAGGTTCCTCCTACGTCGACTCCCAGCAGCATGGCTGGACGCTAACGGTCCGCACCGCCTGGGTCAGTGCCACTCCTCGCGACGGGTCTCGCCATCGGGGCCGAGCACGATGTGGATGCCGTCGAGCTCGGGATCGGTGCGGGGCCGATCGGCGCGTAGGTGGCCGCCGCGCGACTCTGCCCGTTCGAGGGCGCTGGTTGCGATCGCCCCGGCGAGCGGGTAGGGATCGTCACGAAGCTCGCGTAGCTGGTTGGGGCGTCGCAGGGGACCCGCGAGACGCCAAACGGCCTCGCGGGTGGCGTCGGTCGGGGGCTCAAAGCGCCACTCCGACAGCGGCGGGAGGGCGGGTGCGGCGCTCTCCTCCACAGCGGCGCGGGCGGCCCGGCTGCCGAACACGAAGCACTCGCTCAACGAGTTGGAGGCGAGCCGGTTGGCGCCGTGCAGTCCCGTGCAGGAGGCCTCGCCGACCGCGTAGAGACCCGGCAGCGAGGAGCGGCCGTCGAGGTCGACGGCGATCCCACCCATCATGTAGTGGGCTGCCGGCGAGACCGGGACCGGTTCGGATGCCGGGTCGAGCCCCGCCTCACCGAGCGACTCGAAGACGTTCGGGAAGCGATTGGGGTCGAGTCCGCGCAGGTCGATCCGCACGTCGTTGCCCCCGTCGACCTCGATCCGATCGAGAATCGCCGCGGTGACGGCGTCGCGGGGCGCGAGCTCGTCGGTGAAGCGGCGACCGGAGGCGTCGAGCAGGGTGGCGCCCTCGCCGCGTACGGCCTCGGTGATCAGCAGGCCGTCGAAGCGACTGCCGGGCAGGGCCAGCGCGGTTGGGTGGAACTGGCAGAACTCGAGGTCGGCGAGCTCGGCCCCCGCGGCGGCCGCGATCGTCGGCCCGGCCCCGATCGCGCCCCAGGGATTGGTGGTGCGGCGCCAGAGCGCCGCGGCTCCGCCCGTCGCGACCACCGTCGCGGCGGCGGCGATCGGTCCGGCGTCGGTGAGCAGCCCGTGGCAGCGTTCGTCGTCGCTCCACAGCGCCACGGCCGAGGTCCGCTCGCGCACGGCGATTCGCTGCTCGGCGGCGACCATGGCTGCCAGCTTCGAGGTGATCTCATGTCCGGTCTGACTGCCGCCCGCGTGGACGATGCGCCGCCGCGTGTGGCCACCCTCCAATCCCAGCGCCAGCCCGCCCTCGGGATCGAGGTCGAAGGCGACGCCGCGCTCGCGCAGCTCTCGCACCGCGTCCGGTGCCTCCTCGACCAGCGCCTGTACGGCCGAGTGCCGACAGAGACCGCGCCCGGCGGCGATCGTGTCGGCGGCGTGCTGGGCGGGTGAGTCGCCTGGCTCGAGCGCCGCGGCAAGGCCACCCTGGGCCCAGAAGCTGGCGCTCTGTGAGAGCGGCGTGCGAGAGATCACGCAGACCGCGGCGCCGTGCTCGGCCGCGCGCAACGCCGTCCAGAGCCCAGCCGCCCCGCCACCGACGACGGCGACGTCGCACTCGGCCTCTGCGGCTATCGCCGTGCCTCTCGCCTGATCGCCTCTACCTGGCCTCGCAGCCAGGCGGCGGCCGCTTCGCGGGCACGGGCCTCGACGTCGGCGTTCGTGCCCTCGGCGGTGGCGGCGCGTCGCTCGGCTTCCGCGACGCGTTTCTCGGCTGATTCAGTTTGCGCCTCGATCTCGGCAAGGCGGCTCTCCGCCGTGGAGATCGCCCCGTCTCTGGCGGCGCGCTCGCGCTCCAGCTCCTCGGCGTGCTCGCGTCGCATCCTCTCCAGCTCTTCCGCGCCGTGCTGCCGCGCCTTCTCCAGATCCACTTCAAGTGCTCGGATCTCCGCGGTGGCTCGCTCTTCGGCCGCGGCTGCGGCCTTCACCGCGTCCTGCAAGCGCCGCTCGGCCGCTTCGGTCTTCGCGCCGAGGTCCTCGCTGCCGGGGTCGACTTTTCCCTCGCTCATCCGAGGCTCAATCTATTACTTGATGACCATCCGGCCGCTCCTGGCCGAGAACGGCGCGGTAGGCCTCGATCGTTCGCTCCGCCATCCGCCTGGCCGACAACGCAGAGGCGCGGACGGCGCCCTCGACCCGCGGGTCCGGCGCCTCCAGGTGTGGACGGACGGCGTCGTTCCAGGCGCCGGCGTCGAACGGGGCGCACAGGGTTCCCTCCACTCCTTTCAGTGCAAAGGGGGCGACGCCGACCGGAGTCGAGAGGACCGCCACGTCGCAGGCCAGCGCCTCGACGCAGACGAGCCCGAAGCCCTCGTAGTCGGAGGTGACCAACACCGCGTTGGCGGCGTTGACCCAGAGCGGCATCTGGTCGGGATCGATCGAGCCGCCGGTCAGCAGCTCCGCTCCCGCCATCGCCGCCAGCTCGGTCGCCCGATCGGCGCGCTTCTCGTGCCGATCGGGATTGGCCGGGAAGAGCAGGTAGCGGCCGTCGGGGTCGAGGCCCAGCCGCCGCCGCGCCTCGGAGCGCGGAATCGGGTGAAAGCGGCGCAGATCGGGCCCGCAGGGCAGGACCGCGGCGCCGGGAACGCGGGGCAGCCCGGGCCGCTCTGCCTCGGGTGCGAACAGGGCCCGCGAGACGGTGGCGACGAGGTCGACCCGCGGGGCGAGAAAGCGGGAGAGCCGACCGACCACGGGGTGGCGGACGTCGGTGCCGTGGAAGGTGACGACGAGCGGCCGGGCGCCGGCCAACAGCCCGGACCAGGCGGTGAGGCCGTAGTGGACATGGACGAGGTCGAAGCGCTCGCGGCGCAGCAGCCGTCGCAGCCGCAGGCCGGCGGGGACGTAGTGGCTGGAGCCGGGCGGGAAGCTGAACACCTCGACCTCGACGCCGAGGCGGCGGATCTCCTCGACCTGGTCGCGGACCCAGCGACCACGTTGTGGCGCCGAGGCGTCCGGGGTGAAGTTGGTGACGACCAGGACCCGCATCGGGCGCTGAGCGTATCCGCAGCCGCCGCCGGCGGCCGGGTTGTTTCTGAGATTTGACATATCGGCGCCAGAGTTGGCCCAATCGCGTCTAGACCCGTGACGCGGGGCATTGCAGCATCGGGCCAAACCCGAGAAGGAGGCTTCGATGATCTACGCGCTGATGGGCTTCGCGCACACCGCGATCGAGCGGCGGGTGCGGGCGATTCGTGCCCTCGCCGGGGGTGAGAGAGGGCAGGGCACGGTCGAGTACGTCGGCCTGATCCTGCTCGTCTCCCTGCTGATGGTCGGGATGGTCGCGGCGATGAAGGGATTTAACGGCAAACAGGGCACCGAGTTGGCCGGGGTGATCGTCGACAAGATCAAGGAGGCGGTCGACAAGGTGACGTTCAAATGAGGCTGGGAGAGGGGCGGCTCGCATTGCGGGCCGCCCCGCACGGAACGCCCCTGGTGCCGCCGGGGAGTCGGTTGTCGGCGGCGGGGCCCGCGATTTTGACCGACGCCAGGGTTATGCTGTATTCCAGCATGAAGCATAGAACCCAGCTATATCTCGACGAGGGGCAGTACCGGTGGCTGCGGCAGCGGGCTGGGAAGTCCGGCAGCATCGCGGCGGTCGTGCGCGAGCTGATCGACGCCGAGCGAGCTCGCCTCGCCGATCCCGCCGCTGATCCATTGCTCCGCTTTCTGGTCGACGAGTCGCCCGGGCACGGTCGTGACGGCACCAGTGTGGCCACGTTGGACCGCGACATCTACGGGCCATGAGGTCGGTGTTCGTGGACACCAGCGCCTTCGTCGCGCTGCGCAACGGATCCGAGGCCGAGCACGAGCGGGCGCGGAAGGCGCTCGCGAGCCTGATCGAGGCGGGCGCGACCCTGTTCACCTCCAACTACGTCTTTGCTGAGACCTACACGGCGCTGCTGGTCAGGGTCGGGCGCGAGGAGGCGATCGAGTGGGGGCGTCGCTTTCGTGCCGGCGCGGCGATCGAGCTGGTGCGATTGGAGCAGGACGTGGAGGACGAGGCCTGGGAGATCCTCGAGCGCCATCGCGACAAGCGCTGGAGCTATGTCGACGCGACCTCCTTTGCGCTGATCGAGCGCGACGGCGGCGGTGAGGCGTTTGCCTTCGACGCCCATTTCGCTCAGCGCGGGTTGCGTGTCCTGCCCGAGCAATAGGGGAGCAGGCTCGGCGCCAAACCGTGCCCGCTCGTGACAGACTCGCGCCATGCCAGCCTCGCGCAGCTATGACCGGGCGCAAGCCGACATCCGGCCGGTCGACATCGACCCTGGGTTTGTCGCCACCGCCGACGGCTCGGCGCTGATCTCGATCGGCAAGACGAGGGTGATCTGCACCGCCTCGGTCAACGAGTCGGTGCCCAAATGGATGCAGGGCCGCGGCAAAGGCTGGGTCACCGCCGAGTACGCGATGCTGCCTGCCTCGACCGGTGATCGCAAGGCGCGCGACATCTCCAAGGGCCGCCAGGATGGCCGCGGGGTGGAGATCCAGCGGCTGATCGGGCGCTCGTTGCGTGTCGTCGTCGACTTCAAGGCGCTGGGCGAACGCAGCGTCTACGTCGATTGCGACGTGCTGCAGGCCGACGGTGGTACCCGCTGCGCGGCGATCACTGGCGGTTACGTCGCCTTGCGGCTTGCCTTCCAGAAGCTGCTCGACGCGAAAAAGATCGAGACGATGCCGTTGAACGGATCGGTGGCCGCGGTCAGCGTCGGCATGGTCGACGGGCGGGCGCTCTGCGACCTCGACTACGGTGAGGACTCACGCGCCGAGGTCGATGCCAACGTGGTCATGACCGGCGACGGCGGTCTGGTCGAGGTGCAGGCGACGGCCGAGCGGACGCCGCTTTCCCGTGCCTCCCTAGATGAGCTGTTGGGTCTCGCCGAGATGGGCATCTCGAGGCTGCGCCAGGTGCAGGAGCGGGTAGCCGGAGCTTGATCTTCGCCTCCGGCAACAGGCACAAGCTGCGCGAGATGCGCGAATTGCTGCCCGAGGTCGAGCTGGAGCCGCTGCCCGAGGGCGTGGAGCTTCCCCCCGAGGACGGCGAGAGCTTCGCCGCGATCGCCCTCGACAAGGCGCGCGCCGCGCACGAGGCGACGGGCCTGGCGACGATCGCCGACGACTCGGGAATCGGTGCGGTTGCGCTCGGCGGCCGCCCCGGCATCCACTCGGCCCGCTACGGCGGCGAAGGGGCGAGCGATGAGGAGAACCTCGAAAAGCTGCTGCGCGAGGTGGCCGCCGCCGGGGACGAGCGGGGCGCCTACTACGTATGCGCGCTGGCGCTGGTCGAAGCAGGCGGAGCCGAGCACGTCTTCGAGGCCCGTTGCGAGGGCCGTCTGATCGAGCGGCCCCGTGGCGCTGGGGGGTTTGGCTACGACCCTGCTTTCGTCCCCGAGGCGACCGGGTCCGATGACACGCGCACCTACTCGGAGCTGAGCCAGGCCGAGAAGAACGAGATCAGCCACCGCGGGGCCGCGGCGAGGTTGCTGGCCCGGCACCTGAGCGCCGGCGGGGCGGCGCGGGCGGGTCGATGATCCGCACCAAGAGCGGCGCGGCGGGGCTCTCGATCGCCTCCAACGCGCTCTTGATCGCGATCAAGCTGGCCGCCGGCGCGGTCACCGGCTCGATCGCGATCCTCACCGAGGCGGTCCACTCGCTGATCGACCTGGTTGCCTCGGTAGTCGCCTTCGTCTCGGTGCGCAAAGCCGACGAGCCGCCCGACGCCGATCATCCCTACGGGCACGAGAAGGTCGAGAGCCTGGCGGCGACGATCGAGGGGATGCTGATCCTGATCGGGGCCGGGATCATCGTCTACGAGGCGACCCACCGGTTGGTCGTCGGCTCCGAAGTCGAGAGACTGGGCGTCGGGATCGCGGTGATGGGCTTCTCGGTGCTCGCCAACCTGTTCGTCTCGACCGTCCTCTCGCGCCAGGCGCGGGAGCACGAGTCAGCGGCGCTGGAGGGCGACGCCGCGCACCTGCGCACCGACGCGCTCACCTCGGCCGGGGTGCTCGCTGGCCTCGCGATCGTCCAGATCACCGGCATCGCCGCCTTCGACTCGATCACCGCGCTGCTCGTCGCCGCGGCGATCGTCACCGCCGGGTTGCGCATCATCCGGCGCTCTTCCGGAGTGCTGGTTGACGAAGTGCTGCCCGACGCGGAGATGGACCGGATTGAGGCCGCGATCGCCGCCGCACGGACCCCCGAGGTCGCCGGCTACCACAAGCTGCGCGCCCGCAAGGCCGGCAGCCGCCGCTACATCGACTTCCACGTCCAGTACCGCTCCGGGACCAGCCTCGAGCGCGCCCACGAGCTGGCTCATGAGATGCGCAACGAGATCGAGGCCCGCATCCGCCATGCCGAGGTCCTGATCCACGCCGAGCCCGAGACCTCGCTCCGCGACCCCGGCCGGGAGCGCTCCGGCCCCTTCCGTGCAGGCTAGGGGCTGGGCAGCAGATTGACCGCGGCGGCGAGGCCGACGGCGCCGACCGTGATCGAGTAGCCGGTGTAGCCGCTGATCGCGAACAGCACCACCGCGATCGCGCAGATCGTGACGACGGTGATCCAGGAAGCTCGGGCCAGGGACACGGGGCCGGTATTTTCACGCAGATGCCCGACGATGCCGCGACAACGGTTGTTTCCGGTGATGCCGCCGAGGGCGCTCTCGCCTATCTGACCGAGATGACGCCCGACCTTCGCGGCGCCGCGATCCTTGGCCCCGGTGGCGCCGTCCTGGCCGCCAGCGGCCTTCCCGATCGCTGGAGTGAGGACGCCGCGGCGCTGTTCGAGGTCGCCGATCGGGCGGGGGGGGAGCCGGTCGAGCAGGTCCACGTCGGCACCGAGCAGGGCGAGGTGTTCGCGCTGCGCCATGCTGGGCTGGCGGCGATTGCGGTTACCGAGCGCTTCCCCCTGGCCTCGCTGACCTTCTTCGACATGCGCTCGCTGCTGCGCGATCTGGCGGGGGGAGTGACGCCGGATGCCGCCTAAGCCGCACCGGATGCTGCTCGACCGCGTCTCCGGCTATGCCGACGAGGCGGCGGCGTACATGCGCCGTCGGCGCGCCTCCAGGCGCCCCTTCGCCCGCCTCTACTACGCCGGCGGTCGCGGCGAGGATCACGCCGCCGACTCGGTCGTCGGCGCCGAGTTGTTCGTCGCCGCGGGGAGACTGATCGAGGTTGCCGGGAAGCGGCCGAGATCATGAGTGGAGCGCAGGAGCTGTTCGACCCCGGGGTCGCCGAGCGCGTCCTGGCACGCGCCCTCTCCCGCGGCGGTGAGTTCGCCGAGCTGTTCGCCGAACGGCGTGGGGGCCTCACGCTGGCGATCGACGAGTCGCGGATCGAGTCGGTGCAGTCGGGCGCCGAAGAGGGGGCCGGGGTCCGGGTCCTGAGCGGGGGAACCACCTATTTCGCCCACGTCGACGGCCTCGACCCTGACGATCTCGAGCGAGCGGCCGACGAGGCGGCGGCGGCGCTGCGTGGCGATCGCTCCGAGCCCCGGCCGCTGAGCAGCGTCGCGACGACCCCGCAGCCGATCGAGCAGCGCCCCGAGGAGATTCCCGCCGCGCGCAAGGCGGAGCTGCTGCGCGAGCTGGACGAGCGGGCGCGCGCCACCGGTGGCGAGGTCGACCAGATGACGGCCTCCTACATGGAGGCACGCCGCCGGGTGACCGTTGCCAACTCCGACGGCATGTTCGGCAGCGACGACCGCACCCGGGTCCGGATCGGCGCCCAGGTGGTTGCCCGGCGGGGAGACGGGGTCGAGACCGGCGCCGAAACGCTCGGCGGGCATAGGGGCTATGAGCTGCTCGAGGACGATCCGGCCTCGATCGCGACGAGCGCCGCCCGCAAGGCGCTGACGCTGCTCGATGCCGGCCCGGCCCCGACCGGCTCGATGCCGGTCGTCGTCGGCGGTGGCTTCGGAGGGGTCCTCTTCCACGAGATGACCGGGCACGGGTTGGAGGCCGACCACGTCCAGAAGGGGGCGAGCGTCTACGCGGGGAAGCTAGGTGAGATGGTCGCCCAGCCCCTGCTCACGGCCTACGACGACGGTCGGCTGCCGGGGGAGTGGGGGAGTGATGCGATCGACGACGAGGGGGCGCCGACCCAGAAGACGCAGGTGATCGAGGACGGACGCCTGGTCTCCTTCCTCTACGACCGCCAGCGGGCCGAGCATGACGGGGTGGCCTCGACCGGCAACGGCCGCCGCGAGAGCTTCCGGCACCTGCCGATCCCCCGCATGACCAACACCTACATCGCTCCCGGCGAGGCTGAGCCGGAGGCGATCATCGCCGAGGTGGAGAAGGGCTTCTACGCGGTCTCCTTCGCCGGCGGGCAGGTCGACCCGGCGACCGGAGACTTCGTCTTCGGGGTCAACGAGGGCTATCTGATCGAGGGCGGCAGGGTGACCCGGCCGTGTCGGGGGGCGACGTTGGTCGGCAACTGCCTGGAGGCGCTTGCCGCGATCGACGCCGTCGGCAACGACTTCTGGATGAAGACCGGGATGTGTGGCAAGGGCGGCCAGAAAGTCCCGGTCGGGACCGGCCAGGGGCATGTGCGGATCGCGGCGATGACGGTGGGCGGAACCGCGTAGCGGAGCTCTCGTGCGAACCACGATCGACACCGAGTTTGCGAACAGCGCGGTCGAGCGGGCCGTCGCCGTCGGCGCCGGTGAGGCCGAGGCCTACGTCAGCGAAGCGGAGGACCGCGAGGTCCGCGTCCACGGCGGCGAGGTCGAAAGCCTGACCGCGGCGACCCGGCGTGGGCTCGGTCTGCGCGTCTGGATCGGCGGCCGGGTCGGTTACGGATTCGGCACCGACCTCTCGACGGACGGGGTGGCGGCGATTGCCGCTCGCGCCACCGAGGCGGCCCGCGTCGCCGACGAGGACGAGTTCGCCGGCGCCCCTGGCGATGCCGGCAAGCCGCAGCCCGTCGCGGGCCTCAGCGATCCGAGCCGCGGCGAGTGGCCGGCGGACCGCGCCGCCGAGCTTGCTCTCCAGGTGGAGCGCTCCGCGTTGGAGGCCGACGCTAGGGTCGTCGGCGTCGAGCAGGTGGTCTACTTCGACAGCGCCGAGCGGGTCGCGATTGCCTCCTCCGCGGGGGGCGGAGGCGAGTACGAGACATCGAGTTGCTACGCCTACCTGCAGGCACTGGCGCAGGGCGAGACGGGCCGCGAGACCGGCCTCGGCTTCGACCTGGCGCGTGGTCCGGCCAGCCTCGATCCGGCTGCGATCGGGCGCGAGGGCGCTGAGCGCGCCACCGAGATGATCGGCTCGACCAAGCCATCGTCCCGCAACTGCTCCGTCGTCCTCGACCCGATCGTCGCCGCGAGCTTCGTCGGCCTACTCGGCAAAGCGCTGGGCGCCGATGCGATGCAGCGTGGCCGCTCACCACTCGCCGGCCGGCTCGGTGAGGAGGTCGCCGGCGACGCCTTCGTGCTGCATGACGACGGGCTCGACCCCGGCGGCATCGATGCCGCGCCGATCGACGCGGAGGGGACGCCGCGCCGGCGCACGGCGCTGATCGAGGCCGGTCGCCTCCGGACCTTTCTCTATGACACCTACACGGCGCGGCGCGGCGGTGCTACCTCGACCGGCAACGCGGGGCGCTCCGGATATCGCTCGCCGCCCGGGGTCTCGGCCTCGAACCTGATCGTCAGCCCCGGCTCACATCGCTTCGAGGAGTTGCTGGAAGAGGCGGGTGAGGGCGTCTTCGTCAACGACGTCGCCGGTCTCCACTCGGGCGTCAACCCGGTCACGGGCGTCTTCTCTGTGGGCGCGTCCGGGCGCGCGATCGAGGGCGGTGCGTTGGCGCAGCCGCTGCGTGAGTTCACGATTGCCAGCGACCTCGTCTCGATGCTGCGCGCCGTGCGGGCGGCGGGATCGGAGTCGCGCTGGGTCCCCTTTGGAGGCTCGGTCAGCGCGCCGCCGTTGTTGATCGGCGAGATGACCGTCAGCGGATCCTGAGCTGCTTTGGCGGCATCCGAGGCGCAGAGCCACGCTTACGCCCGCCGCCGCTGTTAGATTGCCGCCCGACCTCAACGACGACGGAGGAGCATTGACGTGACCAAGGCTGAGTTTTTGGACCAATTGGCAGCTGATGAGCGTGTGGGCAGCAAGAAGGCCGCGGGCGACGCGGTCGACGCGGTGCTTGACGCGATCACCGACACCCTGAGCGGCGGAGGTGAAGTCAGCTTCACCGGCTTCGGGAAATTCCACGTCGCCGAGCGCGGTCCGCGCCAGGGCGTAAACCCCCGCACCGGCGAGCGGATCACGATCCCGGGTGGCAAGGTCCCCCGCTTCTCCGCCGGCTCGGCGCTGAAGGCCAAGGTCAAGGGCTGAGCCAGGTTCCCTTTGCAGATCGGCTGGCGGCGCTCGTCGAAGAGCGTCGCAGCCAGATCTGCCTTGGCCTCGACCCGGATCCCGCGAAGCTCGCCGGATCTGAAGCTGCCGCGGCCGTCACGGGGTCCGCGGCCGAACGGGCCGGGGCCGCCGTCGCGGAGCATTGCCGCGACCTGATCGAACGGGCCGGCCCGGCCTGCGTCGCGGTCAAGCCCCAGCTGGCCTGCTTCGAGCGGCTTGGTGCCCCCGGCTGGGCGGCGCTGGCGGAGGTGCGTGTGGCCGCCGGCGAGGCGGGGCTGCTGACGATCGCCGACGGCAAGCGCGGCGACGTGCCCGTCACGGCCTCCGCCTACGCCCAGGCGCTGGTCGGTGAGACGCCGACTCCGTGGGGCAAGGTGGCCGGTCTTGGTGCCGACGCCTTCACCGCCAACCCGCTGCTGGGGCTCGACGCGCTGGAGCCTCTGGTCGCTGCGGCCGAGAGCGCCGGAGCGGGCGTCTTTGCGCTGGTCCGGACCAGCAATCCCGGCGCCGCCGACGTCGAGGACCTGCCGGCTCCCGAGCGCCCGCTCCACGAGCGGTTGGCGGCGCTGGTCGACGGCCTGGCCGGACGGCTCGCCGGCGGCTCGGGCCTGAGTGGGATGGGCGCGGTGGTCGGGGCGACCGAGCCTGGGCACATCGCCAGGCTGCGAGAGCTGATGCCGCGTTCGATCTTCCTCCTCCCCGGCGTCGGGGCCCAGGGCGGCCGGCCGGAGATGTTGGGCGCCGCCTTCGCCCCCGGACCTGCGGCGGGTTTGGTCGCAGCCTCGCGTAGCATTGCCTCCGACCCCGACCCTGCGGCTGCTGCGGAGCGGTTGCGGGCGGCGGTCTGGGAGGTCTCATGAACAACCGCTTCTCAGCTCCGGCCCGGGCCTTTGCCGCGATTGCTCTCGTCTGCGGCGTCCTCGTCATCGTCCTCGTCATCGCGACCTCGCTCGGCGGCGGCAACGGGGATGGATCCAGCGGCGGCTCCTCCCCGGCTGGGCGGGTGAAGAAGGAGGGCGGCGACGAGGTCCACACGCCCAAGTCCTACGTCGTTCAGAACGGCGACACGCTGACCTCGATCGCCCACGAAACCGGCGTCTCGGTGGTGCGCATTCAGCAGCTGAACCCCGGAATCGATCCTCAGATCCTGATTTCAGGCGAAGAGCTGAAACTGCGGTGAGCCGCCGCCTCGTCGCGCTGCTCGGGGTGGGAATCGCGGCCGTCTCGACCGCGGGTCCTGTCGCGGCAGGGGACCCACCACCCCCTCCGGTAGCTAAAGCTTCCTCGGGGGCGGTCCCCCCTGGGGCGCCACCCGCCGGTGAGGCGCCACAACTCGACGCGCGGGCCTGGGCGCTTGTGGACGGCCGCACCGGTGACGTGCTGGCATCGCACGCCGCAGCCCGCCACCTGCCGATTGCGAGCACGACGAAGTTGATGACCGCTTACGTCGCGCTGCGGGACCTGCCGCTGGACAAGGTCGTGCGGGCTGCTCCCTATGTGCCGGAATACGGCGAGTCGCTGCTGGGGCTCCGTCCCGGACAGCGGATCAGCGTCCGCGACCTGCTCTACGGCCTGATCCTGCGCAGCGGCAACGACGCCGCCTACGATCTGGCTCGCGCCGCGGCCGGGTCGGAGGAGCGCTTCGTGAGCCAGATGAACCGCTATGCGGCTGCGCTCGGCCTCGCCGACACCCACTACGCGAACCCCATCGGCCTCGACCAGCGTGGCAACCACTCCAGCGCCGCCGATCTCGTCGCGCTCACCCGGCGGTTGCTGCGCATTCCTGTCTTCGCGAAGATCGCCGCCTCGCGCGACGCCCTGCTGCGCAGCGTCCAGCCCCAGCGTCGGATCTCGACGATCAACGAGCTGCTCTCGATGGCGCCCTGGGTGAACGGGGTCAAGACCGGTCACACCTTTGGCGCCAGGTACGTTCTCGTCGGTTCGGGCCGGCGCAAGGGGGTTGAGCTGATCGCCGCGGTCGTCGGGACGGATACCGACGAAGACCGCTTCGACGACACCCTGCGGCTGCTCGAATACGGCTTCTCCAAGTACCGCAAGCGGGTGCCGATCGAGGCCGGCCAGACCCTCGCCGAGCCATCGATCCGCTACGCGGGCGGCGAGCTGGCGCTGCGGGCGGCGCGAACGGTTGCGGTGGGGGTGCGTCGCGGCGAGACGATGAGGGTCTCGGTGCGGGCGCCCGCTGAGGTCGAGGGCCCGATCCACCGCGGCGCCGTGGCCGGCCGGGCGGTCGTCCTCGTCGACGGGTTGAGGGCGGCATCGGTGCCGCTGCGCGCCGCACGCGCCGTGCCGAAGGCGAGCACCCTGGACCGAGCCCGCAGCTTCCTCGGCGACAATGCGCTTTGGCTCGTGTTGGCGCTGTCCGCGATACTGATCGGAGCAGCTTTTCTGAGGCGCCTTACGCGATGATCCTCACCGTAACCCTCAACGCCGCGATCGATCGCACCGTCGCGGTCCCGAACTTTCGTCTCGGTCACCGCCACCGGGCCGTCGAGAGCCGCACGGTCGCCGGCGGCAAGGGGATAAACGTGGCCCGCGCCCTGCGCCTGTTGGGCCGTCCGGTGATCGCCGCCGGCTTCGCCGGCGGGCCGACCGGTAACCGTATGCTCGAGCAGCTGCGCAAGGAGGCGATCCTGACCGACTTCACCTGGATCGCGGGGGAGACGCGGATCAACATGGCGGTGATCGACCCGACCTCCGGCGAACAGACCGAGATCAACGAGCGCGGTCCGGCGGTCAGCCCGGAGGAGGTGGAGCGTTTCGTCGAGCGCCTGCGCTACCTGGCCGGCGGCGCAAAGATCTGCGTGCTGGCCGGCACCCTGCCTCCCGGCGCCGGTGCGGAGCTCTACGCGCGCCTGGTCGAGGACCTGCGCGAGCGCGGCGTCACATCGGTCCTCGACTCCGAGGGGGAGGCGATGTTGACGGGCCTGCGCGCCGGCGCTTCGGTGATAACTCCCAACGAGCTCGAGGCGGAGGAGTTGGTCGGGCAGGAGTTCGCCGATCGCGACGACTTCGTCCAGGGGCTTTCCGAGCTGGTCCGCCTGGGTGCGGGAGAAGCGGCGATCACGCGGCCCGACGGCTGCGTCGCGGTGGTCGGCCAGGGCGCCGAGCGGCGCGTGCTCGAAGTCCGCACCAAGCCGCTGGAGGCGGTCTCCAGCGTTGGCTCCGGCGATGCCTTTCTGGCCGGCTACGTGGCCGCCCTCTACGACGGGGGCGAGCCGGAGGAGTGCCTGGCCTACGGCGTCGCCTGTGGCGCCGAGTCGACTCAGCATTTCGGCGCCGGCACGGTCGACCGCCGCGGGGTCGAGCGTCTGCTCGACGAGGTCGAGGTGCGCGATCTGGAGGTCCACGCAGAAGTGTAGGCTGGCTACTCAACGCCACCCCGCCCTGGAGGACCAATTGGAGATTGACATCGGTCGCGGCAAGAAGGGGAGGCGCGCCTACGGATTCGATGACATTGCGATCGTTCCGTCGCGCCGCACCCGCGATCCCGACGACATAGACATCAGCTGGGATCTTGGCCCCTATCGCTTTGAGCTGCCGCTCGTCGCCTCGGCCATGGACGGGGTAGTCAGCCCTGACACCGCCGTCCTCGTCAACGAGATCGGCGGCCTCGGCGTGCTCAACCTGGAGGGAATCTGGACCCGCTTCGAGAACGCCGAGGAGCAGCTGGAGAAGGTCGCCGCCGCGCCCAAGCACCTGGCGACCCGGATCATGCAGGAGATCTACGCCCAGCCGGTGCAGCCGGAGCTGATCGGCAAGCGGATCGCCGAGATCAAGGAGCGGGGCGCCGTCGCCTGCGGCTCGTTGACGCCGCAGAAGGTGCGCGAGCACTACGAGATCGCGGTCGAGGCCGGGATCGACATCCTCGTCATCCAGGGCACGGTGATCTCGGCCGAACACGTCTCCACCACGGTCGAGCCGCTCAATCTGAAGGAGTTCATCGCCGAAGTGCCGGTGCCGACCGTGGTCGGCGGCTGCGCCTCCTACTCGACCGGGCTGCACCTGATGCGGACCGGCGCGGTCGGCGTCCTGGTTGGGGTCGGCCCTGGCGCCGCCTGCACCACGCGCGGCGTGCTCGGGATCGGCGTCCCGCAGGCGACCGCGATCGCCGACGTCGCCGCGGCCCGCGCCCAGCACATGCTGGAGACCGGCGAGTACGTGAACGTGATCGCCGACGGCGGCATGCGGACCGGGGGCGACGTCTCCAAGGCGATCGCCGTCGGCGCCGACTCGGTGATGGTCGGCTCGCCGCTGGCCCGCGCCAAGGAGGCGCCCGGACGCGGCTTCCACTGGGGGATGGCGACCTTCCACCCCTCGCTGCCACGCGGCACCCGCGTCTCCACCAAGCAAGACGGGACGATGGAGGAGATCCTGCTCGGCCCCGCTCAGGAGAACGACGGCACCTTCAATCTGATGGGGGCGCTCAAAACCTCGATGGCCACCACCGGCTACGAGGACATCCGCTCCTTCCAGCGGGCCGAGGTGATGGTCGCCCCGGCGTTGATGAGCGAGGGCAAGAAGCTGCAGAACGAGCAGTCGGTCGGCATGGGCTCGAACGGACGCGCCGCGGTCTCCGCAGGGGTCGCCGTATCGGATGACTAGCGGCTCGGACGCGCTCCGGCCGGCGGGTCCTGTCGCCGCAGGGGACCCCCCATGTCCTCCGGTAGCTAAAGCTTCCTCGGACATGGGTTCCCCTACGGCGCCACCCGCCGGAGGGGCGGTGGAGGAGGTGCTGGTCCTCGACTTCGGGGGCCAGTACCTCGCAACTGATCGCCAGACGGATCCGGGAATGTGGAGTTTTCTCGGAGTTGCTTCCTGCGACGACCGCCATCGACAAGATTCGCGAGAGGAGCCCGAAGGGCCTGGTCCTCTCGGGTGGACCTGCATCCGTATACGAGACCGGTGCCCCCGAGTTCCCCACCGATTTGCTCGAGCTGGAGATTCCGATGCTCGGCATCTGTTATGGCATGCAGGCGCTGGTCCAGGCTCTGGGGGGAAAGGTCGAAGGGGCCGAGGCGGGGGAGTTCGGACGGGCCGAGCTGACCCTGCGCAACGGCGGCGGCAGGCTGCTCGGCGGGCTGCCGGAGGAGCAGAGCTGCTGGATGAGCCACCGCGACACCGTCTTCGAGCCGCCGCCGGACTTCGCCGCACTCGCTTCGACCCCCGGCTCTCCGGTCGCCGCCTGCGAGGCCCCCGAGAGGGGTCTGTATGGGATCCAGTTCCACCCGGAGGTCGTCCACACCCCCTACGGGACCGAGATCCTGACCCGCTTCCTGCGGGAGATCGCCGGCTGCGAGATGCAATGGTCGCCGCAGTCCGTGATCGCCGAGCAGGTGGCCGCGATCCGCGCCCAGGTCGGTCAGGGACAGGTGATCTGTGGGCTCTCGGGCGGGGTCGACTCCTCGGTTGCGGCGCTGCTCGTCCACCGCGCGGTGGGGGAGCAGCTGACCTGCGTCTTCGTCGATCACGGCCTGATGCGGCTGAACGAGGCCGAGCAGGTGGTCGCGGCGTTCGGCCAGTTCGGCATCCCGCTTGTCCACGTCGACGCTGAGCAGCGCTTCCTCGCCCGCCTCGCCGGAGTCGACGAGCCCGAGCGCAAGCGCAAGATCATCGGCGAGGAGTTCATCCGCGTCTTCGAGGAGGAGGCGGCGAAGCTGGAGGACGCCGCCTACCTGGTGCAGGGAACGCTCTACTCGGACGTGATCGAGTCGGGCGGCAGCGATGGCGCCGAGACGATCAAGTCCCACCACAACGTCGGCGGGCTGCCCGAGGATCTCGAATTCGAGCTGGTCGAGCCGCTGCGGATGCTGTTCAAGGACGAGGTGCGCGCGGTCGGTGCCGAGCTCGGCCTGCCGGAGCGGATGGTCTGGCGCCAGCCCTTCCCCGGTCCGGGCCTGGCGATCCGCATCGTCGGCGGCGAGGTGACGAGGGAGCGGCTCGACATCCTGCGCGCCGCCGACGCGATCCTGCAGGAAGAGATCCGCGCCGCCGAGCTCTACCGACAGCTGTGGCAGTCCTTCTGCGTGCTTCCCGTCGTCCGCTCGGTCGGCGTCCAGGGTGACGGCCGCACCTACGCCTACCCGATCGTGATCCGCGCGGTCACCTCAGACGACGCGATGACCGCCGACTGGGCGCGCCTCCCCTACGACCTGCTGGAGCGCGTCTCCAACCGGATCATCAACGAGATCGAAGACGTAAACCGCGTCGCGCTGGACATCAGTTCAAAGCCCCCCGCGACCATCGAGTGGGAGTAGCCCATCGGACGTGCCGGTAGTTAGCCGCCCATATGGGCGGCTAACTACCGGCACGTCTCCTAGGGTCAGGGGCGATGCCATCGTTCGCCGTCTCTATAGCGATTCTCGGCTTCGTCCAGGCGGCGCTGGTCGCGCTGCCCGGTCCGTTGCCGAGCCTGCCCCTGGCCGGGTTTCGCAGCCGTTGGTGGGCGCTGGTGCCGGCGCTCTCGATCGTCTTCGTGATCGCGATCGTCGAGCTGGAGAGCGACTCGGCGAACGTTCTCTCCTGGCTGGCGCTTGTCGCGGTACCGCCCTTCGCGGCGCTGGCCCTGGGCTGGCTCGTGCGCGGGGCGCGCCCCGGCTGGGCGCTGGCGGTCGTGCCGCTCTTCGCCCTCGCCTGGGCATCGCCTGATTCGCTGGTGGGAGAGACCACGGCGACGGCGCTGACCGGGCTCGGCTGCGTCGGGCTCGGTTGGCTGTTGGTCTCGGTCGCACCGGCGCCCTGGCTGAAACTGGGGATCTACGCGATGGCCGCGGTCGACACCTGGTTCGTCACTTCCGATCTCCTTCAAGGGCCGAACGCGGTCCTCAGCGCCGCCGCCCCCGCCGAACTGCCGCGACTCCAGGCAATCTACTTCGGCGCGGCCCAGATGGGCTTCGGCGACCTCTTCATCGCCGCCACCCTCGGCTGCCTGCTTGCCGCCGACAGGCCTCGTCAGCGGGGCGCCGCCCTGCTCGTCGCGATCCTCGCGCTCGCCTTCGACCTGCTCTTCTTCGCGGTCGACACCCTGCCGGCGACGGTTCCCGTCGCGCTCGCGCTGGCGCTGATCGAGTTGCGATCGCGTCGTGCGGCTATCCGGCGAACGCCGAGATCGCTGTCGCGATGACGGCGGAGATAGCGTTCAGACAGTCAGGAGTAGCTGTCCCACTTTTCGAGGTAGGGCAGCGGGTCGATCGGGCTGCCTCCCTCGTACCAGCCGGGCGCCGTCCAGATCTCGAAGTGGAGGTGACAGGCAGTGGCGTCGCCGGTCTGGCCGACGAGGCCGATCGGTTCGCCGGTGCGAACGGTCATCCCCTCCTGCAGCGGGGACGGTTCGAGCAGGTGCATGTAGGCCATGTCGAAGCCCGTGCCCCTGCCGTCGATGACGAGGTAGTTGCCGGCGGCGCCCTCGAAGCCCGAGGACCTGAACGCGGCCCCCGCGAGCCGCGACCAGCGGCGTCCCGCACTTGGCCATCACGTCCTGGCCCTCGTGGGTGTGGCCCGAGCGAGCTGCGCCGAAGCGCCCCTCCGGGCCACCGTAGTCGTGTGCTCCGAGGATCGGGAACTCGTATCCGTAGAGGGCGAAGCTGAGGCTGAGCGGCGTCGCCGAGGAAGACCCGGCCCGCCTTGATCGTCGTGATGCCGGCCGCGCCGCGGGCCCGCCGCTCTGCGGCAGGACCCGGAAGGTGTAGCGCCCGTTTGGGGCGGGGCGGTTTTCGCCGGTAGTGCCGTCCCACTGGATGCTGTCGGCGACGTTCGGCACGATGTCGTTTCGGTAGAAGCTCTTGATCGTTTCGCCGAGCGAGTTGACCACGTCGACTCGTAGGTCGTTCTGCGGCTGGTTGCTGCCGATCACGTAGGTCAGGCGAGGATTGTGGACTCCGTAGAAGTAGGACTTGCGGGGGGAGGTGGTTGCGGAGATCAGGGTCAACTCCGATCCGGCGCTCGGCGCGGGGTCAGGGGTGCCGCTGGGGCTCGCCGGAGGTGCGGCGCTGCCCGCCGGGGTCGGCGCGCCGCCGGTCGCGGCGGACGCCATCGCGGTCAGGCCCGAGAGGACCATCGTCGTTGCGATCGTGAACAAAAATCCAGCCAGCCAGGCGCTGCGTGACACGTGCCCTCTCTTTCGTTCGCCTGCGGAGTTAGCTGTCGGGCTCGCGCTGAAAGAGATGCGCTACGGATCGTTTTCGTCCGATTCGCCCCTGGGACCTGCAAGGGTCCCTGCGGTTCCTCCGCTCCCGTTCGGTGGCCCGGACGGGATTCGGCATTGCTGGCGCGGCAGTATAGAGCGGCGGGTGGCTATGATGCCGGCGGCCGCGCAGGGTTGCCCGCGCGGTCTTTGCACGATGAAGACCTACGTCGCCACAGCCGCCGATCGCCAGCGAGACTGGTACGTCGTCGATGCCGAGGGACAGACCCTGGGCCGTTTGGCGACCCGGATTGCCGATGCTCTGCGGGGCAAGCGCAAGCCCGAGTACACGCCGCACGTCGATACCGGGGACTTCATCGTCGTCGTCAACGCCGAGAAGATCCGGGTCACCGGCAAAAAGCTCGAGCAGAAGCGCTACTGGCGCCACAGCGGCTACCCGGGCGGGATCAAGTCCCGCACCCTGGCGGAGATGCTCGACCGACGCCCCGAGGAGGTGATCCGCAAGGCGGTGAAGGGGATGCTCCCGCGCAACCGCCTCGCCCGCCAGCAGCTGACCAAGCTCAAGGTCTACGCTGGCCCGGATCATCCGCATGCGGCGCAGAAACCACAGCCGATGGAGATCAAGTGATGGCAGACGAGCCGCAGGACCACGAGACTTCGCAAGACGAGACTCCGACCGAGGGTTCGGACGTCCAGGCCGCGGGTCCTGTCGTGGGGCAGGGGTCCCCGGCTGACCCGCCGGAGACCCCAGACCCCACGCCACCCGCGGAGGAGACGTCTGAGGCTCAGGACGAGGGGACTGCGGAGGAGTCCGCTGAGTCGCCTGCGGCTGAGCAGGGAGAAGCTGAGGGTGACGCTGCCCCCGCGGAGGAGCCCGCTGCGGCTCCTGCGGCTGAGCAGGAGAAAGCGGAGCCTGAGTCCGTCGAGGAGCCCAAGGCTGAGAAGAAGAAGGACGCCATTCCTGGGGCCGATCTCGAGCCGATCGCCGTCGAGCAGGACGAGCGCCCGCTCAGTGCTGAGGAGAAGGCGCGACGCGAAGCTGAGGAGGAGGAGAAGGCGCGCCGTGAGGCGGCGCTGACGGGGGACTCCGACGAGGATGCGCAGGCAGCCAGCCGCGCCCCCGCCAAGATGGAGAGCGACTCCCGCTTTCTGGCGACCGGCAAACGCAAGAACGCGATCGCTCGCGTCACCCTGCTGCCCGGCAGCGGCAAGATCGAAGTCAACGGCCGCCCGATCGAGGAGTTCTTCCCGCGCCCTCTACATCAGACCACGGCCTGTCAGCCGCTGATAACGACCGGTTATGAGAGCAGCGTCGACGTCCGCGTCCGCGTCCACGGCGGCGGGGTCAGCGGTCAGGCCGGTGCTGTCCGTCACGGCATTGCCCGGGCGCTGATCGAGGTCGACCCAGAGCTGCGCGGTGAGCTGAAGCGGCGCGGCTTCCTGACTCGCGATGCCCGTGCCAAGGAGCGCCGCAAGGCAGGTCTGAAGAAGGCCCGCAAGCGGCCGCAGTTCAGCAAGCGCTGAGGGAGTCAGGGTGACGCCGGAGCGCAAGCTCTTCGGAACCGATGGGGTCCGAGGGGAGGCTGGAACGTTCCTCACCGCCGAGCTGGCGCTGAAGCTGGGCCGGGCGGCAACCGCGTCGCTGCGGGCGGAGCGGCCGCAGGTGCTGATCGTGCGGGACACGCGCGAGTCGGGGCCGATGCTGGAAGCGGCTCTGGCTGCCGGGGTCGCCGCGGCCGGGGGAGACGCGCTGCTCGGTGGTGTGCTGCCGACGCCGGCCGCCGCGGTTCTCGCCCGGCGCCTCGGGCTCGACCTTGCCGTCGTCGTCTCCGCCTCCCACAACCCCTACCAGGACAACGGCATCAAGTTCTTCAGCGGCGCCGGCACGAAGCTTGGCGATGAGGCTGAGGCCGGGATCGAGGCACTGCTCGACGCCGACCCCGGCCCGGTTGTCCCCGGCGGGGTTCGCGAGCTGAACGGGGGCATCGAGGACTACCTGCGCGCTCTCGAGGCCGCTTTCCCGCTTGACCTATCCGGCGTCAAGGTCGCGCTTGACTGCGCCAACGGGGCAACCCATCGTGTCGCCCCGGCGATCTTCGAGCGGCTCGGCGCCGAGGTCGAGGCGATCGCCGCCGAGCCCGACGGCCGCAACATCAACGACGGCTGCGGCTCCACCCACCTCGACAACCTGGCCGCGCACGTCGCCGCCTCGGGGGCCGCGATCGGCTTCGCCTTCGACGGTGACGGCGACAGGGTGCTCGCGGTCGACGACGGCGGCCGCACCCACGACGGTGACGAGCTGATCGCGCTGCTGGCCACCGGCATGGCCGCTCGCGGCGAGCTTGGCGGCGGTGTCGCCGTGACCGTGATGAGCAACTACGGCTTCCATCAGGCGATGGCGGAGGCCGGGATCGAGGTCGTCGTCGCCAAGGTCGGTGACCGCTACGTGCTCGACGAGCTGCGCAGTCGCGAATGGTCGCTCGGAGGCGAGCAGTCGGGGCACATCATCGACATGGGTTTCGCCGCGACCGGCGACGGGATCGCCGCGGCGCTGATGACGATGCGCGAGCTGGCGGGACGCGAGCTGGCCGCGGTCGAGGCGATGGAGAAGCTGCCGCAGAAGCTGGTCAACGTCGAGGTCGCCGATCGCGAGGCGCTGGCCGGCGCCGCCGCGGTCTGGGAGGCGGTCAAGCGTGAGGAAGACGATCTGGAGGGCCGCGGTCGTGTCCTCCTGCGCCCCTCCGGCACCGAGCCCCTCGTCCGTGTGATGGTCGAGGCCCCCAGCGCCGAAGAGGCCGACGCGGTTTGCAAGCGGCTTGTCGACGTGGTCAGCCAAGAGCTGGGCTGAGACGGCCCTCCGTCTACCCTTAGCGACCTTCCATGTGTGGAATCGTCGGATATGTCGGGGCTCGCCCCTGCCGGGGCCTTCTGGTCGCCGGCCTCGAGAAGCTCGAGTACCGGGGCTATGACTCGGCCGGTGTCTCGGTGATCGAGGACGGCCGCGTCGACAGCGTGCGCGCGGTCGGCAACCTCGTCAATCTGCGCGCCGCGATGCAGGCGCACGCGGACGGCGGCGGTCTTGCAGTCGCCGCGCCGGCGGCGACCACCGGGGTCGCCCACACCCGCTGGGCCACCCATGGCCGCGTCACCGAGGAGAACGCCCACCCGCACAGCGACAGCTCCGACCAGGTCCACATCGTCCTCAACGGGATCGTCGAGAACCACGCCAAGCTGCGCGCCAGGCTCGAGTCCGAGGGGCAGGAGTTCAGCTCCGAAACCGACGCGGAGGTGGTGGCCCACCTGATCGCCAGCCACTACGAGGGTGACCTCGCCGCCGCTGTTCGCGCCGCTTACGCGGAGCTGCGCGGCCACTACGCCTTCGTCGCCATGCACGTCGACCAGCCGGGCCTCTTGGTCGGGGCGCGCAAGGAGTGCCCGCTGGTCGCCGGCGTCGGCGAGGGCGAGAGCTTCCTCGCCTCGGCGATTCCGGCTTTCCTGGCCGAGACCCGCACAGCCGTCGCGATCGAAAACGGCGAGGTGGTGACGATCGACGCCTCCGGAGTGACCATCACCGACGCCGAGGGCAATCCGGTCGAGCGTGGACCGGAAGAGATCACCTGGGACGAGGAGGCCGCCGAGAAGGGGGGCTATGAGACCTTCATGCTGAAGGAGATCCACGAACAGGCCGACGCGGTTGCCGAAACCGTCGCTGACCGCCTGCCGGGGGACGACGGGGTCGATCTCTCCGAGGTCGATCTCGACGACTCCTACCTGCGCGAGCTGAAGCGGATCGTGATCGTCGCCTGCGGCACCTCCTACCACGCCGGCCTGCTCGGCCGCTACGCGATCGAGGAGTGGGCGCGGGTGCCGGTCGAGATGGACATCGCCTCCGAGTACCGCTACCGCAACCCGGTGGTCGGGTCGGGCGACCTGGTGATCGGCATCACCCAGTCGGGTGAGACCGCCGACACGCTGGCGGCGATGCGGTTGGCCCGCGAGCGCGGCGCCAAGGTGCTGGCGATCACCAACGTGATGGGCAGCCAGGCGACCCGCGACGCCGACGCAGTCCTCTACACCCGCGCCGGGATGGAGATCAGCGTCGCCGCGACCAAGACCTTCGTCGCCCAGGGGGCCGCGATGTACCTGATCGGGCTGCGGTTGGCCGAGCTGCGCGGGACGCTGCCGGCGGAGCGGCTGACGGAGCTGGTCGCCGAGCTGAAGCACCTTCCCTCGAAGATCGAGGAGACCCTGGTGGACACCGAGGAGCAGGTACGGGCGGCGTCCGTGGCGCACTCGGACCAGCAGTTCTTCCTCTACCTCGGGCGCCACATCGGGCTTCCCGTCTGCCTGGAGGGGGCGCTGAAGCTGAAGGAGATCTCCTACATCCCCACCGACGCCTACGCGGCGGGGGAGATGAAGCACGGCCCGATCGCCCTGCTCGACGAGTCGACCCCCGTCGTCTGCGTGGCGACCGAGAGCCCCGTCCTCGACAAGGTCCTGTCCAACGTCGAAGAGGTGCGTGCACGTGGAGCCCAGACGATCGCGATCGCCACCGAGGGCTGCGAGCAGGTCGGCGCCGTCGCCGACCAGACGATCGAGGTCGCGCGCACCGACTGGATCCTGCAGCCGATCGTCGCGATCCTGCCGCTGCAGTTGCTCGCCTACGACATCGCTCGCGCCCGCGGGCTCAACGTCGATCAGCCCCGCAATCTGGCCAAGACCGTCACGGTCGAGTAACCGCAGCCGCGGTGGCCCTCAGTAGCCGGGAGGGTGGCGCGCCACGAAGCCTTCCGGATAGGCCACCGCCGGGTGCCAGCGCGGTCCCGAGCCCCTCGCGTCGCCGACGGTGTCCCAGCGCAGGCCGGCGATGACGGCGTAGGCGTGGCCGGCATTCGCGTAGACCGTCAGCCACCGTCCCGGTCCCGGCTCGCCCCAGGACTGCAGCTGGCCTGAGTTGAGCGGGGCGGCGAGGAAGCCGCCGCCGCCGAGGGCGTAGCTGACCGCTCCGGAGCAGTCATACCCACGCGAGTACCAGGAAGCGTGGCCGCCGCCCCACACATAGGGCCTGCCGACGATCGTGTTCGCGGCGGTGATCGCCGCCTTGATCGCTTCTGGGGCGCTCGGCGGGGCGAGCGCGATCCCGCTCAACAGGACTGCGCTCGGGCCGACCGCTTGGGGTTCCAGCCTGGCCATGGAGCGCGGGGTGATCGTCTTTCCATCCGCTGACTTGGGAGGAACGAACGAGCCGTTGGTCCCGGCGGAGGCCGGGGGGATCGACGATGCTCCGCTGCTCTTGGCTTCGGTTTCGGGCTCGGGTTTTGGTTCGGGCGGGGACGGCGTGGGCGGCTGCTCTGAGCTGCGACGGATGACGTCGTATGGGGGTTGCGGGTGAGGGGGCTTCTCTTCCCGAATTCGGTTGCCTCCGGGGGCCGGGGCCTCGGCGAGGGTCGACGTGGACCCCGCCTGTCCGCACCCGAACAGCGCCCCGGCGGCGAGGAGGGCGCAGGCCGCACACAGGTTGAGCCGTAGGCCGCGGACGATGGAGGCGGGCATCGGCCGCAGGTTACGCCGCCTTGCCGCCGAGTTAGGCTGGACGGCCGATGGAAGCGTGGCTGACGCCCCTATATGCCGCCGACGGTATGCGCGCCATTGACGCTTGGGCGATCGAGGAGATGGGGGTGCCCTCACTGGAGCTGATGGAGAACGCCGGCAGGGCGGTCGCTGCGGCGGTCGGCGAGCTGGCGCCCACGGGGCCGGTGCGGATCGTCTGTGGCAAGGGAAACAACGCCGGGGACGGTCTGGTGGCGGCCAGGTACTTGGCCGAGGCCGGATTCGAGGTCGAGGCGCTGCTGCTCTGGCCCGCCGAGGAGCTGAGCGGGGACGCCGCCGCCAACCTCGCGCGCTTCGCGGCCGAGCACGTCGGCGGTGAGATCGCTCCGCGCCTGGCCGGCTCGGGGGCGGTCGTCGACGCGATCTTCGGCACCGGGTTCGCGGGTGAGCCCAGGCAGCCGGCACTGGCCGCGATCGAGGCGATCGGCGCCTGTGGGGCACCGGTCGTCGCCTGCGACATTGCCTCGGGGGTCGACGCCTCCAGCGGCGAGGTGGCCGGCGCTGCGGTCGAGGCGGACCTCACGGTCAGCTTCCATGCCGCCAAGGTCGGCCACCGGATCGCCCCCGGCAAGTGGCACAGCGGCGAGCTTCGGGTGGTGCCGATCGGGATCCCGGACGGCGCCCCGGGGGAGCCGGCCGCGGGAAGCATCGACGCCTCGGTGTTGGAGCTTGCACCGCGCCGCGGCCCCCGCTCGACCAAGTTCAGCTCCGGCCAGGTGACGATTGCCGGTGGCTCACGGGGCCTGACCGGGGCGGTGCAGATGTCCTCGTTGGCGGCGATCCGAGCCGGCGCGGGCTACGCGACCGTGGCCGTGCCGGCCGATCTGGAGCCGATCTTCGAGCAGGGACAGCCGGAGGTGATGTCGGCCGGCTGTCCGGGTGGCGACGGCTGCCTCGCCCCGGCCTCGGCGAAGGCTCTGCTGCGCACCTTCGAGCGCGCCGCCGCCGGCGTCCTCGGTCCGGGCCTGGGCCGCGACCCCGGCTCGGTCGAGCTGGCCCGCGAGGTCCTCGGCTCGATCGCGGCGCCGTTGGTGCTCGACGCCGACGGCCTCAATGCCTTCGCGGGTGAGCTCGGGCTGATCGCTGCCCGCGAGGCGCCGACGATCCTCACCCCGCACGCGGGCGAGCTCGGACGGCTGCTGGGGCGGTCCGCCGAGGAGATCTCCGCCCACCGCCTCGCCGCGGCGCACGAGGCGGCGGCCGCCTCCTGCGCGGTGGTGGTGTTGAAGGGAGACGACACGATCGTCACCGACGGTGAGCGAGTCGCGGTCAACGCCCTCTCCGCGCCGGCTCTTGCGACCGCCGGCACCGGTGACGTGCTCTCCGGCATCGCGGCGGCGATGCTCGCCCGCGGCCTGGATCCGTTTACCGCCGCCTGCGCCGCGGTGATCGCCCACGCCCGCGCCGGCCGCGACGCCGCCGCGCGCATCGGCGCCGCCGAGTCGGTGATCGCCACCGACGTGATCGACTCGATCGCGGTTGGGATGTCGCCCGGCCGACGGGTCGAATAATCTCGCCGAGATGAAGACCGCTGCCGAGATCATGGACACGACGGTTCCGACGGTTTCTCCGGAGGCCGACGCTCGCAGCGCGATCGAGCTTCTCGCCAAGACCGAGAAGGGCGCCATCCCGGTCATCGACGATGACCGTCGCGTGGTCGGGATAGTCAGCGAGTCGGACCTGATCCTCAGCGATGAGGAGGCCGACCTGCACCTCCCGCACTACCTCAACATCATGGGCGGCATTGTCTTCGTCGGCTCGATGAAGGGCTTCGAGAAGCGCCTCAACAAGGCATTCGCGACCGAAGTCTCCGAGCTGATGACCGCCGACCCGATCGTCGTCCGCGCGGACGACGATGCCGAGACGGTGGCGCGGACGATCGCCGAGAAGCACCACAACCATCTCCCCGTGGTCGACGGGGACGGCCGCCTCGCCGGATTGGTCACGCGGGCCGACGCGCTGGCCGCGCTCGTCGGGTAAGGCACTGAGGCGATGGCGCGGGCGGTCGCCCGGATAGACGCCGCCGCGGTGGAGGGGAACTGCGCCCTGCTCAAGGCCGAGCTGGTGGAGGCGGAGCTTTGCGCGGTGGTCAAGGCCGACGGTTACGGACACGGCGCCGATCTATGCGCGAGGGCGGCCCTGGCCGGCGGCGCCACCAGGCTGGCGGTGGCAACCGCGAGTGAGGCCGAGCAGATTGGCCGCCGCTTCCCCCAGATCCTCCTCTTGACGATGGGGGCGCTCGCCCCGGCGGAGCTGGACACGGCGCTCGAGGCGGGCTCGGAGGTCGCCGTTTGGAGACGGGGGTTCCTCGAGCTGGTCGCCGCACGGGCGCGGGCTCACGGCCGGCCGGCTCGGGTGCACGTCAAGCACGACAGCGGCATGGGCAGGCTCGGCAACCGCGACCCTGGCGAGGTTCTGGCGCTGCTCCGGTTCTGCGCCGAGAGCCCCGACCTCGAGCCGGTCGGGGTCTGGACGCACCTGGCGACGGCCGACGAACCGGAGTCCACCTTCTTCGACGAGCAGCTCGACCGCTTCGGCACGGTTGCGGAGGCCGCGAAGGACGAGTTCCCCGCGATCACCGTCCACGCGGCCAACAGCGCCGCCGTCTTCCGCGATCGGCGCTCGCACTTCGACATGGCCCGCTGCGGGGTGGCGGTCTATGGGCTCGACCCCTTCCAGGGCGATCCCACCGAGCGGGGCCTGCGCCCGGCGCTGGCGCTGCACTCCTACGTCGCCGACGTGAAGCGCTTCGAGCCCGGTGACAGCGCCGGTTATGGGCAGACCTGGCGGGCCGAGCGGGATACCTGCGTCGGGGTGCTGCCGCTCGGCTACGGCGACGGGGTCCGGCGCGGTCTCTCCAACAACGCCGAGGTGCTGATCGGTGGCCGTTGTTACCCGCTAGTCGGCACCGTCTCGATGGACAACGTGACGGTCGACCTCGGCCCGGATACCGATGTGGAGCCCGGCGCCGAGGCGGTGCTGATCGGCTCGCAGGGCAACGAGACGATCCTCGCCGAGGACCTCGCCGCTCGCCTCGGGACGATCAACTACGAGATCACCTGCGGGATCTCGGCCCGCGTCCCCAGGGTGGAGGAGTGACGCTTTCCGAGCGCCTCGACGCCTCGCCGCTGGTCGGCCTGGCGCGGCGAGCGCTGGGCGGTGAGACGAGGGTGTGGATCGTCGGGGGAGCGGTTCGCGACGCTGCGCTCGGTCGTGAGGTGACCGACCTCGATCTGGCTGTGGGCGGTGATCCGGAGGCGGCGGCCAGGGCGATCGCCGCCGAGGGCGGTGGCAACGCCTTTGAGCTCTCGGCCGAGTTCGCGACCTGGCGGGCGGTGGCGCGGGACCATGCCTGGCAGGTCGATGCCACGGCGCAGCGGGGGGAGACGATCGAGTCCGACCTGGCGGCCCGCGACTTCACCCTCGGTGCGGTGGCGGTCCCGCTGGCCGGGGGCGAGCCGATCGATCCCTACAGCGGTCTCGCCGATCTCGAGCGGCGAGTGCTGCGGGTGGTCGGCGGGGAGAGCTTCAAGGCCGATCCGCTGCGGTTGCTGCGTGCCGCCCGCCTTGCCACCGATCTCGGTCTGGTGGTGGACCCTGAGACCATTGCCCTGGCCCGGGCCGAAGCGTCACGCGCCGCCGAGCCCGCCGGCGAGCGCCAGCTTGCCGAGCTTCGCCTCCTGCTCGGTGGGGCCGATCCGCTGCGCGGAGTCGGGCTGCTCGACGAGCTCGGACTGACGGCGGAGGTCCTGCCCGAGCTGGAGGCGCTGCGCGGGGTCGAGCAGGGCCCCAACCACCACCTCGACGTGCACGGCCACACCCTTGCGGTGCTTGAACAGGCTTTGGTGGTTGAGGCCGACCTGGAGCGATTTGCCGGCGAGCGCGCCGCCGAGACCCGGCAGCTGCTTGCCGAGCCGCTGGCCGACGAGATGAGCCGCGGCACGGCACTTCGCTTCGGCGCCCTCCTGCACGACATCGGCAAGCCGGCGACGCGGGGCACGCGCGATGGCTACGTGACCTTCATCGGCCACGATCGGGAGGGGGCGGAGATCGTCGGTGGCCTCTGCCGGCGCCTGCGGGCCAGCCAGAAGCTGACCCGGCACCTGCAGGCGCTGACCCTCCATCACCTGCGGCTCGGCTTTCTCGTCCACGAGGCGCCGTTGCCGGCGCGCCGCGTCCACGAGTACCTGCGAGCGACCGAGCCGGTCGCCGCCGACGTCACCCTGCTCACGGTCGCCGACCGACTCTCCGCCCGCGGCAGCGGTCCCTTCGCCACTGAGGAGGCGATCGAGGCCCATCTCGAGCTGGCCAGACAGATGCTTGCGTCGGCGTTGGACTGGCGCCGCGACGGCCCACCGGAGCCGCTGCTGCGCGGCGACGATCTGGCGGTGGAGCTCGGGATCGGCCATGGCCCGGAGCTCGGCGACCTCCTCGCCGAGTTGGAGGCGGCCCAGTACGCGGGCGAGGTGAGAACCCGCGAGGAGGCACTCGACCGGGCCCGCCGGGTGCGCGGCTGACCCGGTCGTCAGGTACGCTGCCCGCCGCATGGGGAAAGAGGAGAAGATCGAGATGGAGGGCGAGATCACCGAGGCCCTCCCGAACACGATGTTCCGCGTCAAACTCGATAACGACCACGAGGTCCTCGGCCACATCTCCGGCAAGATGCGCCGCCACTACATCCGCATTCTCCCCGGCGACCGGGTCAAGATCGAGCTTTCCCCCTATGACTTGGATAGGGGCCGCATCACCTACCGCTACAAATAGCTGTTCGCGGCCTTCGGGTCGGGCTCGGCAAGCTCCGCGATCAGGGCTGACCAGGCAAAGTCCTTGGCGCCCAGGCCCTTGCCGGTTCGCGGGTCGTAGTACTCGCGCAGGCCTTCTCGCTCGACGGCGCCGATCAGGCCGCTCGTCATCTGCTCGGCCGGCTCGTCGTAGCCGAGCCGGCGCAGGCCGAGCCAGAGCAGCCAGGCGGCGTTGATCCAGGTCGGGCCGCGCCAGTAGCGGCGGATCGGACCGCGCCCGCCGCCGGGTTCGTAGCTGGGCTCGGAGATCGCGACGGACGGTGGGGCGACTGGGGTGAGGAACTCGCCGGCGTTGAGCAGATGCTCCTCGACCAGGCGCCGGCCGATCTCCTCGGGTAGGTCGGGCAGCGCCAGCGGTGCCAGCGCCGCCCAGGTGAGGACCGCCGGCCGGGCGCCGCCCGGCTGCGCCTCGTCAAGAAAGAGGCCGCGCTGCTCGTCCCAGAGCCGCTCGACCAGGGCGGGCGTCGCGGAGGGACGCCCAAGCGCCTGCAGCGAGAGCGACCAGAGCGTGTTGACCAGGGTCTCGCAGAGCACCGGGCCGCCACGATCACGGATTCGCTTCGCGTCGAAGCCGAGCGACCGGTTGCGGCGCACCAGACCGGGGAAGCCGATCCGTCCGTTGGCCCGCCGGCCCCAGACACCGTCGAACTTCGGCGAGGCGTCGAGCCCCGACTCGTCCGGCTGCACGATCCAGAGCAGGCCGTCGCCGTCGAGATCGCGGTTGGCGGCCAGCCACTCGACCTGGGCTGCGATTCGCGGCTCCCGCGCCGGGTCGCCGACGGCGATTCGCCAAGCCCAGGCCAGCAGCGGCGGCTGGATCGTCTCGGTCTGCAGGGAGCGCCGCGAGGCGACGTTGTAGAAGGGGAGCCGGCCCAGCGAGACCGGCCGGTCCCAGAAGATCGTGTGGCCGATGAAGCCGTCCTCGCGCTGTGCGGAGAGCAGGCTCTGCAGCTCGGCCTGGGAGCGCTCGGGCTCGAAACGGCGCCAGACGATCGCCGCGAAACACGAGTCCCAGTACCACTGCCAGGGATAGCGAGTCGGGCTGGGCTGGGTGTAGGCGAAGCGGGTCCCGTCCCGCGACCCTTCCAGCCAGTTTTGTCGCAGCACCGCCTCGGCGATTTCCCTCGCGATCACGCGGCCGTGCGGCGCATCTCGCGCAGGGCGAGTGACCCGAGCACGGCCAGCAAGCCGACCAGGGCCAGGATGCCGGGCCACGTTTCAGCCCAGGTGACGCTGCCGACGAAGCCCTGCCGGGCCGCTTCGACGACCTGGGTGACCGGGTTGATGCGGGCGATGTCCTGGAGCCATCCCTGCAGCAGAGCCAGGGGCGCGTAGGCGGTGGTGGTGAGGATCAGCGCCATCATTCCGGCCTGCATCAGCGGCGCCGCGGACTGGCTCTTGAAACGCAGCGCCAGCATCGAGCCCCAGCAGGCGGCGACGGCGGCCATCGAGGCGACCATCAGGTAGGTGATGAGCAGCCCGTCGATGCCGGGCCAGCCCGCTCCCAGAAACAGCGCGATCGTCAGCACGAAGGTGGCCGGGATCAGGGCACGAGCGCTGGCGGCGAGCACCGTGCCGGCCAGCAGGACCCAGCGCGGGGCGGGGGAGACGAGCAGCCGGTCGAGCCAGCCCTGCTCGATGTCGCGGGCGAGGTTCACGCCCGCGGCAGCCCCGGTGAAGCCCGCTCCCTGCAGCATGCTGATCGGGACGATGAAGCTCTCATAGCTACCGGTGCTGAAGCCCCTCAGCTGGGTCAGAGCGCCGAAGACGCCGTTGAGGCCGAGGAAGAAGATGGTCGGCGCCAGCACTCCTGGAATCGCCGCACCGGGGACACGCAGCAGCTCGTTCTTCGCCCGCGACATCAGCGCCCCGATCGTCGCCAGGTTGGCGCGCCAGGCCGGGATCGTCGCCGTCGCCTCCATCAGCCCACCCGCAACCGGTGGCGCAGGGCGCGGGCACTGAGCACGAGGCCGAGGATGACGATGCCGGTGATCGCCAGCAACGCGTTGGCCGTATCGGAGGCGTCGATGCCGGAGATGATCGGCTCGCGGACCCCTTCGACGACGAAGCTGAGCGGGTTGTATTCGGCGATCGTCTGCGCCGGCTCGATCATCAGATCGACCGGGAAGAAGGCTGAGGAGAGGAAGAGGACGACGAGGACGAGGGGGAAAAGGCCCTGGACGACGCTGGCGCTTCCGGTGCGCAGGGCGATCGCCGCGCCGATCCCACCGACCGCCATCGCCGTGGCGGTGACCAGGGCGATCGCCAGCAGTGCTCCAGGGACGCCGCCCTCGATATGGGCACCGAAGACGAGCCCGATCGCGAGGAACCAGAGCGAGGCGAACAGGCCCAGCGCCGCGGTTCCGGCCAGTCGCCCGAGCACGATCGTGAAGCGTGGGATCGGCGCCGAGAAGAGGCGGTCGGTGAAGCCCATCTCGATGTCGACCGCAAGCGCGATGCCGCCGCTGTTGCCCGCCAGCATCAGCGACTGCATCATCGCCCCGGCCAGCATGAACTGGAGGAAGTTCTGGACCGGCGGGAAGCCGGGCAGGTTGACGGCGCCGCCGGCGCCGCCGGTCTGGATCGCCAGCAGCACGGTCGGGAAGACGACGATCGGCGCCATCAGCTGCGGCCGCCGGAAGGTCTGGCGGATCGAGCGCATTCCGAGCGCCCGCACCACCCGCAGGTTCGTCCCCAGCCGGTTCACGCCTCGACCACCTCCTGCTCGGCGTTCTCCTCGCTCTCCTCTGCCAGGTGGTAGCCGGTTTTCGCGACGAAGACGTCGTCGAGCGTCGGCCGCACCAGCTCCAGCGACTCGACCGCGACTCCCGCCTCGTCGAGCGCCCGCACCACCCGTGGGATGTCGGCGGAGCCGTTCTCGACCTCGACCAGGACTTTCTTGCCGTCCATCGGCGGCAGCAGCTTGCCGATCGGCGCGCAGGCCTCCTCCGCCTGCGCGACCGAGCCCTCGGCGATCTGCAGCTGGATATGGGGGTTGCCGATCTCTTCCTTGAGTGAGTCCGGCGTCCCCTCGGCGACGATCTTGCCGTTGTCGATGATCCCGACGTTGTCGGCGAGCTGGTCGGCCTCCTCCAGGTACTGGGTGGTGAGGAAGACGGTCGTGCCCTCGTCGTTCAGCGCCCGCACCTCCTCCCAGATCGTTTTGCGGCTGACGGGGTCCAGGCCGGTGGTCGGCTCGTCGAGGAAAAGCACCCGTGGTTCGTGGACCAGCGCCGCGGCGAGGTCGAGGCGTCGCTTCATCCCACCCGAGTAGCCACCGACCCGGCGATCGGCCGCCTCCGCGAGGTCGACCCGCTCCAGCAGGTCGTCGGCGCGGCGCTTGCCCTCCGCGGTCGGGATTCCCTGCAGGGTCGCCTGCAGCCGGATCAGCTCGCGGCCGGTCATCAGCGGGTCGAGTGCCGCCTCCTGCAGGGCGACGCCGATCGATGCCCGCACCGCGCGTGCTTCCCTGACCACGTCGTGCCCAGCCACCGACGCCCGCCCGCCGGTCGGCAGCAGCAGCGTGGTCAGCATCCGCACCGTCGTCGTCTTGCCGGCGCCATTGGGGCCGAGGAAGCCGTAGATCTCGCCCTCGTCGACCTCGAGGTTGACGCCCTGCACCGCCGGCACCTCGTCGAAGGTGCGCTCCAGTGCCTCGACGACGATCGCCGGCATCAGGCGCTCGTCGGCTCGCCCTGGGCGAGCGGCGAACGCGACTCCACCCAGCGGCGCCCGTTGGCGCGCTCCAGCGTCTCCGCGGCGTCGAGCAACAGCTCGTCGCGACCCCAGGCGGCGCCCAGCTGCAAGGCGATCGGCAGGCGCTCGTCGCTGAGGCCGACCGGCATGCTGATCGAGGGGATGCCGGTCAGGTTGGCGAGCGCGCCGCCGCGCACGTTGGCCTGGTCGGCGGTGACGGTCCCCGAGGGAAGCTCCACCATCGGCTCCTCCAGCGGTGGTGCGGGCGCGGGTATCGTCGGCCAGGCGAGCACGTCCACCGACTCGAAGAGCTCGGCGAGGCGGCGGCGCATCAGGGTGCGGACGCGTTCCGCCTGGACCGTCGCGGCCGTCGGCAGCAGCGTCCGGTACTTGAGCGAGCCGCGAGCGATCGGGCTCAGCTCGGGGCTGAGGTCGTTCAGTCGCTCCGGTGCCACCCCGGCCATGCTCTCTGCGTTGATGATCAGGATCGCCGCCAGCGTCGCGGCTTCGAGGTCGGCCAGCTCGACCTCGACCACCTCGCCGCCGGTCTCCTCGCGCAGCGCCTCGATCGCCGCCGTGCAGGCCTCGGCGACCTCCGGCGTGACGTCTTCGGAGACGGGGTCGCGCACGACCCCGATGCGCAGGCCGGCGGCGCCGCCGGCCTCGAGCTGCTCGCCGTAGAGAGCTGAGCCCAGCAGGCGGCAGTCGGCGGCGTCGGCGCAAAGCGGGCCGGAGACGATCAGGGTGGTGACCGGCGCCATGTGGTGGCCCTCCATCGCCGAGCGGCCGAAGGTCGGCTTGAGGCCGGTCAGCCCGCAGTAGGCGGCCGGGAAACGGACCGAGCCGAGCCCGTCGGCGCCAACCGCGCCGGCGACCAGCCGGGCGGCGACCGATGCCGCCGGCCCGCTGGAAGAGCCGCCTGGGCAGCGCCCGGTGTCCCAAGGATTGCGAGCGGGGCCGTAGACGGAGACGTTGCCGGTGCTGCCGGCGCCCAGCTCGTGCATGTTGCCGACCCCGACGATCACCGCGCCGGCGTCGCGCAGGGCACGGTAGGGGCCGGACTCGCCGGGCGCGGTCGGGGTGAGCAGTTCGGCGGCGCCGAAGCGCTGCGCCCGCCAGGGCAACGGCCACTCGTCCTTGATCACGATCGGGACCCCGTGCAGAGGGCCGGCGGGGGCTGCGGAGAGCATCTCGCGCGAGCGCTCCGGGAAGGTGTCCACGATGGCGTTGATCGCCGGGTTCCGTTCCTCGATCTGGGCCAGCGTCGCGTCGAGCAGCTCGGCGGGGTCGGCGTCGCCGGCGGCGATCGCCGCCGCCTGGTCGCGGAGCGGCAGATCGAGGACGTTCATGGCGCCCGTGAGAGGTCGGGGCAGCGCTCCGGCTCGAGGTCGCTCGTGTCGAGCGCCAGAAGGGCGCGGATCGGTGGCCAGAAGATTCCGTGCACAGCGGCCATCACGGCCAGGTCGATCTCGTCTGCTTCTATCCCGAGCGAGGCGAGCCCCGCTGGGATGAAGTCGTCTGCGCGGTCCGAGGCCTCCATCTCGGAGGCCAACCCTACCTGGCCGGGATCGTGCAGTCGCCCGGGAGGATCGCATCGGCTCGCGGAGAACGACAGAATCGTGCCGCAACCCCTGGCCGAGCGCCGGGTTTGCAGCTTGAGATCGTGTTGCGAGCAGGCGAACATCGAGATCGTCGTACCCGCGCCTTGTTCGCGGCGGGCCTTGCCTGCGCGCTTGCCGCCCTTGTCGCGGTCGTTTGGCCGGGTGCCGCGGACTCGGCCCCCGCTCGCGTCGTCGTGCTCGGGCAGACCGATACGACGCCGCCCGCCTCCTGTCCCGGCAAGATCGTCAACAACGTCGAGGTCGTTCCCTGCCGCGTCGAGGGCCATGTGACCGGTTTCCAGGCGATCGCCGGCGGCGTGCCACGTCCCTACGAGGCCCCGTTCGACGGCAAGATCGTCGCCTGGTCGATCACGCTCGCCCGTCCCTCCAACAAGGACACCGACAAGATGACCAACGAGGTCGGGTTCTTCAACGAATTCCTCGGCAATCCGTCGGAGGCGCGGATCGGCGTCCTGCGCCCGGTCGAAGGTTCGAAGCCACCCCAGTTCACGCTGGTCCGCCAGAGCCCGCTGGAGGTTCTCAACCCCTACTTCGGCAGCACCGTGATCTTCGCCATGGACCACCCGCTCAGCGTCCTGCAGGGCCAGGTGGTCGCCCTGACCGTCCCGACCTGGGCGCCGATGTTCGCTTTCAACGTGGAAGAAGACAACACCTGGCGCGGCAGCCGCCTGCCCGAACACTGTTCCTCGAAAGAAGACATCCAGGGCGGCCACCCCCAGCAGGGCGTCGGCAAGACCAAGACCTACGGCTGCTACTACAGCAACGCCCGTCTTCTCTACACGGCGACGCTCGTCAAGCAGCCGTAGCGCAAGAAGAATCACGCCTCCGCGGCGGAGAATTCACATTCACAGCGCCATGCGTGCGCTGCGACCGGTCAGCCTCGGGGCATGCGAGCGATTGCCCCATGGCTGCTTACTCTCGCGGTCTTGCCGCGGGTGGAGGATCCATGGCCGGACACCATTGGCATTGGATTTCCGGTCACGACAGCCGGGGCCGGCGGCGTGCTCGCCGGTCTCGTCTTTGCGGCCACAACGTCGGAGAGGCACGACTCGGCGATCAAATGGGGCACTGTCGTCGGCTTCCTCATCGGGAGCGTCTTGTATTTCGTTTCGCTGCTGGCTCAGGTAATCTCCACTCCATGAAATCTATTGTCCGAGAAAGCCCGATGGCCTGGGCAGTCGCTTGCTTGACCGCAGGAGCCGTGGCGCAGCTGACAGGCCCTGACGCTGGAGCCATCTACCTGATTGCCTTGGGCATAGGGACGTTCGCCTTGGCATTTATCCTCGCTCCCGACTTCTCGGGGCGCCGGTCGGGCGGACTCAGAGCGCGCTCTGGCGCAGGCCGCAATACGGGCAGTCGCTGACATCCAAGCCGATCAGTTGGTCGCAGCGGCGGCAGGCGCGCAGGTTCTCCGGGGTGCGCGGCAGAGCGGAGGCGGAGGGGGCGAGCGGCAGCACCATCGCCACCGGCGCCATCTCCTCGTCGGTCTCGCGATCGACGTAGACGGCGCCGGGCTCAGCGTGGGCGAGGGCCTCGCGGCCGGAGGCCGGCGCCCGCATCCGGTAGAGCTGCTTAGAGTTCATCCGCGCGCACAATAACAATGGCCCCGTCGTCTCACCGATTAGCGAGCGTCACAATCTGATTCTTCGCGAGCGGCGCCGATATGGCTGATTGCCGCCGCCCGCGGACGCGAAGCGGAGCAGGCGGCGGAATATGAAAATCCTCCTATTCCACGGCTACATGCTGCGCGGCACGGGCAGCAACATCTACAACGCCAACCTCGCGCGGGCCCTGGCCCGACTGGGCCACGAGGTCCATCTGCTCTGCCAGGATCGCCAGGTCGAGCTGGAGGGCGTCCAGATCCACACCCCCGACATCCACGGCCTGCTTCCCGTCTACGTCAAAGACCCCTACGAGGGTTTCGAGGTCAAGGCGTTTCCGGAGATGAGCGATGAGGAGCTAGGCCGCTACATCGAGGCCAACGTGGCGGCCGTCAGCGAGGTCGCAGCCGCGGTCGGCGGCTTCGACGCCGCCCTGGCCGGCCATCTCGTCATGGGCCCGGCGATCCTCGCCCGCGCCGAAGTCGGCCCCTTCGCCGCGAAGATCCACGGCTCCGCCCTCGAGTACACGGTCAAACCCCATCCCCGCTTCCTGCCCTACGCGGAAGAGGGCATGAATGCTGCCGGCTGCGCCCTGGTCGGCTCCCGCCACACGGCGGAGTCGCTCTGGGCGGCACTGCCGGATGTCCGCGACCTGCGGGAGAAGACTCGGCTCGGACCCCCCGGCGTCGACACCAACGAGTTCAGCCCGAGGGGTGGTCGCTCGCCGCTGGTCGTGTTCGTGGGCAAGCTGATCGTCTCCAAGGGGGTGGACCTGCTGCTGGCTGCCTGGCCGCTGGTTCAGGCCGAGCACCCCGGGGTCAAGTTGCGGATCGCCGGCTACGGCGAGTACGAGCAGGGGCTGCGTCGTTTGCTGGCGGCGCTCGCCTGCGGCGATCTGGACGATGCGCGGGAGGTGGCGCGGCTGGGCTGGGGGCTGGAGGGCGGCTCCACTGAGCCGCTGCCGATCCTGAGCGCGTTTCTCGCTGATCCGCCCGATGGTTATCTGGAGGCCGCGAAAGGCATCACCGACTCGGTCGCGTTCATCGGGCGCCTCGAGCACAACGAGGTGGCTGAGCTGCTTCCACACACCGAGGCGCTGGTGATGCCGAGCACGTTTCCGGAGGCCTTCGGGATGGTTGCCGCGGAGGCGGCTGCCTGCGGGGCGTTGCCGGTCTCGGCCGGCCACTCGGGGATGCTGGAGGTCTCCCGTCAGCTTGCCGCCGCGCTGCCAGCCGGCGTCGGCCCGCTCACCTCGTTCCCGGTCGGGGAGGGGGCGATCGAGGCGATCGCGGAGCGGCTGAACGCCTGGTTCTCGATGCCGGAGGCGGAGCGCGCCGCCGCTCGCGAGGCGCTGGTCGCCACTGCTCGGCGGCTCTGGAGCTGGGAGGGCGTGGCCCGCGGCGTGATCGCCGCTTCGCGGGGCGACCTTGACCGTCTGCCGCTTGCATAGAATGCGCCCCCGCCGATGATCGGTCGTCTCCCGATAGCGAAGATGTTCGCCGCCACCGTTGCGCTCACCTCGGCGATTTCCGCGGTGATGCTGCCGATCAACTGGGACGGCCAGCAGGCCTCCACGGCGGCGCCGAAGATCGACACGCTGCTCGACGTGATGATCGTTCTCTCGTCCTTCGTCTTCTCGCTGGTGATGGTGATGCTCTTCTATGCGCTGTGGAAATTCAAAGCCAAACCCGGGGACGAATCCGACGGCGAGCCGATCCATGGCAACACGCGGCTCGAGGTCGCCTGGACGCTGATCCCGACGATCATCGTCCTCTTCGGCGCCGGCTATAGCTGGTCGGTGCTGCACGACATCGAAGAGCCGGTCAAGGGCGCGCTCACGGTCGACGTCTTCTCGCAGCAGTACGCCTGGAGCTTCGGCTACCCGGGCAAGGGCAACGTCTTCTCGGAGGGCGAGCTGCACGTCCCGGTCAACCGCCAAGTCCAGTTCAAGATGCACTCCCAGGACGTGATCCACTCCTTCTGGGTGCCCGAGTGGCGGATCAAGAAAGACAACGTGCCCGGCATCACGACGACCGCGATCGTCACCCCGGACAAGGTCGGCACCTACCAGCTGATCTGCACCGAGCTCTGCGGCTTCGGTCACGCCTCGATGCGGGCGAAAGTCGTTGTTGAGCCGCCCGCTCAGTTTCGCAAGTGGGTCGTCGGGCTGAAGGAGAAGGTGCCGGCGGCATATATGGAGTCGATCCGCCAGGACACGGAAACCAACCCGGTCGAACCCGTCGGAACGGGCGGGGCATAATGAGGGGGACCTGATGGTGGCTGCGATCAAGCGACCGGGATGGATTCGAGGCCTGCTCGGCGCGGTGCTCGCCGCTGCCTTCGGCGTCGGCTTGGTCGTCGTCCTGCGCGACATCTCCGGCCTGCCGATCTGGCAGACCGAACAGACCGGCTACCCGCACGTGGTCGTGCCGTTGATCACCGGGCCACTCGGCTTCCTCGCCGGCTTCGGCTGCTTCGATTACTGGCTGCGCTGGGCGGCCGGGATGCCGACGATCCCCGAGGACCACTCCCAGCACGGCGCCAAGAGCTGGCGCGACTACTTCCACTTCAACACCGATCACAAGGTGATCGGCATCCAGTACATCTGCACGACCTTCTTCTTCTTCTTTGTGGGCGGCCTGATGGCGATGCTGATCCGGGCCGAGCTGGCCCAGCCGGGCACCCAGATCGTCGACGCCGCCACCTACAACAGCCTCTTCTCCACCCACGCGGTGCTGATGATCTTCGTCTTCGTGATCCCGGTCTTCGCCGGGATCGCCAACTACGTGCTGCCGCTGATGATCGGCGCTCCGGACATGGCATTCCCTCGCCTCAACGCGCTCAGCTTCTGGATGCTGCCGCTGGCCGGCCTTCTGTTCATCGGCAGCTTCCTGGCGCCGGGTGGCGCCTTCGACGCCGGCTGGACCGGCTACGCGCCGCTCTCCACCGGGGCCCCGCTGGGGCAGTCCTTCTTCAACCTCGGCGTCCAGTTCGCGGGGGCCTCGTCAATCGCCACCGCGCTGAACTTCCTGGTCACGATCATCACCATGCGTGCGCCGGGAATGACCTTCTGGCGGATGCCGCTGCTGGTTTGGGCAAACCTCTCGACCTCGCTGCTGGTCGTCGCCGCGACGCCGTTCATCGCCGGTGCCCAGTTCATGGTCCTCTTCGACCGCGTCCTCCACACCCAGTTCTTCCAGTTCGCCGGTGGCGGCGACGTGATCAGCTACCAGCACATCTTCTGGTTCTACTCGCACCCTGCTGTCTACATCATGATGTTGCCCGGCTTCGGGATCATCTCCGAGGTCATCTCCACCCATGCCCGTAAGCCGATCTTCGGCTACCGGCTGATGGCGCTGGCGCTGATCGGGATCGTCGTGCTCAGCTACTCGGTCTGGGCTCACCACATGTTCGTCGCCGGCATGTTCAGCTGGCTGCGGGTGCCGATGATGATCACGACGCTGCTGATCGCGGTGCCGACCGGGATTAAGATCTTCTCCTGGCTGGGGACGCTCTACTTCGGCAAGATCCACACCTACTCGACGGCGATGTTATTTGCGCTCGCCTTCATCGTCACCTTCACGATCGGTGGGATCAGCGGCGTGATGCTGGGCATGGTGCCGATCGATATCCACGTCTCCGACACCTACTTCATCGTCGCCCACATCCACTTCGTGCTCTTCGGCGGCTCGGTCTTCACGATCTTCGCCGGCATCTACCACTGGTTCCCGAAGATAACCGGGCGGATGTACGACGAGAAACTCGGCCGCGTCCACTTCTGGGGGACGCTGCTCGGCACCTGGGGCACCTTCATCCCGATGCACTGGATCGGGATGGACGGGATGCCGAGGCGGGTGGCCGACTACGCGACCCAGTTCGGCAACTGGAACCTGCTGATCAGCTGCTTCGCCTTCATGCTCGGCGCGATCCAGCTCGTCTTCCTCTACAACATGGTCGTCAGCTGGCGCTATGGCCCGCGCGCGACTGCCAACCCCTGGCGGGCCAACTCGATCGAGTGGCTGGTCTCTTCGCCGCCCCCGATCTTCAACTTCGATGAGATTCCGCGGGTGGTCGGCGGTCCCTACGAGTACGGAGTCCCCGGCGCACGTCACGCGATCATGGCCGGCGAAGGCGCCGAGGTCGCGAAACCAGAGCCGACCGTGGTGGGTACCACGTGAGCGGCGAGGCGGCGCAGGGCCGCCCGCTGCTGGTCTTCCTCAACGAGGTCGCGGGCGGGCGCAAGCTGCTGCAGGCGGTGGGCGAGCGGGCCGAGAAGGTCCCCTTCGTCGCGGTCGCGGCGCCGCAGAACCAGCCGGCGGTCGGCCAGCTGATCGACGCCGGTGAGCTGCGCGACGCGGCGCGTGCCAGGGTCGAGGTGACGATGTCGGTCCTCGCCGAGTACGGGATCGAGTCGGTCGGTGAGGTGATGGATCGCGATCCCGCGCTTGCCCTCGACGACGCGGTGCGCGCTCACGAACCGGGCGAGGTTTTGCTCTCCTGCCGCAGCGAGACGCGCTTCGGCTTCGCCCGCAAGGACCTGGTTGAGTGGACGCGGAATCGCTTTGAGCCGGAGATCGCCGTCACCCACATCCCTGTCAGGGTCCAGGACGACTCGATCAGCTGGGAGAAAAGCCACACGCTCGTCGTCGCTACGCAGACGGTCGCCGCACCGGACTTGGTCAAGAGGCTGAAGGAGCGCGCCGCCGGACATCCCCACCGCTACACGATCATCTGCCCCCGCACCGAGGACGTCTCCGAGTCGGAGATCGTCCGCGACCTCGCTTCCACCCTGGCCGCGCTCTACCGGGCCGACGTTGACGCCACCGGCCAGCCGATGAGCCCCGATCCCTTCCACGCCGTTCAGAACGCGATCGAGCACTACCGGATCGACGAGGTCCTGATCTCGACCTTCGCCGGCGAGGACTCGCGCTGGCTCGATGAGGACCTGATCGGCCGCACCCGCGAGATCACCGAGAAGCCGGTCGAGCACCTTGAGGTCGGCAGGCCCGCCGAGGCCGTCGCCGCCGCGGTGGCTGAAGGAGGGGAGTCGTCCTGATGGAGAGCGCGACGGTCGCCCTTGACCACGCTCACGAGGAGGAGCACCACGGGCCGCCGGAGGCCAACCAGAGCTCGCGGATCGACCGTCAGACGCTGGGGATCCTGCTCTTCATCGTCTCCGAGGTGATGCTGTTCGGGGCCTTCTTCGCCTCCTACTTCTTCCTCCGCGTCGTCGTCCACCCGCCAACCTGGCCGCCACACCCCTACGAACTGCCGGTGGCTGTCGCCGGCGTCAACACGGCGATCCTCGTCTCTTCGAGCTTCACGATCCACTACGCGCTCGAGTCGATCCGCCGCGGCAACCGCAAAGGGCTCAAACTCGGCCTGGTCCTGACCTGGCTGCTCGGCGCCACCTTCCTCTTCATCCAGATCAACGAGTACGTCCACATCGGGTTCAGCGCCCGTGACCTCGCCTTCGGCTCGATCTTTTACGGCCTCACCGGCCTGCACGGCGCCCACGTCTTCGTCGGGCTTATGCTGCTCAGCTTCGCGTCGATCCGCGCCTTCCGCGGCCACTTCGGCCCCAAAGCGGAGGATCACCTGGGCGTCGAGGTGCCGGGCATTTACTGGCACTTCGTGGACATCATGTGGTTGATCGTCTATACGGCGGTCTACATCCTCTGAGCCTGAGGGGCTTGATTTTCGTCGCCTCAGGGTAAGAATTGGGTCATGCACAACCCGCTGAGGTCAGAGGCCGATGCGTTCCGGTGGGTGGTTGTGATCGGGATAGCGGCTGTGTCGGTTATCGGGCTGACGTTGTTGACCCGACCGGTGTTCGGGGTCGTCTGGGCTGCGGCGCTGATCGGGTTCGGGTTCGGGGTCTTCTACCGCAGCTCGCGGGGCTCGTTGCCGCGCAGTATCGAGTTGACCCGGGGAGGGGACGGCAAGCACCGCCTGCTCGTCGTCGCCAATGAGACGGTCGGCGGCAGCGCTCTGATCGAGGAGATCCGCGAGCGCTGTCGCAACCGGCGCTGCGAGATCCTGGTCGTGACGCCGGCGCTGGTCGGATCCCGAGCATCGCACTGGGCGTCCGACGTCGACGAAGCGATGGAGCTGGCGCGACAGAGAATGGAGCTGTCGCTGATCGCGATCGACCAGTTGGGGTTGAAGGCAAAGGGCGAGATCGGCGACTCCGACCCCAACGTGGCGATCGAGGACGCCCTGCGCGTGTTTCCGGCCGATGAGATCTTGATCTCCACCCACCCGCCACACCGGTCGCGCTGGCTGGAGCACGGGGTCGTCGAGCGTGCCCGCGACGAGATCGAGTTGCCGATCACCCACGTGGTGGTCGACCTCGAGGCCGAGGGCGTTGCAAAGAGTTGATGCAGATGCCCAACAGAATTTAGATTCCGCGCACCATCGGCGCAACCTTTTGTCTTACTGTCTGCCATCATCATGAAGACGATGACAGTGAGATCGAGCTGGAGTGACGACCGGATTGACGGGCTGGAGCAGAAGGTTGACGCCGGCTTCCGTCATATCGACCAGCGGTTCGAACAGGTTGACCAGCGGTTCGAACAGGTCGAAGGAGAGGTTCGAGAGCTTCGCAGGGAGATGAAAGCGGGGTTCGATCGCATCGATGAGCGCCTCGACTCTTTCCAGCGCACGATGCTCCTCTCCTACGGAGGGATGATCGCGGGCCTTCTCGGCGTGATCGCGACTCAGCTCTGAGTCAGCGTTGGAGTGGGGGGTTCGGCGGGCGAATCGGCCTCAGCCGCCGGTCTCGTTTTCGCCTCCCTGGGCTCCAGGCGGCCCGCGGTGGCGACCGTCCACAGCATCGCCAGCCAGGTCAGCGTCGCGAGGGCGACGTGGACCCAGACGATCTCGCCTGGCAGCTTCAGCGCCCACTGGACGCCTCCTACGACTCCCTGAAGGGCGAGTAGGCCGAGCACGGCGGTCAGCGGCCTAACGGCGCGCCTGTCGCCGCCAGGGCGCCGCAGCAGGAACCAGACGCCGATCGTCGCGACTCCGAAGACCGTCGCGATCGCCGCGTGGCGCTGCACCACCCACTCCAGGGTGCCGCTGCCCTCAAAGGTGAAGCGGTGAACGAGCTGGCCGGCGTGGGCGCCGGCGTGGGGCCCGGAGGCGGTCGCGACCGTTCCCGCGATGATCGTCAGTTGCCCCAGCGGGATCAGGGCGCGCACCGCCCAGACTCCGAGCCGGTCAGTGGAGCGCCGCCGCTCCCAGGGTTCGTAGCGCGAGCACCAGGCAAGCGCGAAAGAAGCGTCCAGCAGCAGCATGGAGAGGATGAAGTGGCTCATCACCAGGCCCGGCGCCAGGTGGTACTTGACGACGAGAGCGCCGAGGATCGCCTGGCCGATGACGCCGAGTGGGAGCAGGGCGCCGAAGAAGGCGAGGTGCCAGCGGAAGGGGTGGCGGAACCAGGCGAGCACGCTGGCGGCGATCACGGCAATCCCGACGAAGCCGGTGAGGAGTCTGTTGCCGTACTCGATCACCGCGTGGGTGTCGAGCGGTGGCACGGTGCCGCCGTAGCACTTGGGCCAGTCCGGGCAGCCGAGTCCCGAGCTGGTGAGGCGGACCCCGGCGCCGGTCAGGACGATCAGCGAGAGCGCGCCGAGGGCGACGAGCGTGACCTGGGCGTAGCGCTGCGCTGAGATGTCGAGGCGGTCTTTGAGGCGAGCGCCCATCGTCCAGTGATGATGATGCCAGCGGCCCGTCGGGGGCCGCGCCGGCTCAGCCGCCCTTGCTCTTCTTCGAGCCCTGAGACGTGCTGCTGAGCAGATACTGGACGAGGTCTTCGAGTTCTTTCGGGGTCAGCGTCTGGGCGAAGTCAGCGGGCATCACGTTGGCGGGGTAGCCCTTGACGATCGCGGCGTTCGGGTCGGCGATCGATTCTTCGATCATCGCCGCGCTCTGACCCGGCAGGGCTTCGTCCAGGTTCGGCCCGGTGACGCCGCCTGACTGCGCAGCGGCCAGCGTGTGACAGCCACCGCAGCCGTTGTTGGCGAAGACCTGGGCACCCGGTCCGCCGGGCACCCTGGGAGGTGCGGCGCCGGGCACGCCGGCGTAGCGGCCGACATATGCGGCGACGTCCTCGAGGTCCTGGCCGGTGACCACGTCCGCCGGCATCGAGGCGTTGGGATTGTCGGTGCTTGGCCGCGGCAGCTCGACCTGCGCTTCGACGATCCCTTCGATCGTTTCGCCACCCTCGCCGGCTTCCCGCGCGGCGGCGAAGGCGTCATCGAGGTTGGGCCCGATCTGGGCGGTCGTTCCCGCCTGGGCCATTTCGTGACAGACGCCGCATTTTTGGACGAAAAGAGTGCGTCCGCGCTGCTCGTCGGCGGTGCTGGTCCCGCAGCCGGAGGCCGTGAGGGCGACCACCGCGAGGGCGGTGAGGGCGAGGAGGACGCGGATCGGGTTCGGTGGCTTGAGCATCGTCGTACGGCGCTGGGCGCGCCGGAGTCTATACGTCGAGCCCGCTCCAAACGCGGCTTGCCGGGCGTCCCCCGTCGGGGTAGGCTTGAGGCGATTCTCACAAACCGCTAGATCGGAGGAAGGGGACGAGAATGCAGGTACGGGACGGGATGTCGGAGGTGGTTCTGACCGTTGGTTCATCGCACACGCTCCGGGAGGCGGCCGAAATGATGGTCGAGAAGGGCACCGGGGCGGCGCTGGTGGCTGACGACGAGCGTCCGGTGCCCTGCATCGTCACCGAGCGTGACCTCCTCAACTCGCTCGGCCGCGGCGAGGACCCGGACGTCGAGCTCGTCGCCGAGCACATGAGCGAGGGCGTGGTTGCGGCTTCGCCGGAGTGGAGCCTGGAGCACGCTGCTTCGGAGATGTCGACGCGGGGAATCCGCCACCTCGTCGTCTTCGACGGTGGAGAGCTGGTCGGAATCCTCTCGATCCGCGACATAGTGCGAGTTTGGACTTCAGCTGGCGCCACGTCAGGCATGACGCCTGACTGAGGACCCTCAGGGTCGCGGTGGGGAGATCTTTTCGACCGGCAGCACGGCCCCGCGGGTGTGTTGCTTGCGCGGCAGCCGGAAGTAGTCGCGCACTGCGCTGCGGATCATGCTGCGCAGGGCGAAGAGCAGGACGACGACGCCGATGAGCGAGTAGATCCAGCCGCGGACCATGAAGCCCTCGGCGAAGATTCCGCAGACCGCCAGCGCGGCGGCGAAGCCGAAGAAGAGTGGCGCCCAGGACGGCCGCGGCGCGTAGACGAGCTCGCCGGGCTCGGGAATGTCGCGAGACTCGCTCATGAAGCTATGTAAAGCACGGCGGCGACGAAGCAGAGCGCGAAGACCGCCGCCGCTATGCCGCCGGCCAGCAGGCCCGCCGCCATGTCCTGTCTTGAGGTTTCGCGATCCACGGCGGGATTTCTATCAGGGCGGCCGGGTCCTAGACGAAGCGGTCGAGCGGCATCGCCAGGAAGAGCAGTGCCAGGTAGGCGAGCGAGAAGAGGTAGGTGCGCAGCGCCCAGCGGCGGTCGGCGCTGCGCAGCAGCCGCACGGCGCAGTAGATGAAGGCACCGCCGAGCGTCATCGAGACGACCAGGTACTCGATGCCGAAGGCGCCGGCGCAGAACGGCAGCTGCGTCACCGCGTAGAGCAGGATCGTGTAGAGGAGGATCTGGCGGCGCGTCTCCGCCTCGCCCCGCACGACCGGCATCATCGGCACGCCGGCCTTCGCGTACTCGTCCTTCATCAGCAGCGAGAGCGCCCAGAAGTGGGGGGGAGTCCAGAAGAAGACGATCGCGAAGAGGTAGAAGGCGGTGCCGCTGAGTCCGCCGGTGACCGCGGCCCAGGCGACAAGCGGCGGAACCGCTCCCGCGGCGCCGCCGATCACGATGTTCTGCGGCGTCGCGCGCTTCAGCCAGAGCGTGTAGACGAAGACGTAGCCGAAGAATCCGGATAGCGAGAGCGCCGCGGCAAGTGGGTTGACGGTCAGCGCCAGCAACGTGAATGACGAGGCGCCGAGCAGCGCCCCGAAGGCGATCGCGGTCGCCGGGGAGATGCGGCCGCTCGCCACCGGGCGGTCGGCGGTGCGAGCCATCGTGCGGTCGATGTCACGGTCGATCGCGTGATTGATCGCCCCCGCACCCCCTGCCGAGAGGGCGCCGCCCAGGCAGGTGAGGAAGACGAGGCCGATCGAGGGATCCCCGGCCACGTACATCGTCGTCACCGTGGTGAAGAGCAGCAGCGACTGCACCTTCGGCTTGGTCAGCGTCGCGAAGTCACGCAGAACCGTGAGCGCGGCGGGGCGCTGCGAGATGGCAGCCGTCTGGGCGCCGCTCATGCGGGCTAGGCTACCGGCTGCGATTCGCGGGCCGGTGGCTGCTCGGCGCGGCGGGTGCTGTGGCCGATCGCCTCGCGAATGTCGCGCATCGGCCTGGCGCTGCGCACGTCGGGAAGGACGTCGAAGTTATGCGGGTCCGGCGGCGAGAGCGCGAACCACTCGAGCGAGTCGCCACTCCAGGGGTCGTGGCCGGTCGGGGCGCCGCCCTCGCGGCTGAGGACGGCGTTGACCAGGGTCATCACGATCCCGGCGCCGAGAATGAAGACGCCGATCGTGGCGATCAGGTTGTAGGCGTTGACGCCGGTGCCGTCGAAGAACTTGTAGGCGTCGACCACCTGGCCCTCCTCGCCGCCGGCGAGGAAGAGCGGCACGAAGGCGACCAGCGTGCCCAGCAGCATCGTCCAGAAGGAGAATCGCGCCAGGGTCTCGCCCATCGTGCGCCCGGTCATCTTTGGGAACCACCAGTGCAGCGCCGCGAAGCCACCGAAGACGGCCCCGCCGACAAGGGCGAAGTGCGTTGCCGCGGTGCTGTCGGTCGTGTGCTGCAAGCGCCAGCCCAGCGCGACCATCGAGTGCGAGACCTCGGAGGCGAGGCCGACGGAGACCGTCGCGATCGCTCCGGCGGCGAAGAGCAACGGCGCCCGCAACCTCACCGCCCCCCCGACCAGGGTCGAGATCAGGTTGAAGAGGATGAGGCCGAAGGGGACGATCAGAGCGAGCGACATGATCATCGCGAAGTACATCCAGCCGAGACCGATCGGCGCCGTGAACATGTTCTGCATCCAGGCGAGGGTGCCGATCACGGCGATCGCCGCCAGCGAGCCGATCACGGCGCCGCGGTTGAAGAGCGGCTTGCCGGCCAGGGCCGGGATGATCTCGGCGATCGCCCCGAGCGCGAAGATCAGGATCAGCATGTAGGAGCCGGTGTAGAAGATCCAGCTCAGGTGCTGCCAGAGGAGGGGTGAGCCGCCCGCGTCGCCGGCGAAGAAGATCCCTTCGAAGTTGCGATCGATCAGCAGCATCGTGATCGCGGCCAAGAACACCGGGCCGATCACCAGCAGCAGCCAGGAGCAGATCGCCGCCGCCCAGGAGAAGACCGGCAGGCGACGCCAGGCCATGCCGGGGGCGCGCTTCCTGCGCAGCGTGGCAACCAGGTCGATCGCGATCAGGACGAAGCCGAGCGTCGCCAGGCCGGTCGCCGCCGCCCAGGCGTCGACGCCGTTGTTTGGCAGGAAGGCGAGGCTGGAGAGGGGCGCCAGCGGGTTGACGCCGGCCTCGGTCGGGGTGAAGAGGAAGCCCGAGTAGAGGACCGTGGCACCGGCAATGTAGAGCCAGGCGCCGAGCTGGCCGAGCCGCGGCAGCGCCGTGCCGCGGGCGCCTATCTGCAAAGGCGTGACGTAGTAGAAGAAGCCGAGCGCGAGCGGGATCGCGAAGAGGGAGATCGCGGTGGCTCCGTAGAGCGAGAGCATCCGGTTGAAGGTGACCGGGGTGAGGAAGGTGTTCTCGGGAACCGCCAGCTGCAGGCGCATCAGCAGCAGCTCGACCAGGGCGATGAAGAGGAAGCCGAAGGAGGCCGTGATCAGGACCCGGCCGAGGTCCTTGTGGTCGGCGCTGGTCGCGATCTCGACCCAGCGGGGGCGGCGCGGCGCGAATCCGTCGACGACCAGCTCGGGGTGCTTGGTGGGTGCGCTCATGGCGTTTCCCCGTTTTCGATCAGGTTGACGACGCGATCCTGAGCCGCCTGGATCTCGGTTTTCTGGGTTTTGACGAAGGCTTCGTATTCCTCGGGCGAGACCACGTCGACCTCGGTCCGCATCGCCCCGTAGGCCTGGCCCGACAGGGTCGCGGCCTGGCCGAAGTAGGTGCCTTCTTCGTCGGCGCGGAAGACGACGTGGTTGGTCTTGCCGGGCACCGCGTCGCGCTTGCCGGCGAGGTCGGGGACGTCCCAGGTGTGGACGACGTCGGTCGAGACGAGGTCGAGTTCGACCGCGGTGTCGACAGGGACGACGAGCTTGTAGTAGGAGAAGGCTTCGTTCGGGTAGCTGTAGCGCCACAGCCACTGCTGGCCGGTGGTTTCGATTCGCAGTGGTTCGGAGTGGGAGACCTGAAGACCCGCGGCGCCGGTCGTGGGCGTCTCGCGTGCCTTGTCGGTGTAGATGATGCTGAGCACGAGGATCGCCGCGGCGAAGACGGTCAGCATGGCGCCGACCCGCAGCTGGATGCGCCGGCCGCCGGTGACCTGGCGCGGTTCGGCGCCGCGCTCAGCTCTGTAGCGCCGCAGCGCATAGAGCAGTGCGACGTTGACCGCGACGATCAGAATCGCCGCGGCTACGAAGCCGATCCAAAGCAGGGTGTCGATCTGGTCGGTGCCAGGAGAGCTGGGACTCAAAGCGCGGCCATTCTAATCACGCAAGGGGGCACCCCGCCGCGCGCACGTTCGATCAACGGTGAACGGCGTGCTCCTATACTCGCCGACCTCATGTTGAGCCGATCCCGGCCATCTCCGGCACTGCGCAAGGCCGTGCGCGCCGGGGCAGCAGGCATGATCGGCGCGGCCATAGCTGCGCCGCTGCTGCGCCGCCGGGCACGAATTCCCGCTCCGGTGACGATTGCGGCCTGCGCCGGTGGCCCGCTGGGCCTCGCCGTCCTGTACCCCCGCTCTCGCAAGCGCGACGTCTTCATGTACGCGATGCAGATGTGGGCCTTCACGATGGTCCATGAGATTCCCTTCGATGACCCCGAGCGCCTCCGTTCCCGCCTCCGGATCCGCTATCCGATCGTCGCCGACCGGGTCATCGGCCTCGGCCGGCTGCCGAACGTGCGCCTGCAGCGGACCCTCGCCCGCCTCCCGCGCGTCGCGGTCCTCAACCGCTTCCTCACCTGGGTGCACTGGCTCTGGTTCCTGGAGCCCTACATAGCGCTTGCGTTCATCCTCGTCCGCCACCCCGACCGCTTCCCCCGCGCTGCCCGCCAGCTGGCCGCCGTCTTCGACAGCGGCTGCGCGGTCTACTTCGCGGCGCCGACGGCGCCACCGTGGTGGGCCTCGGAGCAGGGGATGACCGGAGAAGACGTGCGCCGGATCATGGTCGAGGTCGGCGAGGAGACATGGGGATCGGCCTGGCCGGGTATGTACAAGGCGCTGGGTGGCAACCCTTGGGCGGCGATGCCCTCGCTTCACTTCGCGACCTCGCTAATGGGTGCGATCTCGCTGTCCGGAACCGGCCGGGTACCGGGCGCGCTCGGCTGGGCCTACGCGCTCACCCTCGGCTTCGCCCTCGTCTATCTGGGCGAGCACTACGTCACCGATCTCGCCGCTGGCGCCGCGCTCGTCGCCGTGGTGCGGCGCGGCGAGCCGCTTGCCGAACCGGCGGTTCTGGCGGTGAATCGACGCCTGCAGGGTCTGGAGCGCCTGGCGAACGGGTAGCGTCCTCAGGGTGTCTCCGGAGGATTCGGCGAACGGCAACGGCACCTTCGAACTGCCGCTGTTCACGCCACGGCGGGTGGTCCAAACCGTCCTGGTCGTCCTTGCGCTGCTGATCGGGATCTACTTCCTCTTCCCGAAGCTGGTCGGGCTCGGCGACGCGCTAAGCAAGCTCGACGACGCCGACGCCGTCTGGATCGGCGTCGCGATCGGCTTCAACCTGGTCGCGATCGCCACCTACATCGCGCTGTTCAAGGCGGTGGTCGGCGGCGACGCGCTGCGCCTGACCTGGGTTGAGACGTACGAGATCAACATGGCCGGCGTCGCGGCGACGCTGCTGTTCTCGGCCGCCGGGGCGGGCGGAATCGCGATCACCTACTGGGCGCTGCGCAAGGCGGGCATGCAGCGGCGCGACGTGGGACGGCGGATGGTCGCCTTCCTCACCCTCCACTACGTCTTCTACCCGGTGGCGCTGATCGTCTTCGGGATCCTGCTGCGAACCGGCGTCCTGCCCGGCAAGGACTCGGTCGAGCTGACGATCGTGCCGGCGGCCGTGGCCGGGGTGCTGCTCGTCCTCGGGTTGTTGCTGGCCCTGATCCCCTCTGACCTCGGCCGGCGGGTGGCCGCGCACGCGCGGGGCGAGCGGGCTCAGACGATCGCCGCCAACGTCGCCAAAGTCCCGGCGATAGCCGCGGAAGGGTTCAGGTTTGCCCTCAGCCTCTTCGCCCATCCCTCGCGCGGCGGCCTGGCGGTGCTCGGCGCGGTCGGGTTCTGGGCGGCCAACATCGGCACCCTCTGGGCCTCGTTCAAGGCCTTCGGCGTCCACGTCCCGCTCGCGGTTGTCGTCCAGGGCTTCTTCCTCGGCATGGTCGCCAACCTCTTCCCACTGGCGCCGGCGGGAGTGGGGGCGGTCGATGCCGGGATGATCGGCGCCTTCGTCCTCTTCGGCCTGCCCGAGGAGACGGTCTTCCCGGCCGTGCTGGTCTATCGCCTCGTCGCCTTCTGGATGCCGATCCCGTTTGGCGTCGTCGCCTTCTTCCAGCTCCGCAAAAAGGTCCAGCACTGGGAAGACGAGGGGTTGCCGGTGGACCGTGGCAAGGCGCCGGAGGGGCAGTTGGAGCCTGCGGCAAACTGACCGGTTGTGGTTGACCGATCGGGTACTATAAAAAGTAAAGTATTAGACTTTCAGGCGGCAGAAATGAGTGAGAAGAAGATCGAGAACGTAATCATCATCGGCGGTGGGCCGGCCGGTTACACGGCCGCGCTCTACACGGCCCGCGCCAACCTCGAGCCGCTTGTGTTCGAGGGCTTCCAATGGGGAGGCCAGCTGCAGAACACGACCGACGTCGAGAACTACCCTGGCTACCCGGAGGGGATCATGGGGCCGGAGATGATGAACCAGTTCCGCGCTCAGGCGGAGCGCTTCGGCACCCGCTTCGTCACCGACGACGTCGACCGGGTCGAGCTCAACGACGGCGGCGTCCAGAGGGTCTTCCTCGGCGACGAGGAGCATCTCGCCAAGACCGTGATCCTGGCGATGGGGGCAGAGCCGCGCCGGCTCGGCATCCCCGGTGAGCTGGAGCTGAGCGGTTGCGGCGTCTCCACCTGCGGTGTCTGCGACGGCGCTTTCTTCAAAGGCAAAAAGGTGATCGTGATCGGCGGTGGGGACTCGGCGATGGAGGACGCGATCTTCGTCTCCAAGTTCGCCAGCGAGCTGACGATGGTCAACCGCCGCGACGAGTTCCGCGCCTCGAAGATCATGCAGGAGCGCGCCGCCGAGCAACCCAACATCGTGTTCAAGACCCCGTTCGTCGCCGAGGAGTTCGCCGGGGGCGATGCCGGCAACCTCGACCACGTCAGGTTGCGCAACGCCGAGACCGGCGAGACCGAGGATTTCGATACCGAAGGCGCCTTCGTCGCGATCGGCCACATCCCGAAATCGGAGATAGTCAGCGGCCAGATCGAGACCGACGAGGACGGCTACATCCGCACTGAGGCCGGCTCGACCAAGACCAATCTGGCCGGCGTCTTCGCCGTGGGCGACGTCGTCGACCACATCTACCGTCAGGCGGTCACTGCCGCCGGCACCGGCTGCATGGGCGCCCTCGACGCCGAGTGGTACCTGCGTGACACGCCGCCCTCGCCGGAGGCCCACTGGGCGCCGGGTGGCGAGCCCACCGAGATCGCCCCGACGCCCGGCTCGTAGCTACCGGAGCGCCGCCAGGGCGAACGGGTTGCCCTCAGAGTCGCGGCAGATGGTCCAGCGCTCGCCCGGGTGGACGATTGAGCCGCCGTGCTCGCGAACCCGCTCCATCGTCTCCGCCATGTCGGCGACCATGAAGTAGGGGAGGGAGGCGGTGTCTCCTGGGCCTCGGCCGCGCTCGTGAACCCCAAGGCGGAGGCCGTCCACCTCCGATTCCCAGCCGGCCCCCGCGTCCATCGGGCGTGGCTCCAGGTTCGTCCCCAGCACTTCGTGCCAGAACTTTCGAGCTCGATCCGGGTCATCAGCGGGGAACTCGATCAGCGGCGCGGGCATCGACTCAGTATCCCTAGTCGAGCAGCTTCTGGACCACGAAGACGCGGTTGCCGCGGGGGGTCTCGACTTCGACCCGCTTGCCGGGCTTGGCGTCTCTCAGCGCCAGGCCGATCGGCGACTCGGCGGAGAGTCTGCCGGCGGCGAGGTCGGCCTCGGTCGAGCCGACCAGGGTCCAGGTGTTGACGACGCCTTTCTCTTCGTCGAGGACCTCGGCAGTGCGTCCAAAGCCGAAACAGTCGGCGGCGCCGTCCACGTCGACGACGACTGCGGTGCGGAGACGCTCCCGCAGTCGTTTGATCCGCGTCTCCAGATGCGCCTGGTCCTCCTTGGCGATGTGGTACTCGGCGTTCTCCTTGAGGTCGCCCATCTCGCGCGCCACCTTGATCCGCGCCGCAATCTCGGTTCGACCCTGTCCTTCCAGCTGCTCGATTTCCTCACGCAGGGCAGCGATCCCCGCCTCGGTGATCGGCTCCCCTCCTTCGTTTCCGCCGCTCATCCGCCCACCATCGCAGATGAACTCGCGGGAAGCCCGTTCGGGCTGTTACGCCCGATCAGAGATTCACGAGCAGAAGGGTGAGGCACGTGGCCAAGAGGCCGAGCATGGCCGCCAGCAGGCCGCCACCGACCTGGAAGAGCAGGCGCTGGAACGCCTGAAGCTCGTCGTGACCGGCTTTGATCTCAGTCCGCAGTTCAGCCGTGGCATTCGTGATTTCGGTCCGCAGTTCGTTGCTTGCGGTTTTCATCTCGCCGCGTAGCGCCTTGATCTCCCCGTCGACCCGCTTGAAGCCGTCCTTCAGCTCACCCTCGACATGGTCGAAGCGTTCGTCCATCCGGTGGGATAGATCGTCGAGACGGTCGTCTGTCCAGCTCTGTCGCATTGCCTCCACATCTCCAGGCTACGGAGAAAGTTGTCACGCGTGGGAAACGAAAGTGTAACTCTTTGTCTCAGTAGACGATTGTCTGACTTCGGGGCTGCAAAACGCCCACGGCTTGCGAATACGACCGGAGCTGCCTGTGGCCATCGGCTAAGGTCGTGGCACGGCTCCCACCTGCACGCACATCGACTCGATCCAGCGTCTTGACCTGCCGGCCGAGGTGGCCGGCTGTGAGGAGTGCCTGAAGCTCGGCATGCAGTGGGTGCACCTGCGGATGTGCCAGAGCTGTGGGCACATCGGTTGTTGTGACAACTCGGAAGGGAAACACGCCACCGGCCACCATCAGGAGACGGGCCATCCGATCGTCCGTTCGGCCGAGCCAGGCGAGGACTGGAGCTGGTGCTACGTCGACGAGGTGATGTTCCGACTGAGCGGATGAGCCCGGTCCGACCGACGGTCACGGTGATCGGGCGCCGGCTCGGGGCCGACGACCACAGGCTGCGCGACTACCTGACCCGCGCCGCGCAGCCGTTCGAGTGGGTCGAGGCGGGCACGCCCGCCGCCGAAGAGCTGCTGCGGGCCAACGGCGCGCTCGGAGCCGAGCTGCCGGTTGCGATCGAAGACGGCGAAGCGATCGGGGCTGCGACGATCCAGAAGCTGGCGGAGCGCTGGGGAGCGACGGGGGTGCCCTCCCAGAACGCCTACGACGTGGCGATCGTCGGCGCCGGCCCGGCCGGCCTCGCTGCCGCCGTCTACGCCGCCTCGGATGGCCTCTCGACCGTGGTCTTCGACCGCGACGTTCCCGGTGGCCAGGCGTCCCATACCTCGATGATCGAGAACTTCTTCGGTTTCCCCGAAGGGATCGGCGGCGCCGAGCTGGCGCGGCGCGCCGGCCGGCAGGCGGAGCGCTTCGGCGCGGAGTTGCTCCTTCTGCGCGAATCGACCGAGGGCCGCCACGACGGGGAGCAGACCTTCACGATCCAGCTCGACGGAGGCCACCGGGTCGATGCCTCGGTCGTGATCGCCGCTTCCGGCATGAGCTGGCGCAGGCTGGAGGTCGAGGGCGTTCACGACCTGCTCGGGCAGGGTGTCTACTACGGCGCGGGGCGCAGCGAGGCCGCCCAGTGTGGCGGTGACAGCGTGATCGTGGTCGGTGCCGGCAACTCCGCCGGGCAGGCGGTTCTCAACCTTGGAAACGCCGGGGCCGAGGTGACGATGCTGGTTCGCGGCGAGCGTCTCGGCAAGTCGATGTCGGCCTATCTGGTCGATCGGATCGAGGCACATCCCCAGATCGAGGTCCGCCTTGGCACCAGCGTCGAGGCGGTGCACGAGGAGGGCGGGGAGCTCGCTGCCGTGACCGTGAAGGCGAAGGACGGCGGGCTGCAACAGCTGCCGGCGATGGCGCTGTTCATCTGCATCGGTGGCGATCCGTGCACCGACTGGGCCGGCGAGAGTGGCCTGCGGGTCGGTCCCGCGGGGTTCGTCCTAACCGGTCCCGACCTGCTCCACGAAGGCAAGCCGCCGGCCGAGTGGCCGCTTGCCCGCGATCCCCTGGCCCTGGAGACGAGTATCCCGCGCCTCTTCGCGGCCGGCGACGTGCGCCACGGCTCGACCAAGCGGGTCGGCGCTGCGGTCGGCGACGGCGCGATGGCGGTCGCACTTGCCTTCAGGAGTCTCGAAGAGTCGCCCCAGGCCGGGCAGGGCACCCGGCTCTAGGCGGGGCTCAGTCTGGGGTGACGATGGCGAAGCCCGGGTCGGGCTCGTCGAGCAGGCCGAGCAGCTCGCCGATCTTCGCCCCGTCGCCCTCTACACGCAGGCGCCCGCTCTCGGCCAGCTCGCCGATGTCGGCGGTTTTGAGCAGGAGCTGGTTGAGCGCGTCGCGGTCGACCAGGAGGGCGGCGTCGGCTGCCGGCTCATGCCGGCCGGCGCGATGGCGAAGCACCCCGTTGCGGACGGTGAGGGCGTGGGCCTCGTCGGGGTCGGCGATCACCCAGTCGATCCGCAGCTGCTGTTCCCAGGCGCGCGGACCGTCGAGCCGGATCGCCATCGCGTCGAGCAGCTGCTCGACCGAGAGGTTGGCGACGATGTCGGGCGGCGCGGTAGCGGTCGGCGTGCCGCCGATCCCGTTGCGCAGCTCCTCGGCTCCCATCAGGAAGAAGTTGCGCCAGGTCGCGTTCTCGGCCCCGTAGCCAAGCTGCTCCAGGGTATTCGCCTGCAGCTCGCGCGCCGCCTCGTTCTCCGGTTCGGCGAAGACGACGTGGTTGACGACCTCGGCGACCCAGCGGTAGTCGCCGGCCTCGAACGACTCACTCGCCTTCTCCAGCACGGCCTCGGCGCCGCCCATGAACTCGACGTAGCGCCGCGCCTGCTCCTGTGGCGGGTGCTCCCAGAGATGGGCCGGGTTGCCGTCGAACCAGCCCATGTAGCGCTGGTAGATCGCCTTCGTGTTGTGGCTGACCGAGCCGTCGTACTCGCGGCAGTGCCACTCGCGGGCGAGGCTCGGCGGCAGCTCGACCAGCTCGGCGATCTCGGCCCCGGTGTGGCCCTTGTTGAGCAGGCGCAGGGTCTGGTCGTGCAGGTAGGTGTAGAGGTCGCGCTGCTTCTCCAGGTACTCGACGATCCGCTCGCCGTCCCAGCAGGGCCAGTTGTGGCCTGAGAAAAGGACGTCTGATTTGGCGCCGAACAGCTCGATCGCCTCGTCGAGGTAGTGCGCCCAGACGCGCGGATCGCGGACCAGCGCCCCCCGTGGCGTGAGGATGTTGTGCATCGAGCGGGCGACGTTGTCGGCGATGCAGAGCGCCTTCGCCGCGGGGAAGTGGATGTTCATCTCGACTGGGGCCTCGGTGCCGGGGGTGAGCTGGAAGGTCATCCGCACGCCGTCGACGGTCTCGGTCTGGCCAGTCTCGGCGATGTCGAGGTTGGACGGGATCAGCGTGATCGACCCGAGCGAGGTCGTCTGGCCGAGCCCGGAGCCGAGCTGACCGTCGGGTCCGCGCCGGAGCAGGGCCCCGTACATGTAGCCGGCGCGGCGCCCCATCGACGTGCCTGCGAAGACGTTCTCGCTGACCGCGTGGTGGAGGAAGCCGGCCGGGGCGAGGACGGGGATCCCGCGGGACTCGATCTCCTCCTCGGAGACCACGCCCTTGGCGCCGCCGAAGTGGTCGACGTGGCTGTGGGTGTAGACGAGACCGGTGGCCGGCCGCTCGCCGCGGTGCTCGCGGTAGAGGGCGAGCGCTGCGGCCGCGGTCTCGGCGGAGACCAGCGGGTCGATCACGATGATCCCTTCCTCCCCCTCGACCACGTGCATGTTCGAGAGGTCGAAGCCGCGCAGCTGGTAGAAGCCCGGCGCCAGCTCGAAGAGGCCGGCAATCCGGTTCAGCTTGCCGAGCCGCCAGAGGCTCGGATGGGCCGTGTCGGGCGCCTCACCGTCGAGGAAGCCATAAGAGCGGAGGTCCCAGGCGGCGCGGCCGTCGTCACGCTCCACCAGGGGCGGGTCGAACTCGGCGATCAGTCCGCGCCTCGCTTCGTCGAAATCCGTCTCGTCGGCGAGCGGCAACGACGCGGCGGCGTCGTGGTTGCGGCGCGCCGTGTGAGCGGTCGCCGGCTTGCGCCGACCGCTCACACGGCCTCTTTCGCGGCGAGGTCAAGCAGTCGTGGGGCCGGCAGGTAGGCGTCGCCGTGCCATCTCGCCAGCTCTTCCAGCAGGTGGGCGGCTCGTGCGGCGCCGATCAACTCAGTCAGCTCCAGCGGCCCGCGCGGCCAGTTGAAGCCGAGTCGCATTGCGGTGTCCATGTCCGCCGGAGAGCCGACCTCCTCTTCGAGCGCGAACGCCGCCTCGTTGGCGATCTGGGTGAGCAGGCGGGGCAGGATGGTTGGGGCGGCCGGGTCGATCTTCGCCAGCTCAGCGTGATCGACCGTCGGCGCGTCGATGCCGAGGTCCAGATCCGGCCCGCGATGGGGACCGTCGCCGTACTCGTAGAAGCCCCCGCCGCTCTTGCGGCCAAGGTGGCCTTCGCCGACCAGGCGCTCCTGAATCGGGCTCGGTCGCCAGCGCTCCGGCTCGCCGCCCTGCGCGTAGAAGGAGTGGGCGACGCTGAGGTTGACGTCGAGGCCGATCAGGTCGATCAGCTCGAACGGCCCCATCCGGAAGCCGCCGCCGAGCCGACAGACGCGGTCGATCGTCGCGGCGTCGGCGATCCCCTCGCCGAGCATTCGTAGCGACTCCAGCGTGAAGGGCCGGGCGAGCCGGTTGGCAATGAAGCCGGGGCTGTCCTTGGCGCGGATCGGCGTGCGCCCCATGCGCGAGCCGACCTCGATCGTGGCCAGCAGCGCCCCCTCGCTCGAATCGGCCGTGGCGACGACCTCGACCAGCTTCATCAGCGCCGGCGGGTTGAAGAAGTGCATGCCGACGACGCGCTCGGGGCGCGGCGTCTCAGCCGCGATCGCCGTCACCGGCAATGAGGAGGTGTTGCTGGCGAGGATCGTCTCCGGCCCGCAGGCGTGGGCCAGGGCCGCGAACAGCTCGCGCTTCAACTCCAGCTCCTCGGGGGCCGCCTCGATCACCAGGTCGCATTCGCCGAGGTCGGCGAGGCTTGGCGCCGCGCCGACCCGGCCGCTCGCGGCGTCCGCGTCCGCCTCGCTCCAGAGTCCCTTCGCGCCTCCTTTCACCAGCGCTCCGTGAAGCCGCTCGATCCCGGTCTCCAGGGCCGTCGGGATCGGATCGTGGAGGCGCGTCTCATAACCGCCGAGCGCGGCGATCTGGGCGATCCCGGCCCCCATCGTGCCGGCGCCGACGACGCCGACCCGCGCGACGCTCACCGTCCCTCGAACTTCGGCTCGCGCTTCTCCAGGAAGGCCTTCATCCCCTCGACCCGGTCCTCGGTCGCCATCGCCAGCTCGTAGAGGCGGCGCTCGTTCTCCAGTCCGGCCGAGAGCGCGGTTTCCTCGGCGCCGAGCACCGCCTGCTTGCCGAGCCGCGTCGCGATCGGCGGTTGGCCGGCGACCTCTCGGGCCAGCTCCAGCGCGGCCTCGAGCCAGCGCCCGTCCGCGGCGACCCGGTTGACCAGGCCCATCCGCAGTGCTTCCGCGGCATCGAAGCGCCGGCCGGTCAGCACCAGCTCCATCGCCCGCTGCTTGCCGATCACCCGCGCCAGGCGCTGAGTGCCGCCACCGCCGGGGATGATCCCGAGGTTGATCTCCGGCTGGCCGAAGACGGCGCTGTCGGAGGCGACAATCATGTCGCAGGTGAGCGCCAGCTCGCAGCCGCCGCCCAGCGCGTAGCCGGAGACGGCGGCGATCAGCGGGGTCTTGATCGCCACCAGCCGCCGCCAGAAGGAGGCGGCGGGATGGCGGAGGGCCTCGGCGAAGCTACGTTCGCTCATCGCCTTGATGTCGGCTCCGGCGGCGAAGACCTTCTCGGAGCCGGCGATGACGACGCAGCGCACCTCAGGATCGGGGTCGAGCCGCTCCAGCTCGGTGGCGAGTCGCTCCATCACCTCGGGCGAGAGGGCGTTGCGCGCCTCCGGCCGGTTCAGCCGCAGCAGCGCAACGCCGTGCTCGTCGAGCGAGGTCTCGACCAGCTCGGCCACTCGCCTACTCGATCTCCATCGGAGTCATCGCGTTGATCCCGGTCGCGGCGCGGCCGATGATCAGCTTCTGGATCTGCGAGGTCCCCTCGTACAGCGTCGTCACCCGTGCGTCGCGCAGGTAGCGCTCGACCGGGTAGTCGTCGACGTAGCCGGCGCCGCCGTGAACCTGGATCGCCAGGTTCGCGCACTCGACCGCCGACTCGGTCGCGTAGAGCTTCGCCACCGAGGTCTCCATCGTGTTCGGTTTGCCTTCGTCCTTCAGCACCCCGGCCCGGTAGACCAGCATTCGGCTGGCGTCCCGCTTGAGGATCATGTCGGCGATCATCTCCTGGACCAACTGGAAGCGGGCCAGCGGCACACCGAACTGCTTGCGCTCCTTGGCGTAGGCGACGGAGGCGTCGACGCAGCCGTCGCAGATGCCGACGCAGCCGGCGGCGACGCTGTAGCGGCCGTTGTCGAGGGCGCTCATCGCGACCTTGAAGCCGTCGCCGATCTCGCCCAGCATCGCGTCCTCGCCGACCTCCACTCCGTCAAGGGAGATCTCGCCGGTGTCGGAGGAGCGCAGCCCGAGCTTGCCGTGGATCTCCTGCGTGGTGAAGCCCTCGCTGTCGGTCGGTACGAGGAAGCAGGCGAGGCCGCGGTGTTTCTTCTCGGGATCGGTCTGGGCGAAGATCAACGCCACCTCGGAAAAGTTGGCGAGCGAGATCCACATCTTCTGGCCGCTGATCGACCAACCGGAGTCGGTCTTGGTCGCCCGCGTGCGCAGGTTGGCGGCGTCGGAGCCCGTGTCGGGCTCGGTCAGCCCAAAGCAGCCGAGCGCCTCGCCCGAGCAGAGCCGCGGCAGCCACTTCTGCTTCTGCTCCTCGCTGCCCCAGCGCTCGATCGAGCCGGCGACCAGCGAGGTCTGCACGGAGACCACGGTGCGGGCGGAGGAGTCGGCGCGGCCGACCTGCTCGACGATCAGGCCGTAGCCGATGTAGTCGAGGCCGCGGCCGCCGTACTGCTCGGCGACCGGGGCGCCGAGGTAGCCGACCTCGCCCAGCTTGCTCGCCAGCTCGCGGTCGAAGCGGGCGGCGCGGTCGTTGTCGCGCACCCGCGGGGTGATCTCGCGGTCGGCAAAGTCGCGGGCCGTTTCGGAGATCAGCCGCTGCTCGTCGTTCAACTGGAAGTCCATCTCACCTTCGCTTTCTCATTTGGTCTTCAAAGCTCTTGCTTCAGGATCGCTGCGAAAGCCTCCTGTGCCTCGCGGGTGCGGGCGCCGGGCGCCTCGGGCAGGGCCTTGCCGTCGATTGCGGCCACCGCCTGGATCTCGCGCGTGGTCGAGGCAAGGAAGGCCTCGCCGGCGGTGCGCAGGTCGGCAATCGGCCAGGCGCCCTCCTCGACGTCAAGCGTCTTGACCAGGCGGTCGCGGGTGATTGAGGCGAGCACGCCTACCTCCAGCGCCGGGGTGCGCAGCGCGCCCTGTGGCGAGACCCAGAAGATCGCCGAGGTTGGTGGCTCGAGCACGGTGCCGTCCGGTGTGACCAGAACCGCCTCGTCGGCGCCCTGCGCCTGAGCGAGGCGCGTCGCCTGCATGTTGGCGGCGTAGGAGAGCGACTTGACCCCGTTGAGGATCACGGTCGGGGAGTAAGTAACGCTGGCGAGGCGCAGGGTCTCGGCGTGGGGCGGCAGCGGCTCGATCGCGGCGATGCGCCGCCCGCCGCGGGTGACGATCAGCCGCAACTGGCCGTCGGCATCGCCGGCCTCGGCCAGCAGCGCGTCGATCTCGCGCTCCAGCGTGGCGCGGTCGAACTCGAGCTGGATCGCCGCCGAGGAGCGCTCCAACCGGTCGAGGTGATCAGCGAGCGCGAAGGGGCGACCCTTGTAGAGGCGGATCACCTCGAAAGCGCCATCACCCCGGTAGAGGCCGTCGTCCTTCAGCGGGATCACCGCCTCGGCGGTCGAGGTCACCCGCCCGTCCACGCTGACGGTTTCAGCGATTGGCGTCGTCATCGCCGCGCGAGGCTACCTGAAGCATCGTGGGGGCCATAGGCCCCCAAAAGCTGCGATCGGCGCTCAGACCGCTTCGAAGACCGTCGCCAGGCCCTGGCCGACGCCGACGCACATCGTCGCAATGCCGTAGCGACCGTTGCGGCGGCGTAGCTCGCGCACAAGCGTGGTCGCGAGGCGGGCGCCGGAGCAGCCGAGTGGGTGGCCGAGCGCGATCGCGCCGCCGTTGACGTTGAGGCGCTCCTCGTCGATGCCGAGCTCGCGGGCGGAGGCGAGCACCTGTGAGGCAAAGGCCTCGTTCAGCTCGACTAGGTCGATCTCCTCGATCGAGAGGCCGGCGGCGGCGAGCGCGCGCGGCGCGGCGACCGCCGGGCCGATGCCCATGTAGGCCGGGTCGACGCCGGCGACACCGGTCGCGACCACTCGCGCCAACGGCTCGGCGCCGAGCTTCTCGGCCCCCGCCCCGGAGGCGATCAGCAAGCAGGCGGCGCCGTCGTTCAGGGTCGAGGCGTTGCCGGCGGTGACGGTGCCGCCCTCGCGGAAGACCGGCCGCAGGGCCGACATCTTCTCCAGCGAGGCGTCGGGGCGCGGTCCCTCGTCGGCCTCCACGACGACCGTATCGCGCCCCTTGGGCGCCTCGATCGGGACGATCTCCTCGGCGAAAAGCCCTGCCTCGGCGGCGGCGACCGCACGCTGGTGGCTGCGCAGCGCGAAGGCGTCCTGGTCCTCGCGGCTCACGCCGTAGCGCTCGGCGACGTTCTCGCCGGTCTCACCCATCGATTCGGTCGAAACCCCCAGCTCCCCCATTCGCGGGTTGACGAAGCGCCAGCCCAGCGTCGTGTCGTGCATCGTCTGCTCGCCACGGGGCAGGCCGCGCTCCGGCTTGCCGACGACCCAGGGCGCCCGGCTCATCGACTCGACCCCACCTGCAAGGTAGTAGTCGCCTTCACCGAGCTTGACGGCGCGGGCTGCGGCGTTGATCGCCTCGAGGCCCGAGGCGCAGAGGCGGTTGACCGTGGCCCCGGGCACGCTGGACGGCAGGCCGGCCAGGAGGACCGCCATCCGCGCCACGTCGCGATTGTCCTCACCGGACTGATTGGCGGCGCCGAAGTAGACGTCGACGATCTCCGCGGGGTCGATCCCGGTCCGCTCTACCGTTGCGCGGACGACGTGGGCGGCGAGGTCGTCCGGCCGTACGCCCGAAAGCGCTCCCCGGTAGGAGCCCATCGGGGTGCGGACGGCATCGACTAGATAGGCCTCAGGCACAACCGGGCATTAAAGGCGACCGGGGAAACGCGCGTATCCTGATCGCGTGGGTTTCGTCCTCCTCACCCTCGTCTCGCTGCTCGTGATCGTCGGCGTCCTCGTCTTGATCGATCACAACTACAAGGGCAGCACGGCCGACCTGATCGACTGGAAGCCGACCCGCAGCCCCGAAGTCGAGGCGCAGAACGAAATCGACGACGTGCAGCAGATGCTCGACGCGCAGAACGAGATGCGGCGGCGGCGCGGTGCTCCGGAGATCGACGAGGGGGCGCTTCGCGCCGAGGTCGAAGAGGAAGAGCTGGAACGGCTGCGGCACAAGAACCCGTTCGAGGCCTGAAGCCGGGCGAGTGGCGCGGGCGCTGATCGTCGGTTGCGGCTGTCGCGGCAGGCTCCTGGGTGAGCGACTGCTCGGCGAGGGTTGGGAGGTACGGGGAACGAGCCGTCGCGAGCAGGGCTTGGCCCCGATCGAGGCGGTCGGGATCGAGTCCGCCCTGGCAGACCCGGAGCGCCCGGGCACGGTGCTGGAGCTGGTCGGCGATGTGACCGTGGTGCACTGGCTGCTCGGCTCGGCGCGGGGAGCGCCGGAGCTGGTCGCCGCGATCCATGGCCCGCGCCTGGAGCGTGTCCTCGAACGGCTGGTCGACACGCCGGTCCGCGGTTTCGTCTACGAGGCGGCGGGGAGTGTCGAGTCGAGCTGTCTGGGGCGTGGGATGGCGGCTGTCGACGCCGCGGCCGCCACCTGGCGGATCCCGGTGAGAACCGTGACCGCCGACCCCGCGGACCCGATTGGCTGGGTGAACGAAGTCCTTTCGGCGACGCTTGGATTGGTCGGAGCCGGAGGATCGATGCAGCTACCCTCGGACAGGACGTAACAGGCTTAGACGACCGACTCGCAAACGGAGGTTCCGAATGAGCTATGCGAAGGATGTCCTGGTCGAGACCGATTGGGTCGCCGAGCACCTCGATGACGACTCGATCCGCATCGTCGAGGTCGACGAGAACCCGGCGCTCTACTCAGAGGCGCACATTCCAGGCGCGATCGGCTTCGACTGGAGAGTCGACCTGCAGGATCAGGTCAAGCGCGACTTCCTCGGCCAGGAGGACTTCGGCGCGCTGATGGGCAGCCGCGGGATCTCTAACGACCACACCGTCGTCCTCTACGGCGACCGCAACAACTGGTTCGCCGCCTACACCTACTGGTACTTCCGTTACTACGGCCACGACAAGGTGAAGCTGGTCAACGGCCCGCGCGAGAAGTGGATCGCCGAGGGCCGCGAGACCAGCGCCGAGCTGCCGGACCATCAGGCCACCACCTTCAGCGCCCAGCCCGGTGACAGCTCGATCCGAGCCCTGCGCGAAGAGGTCAGCGCGGCGCTCGGTTCGCCAACCAACCTGGTCGACGTCCGCAGCCCGCAGGAGTACTCGGGCGAGCTGGTCGCGATGGCCGGCTACGAGCAGGAGGGCCCAGCGCGCCGGCCACATCCCCGGCGCCGCCTCGGTGCCGTGGGCGCAGGCGGTCAACGAGGACGGCACCTTCAAATCGGCGGACGAGCTGCGCGAGCTCTATACCTCGAAAGGCGTGATCGACGGCGACACGCCGGTAATCGCCTACTGCAGGATCGGCGAGCGCTCCGCCCACACCTGGTTTGTCCTGCACGAGCTGCTCGGCCAGGGTGACGTGAAGAACTACGACGGTTCCTGGACCGAGTGGGGGAATCTGGTCGGCATGCCCATTGAAAAGGACGTGTGAGGGCCTGGCTCAGGCGAAGTTGTCCAGGAAGTCGCTGAGGATTCGGGCGGTCGCTCCCCAGATCAGGTTGCCCTCGACCTCATAGGTTGGGGTGTGGAGAGGGACGCCGCGGCGGACCAGGCGACGAATCTCGTAGGCATCCCGCAGGACGTCCAGTGAGAAGGTGAGGACGGTCTCTACCTCCTCGGGGTTGGGCTTCAAAGCCAGCTCGCCGGGGTGTGGAATGCGGCCGACGAACGGGTGGATGAGGTAGCCGGTGACGAAGGTGGTCGTGGGGGGCAGGGCCTCGCCGATCTCGACCCGCGCCGGGTCGAGGCCGATCTCCTCGTGGGCCTCGCGTAGCGCGGTGGCGGTGAGGTCGGGGTCGCCATCGTCCCGGCGACCGCCGGGGAACGAGATCTCGCCTGCGTGGCGGCGCAGGTCGGCGCGCCGCTCAGTGAAGACCAGCCCTGGCTCGTCGGGCCAGCCGTAGAGGGGCAAGAGGACCGCCGCCTCCGTTCTTGGCGATTTATTCCCCATGTGGGGGAGTAAATCGCCAACGAGTCCTCAGATGATCACCTGGACAGTGCCGCCGTCCACCGACCACGCCGCTCCGCTGACGTAGGAGGCGCGCTCGGAGCAGAGGAAGACGATCGCGGCGGCGATCTCACCGACCTCGGCAAGACGGCCGATCGGCCGCTTCTCCCCGGCCGTCGCCAACGCCTCCTCGCGGCTGTCCGCGCCGGACATCCGCTGTGACTGGTCGAGCAGGCCGCCGGGCTCCATCCAGAGCTCCGCCTCGACCGGGCCGGGACAGATCGCGTTGACCAAGACGCCGCTCTTCGCGTAGCGGTCGGCGAAGAGGCGGGATAACGAGAGCTCCGCCGCCTTGGCCACCGAGTACTCCGGCATCGCCGCCGAGGGCCGCTTGCCGGCGGTCGAGCAGACGTTGACGATCCGTCCCCAGCTGCGCTCGGCCATCGGCGGGGCGGCGGCGCGCATCGCTCGCAGCGGCGCCATCACGTTGAGCTCGTACTGGGCGCGCCAGTCCTCGTCTGGAACCTCGTCGAGGTCGCGCCACCGGGCGGCGCCGGCGTTGTTGACGAGGACGTCGAGGGCGCCGAAGCGCTCGACCGCGGCCGCCAGCATCCGCTCGCCGGCATCCTCGTCGGTGATGTCGAGGGCCAGGGCCACCGCCTTGCCGCCGGCATCGCCCGCTTCGGTTGCCGCCGCCGTCAGTCGCTCCTCGTTGCGAGCGATCAGCAGTACGTTCGCTCCCTCGGCGCAGAGCAGTCGCGCCGTCTCACGGCCGATCCCGCGGCCGGCGCCGGTGACGACGCAGGCTCGTCCTTGCAGCCCCAGGTCCATCGGCTAGAGCGACTCGACCCGGTCGGAGACGGTGACCGGGGTCTCGCCGGCCAGCACCTTGTGGACAGGGCATTTGCGGGCGATGACCATAAGGCGCTGGCGCTGCTCCTCGCTCAGCTCCGCGGGCAGCCGCAGGGTGACCGCGAAGGAGCGCGGTGAGAAGCCTTCGTACTCGACGTCGACGTCGACCTCCACCGAGCCGATGTCCCATCCCTTGCGCTCCGCGTACATCTCCATCGTCACCGCGACGCAGCCGGCCAGCCCGGCCGCGACCAGGCGGGTGGGGGAGGGGCCGGCGTCGGTTCCCCCCGCGGCGACGGGCTCGTCGACGACGATCGTGTGGCCGCCTTCGACCTCGACGTCATGGGCGTACCCCTCACGGCGGCGGGCGACGACCCTCATCGACTAGGCCTTGCGCCGGCCCTCGAACAGCGCCGGGTCGTCGACGTCGGCGAAGCGGGCCATCGCGTAGGCGAGATCGGAGGCGCGATTGACGAAGTGGATCACGGTCTCTCCGGCCAGCTCGCCCGCCTCGGCCAGGGCGCTGATGTGGCGCTCAGCGCGACGGATCGTGGTGCGGGCGACGTCGAGCTGGGCGGAGAGCTGGGTGCCGCCCGGAATCACGAACTGGGGCGGCAGCTCGACCTGTCCCATGTAGTGGTCGATCCGCTCCTCCACCTCGGCGACCATCTCCTCCGTGGTGCGGCTGATCCCGTCCTGCAGCCGCTCGCTCGCCTCGGGAGAGGTCGCCAGCTCGGCCCCGGCGACGAAGATGTCGTCCTGGAGGCGGAGGATGTCGGCCGCCAGCTCGGCTCGGTCGGCGCCGCAGAGGGCGCGGGCAACGCCCAGCTGGGAGCAGGCTTCGTCGAGCGTGCCGTAGGCCGTCGTGCGGCCGTGGTGCTTGGGCACGCGGCCGCCGTACCAGAGCGAGGTGGTGCCGTCGTCGCCCTTCTTGGTGTAGATCTTGACCACGGCGTGATCCTACGCCGCGGCGCCGTCAGTCGACTGGATTGAAGACCAGCCCGGTCAGCACCTTGGGGAAGAAGTAGGTGGACTTGGGGGGCATGTTCTCGCTGCTTTCGCAAATCGCCTTCACCTGGGGGACCGGGATCGGGCGAAGGATGAAGGCGACGTCGTAGGTGCCGTCTCCGAGCAGCGCGAGCGAATCCTCGACGCTCTTCGAGTAGCCGAGGCCGCGCTTGGCGAGGATGTCGTCTTCGCTCAGACCGGCGATCCCCTTCAGGACGAGCGTCTCGAGGATCGCCGCGTCGAGGCGGCGGTAGGCCTCGGGCTTGCCGGCGAGCTGCTCGTCGAGGGCGACGATCGCGGCGTCCTTCAGCCGCAGCCGGAAGCCGCGCTGGTGGAAGGAGTCGTAGAGCCCGAAGACGCCGACCCCCTCCTCGCCCAGCGGATCGAGCTCGGCGATCGGCACCTCGGAAGCGTCGAAGAGCTCGCGCAGGCCCTCGCCGAGCTGCCGCTGGCGCTCCGGGTCGCCGGCGAAGCCGGAGAGCAGGCGGTGGGTGGGGAAGACGGTGAGGCCGGGGTCGTCGAGGCCGGTCAGGGCCATCAACGTGTAGTTGTGGTCGCCCTCGCCGCCGACCTCGTCGCGGTAGGCGATCGCCGTCTCATAGCGGTGGTGGCCGTCGGCGATCAGCAGCTGCGCGCCGTCGAGCAGCTCGGTGACCGTGGCGTGGATCGCGGGGTCGCTGACGCGCCAGACCTTGGTGACCGTGCCGCCTTCGTCGGTCGCTTCGCCCCACGGCGGCTCCCCCTCGATCGCCGGCGCCACCAGCGGCCAGGCGTCCTCAGTGCTGAGCGAGAAGATCGGCGAGAGGTTGTGGCGGGTGGCGCGGGTCAGGTCAAGTCGGTCCTTCTTCGGCCCCGGCAGGGTGCGCTCGTGGGGAAGGACCTGTCCGGCGTCGAAGTCCTCGACCCGGGCCCTGGCGAGGATGCCGTGGCGGGTGCGGGCCGTGCCGTCGGGGCCGGTGTAGTCCTGGGTCATCGCCCAGATCGCCGGCTCGGCGTCGGTGACCAGCGCCCCGGCCTCGCGCCAATCGTCCATCGCCCTGGCGGCTCTTGCGTAGGGATCGTCTTCCGTCTGCTGCGGCCCGGTCTCGCCGTAGGGTTTCGGCAGATCGATCGCGACCGCGTTGAAGGGGGAGCGCTCCAGCAGCTCGGCCCGTTGGGTGCCGTCGATCACGTCGTAGGGCGGCGCCGCGACCTTGTCGAGCGAGCCGACGACGTCGAGGTCGTAGTGGGTGGCGAAGATCGGGCGGACGTCGGCCATCGGCCGGAACCTAACGATTGCCGACCCGGTTTGCGTCGGGAGGCCCAGGTAGCTCTAAGATCGGCATAGCGGGGTGTGGCGCAGCCTGGTAGCGCGCGGCCTTTGGGTGGCCGAGGTCCCCGGTTCGAATCCGGGCGCCCCGATTTGCAGAGGTGCATCGGCGGGCACGGTCGCCGGTGAAGAAGAAACGCTGAGGCTCGTTGCAGCGCTGCGCCCAAATACGGGTCTGGACGCTTATCCATTCACGAAGTACCTGGAAACGTCGATAAGCGCTCGCATGGAAGGCCAACCCGGTAGCCCGCGCCGCAAGGAACGGGTTGTGTTCGAAACCGATCGGCATCTGGTGATCGGCGACGTCACGCTGCCGCCGGAGGGCTACCAGAGCCGTTTCTCCGACGCCGTCAACAGGGCCGATGTTGCCTTCATCCCCCTGCTCGACGTCGAGATCTCCCCGCTTGGCGGTGGCGAGGCGGTACGGCGGGACTTCGTGGTCCTCTCGAAGGCCCACGTCCGGGCCGCCTACCCGGCTGAGGATCTCGGCTAGCCGCTACGCCGTTTCCGCCCGTCGCCGGTTGCCCTTGGCGAAGGCGCCGATGTCGATCAGGAAGGCGAGGGCGACGATGAACCACTCGAAGCCGTTGACGCCGTCCGAGGACGCCCACATCGCGGCGTAGGCCAGGGTCGTCCAGGGCAGCAGGAAGAAACCGAGCAGCGGGACGATCCAGCTGTCGAAGGCGCGGCTGAGCAGGTCGGTGAACAGCCACAGCACGAACAGCGCCAGCCGCGGCGAGATCAGGGCGAAGAGGAGGACAAGACAGCCGATGTAGGAACGCTACCGTGTATCGGAGATGCTTTGGAACCGGCAGAAGGCGCAGATGCCCGGCGCGGAGGAGGCGTTGCCGGGGCGCAGCGAGCCTGCCTTCGAGGTGCCGGAGCGACACGCCATCCTCGACACCCCGCTGAAGCCGCCGTTCCCCGACGGGATCGAGACCGCCTACTTCGCGCTTGGCTGCTTCTGGGGCGCCGAGCGACTCTTCTGGGTCCTCGACGGCGTCTACACCACGGCGGTCGGCTACATGAACGGGACCACCCCGAACCCGACCTACGAGGAGGTCTGCTCCGGAATGACCGGCCACACCGAGGCGGTGCTGGTCGCATTCGACCCGAAGCAGATCTCCTATGCCGACCTGCTCAAGGTCTTCTTCGAGGAGCACGACCCGACCCAGGGGATGCGCCAGGGCAACGACGTCGGCACGCAGTACCGATCCGGCATCTACTTCGCCAACGACGCCCAGAAAGCGACGGCGGAGATGGTCCGCCAGGCCTACGACGAGGCGCTGCGGGCAGCGTGCCACGAGCCGGTCACCACGGAGGTCGAGCCGGCGGGCCCCTTCTACTACGCCGAGGACTACCACCAGCAATACCTGCACAAGGTGCCGAACGGCTACTGCGGCCTCGCCGGCACCGGTGTCTCCTGCCGCATCCCGACCGCCGCCTCTTAGTTCCTCGCACGCCCGCCGCGCCGAATAGCATCCCGCGCCGGTGACCCCCTCCTTCGGCTCCTACATCGGCGGCTGCCTGGCGACGATCGGCATCGTCTCGGCGCTCGGGCTCGGCGGCTACTGGCTGCGGCGCTGGATTGTGCCGCAGTTCTCCGGCGCCCTCGCCCGGCTTGCCGACGCGACGATCGCGGTCGCGTTGCTGGTCGTCTCCTTGGAGCTGCTCGGCACGCTCAGCATCCTGCGCCTGGGCTGGATCGTGGTCGTCTGCATCGGCGTCGGCCTCCTGGCCGCCGGGCTTGGCCGCCGCATGGCTCCCCGCGGCAGCGGGGAAGTCGCGGCGCCGCAGGTGCAGACGATCGCCCTGTTGCTGGCGCTGGGCGTCGCCTCGTTCACGGTCGCCGAGTGGACGTTCCCCTCGCAGCTCAGCCTCGATTTCGGCATGTTCGGCGGTGACACGACCTGGTACCACATGCCGTTCGCGGCGCGGATCGCCCAGGAAGCGTCCACCGTCCACCTCCACTACACCGATCCGCTGCGGCTAGCCGCCTGGTTCTACCCGCAGAGCTCGGAACTGATCCACGCGGCCGGGATCGTCGTCTTCAAGACCGACTGGCTTTCGCCGCTGATCAATCTCGTCTGGCTGGCGATCGCGCTGCTCGCCGCGTGGTGCGTCGGGCGCCCATACAAGGTCGGGCCGGCGACGCTGGTCGCGGGAGCGATCGTCCTCGACGCGGGGGTGATGATCGAAACGCAGCCGGGGGAGGGGCGCAACGACATCATGGGCCTCGCCTTCCTGATCGCTTTCACCGCCTTCCTGATCAACGGGCACCAGCGCCGAGCACCGGACAGCGGCGCCGTCCAGGACACGCCGGAGCGTGACGCGCCCCTGCTCGACAAGGGCCCGTTGATCCTCGCCGGCATAGCCGCCGGGCTCGCCGCCTCGGTCAAGCTCACCTTCCTCGTCCCGGTTGTGGCGATCGGGCTCGGGGTGGTGGTCTTCAGCGGCAAGGGGCGGCGCTTGACGACGGCATGGGTGCTCGGGCTGTCGGCCTTCGTCGTCGGCGGCTACTGGTACGTGCGGGCGGCGATCAAGACCGGCGGCAACCCGATCCCGCAGATCGGCTTCGGCCCGCTGCACCTGCCGCGGCCGGACCAGATGCCGCTCGACCCGCGACCGCGCTTCGCCGTCTCGCACTACCTGACCGACCCGACCGTGTATCGCCGCTGGTTCTTCCCCCGTCTCGACGACGCGTTCGGCCCGCTCTGGCCGCTGATCCTGATCGTCGCCGTCGCCGCGGCCGTCTTCATCGCGGTGCGCTCTCGCAACCGGATTCTGCAGGTGATCGCCGCGGCGGCGCTGCTGACCGCGCTCGTCTACCTCTTCACGCCGCTCACCGCGGCGGGCCAGGAGGGCTCGCCGACGGGGTTCTTCACCAACACTCGCTATCTCGTCCCCGGCTTGGTGTTGGGGATGACGCTGCTGCCGATCGCCCGCCCGCTGCGTGCCCCCGACTCGCGCGCCTGGCAGACGCTGCTCTTCCTGGTCGTGGTCTATGCCATCACGGTCCTGACGACGCCGCGTTGGTACCCGGGGTACATCTTCGGCACGATCTTCCTGACGTTGGCGCTGGTCTGGATGCCGGCGGCGCTGGGCCTGTTGCGGGGCCGGCGCCGGGTCGGCCGAGGCTTCGTCGCGGCGGTGGCAGGCGGCGTCCTCCTGCTCGCTGTGGTGCTTGGCCGCACCCAGGAGGTCCAGTACTACGACCAGCACTACACCCGCACGACCCCCTTCCTGCAGGAAGGGGGTCCGCGCAAGGCCTACACGTTCGCCCGCAACCGCCACGATGCGAGGATCGGGATCGCCGGCTCGGGCGAGATCTTCTTCGGCCAGTACGGCTTCTACGGCGCCAACCTCGACAACTACGTTCAGTACATCGGCGTGCCGGGGCCGAAGGGCGAGTACCGGTTGGCGACGAGCTGCGGCCAGTTCCGCCGCCGGATCAACGCCGGGCACTACGACTTCCTGATCATCAGCCAGTTCACCCAGGACTCGCGCGAGGCCGAATACTGGTACCCGATCTACGCCTGGCTGAAGTCCGACCCGGCGCTGGAACTGGTGATCGAAGAGCCCGAAATCACGCCTGAGCCCGACTACGTCTTCAAGGTCAAGGGCAGGCTCGACCCCAGCTGCGCCGACGTCGGCAAGGGCTGACCCGCCGGGACGTGCCGGTAGTTAGCCCCCCATATGGACGGCTAACTACCGGCACGTCGGTTCAGACCGGCGCGAGGGCGTGATCGCGGACCAGGGCTGCAGCGCGCTCCGGCTGCTCCCACCAGAACATGTGGCCGACCCCCTCGAGCAACTGCGGTTCGACGCCGATCAGACCGGCTATCTGGACTCCGTTGCCGACCCCGAGCAGCCGGTCGGCGGTGCCGTGGACGACCTGGGTCGGGACCGAGACCTGCCCCAGTCGGGCGCTGGTGTCGTGGGCGCCGCAGGCCCGCATTTGCTGCAGGATCACTTCTTTGGGGGCGGGCAGGGCACTGGCCATTTCGCAGAACTCGGCGAAACGAGCCTCATCCTCGCGAAAGCCGGGGGAGAGGTTGATCTCCCACATCGCCCGGAGGACCTGGACGCGATCTCCGGATGCCATCGCCGCGCCGAGCATCTTCAGGTCCTCGGGGTCCATCAGCGTCCCCTCCGGCCCGCCGCAGTAGGTGGCGCCGAGGGTCAGGGTGCGGATCCGCTCGGGGTGGGCGAGAGCGAGCTCCTGCGCCACCATCCCGCCCATCGAGATGCCGACGACGTGGGCGTTCTCGATCTCGAGTGCGTCGAGCAGCCCGACGGTGTCGCGGGCCAGGTCGGCGGTCGCGAAGGGCATCTCCGCCCGCCCGGACAGCCCCATGCCGCGGTTGTCGAAGACGATGCAGTCGAAGCTCTCCTCCAGCGGGGAGAGGAAGGGGCGGCCCCAGGTGAGGTGGGTGGCGCTCATCCCCTGGATCAGCAGCATCGGCTCGCCCGCCCCGGCGCGCAGGTAGTGAAGCTCGGTGCCTCCCGCATCGATACTCGGCATCGGTGCGATCCTACGCGAACCGGCCTGTCTGGCCGTAATCTAGGGCGCGCACCTGCCCCCGTAGCTCAGTGGACAGAGCAACGGCCTTCTAAGCCGTGGGTCGCTGGTTCGAATCCAGCCGGGGGTGCTCTAAATCTGGGTTACGATCCGCAGAGCGGCTTGGGTGGAACCAAGATTGGCGCGTTCATCACAAACAGAGGATACCAGCGGGGGTGGCTTCAGACACCTTGCTCCGTCGACCGGTCTCGGGGTATCGGTCTGGGCGCTGGGCATGCCCAGCATGGACCTGCATCTGACCGACTGGGCGGCGATCGCCCAGATCGTCCTCGCGGTTACGGCGCTCCTGGCGCTCGTCGGGGCGGCCATTCAGATCAAGGTTGCGCGCTCCGCCTCGCGGGAGGCCCTGACCTACAACTACACCCAGCGCTTCGCAACGCCGGAGCTTCTGCCCTTCCACGAAAGGACGGACAAGCTGTTCAGGCTCGACGGGGTCTCGGCCAAGAAGAGCTACAAGCGTTTCCAGCGCTGGGACTACGAAGACAAGCTCGCCGCGCTGCTCGTGCCGAACCTGTTCGAGGAGCTCGCCGGCATGTACAACCAAGGTCTCCTCCACAAAGGCATTACCAAGGACTTTTTCGGTGCCACGGCATTGGACGTATGGAAGCGGGGGTACTGGTTCATAGATCTGAGCCGTAAGTCAAACCCGAAGTACTACGAGCAGTGGCAGCTGATGCTCGAAGCAATGAATTTGCTGCCGAAGGCCGCATCGTCCAAGTCGGCGCCGGGCTAGGGTCCGCGGCGCCGTCAGGCGCGTCTGGCTCCTCGTCGGTGACAATTCGGGCCGATGGCTCCGTGGAAGCTGCCGTTGATCGTCGCTGCGATCGTGGTCCCGATCGCTGTCGGGTTCGCGCTCGCGGGCCCCGCGCTCGGTGTCGCGGTAGGCGCCCTGGCGGCGGTCGCCCTGCTGGTGATCGCGGCGCGGCAGCGACCACGCGGACCGATCGGATCCGTGCCCGAGGAGGGCGCCCGCCGTCGCGTCCTCATCGTGGTGACGTGCGCGGTCGAGGAGCCCGCGTCGGTGCGGAAGCTCATCGATGTGTCCGGACTTGGCGGCGAGACCGACGTGCTCGTTCTCTCACCGGCCAGGATCGGCTTCCTCGACCGCTGGGCTTCGGACGTCGAGAGCGCGCGCCACGCCGCCCAGCAGAACCTCGTCGCCACGGTGGCCGCGCTGGCCAAGGCTGGCGTCTCCGCCGAGGCGCGGGTGGGGGACGAGGACATCGTGCAGGCGGTCGAGGACCAGCTTCAGAGCTTCCCGGCCAGTGACGTTGTCCTGGTCAGCAACGGCGAGCAGAACGGCGCCGACGCCGCGACGGCAGAGCTGGGATCGCGACTGCGAGCCGATTTCCGCCACGTCGTGCTCGGCGACGACTGAGCTCAGCAGACGTGGGCGCGGGCGGCGCTCTGCACGACCTGGAAGGCGCTGCCGGGAATCTGCTTCAGCTGGTTCAGGTTCTCGTCATCCCAGCGGCGGTCGCTGGTGCCACCGAAGTACCAGTTGGAGCCGTTGTCGGCGACGATCATCCCGTAGTGCTCGAGCGCGGTGGCGATCGTCTTCGCGGCGCCGCTGAAGCGGCCGAGGCCGTAGCCGGGCTTCAGCCGCAGTCGCATTCCCATCGGTGGCGCGTTGGGGCTGTCGCTGTCGCCGGCGCAGTGGGAGGCTGGGTGGACCCAGGCGTTGCGGGTGCTGTCGAAGGTGACGCGAATCGCGTGGTCGATATGGCCGGTGGCGACCTCGTCGTAGCGGATCAGACCGGGGAAGATCGGCAGGCCGGCGGCGTCGGCCGAGGTCCACGAGTCGGGGCGAAGCCCGGTGGAGCGCAGGTCCCAACGGGCGCCTGAGTCGGCGTTCCAACGTCGCCCCTGGAAGAAGCCGCGGTAGAGCTCGTAGAGCGTGCAGCTGGAGCGGTCGACGACAAGCACGTGCCGGTCGCCGTCACTGCCATTCCCGCCCTCGACCGGGGCGCCGGTAGGGATCGGGAACGGTCCGGGGTCACTCTCGCTGCCGTAGGCGGTGTAGTGGATTGGCAGCTTGCGCTGTATGGCGCCGACCACCGCGTAGGGGAACCCGTAAGCGCGGGGTGAGCCGAAGTCGGGGTGGAGGTGGTCGCCGCCGTTGGCGTTGATGTGGGAGATGATCGCCGCCGAGTTGGGCGCGACGGGCGCCTTCGAGATGTCCTGGTTCCAGGCGGCCTCATTGGGCAGCGACGGCGCCTGTGGGGCGAGCGAGGCCGGGGGGTCTGGGAAGACGTGGCACTGCCCGAGGTCCGGATAGGGGCCGAGGGCCTGCACCGTGGCCGGCCAGGCAAGGAGGGCTATGGCGGTGGCGAGCACCGCGAGTCCGGGCTTCGTCATTGTGGTGGCGCGGCGTCGCGTATGCGCAGGCGCCCGACCTCGAGATCCTCGACCTCGAGTCGCCCGATCGAGGCGCGCTTGATCGTGAGGCGGCCGACACTCAGCCGCCCGATCGCAAAGCCGCCGACAGCCGCCGCTCCGACCGCCAAGGCCCCGATTGCCACAGCGCCCCGAGCCTGCGCGCCGATGGCGGTGATGGGCCGCGCCTCCGGCCGAAAGAATGTGATCCCGCGTCGGACAGGCATCGTCCCCAACCGTATCGCTAGAGCGCTTCAGCGGATTGCCCAAGGGCGCTGACTTCGTCGCCGGATGTCGTCACTTGCAGCGCGAAGGCGACCGGAGGGAATCGAACCCTCATTGTCGCGACCACAACGCGAAGTTCTACCGTTGAACTACGGCCGCCACGATGCGTCCGGCAGCATAGCGGCGGCGGGGATTATCCCCGGGGCCCTCCCGTTTCGACCGGGCTGGTCGTTTATCTATTGAGATGAGCGATTGCCCTGGCTGGACGATTTGTGAGAGCCCGATCGGGCCGCTGACCGTGGTCGCGGGGCCAAAGGGCATCACCAACATCCACTTTTCCGGACACTCACCGCGGCTCTCGGCGGCGGCTCGGCGGCCGCTACTGGAGGCGGTCGGTCAGCTCGAGGCTTACTTTGCCGGTGAGCGCCGGACCTTCGAGCTGGACCTCGACCTTCGCGGCACGCCCTTGCAGAGGGAGGTCTGGCGCCTGTTGCTCGCGATCCCCTACGGGACGACGACGACCTACGGCGAGATGGCTCGGCGGGTTGACGAGTCCCTCTACAGCGCGGACCTCGAGCCCTATGAGCGGCCGCGGATCGTCGGCTCGGCGATCGGCCGCAATCCCGTGCCGGTCGTGGTGCCCTGCCATCGGGTGATCGGCGCCGACGGCTCGCTCACCGGCTACTTCGGCGGCCTGCAACGAAAGCGGGTGCTCCTGGACCTGGAGAGGGGGAGTGCCGCCGGAGGAGCTCCCGAGCTGACCCCAGCGAACCCCCAACTGGCGATGTTGTGACGCTGGGGAATGGCGGCTACTTGGCCGCCGCCGTCGGCTCGGCGGCCTGTGGCGCCCCGTCAACGGGGGCCAGTTCCTTGAGGTACTGGTGCACGAAGGCAATGGCCATGCTGCCCTCGCCGACGGCGGCGGCGACGCGCTTCACCGGGCCGAAGCGGACGTCGCCGCAGGCGAAGATGCCGGGGACGCTCGTCTCCAGGAGGTAGGGGTCGCGGTCGAGCGTCCAGCGGTCGGCCGAGCGCATGTCCGAGCCCGTCAGCACGTAGCCGTGATGATCCAGCGCGATCTCGGGTGGGAGCCATGACGTCTCCGCATCCGCTCCAATGAAGATGAAGAGACCACCCGACTCGAGCTGGGACGTCTCGCCCGTCGCGGAGCTGCGGATGTCGATCGCCTCGAGCGAGTCGACGCCGTGCACGGCCGCCACCTCGGTCCCGAACATCACGTCGATGTTCGACCGGGTCGCCAGCTGGTCGATGAGATAGCGCGACATGCTCTTCTCGAGCCTGTCTCCCCGGCAGAGGATCGTCACGTTCTTCGCGTGGGTGGAGAAGAACAGGGCGGCTTGCCCGGCCGAGTTGCCCGCGCCGATGATGTGGACGGCCAGACCGTGGGTGTTCGGCGCCTCGCTGCGCGCCGCGCCGTAGGAGATGCCCTTCCCGGCCAGACGGTCGAAGCCCTCTATCGAGAGGTTCCGCCACGTCACCCCGCAGGCGAGGATGATCGTCCGCGCGCGGAGGACGTCGCCGGCGTCGAGGTGCAGCTCGCGGTTCACGGCGTCTATCCGCTCAATCGACCGGGTGACGAGGATCTCGGCGCCGAGCCGCCGCGCCTGATGCAACGCCCGGCTCGCCAGCTCGTCTCCGGAGACGCCCGACGGGAAGCCGAGGTAGTTCTCGATCCGGGAGGAGGTGCCGGCCTGGCCGCCGGGCGCTTCCCGCTCGACCACGAGCGTCCGCAGGCCCTCCGATGCCCCGTACACGGCTGCGGCCAGCCCGGCGGGGCCGGCGCCCACGATCACCGTGTCGTACTCCGCAGCACCCGCCTCGGTGTTGACGCCGAGCAGCTCAGCCACCCTGCGCAGGCGAGGCTGCACCGCGGTCTTGCCGTCGACGACGCGTATCGCGGGCCAGTCCTCCTCGGCGGGCAGGGCGCCGCCCCACTGGTCGGCCGCATCGGGCGTATCGGGCGTGAGCCAGCTGAAGGTGATCTGGTTGCGGTCCAGAAAGCGCCGCAGCTCGGCGCAGGAGGCGTCCCAGCGATGCCCGACCACGAGCGCGCGGGGCGGCGGTGGGTCGGCCGCGAGGGCCTCGAGGCCGTGTGAGCCGCCCATCCGGTGGCCCGCGAGCCTGCCGATCGCCTTGCCGACGTCCGGCGCCACGGCGGCGACGGCGTGGTAGTCCTGAGCCTCGACTCGCATCACGCGCGAGCGCTCCGCGGCGCGAAAGCCGACCGGGAACACCGTTCCGAGCACGATCGGAACCTCGCCGAAGACGTCCCCCGGGAGGCGCTCGCCGATCAGGCGCTCGACCCCGTCGACGGCCTTGACCGTCTCGATGCGACCCTCGAGCACGGCGAAGATCGCCCGTTCGTCGCCCTCATGCGCCGCGTACTCGCCGGGGACGAGGGCGATATCCGCCGCCGCGCGGGAAAGCCGCTCTCGCTCGTCCGCCGCGAGAGTCGCAAAGACGGCGATGCCACCGATCTCCTCCGCGGTCACCACGGAGGCCAGGGTACCCGCTGCCATCTACGATGAGCATGGAAGCGTTGAAGGAACGCAATGCGGCTGATCGCCACTACCGAAGGAGAATCACGATGCTCAAGCTAGGAGATGTCGCCCCGGACTTCGAGGCGGATACGACGGAGGGGCCGATCAGCTTCCACGACTGGATCGGCGATTCGTGGGCGGTGCTGTTCTCGCACCCGAAGAACTTCACCCCGGTGTGCACCACCGAGCTCGGTTACATGGCCAAGATCAAACCCGAGTTCGACCGCCGTAACGTCAAGATCATCGGCCTCTCGGTCGACCCGGTCGACCAGCACCCGGCCTGGGCCGCCGACATCGAGGAGACCCAGGGCGCGGCGCCCAACTACCCCCTGATCGGCGACGCGGACTTCACCGTGTCGAAGCTCTACGAGATGCTGCCGGCTGAGGTCTCCGGCGACCCGGGGGAGCGGACTCCGGCCGACAACCAGACCGTCCGCAACGTCTTCGTCATCGGCCCCGACAAGAAAATCAAGCTGATCCTCGTCTACCCGATGACGACGGGCCGCAACTTCGACGAGGTCCTGCGCGTAATCGACTCCCTACAGCTGACCGCGCAGCACAAAGTCGCGACGCCGGTCAACTGGAAAGAGGGAGAGGACGTAATCATCGCCGGCTCGGTCTCCAACGACGAGGCCCAGGAGACCTACCCGGACGGGTGGGAGTCCCCGCGCCCCTACATCCGCATCGTGCCGCAGCCGAAGTGACGATCCTCAATACCAAGGATTCTGGTTGTCGCCTTTGATGGAGTCCTTTCCGACCACCCATTGGTGCCGACGTGGTGAACCCTGGTCCGGTGCACGCGCCACATTGGGGTATTTGGGATCGAACCCCCGGTGATAGACATGATTCCCTCGAGTGCGATGCATATAAGTGCTTGTGTCCGCTTTCAAACTGACGTAGCCGGGGGGCAGGGGTAGGGGGAATAGTGAGCAGGTAATGGGGAGTGCAGGGACTTTGAAAGCCGGCTCAAAGGAGGTGGGCAGCCCGCTCGAGCGGCTTGAGTTGCTCTGTGATGCGGGCTCGCTGGAGCTGATCCGCTCCTCAGTCATGTCGACCCGTATCGGCGCCCTCGCTCAGCCCGGGGACGGAGTGGTTGCGGGACTGGGTCGCGTCGGGGGCCGGCCGATCGCCTGCTACGCGCAGGACGTGAAGTTCCTCGGCGGATCGCTCGGGGAGGCGCAGGCGGACACGATCGATCGGCTTCTCCAGCTGGCCGGGCGATCGCGACTGCCGGTGGTGAGCGTCATCGAGTCGGGCGGGGCGCGCATGCAGGAGGGGACCGCGGGCTTATTCGGTTATGGGCGGATCTTTCGCCAGAACGTCCTGCTCTCAGGTGTCGTCCCCCAGATCTCCGTCATCGCCGGCCTCGCGGCGGGGGGCGGCTGTTACTCGCCGGCACTCACCGACTTCGTGGTGATGACCGAGCAGGCGGCCATGTTTCTCACGGGCCCGGCGGTTGTGCGCGACGTCACCGGCGAGGACGTCGACAGGCATGAGCTGGGTGGTCCCTGGGTGCATCAGCGCAATGGCGTCTGCGACCTGGTTGCGCCCGGCGACCGCTCGGCCATGGATCTGACACGGGGACTGCTGAGCTACTTGCCGCAGCACGCAGGTGGGGACCTGCCGCGAACCACGGTCGCGCCGCCGCTGCTGGACGACCCCGGGGAGTGTGTGCCGCATTCGCCGCGCCGTGTCTACGACGTGCGCGCGGTCAGCGATGGCATAGTCGATGCCGGCTCGCTGTTCGAGGTTGCGCCACGTTGGGCGCGCAGCGTGGTGACCGCCTTTGCGCGGATTGAAGGCAGGCCGGTGGGTCTGATCGCGAGCCAGCCTCGCTACCTCGGCGGCGTGCTCGACACCGAGTCCTCGCAGAAGGCCGCGCGTTTTGTCTCGTGCTGTGATGCGTTCGGACTGCCGCTGGTGGTGCTGGTCGACACGCCCGGCTTCATGCCCGGCGTGCGTCAGGAGCGCGCGGGTGTGATCCGTTTCGGCGCCACGCTCGTGCGCGCGTTTGCCGCGGCGACCGTCCCCCGCGTGACGGTGATCCTGCGCAAGGCATACGGCGGCGCCTTCATCGCGATGAACTCACGCGGCCTGGGGGCGGACTTCGTGTTCGCCTGGCCGGGGGCGGAAATTGGCGTGATGGGTGCGCATCCGGCGACGGGGATCGTCCACCGGCGCGAGCTTGCCGCCGCCGATGATCCGGTCACCACACAGCAGACCCTCTCGGCCGCATATGCGGAGGAGCACCTGCGAGCGGAGACCGCCGCGGCCGGCGGTTTCGTCGACGCGGTGATCGAGCCGTGCGAGACGCGCGCCCGGGTTGTCGGAGCGCTCGCGGCGTTGGCGGGTTGGGAGGGGTGAGGCATCGGCCCCGATCAGGCCGTTCAAGACTCGAATAGCGTCTCGCTAGGCTCCTCTTCGAAAGGTCCTGGTGATGCTGGTTCAGCTCCTCAACGTCGGTTGGTTGACCGCGCCCGCCGCACTCATGCGCCGGGGCGAGCCGCAGGGCCCGCTGATCCGATTCCCGGTTCCCGCCTATCTCATCGAGACCAGGGAGCAGCGGATCCTGATCGACACCGGGCTGCATCCGGCGGCGGTGGCCGATGCGGCCGGTTTCTATGGGCAATCGGAGGCGCTGGACCTGTTCGCGTTCGAGCAGGAGCAGAGCATCGCCGAGCAGGTCGACCTCGACACCGTGACGATGGTCGTTCTCACTCACCTGCACTGGGACCACACCGGTGGTCTGCCGCTCGTGCCGGCATCGATACCGCTGGTGATCCAACGCCAGGAGTGGGCCGCCGGGCAGGATCGCGCCTTGGCGAAGCACAACTTCTACTTCCCCCGCGACTACAGCGGCGAGGAACGCCGCCTCGTCCTCGTCGACGGCGACCACGACCTCCTGGGAGACGGTTCGATCGAGCTCCTGTTTACGCCCGGGCACACTCCAGGCCACCAGTCGGTGCGCGTCGGCGACCTCGTGCTCGGTGCCGACGTCGTGCACTTTGCCGGTGGGCTCGACGATCACCGCTTCCCGATGTTCGGCCATGACCACGACGAGCAGGGGCGCTCGGCGGATCGGTTGCGCGGCTTGCGCGACGCGGGCCTCACCGTCATGCCGGGCCACGATCCCGACGTCCTGCGCCCAGGGCTGGTGACCGCGGGGGAGGGCATCATCCAGGCGCCATGACTGAGCGAGCGGACGCGGACGTGACGGCGGTGCGCGCTGTCGTGCGCGGGGAGGTCCAGGGTGTCGCATATCGCGACGCGACGCTGGGGCAGGCGCGTCGGCTCGGATTGATGGGTTGGGTGCGCAACGAACCGGACGGCAGCGTGCATGTCCACGCCGAGGGGCTCGATCGGGCGGTCGAGGATCTGGTGTCGTTCCTGCGCGTTGGTCCACAGGCCGCACGCGTCACCGAGGTTGCGATCGAGCCGAAGCAGGTCGAGGGCCACGAGCAGTTCGCGATCCGCGGTGTGAGCGCCGGCGCCTTCGTCGTTCAGGAGCACGCCGCCACCGCCCACCACTTCGACCTGCGCTTGGAGGTGGGCGGGGTGATGCGCTCCTGGGCGGTTCCGAAGGGTCCCTCGCTGGACCCCGCCGTCAAGCGCCTCGCCATAGAGGTGGCCGACCACGCGATCGCCCACAACACCTTCGAGGGCGCGCTCCCAGGGGGTCGCGTAATCGTCTGGGATCGCGGCCACTACGAGCAGGGCGGTCGGGTGGCCTGGCCGCAGGCGCTCGATCGCGGCCATGCCGTGTTCGTTCTCCACGGCGAGAAGCTGCGCGGTGGCTTCGCCCTGCAGCGCACCCGCCCCGGTGAGAAGGCCCAGTGGCTGCTGATCAAGCGCCGAGACGAGCATGCACAACCAGGCTTGGACGTGGTCGCCGAACGACCACGCTCGGTGATCAGCGGCAGCACGCTCGACGAGCTCTAACGTTCGCGTGTGGCCCCAACGATCGACGAGCTGACGGTCGCGGACCCGCCCGATGCCTGGTCGTCGCTCGGGTTCGAGCTCGACGGCGATACCTGCGTCGTCGGGGACGTGCGGATCCGCTTGGCGGGTTCGGACGCGGGCAGAGGGTTGATCGGCTGGTCGCTGCGCGAGATCGAAAGCACCGAGCTGGACGGGCTGTCGACGACGCGGTCGGATCGCCGACCGCCGAGCGAGCGGCCGTTGCACTCAAATGGCGTCACCGCGCTCGATCACGTCGTCGCCATCACGTCCGCGCTCGATCGAACGGTCGCGGCGCTGCAGAGCGCCGGGCTCGACCTGCGCCGCGTCCGCGAGGAGCCGACGCCCGCAGGCGCTCCCCGGCAGGCGTTCTTTCGCCTTGGCGGAACCATCCTCGAGGTCGTGCAGGAGCCTGTCGAGGCGAGTGAGCACGCGGGGGGCGATCGACCCGCTTTCTTCTGGGGACTTGCCTTTGTCGTCCCCGGCCTTGACGCGAGCGTCGCCGGGCTCGGAGACAAGGTCAGCGAGATCCGCGCAGCGGTCCAGCCCGGCCGCCGCATAGCCACCCTTCGCCGCTCGGCGGGTCTCGCGGTACCGGTCGCGCTGATGACGCCGCCACCGCTTCGCTAGGGCCTTGCCCTCGCACCTGTCCTGCGAGAGGATGGGGGTCCATGGCGAACGTTCTATGTGTGCTTTATGACGACCCGGTCAGTGGTTACCCGCCGGTTTACGCGCGCGATGAGGTTCCGGCGATCGCGCGCTACCCGGACGGCCAGAGCACGCCGACGCCAGAGGCGATCGGGTTCAGGCCCGGTGAGCTGCTCGGCAGCGTCTCGGGGGAGCTGGGGCTGCGGGAGTTCCTGGAGGAGCGCGGACACCGGCTCGTCGTCACCTCCGACAAGGACGGCCCGGACTCCGCTTTCGAGCAGGAGCTGCCGGAGGCGGAGGTCGTCATCTCCCAGCCGTTCTGGCCCGCGTACCTGACGGCTGAGCGCATCGCCAAGGCGCCCAAGCTGAAGCTCGCGCTGACCGCCGGCATCGGCTCGGACCATGTCGACCTGCAGGCGGCGATCGAGCACGGCCTGACGGTCGCCGAGGTGACCTACTCCAACAGCATCAGCGTCGCCGAGCACGTCGTGATGATGATTCTGTCGCTGGTGCGCAACTACATTCCCTCCTACCAGCGGGTGGTCGACGGCGGCTGGGACATCGCCGATTGCGTGTCTCGCTCCTATGACCTGGAGGGCATGCAGGTCGGCACGGTCGCCGCCGGACGCATCGGCTCGGCGGTCCTGCGGCGGCTCAAGCCTTTCGAGGTCGGTCTGCACTACACCGATCGCCACCGCCTGCCGGATGAGGTCGAGCGGGAGCTGAACGTCACCTTCCACCCCGACGTGGAGTCGATGGTGGAGGTTTGCGACGTGGTGACGATCAATGCTCCACTGCACCCCGAGACCGAGAATCTGTTCGACGCGGAGCTGCTCGCCAGGATGAAGCGCGGTTCGTATCTGATCAACACCGCGCGCGGAAAGATCTGCGATCGCGACGCGGTCGCGCGGGCATGCGAGAGCGGCCGGCTGGCGGGCTATGCCGGCGACGTGTGGTTTCCCCAGCCTCCGCCCAGGGACCACCCCTGGCGCTCGATGCCCAACCACGGCATGACCCCACACACCTCTGGCACGAGCCTCTCTGCCCAGGCCCGCTACGCGGCCGGCACGCGCGAGATCCTCGAGTGCTGGCTCGACGGGCGCCCGATTCGCGAGGAATACCTGATCGTCGACGGTGGCACGCTCGCCGGCGCCGGGGCGCATTCCTACAGTGAGGGCAACGCCACGGGTGGCTCGGAGGAGGCCGCCCGTTTCAAGAGCGGTTGATCCCGAGCGGAAGGCAGGGTCGAGGATGAAGATGCGTGCCGCGGTGCTCGAGGAGTTCGGGAAGCCACTGGAGGTCCAGGAGGTCGAGCTCGCCGAGCCGCAAGCAGGAGAGGTGCTTGTCCGCCTCGTCGCCTGCGGTGTCTGTCACACCGACCTCTACACCGCCTCCGGCGCCGATCCCTCGGGCTATGCGCCGACCGTTCTCGGCCACGAGGGGGCCGGTGTCGTCGAGCGGGTCGGCTCGGATGTCGCTTCCCTCTCGCCGGGCGACCACGTCGTCAGCCTCTTCTCGCCGCAGTGTGGCGAGTGCGTTCACTGTCTCGACCCACGAACCAACCTCTGCCTTGCGATCCGTGAGCAGCAGAACAGGGGCTTCCTTCCAAACGGCACCACCCGCATCTCGCGCGACGGCGATGGGATCCGCCATTTCATGGGCTGCTCGACCTTCGCCGAATACACCGTGATGCCGGAGATCGCCCTGGCGAAGATAAACCCCGAGGCGCCGTTCGAGCACGCCTGCCTCTTCGCCTGCGGCCTCTCGACCGGCCTCGGGGCGGCGATCAACACCGCCGCGGTGGAGCCGGGAAGCACCTGCGTCGTCTTTGGGGCGGGAATGGTTGGGTTGGGGGCGGTCGCCGGCTGTCGGTTGCAGGGCGCCGAACGGATCGTCTGTGTCGACCTTTCTTCAGATCGACTCGAGCTGGCTCGTGGTCAGGGCGCGACGGATCTGCTCGAAGGCGGCGATGGCGCTGTCGAGAAGATCCTCGAGATGACTGGCGGCTTCGGTGCCGACTACACCTTCGAGGCGACCGGCAACGTCGCCGTGATGCGCCAGGCGGTCGAATCCGCGCGTATGGCCTGGGGCCTGTGCACGGTCGCCGGGGTGGCCGGCAAGGGCGAGACCCTCGATGTGGTCCCTCGTCTGCTGATCACGGGCCGCCGCGTCGCCGGCTCTTCCTTCGGCGGCGTCAAGGGGCGCGACCAGGTCCCCCTCCTCGTCGACCGCTACCTGGCCGGCGAGATCGACGTCGACCCCTTCATCTCCCACCGCCTGACCCTCGACGAGGTCAACCGGGGCTTCGAGTTGATGGAGGCCCAGGACGGGATCCGCAGCGTCATCGACTTCGGCAGTCGCTAAGGAGTCGACACCGCCTGGGCTCTCTTGTGTACTGCAAGAGTTCTGTATATAACTCCAGTTCGCGGGATGAACGGGCAGGGAGGGGACACCGGGAGGGGTGAGGGTAATTCGCAGGTCGACTGCGGGTATTACCTTCGGCAGCGGCATCGCCTGATCCACCGTCACACCGAGACGGTCGCCCTCAACCCCGACCACACGGCTCGCTGGCAGCTGCAGGTCGATTTCGAACTGCCAAGCGACGAAGGGGCTTGCTGGGTCAATGAGGCCGGGGAAGAAGTGTTCCTCTTCCCCCTGGCCTTTCTGAAGAAGGAGGATCCACGAACCGGGTTCGAGGTACGGGATGAGAGCGGTGCTCTGGTGCCGGTCCCGATCCGCTCGGAGTGCGACAGACTCTCCACCCTTGCAGCCGGTCATGCGCTGGAGTCGTTGCACGCGTCGATCAAGCCCTCGCCACAGGTCTCGATCGATGGACTGAAGAAGTTCATCGGGCAGATCGCCGCCGGCAAGCCCTTTCAGTCATCACTGATACTGCGGAAAATCTTCAGTCAGGTCGAGCGGAAAGGGGGCGGCAGGCTCGAGAGCACCGCACTGGGCTCGACCTGGAAGAAGCATGGCCTGCTCGAGGTTCTCCACATGCTGGTCGACCACTCGCTGATCTGGGTGCCTCTGCGGGGAAAAGGTGGCGAACGCCGCACCCTCGTGCTTACCCAGGAGATCTCAATGGTGCGCCGGGTCTTCCTGCGCTGGATCTTCGGCGACATGCGGATGCCCGAGCAGCCGCTCCGGCATCCGCTGAAGACCTGGCGTGCCTGCGCGGCTCGACCTGGCTCATACCTGAAGGTGGGAAAGCGGAAATACGGCCGGAGAACGTTTCGAGTCAGCTTCTCGGCCCTGGGGGAACGAATCGGCCAGCCCCTCGGCTGGATGCCGTTTGAGTACGAATTTCCCACCGTCTACACGAAACGATGCCGTTCCTATCACTTTGAATTGACCTGTCCACCTGGCCGCAGTCCCCGCGACCTGCGACCCGCCAGTGGAATGCCGCTCGCTGAGCCGAGTGACTACGTCAAGAGGGAAGACAGCGAGGGACGAACCATCCTCACCGCGGGCATCGCCCGGCATGACCGACCTGGCAATCGCTTTCCAAGCGACGTCTGGTTTCGAGTCACCGTGGGCGTCGGTGACGGCGCCTTCCCGGCGCTTTGGTTTCTGGCCGGCGCGATAACCGCAGCGATGCTCTGGCTGCTTGCCGGCTATGCCCCGGAAGTGGAAGAAGAAGATCTTCAGATAGCGGCAGCGATTCTGCTCATCGTTCCCGCGCTCGCCGCCGGTCTCGCGATCAGCGACAACACCGTGCCTGTAACGCGTCTGATCGGGGGGGCGAGGATCCTGTTGCTCGTGACCGGCCTCAGCGCGGTCTTGGCCACCGCGGTTCTGATTGGCGCCGAACCTTTCAATATCAAGCCGACGTGGACCTGGACGGCTTGCGCGATGATCACGACCGCGGCGACGATCCCGCTTGCAACCGGCTGGCTCCTCTCGGCCCAGACCGTTTGGCGACAGCTGAAGAGGCTGAAGTCGCGTCGCCGTCAGAAAAACGCTCTCTGGGTTGGTGTTCTGCTCGCGCTCGTTGCGGACGCTGCCCTGATCGTAGTCTGCGACGACCCCGTCTCTCGCGGCTTGGTCGGTGTCTACCTGTTGTTGCTGACGGTGGGGCTGACCGTGCTTGCCAACAACCGGGCGGCGATGCCGATAGGTGAGGGACGCCGTTACGTCTCCCTCTCACTGATGCTGGCGGCGCTGACCTGTCTCGCTCTGGGCTGCATCGAGCTTCAGGCCGCGATCGGCAGCTACAAGGGCTTGCAGGAATGGGCGGAGCGGGCCGCGTTGCCGGCGCTGGCGATCTCTCTCGTAGCCGGTGGGACTCTGAGCAGGATCACCGCTCGATTCTCACCGGATGAAGACGAGATCCACGTGTCGCCCCGGGTCGGTCGCACGCTGCTGGCGGGCGAGGCGGTTCGTGAGCTGGCGATTCTGAGAGGCCGGGAGCAGGACGCGGCGAGCAAGCGCTCTGCGCACGCGCACCGCCAAACGCAGGGTGAAGCAAGCTAACCTCCACTGGACACGTTACGGTACGGAGATCAGATGGAAATCGAACGTGGTGTGAAGATCGAATACGGCGGTGATGCGGAGGCTGGACTCTCGTCCGGGCCACGCAACATGGAGCAGCTACCCGCTTATACCGATGATGAGATGGCGCAGGCTCTTGGTGATGTCAGCGCTGAGATCGAGGATCTATTCCGCCCTTTATCCGAGAGCGCTTCGCAGGGTGACGACGACCTCACCGGCGGTGGCTGGGCCTGACCCAGCTGCACACGCGGCTACGGAGAAGTGTTCCGGAGCTTGGCTTCGCGTGGTTCGCAGCCGATGCCCCCGACCAGCATTCCGGATCCGAGGTGGGCACCGAGCACCGGGCCGACCTGCGTACAGAAGAGAGGCTCGTCGTCGAAGATTGCAACCCCCTCCGCGACCAGCGCATCGGCATCGTCGGGTGACTGAGCGTGCTGTACGAACCACTCGGCAGCCCCACGGTCATGGAGCTCATGCAGGTAGGTGATCATCTGCTGTTGGGCTCGTCGCCGGGTCCGGACGCGACCGACCGGGGTGATCTCGGTGCCGAAGGTCAGGATTGGTTTGATTTTCAGCGCCGTTCCCACCAGGGCCTGGGCCGCGCCGATGCGCCCGCCACGCCGTAAGTACTCGAGGGTGTCGAGGCAGAACCACATATCGAGTCCTTGCCGGGTCTGACGTACTGCCTCGACCACGCCCTCCAACGGCAGACCCTGCTCGGCGGCACGAGCTGCGCCGAGAACCAGACAGCCGAGCCCTCCGGCGCCCGTCTGGCCGTCCACGACCTCGACTCGACCAGGGAGCCCCTTGTCCGCGAGGACCTGTGCCGCCTCGCAGGCGCTCTCGTATGTGCCCGAGAGGCCGCTGGCGATATGCACGGAGACGACATCGCGGCCGGCATCGGCAAGCGGCTCGAAGCAGGCGAGGAAGTCACCCACCGAGGGCTGGGACGTGGAGGGGAGATCGGGCGAATCGCGCAGCCGTGCGTAGAAGGCGTCGAGGTCGTACTCCTGCTCGGACAGGCGCTCGCCGCCCCATCCCACATAGAGGCTCACCTGCCGGACCCCCCAGCGATCGATCAAGCTCGGGGGGAGGTAGGTCGTGCTATCAGTGACGACGGCGACGTTGGGCATGCGCCCGGCGACCCTAGACCATCGTCGTCTGGCGACTTAGCCTGCGGGGGTGAGCGTCGTGACGCTGTGCTCCGCCAGGTCGACGAAGAAGCGGTCGACCACGGTGACCGGCCCATTGCTCCAGGACTCCTGCGGTCGTGGCACCGTCGTGTACTCGCCGGCGATCGTCTTCGCGTCGATGGTCAGCCGCAGGAAGCCGTGGCGGTCATCGGCATAGCCGTCCAGCACCACGTCGGAGTTCGGCACGTTCCATGGCACCTTCAGTTCGCTGCCGTCGGCGGCCGCCGCCATCGCGTGCAGGTGCCAGTAGCCGCTCGCACCGACCACCAGGTAGGGGACCTGATGCTTCTCGTACCTGCGAGTAAAACGCTGGTAGTTGTGGACGTGACCACTCAGCACCATGTCCGGCAGTCGTTTCGCTTTCGCGAAGGCTTCGTCGAGCAGCGTGCCCATCCGCTCGCTGCCGCCATGGTGAGCGTCGGCGGAGTAGGGCGGATGGTGCAGCGCCACGATCAGCGCCCGTTTGGGCGCTGCTTCCAGCTCGCCTATCAGCCAGGCGACCTGCTCGGCATCAACCTCGCCGCCCTCGGGTACGTTCGTGTCCAGGCCGATGATCGTGAACAGTGGTGACTCAAGCGTCCAGTAGACGTTCGGTTGCACCATCGTCGTCCGCGGCGCGTCACCTGCCTCCGGCAGCACTTTCGGGCTTTTCGCACAGAAGGTGCGGACGAATGCGGCGAGCGATGCTTCTTTGTCGGGGTCAAGGGGTTGGCTGTCGTGGTTGCCGGGAATTACCATCATCGACGCGGGGTACTCGCGATATGGCTCATAGAACTGTGAGTAGTACCTGGGTGAGCTCCCCGTTGTAGTAGACGATGTCACCTAGGTGGTAGCAGAACGCCGGCGCAGGATTGGCGCCGGGGAAGTCCCGTGCCATCACGTCGGCGACCAGCTGCTGGGAGACCGGGTACTTGACTCCGCCGGTGTCTCCGATCACATGGAAGGTGACCTGTTTTGCGCCTTTCAGCCGTTTCGCCTCGGCCTCTCCGACCGCCTCGTCGAGCGAGAGTCTGTATGGGGCCTCGCCGGTTGGTTTGGGCAGAGGCTGAAAGGCCTGGCTCGGATGCGAGGGGTGGGCGCGGCTGACCTGTTCCTCGGCGTTGCCGTTGCTCACCTGGGTTTCCCCGGGCGCGCGTGCCTCGCTCATCTCAATGCCTTGACTCGCGTCATTGTCGAATCGCCTGGCCGCAGGTTATGTGTGAAAACACTCTGGTCAATACTGAAAACTAAGATAAAAGAAAGTAAACAAGGTAGTTCGTTATTTGAACCGATCCTTACCTTCCTTGACCGGGAAGAGGTCGGCGGCAGTTGATGCGCTTAAACTTGGGTACTAGGGTGTGTATAAGGGGAGGCTGAGTTTGGGATCGATAGGGGGGGCGTCTTCGCAATGGTGTCTTGATCTCCACGTGCTGAGAGCGGGGGGTGGAGCGCCGTGAGTGGCTTTCGGGATGGGGAGGCCGGCTCGCTCGAGGCGACTCGTGCGAAGCTTGTCGCCCGGCTACGGGTGCGCTCCTCGGAGATCGAAGACGCGCTGTTCGCTCGAGCGCGTGCCCTGTCCGGGTCCGTTGGAGATGAAGACCCCGAGTATTTGGCTGGGCTGCGCGCCACGGTGAGCGAGGTGCTGGACTACGGCCTTGCCCGGATCGAAAAAGGCGAGGAGGGAGCGGAGCCGATTCCCTCGGCCGCTGCGGCCCAGGCACGGCTCGCAGCTCGCAGCCGCGTGAGGCTGGATACCGTGTTGCGTCGCTACGCGGCGGGAGACAGGCTTCTCGGGGACTTCATCATGGACGAAGCTGATCGCTATCCCAGCGACGCTCTACGAAGGATCCTGAGGGAGCAGGGCGTCCAGGTCGACCGTCTGATGGCTGCGGTGGCGAGCGAGTACATGGACGAACTCGCACGCATGAGGCGCTCGCCGACGCAGCGCCTCGCCGAGCGCGTGCAGCGGCTGATCGCCGGCGACAGCCCTGCTGACGTGGGCGAGATCGGATACGCGTTTGAAGGATGGCACCTGGGCATGATTGCCAAGGGCGCCAAGGCAGAGGAGGGAGCACGTGCCCTGGCGGCGGCCACCGACTGCCAGATTCTGGTGGTGCCACGCGGCGACGGGATCGTCTGGGCATGGCTGGGGGCCCGCCAACGCCTCTCAATAGCTGACGTCGAGCAGCATCTTTCCGTCGTCGTTCCTCACGGGGTCTCGCTGGCGGTCGGGGAGTCGCGCCATGGGATCGAGGGATGGCGCTTCACCCACCGTGAGGCCCAGGCTGCGCTCGAGGTGATGCTGCGCAAGCCGCAGCCGTTGACACGCGCACGCGACGTCATCCTGCTCGCCGCCGTACTGCGAGACGACGGCCTTTCCAGGTCGTTGTTCGAGACCTACCTCGCGCCCCTGGAGGGCCATGGCGATTCCGGGGCGGTTCTGCGCGAAACGCTCCGCGCCTATTTCTCCGCCGGCCTAAATGCCGCCACGGCCGCAGCGGCGCTTGCGGTCGACCGCCATACCGTCCAGCGCCGCCTGCGCAAGGCCGAGGAGGCGCTTGGCCGGCTGTTGCCCGAATGCCACGCCGAGCTGGTGGTGGCGCTCGATCTGGAGGAACTCGAACGCGAGGCCGCGATCGAAGGGCTGTCGGCCCTTGGTTGATCAGCCGGTGAGCGACCGCCTCAAACGTGAACGCGACATCATGGCAAAGCCTGGCTTAGCGGGCGCGCCACATTGGGGCACCGGGGGGTAAGCGCCCGGTGATAGATATGGGAGCCCTGTTGGGGTGACGCATATAAGTGCCCCACCGGGTCGATGCGTCAAATGGGGAATCTTTCCATCTAATCGGTTCTGTGATGCCTGTGATGCCTGGGTCGTCTAACGCCGTCAAAAATCCGCCTCGAGCACCGTCGAACATGATTTCGGCGCGAACAACTCCTGCATTGGGTCCACGAGGGAGACACTCATCCAGCGGCATCTCGAGAATCGCCTGGGTTCCACAGGGCGACTTGGGTCACTCTGACTGGCTGGCCGCGGGCCGTCGTCTGGGGGCCATCGGACGTTGCAGCCCATGGTGGATCGGCGACTGGGTTCGCCACGGCACGTCGAGATGGGGCGAGAAATACGTCGAGGCGGCTCGGGTCACCGGCTACGACGTGGCCAGCCTCAGGAACATGGCCTGGGTTGCTTCCCGGTTTGACGTGTCACTACGTAATGACAAGCTGACCTGGAGTCATCACGTTCTGCTTGCTCCGCTCGACGCCGATGCGCAGAGGGAGTGGCTCGAGCGAGCGAGCGAGCAGCGGCTTTCGGTTGCCGACCTGCGACTCGAGTTGCGCGCCCTGCGCGAGGGCCGCCATAAAAGTTCCCTAGATATCCCGACCACTAAGGAAGATGCAGGCGTCGCCGTCTGTCCGCACTGTGGTCACACCTTGCAGTCTTCAACGGAATAGGACGGGCGAGTTGACGAGGTTTCCGGCCGTCGGTCGGGTGCGAGACATGCTTGGCTGCTTGCCGCCTCGCCACGGCGAGGATTTGACTGCCAGCTTCGACCGATGACCGACGGAAGCCTGTTTGCGGTCAGCGATCTGCATGTTGACCACCCGGAGAACCGCGAGGTTGTCGATCGACTTTTGCCGGAGTCAGAGGCCGACTGGTTGATCGTCTGCGGCGATGTCGCCGACTCTCCGACCGATGTCGAGTGGGCGCTGCGCACTCTGCGCGGACGTTTCGAGCGGGTGATCTGGGCGCCCGGGAATCACGAGCTGCTTGCCTATCCGAACGATCCCGTTGAGCTGCGAGGAGAGCACCGCTATCTCCACCTGGTCGAGCTGTGCAGGCAGATCGGTGTCACCACCCCTGAGGACCCCTATCCGATTTGGGATGGCGAGGGGGGGCCTGTCCAGGTGGCTCCGCTGTTCCTTCTCTACGACTACAGCTTCGGGCGCAACGTCGGTCCGACGAGGGAGGAGGCGCTGCAGCGCGCATATGACGCCGGTGTGGTCTGTGTCGACGAGTTCCTGCTCCACCCAGACCCCTATTCAAGCCGCCAGGACTGGTGCCATGCTCGTGTGAGAGAAGCGGAGAAGCGACTGACGGCGAGCGCACCGGCGCTTCCGATGGTTCTCGTCAATCACTTTCCCCTCGTGGTCGAGCCGACACGGGTGCTGCGTCATCCGGAGTTCGCACAGTGGTGTGGAACCGTTCAGACCGCTGACTGGCATCGTCGCTTTGGGGCGATTGCCACGGTGTACGGGCACCTGCACATCCCGCGCACGACCTGGTACGAGGGCGTGCGCTTCGAGGAGGTCTCGTTGGGTTATCCGCGCGAGCGGCGATATCGAGGCGGCCGGGAGTACGTACCTCGCCGGATCCTGCCGGAGCGGCCGCGTGTTTGACGAGATCCTGCCGGCGAGCGCTGCGGTTGCGGTGACCCGTGAGGACCCGCCGGATGCTGCGCTCTTCCCGGAGGAGGAGGCCTCGGTAAGAGGGGCGGTCGAGAAGCGTCGCCGGGAGTTCACCACGGGTCGCGCCTGTGCGCGGGAGGCGCTCGCGCAGCTCGGCATTGAGCCCGCGCCGATTCCGTCGGGACCTCGCGGCGAGCCGTGTTGGCCCGCCGGGATCGTCGGCAGCATCACTCACTGTGATGGCTACCGGGCGTGTGCGGCTGCACGGGCAGGTGACCTGACGACGATCGGCATTGACGCGGAGCCCAACCGGCCCTTGCCCGAGGGAGTGCTCGGAGACATCGCTCTGCCGGAAGAGCGTGAGTGGCTGAGTCGGTTCGCCCGCGAAGCGCCCGAGGTGCACTGGGACCGCATGTTGTTCAGCATCAAGGAGTCCATCTACAAGGCTTGGTTTCCACTTGCGGAACGCTGGCTCGGTTTCGAGGATGTCGTGGTGGTGATCGATCGGCCGCGCCGCCGATTCTCGGCGAGGTTGCTGGTTCCCGGGCCGCGCCTCGACCGCCGCGAGCTGAGTGGGTTCCGCGGCAGCTGGCTTGTCCGGGACGGATTCGTCTTGACGGCGATAGCGCTGCCCGCTGAGAGCCCCGATCGGGTCACGCCCGTCGGCTAGCGCTTCGGAGCTGCGTCAGTTTTGGCTTTTGATCTTTGCGCACTAGGATGTTTATGTCTTCTTTCTTTCCGCAGTTCCAGGACTTTCAGGGAGATTTCGATGGTTGTAGGGGAGCCTCGGGTCAGCCGACGACTTTGCCGTTGGCTGACCCGTGACGCATCGACCAGTTCGGGCGCGATCGATGGCTGAGCCGTCACCAGACGGCCCCTCGATCGCTGTCGTCGGCGTGTCCTGCCGCCTGCCGGGGGCTCCCGACCCACCGGCGTTCTGGCGACTGCTCGCCACTGGCCGTCACGCGATCTCCGAGACCCCGATCGAGTGGTCGGACTCACCGAGGAGTAGGGCACACCCCGCGAGCGGCTCGGGGGCGCGATTCGGTGCCTATCTCGATCACGTTGATCAGTTTGAGCCGGCCTTCTTCGGCATTTCCCCTCGCGAGGCCACGTCCATGGACCCTCAGCAGCGCCTCGTCCTCGAGCTTGCCTGGGAGGCCCTGGAGGACGCCGGCATCGTTCCCAGCGCCATGCGCGGCGACCAGGCCGGCGTATTCCTTGGAGCAATTGCTGGAGATTATTCAAATCTGATTTACCGCAGTGGATCCGACGCGATCGGTCGTCACACCATGACTGGCCTGCATCGCGGAATCATCGCCAATCGGATCTCCTACACCCTTGGCCTGACCGGGCCGAGCCTGACCGTCGACGCAGCTCAATCATCCTCCTTGGTCGCAGTCCACCTCGCATGCGAGAGCCTGCGCAAAGGCGAGGCAGAGTTTGCCCTCGCCGGCGGGGTTCACCTGAACATCGACCCCCGCGTCGCGCTTGGAGCCTCCGAATTCGGCGGGCTCTCACCGGACGGGCGATGCTTCACCTTCGACGCTCGGGCCAATGGATATGTCAGGGGCGAAGGGGGCGGAGTTGTGGCCCTGAAGCCGCTGCCGGCGGCAGCGGCGGCCGGAGATCGCATCTACTGCGTCATTCGCGGGGGGGCAGTGAACAACGACGGCCCCGCCGAGGGCTTGACCGTGCCGAGCAGGGAGGCGCAGGAGAGCGTCCTGCGACAGGCCTACCGGCGGGCAGGGGTGAAGCAAGCCGATGTCCAGTACGTCGAGCTGCACGGCACCGGGACCGCCGTCGGCGACCCGATCGAGGCTGCCGCGCTTGGCTCTGCCCTGGGGTCGGTGAGGTCAAGCGAGGATCCGTTGCCGGTCGGCTCGGCGAAGACGAATGTGGGCCACCTGGAGGGTGCCGCCGGCATCGTCGGGCTGATCAAGGCCGCGCTTGCCATCGAGTACCGGGAAATCCCCGCGAGCCTGAACTACACGGAACCGAATCCGGAGATCCCCCTCGACGCACTACGCCTGCGGGTCCAGGACGGTCATGGCGCCTGGCCACACGATGATCGCCCGTTGGTCGCCGGCGTCAGCTCGTTCGGAATGGGAGGGACGAACTGCCACCTCGTGATCGCCGAGGCTCCTGGAGTCGCTGCCGCATCGCCGGCTACGGAGGCCCGAGCCACCCCGATGGCTAGAGAGCACACCCCCACCCCCCAACCCCTCCCGGGCCCGACCCTCCTGCCGATCTCAGCCAAAACCGAGCCCGCCCTGGCCGATGCCGCCGAGCGCCTCGCCGCCCACCTGCGCGAGAACCCAGAGCTTGACCTCACCGACGTCGCCTGCTCTCTCGCCACCACCCGCAGTGCTTTCGAGCACCGAGCGGTCGCTGTGGGAGCAGAGCGCGAGGAGCTCCTCGCGATGCTCACCGCTTATGGCCGTGGCGAGGAGCAACCGGCCATCGCGCGGGGCAGGGCAACCGCCGAAGGAAAGGCCGTCTTCCTCTTCCCCGGCCAGGGCTCCCAGTGGGGGGGGATGGCGCTCGGCCTGCTCGATACCTCACCGGTCTTCGCCGCCAAGCTGCGCGAGTGCAGCGAGGCGCTCCAAACCCACACCGGGTGGTCGGTGGAGGATGTCGTGCGCGGCGCCCCCGATGCCCCCTCGCTGGAGCTGATCGAGGTCGTCCAACCCGCCCTTTTCGCGGTCACCGTCGCCCTCGCCGGGCTGTGGCGCTCCTGCGGAGTGCACCCCGCCGCCGTCGCCGGGCACTCCCAGGGCGAGATCGCTGCCGCATATGCGGCCGGCGCTCTCACGCTCGAGGACGCCGCTCGCCTGGTCGCGGTGCGTTGTCGGTTGATGGCGGGACTGGCCGGCCAGGGTGGACTGATCTCGGTCGGTCTCTCCGCCGATCTGCTGGCAAGTCGCCTGGCGAAGTGGGAGGGCCGAATCGAGGTCGCGGCGATCAACGGCCCCTTCTCCACGATCGCCTCCGGTGAGCAAGGGCTTCTGGACGAGCTCCTCGCGCAGTGCGCTGGGGAAGGCATCAGGGCCCGCGATATCCCCGCCGCCATCGCCTCACACTCCGCTTACGTCGAGGTTCTGCGTGAGGAGTTCTTGGAGGAGATCGTCTCCACCTCCCCGCGCGAAGGGGAGATCCCCTTCCACTCCACGGTAACCGGTGGGCTGCTCGACGGCGCCGAGCTGGATGCCGAGTACTGGTATCGCAACATGCGCGAGCCGGTGCGCTTTGAAGGCGTCATGCGGGGGCTGCTCGAGCAGGGCCAACGGGTGCTGATCGAGATCAGCCCCCACCCGGTTCTCAACCTCGCCCTGCAGGAGACGATCGAGGATGCGCTGTCAACCCCCAGTGACGCGACGGTCCTCGGCACCCTGCGCAGAGACGAAGGCGGACCCGAGCGCTTCGCCCTCTCCCTCGCAAACGCCCACGCCGCCGGAGCAAAGCTCGACTGGCGCTCCCTCTTTGAGGGCACCGGGGCAAAGCGCGTCGCGCTGCCCACCTACCCCTTCCAGAGGAAGCGCTACTGGCTCTCAGCCTCCACCAACGGCGGCGACCCCGCCTCGATCGGCCTAAGCGACGCCGATCACCCCTTGCTCGGCGCCTCGATCGAAGACCCCCAGGGAGAAGGCCTCACCCTCACCGGCCGCCTCTCCCTCGCCACCCACCCATGGTTGGCAGACCACGCGGTGGCCGGCACCGTCCTGCTCCCCGGCACCGCCTTCCTCGAGCTGGCGCTGAGAGCAGGGGAGCAGGCGGGAGCCGAGTCAATCCAGGAGCTGACCCTGCAGGCGCCGCTGATCCTGCCCCCCACAGGAGCGGTGCAGATCCAGGTCCAGGTCTCTGGAGAAGAGGAGGGAAGGCGAGAGATCGCGATCCACTCCCGCCCTGACTCCGAGGAGAGCGAGGAGTGGAGCTGCCACGCCCAGGGCCTCCTCTCCGCTGAGCTCACCAAAGCAGCAGAGCCCCTCGAGAGCTGGCCCCCTGAAGGAGCAGAGCCCATCGACGTCGAGGACCTCTACGGGCGCCTGGAGGACCTCGGCCTGCGCTACGGCCCCGCCTTCCAGGGCCTCAGCGCCGCCTGGAGAGACGGCGAGCAGATCTACACCGAGGTCTCCCTGCCCGAGGAGCACGCCCGCGAGGCAGAGCGCTTCGCGATCCACCCCGCCCTGCTCGACGGCGCCCTTCACGCCCTCCTGTTCTCAGGCGAGGCGCAGGGAGCGATCGAGCTGCCCTTCGCCTGGAGCGGGGTATCGCTCCAGGCAAGCGGCGCCGCTTCTTTGCGGGTCGCCCTTAAGAGAGAGGGAGAGGGCACGTCCCTCACCCTCTTTGGGGAAGACGGAGCCCCCTTCGGGACGGTCTCCTCGCTGCTCACCAGAGCGCTCTCCCCCGAGCAGCTGGGAGGCGGAGGGCAAAGGAGCGCCGGCTTGCTCGAGATCGAGTGGCAAAAGAGCGCCCTCGGTGAGGAGATCAGCGGCCCCGAGCTCACCGAGCTGAGCAAAGACGAGGAGGCCGAGGTCCCCGCGGTGGTGCTCTGGCGGGTGGGTGAGGCCAAAGACGGCGAAGAGGCGACCCAGAGCACCCTGGAGGTGGTCCAGCGCTGGCTCGCCGAGGAGCGCTTTGCCGACTCCCGGCTCGCCCTGGTCACCGAAGGCGCGGTCTGCGTCAACGGCGGGGAGTCCCCCGCGCTGGAGACAGCGCCGATCTGGGGTCTTCTGCGCTCTGCCCAATCAGAGCACCCCGGCCGCTTCACCCTGATCGACACCGACGGATCAGAGGCCTCTGAAGGAGCCCTCGCCTCTGCGCTTGGCACCGAGGAGCCCCAGATCGCCCTGCGTGAGGGGGTTGGGATGGCGGCGCGGGCGAGGCGTCTCTCAGTCTCAGAAGGGGAGGAGCAAGAGTGCCCGATCGACCCCCAAAAGACCGTCCTTGTCACCGGCGGCACAGGAGGGCTCGGCGCCCTCACCGCCCGCCACCTCGCCGAGCACCACGGCGCCCGCCACCTGCTCCTCATCAGCCGCTCCGGGGAGAAGGCAAAGGGAGCAAGGGAGCTGAAGTCAGAGCTGGCAGAGCTGGGGGCAAAGACGACGATCGCAGCCTGTGACGTCTCTGATCGCAAAGCGCTGCAGAAGCTCCTCGCCAAGATCCCCGACTCCCACCCCCTGGGAGCGGTCTTTCACGCCGCCGGCGTCCTCGCTGACGGCCTGCTCGAGCAGATGGGCCCAGGGCAGATCGAGCGCGTCTTCGCCCCCAAGGCAAAAGCCGCCCAAAACCTGCACGAGCTGAGCGAGGACACGGAGATCTCCGCCTTCGTCATGTTCTCCTCGGCGGCAGGAGCGCTGGGAGCCCCCGGGCAGGCCAACTACGCCGCAGCCAACGCCTACCTCGACGCCCTCGCCCACCACAGAAGCGCCAAGGGGCTGCCCGCGACCTCGATCGCCTGGGGCCTTTGGCAAAGGGAGAGCTCGATGACCGCCGAGCTCGGCGAGGCAGACCTGGCGCGGATGAAGCGCGCAGGGATCGAGGCGCTCACAGACGAGCAGGGCCTCGCCCTGCTCGATCAGGCGCTGCTCGCCGAGCGTCCCGCCCCGATCGCGCTTCGCCTCAACCCCGCCGGTCTTCGCTCCCAGGCCCAAGCGGGGCTCCTGCCGGTGCTGCTCAGCGGGCTGATCCGCACCTCCACCAGGCGCAAGGCAGCCACAGGCTCACTCGCCACCAAGCTCGCCACCCTGCCCGAGGCAGAGCGGGAGCCCTACGTCCTCGAGCTGGTTCGCTCTGAGGTCGCCACCGTGCTCGGCCACAGCTCACCTGCTGCGATCGAGCCCGCCAAGGCCTTCAAGGACCTCGGCTTTGACTCACTCGCCGCGGTCGAGCTGAGGAACCGAATCAACACCGCCACCGGATTGCGGTTGGCGGCGACGGTGGTCTTCAACCAGCCCAGCTCTGAGGCCCTGGCTGCCTACCTCTTGGCCGAGGCAACCGCAGGCGCCGCCGCCAAACAGATAACCCTCAGAGCGCGCTCGGCCGATGAGCCGATCGCGATCGTGGGGATGAGCTGCCGCTACCCCGGCGCAGTCAGCTCCCCCGAGCAGCTCTGGCAGCTGCTCGCGGAGGGCGCAGACGGCATCTCGGAGTTCCCCGCCGACAGAGGCTGGGACCTGGAGCGCCTCTATGACCCAGACCCCGAGAGCCCCGGCACCTCCTACGCCAAAGAGGGGGGCTTCCTCACCGAGGCCGGTCACTTCGACGCCGAGTTCTTCGGCATCGCCCCCCGCGAGGCATTGGCGATGGACCCCCAGCAGCGGCTTCTCCTCGAAGCCGCCTGGGAGGCGCTGGAGGACGCCGGCATCGACCCCGGCTCCCTGCGCGGGGAGGAGGCGGGGGTCTTTGCGGGGATAGGTGCCCAGGACTACACCGCCGGCCTTGCGAGAGAGAAGGAGCTGGAGGGATATCGCCTTACAGGCGCTGCTACCAGCGTCGCCTCGGGCCGCATCGCCTACGCCCTCGGCCTCGAGGGACCGGCGATCACCGTCGACACCGCCTGCTCCTCCTCGCTCGTTGCGATGCACCTCGCCTCCCAGGCATTGCGCGGGGGGGAGTGCAGCCTCGCTCTGGCCGGTGGGGCGACAGTGCTCGCCAGCCCGGGGATGTTCACCGAGTTCTCCCGCCAGCGCGGCCTCGCCCCCGACGGGCGCTGCAAGTCCTTCTCCGAGGCAGCCGACGGCGTCGCTTGGGCCGAGGGCGCGGGAATGCTGATCCTCGAGCGCCTCTCAGACGCCGAGCGAAACAACCACCCCGTCCTGGCCGTGATCAAGGGCTCGGCCGTAAACCAAGACGGCGCCTCCAACGGGCTCACCGCCCCCAACGGCCCCTCTCAGGAGCGGGTGATCCGCCAGGCGCTGGCCAACGCCAACCTCAGCCCCAAAGACGTCGACGCGGTCGAGGCCCACGGCACCGGCACCACCCTCGGGGACCCGATCGAGGCAGGCGCCCTGCTCGCCACCTACGGCCAGGACCGCGAGGAGCCCTTGAAGCTCGGCTCGATCAAGTCCAACATCGGCCACGCGATCGCCGCGGCGGGAGTCGCGGGGGTGATCAAGATGGTGGCGGCGATGCGCGAGGGCGTCTTGCCGAAGACGCTCCACGTCGACGCTCCCTCCTCCAAGGTCGAGTGGGGAGCGGGCAAGATCGAGCTGCTCACCGAGCCCCATGAGTGGGAGCCCAACGGACGCCCGCGCCGAGCCGGGGTCTCCTCCTTTGGCATCAGCGGCACCAACGCCCACCTGATCTTGGAGGAAGCCCCTGTTCCCAGTGAGGCCAAGGTCGAAGAGGAGGCCAAGGCCCCGGCGCCCCTCGCGGGCCCCCTCCTGCTGGCGCTCTCGGCCAAGACCGAGCCCGCTCTGGCCGATGCCGCCTCTCGCCTCGCCACCCACCTGCGCCAAAACCCCCAGCTCGACCCCGCCGACGTCGCCTACTCCCTCGCCACCACCCGCTCGGCCTTCGAGCACCGAGCGGTTGCGGTGGGGGAGGGACGCGAGCAGCTGCTCGGCTGCCTCGATCAGCTGACAAGGGGCGCCGAGGACGCGGCCCTCGCCCGCGGCCTCGCCACCGCCCCCCAGAGCCCCGTCTTCCTCTTCCCCGGCCAGGGCTCCCAGTTCGGCGGGATGGCCCAAGAGCTGCTCGCGGGCTCACCCGCCTTCGCCGCCCACATGGGAGAGTGCGAGGCGGCGCTCTCCCCCCACGTCGAGTGGTCCCTGACAGAGGTGCTGGGAGAAGAGGAGGCGCGCTGGCTCGATCGCCTCGACGTCGTCCAGCCCGCCCTCTTTGCGGTGATGGTCTCCCTCGCCAAGCTCTGGCGGGAGTGCGGGGTGGAGCCCGCGGTCCTGATCGGCCACTCCCAGGGGGAGATCGCCGCCGCCCACATCGCCGGAGCGCTCTCCCTCGATGACGCCGCCCTGATCATCGCCAAGCGCGGCGAGGCGATGGCCAAGATCGCCGGCAAGGGCGGCATGCTCTCGGTCTCCCTCTCCCCCCAGGAGCTGGCGGCGCTGATCGAGCCCTTCGGCGAGCGGGTCTCCCTCGCCGCGATCAACGGCCCCGCCTCCCTGGTCGCCTCCGGGGAGCCAGAGGCGCTGGCAGAGCTGCGGGAGGCCTGTGAGAAGGACGGCATCCGCGCCCAGCCGATCGCCGTCGACTACGCCGCCCACTCAGCCCAGATCGAGGACCTGCGAGAGGAGCTGTTGGATGCCTTCTCACCGATCTCCCCCCAAAGCGGGGAGATCGCGATGCACTCCACCCTCACCGGCGAGCTGATCGACACCGCCGAGCTGAACGCCGAGTACTGGTACCGCAACCTGCGCGAGACGGTTCGCCTGGAGCCGGTCCTGCGCTCCCAGCTTGAGGCGGGCAAACGCACCCTGATCGAGATCAGCCCCCACCCGGTGCTCGCCTTCGCCCTCGAGGAGACGATCGAGGACGCGCTCACCGACCCGAGCGAAGCCACCGTCCTCGCCACCCTGCGCAGAGAGGAAGGCAGCCCCGAGCGCTTTGCCCTCTCCCTCGCAAACGCCCACGCCGCAGGAGCAAAGCTCGACTGGCGCTCCCTCTTTGAGGGCACCGGGGCAAAGCGCGTCGCGCTGCCCACCTACCCCTTCCAGAGGAAGCGCTACTGGCTCTCAGCCTCCACCAACGGCGGCGACCCCGCCTCGATCGGCCTAAGCGACGCCGATCACCCCCTGCTCGGCGCCACGATCGAAGACCCACGAGGAGAAGGCCTCACCCTCACCGGCCGCCTCTCCCTCGCCACCCACCCATGGCTGGCAGACCACGCGCTCACCGGCACCGTCCTGCTCCCCGGCACCGCCTTCCTCGAGCTGGCGCTTCGAGCAGGCGAGCAGGCGGGGACCGAGTCAGTCGAGGAGCTGACCCTGCAGGCGCCGCTGATCCTGCCCCCCACAGGAGCGGTGCAGATCCAGGTCCAGGTCTCTGGAGAAGAAGAGGGAAGGCGAGAGATCGCGATCCACTCCCGCCCCGACACCGAGGAGAGCGAGGAGTGGACCTGCCACGCCCAGGGCCTGCTCTCGGGCAAGACCCCGAAGGCAGCGCAGCCCCTCGATGCCTGGCCCCCTGAGGGAGCAGAGCCCCTAGACGTCGAGGACCTCTATGAGCGCCTCTCAGATCTCGGCCTCCAATACGGCCCAGCCTTCCAGGGCCTCCTCGCCGCCTGGAGAGACGGCGAGCAGATCTACGCCGAGGTCTCCCTGCCCGAGGAGCACGCCCGCGAGGCGCAGCGCTTCGCGATCCATCCCGCCCTGCTCGACGCGGCCCTGCACGCGATCGCCCTCTCGCGAGAGGGAGAGGAGGGAGTCGAGCTGCCCTTCGCCTGGAGCGGTGTGTCCCTTGAAGCCTCCGGCGCCGCCTCCCTGCGGGTCGCCCTGAAGAGCTCCGGAGAGGGCATCGCCCTGCGCCTCGCCGACCAAGACGGAGCCGCCCTCGGGACGGTCTCCTCGCTGCTCACCAGGGCGCTCTCCCCCGAGCAGCTCGGGGAGCCAGGGGCAAAAGAGCGCCGGCTTGCTGGAGATCGAGTGGCAAGAGGCCGCCCTCGGTGAGCAGATCAGCGCCCCCGACTTCGAGGAGCTGAGCAAAGAGGAGGAGGCCGAGGTCCCCGCGGTGGTGCTCTGGCGGGTGGGCGAGGCCAAAGACGGCGAAGAGGCGACCCAGAGCACCCTGGAGGTGGTCCAGCGCTGGCTCGCCGAGGAGCGCTTTGCCGACTCCCGGCTCGTGATCCTCACCGAAGGCGCGGTGGCCACCACCCCCGAGGAGTCCCCAGAGCTCTCAACAGCGCCGATCTGGGGTCTTCTGCGCTCTGCCCAATCAGAGCACCCCGGCCGCTTCACCCTGATCGACAGCGACGGCAGCGAGGCATCACTCGAGGCCCTCCCCGCGGCACTCGGCACCGAGGAGCCCCAGATCGCCCTGCGCGAGGGGGTGGGGATGGTGGCGCGGGCGGGAGCGCTGCAAAGCAGCACCGAGCAGCTGACCCCACCGCCGGGCCCCTGGTGCCTTGACGCCCCTAGGCGCGGCACCCTGGAGAGCCTCTCCCTGCTTCCCAACCCCGCCGCCGCAGAGCCGCTCGGGCCAAGCGAGGTGCGGATCGAGATGCGGGCCGCGGGGCTTAACTTCCGCGACGTCCTGATCGCCCTCGGCTTCTACCCCGGCGAAGCGAACGATCGGCGGCGAGGGAGCGGGAGTGGTGACCGAGGTCGGCGCAGAGGTCACAGACCTCGCCCTCGGCGATCGGGTGATGGGCCTGATCCCCGATGCCTTTGGCTCCCTCACCCGCGCCGAGCGCGCCCTGCTCGCCCCGCTGCCCGAGGAGTGGTCTTTCGAGCAGGCCGCAGCGCTCCCGGTCGTCTTCCTCACCGCCCACTACGGTCTCACCGACCTCGCCGGCCTAAAGCAGGGAGAGAGGGTCCTGATCCACGCCGGCGCGGGAGGCGTCGGCATGGCCGCGATCGGCCTCGCCCGCCACCTCGGCGCCGAGGTCTTTGCCACCGCGAGCCCCCAAAAGCACGAGGTCCTGATCGAGATGGGCCTCGATCCCGACCACATCGCCTCCTCGCGCGATCTCGACTTCAAAGAGAAGTTCCTAAAGACAACCGACGGGGAGGGAATGGACGTCGTCCTCAACTCCCTCGCCAAGGAGTTCGTCGACGCCTCCCTGGAGCTCTTGCCCGGTGGCGGCCGCTTCTTGGAGATGGGCAAGACCGACATCCGCGACCGAGAGCAGCTCGCAAGCGAGCACCCCGGTGTCTCCTACCGCGCCTTTGACCTCTTTGAAGCGGGTCAGGAGCGAATCGGGGAGATGCTCGCGGAGATCATCGACCTGCTCGAGCGCGGAGAGCTCGAGCACTCCCCGATCACGAGCTGGGACATGCGCCGTGCCCCGGAGGCGTTCCGCCACCTGCGCGAGGGCCAAAACGTCGGCAAGGTCGTGCTCAGCCTCCCGCAGCCGATCGACCCCCAAAAGACCGTCCTTGTCACCGGCGGCACAGGAGGGCTCGGCGCCCTCACCGCCCGCCACCTCGCCGAGCACCACGGCGCCCGCCACCTGCTCCTCATCAGCCGCTCCGGGGAGAAGGCAAAGGGAGCAAGGGAGCTGAAGTCAGAGCTGGCAGAGCTGGGGGCAAAGACGACGATCGCAGCCTGTGACGTCTCTGATCGCAAAGCGCTGCAGAAGCTCCTCGCCAAGATCCCCGACTCCCACCCCCTGGGAGCGGTCTTTCACGCCGCCGGCGTCCTCGCTGACGGCCTGCTCGAGCAGATGGGCCCAGGGCAGATCGAGCGCGTCTTCGCCCCCAAGGCAAAAGCCGCCCAAAACCTGCACGAGCTGAGCGAGGACACGGAGATCTCCGCCTTCGTCATGTTCTCCTCGGCGGCAGGAGCGCTGGGAGCCCCCGGGCAGGCCAACTACGCCGCAGCCAACGCCTACCTCGACGCCCTCGCCCACCACAGAAGCGCCAAGGGGCTGCCCGCGACCTCGATCGCCTGGGGCCTTTGGCAAAGGGAGAGCTCGATGACCGCCGAGCTCGGCGAGGCAGACCTGGCGCGGATGAAGCGCGCAGGGATCGAGGCGCTCACAGACGAGCAGGGCCTCGCCCTGCTCGATCAGGCGCTGCTCGCCGAGCGTCCCGCCCCGATCGCGCTTCGCCTCAACCCCGCCGGTCTTCGCTCCCAGGCCCAAGCGGGGCTCCTGCCGGTGCTGCTCAGCGGGCTGATCCGCACCTCCACCAGGCGCAAGGCAGCCACAGGCTCACTCGCCACCAAGCTCGCCACCCTGCCCGAGGCAGAGCGGGAGCCCTACGTCCTCGAGCTGGTTCGCTCTGAGGTCGCCACCGTGCTCGGCCACAGCTCACCTGCTGCGATCGAGCCCGCCAAGGCCTTCAAGGACCTCGGCTTTGACTCACTCGCCGCGGTCGAGCTGAGGAACCGAATCAACACCGCCACCGGATTGCGGTTGGCGGCGACCGTCGTCTTCGACTACCCCAACTCGAGGCCCTGGCTGGCCGAGAACCTGCTCGCCGAGGCTAGCCGCAAGCGGCGCCGCCAAGCAGATAACCCTCAGAGCGCGCTCGGCCGATGAGCCGATCGCGATCGTGGGGATGAGCTGCCGCTACCCCGGCGCAGTCAGCTCCCCCGAGCAGCTCTGGCAGCTGCTCGCGGAGGGCGCAGACGGCATCTCGGAGTTCCCCGCCGACAGAGGCTGGGACCTGGAGCGCCTCTATGACCCAGACCCCGAGAGCCCCGGCACCTCCTACGCCAAAGAGGGGGGCTTCCTCACCGAGGCCGGTCACTTCGACGCCGAGTTCTTCGGCATCGCCCCCCGCGAGGCATTGGCGATGGACCCCCAGCAGCGGCTTCTCCTCGAAGCCGCCTGGGAGGCGCTGGAGGACGCCGGCATCGACCCCGGCTCCCTGCGCGGGGAGGAGGCGGGGGTCTTTGCGGGGATCAGCTCTCAGGACTACATCCCCGGAAGGGGGGCTTCCAGAGAAGCAATCGAGGGCTATCTCAGCACGGGTGGTTTGACCAGCGTCGTCTCGGGTCGCGTCGCCTACTCCCTCGGCCTCGAGGGACCGGCGATCACCGTCGACACCGCCTGCTCCTCCTCGCTCGTTGCGATGCACCTCGCCGCGCAGGCATTGCGCGGGGGCGAGTGCAGCCTCGCCCTGGCGGGAGGGGTGACCGTGCTCGCCAGCCCGACAGGGTTCACCGAGTTCTCCCGCCAGCGCGGCCTCGCCCCCGACGGGCGCTGCAAGTCCTTCGCCGAGGCAGCCGACGGCACCGGCTTCTCAGAGGGGGTGGGCGTGCTCGTCCTCGAGCGCCTCTCAGACGCCGAGCGCAACAACCACCCGATCCTCGCCGTGATCAGGGGCTCCGCCGTAAACCAAGACGGCGCCTCCAACGGGCTCACCGCCCCCAACGGCCCCTCTCAGGAGCGGGTGATCCGCCAGGCGCTGGCCAACGCCAACCTCAGCCCCAAAGACGTCGACGCGGTCGAGGCCCACGGCACCGGCACCACCCTCGGGGACCCGATCGAGGCAGGCGCCCTGCTCGCCACCTACGGCCAAGACAGAGAGGAGCCGCTGAAGCTCGGCTCGATCAAGTCCAACATCGGCCACACCCAGGCCGCGGCGGGAGTCGCGGGGGTGATCAAGATGGTGGCGGCGATGCGCGAGGGCGTCTTGCCGAAGACACTCCACGTCGACGCTCCCTCCTCCAAGGTCGAGTGGGGAGCGGGCAAGATCGAGCTGCTCACCGAGCAGCCCATGAGTGGGAGCCGAACGGACGCCCGCGCCGAGCCGGGGTCTCCTCCTTTGGCATCAGCGGCACCAACGCCCACCTGATCTTGGAGGAAGCCCCTGTTCCCAGTGAGGCCAAGGTCGAAGAGGAGGCCAAGGCCCCGGCGCCCCTCGCGGGCCCCCTCCTGCTGGCGCTCTCGGCCAAGACCGAGCCCGCTCTGGCCGATGCCGCCTCTCGCCTCGCCACCCACCTGCGCCAAAACCCCCAGCTCGACCCCGCCGACGTCGCCTACTCCCTCGCCACCACCCGCTCGGCCTTCGAGCACCGAGCGGTTGCGGTGGGGGAGGGACGCGAGCAGCTGCTCGGCTGCCTCGATCAGCTGGCCGAGGGCTCGACCTCTGCCGAGGCGATCACCGCCACCGCCGCCAAGGGCAAGCTCGCCTACCTCTTCACCGGCCAGGGCTCCCAACGAGCCGCCATGGGCAAGGAGCTATACGAGGCAGACCCGGTCTTCAAAGATGCCTTCGATGCAGCTCTGCGAGCAGCTCGATCAACACTTGAAGACGCTCGTTGAAAGAGATCGTCTTCGGCCACCACCAAGAAGGCGGCAAAACAGCTCGATGACACCACCTACGCCCAACCGGCCCTCTTCGCCCTCCAGGTGGCCCTCTTCAGAGCACTGGGGTCCCGCGGTCTCTCGCCAGACTTCCTGACCGGGCACTCGGTGGGGGAGATATCGGCAGCCCACATATCCGGAGTCCTCTCCCTCCCCGACGCGGCCAAGCTGATCGCCGCCAGGGGCAGGTCTGATGGGAGCCCTGCCAAAGGGCGGGGCGATGGTCGCGATCGAGATCACCGAGCAAGAGGCAGCGAAGTACCTCGCGGGCAAGGAGAAAGAGCTCTCGCTCGCGGCGGTCAACTCGCCGGCCTCGATCGTCATCTCGGGCACCTCAGAAGCGATCGAGGAAGCCCAGGCCCACTTCGAAGAGCAGGGCAAGAAGACCAAGCGCCTGAGCCGTCTCTCACGCCTTCCACTCCCCCCTGATCGAGCCGATGCTGGAGGAGTTCGAGCAGGTGATCGAAAGCCTCGAGCTGAACGAGCCCCAGATCCCGATCGTCTCTGAGCTGAGCGGAGAGATCCTCACCCCCGAGCAGGCGGCAGATCCCGCCTACTGGGTCACCCACGCGCGAGAGCCGGTCCGCTTTGCAGACGCGATCACCACCTTGAAGGCCCAGGGCACCAGCGCCTACCTGGAGCTTGGACCGGACCCGGTCCTCTGCGCGATGGCGGAGCAGTGCCTGGGAGAAGAGGACCAAGGCGCCCTGATCGCGACCCTGCGAGAGGGACGGGATGAGGCTGATGCCCTCACCCTCTCTCTCGCACAGGCACACGCCGCAGGAGCACAGATCAACTGGGAGTCCCTCTTCAAGGGCACGGGGGCAAAGCGAGTCCCCTTGCCCACCTACCCCTTCCAGCGCAAGCGCTACTGGCTCAGCTTCGAGCGGCGCTGCCGGCAACCTCGATGCCGCCGGCTTGGAGCGACGCCGAACACCCCCTGCTCGGCGCCTCGATCGAAGACCCGCGGGGAGAGGGCCTCACCCTGACCGGCCGCCTCTCCCTCGCCACCCACCCCTGGCTGGCGGACCACGCGGTAACCGACACCGTCCTGCTCCCCGGCACCGCCTTCCTCGAGCTGGCGCTGAGAGCGGGGGAGCAGGCGGGGACTGAGACGGTCGAGGAGCTGACCCTGCAGGCGCCGCTGATCCTGCCCGAGACAGGGGCGGTGCAGATCCAGGTATCGGTTTCAGGGCAAGAGGACGGCAAGCGGGAGATCGCGATCCACTCACGACCCGACTCCGAGGAGGCAGCGGAGTGGACCTGCCACGCCGAGGGCGTCCTCTGCGCTGAGGTCCCCAAGGCCCCGGAGCCCCTCGATGTCTGGCCCCCCACCGGAGCAGAGCCGCTGGACGTCGAGGGCCTCTACGAGCGCCTCGCCGACTTCGGTTTCGAATATGGCCCCGCCTTCCAGGGCCTAAGCGCCGCCTGGAGGCAGGGCGAGCAGATCTTCGCCGAGGTCTCACTCCCCGAGGAGCACTCCCGCGAGGCAGAGCGCTTCGCGATCCATCCCGCCCTGCTTGACGCGGCCCTTCACGCCCTCCTGTTCTCAAAAGAAGGAGAAGGGGCGATCGAGCTGCCCTTCTCCTGGAGTGGTGTCTCCCTCAACGCCACTGGGGCCTCTGAGCTGCGCGTGGCCCTGAAGGCAGGGGGGGAGGGGACGAGCCTCACCCTCGCCGACCAAAGCGGAGCGCCGATCGCCACGGTCGGGTCCCTGCACACCAGAGCGCTCTCCCCCGAGCAGTTGCAAGGTGCCGCTCAGCGAAGCGCGGGCCTCTTGGAGATCGAGTGGCAAGAGGCCACCCTCGGAGAGGAGATCAGCGCCGCGGACTTCGAGGAGCTGAGCAAAGACGAAGAGGCCGAGGTCCCCGCGGTGGTGCTCTGGCGCGTGGGCAACGCCGAGGACGGCGAAGAGGCGACCCTTTGTGCCCTGGAGGTGGTCAAAGGCTGGCTCGCCGAGGAGCGCTTTGCCGACTCACGACTGGCGCTCCTCACCGAAGGAGCGATAGCCACCACCCCCGAGGAGTCCCCCGAGCTCTCAACCGCGCCGATCTGGGGTCTGGTGCGAAGCGCACAGTCTGAGCACCCCGGCCGCTTCACCTTGATCGACAGCGACGGATCGAAGGCATCCCTCGATGCCCTCCCCGCGGCTCTCGGCACCCCCGAGCCCCAGATCGCCCTGCGCGAGGGGGTTGGGATGGTGGCGCGGGCAGCCCGCCTCCCGCTCTCCCTTGCAGAGGAAGAGCGGCCGCTGCCCCTCGACCCCGAGAAGACGACCCTGATCACCGGCGGCACCGGAGGACTCGGCGCCCTGACGGCCCGCCACCTCGCAGAGCGCCACGGCGCCCGCCACCTGCTCTTGGTCTCCAGAAGCGGTGAAGAGGCAAAGGGGGCAAAGGAGCTGGCGGCAGAGCTCACGCAGCTGGGAGCAAAGCCGACGATCGCGGCCTGTGACGTCTCCGATCGGGGCGAGCTCGAGAAGCTCCTCGCCCAGATCCCCGCCTCCCACCCCCTGGGAGCGGTCTTTCACGCCGCCGGCGTCCTCGCTGACGGCCTGCTCGAGCAGATGGGCCCAGGGCAGATCGAGCGCGTCTTCGCCCCCAAGGCAAAAGCCGCCCAAAACCTGCACGAGCTGAGCGAGGACACGGAGATCTCCGCCTTCGTCATGTTCTCCTCGGCGGCAGGAGCGCTGGGAGCCCCCGGGCAGGCCAACTACGCCGCAGCCAACGCCTACCTCGACGCCCTCGCCCACCACAGAAGCGCCAAGGGGCTGCCCGCGACCTCGATCGCCTGGGGCCTTTGGCAAAGGGAGAGCTCGATGACCGCCGAGCTCGGCGAGGCAGACCTGGCGCGGATGAAGCGCTCAGGGGTCGAGGCGCTCACCGACGAGCAGGGCCTCGCCCTGCTCGATCAAGCGCTCCTTGCCGGGCGGCCGAACGCACTGGCGATCTCGTTGAACCCAGCCGGCCTTCGCTCCCAAGCCCAAGCAGGGCTCCTGCCGGCGCTCCTCAGCGGGCTGGTTCGCGCCTCCACCAGGCGAAAAGCAGCCACGGGCTCACTTGCCACCAAGCTCGCAACGATGCCCGAGGCAGAGCACGAGGCCTATGTCCTTGACCTGGTCCGCTCTGAGGTAGCGACCGTCCTCGGTCACGGCTCCGCTGAGGCGATCGAGCCCGCCAAGGCCTTCAAGGACCTCGGCTTCGATTCCCTCGCCGCGGTTGAGCTGAGAAACCGGCTTGGATCTGTGAGCGGGTTGCGCTTGGCGGCGACCAGCGTGTTCGACTATCCGAATCCGACCAAGCTCGCCGCCTACCTGCTCACGGAGACGAGTACGAACGGCGCAGCAAGGCAAGTCGTGGTCAGGGCCCAGGCCGCCGATGAGCCGATCGCGATCCTCGGCATGAGCTGTCGCTACCCCGGCGCCGTCAGCTCCCCCGAGGAGCTGTGGCAGCTCCTCACCTCCGGCTCAGACGGCATCTCGGAGTTCCCCGCGGACAGAGGCTGGGACCTGGAGCGCCTCTATGACCCAGACCCCGAGAACCCCGGCACCTCCTATGCCAAAGAGGGCGGCTTCCTCGCCGAGGCCGGTCACTTCGACGCCGAGTTCTTCGGCATCGCCCCGCGCGAGGCGCTGGCGATGGACCCCCAGCAGCGACTTCTCCTGGAGGCCGCCTGGGAGGCGCTCGAGGACGCCGGGATCGACCCCGGCTCCCTGCGCGGGGAGGAGGCGGGGGTCTTTGCGGGGGTGATGCACCACGACTACGGCTACGGCGCAGCCCCATCCCCCGAGCTCGCCGGCTATCGGGCCACCGGCTCAGCCGCCAGCGTCGCCTCGGGCCGCGTCGCCTATGAGCTCGGCCTGGAGGGCCCGGCGATCACCGTCGACACCGCCTGCTCCTCCTCGTTGGTCTCGCTTCATCTCGCCGCCCAGGCATTGCGGGGGGGCGAGTGCACTCTCGCCCTGGCCGGCGGGGTCACCACCCTCGCGACCGCAGGTGTCTTCACCGAGTTCTCCCGCCAGCGCGGCCTCGCCCCCGACGGGCGCTGCAAGTCCTTCGCCGAGGCAGCCGACGGAGTCGGCTGGGCGGAGGGGGTGGGGGTGCTGCTCTTGGAGCGCCTCTCAGACGCCGAGCGCAACAACCACCCGATCCTCGCCGTGATCAGGGGCTCCGCCGTAAACCAAGACGGCGCCTCCAACGGGCTCACCGCCCCCAACGGCCCCTCCCAGGAGCGGGTGATCCGCCAGGCATTGGCCAACGCAAACCTCAGCCCCAAAGACATCGACGCGGTCGAGGCCCACGGCACCGGCACCACCCTCGGGGACCCGATCGAGGCAGGCGCCCTGCTCGCCACCTACGGCCAGGATCGCGAGGAGCCATTGCGCCTCGGCTCGATCAAGTCGAACATCGGCCACACCCAGGCCGCGGCGGGAGTCGCAGGGGTGATCAAGATGGTGGCGGCAATGCGCGAGGGCGTCTTGCCGAAGACGCTCCACGTCGACCGGCCCTCCTCCAAGGTCGAGTGGGAGGCGGGCAAGATCGAGCTGCTCACCGAGCAGACCCCCTGGGAGCCCAACGGACGCCCGCGCCGAGCCGGCGTCTCCTCCTTTGGGATCAGCGGCACCAACGCCCACGTGATCTTGGAGGAGGCGCCTGCGCCAAGTGAGGCCGAGCCCGAAGAGGGGGGAGAGGTCCCGAGAGCTCTCCCCGGCCCAACCCTCCTGCCGCTCTCGGCAAAGAGCGAGGAGGCCCTCACCGAGGCCGCCTCGCGCCTCGCGACCCACCTCAGGCAAAACCCAGAGCTCGACCCCACTGATATCTCCTACTCCCTCACCACCACCCGCTCTGCCTTTGAGCACAGAGCGGTGGCGCTGGGAGAGGGAGTCGAGCAGCTGCTCGACTCCTTGGCCCTCCTCGCCGAGGGCTCGACCTCCTCAAGCGCGATCACCGCTACCGCGGGCAGGGGAAAGCTCGCCTTCCTCTTCACCGGCCAGGGCTCCCAGCGAGTCGCGATGGGCAAAGAGCTATACGAGCAGGACCCGGTCTTCAAAGAGGCCTTCGATCTGCTCTGTGAGCAGCTCGACCTCCATCTGGAGATCCCTCTCAAAGAGATCGTCTTCGCCACCACCAAAAAGGCGCAAAAGCAGCTCGATGACACCACCTACGCCCAACCGGCCCTCTTCGCCCTCCAGGTGGCGTTGTTCAGAGCACTTCAGTCTCGGGGCCTTGCCCCTGACCTCCTGAGCGGGCACTCCGTAGGGGAGATCAGTGCCGCCCACATATCCGGCGTCCTCTCCCTCCCCGACGCCGCAAAGCTCATAACCGCAAGGGGCCGCTTGATGGGAGAGCTGCCAAAGGGCGGGGCGATGGTCGCGATCGAGGCCACCGAGAAAGAAGCCCAAGACCACCTCAAAGGCAAAGAGAAAGAGCTCTCGATCGCGGCGATCAACTCCCCGACCTCGATCGTGATCTCGGGCACTTCAGAGGCGATCGATGAAGCTCAGGCCCACTTCGAGGCGCAGGGCAAAAAGACCAAGCGCCTCAGCGTCTCCCACGCCTTTCACTCCCCCCTGATCGAGCCGATGCTGGAGGCCTTCGAGCAGGTTGTGAGGAGCCTCGATCTAAAAGCACCACAGATCCCGATCGTCTCTGAGCTGAGCGGAGAGATCCTCACCCCCTCTGAGGCAACAGACCCCGCCTACTGGGTCACCCACGCGCGCAAGCCGGTTCGCTTCGCCGAGGCGATCACCACCCTCGAGGCCCAAGGCACGAGCGCCTACCTGGAGCTGGGGCCAGACCCCGTCCTTTGCGCGATGGCGGAGCAGACCCTGGGGGAAGAGGGCCAAGGCGCCCTGATCGCGACCCTGCGCGAGGGACGAGGCGAGGCCGATGCCCTCGCCCTCTGCCTCGCAAGCGCCCACGCCAATGGCGCACAGGTCAACTGGGAGTCCCTCTTCAAGGGCACGGGCGCAAAGCGGGTCCCCCTGCCCACCTATCCCTTCCAGAGAAAGCGCTACTGGCTCTCGGCCTCCACCAACGTCGGTGATCCCGCCTCGATCGGCCAAAGCGACGCCGAGCATCCCTTGCTGGGAGCCGCGGTGGAGCTTGCCGGTGAGGAGGGCGAGGCCCTGCTGCTGACCGGCCGCCTCTCACTCTCCACCCACCCCTGGCTTGCCGATCACGCAGTGACCGACACCGTCTTACTCCCCGGCACCGGCTTCCTCGAGCTGGCGCTGAGAGCAGGGGAGCAGGCGGGAGCAGAGACGATCGAAGAGCTGACCCTGCAGGCGCCGCTGGTCCTGCCCCCCTCAGGAGCCGTGCAGATCCAGGTCTCGGTCTCGGGCCCAGGGGAGGAGGGCAAGCGAGAGATCTCGATCCACTCCCGACCCGAGAGCCACGGGGAAGATGACTTCGCCGGGGCAACCGAGTGGACCTGCCACGCCCAGGGCGTCCTCTGCGCTGAGACCCCGAAGGCCCCGGAGCCCTTGGACACCTGGTCGCCGCCGGAAGCAGAACCGCTCGAGGTCGACAGCTTCTACGAGCGCCTCGCCGACTTCGGTTTCGAATACGGCCCCGCCTTCCAGGGCGTAACCGCCGCCTGGCGCAGGGGGAGGGAGGTCTTCGCCGAGGTCTCTCTCCCCGAGGAGCAGGCAGGGGAAGCACAGCGCTTCGGGCTGCACCCGGCGCTCTTCGACTCGACCGGCCATGCCGGCATCGACGTCATGTTGAGCGCCGCCGAAGCCGGCGAGGAGTCGGCCATGCTCGCCCTGCCCTTCTCCTGGCGCGGTGTCAGCATCCTCACCCCCGGCGCCTCCTCCTTGCGCGTGCGGATGTCGCTCGATCAGAGCGGCAGTGGCATCGCGGCATTCGACGAGACTGGCGCCCCCGTCCTGGCAGTCGAGTCGGTCATCATGCGCCAGGTCGATCCGGCCATGCTGAAGGCTGCCTCTGCCCGCCGCCTGCCGCTCCACCGCCTCGAGTGGCCCGCGTTCGAGCCCAGCTCGGCAAACGGCTCCGAGCCGCCATCCCTGGCGATCCTCGGCGAGGCCGAGCTGGAGGGCATCGCCGCCGAGCGCCACGCGGACCTGCCGGCGCTCCGAGAGGCGATCGGCGCGGGCGCGCCGGCCCCAGAGGTCGTGATCGCCGACGCCCGCGCCCAGCGGGGAGAGGAAGGCGACCTGCTCGGGGCGACGCACACCGCAGCCGCTGAGACCCTCGCCCTCCTGCAGGCCTGGATCGCCGCGGAGGGGCTCGGGGAGACGCGACTGTGTCTGCTCACGAACGGGGCTGTCGCTGCAGCCGAAGGAGAGGCGCCCGACCTCGCCACGGCACCGCTATGGGGCCTGTTCCGCTCCGCTCAGTCCGAGCACCCAGACCGCTTCGCCCTGATCGACACCGATGACTCAGAGCCCTCCCGAAAGGCCCTGGCGGCAGCGCTCGCGGCCGGACCCGCAGAGCCCCAGATCGCCCTGCGCGAGGGCCGTACCCTCGTCCCCCGCCTGGCCCGCACCCAACCCCCCGAGGAGCCGGTCGCAGCGCCGATCACTCCCGAGCGGACCATCCTGATCACCGGCGGCACCAGCGGCCTCGGCGCCCTCCTCGCTCGCCACCTGACAGAGCGCCACGGCGCTCAACATCTGCTCTTGGCAAGTCGCTCCGGAGAGGAGGCCGCGGGGGCCGTAGAGCTGAGGGCAGAGCTGGAGGCCGCAGGAGCACAGGTCACGATCGCCGCCTGTGACGTCTCCGAGCGCCCCCAGCTCCAAGAGCTGCTCGACTCGATTCCTGAGCAGCATCCCCTCGGCGCGGTGATCCACTCCGCTGGCGTGCTCGACGACGGCGTCCTCGAGTCCCTCGACCCCGAGCGCCTGGAGCGGGTCATGCGCCCCAAGGCCGACGCCGCCTGGCACCTGCATGAGCTGACCGATGGAATGGAGCTCTCGGCCTTCGTCGTGTTCTCCTCCGCCGCGGGCATCCTCGGTGGGGCCGGGCAGGCGAACTATGTCGGCGCCAACGCCTTCCTCGATGCTCTCGCCGCCCACCGCCAGGCCCGTGGGCTGACGGCGACCTCGCTGGCCTGGGGTCTCTGGGCCCAGCAGAGCAACGCGCTGACCACGAAGCTCAACGAGGATGAGGCACAGCGGATCGCCAAGCAGATCCTCGTCCGCCTCGGCTTCGCCGCGATGTCTCCCGAGCGAGGCCTCGAGCTCTTTGATGCTGCCCTTATGCGTCCAGAGTCGTTGCTGGCGCCGGTGCTGTTCGACGGTGCCGCCCTGCGCTCTCAGGCCACCGCCGGGAGGCTGCCCGCGGTCTTGAGGGAGCTGGTTCCGATATCTGCCAACCGAAGGCGCAATACGGCCTCGCTCGCAGAGCTGCTGAGGGGACTGTCCGAGGACGAGCGCGGTGGAGTGGTTTTGGAGTTGGTCCGTAGCCAGGTTGCGGCTGTGCTGGGCCATCCCTCCGGTACCGAAGTGGAGCCGGACAGGGCGTTCAAAGACCTGGGCTTCGATTCGCTTGCAGCAGTCGAGTTGCGCAATCGCCTGGTCAACGCAACCGGCCTGCGCCTCTTGCCGACCATGGTCTTCGATTACCCCTCGGCGTCGGCGGTCGCCGAGCATCTGCTTACCGAGGTGGACCCGGAAGGAAAGGGACACGAGGGCCACTCCGAAGAGGCCGCTTTCAGGCAGGCGCTTGCCCAGGTACCGCTCTCCCGGCTTCGAGATGCCGGGTTGATGGAGCCGCTGCTCGAAGTCGTTCAGACCGATTGGAGTCCGGCCGCCGCACCCGAAAGCGGAGCGATCGATGAGATCGACTCGATGGATCTGGACGACCTGGTCCAGCGGACGCTGGAGGCCGAAGCAGATGAGCCGGAGATAGAGATAGGAGCGGAGAATTGAAAACGTCCCCGGAGAAGGTTGCGCAAGCGCTTCGTGCCTCCTTGAAGGAGTCAGAGCGGCTCCGTCAGCGGAATCGGCGGCTTCGCGACGCGGCGAGCGAGCCGATCGCGATCGTCGGCATGAGCTGTCGATATCCGGGCGGGGCGAGCTCCCCGGCGAAGCTGTGGGAGCTGTTGGCTGCAGGAGAGGACGCGATCACGGGATTCCCCAATGACCGCGGCTGGGACCTGGAACTCGTCGATGACATCGACTCCTGGCAGCTCGGCAAGTCCTACGTTAGCGAGGGCGGCTTTCTTCACGACGCTGCCGATTTCGACCACGGCTTCTTCGGGATCAGCTCGCTCGAGGCGCAGGGAATGGATCCGCAGCAGCGGATCCTGCTGGAAGTTGCCTGGGAGGCGTTGGAGGACGCCGGGGTCGATCCTCGCTCTCTGCGCGGCACTCAGACGGGTGTGTTTGCAGGCGCGATGTACAACGACTACGGCTGGGGGCTGAGTCCCGCACAGGAATCATCGATTTACCTATCCCCTGGAGCCGGCAGCAGCCCGATCTCCGGACGCATCGCGTACCTCTTCGGCTTGGAGGGCCCCACGATCACCGTGGACACGGCCTGTTCGTCTTCTCTGGTCGCGTTGCACCTCGCAACCCAGGCGCTGCGTGCCGGGGAGTGCTCGCTGGCGCTGGCGGGGGGCGTCTCGGTGTACGGCACGCCGGCGATCTTCATTCAGTTCTGCGCGCTCCGGGTCCTTTCTCCGGATGGACGCTGCAAGTCGTTCGCGGAGGTCGCGGACGGCGCCGGGTTCTCGGAGGGCGCGGGAGTGCTGCTCCTGGAGAGACTCTCCGATGCCCAGCGCAACGGGCACCGGGTGCTCGCCACGATCCGCGGCTCGGCTGTCAATCAGGACGGCGCTTCCAACGGTTTCACGGCGCCCAACGGCCCTGCCCAGGAGCGGCTCATCCGCCAGGCTCTGGACAACGCCCGCCTTGCCGCCGAGGAGATCGATGTGGTGGAGGCACATGGCACGGGCACTGCTCTGGGCGACCCAATCGAGGCGAATGCCCTGCTTGCTACCTACGGAGCGGGACGTCCAGAAGGACGTCCACTGCGCCTTGGGTCGGTCAAGTCGAACATCGGCCATGCGCAGGCAGCAGCAGGGGTGGCTGGGGTGATGAAGATGGTCCTGGCCCTGCGCGAAGGCGTGCTGCCGAAGACCCTTCACGCTGACGAGCCTTCGTCCAAGATCGACTGGTCGGGAGGGGAGATCGAGCTGCTTACGGAGCCCTTGCCGTGGGAGGCCGGTGCGCGCCCTCGGCGGGCAGGCGTTTCTTCATTCGGCGCGACCGGAACCAACGCGCACCTCATCCTGGAGGAGGCGCTGGCTCTCGAGTCGACGAACGACGCGGGGGAGGAGAGCGGAGGAGGCACCCCCACCCCCCAACCCCTCCCGGGCCCGACCCTCCTGCCGCTCTCGGCCAAAACCGAGCCCGCCCTGCGCGAAGCCGCCGAGCGCCTCGCCACCCACCTGCGCCAAAACCCAGAGCTCGACCCCACCGACGTCGCCCACTCCCTCGCCACCACCCGCTCCTCCTTCGAGCACCGAGCGGTGGCCGTCGGCACAGAGCGCGAGGAGCTGCTCGCGACGCTCACCGCCTATGGCCGTGGCGAGGAGCAAGCGGCAATCGCGCAGGGCAGGGCAGCCACCGAGGGAAAGCCCGTCTTCCTCTTCCCCGGCCAGGGCTCCCAGTGGGAGGGGATGGCGCTCGGCCTGCTCGATAGCTCACCGGTCTTCGCCGCCAAGCTGCACGAGTGCAGCGAGGCGCTGAAGGCCCACACCGGGTGGTCGGTGCAAGATGTCTTGCGAGGCGCCCCCGGCGCCCCCTCATTGGAGCTGGTCGAAGTGGTCCAACCGGCCCTCTTCGCGGTCACCGTCGCCCTCGCCGAGCTGTGGCGCTCCTGCGGAGTGCAGCCCGCCGCCGTCGTCGGGCACTCCCAGGGGGAGATCGCCGCCGCATACGTGGCCGGCGCCCTCACGCTCGAGGACGCCGCCCGCCTGGTCGCGGTGCGCGTCCGGCTGATCGCCACCCTGGCCGGCCAGGGTGGACTGATCTCGGTCGGCCTCTCCGCTGATCTGCTGGCAAGCCGCCTGGCGCAGTGGGAGGGCCGAATTGAGGTCGCGGCGATCAACGGCCCCTCCTCCACCGTCGCCTCCGGTGAGCGAGGAGCACTGGACGAGCTCCTCGCCCAGTGCGCCGAGGAGGGCATCAGGGCCCGTGACATCCCCGCCGCCGTCACCGCCTCCCATTCCGCCTACATCGAGGTCTTGCGCGAGGAGCTGATGGAGGAGATCGCCTCCACCTCCCCGCGCCAAGGGGAGATCCCCTTCCACTCCACGGTCACCGGCGAGCTGATCGACGGCGCCGAGCTGAACGCCGAGTACTGGTATCGCAACATGCGCGAGCCGGTGCGCTTTGAAGGCGTCATGCGGGGACTGCTCGAGCAGGGCCAACGGGTGCTGGTGGAGATCAGCCCGCACCCGGTTTTGAACCTCGCCCTGCAAGAGACGGTCGAGGACGCCCTGTCAACACCGAGCGAGGCCACCGTCCTCGGCACCCTGCGCAGAGAGGAGGGCGGCCCCGTGCGCTTTGCCCTCTCCCTCGCAAAGGCCCACGCCGCAGGAGCAGACATCAACTGGCACTCGCTCTTCAAGGGCACGGGCGCAAAGCGAGTCCCCCTGCCCACCTACCCCTTCCAACGCAAGCGCTACTGGCTCTCGGCCTCCACCAACGGCGGTGATCCCGCCTCGATCGGCCAAAGCGACGCCGATCACCCCTTGCTCGGCGCCACGATCGAAGACCCACGAGGAGAAGGCCTCACCCTCACCGGCCGCCTCTCCCTCTCCACCCACCCCTGGCTGGCGGACCACGCGGTAACCGACACCGTCCTGCTCCCCGGCACCGCCTTCTTGGAGCTGGCGCTGAGAGCGGGGGAGCAGGCGGGGACCGAGACGGTCGAGGAGCTGACCCTGCAGGCGCCGTTGATCCTGCCCCCCACAGGAGCGGTGCAGATCCAGGTCCAGGTCTCTGGAGAAGAAGAGGGAAGACGAGAGATCGCGATCCACTCCCGCCCTGACTCTGAGGAGAGCGAGGAGTGGACCTGCCACGCCCAGGGCCTGCTCTCGGGTGAGTCCGCCAAAGCGCCAGAGCCCCTCGATGTCTGGCCCCCCACCGGAGCAGAGCCGCTGGACGTCGAGGGCCTCTACGAGCGCCTTGCCGATCTCGGCTTCCAGTACGGCCCCGCCTTCCAGGGCACCACCGCCGCCTGGAGGCAGGGCGAGCAGATCTTCGCCGAGGTCTCACTCCCCGAGGAGCACTCCCGCGAGGCAGAGCGCTTCGCAGTGCACCCGGCCCTCTTTGACTCGACCGGCCACGCGGGCATCGCCGTCATGCTTGGCGCCGCCGAGACAGTGGGGGAGGAGGCCAAGCTCGCGCTGCCCTTCTCCTGGCGCGGCATCAGCGTCTTTGCCCCCGGCGCCTCCTCCCTGCAAGTCCGGATCTCACTCGATCAGAGCGGCAGCGGCATCGAGGCATTCGACGAGACCGGCGCCCCCGTCCTGGCCGTCGAGTCGGTCGTCATGCGCGAGGTCGAGCCGAGCATGCTGGAGGCCGCAGCCGCCCGTCGCCTGCCGCTCCACAACCTCCAGTGGCCGGTCTTTGAGCCCCAGCCCACAAACGGCTCTGAGCCACCCTCCCTGGCGATCCTCGGCGAGAGCGAGCCGCAGGGCATCACCGCCGAGCCCTACGCGGACCTGGCGGCGCTGGTGGAGGCGATCACGTCGGGGGTACCCGCTCCCGACGTGCTGATCGCTGCCTGCGCCCCCGGGGGAGAGAAAGAGGACCCCCTCGACGCGGCCCACACCGCCGCCGCTGAGACCCTCGCCCTCCTGCAGGCCTGGATCGCCGCGGAGGGGCTCGGGGAGACGCGACTGTGTCTGCTCACGAACGGGGCTGTCGCTGCAGCCGAAGGAGAGGCGCCCGACCTCGCCACGGCACCGCTATGGGGCCTGTTCCGCTCCGCTCAGTCCGAGCACCCAGACCGCTTCGCCCTGATCGACACCGATGACTCAGAGCTCTCCCGAAAGGCCCTGGCGGCAGCGCTCGCGGCCGGACCCGCAGAGCCCCAGATCGCCCTGCGCGAGGGCCGTACCCTCGTCCCCCGCCTGGCCCGCACCCAACCCCCCGAGGAGCCGGTCGCAGCGCCGATCGATCCCGAGCGGACCATCCTGATCACCGGCGGCACCAGCGGCCTCGGCGCCCTCCTCGCTCGCCACCTGACAGAGCGCCACGGCGCTCAACATCTGCTCTTGGCAAGTCGCTCCGGAGAGGAGGCCGCGGGGGCCGTAGAGCTGAGGGCAGAGCTGGAGGCCGCAGGAGCACAGGTCACGATCGCCGCCTGTGACGTCTCCGAGCGCCCCCAGCTCCAAGAGCTGCTCGACTCGATTCCTGAGCAGCATCCCCTCGGCGCGGTGATCCACTCCGCTGGCGTGCTCGACGACGGCGTCCTCGAGTCCCTCGACCCCGAGCGCCTGGAGCGGGTCATGCGCCCCAAGGCCGACGCCGCCTGGCACCTGCATGAGCTGACCGATGGAATGGAGCTCTCGGCCTTTGTCGTGTTTTCATCTGTGATGGGCATCATCGGCGGGGCCGGCCAGGCCAACTACGCCGCCGCCAACACCTTCCTCGACGCCCTCGCCGCCCACCGCCAGGCACGCGGGCTGCCTGCCTCCTCATTGGCCTGGGGGGGCTGGGCCCTGGAGAACAGCCTGACCGCCGGCTCGGAGAGCGAAGCGGAGCTGATGCGATTTGCCAAGCAGGTTCGTGAGCGCATCGGACTGGTGCCGATGTCGCCCGAGGAGGGCCTCGAACTCTTCGATGCCGCCGTCGCTCACCCCGATCCATTGCTGACCCCGGCGGCCTTCGACAAGATCGTATTGCGCGGCCAGGCTTCCTCGGGGACTCTGCCGGCGATTCTCCGCGGGCTGGTGCCGGCTCAGGTTCGTCGCCACGAGGGGGGCTCTCTTGCGAAGCGACTGGCCTCCGTTCCGGAGGCTGAGCGCCAGGCGTTTGTTCTGGCACTGGTGCGATCCCACGCCGCCGCCGTGCTCGGACAGGCCTCAGGCGAAACGATCGAGCCGGCAGTCGCGTTCAAGGATCTCGGCCTCGATTCGCTTGCCGCGGTCGAGCTGCGCAACCGCCTGGTTGCCGCCACCGGCCTGGCTCTGGCCCCGACAATCGTTTTCGACTATCCGTCCCCGGCCGCCCTGGCCAAATTCATCCATGCCGAAGTCGCGGGTAAGGCGCGGGCCGAGGTCAGCGCACGCCGGCCGATCGCATCCAACGGGGAGCCTGTGGCGATCGTCGGCATGGCCTGCCGCTACCCGGGGGGCGCTGCGTCTCCACGTGAGCTCTGGACGCTGGTGGCTGACGGGACCGACGCAATCTCGCCTTTGCCCGACGACCGCGGGTGGGATCTCGAGCGCATCTATCACCCGGAACCCGGCCGGCTTGGAACCAGCTATGTCCGGGATGGTGGCTTTGTCCGTGAGGCCGCTCACTTCGACGCGGGTTTCTTCGGCATCAGCCCTCGCGAGGCCCTGGTGATGGACCCACAGGAACGGGCGCTGTTGGAAGCCTGCTGGGAGGCGCTCGAAGACGGGGGCATCGATCCTCATCAGCTGCGCGGCACCGCGGCCGGTGTCTTTGCGGGGGTCATGTACCAGGACTACGGAATTGCGGACTACGGAACCGGCCCTGGAATGAGCTCCAGCGGTGTCTCGGGTCGCGTTGCCTACTCCCTCGGCCTGGAGGGACCGGCGATGACCATCGACACTGCCTGCTCCTCCTCGCTCGTGGCGATGCATCTCGCCGCCCAGGCATTGCGCAGTGGAGAGTGCAGCTTGGCTCTGGCCGGCGGGGTGACGATTCTCTCGACCCCCGGGATCTTCACCTTTTTCAGTCTCCAACGCGGCCTTGCCGTGGACGGGCGTTGCAAGGCTTTCGCCGACTCCGCGGACGGCACCGCCATCTCCGAAGGCACAGGTGTCCTCCTGCTCGAGCGCCTCTCCGACGCCGAACAAGCGGGCCACTCGGTCCTCGCCGTGATCAAGGGCTCCGCCGTCAATCAGGACGGTGCATCGAACGGCTTCACCGCCCCCAACGGCCCCTCCCAGGAGCGGGTGATCCGCCAGGCATTGGCCAACGCAAACCTCAGCCCCAAAGACATCGACGCGGTCGAGGCCCACGGCACCGGCACCACCCTCGGGGACCCGATCGAGGCAGGCGCCCTGCTCGCCACCTACGGCCAAGACAGAGAGGAGCCGCTGAAGCTCGGCTCGATCAAGTCCAACATCGGCCACACCCAGGCCGCGGCGGGAGTCGCAGGGGTGATCAAGATGGTGGCGGCAATGCGCGAGCGCGTCTTGCCGAAGACGCTCCACGTCGACGCTCCCTCCTCCAAGGTCGAGTGGGAGGCGGGCAAGATCGAGCTGCTCACCGAGCACTCGCCCTGGGAGCCCAACGGACGCCCGCGCCGAGCCGGCGTCTCCTCCTTCGGCGCAAGCGGCACCAACGCCCATTTGATCTTGGAAGAGGCGCCCGCGCCCGCTCCGGCAAAGCAGGGCGGTGAGGAGGACTCCTCCCCCGAGGAGCAGGTTGCGCCTCTCCCCGGCCCCCTCCTCCTACCGCTCTCGGCCAAGACCGAGCCCGCCCTGGCCAATGCTGCCGAGCGCCTCGCCGCCCACATCAGGCAAAACCCAGACCTCTCCCCGACTGATATCTCCTACTCCCTCGCCACCACCCGCTCATCTTTCGAGCGCCGGGCAGTGGCAATGGGGGAGGGACGCGAGCAGTTGCTGGGCTCTCTCGCGGTTCTCGCCGAGGGCTCGACCTCCGCCAAGGCGATCGCCGCCACCGCCGCCAAGGGCAAGCTCGCCTACCTCTTCACCGGCCAGGGCTCCCAACGAGCCGCCATGGGCAAGGAGCTATACGAGGCAGACCCGGTCTTCCGTGGAGCCTTCGAGGCGGTCTGCGAGCAGCTCGACCTCCATCTGCAGACCCCGCTGAAAGAGATCGTCTTCGGTGAGAGCGAAGAGGCCCTCGATGACACCACCTACGCCCAGCCGGCCCTCTTTGCCCTCCAGGTGGCCCTCTTCAGAGCACTAGAGTCCCGCGGTCTCTCACCCGACTTCCTGACCGGGCACTCGGTGGGGGAGATATCGGCAGCCCACCTCGCAGGAGTCCTCTCACTCCCCGACGCGGCCAAGCTGATCGCCGCCAGGGGCAGGTTGATGGGAGCCCTGCCTAAAGGCGGGGCGATGGTCGCGATCCAGATCACCGAGCAAGAGGCAGCGGAGTACCTCGCGGGCAAGGAGAAAGAGCTCTCGATCGCGGCGGTCAACTCCCCCTCCTCGACCGTCCTCTCAGGAGAGGGTGAGGCAATCGAGCAGGCCCAGGCCCACTTCGAGGAGCAGGGCAAAAAGACCAAGCGCCTTGCCGTCTCCCACGCCTTCCACTCCCCTTTGATCGATCCGATGCTGGAGGAGTTCGAGCAACTCGTGAGGAGCCTTGAGCTCCACTCACCCCAGATCCCGATCATCTCCAACTTAAGCGGAGAGCTGCTGAGCGAGGAGCAGGCCAAAGACCCCGCCTACTGGGTCACCCACGCCCGCCAACCGGTCCGCTTCGCGGACGCGATCGCCACCCTCGAGGCCCAGGGCACGAGCGCCTACCTGGAGCTGGGGCCAGACCCCGTCCTTTGCGCGATGGCAGAGCAGTGCCTGGGGGAAGAGGACCAAGGCGCCCTGATTGCGACCCTGCGCGAGGGACGAGACGAGGCGGATGCCCTCGCCCTCTCCCTCGCCGCCGCCCACGCCAATGGCGCAAAGCTCAACTGGGAGGACCTCTTCAAAGGCACAGGCGCAAAGCGCGTCCCCTTGCCGACCTACCCCTTCCAACGCAAGCGCTACTGGCTCACTTCGAGCGGAGGCGCCGGGGACCTGACGGCCGCCGGGCAGTCCTCTGCCGATCACCCCCTGCTCGGCGCCGCCGTGGAGCTCGCCGGAGGGGAGGGTGAATCCCTCCTGCTCACCGGCCGCCTCTCCCTCGCCACCCACCCCTGGTTGGCGGACCACGCGGTAGCCGACACCGTCCTGCTCCCCGGCACCGGCTTCTTGGAGCTGGCGCTGAGGGCGGGCGAGCAGGCCGGAACACCGACGATCGAGGAGCTGACCCTGCAGGCGCCGCTGATCCTGCCCGAGTCCGGAGCGGTGCAGATCCAGGTATCGGTTTCAGGTCCCGGCGAGGACGGAAAGCGCGAGATCGCGATCCACTCCCGCCCAGGGGGAGCCGGGGAAGATGACCTCGCCGAGGCACCTGAGTGGACCTGCCACGCCCAGGGCGTTCTCTCGGGCGAGGCAATCGAGGCACCAGAGTCACTGGCGAGCTGGCCCCCCACAGGAGCAGAGCCCATGGACGTCAAGGACCTCTACGGGCGCCTGGAGGACCTCGGCCTGCGCTATGGCCCCGCCTTCCAGGGTCTCGGCGCCGCCTGGAAGCAGGGCGAGGAGGTCTTCGCCGAGGTCTCCCTATCCGAGGAGCACTCCCGCGAGGCAGAGCGCTTCGGAGTGCACCCGGCCCTCTTTGACTCGACCGGCCACGCGGGCATCGCCGTCATGCTCGGCGCCGCCGAGACAGTGGGGGAGGAGGCCAAGCTCGCGCTGCCCTTCTCCTGGCGCGGCATCAGCGTCTTTGCCCCCGGCGCCTCCTCCCTGCGAGTCCGGATCTCACTCGATCAGAGCGGCATCGAGGCATTCGACGAGACCGGCGCCCCCGTCCTGGCCGTCGAGTCGGTCGTCATGCGCCAGGTCGAGCCGAGCATGCTGGAGGCCGCGGCCGCCCGTCGCCTGCCGCTCCACAACCTCCAGTGGCCGGTCTTCGAATCCCAATCGGCAAACGGATCTGAGCCCCCCTCCCTGGCGATCATCGGCGAGACAGAGCCGCAGGGCATTACCGCCGAGCGCTACGCGGACTTGACGGCGCTCGTGGAGGCGATCACGTCGGGGGCGCCCGCCCCCGACGTGGTGATCGCCGCTGCCCGCGCCACCGGGGGAGAGGACCCCCTCGACGCGGCCCACGCCGCCGCCGAGGAGACCCTCGCCCTCCTGCAGGCCTGGATCGCCGCGGAGGGGCTCGGGGAGGCACGACTCTGCCTGCTCACGAACGGGGCCGTCGCTGCAGCCGAAGGAGAGGCACCCGACCTCGCAACAGCGCCGCTTTGGGGCCTGCTGCGCTCCGCCCAGTCCGAGCACCCCGGACGCTTCGCCCTGATCGATACAGATGACGCCGAGTCCTCCCATCAGGCGTTGGGAGCGGCGCTGGCCGCAGGTGCCGAGGAGCCCCAGATCGCCCTGCGCGAGGGCCGCACCCTCGTCCCCCACCTGGCCCGCACCCAGCCCCCCGAGGAGCACGCCGCCGTCCCGATCGACCCCGAGCGGACCGTCCTTATCACCGGTGGCACCAGCGGCCTCGGCGCCCTCCTCGCCCGCCACCTGACAGAGCACCACGGTGCCCAACATCTGCTCTTGGCCAGCCGCTCCGGAGAGGAGGCCGCGGGGGCCGCGGAGCTGAAGGCAGAGCTGGAGGCCGCAGGAGCACAGGTGAGGATCGCCGCCTGTGATGTCTCCGAGCGCCCCCAGCTCCAAGAGCTGCTCGACTCGATTCCCCAGCAGTATCCCCTCGGCGCCGTCGTCCACTCCGCCGGCGTGCTCGACGACGGCGTCCTCGAGTCCCTTGACCCCGAGCGCCTGGAGCGGGTCATGCGCCCCAAGGCCGACGCCGCCTGGCACCTGCACGAGCTGACCGAGGGGATGGAGCTCTCGGGCTTTGTCCTCTTCTCCTCGGCGGCGGGGATTCTCGGCGCTCCGGGTCAGGCCAACTACGCCGCCGCCAATACCTTCCTCGATGCCCTCGCTGCCCACCGCCAGGCGGGCGGGCTGCCTGCCTCCTCGTTGGCCTGGGGGGGTTGGGCTCAGCAGAGCAACATGACCGGCGATCTCGACGAGGCGACCCTGGCCCGAGTGGCACGACTCGGCATCTTCCCCATCGCCCCGGAGCTTGGGCTGGAGCTGTTCGACGTCGCAGTCGAATGCACCGAGTCTCTGCTCGTTCCGGTGTCCCTGGACAGTGCAGCCCTGCGCAGGCTGGCCTCGGCGGGTGCGCTGCCGGGGATCCTGCGAGGTTTGGTTCGTTCCCCTGCGCGTCCGGTCCGCAGGGAATCTCTGGCCAAACGACTCGCCGGCGTGCCAGAGGCAGAGTGGTCCGAGTGGGTCTTGACCATGGTGCGTACGCATGTCGCGACGGTTCTGGGCCATGCGACGGCTGAGGCGATCGATCCTGAGGTTGCCTTCAGCGACCTGGGCTTCGACTCGCTCGCGGCGGTAGAGCTGCGCAACCGCCTGAGTGCGGCGACCAGCCTGCGTCTGCCGCCGACCCTGGTCTTCGACTACCCCTCCTCCGCAGCGGTCGCGGAGCATCTGCTCGCCGAGGTTGGATCGAGTGTGGGTGGCAGGGCAGCGGAAGGCAGCGACCAAGAGGCCGAGGAGGTCCTCGCCAGGTTGGCGGCGATGCTTCCGTCGATCAAGAAGGACGATCGCGCTCGAGACCTGGTCGGCTCGCGTCTCCAGGCGCTGTTGGGAGATCTCCTGGGATCGGACCCCGACCAAGACGACGGCGAAGACCTTGCGTCGATGTCCCACGAGGAGATGTTCGAGCTGATCGACGAGGAGCTCGGCACATCGTGAGTGACGAAGCGAGGCTGCGACAGTACCTGGAGAAGGTCACGATCGACCTTCGGAGGGCGAATCGACGGGCGAGCGATCTCGAGCAGCGCGCGCATGAGCCGATTGCGATCGTCGGCATGGCGTGTCGCTATCCGGGCGAGGTCGGTTCCCCCGCCCAGCTTTGGGATCTGGTCGACGAGGGCCGTGACAGCATCTCCGGGCTCCCGACCGACCGTGGTTGGGATCTCGAGCGCCTCTACCACCCAGACCCCGACAACCCCGGCACCTGTTATGCGCGTGAGGGCGGCTTCGTCCCGGCGGTCGCGGAATTCGACCCTGGTTTCTTCGGCATCAGTCCGCGTGAGGCACTGGTGATCGACCCCCAGCAGCGGCTGCTCCTTGAAGCCTCCTGGGAGGCGCTGGAGGACGCGGGTGTCGACCCCCGCTCATTGCGGCGAACCCGGACCGGGGTCTTCATGGGGGTGATGTCCCAGGATTACGGGGCGGTCGACGTCGGCATCGCCCCCGGTATGACCACGAGCATCGTTTCCGGCCGCGTCGCCTACTCCCTCGGCCTCGAGGGACCGGCGATCACCGTCGACACCGCCTGCTCGTCTTCGCTCGTTGCGATGCACCTCGCCGCGCAAGCGCTGCGCGGGGGGGAGTGCAGCCTCGCCCTGGCGGGAGGGGTGACAGTGATCGCTTCCCCACACGCCCTCGTCCTGTTCTCCCGCCAGAGGGGCCTCGCCCCCGACGGGCGCTGCAAGTCCTTCTCAGAGGCAGCCGACGGAGTCGGCTGGGCAGAGGGAGTGGGGGTGCTCTTGCTCGAGCGCCTCTCAGACGCCGAGCGCAACAACCACCCGATCCTCGCCGTGATCAAGGGCTCCGCCGTAAACCAAGACGGCGCCTCCAACGGGCTCACGGCCCCCAACGGCCCCTCCCAGGAGCGGGTGATCCGCCAGGCATTGGCCAACGCCAACCTCAGCCCCAAGGACATAGACGCAGTCGAGGCCCACGGCACCGGCACCACCCTCGGGGACCCGATCGAGGCAGGCGCCCTGCTCGCCACCTACGGCCAAGACAGAGAGGAGCCGCTGAAGCTCGGCTCGATCAAGTCCAACATCGGCCACACCCAGGCCGCGGCGGGAGTCGCAGGGGTGATCAAGATGGTGCAGTCAATGCGCGAGGGCGTCTTGCCGAAGACGCTCCACGTCGACCGGCCCTCCTCCAAGGTCGAGTGGGAGGCGGGCAAGATCGAGCTGCTCACCGAGCAGACCCCCTGGGAGCCCAACGGACGCCCGCGCCGGGCCGGCGTCTCCTCCTTTGGCATCAGCGGCACCAACGCCCACGTGATCTTGGAGGAGGCCCCTGCTCCCGCTCCCCTGACAGAGGGTGGCGAGCCCGAAGAGGGGGGAGAGGCCCCGGCGCCCCTCACCGGCCCGATCCTCTTACCGCTCTCGGCAAAGACAGAGCCGGCTTTGGCCGATGCCGCCTCCCGCCTCGCGGCCCACCTGCGCCAAAACCCCGAGCTGGACCCCACCGACGTCGCCTACTCCCTCGCCACCACCCGCGCCTCCTTCGAGCACCGGGCGGTGGCGCTGGGAGAGGGACGCGAACAGTTGCTGGGCTCCCTCGATCAGCTGGCAGAGGGCTCGACCTCTGCCGAGGCGATCACCGCCACCGCCGCCAAGGGCAAGCTCGCCTACCTCTTCACCGGCCAGGGCTCCCAACGAGCCGCCATGGGCAAGGAGCTATACGAGGCAGACCCGGTCTTCAAAGATGCCTTCGATCAGCTCTGCGAGCAGCTCGATCAACACTTGAAGACCTCGTTGAAAGAGATCGTCTTCGGTGAGAGCGAAGAGGCCCTCGATGACACCACCTACGCCCAACCGGCCCTCTTCGCCCTCCAGGTGGCCCTCTTCAGAGCACTGGGGTCCCGCGGTCTCTCGCCAGACTTCCTGACCGGGCACTCGGTGGGGGAGATATCGGCAGCCCACATATCCGGAGTCCTCTCCCTCCCCGACGCGGCCAAGCTGATCGCCGCCAGGGGCAGGTTGATGGGAGCCCTGCCAAAGGGCGGGGCGATGGTCGCGATCGAGATCACCGAGCAAGAGGCAGCGAAGTACCTCGCGGGCAAGGAGAAAGAGCTCTCGCTCGCGGCGGTCAACTCGCCGGCCTCGATCGTCATCTCGGGCACCTCAGAAGCGATCGAGGAAGCCCAGGCCCACTTCGAAGAGCAGGGCAAGAAGACAAAGCGCCTGAGCGTCTCTCACGCTTTCCACTCCCCCCTGATCGAGCCGATGCTGGAGGAGTTCGAGCAGGTGATCGAAAGCCTCGAGCTGAACGAGCCCCAGATCCCGATCGTCTCTGAGCTGAGCGGAGAGATCCTCACCCCCGAGCAGGCGGCAGATCCCGCCTACTGGGTCACCCACGCGCGAGAGCCGGTCCGCTTCGCCGAGGCGATCGCCACCCTCGAGGCCCAGGGCACGAGCGCCTACCTGGAGCTGGGGCCAGACCCCGTCCTTTGCGCGATGGCGGAGCAGACCCTGGGGGAAGAGGACCAAGGCGCCCTGATCGCGACCCTGCGAGAGGGACGGGATGAGGCTGATGCCCTCACCCTCTCTCTCGCACAGGCACACGCCGCAGGAGCACAGATCAACTGGGAGTCCCTCTTCAAGGGCACGGGGGCAAAGCGAGTCCCCTTGCCCACCTACCCCTTCCAGCGCAAGCGCTACTGGCTCACTTCGAGCGGCGCTGCCGGCAACCTCGATGCCGCCGGCTTGGAGGACGCCGAACACCCCCTGCTCGGCGCCTCGATCGAAGACCCGCGGGGAGAGGGCCTCACCCTGACCGGCCGCCTCTCCCTCGCCACCCACCCCTGGCTGGCGGACCACGCGGTAACCGACACCGTCCTGCTCCCCGGCACCGCCTTCCTCGAGCTGGCGCTGAGAGCGGGGGAGCAGGCGGGGACTGAGACGGTCGAGGAGCTGACCCTGCAGGCGCCGCTGATCCTGCCCGAGACAGGGGCGGTGCAGATCCAGGTCACGGTCTCAGGCGAAGAGGAGGAGCGGCGCGAGATCGCGATCCACTCCCGCCCCGAGGGTCACGAGGAAGATGAGCTTGCGGAGACAATCGAGTGGACCTGCCACGCCCAGGGCGTCCTCTCGGGTGAGTCCGCCAAAGTGCCAGAGCCCCTCGATGTCTGGCCCCCCACCGGAGCAGAGCCGCTGGACGTCGAGGGCCTCTACGAGCGCCTCGCCGACTTCGGTTTCGAATATGGCCCCGCCTTCCAGGGCCTAAGCGCCGCCTGGAGGCAGGGCGAGCAGATCTTCGCCGAGGTCTCACTCCCCGAGGAGCACTCCCGCGAGGCAGAGCGCTTCGCGATCCATCCCGCCCTGCTTGACGCGGCCCTTCACGCCCTCCTGTTCTCAAAAGAAGGAGAAGGGGCGATCGAGCTGCCCTTCTCCTGGAGCGGTGTCTCCCTTGAGGCAAGCGGCGCCGCCTCCCTGCGCGTGGCCCTGAAGAGAGAGGGAGAGGGCATCGCCCTGCGCCTCGCCGACCAAGACGGAGCCCCCCTCGGGGTGGTCTCCTCGCTGATCACCAGAGCGCTCTCCCCCGAGCAGCTGAGAGGCACCCGCCGTCGATCGCTTTACCGAATGACGTGGACCGAGCTTCCACGCTCCTCTTCTGAGAGCGTTGAGCCCACCCGGATCGCGATCATCGGTGAGGCCGGGGCGGGACCCGCGGGCGCGGAGCGATACCACGACCTGGCCGCTCTGGAGGAGGCGATGATCGAAGGCGTGGAGGCCCCGGCCGTTGTCGTCGTGGTCCCGCCCGAGTCGGGAGAGGAGGAAACCCTCGAGGCCGCACACGTCGTCACGCAGAGCGCTCTGGGGTTGCTCCAGTCCTGGTTGGCCGCCGAGTCCCTCGCACAGTGCCGCCTCACCCTCCTCACCCGCGGTGCGATCGTGACCGGGGAGGGTGAGGATCCAGACCTCACGAACGCGCCGCTCGCGGGCCTGCTGCGCTCCGCCCAAACCGAGCACCCCGGCCGCTTCGCGTTGATAGATACGGATGAGACCGAGGCATCCCTCGCGGCAATGCCCGCGGCGCTTGTGATGGGGGCAGGGGAGCCTCAGCTCGTCCTGCGTGAGGGTCGGATGCTGGTCCCGCGCCTGGCCCCGGTGGACGCCGAGGAGCAGGCCCCACCGACGATCGATCCCAACTCCACGATCCTGATCACCGGTGGCACTCGCGGCATCGGCGCCCGCGTGGCCCGCCACCTCGTTGCCGAGCACGGGGCCCGCCACCTTCTCCTGGTGAGTCGCTCCGGCTCCGACGCGCCGGGCGCCCCGGAGCTTGCGGCAGATCTGGATGCGCTCGATTGCGAGGTGACGATTGCCGCCTGCGATGTCGGCGACCGCGACCAGCTCGCAAGGCTGGTCGACTCGATCCCCAGGCAGCATCCCCTCGGCGCGGTGATCCACTCCGCCGGCGTCCTCGACGACGGCGTCCTCGAGTCCCTCGACCCCGAGCGCCTGGAACGCGTCATGCGCCCCAAGATCGACGCCGCCTGGCACCTGCACGAGCTGACGACCGAGATGCCGCTCTCCCAGTTTCTGCTGTTCTCTTCGGCGGCAGGGATTCTCGGCGGCGCGGCGCAGGCCAACTACGCTGCCGCCAACGCCTTTCTCGACGGCCTCGCGCAGCACCGCCGGGCATGCGGCCTCCCTGCAAATTCCCTCGCCTGGGGGCTCTGGGATCAGTGGAGCGATGCCGCGGATGGGGGCAGCCAGGGAGACGAGGCGAATCGGGTCGCTCAGCAGATCCGTGCCCGCCTCGGGTTTGAGCCGATGTCGCCCGAGCTCGGCCTGGAGCTCTTCGACGCAGCCCGATCTTCCGCCGATCCGTTGCTTGCCCCGGTGGCGTTCGACAGGAGCTCCCTCCGTGCCCAGGCCCACGCTGGAACCCTGCCCGCGGTCCTGCGCGGGCTCGTCCGCGTTTCCGCCCGCCAGGCGCGGCAAGCCGGTGGGCTTTCCACGCGTCTCGCTCGAGTCCCCGAGGCCGAGCGCGAGAACTTCGTCCTGGAGCTGGTTCGCTCCGAAGTCGCCACGGTGCTTGGTCACGCATCCGCGAACGACGTGGAGCCCGGCAAGAACTTCAAGGACGAAGGCTTCGACTCTCTCGCCGCGGTCGAGCTTCGCAATCGCTTGGCGGCGACCACCGGTTTGCAGCTGCCGGCGACGTTGGTCTTCGACTACCCGACCTCGACCGAGCTGGCGAAGTTCCTGCTTGCCGAGGCGCTGGGCGAGGTGCGCGGCCGGGATCTCGTCACCCATGCGACCGCCAGCGAGGAGCCGATCGCGATCATCGGTATGGCGTGTCGCTATCCCGGCGGGGTGTCCTCTCCCCGGGAGCTCTGGGAGATGGTCGCCGCGGGTGCGGACGGGATATCGCCGTTTCCCGCCGACCGCGGCTGGGATATCGAAAGTCTTTACCACGCCGACCCCGACCATTCTGGAACCTCGTATGTGCAGGAAGGCGGCTTCGTCGACGACGCGGCTGTATTCGACGCGGCCTTCTTCGGAATCAGCCCGCATGAGGCGCTGGCGATGGATCCCCAGCAACGTCTGCTGCTCGAAACTTCCTGGGAGGCACTAGAGGCCGCCGGACTCGACCCCCAGCAGCTGAATGGATCCAAGGCCGGGGTTTTCGCCGGTCTTGGCGCCATCGACTACGGGCTCGGATTCTGGGAGCAGGATGCGTTGGAGGCATACGTCGGCACCGGCCTCTCCTCCAGCGTCGCCTCAGGTCGCATCGCGTACACACTCGGCCTGCTTGGCCCGGCGATCACCGTGGATACGGCCTGCTCCTCCTCGCTGGTGGCGCTGCACCTGGCCAGCCAGGCGCTGCGTGCGGGCGAGTGCTCGCTTGCGCTGGCCGGGGGAGCGACCGTGATGGCGACCCCGAACGTGTTCGTCTTCTCGAGCCGCCAGCGCGCAGTCGCGCCGGATGGGCGCAGCAAGTCCTTCGCGGAGGCGGCTGACGGCGCCGGTTTCTCCGAGGGCGTCGGAATCGTCGTGCTCGAGCGGCTCTCGGAGGCGGAAAGCAACGGCCACCCGGTGCTTGCTGTGGTTCGCGGCTCGGCGATCAACCAGGACGGGGCATCCAACGGCCTCGCCGCCCCCAGCGGGCCCGCCCAGGAACGGGTGATCCGCCAGGCGCTCGCGAACGCCCGCCTGGAGCCCGGCAGCGTCGACGCGGTCGAGGCCCACGGCACCGGCACCATGCTCGGCGACCCGATCGAGGCCGGGGCGCTGCTCGCCACCTACGGCCAGGACCGGGAGGCGCCACTGCGGCTGGGATCGATCAAGTCGAACATCGGCCACACCCAGGCTGCGGCCGGGGTGGCCGGGGTGATCAAGATGGTGATGGCGTTGCGCGAAGGGACGCTCCCGAAGACCCTTCACGTTGACCAGCCATCCAGCATGATCGATTGGTCCGCGGGTGAGGTCGAGCTGCTCACCGAGGCCAGGTCCTGGACCGCCAACGGCCGTCCCCGCCGGGCCGCAGTCTCCTCGTTCGGGTTGAGCGGCACCAACGCCCATGTGGTCCTCGAGGAAGCGCCGGCCCCACCCGCGAAGAGCGGGGGAGAGGTCGAGGAGCCCCGCTCCGACGGGGCAGCCCCACCCCTGCCCGGCCCGGTTCCATTGGTGCTCTCGGCGAAATCGGAGTCCGCCCTGCATGGTGCGGCGGCGGGGCTGTGGTCCCACCTCGATGAGAACCCGGAGCTCGACCCTGTCGACGTCGCCCACTCACTCGTCACCACCCGCTCCCACTTCGCCTATCGGGGGGTGGCCCTGGGGCGGGATCGCGAGCATCTGATGGGCTCGCTTGCAGCGTTTGCTGCGGGCCGAGACGACCCCGGCGTGTCCACGGGCGTCGTCAATGCCGGTCGGCGCCCCGCCTTCCTCTTTCCCGGATATGGCTCCCAGTGGGAGCGGATGGCGGTCGAGCTTCTCGACTCCTCAGCGGTCTTCGCCGGCAAGTTGCGAGAGTGCGAAGAAGCGCTCGAGCCGTATCTGGGCTGGTCCGTGGAGGAGGTGTTGCGGCGCGGCGAGAGCGCTCCGCTGAGAAATGTCGATGAAGGACCACCGATCCTGTTCGCGGTCATGGTCTCGCTGGCGACCCTGTGGCGCGCCTGTGGCGTCGAGCCTTCGGTGGTCGCCGGACACTCACAGGGCGAGCTCGTCGCCGCCTATGTGGCGGGCGGTCTCTCGCTTGAGGATGCAGCGCGCGTATCGGCCCTTCGTTCCAAGGCGCTGGTGAGGTTGGTGGGCAAGGGCGCGATGGCCTCGGTTTCTCTCTCGGCCGCCCAGCTCGAGGCGCACATCGAGCGCGTGGGCGGCGTCCTGGAGGTCGCGGCGATCAACGGCCCCTCAGCGACCGTCGCGTCCGGCGATCCCGAGGCGCTCGATGAGCTGCTTGCGCAGTGTGCGGCGGAAGGCGTGCCGGCGAGAAAGGTGCCGGGCGCGGTCGCCGCCTCGCACTCGGTCCACATCGAGGCGCTGCGGGAGGAGCTGCTCGAGGGATTCGCAACGATTTCTCCCCGCTCCGGGGAGATCCCCTTCCACTCCACCGTGACCGGCGAGCTGCTCGACACCGCCGAGCTCGACGCGGAGGTACTGGTACCTCAATGGGCGGCAGACGGTGCGGCTAGAGCAAGTGATCAACGGGTTGCTCGACGGCGGTCACCGGGCCCTGCTCGAGGTCAGTCCCCATCCAGTCCTTGCCGTCGGGTTGAAGGAAATCGTTGAGGCCTCGGATCGCTCCGGCGACGTCGCGATCCTCTCCACGTTGCGCCGCGGGGAAGGCGGCCCGGACCGTTTCGCCCTGTCCCTGGCCGAGGCACATGTGGCAGGCGCCGAGGTCGATTGGAGCGCCTACTTCAGCGGAAACGAGACCAAACCCGTCTCCCTGCCCACCTACCCCTTTCAGCGTAAGAGGTACTGGCTCGATCCCGTTCCCATGGCCGGCAACGTCAGTGCCGCCGGCCTGGCCGACCCGGAGCACCCGCTGCTCGGGGCGGCGATCGACTCTCCCGAGGACGGGCGCCTGCAGTTCACGGGCAAGGTCTCTCTCTCGAAACATCGTTGGCTCGCCGACCACGCGATTCACGGTGTACCGCTTCTCACCGGTGCTGCCCTGGTTGACCTGGCGCTCAGCGCCGGCCGCGAAGCTGGCGTCGCTGCGATCGAGGAGCTCACGGCGCAGGCTCCGCTGGCGCTTCCGGAGTCCGGGGCGATGCAGCTATGGATCTCGCTGGACGAGGCAGGGGAAGACGGGCGCCGCGGTGTCGTCATCCACTCGCGCCCGGAGAGCAAGGCTGGCGAGGACACCGAGCTCTGGACCTGCAACGCCCGCGGCACGCTTGCGCCGCTGTCACCCGATGCCCCCGTGCCGCCGGGAGAGCTCGTTGCATCGGACTGGCCGCCGGCGGGAGCGGAGCAACTGGACATCGAGGCGGTCTATGACCGACTCGCCGACGCGGGCATCGATCTCGGCCCCGCTTTTCGTGGTCTGCGGGCCGCTTGGCGCAGGGATGGGGAGACGTATATCGAGGTCGCCCTTGCCGAGGAGCAGGCCGGGGACGCCGAGCACCTGGCGCTGCACCCGGCGCTGCTGGAAGCGGCGATGCACGTCGGCATCGATCTGATCCAGGTCAATTCGGGAGCAGGGAACGAGACGGGTGGGACGGTGCAGCCCCTTTCCTGGCGCGACCTGCGCCTGCACAGGACCGGCGCAGCAACCGTGAGGGCCGTGGTCGACACCGACGGCGAGCACGTCTCCCTGGTCGCGGTCGACGAGACCGGCGCTCCGGTTCTCTCACTCGATTCCGTTGCCGTGCAAGCGCTCGAGCCGGGCCGGCTGGGCAGGCCCGGCAGCCACCGCTCCCTGTACCGCGTCGAGTGGTCGCCCGTTGACCGGATCCCGGCCAATCCCATCGCTCCCCGCCTGGCGATCCTCGGCGAGATGGAGCTTGGTGACTGCCGCGCGGAGCGATATCCGGACCTGGCGTCCCTGCTGGAGGCGATCGAGGCGGAGGGAATCGCACCCGAGTTTGTCCTCGCCCCGGCCCCGTCACCCCCGCCGGACGAAGCGCGCCCGTCTGTGCTCGCGAGTGAGACCACCGACCATGTCGCGGAGCTGTTGCGGGACTGGATCGCCGCCGAGCCTCTTCAGGGTGCCCGCCTCGTTCTGCTCACCACGGTGGGCGTGGCAGCGCGGCATGATGAGGACCCAGACCTGCGATCGGCCTCTCTCCGGGGCCTCCTGCAGTCGGCCCAGGCCGAGCACCCCGACGCCTTCGCCTCGATCGACACCGACGGGACGCCGGCCTCCACGGAAGCACTTCCGGCGGTGCTCGCGATCGTGGCCTCGGAGCCTCAGCTCGCGCTGCGCGAAGGCAGCGCCCTCATGCCTCGCCTGGCCCGCGTCAAAGCATCGGCGCAAGATGCCTCCGGGCCGGTCGACCCCGACGGCACGATCCTGGTCACCGGCGGCATCGACGGCTTCGGCGCGCTTGTCGCCCGCCATCTCGCTTTGCATCACGGAGCCCGCCATCTGCTGCTCCTCGATCGTTTGGGACCGAAGGCGCGTGGGGCAGAGGAACTCAGGGCAGACCTCGGTGAGCTTGGCTGTGAGGCCACCATTGCGGCCTGCGACGTCTCCGATCGCGCTCAGCTGCAGGCGCAGATCGCCGCGATCCCCGCCGCGCATCCCCTCAGGTCGGTGATCCACCTGGATGGCGAGGGGATCGGTGCCGCCTGGTACCTGCACGAGCTCACCGTCGACCTGCCGGAGCTCACCGAGTTCATGATCTTCTCTTCGACGGCCGGCGTCCTCGGCGGCTCCGACCATGCAGAAGCTGCCGCCGACGCCTTCCGGGACGCCCTCGCCGCCCACCGCCGTGCCCGTGACCTGTCCGCCGTATCGATCACCAGGGAGGGTGAGCCACGCCTCGAGCTGCTCGACGCCGCCCGTGCCGTCGACGAGCCGGCGTTGCTGTCTTTTGAGCTGGACCGCGCCGCGCTCCGTTCCCTCGCCCAAGAGGGGGGGCTGCCGGCCATCCTCTCCGGGCTGATCCCTGCTCCAGCCCAGTCAGACCATCGGACCGGCTCGCTGCGGCAGCGCCTTGCCGGTGTTGCGGAGGACGCACGCGAGGAGGTGACGATCGAGCTCATCCAGGAGCACCTCGCAACCCTGCTGGGACACGTATCTGCTGCGGACGTCGCACCCGAGCTGAGCCTGCAGGAAATGGGCATCGACTCACTTGGCGCGGTCGAGCTGTGCAAACGGCTCGAGGCATCGACAGGCGCGCCGGTGCCGATACTCGTCCTGGTAAACCAGCCCACGCCGAAGGCGCTTGCGCGGTACCTGCTCGGGCAGATGGAAGGGTCGTCGGCCAACGGCTTGGCGCCGCGGCCGGAGACGACTTTCGTGGGCCTCCTCGGCAGGGCCCGCGAGCAGGACACCGTCGATGAGTTCGTCGAGATGCTGAGCACCGCGTCGAGATTCCGGGCGTCCTTCGAAGGCCCGTCCAACGGTGGGAGCCCGCCGAGCGTCATTCGTCTCGCCGAGGGCCCGGAGGCGCCCAGCCTCGTCCTGATCCCCTCCGCCGGGCCGATGTCTGGGCCTCACGAGTATGTGAAATTGGCAAGAGGGCTACAGGGAAAAAGGGGGGTGTTTGCCCTGCCCCTTCCGGGGTTCATCGCCGGCGAGGCTCTTCCCGGCAGCCTGCGGGCGGTGGCCGAGACGCACGCCGAGGCGATTCTGCGCAGCGAGATCGGCCCGGATTTCGCCCTCGCCGGACACTCATCCGGCGGTTGGCTCGCCCACGGGATCGCGAGCCACCTCGAGGGCATCGGTGTTCACCCGGCAGCGGTGATCCTGCTCGACACCTACTGGCCTCAGTCGGAGCTGTTGAACCAGGTGGTGCCAATGGTCCTGGCGGCGGTGTATGACGCGGCCGAGGAAAACGCCGGAATCGACGACACCCGACTGACCGCAATGGGTGGCTATAGGAGAATTTTGACCGAGTGGCAACCGGGGAAGCTTGTTACTCCAACGGTGATGGTTCGGGCCAGTGAGCCTCCTCCGAATGTGGTGAGTGTTGACACCGATGACTGGCAGGCCTCATGGGAGCTGCCCCACTCGGTGATCGACGTTCCCGGTAATCACATGACGATGATGGGCGAGCACGCCGCCAGCACGGCAAAAGCTGTCCAGTCCGCGCTTGGTGACAGAGCTCGTGTCCACGAAACCGAGAAGGAAGCGATTGTGGGAGATGGAGGGGAGCATTCGTCATGAGTAACGGTGTCAAGGATGGGAGCTCCGCGTCGGCCATCGAGCAGGTGACAGGGCTGTTACGGCCGAGCGTGAGGTCGAGGGTGCAGATGAAGGAGGGTCATATCGACCTACTTGGAGAGCGGGATCCCACCGGCCCGTCCCTGATGCAGCGCGCGATGAGCAGCAAGATCGTGCCGCGAATCTACGAATTCATCTGGCGGCCCCTCGCCTCTCGTGTGTTCTTTGGGCTGTTCGGCCCGACTCCGGCGAGGGAGTACCGCATGGCCCTGGAGATGCTCGATATCTCACCTGGCGATCAGGTGCTCGACGTCGGCTGCGGGCCCGGCAACTTCACCCGGCGCTTCGCGCGAGCGGCAAGCGGCGGCCTGGTGGTTGGATTCGATGCCTCGGAAACCATGCTGGCGGCGGCGGCCAGGCGCTCGTCGATGCCGAATCTCGCCTATGTGCGCGGCGACGCCGGCATATTGCCGTTTGAGGACACGGACTTCGACGCGGTGTGTTGCTTCGGCACGCTTCATCTGCTGGAGGACCCGCTGAAGACCTTGGGTGAGATCGATCGTGTGCTCTCTCCTGGGGGTCGATTGGGGTTGTTGGCCACGTGGAGTCGTCGAGAGCCGCCACCCCGCAAGTTGAGTGGATTACGTGTGTTCGGCCGCGATGAGTTGACCGATTGGCTGACAGGTCGCGGCTTCGTTGACGTCAACCAGCGTGTGGCCGGCTGGGGTCAGTTTGTCTCTGCACGCAAACCGAAGGGATAGCGAAATGTCTTACGTCACTGAGCTTTCTACAGTAGATGCCGACAAGATCTCGCGCGTGGACGTGGAGCCGGGGGTGCTTCCGGACACGATGGCGGCCTGGGTGATCCGTCAAGAGCGTGAGGGGAGCGTTACCGAGGCTTTTCAGCTGGAGCAGATCGAGGTTCCGGAGCCCGGCCCTTTTGAAGTGATCGTCCGCGTGATGGCGGCCGGTGTCAACTTCAACAGCGTCTGGGCGGCACTTGGTGAACCGGTCTCGGTGTTCGGCTATGGCGACCATCCCGAGTACGGCCACCACATCGGCGGCTCGGACGCTTCCGGAATCGTCTGGAAAGTCGGGGAGGGGGTAACTCAGTGGAAGCCTGGTGACGAGGTCGTCGTCCACGGCAACCAGGCCTCCTACGAGGACGTCGAGGTACATGGGTTGGACCCCCTGGCGGCACCCAGTCAGCGCGCTTGGGGCTACGAGACGACATGGGGCTCCTTCGCTCAGTTCGCAAAGGTGCAGGCGCAGCAGCTCCTGCCCCGGCCCCAGCATCTCTCCTGGGCGGAGGCCTCCACCTATGCGGCTTGTTATTTCGCCGCCTACAGGATGCTCATCGACCTTTGCGGCATGCAGGCCGGGCACAACGTCCTGATCTGGGGCGCCGCCGGCGGCCTCGGCGTTTTTGCGGTGCAGCTCTGCGAGATCGCGGGCGCAAACGCGGTCGGCGTGGTCTCAACCGAAGAGAAGGGTGAGCTGGTCAAGCAGTTGGGCGCGGTCGACTACATCGACCGCGGCGAGTTCCCCGAGATGATGCGAACGCCGGAGAACATCGCCGATCCAGCGGCGGAGCGAGAGCGATTCAAGGCCTCGCGTGCTTTCGCCAAGCGGGTGAAGGGGATGCTGGGAGACGCCCCCGACATCGTCTTCGAGCACGTCGGCCAGGCGACCTTCCCGACCTCGGTCTTCGTCGTCAAGCCGTTCGGCAAGGTGGTGATTTGCGGCGCCACCTCCGGCTATGACCTCGACTTCGACGTCCGTTACCTGTGGATGCGCCAGAAGCAGATCATCGGCTCGCACTTCGCCAACGCGTATGAGTGCATGCGGGCGAATCAGCTGATGATCGAAGGCAAAATTCGCCCGGTGTTGTGGCGGACGATGGAGTTCGGGGGCGTCCCGGAGGCACACAGGCTGCTGCAGGAGAACGAGCACGTTGGCAAGATCTCGATCCTGGTCGGAGCAGAGTCCGAGGACGAGGGCAGAAACAAGGACGGCCCTGGCGCGATCCAGGCATAACCACGATCGAGTTTGCGAAAGGGGTCATCGAGATGGTGCTGAAAACTCGCCGCTGGGGTTCTGAGAATGCGCATGCCGTCGTCTGCATTCACGGCGTGGCGCAGCACGGAGGTGTATTCAGGGATCTGGCAGAGCGTTTGGCCGCCCGCGGCTATTCGGTGATCGCCGTCGACCTGCGGGGCCACGGAGAGTCGGGCCGGGAGCCCCCGTGGAACAACGCCACCCACGTTCAGGACCTGCTGGAGACGATCGACAGCCTTGGCATCGAGATCGCCGTTTGGATCGGGCACAGCTTCGGTGGGCGGTTGGCGACGGAAGTCGCGGCTCTCGATCCGGACCGGGTGCAGCGCCTCGTCCTGCTTGACCCGGGTTTGGCTGTGCCGCCGGACCGGGCTCTGCGCAGTGCCGAAATCGAACGTCTCGACTGGAGCTTCGCCACGGTCGATGGAGCCGTCAACGCCGTTCTCTCCAACGACGCGATCGTCGCGTCCCCGCAGGAGGTGGTCGCGGCGTACGTGCAGGGGGATATTCAGAAGGGCCCCGATAACCGCTTCCGCTTCCGCTTCTGTCCCAGTGCCGTGGTCGTCGCCTGGAGCGAGATGACGTTGCCGCCGCCGCCCGTCGCGCAGCTGCCCACCCTTCTCGTGCACAGTGCGGTTCCGCTGTTCGACGAGAGCGGTCAAGGTGATCGATACCGGGACGAGCTGGGTGAGCTCCTGACCGTCGTTGGGGTTCCCAATGGCCATAACGTGCTCTGGGAGTCGCCGCAGGAGACGATCGAGGCGGTCGAACGGTTTCTGGAACCGGCGGTCGAGCCGACCGCCGCGTAGACGCCGGCGGGGCCCTTGGGCTCAGCCGAACAGTTCGTTCAGTCGCAGGGCGGCACGGCTGGGGAGGACGATGTCGCCGTTGCGGTGCAGGAGACCGGCGGCGGTGAGGTCTTGCACCGCGCGCTCCACCGCGTCGCGCTCGGCGAAGTCCTCGGGGCTCGCGGCGATTTCGCGCACCAGCTCGTCGAGGGTGACCTGGACCGGATGAAGGTCGAGCAGCTGTCCCAGCACGGCAGCCTCGATGGCGGTGTCGGCCTGGGTGGGGGTGCGGATGTCGTCCATGTCTTTCACGACCTCTCCTGTATAAGGGCGCCGGCCGCCGATCTCTCCCCCTAGGACCTGCCTTCGGAGGACTCCTCCTCGTCCGCTTCGAGCATCGCGAGGGCCCAATCCGCTTCCAGCGACCAGGTGTAGAAGTGCTGTGTCGCCCCTCTCACCTTTTTCCTTCTGGCCGGCTTCAGGGCGCCGCATTCGGTGAGCACGCGGACGTGGTAGGCGACGTTGCTGAGTATCTGGTCCAGCTCCTCGGCCAGTTCGCTGGGGCTGGCCTCCCTGCCGTCGGACATCAGCCTGAGGATTTCGCGTCGCAGCGGGTGCCTGAGAGCGGCGATGAGCCTGTGGTTCATGTTGCCCTTTTTCCTCCTGCGCTTTGAGCGTCCCATCGAGGAATTCAATATAGAGCAAACGAAACCTTTTGTCTGAGGGCCTGATTCAGACGCCCTCCCGAACGCCGCCCATCTCGCTGAAGACCGCGGTCACGCCGCCGTCTTCGCGCTGCTCGTCGGCGATCACGTGGGAGACGGCGTTGATCAGGGCGAGGTGGGTGAAGGCCTGCGGGAAGTTGCCGAGGTGGCGACCGCTGAGCGCCTCCAGCTCCTCGGCGTAGAGGTCGAGCCAGCCGGCTGCCTCCAGCAGCCGCTCGCAGAGGGCTCGCGCGCGTTTCGACTCGCCGATCTCCGAGAACGCGGAGACCAGCCAGAAGGAGCAGATCAGGAAGGTGCCCTCCTCGCCGTTCAGTCCGTCGTCGGTCTCGTCCACCCGGTAGCGGAGGACGAGCCCGTGCTCGGTCAGCTGCTCGTCGATCGCGTCGACCGTGGCGCGCACCCTCGGGTCGTCGGGGGGCAGGAAGCGGAGCAGCGGGATCAGCAGGGTGGAGGCGTCGAGCGCGTCGGTGTCGTAGTGCTGGCGGAAGACGCCGTCGCGGACGCCGCGCTCGAGAATCTCGTCGCGGATCTGCCCGGCGATCGCTTCCCACTCCTCGGCGACCTCCTCGAATTCGAGGCTGCGGGCGAGGCGGGCGCCGCGATCGACCGCGACCCAGATCATCAGCTTCGAGGAGACGTAGTGTCGGGGCTCGCCGCGCGACTCCCAGATCCCCTGGTCGGGATTCGGCCAGGCGGCGATCGCCGCTTCGACCTGGTGGCGGATCAGTTGCCGGTCGGCCGGCGTTCCGGAGCCGCGGAGCGCTTTTTCGTGCAGGTAGACGGAGTCGAGCAGCGCCCCCCAGACATCGTTCTGGCGTTGGTCGAAGGCACCGTTGCCGATCCGCACCGGGCGCGCCCCGCCGTAGCCGCTGAGGTGATCGAGCGTCCTCTCCTCGAGCTGCTTCTCGCCGCCGATCCCGTACATGATCTGCAGGTCCGGATCCTCGCGGCAGACGTTGACGATGAAGCGCATGAAGTCGCGTGCCTCCTGGTCGAAGCCGAGCGTATGCAGCGCCCAGAGGCTGAAGGTCGAGTCGCGGATCCAGGTGAAGCGGTAGTCCCAGTTGCGTTCGCCGCCGGGGGTCTCGGGAAGCGAGGTGGTCGGCGCCGCGAGCATCGCGCCGGTTGGCGCGTAGGTGAGCCCCTTCAGCACCAGCGCCGAGCGCTGCAGGTGGATGCGCCAGGGGTGGTCGGGGAAGCTGCCGTCGCGCAGCCACTTGCGCCAGAAGTCTTCGGTCGAGTCGAGCCGCTCCAGCGCCTCCGGCGCGCTGCGCGGACCACCGACTCCGCCATCGCCCCAGGTCACGGCACAGAAGCCCGTCTCGTTTTCGCGCAGCCGCAGCGTGCCGCGCGCGGCGCCGTCCTCTATCGAGAGCTCCATGTCGGTGGTCAGGTGAAGCTCGACCCCGTCGCCGTTATGGGCGGTCGCCTCGCCCAGCTCGCCGCCGCTCCACGATGCGGCCTCGACCCCGTAGGCGAAGCGCGGCAGGCACTCCATCTCGAGCTCGACCTCGCCGTCGATGCAGGTCATCGTCCGCAGCAGTGAGTGGTCGGACTCGTGTTCGGTCTGCGGGCGTGAGCCCGGGCCCGCCTGCTCCACCCAGTCGCCGATCGTGAGGGCGTCGTGGATCACGACCCAGCCCGTGTCGGTGACCCAGGTCGTCTCGATCACCAGCGTTCCCGGCTCGTAGCGCCGGCTGATCGGCACGACGACTCCGCGCGGCGCCAGCTTGAAGTGTCCGGCGCCCCGGTCGAGCAGCGCCCCGAAAACGCTGGGAGAGTCGAAGCGCGGCAGGCAGAGCCACTCGATAGAGCCGTCAAAGGAGACCAGGGTGCTGGTGTGGCAGTCCGAGAGGAAGCCGTAGCTGCCGATCGGCGGAAAGCGGTGGTCACCGGCGCTCACGGAGATGCCAAGCTACCACTGTGAGCCTTCCCAGCGCCCACGTAGCCGGCGCCTTCGTGCCGATCGAGGTGATCCCGATCACCCTCGCCGGAATTCTCTACTGGCACCGCGTGATGGCGCTCTCCTGGAGCGGCCGCCGGGTGCCGCTCTGGCGGCAGATCTGCTTCGGGGCCGGGCTGGTGACGATCTCGATTGCCCTCTTCAGCCCGATCGGCCACATCTCCGACGAGCTGGTGATCGCCCACATGGGGGAGCACCTGCTGATCGGCGACATCGCCTCGTTGCTGCTCGTCCTCGGCCTGACCCGCTCGCTGCTGCAGCCGCTGCTCGCGATCCGCGCCTTCAATCGTCTCCAGATCCTCACCCACCCGGCGCTGGCCTTCCCGCTCTGGGCGGTCAACCTCTTCTTCTGGCACATCCCGGCGATCTATCAGGACGCCTACGGGGCGGCGCCGATCCACGCCCTGGAGCACACGACCTTCCTCTTCTTTGGTTGCCTGATGTGGATGCCGATCTTTGGCCCGCTCCCTAGGCCTCAGTGGTTCAGCGCCGGCTGGAAGGTGGGCTACGTGATTGCCGTGCGCTTCACCGGGGCGATCCTCGGCAACGTGCTGATGTGGTCGGGGACCGTGCTCTACCCGATCTACCGTCCAGGCGAGCGCTACTGGGGGATCTCGCCGATCGCCGACCAGAGCACCGCCGGCGTGATCATGATGGTCGAGGGGACCTTCCTTGCGCTCGGCGTGCTGGCTTGGGTCTTCTTCGAGGTCGCCCGTGAAGGCACCGAAAAGCAGCACCTGCTCGATCTCGCCCGCGAGCAGGGGGTCGAGCTCGACGAGCGCCGCGCGCAGCGCGCCGTCGCCGCCGGCCACGGGGCGCTGCTGGAGGAGCGGCTCACCGCCGCCGGCAATGAGTAGGGCGAGAGCCTGGCTCGTCACCGGGCCGCTCGGGCGTGGCCTCGCCTTCGCGATCGACTTCGGCGTGGCGGTGCGCCGGGGGCTGCTGCGGCGCTCGCGATAGGGTCCCGCGCTCGATGCAGCCCACCGTCTCAGAGCTTCCCGGCTCGCGTGTCAAGGTCGAGGTCGAGGTTCCCGCCGCCGACGTCGAGCGCGCCGTCAATCGCGCCGCCCGCTCCCTGGCGCGGGAGATGCGGATGCCCGGCTTCCGCAAGGGCAAGGCGCCACCGTCGCTGGTGATCCAGCGTGTCGGCTTCCCCGCGGTGCTGGAGGAGGCGATCCGCGAGGCGCTGCCCGAGTGGTACGAACGGGCCCTGCTGGATTCGGGCATCGCGCCGGTCGGAGATCCCAGCGTCGAGGTCGTCTCGACGCCCGAGGCCGAGGGGGAGCCGCTCGCCTTCAAGTTCGAGATCGGCGTCCGGCCCCAGGCGAAGCTCGGCGAGTACAAGGGACTCGACGTGGGTCGGGCCGAGCCCGAGGCGCCCGAGGAGCTCATCGACCGTGAGGTCGAGCGGATTCGCGAAGGCTTCGCCAAGCTGGAGCCGGTCGAGCGGGCCGCGGCCGACGGCGACGTGCTGCTGGTCGATTTCGAGGGGCTTCTCGACGGCAAGGCCTTCGAGGGTGGCAAGGCGAGCGATTATCTGCTGGAGCTGGGCAGCGGCCAGCTGATCGAGGGTTTCGAGGAGCAGTTGGCGGGGGTGAGCGGCGGTGACAAACGAGAGGTCGAGGTCACCTTCCCGGCCGATTACCAGGCCGAGCAGCTCGCCGGTCAGGAAGCGGTCTTCGCGGTCGAGGTCAAGGAGGTGCGGGAAAAGGTCCTACCCGACCTCGGCGACGACTTCGCCTCCGAGGCATCGGAGTTCGACACCCTGGAGGAGCTGCGCGCCGACATCGGCAAGCGGCTGTCCGAAGCGGTCGAGCAGCGGGCCGAGCAGGACTTCCGCGTCGCGGCGGTTGACGCCGCCGCAGCAGCGGCGACGGTGGAGATGCCTGACGATCTCGCCACCGCCCGCGCAACGGAGCGTTGGGAGCGGGTGGAGCGCCAGCTTGCCTCGCGCGGCATGAGCCCCGACTCCTACCTGCAGATGCAGGGCAAAACCCGCGAGCAGGTGATCGAGGAGTCGAGGCCCGATGCCGAAGCGGAGCTGAGGCGCGAGGCCGTGCTGGCGGCGATCGCCGAGGCCGAGGCGATCGAGGTCTCCGAGGAGGAGATGGTGGAGGCGCTCGCCCATACCGCCGAACACGAGCGGACCACCCCGGAGAAGTTGCTGAAGCGGCTGCGGGAGAGCGGCCGCGACGCGATGATCAGCGAGGACATCCGCATCCGCAAGGCGATCGACCTGGTCGCCGAGTCGGCGCAGCCGATCCCGCTGGAGCAGGCCGAGGCGCGCGAGAAATTGTGGACGCCGGAGAAGGAGCGCGAAGAAGCGGGCTCCCTCTGGACGCCGGACTCAGAGTGACGGCAGACCGCCGCACGCCTTCTATAGAGTGCCGACCATGAGCCCTCTGGTTCCGATGGTGGTCGAGCAGACCTCGCGCGGCGAGCGCGCCTTCGACATCTACTCGCGCCTGTTGGGCGAGCGGATCGTCTTTCTCGGCACGCCCGTCACGGAGGACATCGCCAACCTGATCGTCGCCCAATTGCTGCACCTCGAGTCCGAGGACCCGGACAAGGACATCAGCATTTACATCAACTCGCCCGGCGGCTCCGTCTACGCCGGCCTGGCGATCTACGACACGATGCAGTTCATCAAGCCCGATGTGCAGACGATCTGCGTCGGCATCGCGATGAGCATGGGCGCGCTGCTGCTGGCCGGAGGTGCCGAGGGCAAGCGGATGTCGCTGCCGAACTCGAAGATCCTCATCCACCAGGTGTCCTCGAGCTTCCAGGGCCAGGCGACCGACATCGAGATCCACGCCAAAGAGATCATCGACGTACGCAAACGTCTCGACGAGATCCTCGCCAAGCACACCAAGCAGCCTCTCGAGAAGGTCGCCAACGACACCGATCGCGACTACTTCATGAGCGCGGAGGAGGCGAAGGAGTACGGCGTCGTCGACCGCGTGATCGAGCACCACTGAAGCACCCGCTCCTTCTCGCCCTCGTTTTCCTCGCTGCAATCTCCGCTCCCGCGGCGGCTCAGGTCTCCAGCCGCGACGGCGCGACCGTCTTCTACGCCCACGTCTTCCCGGTCCAGGGGCCGCACTGGACGCGCGGTGCGATCGGCGAGTTCGGGGCGCCCCGCAGCGGCGGCCGCACCCATGAAGGCTTCGACATCGTCGCGGCCTGTGACACGCCCCTGGTCGCCGCGGCGACGGGGAGGGTGCTGCGCACCGGCTATGACCCCGTCTTGTACGGCAACTTCCTTCTCATCCACGGCCAGGACGAGGACCGAAGCTACTTCTACGCCCACCTGATCCGTCCGACGTCCGTCCGACGCGGCGACCGGGTCTGGGCGGGGGAGCGGGTGGGCTCAGTCGGCAAAACCGGCAACGCCCGCACCGTCGGTTGCCATCTCCATTTCGAGATCCACGTCCACGGCCGCCCGATCGATCCCGAGCCCGCCCTGCATCGCTGGGACCGCCACACATGAGCTTTTGATTCTTCGCAGAAGATTTGCATTCAGCGCGCCACCCGTTGCATCTATCTGTCTACAGTGCAAGGATGATGGAGGCGATGAGAGAAAGCTGGACAGACGCGCGGCTGGACGATTTCGCAATGCACACCGACCGACGCTTCGACGAGGTCGACAGACGCTTCGACGAAGTGGATCGACGCTTTGACAAGGTTGACCAGCGCTTCACCCAGATCGACCAACGCTTCGGTGAAATTAACGCTCGCTTCGACGCCCTACAGCGAACGCTGCTTCAGATCGGGGGCGGCGTTTTCGCCGCCTTGATCGGGGTGATCATCACACAGCTGTAGGCGTTCACCACCGAGACGGAGCGGGCCACCGATCTACAGCCGCAGCTCGTACTCGACCCACTCGCTGCGCTCGGCGCCGGTCAAGTCGTAGAGGCGCTGGGCGGCCACGTTGTCGGGGGCGGTGGCCCACTCGAGGTGGTCGGCGCCGCGCTCGCGGGCGACCGCGGCGCTGGCCTCGATCAGGGCGCGGCCGATGCCCTGGCCGCGGCACGATTCGTCGACGTAGAGATCGTTCATCAGCACCGTCTCGGCCGGGACGAGGGAGGTGAAGTGCCAGTAGAGGCAGGCGTAGCCGACGAGATCCTCGCCGCGCCAGGCTCCGAGCAGCATCCCGTCCTGGCTGGGGGCGAGGAAGCGGCAGAAGAAGGCGCGGTTGCGCTCCGTGTCGACGTCCTCGACTTCGTAAAAGCGCTGGTAGGCCGCGATCATTGGCAGCAGCGTCTCCAGCTGCTGTGCCGTGACCGGCTCGACGCGGACGTCCGCGGGCATCGGCGCCACCGTATCGCGCGTTCGCAAGGAGTCGCCCGCAGGAAGGGACCGCGGCAGTCCTGCCGTAAACGACGACAGCGACAGGCCGGGTTGCAACCCCCTCTAAGCTTTGGGGCGCGACGCCGGTAGGCAACTACCGCCCCGCAAGGAGGGATTTCCGCTGGCACGCCCCACAGACTCGAACGAGCAGCTCCTCTGCAGCTTCTGCGGCAAGTCGCAGCGCCAGGTCAAGAAGCTGATCGCCGGCCCCGGCGTCTACATCTGCGACGAGTGCATCGACCTCTGCAACGAGATCATCGACGAGGAGCTGACCCCGCCCTCCGGCGGAGTCGAACTGGAGAACCTGCCGAAACCGCGGGAGATCCACGAGGTCCTGCAGGAGTACGTGGTCGGCCAAGAGGCTGCCAAGCGTGCCCTCTCGGTTGCCGTCTACAACCACTACAAGCGGGTCCAGATGGCGTCCCAGGGCGAGGATCCCGAGGTCGAGCTGCAGAAGTCGAACATCCTGCTGCTCGGGCCGACCGGCTGCGGCAAGACCCTGCTCGCTCAGACCCTGGCGCGGATCCTCAACGTGCCCTTCGCGATCGCCGACGCGACCGCCCTGACCGAGGCCGGCTACGTCGGCGAGGACGTCGAGAACATCCTTCTGAAGCTGATCCAGGCCGCCGACTACGACGTCAAGAAAGCGGAGACGGGGATCATCTACATCGACGAGATCGACAAGATCGCGCGCAAAGCCGACAACCCGTCGATCACCCGCGATGTCTCCGGTGAAGGCGTGCAGCAGGCGCTGCTGAAGATCCTCGAGGGCACGACCGCGTCGGTGCCGCCGCAGGGGGGGCGCAAGCACCCCCACCAGGAGTTCCTCACGATCGACACCACGAACATCCTCTTCGTCTGTGGCGGTTCCTTCGCCGAGCTCGACAAGGTGATCGAGCAGCGGGTGGGAGACCGCGGGGTCGGCTTCGGCGCCGCGATCTCCTCGCGTGAGAAGAAGGACAAGGGCGAGTGGTTCGAGCAGGTGCTGCCGGAGGACCTGATCGAATACGGGCTGATCCCCGAGTTCATCGGGCGACTGCCGGTCGTCGCCGCGATCCACCAGCTCTCCCGCGACGACCTGATCACGATCCTGACCGAGCCGCGCCACGCCCTGACCCGCCAGTTCCAGCGCTTCTTCGAGTTCGACGACATCGAGCTGGTCTTCTCCGAGGACAGCCTCGATGCGATCGCCGACAAGGCGCTGGAGCGCGAGACCGGCGCCCGTGGTTTGCGCTCGATTCTCGAGGAGACGCTGCTCGACGTCCAGTTCGAGCTGCCCTCGCGGCGCGACGTGACCAAGTGCGTGGTGACCAAGGAGACGATCGTGCAGGGCCGCCGGCCGACCCTGGTCACCGAGGCCGCCCCGCAGGACATCGGCCAAGCTGAGGACGGACCAGCCGAGGAAACGGCCTGAGGCCTATCCCGGCAGGGGTTCCACTTAACTTTTTCCGAAGGCCAGTTTGTGGCTGTCGACGGGCCTCGCCGCGGAAAAAGTACAAGACGTTCCACCCCTACCGGGATAGGCCTTTGGTCGTGACTAGACTCGGCGCCTCATGGCCGATGAGCGTCTAAAGCAGCTGGAGGAGAAGACCCGCTACGAGCCCGCCGAGGTCGAGCGGCGGCTGTTCGCCGAGTGGATCGAGGGCGGCTATTTCCACCCGGAGGCCGAGGGGACGGCCGCCGAGAACTTCTCCGTCGCGATCCCGCCTCCCAACGTCACCGGCGCCCTGCACATGGGGCACGCGCTGAACGGCTCGATGCAGGACGCGCTGGTCCGCATGAACCGGATGCGCGGACGCAACACCCTCTGGACGCTCGGCACCGACCATGCCGGTATCGCCACCCAGGCGGTTGTTGAGAAGATGCTGCGCGAGGAGGGGACGTCCCGCCACGAGCTCGGCCGCGAGGCCTTCGTCGAGCGCGTCTGGGCCTGGAAAGAGGAGTACGGCTCGCGGATCGTCGAGCAGTACAAGCGGCTTGGCGCCTCCTGCGATTACGAGCGCGAGCGCTTCACCCTTGACGACGGCTACGTGCGCGCCGTCTACCGAGTCTTCAAGCGGCTCTATGACAAGGGCTACATCTACCGCGACAACTACATGGTCAACTGGGACCCGGGCTCGCACTCGGCGATCTCCGACCTCGAGGTCGAGAACCGCGAGGTCGAGGACACGCTCTACTCGATCGACTATCCCGTCGAGGGCTCCGATCGGGTGCTGACCGTGGCCACGGTGCGGCCGGAGACGATGCTCGCCGACACCGCGGTGGCGGTCAACCCGGATGACGAGCGTTACGCCGACCTGGTGGGTGGGCACTGCGTGCTGCCGCTGGTCGGGCGGCGGCTGCCGATCATCGCCGACGAGCACGTCGATCCCGAGTTCGGCACCGGGGCCCTGAAGATCACCCCCGGCCACGACCCCAACGACTTCGAGATCGGCCGCAAGCACGGGCTCGAGGAGATCGGCGTGATCGGCCCCGACGGGCGGATCAGCGATCAAGCCGGGGAGCGCTTCGCCGGTCTCACCGCCGCTGCGGCGCAGGAGGCGGTCGTCGCCGAGCTGCGCGCGGAGGGGCGATTGCGAGCGGAGGAGCCCTACATCCACTCGGTTCCCTTCTCACACCGTTCCGGAGAGCGGATCGAGCCACTGATCTCGCTGCAGTGGTTCTGCCGCATGGATGAGCTGGCGAAGCCGGCGATCGAGGTGGTGGAGCGCGACGAGGTGCGGATCAGGCCGGAGCAGTGGAAGCGCGTCTATCTCGAATGGATGAACGAGATCCGTCCCTGGTGCATCTCGCGCCAGCTTTGGTGGGGTCACCGGATCCCGGTCTGGTACTGCGACCCGTGCGAGGAAACGATCGTCGCCGAGCAGCCGCCGGAGCGCTGCGGCGCCTGCGGCGGGGAGCTGCGCCAGGAGGAGGACGTCCTCGACACCTGGTTCAGCTCCGCGCTCTGGCCCTTCGCGACGCTCGGCTGGCCCGAGGACACACCCGAGCTGCGCGCCTTCTACCCGACCAGCTTCCTGACCACGGCACGGGAGATCCTCTTCCTCTGGGTGGCGCGGATGATCATGACCGGGCTTGAGTTCGCCGGCGACGTCCCCTTTCGCGACGTCTACGTGCATTCGGTGATCCAGGCCCGCGACGGCCGGCGGATGTCGAAGAGCCTTGGCACCGGGATCGACCCGCTGGAGGAGATCGACGTGCACGGCGCCGACGCGCTGCGCTTTGGGCTCTTGGCGATGTCATCGACCCAGGACGTGCGCTTCTCCGACGCCAAGGTGCAGCAGGGCGCCGACCTCGCCAACAAGCTCTGGAACGCAAGCCGGCTGATCCTGCTCAACGTCTCTGACGTGGAAGCCTCACCGCGGCCAATCGGACTCGAGGACCGCTGGATCCTCTCGCGACTGGAGGCGACGATCGCCTCGGTCACCGCGAAGCTGGAGGAATACGACTTCGCCCACGCGGTCCAGGAGGCCTATGCGTTCTTCTGGTCCGAGCTCTGCGACTGGTACCTGGAGATCGTCAAGCCGCGGCTCTACGACGGCGAGGCGGAGGTCTCCGCGACCCTGCTCTGGGTGCTGGAGCGCACGCTGGCGCTGCTGCACCCGATCATGCCCTTCGTCAGCGAGGAGATCTGGTCCTACCATCCCTCGCGACGGGGCCATCTGGTCGTCCACCGGTTTCCGCAGGCCGACGAGTCGCTGCGCGATGCCGAGGCGGAAGCGGAGGTGCGGGCCGGGATCGAGCTGACCAGGCGGCTGCGCGCCTGGCGCGATCTGGTCGAGGCGCCTGCGGCGCTGGTCTTGCCGGCGCGGGTCGATGGGGTCGAGCCGCTGGAGTTCGTCGGCCGTCTTTCGCGCTTCGAGTTCGGCGAGGACGGGGGAGACCCCGTCGCGGCGGTGGGCTCGGTCAAGATCCTCACCTCGGCCGAGATCGACGCCGATGCGGTTGCCGGGCGGCTGGAGGCGCGGCGGGGGGAGCTGCGTTCTGAGGTGTCGCGGGCAGAGGGCAAACTGGGCAACGAGAAGTTCGTCTCCAGGGCGCCCGCCGAGGTGGTCGAGGAAGAGCGGCAGAAGCTCGAGCGCTATCGCGCCGAGCTCGAGGAGCTCTCCGAATAGACGCCGAGGCGTACCTCGACTCGCTCGAGCCGATCGGCTGGAAGCTCGGGCTGGATCGGATGCGCACGCTGAGCACCCTGCTCGGCTTGCCCCAGCACCGTTTCGCCTCGATCCACGTCGTCGGCACCAACGGCAAGTCCTCGGTGGCGCGGATGATCGCGGCGCTGCTAGAGGCGCACGGCGTCGTCTCCGGGGCCTTCCTGTCTCCGCACGCCGCGCGATGGTCGGAGCAGGTTCTGGTGCGCGGGGCCGAGCTCGAAGCGGCCGATTTCACCGCTGCGGTGGCGCGTGCCGCCGCGACGGCCGAGACCGTCGACAGGAATCTGCCGGAGGGGGAGACGGTTACTCAGTTCGAGCTGGCGACCGCCGCCGCGTTCCTTGCCTTCGCCGCCGCGGGCGTCGAGGCCGCGGCGGTCGAGGCCGGACTGGGGGGAAGGCGTGATGCCACCAACACGATCCACTCGCGGGTCACCGTGCTGACCTCGGTCGGGCTCGACCATACGCAGTGGTTGGGTGAGAGCGAGGAGGAGATCGCCGCCGACAAGCTGGCGGTGCTGCGCGATCACTCCACCCTGGTGATGGGAAGGGTGAGCCCCGCCGTCGCTGCGCTGGCCGAGCGGACGGCGCGCGAGCGGGGCGCCGAGCTGATCGTTGCGCCTGAGGACCCTGGTGCGGGGGTATTGCTGCGTGCGCCCGGCCGCTTCCAACGGCGCAACTTCGCTCTCGCCTGCGCCGCCGGCGAGGCCTTTCTCGGGCGACTTGAGCCGGAGCGGGTCGCCGAGGTTGCCGCTGGGCTTGAGATTCCCGGCCGGCTCGAGCGCGTCGGCGCCGACCCCCCGGTCTTCCTCGACGCGGCGCACAACCCCGACGGTGCGGCAGCCCTCGCCGAGGCTCTGCCCGAGGTCGTCGCCGGCCGCCCGGTTGTCGCCTGCCTGGCGGTCCTCGCCGACAAGGACGCCGCGGCGATGGCCCAGGAGCTCGCCGGGACGGTGGACCGCGCCGTCTGCACCGAGCTTCCTCCCGCTGACGCCCGTCGGCGGGCATTTGGGGCGGGAGAGTTGGCTCGGGTCTGTCGTGACGCCGGGCTTGTGGCGGAGGCCGAGCCGGACTTCCCGGCGGCGCTGCGGCAGGGGCGCGAGCTGGCCGGGGAGACGGGCGGCGTTCTCCTCATCACGGGCTCTCACCACGCCCTTGCGCCGGCCCGTGCGGCGCTGGGACTGTGCGAGGATTGAGCCGTGGATCGCAGCGCCGGATCTGAACTGCTCTCGATGATGGCTCTGGTCGCCGCGGTGGTCGCCGCGGTGATCCTGGTCTTCTTCGGCCTCGGCTATCTGTTCGGCAGTCTCTTTCTCTAGTCGATGACAGGGTTCGCGAAGCAGGCGGCGAAGTAGACTCCCCGCCCTCCCCGGCGGGCACATGTCATGGCTATAGCGATCTTCGGCATCAGCAACAACGGCCTCAACCTGGTCGTCAACCTGCTCATCCTGATGCTGGTCGTCGTCTGGCTGGCCTTGATCGTCTACACCTACCTCGACGCCAGGCGCCGCATCTCCGACCCGTTCTTGGTCGGCTGCGCGACCCTCGCCTCCTTCATTCCCTACATCGGCACCGCCGTTTACGCGATCGTGCGGCCGCCGGAGTTCCTCGAGGACGCCCACGAGCGCGAGCTTGAGATCAAGGCGGCCGAGCTCAGGGTGCGCCAGCTGACCGAGGCCTCCTGTCCGGGCTGCGGGTACCCGATCGAGAAGAACTTCCTGCGCTGTCCGGATTGTCAGCGCCGCCTCAAGGATCCGTGCCCGAGCTGTCGCAAGCCCGTCGATCCCCGCTGGGCGCTATGCCCCTACTGCGAGGAGCCGCTGCCGGATCGCCAGCGCCAGCGCCGGCCGTCGCGGTCCAGCGAGGGCCGCGGGCCGGCCGGAGAGGGCCGGCCGCGGGCAACCGGCGAGGAACGCAAAGCGCCCAAACGGAAACCTGCGCGCGCCAAGTCGTCCGAGCCGGAGGCCAAGCGCGAGCCCGCGGCCGCCAAGAAAGAGCCGCGGGGCGAGTCACCGAGACAGCCTTCGAAACCGAAACAACCACAAAGGAGCCCCAGCCGTGAGTCGGACCCTGATCCTCGTCAAGCCTGACGCCTTCGAGCGCGCCCTGAGCGGCGAGGTGATCGCCCGTTTCGAGCGCAAGGGGCTGCGGATCGCGGCGCTGAAGACGATGGTCGCGAGCGAGGCGATCGCCAACGAGCACTACGCCGAGCACAGCGAGAAGCCGTTCTTCGGTGAGCTGGTCGAGTTCATCACCGGCGGCACGCTCGTCGCGATGGTCCTCGAGGGCACTGAAGCGGTGCCTGCTGCCCGCCAGCTGATCGGCGCGACGAACCCGGTCGAGGCGGCACCCGGCTCGATTCGCGGCGACTTCGCGCTCGAGGTCACCTTCAACATGGTCCACGGCTCCGACTCCGACGAGTCAGCGGCTCGCGAGATCGGCATCTGGTTCCCAGAGCTCTGAGCATCACGCTGGCATCGGGGTCGCCGCAGCGGCGGGAGATCCTCGAAAAGCTTGGAATCGAGTTCGAGGTCGTGGTCTCCGGGGTCGACGAGCTGAGCGGGGGGGATCCCGAGGTCGAGGTGGTCGAGAACGCACGCCGGAAGGCGCGGGCGGTGGAGCGGGGTGGGCTGGTGATTGCCTGCGACACGGATGTCGCGCTTGACGGCAAGGCGCTCGGCAAACCCGCTGACGAGGCAGAGGCGCGGGAATACCTGGACCGGATGTCAGGACGCCCGCATGTGGTGATGAGCGGGCTGGTGGTGCTCTCCGGTGAGCGGGAGCGGAGCGGGCTGGAACGGACCACCGTGGTCTTCAAGGCCTTGGACGAGGCGGCGAAAGAGCGCTACGTCCGGTTCGGGGAGTGGCGGGGACGGTCCGGGGGTTACGCGATTCAGACGCTGGGATCGACCCTGGTGGAGAGAATCGAAGGCAGCGTCTCGAACGTGGTCGGGCTCCCGGTCGGGTTGTTGGCCGAGCTGGCGCCGCAGCTGCTGGAGCGTGGCTCAGCCTCGTAGCGCCAGCGCCTCGTCGAGGTTGGCCATCAGGCCGTCGACCATCGCCGGGTCGAAGTGGGTGCTGCTTTCCTCGGCGATCAGCTTGGTCGCCTGCTCGACCGTGAAGGCGGGTCGGTAGGGACGGTCGCTGAGCAGGGCGTCGAGGACGTCGGCGATGGCGACGATCCGCCCCTCGATCGGTATCTCTTCTCCGCTCAGTCCCTGCGGGTAGCCGCTGCCGTCGTACCACTCGTGGTGGGTGAGCGCGATCGCCGCCGCCATCTTCAGCACTTCGCTCTTGGAGTCGGTGAGTAGCTGGTGCCCAACGAGAGTGTGGGACTCCATCCGTTCGCGCTCGCTGACCGTCAGCTTCCCCCGCTTGCGCAGCACGCCGTCCGGCGTGGCAATCTTGCCGATGTCGTGCATCGGGGCGGCGATCCGCAGCAGCAGCAGCCGGTGGGGGTGAAGGCCGAGCTTGGCGCCGAGCAGGGCCGCGATCGAGGCCTGGCCGTCGATGTGGCTGCTGATCTCCGGGTTGTACATCTCGATCGCGGCGGCGAGTCGCTCGATGGTCTCCCGGTGTGACTCGTGCAGGTCTCCGATCGTGCTTCGCTGCGCTTTCTCACGCTCGCTTTCCCTGTTCTTGCTGATGTCCCGAACGGCTGCGGTGGCGATCGACTCTCCGTTCCACTTGATGCTGGCGAGGCTGATCGTGGCAGGGAACTCGCTGCCGTCCTTGCGCGCCGCGAACAGCTCGAGGTCGGCACCCATCGCCCGCGCGTAAGGTTTTTCAAAGTAGCTCTGTCTGTACCTGGGATGCATCCCGCGGAATCGTTTTGGGATGAGGAGGTCGAGCTCGCTGTCGTCGAGCTCGTCGGGCCCGTAGCCGAAGAGCTCCTCGGCGTGTCGGTTGACCAGGACAATGCGCCCACTCCGGCCGACGCCGACGATCGCGTCGGGCACGAACTCCAGGAACTGCTCGAAGGTTGAGCCGCCTCCAGGGGAAGTCATTGCTCTAGCTCTGTTGATTATAAGTTTCTAAACATCGCCGCGTCTATTGAAAACTCGTTAAGTCCAGGCCCGTTTCCCGCATCTGGGATGATTGCGCCGGCAGTTCCGCCAAATCGCATACATGGGCGTACTTAGCTACCTGACCGGACTCGGCGGCCGCGACATGGCGGTCGACCTCGGCACGGCCAACACGCTGGTCTACGTGCGCGGTCGCGGCATCGTGCTCTCCGAGCCATCGGTGGTGGCGATCGACTCGCGCAGCGGTCAGGTTCATGCGGTCGGAGTCGAGGCCAAGCGGATGCTCGGCCGTACGCCGGGGACGATCACCGCGATCCGTCCGCTCAAGGACGGGGTGATCGCGGATTTCGACGTCACCGAACAGATGCTGCGCCACTTCATCAAACAGGTTCATTCCAACCGCTTCGCCCATCCGCGGGTCGTCGTCTGCGTTCCTTCCGGGGTCACCGGAGTGGAGAAGCGCGCGGTCGAGGAGGCCTGCCTCTCAGCCGGCGCCCGCAAGGCCTACCTGATCGAGGAGCCGATGGCCGCGGCGATCGGCGCCGGTCTGCCGGTTGCCGAGCCGACTGGATCGTTGATCGTCGACGTTGGCGGCGGCACCACCGAGGTGGCGGTGATCTCACTCGGTGGGATCGTCGTCTCGCAGTCGATCAGGGTGGGCGGCGACGAGCTCGACGAGGCGATCGTCCATCACTGCAAAAGCCACTACAAACTGGCGATCGGTACGCAGACGGCCGAGGAGGTCAAGCTCGAGGCGGGCTCGGCATCACCGCTCGCCGAAGAGGTCGAGGTTGAGATCCGTGGTCGTGACCTCGTCTCCGGCCTGCCAAAGACGATCACGCTCGGCTCGGCCGAGGTGCGGGAGGCGCTCGACGAGCAGATCAGCCACGTCGTCGACGCGGTCAAGGACACGCTCGACCGCACCCCGCCGGAGCTGGCGGGTGACATCATGGACCGGGGCATTACCCTGGCGGGTGGAGGTGCGCTCTTGCAAGGACTCGAACAGCGCCTCCGCGACGAGTGCCAGATGCCCTGTCAGCTGGCAGAGTCGCCGTTGACGTGCGTGGCGGTCGGCTCGGGAATCTCACTCGAGGAGTTCGAGACGATCCATCGCGCGAGCAAGATGAACTCGGGGACGACGCGTGTTGCTTAGGTGTCGTTCACAAAAAGCGCCAAACTTAGGTCTCTGTCGTGTATCGCAAGCAAGTACGCCGCCGTAGAGCGGTCCTAACCCTCCTGGTCCTCGGCTCCTTCCTGTTGCTGACGATCACCTACGGGCATAGCTCGGGTGGTCTGCAGCGGGGGGTGAGCACGGTCTTCAGCCCATTGCAGACGGTTTCCGACCGGGCACTGAAGCCGGCTCGCGACCTCGTCGGCTGGTTCGACAAGACCTTCGACGCGCGCGGCGAAAACAGCCGTCTCGAGACGGAGCTGACGCAGACCCGCCGAGAGGCGGTTGCCGGCCAGGAGGCACTCCAGGAAAACGCCCAGCTGCGCAAGCTGGTCGCGCTTGATGGTGGACCGGCGCTGGCCGAATCCGCGTATGAGCCGGTGACCGGCCGGGTTATCGCTCGCTCGCCGACCGTCTGGCACTCGGCGGTGACGATCGACGTCGGCTCCGGCGACGGGGTTCGGGTCGACGATCCGGTGATCAGCGGCGACGGGCTGGTCGGGCGAATCGCCTCGACGCAGGGTGGGTCCGCGCAGGTGACCCTGATCACCGATCACGCCAGCGCCGTCTCGGCAAAGGTGGTTCCGGCCGGCGTCCAGGGCGTGATGAGGCCCGAGGTGGGTGATCCCGAAAACCTGATCCTCGACTTCATCGACTCGACCAAGGACGTCCACCGCGGCCAGACGGTGGTCACCTCGGGCTGGCGCGCCCAGGGACTTGCTTCGCTGTTCCCACCTGGGCTGCCGGTCGGGGAAGTGACCAGCGCCCCGATCATCGAACAGGAGGCGAGCCAGCTGGTACACCTACGCCCTTACGCCGACATCGCCAACCTCGACCTGGTGCAGGTGCTGACCGGAGGTTCGCGCGGATGATCATCACCCCGAACATCTTCATACGCCTCGCCGCGATCACGATCCTGGCGGTGCTTCTGCAGCTCTCCTTCTTCTCCCGCGTCGACGTCTTTCACACCAGCGCCGACATCCTGCCTGCCGTCGTTGTCTCGCTCGGCCTGCTCGGCGGCAGCATGACCGGCGTCGTCGCCGGGTTCTCGCTCGGCTTCCTCGTCGATTGCCTGCTGGTCGCTCCGCTCGGCGGCTCCTCGCTCGTCCTACTCGGAATCGGCTACCTGGCCGGGCTCTTCCGCGAGCGGTTCGACATCCACAGCTCGCTCGTGCCGCCACTCCTCTGCATGGCCCTGACTCTGGTCGCCGAGCTCGGCTACGCCGCGATGCAGGTGATGCTTGGGGTTGATGCCCCGGTCAGCGTGCTGATCGTCCGCGACATGCTGCTGAAGAGCCTCTACGCCTTCTTCCTCGCCTGGCCGATCTACTTCGGCTTGCGACGGGCGTTGCGCCCCGCCCTGGTCGAGGAGCCGAAGGTGAGTCGCCGCCGGCAGCCGACGGTGTTGGGGGCCTGAGGATGTACCGGCGCTCCGACGAGCTGGGTCCCCAGATGGGCAACCGGCTGGCCCTGCGAATCGCCGTCTTCGGTGGTTTCGCCCTGATCCTCTTCGCGGTTCTCTTCTTCCGCCTCTGGTTCCTGCAGGTGCTGAACGGCGACAGGTACCTGGCCGAGGCCAACAACAACCGCACCCGCGAGTTCAGGGTCAGCGCCCCGCGCGGCGAGGTCCTGGCCCGCAACGGCGAGGTGCTGGTCTCCAACCGCACCAGCCTCGCTCTCCAGGTCAACCCCCGCAAGCTGCCCGAGCAGCCGGGGAAGCGCCGGGCCGAGCTGGCGCAGCTCGCCGAGCTGACCCACAGCTCCCCACACCGCGTCCGCAAGACGATGCACGAACAGCTGAAGCTGGCTCCGAGCGCGCCGGTGACGCTGCGCCGCGACGTCGGCAGCTACCTCGTCTTCTACCTGCAGGAGAACCAGGACCGCTTCCCGGGGGTCGCGGTGGAACGCGTCTTCGTGCGCCGCTACCCGCACGGCACCCTCGCCGCTCACATCCTCGGCAACGTCGGCGAGGTGTCCGAAAAACAACTGAAAGAACCCAGCTATCGCGGCCTCCAGCCCGGTGACGAGATCGGCCAGGACGGGGTCGAGTACACCTACGACCACTTCCTCCGCGGCCGCCCCGGCCTCACCCGCATCCAGGTCGACGCCCTCGGTCAGCCGACCCGCAACGGGCAGCTGGTCTCCACGCCGCCGGTGCCCGGCGACAACTTGAAGCTGACGATCGACCCCGACGTGCAGTCCGCCGGGGAGGGGGCGCTCGCCGCTCGCGGCCTGCCCGGCGGCTTCGTGACGATGAACGTCCACAACGGGGAAATCCTCGGGCTCGGCTCATTCCCCACCTTCGACCCCTCGGTCTTCACCCGGCCGATGACCCAGGCCCAGGTCAACCAGCTGATTCGCGACCCGGTCGCGGCGCCGCTCACCGACCGCGCGATCGCCGGCCTCTACCCGACCGGCTCGACCTTCAAGCTCATAACCGCTCTGGCGGGCCTGGAAAGCGGCGTGTTCACGCCGAACACCGTGATCGAAGACGGCGGCTCGCTGACCGTTGGCGGGGAGAGCTTCCAAAACGCCGGCGGCGCCTCCTATGGCTCGCTGACCCTTGTACCGGCGCTGCAGGTCTCATCCGACGTCTTCTTCTACACCCTCGGCCTCGACATGTGGGACACCGGCGCCCTGCAGCATTGGGCCCACATGCTCGGTATCGGGCGGCCCACCGGGCTCGATCTGCCCGGCGCCGCCGAAGGCCTGCTGCCGACGCAGCACTGGCGCAACCAGCTCTACAAGGAAGGCGAAACCGAACGTCCCTGGTCGGCCGGCGACAACATCCAGCTGGCAACCGGGCAGGGCGACCTGCAGACCAACCCGCTGCAGATGGCGATCGCCTACGCGACGCTGGCCAACGGGGGCTCCGTGGTCACCCCCCACATTGGGCTCCAGGTCGACGATGCAGCCGGCAGAGTGCTGAAAGAATTCGACCCCAAGCCGCGCCGCCACGTGAAGTTCAAAGCTGAAAGTGGGGAAGTGATCCTCGAAGGCCTGCACGAGGCCGCGCAGGCTCCAGGCGGCACCTCCTACGCCGTTTTCGGCGGCTTCCCAATCCAGGTCGCCGGCAAGACCGGCACCGCGCAGCGGGTCGGTCACGCCGACCAATCCTGGTACATCGTCCTCGCTCCGTATCCGAATCCCCGTATCGTGACTGCCGTGACGATTGAGGAAGGCGGCTTCGGGGCCGAATCCGCGGCCCCGGCCGCGCTGCAGATCCTGGAAGCCTATTTCGGCAAACACAGCTCCGGCGAAAGCGGTCCCAATGGCGGGAGCCCCGGCTGATGTACGCGACCCGCACCCGGCGCGCGCGTCCTGAGCCCTTCGCCCTGCGGCCCGGCATCGCCGAGCGGCTCGGCCTGCCCTACATGGACGCCGCGCTCGGCCTCTCGGCCTTTGCCCTGGTCGCCTTCGGCGTCTTCACCCTGGGCCAGGCGACCCAGCACGACGTGCCGGGCAATCCGGGCTACTACGTCGACCGGCAGACGATCTACGCCGCGCTGGGCCTGATCGGCATGTACCTGCTCGCCAGGGTCGACTACTCGCGCTTCCGCGAGCTGCGGGTGGGGATCTACACCTTCCTCTGCGCCAGCGTCTCGCTCGTCTTCGTCTTCGGCTTCGCCGCGCGCGGGTCGCGGCGCTCCTTCGACCTTCCCTTCTTCAGCTTCCAGCCATCGGAGTTGGGCAAGCTCCTGCTCGTATTGGCGCTTGCCGGCTTTGTCATCGATGGCGCCCGGCGGGGCTCGGAGAGGCAGCGCACGGTGCGCTACCTCTGCCTCGGCTTCGCCCCGGCTGCGCTTGTCTTCCTGCAGCCCGACCTCGGCACCTCCTTGGTGTACGGGGCCATCACCCTCGCCGTGATGTACGTGGGGGGCGTCCGCTGGACGCACTTCGCGGTGATCGGCGCGGCTCTCGTCGCACTCGTATCGATCGTCCTCGTGGTGGCGCCCGCTGTAGGGACGCCCCTTCTCAAGGGTTACCAGGAGCAGAGGCTGACCTCTTTCCTGCACCCCAGCGAGGACGAAAGCGACGCGGGCTATCAGCAGCATCAGGGTTTGGTCGCTATCGGCTCTGGTGGAAAAACCGGCCGTGGCGATCGAGCCACCCAAACGCGGCTCGACTTTGTCCCTGAGCGGCACACCGACTTCATCTTTGCGGTGATCGGTGAGCGCTATGGATTCATGGGGGCCGCATTCGTCCTATCCCTTTACGCCCTGCTGATTTGGCGGGCGCTGCGGATCGTGACGCTCTCGAAGAACTCGTACGGGACCCTCGTGGCAGGCGGCATCGCCGCCATGCTGCTTTTCCAGGTCTTCGTCAACGTGGGGATGAACCTCGGGATCATGCCGATCACCGGGATCCCCCTGCCGCTGCTCAGCTACGGAGGTTCCTCCGTGCTGGCGACGTTCCTTGCGGTGGGAGTGCTTCAGAGCATCCATGTGCAAGCGCGCCTCAGCCAGAGAGGCAGGTTCGCCTGGTGATCCCACGAATGGGACCCGGCCATGCGTACCAACCTGAACTGAGCTGAATCAATGAAAAAAACCATCCTGGTGTCCGCCGATCGTGGCGAGACCCGTGTCGCCGTTCTCGAGTCGAAAACGAAAGGCGGCAAACCAAACGTGGCGGAGCTCTACATAGAGCGACGCGGCCGACGCTCGATCGTCGGCAACATCTACAAGGGGAAGGTCGACAACGTCCTTCCCGGCATGGAGGCCGCCTTTGTCGACATCGGCCTCGAGCGCAACGGCTTCCTGCACGTCGACGAGATCGTCCTGCCCAATGGAGAGCAGGCGCCGAAGCGAGGCCACGGCAGCGGTCGCAAGATCAGCGAGCTGATCAAATCCGGGCAGGAGATCCTCGTGCAGGTCGTCAAGGACCCGCTCAAGTCGAAGGGCGCCCGGCTCTCGATGAACGTCTCGATCGCAGGCCGTTACCTGGTCTACGCGCCGCAGGGCGTCGGCGTCGGCGTCAGTCGGCGGCTCTCCGAATCCGAGCGCGACCGCCTGCGCAAGATGGTCGACCGCACCTACAAGGGCCCGGGTGGGCTGATCGTCCGCACCGCTGCCCACGGCGCCAAAAAATCTGACTTCGTGCGCGAGGTCGGCTACCTGCACAAGCTCTACGACGTGTTGGAGCGGCGCAGTGAGAAGACCAAGGCCCCCGGCCTCATCTTCCAAGAGGCGGACCTGCCGGTGCGGGTGCTGCGCGACGTCTTCCTCTCCGACTTCGAAAAAGCGGTGATCGACTCGCCCAAGCAGCTCGAACGGGTGACCGGCTTCTTCCAGCGGACCGCGCCGGAGCTGGTCGAGAAAGTCGAGCCGTATACGGGCAGCAAGCCGCTGCTCGAGAAATGGGGGGTCGACAAGGAGATCGAGTCGACCCTGGTACGGCGGGTCGACCTGCCTTCGGGCGGGTACTTGATCATCGACTACACCGAGGCGTTGACCGTGATCGACGTCAACAGCGGCAGCTTCACCGGCCGCGGCAAAGGTGGTCTCGAGGAGACGATCACCCGCGTCAACACCGAGGCTGCTGACGAGGCGGTGCGGCAGCTGCGGCTGCGCGACATCGGCGGCATCATCGTCATCGACTTCATCGACATGGCGCGGGCCAAAAACCGCGACAAAGTGCTGAAAACGCTGCGCAAAGCGCTCGATGCCGACAAGTCGAAGAGCTACGTGGTCGAGGTCTCCCCGCTCGGCCTGGTCGAGATGACCCGTCAGAACATCACCGACGGGGTGCGCGAGATCCTCACCGCGCCCTGCCCGACCTGCGCGGGGGAGGGAGTGGTGCTTTCCGCCGAGACGGTCGCTTTGGAGGGCCTGCGCAAGATGCGGGACCTCGCCAGCCGCGACGAGGAGGCGTTCCTGCTGCGGGTCAATCCGAAGGTCGCGGCGGAGCTGATCGCGCCCGACAGCGGTCTCGCCGAGCTGGAGGCCGAGACCGGCAAGCAGTTCCACTTCGAGGGCGGCGACGCGCTGGCGATCGTCACCTTCGAGCTGGTTGAGTCGGGTAGCCGCGCCGAGATCGAGGAGCGGGCGCTGCCGTTCAAGGTCGGCGAGGAGGTGCTGGTGACAATCGAGGAGCCGCACATGTACAACGCCGACGACGCCGTCGCGCGGATCGACTCCTACATCGTCAGCGTCAGCGGCGGCGGGTCGTTCGTGGGCCAGCGCAAGCTGGTGCGGATCGACCAGGTCGAGAGGGCCTCCGCGGTCGCCTCGCTGCTCGGCGATGCGGCAAGCAACGGCTCCGAGTCAGACGCTCTAGAATCCGCCGCCGCCAGATGAGCACCTACGCAGTCATAGAGAGCGGCGGCAAGCAGTACAAGGTCGAGAAGGGCACTTCGCTGCTCGTCGATCGGCTCAGTGCCGCGCAGGGCGAGAAAATCGCCCTGCGCGCCGTGATGTTCCGCGACAAGGAGGTCGTCGCGGAGCCAAAGGCGCTGGAGAAGGTGAAGGTGGAGGCGACCGTCGCCGAGCATTTGCGCGGTCCGAAGATCAAAGTCTTCAAATACAAGCCGAAGAAGGGTTATCGTCGCCGCGCCGGCCACCGCTCCGAGTTGACCAGACTGGAAGTGACCGAGCTGAAGCTGGGTGCCGGCAAAGCACCGGCGAAAGCCGAGCCGAAAAAAGAGGCGAAACCGAAAGCCAAAGCCAAAGCCAAACCCAAAGCGGCTGCTAAAAAACCTGCTGAGAAGAAACCCGCCGCTAAAAAGGACTCTGACGATGGCTCATAAGAAAGGGCTCGGCTCCAGTCGCAACGGGCGCGAATCCAACCCCAACATGCTCGGGGTGAAGGTGTTTGCGGGCCAGAGGGTCTCCGGCGGCGAGATCATCGTCCGGCAGCGTGGAACGCGGTTCTGGCCTGGCGAGGGCGTCGGCTTGGGACGCGACCACACGATCTTCGCGACCCAGGCGGGGACGGTTCAGTTCAAGCCGTCGCGCAAGGGGCGGACGATCTCGGTTCTGCAGGACTCGTAGGGCTTAGGAGTCCGCGGGACATCCCCGCCGGAACCCGCGTCGAATCGTCTTGCGAGGGTTCTTGCCTCGCCTGCTCACAAGTTTCGGCGGGGATGTCCCGCGGACTCCATGCCGACTCCAGCAGAACCTCGTGCCGGAAGCTTGTTTGACCAAGGTTGCGTTTGCCACGTATAGCGGGGGAAACGTGCCACTACTCTCTCGAAGCGCATGTACGACAAGGCGAAAATCTGGGTTGAGGGCGGTGCTGGTGGCAATGGCTGCGTGAGCTTCCGGCGGGAGGCTCACGTGCCTCGCGGTGGGCCCGATGGCGGGGATGGCGGGCACGGCGGAGACGTCGTACTGGTTTGCGATGCGTCCCGGCGCGATTTGGGTGCGCTGCGGGGGAGCAAGCATTTTCGGGCGGGGCGGGGGAGGAACGGGGAAGGATCCAACCGACATGGGGCTCGCGGGGAGGAGCTGCTGATCGCGGTGCCCGCTGGGACGCAGGCCGAGGCCGTGGACGGCAGCAAGGTTGACCTCGTCGCCGTGGGGCAGCGGGCTGTGGTCGCACATGCTGGGCGTGGGGGGCACGGGAACAAGCGCTTCTCGACCTCGACTCGGCAGGCACCGAGGTTCGCGGAGCAGGGGACGGCGGGGGAGAGCGGCTGGATCGAGATGCGGCTGAAGCTGCTGGCCGACGTCGGCCTTATCGGGTTGCCCAACGCGGGTAAGTCGTCCCTTCTGGGACGCCTGACCCGAGCCGAGCCCAAGGTGGGCGACTACCCGTTCACCACCCTCTCTCCGGTGCTGGGGACGATCGAGGGGGAGGACCGGCAGGCGGTGCTGGCCGATATTCCAGGCCTGATCGAAGGCGCTGCCGAGGGCGCCGGGCTGGGGCACGAGTTCCTCGCCCACGTCGAGCGTTGCGCGATGCTGGTCCACCTGGTCGATCTGGCGCCGCTGGACGACGATCCCGTGGCCGACTACGGGGCCGTGCGAGAGGAGCTCGTCGCCTACGGGGCAGGGTTGAAGCGTCTGCCGGAGCTGGTCGTGCTCTCAAAGCGCGATCTGTTGAGAGCAGAGGAGGTGGAGGAAGCGGTCGCCGAGTGGCGACGGCGGCTCGGCGATCGTGTGCTCGACGTGCTGGCCGTCTCCTCGGCCACCGGCGAGGGGCTTGAGGAGTTGCGGCGGACGGTCCTGGACCGCCTTCCGGAGTCCGCGCCTGCGCGGCCGGAGCGCTTCGAGGCCGGTCCCACGGAGTTCGAGGCCGAGCACCGCGTCTACCGGCCGGCAGGCGAGGGCGGTTACTGGGTCGAGCGCGAGGGCGATGGTGCCTTCCGCGTCCTCGGCCGCGGCGTCGAGCTGCTCTTCGAGCGCCACGACCTTCGCAACGAGGAGGCCCTCGGCTACCTCGAGCAGCGCCTCAGGGAGATCGGCGTCATCGCCGCCCTCCGCGCCGCCGGCTTCGAGCCGGGCGATGACGTGCGGGTCGGCGAGCACGAGTTCGAGCTGCACCCCTGATCGTCTGAGCGCGAAATATCAGGGGGGTGCCCTGATGTGAAGGGGGCGCTCTGCCGCGACGATTGATCCCATGCTGCAGAGAAACGGAAATCGGGGTTCCCGTGGCTCCCGCCGTCGCCGCGTCGGCGAGCAGACCTTGCAGGCGCTGGCGATCACCTCGCAGATGGCGCTCCTCTACCCGCCGGGAATCGACGAATGGATGCGGCGTGAGCTGGGAAGCGAGGCGAGCCCGACGAACGGCCTGACGAACGGCGCAAGCCGGACCAACGGCTCGCGTTGAGCGTCGCCGCGACCCTCAGAGAGGAACTCGCTGTGCTCGGCGGCGAGGAGATCGAGCCGTTCGACGTTCACTCCCACACCGGTGCCGACGTCGACGGCAGCACGCGCTCGGCCGGGGAGCACGTTCGGGATCTTGAGCCGCTCGGTGGCCGCTCGGTGATCTTTCCCTTTTGCGTGACCAGCGGGTACGAGGCCGAGAACCTGCGCGTCGTCGAGGAGTGCCGCCGTCACCCCGAGCGGCTCGTGCCGTTCGCTCGTCTCGATCCGAAGGTGAGCGCCGCTGGCGACGCGTCGGCGGCGATCGAGGCGGGGGCCAGGGGGTTCAAGCTGCACCCCCGTTCGGAGGCGTTTGCCCTCGAGCACTCCAATGTCGACGCGATTTTCGGCGTCGCAGCTGGGGCAGGCGTGCCGGTGCTGATCCATGCCGGGACCGGCGTCGGGTCCTTCGGCGGCGCCATCGTCGAGCTTGCAGAGCGCCACCGGGGCTGCCCGATCATCCTCGCCCACGCCGGGGTATCCGACCTCGCCTGGCTGTGGCGGGTCGTGCCGGAGCACCCGAACCTCTTCTTCGACACCGCCTGGTGGAACCCGGCCGACTTGCTGGCCTTCTTCGCGCTCGTCCCGCCGGGGCGGATCCTCTTCGGCAGCGACGCGCCCTATATGGGCCTAGCGCTGGGGTTGGCGATAACGCTGCGCTGTGCGAGGCACGCGGGGCTGTCCGATGACGCGATCGCGTCGATGGTGGGTGGCCAGATCGAGGCCCTGCTCGACGGCGAGCCGCCGATCGACGTGGGGTCGGCGCCCAGCCCTCCCCAGAGGATCCCTTCGCCCGCCGAGAGTCGAGTCTTCTCCCTGCTGACGGCTGCGGGCGGTTGCGTGATCGGGGGTGGCGATCCGGCGCAGGCGCTCGAACTTGCGGCGCTCGCAGCGAACGATCGTGGCGCGGGCGGGGCCAGGGGACTCCACCCCCAGCTCCCCGAGCTGATCGAAGAGGCGCGCTCCTCTTCCCCCGAAGCCGTTCCCGCCCTGGCCCTTGTGGCGACTCCAGGCGTGGGGAACAGGGTTCTCGCCGTCTGAGCTTCGCGGGCAGCGGCGTAGGATCGGCGCGAGCATCGATGCCTGCGACGACCGCATTGCTGGAGAGGGAAGGAGAGCTCGCAACGATCGAGCGGGCCTTCCACCTGGCCGCGAGCGGCGACGGCTGCCTGCTGATGGTCGAGGGCGAAGCCGGGGCGGGCAAGACCTCCCTGCTCGATGCCGCGGCGCGCCTTGGGCGCGGGCGCGGGATGTCGGTCCTGCGCGCCCGCGGCGGCGAGTACGAGCGCGATTTTCCCTACGGCGTGGTGCGACAGCTGTTCGAGCCACTGCTGGCCGACGACGCTCGCCGAGCCGAGCTGCTCGTGGGCACGGCGGCGATGGCCGCACCGATTTTCGGCGCGGATGCGAGCGACCGTGCCGAGGCCGATCCGTTCGGCGTCCAGCACGGCCTCTACTGGCTCCTCTCCGACCTGGCCGAGGGCGCGCCGCTCACTCTGCTTATCGACGATGCGCAATGGGCCGACCTCTCTTCGCTGCGCACTCTCACTTACGTCGCCCGCCGCCTCGAGGGACTGCGGGTGACCCTGGTGCTCGCCGTGCGAACCGGCGAGCCGGGCCCTCACGGTGCTCTGCTCGACGAGATTCGCCGCGAGTCGAGCGGTGGCTCGATCGTGCCCAAGCCGCTGAGCGAGGAGGCCGCGGGCAAGCTGGTCGCCGGCGAGCTTGCCGGAAGCCCCGAAGGTCGCTTCATAACGGCTTGTCACCGCGCCAGCGCCGGCAACCCGCTGCTGCTCGGCGAGCTCCTGCACACCCTGAGAGAGGAGCGGGTCGCGCCGTCTGATGAGTACGCCGATCGGCTGGAGGAGATCGCCGCCGCCGGCTTGTCGCGCTCTGTCGTGGCGCGGCTCGATCGTCTCGGGGAGCCGGCTGTGCAAACCGCCGAGGCGATCGCGATCCTGGAACCGAACGCCGAACCGCGGCACGTCGTCACGCTCACCGGGTTGGCTGCCGGCGAGGCGGCCGAGGCGTGCTCGCGACTGATCGGCGCGGGGTTGATCGAAGATGTCGACCCGCTGTGCTTCGTCCATCCACTGGTCAGGAGCGCGGTCTACGCCGCCATGTCCAATCCTCGCCGCGCTGTCCTGCACGCCGAGGCGGCGAGGAGACTGGCGGCCGCCGGCGCCCCGATGGACTCGACCGCCGCGCACCTGCTGCTTGCCCAGCCTGCCGCGGACGCGTGGGTGGTCGAGACCCTCCGCGATGCGGCCCGGCGGGCGCTGGAGCGCGGCGTGCCGGGGTCTGCTGTCGAGTATCTGCGGCGAGCCCTACACGAGCCGCCCGCAGAGCCGGAGTTTTTCGAGGTGTCGCGCGAGCTGGGCTCGGCGCTCCTGCGCTGCAGCGACGACTCGGGTATCGAGATCCTGCTCGAGGTGCGCTCGCGGTTCGACACCCCGGCGATCAGGGCGGAAATCGCCAACGAGCTCGCGATCTCACTCGGCAACCGACGACGACATGACGAGGCGACGTCGCTGCTCGTCGACGCCATCGCTGAGGTCGGTGATGCGAGCCCCTTCGCCCTGCAGCTCCGCAGCATGCTTCTCTTCCAGGCCACCCTGGGTGGAGAAGGAGTGCACGATCTCTCGCTGCCGGGCGATGGTGAGGAGCTTCGAGGGGAGACGATGGGCGCTCGTTCCTTGCTCAGCCACGCAGCGGTCCTCTTTGCGGCGGGCCTCGGGGAGATGCGGACTGCGGAGGAGTTTGGCCGGCGGGCTCTCTCGAATCCGTCCGCCAGCAGGGAAGATGCCCTCGCGGGATACCCTCCGACTGCGGCGACGATGGCGCTCGGGCTCGCCGATAGGTTGCACCTGCTGGTCGGGGCTGACGAGTTCCTTATCGAGGCCAGCCGGCGCCGCGGGGTGCTGAACGGCATCGGGGCCAACTACGCCACTCGCGCTGCCTGCCGCGCCCTGGCCGGCGATCTGCTCGATGCGGAGGCGGACGCGAAGATCGCCATCGACCTGATCGATCAGGGGCTTACCGGGATCAGGACGAACTTCATGGCGGTTTTCGGATTCGTCGCGATCGAACGCGGCGAGCTGGAGGTGGCGGAGGAGCGGCTCTACCGCGATCCGGCGACCGCGGCGCTCGGCGCCGGTTTCTCGGGCGCCTTGGTGCTCTGCCAGCGCGGCGCGCTGCGACTCACGGCCGGTCAGCCCGGAGCGGCTCGCGACGACTTCGTCGCGGCCGCGGAGATGGTCGACTGGATGCCTTTCGCGAATCCGGAGACGCTCGGCTGGCGCACCGGCCTCGCCCGGGCCGAGGCGATGCTTGGCAACCAAGAGCAGGCAGAACGGGTGGCGGCGGAGGCTGTCGACGTCGCTGAACGGGCGGGTGGCAGGCGTGGCATCGGCCTCGCCCTGCGCGTCCAGGGTTCGCTCTTCGGTGGCTCGGACGGGATTGAAACCCTGCGCGAGGCGGTGGGGATGCTCGGCGACAGCGAGGCGCGGCTCCAGCACGCTCACGCCTTGGTCGAGCTCGGCGCCGCCCTGCGTCGCGCCAACCATCGCAAGGAGGCCCGCGAGCCCCTGCGCGAGGGCCTTGACCTCGCCCACCGCTGTGGCGCCGCGCCGCTGGAGGAGCGCGCCCGCGCCGAGCTGGCGGCGACCGGCGCCCGTCCGCGCAAGGCCGTCCTCACCGGCGTCGAGTCGCTGACCCCGAGCGAGCTGCGCGTCGCCCGACTCGCAGCGGAGGGGATGACCAATCGCGAGATCGCCCAGCAGCTCTTCGTCACCGCGAAGACGGTCGAGACCCACCTGCGCCACGTCTTCCAGAAGCTCGACGTCTCCCGGCGCACCGAGCTGGCCGGCGCCCTCGGGTAGCGTCTCCGCGAAACTTCCAAAGGAGACCGCGCATGAGCTCGACCCAGCAGGAGAAGGCCGCCGACTTCCGTGCCCTGCACGAGGGCGACGCGTTCGTCATTCCCAATCCGTGGGATGCCGGCTCGGCCCGGGTCATGGAGGCGCTTGGCTTCAAGGCGTTGGCAACGACGAGCGCCGGGTTTGCCTTCACGCTGGGCCGTCTGGACGGCGGCGTCACGCTCGACGAGCTGGCTGAGCACGTGGAGGCGCTCGCTCGGGCGACGGACCTGCCGGTCTCGGTTGATCTGGAGAACGGTTTTGGTCCCGACTCAGAGGACGCGGCAACTGCCATCACCAGAGCAGCCGAGGCTGGGGCCGTCGGCGGCTCGATCGAGGACTACGACCCGAAGGACGGGCTCTATGCCTTCGACCACGCGGTCGAGCGAGTGACGGCGGCGTGTGAGGCGGCTCGGCGTCTGGACTTCCCCTTCACCTTCACGGCTCGCGCCGAGAACCACATCCGCGGCAATCCGGACCTCGACGACACGATCGCCCGCCTGCAGGCCTACGAGCGGGCTGGAGCCGATGTCCTCTACGCGCCGGGCCTGGGCAGCGGGGACGAAATCCGTGCGGTCTGCGAGGCGACCTCGAAGCCCGTCAACGTGCTCGCGTTCCCGGGTTTCTCGATGGCCGAGATCGCCGACGCCGGAGCGCAGCGGATCAGCGTCGGCAGCCAGCTGGCGTGGGTTGCGGTCGACGCGATGGCGAACGCCGCCGAGCAGATGCGCGACGAGGGCGATCTCTCGGGGCTGAAGGTCTCGGGCCGGATCGGGGAGTGGCTCGCCCAATGACCTTGGTCGTCAAGCTCGGCTCCTCGATCGTCGCCGCCGACGACGGCGATCTGCGCGTCGACGTGCTCGACTCGGTCTGCGAGCAGGTCGCGGAGCTGGAGCAGGGTGGCGAGCGGGTGGTGATGGTGACCTCAGGGGCGATCGCCAGGGGCATGCGGCTGATGGAGCTACCGGTTCGCCCGCGCGCGATGGACGAGCTGCAGGCCGCTTCGGCGGTCGGCCAGGGTGACCTATTCCGCGCCTACGAAACCAGGTTGGCCGGGCACGGAACCCGAGCCGCCCAGGTGCTGCTGACCGCAGCCGACATCGCGGCCCGCACCAACTACCTCAACGCGCGTCAGACGCTGCATCGGCTGATCGAGTGGGGAGTGGTGCCGGTCGTCAACGAGAACGACACCACGGCGACCGACGAGATCAGCTTCGGCGACAACGACTTCCTCGCCGCCCAGGTGGCGATCCTGCTCGACGCGCGCCTGCTCGTCCTGCTCTCAGATGTCGACGGGCTGCACCGGGCCGACCCACGCACCCACGAAGACGCCGAGCTGATCGCCGGCGTGGAGGACTTCGCCGAGCTGGCGGGGTTGGAGATCGGGGATCGCACCTCCGCCTTCGGCTCCGGCGGAATGCGCAGCAAGGTCGCCGCGGCGGAGATGGCCAGCGAGGCCGGCATCCCGGCGGTGATCTGCAACGGGACCAAGCGGGGGACCTTGAGCGCCGCCGCCGGTTCCGAGCCCACCGGCACCCGCTTTGCCGCCCAGCCCGGCAAGGCGCCCAGCTTCAAGCTCTGGTTGAAGTACGCCAAGCCGGCCCGTGGCCGGCTCACGGTCGACGACGGCGCCGCTCGCGTTCTGCGGGAGCGCGGCTCCAGCCTGCTGCCGGTGGGGGTGGTCGAGGTCGCTGGTGACTTCAAGGCCGGCGATGCCGTCGAGGTCGCCGTCGACGGCGCCGTGCTCGGCAAGGGCATCGCCGACTACGCCTCGCACGAGCTTTCGCAGGTGATCGGGATGAAGACCGCGGAGGTCAGGGAGCGGCTTCCCCACGCGGCTGACGAGGTGATCCACCGCGATCGCTTCGTGCTCATCTAGGCCCCAGCTACCCTTGTCCTGATGTCGGTCACGACCACCACCGTCGCGGAAGTCTGCGAGGCCGCCCAGCGTGCGGCGCGTGTGCTGGGCGCTGCGCCCACCGAGACCAAGGACGCGGCGCTGGAGGTGATGGCGCGACTGTTGGGAGAGCGCTTGGCCGACGTCCTCGAGGCAAACGCCGCCGATCTCGCCGACGAGCGGGCCGCGGGGCTGACCAAGGCGCTGCGCGACAGGCTCGCGCTGAGCGAGGAGCGGATCGTCGCGATGGCCGATGGGGTTGGGGTTGTGGCCGCGCTCGAAGACCCGGTGGGGGAAGAGCTCGAACGGAAAGAGTTGGACAGCGGGCTCGACCTGCGCAAGCTGCGGGTGCCGCTGGGGGTTGTCGCCGTCGTCTATGAGGCGCGGCCCAACGTGACGATCGATTGCGCGGCGCTGACGATCAAGAGCGGCAACGCGATCGTCCTGCGTGGGTCCCACTACGCCGAGCGCACCAACGGGGCGCTGGCGGCGATCGTCCGCGAAGCGCTCACCGAGGTGGGGCTGCCGGAGGACGGGGTGCTTCTGCTGGCTGGGGGAGGGCACGAGGACCTGGCCGAGCTGGCGACGCAGGAGGAGACCGTCGACCTGCTGATCCCACGCGGCGGCGAAGGGCTGAAGCGGGCTTTGAAGGACGTCGCGACCGTGCCGGTCATCTACGCCGCCGCCGGCAACTGCCACGTCTACGTCCACGCCGACGCCGACCTGGAGATGGCGCGACGGATCGTCGTCAACGCGAAGACGCAGCGGCCCGGCGTCTGCAACGCCGCCGAGGCGCTGCTGGTCGACGCTGCGGTCGCCGGGGAGTTCTTGCCGGATGCGCTCGCCGAGCTGCGCAAGGCGGGCGTCGAGCTGGTCGGCGACGAGCGGGCTCGCGATGGCGTGAAGGGCGTCGAGATCGGTGCCGCGAACGACGGTGATTGGGACACCGAGTACCTCGACCTGAAGCTGGCGGTCGCGGTGGTCGACTCGCTCGACGACGCGATCGAGCACGTCAACCGCCACGGTACCCGCCACTCGGAGGCGATCGTCACCCGCTCCGAGGAGGCGGCCGCGCGCTTCACGGAGGGCGTCGACGCGGCTGTCGTCTACACCAACGCCTCGACCCGCTTCACCGACGGCTTCGAGTTCGGCATGGGGGCGGAGATCGGCAACTCGACCCAGAAGCTGCACGCGCGCGGTCCGATCGGCCTGCGCGAGCTGACCACCTACAAGTACGTCGTCCGCGGCGACGGCCAGGTGCGTGAGTAGCGCCGGCGGGGGCGGCATCGGCGTCCTCGGATCGGCGTTCAACCCGCCTCATTTGGGACACCTGGCGCTCGCCCAGGAGGCCCTCTGGCAGCTCGATCTCGACGAAGTCGTGCTGATGCCGACCGGAGAGGCGCCGCACAAGCGGATCATCGACGACCCCGGGCGTGAGCTCAGGTTGGCGATGACCAGGCTTGCGGCCGCCGACGATCCGCGTTTCACCGTCTCCACGCTGGAGGTCGAACGCGACGGGCCGTCCTACACGTATGAGACCTTGGAGCTACTTGCGCGTGAGAAGGGAGAACCGGATCTGGTGTTCGTGATGGGGGCGGACGCCGCCGTCGGTCTCGAGAGCTGGCGCGAGCCGGAGCGGGTGGTCGAGCTGGCGCGGCTTGCCGTGGCGCGGCGGGCGGGTGTCTCCGACGCCGACGTCGGTGCGGTGATGCGCAGCCTCGGCGCCGGAGGACAGGCGACGATGCTGGAGATGCCGCAGTTCGGCGTCTCCTCCTCAGCGGTGCGTGAGCGGGCCGCGGCCCGCAGGCCGCTGCGCTACCTGGTGCCCGAGCCGGTGGCGCGGTTCATCGAGGAGAAGGGGATCTACGCGTGAGCGAGCAGCTCGAGTCGGAGGCGCTGGTGCGGCGGCTGGCCGAGCTGGCCGATGCGAAAGGGGCGACCGAGATCGTCGTCCTCGACATGCGCGGGCTCGTCTCCTACACCGACTTCCTGACTATCTGCACGGCACGCAACGAGCGCCAGGCGCGCGCGATCGTCGACGAGGTGAAGCTGCGCCTCAAGCAGGAGCGCGGCCTGCTGCCCGGCAGGGTGGATGGAGAGGGGGCGGCCGGCTGGATCGTCCTCGACTATCTCGCCGCCGTCCTGCACGTCTTCACCGCCGAGGAAAGGCAGCGCTACCAGCTCGAGGACCTCTGGCGGGAGGCGCCACAGCTCGAGCTTCAACTGTCACAAGATGGCGTCCGAGGGCACCTCTACGGTGCCGCGCATGGGTAGCTTCAAGCGGGCGCTCTTCGGCTACCGTCGCGATGACGTAGATGCGGCGATCTTGGCACTGGAGCGCGATTCGGAGCGGGCGATGGAGCAATCGCGCCAGGCTTGCGACGCCGCGACGGAGGCCGAAGCGGAGTTGTCGTCACTCTCCGGGATGGTGATCGAGCGCGAGCGCGAGATCCGCAGTCTTGGTGAGCGCCTGCGCGAGGCGAACGAACGCCACGATCGTGGCATCGCCTCGCTGCACGCGGTCTCCGAGCGGTTGGAGGAGATCGAGACGCAGGCGCGCGGCCAGGCGACGCGCATCCGGATGAAGGCGCTGCACGAGGCGGTCGAGGTGAGCCGGCGCACCCAGGACCTCGCCGACGCGCACAACGGCTCGACGAATGGCGCCGCGCCAAGCGAGGGTGGCGCCGAGGCGGCGTTGGGGCAGCTCTTCGAGGGTCTGATCAGGCTGGAGATCGGCCCGCTCGGCGATTTCTCACAGCTCGTCGGCTTCGAAAACGCAGTTGGCCGTCTCGGCGCCTCGGAGATCTCGGTCGAGCGCTTCTCGGAGGGTCGCGCCACGCTCTCGATGCGCCTCGAAGAGCCGGTCGAGCTGTTGCGCGAGCTGGAAGAGAACGCCCCCTTCGACTTCAACATCCGTCGCACCGCCGACGATAACCTGATCCTCGACGTCGACGACGATCAGGGCCCCGAGCAGCGCGCCGCTTAGTTTCGGGTCAGACATTTGACTGGCGGTGTTTTGTCTGCGACGATGCAGCCTGTGGACAATCCCAACCACAAGGGCAATGTCGCAGAGTTGGCGATCGCCAAGGAGGCCGCAAGCCTGGGCCTCTCGGTTCTCAAGCCGCTGACCGAGCACGAGGTCTACGACCTCGCTTTCGATCTTGGTGAACGAATCCTGCGAGTCCAGTGCAAATGGGCTACACACAACGGTGATGTTGTTCATGTGCACGTCGGCAGATGCCGGACTAGTCGCCGTGGATACCTTCGGAGCACCTATCAGGAGGGTGAGATCGACGCCCTTGCCGCGTACTGTCAGGCGCTCGATCGTTGCTACCTTCTGCCCGCCGAGATGGTTGTCGAGCGGTATGCCGTGCAACTACGGACGAGCCCGACGCGGAACAATCAGCGGGCCGCGATAAACTTTGCAGCTGACTATGAGTTTGGGGCTGTAGCTCAGGGGAAGAGCGACGCGCTGGCAGCGCGTAGGCCGAGGGTTCGAATCCCTCCAGCTCCACTCCATCAGAAAGTTGGCTTGAAGTTCCCCGATCGCGACTGTTTTGTCGACTTGAAGCAAACCGTTGGCATGGAGCAGTTCTATGCCAAGCTCGCTCAGCACGTCCGTCGCGCAGAGGCTGGTGGAGAGACATGCGTTACGCGCTGGGAAAACCTGTGGCTCGGCTGGCACCCCCAGTTCCGGATCCCTGATCACCTCGGCGGTTGGTCGTCCATCATCCGTACGAACCGGCTCCTGCCGGCCTGGAGGCTGTATCCAAGGGCTTGCCACGCCGCCATAGCGACGTCCTGGTCGCTGACCACGATCGCCGTCAACCTGACCGCGCCCAGGTCGCGCAGCCGCTCCTCGCCCGCGCGCACCAGGGCAGTTGCCACACCTCGCCGCCTCCACCGACGATCGACGGCAAGTCGGTAGAAGCTGCCGCGCCAGCCGTCCCAGCCGGCAACTAGCGAACCGACGATCTTCCCGTCGACCTCGGCGAGGAGGAGGGAGCCGGGATCGTGGGCGAGCAGGCGGCTGAGCCCCTGTTCGGTATCGGTCGCCGACGGGGGACTCTCGACTCCGCGCCAAAGCTCCAGAACCGACGGGAAGTCGGTCTCGGTGCCGGTGCGGATGGTCCATCTCCGTCAAGACAGCTCCGCGCGGACGATGCGGAGGCCGACGTCGAGGAACGGTTGCTCCCGGAGATGCCCGTAGCGACAGTCCCACTCGCCGCTGTCGAGGTCCCCGCTCAGCTTCTCCAGCGCGCGATCGATCGCCGCGGTGGGCAGGCGGTGCCAGGTCGAGGAAGCCTGGCGCACCCGCGGATCGAGGTGGAGCTCGGGCCGGCTCCAGAGCGCAATGCAGAACCCGTCGGTGCAGTCGGCGGGCACCGGAATCGTCTCGATCCGAGGCTCGGGTAGGACGGCTTCGAGGCGCTCGATCGACGGGAACGCCAGGCGGTCGTGCTCGAGGATCTCCGGCATGTAGTCGCGAACGAGCCACATCCCGGCCATCGCCTCCACGTCGAGGGTCAGGAGGACGATCCGAGCGCGGGCGACGCGGAGCATCTCGCCGAGGCCCTGGTCGACGTCGCTCCAGTGCTGCATCGTGAAGATGCCCATCGCGGCGTCGACGCAGCTCTCGTCAAGGGGAAGGGACTCGGCGACCCCCTGAATGGCGGGCGCTGCTCCGGACGGGCGCTGGGCGATCATCACCGACGAGGGCTCGACCGCGACGACCTCACGATCTCGCGGCTCATAGGAGCCGGCGCCGGCGCCCACGTTGACGACGCTTCGGGTGTCGCCGAGCGCCTCCCAGACCGCCGTCTCGATCCGCGGATCCGCGCGCCGGATCTCGCTGTAGTTGAGGCCGATGCGGTCGTAGGCGGGAGCGCTCATCGTTTCCGTCGCTCCCGATGCGGAGGGGCGCCGTCCTCGTGGGCCTGACGATCCCGCAGGAGCCCCACCAACAGCTCGACGAAGTCGCCGTAGAGATCCTGACGCACGGTCTCGGGTCCGACCAGCGCTTCCACCGCAAGCCCGATGCCGAGGGCGCGCAGGACGAGGGCGAGGTCCTCGGGTGGCAGCGCCAGCTCGATCCCCGCCTCCTCCTGGTAGTGGGCGATGTAGCGGGAGATCGCCTCGCGCAGCGCCGCCGAGCGTGAGCCGAACCGGCCGGCGAGCTCCGGGTCGCGGCCGGCGTGCGCGATGAACTCCATGTGCAGGACGAACGACTCGCGGTCGTTCGCGAAGCGCTCCATCCACTGATCGGCGAGGGCGCGAGCGCGCGCCTCCAAGGGGGCGTCCTCGGAAACGTCGACCTGGGTGGCGGCAAGCTCACGGGCCCGCTCCGCCATGTACTCCTCGAAGACGGCGAGGAAGAGGTCGGCCTTGCCATCGAAGTTCGAGTAGACGGCTCCGTGGGAGTAGCCCGCCTCCTCGGCGATCTCCTCGACCGAGGCGCCGTTGTAGCCGCGGCGGGCGAACACCTTGGCGCCGGTGGCCAGCAGCTCAATCCGCGTCCGTGCCTGCTTCTGGGCACGGCTCTCTCTTTTCGGTCGCTTGCTCATTCAGATTGGATTCCCAACTCGAATGATGATACTAATCTCACGGTGAAGCCGATCGATGCAGACGCCGACCCGATTCAGGCTCTCGCCCGCTGGCTTGACGATGCCCGCAAAGCCGGCGCCTTGGCGCCCGGTGCGATGACGCTGGCGACTGTGGGCAGCGACGGGCGCCCATCCACGCGCGTCGTCACCTTGAAGCGCCTGGAGGCGGACGCGCTCGTCTTCACGACGGGGCTCTGGACCCGCAAGGCGCGGGAGCTGATCGCCAATCCTCGCGTGGCGGTCGTGTTCCACTGGCCGGTGCTCGGTCGACAGGTGCGAGTCGAGGGATTGGCGGAGATCGCCGAGCGGGAGCTGGCGGAGCAGCTCTTCGCCGACCGCCCGCGTGATCACCAGCTGCAAGCGCTGGTCTCGCGGCAGGGCGAGCGGATCGAAGACCTCGCACCGCTGCGCGCTCGCCTCGAGGCCATTGTTGCGGAGACAGCCGGTCAGCCAATCCCCTGCCCAGAGGACTGGGGCGCCGTCCGCATTCGCCCAAGCGCGATCGAGTTCTGGGAGGAAGGCCCCGATCGCCTCCATGACCGGCTGGGCTACGAGGTCATCAAAGGCGGCTGGCGCTGCCGGCGGCTGGCGCCGTAGGGCTGGTCGCAGCAGGAGGAATGCCTGTGCTGGGCCAACGGCGCGCTGCCCGTCGGCTTCAGCCGGGCGAGAGAAACGCCGTGAACCGGCGCTCGTGGAGCCGCGGATCGACGTTCCATGCCTCGGACGTGTCCGACGTGGGGAGTGGGGTAGCTCAATCAGCGGCCCGGCCGTGCCGATGAGTGAGCGATGAACGCGGCCAACGAGCACGTGTTCTCGCATGGGTTGCGAGACACGCGGGAGACGATCCGGGCGTGGAACGGGCAGCCATGGGCGGTGATGAGGAGCTGGCTGGCCCTGAGCCTGGCTATTGCGCTGACCCTGCTGGTGGCGGTCTGGTTCGTCGCGGGCCTGGTGACGCCGGATATCTCACCGATCCACCTGCCGGGGTTGACCGAACCGGCCGGCCCTGAAGACTTGCTGCCGATCCTCTGGCGGAACTCGCTGGTGCTGGCGCTGCACGCGACCGCCTGCGTCGCCGGCTTCATCGCCGGCGCCTCGATGCCGCTCGCCGCCGCGCAGCGCCGCGGGCTCTCGCGTTGGATCCATGTCAAGGCGGGTCAGTTCGCGATCCTCTTCGTCGCCGCCGTGACCCTCTTCTCGCTCTCCACGCAGGCCCTCTACCTCGGCTTCCAGGGCTCGACGATCGCCTCCCAGCTCCACATCTCCCGCGTCGTCCTCATCCTCACCGTCCTCCCGCACGCGATCCCCGAGTTGGCCGCCCTCTTCCTGCCCCTTGCAGCCTGGCTGATCGCCAGCCGCCGCGGTGAGTGGAACCAGCTCCTGGCGGCCACCTTCGTCACGGTCGCCGTCGCGATCCCGACCCTCGTCGCCGCCGCCACGATCGAGGTCTACGTCTGGCCCCACCTCCTCGAGGCGGTCTCGCCCGTCTTCTGAACGTAAGATCGCCGTCCATGGCCGGTTATGACCCGAAGGCGATCGAGGCGAAGTGGCAGCAGCTCTGGGCTGAGGAGCGGACCTGGGAGATCGCAAACCCCGGGCAGCCCGGCCACGAGGGCGAGAAACCGAAGTCCTATGTGCTGGAGATGCTGCCCTACCCCTCGGGAGAGCCGCACGTGGGACACCTCAAGTGCTACGCGATCGGCGACGCGATCGCCCACTTCCGCCGCCGCCACGGCTTCGAGGTGATCCACCCGATGGGCTATGACGCCTTCGGCCTGCCGGCCGAGAACAACGCGATCAAGACCGGCGAGCCGCCGCGCGAGGCGACCGAGCGCTCGATCGAGTCCTTCCGCCGCCAGTTCCGCGAGTGGGGGATCTCGATCGACTGGTCGCGCGAGCTCGGCACCCACACGCCCGAGTACTACCGCTGGACCCAGTGGATTTTCCTGCGGCTGCTCGAGCGCGGCCTCGCCTACCGCGACGAGGCACCGGTCCAGTGGTGTCCGGTGGACGCTACCGTGCTCGCCAACGAGCAGGTCGTCGACGGCCGCTGCGAGCGCTGTGGAACGCCGGTCGAACAGCGCCGCCTCGAGCAGTGGTTCTTCAAGATCACCGAGTACGCCGAGCGGCTGCTCGCCGACTTCGACCTGCTCGACTCCTGGCCCGAGCACGTGGTCACCATGCAGCGCAACTGGATCGGCCGCTCCGAGGGAGCGGAAGTCACCTTCCGCTGCGAGGAGCTCGACCTCGACTTCCCGGTTTTCACCACTCGCCCCGACACGCTCTTCGGCGCGACCTTCTTCGTCCTCGCCCCCGAGCACCCCGAGCTGGAGCGCCTGATCGCCGGCACGCCGGCCGAGGCGGCAGTCCGCGAGTACGTCAACCAGGTTGCCCGCGAGTCGGTCGAGGAGCGCGGCGACGAGAATCGCCCCAAGACCGGTGTGCCGCTCGGTCGCAGCGTGGTCAACCCGGTCAACGGCGAGCAGATCCCGATGTTCGTCGCCGACTACGTGCTGATGGAGTACGGGACCGGGGCGATCATGGCGGTACCCGCCCACGACAGCCGCGACTACGAGTTCGCCAAGGCCTTCGACCTCCCCGTGAGGCGGGTGATCGAGGGAAGCGACCCCGAGACGGCGCGCGACGGCGACGGGCTCCCGTACGCCGGCGACGGGGTGATGACCGGGTCCGGCCGTTTCGACGGCAAGCACAACCGCGAGGCATACGAGGAGATCGCCGCCTGGTTGGCCGCCGAAGGCCGCGGACACGAGGCGGTCAACTACCGCCTGCGCGACTGGCTGGTCTCCCGCCAGCGCTACTGGGGCGCCCCGATCCCGGTCGTCTATTGCGAGGCGTGCGGCATCGTGCCCGTGCCCGACGACCAGCTTCCGGTCGAGCTGCCCGCGGTCGACGACTACGCACCGAAAGGCCGCAGCCCGTTGGCGGCCGCCGAGGAGTGGGTGGCGACCGAGTGCCCGCGTTGCGGCGGTCCGGCGCGTCGCGAGACCGACACGATGGACACCTTCGTCGACTCCTCCTGGTACTTCATCCGCTACCTCGACCCGCGCAACGACGAGGCGGCGTGGGACCGCGCCGCGGCTGACCACTGGCTGCCCGTCGACCAGTACATCGGCGGGGTCGAGCACGCGATCCTGCACCTGATGTACGCGCGCTTCTTCACCAAGGCGCTCGCCGACCTCGGCTACCTCTCGGTGCAGGAGCCGTTCGCCAATCTCTTCACGCAGGGGATGATCACCCGCGACGGCGCCAAGATGTCGAAGTCGAAGGGCAACACGGTGAGCCCGGCCGACTACGTGGAGCGCTACGGCGCCGACACCGCCCGCACCTACGTCTGCTTCATGGGGCCGCCGGAGCGCGGCGGAGATTGGTCCGACGAGGGGGTCGAGGGGGTCAACCGCTTCCTCTCCCGGCTCTGGCGCCTCTGTGAGGAGGTGGGGGAGAAGGACTCGGGTGAGGTCGACGCGCAGGCGGTGGGAGGTGAGGCGCGAGAGCTGCTGGCCAAGGCGCACTGGGCGATCGAGAAGGTGACGCGGGATTTCGAGCGCGGCTTCCAGTTCAACACCGCGATCGCGGCGGTGATGGAGCTGGTCAACGAGGCATACCGGGTCAAGGACGCGCTCTATGGAGACCCTGCGGGTGTGGCCGCTGTCCGTTTTGCGACCGCCACCGCCGCCTCGCTGATCTTTCCCTTCGCTCCCCACCTCGGGGCCGAGGTGTGGGAGCGACTGCGCGGCGGTCGCCTCTGGGAGGACCCCTGGCCGAAGGCCGACCCGGAGCTGCTGACCAGCGACACCGTCACCCTCGTGGTCCAGGTAAACGGCAAGTTGCGCGACCGGATCGAGGCCGGAACCGGTGCGGGGGAGTCGGAGCTGCTGAACCTTGCCCGCGCGAGCGAGAAGGTTCGCCGTCACCTCGACGGCAAGGAGGTCGTCAAGGAGATAGTGGTCCCCGGCAAGCTCGTGAACCTGGTGGTTCGCTGAGTTCTCACGGCTCAGAGCCATTTATCTGGTACAAAGCCGCCCGATGCTCGTCAGACGGCTCGCAGAGGCCCCAACCGAGGAGTGGCACCGGCTTCGCTACCACGCCCTCATGGACGCCGGTGAACTCGGCGCCCGCAACATGTCGGTGGCCTGGCTGGAGATTCCGGCCGGCGCCGAGCAGACGCTGCGCTCCGACGAGGAGGCCGAGCAGGTCTACGTCGTCGTCCGGGGTGCCGGGACGATGTCCGTGGCCGGTGACACCCAGGGGGTTGCCGAGGGGGACCTGATTCTCGTACCGCCCGCCACCGATCACGCGATCGCCAACGACGGCGAGGCGGTGCTGGCCTGTGTCTCCGTGCAGTCGCCTCCGGTAGCCGCTGCCGATCTCTACAGCGACAAACTGGCCGAAGTGGCCGGTTACACCGACGACGAAGACCTGTAGCGGAATCGTTTGATTGGGCGCGCCACGCGCGCGCCCGGACCGGCCACGCTCCGGTTCATGTCCAAGCTGTCTCGCTCCCAGGTGGTCGTCTACGGCGCCGTCGCCGTGGCGCTGCTGCTGGTCGGGGCGCGGGCGATCCGGGCCGAGGGAAGCGGCCCTCCCGAGTTTTCCTCGTCCTCTTCCGGTGGGGACGGGTTCAGTCTCAAGCGCAGCGGCGGTCCCGATGTGGTCGTCGACGTCGCCGGTGCGGTGCGACGGCCGGGGGTGTACCGACTGCCGACCGGAGCGCGCGTCGTCGACGCGATCGGCAGGGCGGGGGGTGCGACGGGCAGCGCCTTGCTGGAGGGGATCAATCGGGCTGCTCGCCTCGCCGACGGGCAGCAGGTGGTGGTCCCCGAGCGGGGGCCGGGTGGATCCGCCGCGGCAGTGGCGGGTGCCGCGGAAGAAGGACCGATCAGCCTTGGCAGCGCCACCGTCGACCAACTCGACACGATCGACGGGATCGGCCCGGTGACCGCGGCGAAGATCGTCGAATACCGCGACCAGCACGGCGGCCTCGCCTCTGTCGACCAGCTCGACGATCTGAGCGGCATCGGCCCGGCGACGATGGAGTCGCTGCGCGGCCGGCTGCAGCCCTAGGGGTGCCCAGTGCGCGTCCGGCGCCCAATCGTGCCACTGCTGCTCGTCGCGGCAGCCGTCGTGCTGGCGCTTGCCCACAGCAAGGAGATCCGTGCCCGTGCGGAGGCAGCCCTCGGACGAGGGATGCCGGCGCGCGAGGCGGCGCTTGCCCGTGGCTTCGTGCTCGGCGAAGACGAACGGATCGACCCCCGAACCGTCGAAGACTTCCGCCGCTCCGGGTTGAGCCATCTCCTCGCCGTATCGGGGCAGAACGTGACCTTGCTCGCGCTCTTGGCGATGCCTGTCCTGGCGGCGCTGGGGATGCCGCTCCGCACCCGTCTCGTCTGGGTCCTCGGTCTGATCACGGTCTACGTGCCCCTGGCCGGCGCCGGTCCCTCGATCCAGCGGGCCGGTGTGATGGGCGCGCTGGGTGTGTTGGCGACCCTGGGAGGGCGACGTGCTTCGCGCCTCTACGCGCTGCTCGTTGCGGCCGTCCTCATGCTCATCCTGGAGCCGGGAATCGCCGCCGACGTGGGCTGGCAGCTCAGCTTTGCCGCGGTGCTCGGAATCCTCCTGCTCGCCGCGCCGTTGCGGGCAACGCTCGAGAATCGGATCGGAGCGCGAGGCTGGCGCCGGGCACTGGCGGAGGGGGCGGCGCTGACGATCGCCGCGACCCTCGCCACGGCGCCGCTGATCGCCTTCCACTTCGGGGCGATCTCGACCACGACCCTGCTCGCCAATCTGTTGGCGCTGCCGGCGGTAGCGCCGGCGATGTGGCTTGGGATGCTCGTGGCCGCCGCCGGTCAGGTTCCCGGCTTCCCGGTCGAGGTCTTCAACGCGGTCGCCTCCCTGCTGCTCGCCTACATCGCCCAGGTCGCGGCCTGGTGCGGGCGGCCCGGCTGGGCCTACCTGCACCTTCGCCTGGGGATCGCCGGTCTGCTCGGGTCCTATCTGGCGATCGCGGCAGCGGCTGTGCTCGCGCTGCGGTTGTCGCGACGGCGTCGGATCGCGGCATTGCGTCGGCACAAGACCGCTGCCGGTCCTGCAACAGGCGCATACCGACTGCAAGCAACCCGTCGGCGGTGGATTCAGGTTGTGGTCGGCTTGGCGGCGATCGTGCTGGTCTGGACGACGGCCGGCGGCGGCGCACGCGCCACGAGCCCGCCCGCCGGGCTGCGCGTCTCGGTCCTCGACGTCGGCCAGGGGGACGCGATCCTGTTGCAGCCCGCCGCAGCGCCGGCGGTTCTCGTCGACGGCGGGCCGCCGGGTGACGACCTCGAGGCCAAGCTTCGTGCCGCCGGAGTGGGGCGCTTGGGTGCCGCGATCGTCACCCACGATCAGTCCGACCACGCGGGCGGGATCCGGGAGCTGCTCGGAGCGATGCCGATCGGGCGCCTGCTCTTCGCCGTGCTCGATCGGTCGACGCTCGCCGATGCACGGGCCGTGGGGGCCGCGACCCACCGTCTGGCGAGGGGGAGCGAGCTGCGCTCGGGGGATCTCCACCTCGATGTGCTCTGGCCGCCCGCGGAGTTGCTCCCGGGTCCTCACCGCGGCGAGGACCCCAACCAGCTGGCGCTGGTCATGGTCGCCCGTTGGCGCCGCTTCTCGATGCTGTTGACAGCCGACGCAGAGGCCGAGGCGACCCCGCTCGACCCGGGGCCGATCGACGTGCTCAAGGTCGCCCACCACGGCAGCGACGACGCCGGCCTCGGCGACCTGCTCGACCGCACCCGACCCAGGCTTGCGGTGATCTCGGTCGGCGCCGGGAACCCGTTCGGCCACCCGACCCCGGCCACCCTGGCGACCCTTGCTGCCCACGGCGTCCGCACGCTGCGCACCGACGTCGAGGGGACGATCGTGCTCGACGTGGGCCGCGACTCGCTCCGGGTCGGGGGCGGCGAGTGACCGCGCCCAGGCGTCGTCTAAACGAATCTACGAATCGATAGTGGGGTTTTGCCGGCGTTGCCCTGTCGGCTTCGCCGTCGCGGTCGATTGACGTACAGGTGCATTTCAAGCGCGGACAGCGGCGGCTGCAAGGAACCGGAAGGCCGAGCCTCCTCGGCAGCGGAATCCTCGATCGGGCGCGCAGCACGTCGCTGGGGCTGCTCGGTCTGACCGCCGCGGTCGGCCTCGGGATCGTCGCCCTGGCCCTGAATCAGGGCTGGCCACTGGTCGCCGGAGGCCCGATCCCGGTCTTCGGACCCAAGCACCAGGGGGTGGGCGACGCCACGGTTGCCGCGAGGGCGACGAACCGCCCAGTGCCCTCTCGTGCGACCGGTTTGCAGGCCTCACAGACTGCGGCTCATCCACGGCAGCACGGGGCGGGCGTGACGGCTCCCCCCGCCGCCCCCCGGTCGACTGACGTCGTCGTCTCCCACTCGAGCCCCGTGAGCACTCCCACCACCGGGTCACCTGGTGCTGACGCTCCCGCCCCTGCACCGGCTGTCCAGCAGCCTGCCGCCGCCCCGACGCCATCTCCAACCCCGTCCGCAGCGTCGCCCGGTCCGTCGCCTTCCGCCACTTCGGATACCTCGTCGCCCACGCAGGCCGTGCTCACCTCGCGGGAAAACGGCGACCACGATCACGGTCATCGCTCCAGCAACGGTACGAGCCGGATCTACGGCCACTCCCCGCAGGAGGGAGACCGCTCCCATGGTTCCCGATCGAAGGCGGAGTCTGAAGCTGCGCCCAGCTCCCCGGTGGCGACCCCCCCGGAAGCCGAATCCCACGAAGCTTCCGAACGGGCCGAATCTGAAGTGCCATCGTGGAGCCATGGACGAGGCCACGGCTACGGCCACGATCACAGCGATCACTAGCTGAGCCAGAGGCTGCCCGGAGCGACATTTAGACTCGGCTCATGGCCGAGGAGATGGGCTCGCTTTACCTGATCGCCGGCACCGACGGGGCGAAGATCGACGCTACCCGGTCGCGGCTGAGGGCCCGTGCCGAGCGCGACGGGGGCCCTGCGTCGCTGCGGGTCTTCGAGCCGAGCGAGGGTCGCGGCTCACCCGATCACGAGGAGCTGCTGGCGGCGATCCCGGCGATGTCCTTGACCGAGTCGCGCCGGTACCTGCTGGCCGACGGGGTCGAGCATTGGCGAGACCGGCAGCTGGAGGCGGTCGCCGCGGCAATCGGCGAGCTTCCCCCCGATCTCTCGGTTGTGTTGATCGCCCGCGCCAAGGCGCCGGCGAAGTTGGCCCGTGCGGTCAAGGCGGCGCAGGGGGAGATCCACGAATTCGAAGCTCCGAAGGCAAGGGACATGCCGCGTGCCCTGGTCAGCGACGCGAAGCGACTCGGCTTCAGCCTCGACCCGGCCGCCGCCCGCATGCTGGTCGACCGGATGGGGGCGAACCCACAGCGCCTCAGTCATGAGCTGGAGAGGCTTGCGCTGTGGGCGGGCGAGGGGGGAGAGGTTGCCGCGGCCGACCTGGACCAGATGATCACCGACACCTCCGAGGCCGTGGTCTGGGCGCTCTCCGACGCTCTGCTGGAGCGGGACGCCTCCAGCGCACTCCGCATCTCCGAGCGGCTGATCTCGCAGGGCGAGAACGTCACCGGGTTGATCTACGGCCTGGCGTCGCGGCTGCGCAAAGCCTGCACCGCTGCCGCCCAGCTCGAAGAGGGAGTGCCGCCGAAGCAGGTCGAGTCGAGCCTCGGCATGCACCCCTACGCCGCGAAGCAGCTGGTTCGTCGACTTCAGGGCGCCAGCCTCGCTGACCTGCGCAGTGCCACCATCGCCCTCGCCGACCTGGAGGTCTGGTGCCGCGGAGGGGCCGACTACGGCGACGAGCTTGCACTTACGCTGGCCCTGCGGGCTGCGGCGGGCGTCTCCGCCTGACTACTTCGCGGACGCAGCGGCGATACGGGCGGCTTTTGCCTTCTTGCGTGCGCCGGTGTTCTTGTGTATGGCGCCCTTCTGGATCGACTTGTCGATCCGGGAGACCAGAGCGCGGTGCTCGGTCTGGATCGCTGCCGCGTCGCCACCCTCGACGGCGCTTTCCAGGCGCCGGAAATAGGTCTTGACCGTGCTCGTGAGGAGCCGGTTCTCGATCCGCTCGCGCTCGCTGCGTAGGATCCGCTTCTTCTGTGAGGCTATGTTTGCCATAGGTCGTGTGCCTGAAGCGGCGCCTGCCGGTTCCGGGCGGCCGCCGACTATAGCGACTGAAACCCAGCTTGGAGACGCCCAAGGCACCCGACAGCCCTGATCGCGAGGAGGCCGCGATCGCCTCCGACGCCGCTCTCAGGGCCGCCGAGGCATTCGATCCCGTCGAGAACACGGCCGGGGAGCCGGCGCCAGGGCGCCAGGCGGGCCGCATCGCCCGCTCGACCGCCTTCTTCTCGATCGCCACCGCCGCGTCGCGGATCGCCGGCCTCGGCCGCGAGATCGTCGCCGCCGGTTACTACGGGGTGAGCGGCCCGATGTCGGCCTTCACGATCGCCTTCCAGGTCCCGAACCTGGTCCGCGCACTCTTCGCCGACGCGGCGTTGCAGCCGGCCTTCGTCCCGATCTTCACCGAGCAGCTGGAGAAGAAGAACTACCGCGAGGCATTCCGGCTCGCCTCGACTCTGCTCTTGCTGGTCACCCTCGTCCTGGGGGCGATCACGGCGCTGTTCGTCCTGCTCGCCCCGGTCGTGATGCCGATCTTCGCTCCCGGCTTCGAAGGGGAGATCCTCGACCTTACCGTCACCCTCTCGCAGATCCTCTTCCCGATCCTGATCATGCTCGGCATGAGCGGGGTCGTGGTCGGGATCCTCAACAGCTACGACCGCTTTGGCGCCTTCGCGATCTCGCCGCTGTTCTGGAACCTGACGATCATCGCGGTGCTGGTCTTCCTGATCCCGCACTTCCACGGCCAGGATCGGATCTACGCATACGCGATCGGGATCCTCGCCGGCACGCTGGTCCAGCTCCTGATCCCGACCTTCGATCTGCGCAACACGCCGTTCAAGTTCGGCTGGAGCTTCGAGTGGCGCAACCGCGACGTGCGCCGCGTCCTCCTGCTGATGCTGCCGGTGACGCTCAGCCTCGGCCTGATCAACTTCAACATGCTGATCAACAGCCTCTTCGGCAGCCTCGTCAGCGAGCAGGCGCCGGCGGCGATCGACAAGGCATTCCGGATCTACCAGCTGCCGCAGGGAATCTTCTCGGTGGCGATCGCCACCGTCCTCTTCCCGACCCTGGCCCGCTTCGCGGCACGCGGCGAGCACGACAACCTACGCGCGACGATGGCCAACGGGATGCGGCAGATCCTCTTCGTCCTCCTGCCCGCCACCGCCGCCGTGCTCGTCCTCTCCGAGCCGATGATCCGACTCGTCTACCAGCGCGGCGAGTTCACCCCCGAGCAGACGACCCTGGTCGCCACGGCGCTCTTCTGGTTCGCCTTCTCGCTGCCGACCAACGGCATCTACCTCCTGCAGACGCGCACCTTCTTCAGCCTCCAGCGGCCCTGGATGGCGACCGGTCTGGCCGGGCTGGACCTGGTCGTCTCGGCGCTCGCCGCCTTCGCTCTCTACAAGCCGTTCGGGACGGGCGGGATCGTCGCCGGCACGGGCATCGGCACGACTGTGGCGGTCCTTGCCCAGGCGGTTGTTCTGCGGCGAATGCTCGGGGGGCTGGAGCTTGGCGCCCTGCTCTCCACTGTGCTGCGGATCAGCATCGCCGCGGCCGCGCTGGCGGCCGTTTCGTTTGGCATCTGGGACGTGCTCGATGCTTCCCTCGGACGTGACTTGGGCGGCCAGATCGCTTCCCTCGGTGCCGCCCTTGCCGCCGGGGGCTTGATCTACGTTGGCGTTGCCAAGCTCCTCCGGATCGCCGAGCTGGAGCAGATAACCCGGCTGCTCCGCCGCGGCTAGATGCTCGACCTGCCGCGCTACCTGCTGGGCGTAGCCGAGATCGTCCTGCTCGCCAGCTTCGCCGGGTTGGGAGGACGCTCGTTGCGGGTGCGGCTGTTGCCGACTTTCCAAGGAGCGCCAGCACATCTTGCGAGCGTGGTCTTGGCACTTGCCCTGCTCGTCTGGACCGCCGAGATCCTCGGCAGCTTCGGTTTGCTGGAGCCGGTGCTGTACTTCGTCGGCGTTGCGGTGGTCGGGATAGGGACGTGGGCTCTTGGCCGCGGGTCCTGTCGCGGGGGGAGGGGGGGCGCTGCGGGCGGGGTCGTCCTCGACCCTCCCTCCCCCCACGCCACCCGCGGGAGAAGAGTGGACACACCCACCCTGGTTGCGCTCGTCGTGGCGACCGCGGCGATCGTCCATTTCGCCGCGGGGGTGCGAGTGAAGCTGGGCACCGGTATGACCGGGTTCGACTCGACCTGGTACCACGGGCCGTTTGCGGCGGGTTTCTTTCAGAGCGGGGATACGTGGGGATTGCACTTCATCGCGCCCCAGTTTTTGGCCTGGTTCTATCCCGCGAACGGGGAAATCTTCCATGCCGCCGGGATGTTGGTGTTCGGCCGCGACTTGCTCTCACCGCTGTTCAATCTCGGCTGGTTTGTCGGTTGTTTGGTTGCTTGCTGGTGCATCGGCAGGCCTTATCGAGTGGCTCCGTGGTCGCTGGCGCTTGGTGCTGTCGCGATGAGCGTGCCGGCGTTGTCTGATCAGGCGGGGGAGGCCCGCAACGACATCGTCGGGATCTTCTTCCTGCTTGCTGCAGTTGCGGTCGCCCTCAATGCTTGGGCTGCCCGCGATGAGGGCAATCGAGCCCTACCGACCGGAGCTCTGATCGTCACCGGGCTGGCCGCGGGGTTGGCAGCCGGCACCAAGCTCAACTTCCTTCTGCCTGCTGCTGTTCTCGTGGTTGGTCTAACCGTCGTCGCACCGTCGGGCAGGCGCTGGCGAGCGCTGGGGGTCGCTGGTCTGGCGGCGCTGGCGGGTGGCGGCTACTGGTACTTGCGCAACCTCGTCCACACTGGCAACCCGCTGCCCTGGTTCGACCACCTCGGCCCGATCTCTCTGCCCGCCCCGGATCAGGCGCTTGGTGGTCGGGAAGGCCACAGCGTGCTCGGCTACCTGACCGACGGCTCGGTCTGGTCCGACTGGTTCCTGCCCGGCCTGCACGGGGGGCTCACCGTCCTCTGGCCACTGCTCCTCGCGGTGGCACTCGTCGGTTTGTTGCTTTGTCTCGGTCGCGGCGCGAGCCCGTTGCTGCGCGTTCTCGGTGCGGTCGGTGTTGCCGCCCTCGTGGCCTGGCTCATCGCCCCGACCTCGGCCTCCGGCCCCGACGGGATGCCCCGTGGATTCGAATCGGGCCTGCGCTACCTGGCGCCGGCGCTCATCCTCGGTCTGGTCCTCCTGCCCGTGGCACCCCCTTTCCGGCGTCGCCTCAGCCGCCCCCCCCGGTTGCGTTCGCAGTTATCCGCCCATAACACGGATAACTGCGAACGCAACGGTCGGGCAGGCTTGGCGGGCCGCCTCATTACAACTCTTGCCCTAGTCGCGATCGTCGCGATCGGTTACCCGGTTCAGCGCCACTACCTCCGGGACCGCTACGCGAACCCTTCATTTGCTGCGCCGGGCCTCAATGCCGCCTTCGAATGGGCCCGCTCGGTTTCCGACGCCCGAATAGCCACGACCAGCACCCGCCAGTACCCCCTCTACGGCACCGATCTCTCCAATCGTGTCCAGTACATAGGCGAAGAGCGTCCGCACGGAGGCTTCGTGGCGCCATCCACCTGCCGTCAGTGGCGCCGCCTCCTGAACGCCGGTCACTACGACTACGCGGTCGCGTCTCGCGACCGCGTAGAACCAGGCAAGCCCGCCTACCCACCATCGGCTCGCTGGACCGAAGGCCCCGGCGTCACGATCATCCTCCGCAAACCCCCCACCGTCCTCTTCAAGCTCAACGGCCCCCTGGATCCATCGGCGTGTAGTCGCTGACGACTCTTCCGCGGGTGGCGTCGGGGTGGGGTGTCCTCCGCCCGCGCGGAGTCTGCGGAGGGCGAGGCTTCATCCTTGATGCTGGCTTCGCCCTGGTGCCCGGAGCAGATCGCAGCGCCAGGAGGGCACCCCACCCCGACGACAGGACCCGCGGTCGAGCGCGCTCGCCATACTCCGAGCCCGCCGATGGACCACATCCGCAACTTCTCGATCATCGCCCACATCGACCACGGCAAGTCGACCCTGGCCGACCGCATCCTCGAGGTCACCGGCGCCGTCGACCCGAAGAAAATGCAGGCCCAGATGCTCGACTCGATGGACCTCGAGCGCGAGCGCGGGATCACGATCAAGGCGCAGGCCGTCCGGGTCGAGTACACGGCCTCCGACGGGCAGACCTACCACCTGCACCTGATCGACACCCCCGGCCACGTCGACTTCTCCTACGAGGTCTCGCGCAGCCTCGCCGCCTGCGAGGGGGCGCTGCTCGTCGTCGACGCCGCCCAGGGGGTCGAGGCGCAGACCGTCGCCAACACCTACCTGGCGATCGAGAACGGGCTGGAGCTGATCCCGGTCATCAACAAGGTCGACCTGCCGGGTGCCGAGCCCGACCGGGTGGCGGGTGAGATCGCCGACCTGCTCGGTGGCGACCCTGAGGAAGCGCTGTGGATCTCGGCCAAGACCGGCGAGGGGGTGGTCGAGGTGCTCGACGCGATCGTCGCCAGGGTGCCGGCGCCGAAGGGAAAGCCCGAGGCTCCGACCAGGGCGCTGATCTTCGATTCCGAGTTCGACCAGTACCGCGGCGTGATCGCCTACGTGCGGATGGTCGACGGCTCCTTCCGCAAGCACGAGCGGATCGTCGCGATGCAGAACGGCACCGAGGCCGACATCGACGACATCGGCTTCTTCCGGCCGGCGATGACGGGAGTGCAGGGGATGGACGCCGGCGACGTCGGCTACGTGATAACCGGGATCAAGGACGTCGCCAAGCTGCGGGTGGGCGACACGCTGACGGCGCAGGAGCGACCCGCCGCGGGGCCGCTGGAGGGATACCGCGAGGTCAGGCCGATGGTTTTCTGCGGGCTCTTCCCGATCGACACCGACCGCTTCGAAGACCTGCGCGATGCGCTCGAGAAGCTTGCCCTCAACGATGCCGCGCTCTCGTGGGAGCCGGAGACCTCCGAGGCGCTCGGGTTCGGCTTCCGCTGCGGCTTCCTCGGCCTGCTCCACATGGAGATCGTGCGCGAGCGGTTGGAGCGCGAGTACGGGCTCGACCTGCTCTCGACGACCCCGAACGTGCGCTACGAGGTCCACCTGACCAACGGCGAGTCGAGGGAGGTCCGCAGCCCCACCGACCTGCCCGACCCCGGCACGATCGAGGCGATCGAAGAGCCCTACATCCGCGCCACGATCATCGCCCCCTCCGAGCAGGTCGGCGCGGTGATGGAGCTCTGCCAGGGTCGCCGCGGCACCCACGTCGACATGCACTACCTGAGCCCACAGCGGGTGCAGATCCGCTACGACATGCCGCTGGCCGAGATCGTCCTCGACTTCTTCGACCTGCTCAAGTCCTCGACCCGCGGCTACGCCTCGCTCGACTACGAGCCGATCGGCAACCGGGCCTCCGATCTGGTCAAGGTCGACATCCTGCTCGCCGGTGACAAGGTCGACGCGCTCTCGATCATCGTCCATCGCGAATTCTCCTATGAGCAGGGCAAGCGGCTGGTCGAGCGGCTGCGCAAGACGATCCCGCGCCAGCTCTTCGACGTGCCGGTGCAGGCCGCGATCGGCTCCAACATCCTCGCCCGTGAGACGGTCAAGGCGCTGCGCAAGGACGTCACCGCGAAGCTCTACGGCGGCGACGTCACCCGCAAGAACAAGCTGCTGAAGAAGCAGAAAGCGGGCAAGAAGCGGATGAAGCAGGTCGGCAGGGTCGAGGTCCCCCAGGAGGCGTTCCTGGCGGTGCTCCAGATCGACGAATAACGCCAGCAATCGGTGAATAGGTAGGGTTCCCGCCAATGGCGATCAAGACTGAAGCAATAGGCAAGGAGTGGCCCGCGACGACGTATGAGGTGGGCAAGGAGAAGATCGGCGAGTACGCGCGGGTGATCGGAATCGAGAACCCCGTTCACTTCGACCGCGAGGCGGCCAAGGCGGCCGGCTACCGCGATGTGGTGGCGCCACCGATGTTCTGCGTCGTCTACAGCGCCCCGGCGCTGGGACCGGCGATGTTCGACCCCGAGGTCGGGATGAACTTCGCGGCGATGGTGCATGGCGGGCAGGAGTTCGAGTGGGGCGAGCCGGCCTGCTCGGGCGACGAGATCACGACCAGCGCCAAGTGCCTGAAGATCTTCGAGAAGGACGGCAAGGGCTTCTACGTCTTCGAGACCAACTCGGTCAATCAGGACGGTGAGCAGGTCGTGCGCGGCACCTGGACCAACATCGTCAGGGGGGTATGAGATGAGCGAGCTGAACGTCGGCGACCAGATTCCGGGGCTGAAGGTCACTCCTGACAAGTACCTGCCGCACCGCTACGCGGGCGCCTCGGGTGATTTCAACCCGATCCACATCGACCCCGAGTTCGCGAAAGCGGTCGGCCTGCCGAACACGATTCTGCACGGCCTCTACATGATGGGCCTCGTCGCCCGTGCCAACGCGGAAGCGGCCGGCGGTGACCCGCGTTCGCTGAAGCGGCTCTCCGTTCAGTTCCGGGGCATGGGCGCTCCCGAGACCGAGATCGTCGTCACCGGCACGGTCAAGTCGGCTGAGGACGACAAGGTCGTGATCGACACGGTCGCCGCTCAGGGCGAGAACCAGACGATTCGCAACGCAGAGGCCGAAGTAGCGCTGTAGGGCGATCCTGCGCGGCTCCTAGAATGGAGCCAATGCTTTCCGAACGACAAGAGCTGATCCTCAGGCTGGTGGTCGATGCGCATCTGGCGTCGGGCAAGCCGGTGGCGTCAAAACCGATTGCCGAGCGGAATGAGATTGAGTGGGGATCCTCGACCGTGCGCGCCGAGCTGGCAGCGCTCGAGGCAGCCGGTTATCTGAACCACCCGCACACCTCGGCGGGGCGGGTTCCGACCGAGGTCGGCTACCGCTACTACGTCGATCGTCTGATGGAGGCCGGCGTGCCACAGGCCGGCGCCGGGGTCGCGCCGGAGCTCTCGCGGCTGCGGCGCGAGATCGATGAGGCGATGCGCGAGACGACGATGGCACTGGCCCAGGTCACCGATCTGATGGCGCTCGCCACCGCGCCGCCGCCCAGCTTGGCGGCGACGATCCACCGGGTCGAGGTGCTGCGGCTTCAACCGGCTCGGGTCGTGGTCATCGCCATCGCCTCCACCGGCACTGTGGCGAGGCGCGTCTTCGACTTCGACGAACCGGTCGATCCCGGTCTGGTCGAGTGGGCCTCGAGCTACCTGAACGAGTCGCTGGCCGGGATGGGCGTGGGCGCGCGGATGATCGCCAACCGGCTCGCGGACCCCGAGCTGGGGTCGGTGGAGGCGGGCTTCGTCGCGACCCTGGGCGCGGCGTTCACCGAGCTCGAGCAGGAGGCGGGTGAGACCCTCTACATGGAGGGCGCCTCGCGCCTGCTCTCCGACGCCCACCTCGACGACCTGCCTCGCGCCGACACCCTGATGACAGCGCTGGAGCGGCGGGCTGGCATGCTGGGCATGCTGCGCTCCGCCCTCGACGAGCGCTCGGTCTTCCTCTGGATTGGCGGCGAGAACCCGCAGCCGGAGTTGCGCTCGGTCAGCGTCGTCGGCGCCAATTACGGCCTCGCGCATCGCAATCTCGGCTCGGTCGGCGTGGTCGGCCCGCTGCGGATGGACTACGCGACGGCGATCGCCTCTGTGCGCGGTGCCGCGCGCGAGCTGTCGCGCTACTGCGAGACGGTCTACGGCGGCTGAACGCAGATGCCGCGCGACTACTACGAGGTGCTCGGTGTCGGGCGCGACGCCAACAAAGCCGAGGTGAAGACCGCCTTCCGTCGCCTCGCCCGTGAGCTGCACCCCGACGTCAACGATCACGACCCCGAGGCGGAGGAGAAGTTCAAGGCAGCGGCGGAAGCCTATGAGGTGCTCTCCGACCCCGAGCGGCGCCAGGTTTACGACCGTTATGGACACGACGGCCTGCGCTCGGGCGCCGCCGCTGCCGGTGGCGGCTACAGCTCGGTCGAGGACATCTTCCAGGCCTTCTTCGGCGGCAGCTTCGGCTTCGAGGTGCGGCGCGGGCCGATGCGTGGCCAGGACCTGATCCACACGGTGGAGATCTCGGCCGTGGACGCGATGCTGGGGGCCAAGGTCATGATCCCCAGCCACGAGGGTGAGCGGGGGATCGAGCTGCCGGCGGGTACCCAGCCCGGCACCCAGTTCGCGCTGCGTGGCCACGGGATGCCCGGCGCCAACGGTGGTCCGCCCGGCGATCTGGTGATCGCGGTCCAGGTGATCGTCCCGGGAGAGCTGTCCGATGAGCAGCGCGAGCTGGCCGAGAAGTTGGGGGAGACGCTGGAGGCGCACAACCTCAGGTCTGAGCAGGGCGGCGAGAGCTTCTTCTCGCGGATGCGCAGAGCCTTCGGTTGATTCGCCTTGCCGTCAGGTGCTCACCGGAGCAAGCAGATTGCGTCCTCGCTGAGCTGACGGTTCTTGCCCCGAACGGGGTCGAGGAGGAGCGTGGTCCGGGCTACGTCGAGTACGCGATCTACGGCGGCGAGGGTGAGCTGCCGGAGCTGGGAGAGATCGAGGCCGCGGCCGGCGATGGACTGGTCGAGCTGGTTGCGACTGAGGTCCCCGATGACTGGGCCGACCGCTGGCAGGACTTCCACAAGCCGCTCATGGTCGGCGAGCGGCTCTGGTTGCGCCCGTCGTGGGAGCAGCCACGCGAGGGTGCGATCGACCTCGTCGTCGATCCGGGGCGCGCCTTCGGCACCGGCGCCCACCCGACCACGCGCCTCTGCTTGGAGCTGCTGCTCGAGCTGGAGGAGCGCGGCGAGGCCAGCGGTTCGCTGACCGACCTGGGCACTGGCTCGGGTGTTCTGGCAATCGCCGCCGCGAAGCTTGGCTGGTCGCCGGTGCAGGGCTACGACCACGAGCCTGTCTCGCTCGAAGCTGCGTCCGCCAACGCCGAGGCCAACGACGTTACGATCGAGCTCGGGTGCACCAACTTGCGGGAGGCCCTGCCTGACCTTGCCCCAACCGTTGTAGCCAACCTGACCGCCCCCGTGTTGAAAGCGATCGCCGCGCGGCTCGCGAACGAGGGAGGGACGCGGGGGAGGGGTCGCCGGAGCCTCCCCGCTGTTGCTCCGCCGACCCCTCCCCCGTGGCCCTCCGCACTGGTCTGCTCGGGCCTGCTTCCCACGGAGCTGGACGAGATTGCCACCGCGTTCGGTGCAGCCGGCCTAAGCGAGACCGAGCGGCGTACCGATGGCGATTGGGCGGCTCTGCTGTTGCGTCAGCCGTAGCGGATATCTTTCCGCCGATGTTGGCGACGATCGTGGACCCGGGCTACAAGATCGCGTTGTTCCTGCACATCCTGGCGGTTGTGCTTGCCTTCGGCCCGACCTTCGGCTACGGGATCTTCATCGCTGCGGCTGAGGGGAGCGCTCCGAGGAGCGTGCCCACGGTGCTGCGCGGTGTGCAGATGGTCGATCGCTACCTGGTGCAGCCGGGGCTGATCGTCCTCCTGTTGGCCGGGATCTATCTGCTGGCTGACGGGCCATGGAAGGCGGGCGACGCGTTCATCAGCGTCGGTTTCCTCGCGATCATCGTTCTCTTTGGTCTCTCGCACGCCTTCTTCCGGCCGCAGACCGCCAAGGCGCTGGAGCTGGCCGAGCGCGATCTCCGCTCTGGGGACACGCTCAGCGCCGAGTACGAAGCCGTCTCGGAGAGGCTGGCGAACGTCGGCAAACTGGCCGGCCTGATCGTCGCTGTCGCGATCTTCTTCATGGCGTACAAACCATTTCTGTAGACGCCTCTCAGTCGGTCGCGATGTTCGACTCCGGGGTCGGCGGGCTCACGGTTCTGCACGAGTGCCTGGTCTCGCTGCCGGAGGAGGATTTTGTCTACCTCGGCGACACGGCGATGTTCCCGTACGGGACGCGTGATCCCGAGCGGTTGCGAGAGCGGATCCGGGCGATCGCGACGCTGTTGCTCGACGACGGCGCGAAGCTGCTTGTGATCGCCTGCAACACGGCGACCTCGATCGGAGAGGACGTGGCGCGTGAGGTTGCCGCGGAGTACGGGGTGGAGGTGGTTCCCGTGGTCGAGCCGCAGGCCGAGATCGCCGCCGCGATCACCGACAGCGGCCGGGTCGGCGTGCTGGCCACGCCAAATACGATCGCGAGCGGCGCCTATCGCCGGGGCCTCGAAGGACAGGGTCGGACGCTCGAGGTGACCGAAGTCGAGGCGCCGAACCTGGCGCCGTTCATCCAGGACGGCTCTCCCTTTGAGCAGAGCGTGCTGGACATGGCGCGCGCCTACTGCGCGCCTCTGAAGCGGGCCGAGGTCGACACCCTGATCCTCGGTTGCACCCACTACCCGCTGGTCGCCCCGATGCTGCAGCGGATCCTCGGTCGCGACGTGCGCCTGGTCAGTGGCGGCCACGCGGTCGCGGCGGCCGTGCAAAGGACGCTCGTATCGGCGGGTTTGGCGCGGCCCGTGGACGGCGAAGGCGAGTACCGCTTCCTCTGCAGCGGTGACGTCGAGTCCTTCCGCGAGCTGGGCACCCGTTTCCTGCAGATGCCGCTCGGCGAGGTCGAACGGGTCGACCTTCCCGGCTCTTGCTGAGATTCCTGGCAGAGAATTCTCAGATTCGACACTTTCATCGGCCCACGCGTGACGGCTGACCTGCCAGCCTGCCGACATGGAGCTAGTTACATCTGGCAATACCGTATATACTCCTCCCGTGGCCAAGGTGATGATCTCAATGCCCGACGACCTGCTCGAGCGGCTCGACGTTCAGGCACGAGCCAATCGCGAGACCCGCAGCGGTTTCCTGCGCCGCCTCGCCGAGCGCGAGCTCGACGCCGAACATGGACTCAAGCGGAAAGAGCTCGAAGATCTCCTCGGCCCTCCAGTGGATCTCGGTGGCGACGCCGCCCGGTTGATCCGCGAAGACCGCGAATCTCACTGATCGTGTTCTTGCTCGACGCAAGCGTCTGGATCGCTGCGAAGGACTCCAAGGATCGCTATTTCGAGGCTGCCCGCCCACTCGTCTTGGACTCCACGCGGCCTGTCGCGGCACTGGACCTGACTCTCTACGAGACGGCGAACGTGGTCGCTGCTCGTTGGGGCCGGCCCGATATAGCGAAGGATCTCTGCAGCACCATCCTCGCGCGCTGCGGCGACCCCGTACTGCCGGTCGATGCCGATCTGGTCGATTCCGCTATCGATATTGCCGCCGAGCACAGCCTCACCGTCTATGACGCCACCTACGTCGCTGCGGCTCGTCGCTTCGACTGGACCCTGGTCAGCACCGATATCGCCGATCTGGTCTCCAAGGGGCTGGCAGTGGCGCCCGACGCCGCCGACTACCCTTAGAGGCGATGAGCGTTCTCGAGCAGGTACAGGCAGACGTGCGCACCGCGATGAAGGCGGGCGAGCGTGAGCGTGTCGCGGCGCTGCGGATGATCGTCGACTCGCTGCAGCAGGACGCGAAGCTGGGCAAGGGCGACGAGGTGGCGGTGCTGCAGCGGGAGCGCAAGAAACGGCTCGAGGCGGCGGAGGCCTATGACGAGGCGGGCCGGACCGAGCAGACAGCGGCCGAGCGTTTCGAGGCAGAGCTGATCGAGGCCTACCTGCCCCAGCAGCTCTCCGACGAGGAGCTTGCCGAGCTGGTCGAGGCGGCGATCGCCGAGACCGGTGCTGTCGAGCAGAAGCAGATGGGTCAGGTGATGTCGGCGCTGATGCCGAAGGTCGGCGGGCGAGCCGACGGCAAGCGGATCAGCACGGCGGTGCGAGAGAAACTTGGCTCGTAGGCAGCTGACCCTCGACAACTCCGTGGCCGCCGAGCTGGCCGGCTCCGAGGACGCGGTGCTGCGAGCCCTGCGCGGCCGCCTCGACTGCGACTTCCACCTGCGCGGCAACGTCCTCACCCTGGATGGCGATTCGACCGATGTGCAGACCGCCGCCACCGTTGTCGACGAGCTGGTCGACCTGATCGAGCAGGGGCACGAAGTGGCGCCGGGGACGATCGAAGCGGTGGCGGGTGCGCTCGACGCCGATGAGAGCCCGGCGCAGATCCTCGAGGACGTCGTCTGGCGGCACCGCAACACCAAGGTGGCGCCGAAGACGCTCAACCAGAAACGTTACGTCGACTCGATCCGCGAGCACACGATCACCTTCGGGATCGGCCCGGCCGGCACGGGCAAGACCTTCCTCGCCGTGGCGATGGCGGCGGCGGCGCTGGCCGAGCGCGAGGTACAGCGGATCATCCTCACCCGCCCCGCCGTCGAGGCCGGTGAGCGACTCGGCTTCCTGCCCGGCGACATCCAGGCCAAGGTCGACCCCTACCTGCGACCGCTCTTCGACGCGCTCTACGACATGCTCGACCCCGACCGCGTCAACGGCTACTTCGAGCGCGGCGTGATCGAGGTGGCGCCGCTGGCCTTCATGCGCGGCCGCACCCTCAACGACTCCTTCGTCATCCTCGACGAGGCGCAGAACACCAGCCCCGAGCAGATGAAGATGTTCCTGACCCGGCTCGGCTTCAACTCGCGGATGGTCGTCACCGGCGACATCACCCAGATCGACCTACCGACCGACCAGCGCTCCGGGCTGGTCGTCGTGCGCGACATCCTCGAGGAGGTGCAGGACATCTCATTCGTCCGCTTCGGCGGCGAGGACGTCGTCCGCCACAAGCTGGTGCAGCGAATCGTCGCCGCCTACGGCGAGCACGCCGAGCGTCAGCAGGGCGAGCGGCCACCGGCAGCGGATGACCGTTGACCTCTCCGACGTGCCGGTCGAGCTACGGGACGCGGTTGCGGCGGCGCTGGCTGCAGCCGGCGTGGCCGACGGCCACCTCGCGGTGGAGCTGGTGGACGCCGCCAAGATTCGCGACCTGAATCGGGAGCACCGCGGCAAGGACGGGCCCACCGACGTCCTTTCCTTCCCCGTCGACGGCGCCGGCCCGATCCCTGGCCCGCGCGAGCTCGGCGACGTCGCGATCTGTCCCGAGCATTGCGCCGACGTGGTCGAGGCTGCAGTCCACGGCGCCCTGCACCTCTGCGACATGGACCACGAGACGGACTCTGGGGAGATGCTCGCCCTTCAGGCACGTGTGATGGAAGGCTTGTGATGACCCACTCCGGCTTCGTCGGCCTGGCCGGCCGGCCCAACGTCGGCAAGTCGACCCTTGTCAACGCGATCGTCGGCAGCCGGGTGGCGATCGTCTCGATGCGCCCGCAGACGACGCGGCGGGCGATCCGTGGCATCGCTACCGACACCGCGGCCGGCCGCCAGCTCGTCCTCGTCGACCTGCCCGGCGTGCAGCGCCCTCGCGACGTGCTGACCGAGCGCATGCAGCGCCGCGTCGAGCGCGAGCTGGCCGACTCCGATCTCGCTCTGTTGGTCGTCAACGGGCAGGAGGGGATCGGCGCCGGCGATCGCTTCATCGCTCGTGCCCTGGCTGCCGCCGGGCCGGACAAGCCGACGATCTGTGCGGTCAACAAGATCGACGGCACCGGACCCAACGAGCTGGTTCCGGTGCTGGCCGCGGCCGCCGAGCTGGAGGGGGTCGACGAGGTCTTCCCGATCAGCGCCCGCGACGGCGCCGGCCTCGAGGAGCTGGTGCTGCGGCTCGGCGAGCTGGTCCCCGAGGGCCCCTACCTCTACCCGCCCGAGGACCACAGCGACCAGTCGAGCGAGACGATGCTGGCCGAGTTGATCCGCGAGCAGGTCCTCAACCGGACCCGCGACGAGATCCCGCACTCGGTCGAGGTCGACGTCAAGGAGGTCGCGGAGCGCGAGGACGGGCTGGTCACCGTCCGGGCGGAGATCTGGGCGGAGACCGAGTCCCAGAAGGGCATCCTGATCGGCAAGGGGGGGAAGAAGGTCGGCGAGATCGGGACCGCTGCCCGCAGTTCGCTGGAGGCCGAGCTGGGCGCCAAGGTCCACCTCGACCTCAAGGTTCGTGTCCGCAGCCACTGGCGCCGCGACGAGGGACTCTTGGATCGGCTTGGCATCGAGTAACTACGATGCTTTGATGTTTGACGACGTTCAATTCGACGAGCACGGTCTGGTCCCGTGCGTGGCGCAGGATTTCGCCAGCGGCGAGGTGCTGACGCTGGCCTACGTCAACGAGGAGTCGCTGCGGCTTACGGTCGAGTCGGGGGAGATGCACTTTTTCAGCCGCTCGCGCGATCGGATATGGCGCAAAGGTGAAGAGTCCGGTCACGTCCTGAAGCTGAAGCAGCTGCGGATCGATTGCGATGGCGATGCGATCGTCGCGTTGGTCGAGCCGACCGGGCCCGCCTGTCACACCGGTGAGCGGTCCTGCTTCTACCGCGAGTTGGATGGTGAAGCACCCGAGCTCGTCCCGTACGAGGCGCCGGCGACGTTGCAGCGCACGCTGCGCAGCCGTGCCGCCGAGCGGCCGGAGGACAGCTACACGGTGAAGCTGTTGGACGACCCGAAGCTGATCGGCGAGAAGGTCGAGGAGGAGGCCGAGGAGGTCGTGCGCGCCGCCCGCGAGGAGTCCGACGAACGGGTCGCGGAAGAGGCGGCCGACCTGCTCTACCACCTGAGCGTGCTGCTGGCCTCGCGCGAGCTGCCGCTCACGGCAGCGATGGAGGTCCTCAATGGCCGTCGCCGCTGAGTCCGAGCTGCGAATCGAACCCAGCCTCGAGGAGGCGCGGGCGCTCGCGGAGCAGGGCAACGTGGTGCCGGTCCGGGCTCGCTTCGTCGACGATTGCGAGACTCCCGTCTCCGCCTTCCTCAAGCTGCGTGCGGGCGAGCCCGAGGGGGCGCCGTGCTTCCTGCTGGAGTCCGCCGAGCAGGGCCAGGTTGGCCGCTACTCCTTCGTCGGCATCAGACCCCGCTCGGTGCTGCGCTGGAGCGACGGGATTCTCTCCGAGACCGGGGGCGCCGACCGTCAAGCTCCGGACCCCTATGCGGCGGTCGCCGAGCACCTCGCCGGCTTCCGACTGGCTCCGGTCGAGGGCCTGCCGCCCTTTGCGGGCGGCGCCGTCGGCTTCTTCGGCTATGACCTGGTGCGCACGGTCGAGCCGCTCGGCGAGCCCAACCCGGATCCACTCGGGTTGCCGGACATGGCGCTGATGATCACCGACGTTCTGCTCGTCTTCGATCACCTGCGGCATGAGCTGACAATCATGTCCTGCGCCTTCGCCGGCGACGACGGCGACATCGACGCTGCCTATGAGCGCTCGGTCGCGGCGATCGCCGACGTGCGCAGCCGGCTCAGGGGCGCCGTGCCCGTCCCGGAGCGCCCGGCGATCGCCGAGCCGCCACGCTTCGTCTCCAGCATGGAGCGCGAGGAGTTCGAAGCGGCGGTCGAGCGGATCGTCGAGTACGTCCACGCCGGTGATGCCTTTCAGGTCGTGCCCTCACAGCGCTTCTCCGCCCCGTCTCCGGTCGAGGCGTTCTCGATCTACCGCGGGCTGCGCGCGGTCAACCCCTCCCCTTACATGTACTTCCTCGAGTTCGGTGACTTCCAGATCGCCGGCGCCTCGCCGGAGCCGCTGGTCAAGGTGCAGGGGCGGCGGGTGGAGACGCGGCCGATCGCCGGCACCTACCCGCGCGGCGGTGACGAGGAGGAGGACCGGCGCCTCGCCGAGCGGTTGATCAACGACCCCAAGGAGCGGGCAGAGCACGTGATGCTGGTCGACCTCGGTCGCAACGATCTCGGCCGAGTCTGCGAGTACGGCTCGGTAGGCGTCGACGAGCTGATGGTCGTCGAGACCTACTCCCACGTTCTCCACATCGTCAGCCAGGTCTCGGGAACGCTGCGCGAGGAGGTCGACGCGATGGACGTGCTGCGCTCGGCGCTGCCCGCCGGCACCCTCTCCGGCGCTCCCAAGGTCCGCGCGATGCAGATCATCGACGAGCTCGAGCCGATCAAGCGCTGTTCCTACGGTGGCGCCATCGGTTACCTCTCCTGGAACGGCGACCTCGACACCGCGATCCACATCCGCACCGTCGTCGTCAAGGACGGCGAGGTGCACGTGCAGGCGGGCGGCGGCACCGTCGCCGACGCCAAGCCCGCTTATGAGTACAACGAGTCGGTCAACAAGGCCAAGGCGGTGTTCCGCGCCGTGGAGCTGGCCTGCGAGCAGCCGGACTGGCCATGAAGATCCTCATCATCGACAACTACGACAGCTTCACCTACAACCTCGTCCAGTACCTGGGCGAGCTGGGGGGGGAGATCGAGGTGGTTCGCAACGACCGGGCCTCGGTCGAGGAGCTGCTCGATCGCGGCGCCGACCGGCTGGTCGTCTCGCCGGGCCCTTGCACGCCCGCCGAGGCCGGCATCTCGATCGAGGCGATCCGCGCCTTCGCCGAGGCCGGCACGCCTGTGCTCGGCGTCTGCCTCGGGCACCAGTCGCTGGTCGAGGCGTTCGGTGGGCGCACCGTGCTGGGCGACCCGATCCACGGCAAGGACGCCGAGGTCAGCCACGACGGACGGACGATCTTCGCCGGCCTGCCCAGTCCCCTGGTGGCCGGCCGCTACCACTCGCTGGTCGCCGACCCCGATCTGCCGGACCAGTTGGAGTTGAGCGCCAGCCTCGGCGAGGTGGTGATGGGGGCGCGTCACCGGGAGCTGCCGGCCGAGGGCGTCCAGTTCCACCCCGAGTCGGTGCTGACCCCACAGGGCAAACACCTGCTGAAGAACTTCCTCGGAGACCCACAATGAGTTCCGGTGCGCTTTATGCCACCCATAGCGACATAAAGCGCACCGGAAGGTTTGGGCGGTGAGCTTGCCTCCGAACGAAGTAGTCACCCGGGCGATCGACGCGGTCTGCGCCGGTGACCACCTGACCGCGGATCACGCCGCCACGGTGCTCGCCGAGATCATGGAGGGTCGAACCGGTGAGGTGCAGACGGGGGCCTTCCTGATCGCGCTGCGGGCCAAGGGCGAGACCGTGCCCGAGCTGGTCGGTCTGGCGCGGACGATGCGATCGCTGGCCGCTGCGGTCGAGACCTCCCGTGACGACCTCGTCGACACGGCCGGGACCGGCGGCGGTCCTTCGACCTTCAACGTCTCGACCACGGCGGCCCTGGTTGCGGCCGGCGCGGGCTGCGCGGTCGCCAAGCACGGCAACCGCTCCAACACCAGCCGCTGCGGCTCCGCCGATCTGCTGGAGGCGCTCGGGGTCAACATCGAGCTCGACCCGGCGCAGGTCGGTCGCTGCATCGACGAGGTCGGCTTCGGCTTCATGTTCGCCCCTCGCCATCACGCGGCGATGGCGCACGTGGTGCCGGTCCGCAAGGCGCTCGGCGTGCGGACGATCTTCAACTTCCTCGGGCCGCTGACGAATCCGGCTGGCGCTGAGCGCCAACTGCTGGGCGTCTCCGACCGCCACTACCAGGAGACGATCGCCGAGGCGCTGGTCGGGCTGGGCAGCGTGCGGGCAATGGTCGTCGCCGCCGAGGACGGGGTCGACGAGCTCTCGACCTCCGCCCGCACGCGGGTGATCGAGGTCGCCGACGGTCGCACCGCGGAGTGGTTCACCGAGCCCGGTGAGCTCGGCCTTGCTGCCGCGGAGCTGGCGGACGTCGCCGGCGGCAGTCCGGAGGAGAACGCCGCCGCTTCGCGCGCCGTGCTGGCCGGTGAGGGTGGTCCGCGGCGCGATCTGGTCCTGCTCAACGCGGGTGCCGCGATCTACGTCGGTGGCCTCGCCGCCGGCCTTGGCGAGGGCGTCGAGAAGGCCGCCGCGGCGATCGACAGCGGCGCCGCCGGCGAGCTGCTCGACCATCTGGTTGCAACGACCGCCCAGCTCGGCGGCTAGGTCGGCCGACTCGACTAGGCTTCGTCACTCACGTGGGAATGATCGAGCAGCTGATTGCCGCGGCGCGCGCCGGGGTGGAGGAACGCCGCAGCGGCACGTCCCAGGCGGATCTCGAGTCGAGGCTTACCGGCCGCGGCGACGACAGGCCGTTCAGCGAGGCGTTGGTCCGTCCCGGCCTCTCGGTGATCGCCGAGTTCAAGCGGCGCTCCCCGAGCGCGGGGGAGATCTCGGCGACCGCGACCGTCGCCGAGCAGGTCGGCGCGTATGAGCGCGGCGGCGCGGCCGCCCTCTCGGTGCTGACCGATGAACTCCACTTCGGCGGCTCATTGGAAGACCTGCGTGTCGCCCGTGGGGCCTGCGACCTGCCGATCCTTCGCAAGGACTTCATCGTCGATCCCTACCAGCTCTATGAGGCGGCGGTGAACGGGGCCGACGCGGTCTTGCTGATCGCCAGGGCCCTCGATGACGACGAGCTGGCGGAGCTGTACGCACGGGCGCGGAGCCTTGACCTCGACTGCCTGGTCGAGGTCCACGACGGGGAGGAGCTGGAGCGGGCGCTGCGGCTCGACGCCGACGTGATCGGGATCAACAACCGCAATCTCGAGCAGGGGACGGTTGACGTCGCCACCACGTATGAGCTGATGCCCGACGTGCCGGCTGGCAAGACGGTCGTCGCTGAGAGCGGGATATCGGCACGGGAGGAGCTGGAGGAGCTGGAGCGGGTAGGGGTCGATGCGGTGTTGATCGGCTCGGCGCTGATGGTGGCGACCGATCCCGAGGCGCTGACCCGCGAGCTGACCGGCGCCGACGAGGGCACCCGCGAGCACCACCTGCCCTAGCCGCTCCGCTCGCGAGGCGCTGATCTTTTTAGAAGAACTTTGAGGACGCCTTGGATGATCGGTTCCGATGAGGCGCTTCTTCCGCACGTCATTCGGTTCCGCCCTCCTGGGGGGCGTGGTCGTCGCCGCATTCGGTTGGGTGGCGATCGCCGCCGGCTGGATCCACTCTGACAACGGCAGCGCGACCGTCACGGTGGCGGCGCCGCTCTCGGCTCCGGTCGATGCCAAGGAAGAAGGCAGCACCAACCTGGTCAACCAGATCTATCGCCGTGACGGACAGGGGGTCGCCTTCATCTCCTCTCAGCTTTCTGCTCAGGCACCCGCCGGCCCGTTCGGTGAATCCGAAGGCGGCGGCACCGCGACGGGCTCGGGGTTCCTGATCGACACCGAAGGCCACATCGTCACCAACAACCACGTGGTCGAAGGCGCCAATCGGGTCGAAGTCAAACTCGGATCCTCGGACACCACCTATACCGCCGAAGTGGTCGGCACCGACCCTGCGACCGACGTGGCGCTGCTCAAGGTCAACGCGCCGTCCGATCAGCTCCACCCACTCTCGCTCGGCGACTCCTCGAAGGTAGAGGTGGGCGAAGAGGTGATCGCGATCGGCAACCCGTTCGGGCTCGACCGGACCGTCACCGCCGGCATCGTCTCGGCGTTGCAGCGCCAGATCCAGGCCCCCAACGGCTTCTCGATCTCGCACGTGATCCAGACCGACGCCGCGATCAACCCCGGTAACTCCGGTGGCCCGCTGATCGACGGCTCGGGCAGCGTGATCGGGATCAACTCTCAGATCTTGAATGGCGGCGGCAGCAACGGCAACGTCGGCATCGGCTTCGCCGTGCCGATCAACACGGCGCGCGAAGTCGTTCAGCAGATAGAGGAGCACGGCGAAGTGAAGCACGCATTCCTCGGGATCAATGGCGGCAGCATCACGCCGGACCTGGCGCGGGCGCTGAAGTTGCCGGCCACCGAAGGCGTGCTCGTCAACGAAGTCGTCAAGGGCGGTCCGGCCGACCAGGCGGGGCTCGAAGGGGGCGACACCTCGGCGACGATCGAAGGCGCCAGCATCGAGCTTGGCGGAGACATCATCACAGAGGTCAACGGCAAGAAGATCTCGGGGATGGAAGAAGTGATCAACCTGGTCAACTCGGCCTCGCCGGGGGAAAAGATGGAGCTGACCGTCGACCGCAACGGTGGCACCAAGAACATCACCGTGATCCTCGGTGTCCGCCCGGCGTCGGCCGAAGACTCGCAGTCTGGTCCCGTCGGACCGCCGGCCAAATAGCGCCGCGCCCGGCTCCCGTACTCTGGGGGCATGCGGGTCAAGATCTGTGGAGTCACGAATTTGGACGATGCCGCCGAGGCCGTGCGGCTCGGGGCCTGGGCTGTTGGGCTGATCCACTTCGCCGAGAGTCCCAGGGCGGTTGAGGCTGGGGAGGCTGTGCGGATTGCTGCCGCGTTTCGCCGCAAGTGCGAGGTGGTGGGCGTGTTCGTCAATCCCGAATTGGACGAGGTCGCCAAGGCGGTCGAGGATGCGGCGCTGACGATGGTGCAGCTCAACGGAGAAGAGGGCCCCTCCTTCTGCGGCGAGGTCGCGCGACGGACCGGGGTCAAGGTGATCAAGGCGGTGCATGTGTCGAGCGCCGCCGACATCCACGCCGCCGAGGCGTTCCGGACCGATTTCCACCTCTTCGACAAGGGCGCGAGGGGCCTCTGGGGCGGCAGCGGCGAGAGCTTCGACTGGGGCCTGCTGCGCGAGCGGCGCTCCGAGGTGCCGGCGATCCTCGCCGGCGGGCTGCGGCCCGAAAACGTCGCCGAGGCGATCGCCGTCACCCATCCCTTCGCGGTCGACGTGGCCAGCGGAGTCGAGGCCGAGCCGGGCCGCAAGGACCACGCCGCGATGACCGCCTTCTTCGAGGCGGCGCAGGCGGCTAGCGTTACCTCCTGATGAGCACGGCGATAGAGGAGAGATTCGGCCCCTACGGCGGCCGCTACGTCCCCGAGACGCTGATCCCGGCGCTCGACGAGCTGACGGCCGCCTGGGCGGAGGCTCGCGGGGACGAGTCGTTCCAAAAGCGACTCCACCTCTTGCACCGCGACTTCATCGGCCGCCCGACGCCGCTTTACCTGGCCGAGCGACTCTCCGAGCGCGCCGGCCGGCGCGTCTATCTGAAGCGCGAGGACCTCGCCCACACCGGCGCCCACAAGATCAACAACGCGATCGGTCAGGCTCTGCTGGCGCAGCGGATGGGCAAGCCGCGGGTGATCGCCGAGACCGGCGCCGGCCAGCACGGGGTGGCGACGGCCACCGCATGCGCTCTGTTCGGCCTCGAGTGCGTCGTCTACATGGGCACCGAGGACATCCGGCGCCAGGCGCCGAACGTCGAGCGGATGAAGCTCTTGGGGGCGAAGGTCGCCCCGGTCGAGGCCGGCGCTCGCACCCTGAAGGAGGCGGTGAGCGCGGCGATCCGCGACTGGGTTGCCAACGTTGAGACGACCCACTACGTGATCGGCTCCGCGGTCGGCCCGGCGCCCTTCCCGGCGCTGGTCCGGGACCTGCAGCGGGTGATCGGCGACGAGACGCGCGAGCAGGCGCTGACCGCCGAGGGGGGGCTGCCTGCCCGGGTGATCGCCTGCGTCGGCGGCGGCTCCAACTCGATCGGCATCTTCACGCCGTTCGTCGATGATGCCGGGGTCGAGTTGATCGGGGTCGAGGCGGCCGGAGAGGGGCTGGAGAGCGGCCGTCACGGGGCCTCGCTCGGCGCCGGCCGCACCGGCGTCCTGCATGGTTCGCTCTCCGCCGTGATCGCCGACGAGGAGGGGCAGATCCTCGAGGCGCACTCGGTCTCGGCCGGGCTCGACTACCCAGGGGTCGGCCCTGAGCATGCCCACCTGCGCGATACGGGCCGCGCCACCTACACCGCTGTCACCGACGCGGCGGCGCTGGCCGCCTTCGCCGAGCTCTCGCGGCTGGAGGGGATCATCCCGGCGCTCGAGTCCTCGCACGCGATCGCCTGGCTGCTCGAGAACGGCGGCGGCGAGGGCTACGACGTGCTCTGCCTGAGCGGCAGGGGGGACAAGGACCTCGCCGAGGTAGTGGAGCGCACGGGTGGCTGAGGCGACCTTGACCGGCGTCGAGCGGATCGACGCCGCCTTCGATTCCGCCCGCGCCGAGGGCCGCGCCGCGTTGATGCCCTACATGATGGCCGGCTTCCCTGATCGCGAGTCCTCGCTCACGGTCGCCGCGACCTATGCCGACTCCGGCGCTGACCTGATCGAGCTCGGTGTGCCGTTCTCGGATCCACTCGCCGACGGGCCGACGATCCACGCCGCCGCCACCGAGGCGCTCGCGGCGGGGGCGACCCTAGGGACGGCGCTGGAGGTATGCGAGTCGGTCGCGGATCGGCTGCCGGTCGTGCTGATGGTCTACACCAACATGGTTCTGGCCCAGGGTGGCGCCGCCGAGTTCGCCCGCCGGGCGGTTGCGGCCGGGGCCGCGGGGGCGATCATCCCCGACCTGCCTCTGGGAGAGGCCGAGGACGTCCGCGAGGCGCTTTCCGACGCCGGCCTCGCCCTCGTCCCGCTGCTGGCGCCGACCACGCCCGCCGCCCGCCGCGATCGCATCTGCGCGGTTGCCAGAGGCTTCGTCTACGTCGTCTCCACCGTGGGTACGACCGGTGAGCGCGAGCAGCTTCCCCCCGAGCTGGCGGAGCTCGTCGCTGCGACGAAGGCCGCCGCCGACGTGCCCGTCGCGGTCGGCTTCGGGATCGGCACAGCCGAGCAGGCGGCGCAGGTGGGGGGGATTGCCGACGGCGTCATCGTCGGCAGCCGCCTGGTCCGCGCCGCTGGTGAGGCGGGGTCGGCGGAGGCTGCTGCGGAGGCGGTTGGGGATTTCCTGCGCGAGGCACGCGCCGCCCTCGCCGCATAGGCCGCAGCTTCTACTAGGATTCCCGCCGCATGGGACTGGTGGTCACCTTCTTCTTGGCGCTCGCCGCGACGACGGTCTCCTACGCCTTCGGGCAGGGCGGCCCGGTCGCCGGCCTCGTCTTCCTCACCGTCCTCTTCATCGGGGCGGCGATCCGCGTTCTGCAGCCGAAGTCCTAGCCTGTCCCAGCCGCGATCCAGGCCGCCCTCGCGTTAGGCGCGAGTGGCGATCACCTGGAGGTACTCCGGCTCCATGACCAGCGCCCTCTCGCCCGCGATGTTGCTCTGCTCGAGGAACGCGATCATGTCCCCGGCCAGCGCCTCCTCGCCCTCTGGGCCGACCCGCTCGAAGGCCATCTTGGTCGGTCCGAAGTAGGTGCGGAAGAAGTCCAGCCAGTGCTCGGGCGAGCGGTAGGTCTGTCGCGAGACGCGGCGCTCGAGGCGGAGGTCGGAGATCCCGCCGCCGAACACCTCGCGCAGGTGATCCTCCGTGCCCCACGCCAGGGGTGACTGCATTCCGGGGGAGGGGGGGCGTGTTTTGCCAGCGTCATGAACATCTTGCCGACGTCCCCGTCGGGGGTCCAGTTGGCCATCCCGATCCTGCCGCCAGGCTTGCAGACCCGCAGCAGCTCCGCCGCGGCCTGCTCGTGTTCAGGCGCGAACATCGCCCCGAAGACCGAGGTCACGACGTCGAACTCACCGTCCCCGAAGGGCAGCTCCGCGGCATCGCCCTCGACGAACTCGACGTCGAGCCGTTCCGCGGCGGCTCGCTCGCGACCGCGCTCCAGCAGTGCCGGCACGAAGTCGACTCCCACCACGCCGCCCCAGGAGCGCCGCGCCGCCGCCAGCGCCGCGTTGCCGCTGCCGCAGGCGACGTCGAGAACCCGCTCGCCGGGGACGATCGCCAGCGCTTCGGCCAGCTCCTCGGAGACCATCATCACGAGGCCGGCGACCATCGCAAAGTCACCCTCGGACCAGGTCTGCTGCTGTGCTTTCCTGACTGCGCCCAGATCGATCGCGTCGCTCATCCTCGCTCCTTTGGTTTTGGCCAACTTAGCGCGCCCCTCCTCGGAGGGCCAGCTTTTCCTAATCTGGGTCAATGCGGATCGGCGTGCTTACCGGCGGGGGGGACTGCCCAGGGCTCAACGCCGTGATCCGGGCGATCGTCCGCAAAGGGGTCGAACACCTCGGTCACGAGTTCGTCGGCTACCGCGACGGCTGGCACGGGCCGCTTGAGCGCGACAGCCGGCCGCTCGGAGTACCCGAGGTGCGCGGCATCCTGCCCCGCGGCGGGACCATCCTCGGCGCCTCGCGGACCAACCCGTTCAAGGTGGCTGGTGACGCCGAGCGTCTTGTCGAGAACCTCGAGGGGGGACGGGGTCGAAGGGCTGATCGCGATCGGAGGCGAGGACACGCTCGGGGCCGCGGCGCGCCTCCATGAGGAGCACGGGGTGCCGATCGTCGGCGTGCCGAAGACGATCGACAACGATCTGAGCGCGACCGACTACACCTTCGGCTTCGACACCGCGGTCAACATCGCGATGGAGGCGATCGACCGTCTCCACACGACCGCCGACAGCCACCACCGGGTGCTGATCGTCGAGGTGATGGGTCGCCACGCGGGCTGGATCGCCTTCCACGCGGGCCTCGCCGGCGGCGCCAACGTGATCCTCATCCCCGAGCAGCCGTTCGACCTCGAGCAGGTCTGCGAGCTGGTCGGGCGCCGCCTCGAGGCGCGCTTCGCGCCGATCGTCGTCGTCTCCGAGGGCGCCCAGCCGGTGGGGGGGATGCCGGAGGTCCAGGAGAAAGGGCTCGACGCCTTCGGCCACGTCCGCCTCGGCGGCATCGCGCACTGGCTGGAGCACGAGATCGAGCAGCGGACCGGCAAGGAGACGAGGGCCACGGTGCTCGGCCACGTGCAGCGTGGCGGCACGCCGACGGCGTTCGACCGGGTGCTGGCCACCCGCTTCGGACTGCACGCGATCGACGCAGCAGGCAGCGGCAGCTGGGGCACGATGACGGCGCTGCGCGGTACCGAGATCGAGCTCGTTCAGCTGGCCGAGGCGACGGCCGAGCTGAAGACCGTCCCTAAGGAGCTTTACGAAGAGGCTGAGGTTTTCTTTGGCTAGGTGGGGGAGGGACGTGTGCTCCCCCTGCGGAAGCCCGCATAGAAGCGGCCTTTCGGGTTCCTGGCGGGCAGGGCTCCAATGCTTCCTTCGGGGGAGCACACGTCCCTCCCCTCGTCTGCACAAGGCTGCATCGCTGGCTGCTGGCGTGGCACTGCTTCTGGCGGGCTGCGGGGAAAGCAGCGGTGTTGCCGCTGGCGCGACGGTTACTGCTTATGTGGCTGCGCCGCTTTGCGTTGAAGCTAAGCGGGAGCTTGTTCGATCTGGGGGGAGAGCGGGGGACGTTCGCGTCCAGGTTGTCTGCTTGCCCCCGGTGGAAAGCGACGGCAGGCTGGAGCTGGCGACGATCGGCGCGAACGCTCGCCGCGCAACCGAGGACTCGACCACCGTTGGCTATATCGGCGAGCCGACGAAAGCAGCGACCCGCTTCTCCGCTCCGATCCTCGAATCCGCCGGAATAGCCCAGCTCCCGCAAGCCTCCGGAGCACCCGCAATGGCCAAGCTCCTACAAGCTGTTGAACATGCAGGCGATAGCGGCAGCCTGCGCCAGTCCGTCAACAACGAGCTGAAATAGCTCCCCTACAGCAAGCTCTTCAGCGCCTCGTCTATATCCGTGTGGCGAAACTCGTACCCCAGGTCGAGCGCCCGCCGCGGCATAACCCTCTGGCCACCCCGCAGCACAGCCCCAAACTCGCCGCCGAATTTAAGGTCGAGCACGAAGCCGGGAACGGGCATGGACGCGGGGCGGTGCAGCGCGCGGCCGATCGCCTTTGAGAGCTCGCGGTTGGTGACCGGGTTGGGTGCGGTCGAGTTGACCGTCCCGCTCACCTTCTCGTTGTCGATCGCCCAGAGCAGGATCCCGACCTCGTCGTCGATGTGGATCCAGGACATGTACTGGCGCCCGCCGGCCAACGGCCCGCCGACCCCTAGCTTGAACGGGGGCAGCAGCTCGGCGAGCAGCCCATCGCCGGAGTCGAGCACGTGGCCGGTGCGGATGATGACCAGGCGCACGCCGGTGCCCTCCGCCTCGTGCGCGCTCGCCTCCCACTCGCGCACGACCTCGGCGTCGTAGCCCTCGCCGGAGTCGGCCGACTCGTCGACCATCGCGTCTCCCCGGTCGCCGTAGAAGCCGATTGCCGACTGGTTGACCAGCACCTTGGGCTTGCGCTGCAGCCCCGAGATGGTGCCGATCAGGTTGCGCGTACCCGTGCGGCGGCTCTCCATGATCCGCCGTTTGGCGTCGTCGGTCCAGCGCTGGTTGATCTTCTCGCCCTGCAGGTTGACCACCGCGTCCACTCCCTCGAAGGCCTCCGCGGGAGGCCGTTCCAGGCTCGGCTCCCAGGCGTGCCAGGCGACGCTCGGGTTCGTGCGGCGTGCCCGCTGTGGATCGCGAGTCAGGCCGACCACGGAATCGCCTCGGGCAAGCAGTCCGTCACAGAGGGCTGAGCCGATGAAGCCGCTCGCTCCCGTGACCAGAACCCTCACCGGATCAGCTGACCTCGACCGTGGAGAAGGTTCCCGTCTCCTCGCTGAAGCGCGCGATCCCCTCGCGCTTTGCCTCCTCGACGACGGCCTTGGCCACCATCGGCGCGACGTCGCGGTTGAAGACGCTGGGGATGATGTAGTCCTCGGAGAGGTCGTCGTCGGTGACGACTTCCGCGATTCCCTTTGCCGCCGCCAGCTTCATCTCCTCGGTTATGCGTGGCGCGCCGGCGTCGAGCGCGCCGCGGAAGATCCCAGGGAAACAGAGCACGTTGTTGATCTGGTTCGGGTAGTCGGAGCGGCCGGTGGCCATGATCCGCACGTACGGTGCGGCGTCCTCGGGCATCACCTCGGGGGTGGGATTGGCCATCGCGAAGACGATCGCATCGTCGTTCATCTTCCCCAGCGCCTCGGCCGAGATGATCCCTGGCCCGGAGAGCCCGATTAGGAGATCCATGCCCTCGATCACGTCGGCGGGCTGACCGTTCAGCTTCTCCGGGTTCGAGTTCTCCGCGTACCAGCGCTTGATCTCACTCATCTCACCGGCCTCGTAGTCCTCTCGCTCGGTGGAGAGGGCGCCGCGCCGGTCGCAGCCGACCACGTGGGTGACGCCGGAGGCGAGCATCATCTTGGTCACCGCTACCCCGGCAGCTCCCAACCCAACCACCAGCACACGCAGCTCCTCGATCGGCTTGCCGACGATCTTCAGGGCGTTGAAGAGCGCTGCCATCGTTACCACCGCGGTGCCGTGTTGGTCGTCGTGGAAGACCGGGATGTCGAGCGTCTCCTTGAGCCGCTCCTCGATCTCGAAGCAGCGTGGGGCGGAGATGTCCTCGAGGTTGATGCCGCCGAAGGTGGGCGCGATCAGTTCGGTCGCCTTGATGATCTCCTCGGTGTCCTGGGTGTCGAGGCAGATCGGGAAGGCGTCGACCTGGGCGAACTCCTTGAACAGCATCGCCTTTCCCTCCATCACCGGCATCGCGGCCTCGGGCCCGATGTTGCCGAGGCCGAGCACGGCGCTGCCGTCGGAGACGACAGCGACCGTGTTCTTCTTGATCGTGAACTCGAAGGCTTTGGCGCGGTCGGCGTGGATGTCCTCGCAGACGCGGGCGACGCCGGGCGTGTAGGCCATCGAGAGGTCGTCGCGCGTCTTCAGCGGGTACTTGTTCTGCATCTCGATCTTGCCGCCCCGGTGCATTTGCAACGTACGGTCGACGTAGTCGAGGACTTTGGCTCCCCTGGTCGAGCCGATCGCCCGCAGGATCCGCTCCCAGTGCGGACGGTCCTGAGCGTCGATCGTGAACTCGCGCACCCTTTTGCCCTCGCTGCCGGCGCCGGGAACCAGGTCGACGCCCTGCAGCTGCCCGCCCGCCTCGGCGATCGCCGCGGTGAGTTTGCCCAGGGGCTCCTGCCGAGCATCGAGCTCAACCCGGATCGTGACGCTGTACTGAGCGCTGACGGCCATGGACGGCTATCGAATCAGATTCGGAGCTCGTGCCTGCGCGCGCCCTATGATCGGCTCCGAATGGCGGCCCTGGCGCTCGTTCTCTATGCGGCCCTGGCGGCGATCACCTTCGGCGTGCGGGTCGCTGTGCAGCTGAAGCGCACCGGCTCGACCGGCTTGCACGGTTTGGCGCCTGGCGCGGGCCCGGTCGAGGTGGCCGCCGGAGGCCTCTTCATCCTCGCCCTGCTGATGGGCGCCACCGCGCCGGTGCTGACCCTGCTGGGCGTGGTCGAGCCGATTCCGGCGCTTGACGGAGTCGTGGGCAACGCGGTCGGGCTCGTTCTCGCGGCGGTCGGGATCGTCCTCACCTTCGGCGCCCAGCTCGCGATGGGCGACGCCTGGCGCATCGGCGTCGATCCCGAGGAGCGCACCGAGCTGGTCACCGGCGGCCCATTCGGGCTGGTCCGAAATCCGATCTACAGCGCAATGCTGCCCACTGTCTTCGGCCTTGTCCTGATGGTTCCGAGCGTCGTCGCCATCGCCGGGCTCGCCACTCTCTTCGCCGGCCTGGAGCTGCAGGTGAGGCTGGTCGAGGAGCCCTACCTCCTGCAGGTCCATGGCAACGCCTACGCCGACTATGCGGCGCATGTCGGCCGCTTCGTGCCCGGATTCGGCCTGCTGCGCGAAGCCGGTTAGCTCCCGGAGGGGGAGAACTACCTCGCGTGGCGACTTGTTCGGCATATGCCCGAACAAGTCGCCAGGGGAGACCGTGCCGTCGCGGTGTTCGCCGAAAGCCAGCATGGCGTGGTATCGATTTGGCAGCTCCGTTCGGCGGGTTTGAGCGATGACGCAGTTCTCGGGCGCGTGCGCTCGGGTCGTTTGCATCGGATTCATAGGGGTGTGTATGCGGTAGGCCACTTGGCGCTCTCCAACGAGGTTCGATGGATGGCGGCGGTTCTGGCATGTGGGCGCGGATGGGTCTATTCGAGCTGCTCGCTGGCTTCCCCTGGCGGCCAAACGGATGTGGTTGAGATCCTCGATCGGTGGGGAGCGGCGTTGAGCCATCGCAGCGCAGCGAGCCTCTGGGGTCTGCTGCCAGACCGGGGCAAGGCGGTTGACGTCTCGATCTCAGGTGACGGCGGGAGGGGCGGGTGCGTAGAGAATCCGACTCCATCGATGCCCCTCCCTCTCACCTGCCGATGTAACGCTCCACAGAGGCATTCCGACCACGAAGCCCGTCCGGACGATTTTGGATCTGCGCCGAGCGGTCTCCCAGGGCAGGTGGAAAGACCCCGTATCCGCACGGGAAGTTCGGAGCGCGGTGCGACAGGCGGATGTGCTCGGTTTGCCGCTTGATCCAGAGGTCGACTCAGACCGCACGCGCAGCGAGCTGGAGGCGTCCTTTCTTGACTTCTGTCGGCGTTACCGACTACCGGAGCCTGAGGTCAACGTCCGGCTGGGTCGACACCTCGTCGACTTCCTCTGGCGCGACCGGCGGTTGATCGTCGAAACCGACGGCTACCGATACCACCGTGGCCGAGTCGCCTTCGAGGACGACCGTGGCCGAGACCTCGAGCTGCGGGCACGGGGCTATGAGGTGATCCGTCTCAGCGAAAGGCAGCTCTTGGATGATCCCAAAGGGGTCATGGAGGTGCTGGCCGCTGCCCTTAGAGTTGGCGCCGATGCCGCCGGATCTGCCTGACGCCGACAAGCCCGAGCTCTTCCTGATCGACGGCAACTCGCTCGCCTACCGGGCGTTCTTCGCCCTGCCGGAGTCGATTGGCACCAGCGACGGGCGGCCGACCAACGCGATCTACGGGCTCGCCTCGATGCTGGTCAAGATCATCGACGAGCACCGGCCCGCCGGGGTCGTCGTCGCCTGGGACGCGGGCATGTCCGGGCGCGAGGTCACCTACGACCTCTACAAGGCCGGGCGCAAACCGCGCCCCGACCTGCTGCGCGAGCAGTGGCCGCACCTGATGCCCCTGGTCGAGGCCTTCGGCTACACCAACGTCAAGGTCGAGGGCTTTGAGGCCGACGACGTGATCGCCTCGTTGACGCGGCAGGCTCGTGAAGAGGGGATCCCGGTGATGGTCGTGACCGGGGATCGTGACGCATACCAGTTGGTCGGACCCGGCGTGCGGGTGATGAGCACCTCACGCGGCATCACCGAGACCAAGATCTACGACAGCGACGCCGTGGTCGAGCGCTACGGGGTGCCGCCGGAGCTGATCACCGACCTGATGGGTCTGCGCGGCGACACCTCCGACAACATCCCCGGCGTCCCCGGGATCGGCGAGAAGACGGCCACCCAGCTGCTGCAGCAATTCGGCTCGCTAGAGGAGGTTCTGGCGAGCGTCGAGAAGATCTCCGGCGCAAAACGCAAGCAGAACCTGGTCGAGCACGCTGACGACGCCCGCATGTCGAAGCAGCTCGCGACGCTCCAGTACGAGATCGACACCGGCGTCGATCTGACGGCGGCGATGGACTCCGAGCCCGACCGTGGCGTCCTGCGCGACTTCATGCGGGAGTTCGAGCTGCGGGCGGTGATGGAGCGGCTCGAAGAAGCACTGCCCGAGGGCGAGGCGGTTCCCGGGCGCAGCGTCGAGCAGGAGCTTGCCGTCGAGGTCGAAGAGGGCGGCCCCGGTGACCTGGCCGAGGGCCCAGCGGCGCTGGCGATCGCCGACGGCAGCTGGGCCGCCGCCCAGGGCGAGCGGATCCTCGCCGGCTCCTCGACCCTGGACGAGCTGGCAGTCGCGCTCGTCGGTCGATCGCTCCTTGCCCACGATGCGAAGTCGCTCGGCGGCGGCCGCCACGGGCTGCTCGCCGCCGCCGCCCGCGAGGGGGCCGAGCTGTCTCTCGGTCACGACACGATGATCGCCGCGTACCTGCTGGAGCCGCAGCGGCGCACCTATGAGCTGACCGAGCTGGCGGCCGATGCCGGCATCGGCATCGCCGAGGGTGCCGCTGCCGACGGCGCTGATGACGACGCCCAGCTCTCGCTTGGCGAGGAGGTCGAGGCCGGTCTCGACCCGGCCGAGGAGGCGCGCCTCGTCGCGGCGCTCGCCGAGTCGCAGCGCCCGCGGCTCGAGGGGTTCGAGCTGGAGCCATTGCTGAGTGACGTGGAGCTGCCGCTGGTACACGTCCTCGCCGCGATGGAGCGCGAGGGGCTGAAGCTCGACGCCGAGCGCCTGGCCGAGGTGGGGGCCGGCTTCGGCGAGCGGATCGCGACGCTGGAGAGGGAGATCTTCGAGCTGGCCGAGGAGGAGTTCACGATCGGCTCGCCGCAGCAGGTGGGGCGCATCCTCTTCGAGAAGCTCGGCCTGACCCGCAAGCGCCGCGGGAAAACCGGGTTCTCGACCGACGCCCGCGTCCTCGCTCAGATCCGCGACGAGCACCCGATCGTCGAGAAGATCGAGTCCTGGCGCGAGCTGACCAAGCTCAAGAACACCTACCTCGACTCGTTGCCGGACCTGATCGACCCCGAGACCGGTCGCGTTCACACCACCTTCAACCAGGCGGCGACGACCACCGGCCGCCTCTCGAGCACCAACCCCAATCTGCAGAACATCCCGATCCGCACCGAGATCGGCCGGCCGGTCCGCGCCTGCTTCGTCGCCGAGCGCGGCGCCCGCCTGCTCTCCGCCGACTACAGCCAGGTCGAGCTGCGGGTGCTGGCCCACGTCGCCGAGGAGGAGGTGCTGAAGGAGATCTTCCGCGCCGGTGACGACGTCCATGCCGCGACCGCGGCTGAGGTCTTCGACATCTCCCGCGAGGACGTCGACATCGGCCAGCGCTCGAAGGCGAAGATGGTCAACTTCGGGATCGTCTACGGGCTGACCGGGTTCGGGCTCGCCGACCGGCTCAACATCCCTCGCAAAGAGGGCGAGGAGTTCGTCGCCCGCTACCTGGAGCGTTTCCCGGCCGTGCGCGCGTTTCGCGAGGGGGTGGTCGAGCGCGCCCAGGAGGAGGGCTACGTGACGACGCTGATGGGCCGCCGCCGCTCGATCCCCGAGCTGCGCTCCGGCAACCCCAATACGCGCCGCCTCGGCGAGCGCCTCGCCGTCAACACCGTGATCCAAGGCACCGCCGCCGACATCATCAAGGTCGCAATGGTCCGTTGTCACAGCACCCTGCGCGAGGCGGGGGTGAAGACCCGGCTGGTGCTGCAGATCCACGACGAGCTTTTGTTCGAGGGGCCGCCGGGGGAGATGGACGACGCGACCGAGCTGGTGCGGCGCGAGATGTGCGCCGCCTACCAGCTCGATCCGCCGCTGGAGGTCGACATCGGCGTCGGCAGCGACTGGCTCGACGCCAAGTAGCCGCTCTCAGCCGGCCAGCTCGACCTCCTCGAAGGTCGCGCTGCCGTTCTCCAGCTGCAGCTCGGCCTCCTGTACGACCACGCCTTCGGTCAGGTCGGCCGTGGTGCAGTTGGCGGCCTCGCCGTTGTCGTCGCCTCCACCGAGTCCGGAGCTCGGCGAGCCCGGTCCGGAGCTGCCGCCACCATCGTCATCCTCGGCCTCTTCGCCGTCGCCACTGTTGTCTCCCGACCCTCCTTGGTTGCTGTCGGAGGCTGAGGCGGAACCCTCGTTCTCGCACTTGATCTCGGTCTGATCGGTGACGGTGCCGGCGATCGTGTCGCTGCCGAACAGGGCGATCACCAGGCGCCCGCTCGCCGGGTCGAACGACTGGACGGTGCCGGCATTCTCCTCGCCGTCCGCCACCCCGTCGTTGTCGCTGTCGGCGTCCTGGGGATTGTCACCGGCCAGGAACTCGGCGCGGTTTCTCAGCTGGTCGCGATCTTGGTCGCGTCCGGCCTGGTTGACCTTCAGCGAGAGATTGTGGCGCTTCTCCCAGCGATCGGGGATGCGGTCGTGGTTGCGGTCCTTGGCGCTTGCCGCGGCCGGCAGGGCGAGCATCGCGGCGGCGCCGAGCACGGCGACCGTGAAGGCCTTGAGGCTGTTCTTGCGGTTCATCGGGTTCCTCCAGTCGGGGGGTGTCTAGTTCGTCAACCCGTCGCCGCCGGAAAAATCACGCGAGGAGTCTCCAGAGTCGCCGGAAATCGCTTCGCCGCCGTCACCGCCCGGGCCGCTTGATCCATCGGTCCCGTCGGAACCCCCCGATCCGGACGAGCCGCCACCACCACCACCGCCGTCGAGGCTCGCCTCCCCGTCGCCCCCTGGGCCCGGTCCGCTGGACAGAGAGCCGCCGCCCTCGCTCTCGCCCGGTGAGGACCCGCTGGAATCGGAGCCGTCGCCGGCAGCTCCGCCGCCGCCGGGCCCGGAGTTGTCCCTCGCCAGGATTCCCGTTCCGTCCCTGCCATCCTCGCCGCCCGGTGAGTCGTCACGGCCCGAGCGGTCGGTGTGGGCGAGCCCCCTCTCGCCGCTCCCGCCTGATCCCCTCCGGCCAGATCCCGACGAGTCGCTTGAACCTCCGGGCCCATGCCTGTCTCCCTCACCGAATCCGTGATCGAAGCCGGGTTCGCGCTCCCGGCTTCCACCGACCGGGGTGCTGACGTCCTCGCGGTCGCCGGCCGAGGCGGAGATCGTCGCCGGGCGCTGCGCAGCCGCGCGGCCTTGACCCGGTGGCGCGAACGCATCGACCCTGTCCGGCCGCGGCCCGTGATCGATCGCGACGCCTGCGCCCACGGCCCCGGCGACCAGGACCGTGGCTGCGGTGGCCTTGAGCGCCACCCCCGCGCCCCCCACGCCGGCCGCGGTTTCCAACGCATTGGATCCGGCGCCCGCCAGCATCGCCTTCAACAGGGGCAGGGGCAGCAGCATGCCGACCCCGTCGCGCAGCGCCTGACGGGCCCGGTAGATCGCCTGGCGGGCGCCGCCGCCGCTGAGACCGAGTGCCGCCGCGATCTCCTCGTGGCTGAGTCCCTCCAGCTCGCGCATCACGATCGCCGCCCGCTGCGGCTTGGGTAGCGCCTGTAGTCGCTCGATCAGGTCGGCCAGCTCCTCGCGCTGCTCGACCTCCTCGGCGGCGCTGCGCCCGCCCGCGATCGCTTCGGCCAGGACCTCCGGCTCCGGCGGCCTGTCGCGAAGGTCGTTGAGCGCCGTGTTGCGGACGATCCGGAACAGCCACGGGCGCAGCTCGATCTCGGCATCGTCGCGTCGCAGCGCCAGCAGCGCCTTGGAGAAGGCGTCCTGGGTGACGTCCTCGGACCTGCCCCCGACGATCGCTGCCGCGTAGCGCCCGAGCGGCTTGCCGTACCGGCGCACGATCTCCTCGAAGGCGGACTCGTATCCCTCCCGGACGAGGTTCACCAGGCGGCGATCTGGCTGCGTGCGCAGGGCCGGGCCGAGGACGAAGCGGGAGGCGATTCCTTCTGCTGGCGGTGGCATCGGTGGAGCGATCTCCCTCGGGATTACTGATATGACAGCGGGAAGGTTCGAATCCGGACCTTCGTTTGATGCAACCCGTGCGACCGTCGAAGATCACGCATTCGCCAAGGCGCCCTCATGGATAGGGGCCTTGCGGTCCTCTTGACCGCCGTCGCCGGCGGCCTGATCGCCCTGCAGGCGCCGATCAACGCCGGCCTCGGCAAGAGCACCGGCAGCCTGCCCGCTGCCCTCGTCTCGTTCGGCGTCGGCACGCTCGCCCTCGCGGCGATCGTCGTCCTCAGCGGCAAGGCGGGCGGGCTCGACTCGACCTTCGACGTCAGCTGGTACTACCTGCTCGGCGGCCTGCTCGGCGCCGTCTACGTCACCAACGCATTGATCGCGGTCTCGGCGATCGGCGCCGGTGGAGTCGCGGCGGCGACGATCACCGGCCAGCTCACCGCCTCGGTGGCGATCGACCGGTTAGGGCTGTTCGGCCTCGACCAGGTCCCGCTCAGCCCCGAGCGGGTGATCGGGGTCGGGCTGCTCTTGGCCGGCACGGTACTGCTCGTTCGCTGAGCCCACCCACTCGGGCGGTGCGATCCGCAGGTAGTGGGCGAAGGACCAGTCGACGAACCGCTTCCTGCCGAACAGGCGGATCAAAGGTCCGAGCAGGCGCGGTGGGATTCGCGGGATGAGCCGCTGCACACGCAGCATCCAGCGGAACTTCCACTCGTGGGTGTCGTGGAACTCGGCGTAGCGCACGGCCGCCTGCTCGCGGCTCTGGCCCCCTTCGACCACCCCGCGCAGCTCTCGTCCCAGCGCGATCCCGAAATAGAGGGCGGTCCTGATCCCCTCCGCGGTGAGCGGCAGGCAGTGGCCGGCGGAGTCGCCGACGAAGAAGACGCCGCCCTCGGTGGCGCGGCGCAGCTTGTGGGGGATCCAGTTGCCCTGGTAACGGACGCGGTCGCGGCCCAGATCTTCGGCCAGCAGCTCGGTCGTCTCGCGAACGTGGAAGCGCGGGTCGAAGGATCCGATGCCGATCCGCAGCTCGTCGCGCGCGGGGAAGGACCAGCCGTAACCGGCCGGTACGTAGCGGCGGTCGATCCAGACCTCGAGATCCTCGGACGCGCCGCCCGGATGCACCTCGAGCCCCCGCGAAAGTGGCGCGTCCGGGGGCTGGAAGCCGTCGCCAGAGGCGAGCATCCGGCGCCAGCCGAGTGCGTCGACGACCAGCGGCGCGGAGAGCACGCCGCGGTCGGTCTCGACCGCGATCGCGCCGTCGCCATTTGCCGCTGTGGCCCGTCCGTTCACCTTTGCGGTCTCGAAGCGCGCGTCGCAGCCGCTCCAGAGCAGTTCGCACAGCTCCCGATAGTCGAAGGTCGAGAAGGTCCAGGGGAGGTGGAAGCGTTTGTCGCCATGGGGGGTGTGGATGAGCAGGGAGTCGAAGCGCTGGCGCTCCGCCTCCATCAGTCCGGTGGCCCGCAGCCACTCGGTGGGAATGCCGCAGGCGGAGGTCTGTCGCTCGCCGATCTCGTATCGATCGACGACCAGCACGTCGGCGCCGGAGCCGGTCAGCTCGCGGGCGATCGCGAGCCCGGCGAAGCTCGCTCCGCAGATCAAGACGTCATGGCTCCCGGAGAGGGGACTGCGTTCCTCCCCGCGCTTGGTTGCTCTAACGGGCACGGCTCCGCAGAGTATCCCCCGCAACCCCCGGACGCGGAAACGAATGTTTCTGCAATTATCTGCCGCTGTGTCCGTGACCGATACGACCTTGTCCCCTGCGCCCGCCGGGTCCCCAGTCGAGGGCTCGAACGGCCTGCTGGTCGAAATCGACGGCAAGATCGTCCCCAACTACGCGGCGACGATGGTCTCCTTCGACGAGGGCGACGTGGTCAAAGGCAAGGTCGTGCGGATCGACAAGGACGAGGTCCTGGTCGACATCGGCTACAAGTCGGAGGGAGTCATTCCCTCGACCGAGCTCTCGATCCGCAAGTCGGTCGATCCGGCGGATGAGGTCGAGCTGGGCGAGGAGATCGACGCCCTCGTCCTTACCAAAGAGGACGCGGAGGGGCGTCTGGTCCTCTCCAAGAAGCGGGCGCGCTTCGAGAAGGCGTGGCGCCGCATCGAGGCCGCCGCGGAGTCCGGCGAACCGGTCGAAGGCAACGTGATCGAGGTCGTCAAGGGTGGGCTCATCCTCGACCTCGGGGTGCGTGGCTTCCTGCCGGCATCGCTGGTCGACATCCGCCGCGTCCACAACCTCGACGAGTTCCTCGGTCAGACGCTCGAGTGCAAAGTGATCGAGTTGAACCGCAGCCGCAACAACGTCGTGCTCTCGCGCCGCGCCGTGCTCGAGGAAGAGCGCAAGGAGGTCCGTGAGCAGATTCTCGGCCGGCTTGAGCCAGGCCAGGTGGTCGAGGGCAAGATCTCCAACATCGTCGACTTCGGCGCCTTCGTCGACCTCGACGGGATCGACGGCCTGATCCACATCTCCGAGCTTTCCTGGAGTCACGTCAACCATCCCTCCGAGGTCGTCTCGATCGGCGACACGGTGCGGATCAAAGTGCTCGACATCGATCGCGACCGCCAGCGCATCTCGCTCGGCCTCAAGCAGACGCAGGAGGACCCGTGGCAGCGGGTGATCAGCACCCACCGGTCGGGCGACGTGCTCGAGGGCGTCGTGACCAAGGTCGTCGCGTTCGGCGCCTTCGTCGAGATCCTGCCCGGGGTCGAGGGCCTGGTCCACATCTCCGAGCTCGCCGACCATCATGTAGAGAGCCCAAGCGAGGTCGTCGAGCCGAACTCGACACTGAACGTGAAGATTCTCGAGATCGACGAGGAGCGGCGGCGACTCTCGCTGAGCATCAAGCGGGTCGAGGGGCAGAACATGCCGATGGGGGACCTCGGTGAGCAGCTGGAGGCTTCGGCTGAAGGCTCAGACGCCGAGAGTTCAGAGTCTCAGCCAGCGGGTCCTGTCGCAGAGGAGGACTCCTCGTCCTCGCAAGCTGCGGGTGAGGAGCCCACCTCTACGCCACCCACTGGAGAAGCGTCTGAAGAGATCCTCGTTGAGCCCGCAGCTGAGGTCGAGGAGCCTGCTGCCGAGGTCGCGCCCGAGGGGGAAGCTGAAGAGCCCGTGGCCGAAGCTGAGGAGCCTGCTGCCGAGGATGCAGCTGAGCAGGAGGTTGCGGAGCCTGCCGCGGAGGAGCCTGTGGCTGAGGCGGAGGCGTCCGTGGACGCCGAGGAGTCCGACGCCTCCGATTCCTGAGGCGCGGTTGTGGCCCGGCCGCTGACGATCGGGCTCACCGGCGGCATCGCGGCCGGGAAGTCCGAGGCTCTTGCCGCCTTCGAGCGGCTGGGGGCGGCGACGATCTCCAGTGACGCGGTCGTCCACGAGCTGCTCGAGACCGATCCGCTGCTGCCGCGCCTGGTAGAGCGCTGGGGCAGGAAGGTCGCCCCAGGGGGTCAGGTGGACCGCGATCGGATCGGCTCGATCGTCTTCGCCGATCCCGACGAGCTGAGCTGGCTCGAGTCCCAGATCCACCCGCTGGTCGGGGAGCGGATCGGGACCTGGCTCAAATCGCTGCCGGAGGGTGCCGTGATCGCGGTCGTCGAGGTCCCGCTGCTGTTCGAGGCCGGCATGGACGGAGCGTTCGACACGACTGTCGCCGTGATCGCCTCGGACGAGGTGAGGCGTGAGCGGGCGGAGGGAAGGGGGCACGCGCTGGTCGACGAGCGGGAGGCACGCCAGCTCGCGCAGGAGGAAAAGGCCGCGCGAGCCGCGCACGTCGTCAAGAACGACGGCAGCGTCGAGGACCTCGAGCGGGAGCTGTCCACCCTTGTCGAGAAGCTTGGGGAATGAAGCGCAGGGCGAGGCGGCGGCGCCTGCTCGTCGGCGGTGCGGCGATCGCAGCGGGTGTTGGGGTGGGTCTGGCGCTTGGCCTGTTCGGCAAGTTCGGTGACGTGATCCAGGAGCTGACGCTTCCTCTTCGTCATGAGGACGTCATTCGCCAGCAGTCGCGGGAAAAGGGCGTCGACGCGGCGCTGATCGCCGCCGTGATCTACTCGGAGTCGAAGTTCAGCGACCGCACGTCGAGTGCCGGCGCGCGCGGGCTGATGCAGATCACGCCGGAAACGGCGAAGGACATCGAGCGCCACAGCGGCGGCACGACCTTCAGGCTGGGCGACCTCTCCGACCCCGAAATCAACATCCGCTATGGAACCTACCGGCTGCGCGAACTGCTCGACCGCTATAACGGCGACGTGGTCGCCGCCCTCGCCGCTTACAACGCCGGCCCGACCAACGTCGATCGATGGGGTGGGAGCGACTTGAGCCTGGCCGACATAGAGTTTCCGGAAACTCGCGCCTACGTCGAAAACGTGCTCGACAAGCAGCGCGCCTACCGCGAAAAGTACGCGAAGGAGCTGGGCTATTGAATCCGGCGCCGCGACCGCGACTGGCGGCCCTGGCCCTCGCCGTCGGCCTGGTCCTGGCCGACTCCTCGATCGTCGTCCTGGCGCTGCCCCAGATCTACCGCGACCTGGACACGAGCGTCGCCGGGGTGACCTGGGTTCTCGTCTCCTTCAACCTGGTGATGGCGCTGGCGGCGGTGCCGGCCGCCCACCTGGCCCGCCGGATCGGGCCCGGTCGCGCCGCGGCCATCGGGCTTGCCGTCTTCGCCGGCGCCGGCCTTGCCTGCGGCCTCGCGGCGGAGCTGAGCACGCTGATCGCCGCCCGCTGTGTGCAGGCCCTGGGCGGCGCGGTGGCGGTGACCGCGGTGCTGGAGCTGCTGCCCGCAACGGTCGGCTCCGAGCGCCGCTCGGTCGCCATCTGGGCCGCCGCGGGCGCGACTGGCGCCGCGCTGGGCCCGGCGGTCGGCGGTTTGCTGACTGAGCTGGTCTCGTGGCAGTCGATCTTCCTCCTGCAGGCGCCGCTGGCGATTGTCGCTGGCGTCCCGATCCTGGCGGTCGCCAAGCACGAGGCCGCAACCGGGGTGATCTCGACCGAGCTGCGCCGCACCGGGCGTCCGCATGTGCTTGCGAACCTGGCGCTGGCGATGGTCTCGGCGGCGATCGCCGCCGCTCTCTTCTTGTTGGTGTTGCTGCTGATCGAAGGTTGGCGCCTCAGCCCGATCGGCGCAGCGATCGTGGTCTCCGCGATGCCGCTGGCGGCGTTGCTCGGTGCCAGGCTCGGCCCGGCGGCGGGGAGCGCGCGGGCTCGCGCCGCGGCGGGGTCGATCCTCGTCGCCGGCGGCCTCGGTGGGCTGGCGCTGCTGCCCAAGGCAGAGGTGGCGCTGACCGTGCCGCCGCAGCTTCTGGTCGGCGTTGGATTGGCCCTGGTCCTCTCGGCGCTTACCGAGACGGCGCTGGCCGGGCGGGCGCCGCAGGCCATCCACGGCGGTTGGACGATCTCCGCCCGCCATGCCGGGGTGGCGATTGGGCTGCTCATCCTGACGCCCGTCTTCACCGCCAACATCGCCCAGCAGCGCCGCGACGCGATCGATGCCAGCACCGCGGTCGTGCTCGATGCGAAGGTGGACCCGCTGTTGAAGCTGCAGATCGCACAGCGGATCGAGGACCGTCTTGAAGGCGAGCGGGGCAAGGTGCCGACGATCGGCCCCGCCTTCGAACCGCTGCCTGAAGACCCCGAAGATCGCGCCGACGTCCTCGTTCTTCGCGAAGAACTGCAGGATCAGCTCGACCGCGGCGCCACCCATGCCTTCAGCCCCTCCTTCGGCCTCGCCGCCCTACTCGGCCTACTGGCTCTGATCCCGATCGGCCTGGCGCGGAAAGTGGACCTGTGAACCGGTCGCGAGGCACTCTGCTCGTGGTCGGGGCGATCGCGGCCTCGCTCGTTCTCGTCGGCGTCTACCTGGCCGCGGGCGGGTCCTCCTATGTCCCGGCGAAGACCCAGGACCCGTGCAAGCCGCGCCCCTGGCGCAATCCGGAAGGTCTCGCGCAGATAGCCGAACAGTTCTCGCTATCGGCGCTCGACGGCGCCGCCTGCGAGCTGGGCGTAAGTCGCGAGACGTTGGCCCAGGCCCTGGCGACGCCCCGCTCGCGGGAACGCTTCACGCGACGCTACGGGATCAGCGATGCGGAGTTGGCCAGGGCGATCCGGGCCGGCCTGGTGCGCGCGGTCGACGACGCCGAACGGGCCGGGGCGCTCAATCCCATCCTGGCGGCGCCGCTGCGGGCGACGCTGAGGCAGATCCCGGTCGACCAGGCGATCGAACTGATCCAGAACGCCCGCTCGCTGCTCGACAACCTGCAGAACTTCCTCGGCCCGGCCCAGGGCCTGCTCGAACAGCTGCTGCCTTAAGGGCCATCCCGGTAGGGGTGGAACGTCTTGTACTTTTTCGCGGCCGGCGATGGTCCTCAGCCACAGACGCAGCTCGAAAAAGTTAAGTGAACCCCTGCCGGGATGGCCCGCGGCTATTTCTTGAACTGGAAGCGTTGGGACTTCACGTTCCAGCTGATCCCGGTGCAGAGTTCTTCCGGCGTGACGTCAAGGGCGCTGGCCAGCTTGATGATGGTGCCGAGCCGCGGCTCGCGGCCGCCGCGCTCCAGCAGCGAGATCTCGGTTCGGTGCAGGTCGCAGCGAAACCCCAGCTCCTCCTGGGAGATTTTCACCTTCTGTCGTGCCTTGCGCAGGTTTATGGCGAATCGGTCGCGTGGTTTCATGGGCGAGATTCTCTGTGCATGCCGACAGAAGCTCTACAGACAACGTATTACAGGATGGAACGAGCGCGTTTATCCTACTCGCGTCAGTCGCGAGTGGCCCGCCACACCCAGAGCATCGCCAGGGGCTGCAGCGGCAGCCGTGCCCACAATGCCCAGCGGGGGATGCGGTTCAGGTCCAGCCCGCGCACCTGCTCCGGATTCACCGCCATGTGGATGTTCGCGGGGAAGACGGCGAGCAGCAGCGCGAGCAGCCACCAGCGGGCAAAGCGCCGCGTGCGACTGTGGACGACCGCCGCGCCGCCGGCGAGCTCCGCGAGGCCGCTGACGATCACCGCCTCGCGGTGGCGGGGCAGCGAGGGCGGCATTATCGCTTCGAAGCTGCGCGGGATCGCGAAGTGCATCGTGCCCATGAAGGTGAAGAAGCCGGCCAGGAGGCGCTGCGATCGGGTCATCGATCGAGCAGACTAGCGCGCTCGCTAAGGTCATCCGGTGCCGGATTTCACCCTCAACCCCGCCTACACCCCGACTGCCGACCAGCCCAAGGCGGTCGCCGGGCTGGCGGAGGGGCTGGAGAAGGGGGAAAGGTTCCAGACGCTGCTGGGGGCGACCGGAACCGGCAAGACCTTCACGATGGCGGCGACGATCGCGGCGGTGCAGCGGCCCAGCCTGGTGATCGCGCACAACAAGACGCTCGCCGCTCAGCTCTGCAACGAGTTCCGCGAGTTCTTCCCGGAGAACGCGGTCGAGTACTTCGTCTCCTACTACGACTACTACCAGCCCGAGGCCTATGTCCCCGCCCAGGATCTCTACATCGAGAAGGACTCCTCGATCAACGACGAGATCGACCGGCTTCGCCACGCCGCCACCGCGGCCCTGTTCGCCCGCCGCGACGTGATCATCGTCGCCTCGGTCTCCTGTATCTACGGGATCGGCTCGCCCCAGGTCTACAACGAAAAAATGCAGCTGTTCAAGGTCGGTGAGCGGATCGACCGCGACGAGGTGCTGCGCAAGCTGGTCAAGATGCAGTACCAGCGCAACGACTCGGTGCTCGGTCGCGGCGCCTTCCGGGTGCGGGGGGAGGTGCTGGAGATCATGCCCTCCTACGCGGAGTCGGCCTACCGGATCGCGCTCTTCGGCGACGAGATCGAGTCGATCCAGCACTTCGACCCGCTGACCGGCGAGATCCTCGACACGATCGACCACGTCTCGGTCTGGCCCGCCTCCCACTACGTGACTCGCGACGAGACGCTGGAGCGGGCGGTCGAGGAGATCCGCCATGAACTGAACTCGCGCACCGCCGAGCTCGAGGAGGAAGGCAAGCAGCTGGAGGCGCACCGGCTGCGGCAGCGGACCGCCTACGACATCGAGATGCTGAAGGAGCTCGGCTTCACCTCGGGCATCGAGAACTACTCGCGGATCCTCGACGGCCGCCCGCCGGGCAGCCCGCCGCACACGCTGATCGACTACTTCCCCGATGACTTCGTCGTCTTCGTCGACGAGTCCCATCAGACGATCCCGCAGATCGGCGGCATGTACGAGGGAGACCGCTCGCGTAAGACGACGCTTGTCGACTACGGCTTCCGCCTGCCGTCGGCGATCGACAACCGCCCGCTCAAGTTCGACGAGTTCCTCGACCGGGTCGACCGGTTGGTGATGGTCTCGGCGACGCCGGGCCCCTTCGAGCGCGCCGAATCGACCCGGATCGTCGAGCAGATCGTCCGTCCCACCGGGATCGTCGACCCCGCGATCGAGGTGCGCGAGACGAAGAACCAGATAGACGACCTGATGAACGAGATCAAAGTCCGCGCCGAGGCGGGCGACCGAGTCCTGGTCACCACCCTGACCAAGAAGATGGCCGAGGACCTGACCGGCTACCTGCTCGAGTACGGGATCAAGGTCCGCTACCTGCATTCGGAGATCGACACGCTGGAACGGATCCAGATCGTCCGCGACCTGCGGCTCGGGGAGTACGACGTGCTGGTGGGGGTCAATCTGCTGCGCGAGGGGCTTGACCTACCCGAGGTCTCGCTGGTTGCGATCCTCGACGCCGACAAGGAGGGCTTCCTGCGCGGGGAGACCAGCCTCGTACAGACGATCGGCCGCGCCGCCCGCAACGTCAACGGCCGGGTGCTGATGTATGCGGACCGGGAGACCGACGCGATGCGCGCCGCGATCAGTGAGACCGACCGCCGTCGCGCGATCCAGCTCGCTTACAACGAGGAGCACGGGATCACCCCGGAGACGGTCCGCAAGGGGATCTCCGAGATGTCCGAGTTCCTCGCGATGGAGGACCGGGCGCCGCGCAAACGCCGCCGCGGTCGTTCCGAGTCGTTCGCCGACCCCGAGGAGCTGGAGCGCACGATCGTCTCGCTCGAGGAGGAGATGCTGGCGGCAGCCGACGACCTCCGCTTCGAGGAGGCGGGGCGGATCCGCGACGAGCTGAAGGAGCTGCGCCGCGATCTCGACGGGATGCGCGCCGGCGCTTAGGGCTCAGCTCAGCAGCTTCACCGCCTTGGCGCTGTCGGCGTGGAACTCTCCGCGCACGACCTTGCCGTCACCGTCGAACTTCATCACGTGCACGAACGGCGACTCGAAGCTGCCGTTGTCGTTGCCGCCGCGCTGGGTCCCGCGCACGACGACGTACTCGCCGGCATCGATGAACTCCGCGGGCTCGACGCTGAACGATGACCAGTAGTTGGGGATCTGGGCGAAGTTCCCGATGATCGCGTCGCGGCCTTGGGTCTCTCCGCCAAGTGGCAGCTCGTCCGAGGTGTACCAGACGGCATCCTCGGCGAAGTCGGCCTGCAGGGCAGCCAGATCGCCGCGGCCGAAGGCCTCATAGGCGGACCGGGCGGTATCGAGGTTCGACATAACTCCTCCTCTGTTTGAAATTCCCCGCCCGTTGAAGACCGTACGCGGCCCGGGCCTCATTGGCAAGCCTTCTCTCAGGTGGACCCGCGGCTAATCTGGCGCAATGGCGATTGACGTCGGCGAGGCAAGCTTCGAGCGCGACGTGATCGAGCGCTCGCAGGAGGTACCGGTGGTGGTCGACTTCTGGGCTGAGTGGTGCGGTCCATGTCGAACGCTGACCCCGGCGCTGGAGGCCGCCGAGGCGGCTCGCGCGGGAAAGGTCGAGCTGGCCAAGGTCGACGTCGACGCCAACCAAGCGCTCGCCGCTCGCTACCAGGTGCAGGGCATCCCCGCCGTGAAGGCGTTCCGCGACGGCAAGGTGGTGAGCGAGTTCGTCGGTGCGGTGCCGAAGGCAAAAGTCGAGGAGCTCTTCGACTCGCTCGTCCCCTCGCGGGCCGACGAGCTGCTGGCGGCGGGGGACGAGCTGTCGTTGCGCGAGGCGACCGAGCTCGAGCCCCGCCGTGCCGACATCGCCGTCGCCCTGGCTCGGAAGCGGTTGGAGCGTGGGGCGGAGGAGGAGGCATTGGAAGCGGTCGAGCCGCACGAGGGCGACTTCGCAGCGGAGGGGATTGCGGCGCGGGTCCGACTGGTGAAAAAGGGAACCTGTCGTGAGGCCTTCGCCACCCTCGACCGCGGCCACCGCGACGCCGCCATCGAGGCGTTGCTCGCGGAGATAGAGAAGTCGGACGAGGAGTCCCGCGAGGATCTACGCCGGGCCATCATCGGAATCCTCAGCGAATCCGACCCCGCCGACCCCGCCACCCGAGAGCACCGCAAGCGCCTCGCCGCCGCCCTCTACTGAACACCGACCGTTCCAGCTCCAGACACCCAAACCCCCTCCCGCGGCGTTCGCACCTTTCCGAGATATAGGCGGATAACTGCGAACGCACATCGCTCTGGCCTGCTTCTAGCGTCAGGATTGCGTCAGGTGGCGGAGTTCCTCGCGACGACGGTGAAGCAGGGCTCCAATTCGCCTGGCGACGTCATCCGGCTCCCGGGCCAAGCGGCGACCGGTGATGCGGACCATCTCGATGCCGGCGAGCTTCAGGTTCTCCTGTCGCCTCCGGTCGTCCTCGAACGCGATCCTTGTGCGGTGAGCATCCCAGCTGTCGAGCTCGACGGCAAATTGCTCTGCCTCCCAGTACAGGTCGATCTCGTAGCCCTCGACAAATGTGTTCATGGCGGGCCTCGGCAGGCCCGCTTCCCGAAGGAGCTGGAGGAGCCGGCGCTCCCCGCTGGACCGGGCAAACGCAGGGTCCCGGTAGATGAGAAGCGCTCCTTTGAGGCGCCTGCACCCGTGATGGCCACGCACCTCCTCCAGGAGCCGGTCGATCGAGTCCAGGTCGAGGAGGTCCTGTCGGTCTGCCCGGTCGAGGGCGGATTCGAGTCTCCGGGCGTGGCTGGTCGATGCCAGATCGAGCAACGTTCGGGGAACCGCCGTGACCGGGATCCCGTCCCGCGATGCCCTGTCCTCGGCACGCAGCGCCGGGCAGTGGTGGAGGTGGAGCGGGCTGCGCCCGTGACCGCGCCAGGGAACGCTGACCTCGATCGGGACGGGAAGCCTGGGAAGAAGCCCCCACAGCCAAGCCGCGGACCCATAGCTCAGCAGCGCATGCTCCCCCCTCGTGATCACCGCTGCCAGGCAGCGTCCGTGATCCGAGAGCCCGGGGTGTCCAACGGCGAACGCCTCGCGGTGGACTTGGTGCAGCCGTTCGCTGGTCACGGCCGCTTCGATCCTGGTCCGGGAGTAGCCCAACTGCAGCAATTGTTGGCGCGACAGGACCCAGTGCTGAGTCGCCGCCAGCGCGAGCGCCCGCTGGTGAGTTCGCATCTCTCCGCGCATATGTCGGTTAAGTGCGAACGCGCCTGATTTCGCCCCCCCCAAAGCGTCTGCCTGCCCGCTCGCGTTCGCATTTATCCGCCCATAACGCGGATTAGTGCGAACGCGGCGGGGTGTGGGGTGGGGGGAACATCTGTTCGGTTGCCTAGAATGGCTCTAGTGGCCGCTTCTGAACGGATCGTGATCTCGGGTGCGCGTGAGCACAACCTGAAGGACATCGACGTCGAGCTGCCCCGCGACGCGCTGATCGTGATCACGGGGCTGTCGGGGTCGGGCAAGTCGAGCCTTGCTTTCGACACGATCTATGCCGAGGGGCAGCGGCGCTACGTCGAGTCACTTTCCGCCTATGCACGCCAGTTCCTCGGCTTGATGGAGAAGCCCGACGTCGACTCGATCGAGGGGCTCTCGCCGGCGATCTCGATCGACCAGAAGACGACCTCTCGCAACCCGCGCTCCACGGTCGGCACGGTTACCGAGATCTACGACTACCTGCGCCTGCTCTGGGCGCGGATCGGCGTTCCCCATTGCCCCCAGTGCGGCGCCGAGATCACCGGCCAGACCCAGGAGCAGATCGTCGACCGGCTGATGACGCTCGCCGAGGGAACCAAATTCATGGTGATGGCGCCCGTGGTGCGGGGGCGCAAAGGCGAGTACGGGAAGCTGCTCGAGCAGATGCGGTTGGAGGGGTACTCGCGGGTCAAGGTCAACGGCGAGCTGCGCCGACTCGACGAGGAGATCGTTCTCGATAAGAAGTACAAACACGACGTCTCGATCGTGGTCGACCGGCTGGTGATGAAGACCGACCTGCGCCGCCGCCTCTCCGAGTCGGTCGAGGCCGCCGCCGGCTTGGCCGGGGGCCTGGTCGAAGTCGAGATCGTCGATGGAGACCAGGACGTGCTGCTCTTCTCCGAGCAGTTCGCCTGCCTCGAGTGCGGCACCTCGATTCCCGAGTTGGAGCCGCGGATCTTCTCCTTCAACTCGCCCCACGGCGCCTGCGATCGCTGCCACGGGCTCGGCTTCCAGCGGGTGATCGACCCGGAGCTGGTCGTCCCCGACCCGACCCTCTCGCTCGGCGAGGGCGCCCTGCAGCCCTGGAACCGCGGCATCACCGCCTATTGGAAGCGGCTGATCGCCGCTGTCGCCGAGGAGAACGGGGTCGACCTGGACAAACCGTGGTCGAAGCTGAAGAAATCCGAGAAGGAGATTTTCCTCTACGGCACCGGCGGCGATCGCCACCAGGTCACCTACACCAACCGCTTTGGCCGCCGCCGTTCCTACAAGGTCCGCTTCGAGGGGATCGTCAACAACCTGCAGCGGCGCTACGAGGAGACCGACTCCGAGACCAACCGCGAGCGGATCGAGAGCTACATGGCCGAGCAGCCCTGCCCGGAGTGCAAGGGGGCGCGGCTGCGACCGGAGAGCCTCGCGGTCAAGGTCGGTGGGGTCAGCATCGCCGAGTACACCGAGCTCTCGGCGCGGGCGGCGGCGGAGTGGATCGCCGCCCTGGAGATGACCGAGACCGAGCGGGCGATCGCGCGGCTGATCGTGCGCGAGATCACCGAACGGCTCGCCTTCCTCGAGAACGTCGGAATCGGTTACCTCTCGCTGGGCCGCTCGGCTCGCTCGCTTTCGGGCGGCGAGGCACAGCGAATCCGACTGGCGACGCAGATCGGGTCAAGCCTGGTCGGCGTGATGTACGTGCTCGACGAGCCCTCGATCGGTCTCCACCAACGCGACAACGAGAAGCTGATCGGGACGCTCGACCGCCTCCGCGACCTCGGCAACACGGTGATTGTGGTCGAGCACGACGAGGGCACGATGCGGGCCGCCGATCATCTCGTCGACCTCGGCCCCGGCGCCGGTGAACACGGCGGCCACATCATCGCCGCGGGCACCCCGGCCGAGGTCGCCAAGGACCCCGCCTCGCTGACCGGCCAGTACCTCTCCGGCAAGCGCCAGATCGAGGTCCCGGCGGAGCGACGCGAGCCACGCGGGGCCCTGCTCGTTCGCGGCGCCCGCGAACACAACCTGAAGGGGATCGACGCGGCGATCCCACTCGGCGTCTTCTGCTGCGTCACCGGCGTCTCCGGCTCGGGCAAGTCGACGCTGGTCAACGAGACGCTGCATCACGCGGTTGCCAACCGTCTGCACCAGGCGAAACTGCGGCCGGGAGCCCACGACGGCATCGACGGGCTCAGTCAGATCGACAAGATCATCAACATCGACCAATCGCCGATCGGGCGCACGCCGCGCTCCAACCCGGCCACCTACACCGGCGTCTTCGACCACATCCGCCAGCTCTTCACCCAGACCCAGGAGTCGCGGGCACGCGGCTACAAGCCGGGACGGTTCAGCTTCAACGTCAAAGGCGGCCGCTGCGAGGTCTGCCGCGGCGACGGCCAGATCAAGATCGAGATGCACTTCCTGCCCGACGTATACGTGCCCTGCGAGCAGTGCCACGGCAGGCGCTACAACCGCGAGACGCTCGAGGTCCGCTTCAAGGGCAAGAGCATCGCCGACGTGCTCGAGATGTCGGTCGAGGAGGCGGTCGGCTTCTTCGAGAACGTGCCGAAGATCGCCCGTCGCCTGCGCACCCTGCACGACGTCGGCCTCGACTACATCCGTCTCGGCCAGGCGGCGACGACGCTCTCCGGCGGTGAGGCGCAGCGGGTGAAGCTGGCGACCGAGCTCTCCAAAGTCGCCACCGGCGACACCCTCTACATCCTCGACGAGCCGACCACCGGCCTGCACTTCGCCGACGTGCAGCGCCTGCTCGACGTGCTCGGCCGCCTCGTCGATGCCGGCAACACCGTGGTCGTCATCGAGCACAACCTCGACGTGATCAAGACCGCCGATCGCCTCATCGACCTCGGCCCCGAAGGTGGGGAAGAGGGGGGAGAGGTGGTCGCCACCGGCACCCCCGAGCAGGTCGCCGCGGTCGAGGCCTCCCACACTGGCCGCTTCCTGGCCGAGCTGGTCGAGCCGGCGAAGCCCAAGCGCGCTACGCGCAAAAGGCGCGAGCCGGTCGCCGCGTAGCGCTACATTTGAGAGTGAAGTTCGCGGCAAGCGGGTAAGGGCAGGGGCGAAAGGAGAACGCCCATGTCCCGATCAGCTTTGAAGCGATTCTCGGTCGCGTTTGGTGTGTTGCTGGCCCTCGTTGTCATCGCCGCAGGTTGTGGTGGCAGCAGTGGTGGCGGCGGCGCCACGATCGCCCTGTTGCTTCCCGAAAACGAAACGCCGCGCTACGAGTCCGACGACAGGCCGGACTTTGAAAAGGCAGTCGAAGAACAGTGCGAAGACTGCGAAGTCCTCTACAGCAACGCCGGTGGCGATGCGGCCAAGCAGCAGAGCCAGGCCGAAGCGGCGCTGACCCAGGGGGCTGACGTCCTCGTCGTCGACCCAATGGACTCCAAATCGGCGGCGGCGATCGCTGAAAAGGCGAAGGCCCAGAACGTCCCGGTGCTCAGTTACGACCGGTTGATCGAAAACGGTGAAGTCGACGCCTATGTCTCCTTCGACAACGTCAAAGTCGGCGAACTGCAGGCTGAAACGCTGGCGAAGAAACTGAAAGAAGACGGCAGCACCAGCGGCCCGATCATCATGATCAACGGTGACCCCGCCGATCCCAACGCGGCGCTTTTCAAAGAAGGCGCCCACAACGGGTTCGAAACGGCCGGCGTCCAGATCGCCAAGGAATACGACACGCCCGGCTGGTCTGCCGAAAACGCCCAGCGCGAGGCGCAGCAGGCGATCACCGCCCTCGGCAGCAACGGCTTCGCCGGCATCTACGCCGCCAACGACGACACCGGTGGCGGCGCGATCGCGGCGCTGAAAGGCGCCGGGATCAACCCCGCCGAAAAGCCGGTCACCGGGCAGGACGCGACCGTTGCCGGACTGCAGCGGATCCTCGCTGGTCAGCAGTACATGACGGTCTACAAGGAAATCGAACCGGAGGCCACGATCAGCGCTGAAATCGCCATCGCTCTCGCCGAAGGCGAAGGTGTGCCGCAGGACAAAATCACCGAAGAAGTCGACAACGGCAAGGTCAAAGTGCCGTCCGTCCTGCTCAAGCCGATCGCCGTGACCAAAGGCAACGTAAAGAGCACGGTGGTCGCCGACGGGTTCGTCACCGCGTCCGAACTGTGCACCGGGCCCTACAAGCAGCCCTGCAAGGAAGCGGGGATCTCCTAGGACGCCGGGAGCTGAGGCGATGAGCCAAAACGGTGATCCCCTCCTTGAGCTCGACGGAGTGAGCAAGCGATTCGGCCCGGTCCAGGCCCTGGACCGGGTCGACTTCGCCGTCCACGCCGGCGAGGTCGTCGGACTGGTCGGCGACAACGGCGCCGGCAAGTCGACGATGGTGAAGACGATCGCCGGCATCCACAGTGCCGACGAGGGCAGGATCCGCTTCGACGGACGCGAGATCAAGGTCACGCGACCCCAGGACGCGACCCAGCTGGGGATTGCCACCGTCTACCAGGATCTCGCCCTCTGCGACAACCTCGACGTCGTCGCCAACGTCTTCCTGGGACAGGAGGAGGTATCGCCGGGCACCGGAGAGGTCTCGCGCCAGCTCGACGAGGCGAAGATGGAGCACCGCGCGGGTGAGCTGCTCTCCAGCCTTGCGGTGACGATCCCGAGCCTGCGCACCGAGGTCGGGACCCTCTCGGGCGGCCAGCGTCAGCAGGTCGCCGTCGCTCGCTCCCTCCTCGGCGAGCCACGGATCGTGCTCCTGGACGAGCCCACGGCCGCGCTCGGAGTGCCGCAGACCAAGCAGGTGCTGGAGCTGATCGGGCGTCTGCGCGAGCGCGGCCTCGGGGTGGTCGTGATCAGCCACAACCTCGCCAACGTCTTCGAGGTGGCGGACCGCATCGTCGTCCTGCGCCTCGGCCGGACCGCCGGGGACTTCAAAGCCGAACAGACGACCGAGGAGCACGTCGTCTCGGCGATCACCGGCATCGGCGAGGGCGGCAACGGCCGCAATGAGGGGACCGAGCGAGAGGGGGAGGGATGAGGGGCGAGGGGGCTGTCGCGCCCGCGCCGGTGACCGAGGGGGCGGGCAGCACCGGCCTCCTCAGCCGCGACTCTCTGCGCCGCCTCGTTCAGGGGGACCTGGCTTCGGCCCGCGTCGTCCTCGGCCTGGCGCTGATCTGGATCATCTTCCAATCTCAGAACGACCGCTTTCTCTCCGCCGAGAACCTGACCAACCTGATGTTGCAGATCACGGCCATCGGCCTGATCTCGGTCGGCATCGTCTACGTGCTGCTGCTGGGCGAGATCGACCTCTCGGTGGGGGCTGTCAGTGGGCTCGCCGCAGCGGTGATGGCGGTGCTGAACGTCAAGCATGGCTGGAATCCCTATCTGGCGATCGTCGCGGCGATCCTGGTCGGCACCGCGATCGGGCTGCTCCAGGGCTCTCTCTTCAGCCGCTTTGCCATCCCCTCGTTCGTCGTCACCCTCGCCGGATTGCTGGCCTGGCAGGGGGCTCTGTTGCAGGTCCTTGGCTCCACCGGGTCGATCAACCTCACCGACCCCAAGATCACCGGCCTCGCCAACACCTTCTACTCCGATGCGGTGGGCTGGATCTTCTGCGCGATCGTCATCGCTGTGTATGCGGCCGTGGTCCTGCTTGGCCACCGGCGCCGAGTGGCAGCGGGGCTCGCCGGCGAGAGCGTGCCGGCCCTTGCGTTCCGGGTGGTGCTGGTCGCCGCGATCGCGATCGTCGCCGTGGCGGTCCTCAACTCCGATCGCGGCGTGCCTCTGGCGGTGCTGATCCTGCTCGCCTTCGTCGTCGGCATGGAGTACGTGGTCAAGCGCACCCGCTTCGGCCGCCACGTCTACGCCGTCGGCGGCAGCTCCGAGGCGGCCAGGCGGGCGGGTATCCGAGTCAACGGTGTGCGCGTCGCGGTCTTCGCCATCTCCGGCTCGATGGCGGCGATCGGCGGCATCATGGCGGCGTCGCGCCTGCTGGCGGTCAATCAGGGCTCGGGCGGCAGCGAACTGCTGCTGCTCGCGATCGCCGGCCCGGTGATCGCCGGCACCAGCCTCTTCGGTGGTCGCGGCTCGGTCTGGACCGCCCTGCTCGGCGCCCTCGTGATCGGCTCGATCTCCAACGGCATGGACCTGCTGGCGCTCTCCTCGGCGGTCAAGTTCATGGTCACCGGCGGCGTCCTCCTGCTCGCCGTCCTGGTCGACGCGATAGCGCGTCAGCAGCGCCAGGCCGCCGGCCGCGTCTAGCTGCCGACCAGCAGGGAGGCGCCGATCGCGCCGCCGAGGTCGCCGAGGGAGGCGACCCGTACCGCGGGCGGCCGCTCATCGACGAACAGGTGCTTGCTCATCTCCTTGGTCAGCGGTTCCATGAAGCGCTGACCGAAGCGCACCCCGAGGCCGCCTCCGATGACTACGGCCTCGACGTCTAGTAGGTTGACCGCCGAGGCCACCCCGGTGCCGAGCGCCTCGATCGCCCGCTCGATCAGCTTTTCGGCGAGGTGGTCGCCATGGTCGAGGGCGCGCTCCCAGATGCCGCTGGTCAATCGGGGTTTCTCGTGTTTGTGCATCAACTTGAAGAGGTCGGTCTTGTGGCCCTCTTCGTGCTGCCGCTTGGCCTCGGCTTCCATCGCCGCGCGCCCCGCGTATGCCTCCATGCAGCCTTTTCGCCCGCAGGGGCACTTGGCACCACCGCGCTTGACCACCATGTGGCCGATCTCACCGGCGGCGCCGCGGCCAAGCCAGGGCTTGCCGTCGAGGATGAGGCCGCCACCGACGCCGGTGCCCCAGAAGACGCCGATCAGGCTCGAGAACTCGCGCGCGGCGCCCAGCTCGAACTCCGCTTCGGTTGCGACCTGGACGTCGTTGCCGATGCGGACCTCGGTGCCCAGCGCCCGCGAGAGCGTCTCGCCGAGCGGGAAGCTGCCTTCCCAGCCGGGCAGGTTGCGGGCGCCGGAGACGACGCCGGTCTTGCCGTCGGCGTCGCCCGGAGAGCCGACCCCGACGCCGGAGAGCTCTTCGGGTTTGACGCCCGCCGCCGAGGCCGCTTCGCGCAGCGCGTCCTCCATCGCCCGTGCGACGTCGGCGGGGCCGCCGGCGATGGGCGTTGGCTGGCGCGCTTCGCCGCTGACTGCCCCGGCGGCGTCGACGATCACCGTCTGGATCTTGGTCCCGCCGAGGTCGATGCCGCCGCGCAAAGCCGCGTTCATGGCTGCAACCCGAAGCCGTTGCTGGCGTAGTAGGCGATCACGAAGAGAATTCCACCGATGATGATCAGCCAGTAGTACCAGTAGCGCCCGCCGCGCCGCTTGTGGATCGCCATCGTCAGGCGCTCGCCGGCGACGCGCCCTGGAGGACGCCGATCAGCTCCTGGCTGAGCGGATCGTCCTTGACGCCGACCCCCACCAGGGTCGCCTTCTCACCCTCGGTCGGTGACTCGATTGTCAGCGCCGTCATCCCGGTCTTGCGATCGGTGTCGGTCTTCAGGCCCGCGCGGTCCCAGACCGCCGCCTCCTCCTTGATCTTGTAGTCGCGACCCTTGAAGCCGAAGTTGAACGCGTAGAGCTTGTCCGGGGTGACGACCAGCATTACCCGCTCCGGCAGGCCGCCCGCTTTCTTCTTGTTGAAGAGCTTGATCCCGGCGTAGACGATGCCGCCGAGCTGCGCCTTGGAGGCGACCATGCTGGCCGAGGCGCCACCACGCCGGAATCCCGCCGCGGCCAACACCTCTTCGCCGTTGACATGCGGAGCGACCAGATCGCGGAACTTCTGCCGCCACTCCCCGACCTGCTCCGGGCTCATCTCGAACATCCCCATCTCGCGCTTCCCTCCTTGGCCGGATTGCGAGCCGACCCTACTCTCGGGTGCTCTGGAAAGCTAGAGGCGTGGACGAGCAGCGGGGCTGGCGGCTCTGGTGGCAGAAGCGGCGTTGGTACGAGCGCAACCGGCGCCCGTTGCGGCGCTGGCGGATGGCGCGACACGCCGCCCGCGGCGGCTTCTTCGTTCGTCAGCCGGTCGAGGGTGAGCTTCTGGAGGCGCTTGACGAGGGTCGATTGCGGATCGGCGCAGGGACCCTGCTCGAGCCGGGATGCTGGCTGACGCTCGCGCCCGAGGCGAGCATTGAGATCGGCGCCGGCTGCTTTCTCAACCGCAACACGATGCTCGCCGCCTACGGGCGGATCGAGATCGGCGACCACACGATGTTCGCCAACGGCTGCTTCGTCGGCGACGGCGAGCACCGCTTCGACGATCCCGACACCCCTGTCCCCTGGCAGGGCTTCACCAGCAAGGGCTCGGTGAAGATCGGTTCCAACTGCTGGTTTGGGGTCAATTGCGCGATCACGAGCGGCGTGACGATCGGTGATCGTTGTGTGGTCGGCGCCAACTCGGTCGTGACCCGTGATCTGCCCGCCGGCTCGATAGCCGCGGGCGCCCCGGCCCGTGTGATCAAGCCCATAGAGTTCCGTCGCTGAGTGCCTATACTGGCTGTCGGCCGTGACCCGCATCAAGGGCATGGACCCTCATGAACCTCGCACTGACTGAGCCTTCGCATGCAAGAGCAGGCGCGAACTTCTTCCGCGTCAAGGACGAGCTGCGCTCCGAGCTGGCTGCGGCGCGCCTCGAGGGCCGCTCGATCGGCCTGGTGCCGACGATGGGTTGCCTGCACGAGGGGCACCTCTCGCTGCTGCGCACGGCGCGCGCCGAGTGCGACGTCGTCATCATGAGCCTCTTCGTCAACCCGGCCCAGTTCGGGCCCGGCGAGGACTTCGACCGCTATCCGCGGGACGAGGAGCGCGACGCGGTGCTGGCCGGGGAGGCGGGCGTCGACCTGATCTACGCACCGCCGGTCGAGGAGATTTACCCCGACGGTTTCGCGACCAGCGTGGGGGTGGCCGGATTGACCGAGGTCCTCTGCGGTGATCCCTCCCGGCGCGGCGCCGAGCATTTCCGCGGCGTCACCACGGTCGTCGCCAAGCTCTTCAATACTGTTCAGCCCGACGTTGCCTACTTCGGCCAGAAGGATGCCCAGCAGGTGGCCGCGATCCGCCGCATGGTCCGCGACCTCGACTTCCCGCTGCGGATCGAGGCGCTGCCGATCGTGCGCGAACCCGACGGCCTGGCGATGAGCTCCCGCAACGCTTATCTCGGCCCAGCGGACCGTGAGCGGGCGACGGCGCTCTCGCGGGCGCTCGGCGCCGTGGAGCGCGTCGCCCGCGCCGATTCGCTCACCGTCGGGCTCGAGGCCGGCCGCCGGGAGCTGGAGGCGGCGGGGGTCGAGCCGGAGTATCTGGAGGCTCGTGACCCCGAGAACTTGCAACCGGTAGCCGCGTTGGACGGGCGCCCGGTCCTGGTTGCGGTCGCCGCCAGAGTGGGCGGGGCGCGGCTCATCGACAACGTCTTGATCCGACCGTGAAGGTCTGAACCCAAGAGGAGATTCGCAATGCAGAGGCAGATGCTCAAGTCCAAGATCCACCGCGCGACGGTGACCGACTGCGACGTCGATTACATCGGCAGCATCACGGTCGACACCGAGTTGATGGCGAGCGCCGATCTGATCACCAACGAGCAGGTCCACGTTTGGGACATCGACAACGGCGCCCGCTTCGTCACCTACGTGATCGACGGGGAGCCGGGCTCGGGAACGATGCAGGTGAACGGCGCCGCCGCCCATCTGACCCGGCCCGGGCACAAGATCATCGTCGCCTCCTTCGGCGCCTACGACGAGAGCGATCTCGAGGCCTACTCACCGGTGGTCGTCCACGTCGATGACGACAACGCGATCGTCACCGTCGACAGCCACCCGGAGGTGCTGCTCACCCAGGAGGCGCTGCGATGAGCGAGCGAGCGCCGGTCACCCTTCCCCGCCTCGCCGAGATGAAGGAGGCGGGTGAGCCGATCGTGATGGTCACCGCCTACGACTACCCCTCGGCGCGGGTCGCCGAGGAAGCAGGGGTCGACCTCGTCCTGGTCGGGGACACCGCGGCGATGGTCGTGCTCGGCTACCCCGGCACCGAGCAGGTCTCGATGGAGGAGATGGTGATGCTCGGCCGGGCCGTTCGCCGCGGCCTGCGCACCCCGCTGATGGTCGGCGACATGCCGATGGGCAGCTATGAGGCCAGCAACGAGCTGGCGGTCCACAGCGCCCAGCGCTTGGTCAAGGAGACCGGCTGTCAGGTGGTCAAGCTGGAGGCGGGGGGGACCTCGGTCGAGCGGGCGCGGGCGATCGTCCGCGCCGGCATCCCGGTGATGGGACACGTCGGCCTGACGCCCCAGACCGCGACCGCCCTGGGTGGCTACAAAACCCAGGGCAAGACCGCACAGGGCGCGATCCAGCTGCTCGAGGACGCCCTGGCGCTGCAATCGGTCGGTTGCTTCGCGATCGTCTTCGAGGCCGTCCCAGCGGCGATCACCGAGGCGATCGTGGCGAAGCTCGAGATCCCGGCGATCGGCATCGGCGCCGGCCCGGCGACCGCCGGCCAGGTGCTCGTGTTCCACGACCTGCTTGGGATCACCACGGGTCGCTCGCCGAAATTCGTCAAGCGCTACGCGGCCGTCCATGGGGAGATGCTCGAGGGCGTCGGGCGCTACACCGAAGAGGTGCGCTCGCGCCGCTTTCCCGAGCCGGATCACGTCTACGGGGTGGAACCGGCTGAGCTGGCGGAGTTCCAGCGCTACCTGGAGCAGAAGGAGGGCATTGGCTCGAAGCAGGCCTGGCACTGGGAGCCGCTGCCCTGAGATAGGCCCCGAACGCGGTTAGCATTGCGTTCGATGACGGCCGAGGAGCGGCGCGCCAAGCTGGTTGAGCTGTACGAGGAGGTGCGGGTCTGCACGAGGTGCCCCCTGCACGAGTCGCGCACCAAGGCGGTGTTCGGGGCAGGTGACGCGGATGCTGACCTGATGTTCGTCGGCGAGGCGCCGGGGGCCGAAGAGGATCGCCAGGGCCTGCCCTTCGTCGGCCGCGCCGGGCAGCTGCTGAACCAGATGCTGGAAGGGATCGGGCTCTCGCGTGAGGAGGTCTTCATCGCCAACGTGCTGAAGAGCCGGCCGCCCGGCAACCGCGACCCCCAGCCACTCGAGATCGAGGCCTGCCGCCCCTATCTGTTCGAGCAGGTGCGGCTGATCGAGCCGACCGTTGTCTGCACCCTGGGAAATTTCGCGACCAAGCTGTTGAGTGGCAACCCGGCCGGGATCACCAGGGTGAGGGGAACGCCGCAGGTGCACGAGCTGGGCGGCCGTACGGTTTTCCTGCTGCCGCTCTTCCACCCGGCGGCGGCGCTGCGCACGCCCGCGGTGAAGGAGACGCTGAGGGCCGACTTCGATCTCTTGCCGAAGTTGCTCGCCGGTCCGCCCCCCGACGGGCCCGAGCCGGTTGAGGAGATCGAGGAGGAGCCGGCGCCCGCTCCGCCTCAGCCGCCCGCCGACCAGCTCGACTTTTTCGGTTGAGGCGCCTCAGCACCACCTCCGCCGCCGAGACCGAAGCGCTCGGCGCGAGGCTCGCGGCCGGATTGGCCGCCGGGGACGTGGTCGTCGTCAGCGGCGAGCTGGGAGCGGGCAAGACGACCCTGATCCGGGGCGCCTGCCGCGCCCTGGGGGTGGAGGAGCCGGTCACCTCTCCCACCTTCACGATCGGCCAGCGCTACCACGGCCGGCTGCTCGTCTCCCACCTCGACCTCTACCGGCTCGCCGGCCTCGAGGACGAGGATCCGGCGCTGCTCGACGACTACCTCGGCGCCGACTCGGTCGCCTTCATCGAGTGGCCGGCGGTGGCCCGGCCGGAGCTTGTCGGCCGCACGGTGTTGGAGGTTCGCCTCGAGCATGCCGGCGGCGAGACGCGGGAAATCGAGCTGCCCGCCGCATCGCCCCGCAAATGAAGGTGTTTCGATTGGGGATATCGCCGTGTAGCATCGCCTGGCGTAAACGCAAACGAAGGAGGACGCGCCGAATGAAGGGACTGAAGACGCTGACGGCGGTTGGGCTGGGGGTAGCCCTGTTGGCCGGCGCCGCCGCGCCCGCTTCCGCCGGGGCAGCGGCCTATAGGCACTACGTCGCCTGCGGTCTCTCCCAGAACGCCAAACCGGCGCACGTCTGCCAGAAGCAACGCAAGAAGGGCGCTTTCTTCCGCAGCAACAACGCCGACGTCTTCTACACGGTGTGCGTCAAATTTCCGACCAAGAAAAACCTCTGCGCCCCGAAACAGGAAGCGGTCAAAGGGACGCTGTACGTCAACAAGATCACCTCGAACATCCCGGGCAAGCACCGAGTGAGCTGGTTTGTTGAAGGCAAGCGGGTCGGTTCCTACGCCTTCACGGTCCCGGGGTAGCTGGCGCTGATAACGGTCGGCTTCGATACGGCGACCGACGACACCACCGCCTGCGCGATGCGCGAAGGCGAGGTCGTCTACGAGGCGCTGCTCGGCCTCTCCGAAAAGGGGGGCCCGCAGCACACGACGTCGCTGCTGGAGGAGGTCGAGCAGGCCGCGGAGGCCGCCGGCGGTTGGGAGTCGGTCGGGCGGATCGCGGTCGGAGTCGGGCCCGGCTCCTTCACTGGATTGCGAGTGGGCATCGCGACGGCGCGGGCGCTGGGGCTGAGCCGCGGGCTGCCGGTGAGCGGGGTCGGCACCCTCGACGCGCTTGGCCGCGCGCTGGGCGAGGCCGCCGGCTCCCTGGATCGCCTCGCGGTCCTCGACGCTCGCCGCGGTGAGGTCGTCGCGGCGCTCTACTCGCATACCGGCGAGCGGCTCTGGGGCCCGCTGCTCAGTTCTCCTGAAGAACTCGCCGAGCGGATCGCCGCGTTGCCGGAACCCGCGCTGTGCGCCGGATCGGGCGCGGTACGATTTCGCCAGCAGTTGGCGAGTCGGGGCATCGAGATCCCGGACGACGCCGACCCCGTGCACCGAATCGCCGCGCGACACGTCTGTGCTCTCGCGGTGGCCGGGCCGGGCGAGGACGAATCCGATTCCGTCGCCCCGATCTATTTGAGGCCCCCCGACGCGGAGCGGTGGCGTGAGCGAGACTCTGTCCAAGAAGCCGAGTGAGGCGAGCGGCGAGCGGCCGGTACGGCGCCTCGCCTACAGCGATCTGCCCGGGGTGATCTCGATCGAGCGGCGCTCCTTCCCGGCGCCGTGGTCGCTGGCGATGTTCGTGCTCGAGCTCTCCAAGCCGTCGGGAATCTGCCTCGTCGCGACCGAAGGCGACGAGCTGCTCGGCTACCTCGTCTGCTCGCGCTATGACCGGGTCTGGCACCTGATGAACGTCGCGGTGTCACCGGACCGGCGCCGGCAGGGGGTGGCCAGCCGGCTGATCTCCCAACTGATTGAGGAGGCCGGCGGCGAGCTTCCCTTCACCCTCGAGGTGCGGGTCTCCAACCGCGAAGCGATCGCGATGTATGAGCGGCTCGGGTTCCGTTCGGCCGGGGTGCGTCCTCGCTACTACCAGGACAACGGCGAGGACGCTCTGATCATGTGGCTGGATTGATCCTGGCGATCGAGACGTCCTGTGACGACACCTGCGCCGCGGTTCTCGATGGACCACACATCCTCTCCAGCCTGATCTCCTCCCAGGACGAGGCGCACGCTCGCTTTGGCGGGATCGTGCCCGAGGTCGCTTCCCGCCATCACCTCGATCTGGCTGTGCCTGTGGTCGAGGCGGCGCTCGCCGACGCCGACGCCTCGCTCGACGACGTCGAGGCCGTCGCCGTCACCGCCGGGCCGGGCCTGATCGGGGCGCTGCTGGTCGGCCTCAGCACCGCCAAGGCGATCGCCGCGCCACGACGGCTGCCGCTGATCCCGGTGGATCACCTGCAGGGACACGTCGCCGCAAACTTCCTCGCTCCGGATCCGCTTGAGCCCCCTTTCCTCTGCCTGGTGGCGAGCGGCGGCCACACGCTGCTGGCTGGCGTCGGCGACCACGCCGGGCACGAGGTGCTCGGACAGACGCTCGACGACGCCGCCGGCGAGGCCTTCGACAAGGTCGCGCGCCTGCTCGGGCTCGGCTACCCGGGTGGGCCGGCGCTGGAGAGGCTGGCGGAGGAGGGGGACCCGGAGGCGTTCCCATTGCCGGTCGCGATGGCGCGCGACCCGGGTCTCGACTTCAGCTTCAGCGGGCTGAAGACCGCGCTCGTCTACCTCTGCCGCGACCTCGGTCCGGATGAGGTCGAGGAGCGCCGCGCCGACCTTGCCGCGAGCTTTCAGGCGGCCGCGGTCGGCCAGCTGACCTCGAAACTGAAACGGGCGCTGAAGCGGGGCAGGTGGGATGCGGTGGCGTTGGGCGGCGGTGTGGCTGCCAACGGGCCGCTGCGCGAGGCGGTCTCGGCGCTCTGCGAGGAGCGCGGATTGCGACTGAAGCTGGTCCCGCTCGAGCTCTGCACCGACAACGCCGCGATGATCGGCTCCGCCGCCCGTTTTGCGCCACGGATCACCTATCCGGAGTACCTCTCTTACGACGCATTCCCCAGCAGCCGCCCGCCGGTCGCCGTCCGATGAGCGCGGAGCTGGTCCTCTACTCGCGGCCGGGTTGCCACCTCTGCGAGGAAGCGCTGGAAGGGCTCCTCGCCATGCACGAAGCGGGGTACCGTTTTGAGCTGCGCGAGGTCGACATCGAGAGCGACGAGACACTGCTGCGACGCATGCTCGAGCGCATCCCGGTGGTTGAGGTGAACGGCGAGGTCGTCTCGGAGCTGACCCTGGACCGGGCCTCTGTTACAGCCCGGCTCGATACTGTGGGGACCGACGATGATCGAGCAGGCAGTCGAGGAGCTTGAGGTGTCCGGGGGATTGATCGCCGACGGCGAGCGGCTGTCGCTGGGCGTCGCCGCGCGCCTCTCGCGCTATCTCCAGGTTCTGACCCAGGCCCGCAAGATGGGGCGGGAGACGATCTCCTCGCAGGAACTGTCGGACTACACCCACATCAATCCGACCCAGATCCGCCGCGATCTCTCCGGGTTCGGCAAGTTCGGCAAGCGGGGGGTCGGCTACAACGTCGACTCGCTGGTGGCGGAGATCCGCAAGATCCTCCGCACGTCGGGCCAGCACAACATCGCTCTCTTCGGGGCCGGCAACCTGGGCCAGGCGATCGCCAGCTCGGACATCTTCGCCGACCACGGATTCCAGGTCGTCGCCATGTTCGACATCGATCCCGACGTCGTCGGCAAAGAGGTCGGCAGCCTGCCGGTGCGCGACTTCGGCGAGCTCGAGGCCGTCGTCGCCGAGCAGGAGATCGTGGTCGGAGTGCTCGCGGTCCCGGCCGCCTCGGCCCAGGCCGTCGCCGACCGCCTAGTCGAGGCCGGGGTGAAAATCATCTTCAACTACTCCGAGCAGCTGCTCCAGGTTCCGCCGGAGGTGACTGTGCACACCTCCAGCCCGGCTGTCGACCTCCTCTACGCGCTCTACTTCTACCTGACCTAGAAAGGCTCCTGGCTCCTTGTCCCTGGACCTCGACCTCGCTCGGGAGAGATTCGAGTCCTCCACCGACTTCACGATCGGCCTGGAGGAGGAGTTCGCGATCCTCGACCCCGCGACGCTGGAGCTGGAGCACCGCTTCGACGAGCTCTACGCCGCCTGCCAGAAGGACCCGGTGCTTGCCGACTCCGCCGCCGGCGAGCTGATCGCCTCCGAGATCGAGATCCGCTCTGGTCGCTGCGAGAGCTTCGAGACCGCGATGGCCGCACAGCGCGAGCGGCGCGCGCGCCTCTTCGAGCTGGCGGACGGGATGGGCCTGGCGCTGGCGGCGATGGGCACGCATCCCTGGGCCGGCTACCTCGACCAGCGGATCATCGACACGCCCCACTACAACCGCCTCAGGCATGAACTGGGCTGGGTCGCGCAGCGCAACAACACCTGGAGCCTGCACGTCCACATGGGCGTGCGCGGGGCCGATCGCGCGATCGCCGTCTGCGACTGGATTCGAGAGCTGCTGCCGCTGCTGCTGGCGGTCTCCGCCAACTCGCCCTTCCTCGATCGCCGCGACACCGGCCTGCACACGGTTCGCACCGAGATCTTCACCCGCACCTTTCCCCGCTGCGGTGTGCCAAGTCCCTTCGTCGACTGGAACCGTTATGCCGAGTTCGTCGGCATGCTGCAGCGGACTGGGACCGTGGTCGAGTCGACCCAGCTCTGGTGGAGCGTCCGCCCTCACCACCAGTTCGGCACGGTCGAGGTGCGGATCTGCGACGCCCAGACCCGCGGCGACGAGTCGTTTGGGCTGGCCGGGCTGATCGCCGCCTGCATCGCCCAGACGGCGCTCGACTACGACGAGCACGGCTACGACGGTGCCGGCGCGCCGCTTGCGGACCGCGAGATCGAGGAGAACCTCTGGCGCGCGATCCGCCACGGGATGAGCGGCAAGCTGATCGACTTTCGCCGCGGGGTGGAGGTCGAGGCGCGGGCGGCGCTGGAGGCGCTGCTGGAGTGGACCGCTCCGGCGCGCTCGCGACTCGACATCGAGGCCCGGCTGCCGGAGCGAAACGGCGCCCAGCGCTCGCGCGAAGCGTTCGACACCGGGGTCTCGATCGAGGACATCTACCGCGACGCGGTGGGCGAGACGCGCCGCACCTACACAGCGGCCAAACAGGCCGCCTAGACGTGCCGGTTGTTAGCCGCCCATATGGGCGGCTAACAACCGGCACGTCCCTCGCCGAAGGCTCAGAACGCGGTATCCGCGCCCCCATATAGACTCCCGCGCCGCTCAAACCAGCCGGAGGAACCGAACTTGACCAGCTTCTTGACCGATTACGGAGTCGTCGTTGCGCTCGTCTGCGCAGGGGCGGCGGTTGTCTATGGATTGATCATCACGCAGCGCCTGCTCGCGAAGTCACCGGGCAACGAGCGCATGCAGGAAATCTCAGGCGCGGTGCAGGAAGGCGCCAAGGCCTACCTCAACCGTCAGTACATGATCATCGCCGTGGTCGCGGTGCCGATCGCGATCGTGCTCTGGCTCCTGCAGGACTACAAGACGGCGATCGGCTTCGTGATCGGCGGCGTTCTCTCGGGTGCTACCGGCTTCATCGGCATGAACCTCTCGGTGCGTGCCAACTCCCGCGTCGCCGAGGCGGCCCGTGGTGGCGTTCCACCTGCCCTCGACGTGGCCTTCAAAGGGGGTTCGGTAACCGGCCTGTTGGTGGTCGGTCTCGCTCTGCTCGGGGTCGCTGGCTACTACGGCATCCTCGTCCTCACCGGCTCAAGCGATAAGGAGGCGGTCGACGCCCTGGTCGGGCTCGGCTTCGGTGGATCTTTGATCTCGGTCTTCGCTCGGCTCGGCGGCGGCATCTTCACCAAGGCGGCCGACGTCGGTGCCGACCTGGTCGGCAAGGTCGAGGCGGGGATCCCCGAGGACGATCCCCGCAACCCAGCGGTGATCGCCGACAACGTCGGCGACAACGTCGGCGACTGCGCCGGCATGGCCGCGGACCTCTTCGAGACCTACGCGGTCACCTCGGTGGCGGTGATGCTGCTCGGCGTTCTCACTTTCACCGGCTCCGGCGGTGACTTCTCGCGCGAGGTGGCGATCTACCCGCTGGTGATCGGTGGCGTCGCGATCATCGCCTCGATCATCGGGGCGCTCTCGGTGCGGACCAAATCGGACCGGGTCGAGGGGGCGCTGTACCAGGGCCTGATCATCTCCGGGATCCTCTCGATCGCGGCCTTCTACCCGATCACCGACTGGCTGATGAGCGACCCGGTGCGGCTCGGCTTGAGTACGGCTGCCGATGCCGTCAGCGTCACCGACCTCTGGCTCTGCGCTGTGATCGGGGTCGCGGTAACGGCACTGCTGTTCGGGATTACCGAATTTTATACGTCAACCCGCTTCCGTCCGGTCAAGTCGATCGCCCAGGCGTCGGAGACCGGCCACGCTACGAACATCATCCAGGGGCTGGCTCAGGGCTTCCAGTCGACCGCCGCGCCGGCGCTGGTGCTGGCGCTGGCGATCCTCGGCGCCAACGAGCTGGCGGGGATCTACGGGATCGGCATCGCCGTGATGGCACAGCTCTCGCTCTGCGGCCTGATCGTCGCCCTTGACGCGTTTGGTCCGATCACCGACAACGCTGGTGGGATCGCCGAGATGGCCGATCTGCCCGAGGAGGTGCGCAACGTGACCGACCCGCTCGACGCGGTCGGCAACACGACCAAGGCCGTGACCAAGGGCTACGCGATCGGCTCCGCCGCTCTCGCTGCCCTGGTTCTGTTCGCCGCCTTCAAGAGCGAATTGGCAGGCGAGGCTCCAGCTGGGTTCGATCTCAACAGCCTCTTCAACCTGAGCAGCCCGGACGTGCTGATCGGGCTGATCATCGGCGGCATGATGGTCTACCTTTTCGCGGCATTCGCGATCGAGGCGGTCGGCCGTGCCGGCGGCCAGGTCGTCGAACAGGTTCGCGAGCAGTTCCGCGAGCACCCGGGGATCATGGAGGGCACCGAAAAACCCGACTACGCGAAAACGGTCAGCATCGTCACCCTGGCGGCGCAGAAAGAGATGATCCTGCCGGCGCTGATTCCGATCGTCGTTCCGGTGATCGTCGGCTTGCTCAGCGTCGACGCGCTCGGTGGCCTGCTGATCGGCGTCATCGTCGTCGGCCTCTTCGCCGCGATCTCGATGACCGCCGGCGGCGGCGCCTGGGACAACGCGAAGAAGTTGATCGAGGACGGCGCCCACGGCGGCAAAGGCTCCGAGGCTCACGCTGCCTCGGTGACCGGTGACACCGTGGGAGACCCCTACAAGGACACCGCCGGTCCGGCGATCAACCCGATGATCAAGGTGGCAAACATCGTCGCCATCCTGATCATCCCGATCGTCCACTTCTAGGCATTCGCAGGGGGAGGGGCACGGTGCCCCTCCCACGGCGCTGGGTTTTTCGCCTCGGGCATTGCGGCTGCCCGTGACAGTGGATGGGGCGAAAAACAGGACGCCGCTTGCGGGAGGGGCACCGTGCCCCTCCTTCACGGGACACCGATAATGCGCGGCGTGAGCGAGGATCTGGTCAACGTCGGCGACTTCGAGCGCGTAGCTGCTGAGAAGCTCGATGCGGGGGTCGCCGGCTACTTCTTCGGCGGGGCTGGGGATGAGCTGACGTTGGGGGAGAACGTTGCTGCCTGGGGTCGGTGGCGGTTGCAGCCGCGGATGCTGGCCGGGTTGAGCGAGTGGCGGACCGGGGTGGAGGTGTTGGGAGCTGAGATCTCGATGCCGGTGCTGGTCGCGCCGGTCGCCTACCAGGGGCTGGTCGACCCTGAGGGTGAGATCGCGATGGCGCGGGCTGCCGCGGCGGCGGGAACCGTGATGTGCCTCTCGACCCTGGCCACCACGCGCCCGGGACCGGTTGCGGCGGCGGCGCCGGGTGGGCGCCGCTGGTTCCAGCTCTACTGCTTCAAGGACGAGGGCGTGACCAAGGCGCTGGTCGAGGAGGCCGTCGAGTGCGGCTATGAGGCGATCGTGGTGACGGTCGACGCACCGCGCGGCGGCAACCGCGAGCGTGATCGCCGGACCGGATTCGAAATCCCGGCGGAGCTCGGCGTACCCAGCGTCGAAGCGGCGCTCGGGTCCGGGCGGGCGGTGACGATCGATGAGACCTTCGGTCTGATGAATCCTGCGCTGAGCTGGTCAGACCTCGAGGACCTCGCCTCCGATTGCCGAGTGCCGGTGCTCGTCAAGGGCGTGCTGAGCGGAGAGGATGCGGCGCTCGCGATCGAACACGGCGTCGCGGGAGTCGTCGTCTCCAATCACGGCGGGCGCCAGCTCGACCGCGTGCTCGCGACCGCCGACGCCCTCTCTGAGGTGGTCGACGCGGTCGAAGGGCGCGGTGTGGTGCTGGTCGACGGCGGCATCCGCCGCGGCGTCGACGTGGCGATTGCGCTGGCGCTGGGTGCCGACGCGGTGCTGGTCGGTCGGCCCGCCCTCTGGGGCCTCGCCGTCGGCGGCGAGGCGGGAGCGCGGCGCGTTCTCGAGCTGCTCCGCGAGGAGCTCGCGCTCACCCTTGCGCTCTGCGGCTGCGCCTCACCGGCCGAGCTGAGCCGGGCCCACGTACAGCGGGCACCGGCAGCGTCCGTATATTCGGCCTGAATGTCCGCCAAGGCCGGCGCCTAGATGGCGCAACGAATCCCCAGAGACGAATCGCTGAGTCGCGTCCACGGCGTCGGCGCGCTGTTCTCCGCCGCCTACGGCAACGTCGGCTCCTCGATCTACTACGCGCTCGGGGTGACCGCCGCCTTCGCCCTTGGCCTGACCCCGGTCGCCTTCGTCATCTCCGGCCTGATCTTTGCCGCGACCGCCGCGACCTACGCCGAGGCGACGGTGATGTACCCGGAGGCGGGGGGGTCATCGAGCTTCGCCCGCCACGCCTTCAACGAGATGGTCAGCTTCGTCGCCGCCTGGGGCCAGATGCTCAACTACACGATCACGGTCGCGATCTCGGCCTACTTCGTCCCCCACTACCTGGCCGTGTTCTGGGAGCCGCTCGGTCACGCACCGGGCGACATCATCGGGGGCGCGGTTCTGATCGGGGCCCTGGCGCTGCTCAACATCCGCGGCTCGCAGGAGTCGGCGAAGCTGAACCTGGTGCTCGCGGTCGCCGACTTGGCCACCCAGGTGGTGCTGGTCGGGATCGGCGTCGTGCTCGTCCTCAGCCCGCAGGTGCTGGTCGACAACGTCCATCTCGGCGTCGCCCCGACCTGGAGCGACTTCGCGCTCGGGATCGCGGTCGCGATGATCGCCTACACCGGGATCGAGACGATCTCCAACATGGCCGAGGAGGCGAAGGACGCGGCGCGGACCATTCCGCGCAGCGTCGGCCTCACCGTCGCGGCGGTGCTCGGTCTCTACCTACTGATCCCCGTCGTCGCGCTCTCCGCGATGCCGGTCGTCCAGAACGCCGCCGGCCACTACACGACGGCGCTCGGTTCCGAGTTCGCCAACGATCCGATCCTCGGCATCGTCGAGAACCTCGGCCTCGGCAGCGGCCTGACCGAAGCGCTGCGCTTCTACGTCGGAATCCTCGCCGCGGTGATCCTGCTGATCGCCACCAACGCCGGCCTGATCGGGGTCTCCCGCCTCACCTACTCGATGGGCCAGCACCGCCAGCTGCCCGAGGGACTGCGGCAGGTCCACCCCCGCTACCGCACTCCCTACATCGCGATCCTCGTCTTCGCCGGCCTCGCGATGATCACGCTGATTCCGGGCCAGGCCGAATTCCTGGCGACGCTGTACTCGTTCGGCGCGATGCTCTCCTTCACGATCGCCCACGTCTCGGTGATTCAGCTGCGGCGGCGGAAATCGGGGGAGGAGCGGCCCTGGAAGCCGCCGCTCAACTTCCACGCCTTCGGCTTCGAGGTGCCGCTGACCGCCGTCCTGGGCGGCCTCGGCACCTTCGCCGCCTGGATCGTGGTGATGGCGCTCAACCCGCGCACCCTCGCGGTCGGGGCCGGCTGGATGGCGTTCGGGATCGCCGTCTACGTCCTCTATCGTCGCAACCAGAAGCTGCCACTCACCCAGACGGTCAAAGTCGTGACGCCGGAGCCGCTCGGGGTCGAGGAGATCGAGTACCGCAGCATCCTGGTCGCCTTCGAGGACGGCGAGCCGTTCTCCGAGGAGATGGTCGCGACCGCGGTCAAGCTCGCCTCCAAGCGCCGCCGCGGCGTCCACATCCACTCGCTGCTGACCGTGCCGACCAACCTGCCGCTCGACGCCGAGCTGCGCGACAGGGAAGCCGAGGCGCAGAGCAAGGTGGAGCAGGCGAAGCTGATCGGGGGCCAGCGGGTTACCGGCCATGTCGAGCGGGTGCGACCGGCGCAGGCCGGCTACTCGATCTCCGACGAGGCGAAGCTGATCAACGCCGCTGCGGTCGTCGTCGGGCTGCGCTACCGCAACGGGGCGCCGCTCTACGACAAGACCCTGCAGACCGTCCTGGGTGAGCGGCCCTGCCGCGTCATCGTCGTCTCCGACAGGAGCCAGCAGCCCGAGGCAGCGCCGCTCCTTGCCTAGAATCGCCGGGATGTCCTCGCCCGAGCGGATCTACCGCGGTTCGGTCCGCACCATCTCCCTCGTCTTCGTTGCTCTCGGCATGGTGATCCTCGTCACCACCCTCGCCAACGGCGGCGGGCCGCTCTCGGTCGGGGTGTTGATGGGGCTTGCCTTCGCGGCGGTCGGGGCCGGCCGGCTCTGGGTCGCCTCGCGGATGAGCCGGTGAGCACTCCAGGGCAGCCGGTCCAGCCGCCACGGCCGGAGGGCTCGCGCCTGGAGCCGCTGCTGAATCGCGGGCTCGGAGTGCCGGGTCTCTTCGTCGCCGTCTACTCGGCGGTCGGGTTCTCGATCTATTTCTCCCTGGGCGTGGTCGCCGACCGCGGCCTCGGCCTGACGCCGCTGATCTTCCTCGCCGCCGGGCTGCTCTTCGTGCTAACCACGCTCAGCTACGTAGAGGGCGGCGCGATGATCCGCGAACGGGGCGGTTCTTCCAGCTTCGCCCGTCACGCCTTCAACGAGCTGATCGCCTTCATCGCCGGTTGGGCGATCCTGATCGACTACCTGATCGTCGCCGCCCTCGCGGCGATCTCCGTTCCCCACTACCTGGAGCCGATCTCCGCCAATCTCAGCGAGCCGGGCTGGGAGATCGGGGTCGCCGGGCTGGTGATCATCTCCGCCTGTCTGCTCAACGTCCTCAACGTGACCGGACGCGGCCGGTACCGGTGGCTGGCGATGCTCGCCCTCGCCGACATCGCCCTGCAGCTCGCCGTGATTGGCGTCGGCGTGCTCGCGGTCTTGCACCCGGATCGCCTCACCGACCAGATCAGCCTCTTCACCAACCCGAGCGTCAAGGACATCATCTACGCCTCGGTGATCGCGATGCTCGCTTACGCCGGGATTGAGGCCGCCTCCGACCTCGCCCCCGACATCGACGTCAAGCCACGCGACCTGAAGCGGATCGTCTCGCTCGGAGCGGTCATGGTGCCGCTCGTCTACGCCGGGATGGCGGCGATCGCGCTGATGGCCGTGCCCGTCGTAGCCGGGCCCGCAGGGCCCGAAACCGCGCTCGGCGGCGAATTCGTCGAGGCGCCGGTTCTGGGGGTCGTCTCCGCCTACCACCCGGCCTGGGTGGCGGACGCGATGCGCTGGGTCGTCGCCCTGGTCGCCGCCCCGGTTCTCTTCTGGGCCGCGACCACCGCGATGCTGGGCGTCTCGCGCCATATCTACACGCTGGCGATCAACCGCCAGATCCCCAGCTGGCTGGGCAAGCTCAACAGCCGCTACGCGACGCCGCACGTCGCGATCGCGATCTCCGGCGTGATCGCGATCGGCTTGGTGGCGCCGACCGACGTCAAGCTGCTGGCCGGGCTCTACGCCTTCGGGGCGATGCTGGCGATCACGATCGCCCACCTCTCGATCCTGCGCTTGCGGGTCACCCAGCCCGACCTGCCGCGCCCGTTCCGGGTTCCCTGGAGCGTCTCTTGGCGCGGCGCCCGCCTTCCGCTCCCGACGCTCTTCGCGGCCCTGCTCAGCGCCCTTGCCTTCCTCAGCGTTCTCGCCTTCCACGACCGGGCTCGCTGGGTCGGCGGCGGCTGGATGCTGTTCGGGCTGCTCTTCTACGTCGTCTACCGCAAGGGCTTCGAGGGGACGACGCTGACCCGGCGCGTCCAGGTCACCGAGCGGGCGCTGACCAAGCAGGCGCCCAACGTCGAATACGGCAACATCCTGGTACCCGTGTTCGGGACCGAGCTCGACGACGACATCGTCGCCACCGCGGGCCGGCTTGCCGCGGCTGAGCGGGAGGGCGATGACGAGGTCGACGAGACCCACCTCGCGATCGTCTACGTGCTCGACGTTCCCCTGACCCTGCCGCTCGACGCCGAGTTGCCGCCCGAGCGGGAGGAGGTGGCGCTGCGAGCCATCGAGCGCGCCCGCGAAGTCGGCGAAGAGTACGGCGGTGTGAGGGTCACCGCTTCGGTGACACGGGCGCGCGAGGTCGGTGCCGGGATAGTCGAAGCGGCGCGGCGCGGCGGGGCCGAAGCGATCGTGGTCGGGGCCGAGCCGCCGAGCAGGATTCGTGGTGGCGCCACCCTGGGCGGGATCGGCGCCGCCAAGCCCGCGGAGATCGGCGCTGCGACCGAGTACGTGCTGAAGAAGGCGCCGTGTCAGGTTCTGCTCACGGCGCCCCCCGAGTCCTCGACCGACCCCCCGGCTGAGCCGGCCCCAGAGCCCACCGTCGGCTGACTAGACTCCAGCCCGTGGTGATCACGTGTTCATTCTGATCGTCGGCTGCGGGCGGGTAGGTTCCTCCGTCGCCCGCTCCATGTTGAGTGAGGGGCATCAGGTCTCCTGCCTCGACGAGGACCCCGAGTCCCACACTCGACTCGAGGTCGGCTTGGAGAAGGGCTGGGAGGACCTCGGCGGCCAGTTCACGGTCGGCACCGGCCTCGAGACCGACGCCCTGCTGGCGGCCGGGATCGAGAAGGCCGACGCCTTCATCGCCGCCACCAACGGCGACAACACGAACATCGTGATCGCGCAGATCGCCCAACGTCGCTACGAGGTGCCGACGGTGATCGCGCGGATCCTCGATCCCCTGCGGGCCGAGTGGTACCGGCAACAGGGCATGAACACGATCTGCCCGACCCGGGTCGCGATCGACATGCTGGAGAGCGCCGTCCGCGAGGGCGCGCAGCGCGAGGCGGTCTGACCCGTGTACATCATCGTCGTCGGGGCTGGGAAGGTGGGCTGGAACCTCGCCCGCGAGCTGCTCGAAAAGAACCACGAGGTGACTGTGATCGAGAGCAACCGACGCCGTTACCTGACCGTCGAGCAGGAGCTCGAGCATAACGTCACCTATGGCGACGCCTCTGAGCTGTGGGTGCTGGAGCGGGCTGGGATCCAGCGCGCCGACATGGTGATCGCGGTGACCGGCGACGACGAGGACAACATGCTGATCTGCCAGGTAGCCCGCGAGAAGTACGAGGTCGAACGGATAATCGCCCGCGTCAACAACCCGCGCAACCGGCCGCACTTCGACCTTCTCGGGGTGAAGCCGTCGGTCTCCGCCACCGACCTGATCCTGCGCCTGCTCGAGCACGAGGTGCCCGAGTACGGCCTCGTCCACCTGCTCGACCTGCAGGAGGAGCAGCTGGAGATCATCGAGATGTTGCTCGGCAAGGATTCGCGGGTAACCGGACGTCGTGTCGGCGATCTCTCGATGCCGGAAGGAAGCCTATTGATCTCGGTGCTGCGCGAAGGCAAGGGTTTCGTGCCCAACGCCGACACCGTCTTGGAGGTCGGCGACGAGGTGCTGGCTGTGCTGGATCCAGGGCGGGAGGACGACCTCAAGGAGCTGTTCGGGCCCGCTTCCGGCGGCAACGGGACGGGCTGAGCGATGGCCGACCGCGAGGTCGACTTCCTGCTGATCGGTGGCGGTATGGCCTCGGCGCACTGCGCGTCGGAGTTGCGCAGGCGTGGCGCCGAGGGCTCGATCCTGCTGGCCGGCCGCGAGCCCGAGCCGCCCTACGAACGACCGCCGCTCTCCAAGGAGTACATGCGCGGTGAGGCGGGGCGCGAGGACGCCCACGTCAACCCGGCCGCTTGGTATGAGGAGAATGGGGTCGAGCTGCTGACCGGCATCAACGTGATGTCGCTCGACCCGGCTGAGCGCATCGCGAAGCTGCAGGGTGGGGAGGAGGTCGGCTTCGGCAAGGCGCTGATCGCCACCGGGGCGATGGTCAACATCCTCCGGGTCGAGGGCGCCGAGAACGAGGGCATCCACTACCTGCGGGCGTTCGGCAACTCCGACGCGATCCGCGCCGACGCCGAGGCGGCCGAGCACGTGGTGCTGATCGGCGGCAGCTACATCGGCACCGAGGTCGCCGCCTCGCTGACCGCGAAGGGCGTCAAGTGCACGATCGTGATGATGGAGGACGTTGCGCTCTCGCGCGTCTTCGGCGAGGACGCCGGGCGCTGGTTCCAGGAGGCGATCGAATCGCACGGCGTCACCGTCCATGGCGGCGAGGAGCTGGAGGCCTTCGAGGGCGACGGCCGGGTCAAGGCTGTCTTGACCAAGAGCGGGATGGCGATCGAGTGCGACGCGGTCGTGGTCGGCGCCGGTGTGCGGCCGGACGCGATGCTTGCCCAACGGGCGGGACTGAAGGTCGACGACGGGATCGTCTGCGACTCGAAGCTCGCGACCTCGGTTGAGGGGATCTACGCCGCCGGCGACTGCTGTTCCTACGACAGCGTCGTCCACGGTCGCCGCATCCGGGTCGAGCACTGGGACGTGGCGATGCAGCAGGGGATGCACGCCGCCCGCAACATGCTGGGCGATGAGCGCGACTACGACGTCGTCCCCTACTTCTTCAGCGACCTCGCCGACTGGGCGAGCCTCGAGTACGTCGGACCGGCCGCCGAGTGGGACGAGGAGATCTGGCGGGGCGATCGTGACGCCGGCGAGTTCTCGGTCTGGTACCTGAAGGACGGCAGGGTGGCCGGTGCGCTCAGTGTCGGGCGCTCCGAGGACCTCGCCGAAGCACGGCGCTTGCTTGCTGACCAGGTCGATGTCTCCGCTGCCAGGGAGCGGATCGCCGACCTCGACAGCGACCTGGGCGAAATCTCTTAGGGCGCGACGGCTCCACACCCGGCCTGTCGTGTGGATTATTCTCAGGGGTGTTCGTTGCGGCCTGGTGTAATGGCAGCACGCCTCGCTCTGGACGAGGTAGTTGGGGTTCGAATCCCTGGGCCGCAGTCGCGTCAAAGTCCCTGTATGGGCGTCTAGTCGCTCTGCTACCTTCGCGGTCGTATGGGGACTTCCAGGCGCCTTCTCGCGATCTTGCCGCTGGTCGTGCTGACCGCGCTGGCGATCGCTGGCTGCGGTGGGGGCGGTGGCGGCGACTCGACCGCAGCGGCTCCGGCCGAAACCACCGAAACGACCGCTGCGTTGAGCAAGGAGGAATTGATCGCCCAGGGCGACGCGATCTGCGCCGAGGTGAACGCCGCGGTCGGCACTGCCGGGTCGACCAGCTCCGGCGCCGGCGGGCAGGCCACCCAGGTTGCCGATCTCTACAGCGGCATGGCTGAACGGCTGAAGGGGCTCGGCGCTCCCAGCAACGGCAGCACCGGTTATCCAGAATTCATTTCCGCGGCCGAACAGCTCGCCCAGGCGGAGAGCAATGTCAGCTTGGCCGCTGGGCGAGGCGAAGAAGAAGCGCTGGCCACCGCCGAAGCGGAAGCTTCGTCTGCTCTTCTTCTTTCCAGTCCGCGGCGAGTGGCTACGGCTTCGAACAGTGCGGTGAGGCGCCTGCGGCACCGACCCCCAGCGGCTCGGCGGCGGAACCGTCAGAAGAAGAAGCCCCCGAAGGGGTCGAAGAAGAAGCCGCCCCTGAAGCGGTCGAACCAGCGCCGGAAGCGGGTGGCGCCGGCGCGGTCGAAGAAGAAAGCGCCGGTGGCGGCGCCGGAGTCGGTGGCGGTACCGGCGGCAGCACGGAAGGCTCCGGCGGTGGGTCCAGCGGCGGCATCGGTCCCGGCTGAGCGGGCCGCTCAGGCGGCCGAGGACTCCTGCCAAGCACCGTAGAGGCGCGAGTAGGGGCCACTGGCCTCGATCAGCTCCTCGTGGGTGCCTGCCTCGGCGATTCTGCCTCCTTCCAGCACCACGATCTTGCCGGCGCGGCGGATCGTCGAAAGACGGTGGGCGATGACGATCGCGGTGCGTCCGGCCAGCAGTCGCTCCAGTCCCTTCTCGATCGTCTTCTCGGTTCGCACGTCGACGTTCGAGGTCGCCTCGTCGAGAATCAGGATCCGGGGCTCGGCCAGGAGCGCCCGCGCGAAAGCGACCAGCTGTCGCTGGCCGGCGGAGAGCTGGACCCCTCGCTCGCCCACCTGGGTGTCGATTTGCTCTGGGAGCGCGGCGATGAACGCGGTCGCGCCGACCGCTGCGGCCGCGTCCTCGATCTCCTCCAGGCTCGCCTCGGGCCGCCCGAAGGCGATGTTCTCGCGCACGCTGCCCGAGAAGAGGAAACCCTCCTGCGGAACGATCCCCAGCTGACGCCGCAGCGCCCCCTGCTGCACGCCGTGCAGGTCGTGCCCGTCGACAAGCACCCGACCGGCCTGGGGGTCATAGAAGCGGGCCACCAGCTTGGCGAAGGTCGACTTGCCCGCGCCGGTCGCACCCACCAGCGCCAGGGTCTGCCCGGGGGGTACGTGCAGATCGACCTCGCGCAGCGCCCACTCGACCGCCTCTCCACGCTCCTCGCGCTCCAGGGCGTCGTCGGCGTAGGCGAACGAGACTCCCTCCATCTCGATCTCGCCGCGCAGCGTGCCCGGGTCGATCGCCCCTGGTGCGTCGACCATGTCGGGCTCGGTGTCGAGCAGGTCGAAGATCTTGTCCAGCGCCGCCATCCCCTGCTGGTAGGTCGTGTAGAGCTGGGAAAGTTCCTGAATCGGCTGGAAGAAGACCTGCAGGTAGCCGACGAAGGCGACGATGACGCCGATCTGGATCGCTCCGTCGATCGCCTGGGAGCCGCCGAAGAGGAGGATCGCCGCGGTGCCAACGGCGGAGAGGAGCTCGACCGCGGGGAAGTAGGAGGCGTTGAGGTAGACGGTCTTCATGTTCGCCTCGCGGTTGGCCTCGTTCAGCTCGGTCATCGCCGCGGCGTGGCGCGGCTCTTGGCCGAAGCTGCGAACGACGCGGACGCCGCTCAGGGTCTCCTGCAGGTAGCCGGTGATCGCCGCGATCCGCTCCCTGGTGGCGCGGTAGGCGCCGTGGGAGACGATCCGGAAGACGATGCTGGCGGCGGCGAGCAGGGGAAAGGTGAGGAAGGTGACGAGGGCCAGCTGCACGTCGAGGAAAAGCAGGATCACGACCACCCCGATCAGGGTCAGGGTGCTGGAAAACATCGTCACGATGCCGTCGGTGACCAGCTGGTTGAGAGCCTCGATGTCATTGGTCATGCGGCTGATCAGCACCCCTGGGCTGCGCCGCGTGAAGAAGCCGATCGACATCGCCTGGATGTGGGCGAAGAGCCGCTCGCGCAGGTCCTGCAGGGCGCGCGTCCCGACCCAGCCGACCAGATAGGTCTGCACGAAGGTGGCCGCGGCATAGAGGGTTGCGACGAGGAGGAAGGCGACGACGATCAGGTCGAGGGCGCCGACGTCGCCGGCGACGATCCCGGAGTCCACCGCCCTGCCCGCCAGATAGGGAGGGGCAAGGCCGGCTCCGGTTGCGACCAGCAGAGCACCGAACATCAACGCCACCTTGCCGCGGTAGGGGCGCAGCAGGCCGATCATCCAGCGCACCTTGCGGGCGCGCTGATCCTGGCCGCGGATCAACCTCCAGACCGCGGCGAAGAGGAGATAGATCTCGCGGAAGCGGTTGCGCTCCGCGCTCACAGCCGCGCCATCTCCTCGCGCTCTTCGAGGTCGTGTTGGAGGAAGACCGTGTCGGCGAGACCGTGCTCGGCAATCTCGCGGTAGAAGCTGCAACCGGCGAGCAGCTCCTCGTGGCTACCGCGGTCGACGATGCGGCCGCCGTCCATCACCACCACCTCGTCGGCGAGCGAGACCGTGGAGAGGCGGTGGGCGATGATGAAGGTCGTACGGCCCGCCATCGCCTCGTGCAGCCCCGTCTTGATCGCCCCCTCGGTGGTCGCGTCGACCGAGGAGGTGGCGTCGTCGAGGATCAGGATCCGGGGATCGGCGAGCAGGGCGCGGGCAATGGCGACGCGCTGTCGCTGACCGCCTGAGAGGGTCAGTCCGCGCTCGCCCACGGTCGTCTCGTAACCGCCCGGCAGGTCGCGGATGAACTCGTCGGCCTGGGCGCGCCGCGCTGCCGCTTCGATCTCCTCGAGGCTCGCCTCCGGCCGCGCGTAGGCGATGTTCTGGGCGACGGTGGCGGAGAAGAGGAAGCTGTCGTCGGCGACGAAGGCGATCTCGCGGCGCAGCGAGTTGACCTCGACCGCGCGCACGTCGGCGCCGTCGACCAGCACCTCGCCCTCGCTCGGGTCGTAGAGCCGCGCGATCAGCGCCACGAGGCTGGTCTTGCCCGATCCCGAGGGGCCGACCAAGGCGATGGTGCGCCCTGCCTCGACCTCGAGGTCGAGGTCGGTGAGGGCCGGGGCGGAGCCGTCGTAACGCAGCGTCACGTTCCGCAGCTGCACACGGCCGCCTCCGGTCGGCAGTGGCGGGGCGCCCGGTGGGCTTTTGATCTGCGGCTCGCGGTCGAGGATTTCGAAGAGGCGGTTGCCGGAGGCGATCGCTCGCTGTGCCATCCCCATCGCCACCCCCAGCATCCGCATCGGCGCCGCGAGGATCACGACATAGGTGTAGAAGGCGGTGAAGTCACCGAGACTGAGGTTGCCGGCGATCACCTGGCGCCCTCCGACCAGCAGTACGAGGGCGACCCCCAGCTGCGGCAGCAGGCCGATCAGGGGCGAGAAGAATGCCTGCAGTCGGGTCGAGTAGATGCTCTGGTCGAAGACCCTCGAAACGGCGCGCCGGAAGCGGTGCAACTGGTACTCCTCGCGGGCGAAGGCCTTGACGATGCGGATGCCGGAGACGTTCTCCTCGGCCTCCGCGGTGAGCTCGGCGATTCGCTGCTGCACCTCCTGCAACGCCGGCCGTGAGACGCGGTTGTAGCGGGAGGCGGTGTAGATGATCAGCGGGGCGGGGGCGAGGGCGATCAGCGCCAGCAGCGGGTTGATCGCGACCATCACGGCGGTGACGAGAACGATCGTCAGCAGGTTCTGGGTGATGAAGATCAGGCCGTAGCCGAGGAAGAAGCGGATCGCCTGCAGGTCGACCGTCGCCCGCGACATCAACTGCCCCGTCTGCTGATGGTCGAAGAAACCGAGCTCGAGTCGTTGCAGGTGCGCGTAGAAGCGCTCGCGCAGGTCGAACTCGACCGCCAGCGAGACCTTGCCGGCGACGACTCTTCGCACCCCGGTCAGCCCGAGCCGCAGGATCCCCGCTCCGACGATCGCCAGCGCGAGCGGCAGCAGATCCGGCTTCTGGCCGTTCTCGATCGCGTTGACGGCACGTCCAATCAGCCACGGGATCAGCACCGTCATTCCCATTGCCGCCCAGGCGAAGACCAAGGATCCCCAGAGCTGGCGGCGATAGGGGCGCAGGAACCCCATCAAGCGGCGATAGGTACGCATTCAAGTCACTATACAAAGTGAAGTAAAGGCCCCCAAGGTGGACGTGCCGGTAGTTGAGCACCCATATCGGCCTCTAAACACCGGCACGTCGGTCTGGCTGGGAGCTGGCGTCCCTACTAGTTGAAGGCAGCCGCCTTGGCGCTGGACACTTTGCCGCCCGTGCACTTCGGGCCGTGGCCGGGGCGGGGAAGGATCTGGAAGTTGGTGACCGCGTGGTAGGGGGTGGTGGCGCCGTTGTTGAGGGCGAGGGTGATGACCAATCGGTAGAAGCCGGCCTGCAGGTCGTGGTAGAAGATCTCGGGCCTGGTGGCGGGCGAGTAACTGCCGCTGGAGCCGATCCGCTCGGCGAGCACCCCGTTGGGCCCGGAGTAGCGCGGGAAGTCAAAGGAGGCGCCGACCAGGCGCCCGCGCCCAAGCGGGCTTTCCTCGGCGCGCTGCAGTTTCACCGGATCAACGCAATCGGGCACCCGGTTGAGCGCGAAGCGGATGTGACCCTCACCGAGTTCGGGCTCCCCGCCAAAGTCCAGAGGCGCAAGCTTGAAGTTGCGCACGCGAACCTTGACGACCACCGCCCTGCTCGTCTGGCGGGCGCCGTTGCGAGGAGAGATCACGGCGACGCCGGGTTCAGCGGGGCGCAGGGCCTGTTCAGGTTTCTCATCTCCGCCCCCCGTGCTCGCCAAGACGATCACCAGTGCAGCCGCTGCTGCCGCGACGAGGGCGACGAGGATGGCGATTCTGGCCCGCATCGGAGCGGAAGGTTACGTGCCTGACGTCCTTGCATGGCGGACGCGCCGGGCGTGACCCCTAACGTGTGAGCGATGTTGCGAGCGGCCGCCACGACGCTGGGAGCACTGCTCGCGCTCGGCCTTGCGGCTCCGGCCGCGCCTGGAGCGGGCCTCGCCGACCATGTCGACGTCTTCGCCGGCACCGAGCCCAGCGCTCGCAGCTTCGGCGGCGGCCACAACTTTCCCGGCGCGAGCCTTCCCTTCGGAATGGTGCAGTGGGGGCCCGACACCGTGCCCGCCGATCGCCATTCCGGTGGTTACGACTATCGCGACCGCCACCTCAGCGGCTTCAGCCTCACCCATCTCAGCGGAGCCGGCTGCGCGCTTTACGGGGACTTCCCGTTCCTGCCGACGACCGAGCCGCTGCGGGATTCCCCGGCGGCTTCGGGCGGTGGGCTGGAAGGGCGCTTCCAGCCGGGCTTCTCCCACGCCAATGAGCACGCCGGACCCGGCTCCTACTCTGTCCGCCTCAATCCGGTCGGCGGCGGCGCGATCGACGCAGCGTTGACCGCGACGACCCGCACCGGCATGGCTCGCTTCGGCTTTCCGCCCTCGCCGCACGCCAGCGTTCTGATCAACGCCGGCGGCAGCGCCAAAGCCGACGATCTTGCCGAAGTGGAGATCGATCCCGAAAAGCGCGAGATCTCAGGCTCGGCGTCGAGTGGCTACTTCTGCGCTCAGCGGCCTCGCTACCGCGTCTACTTCGCCGCGGTCTTCAACCGCCCGTTCGATGCCTACGGAACCTGGACCCGACAAAAACTTGCGCCGAGCTCGATCGCCGCCTCTGACCTCGAGCAGCCCTCAACGGCCGCGGCCAACACGGCCCAGGCGGGTGCCTATGCCAGTTTTGACACCCGGCACAACCGCGATGTCGCGGTCCGCGTCGGCATCTCCTTCGTCAGCGTCGCCGGGGCACGGGCCAACCTCGCCGCCGAGAATCGTGGCATGTCGTTTCGCCGCATCGCCGACGCAGCCGAGGAACGCTGGAACCGCGCGCTTGCTTCGATCCGGGTCGGCGGCGGCAGCGGCTGGGACGTCGACACCTTCTACACGGCGCTCTACCACGCGCTGCTGGCGCCCCGAACTTTCGATGACGCCGATGGCCACTACATCGGGATGGACGGCGCGGTCCATGATGCCGGTGGTCGCACGCAGTACGCGGACCTCTCGGGGTGGGACATCTACCGAACCCAGATCCCCCTGCTCGCGATGCTGATGCCACGCCGCGCGAGCGACATCGTCGCCTCGATGCTCGCCGACGCGGACCAGAGCGGCTGTCTGCCTCGTTGGCCCTACGCGAACGGACAGAGCATGACGATGGTGGGTGATCCGGCAGACCCGATCATCGCCTCGGCCGCCGCCTTTGGCGCCAGGCGCTTCGACGCCGCCGCCGCGTTGGCGGCGATGGTCAAGGGGGCGAGCGGGGGCTGCCGCAGCGCCGACGGCACCTATGTCCAGCGTCAGGGTCTGGCGCAGTACCTGACGCTGGGCTATCTGCCCTTTGACATCGACGTCAAACGCCGCAACGCGAACTCGCTCTTCGGCGACCCCGAAGCCGTTTGGGCTTCGGCTGCGACCACGCTCGAATACGCGATCGCCGACTTCTCGATAGCGCAGTTCGCGGCCCGTGCCCGCAGCGATCGCGCCACCTACCGTTCCTTCATCTTGCGTTCAGGTAATTGGCGCAACCTCCTCAATCCAGGCAGCGGTGAGATCGAGCCGCGCTTCGAAGATGGGTCCTTCTCCCCCCACTACGACAACCTGCGTGGCGCCGGCTTTGCCGAGGGCAACTCGGTCCAGTACACGTGGATGGTGCCGCAGGACCCCGCCGGCCTCTTCGCGGCGATCGGCGGCCGTGGGCGAGCCGTGAGCAGGCTGGATGGCTTCCTGCGGACGCTGAACGGCGGCCCTGGCGCCACCCATGCCGGCCACGCGCTGCTCGGCAATGAGCCCAACCTGAACGTCCCTTGGCTTTACGACTGGGCGGGGCAGCCCTACAAAACCCAGGCGGTGGTGCGGCGAGCGCTCCGCCTCTATGACGCCTCACCGGGCGGCTATCCAGGCAACGACGACCTCGGCACCCTCTCGGCCTGGTACGTGCTCGGGGCGCTTGGCCTCTACCCGGAGGTGCCCGGCGTCGGTGTGTTGGCGATCGGTAGCCCGCTCTTCCCGCGGGCGACTGTGCGCCTGGCCGGTGGACGGAAGCTGCGGATCGTCGCCTCTGCGTACCAGCGCTCCACTCGTCGCGGGCGAGGGCGCGGAAAGTCCCGCCTGGTTCCGCTCGCCCTGTCACGGGCTCCCTACATCCAGTCGATGCGCATCGACGGCCACCCCTATGGGCGGCCCTGGACGACGTTCTGCGCGCTGGCCCACGGGGCGACCCTCGCCTACCGCCTCGGGGCGCAGCCAAACCGTGCCTGGGGCGACTCCGTCACCGCGCTGCCGCCGTCTTTTGGGGCCCAGCGGCCTATGCCCGAGAATCACTGCGCCCCTTGACCAGCGAACGCGCGCACTCGACCGTCCTCTGGGCGCTCGCCGGCCTGACCGCGTTGGGGGTCGCCGTCCGGTTCGCCAGCCTGGGTGTTCAGAGCTATCACCACGACGAGGTGATCACTGCCGCGCGGGTCATTCCCGGCAGCTTCATCGACATGCTGCGCGAAGTGAAGGGGAGTGAGTCCAACCCGCCCCTTTACTACGTGCTTGCCTGGGGTTGGGCGAAGGCATTTGGCACCGGAGAGGTGGGCCTGCGCTCGCTGTCGGCACTGTTCGGGGCGGCAACCGTCCCGGTGGTCTATCTGATCGGCCGCGAACTGGTGAGCAAGCGGGCAGGACTGATCGCCGCGGCGATCGCGGCGGTCAACCCGATGCTGATCTGGTACTCGCAGGAGGCCCGCTCCTATGCCCTGCTCGTCTTTTTCGGAGCCCTTGGGCTGCTCTTCTTCGCGCGAGCGCTGGAAACCCGGAGGGGGTGGGACCTGGCCCTCTGGGCGTTGGCTTCGGCGCTGGCGCTCTGCAGCCACTACTTTGCCGTCTTCGCGGTCGCGATCGAGGCAGCCTGGCTGCTGTTTGCGCTGCGATCCGATTGGCGGCGGGTCCTGCCGGCGGTTGGTGCCGTCGTCGCGGTGGGTCTGGCCCTGCTGCCGTTGATCTCCGCCCAGGTCAACCCGACCCATATCGGCTGGATCGACCACAGCCCGCTGTCGACTCGTGTCTTCGAGACCGGGGTCAGCTTCCTGGCGGGTGAGACCGGCCATGTGATCGCCGAGCCTCCGCGCGAGCGTTATGCGCTGATCCCGGCACTGCTGATCGGCGTGGCGCTCCTGCTTGTCGCATTGCGCGGCTCGCGTCGAGAGAGGCGCGGCACGACGCTCGCCCTGGCGGTGGGTGTGGGGGTGGTGCTGCTAGCCGCCGCCGCTGCGTTTGCCGGCAAGGACTACATCGTCGAGCGCAACCTCCTACCCGCCCTGGTCCCGCTGGCGATCGCGGTGGCGATCGGCTGCACCGCCGAGGGGGCGCGCCGCACGGGCGTGGCCTGTGCGGCCCTGCTCTGCGCCTACTGGCTCGCCTTCGACGTCCACGTCGCTCGCACGCCCAACCTGCAGCGGCCCGACTTCCGCGAGCTGACGGAACGGCTCGGACCGCCGACCCAGCCTCGGGCGATTCTCACCTGGAAGCTCGCCGCCGACCCGATCCAGTTCTACCTCCACGGCCCCTCTGAACGTGTCTACAGCGGCGAAACGCCGGTGCGTGAGATCGACGTGGTCAGCAAGCCCGTGGTGGCGAGAAAGCCTGTGGGGTTACCGCCCGGCTTTCACCCGGTCGAACGTCTCAGGCTGGAGCGCCTTACCCTTACGCGCTACGTGTCGGCCCATCTCCGCCAGGTTCCCTTCTACGTTCTGCGCGACGCGCGGACCGGCTTCGGCAGCAACGCCGTGGTCGCGGACGGTTTTGCGCTCCCCGCCGGAGCCGGCAAGTGAGCGGCTCGTATGAGCTCGCCTACCGCGTCCGCGCCGCCGCACGCCGGCCGGCGAGCTGGCTGCAGCTGCTCAAATTCGGCGTTGTCGGCGGGTCCGGATACCTGATCAACCTCGCGGTCTTCGCCCTGCTCTCCGGCAACTTCGGCCTTCACCATCTGGTAGCCGCGGTCGGCGCCTTCTGTGTCGCGATCTCCAGCAACTTCTTCTGGAACCGACACTGGACCTTTGAGCCTGGCGATGGCCACCCGGTTTTCCAGGCGGCGCGATTCTTCGCGGTCAGCCTCGCGGCCCTGTTGATCAACCTCGCAGTGCTCGAGGCGCTCGTGGCCGGGACCTCACTCGGCGATCTGACCGCACAGGCGATTGCCGTCGCGGTGGCGATGCCGTTCAACTTCCTCGGCAACAAGCTCTGGACCTTCGCCTGACGCTACCAGTCGCCCTCCAGCCAACGCAGCAGCTCCGGGATGAGGCTCTGCAGGTCGGGCATAGGTGAGCTCAGCTCGGCGTCCGCCAGCTGGATCGCGGCGCCGAGGCCGAATGTCGCTCGGTCCGCGTCTCCTCCGAGCCAGGCCTCGAGCTGACTGAGCCTGGCGTGATCTGTTCGGAACTCGTGCAGGGCCGACCGGGCGGCGACGGGATCGGTCTCGGCAACTGCGATCACCGCCTCCAGCCCGGCTCGGACCCTGTTCTCGGGTGACGCCTCCTCAACGGCGGCGACAGCCCGCTTAACAATCCCTTCGTCCAACTGCCCTTCTACCAGCAGGGCCGTTCTCGTACCCTCTCTCATGTTGGGACCTCCTCTTCAGGTCTCGGCCGGGCCCCGGGGTGCCGCAAGCACCGCCGGGGTCGCCTCTTTCACTTGGCAGGTCAAGCTAGGCCCGCGCCCGGACGGCGAAGAGCCAAAACACCTCCCATCAGCGGGTTTTTCCACTTTTTTGACACTGTGGTCACGCTTCTGTGTGTCACTCGAATACTTCAAGGTGCTTGACCATTGATTTCCAGCATAGGTGCCGGGGGCTCGGGGGTCAACGTTCCGTGGCAGACTCCGAGTGCGATGAGTGTCGAGAGACCGACCTACGACGCCGCGGCGATCGAGGCCGCGCGGCAGGCGAGCTGGGCTGATCGGAATGCATTCGAGACGCCGGTCCCGGCGACGGGACAGGCGGCCGTCTACGTCAAGCCGTCCAGCCCCTTCACCTCCGGCAACCTTCACATGGGCCATGTTCGCGACTATGCGATCGGCGACGCCTACGCTCGCTTCCGCCGGGCGCAGGGCGATGCCGTGCTCTTCGGGTTCGGCTTCGACGCCTTTGGCTTGCCGGCTGAGATGGCGGCAATCGATCGGGGTGTGCGGCCGGCGGACTGGGTCGAGCGCTGTGGCGAGCGAATGTTGGCGCAGATGAAGCGCCTTGGATTCTCCTTCGACTACGACCGCGCCTTCTACAGCTCCGACGAGGGGCAGTACCGCTGGTCGCAGTGGCTCTTCGTGACGTTGTACGAGGCGGGAATGATCTACCGCGACGACGCCACTGTCGATTGGTGCGATAGCTGCCAGACGACGCTGGCAGCGCTCCAGGTCGAGGACGGACGCTGCTGGCGCTGTCACAACAAGGTGCGGTTGATCCGTCGCCCGACCTGGTTCCTGCGGCTGTCCACCTACCTGGAAGAGAACGATCGAAATCTCGAGAGCCTGGTCGACTGGGACGAGCTATCGCTCAAGACCCAGCGCTACATCCTCGGCCGGTCCGACGGGATCGAGTTCGACGCGCAGGATCCCGACGGTGGCGTCCTCAGCGTCTTCACCCCCCACGCCGAGGCGGTGGGTGAGGCTCGCTTCGTGCTCGTCTCCCCGCGCCACCCTGCAGCGGAGCGGTGGACGGCAAAGGGGGGAGTTTCGGAGCAGCTTGACGAGCTGCGCTCGGGCGGTTGGGAGCGCAGCGCCCGCGATGCCGCCGCGGTGCCGGTGATCGAGACCGACGTCGCCGTCTCCGTCCCGGGGGGCCGCGCGCTGCCGGTATTCGTCTCGCCGATCGTCGATGCCCGTTACGGGCCCACCGCGGTGCTCGGTATTCCCGCCGTGGATGAGGCCGACGAGGCGATCGCCGCTCGCATTTCCCACGCCATCGAGAAATCGCCAAGTGGCTCGGTCGCCGATCTGAAGGCGCGTCCGGCGACGCGCTACCGCGCCTATGACTTCTCGATCTCGCGCCAGCGCTACTGGGGCACCCCGATTCCTATCGTGCACTGCGCGGAGTGCGGGGTCGTGCCGGTGCCGGTCGAGGACCTGCCGGTGCGGTTGCCGCGCGACGTCGAGCCGACCGGCGAAGGCAATCCGCTGGCCGAGCGCCCCGACTTCCTCGAGGTGTCCTGTCCGCGCTGCGGTGGTGTTGCCGAGCGCGAGACCGACACGCTCGATTGCCATTTCGACGCGCTCTGGCTATGGGTCCCCGCCGCGGTGCCCCCGGCGGACCGTGCCGAGCAGATGTTCACCCACCCGGATCTGCGCCGCTGGCTTCCCGCCGAGCGGCTTGTCGCGGGTAACGACAGCGGCGGCTTTGTCTTCGACCAACGCGTCGTCACCAAGGCGCTGCGCGAGATCGGCCCCTTCTCCTTCATCGAGGACGGCGAGCCCTTCGCCGGTTGCCTCTTCCACGAGATGGTGATCGCCGACGGGCGCAAGATGAGCAAGCACCTCGGCAACGTCGTCGACCCCGACGGGCTGGTCGCCGAGCACGGCGCCGACACGGTGCGACTGGCTGTCCTCTACGCCGCCGGCCCCGCCAAGGCGCTCAACTGGACCGACGGGGCGCTGCGCTTTGCGTCTCGGTTCCTCAGAGGGCTCTGGGACTACACCCATGACAGCATCGCCGCCGCCGCCGAGGCGCCTGAGGACGCGGGGGCCGCAGCCGATACCGCCTTCATCCGCGAGCGGCTCGGGAAATGGTGTGAGAACGGGCTGGAGCGCATCGCCGCCGACCTCGAGGAGCTTCAGATGCACAAGGCCGTGCGCAACGTGACTCGGCTCCTGGAGCGAATCCGTGACTACGAGAAGCGGATCGTCAAGCGCCGTGGCAGCCTCAGTCGCGATGATTTCGAGGCCTTGCTGGAGGCACTCGCCCTGCTCGCGCGGGTCCTTTCCCCGTTTGCCCCCCACATCGCCGAGCAGCTTCTTCTCGCGCTCGACAGGGATGCCTCTGTAGGATTTCCCCGGCAAGGAGAGAACGAGGCCCTATCAATGGCCAAGAATAATTGATCGATATGTCAGCATCTGCTATACAAAACCGCTCATGATCAGGCGCCAGCACGGAAAGCGCAGGCGGAGATTCGCCAAGGCCGGGGGCCTGCCCTCGCTAGCCAGGGGTGGCGAGGGACGATGACCCTCGCGGCTGACCAGCGCACCCGCTCCTGTGCGACGGAGCTGGTCTGCCACGACTGTGGGCTTCGACTGCCCCTTCTCGATACGACCTTCAAGTGCCTTGGCTGTGGCCAGGGTCTCGACATCGACTACGACTACGAGCTGGCGACCGAGCGGCTCGCCGAGCTGCCGACCTCCGAGCGGCAGATCAACATATGGCGTTTCGAGGAGCTGCTGCCGATCGTCGACGCCGGCGCCCAGGCTCGGGTTGGCCGAAACAGCGGCCGCACGCCGCTGATCCACGCTGATCGGCTCGGCGCCGAGCTGGGCCTGCGCAAGCTCTACCTGAAGGACGACAGCACCCAACGCCCCAGTCTCTCCTACAAGGATCGCGTCGTCTCGATGGCGGTCGCACGGCTGCTCGAGCTGGGCAAGGGGGAGATGGGCTGCGTCTCGACCGGCAACGTCGGCACCGCGGTCGCCTCGCTGGCCGCCAAGGCCGGGGTCGCCGCCTATGTCTTCTACCCGAGCAACCTGGAGCGCGGCAAGGCCCGCGCCTGCCGCGCGCTCGGCGCCGCGGTGATCCAGCTCGATGGCAACTACGACGAAGCCAACCGTGCCTGCCGCGAGCTGGCTCTGGCCAGCGGCATCCAGTTCGCCAACATCACCCTGCGCCCGTTCTACGCGGAGGGGGCGAAGACGGTGGCCTTCGAGGTGGTCGAGCAGCTCGACTGGTGCTCGCCGGACCATTTCGTGATCCCGGCCGCCGGCGGCACGCTTTCGTCCCGCGTCCATAAGGGGCTGCAGGAGATGGAGATGGTGCAGATGGCAGAGACCTCCGCGACCAAGATCCACGTCGCCCAGCCCGAGGGCTGTGGGCCGATCGCCACCGCGGTTCTCGACGGCAGCGGTGAGATCGAGCCGCAGAGGCCGAAGACGGCCGCCCACTCGCTGGCGATCGGTGCTCCGGGAGATGGACCGTTGGTCGTCGACGCGGTGATGTCGCGGGGTGGCTCGGCGGCGACGGCGACCGATCCCGAGATCTTCGAGGCGCTCGACCTGCTCGGCGCCACCGAGGGGATCCTCACCGAGCCGGCCGGTGGCACCACGATCGCCGCCACGATGAAGCTGGCGAACGAGGGCAAGCTCGGCCCCGATGACACCGTGGTCGCCGTGATCAGCGGCAATGGCTATAAGACCCTCGACGAGCACCCCGAGAAGCACTGGCCGGAGATGGTCGCCCCCGAGGTCGAGGCGATGACCGAGACGCTGGCGCAATTCCGCCACCACGGCGTCGGCGCCCCGCTCGCCTGAGGGCGGAAGCGGGGCATTGCCTGCCGGTACCCTGGGTCCGTGAACTCTTCCATTGCGATCATCGATTGCGGCTGGGGAAACCGGCGCTCGGTCGAGAAGGCGTTTCTCAAGGTCGGTGCTGAAGCCCGGATCACCAACGACTCGCGTGAGATTCTCGCCGCGGACGGCGCGGTGGTCGTCGGAGTCGGCGCCTTTCCGGCGGCGATGACGCGGCTCGAGGAGTCCGGCATGGCGGATGTGCTGAAGGAACGCCACGAGGCCGGTGGCCCGATCCTCGGGATATGCCTGGGGCTGCAGGTCTTCTTCGAGCGCTCCGAAGAGCACGGGGGGGCCGATGGTCTCGGCTTCCTCGAGGGACGGGTGCAGGAGCTTCCGGCCGGCAGCCTGAAGCTGCCGCAGATCGGCTGGAACCAGGTCGAATGGAGTCCGGACTCGCGCCTGGGCGAGGGGATCGAGAAGGGGGAGTCGACCTTCTACCACCTGCACTCCTTTGCGGCCTATGACGGTGACGAGCCGGATGCGTTCTTCGCCCGGCCCGAGGTCGTCGGCCGAGCGACCTACGGCTGCGCATTTGCCACCGCGATCGAGAAGCCGCCCGTCTACGGCGTCCAGTTCCACCCGGAGAAGTCCTCTCGGCAGGGTCTCAGGCTGCTGCAGAACTTCGCCGGTATCTGCGCCAAGTCCGAACCCGCTCCCGTCGCCTAGCCGAGGGCTTTCTCGCGATGGGTGTCTTCCTCAGCGAGCCGAGGCTGACCGATCCGCTTTCGGGGTCGGCGCCGACCCCGGGCGGCAGGGTCTACCAGCGCGTCATCCCCTGCCTCGACGTGGATGCGGGGCGGGTCGTCAAGGGATCTCGCTTCGTCGACCTCAAGGACGCCGGGGATCCGGTCGAGCTCGCGGCACGCTACGACTCCGAAGGTGCCGACGAGCTGGTCTTCCTCGACATCACCGCGACCAGCGATAAGCGCGCCACCGTCGTCGACCTGGCGAGGGAGGTCGCCAACGACGTCTTCGTCCCCTTCACGGTCGGCGGCGGCATCCGCTCGCTCGAGGACGCACAGGTGGTCTTGGATGCCGGTGCCGACAAGGTCGGCGTCAACTCCGCCGCGGTCGACCGTCCGGAGTTGATCGACGAGATCAAGGAGGTGCTGGCCCGCGAGGTGCTGGTGGTCGCGATCGACGCCAGGCGGAGGCCCGGTGGCGAGGGGTGGAACGTGTTCACCGCGGGGGGCAGGATCGATACCGGGGTGGATGTCGTCGAGTGGGCCAAGCAGTCCTCCGACAGGGGGGCCGGCGAGATCCTCCTCACCAGCATGGATCGCGACGGCACCAGAGATGGTTATGACCTCGAGCTGACCAACGCCGTCAGTGAGGCGGCGGACATCCCGGTCATCGCCTCGGGCGGCGCCGGTGAGATCCAGCACTTGGTGGAGGCCTTCGAGGTCGGTGCCGACGCGGTGCTCTGCGCCTCGATCTTCCACTACGGCCAGTACACGATCGGCGAGGTCAAGCGCCGGCTCGATGAGGCGGGCATACACGTCCGCCTCTAGTACCTGAGCGAGCAGCGGCGCCGTCAGCGATCGGGGATGGGCTGTTCGGCGGCAAGGCGCGCGAGTTCAGCCATCTCCACGTCCAGCGCGGTGGCGAGGCTGGCCACGAGATCCCAGGTGGGATTCTGCCTCCCGTTCTCAATGCGGGAGACGGAGGTCCAGTGGATGTCGGCTTCTGCCGCGAGGTCTTCGATGCTCAATTCGCGCGAACCACGAAGGTGTCGAATTGCGGCTCCAAGTTGGGCAGATGTCGGTTGCGGCACGGAGGCGGAACAGCCTCCCGCGACCGCGCTAATAGCGCCATAGCATATACGCTAGGGTGCCCTATAGAGGAGGGTGACAGGGGAGTACCAAAGAGAGGCAGGGAGATGAGCACGAGGATCGAGGCGGCGTCAAGGGGCGACCGCTCTCAATCCCCGCGGCTGCTTTCGTCCTGTAGACGTGTCCCGACCGCTTCACCTCCCATGGGCGGTCGGGGCACAGCCGCTGCAAGGCGATGACCGTGAGCTCATCGTCGCTGGAAGCGATCATGGGACACGACGTACGCCTGGATGTCCTGTGCTGTCTGCTCGACGGCGAGCCGCTGACGGACCTGCAGCTCAGCGCCAGGACCGGTAAGTCGCTGCCGGTGGTGGTTCACCACCTCAGGCTGCTCGATTCGTTTGACTTGGTCGACAAAGAAGACAGTCCGGAAGACGGGAGGCCACTCTATGTGGCCACCCTGGATGAGCATCCCGACTGGGTGCGGGAAGCCGTTGAGGCACATTGCCGCCCCGGCTAGCCGGCTAGCGAGACTTGGAGATCAGGAGAGCGGACCGGAGGTTTGCCTTCCGGGTCTCTCGTAAAATTGAGTTATGGCTTCTTCGCCCATTCAGCTTCACTCAGAGCGCCACGGTCGTCCCCGCGAACTGAGCGTTGACGATCTCGCCATGCTCGTGTGGCAGAAGATCTATCGTGCCCGCGACTTTCACTGGCTTTTCAAAGGGACGCTCCAGTCATATCGGGGACTAGGGCCTGAGGAGGAGGAGCCGACGATTGCCGATGCCGAATCGTTTTTCATCGGGCGGCTCAAAGTTTCCGGTGTCGGACACTCCGTGCTCAACGGGGACGAGCCACCTCTTTCTGCCTTTCAGCCATTCGATCTGGATCTGTTGCTCGACCTCGTGGAGTTGCTGCATGGCGAAGTTGTCGAAGAGCCGATCATGGTTTATCCGCCCGAGTGCCTTGACATCGAGGGATTCGACAAGAAGGCCGGGCAGAAAATATTCCGCGACGAAATCAATGAGGTTCTTCAGTTGGCCAGCCCTTCCCTGGAACTACTTCCAATCGGACACGTGGTTGAGCGCGACGAACAGCATCGCGACCTCTATGTCGAGCCGTTCCCTGAAGGCACCGAGGTTGAGGTCATGGACCCCGTCGAGCATGCGCTTGGCCTATTTCTTCGTCGTGGAGCTACGGTCGAGGATCAGCGGGCTGCCGTTAAGCAGCTCGCCGATGCGCTTGAGCATCTGCGTTCGGAGGTTAAGGAGGAGTTGCTATCCAAGGACGAGCGCGACCTGTTCCGAATCGCGAACGGATTCGCCATTCGCCACAACAGCGCGGACCAGCAACGCGATTACGATAAGCCCGTGTGGCTGACCTGGATGTTCCACGTCTATCTGGCAACCATTCGCGCCGTTGTGGCCGTTAGGCATCGGTAGTTGCCCCCTGCGGGGGTCGGGCGCGAGCATCCTTGACTACCGCCCTCGCGGTGCTGTTCTGCGGGTAGGTCGGGGCGGGGTAGCGACTATGTGAGAAGCGCGACGGCGCGGAGCCCTGCTGGTGTCGGCTCCACAATCTCGTCGTCGCGGTCTTTGAACAGGCCGAACTCACGGAGCCCCCTGATCGCCTGAGCCGCTGTGTCGACTTCTCTGGCGTCGTCGGGGTCGCTGATGATCTTCAGCGACAGCTCCCTGGCTGTCAGGTTTTGGGGATGAAGTTCCGCGGCGACTTCGAGGATCACGGCTTCGACTATCGCAACGTTGTAGTTAGGTGGCGGCCCCGCTCTACTTGGCACTGGTTTTGGCTTTCCGGTTGCTGTCCCTGCCATTGGTCTTGCCCTTGGCCGTCGCGCCCTTGCCGTTCGCAGAAGCGGATTTCGCGACCTTGGAGCCCTGCGCCTTGTCGGAGAGGTCGCGGCTGTCCTCGAAGGCGAGCACGCCGACGGTGTATCCCTTGATGCCGGTCGCACTCTTGTTGGCCTTCGTCGCGCGGGCCGCGGACGCGCGTTGCTCGTCTTCGACTTCCTTCGTGAACCGCTCGGCCATTGCCTCTACGTTCTTCTGCCCCTCTGCGTCGAGGACAGGCATCCGGCAGATGTGGCTGCTTGCCTTCGTTAGCTTTTTGGCGGTCAGGGCGTCCGCCAGATCGTTGAAGAGGTCGCTTGCGAGGCCCCCGCCAATGACCGCCCGCAGTCCCCTCTTCATTCCTCGCCACGTCTTTGACGGGAGAAGGGTCTTTGACGTGGCGCGGTAGTAGTGCTCCACCGCCCCACGGCGCGGCTCGGTTTTCACCAGCTCGATCCGTTCGTAGTTTTTGAGGACCGTGACGTGGTAGCTGACCTGGCTCAGCCCTTCGTCGAGCATCTTGGCGAGTTCGTTCGGGCTCGCCATCCGTTCGGTGAGGATGGCCAGGATTTCGACGCGAAGTTCATGCGACAGCGATTTCACGAATCCTTGATCGACGGCTTTACGCCCTCCATTGTTCTTGCGCTTTGGCATTGCTCCCGTCCTCCCGCCGCCGCTTCTCTGAGCGGTCGGTGCTATTTGGAATAAGAAGTGGCAACTTCTTGGAACGGCTGAGTCTTGCTGACCTTTCCGTAAGTTTCACAACCCGCGCAAAGCTTTACCTGTTAGTCGGGTTTTCTTAAGCAACAGCCGTCGACCGCATGGCGGAAGCAGCTAAGAGGCGAATTTGCGCGCGGTCAGTCGAGGAGCTGGCCGGGTTTGACCTCGACCGCTTTTGCAAGGCGGCGCAGCGTCGAGATTTGCGGATCGCGCTTCCCGGCCTCCATTCGGCTTACCTCCGTGACATGGACCCCGCTGCGCTGTGCAACTTCTTCCTGGGTCAGCCCCAGGCGTTCCCGTGCCTCCCGCAGTCTGGTGCCGAAGTGGGTCACGGACGGGATCGTCTGTGCTTGAGACAGAAATCGCCATAGGAAACTTCACAAGTTCTGATGTAAACTCCCATTCCCTCCATGCCGCCTCGGGACGAAGACGGGGGAGCCGGCCACGGTCCCCAAGCAAGCGGGCCGCGACCGGCCCCCTACATTGCGCGACTTAGCCGTGCTTCATTACCTGCACGCACGAAAAGACGCGGCCGACTTGCGTGACCTTCATTGAAGTCACCTCCCTTCCTCATCTTTCAGCGGGTGATCCCGCTGGGCAAGGAAGGAATGCTAAGAAAAATTAGAGTATCGAGCAAAACTCGCCCTGCCGACAACTTTCCTCCGTGCAAGCCCTTATGCTCTGGCCCGCCTGAGTATCCGAAGGGCACGGAGCAACGACTACTTTGTTGGAGACGCCGATCAGATTGGGGCAGGGGAAGCGGAGCGTTCCCGCCGCTGTCGCCTACGCCATCACGCACCAGGCGAGGACCGAAATCCACACGATCCTCAACGAAGGGCCGCGCTCGCAGGGGGAACTGGCGCGCTTGATCCGCGCCCCCGCGAGGAAGAACATCGGGCATCACCTCAGGGAAATGCTCATCGACGGCTCCATCGAGCTTGCCTATGTCAAACCAGTGCGCAACGCCTTCGAGCACTACTACCGAGCGGTTGCGATTCCGTTCTACAGCGACGAGGAAATCGAGGCGATGCCTCCCGAGGCAAGGCAGGCAATCGCTGGCGTGATCCTTGAGGGAGTCATGTCCGAGGCGATGGCTGCGCTTTGGGCGGGGAGGATGGTCAACGACCGTCGCGTTTGGTTGTCTTGGCGCTGGTTCAACGTCGATGCTCAGGGCCGCGAGGACATCGCAGATGACCAGGCGAGGCATTGGGAGCGAGTTCGGGAGATCGAGGTTGAATCGTTTGGACGTTGTGCCAGGTCAGGTGAGCCGACCAAGTCGATCATCGTGACCTCGTTGGGATTTGAGCGCTTCCGTTTCTCGGCACCCCGGCCAATGCCGATGGTGGGTTCGGAAGAAAGCGCTCCGCCGCCGATCAGGTTGGGGCAGGGGAGTCGAGGAGTCGAGGAAGCCGTCGGCTACGCGCTCAAGCACCAGCACCGGGTTGAACTTCTGTGCCTTCTGAACGAAGGCGAGCGCAACCGCTACGAACTAGCCGCGTTGATCGGCGTGGAGCCGCACAAGATCAAGCACCACCTCAAAGAACTGCTGGACGAGGGCTCGATCGAACTGGCCTGCTCCAAGCGCGTGGGCAACATGATTCAGCACTACTACCGAGCGGTTGCGATTCCGTTCTATAGCGACGAGGAAATTGAGGCGCTGCGTCCGGAGGAGAGGCAGGCATTTGCTGGCGTGATCCTCCAGGCGGTCATGGCCGAGTCGCTCGCTGCGCTTTGGGCGGGGAAAATGGCTGATGATCGCCGCGTTTGGTTGTCCTGGCGCTGGTTCCACGCTGACGCTCGGGGCCGCGAGGACATCGCAGACGACCAGGCGAGGCATTGGGAGCGAGTTTGGGAGATCGAGGCAGAATCGACCAACCGCTGCGCCAAGTCGGGGGAGCCGACCAAGTCGATCATCGTGACCTCGCTCGGGCATGTGCGCTGCCGTAGGGCACCTGTGGTTACGCCGGATGGCAAGCCAAATGAGCCCGCCGTTACAGGGAATGTCTTCGCCTCAGAGGGGCAGCCGCGGGTGGCTCGACCGTAGACCCTTGCCACCCCCTGCCAATTTGGGGCGGAGTGGAGGGCCAGATGGACCGCATTCCGCTTGCCGCTGCGATGCCGGAGGAGGGACTCGAACCCCCGACACGCGGATTATGATTCCGCTGCTCTAACCAGCTGAGCTACTCCGGCCGGGACCGGGGATGCTACCGATGGCGCTGCATACCGCCTCGGCGCCGAATAGCCTTGGTGTTGTGATGGGAAGCGCTTTGGACAGGGCGGTCAGCACCCTGATCCGGGATTGCCTGGATCTGAAACCAGGCGAAGACGTACTCGTGATCTGCAACCCGATCACCGAAGAGCTCGGTGCTCTGTTGCGGATCAACGCACAGGGCGAGGGCGGTGAAGCGACGCTGGCGGTCATCTCCGAGCGCGACTCGCACGCTGCCGAGCCGCCACGGCCGGTTGCCGCCGCGATGCTCGTCGCCGACATCGTCGTGGCGCCGACGATCCAATCGATTTCCCACACCGAAGCGCGTCGGGCTGCCACGGAAGCAGGTGTTCGGGTTGCCTCGATGCCTGGGGTGACCGGTGAGATGCTCGCCCGCCTGATGGGGGCGGACCTGCAACTGCTGCGGAAACGGGGCTCGGCGGTCGGCCGGGCGTTGGGAGTCGGCGCCGAGGCTCGAATCACCTGTGCGCACGGCAGCGACCTGCGGCTCGGGTTGGAGGATCGGACGGCGATAGTCGACGCCGGTGCGCTGAGCATGCGAGGCGCGTTTGGAAACATCCCCTGCGGTGAGGCCTTCATCGCCCCGCTGGAGGGCTCGGCGGAAGGAACTCTGATCGTCGATGGGTCAATTGCGGCGGTCGGCAAGCTGGCCGAGCCGGTCGAGCTCACGGTCCGCGCCGGTCATCTGACCGAGGCGAGCGGGTCAGACGGCGCCCAGCTGCTCGAGTTGCTCAGCGAACACGGCCCCGACGGCACGAACGTCGCGGAGCTCGGCATCGGCACCAACGAAAGCGCGATCCTCACCGGCAACATCCTCGAGGACGAGAAGATTCTCGGAACCGCGCATGTCGCCTTCGGGGCCTCGGCGGCGATCGGTGGCACGGTCCAGGTGCCGGTCCATCTCGACTGCGTCGTGCTCAAGCCGACTGTCGAGATCGACGGCACCGCGATCGTGCGGGCCGGCGAGCTGGTCGTCTGAGCGGTGGCACAGCCGCTGCTTGCCGTACCCAACGTCTCGGAGGGCCGCGACGTGGCGCTGATCGCGGTGCTGGAGCGAGCCTTCTCCGACGGGGTCGACCTGCTCGATCGCCATAGCGACCCTGACCACAACAGGACGGTCTTCACGCTTGGCGGCGAGGCCGGCGCGTTGCGACGGGCGCTGGCCAGGGGCGCCTCTGAGGCGATTCGCACGATCGACATGACCAACCACGCCGGCATCCATCCGGCGATCGGCGCTCTCGACGTACTGCCCGCTCGTCTGGCCGACTCCCGCCACCCGCGAGATCGCCCGCGAGACGGCACTCGGGGTCGCCGGGGAGGTTGGCGATCTGGGAGTCCCGGTCTTCCTCTACGGCGATTTGGCCGCGGGCCCCGGCCACGCCGAGCGGGCCTACTTTCGCAACGGAGGTTTGGCCGAGCTATGGGTGCGGATGGAGGCCGGTGAGCTGCGCCCGGATCGAGGTCCGGGGCTGCCGCACCGGACGGCGGGGGCGACGCTTGTCACCGCCCGCCCGCCGCTTGGGGCTTTCAACGTCGAGCTCGACAGCGACGACCTGGACATCGCGCGTGCGGTCGCCGCGGCGCTGCGAGAGTCCGGCGGCGGCCTGCCCGGCGTGCGGGCGATGGGACTGGTGCTTTCGGGTGGCCGCACGCAGGTCTCCACCAACGTCCACGACCCCGTCGCGGTACCGCTGGGAACGGTGGTCGAGCAGGTTCGTGCCCTCGCCGCTCCGCTCGGCGCCCGGCCCCTGGAAGCGGAGCTGGTCGGACTCGTTCCGGCTGCTGCCCTATCCGGTTATCCGCAGGACGTCCCGATTCGCGACTTCGACCCCGGTCGCCAGACGATCGAGTCGCGCCTTGCCGGGCTCACCTGAGCAAGCCGGACCGCTAGATTCCGGGGCATGGCCCAGACGAAGAAGAAGCGCCGCCGCAAGCACCGGGGAACGCAGGGAGGGCGAGTCGATCCAAACCGCCGCGCGGGCCGCCCCCGCACTCGCGAGGAGGCCAAAGCCCGCGCCCGCGCGGGACGCAAGGGCCCGGCAAAGATCGATGCTCCGCCGACCTGGCGCAGCGCGATCACCCGCGGCGCGGTCGCCGCCGCCATCTTCACCGTGCTCCTGGTGCTGATCTTCCGCCGCGCCCCCGCCGCCGCGCTTGGGCTCGGCGCTTTCATGCTCGTCTTCTACATCCCGGCCGGTTACTACATCGACACGATGATGTGGCGGCGGCGGGAGCGGGCCCGGATCCAAGCCAAGGAGAAGGGATGAGCCTCGACGTGCAGATGCTCACGGTGGGTCCGATCGCTGAGAATTGCTTCGTGCTGAGGCGCGAAGGCTCCGGCCGCGGCCTGATCGTCGATCCCGGTGACGAGCCCGACCGGATTCTCACCACAGTCGAGGAGATGGGGGTGAAGATCGAGGCGATCCTGGTCACCCACTGCCACTTCGACCACATCGGGGCAGTCGCGCCGGTGGCGGCGATCACCGGCGCCCCGGTCTACTGCCCGCAGATGGAGGCGCCGATGCTCGCCGACATCATGGCCTACGTCCCCTTCCCCGGAATCGGTCCCTACGAGGGCTATGCGGCGGACAGGACCGTGAACGGGGGAGAGCAGTTGGAGCTCGCCGGGATGACCCTTGACGTGATCGCCACGCCGGGCCACAGCCCCGGCCATGTCACCTACTCGGTGCGAGGTGAGGACGCGATGTTCTCCGGCGACGTGCTCTTCCAGGGGTCGGTTGGGCGAGTGGACCTTCCCGGAGGCGACGGGCCGACCCTGATGCGGTCGATCCGCGAGCTGCTCGACTCCCACTCGCCGGAAACCGGCGTCTACCCAGGGCACATGGGTGTCACGACGCTCGGTGCCGAGCGCGCGACCAATCCCTTCCTCGCCGAGCTGGCGCGCTGATCCAAGCGCCGCGCAGGTAAGGTCGCGCCACTATGGCGAGCAAGTACCAGGCGCCCCGGGGGACCTTCGACATCCTGCCGGCCGACGCCCAGGCGAGAGGGCGGGTTGAAACCACGGCCGCGGCGATTTTCGCCCGCGCGGGCTATGAGCCCATCTCCACGCCCGCCTTCGAGGACAGTGAGCTGTTCGAGCGTGGGGTCGGACGCTCCACGGACATCGTGCGCAAGGAGATGTTCACCTTCGAGGACAAGGGCGGTCGCAGCATCACCCTGCGGCCGGAGGGGACCGCACCGATCTGCCGCGCCTACCTGGAGCACGGCATGCACAAGCTGGCACAGCCGGTGAAGTTGTCCTACGGCGGACCCTTCTTCCGCCACGAGCGCCCGCAGGCGGGTCGCTTCCGCCAGTTCCACCAGATCGGCGTCGAGGCGATCGGTACCGACTCCCCGCTGGCGGACGCCGAGGTGATCACGCTGCTCTCCGATCTGCTGACCGAGCTGGGGGTGCCCGGTGTCGAGCTTCGGCTCGGCAGCCTCGGCTCGCTGGATACGCGCAGTGCCTACCTGGAGGAGCTAAAGGCCCACCTGCGCGCCAACGAGGGAGAGCTGTCGAAGGACGTCCGTGAGCGGATCGAGATAAACCCGCTGCGCGCCTTCGACGCTGATGACGAGGGGACGCAGGGGGTGATGGCGAGCGCTCCGACCATCGTTGAGCGCCTCGAGGGCGAGGACGCGGATCACTTCTCCGAGGTGCGAGCCCTGCTGGAGGTGGCGGGGATCGCATTCGCGATTGACTCGACCCTGGTCCGCGGCCTCGACTACTACTCGCGGACGATCTTCTCCTTTGTCTGCGACCAGCTCGGTGCGCAGTCCGAGGTTGGTGGCGGTGGCCGCTACGACGGTCTGATCGAGCAGCTTGGCGGCTCCCCGACGCCGGCCGTGGGTTGGGCGGTCGGGGTAGAGCGGATTCTCCTCGCCTTGGGCGAGAGCGAGGCAGCGGTCGGTCGCGACGCCTTTCTTGCCGTCGCCGAGGACGGCCTCCGCCGGCGCGCCATGGTGTTGGCCGTCGAGCTTCGCCACGCAGGGCTCTCGGTCGAGGTCGACCTCGCCGAGCGCAGCCTCAAGGGCCAGCTCAAACACGCCGACCGAGTCGGCGCCAGGCGCGTCGCGATCCTCGAGGAGGATGGCTCCGTACGGCTCCGCGACATGGAGAGCGGCGAGCAGCGATCGGTCGATCCCGCCGGTCTGATCGAGGCGATCGGTGGGGTGCGGTCATGAGCGAGGCACCGGCGTTGCGTCCAAACGAGTACCGCGATACCTGGTGCGGCCAGGTGCTCGGCGACCGAGTGGACTCCACCGCGCGCGTGGCCGGCTGGGTCCATCGGCGCCGCGACCACGGCGGGCTGATCTTCATCGACCTGCGCGACCGCACCGGGATCGTTCAGCTCGTCTTCCACCCAGACTCTTCCGGCGAGGCCTTTGCTCTTGCCCACAAACTGCGACCCGAGGACGTGCTGAGCGCCGCTGGCACCGTCGTCCGTCGCTCCGCGGAGACGGTCAATGCCGAGCTCGCGACCGGCGAGTTCGAGCTGGCGGTCGCCGAGGCCGAGTTGCTTGCCGACGCCGAGACGCCGCCCTTCCAGATCGAGGGCTTCTCCGGCGAGGTCGGCGAGGACGCGCGACTGCGCCACCGCTACCTCGACCTGCGCCGCGAGCCGATGCGCGAGGCGTTGGCTCTGCGTCACCGGGTGACGGCGGCGATGCGGGAGTTCCTCGACGGCGAGGGCTTCCTCGACGTCGAGACTCCGGTGCTGACCCGCTCGACCCCGGAGGGCGCCCGTGACTTTCTCGTCCCCAGCCGCCTCCAGCAGGGGTCCTTCTACGCGTTGCCACAGTCGCCGCAGCTGTTCAAGCAGCTGCTGATGGTCGCCGGCTTCGAGCGCTACTACCAGATCGCCCGCTGCTTTCGTGACGAGGACCTGCGCGCCGACCGCCAGCCGGACTTCACCCAGCTGGACGTCGAGATGTCCTTCGTCGACGTCGACGACGTGATCGAGCTCAACGAGCGGCTGCTGGCACACGTCTTCGAGCGGGTCGGGGGCCCACGGGTCGAGCTGCCGATCGAGCGGCTTCCCTACGACGAGGCGATGAGCCGCTTCGGCACCGACCGGCCGGACATGCGCTTCGACCTGGAGCTCGTCGACCTCGCCGACGCCCTGGCTGAGACCGAGTTCAAGGTGTTCAGCGGGGCGATCGAGTCCGGAGGCGCGGTGCGGGGGCTGAACGCCGGCTGTCGCGAGCTGCCTCGCTCCGAGCTGGACGGCCTCATCTCCCGTGCCCAGGAGCTCGGTGCGAAGGGTCTCGTCTGGGCGTTCCGGGAGGGGGAGGGCTGGCGCTCGCCGACCGCCAAGTTCCTCTCGGAGCGGGAGTTAGGAGAGCTGAACCGCCGGCTCGGCGCCGAGGAGGGGGATCTGCTCCTGCTCGTCGCGGACGAGCGTCGTGTCGCTGACGCCGTCCTGGGGCAGTTGCGGGTGGATCTGGCTGAGCGCTTTGACCTGATCCCTCCGGACGAGCACCGGTTGGTCTGGGTCGTCGAGTGGCCGTTGATGGAGTGGAACTCGGGTGAGGAGCGCTGGGACTCGTTGCACCATCCGTTTACCGCGCCGGCTGGGGAGTTCGATCCCGATCACCCCGGTGAGGCCAGGGCGCTTGCCTACGACCTCGTCTGGAACGGGCAGGAGATGGGTGGGGGCTCGATCCGCATCCACCGCGCCGACGTCCAGCAGGCCGCCTTCACGGCGCTGGGGATCGACGCTGAGGAAGCCGAGGCGCGCTTCGGCTTCCTGCTCGAGGCGCTGCGCTACGGCGCTCCGCCACACGGCGGCATCGCCTACGGACTTGACCGAATCGTGCAGCGCCTCGCCGGCGCCGGTTCCATCCGTGACGTGATCGCCTTCCCGAAGACCGCCTCCGGCGCCGACGCCCTGACCGGCGCCCCGGCACCGGTCGGCGAGATGCAGCTGAAGGAGCTGGGAATAGCGCTGCACCGGCGCGGCCTCGCCGGGCACTGAGTCGAGATTCGCCCGCTCTGCTCCGGGGAGGGAGAAGAGCGGTCAAAATGTCTGTATGAGCCTTCTTGATCGCTTCAGGTTTTCTCGCCGGGACCGCCAGCCGGGGCCGGGGAAGACGCCGGTTTACGTCGATGATCCGCAGTTCGACAGTTGGGAGGTCGTGCGCGATTTCGGTGACGTGCGGACCGCACGGGCGTGGCACCAGGCGCTGACCGAGGCCAGGATCGAGGCGGTTCTCACGGCCGATTGGCCGGTCGATCGATACGGCCGCGGCGACATCGCGCTGCGCGTGCGGGGCGACGATTGGAGCGAGGCGGAGTTCCTGCTCTCCAACCTGGATTGACGTGAAGCGCAGGTGGTGTCGCTTGGACCGATCTCCAGTCGCCGGGACGGGCTCGTGGTGGTACGGTGGGACCGAGGCTCGAGCCCGTGCGAGAGCCGTCCCACCGTTTGACCCAACACAAACGGCGCGGGGGCCGATCTCTCTTGGTCCTGTGGGATCCGGAGGAGGCGCCCACCCTTTTCTTCAAGGGATCAAAGCCAGGGGCGGCAACGGCGGGTTGGAGCCTCTTTTTCGTGGCAAAGGCTTGACACTCGTCGCACCACGTGCGCGCGGCGGCGCGCAAGCATCGGCCCATGGCCGTCGAGATCAACCGCAGCGCCGCCCCAAGGGACGAGGGTTGCGTTGCCCCCGCCATGCGGGGCAAATGCAACCCTCGTGATGCGGATCTGGCTCTTGTGGAGATGGCGGAGCGGCAGCACGGGGTGGTCGCGCGGCAGCAGTTGCTCGCGGCGGGGATCGGCCCACGGGCGATCGACGAGCGACTCAATCGCAGACTTCACCTGGTCCATCGCGGTGTCTACTCGGTGGGCCATCGTCTTCTAAGCACTGAAGGTCGATGGATGGCAGCAGTGTTGGCTTCTGGTCCGGGAGCTGTGCTGAGCCACCGCACCGCGGGCCAGCTCTGGGGGGTTGTTCCCCGGTTCAACCATCTCGTGGAAGTGACCAGGCCGAGGCATTTTCGGACTCGACCAGGCGTGCGGGCGCACCGGTCCCAGTTGCCGGATGACGAGCGGACCGCCGTCATCGGGATTCCCGTGACCACGGTCCCCCGCACGATCCTCGATCTGACCGCCATCGTGTCGAAGCGGCAGCTCGAGCGGGCCCTCAACGAGGTCGAGGTGCAGGGCCTGACCGACCGCTTGTCGATTCCCGACCTGCTTGCTAGATATCCGCGGCGCCGTGGGTCCGCGGTCTTGCGTGCGTTGTTGGCTGACGAGGCGGCGATGCGCGGAGTTACCCGCAGCGAGCTGGAGGAGCGATTTGTCGCATTGCTCGACGCACACGGTCTTCCGCGGCCGCGGCTCAACGCGGACCTTGCCGTCAACGGTCGTCTCTTCATGGTCGATTGCCTGTGGGCAGAGAAGCGGCTGATCGTCGAGCTCGATGGGCACGCGGTGCATGGGACCGCAAGAGCGTTCGAGGCCGACCGAGAACGCGATCGATTGCTTTTGGTTGACGGATGGCGCGTGATCAGGGTGACCTGGCGCCAGCTCCGCGACCAGGCAGCCGCCGTTGCCGCCGACATCCGAAGAGCCCTCGACGGAGGACGAGGGTTGCGTTGACCCCGCTATACGGGGCAAATGCAACTCTCGTGCTGGAGATTTGAGCGGCATCTACCCTGTGGGCATGAGTCGGGAGCTGTTCGAGCACTACCTTCGGGACGAGACGCGGCTTGGACCCGTCCCTGACGGCGCCTTTACGGGCGCCGCGGGCGGTGCGGCCTGTGGGGACCTCTCGCGAGTGTCCCTCGCGCTTGACGGGGGGCGCATCGCCTCAGTGACCTTCGATGCTGAGGGGTGCGGGGCCACTCGGGCCGCCACGGCGGCGGTGGCCGAGATGGTCGACGGCGAGGCCGTCATCGGTGCGGCGCGGATCGGTACGGAGGAGGTCGATGCCGCGCTTGGCGGCCTGACGCCCGCCAAGCGCCACGCGGCGCAGCTCGCCGCCGACGCCCTGCACCGGGCCCTGGCGAGCGCGGCCGCGTCGCAGGAGCGGCTTGCGGATCCACGCCCTGGCCGTGTCCTTGTCGCCATGTCAGGCGGGGTCGACAGCGCCGTCGCGGCCCTGCTGGAGCGCGAGCGGGGGGCGGACGTGCTCGGCGTCACGCTGAAGCTCTGGGCCGACCCCGAGACCGACGGGGCGAAGGCCTGCTGCTCGCCCGAGGCTGTGCTCGGCGCCCGCGCTGTCGCCCACTCGCTCGACATCCCACACCTCACCCTCGACCTCGAGGAGGAATTCCGCCGCCGCGTCGTCGGCGCCTTCCTCGCCGGCTACGGCGCCGGGGCCACTCCCAACCCTTGCATCGTCTGCAACGGCGAGGTCCGGATCGCGGCGATGGTCGACCTGGCGGAGCGCCTCGGTGCCGACTATCTGGTCACCGGCCACTACGCGCGCATCGTCGACGACGGCGCCGGCCCGTTGCTTGCCGCCGCGTCGGACCTGAATAAGGACCAGAGCTACATGCTCGCCGCCCTGCCACCCACGATGCTGAGCAGGCTGCGCTTCCCGCTCACCGACATCACCAAGCCCGAGGTGCGTGAGATCGCCGCCCGGCACGGCCTGGCCGTTGCGCGCAAGCCCGAGAGCCAGGACCTCTGCTTTCTCGCCGGCCAGGGCAAGCAGAAGTTCCTGCGTCGTCACGCCGGGCTCGGCGAGCGTGATGGGGACGTGCTTGATGACTCCGGTCGGGCGATCGGCCGTCATCGCGGTCACCACAACTTCACCGTGGGCCAACGGCGCGGGATCGGCGTCTCCGCCCCCGAGCCGCTCTACGTGCTCGCCACCGACGCCGCCGCGAACACGGTCACCGTCGGTACCCGCAAGGACCTTGCGGCAACGAGGGTGACGATCCGCGACGCCGTGCTGCATCGCGACGGCGGTTGTGTCGACGCGGTCAAACTGCGCTACCGCTCGACCGCCGTACCGGCATCGCTAGCGGCAGCTGTGCCCGGACGCCATGCGGAGCTGAACGTACGGTTGGAGCGGGAGTTCGATGCCGCCGCTCCCGGCCAGGCCGCCGTCCTGTTGAGCGATCAGGCGATCGTCGGGCACGGCACGATCGCCTGATCGCCGCCGTCAGGCGCTTTCCTGCTGGTCCTTGCGGAGTTCGTTCACCCCGTGAACGCAGCGCGAGAACGCGGTCCCCTTCTCGCCTTTGACGTGTTTCTTGCTTTCGCCCTGGCAGACCCGACCGGGGGGCATGTTCTCGTTCGTGGCCCCCTGAGCCATGTTGGTCACGCAGCGCGAGAACGCGGTCCCCTTCTCGCCTTTGACGTGTTTCTTGCTTTCGCCCTGGCAGTAGCGACCGTAGGCCTTAGCCTTCGCGGGCAGGCCCGCCTTAGGCCCCGGCGTCGGTTCGCCCGGCGTGTAGACGGGACCCTTCCCGTTGTCCGCGCCTTTTCCGTAAGGCGGTGAGCCTTCGTGTTTGCCTGCCGCCATCGCCAGTCCGGCGCAGGCGAGCGCCAGGGCGCCGGTCACGAGCGCGACCTTCAGCATGATCTTCATCGTGCCTCCTCGGCTTTCGTGCCCCTGCGGCCCGAATGGCCAGGGCTGTCTCGCATAGAACGCCTTCGGGTGGGAGTTGTCAGGTCTTAGCTCAGTCTTCGAGCCCGGGTGGCCCGGCACCGTCGGGGGGTCCCCCGGAGCGGTTCTGGCCGGAGGGTTCCGGGGGCGGTGCGGGGGCGGGGACTGCGGGGGGCGCCTTGGCCTTCGGTGGCGGCGCTTTTCCCGGAGCGGCCGGAGGATTGGCGGCGGGCTTGCCGTCGCCCTGGCCGGGGGAACCGGCATGACTCTGCCGGTGCGCAGCCGCGGTCTGCTGTCCGTGGCTGGAGGCCGCCGGCGGCCGGTCGGGCCGCCCGTGTGCCGAGGCAGAGCGCCCATACCCCCCGCCGGGCGGCGACGCTCCGTTGTCGGATCGGGACCGCCGCTCGACCGGCGCTTGGTCCGAGGCTTCGCCGGGCCTGTCTGCGGTGGCGCCATCCGCGGTCGAGGCCGCCGTTTCGGCCACCTTGCGCACAGCGGCCGTGCCTCCCGCCGCCGGCGCCGGCCCGGTGAGGGACCTTGCTGCCGCTGCCGCCGATGCGGCTTTGCTCGTGCCGCCGCTGACGGTCGGCGCGCCGACGGTCAACGGCAAGTCGACCAGACCGCCGCGGTCCGCCGCCGCGCCGCCGAGCACCGCAACCGCAGCGACCGCCGCGGCCGATTTCGCGATCGCCGAGGTCGCCATCGCTTTGCCGGCGGCTGCACCCGCGGCGGTTCCGGCGGCTCCGCCGCCGGCGGCCCCCGAGTGGACGCCGAGAATCCCGTGCAGAAGGCCGGCCGAGGCGGCGAGGGGAAGCGGCGCGATCGCCGCGAGGCCCGCCCGGCGAGCGCCGATCTCGTCGCGGAAGGCGCGGCAGCTCGGACAGGCGCGCAGGTGGGCGCGAAGGTCGCGCCGCCGCACCGCGCGACCATCCGCGTCGGAGAGCTGCCGCATGACGTCCTCGCAGCTCATCTCACGGCCTCTCTCCATCTCGCGCAAGCCCAGTCGCGCCTCGTAGAGCGTCTGTCGCGCCACCGCCGGAGAGCTCTCGAAGGCGGCGCCGATTTCGTCGAAGTCGAGCCCGGCCAGCTCGCGCATGACCAGCGCCGCTCGCTGCCGGTCGGGCAGCTGCTCCAGGTCCGCGAGGAGCGTCGCCAGCCGCTCGCGGTCCGATGCCGGCCTGTGCGACGTCTGGTCCCGAGGCGATCGTTTCGGGAATCAGCTCGGGGTTGTCCCGCCGCCTGCGCAGCAGTTCCACCGCCTCGTTGCGGGCAATCCGGTAGAGCCACGGCTTCAGCCGGATCTCGCGGCGCTCGCCGGGAAGCCCCTTCAGCACCTTGATCATCGTGTTCTGCAGCGCTTCCTGGGCGTCCTCGGGGCTGCCGGTCATCGCCACGCAGAAGCGGTAGAGGTCCTGGTGGTAGCGGCGGTAGATCTCCTCGAATGCCTGCGTCTCTCCGCCCGCCGCCCGCAGTGCCAGGCGTTCGTCGGACTGAAGCCGGGCCGGTAGGGGCGGTGTCCACCGCGGGTCCGATTCCGGTGCTCTGGTCATGACTGCGCCAACTTGCCATGCGGGGACATCCAGTCAAGGTTAGGGCCAGTTCCTTCAGCTCCAACGGATCAAAGCCGCGGCTGTCAGCGCTTGTCTTAGGCTCTGTTGCCCATGAAGGCCGACGAGATCCGCGACACCTACCTCACTTTCTTCGAGGAGCGGGGGCACAAGATCGTGCCGTCGGCATCCCTGGTCCCCTCGGTCCACGATCCCTCGGTGCTGCTGACGACGGCGGGAATGCAGCCCTTCAAGCCCTATTTCCTGGGACGCGAGCGGCCGCCGGCGCCGCGCCTCGCCGACGTGCAGAAGTGCTTCCGCACGACCGACATCGAGGAGGTCGGAAACACCGCCCGCCACCTCACCTTCTTCGAGATGCTCGGCAACTGGAGCTTCGGCGACTACTTCAAGGCGGAGTCGATTCCCTGGGGCTGGGAGCTGGCCACGCGGGGGTTCGGGATGGACCCGGAGCGGATCTGGGCGACCGTCTTCGGCGGTGACGAGGAGCTGGGCCTGGGTCCCGACGAGGAGGCGATCGAGATCTGGAAGGCGCAGGGGATGCCCGAGGAGCGGATCGTCCTGCTCGGTCGCGCCGACAACTTCTGGCAGGCCGGCCCGGCCGGCCCGTGCGGTCCCTGCTCGGAGCTCTATCTGGACCGCGGTGAGGACTTCGGCGCCGCCGGCGAGCGGCCGGGCGACGACACTGACCGCTTCCTCGAGTTCTGGAACCACGTCTTCATGACCTATGACCTCTCCGAGGATGGCGCACTGACCGAGCTGCCGATGCGCAACATCGACACCGGTATGGGGCTCGACCGAATGGCCGCGATCCTCCAGGGCGTCCCATCGGTCTTCGAGACGGACCTGGTCCGCCCCTTGATCGACCTCGCGGAGGAGCTTTCCGGTCGCTCCTATGAGGAGGGCGGCGCCGTTACCCGCGCGATGCGGATCGTCGCCGACCATTCGCGCGGCGCCGCCTTCCTGATCGCCGACGGCGTCGTGCCCTCCAACGAGGACCGCGGCTACATCCTGCGGCGGATCATGCGCCGCGCGATCCAGCAGGGTCGGGCACTGGGTCTGGAGGCGCCCTGGCTCGGTCGCTTCGCCGAGCGGGCGATCGAGGTCATGGGCGACGCCTACCCGGAGCTGGTCGCCGAGCGCGAGGCGATCGGCCGCTGGGTCGGCGACGAGGAGCAGAGCTTCGGCCGCACCCTGGAGCGCGGCACCGAGCTGCTGGAGCGGCTGGTCGCCGAGGCGAAGGAGTCCGGCACCTCCTGGATCGACGCGGCTGATGCCTTCAAGCTCCACGACACCTATGGCTTCCCCTACGACCTGACCAAGGAGCTGCTCGCCGAGCAGGGACTCTCGGTCGACGACGGCGGTTTCGACGAGTTGATGGAGGAGCAGCGCCAACGCGCTCGGGTTGGCGCTGCCACCGCGCACGGCTCCGAGAGCGTCCACGCGGAGGTGATCGAGTTCGCCTCCTCGGCCGCGCCGACCCGCTTCGTCGGCTACGAGACGCTCAGGGTGACCACGGGGCTCGCGGCGGTCGCCTCCGGCGAGGGGCGGGTCTTGGTCAAGTTGGAGGAGAGCCCCTTCTACGCCGAGGGCGGCGGCCAGGTCGCCGACTCGGGGATGCTGCGCTGGGAGGGGGGGAAGGCAAAGGTCCGCGACGTCTTCCGGGTCGGCGAAGACCAGGCGCTCGAGCTGGAGTCGTCGAATGGCGCCGTCGAGGCCGGCACGGCCGTCGAGGCGCTGGTCGATCACGAGATCCGTCACGCGACTATGCGAAACCACACCGCGACCCACCTCCTGCACGCGGCGCTGCGCGAGCGCCTCGGCGACCACGTTCGCCAAGCCGGTTCCGCCGTCCGTCCCGACAAGCTCCGCTTCGACTTCACCCACGGCCAGGCGCTCGGCCTCGAGGAGCTGGGCGCTGTCGAGGATCGGGTCAACGAGTGGGTCAAGGCGAGCCGGCCGGTCCGCTGGCTGGAGATGGAGCGGGCCGAGGCCGAGAAGCTCGGTGCGATGGCCCTGTTCGGCGAGAAATACGGCGAGTGGGTGCGGGTGGTCGAGGTCGACGGGGTCTCGCGCGAGCTCTGCGGCGGCACCCACGTCGCCAACACGGCTGAGGTCGGGATCTTCAAAATCGCCTCGGAGGGATCCAGCGCCGCCAACGTGCGCCGCATCGAGGCGTTGACCGGACCCGCCGCGATCGATTGGTTCCGCGAGCGCGAGCAGCGGCTGCGCGAGGTCGGTGAGCTGCTGGGCTCGCCGCAGGACCCGCTGACGGGCGCCCGGCGCGCGGCGGAGCGGCTGCGCGAGGCGGGCGCAGGAGCCAAACAGGCCGAGAAGCAGCTGCTCGGAGATGAGGCAGAGCGGTTGGTGGGTGTTGCGGAGGATGTCGGGGGCCTCAGCGTGGTCTCCGCCCAAGCCCCGCTTGCCGACCAGAAACAGCTGCTCGATCTCGCCAACCGAGTGCAGTCGAAGCTGGGCGGCGAGTCGGTCATCGTCCTCGGGGGCGCCGAGGACGGCAAGGTCGGACTCGTGGTCCTGGCCTCGAAGGGGGCTGTGAAGCGCGAGGTGTCGGCGGCGGCGGTCGTCCGCGACGCGGCGCCGATCGTCGGTGGGGGTGGGGGGGGTCGCGACGAGATGGCCCAGGCCGGCGGCAAGGACCCCGCGAAGCTCGATCAGGCGCTGGCCGTCGCCCGCGAGGCGATCGTGGGGGCGCTCGCCTAGTGCGTATTCTCGCCCTCGACTACGGCACCGCCCGGATCGGCTGCGCGATCTCCGACCCGAGCGGCACCCTCTCGACGCCGCTGCCGGTGATCGAGCCACCGGAGCCGCGCTCGGTGGCGGAGCTGGTCGCCCAGTACGAGGTGGAGCGCGTCCTGGTCGGATTGCCTCTCCACCTCAGCGGCGAGGAAGGAGCCCAGGCGAAACTGACGCGCACCTTCTGCGCCGAACTGGAAGCCCTCCTCGACGTGCCGGTCGAGACCTACGACGAGCGGCTGACGACGCGGATGGCCGAGGCGAGCAAGCGCGAAGGGGCGGTAGCGCCCCCCGATTCGCTTGCCGCGGCGCACCTGCTGCAGGCCTACCTTGCCGGCAGGGCGGCTATCGAAGGCTCCGAAGACGATGCGTGATGATCGGTTCGGTGACGACGCGGCCGTGGCGGAGCGCGAGCAGCGCCGCCGCCAGCGGGAGGAGCGGCGCGCTGTAACGGTCAAGCGCCGCAGGCGCGCGGCCGTGGCGGCGGTTGTGGTCCTGCTGCTTGGCGCGGCGGCCGCGGCTCTCGCCTACCGCCACTTCCACCGAGACACGCCGCCGCCGGTTGTGATCAAGACGGTCACGGTGACGATCCCGGAGGGCTACACGCGAGCCGAGACGTCACAACTCGCCAAGGAAGCCGGCCTGACCGGCAGCTACCTGAAGGCCAGCAAGGGGCACGAGGGCTTCCTCTTCCCAGACACCTTCGAATTGGAAAAGGGCGCCCCGGCCGCGGACCTTGTCCAGCTGCAGCTGCAGGACTTCAAGCACCGTGTCGCAGGCGTTGACATGCGCTACGCGCGCTCCAAGAACCTGACCACCCGCGACGTGGTAACGATCGCCTCGATGGTCGAGCGCGAGGCGCAGCTCGAAAGAGAGCGGCCGTTGATCGCCGCGGTCATCTACAACCGCCTGCACGAAGGGATGCCGCTGGGGATCGATGCGACGATCCGCTTCGCGACGGGCAACTTCGACAGGCCCTTGACCGAATCGGAATTGGCGGTCGACTCCCCCTACAACACCCGGCTCAACACCGGCCTGCCGCCGGGGCCGATCGGTAGCCCCGGCCTCGCCTCGATCGAAGCCGCCGCGCACCCGGCCAAGGTCGACTATCTCTACTACGTGGTCAAGCCCGGCACCTGCGGTGAAGACTCCTTTTCCTCGAACGCGGCGCAGTTCGAAGCCGACGTCGCCCGCTACAACGAAGCGCGGGAAGCGGCTGGCGGCGAATCACCCGACACCTGCGGCGAATGAAGCGCCTCGCCGTCCTCGGTCACCCGGTCGGCCATTCGCGATCGCCGGCCATGCACAGCGGGGCGCTGGCCGAGCTCGGCCTGGGGGGGCAGTGGAGCTATGAGGCGATCGACGTCGCTCCGGGCGATTTCGAGCGACGGGTGCGGGCGATGCCGGGCGAGGGGTTCGTGGGTGCCAACGTCACCGTTCCGCATAAGGGGGCGGCGCTCTCCCTTGCCGACGAGCTGTCGGAGACGGCGCGAGAGATCGGTGCCGCCAACACGCTGAGTTTCAGCGGCGAGGAGATCCGCGCCGACAACACCGACGCGCAGGGCCTGCTGGATGCTCTCCCGAATCCGCCCGACCGTAAGCAGGCGCTGGTGTTGGGGGCGGGGGGTGCAGCCCGGGCCGTGGTCTGGGCGCTAGTCCGCGAGGGCGCCCAGGTCGAGGTCTGGAATCGCACCGAGCTGCGCTCGCGCAACCTCTGTGAGGAGCTCGGCGGTGAGCCGACCTCGGCGCCAAGCCAGGACGGCTACGAGCTGATCGTCAACACCACCTCGGTCGGCATGCGCGGCGAAGATCCCTTCGCGGAGCTGCCGCTGGCGCCCGATTCCTTTGGCGCGGAGCAGACGGTCGTCGACCTCGTCTACGGCGTGCAGCCGAGCGCTCTGCTGGGCGCAGCCGAGGAGGCGGGGGCGACCGTGGTCGACGGGATCGACGTCCTGGTCCGCCAGGGCGCCCTCTCGCTGCGGATCTGGACCGGGCTGGAGGCCCCGCTCGCGGCGATGCGGGCGGCGGCGCGCAGATAGCCTAGGCGCGGTATGAGCACCCGTTTCAGCTTCACCACCGCAGGCGAGTCGCACGGCCCTGGCCTGGTCGCGATCGTCGAGGGCATGCCGTCCGGGCTGGTGCTGGACCGCGAGGCGCTCGACCGCGACATGGCGCGGCGCCAGCTCGGCCACGGGCGCGGCGGCCGGATGAAGATCGAGACCGACTCGGTCGATATCCGCTCTGGAGTCCGCCACGGTCGCACCCTCGGCAGCCCGATCGCGGTGCTGGTCGCCAACCGCGACTACGCCAACTGGGAGGAGCGGATGAATCCGTGGCCGGTCGAGGCCGAGGTCGACGAGGTCCACCTGCCGCGGCCGGGTCATGCCGATCTGGTCGGCGCCCAGAAATACGGCCACAGCGACATTCGCAACGTCCTCGAGCGTGCCAGCGCCCGCGAGACGGCGGCTCGGGTGGCGGCGGGCTCACTCGCCCGTGGCTTCCTCTCGGCGCTGGGGGTGAGCGTCCACAGCCACGTCACCCAGATCGCCTCGGTGAAGGCACCCGAGCGTCCCGGTCTTGGCCCGGACGACTTTGCGAGCGTCGACGAGGACCCGGTGCGCTGCCTCGACCCGGAGGCGAGCGCCGCGATGGTCGCGGAGATCAACCGGCTGCGCAAGGCCAACGAGAGCCTCGGCGGCAGCTTCGAGGTGTGCACCTTCGGCCTTGTCCCCGGGCTCGGCTCCCACATCTCCTGGGAAGACCGACTCGACGGGCGCCTGGCCGGCGCCGTCGCCTCGATCCAGTCGGTGAAGGGGGTGGCGATCGGCGAAGCGTGGGACGTCGCCGGGCGGCCCGGCTCCGAGGCCCACGACGAGATCTTCTGGTCGGAGGAGCGCGGCTACTTTCGCGAGACCAACCACGCCGGCGGCCTCGAGGGCGGTATGACCAACGGCCAGCCCCTCTCCGTGCGGGCGGCGATCAAGCCGATCTCCACCCTGACCAAGCCGCTGCGCTCGGTCGACACCGAGACCAAGCAGCCGGCGCAGGCGCTGCGTGAGCGCACCGACTCGACCGTCGTGCCCGCGGCGGCGGTGGTCGCCGAGGCGATGGTCTGCCTGACCCTGGCCCGCTGCTACCGCGAGAAGTTCGGCGGCGATCACATCGACGACGCCCTCAGCGCCGTCGAGGCCTACAAGAAGCGCATCGACTTCCGCGGGTGACCGCGTGAGTCGCCCGGCGATCGTCTTCATCGGCTTCATGGGGGCGGGCAAGTCGACCGCGCTCGCCGCGGCGCAGGAGGCCGGTCTCGAGACGACCGAGATCGACGAGCTGATGGAGCGCGAGCTGGGCATGCCGATAGCCGACGCGTTCGAGCGCCAAGGCGAGGAGGCCTTCCGCGCTCGCGAGGCTGAGGTCGTTGGCGAGCTGCTGGAGCAGGCCGATGGCGGTGCGATCGCCCTCGGTGGCGGCAGCGTGCTCTCTGAGCGGATCCGGCGGGCGCTAGCCCGCCACGTCGTCGTCTGGCTGCAGATCGACGCGGAGGAGGCCTGGCGGCGGATCGAGGGCAGCGACCGGCCGCTCGCGAGTAGCGCCGAGGACGTCGCCGGGCTGCTGGCCGTGCGACTGCCGCTCTATGAGGAGCTTGCCGACGCGGTCTTGATGCCCTCCGATCCCGGCCTCGTCGCCCGGGCGCTGCCGACCATCCAGGCCCTCGCCGACCTGCCGCGGGGGACGAAGATGCTCTGGGCGGCGAGCGCCTCGGGCGAGTACCCGGTCTTCGTCGGCCGCGGCCTGCTAGGCGGTGATTGGTGGCCCCTCGGGGGTGGGCGTTTCTGGGTCACCGACACCACCGTCCGCGGGCACTACGCGGGGTGGATCGGGGCATCAGAGGTGCACGTCGATATCCCGCCCGGCGAGGGGTCGAAGACGATGTCGGAGGCAGAGGAGGTTCTGCGCCTGTTCGCCCAGGCCGAAATGACCCGCGCCGACCACGTTGTCGCGCTCGGCGGGGGCGTCGTCGGCGACCTCGCCGGCTTCTGCGCCCACACCTACCAGCGCGGCGTGCCGGTGGTTCAGGTCCCGACCACCCTCGTCGCCCAGGTCGACTCCGCCTACGGCGGCAAGACCGGGGTGGACCTGCCCGAGGCGAAGAACTACGTGGGTGCCTACCACCTGCCGTCCGCTGTGCTCGCCGACACTGGGACTCTGGCGACCCTTCCTCCTCCCGAGCTGGCGGCGGGCTTCGTCGAGGTTCTGAAGACCGGGCTGCTGGCCGGCGGTGAGCTCTGGGAGCGGGTGCGCTCGATCGAGTCGTTGGACCCCGAGGTGCTGGCCGGCCTCGTCTTTGCCTGCGCCCGCTACAAGTGCGAGGTGGTCGCAGTGGACGAGCGGGACTCCGGGCGCCGCGCCGTTCTCAACCTCGGCCACACGGTCGGACACGCGATCGAGGCGGCGGCGGGCTTCAGCGAGTATCGCCATGGTGAGGCGGTCGGCCTCGGTCTGCTGGCTGCGCTCCGCCTCTCGGGCGCCACCGAGCTCCGCGACGAGGTCGAGGAGATCCTGAGTCGCCACGACCTGCCGACGTCGCTGGCGGCTGAGGTCGACGTTGGGGACACGCTCTACGCGCTTCGACGCGACAAGAAGCGCACCGCCGACGGCGTCGGCTTCGTCCTGCTCTCGACGCCGGGCGAGCCACGCGAGGGGCAGCTGGTCGACCCGGTTAAGGTCAAGGCCGCCGTGGAGGAGCTGCGCGAATGACGACTTCCGCCCACAACCGGGTCGCCGTCCTGCACGGGGTCAACTTCGACGTCCTCGAGCGCCGCGACCCCGAGATCTATGGCGGGCTCTCGCTGGGTGAGCTGGAGACGAGGATCCAGCGCGAGGCGCGCGAGCTGGGCCTGGAGACGATCTTCTTCCAGACCAACGCGGAGGGCGAGTTCGTCGAGTACCTGCACCGAGCGCCGGAGCTGGCCGACGCGATCGTGATCAACGCCGGCGCCTGGACTCACTACAGCCGGGCGATCGCCGACGCGCTGGAGCTGACCGGTCTGCCCGCGGTCGAGGTGCACCTCTCCGATGTCGAGTCGCGCCAGGACTTCCGCAAGGTCTCGGTCTTCGACGACCTCGTGTTGGCGAAGATCTCCGGCAAGGGGCCGGACGGCTACCCCGACGCGCTGGCCCTGCTGGCCCGCCGGTTGGGCGTCTCCGGCGAGCAATGAGGGGCCGCGGCGATCGCCTGGTAGCTGCGCTGGTCGAGCTCGAGCTCGACCGGATGCTCGTCACCAACCTGGTCAACGTCCACTACCTGACCGGCTTCGGCGGCACCAACGGCGCCTGCATCTGCGGCCCCGACACCCGCCTGTTCCTCACCGACTTCCGCTACACCGAGCGCGCCGCGGCCGAGGTCGACGGCTGGGACGTGATCACGGTCGCCGACGACTGGCTGGGGGGGCTCGCCGCGCACCTCACCGGCAAGACCGGCTTCGAGGACGACCACGTCTCGGTCCGCATGCTCGAGCGCCTGCGATCGAAACTGCCGGACGGGGTCGAGCCGGTGGCGGCCGGCGGCACGGTGGAGAAGCTGCGCCGCGTTAAGGACGAAGCCGAGCTGGCGGCGATCGCCACCGCGGCTGAGCTGGCGGACGAGATCTGGCGCTGGAGCTTGGAGCGGGGTCTCGGTGGGCGGACCGAGCGCGAGGTCGCCGGCGCCGCCGAAGCGCGGATCCGTGAGCTCGGCGCCGAGCCCGCTTTTCCGGCAATCGTCGCCACCGGGTCGAACGGGGCATTGCCCCATGCCGAGCCGGGGGAACGTGAGATCGGCGGTGGGGATCTGGTCGTCTTCGACATGGGGGGGAAGCTGGACGGCTACTGCTCGGACGGCACCCGCACCTTCGCCGTCGGCGAGCCGGGGGAGCGGGCGCGCGAGGTCTACGAGGCCGTGCGTATGGCCCAGGCGGCAGCTCTCGCGGCCGTCGTCGCCGGCTTGCGTGGAGAGGACCTCGACGGCGTGGCCCGCCGGGTGATCGAGGAGGCCGGCCACGGTGAGCATTTCGGCCACGGGCTCGGCCACGGGGTGGGGCTCGAGGTCCACGAGGGGCCGCGCGTCTCGCCCCGCTCTGAGGACGTGCTCGCGGCCGGCGAAGTGGTGACGATCGAGCCCGGCATCTACCTGCCTGGTGATCTCGGCGTGCGGATCGAGGACCTCGTGGTCGTCACGGAAGAGGGCTGTCGCAACCTCAGCGGCCTGCCCAAGGAACTGCACCCGGTCGACTAAGTCTTAAGTCCCCACGGCGACAGACCGATGGGGGTGCGGTGAATCCGATCGCAACCCCCAAGGAGTCGCTGGTGGCCGCCCGCAACGAAGCCCGTCGCGAGCGCCTGCTCGACATGGAGATCCGGCTGCGCCCCTACCGCTTCGTCTGCTTCGCGATCCTCGCCATCGGCCTCGCCGCCTTCAGCTCGGAACTCGGCTGGTGGTGGACGATCCCGCTCACGGTCGGGCTGGCCGGATTCGCCGTCGCCGACCGGTTCATGCGCAGCAGCGCCCACCCGACGCTCTGGGTGGCCGCCGCCTGGGGGATCCTGCCGCTTCTGCTGGCCGACGCGGTGATCACCACCGGGGGCGCCGAAAGCCCCGCCCTGATGTGGTTCGCGCTGCCGGCGGTGACCCTGGGCGCCAGGTTCGAGCCGCGTGGCATCGTGATCGGCACCGGCTACATCCTCGCGCTGCTCGGGCTTTCGACCTACGCCCTGGATGCCGGCGTCGCGGCGGCGCACGGGCAGGAGGTAATGGCCGCCGCGGGGCTCGTTCTCTGCACGGTGATTCTCTCTGGCGCCCTGGTTGAGTCCGAGCGTGCCCACCGGCGCCGCTCCACCCTCGACCCGCTCACGGGGCTTTCCAACCGCAGCGCGCTGGACCAGCGCCTCTCCGAGCTGGACAGCCGGCCGAGCAGCGAGGAGAACGTCTCGCACGCGCTGCTGCTCTGTGACCTCGACCACTTCAAGCGGGTCAACGACCGGCTCGGCCACGCCGCCGGCGACACCGTGCTGCAGGAAGTCGCCTACACGATGCGCGCCGTCCTGCGCGCCGGCGACTCGATCTACCGGGTGGGAGGCGAGGAGATCCTCGTCGTCCTGCCGGGGGCGACGGAAGACGATGCGGTCGAGATCGCCGAGCGACTGCGGCGAGCCGTGCGCGATCGCCGCCCGGTCGGGGTCTCGGTGACGATCAGCGTCGGCGTCGCCGTCTCGCGGCCGCCGGGACCGCTCGACACCGACGAGCTGGTCAGCCTCGCGGACGCGGCGCTCTACTCGGCCAAGGCCGGGGGTCGCGACCGGGTCGTCGTCGGCAGCGGCTGACGACGACCTCGCGGCGCAAGCTCAGCGGCTGAGGTCAAGGCCGTCGTCGAGCCGTGCAGCGAAGGCCGCGATCAGCTCAACGGTCGCCTCGACGTCGCCGAGGTCGACCAGCTCGACGGGGGAGTGCATGTAGCGGAGCGGGATCGAGACGAGCCCGGTGGGGATTCCGGAGCGGGAGATCTGGATCACGTCGGCGTCGGTGCTGGTGGCGCGCCCGCTGGCGCTGACCGTGTATTCGATCCCAGCCTCCTCCGCGGTCTCGACCAGCAGCTCGAAGACCTTCGGTGAGAGGGTCGAGCCCCGTCCGATCGCCGGGCCGGAGCCAAGCGGATGGCTGCCGATCTGCTTCTCGTCGACCCCTGGGGCGTCGGTGGCGTGGGTTACGTCCACCGCGACGGCAAGGTCGGGACGCAGCTCGAAGGTCGAAGTTCGGGCTCCGAAGAGGCCGATCTCCTCCTGGACCGCGGCGACCGCTGCGAAGCCCGAGCTGAGAGAGCTGCGCTCGTGGCAACGCCGCAGCGCCTCTAGGCCGACATAGGCGCCGAGTCGGTTGTCCATTGCGCGGGAGACGAGTCGTTGACCGGCGAGAGAGACGGGCTCGGCGGCGATCACGACCGGGTCGCCGATCCGGATCAGGGCCGAGGCCTCGTCGCGGTCGGCGGCGCCGACGTCGATATGGAGGCCTTTCAGCTCGACCACCTTCTTGCGCTGGTCGGCGTCGAGCAGGTGGATCGGCTTGCGGCCGACGACGCCGGCCACGAGCCCGTCCCTTCCCCGCACCTCGACCCGCTGGCCAACCAAGATCTGCGGGTCCCAGCCGCCGATTGGCTCGAAGTAGAGGAAGCCTTTCTCGTCGATGTGGGTGATGACCAGGCCGATCTCGTCGATGTGGCCGACCACAGCCAGCAGTGGCGTTCCCTCGCCGATTCGGGCGATCGAGGAGCCGAGCCCATCGCTGGAGAGCGATGCGAAGGAAGCCGCCTCGCGCCAGACGGTTGCCGCCGGTCCCTCGTGACCCGAGGGGGCGCCGGCGCGCAGCAGCTTGTCGAGGAGGGCGGGTATTTCGGCCATGCGAGGAGCGCAGTATGCCGACTGGATCAATCGCTCGCTGCCTGATGATTCCAATAGGTTTCCAAAGGTGAGCGAGACGACCATGACCGCGCTGATCACGGGCGCCTCCAGCGGCATCGGCGAGGCGGCCGCGAAGCGGCTTGCCCGCGAGCCGGGCGCCAGGCTGATCCTCGCCGCCCGTCGTGAGGAGCGGTTGCGCGCCCTGGCCGAGTCGCTTCCGTGCGAGGCGAGCTGGGTCGCGGTGGACCTGACCGAGCCCGACGCCCCCGAGCGGATTCGCGCCCACGTTGCCGAACAGGGCGGCCGCCTCACCCTGCTCGTCAACAACGCCGGCGGGTCCTGGCGCGGGTCCTTCGCCGATGCCGGCTACGCCAACGTGCAGCGCCACATGGAGCTCAACTTCGACGCGGTCGTCCGCCTCACCGAGGCGCTCTTGCCGGCGCTGCGGGGCTCCGCGCCGAGCGCGATCGTCAACATCGCCAGCACGTCCGGCCGTGTCTCCCGTGCTCGCACCGGCGCCTACTCCGCAAGTAAGTTCGCCTTGATCGGGTGGACCGACTCGCTCCATGCCGAGGAGCGCCCGCACGGTGTCCACGTCGGCATGGTGCTGCCCGGCTTCATCGCCACCGAGGGATTCCCAGCGGCCGAGCTGCGCGAGAAAGCGCTGACCCGCTGGGTCGTTTCCAGGCCGGAGAAGGTCGCCGAGGCGATCGTCGAGACCGGCCTGCGCGGCAAGGCCGAGCGTTACGTGCCGCGCCCCTACGCGCTGGCCGCGGTCGCTCGAATCCTCTTCCCCCGCCTGGTCCGCCGCGTCCTCTCCAGCGGTGCCGCTTCGAACCTGACCACGAGCACCGCCGCCGAATCGCCCGACTGAGCGGGGCGATGCTGCGACCTCACGCCGCTGCTATTTGATGCGGGTGAAGCGGCAGTAGTGGAAGTGGAAGGCGAAGATCGTGTTGTTGGCGGAGTTGCCGCTCCGTTCGGCCTGGATCGATTCGTGGTTGGCCCTGATCTTTTCGCCCTGCTTGAAGTACTTGCCCACGTTGAGCAGCCGGGATTCGACCAGACCCATCAGTTCCAGCCACCTTTCGATCCGTTTGCCGTCGGCTGGGGGAGGCGGTACCGCCGCGATGCGCTTGATCAGCCCGCCAAACGAGCGTGAGACACGGATGAACTGCTTGCCCGCCGGCACCAGCTTACCTTTGTCGACGCGCTCCTTGGCGCCGTCCAGGATGCGTTCGTTGGCTTCCCTGTTCGCCTGGCAGATCGGCTCGAGCTGCGCGACGTAGCTTTCGCGGGTCGGTTCTTCGGCACCCGCCAACGGCGCGATGGCAAGCATCGCGACGAAAAGCACGGCAAGTGTCCCCAGCGTTCCCCTCATCTCCCAAGCCTGTCCTAGTCTAGAGACAGCCGACGGTGGGCCGACCCGACGAAGGGTCTATCTCTAGGATTCGCCGCCGTGATCTCGACCAACCAGTTCAAGAACGGGTCCCACATCGAAATCGACGGGACCGTCTACAAGATCGTCGAGTTTCAGCACGTCAAGCCGGGCAAGGGCGGGGCTTTCGTGCGGACGAAGCTGCGCAAGCTCGAGGACGGGTCGGTGCTCGACAGGACGTTCAGGGCGGGGGAGAAGTTCAGGCCCGTCCATACCGAGTCGCGCAAGATGCAATACCTCTACGACTCCGGTGAGGCGGCCGTCTTCATGGACAGTCGTGACTACGATCAGATCGAGATCCCGAGTGGGGTGGTGGGGGAGGCGATGCAGTGGGTGCTGCCCAACGACGAGGTCGACGTGCTCTTCGTCGACGAACGGCCCAGCGACGTCCAGGTGCCGAGCGCGGTCGAGATGAAGGTGACCCAGACCGAGCCGGGTGTGAAGGGTGACACCGCCTCGGGTGGCGGCAACAAGGCCGCGACCCTGGAGTCCGGGGTCGTCGTCCAGGTGCCGCTCTTCATCGAGGAGGGCGAGACGATCCGCGTCGACACCCGCAGCAGCGAGTACATCTCGCGCGCCTAGCCGCGCCGCCGGCCGCCCGAAGCGCGAGAATGTGCCGATGCGCCGATCCGACCAACGCCGCGACGCCGTCTTCGCCTGCTACCAGCGCGACGTGACCGGTCGTCCACTGGAGGAGCTGTTGGGTGATGTGCGGCCGTTCACGCGTGAGCTGGCCGAGGCGGTGGAGGCTCATCGGGCGGAGCTGGACGAGACGATCGGCCGCCACGCCCGCGGCTGGGAGCTGGAGCGGATCGCGCCGCTGGAGCGCAACGTGATGCGGGTGGCGCTGTACGAGATCGAGCACAGCGAGGACGTCCCCGACGAGGTGGCGATCGACGAGGCGGTCGAAATCGCCAAGGAGTACTGCGGGGCCGACGCGCCCGGCTTCGTCAACGGCGTGCTCGGTGCTGTTGTGCGCGAGCGGGAGGGGGTGCGGTGAGCCGTCTGGCCGAGATCTCGGCGCGCCTGCAGGTGATCGCCGCCGAGCTCGAGGGCTCCGAGGCGAGCGACGAGCGCGCCGCCGAGCTGGCCCACGAGGCAGCCGAGCTTTCCGCGGAGGCGGTCGAGGAGACAAACCGCCGAATACGCGAGTCCGCCGAGAGTTGATGTACCCGGAGGACCTGCGCGCGCTCGTCGATGCCGAGCTGGAGCGGCTGCGCTTTTCGACGACTCCGGCTACGGCTGGGCTCGTGGAGGCGATGCGCTACTCGCTCCTGGCCGGCGGCAAGCGGGTCCGACCGGTCCTCGCCCTGGCGACCGCCCGTGCTCTTGGTGCCGACCCGCAGCGCTATCTGCCGGCCGCCGTCGCGATCGAGCTGATCCACACCTACTCGCTGATCCACGACGACCTGCCGGCGATGGACGACGACGCGCTGCGACGCGGCCTGCCCACCTCGCACGTCAAGTTCGGCGAGGACGTGGCGATCCTTGCCGGCGACGGCCTCTTCGCCGAGGCGATGCGCCTCTTCTGCGAACAGCCTGGCGACCCCGCTCGTGTGCTCGCCGCCCTGGGTGAGCTGACCGCGGCGACCGGCGTTGACGGAATGGTCGGCGGTCAGTACGTCGACGTCGCCGGCGAGGCGGAAGATGCCGAGGCGCTGCGGGCCCTGCACGGGCTGAAGACGGGGCGTTTGATCGCATCCGGGGTTGGTGTCGTGCTTGCGCTCGAGGGACTGGCGGAACCTGAGACAATTCCCTATCGCCGGTTTGCCGGCGAGCTCGGCGTCCTCTTCCAGATCGTCGACGACATCCTCGACGTGACCGGTAGCGACGAGCAACTGGGCAAGCCCCGTGGAAGCGACGAGCGACATGGCAAACTCACCTACGTCAGCCTCTTCGGCCTCGAGCGCGCGCGAGAGCTGGCGGCCGAGTCCCACGCAAACGCGACCGCGGCATTGGCCGAGGCCGACGGCGAGACGGGCGACCTGAGGGGCGTCGCCGACTACATCTTCACCAGGAACGAATGAGCGATACGACGAAGAAGCCAGACGAATCGGGGCGAGCACCGTCCCCCGCTGTTGGATGGCATCGACTCTCCCTCGGACCTGCACGAGCTCGACGACGAGCAGCTGCAGCAGGTCGCGCAGGAGATGCGCACCTACATCATCGACACGATCGGCGAGATCGGCGGCCACTTCGGCGCCAACCTCGGCACCTGCGAGCTGGCGGTGGCGCTGCACAGCCTGCTCGACTCGCCGCGCGACAAGATCCTCTGGGACGTCGGCCACCAGGCCTACCCGCACAAGATCCTCACCGGTCGCCGCGAGGGGCTGCCGACAATCCGCCAGTACGAGGGGCTGGCCCCGTTCTGCTCGATCCCGGAGTCCGAGCACGACATCATGGGCGCCGGCCACGCCTCGACCTCGATCGGCTACGCGGTCGGGCTGAAGGAGGCGATGCGCAAGGGGATCGGTGAGGACGGCCGGGTCGCCGCGGTGATCGGCGATGGGGCTCTCACCGGCGGCGTCGCTTACGAGGCGCTGCACGCCGCCGGCGGTTTGCAGACGCCGATCGTGATCGTCCTCAACGACAACGGCATGTCGATCTCCCCCAACGTCGGCGCCCTCTCCCGCTACTTCAACCGGGTGCGCCTCAATCCACGCCTCTTTCACGCTCGCGAGGGAGTCGAGGACCGCCTCACCAAGCTGCCTTTGGGGTTGGGCAGGCGGATCGAGCGGCTGGGCCCGGAGATCAAGTCGGCGATCAAGGCCTACTGGGCGCCGGGTCTCTTCTTCGAGGAGCTCGATCTCGCCTACATGGGGGTGATCGACGGCCACGACGTCCATGCCCTGCGCGACGCCCTGCGCGAAGCGTTCGAGGCCGACCGCCCGGTCGTCGTTCACATCCACACCGTCAAGGGGAAGGGCTTCGCTCCGGCCGAGGAGGGGGGTCTGGAGGGGATGGAGAGATGGCACGCGGCGAAGCCCAACTCGATCGTCAACGGGGCGCCGGCGCCGAAGCCGGTCCCGGTCAAGGAATCGGACTCACCGGACGCAATCGCGCCCGAGCGGCTGGAGAAGCCGCCGGCGGCCGGGGCCCCGCCGCAGTACACGCAGGTCTTCGCCGACGCGATCGTCGCCGAAGCCGAGCGCGACGAGCGCGTGATCGGGATCACCGCCGCGATGGCGGGAGGGGCCGGCCTGCAGAAGCTCGCCGACGAGATCCCCGAGCAGTACTACGACGTCGGCATCGCCGAGCAGAACGCGGTCCTGCTGGCCTCCGGGCTGGCGCTGCAGGGCGCCAAGCCGGTCTGCGCGATCTACTCGACCTTCCTGCAGCGTGCCTACGACCAGATCATCCACGACGTCTGCCTGCAGCAGCTCGACGTCACCTTCGCGATGGATCGGGCCGGGCTGGTCGGAGACGACGGGCCGACTCACCATGGCGCCTTCGACGTCTCCTACTTCCGCCCGCTGCCCAACGTGGTCGTGATGGCGCCCCGTGACGAGGCGATGTTGGTCCACATGCTGCGCACCGCGATCGTCCACCATGGCCCGGTGGCGCTGCGCTACCCGCGCGGCGCGGCGGAGGGCGCCGAGCTGCCGGCCGAGCCCGTCGAGGTGCCGATCGGCAGCGGCGAGCTGCTGGCGAGCGGCGAGCGCGTGGCGCTGCTGGGATACGGCTACGGCGTCTCGGTGGCGCTGGGGGCAGCGGAGATCCTCGCCGGTCATGACCTGCGGCCTACCGTCGCCGACGCCCGTTTCGCCAAGCCTCTCGACGAGGAGCTGTTGGAGCGGCTCGCGCTTGGTCATGACCTGGTCGTGACGATCGAGGAGAACGTGTTGCCGGGCGGTTTCGGCTCGGCGGTCCTCGAGCACCTGGAGGACGCCTTCGCCGACCGTCCGGAGGATCGGGCGAGGGTGCTGCGGATCGGCCTCCCGGATCGCTACGTCACCCACGGCAAGCCGGCGCTCCTGCGCGAGGAGGTCGGCCTGACGGGTGAGTCGGTGGCCGAGCGGGTGCTCACCGCGCTGCGCCACGGCGAGCCGGCGCTGAGCTGAACCCAGGCCGAGCTTGCACCAAAGCGCTCAATCGGCTAGCCTGCCCGGCGGCCTTCTTTGGTGACAACGGAACCGGCCCGTTTCGCGGACGTTTCTGGGGTTGCTACAGGGAGAGGAGGCGCGTATCTCTAGATATGCAGGGTCCGTTGGGCAGGCGGACTCCTGCCCGCGACCGGCTGGCGGCTTGCCTCGGCGATCTGCATCGGGGTAGGCTGGGGTCATGGCGGTCAAGCTCCATCGCTGTTCGACCATGTGGGTCAAGATCGATGCCCATCCCTGCTGGCGGGTGCAGAAGGCCCTTGACGAAGAGGGCATCGAGTACGAGGTCGTGAAGGGGCCTTTGCGGTCCGGCAAGCGCGATGAGTTGGAGCACTTGTCCGGCCAGCGGAAGTACCCCGCGATCGAGTTCGAGGACGGGCGCGTCTACCGCGAGGAATCGGCTGCGATGGCCGACCGGGTCCGGTCCGGCCGGCTCTTCGATTCCTAGCTCGCGCTTCCAGTCGATCGAGAGCACTTTCGATTTCGCGGTTGCACCCTGCCGATGGCGGGCCATCGCGGGCAGAGCCCTATCCGGGATCAGGAAAGCTGTTGTTTATTCCCGCTATGCGCCGACTACACAAAAACACTTGCGTATCTTATTGCTGGGGGTTAAAGTCGCGGTGTGTCGGTCGGGGGAGTGGGAGGCAGACGGCAAGGTTGGGCTCTGGTCACGGCCCTGATCCTGCTTGCCTGCGTGCTTGTCGCGCCAGCCGTCGCCGAGGCCGAAGAATTCACCGTCGACAGCACCGGCGACCAGGTCGATTCTGGGCCCGGCGACGAATTCTGCGCCACGGCGGGCGGCAAATGCACGCTGCGCGCCGCGATCGAAGAGGGGAACAGCCTGGCGGAATTCACGAGGATCGACTTCGACGAGACGGTCTTCGAAGGGAAGGTCGCCGACACGATCGTGCTGGAAAGCGCCCTGCCGGCGATCACCGTGCCCACTTTCATCAACGGGCTCATCAACGCCGAAACCTGTACGACCGAGGCTGGAGTCAATGGTCCCTGTGTCGGCATCGAAGGAGTGAGCGGTGCTCCGGCGTTGCGCGTCACCGGCAAGAAGCTCGAAGTCAGGGGCTTAGCGATCACCGGCGCGCAGACGGCCATCGCTCTGGAAGGCTCTCTGGCCAGCAAAGTGGAAGGGAACTGGTTGGGGGTCGCGCTGGACGGCGCCGTCGTCGGCAATGGCACGGGAGCCCTGGTCGCGTCGGGGTCGAACCGCAGCTTGATCGGCGGCGAAGGCCCCGGCCAGGGGAACGTCTTCGCCGGCAATGAGGGTGACGGGCTCGACGTTCACGGGGGAAATGAAGTCAGGGTCCTTGGGAATTACTTCGGAGTGGAGCCCGACGGAACCACGCCGGCCGCGAACGGCGGCGACGCAATCGAGGTCGCCTCAGTCGCCGGCGAAGAAGTGACCGGCGCGAGCATCGGCACTCGGGTGACCTTCGAATCGTCCGCGACGACGCCGGAGTGCGACGGCGGCTGCAACGTGATTTCGGGCTCCGCCGCGAACGGGGTCGACCTTCAGGGCGATGGGCCCCCGGAGGTTCCCGCCGTCGATGCGACCGTAGCCGGCAACTACATCGGCCTTGATGCAACCGGGAGCGTGGCCGTTCCGAACGTCGGCGCCGGCGTGCGTGTCGGAACGGCGCCAAGCACGGCAATCGGCGGGGCTTCGGGGGGCGATGTCAACCGCTTCGCGGGTGGAAGCGCCGCGGTCCTTGCCGGCCCGGCTGCGCCCGATCTTTCCGTCACCGGCAACCTGATCGGCTTCGATGCCCCGGGCGAGAACCTCGTCGACCCGCCGGCCGACGGGATCGTCGTCGACTCTGCGCAACTTCCCAACCGGGGGGTGGAAGCTCAGATCATCGGCAACGCGATCGCGATGGAAGATGGGGTTGCGATTGCCCAGCGCGGCGAGGGGGCGTGGATCTTCAGCAACGAGATCCGTCGGTTCGCAGGTCGGGATCAGGACTCTCGAATCAATCGTTGAACACGGCAACGTGGTCGAGGACAACCTGGTCGAAGGGGCGGCGGCCAACGGGATCCTGCTCGAAACCAGCTTCAACGAAGTCGTCGGCAACGAAATCCTCGGCGCGGGTGCCACCGGGATCCGGATCCTGGGCCAGCCCCCCGACGGCGTGCTCAGCAATCTGATCGGGGGGAACGCCGCCGCGGACGAAAACTTCATCGCCGGCAGCGGTGGTGCCGCGATCGAAATCTCCGACATCAAAGAAACCAACAACGAAGTGGCCCGTAACCACGGCGCCGGCAATGCCGGCCCGTTCATCGATCTTGTCGCTTTCCCTCCCGGTTCTGAAGTTGGGCCAAACGGTGAAATCGAACCGCCAACTTTCTCGTCGGTGACCCAGGCCGCGGTGAGCGGCGGCGCGAAACCCGGCGCCACGGTGCGCGTGTTCGGCAAGCAGACGGAATCGCCCGGCGAGCTCGACTCCTTCCTCGGCACGGCGGTTGCCAACAGCGCCGGCGGCTGGGAACTTATCTACGACCCCGCGATCCCAGCCGGGACGATCATCGCCGCCACGCAGACGCTGGAAGGGGCGACCTCGGAGTTGGCGATCGCGACGACCCCCGGCTCCAAGGACGCGGCCGGCCCCGGCGAGCTCTCCGGAGCGGGTGCCTCGGGCTCGTTGGAGAGCGCGATCGCGCGGACCCGGCCCCAGACGAGGATCGTGGGAGCAGCGACGGGCAAGCACACCGCCCGCTTCGTCTTCGGGTCCGACGAGGCGGGCTCGAGCTTCCTCTGCAAGGTCGACGACAGGCCATTCGACATTTGCAAGGCGCCGAAGAGATACGTCCACCTGGAGGCCGGCAGGCACGTCTTCTGGGTCCGTGCGGTCGACCCGCTCGGTCGGGTCGATCTGAGCCCCGCCAAGAAGAAGTTCCTGGTTCCCGGCTGAGAGCATGCGTTCGCGGCGCCAGATCGGGCGAGCTGTTCTTGTCCTCCTCGTCTTCGCGGCCCTGCTGGGGCCGGGCGGAGCCGAGGCGGCGAGTGTCGTCAACGGCAATTTCGAGTCCGGATCGCTGAGTGGGTGGCATGTGCAACGCGAGACGGAGGCGGGCAACTGGTTCGCGTATTCCGGCACCGACGCCCCGATCGGAAGCAAGAGGCCCCATCCGGCCGATCCCGTTCAACCTCCCCCGCGGGGGGACTTCGCGGCGATCGCCGACCAAGCCAACCCGGACAGCCTGATTCTCTACCAGGACGTGGCCCTCGAGCCAGGGTTCCACCACCAGCTCAGCCTGCTTGCCTACTACGACTCCTACAGTCCGATTGCGGTTCCGAATCCCAACACGCTCTCGGTCAGCGAAGAAGCCCTGAGGCTCCCCAACGGCAAATTCCGGCAGAACCAGCAGTTCCGGATCGACGTGATCAGGCCCGAAGCGCCGCTCGAATCGCTCGATCCCGCCGACATCCTCCGCACCGTTTTCGCGACGAAGCTCGGCGACGGGCTGAGAATGACGCCGACGAGGCTGACTGCGGACCTGAGCGCCTTCGCGGGTCAGACGGTTCGCATCCGAATCGCCGTCGCCGTCACCAAGGAAGTTCTGAACGCGGGGGTGGATGCCGTCTCGATAACGAGCAGCCCTGCCGGGCAGACGGGTTCCGGGCGCGGGGGGCGGAAGCCGGTGCTGTTCAGCTTCGGGCGGTTGGCGACGAAACGGGGCAAGGGGATCGCGACGCTGCGGGTGCGGGTCTCGGGTGCCGGCCTGCTGAGGGCCAGGGGAAGGCAGCGCCGAGAGGGCGCCGCCGGATCGAGCGGGTTGAGCGGGCCGCGGAGGCTGATCGAGCCGACGACGGTGCCGATCGCCCAGGCGAAGACGGTGACCATTCATCTGCGGCCGACCCCGGCGGCACGCGCGGTGCTGAGGCGGCGGCAGAGGCTCCGCGTCCCGGTGGCAGTGACCTTCATGCCGGTGGGGGGGTCTGCTGAAACGGCAACCCTGCCGGTGGTGCTCCGGCTCCGGGCTCCCCCGGCACGTCGTTGACGTCCTGCGCTTGATCCGATCCTCCAGGGCAAGCTCAGCCAGCGCTCTTTGGCTTTTTATCTAAATCTTTTGATTAAACTTATCCATTCTGTCTAAAGCTGCCTTCCGCTGAGAAGCAGATCGGCGGAGGTCAGTCGCTCAAGAAAGGAATGGGAGAGATGAGGATCAATAGACGGCTGCTGCTTGCCGGAGCGATCGCCGCGGTTGCGGTGCTCGCCGTTCCGGCCCTGGCTCTTGCTGCGGTTTGGAAAGACAAAGGGACGAACATCAGCAAATTGACCGAAATCAGCTTGACCGGCGGTGAATTGTTCGAAACGAGCTCGGAAAACGGCATGAATTGTGGCTTGAAAGCCACGCTCCGCACCGAAGGCGGGTCAACGGGAGAAATCACCACATTCGACATCACCGAATGCCCGTCGGGGTTCGGGACGTTCAAAGGATGCACGGTGACCTCCAACACCGCAAAAGGGCTTCCCTGGCCTGTCGACGTCAACGCCACGGATCTGACCGTCACAGGGTGGCGCGTAAAACGCGTCTTCGGCGCCGGCTGCCCGATCACCGAACTCGACAAGACGATCTCGAGCATGACAGTCAAATTCGATGTCCCAAGCGCCTTCTCCGTGATGGAATTCGAAGGCGAAACCACCGGCTACAAAACGGTCGGCTCGTTGGAAGTCAGCGAAGCCAACAAAGGCACATACGGAATCGGCTGAGGCACCCTGGCTCAAGGTCCACTCGCCGGCGACGCCGGCGAGTGGCCTGCGGCCCCAGCGTCTCTAGTTGCCAGAGTTGCCCAACAGAAAAAGCCCCGCCGGGGAGGCGAGGCGTTTCTGGGGTTACTACAGGGAGGAAAGAACTGCGACGCCCGCATGGCAGAGCGGAAAACCACTCACAAAGCCAAATCTCATCCGGCCAAGTCCGGTTGTAACCGGCTGAAGCCGTGCCTGACTGTGGCACGACTGTGGTACCAGAGGGAAGGCAAACGTTCCGCCGCCGTGGTGTCTACGGTCGGCGCTGCCGATGAAGGGACCGCTCAGCCAGAAGAAGGCGATCAAGCTGTTGAAGGAAAACGGCTGGACGCAGGCCCGTGGAGGCAAGCACCAGGTCAAGATGACCAAGGAGAGTTGTCGCCCGATCACGCTCCCGCAGCACAAGGGTCGCGACTATCAGCCTGGCCTCGCCCGCGCGATTCTCAAACAGGCAGGGCTACAATGAACAGGCGAGAAGGAGATTCGTCATGGAGTTGACCGCCCGTATCCATATCGAGGAAGGCAGCTACTGGGCAGACGTTCCAGAGCTACCGGGCTGCTTTGCCTCCGGCGACACCCTGGACGAGCTTTTCGAGTCCCTGCAAGAGGGCGTCGCGCTCTACTTGGCCGATGAGGGCGAGCAAGGTGGACCGCTGCACGTCGCGACGGCCACGCTGACGGATCGCCCGCTTACGGCCGCGTAAGCGTCTGCGATCACCCGATCGTTACCGAGGTTTCGTAGTCATGCTGCCGTCCCAGAACGGGATGGTCGTCTTGCCCGTCCCGTTAGCGGCGGCACCGATACGGACAGCAAGACTCACTGGCCCAAGCAGAAGCAGATGTGGTCTGCCCCCGGTTTCGACGACACCTGACCGCTGGGGTCGAAAGACTCCGGCAAGGAGGAGTCGATGCCGCCCACCAAGAGGCCATACCCGCCGGAGTTCCGGCGTGAAGCAGTGCAGCTCGTCCAGAACACGGACCGCTCGATCGCCCAGGTCGCGCTCGACCCGGGCGTCTCGAACCAGACCCTGCGCAACTGGATCAAGCAGGCCGATGTCAACGCGATCCATGCCACCAGCGTGGCAAGAGGGGCGGTCGCCTACCCGATGCCCACTGGTGGGCATCTACTGGCGTATGGCGGTTCCCGACAGGTCGTGCTGGCAATATGCCCTAGGTGCCGGATCTCGCCATTCGACTCGAAGGCTCCCTCGTTGTCCTAGAGCCACTTTCGGAGGCTCACAAGGAGGGCCTGTGGCAAGCTGCTCAGGCACCCGAGATCTTCGAGTGGACCTCCCACATTGCCGACAGCCGCGAAGATTTCGATGCCTGGTTTGAGGCAGGGCTAGGACGTACGCGGACTGGAGAAAAGGGCGTATTTGCCACCGTCGATCGACACAGCGCGGCGGTGATCGGTAGCACCACATTCCATGACTTCCGACGGGGCGACGGGGTGATCGAGATTGGCTCAACCTGGCTCAACCCAAGCGCCTGGGGTAGCGGCGCCAACATTGAGGCGAAGCTGCTGATGATGGAGCACGCCTTCGAGACTCTCGGCTGCGTGCGCGTCGAGTTCAAGACCGACGCGCGAAACGAGCGCTCGCGCGCGGCACTGGCGGCGTTGCCAGCTCAGTTCGAGGGCATCCTGCGAAAGCAGATAACCCTTCCTGGTATCGGTGTTCGTGATTCGGCCTTCTACAGCGTGATTGACGACGAGTGGCCCGAGGTTCGCGACACCCTTTGTCGTCGCCTCGCACGGGCGAGGGGGTGATGCGCCCCTGGAGCCAATCCAAGGCCGTCCAGACGTTCGGGAGCACATGGACGCCTGCTTAATTGATACCGACCGCCATCACTTGAACCGCACCGCTCAGCAATAGGTATTGAGTTCAAGACATAGATTGGAAAGCGAGCGTTCGGTCCGAGATAGTTCAAATTCGAGACCGCTGACTTGACCTTCGAGTTGGGCAGCTCGGTCTACATTGCTTCGAAGTTCTTCGACTTCGGATTCAAGGAACCCGACTTCGCTTTCGATGTTGCCTTCGGGTCCTTCCAGACCTTCGGGTCCTTCCGGCCCGACAGGGCCGCGCGCACCCCTTGGTCCTTCGGGTCCCGTCTTTGCAAGCAGGGTGATTCCCGATCCGATCCCAGCGCTCAGGATGCATACACCGACGATGGCAGCTATGAAACCGCGGCGGGAAATTTCCACGGAGCCATCCTCTTGCAGGATGGGCTGCGAACGCAAGTGCCCGCTCAAGGAGTTGGAGTCTGTCTCAGAAAGAAGCGGGACCTACGATGCTGTCGGCAGTAGCTCCAATGCCTCGACATGTGCTGGCCGCATCGTGCCGAAGTGGCGATGGTCGAGCGTGGCGAGTTTCGGCTCGCCCAGTCGCTCCGTCACTGCCAGTACGGCGCAGTCGACGAAGCCGACTTCGAGGTCGGCATAGGTTGGCATCAGTTCAGCGGCACGCTCGTAGTCGCTTGCGGTCAGATCCTCGATATCCAGCTCGCCAGCCCGGATCGTGTCGAGTAGTGCGGGGAACGCATCGCCGCCGAGTTCTCGCTCCAGCAGGTGGTCAAGCTCGACCAGGACCGGAGCGGGGAGGACACGGCGTTCGGGGCGAGACTGAAGCAACGGCGCACAACGCTCGTGGTCTGCATCGTCGGCGACCATAGCCGCGACAAGTGTGCCGGTGTCGAGAATCAGCGGAATGGCCGCGGCTCGAACTCGTCGCGGCTCGCCCGCGCGCTGAGGTCGCTGCGCCCGGCCGTGAATGCGCCAATCAACGAAAACGGAGGCTGCGACTCCTCGCCGCCCAGCTCGTGCTCAAGCGCCTCTTGGACGAGCTGGGGGACGGCTACGCCGCGCTCGTCGGCTACGCGCCGGGCGCGCTCCAGCAGGTCCGCGTCTACTTCGACGGTTCTTGTGGGTGAAGCAGCCATATGCAGAATTCTACCGACGGCCCCCACGGCATCTCGCTACGCGGGGGAAATACCAGAAGCAACCCTGACATGACACGAACAGAAGTTCGATCCGGTCGGTTTGCAATCGTGTTTCTCATGACTAGACCAAACACGAGGACCGTCACCCCGCGCGGGGACGATTGGAGCGTTGATAAGCCTGGGGCCACCCGAGCCAGCTCGGTTCACGACACCCAGGCGGAAGCGATTGACGCCGCTCGCAGCTACCTAGGCAATGAAGGTGGGGGCGAGCTGAAAATCAAGGGCGTCGATGGGAAGGTTCGCGCCCAGGACACGGTTCCCCACGGGAACGATCCGCGTCGCTCGCGGGGCTAAGGCGGTCTGGTTCAGACTCCTGCGGGGCGGTCGAGTCCTCGACCGCCCCGATCAGGATTACTTCGCCTAGCTTCGTGGTCGCCGGACTGGCGCATTTACTGGCGCATTGGCCGGATCACAGGGCGGCGAGATTGCTTGGATCAGTAGGGACAGCACCTCGCATTCGGCTCTGCAAAGCCCCACCCAACAGAAAACGCCCCGCCGGGGAGGCGAGGCGTTTCTGGGGTTACTACAGGGAGGAGAGATCTAGCCGGTACGGCTCTGGAATGCGAAAACCCGCATGGCTAAGCCAAGTCCGGTCCCGCTGAAACCCGCTGAAACCCGTGGAATTGGGGCCTGACTGGCGAACGATTGGCGAACGAGCAACTGGCGGACGCTCTGGGGCTCAGGGGAGCCCGACCTTATGGTTGCGGCATGGCGAGCGCCAAGAAGGAACTCAAGGAAATCGTCAAGGCCGCCGAAGAGCAGGGGTGGCGGGTCAAGACGACCAAGCGGGGGCATTCGATGTTCCTCGCTCCCGATGGCATCAACAAGGTGACGGCTGGGGGAACGCCGAGCGATCATCGGGCGCTCGCTAATCTTCTAGGAGACCTCAGGCGATACGGCTTCAAGTGGAAGGGACGGTGAGCAACGCATGAACGACACGATCTATCAGGCTTGGCACCGCAAACTCGGACGCGCCGAATACCGGCTGAGGATCACGATGGCCGGCTACGGCAGCGATGATGACGCGGCTGGGGCCTTCCTCGATGCCTTCCTTTCGGAGCACCCGGAGGTCGGTGCGGTGATTTCCCAGGACAGCGCTGAGGACACGATCTCGGCGACCTTTTCCCTGAGCGCGACGAATGAGCAGCATGCCCTCTCATTGGGCGTGGTGATCTGGCTGGAGAGTGGAGCCGTCTCCGGCTTGGAGCCGCATGATGTCGTGCGCGTTGAGATCGAGGCGATCGCTGAGCAGCACGCTGAGGACCCCACAACTCGGGCCCTCGTGGGGGCATAGAGGACCGCAGGGGGTTGGCTCTCCCGGCGCTCGCCGCACGTCGCCGTAGGCTCTGATGTTGTGAATGCAGATCGCGAGGAGCGGCGGCGGAAGATCGCCGAGGAAATGACGGCCGAGGCAGAGCAGGCTTTCGCGGAGGATGAGAGGGCGATCGAGTCGGGTGCTGAGCTTGATGGTCCGCCCAGCGGTGGACTGATGAAGATGCTCTGGAATGAAGTCATCGACCTGCGGATGCGGATTGAGGATCTCGAGGGCGACTAGCAGCGGAGACTCGATGTTTTACGCCATCAGAGATGGCGCGGCGATTGGGCAGAAGCTGGAGAAGGGTCGTGGCCATTTCTGAGAGCTGCGCAGCCCGCAGATTGCCGTTGGGAAGATGGGCGTCGGCTGCTTGCCGGTGGTGGCCTCTGGGTGTGCGGGGGTGGTGCGTCGGTTCGTTAAGGGTGGCTGACGCGCAATCCGCGCTCACCGTCCCGGCAAAGGCGGGCGATGACAGAACCCGGACACGCCCTTGAGAGCATGGCGCTAGGTCTGCTGGCACGCGGCCTCCCCGGCACTGCCCGACCTTCGCTGTAGGGGCGAAGGTCGGGGGTGTCGCCAAAGTCGTGTCTGTCGGCGGGTCTACTCTGATCCCCTACATCGAAGGAGCGTGCCAGCTTCATGGAGTCCCCAACTTCCACTGCCTCGCCAACGGTTCGCCGGTCAATTTTTGACGGCCAAAAGACCCTGGCAGAACATCTCGCCATTCGTGCGACCAGGCTGCGCGAGATAGGCGCTGAGCCGTCCACCTCACCCCTGGCGACCAAGTTTGAAAGGGAAGTCCGCGAGGGCAAGCGAACGCCCCGCGCGCCCTATCTCATGGAGCGTCTCAGCAAAGTGCCGGTCCCCAGACCCGACAAACAAGCTGCTCGGCCTCGTCAGGCTCATGGATCGTCTTCGCGCGTACGCGGTTCCCGGCGTGGCACCGGCAGCCGAGGCGATCCAGACGACTCGGACGGTGACCCCGACCCCCCTGGCCTAGCTCCGCCGGACAGGGGGGACGACAAAGCGGAGAGACAGTGCCTTTGCGGCTGTGGATCCTCGCTGGCTGACAGGAAGGGCGACTGTGAGTTCGTCGATGACACTCACTCCAAGCGCTTCAGGCGAGCAGAGGCGAAGCGGGCTGCCGATAGGCGTCGGCAGCGGCCCAGCGACCAACCAGCACTGAGCGGCTGTTCATGCTCCAGCGCTGCCGTTCCCGATCCAGACGGGCAACCCATCTGCCTGGCCTGCGGTCGGCCAAAGGGCGATTCGCCTCCAGTCAACGGGTATGACCATCGCGCCGCAGAAATGGCACGTGAGCGCGGCACGTTCCATCTGCGCGATGGGCAGCGAGAAGCGCGGAGTCATCGCCGGGCGGTGGTCGTATGAATGCTCCCACGGCCCACGTTCCCCCTCAGAACATCGAGGCCGAGGAATCGGTGCTGGGGGCGATGCTGGTTGCCGAGGCGGCGCTGAGCCGCGTCATCGACGAGGTCAAGCTCAACGGCGAGGACTTCTACCTGGAGAAGCACGCGGCGATCTTCCGCGCCGCGCGCGACCTCTACGCCGCCTCCAAGCCGGTCGACGAGCTCAGCGTCAGCGAGGCGCTGGTCCAGCGCAACGAGATCGAGGAGGCCGGCGGCAAGCACTACGTCTCCGAGCTGGCGGCAAAGGTGCCGGCGACCGGCAACGCCAAGCACTACGCCGAGATCGTCCAGCAGAACTCGCTGCTGCGGCGGCTGCTCGGCGCCGGCCAGGAGATCCAGGGGCTGGTCCACGACCGAAATGGTCACTCACCTGCAGAGCTGAGGGCACAAGCACTGGAGCTTGTAAGTACCGTGCCAGCCGCCGAGGGCAACGGAGACGGCGTTCGGGCTATCGCCTTCGCCTCGATCGAGCGCGAGAATGTTCAGTGGCTGTGGCCGGGGCGGGTGCCCCTGGGGATGCTGACTCTGCTTGTCGGAGATCCCGGTCTTGGTAAGTCGCTGCTCACCGTCGACCTCTCGGCAAAGGTGAGCCGCGCCGGCGGGGATGTCCTGCTGCTGAGCGCCGAGGACCACAAGGGGGCGACGATCCGGCCCCGCCTCGAAGCCACGCAAGCCGTTCTGGAGCGCGTCCACCACATTGAGGTCAGGCGGGATGGCCTGGAAGACGGGATTGCACTCCCCGACGACGGCCAAGAGCTTCACCGGCTTGCGACTGAGCACAAGGCGCGGCTCGTAATTGTCGATCCGCTCATGGCGCACCTGCCGGAGTCCGTCAATAGCTGGCGAGACCAGTCGGTTCGACGAGCGCTGGCCCCGCTTCACCGCCTCGCTCAAGACCTGGATTGCGCCGTGATCGTGGTGGCTCATCTCAACAAGGCAAAAGGTGGCGACGCGCTACATCGAACCGGCGGCAGCATCGGTATCCCCGCCGCCGTTCGCTCTGCCCTGCTGTTGGCCCGCGACCCGGAAGACCCAGAGCCCGAGCGGGGCACTCAGCGAGTTCTCGCGCACGTCAAGTGCAACGTGGGCGCTCAGGCCGAGACCCTTGCCTGCCAGATCGAGACCGTCCGCCTAGATGATCAGGCCGAGGCTCCAAAGCTGGAGATCGTCGGCACTTCCTCGATCTCGGCAGCTGACCTGCTGGACATGCCGGCCGAGGAGGTACGCACCGAGCGGGATGATGCGATCGAGTTCCTGAGCGCCGAGCTGGCAGATGGCCCCCGGCCAGCCAAGGAGATCAAGGATGCGGCCAACGCCGCGAACATCCATGAGCGAACACTGAAGCGCGCGAAGTCGGATCTAGGCATTCAGTCCACCAAGGACGGGCTCAATGGAGGCTGGCGCTGGCGGCTTCCAGAGCAAGAGGGCCACCTTCGAACAGGGAGTCAAGGGGGCCACGCAGAGCAAGGGGGCCAAGGCGATATATCTGAGCTGGCCCCCTTCGATTCCAGAGCCATATCTACTGGTAAAAACGAGGTCTCAGGGAATCAAGGGGGCCACGCAAGAGATATGCCCCCCTTGGCTGGCGAGGCGGCCGTATGAGCCCGCCAACGGTTCGAGCCGAGCTGGCTGCGGCATACCGCGCTGTGAACGCGGCCTACGCCCGCCTGCCGGAGCTTGTTGCCGAAAGAGTCGAGATCGCCTACGACGGTCTCGACGCCGAGATCGACACCGCGATCCTTGCCGATGACCGCGATCGCGCCCTGGCTGCCGTCGCGGCATGGCGTCGGCACTGGCTGGCGACACTTGGAGATGCTGGCCACCTCGCGCACCGGGAACGCGTTTCGGAGACGGCGCGATGACGGTCACGCTCGAAGCGGCTATCCCGAGAGTTGCCCTCACGCCACCCGAAGCAGCCGCCGCGTTGGGCGTTGGAGTCACCTTCTTCGATGAGCAGGTCGCCCCCGAACTCCGTCTGATCCGCCGTGGCCGTAAGCGTCTGGTGCCTGTGCGGGAGCTGGAGCGATGGGCAGACGAGAACGCAGAGCTTGCGATGGCCGAGCAGATGGGCGAGAAGCGATGAGCGATAAGCCATCCAGACGGGGGCGGGGGGGTCGATCTCGGATCGCGAGCGCACCCGACACCGGATCCCCCGACGAAAATAGTCCGTACGCAATTGGGAAGGTTGGGGCCGACGGCGAGGCCAACCTGCAGCCCCTTCCGGACTGGTACCCGGACTTCGACGCCATCGCTTACTGCGAGTGGTGTGGCCGGCCCATCCCCGCTCCTCGGGCGCGGTTCTGTAAACCCGCGCACCGTGCCGCGGCTTGGCGAGCACGGAAGAGCGCTGAACGTGAAGAACCCGGACAGGGAGGTTGAAAGATGGAAGTAGGAAACGGGTGCCGCCTCAGAGACACACAGGGACGGCGCTTGGCAAACCCTCAACTTAGGAGTTGAAGATGGCTGGAAGCACCGAACCTCTGCTGGAAACTCGCGTGCAGATGGGGAACGCCAGCGAAAAGTTGGCAGCAAAGCAACCGGGCATCAAGTCGCTGCGAGAAGGCCGCTACGCCTGCATCCGCAGCTTCGAGGACTACGAGGCGGGTAAAGACTATGTTGGGCCCGATCACCCGGTGCTCCGCATGCACCCAGAGCACTTCGCTCTCTTCGGCACCAGGGCTGCCGAGACCGCCATTAGGTCGGTTTCAAAAAGCGGGAGGCGCCGCGGGAAGACAAGCCGAGCTCAGTTGACCCCGGCCTCGGAAATCCGTAGTAGGGCCCCGTGGGCGCGGAGTGGTGAGCGCCCGGCGTCTCCTCAGATCCGGCGTGCCCGAGTGGTCGATGGGGATGCGATCTATGACCTCTCGACGGTCCGAGGCAACGCTGCCGATACCGCGCCGATGACACGCGAGCTGCGGGACCGAGCTATGCGGGCGATTGAGCGGGCACGCTTCCCGCATGGCCGAGCCAACCCCGACTCAATCCGCGATCATCTCGCGGGGTTGATCGATTCGACCGACGATGACAAAGGCAATCTCTGTCGTCATCTGCTGCTCACGGGGAGCCCTGAGTACCGGACACTCTTTGCGAAAGCAGCAGAAGGCAAGATGCTTTCCGCGGGAGAGAAGCGGGCTCTATCGCTGGATAGCGCGAGCGCAGGCTTCTTGGTCCCGTTCACCTTGGACCCAACCATTGTTCCTACCTCCAGCGGGGTGATCAACCCACTGCGTGCTATCTCGCAAACCGGGACGACCCTGACCGACATTTGGCAAGGCGTCACTTCCGATGGGATCAGCGCGGGCTATGGGGCTGAAGGCAGCGAAGCCGAAGACGACGCACCAACCCTCGATCGGCCCGAACTTGACATGGCCAAAGCCGACGCCTGGATCCCCGCTGCTTTCGAGATGGGTCAGGACTGGAGCGGCCTCGAGCCGGCAATCGCCGCATTGCTCCAGCGCTCCAAGGACGAACTGGAGGCGTCGAAGTTTCTCACTGGCGATGGTGAAGAGGAGCCGTTCGGTCTATTGACCGGTGCCACCGAAATCAAAGAAACGGCGACCAAAGAAGTTCTCGCCGAGGTCGACCTAGAGACGGTCGAAGAAGCACTCCCCGTGGGCTTTCTGGAACAAGCGCAGTGGCTCGGCAATCGATCAATTTTCAAGAAGATCCGTCATCTCCCTGTAGAAGGAGGCGCTCCGATCTGGGTCAAGTTCCCAGGGGAGAAGCCGGAGATCAACGGCATCACCGCCAACGAAATCTCCACGATGGATGCGACGTTGGCCGGCGGCAAAAAGGTTTTGATCCTCGGCGACTTCAGCTACTTCCTGATTGTCGATCGGATTGGGATGAGCATTCAGTTCATCCCCGAGATTCCTGGTTCGACCGGCCGTCCCACCGGCCAAGTCGGGATCTTCGCGATGTGGCGCAACAGCTCGAAGGTGCTCAGCAAAAAAGCTTTCTGCGTGCTGAAGGTTAAGGCGAGCTGAGCGTGTCACAGATTTCCGAAAAGAGTTTCCAACGAGGCGGAGCTTCTCAGTTCCGGGCCCACCCTCGGGCATCGACTGACGGTTCGGTGCTGGAAAGTGGAAGCACGGCTCTAAGTCCTCTGCTTCCAACAGCGGTCGACCACTGCCCTCGCCGTGATGGCACTTCGCGGCGCCCGCGGCGGGGGCAGAAGGTTAAAAAGGGGGGGTACCCCTCGATGTCTGGCCGCTCGCCGCGCGACACCGGCTCCGCCCTCGTCGCGAAAAAAAGAGCGATCTGAAGGGGGGCGGGTCTGAGTGGCTGCCACGAAATTCCTCACAGAGACCCGCCAGGCGATCGTTGACCTAGTCAGTGACGGCCTCTGCCTGAAAGACGCAGCGCGGGTGGCTGACGTCCGTGAGAAGACCTTGAAGGGCTGGCTCACCCGAGGGCGCAAAGAAGCCAGCGGCTCGTATCGGGAATTTGCTGACGCGATTGACGTGGCGCGGCGGGAGGCAGAAGCGCGCGAGAAGCCGATGGACCGAGACGAGCTGAAGCTGGTTGTTTCGCGGGCCGCCAAGAATGGATCGGTAGCCGCTCAGAAGCTCTACTGGAAAATCCTGCACAGGGGTACCTCTTCGCCAGGGACATCGAACGACGCCTTCGCAGGGCTCGACGACGCGAGCCGGGAGAGCTGATGTCCGGGCCCTCCAGCAGCATCGACGTCTTCCTGAAATTACATGGCCAGAGGGCCTTCAAAAAGGAAGTCGCTGCTTCGGGCGCCGAGCTGGAGGCGATGGGGCTGAAGGGCGCCAAAGCAGTGGCGGCCTTTGCCAACTCGGGTGAGAAGCTGAAGAAGTTCGGCAAATCCTGGACCCATCATGTGACCCTGCCAATGGTCGGATTGGGCATTGTCGCGGGGAAGATGGCAGTCGACTTTCACCAGTCGATGTCGCTCATCCAGACGCAGGCCGGCGCCTCGGCCAAGGAAACGCACTTCCTCGAAAAGTCGGTGTTGGGGATGGCGAAGGCATCGAAGTTCGGGCCGAATGAACTAGCAGAGGCACTCTTCCGGGTTCGCTCCGCCGGCTTCAAAGCGAAGCAAGCTATGGATGTACTCGGCCAAGGGAAAAACCTCGCCACGATGGGGGGAAGCGACCTCGAGATGACGACCAAAGCCCTGACGGGCGCTGCGAAGTCGCTCGGGAAGGAGAAGTTGGGCCAGCTCCGAGGGCTGGCCGCGGAAATGAACGCCATCGTCGGCACCGGCGACATGCGGATGGAAGAACTCCAAGAGGCGTTGTCGACGGGCGTGCTCCCGGCGTTTGTAAGCGCCGGGCTTGGTATGCGTGACTACGGCTCAGCGCTCACCGTGATGACCGATCGCAATGTCCCTGCGGTTGTCGCCTCAATGCGGCTCCGTACCGCGATCTCGATGCTGGTTCCTCACACCAAGAAAGCAGAAGAAGCCCTCGGTGCGGTTGGAATCAAATCCGAAGACATGGCCGACATCATGCGCAAAAAGGGCTTGCCGCAGACGATCAAATTCCTCGCAGATCACCTAGACAAGCTCTCTAAGAACAAGGCCAACAGGACGATGATCGAAGCATTCGGAGGTGCAAAATCGAGCGCCACGATCGAGATGCTCGTCCAGAACGTCAGCGAATTGCCCGAAAAATGGGACCTCATCGCCAGAGGTGTTGGCAAATACAACCATCAGCTCAAGATCGCCGAAGAACAGCCGGGGACGAAACTCGCCACGGCGTGGTCGAGCGTGCAGGTCTCGCTCATCGAACTGGGAGACACCTTGCTCCCCGCCGCGGTGCCGGCGTTCGAAAAACTGACTACAGCGGCGGTCGGATTCGGCCATGTGTTTACTGGGCTGCCGTCCAATGTCCAGGCTGCCACGCTGGGGCTGCTGGTCCTCACTGGGCCGGTGGCGAGCGGGCTGGGATATTTCGCATCAGGTATGGGGCGTGCGCTCGTCCTTACGAAAAAGCTGGCCCTGGCCGGCAAAGATATTCAGGCCTTTTCCTGGGCGATGCAGAACGGTCAGACGATGGCGGGCGCGTCTGCATATGCATTCCAAGGTTCAGGGGTTGCCGCTGCCGCACAGGTTGCCAAGGGATTTGCCTACAGCATTGGCCCCATGCTGGCGGCCTATGGGATAGCGAATATCGCCATCTCTGGCAGTGAAGGCCAATGGGCGGACGCCGGATTCAAGGCCGGGGGCGCACTGGTTGGCGGAATCCTCGGGTCTGTTATTCCGGGTGGCACCCTGATTGGCGCTGGTCTCGGCTCGGTTATAGGCGGCAAACTGGCCGACCAGCTCAACGAAGCCGGAGTCTTCGGCCAGCGCTATACCCCGCTCGTCCGACGGATTGCTCTTGGCTCAAAAGAAGCGACTTACTGGTTTGGTGAACAGAAGTTGGCCTCGCAGGCTCTCGCGGGGGCCGAAGGTCGACTCGTAGCAGCCCACCATCGTCAGCATTCGGCCATAGCCGGCGTCAAAGACGCCCAGGCGCATCTCACCGCGATGGTGAGGAAATACGGAGCTGGGGCTCGCCCAGTCATTCGAGCGGAAGGGACGCTCGCACAGAAGCGCTGGGGGGTCGCCAAAGCCACGCAGGCAATCCACGACAAGGAAAAGCTTCGTGGGATCGCCCTTGCAGGCGCGAAAGCTGACTTCCGTTGGTCGATCGCCACTGAGAAAGAACAGATTCACCTTCTGGGTCTCAGAGCTAAGCGCCTAGGTCATCTCTTGCACTACGAACAGTTTCATGGCGCAAGCCGGGAACGACTCGGAGAAATCGGCAAGCGGATCGGCAACGTTCTTGGAGCCCTCCATGGCGAAGAACGCAAGCTGAAAATTACGGGAGGAAACGCCGCGAAACAGGTCGGCGAGAAATGGGCCAACACGATGCTCAACATGAGCACGGTGATGTTGAAGTTTGAAACCCGCCCGTTCGAAACGAAACTTGATCACCTGGGCGAAAACCCTGGGCCAAAAAAGCTATCCGAAGGCTTTAAGGAAATGAGTAAACAGACCAGTGGCTTGCTCAAACACTTCACCGGCATGGTGGAAGAAGCCAACCAGCAGGCCCAGGAACTCGAAAGCCGAAGCCTTCCAAGCTTCGAAGCTTTCCCGGGCCTGGTTCCCAAACGACATCGATCCCCGCACCACGGCAGGGGCAGAGGGCATATGCCCGCAGGTCCCCAGCGCACCAATCGGCAACCAAGACGGCGCGACATGCTGGCGATCCCTGCGCCCAAGAGGAACCAGCTAACTACGAGTGGGGGACTGGCTGGGCAACTGGGCAACTTCGAGATCAACCTCCACCAACCGATCGAACTCGACGGCAAGGTGATTGCCGAGAGCGTCACTCGTCATGCAGCAAAGTCCGCTTCCAGGAACTAGATAGAGGAGAGAATGACAATGACGGATCCCAAGTGGAACCTCGCTGACTTTCGTAGACGCTTTCCTGGCGTGAATAGAAGGGCAACACGCGCCATGCTCGACATCTGCAATGCGGCGATCAGAAATGGCCTTACTCGCGAGGAGGTTGCGGATGTCCTCACGGGTCTTTCGGCGGGCCATCCCGGCGGGGGTATCCCAACCGATGTTCTTATTGGAGCCCTTGCTCAACGCGCCTTTCCCATCAGCGAGGGTGAGCGCGAGGCCCTCAACCTTCCCACGGCAACGGAGATCGCTCGAGAGGCGATCGATTCTGTTGACGCCCCGCTGACCTAGCCAATGAGCACTAGCTCCCGTGGTCGAATACATAGACCATCCGATCCCCGAAGCGATTTCGGCAGCGGACACTCTCATGGCCGTAGAGGGGCTGTTCGCTCCCCGGCGGGGAGTGCCGGACCTGAACATGGGTGTGGCAACTGAAGCTGTGAATTACGAAGCCGAGTTCTTCCCGCCCTCCTCGTTCGTAGCGGAAGGCCTTCGGTGGAGAGAGACGCGAGTGGAGGGCCATCCAGGCATGGACTGCGCTAGCGATCCCCGCTGCCCAGCCGCACGGCAGGCCGAGTGCGGACAACCGTATCGGCACACCGTTGTCCCGCCCCTGGAGTCCGTGGTGGCTGCACTGCTTCCATCGGCGCGACTGGCCGGGGCTGACCAGAAGACCTGGCGTAGACCAGTGCGCCGAGCGCCACTGGTCGCTATCGGGTTCCGCGATGGCTTCCCCGACACGGACCTTGCCATGCCAGATGAAGCGAAACTCGCAGTTGAGCCCAGCGGCCACCTGGTTGTTGCCTGGGCAGTTCGCAAAGAGGCGGGAGGCTCCGGGCCACTGCTCTCGAACCTTCGCTGCTATCGCGGCATCGGCAGCTGGGAATCCCTGCGCAGTTGCTCCCACGGGCCAGGCAAGGGCAGCAGCAGTAAGGGCTGCGACGCCGAGGCGGGTCACGCTCGCACGCACCGTGGAGTCATATACGGCATGCTCGCCCCTCGCTATCGAATGCAACCAAGCGGCAGGCCACCAGCACGCGGACATGGTAGCCAGCGAGCGCCGTCTCCAGGCCAAACGCTCGCGCCAGGTTATCCAGCGATACCGGCTTCTCCGCGGCAGCGATGCGTTGTTGCAGTGTTGCCCGGATCGGGTGGTGGAGAGCACGGACAAGCGCTCGGGAACCTCGCAGGCCCATATCGGGAACTCCCTTCTAGCTCAATCGGAATAGATCGGTCTAGGTACCCTATGACAATCTGGCAGGTTGCGATACGGGAGGCGCGGCGAACCTGCGCAAAGTGCCCGCCCGTTCCGACACCCCTCCCGCTGCTTTCGCTGCCAACGTCGAGCGCATCCGGCAGAAGCGCGGACTCACTCAGGAGCAGCTGGGGTGGGCGTCGGGCATCCACCAGACGGCCGTCGCTCGGATCGAGAGCGGCGAGCGCAAACCGACGCTCGAAACGGTCTTCAAGCTCGCGCGTGGGCTGGAGGTTCCTCCCGCCGAGCTGTTTGCCGGGATCGACTGAGCGCCAAGCGCAGCCAGCCAGCCTTGACGCGCTGCTGCCTGCGGGTGTAGCCTCGCGAGCAATAAGCGGGGCCGGCGTGCGGAAACACCCGGCCCCTGGCGCTCGGCTCAGTCAGACCAGGCCGAACGCGAGGGGAAGGGTACCCATGTTGGCGGCCTCGGAAAAGCGGCCCCCGGCGGCGTTGGCGCGCCAACCGAGGGCCTGACCACCGGGAGGTCTTTCCCAATGGCTAGAAAAAATGATCCAACCAATGGCGGCGGAACCATCGCGGCCCTTCGGAAGGCGCTGGGGCTAATGCACGGTTCGGCTGCGCAGCTCTACGACATCGCGGAAGGGCTGGATGGGGAGACGCAGGAGGCGATCGAGGTGATCGCCGGGGACCTTGACAGCGGGCAGTCCGGGATCCGCCACAAGCACCTCGCGCAGTTGACGATCCCAGGCGACTACATCGAGGCGTTCCGCCAAGGGTTGCTGCGCGAACTGAAGTTCAACGGCGACTGGTTGGCAGAGCAAGCCGCCGAGGCCAACGAGGGCCGAGCGCAGGCCGAGCGCGAGGCGGTGGCTGCCTGATGGCGCGCAAGCTGACCGTTGAGCAAGCCGATTTGCTCGCCGAGCACGTCGCATGGAAGTTCGAGGGGGAGACGGAGAGATGCGGGTCTCCCGAGGCGGTTCTCAAGGCCGCCGAGGTTGTGGCTCCCTTGATCGACCTCATCCGTAGCCTTGTCGAGCGTCGGGAGTTCGACGACAGGGAGCTGGTCGCGAAGTTTGCGGCCGAGTGGCTAGGCCACACCGGGGCAACCGTGGGTTCCGAAAGCGAAGGCTTGGAGCACATTCGCGAGGGCAACCAGGATTACTTCTTCTGCGAGGGAGGCCAGGCGGGGAGCGAACAGGCCGCTGAAAGGCAGATCGCGGAATATGTCGCCGAGTCGCGCATGTGGCGAGAAATCCTCGACACGGCGAATGGTCGTCGGGCCGAGGCGGTGAGCGCCTGATGGAACACCTGACGCCCGAGGAACAGCGAAAGATCAACGTGCTCGCCGTCGCGCTGCGCGAAGTCGAGCATGGGTGCCCCGGCCTTTCCTCGCCCTGCCAACGCGCGGTCGAGACCGTCGCCAGGATGATGGCTAGACGTGAGGACCGGCGGGCGCCTGCGTCTCGACCTCTGAGGGCGGTGAGCGCCTGATGGCTATCCAAGTTGTGCCCGCCCCGGCCCCGGTCCCCTCGCCCCCCGAGCAGTCGGATGCACGGCATCGGGTGGAGCTCGCAGAAGCCCTCGTGGCAATACGACGCGCATCGGTCTCACCGCTTCTGCCGGATCACGCCCAGGCAGTAGTGGGAGCAACGGCATCCCTGCTCGAATTGTTCGCGCCGAGTTCGGTGTTGACCCTCATAGGGGACGAGAGCTGATGGCCCCCCACAAGTCAGAGGAGGGGAAGCTCAAGGAGGTGGCCCGACGCATGGTGGAGTTTTCCTGCCGCGAGCAAGGGCTGGAGGTGCAGATCACCGATCCGGTCGTCATCGGGAAGGTCGCAGCGATCTTGCGGCCTGATTCAAATGCGCCACGTGGGTACCACAAAAGCGGCAAGGGAAGGGGGTAGCGATGGCCGAGGGAATCCGAAAGCTGCACTCGAAGGGGTGCCCCGCGAAGCAAGGCCAGCGCTGCCGCTGTAACGCAGGCTACGAGGCGTCGGTCTACTCATCGCGGGAGGGCCGGAAGGTCCGCAAGACCTTCAAGCGGGAAGCCGAGGCGAAGTCCTGGCGCTCTGAAGCGAAGAGAGCGCTCGATCAGGGCAGCTTGCGTCCGACTGCGCGTGATGGGCGGACGCTGGGCGAGGCGCTGCAGGCATTTGTTGAGGGCATGCAGACCGGCGCGATCCATCCCAAGGGCCGCGAGCGCTACAAGCCGAACACGATCCGTTCTTATGAGAGGGCGCTGAGGGTCCATATTGCGCCCTCGCAGGTCGCGCGGATCAAGGTGGGGGAGGTACGGCGCCGGGATCTCAAGGGCCTCGCCGGCGAGCTGCTCGCAGCCGACCTGTCGGCGCGCACCGTCAGCAACGTCCTTAACCCGATCCAGGCCTTCTACCGCTGGGCGATTGACGCTGACGAGCTGGTCTACAACCCGGCCGAGGGGATTGACCTCCCGACCGGCCAATCGAAGCGCCCGAAACGCATTGCGACGCCGAAGGAAGCCGCAGCCCTGATCGCTGCGCTTGAGGTAGAGGATCGGCCGCTCTGGGCAACCGCCTTCTATGCTGGCCTGCGCCGCGGTGAGCTGCAGGCTCTTCGAGCCTGTGACGTCGACCTCGGTGCGAGCCTGATCCACGTCGAGCGCGGTTGGGATCAGGTAGAGGGGGCGATCGACCCGAAGTCCACCGCAGGGCGCCGCAGGGTGCCCCTACTGGCCATCCTGCGTGACTATTTGGACGAGCACCTGTTGAGGACTGGCCGGAGCGGGGAAGACCTCGTATTCGGCCGCACGCCGGAGCACGCCTTCTATGCCTCGACCATCGACGGCCGCGCCAAGCGTGCCTGGGAGGCCGTGAACAAGGCCGAGAGAGAGGCGGCAGAGCCCGAGGACCGCGAGCCGGAGCTGCTCCACCCGCCACATCTACACCTGTGCCGCCACACGTTCGCCAGTCTGCTGATCGATTCAGGGGCGAACGCGAAAGCCATTCAGGAGTTCATGGGGCACTCCAAGATCCAGACGACCTATGACGTGTACGGGCACCTGCTCCCCGGCAGTCATGACGAGGTGCGCGAGCGCATGGACGCTTACTTGCTCGGCAGCGTTGAGGACGCCGAGCAAGCCCGCCAGGCTGCGTAGCTGCTGTCTGGCTGGCGAACGAACTGGCGAACGCCCCTAGCTGGCCCGCGATCAACTTCCGCGTCATTTGACGCGGAAGTGCCCGCATTCCGCTCTAGCAAGCCCTCTCCAACAGAAAACGCCCCGCCGGGGAGGCGAGGCGTTTCTGGGGTTACTACAGGGAGGAGAGATATGTATCTCTATATATGTGGATCCGTGGGAGGTAGGTGAGCCCTTATGTGCCGCGGAGCAAGTTGATGGGAGTCAACTGCCATATGAGCGGCGCCAGACCCGACCAGGAAGATTTTCGTTCAGCCTTTCATCGGTTTCTCTCGCGAATCCTTGAATCAAGATACGAACATACGTGCGATTTGTGTGTGAGGCGAGTCACAGAGGCCCGATTGCCCGCCTCTGGGGCTCTGTTCGGCGATTCTTCTACCCAATTCTAAGGTCTCGCTAAACATCTGGCAAGGGCTTTCTCGGGCCTCGGGGTGGACGGCTGTACCGTTCCTGCGTGGCCAATGGGTTCTAAGGCGCGAATAGACGCGGTTCTGGCCGAACGGGGTCTTTTCCCGTCGCGTTCCGCCGCCGCCGGCGCGGTTCGCGCCGGCGAGGTCCGGGTCGGTGAGGACGGGCCTGTGGCGCTCCGTCCCAGCCAGCTCGTCGATCCCGCGGCCGACTTCCGGGTCGAGGAGGGCCCGCGCTTCGTCTCCCGCGGTGGGATCAAGCTCGACAACGGGCTGACGACCATCGGCATCGACGCCACCGGGCGCGATTGCCTCGACGTCGGCGCCTCGACCGGCGGCTTCACCGACTGCCTTCTGCAGCGCGGCGCTGCACGGGTCGTGGCGCTTGACGTCGCCTTTGGACAGCTCGACCTGCGCATGCGGGAGGATCCCCGCGTGACCGTGATCGAGCGGCTCAACGCGCGCGCCCTAGCCCCGTCGGACCTGCCCTTTCAGCCGGACCTGGTCACCGTCGACGTCTCCTTCATCTCCTTGACCAAGGTGCTGCCGGCCGTGGCCGGCTGCCTCGCACCCGCGGGCGATGTGCTGGCGATGGTCAAGCCCCAGTTCGAGCTGGGGCGCGAGCGGGTCCGCAAGGGCGTCGTCCGTGACGCCGCCGACCGCCGTGAGGCGATCCTCTCGGTGGCGCGGGCGGCCGATGAGCTCGGCCTGCCCGTCCGCGGCTTCGCCGCCTCCGGCCTGCCTGGGCCAAAGGGCAACCGCGAGACCTTCGTCTGGTGTGGAGGGGCCGGTGAGTCACCCATGGACCTTGAGGCGGCGATCCGCGAGGTCGAGCCTTGAGCGAGCGTGTCGCGGCCCTGATCACCCATTCGCACCCACCCGCCGCGACCGACGCGGTGGCGGTGGCGGTCGCCGCCGCCGAGGAGGCGGGTTGGCGCTTGGTGGCCACATCTGAGGAGGCGGCAAAGCACGGTGAGGCTGCCGCCGGCCTCGAAGCCGTCGACTCACTGCCCCGTCAGCTCGACCTCTGCGTCGTGCTCGGCGGCGACGGCTCGATCCTCTACGCGCTGCGCCACTTCGCCCGCAGCGGCGTCCCGGTTTTCGGGGTCAACTTCGGCACCGTCGGGTTTCTCGCCGCGGTCGAGCGCGCCGACGCCGGCGAGGGGATGCGGCGCGCCTTTGCCGGTGAGACCGAGGAGATCGACCTGCCCGGTCTCGAGCTCGAGATCGGGGGTGAGACGAGGGTCGCCTTCAACGACGTCAGCTTCATCCGCCGCCCCCACGAGCGGGTCGCCGAGCTGAGCTACAAGATCGCCGGTGAGGAGGTCGGCCACGTCCGCTGCGACGGGCTGGTCGCCGCCACCCCGGTCGGCTCCACGGGCTACAACCTCGCCAACAGCGGCCCGATCCTCGCCTGGGGGGTGAGGGGCTACGTGGTCAGCTACATCGCCCCACACTCCTTGACCGCACGGGCACTCGTCGTGGCGCCCGGCGACGTCCTCCACGTCGGCAACGCCGGGGGACGCGAGCCCGTCGACGTCGCCATCGACGGGGCGCCCGCGGGCAGGTTGGAGTCCGGGGAAGCACTGGGGGTCACCTTCGCCGAGGGCGTCGGGCGGCTCGCGCAGCTGCCGGGGACGAGCTTCTACCAGCGGATACGCGAGAAGTTCGGCCATCTAGCCGTTTAGGGCGACCTCAGCGGTTGTCTAGGGTTTGCTCGATGGAGCGCAAATGGTGGACCCTCGTCCTGAGCTCGATCGCGACGTTCATGCTGCTGCTGGACATCACGGTCGTCAACGTCGCCCTGCCCGACATCCAGCGCGATCTCGGCGCCAGCCTCTCCAGCCTGCAGTGGGTGGTCGATGCCTACTCGCTGATGCTCGCCGTCTTCCTACTGACGGCGGGGTCGCTGGGTGACCGACTCGGGCGCCGTCGCGTCTTCTCGCTCGGTCTCGGCCTCTTCACCTTTGCCTCCTTCCTCTGTGGGATCGCCGGCGATCCCACCCTGCTCAATCTGGCGCGCGGCCTGCAGGGGATCGGCGGGGCCGCGATGTTCGCCACCTCTCTCGCCCTGATCGGCCAGGAGTTCCACGGAAAAGACCGGGCGACCGCATTCGGGGTCTGGGGCGCGACGGTCGGCGGCGCCGTCGCGATCGGTCCCCTGGTCGGCGGCCTGATCACCGAGCACCTTGGCTGGGAGTGGATCTTCTTCGTCAATATCCCAATCGGCGTCATCGCGGTCGCGCTGACCGAGGCGAAGCTCGCCAACGTCGCCGCTCAGGATCCCGAGCGAATCGACCTGCCTGGGCTGGCCACCTTCTCCGGCGGCCTCTTCCTGCTCATCTTCGGGCTGATCCGCGGCAACCCCGAGGGCTGGGGCAGCCCCGTGATCGTCGCCTCGCTCGCCGGCTCGGCGGCGCTCCTGCTCGCCTTCGTGGTGATCGAGGCGAGCAGCAACCACCCGATGCTCGACCTCGCCCTCTTCCGCAAACCGGCCTTCAACGGCGTCTCGGCGGTCGCCTTCGGCCTCTCCGGGGGGATGTTCGCAATGTTCCTCTACCTGACGATCTACATGCAGGGAGTGCTCGACTACTCGCCGCTGGAGACCGGGCTGAGGTTCCTGCCGCTCACCGTGCTCTCCTTCGTCGTCGCGCCGATCTCCGGCAAGCTCTCCGAGTGGGTGCCGATCCGCGTTCTCGTCGGCATCGGCCTTGGCCTGGTCGGGGTCGGGCTGCTGCTGATGCACGGGCTCGACCCAGGTTCGGATGTCTCGGCCCTGCTGCCCGGTTTCCTGGTCGCCGGGGTGGGGATCGGCACCGTCAACCCCAACATCGGCCAGGCGGCGATCGCCGTCGTGCCCGCGGCAAAGGCCGGGATGGGCTCGGGGATCAACACGACCTTTCGCCAGGTCGGGATCGCCACCGGCGTCGCCTCGCTCGGCGCGGTCTTCCAGTCCCAGATCGACTCGAAGCTCTCCAGTCTGCTGCCGAACGCGCCGCCCGGGCTCGCCGAAGTCGTCTCCTCCGGTGGCTCGCGCGCCGCCGCCAACGTCGCCCCACCCGCTCAGCGGCCCGAGATCGTGCATGCGGCGAAGGTCGCCTTCGTCAGCGGCTTCAACGAGATCCTCCTGATCGGCGCGATCCTCTCCTTCGTCGGCGCCGCCCTCGGCTTCGCCCTCGTTCGCGCCGGCGATTTCGTCCAATCCGCGCCTGGGCCAGAGGCGGCGGAGGCGGTCCCGGCGTAAGTCGATCCGCTTCCACTGCTACTAAGAGGGCGTGCTGCGCGAGCTTCGCATCGAGAACCTGCTGCTGATCGAGAAGGCCGAATTGCGGCTGGGGGAGGGGCTGAACGCGATCACCGGCGAGACCGGTGCCGGCAAGACCGTGCTGGCTCACTCGCTCGACCTGCTGATGGGAGGCAAGGCGCGGCCGCAGATCGTCCGGCCGGGTGCCGAGGAGGCCTGGGTCGAGGGCGTCTTCGACCTGCCCGAGGGGTTGCTGGCTGAGCCTGGGATGGGTGAGATCGCGGAACGCCTGCCCGAGGATGCGGAGGAGATCGTGCTGGGGCGCCGTGTCTCGGCCTCGGGGCGGACCGCCGCCTTTCTCGCCGGGCGCGCCGCCTCCGCGTCGGACCTGAAGCTGTTGGGCGGCAGGCTGCTCGCCTTCTACGGTCAGCACGAGCACCGCAAGCTGACCATCTCCTCGGCCCAGACGGAGGTGCTCGACGGCTTTGCCGGCGCCGACCATCTGGCCTTGCGCGGGCGTTATCGCGAGGCGCACCGCGAGTGTGCACGGCTGGAGACGGAGCTCGCCGAGCTGCGCGAGCGCGACGGGTCCCGCGAGCGCGACCTTGACCTCTATCGCTATGAGCTCTCGGAGATCGAGGAGGTGGCGCCCGACCCGGCGGAGGAGGTGGAGCTGTCCGTCGAGCGCCAGCGACTGCGCTATGCCGAGGGGCTGCGAGGGGCTGCGATCGGCGCCCTGGCGGGCGCAGTTGGGGCTGATGAGGACGGTGGTGGCGCGACGAGTGTTCTGGCCGAGGCCGAGTCGATGCTGCACGGGGTCGCCGGCGTCGACGCCGACCTCGATGCGCTCGCCGAGCGCCTCGGTGCTCTCGCTGTCGAGCTGAGCGACGTCGGCGGCGAGCTGCGCTCCTACCTGGACAGAATCGAAGCCGACCCTGGCCGGCTGGCCGAGGTCGAGGAGCGGCTCGAGGCGATCGAGCGGCTGAAGCGCAAGCACGGCGGCAGCGTCGAGTCGGTGCTGGACCATGCCGAGCGCTGCCGGGCCGAGATCGGACGACTGCAGGGTGCCGAGACCCGTGGCGCCGAGGCGCAGGCCGCCCTGGCAGAGGCGGAAGCGAGCCGGGCGAAGCTGGGCAAGCAGCTGAGCAAGGGTCGCGCCGCCGCCGCCGGTCCGCTGAGCGAGAAGGTCGCGGCGGAGCTGGAGCGGCTGGCGATGCCGGGGGCGATCCTCGAGGTCGAGCTGACGCCCCATGCGGAGGGCTTCGGCCCGAACGGATGCGAGGCGGTGGAGCTGCTGGTTGCGCCGAACCCCGGGATCGAGGCGGCGCCGCTGCGTGACGCGGCCTCGGGCGGCGAGCTCTCGCGGGTGATGCTGGCGCTGACCGGGCTGGGGGAGGGGGCCGGCGCCGGCACGCTGGTCTTCGACGAGATCGATGCCGGGGTCGGCGGCAAGACCGCCCGCGTCGTCGGCGAGCGCCTGCGCGCCCTCGGCGAGGGACGCCAGGTCCTCTGCATCACCCACCTGCCGCAGGTCGCCTCGCTGGCGGGGACCCACTTCCGGCTGGAGAAGGATCTGGCCGGGGAGCGCGCGACCGCCGAGGTGCAGCGCCTCGACGGTGAGGGAGTGGTCGAGGAGATCCGTCGCATGCTCGGCGGCGAGAGCTCCGACGAGGCTGCCGACCGCCACGCTCGCGAGCTGCTTGCCGCCGCCTGAGGGCGCTGACACCGCTTGCCAGAGCGGTTAGTCTGCTCTCGTGGCCACTGCCAGTCACCGTCGCTTCCCTGCATTGCTCTCATCTCGAAATGGGGTATCCGTCGATACCGCGATCAGCGGCACGGCCCGCCTCGGTCGGCGCACCAAGGACCTCGTCAAGCGGCTGCGTCCCGGCGATATCGCCGTCATCGACCACGTCAACATCGACCGGATCGCCGCAGAGGAGCTGATCGCGACCGGCGTCCGCGTCGTCGTCAACGCCGCCGAGTCCTCTGACGATCGCTATCCGAACGCCGGTCCGCTGCTGCTGGTGCGGGCCGGGGTGGTGCTGATCGACGCCACCGACACGAATCCCTTCGATCTGCTCGAAGACGGTGTCCAGGTCGCGGTCACCGACGGTGTGATCAGCGTTCGCGGCAAGGAGCTGGTGCGCGGCAGGACACTGGAGATCACCGAGTTGGAGCAGCGCCTCGCGGGACAGCGCGAGCGGGTCGACGAGGCGCTCGCCGAGTTCGCCGAGAACACCGTCGCCCACGTTCGTCAGGAGACCGACCTGCTGACCGGCGCGATCGAGTTTCCGGCGACGCGGACCTCGTTCCGCGACCGCCATGTGCTGATCGTCGTACGCGGCGAAGGCCACCGGCGTGATCTGAAGGCATTGCGTGCCTACGTCCGCGACGTCCGCCCGATCGTCGTCGCCGTCGATGGCGGCGCTGACGGCGCGCTGGAAGCGGGTCTCAAGCCGGACGTCATCCTCGGCGACATGGACTCGGCCGGTGACGAGGCGCTGCGCTGCGGGGCGGAGCTGATCGTCCACGCCTACCCCGACGGCCGGGCGCCGGGCCGGGAGCGGTTGCTGGAGCTTGACCTGCCGCACACGCTGGTGCCGGCCGCCGGGACCAGTGAGGACGTCGCGATGCTGATGGCCTTCGAGAAGGGGGCCGACCTGATCGTCAGCGTCGGCGCCCACTTCAACCTGATCGAGTTCCTCGACCGCAACCGCGGCGGCATGTCCTCGACCTTCCTGACGCGGTTGCGGATCGGCGAGAAGCTGGTCGACGCGAAGGGCGTCAGCCGCCTCTACAACCCAGGCTCGGGATTTGGCCCCGTGGTCCTCTTCCTCGTCGCCTTCGCCATCCTGCTGACGATCGTGGTGATCACCTCGCCGGCGCTCAACGACCTCTCGCAGCTGGTCTGGCTGAAGATCAGGATCTGGCTTGGCCTGTAGCGGTGTGCCGGGCGACCAACTAGCCTTCGGCCGCTGATGGGTTACAGCGCGCGCTACCACGCCACGTCGCTGATCGCTGTCTTCCTCGCTTTGGCGATCGGGATCCTGATCGGCGCCGAGTTCGGCGGCGAAACGCTGTCGAACACGCGCAAGGACCTCGAGCACAGCCTCACCGGCAACCTCCAGGATGCTCGCGCCCGCGCCGACCAGCTGGGCGGCGAACTGGGGCGGGCCGACGAGTTCTCCAGCCGCGTCTACCCGGTCCTCGTGCGCGACCAGCTGCGCGGGCGGCGGATAGGGCTGATCGCCTTCGGCGATTTGCCGGGCGACGTGTCCGGGGCGATCGAGGAAGCGCTGGCGCCGACCGGGGCGCGCCTGGTCGGGGTCGGGGTCGTGCGCGAGCCGGTCGACGTCCACTCCCTGGGCGGCGATCTCTCGAAGACTCGCTTTGCCGACATCGCCAACAACACCGATACCCAGACCACCCTCGGGGTCGGGATCGGTCGCCAGCTCGTCCGCGGTGGCACGCTGCTGGAGCCGATTCGCAGCCAGTTCTTCTCGAGGGCCAGCGGCAACTTTGGCGCGCTCGACGGCGTCATCGTCGTTCGCGACCAGCCGCAGGACATGGGCCCGGTGCAGCGCGGCGTCGCCGGTCGGATCGAGTCCGGGCTGGCGAGCGGCATCACGGGCACCCACACGCCGGCGGTCGGGGTCGAGGACTCCGAAGCCGAACCGTCGTCGATCTCTTTTTTCCAGGGCAACGACCTCTCCAGCGTCGACGACGTCGACCTGGTCGCGGGGCAGCTGGCGACGGTCTTTACGCTGCTCGGCGCGGAGGGCAGCTTCGGCGTCAAGGGCAGCGCCGACCGCCTGCTCCCCGACCTGCTCGCGCCGCACCGCTAGGTCATAGCGATGACCTGGATCGGCTTCCCGGTGGCGATCGCGGTCGGGTTGCTTGTCGTTCCGGCCGGAGTGCGAGGTCTGCTCGACGCCGGGCTCGTGCGCGAGAACTTCCGCGGTGCGCGGCTCGCCTTTCCGCTCGGCGCGGTGCTGGCGACCGCCGCCCTGGTGGCGTTGGCTCCACTTGCCTTCCTCGACGACCGTGGCGACCTCAGCCTGCTCGACCCCGAGCTGCGCCGCTGGCTGCCCTACGTGATCGGCGTCGTCTTCCTCGGCTTTCTCGATGACTCGTTGGGGCGCGGCGAGGCGGTCGATGCGCCACGCGGCTGGCGCGGCCACGCGCGGGCTTTGCGCGAGGGGCGGCTCTCGACCGGCGCGATCAAGGCGATCGGGGCCCTCGCCCTCGCCGCCTACGTCGTCTCCGGCCGCGGCCTGGAATCGTGGCGATACCTGGCCGACGTGGCGCTGCTGATCCTCGCCACCAACGCCTTCAACCTCCTCGACCTGCGGCCCGGACGGGCGGAGAAGGGGCTGGCGCTGCTCGGCGCCGGACTCTGCCTCGGCGCCTGGACCTTCGCCCCACTGGATCTGCTGGGCATCTTTGTCGGCCCGATCCTCGTCGGCGCCTGGTTCACGCTGCGCGAGCGGGCGATGCTGGGAGACACCGGCTCCAACCTGGTCGGCGCGATCGCCGGGGTCTGGTTGCTGACGACGCTGGGGGGGACAGGGCGTTTGATCGCCCTCGCCTTGGTCGTCGCACTGACGATTTTCGGCGAGTTGCGATCAATTTCGAAGACGATCGACTCGGTTCCGCCACTGCGCTGGCTAGACTCGCTCGGCAGAGAATGAGTCGAGGCAAACCAGGAGATACCCGCTTCATCTTCGTCACCGGCGGCGTTGTCTCAGCCCTCGGCAAGGGGATCGCCGCGGCATCGATCGGTCGCCTCCTCGTCTCGCGCGGCTACCGGGTGCAGCTGCAGAAGTTTGATCCCTACATCAACGTCGACCCGGGGACGATGAGCCCCTTCCAGCACGGCGAGGTATTCGTCACCGAGGACGGCGCCGAGACCGACCTCGACCTCGGCCACTACGAGCGCTTCACCGACGAGAACACCTCGCGGGCCTCCAACGTCACCGCCGGCTCGGTCTACAACTCCGTGATCAGCCGCGAGCGCCGCGGCGATTACCTCGGTGCCACGGTGCAGGTGATCCCCCACATCACCGACGAGATCAAGAACCGCATCCTGATCGTCGCTGAGTCGCAATCGGTCGACTTCGTCCTGACCGAGATCGGCGGCACGGTCGGCGACATCGAGTCGCTGCCCTTCCTCGAGTCGATCCGCCAGCTCTACACCGACCTCGGCCCGAAGCGCAGCATGTTCGTCCACCTGACCCTGGTCCCATACGTGGGCCATGCGGGGGAACTGAAGACGAAGCCGACCCAGCACTCGGTCAACGAGCTGCGCCGGATCGGGATCCAGCCGCATGCCTTGGTCTGCCGCGCCGAGGGACGCCTTGATCGTGAGATCCGCAGCAAGATCGCCCTCTTTGCCAGCCTTCCGGTCGACGCGGTGATCTCCGCCCATGACGTCGACAACATCTACAAGGTGCCGCTCGTCTTCCGCGCCGAAGGCGTCGACGACCTGGTCCTCGACCACTTCGGGATGGAGGCGCCACCGTCGGACCTGAGCGACTGGGAGGCGATGGTGCGCCGCGCCGACGCCACAGCCGGCAAGGTGCGGATCGCCCTGGTCGGCAAGTACGTGCAGCTGGCGGATGCCTACAAGTCGGTGATCGAGGCGCTCGTGCACGGTGGCTTCCATCACGGCGTCGAGGTCGAAGTCGAGCTGGTCGATTCGGAGAACTTCGATCCGGAGAAGCTGGAGGGCGCCGACGGAGTGCTTATTCCGGGCGGCTTCGGCGAGCGCGGCATCGAGGGCAAGGTCGAAGCGGCGCGGATCGCCCGCGAACGCTCGATCCCCTACCTGGGCATCTGCCTGGGGATGCAGATCGCGGTGGTCGAGTTTGCTCGCACGGTGGCGGGGATGGACGGTGCCAACTCAGCTGAGTTCGATCCGGAGACCCCCTATCCGGTGGTCGATCTGCTGCCCGAGCAGAAGGAGGTCTCCGAGATGGGCGGCACGATGCGCCTCGGTGCCGACCCGGTGAAATTGCACGAGGGGACGCGGGCGCGCGAGATCTTCGGCGAGCCGGTCATCTACAAGCGCCACCGGCACCGCTATGAGGTCAACATCCAGTTGCGCCGCCGGCTCGAAGACGAGGGGTTGGTCTGTGGCGGTACCTCGCCTGACGAGCGCTTGGTTGAGATGATCGAGCTGCCAGACCACCCCTTCTTCGTCGCTTCCCAGTTCCACCCCGAGTTCAACTCGCGCCCCAACCGGCCCGAGCCGCTGTTCCGCGAGTTCGTGGGTGCGGCCGCGCGCCACGCCGGTGAGCGTCCGGCCGAAGGTGCGGAGATCGCGACGACAGAGGACTCGTCCGTAGCCCATTAGGACGGGTTAGCCTGTCCGGCGTGGAGAGGCTGCATGAGACGTTCGTCAGGCTCTGCGAGATTCGCAGCCCGACCGGGGAGGAGCGCGAGGTCGCCGACACGATCGTTGCCGAGCTGAAGGCCCTCGGCCTCGATGTGAGCGAGGACGACGCGGCCGGGCCGGCCGAAGCGGGGGCCGGGAACATCGTCGCGCGACTGCCGGGCCGCTCCGACCGCTGGGTGATGTTCTGCGCCCACATCGACACCGTCCCTCACCAGGGCCAGATCGAGGTCGTCGACGACGAAGGCGTTTTTCGCAGCCGGGGCGAGACGATCCTCGGCGCCGACAACAAGGCCGCGGTCGCGGTCTTCATGGAGCTGGTCGCCCGCCACGTCACAGAGCCGCCGCCGGTCGGGATCGAGCTGCTGTTGACCGTCGCCGAGGAGCAGGGGTTGCGCGGGGCCAAAGCATTCGACCCAAGCGCCTTGCGGGCCGAGTGCGGCTTCGTCCTCGACCACGCCAGCGCAATCGGCGAGGTGATCGTCACCTCGCCCACCCAGCAGAAGGTCCTCGCCGACTTCGCCGGCGTGGAGGCGCACGCCGGGATCCGGCCCGAGGACGGCAGCAACGCGATCGCCGCCGCGGCGGCGGCGATCTCGCGGATGAAGCTGGGGCGGCTCGACGAGGAGACGACGGCCAACGTCGGGGTGATCGCCGGCGGCACCTCGGGCAACGTCGTGCCGGGTCACTGCCGGATCACCGCCGAGGCGCGCAGTCTCGGCGCGGATCGGGCTGCCGCGGTGGCCGGGGAGCTGACCGAGGCCTGCGCCTGGGGTGCCAGCGAGCATGGTTGCGACGTCGACGTTCGGGTCGAGGAGCTGTTCCGCGGCTACGAGGTGCCGTCCGCGTCGCCTTCGTTGGGACTGGCAGAGGCGGGGCTGCGCCGCGCCGGCTTCGAGCCGCTGCGGACCTCGACCGGAGGCGGTAGCGACGCCAACGCGCTGATCCTTGCCGGCTTCGATTGTGTGCTGCTCGCCAACGGCACCGATGCCAATCACACGCCGCAGGAGAGCGTCTCGGCGCGCAACCTCGACACGATGCTCGAGGTCTGCGAAGGAATCGTCGCCGAGGCGGCCGCGGTCGCGGAGTGAGCAGGCGCCTTCAGCTGCGGCGCGGTTTCGTCGTCGGCGAGGATCCGCTGACGGTCGAGGTCGACGGGGAGAGGCGGGCCGCCTGGGCCGACACGGGCCTGCTCGGCGAGATGCTGGAGGGCGACGAGGTGGTGGTCAACGTCGCCGCGCTGGACCTCGGTCTCGGATCGGGGGGCTTTGACGTCGTCCACGTCAACCTGACCCGTGGGCTTGAGGCGGGGGGGCGCGAGGGCGGGCATGTGATGAAGCTCAACTACAGCTCCCTCCAGCATGCGGTCGAGCCGGTCGAGCGCTCGTTCGAGGAGACGGGGCGGGGGACGGTGATGCCCGTCTTGGTCCTGCCGCTGCACGGCCACCTGGCTCCCGCTGTATGGGCAGCGGCTCAGGCAGAGCCCGAAGCAAGGATCGGCTACGTGCAGACGGGGGGTGGAGCCCTACCGGGGTCTATGAGCCGGGATCTCGCCGAGTTGCGCGAGCGGGGACTGGTCTGCGGTCACGTGACCGCTGCTTCCGCCTACGGCGGCGAGCACGAGGCACTCTCGGTCGCCGGTGCCCTGGACGCCGCTGCCGAGAGGCTTGGCTGGGAGGCGGCTGTGGTCGGCCCCGGACCCGGCATCATTGGCTCTGAGACCCGCTTGGGCCACGGTGGACTGGCGGCGCTCGACAACGCCCACGCCGCGCTGGCACTTGGCCTTCGCACGCTGCTTTCACCCCGCCTCTCCGCCGCCGACCCTCGCGAGCGCCACCGCGGCGTCAGCCACCACACTCTGACCGTGATGCAGATGCTGCTAGGCGCGGTCGAGGTCGTCGTGCCCGCGGGCAACCCCGTTGTGACGGCGCAGCTGGCCGAGGCAGCGGCATGGCGCCACAAGCTCGAAGAGGCTCCCGCCGATCTCGCCGGCTACGCCGCCTCGGGTCTCCCGGCCCAGACTATGGGCCGCACCCTCGATGACGACCCGCTGTTCTTCGCAGCTCCGCTGGCCGCGGGCGCCGCCTTGCGGCGCGAGGAATGAGCCGCCCGCGGGAGAACCACCCCGCATGGCAATCGCCGTCGAGCCACGACCGGCCACCGATGCCCGTTTCGAGGGCCTGGTCCTCGACTTCCTCTCCTACCTGGAGCTGGAGCGGGGTCTCTCTCGCAACACGCTCAATGCCTACCGCACCGATCTGCTCCAGTACGGCGGGTTCCTCGGCGAGCACGAAATCGACGCGCTGGCTGCGCGCCCGGCCGACATCGGCGACTTCCTCGCCGATCTGGCCACGGGCAACGGCCGGCCAGCCTGCTCGGCGGCGACCGTCCACCGCAAGACCGCCTGTTTGCGTTCCTTCTACAAACACCTGCGCCGCGACGAGCTGATCAGCGACGACCCGACCGCGGCGCTGAGCGCGCCACGACGTGCCAGGAAGCTGCCCCAGGTCCTCAACTACGCCGAGGTGCAGAATCTGCTCGCCGCGCCGCGCGGTGACGAGCCGACGACGCTGCGCGACAGAGCGCTGCTCGAGGTGATGTACGCGTGTGGATTGCGCGCCTCGGAGACGATCGGGCTCGAGCTCGCCGACGTCGACCTGCGTGAGGGTCTGTTGCGGACGCGCGGAAAGGGGTCGAAGGAGCGGATAGTCCCGCTCGGCCGCAAAGCGATCGCCGCAATCTCCGTCTATCTGCGCGGGGGCCGGCCGAAGCTGGTCGGCGAACGCCACGAGGCGAGGCTGTTCGTCAACTTCCGCGGCGGTCCGCTCAGTCGCCAGGGGCTCTACAAGATCGTCCAGCGCCACGCTCGCAGCGCCGGACTGGCTGGGCAGATGAGCCCCCACACGCTGCGCCACAGCTTCGCCACCCATCTGCTGGCAGGAGGCTGCGACCTGCGCGCCGTCCAGGAGATGCTCGGCCACGCCGACATCGCGACGACGCAGATGTACACGCACCTCTCGGGGGAGCGCCTCAAGGAGGTCTATTTCCAGGCGCACCCAAGGGCCGTCGCCGACTGACCTCTGGCGTTCGCACCTATCCGACATATGGGCGGATAGGTGCGAACGCGATCGGATAGAACTGAGGGATGCCCGAGCTGCCCGAGGTCGAGACCGTCTGCCGCCAGCTCGAGCCGGAGCTGGAAGGGCGGCGGATCGAGCAGCTGGAGGTGCTCGACGCGCGCTGGTGCCGCCCACAGCCGCCGGCCGAGCTGGAGGCGGCGGTGTCGGGGAGGAAGATCGTGGGACTGGGTCGACGCGGCAAGTACCTGCTGCTCGGGCTGGATGGACGGCAGACGCTGGTCATGCACCTGCGGATGACCGGCAACCTGGTGCTTGAGGGCGAGGAGAAGCTCGATCCCTCCGAGGGGATGAGGCTGTACGAGGGTGAGCGTTCGACCTCGGAGCGCCACCTGCGCGCCCGTTTCCGGCTGGACGGCGGCCGCCAGGTCTGGTTCACCGATCCGCGCCGCTTCGGCGAGGCGTTCCTGCTTGACGATGTTGACCTCGAGGCGCGCTTCGAGCGGCTTGGGGTCGAGCCGCTTTCCGACGCGTTCACCGCGGAGGAGCTGGGCGAGGTCGCCGCGGGCCGCACGGCGCCGCTCAAGTCGTTCCTGCTCGACCAGTCGAGGGTCGCCGGGGTCGGCAACATCTACGCCGACGAGGCGTTGTTCCGGGCGCGGTTGCACCCGCTCTCACCCGCCGGCTCGATGCGGCCCGAGCACCTTGAAGCCCTGCGCGACGGGGTCGTCGCCGCGTTGGAAGCCGGCATCGACGGCGGTGGCGCCTCGATTGACGACTACCGCGACGGACGCGGTGAGAAGGGCCGGATGCAGGACGAGTTCCTCGTTCACACGCGCGAGGGAGAGCCCTGCCCCCGCTGCGATGGCACGATCGAGCGGATCGTCGTCTCCGGTCGCTCGACCTACTACTGTCCGGCCTGCCAGGTGCGGCTGCGCCGCCGCCCACGCCGTCGTCGCCGTCCGGCTCCGCGTTCAACGTAGAGGTCGTGGCCGGCAAAACGCTGAAGACGGAGGCGATCGTCCTGCGCAGCATCCGCTATGGCGAGGCGGACCGCATTCTCCATCTGTACTCGGCGGAACGGGGGCGGATCGGGGCGATCGCCAAGGGGGCGCGACGCCCCAAATCCCGCTTCGGCGGCCGTTTGGAGCCATTCTTCCGGCTCGATCTGCTGCTGCACGAAGGTCGCGGTGAGCTACTCACCGTAACCCAGGTCAACACGGTCGACGGCTATCCACGGTTGCGCTCCGCCGGCGCGGCGCTGACCGCGGGAGCCCGTGCCTGTGACGCGGTGTTGAGGCTGCTCGATTCGGCAGAGCCCAATCCTCCGGCCTACAACCTGCTCTGCCGCTACCTGTCGTTGCTCGACGACCCGGCGGCGACGCAGGCGACGGCGCTGCGGACGGCGCTCTCCTTTCGCCTCAAGCTGGCGCTGGCGGCCGGCTTCTCGCCCGAGCTCGCCTCCTGTACGCGCTGCGGGGAGGGGGAGCACCTGGTCGGCTTCTCGGGCGCGGCCGGGGGGATCGTCTGCGTGAGCTGCGAGGCGGGTTCTTTCCCGCTCTCCGAGGAAGCGCACCGCTTCATGGTCGACTCGATCGCCAGGCCGCTGTCCGAGGCGCCGGACGCCGGCGAGCGGGAGCTGCGCCAGGTCGAGCGGGCGGTCGGCGAGACGCTCGAGCACCACGCGCACGTGCAGCTGCGCTCCGCCGCGTAGGATCGGAGGCCTTGGAGGCCACCATGACTTTTGAGGATCGCGTACGAGCCTGGGAGGCCGAGTTCCTCTCCGATCTGGCAACGCCCTCCTATCCCGCCCGCCGTCGCGCCGAGGAGCCCGACAGCCCGCTTCGCACTCCCTTCCAACGGGACCGCGACCGGATCGTCCACTCGAAGGCGTTCCGTCGCCTCAAGCACAAGACGCAGGTCTTCATCGCTCCCGAAGGAGATCACTACCGCACCCGCCTGACCCACACGCTGGAGGCCTGCGGCATCGCCCGCACCGTGGCTCGCGCGCTCGGCCTCAACGAGGACCTGACGGAGGCGATCGGGCTTGGCCACGACCTCGGGCACCCGCCCTTCGGGCACACCGGCGAGGATGCGCTCGACGCAGCGCTGAGCGAGCGCTGCGGGCACGGGTTCAAGCACAACGTTCACTCGCTGCGCGTGGTCGACGTGCTGGAGCGGGACGGCCAGGGGTTGAACCTGACCGAGCAGGTCCGCGACGGGATCCTCAACCACACCGGCTCGGACAAGCCGGCGACCCTGGAGGGGCGGATCGTCAAGCTGGTCGACCGCGTCGCCTACATCAACCACGACATCGACGACGCGCTGCGAGCGGGGATCCTGCGCCCTGACGATCTGCCCGCGGCCGAGATCGAGCTGCTCGGCCCGACCGGGTCGGCGCGTATCGACACGCTGGTGCGCGACATAGTCGAGCGCTCCGCCGCTGCCGGCGACATCGTGCAGAGCGACGAGGTGGGTGGGGCGATGCTGCGGTTGCGCAAGTTCATGTTCGACCGCGTCTACCTGGGGGAGACCGCACGCGCTGAGCACGAACGTGCGCAACGGGCCCTGAGCGGCCTCTTCAATCACTACATGGAGCACCCCGAGGAGGTGCCGGAGGGAGAGCCGGGGGCGAGCGACTGCCAGCGGGTCGCCGACTATCTGGCCGGAATGACGGACCGCTACTGCATCGCCCGTTTTGCGGAGCTGACGATCCCCGAAGCGGCGCGGTTCTGATGGCGCTGATCTCCGAGGAGAGCCTGGAGCGGGTCAAGCAGGCGGTGGACATCGTCGAGGTGGTCTCGGCCCACACCGACCTGCGCCGCCAGGGCGCCCGCTGGGTCGGTCTCTGCCCGTTCCACGAGGAGCGGACCCCGTCCTTCTCGGTCGACGCGGGAGAGAAGCTCTACCACTGCTTCGGCTGTGGGGTGGGCGGCGACACGATCAAGTTCGTCGAGGAGAAGGAGGGGCTCGGCTTCGCCGAGGCGGTGGAGCTGCTCGCCGACCGCTACGGGATCGAGCTGCAGCGTGAGCGCGAGGATCCGCGGGCGGAGGCAAAGCGACAGCAACGGCGGCGGCTGGGCGAGCTGCTCGACCGCACCGCGACCTTCTACGCGCAGTATCTCTGGGGCTCGGAGGAGGGGGGCAAGGCGCGCGGGTATTTGGCCGAGCGGGGGCTGGGCGAGGAGACGCTGCGGGCGTTCGCGGTCGGTTTCGCGCCGAGCGCCTGGGACACCGTGCTGCTGCGCGGGCAGCGGGCCGGCTTCAAGGTTGAGGAGCTGCGTGACGTGGGGCTGGCGCAACGAGGACGGAGCGGCGGCGAGTACGACCGCTTTCGCTCACGGATCATGTTCCCGATCCGCGACCGTCGCGGCCGCACGCTCGGCTTCGGCGGGCGCGCGATGCGCTCTGACCAGGGGGCGAAGTACGTCAACACGGCCGAGACCGACTTCTTTCACAAGAGCCGCATGCTGTACGGGATCGACCTCGCCAAGGAGGCGATCGCGAAGGTTGGCCGAGCGGTCGTGGTGGAGGGGTATACCGACGTATTGGCGCTGCACCAGGCCGGTGTCGGCGAGGCAGTGGGCGTGATGGGCACCGCGATCACCGAGGACCAGGTGGCGGCGCTCTCGGGAATGGTCGAGGAGGTGGTGTTGGCGCTCGACGCCGACTCGGCCGGACAGGAGGCGATGCTGCGGGCGCAGCGGGTCGCAGCGGGGCGGAAGGTTCGGCTGCTCGTCGCGGCGATGCCGGCCGGGGAGGACCCAGCCGAGATGATGGCCGAGGAGGGAGGCGCCGAGCGTTTCCGGGCGTTGGTCGAGGGGGCGGTCGATCTGCCCGCCTTCCAGGTCGGGCTCGTGCTGGACGGAACCGACGTCTCCTCGCCGGCAGAGCGCGACCGGGCGCTGAGCGAGGTGGCGCCGATCCTCGCCGGGATGGGGGAGACGGCGAGCCGTGACGACCTGGTGCGCCGAGTTGCCGGCAGGCTCGACCTCGAGCCGGCGCTGGTGATGGGCCGGCTGACCGCGGCGCGGGCGCCGAGCGGGGGCGGTGCGGAATCGCCCCGGCGAGACGGCGCCCCGGCGCCGGTGACGCCACGGGGTGGTGGCGAGCTGACCTCGCGCGAACGCCGCGAGCGGGCTCTGTTGGCGATGTGCGTGGCGTTGCCGGACGAAGGCCGGAAGTACCTGGAGCGCCTCACCGACGAGCACCTCTCGCCGAGCGGCGCCCGTGTTGCGGGCTGGCTGCGCGAACACCCGGAGGACCCGGCGTCGAACCTCCCGCACGACGACGACCAGCTCGCCGGCCTGATCGCAGAGCTGGTCATCCTTGCCCACGACGAGCCCGCTTCGGCCGAGGCGATGGAGCTCAACTTCCTCCTGCTCGAGCAGCGCCGTCTCGAGTCGCAGATTGCGGCAGCCGGCGAAGCAGACGACTACGAGCGCCGCGCGACCCTGAGCCGAGAGCGTGCCGCCCTGGTCGAGCGCATAGCCCGGACCGAGCACGTCGGTGGTTAGTAGTAGGCAATGAGCCTCAAAAGTCTCGCCGAGGCGACGTCGCCCATGCCTCGATAGCGAACAGATGTTCGTATCTGTCTGACTCAATCGGCAGAATTCCTGCATGGACAAGCGGTTTCTGGAAGATTGCCTAGCGAAAGGGATGTCGCTTGAGGCGATCGGCGAGCATGCTAGGAAGCATCCCGCGACGGTGAGCTATTGGCTGAAGAAATACGGCCTTGTCGCCGTCAAGCTGCGTGGCTCGCGCCGACGCCGGGGTGACGGCGCCAGGACGGCGACTTTCGAATGTCGGCGACACGGTGCCGCCGAGTTCGTCCTCGAGGGACGCGGTTACTACAGATGCAAGCGTTGCCGGTCCGCCGCCGTTGCAAAACGCCGGCGGACCGTGAAGAGGAAGCTGGTGGACGAAGCCGGAGGCGCCTGCCTTCTCTGCGGATACCACCGCTGGATCGGGGCGTTGCAGTTCCACCATCTCGATCCCAGCCGCAAGGAGTTCCACCTTGGTCAACGCGGCTATTCGCGATCCTTGGCCCGAAGTCGTGTTGAGGTCAGCAAATGCGTCCTACTCTGCGCCAACTGCCATGCCGAGGTCGAGGGCGGGTTCGCTACTCTGCCGGAGGATTAGCGCACTCTTCCGATGAGTTGTCGGGTGGGTTGATTGCCTAATCCACTTCGATTATTCCGGGGTAGCTCAATTGGTAGCAGCGCTCGGCTGTTAACCGAGAGGTTGTGGGTTCGAGTCCCACCCCCGGAGCTTTCTCAGGAATGAGAGCGGGTGCGCGCTAGTTTCTCGACCAGTTGCGCACCCCTCTCAGCGCCGTCGTGGCCTCGCGACCAGGCGGCCAGCTCGGCGGCACGGGCGGCGAAGGATGGGTCGGCGAGGATGCGGCGGGCGGCCCAGCGCAGGGGGGAGGGGTGGCAGAGGCGCCAGGGCAATGAGAGGCCGACCTTTGCCCAGTTGACGCGCATCGCGGTCTCACTCATGTCGCCGATGATCGGGCTGATCAGCACCGGCGTACCCGCGCCGAGCGCTCGGGCGACGGTGCCGTGACCGCCGTGTGAGATCACCAGCGAGGCCGCCGGCATCACCTGGCTGTAGCTGAGCCAGTCGACGAGGATCGCGTTGTCCGGAACCTCGATCGGGCTCTGCGGCACGACTCGGTTGGTCGTCGCCACCACCCGCACCGGCTCCTCTGCAAACGCCCTCAGCGCCGTGCGCACCAGGTGGTTGCCCGAATCGTGCGCGGTGCTCGGTGCGACCAGGACAAGTGGGTCCTCGCCGGCCGGCAGCTCGATCTCCGGGTGAGGGATTTCGAAGGTCATCGGCCCGGTCACCTCGACCCCCGCCGGCCAGCGGCGCGGGTACTCGAGTTGCGGGAAGGTTCCGACCAGCGCCAGGTCAGAGCTGATCCCGCCGTGGAAGCGCTCCGTGGGGGGCAGTCCCAACCGCGCCCGTTGCCGGTTGAGGTCGGCGCGGCCCTGCTCGAGGCCGACGTTCAGCGCTCGCTGTCCCGATCGCCAGACGGCTCGTCCGAGCGGCGTGCGCGGTGGCTGCAGGCCAATGGCGAAGAAAGGAAGGCCGGGCTCGACCGCCGGATAGATGTGGGGGATGAGGGTCGCCAGCGGCACCCCCGCCGCCTCGGCTGCGAGCGCCGGCGCCAGCGTGAGGATGTCGCTGACCACGGCATGGGGTTGCATCTCCTCCAGTAGCGGCAGCAGCGCCCGTGCCGCCTCGGCCGCGTGGGCGCCCTCCGCGGAGTCGGGGTCGGGCGGCGGGAACATCCTGTATTCCTCGGCCGCGGCAAAGCCCAGCCCCGCTCCCTCCACCGCGGCCCGCCGCTCCTCCCAGGTCTCGATCGTCACCGCGTGGCCGCGTCCAGCCAGCGCCCGCCCCAAGGCGATCGCCGGGAAAACATGGCCTGGATCGCCGAATGCGGCGACCAGGAACCGACTAGGGGGTATCGAGTCCCTCGCTTGGTCGGTTGAAGACAATCTCGGGAACATGGCAGTTGGGGGAGGTGTGGAGCAGGAAACGGACCGCCTCGCCGATGTCCTCCGGCCGGATCATCTCCTCACCGGGGACCTGGCTCTTGGCGAACTCGGTCATCGGAGTGTCGACGAAGCCCGGCGCCAGCGCCGTGCACTGGATGCCGGCGCCGCCGACCTCGCGGTGCGTCGACTGGGTGAAGTTGATCACCGCGCCCTTGGTCGCGGCGTAGACGGAGAGCCATGCCTGCCCGCCTTTTCCGGCAATCGAGGCGGTGTTGACGATCAGCGCCTTGCCATGCTCGGCGCCGGCCTCGCGCAGCATCGGCAGGCCCTCGCGGGTGCCGATGATCAGCGCCCGCAGGTTGACCGCGAGCTGCATGTCGAGGAATTTGGTCTGGATCTCCTCCATCGGGGCGCCGATGCCAACCCCGGCGTTGTTGACCAGCACGTCGAGGCGCCCGTAGGTCTCGCGGTGCTTGGCAAATACGCCGACCACGTCCTCCTCGTCGGTCATGTTGGCGGCGACGCTCTGGACGGCCGGGGCGGTGGCACGCAGATCCTCCGCCGCGCCCTCCAGCTTCTCCGCTCGCCGTGCCGAGACGGTCAGCGCAAATCCCTCTTCGCCAAGCGTGCGGGCGATGGCCAGGCCGATCCCGCTCGAGGCCCCCGTGATCAGTGCTGCCCTATCCGCCAAGTCTCCCCCTTCGTGCTCGTCTTCGTCAGGGTTCACCTTATATGTCGCCTGGGTGCGGCGTTTGCAGGACGGATGCGCATGTCCGCAGCCGAATAACATGGCCGCGATGCCTCTGTGCAGAGCCACCAGCGCTTTCGTTTGCCTGCTCGCGGCCGCCGCCCTCGCGGCCGGTTGCGGCAGTTCCGACTCGTCCACCTCTTCGGGCACCGCTGCGAGCAAGCCGGCGCCGCCGAAGAGCGAGTTCCCGAAGGCGGAAGGCAGGACGCTGCGCGAAATCGTGAAAGCGGCTGACTCGCATTCCGAACTCGTCGTCTCGCCGGCCGCGCTCGCTTTCTACAAAGGGGTGAACCGCTTCCCGTTCGGGATCTTCCACCCGGATCGCACCCAGGTCGACGGCGCCCAGGTGGCCCTCTACGTCGCCAGGGTTCCGCAGGCCACGCCGGCGGGCCGCAAAACCGCGAAGGACGAAGGGGGCGAAGAAAAGAAGGGTGCCGCCGCGAGGGCACGCACCGAAGCGCTCGAAGCGCCGGCGACGGGACCGTATCGGGCGGCGATCGAAAGCCTTGCCACTGAGCCCGCCTTCCGCGCCCAGACTACGAGCAGCGACCCCAATGCCGCCACGCTCGTCTATACGACTGACGTCAACTTTCCCAGCGATGGCGAGTGGCGTGTCGCGGCCCTGATCAAGCAGGGCGATGAAATCGCCGCGTCGCTGCTGCCGAGCGCCACCGTCGGCGAATACAAGGGTGTGCCGCAGGTCGGGCAGAAGGCGCCGCTGATCCACACTCCGACTCCTTCTGACGTTGGCGGGGACCTCTCCAAAATCACCACCCGCATCCCGCCGGACACTCAGAACCGGGTCGACTACGCGGACGTTCTGGGCAAGGAACCGATCTTCCTCTTGTTTGCGACCCCCCAGTTCTGCCAGAGTCGGGTATGCGGCCCGGTCGTCGATGTGGCCGAGCAGGTCAAGGAGCAATACGGCGACAAGGCTGCGTTCATCCATATGGAGATCTACAAGGACAACGATCCGAGCAAGGGCGTTCGGCCGCAGGTGAAGGCGTTCCACCTGCCGAGCGAGCCATGGCTCTTCGCGATCGACCGTCAGGGAGTGATCCGGGCCGTGATCGAGGGGGCCTTTGGGGTCGAAGAACTGACCAGGGTCGTGAAAGAGGTGAGCGGGGAATGAGCGAGAAAACCGCGCCCGATCCAGAGCTGCTGAAGTCGTTTGCCGAGGAGGCGCGGCGGCGCTGCGACGTGATCGCGGCCGGGCTCGCAACCGAGACCGAAGACTTCGAGACGCTGCGGGCGGAAGCCCATGCGCTGAAGGGGACGGCGGGTGTGGTCGGTCTGCGCCGCCTGGCCGAGCTCGCCGGCCTGATGGAATCCGACCTCGCCGAAGCAAAGAAGACCGGCGTTCTCCGCGGCGGCCGCTCTCACCAGATCGCCGACGCCGCCAAGGCTCTCTCCGAAGGCGCCAACGCCGCCGCCGACGGCAAAGAGGAGCCCCCCGACGTAGGCCGCTCCCTCGCCCAGCTCTTCAGCGCCTGACCGACACCAATCCGCCCGCAGCACGCTACCCTCGCCCCCCTGGGGCGGTAGCTCAGTTGGTTAGAGCAGCGGACTCATAATCCGTGGAGCGCAGGTTCGAGTCCTGCCCGCCCCATCCCCAGTGGGCCGCCTCTCTGCGTCGGCAAAGTAGACTCGCTAAGTACCGAGATGAAGATCGCGGGATGTGGGGGAGATCGATGATGTTCGGGGGAGGCACGGATCCCTTGCGTACGCATGCACCTCACTCGTGGTTTCTGCGCCTGACCATTGCCGGCTGCTTGGCGGCGGGTTTGGTCGCGCCGCCCGCGGGCGCTGCGCCAGGCTGGTCGCGCCCGATGAATGTCTCCGGGGTTATGAGCATTGGCGAAGAATCCCCGTCGGTGGATGTGGATTCCAGAGGCAATGCGACCGTCGTGTGGCGGCGATACCGCGGCGGAAAACTCATCTACGAGAGCGCGGTGCGGCAAGCCGGCGGACCTTGGTCCACTCCATCCCGTTTCTTTGGCGGTTTGGAAGATGCGTATGGATTGCAGATCGCCGTCGATCCCCTGGGCAACGAGACGGCCATCTGGGGGCGCCGTGTGGGTCGCTCCTGGGTCGTCCAGAGCGCGACCCGCTCAGTCGGAGGGAGCTGGTCGGCGCCGGTCACCCTCTCCGCAGCTGGCGCGGGTTCAGCGCTCGTAGCGGCCGGCCCTGAAGGCAACGCGACTGCGGTCTGGCTCTTGGAACGGGAGGAAGGTTGGCGCTCGGTCGTCCAAAGCGCGACCCGGTCGGCTGGAGGGACCTGGTCGGCACCGGTGACCCTGTCTCCACCGAGAAAGGCCGCCCAATTTCTCCAAATCGCACTTGACCCCCAGGGCGGCGCAACTGCGGTCTGGAGAGAGGAATACAGCGGTGCAATTGAAAGCTCGACCCGCACATCCGGAGGGATCTGGTCGGCGCCGGTCGCACTCTCTGCCAATGGAGTAGTTGGCGGTTGGCCCCAGGTGGCTGTGGATTCCCAGGGCAACGCGACGGCGGTCTGGGCAGGCAGTGCGTCCAATAGCCGTCGGATCCAAACTGCGACCCGCCCGGCCGGTGGGACCTGGTCGGCGCCGGTCAGCATCTCCAAGGCGGGGCACCGCCACGTACAGGACCCGCAGATCGCGGTCAGCCCCCAGGGCGAGGCGACCGCGATCTGGCAACGTTCCAACGGTAGTTATCTCGTCGTCCAGGGCGCGACCCGCCCGGCCGGAGGGGGCTGGTCGAGGCCGGTCGACATCACTACCGGTGACGGACGGGGTGGGCAGCATCTGCGGCTGGTGGTGGATTCCTGGGGCAACGCGACCGCGATCTGGGAGGGCTACGACACCCGCCCCGGCCCCAACTTCGCCATCCAGGCGGCGAAGCATCCGCCTGGAGGTGCCTGGTCGCAGCCCGCCGATATCTCCCGTTGGACGAAGAGCCTTGGCGAACCGCAGATTGCTGTCGATCCGCAGGGCAGATCAACCGCAATCTGGGTAATCGGCACTAAGGGCGGCGCGGTCATCCAATCTGCCACCTCGGTCAGGAGGTAGAGCGCACGCTGCTCGCTTCACCCGTCCGGGGTCGGGCCTTGATCACGGTGCGCTGAGCGTATGAAATCGCCGAGGCAAATCTGTGGTCTGAAGACACCGGAACTTGGTCCCGAAATTGGTCCCCGACTCCACCGAACTGAGCCGAACTCCTTGGACCTGATTCGCCATATCAGGCCAGATTCGGCTCTATGGAAGGTTTCCGGCGCGACTCATAATCCGTGGAGCGCAGGTTCGAGTCCTGCCCGCCCCATGAAGAAATCCGCTTCATCTTGCCAATACGCTGGATTCATGGGGCGCCGGTGCTTGCAGTGGTAATGGTTTGCGGGGTGGCCCGCAAAACCCATTGGAACTCAAAGGGATCTCTGTGATCCGCGGTGTGCTCCGGCTGGGGCTGGCCCTGTCAATCGCGCTTGCCGTCAGCGCGACTTTCTCGGTTGCGGCGGTCCCAGACGGCCCGCGGCTCGCGATCATCAGGGCCTTCCCTTACCCCAAGAGTCTGACTGAAATCGCAACCGTCAACGCGGTGGGTGGTGCGCTCCAGACGGTGACGAAGGACGAAGGCCCCCAGACCGTCGGGATAGTCGGCTCTCACCCGGCCTTCTCGCCCGACGGCAGCCTTATTGCCTTCGCCGGCTCCGCCGTCGAGGCAGGCGGAGAAGTAAGCCCAGTGGTTTCGGTGGTCGGTGCGGACGGGACCGGGTTGCGGACGCTGAGGGGCACCTTTCCAACCGAAGCGGAGCCCATCTTCGCACCGGACGGCCACACGATTGCCTTCGCCACCCTGAAGGTCGTCAACGGTCCTCTCGAGCGGCTCGGGAGGGCTCTGAGCAGAAATGGAGCTTACGTCCTCCTGGGAATCCGGTCGGTGGATATCGAAGATGGCTCCCAGCGAATGGTGACCCCCTGGCGCCCATGGGGCCAGGGCGCTGTCCTGTACCCGTCCTCCTACTCGCCCGACGGATCGACCCTGGCCGTCACCGCTTGGCCTTTCAACGACTCCCCGAGGGCGAGGGCCGTCGCCGTTCGTCTCGACGGCAGCGGTTCGACCCTGCTCGCCAAAAATGCAGAGGAGCCGGTCTATTCACCCGATGGGTCGCGGATCGCCTTCGTTCGAGTGCATACCCATGTCAAACATCTTCCGGACCGCCGCAAGCGCACGATCATTCGCAAAGATCTCTACGTCATGCGCGTGGACGGCTCGGGCCTCGCCCGACTCACCCGCAGTCCCCGCCTGCTTGAGGAGTGGCCGAGTTGGGACCCATCGGGCAAGAGGATCGCCTTCAACAGCTATCGGCCGGGACCCGGACTCCTCCGTCTGCCAACCGACACGTCCGTAATGCAGGTCAACGCCGACGGGACCTGCCTGACGAAGGTGCTGGCTTCTCGTTTTCGCGAGAGCCTCGGCGGTGCCGCCTGGCAGCCGGGCCCGGGCCGTGGGGCAGGCCCGATTGAGTGCGGCGGATAACCGCGACGCCACCAGCTGCCCCAAGCTTTTTCTCGCGGAAATTTGGTCCCGAAATTGGTCCCCGACTCCACCAAACTCAGCCGAACTCCTTGGACGTAATTCGCTCTAACGAGCCAGATTCGGCTCTATAGACGGGTTCCGGCGCGACTCATAATCCGTGGAGCGCAGGTTCGAGTCCTGCCCGCCCCATACGACGAGGAAGAAGGGCACTCAGGCGGTGATGATCTCGTGACCGTCGGGGAAGAAAATTGCGACTGGCCGATGCTCCGCCACTGCTTCGGCGAGGATCGAGCTGAAGCCCTCCTGGTCGGCGGCGATAAAAATGGTTCCCTCGGGATAGCGATCAGGATCGAGCACGGCTTCGATCAGTCGCTCGTTTGCGACTTCTCCGGCCCGAGTGAATTTGCTGCGCTGTAGCTCTTCCATGATCCCGCGATTTGTTTCCAGTGGTTGATCAACAATGGCGTGCTTCTCATCACCTTTGATGGTAGAGGGCTCATTGCCCCATTTCGCGCCGGAGGTTTTGAAAGCCTCTGTCTGTGGTCCCGAAAGAGCGAGAGATTTTCATCGACGTGGAGCCGGACATCCGAATCCGGTACCGCCGCAGCGAGCCTCCGCCGCCGGTGTCCTACGCGATTGTGCTGGAGAGCCTCGAGGACGGCGAGTGGACGACCGTGCGGCTTTGGGACAACGCCGATGTAGTCGACGAGCACCACGAGCACGAGTACACGCGGGCTGGCGGAAAGCAGGCGCCGGACATTCTGTATTTCAGCTCCTCCAACGAGGCGATGGCGGCGGCAATCAGGAAAGCCAAGACGGGGGCTCCGGCGATCGTGAGACAATGGCGAGAGTCATGAGTCACGACGCCGACATCGATCCCGCAACTGAGAGGGTCCTCGCTGGTATCGAAGATGAAGACATGGCCGCTCGCTACCCCAATCGAGCGCACTTCATCTCGGCCGACAATCCCCATCAAGGGGAGATGGCGACCCGTGCGTTGTTCGACGGCGATCCCGTCGTGATCGTCTACCTCGACGGACACGAGCTGCTCGTCCAGCCTGAGCAGGCACATGGCTTCGCACGATGGTCGCGCGCTGCTGCGGCGCTCCTGCTTCGCTTCAAGCGCCTCGACCAGGGCACTTTGCAGCTTCCCCCTCGCGCTCATATCGAGGCCCGCGACTCGGGCGGCCATCCAATCGCGGCGTAGTCCGTCGAATAGGCCTTAACGGGCCAGATTCGGCTCTCTGGACGGTTCCGGCGCGACGGGGATCAACCCCAGCGGCTGGAATGAATTACCGTCGGGCTTCGAGCCAGTCGGCCGCTCGATGAAGCAGGGCTGGAATGCCTCGCGTCGACGTCTGCGGCTCCTGCCGAACAACGTGCAGTCGCGTGGGGTGAATTCCGCGCTGGGTGAGGAGCAGGGTCAGCGACTTGCCCCACAGGCGCCCGAAGCGTCGAAGCGTTTCTTCGATCAGCGCGGAACGCCTTTCAAGCGCCTGTTCGCCTGCCGGCTCGTTGGGGTCGCCGAAAACCGCCCTCGTGAGCGCCGCCTCCGGGAACTCGATGACCATTTTTTCGTCGCCCTGGAAGAGCCCGATCTGCGCGACTTCCTCGCCAGCGTCTTCGAGGGTCTTGCGCAGCTCGTCGTCGTCCACTGAGGCAAGGTGGATCGTCCGCTGTCGCTCGACGTAAAAGAGTTTTTCGACTGGCGTTTTCTCCCTGCTGCCGAGCTTCTTTGTGAGCATTTCTACGAGCCAGTCAGCATCTTCCGTAGCCCCGGCCTCCGCGACGAAGTGTCGAATCTCCCTCGTAATCACGGATCGCTGCGATGGCGCGCCACGAGTCCACGAGCCGGGCGGCAAGGTGTCGCTGTAGGTACAGGCTGTGCGCGACGGAGGTGTCCTCGCCGAACAGGTTGGCCTTAAAGCGGCTCTCCATGTTCCCCAGATCGGCAACCGTCTCTGAAAGCAGGAAAACAAAGCGGTCGATCCGGTTGTCGGGGTCGAACACGTCGCGCAGTTTGAGGCCGCCGTCGGGAGACGTAGGCATGGGGGAAGGCTAACGGTCGTTGAAGGAGATACTTAAGGCTTTTTTTGGTCCCGAAATTGGTCCCCGACTCCACCGAACTCAGCCGAACTCCTTGGACGTGATTGGCTCTATCAGGCCAGATTCGACTCTATGAACGGGTTCCGGCTCGACTCATAATCCGTCGGTCGAAGGTTCGAGTCCTTCCCGCCCCATAGCCTGCTGACACTTCGTCTTCGCGGTCAACCGTTTCCGGTCCACCAGTTCCGTAGGCGCTCGATGTGGTTCCGGAACTTCGTATAGGTGGCTCTAATAGCCATCGCTAGGAGTCCGAAGAATCCAACGTCGACCAAGACTGCGCCCAGGGTGCTTTGGTGATTCCCGCCGGTGGTTTCCTGACCGAACGCCGTGGTGACTATCGTTCCTGCGAGGAGGAGCAGCACGCACCCGATGACCACGGATCGGGTCGGAATGCGGGCGAGAGCTCGACTCAGGATGCGGGCCAGGGTGCGGGGCATGTCCGCCTTGAACGCAAACCACCATTCCTGCCACGGTCGTGGAAGCCATGGTTGGTAGGTCGGAGTGATGCCGGCGTCAAGGCTCGACAGAGGTTTCAGCTCCTCGACATATGGTTCTTCCGGCTCGGCTGGCAACGGCGCTGGAGTAGGGGCATCGCTGATCACGTCGAAAAGGTGTGCGTCCCTTCCGCGTAGAAATAGGACCGGGGTACCGAACTCGATGTCATTGCCGGCGGCGAAAATGGAGCGGCGGGCTTGGGCAAGGGCAGCATCAACTGGGAAGTCCCGTGCCAAGGCGTCGTAGAGCCTTCCAGCAAATGCGATCGCCGCCTCGTCCGTGATCTCGAATTGCATGCCTATGACCGCTGGCACGCCGTAGTGAGCGAGACTTGCGGCTGCACCCGAAAAGGGGTCGACGTGCGAACTCCGGGCCCCTTCGCATGAGTTGAGCACGGCGAGCCTTAGGCTGCGCTCGTCCTGGAGAAGCAGGCCTAGTTCCTCGCCCGAGACTTCGTGGGGATCTCCGCGCTCGTTCTCGAGGATCAGGATCCCGCTTTGGTCACGAGTGTCATAGCTGCCATGACCAACGAAATGGAAGACGTGAATCTCGTCGTGTTGGTTGATGGCCTCGTCCAACCCCTTGAGGGTTCCCCTATCCAGCCATTCCAGGGTCACCAGCCCTTCACCGCACAAAGGCCCCAGCGCCGCGGTCAGCTTTGCCTTCTCCTTCTCGACGTCCAGCGTGGCGAAGCCGTTGGGAGAGCTGATCAACCCGAGCACATTCAAAGGGAGGCTGAGGGGATACGCGGCGGGAACGTCGCGGAGGTCGAGCGAGCGAGCCACCGGGCTGTATATAGACTGGGAGAGGAAGCGAGGCTTCTCGTAGAGATACTCCCAGGGAAGGTCCATCAGCTTCGGGGCATCGGAGAGGCACAAGGTAAGCCGAAGGCCCTTTCGAGAGCTCTCAGCCGCTCCGCGTGCCGAGCGGAATATGTCTCGAATTTCCCCTACCATCAAAGCCTCGAAGAGGCGCTCGCCAAACCGGCGAGCCTCCTCCATCGGTGTTGAGCGGTAATTCCGCAAGGGAAGGCGCTGCCTGCCGACTCGCAGCACGAAGTTGTCTAGCTCGAGCTCCGTAAAGGGAACTTCAAAGGCTGCCGAGGCGGTCGAGTCGTCAGCTGCCGTGGCAACAATCCGGTAGCAATTGCTACCGGTCGGGTGGAACCGGATTCTCAGCTCGTCGTAGGGAAGCGCTTCCTCTGCCATCTGGCTTAGGGTACACGTCTCGTGTAGTATCGTGATGAGAAATGGCTGCCACTGCTAGACGAATCAACGTCACGCTTGACGAGGAGCACGCAGGTAAGCTCGCGAAGCTGGCGGAGCGGACGCATGTTCAGGAGGGGACCCTTGCCCGCTCGCTTCTTTCGACGGCTCTTGACGATGCCGATCCGGATGCGGCTCGCATTACTGAAGTCTTGAATGGGATCCCCGGCGCCTGGGAGCGGACCCAGGAGGGACTTGCTCAGGCGGCCCGTGGTGAAGGAACGCCACTCGACGAGCTGGCATCTTGAGTGGCGCAGATCATCGTCACCCCGCAGGCGCGGCGGGACATTGAAGACGCGACCGCGGCCCTTAGTCTCCATGGCGATATCTGGACTCGTGTCGCGCGCTCGCTAAGAGTTCTCGAAACCTTTCCTTTAGCGGGTCCCGAGCTGGATGGTAGGTGGACGCCGGTTCGATTCATCATTGGTCCGTGGCCCTGGATGATCTTGCTCTACCGCTACGAAGAGCCGTCGGATCGAGTCTTCGTCGTCGCGATGCACGACGCGCGGTCGGCGACTTCGGCCACGGCGAGTCGGCCTTGAAGACTTGGTCCGAAATTTGGTCCCCGACTCCACCGAACTCCTGGATGTAATTCGCTCTATCTGGCGAGACTCGGCTCTATAGAAGGCTCCCGGCTCGACTCATAGTCCGTTGAATGTTCGAGTCCTTCCCCGCTTTTATGGAAGAGGCCTCGGCTCTCTATCGTTGGGGGCATGCCTGAAGCTCCTGAACTCGACGAGTTCGAGTCCTTGGTCGTTGACGCAATCGATCGGCTGCCGGCTGAATTCCAAGAGGTATTGGCGAACGTCGCGGTTGTGGTATCCGATCTCGGAGACGAGGTACATGCATATGGTCAGTACTTCGGAGACGGTGTCGCGCGCGAAAGCTATGAGGACCGGATCGTCATCTACCGTGACACTCTGGAGCGTGACTTCGGCCATGACCGTGACCTGCTTGCCCGCCAGGTCGAGCGGACTTTGCGTCACGAGCTTGCCCACCACCTCGGCTGGGGTGAGCAAGGAACGGGAGGCCTGGGCCTATGACTGAGACAAAACGCCTCCCAACCAACCGGGACCGGTAGATCGACTGGTCCCCCGTTCACCGATGGACTAAGGTCGTCGAGCGCAGTTTTCGCTGCGCCCCAACAATTGAGAGGCGGTCCCTTGGATCCTGTCGGATATGAGCTGTGTACTCCCGAAGGCGACAAGGGCGGTGGCGTTCGTGCAACTCGTCGCTTCCAGGTCGGCGAAACGGTGATGGTTGGAGTGCTCGAGGGCGAGGTCGCCTGCAACGACTCGCACGCGACTCAGGTGAGTCGCACCAAGTGGGCCCGGCACGGTGGCCTCGGCCCCCTGGTCAACCACTCGTGCAGTCCGAACTGCGGTGTTCACGTGAACGACACCGGCGCCTGCGATTTTGTGGCCCGGAGGTCGATCTCCAACCATGAGGAGATCACTTTCGACTATGCGATGCGCAACTATTCGATCGAGCACTTTCCAGGTGGCTGTCTCTGCGGAGCGGATATTTGCCGCGGTTCGGTGACCGGCTGGAAGGATCTCCCTACCGAGCGCAAGGTCGCCTACGAGGGCCTGGTTGCGCCCTACCTGCTCGAGATTGATCGCGAGCTGGCTGGCTCAGTCGCCTGACGCGCCGAGTGGGACGAGTCGGGGGTGGCAAGCTTGGCCCCGACACCAATCATCGACTCTCGCCAGCCACTTAAGCTCAGGCCCGAGCGCCACATCTTCCGCTCGCCGCTAGGCTTAAAACGCTTCATCCGGCGCCTTGGCGGAGTGGCTACGCAGCGGCCTGCAAAGCCGTTTACACCAGTTCGATTCTGGTAGGCGCCTCTGACTGCTTGTCCGCGACGTCAACTTATCTGGACGATCTGTTCGTCGACCCGGAGGTCCGTTCCAGCGTCGGGGACGACCGCCGACGACAACTATCGTGCACGAGCCGCATATGACCGGGTTGCGACCCGAACCGGCTGGATCACCTACGACATGGTCCCCAACGGAAAAGGGCCCCGTTAGGGGCCCCTTGTTTCCGAAGGACGTACCACCAGATAGTCACGTAGCTGGCTCGTCGGTCCTCAAGCTTTGAAGTTTTCCTGTTGCCCTGCCGGCGGCTACAGATAGATAAACACGCCGTATGAGGAAAAGTTGCACCGCTTGCATCGGCGCTTGCAGCCGGCGACTTTAGGCCCCGGCTCATGGTTTCGCCGCCCTTGCGTCCGCGGGTCTCCCGCAGGCGCCGGTTCCCTCGCCCCGATGCTAGATTCAGATGTCCCTGGGGCGCATAGCTCAGTTGGGAGAGCGCCGCCTCGACAAGGCGGAGGTCACTGGTTCGAGCCCAGTTGTGCCCACTCCATCTGCCAGAAGGGAGCTACGATGGCCCATCGCCTACTGCGCGCCGGTGAAGCCCACTGGCGCGAGTCGAACCAGATGCGGGTGCTCAACACCGATCTCGCAAAGCAGATGGAGGCGACGAGCCTTGGTGCACGCCTGTGGAGATTGCGGCCGGGCCAGGCCTCGACCAGGCACAAGCATCAGAGCGAGGAGGAGCTCTACGTGCTGCTCGAGGGTCGGGGCCGGATCCGCGTCGGGGAGGAGGCGCTCGAGCTGGCGCCGCTCGATGCGCTCCTGGTCGAGCCCGACACGATTCGCCAGGTCTTCAACGACACCGATGCCGAGGCGCTGTGGCTCGTCGTGGGTGCGCCGCCCGAAGCGGCGAACACCCTCGAGATGAGCGAAGAGCAGCTGCGCCAGCTCTATCCCGAGGGGCCGCGTGCCCTGCCGCCGGAGCTCGGTGGGGGTGAGCTCAGACCGTCGCCGGCAGACGAACCTCGGTGAGGCGGATGCTGTTGCCAGAGGGGTCGCGGAAGCCGGAGTCGATTCCGTAGGGCCGCTCTTCCGGCGCCTCGCTGAACTCAACGCCGCGAGCCTTCAGCTCTTCATAGGAGGCCTGGCAGTCCTCGGTGGTGAGGAAGACCGTGCCGGCGAAGCCCTTTGCCATCACGTCGCGGACCTGCTCGGCCGTATCGGCGTCCATCACCGGCGGGCCGGGGATCGCCATCAGGGTGATCGAGACATCTTCCTGGCCGACGGGCCCGACGGTGAGCCAGCGGAAGTTGTCCATCTCGGGGAGGGTGACGTCGGCCCGCACCTCCATGCCGACCTTCTCGGTGTAGAAGGCGAGCGCCTCGTCTTGGTCGTGGACCCACAGCTGCGCGTTCGCGATCTTGATCATCTGGGTTCTCCTTGCTCGACGGAACAGTTCGCGTCGATGCTAGGCCCGCGCCGCGGCGCTGTCTTCTCGAAACGTGCGGTTTTGAGGGCGGGAGTAGGCGCGCACGACGCAGCCGGGAATGCGGACGTGGGCCGAGGCCGGCGGGAAGAGGGCCCGGTACGCCGTCGGCGACTTGCCGTAGGTGCGCGAGAAGCTCGTCGTGAACGAGCCGACGCTCTGCAGCCCGACCGAGAAGCAGATCTCGGCGACCGAGTTGTCGGTGGTGCGCAGCAGCGCCGCGGCGCGCTCGAGCCGACGCGTCAGAAGGTAAGCGTGCGGCGACTCGCCGAAGGCACGGCGGAACTCACGGCTGAAATGCGCACGGGAGAGGCCGGCGGCGTCGGCCAGGTCATCAACGCTCAACGCCTCGAAGTAGCGAGCGTCGGCGAGGTCCTTGGCGCGCAGCAGGTGGCGGACTGGCGGGACATACGCCATGCAGGCAGTCTAGGCTCGCCGCCTTGTGATCGGGACCTATGCAGGCGTGCTGGCCGTGTGCGGGGCCTCGCTGGCGATCGGACAGGCGGCGCTTGGGCTCTGCGGGATCAGGCGGTGGTCCTGGCTTTCGCCCGCCCTCGGACTGGCCCTGCTCTGCGCGATCTGCTGGGCGACCGTGCGGTTGCCGGGGCACGGCACGATCTCGGCGGCCCTCGTCCTGGCGCTGACGGTCACCGCCGCGATCCACCTGCGGGGGCGAGTGGAGGGCGGGGGGGAGGCACTGCGGATGGGCACGCCGGTCGCTGCGGTCAGCTTGGCCGCCGCCTCGCTGCCGTTCGTCGTGGAAGGCCATTTCGGCATCCTCGGCACCGGCTTCAACCCCGACATGTCGCAGCACCTGCTGGCAACTGACCGCTTGGCACAAGGCGCCGGCTCGCAGCTCCTCCACCAGGGTTATCCCCTCGGACCCCACGCCATCGTCGCCGCCCTCAACAAGGGTCTGGGAATCGGCCTCGTCCAAGGCTTCACCGGCCTCACGGTCGCGGTTGCGGTCCTGGCCCCCCTGACCGCGGTCGCGGCCTTCGCCGACCAGCCACCCCTCCGCCGCGCCGCGGCAGCCCTGGTGGTCGGCCTTCCGTACCTGGTCGCCTCCTACTTCGCCCAGGGCGCCTTCAAGGAGGTGATCCAGGCCCTTTTCGTGCTCGCGTTCGTCCTCGCTCTGCGCGAGAGCAGCCGCAGCTGGCACGAGCTTCCACTGCGCTTCGTCCCGGCCGCGTTGATCGCCGTCGGCTCGGTGTACGTCTACAGCTTCCCGGGACTCATCTGGCTGGCGGCGATCCTGCTGATCTGGCTGGCGCTGGAGCGGTCGCTGCCGGCGAGGCCCCTGCTCTTGGCTTTCCTCGTCTTCCTGGTCGGAACGCTCCCCGAGCTGGGCCGGATGATCGACTTCCATCACTTCGAAACGTTCGACCCCAACGGCCCCGGTCTCGGCAACCTGTTCGGCCAGGTCTCGCCCTTCACCGCACTTGGGATCTGGTTCTCGGGCGACTTTCGGCTGGCGCCGGGAAACGGAGCGGTCCCCGCCTTCGCCTACTACTTCGGCGCCGCCTTCGCCGCTGTGCTGCTCGTCTACGGGCTGATCTTGTGCCTGCGCCGGCGCGAGACGACGATCCTCGCCGCGGTGTTCGCCGCCGTGGTCGTTTACGCCGTGGCTCGGGTCAGCGGCACTCCATACACCTCCGCCAAGGCGCTCGAGGTGGTGGCGCCGCTGGCGACTCTGGTCATTCTGCTGCCGCTGCTGCGCCGGCCCGTCGCCTTCCTCTATCTGCTCGCCGCGGGTGTCTGCTCGCTGCTCGTCTTCGCCAACGCGCCGGTTGGGCCGACCACCTACTCGCCCGCGCTGACCGGTTTGCGCCCGTTGCTCGGCACGGACCCAACCTTGGTTCTGGCGCCGCAGTCGCTGCTCGACGACGAACACGGCGCTCGCTACATTGCCTGGGAGCTGCGCGGCGGCCGCGTCTGCATCGAGGATGAGGGCAGCGCTGGGGGCGCGCCGCCAAACGGTGTCCGCTTCGTCGTCACCATGGAGTCAAGCGAACGCGCGCCGTTCCGCGACCTGGCCCTGAGTCGCCATGCGGGTCCCTACCTGCTCTGGGAACGCCGCGGCCCGATCCGTGGCCGGAGTGACTGCCCGCTGATCGCTGTCCGCCAAGTGCGGCAAGGACCCCCCACCCAGTGAGCGCGTTCGCAGTTAGCCGACTATATGGCGGCTAACTGCGAACGCCGGGCGGGCTGGGGGCTCTTGGTGGGCGTGGGTAGCATGGGCGCGATGGAGGCGACGACGAAAATCACCGCCAAGCTGCCTGACGGCACGCCGCTGGAGCTGCCCGACGGCGCCACCGGCGCCGATGCCGCTGCCGCGATCGGGCCCGGGCTGGCCAAGGCGGCGCTGGCGATTCGCGTCGACGGAAAGCTGCGCGACCTCGGTGCTCCGCTGCCCGAGGAGTCCGAGATCTCGATCCTCACCGACCGTGACCAGGAGGCGCTGGAGCTGATCCGCCATGACGCAGCTCATGTCATGGCCGAGGCAGTGATGGAGCTGTACCCGGGGACCAAGGTGACGATCGGCCCTCCGATCGACCAGGGCTTCTACTACGACTTCGAGTTCCCGGACGACGTCAGGGTCAACGAGGACGACCTGGAGCGGATCGAAGCGGCGATGCGAAAGCACATCGAGGCCAACGAGCCCTTCGAGCGCCGCGACGTCCAGCCTGCGGACGCGGTCGAGCTGTTCCGCGCCCAGGGCCAGGAGTACAAGGTCGAGCTGATCGAAGACCTGGTTCGCGACGAAGGGGTGGAGGCAGTCTCGCTGTACCGCAACGGGCCCTTCGAGGATCTCTGTCGCGGGCCCCACGGTCCGTCCACGGGGCGGATCAAGGCGATCAAGCTGAGCTCGGTGGCGGGCGCCTACTGGCGCGGCCGCGAGGACCGCCAGATGCTGACCCGGATCTACGGCACGGCCTTCTTCTCGAAGAAGGACCTCGATCGGCACCTCGAGCTGATCGAGGAGGCAAAGGCGCGGGACCACCGCCGGCTCGGTCCCCAGCTGGGGCTCTTCATGTTGCGCAAGGAGGCGCCGGGGATGCCCTTCTGGCTCTCCCACGGGACGACGTTGCTGCGCCTGATCGAGGCCGAGGTCCACAAGCAGCTGCGCAAGCGCGAGTACGTCGAGATCAAGACTCCGCACCTGATGGACGTCGACCTCTGGCACCGCTCCGGCCACTGGGACAACTACCAGGAGAACATGTACCTGACCGAGTCCAAGGAGCGCCAGTACGCGATCCGGCCGATGAATTGCCCCGGCGCCTGTCTCGTCTTCGGCTCCGAGCGCCACTCCTACCGCGAGCTGCCGCTGCGGATCGCCGAGTTCGGCCAGGTCTCCCGCGCCGAGCGCGAGGGGGTCCTGCACGGGCTGCTGCGGGTGCGCGCATTCACCCAGGACGACGCCCACATCTACTGCGCGCCGGAGCAGATCGTCGACGAGGTGACCGGCATCTGCGAGGCGATCGACGAGCTCTACGCCCGCTTCGGCTTCGAGGACGTCCATATCGAGCTCTCTACTCGGCCGGAGAAGTCGATCGGCAGCGATGAGGAGTGGGAGCAGGCTGAGCAGGCGCTGCGCAGTGCCCTGGAGAGCCAGGGCCGCGAGTACACGCTCAACCCGGGCGACGGTGCCTTCTACGGGCCGAAGATCGACTTCCACATCACCGACGCGCTCGGCCGCTCCTGGCAGTGCGGCACCTGTCAGGTCGACTTCTTCATGCCCGAGCGCTTCGATCTCTCTTACACCGATCAGAACGACGAGCCCCAGCGTCCGGTGATGATCCACCGCGCTCTGCTCGGCTCGATGGAGCGTTTCGCCGGGATCTTGATCGAGCACTACGGAGGTCGCTTCCCGGTCTGGCTCGCGCCGGTGCAGGCGATCGTGCTGCCGATCTCCGACCGCCATGTCGAGGCCGGCGTCAAGGTCGCCGCGAAGCTGCGCGAGCTCGGGGTCAGGGTTGAGACCGACCGCCGCTCGGAGTCAATCGGCAAGAAGATTCGCGACGCCGAACTGGGCCGCAACCTCTACATGCTGGTGGTCGGCGATCGCGAGGAAGAGAGCGGCGAAGTGGCGGTGCGCTCCCACGCCAAGGGCGAGCTGGGGACAATGGCGATGGCCGACTTCGCGGATCTCGTCCATCGTGAGGAGCGCTCCGCCTGAGGCGGCGGCGACCCTGTGATCGGTCCTGTGCCTATACTTCGACCACTTGTTCGCAGGCATGCCAAACACAGAGCGCCGCTGAGCGTCCCGTGCCCGCCTCCGCACCCCTCGTCCTCTTGAAGCTCCACCTCTCCTCTAGATAGTGCCTGTCCCGCGCAGGTTCGATCGTCGCCCGCCGGAGCGCGACACGACCCGGATCAACGAACGGATCCGGGTCCCCAAGGTGCGCCTGATCGGCGCTGACGGGGAGCAACTCGGCATCGTCGACACGCCCGATGCCCTCAAACGTGCCCAGGAAGCCGACCTCGATCTGGTCGAGGTGGCGCCCAACTCGAAGCCGCCGGTGACCCGCCTGCTCGACTACTCGAAGTACAAGTACGAGCAGGAGCAGAAGCAGAAGGCGGCCCGCAAGCATCAGCAGCAGGTCAACGTTCGTGAGATCAAGCTGCGCCCGAAGATCGCCAATCACGACTATGAGACCAAGAAGGGCCACGTCGAGCGCTTCCTCCGCCACCACAACAAGGTCAAGATCACGATCATGTTCCGCGGCCGCGAGCAGGCGCATCCCGAGCGGGGCCGGGCTCTGCTTCAGCGGCTCTTCGAGGACCTCGATGGGCTCGCCGTGATCGAGTCCGATCCACTGCAGGAAGGCCGCAACATGAGCATGATGCTGGCGCCCAGCAAAGAGGTCGCCGCGCTGGAGGCCAAAGAGGCCGACGGGCCGGCTGAAGAGGCTGAGAAGCCGGCCGAAGAAGTCGAGAAGCCGGCGGCCAGTGAAGCCGAGGAGACCGCGGACGAGTCTTAGGCGGGCGCGAGCGTGTCCGCGATTCGCTCCGCCGCGTGGCCGTCCCAGAGGGGCGGCGGCTCGATACGCCCCACCGGGCGCTCGGCCAGCGCTGCCGGGATGCCGGCAATCGCGGCGGGGTCGAGACCGAGCAGGGTGTTGGTGCCGGCTCGGATCGTCACCGGCCGCTCCGTGTTGTCACGCAGCGTGAAGCAGGGGATACCGAGGTAGGTCGTCTCCTCCTGGATCCCGCCGGAGTCGGTGAGGACGGCGCGGGCATCGGCGATCAGCGAGAGGAAGTCGACGTAGCCGAGCGGGTCCGAGAGCAGCAGGCCGGGATGCTCGGCGGAGACCGCCTCCATCTTCTTGCGGGTTCGGGGGTGCACCGGGAAGACGACCGGTATCTCCTCGGCGAGCGCGGCGAGCCGCTCGATGGTCTCCGGCAGCAGCTCGCCGTCGACCAGGGCGGGGCGATGCAGGGTGACGAGCACGTACCCACCGGGCTCGACCCCGAGCTTCGCCGCCGAGCCGGCGGTGCGGAAGCGATCCTCCAGGGCGACCAGGGTGTCGATCATCGTGTTGCCGACGAAGTGCATGCGCTCGTCGCCGATGCCCTCGGCGCGCAGGTTCTCGATCGCCTCGTCGCTGTGCAGGAAGAGGTACTCGGAGAACTCGTCGGCGACGATCCGGTTGATCTCCTCGGGCATGGTGCGGTCGAAGCTGCGCAGCCCTGACTCGATGTGGGCGACGGGGATCTGCATCTTGGCCGCCGTCAGCACCGCTGCCAGGGTCGAGTTGACGTCGCCCGGCACCATCACCAGGTCTGGCTGCTCGTCGACAAGCACCGGCTCCAGCCGCTCCATCGTGCACGCGGTTTGCGTGGCGTGGCTGCCGGAGCCGACCTCGAGCATGTGGTCGGGTGCCGGTACGCCCAGCTCCTCGAAGAAGACCTCCGACATCAGCCGGTCGTAGTGCTGGCCGGTGTGGACGATCGTGTGCCGCCCCTCGGGAATGCGTCCGCGCAGCGCCGCGATCACAGGCGCCGTCTTGACGAAGTTCGGTCGGGTTCCGATCACGTAGACGATCCGCATCGCGCGGCAGCCTACTGGCGCGGCCCGCTGGTTCCGGCGTCGCCCGCTGCCGGTCTGCTTCAATACCCGTCCCGATGCCGAAGATGAAAACCCACTCGGGCGCCAAGAAGCGCTTCCGCAAGACCGCCAAGGGCAAGCTGCGTGGCCGGCGCGCCTACTCGAGCCACATCCTCGAGAAAAAGTCGCCGAAGCGGAAGCGGCAGATGGCGCGGCCGGTGGAGATAGCCAAGGCCGACGAAAAGCGCGTCCGGACCCTGCTTGGAGGCGGAAAGTGAGCCGGGTCAAGCGGTCTGTCCACGCCCGCAAGAAGCGGCGCAAGGTGCTGAAGGAAGCGAAAGGCTACTTCGGCCGCAAGCATTCCTCCTACCGCTTCGCCAAAGAGCAGGTGCAGCGGTCGGGGATGTACGCGTACCGCGACCGTCGCAACCGCAAGCGGGACTTCCGCCGGCTCTGGATCACCCGGATCAACGCCGCCGCGCGGCTCGAGGGCATGAGCTACTCGCAGCTGATCCACGGTCTCGACAAAGCCGGCGTCGAGGTGAACCGCAAGATGCTCGCCGAGATCGCGGTCTCAGACCGCGATGCGTTCCGCCGATTCGTGGAGCTCGCCCGGGAGGGTGCGGCCGCCTAGCCGCAACCCACACTCCACTTTCCCGGGCGGGCCGTTTTCACGGCCCGCTTTTTGTTTGCCCGGGGTGGTCCGGGCAGCCCAGGAGAAGATAAGAAGAAACCGAAATGACGACGATGATCTCCAGCCCCCACAACGAGAAGCTGAAACTGGTCCGCAAGCTGCACGATCGCAAGCACCGCGAACGTGAGCGGCTGTTCGCGACCGAGGGCGAGGACCTAGTCGAGGCGGGGTTGGCCGCGGGCGTCGAGCCGAGATTCCTGCTGAGTGCCGCGGGCAGCGGGCTTGGTGGAGATGAGGTGGAGCCGGCGCTGCTGGCGGAAGTCTCGGCGCTCGGTTCGGGGACGCGCGCGATTGCCGTCTGGCCACAGGTCTGGGCCGCCGCGGCCCAGCCGCCCTGCGTCTACCTGCACGGAGTCGCCGACCCGGGCAACGTCGGCACGATCGTCCGCACTGCACATGCGCTGCTCGGCGGCACCGTCGTTCTCGGCCCCGGCTGCGCCGATCCGTATGGGCCGAAGGCGGTGCGGGCGAGCATGGGCTCGATCTTCGGCCAGGCGCTGCTGCGGGCCGGGATCGAGGCGACCCCGGAGCCGCGGGCGGCGCTGGTGGCCCACGGTGGTGAGGGGCTGGATGCCCTCGCTGGGGTGGCGACCCTCTGCATGGGGGCCGAGCGAGGGGGATTGCCGGCCGAGGCCCTTCAGGAATGCGCCGTCGAGGTCACGATTCCGCTGCGCCCCGGTGGCAGCGAGTCGCTCAACGTCGCCGCCGCAGCTGCGATCGCCTGCGAGCGGCTATCGTCGCCCGCCATGCGGGAGGCCGCGCCAGATGCTTGAACGGATCGAGAAGATCGAGGCCGAGGCCAGGGCGGCGATCGGGTCCGCAGCCGGCACCGCTGAGCTGGAGGAGCTGCGGGTCCGCTATCTGGGCCGCAAAGCCGAGCTGACGACGATTCTGCGCGGAATAGCCGAGCTGCCCCAGGAGGAACGGGGGGAGGTCGGCGGCGGTGCCAACAGGGCCCGCCAGGCGTTGGAGACGCTGCTTGAGGGACGCGCCGCTGAGCTGGGCGCGAGCGAGCTGGAGGAGCAGCTGGCGAGCGACCGGGTCGACGTCACCCTGCCCGGAGTGCCGGTCAGACCCGCCGGGCACCTGCACCTGATCACCCGCACGACGCGGCAGATCGAGGACGTGATGATCGGGCTCGGCTACCAGGTGGTCGAGGGGCCCGAGCTCGAGCACGACTACTACAACTTCACGGCGTTGAACCACCCGCCGGGGCACCCCGCGCGGATGCTCCAGGACACCTTCTACGTGCAGTCGCACCCCGAGCTCCTGCTGCGCACCCACACCTCTCCGGTGCAGGTCCGGGCGATGGAGGCCCAGTCGCCGCCGGTCTTCCTGATCATGCCGGGCAAGGTCTACCGGCGCGACTCCGACGCCACCCATACCCCGATGTTCCACCAGGTCGAGGGGTTGGCGATCGGCGAGGGGATCACGCTTGCCGACCTGCAGGGCACCCTGGAGGAGATGCTCCGGGCGATCTTCGGCGAGGCCCGCCAGGCCCGGATGCGGCCCCACTTCTTCCCCTTCACCGAGCCCAGCGTCGAGTTCGACGTCTCCTGCTTCCAGTGCGAGGGCACGGGTGAGCTGGCGGGGGGCGAGCGCTGCAACCTCTGCAAGGGCAGCGGCTGGATCGAGGTCGGCGGCGCCGGCATGGTCGACCCCAACGTGCTCGGCTTCGTCGCCGAGAACGGCTATGACCCCGAGCGGGTGCAGGGCTTCGCCTTCGGTATGGGCGTGGAGCGGATCGCGATGCTGCGGCACGGCGTCCCCGACCTGCGCCGCTTCTTCGACAACGACGCGCGGATGTTGGGGCAGTTCCTATGAGGGTTCCGTACTCGTGGCTGCGCGAATACTGCGATCCGGGGGTGAGCCCCGACGAGCTGGCCGAGCGGCTGGCGATGACCGGCACCGAGGTCGAGCGGGTCGGTGCGGTTGGCCCACCCGTGGCCGAGGGCTTCGTGATCGGCAAGGTCGTGGAGTGCGGGCGCCACCCCGATGCCGATCGGCTCAGCGTCTGCACGGTCGACACCGGTGAGGGTGAGGCGAGGACGATCGTCTGCGGCGCCGCCAACGTGGCGGCGGGTCAGACGGTGCCCGTGGCCCTGCCGGGGGCGACGATGCCCGGTGGCGCGAAGCTGGGCAAGGCGAAGCTGCGCGGGGTCGAGTCGCACGGGATGATCCTCTCCGCCGCCGAGCTGGAGATCGCGGAGGAGTCGGAGGGGATCCTGGTGCTCGACGACGGTGTCGCGCCCGGCACCGCGCTGACCGAGGTGCTGCCGCTGGCCGAGCCGGTGCTGGAGCTGGAGGTGACGCCGAACCGGGTCGACTGCTTCGGCGTCTACGGCGTCGCCCGCGAGGTGCACGCGATCAGCGCCGCGCCGCTTGCCCCCGAGCCCTGGAGCGAGGACGCGCCGGCGGAGGGGGAGGGCGAGGTCGGCGATTACGCCTCAGTCGCGGTCGAGGTGCCCGAGCTCTGCCCGCGCTTCACCGCCCGCGTCTTCACCGACGTGACGATCGGCCCCTCGCCCGCCTGGCTGCAGGCGCGACTGAGCGCCGCTGGGCAACGGCCGATCAACAACGTCGTCGACATCACCAACTACGTGATGCTGCTCACCGCGCAGCCCCTGCACGCCTTCGACCTCGACAGGGTTCCCGACGGGGCGTTGACCGTCCGCGCCGCGGCTGCGGGCGAGACGATGACGACGCTCGACGGCGTCGAGCGCAGCCTCGACGAGGAGACCGTGCTGGTCTGCGATTCCAACGGGCCCTCGGGAATCGCCGGGATCATGGGTGGCCAGGTCTCCGAGGTCTCGGCCGAGACGACGCGGGTTCTGCTCGAGGTGGCGAACTGGAACGGCACCAACATCCTCCGCACCTCGCGCCTGCTCGGCCTGCGCTCGGAGGCCTCCTCGCGCTTCGAGAAGCAACTCCACCCGGAGCTGTGCCTGCGGGCGCAACGGATCGCATCGCGGCTGATGGTCGAGCTGTGCGGGGCGAAGCTCGTCCCCGGCACGATCGACTTCGCCGCAGAGATCCCGGAGGCGCCGAGAATTCGGCTGCGAGGAGAGCGGGTCGGGGGCCTGCTCGGGATGCGGATCGAGCAGGCCGACCAGGTCGCCTACCTGGAACGGCTCGGCTTCGGGGTCGAGTCCGACGGCGATGACCTCGAGGTCGAGGTTCCGCCCGACCGCCACCACGACGTCACCCGCGAGGTCGACCTGATCGAGGAGGTGGCGCGCGTCCACGGCCTCGACGAGCACCTGCCCTCGACCCTGCCGGGCTCTGCCGGGCAGGCCGGTGGGCTGCGGCGCGACCAGCGGCTGCGCCGCCGCGCCGAGGACGCGATGCGCGATCTCGGCTTCGACGAGATCGTCGGCTGGAGCTTCACCGGCCCCGGTGAGCCGGCCAGGCTGCGGATCTCCGAGGGCGATCCTCGCGCTGCCGGGGTGACGATTTCCAATCCCCTCTCCGAGGAGGGTTCGGTGATGCGCACCACCGTGCTCGGATCGCTGCTCGGCGCCGCCCAGGGCAACCTCGCCCGCGACGCTGAGCGCGTCGCCCTGTTCGAGTCGGGCCGCGTCTACCTCAACCTCCCGCCGACGGGCCGAGAGGATGGTTCGCTCGCCGGGGGGTTCGCCGGGGAGCAGGCGGCGCCATTCTCCGAGCCGCACCGGCTCGGCTGTCTCGCGGTCGGGCCGTTGGCGCCGAAGTCATGGCGGGGCGGCGGCGAGCCGGCTGATTTCTTCGTGGTCAAGGGGGTGCTGGAGGGGTTGGCGGCCAGGCTTGGAGTGGGGCTTGCCTTCGAGCCGGCGGCTGAGCCCTTCCTGCACCCCGGTAGAGCGGCGAAGGTCCTGGTCGACGGCATCGATGCCGGCTGGATCGGCGAGCTGCACCCATTGGTCTGTCGCGAGTGGGACCTCCAGGTGGCGGCCGGCTTTGAAGTCGGGCTGGCGGAGCTGGTTGCGGCCGCGACCGCGGGTGAAGAGACGTTCGAGGACGTGACCACGTTCCCCGCCGTCTTCCAGGACCTGGCGGTGGTCGTGCCCGCCGAGGCCTCGGCGGCGGAGGTGCGCGGCGCGGTGCTCGCCGGCGGCGGAGAGCTGCTGCGCTCGGCCGACGTCTTCGACCTCTACGAGGGGGAGCAGCTCGGCGCGGGGCGCAAGAGCCTCGCCCTGCGGCTCGAGTTCCGGGCCGGCGACCGCACCCTCACCGACGAGGAGGTCGCCGAGCCCCGCGCCGCAATCGTCACGTCACTAGGCGAGATGGGAGGGTCGCTCCGTGAGTGACGCACGCCCGCAACCGCTCGACGGTGGCCCCGCCGCGCGGGTCCTGGTGGCTGGAGCCTCCGGATTCACCGGCGCCCTTGCCGCGCAGATCGTCTGGCGCCACCCGCGTCTGGAGTTGGTCGGGGCCACCTCGCGCAGCGACGCCGGCACGCGGCTCGATCGCCTCTACCCGCGTTACCGGGTGCCGTTGGAGCTGACCGAGCTGGACCTGGACCGGCTGGAGGGCGTCGATGCCGCGATCGTCGCCTACCCACACGGAGCCTCGGCGCCGACGGTCGCCGCGCTGCGCGGGCTGGGCGTGCTGGTCGTCGACCTCTCGGCCGACTTCCGGCTGCGCGACCTGCCGACCTACGAGCGCTGGTACGGCGAGCACGGCGCGCCTGAGCTGCTGGAGGGCGCCGTCTACGGCCTCACCGAGCTCTACCGCGAAGAGCTGCGCGAGGCCGAGCTGGTCGCGACCCCCGGCTGCTACCCGACCGCGAGCGTGCTGGCACTGGCGCCGCTGGCCGAGCGCGGCCTGCTCGCCGACGTCGTGATCGACGCCAAGCAGGGCGTCTCCGGCGCCGGTCGTGGCGGCGGCGACGAAATGCACTACGCGAATATGGACGAGAACGCCTTCGCCTACAAGACCGAGGGTCACCGTCACCGGCCCGAGATCGAGCAGGAGCTGGCGGCGCTGGGTGGCGAGGCGCCCGTCACCTTCGTTCCGCACCTGTTGCCGCTCGACCAGGGTGAGCTGACCAGCTGCTACGCGCAGCTGAGCGAGCCGATCTCCAAGCAGGAGGTCCAGGCGCTCTACGCGGAGCGCTACGCCGGCGAGCCCTTCGTCCACGCGGTCGAGCGGCCACCGGGTCTGCGCGACGTCCGCGATACGAACGAGTGCCACGTCTACGTCACGGTCGAGGAGCGCGGCAGGGTGCTGGCCTTCTCGGCGATCGACAACCTCTGGAAGGGGGCCTCGGGACAGGCGGTGCAGAACCTCAACCTGATGCTGGGGCTGGACGAGACCGAGGGGCTCATATGAGCGGATTCTTCAAATCCCGCTGGGTGGCCCCGCCGGCCGGGGTCGAGGAGCTCGATCCTTCGCGGCTCGCCCCCGGTTTTGCCGCCGGCGCGGTCGCCTGCGGGTTGAAGGAGAGCGGCAATGCCGACGCCGCCGTCGTCGTCGCGCGGTCGGAGCGTTGCGACTCCGCCTTGCTGTTGACGCCGAATGCCGCCGCCGCCGCCCCGGTGCGACTCTGTCGCAAGAGCTGCGACCTGGGCGGCATCCGGGCCGCCGCGGTCAAGGCCGGCAACGCGAACGCCGCCACCGGTGAGCAGGGAATGCGCGACTCGGTCGCGATTCAAGCCGCGGCCGCGGAGGAGTTGGAGCTCGACCCCGCGCAGGTCGCGATCGCGGCGACCGGGAAAATCGGCGTCGCCCTGCCCGTCGACGACGTCGTCGACGGCATCCGCCGCGCCGCGACGCAGGTGCGTCCCGACGGTGGGATCGAGTTCGCGGAGGCAATCATGACCACCGACGCGTTCTCCAAGTGCTGCTCCGTGCGCTGCGACGGGGTCACCCTCTCGGCCCAGGCGAAGGGGGCCGGAATGATCCAGCCCGGCTTCGCGACGATGCTCTGCTTCGTGCAGACCGACGCCCTCCTCGAGGGCGCCGAAGCAGCTCTGCGCCCCGCGGTCACCGACTCGTTCGAACGGATCACCGTCGACGGTCAGATGAGCACCAACGACACGGTGCTCCTGCAGGCAAGCGGCGAGTCGGGCCTGCCGCTGCCCGACGGCCTGCTCGACGCCGTGCTGCTGCAGCTGGCGCTGGCGATCGTCGCCGACGGCGAGGGGGCCACCCGCGTCGGCTGCGCTCGTGTCTTGGAGGCGGCCGACGAGGAGGAGGCCGAGCGGGCGGCGCGGGCGATCGCCAACTCGCCGCTGGTCAAGACGGCGCTCTTCGGTCACGACCCCAACTGGGGCCGGATCGCCCAGGCTGCCGGGATGGCGCTCGCCGGGGAGGAGCTCGAGGAGCTCGGGCTCAACCACATCGATGCCGAGGAGTTCGCCGGCGACTCCGCCGAGGCCGAGCTCTCGGTACGGCTGGGAAGGGGCGACCACCGCGCCCACGTCTGGTTCTCGGACCTGGGCTACGAGTACGTTCGGATCAACGCCGAGTACACGACCTGAGGAGACGAAGTGAGCACCAACGTCGACACCCTGCTCGAGGCGCTTCCCTACATCCGGGAGTTCCACGGCCGCACCGTGGTGATCAAGTACGGCGGCTCGGCGATGCGCGACGACGAGCTGCGCGAGGCATTCGCGACCGACGTGGTGCTGCTCAAGTACGTTGGCCTCAACCCGGTGGTCGTCCACGGCGGCGGCCCCGAGATCACCCGCTACATGGAGCGGCTTGGGCTCGAGGTCCGTTTCCACGAGGGGCTGCGCGTCTCCGACGCGGAGACGGTCGAGGTCGCCCGCATGGTCCTGATCGGCAAGCTCAACTCCGACATCGTGCAGCGGCTCAACCGGCATGGGCAGCCCGCGGTCGGCCTCTCCGGCCAGGACGGGACGCTGTTCGAGGTGGCGCCGGTGCCGAATGCCGAGCAGGTCGGCTTCGTCGGCTCGATCGAGCGGGTGGACGTCGACGTCCTCAACCACATCGCGGAGGACTACATCCCGGTGGTCGCCTCCTCGGCATCCGACCGCGAGGGTCACGCCTACAACATCAACGCCGACGAGGCGGCGGGCAAGGTCGCCGCGGCGCTCGGCGCCTACAAGGCGGTCTTCCTCACCGACGTCAGCGGCTGGCTGGCCGATCCAGCCGACGAGGCTTCTCTGATCTCACGCGCCACGGTCGGCGAGGTCGAGGGCAGGCTGGACTCGATCGACGGCGGGATGCGGCCAAAGCTGGCTGCCTGTGTCGATGCGATCCGGGGCGGCGCCCAGTCGGCCCACATCATCGATGGCCGCAAGCCACACAGCCTGCTGCTGGAGCTGTTCACCGACGCCGGCATCGGCACGATGGTGACCTCATGAACCTGACCGACCTGCAGGCGCTAGAGGAGCGCTACCTGATGCAGACCTACCGCCGGTCGCCGGTCGAGTTCGTTCGCGGCGAGGGGGCGCTGCTCTGGGACGCGGAGGGCAAGGAGTACCTCGACTTCCTCGCCGGCATCTCGGTCTGCTCGGTCGGCCACTGTCACCCGGCGGTGGTCGAGGCGGTGCGCGAGCAGGCGGGTCGGCTGATGCACGTCTCCAACCTCTTCTACACCGAGCCGATGGTGCAGCTGGCCGAGCGCCTCTCCGGGTCGAGCCTGGGGGGGAGGGTCTTCCTCTCCAACTCGGGGACCGAGGCGAACGAGTGCGCGATCAAGCTCGCCCGCAAGCACGCCCACCTGCGTGGCATCGAGAGCCCGGAGATCGTCAGCTTCGAGCGCGACTTCCACGGCCGCACCTACGGGGCGTTGGCGGCGACCCCGGCGCTGGCCGAGAATCGGGCCCTGGGCCCGATGCTGCCGGGGTTCCGCTCGGTCCCGTTCGACGACGCCGGGGCGCTGCGCGACGCCGTCTCCGAGAACACGGCCGCGGTCCTGATCGAGGTGATTCAGGGGGAGTCGGGCGTCTACCCCCTGAGCGACGGGACGCTGCTGGCGGCCCGCGAGGCTTGCGATGAGGCCGGGGCGTTGCTGATCCTCGACGAGATCCAGACCGGGATGGGACGGACCGGCTCGCTCTGGGCTTTTGAGCAGACGCCGGTGCGGCCCGACGTGCTGACCAGCGCCAAGGCGCTCGGCGGCGGCCTGCCGATTGGTGCCTGCGTGACGAGTCCCGAGGCCGCCGACGTGCTGGAGCCCGGCGACCACGGCTCCACCTTCGCCGGGGGCGCTGTGGTCTCGGCCGCGGCGCTTGCGGTGCTCGATCTGATCGACGACCCGGCGCTGTTGCGCCAGGTGCGCGAGCGGGGCACCGCGCTGCGTGACGCTTTGCTCGCCGTCGAAGGCGTCGAGGAGGTGCGCGGCCGCGGCCTGATGATCGGGGTGGGGCTGGGGCCCGGGATCGACGCAGCAGCCCTTGGCGCCGACCTTCTGCGCAACGGCTTGATCGTCAACGTTCCGGAGCCGGGCACGCTGCGCCTGCTGCCCCCGCTGACGGTCGATTCGGCCCAGATCGAGCGTGCCGTTGCGCTGATCGGCGAATCGCTCCTAAGCTACGCGGCCAGATGAGCGCAGAAAGGCGTCCCCCCAAGCAGCCGCCGCCAAGCTCGGCCGCCGACGCGGCCCAGCGCCTGGCGAAGATCGTCGACGCCGCCGAGCGTGCCGCGGCGAAGGTCATCGACGACGCCGAGGCGCAGGCGCAGCGGCACCTCGATGAGGCCCACGACCGCGCCGACCGGATCGTCGCCGAACGGCTGCGCGAGCTTGCCGACCAGCTCGACGGGTCCACCGGCGAGCGACGCGGTGGGCACCTGAAACCGGTGCAGGCTCTCGACGATCGGGACGGCGAGGGGGAGCCACTTGCGCCGCGCCGCGCCGGCTCCGCCGGGGCACGCCTGCTGGCGACCCAGATGGCGATCTCCGGCGCCGACCGCGAGGAGATCGAAGCACGGCTGCGCAGCGGCTTCGAGATCGAGGACACCGGCGAGATCCTCGACGCGATACTCGGCCCGGAGGGCTGAGACCATGCATGACGACCCGACCCGCGTGATGGGGCAGCCGGAGGATCCCGGCGGGCGCCCGCGCGGCAACATGCGACTGCTGATCGCCGGCCTGATCGCCGTCATCGTCGGTCTCGTCGTGGCGATCCTCGTGATCGCCTCTGATGACGGCAGCAACGGCGCCTCGACCTCCTCCGAACCGGAAATCACGCTCTCGCCCAGCACCACTGAGACGACGACGACGCCGAGCACGACCGAGACCACCACCGGCACGACGACGACGCCGACGACCACCGAAACGACGACTCCGAGCACGACCACGACCACCGCGCCGACGACGACGAGCGAAGAAGAAAACGGCAGCGGCGGACTTCCGGCGCCGTAGGCATGGCTGAGCAGGCGCCCGAGCAGGTCCGCACGGCGGGCTATGAGGCCGACCCGGCCGAGGTTCACCGGGTCCTCTTGCTCTACTCCGGCGGCCTCGACACCAGCGTGATGCTGAAGTGGATTCAGGATCGCTACGGGGCGGAGGTTGTCTGCCTCACCGTCAACCTGGGTCAGCCCGGCGAGGACTACGGGGTGATCGAGGACAAGGCGAAGCGGCTCGGCGCACTCGAGTGCCACGTCGTCGACGCCCGTGAGCGCTTCGCTCGCGACTTCGTCCTGCCGGCGATCAAGGCGAACGCGCTCTACGGCGGCGGCTACCCGCTGTTCACCGCCTTAGGCCGGCCGTTGATCGCCGAGCTGGCGGTTGAGTACGCCCGGCAGAGCGGTTGCGACACGATTGCCCACGGCTGCACCGGCAAGGGTAACGACCAGGTGCGGATCGAGGCGACCGTGGCGACTCTGGCGCCGGAGCTGAAGACGATCGCCCCGGTGCGCTCCTGGCAGATGGGCCGCGAAGAGGAGATCGCCTACGCCCGCGAGCACGGCATCCCGGTCAAGGGCGGCACCGAGGTGACCCCTTACTCGATCGACGACAACCTCTGGGGGCGCTCTTCCGAGGGGCGCTGGATCGAGGATCTGGGCCATGCGCCCGAGGACGACGTCTTCCAGCTCGTCACCCGCCCCGAGCTGGCACCCGACGAGCCCGAGACGGTGACGGTCGAGTTCGAGGCCGGGGTCCCGGTTGCCCTGAACGGAGAACGGCTCGGCCTGGTCGATCTGCTGGAAGCCGCGGCTGAGATCGGGTGTCGCCACGGGGTCGGGATCGTTGACCACATCGAGGATCGGATCGTCGGGTTGAAGGTCCGTGACATCTACGAGGTGCCGGCCGCCTCGATTCTGCTGCCGGCCCATCAGGAGCTGGAGAAGCTGGTTGGGACGATCCACCAAAACCAGTTCAAGCCCGGCCTCGACCAGAAATGGGGCTACCTCGTCTACGCCGGCCTCTGGTGGGAGCCGCTACGCTCCGACCTCGACGCCTACATGGACGCGGTCAACGCGCAGGTGACGGGGACGATCGGGTTGAGGCTGTACAAAGGCGGCGTTCGCGTCGTCACCCGCTCCTCGCCCAACGCCGTCTACGACGCCGACCTCGCCTCTTTCGCCGAGTCCGGCGGTCTCTTCTCACAGGCCGCCTCACCCGGCTTCATCGAGCTCTGGTCGTTGCAGTCGCGGATGGCGCACCGGATCAGGCAGCGCGACGAAACGGAGGAGGGCTGATGTACGACCGGCTCGGTAAGGCCGCATTGCGCTTCACGGTGATCTACCTGCGTCGCCGCTACCGGCGCGAGATCCGCATCGGCGCCGGCGTCGCGGTAGTGGCGGTCGGCGTAGCCGTCTACTGGGCCAATCGGGATGCACCCGAGGGCTGAGGTGTTCGCATGCGTAGAACCTCCGCAGTCGCGCTTCTCGCCCTAGTCCTGCTCGCGGTTGCCTCTGCTCACGCGGCCCAGATCGGCGCGCTGCGGGACAAGGTGGGCGGGGCGCAGAACGAAGCGGCGGCGCTGGCGGCCCAGATCCGCGATACCCAGGAACGCCTCGCGGCCACCGAAGCGGAAGCCACGGCGGCGGCGGCGCACGAGCGCCACCTCACCGCGCTTCTTGCGCACGGCCGCGAACGGGCGGCGAGATTGGCCACAGCCGTCGCTCGCTCCGAACAGCATCTCGAGGCCGAGCGCGCCCGTCTGCGCCGCGCCCGCCGGGCGCTCGCGCAGCGGCTGGTGGCGATCTACGAGAGCGGCTCGCCGAGCACCGCGAGCATCGTCCTCGGCTCCGGCGACCTCAACGAACTGGAGGTCCGCACCGAATACCTGCAGCGGATTGAGGACTCCGACACCGCGCTCGCGGCTCGGGTCGAGCAGGTGCGAAACAGGGTGCGGCATGAGCTGAAGCTCGTCGCCGCGTTGAAGGCGCGCGTCGACGCCTACAACGAGCGCCTCGCCGCCGCGCGCTCCGAAATCGCCGCCGTTCGCAGCCGTGCCGAGGCCGCCGCGACGCGGCTGGACTCGCTCTCGGCCGCCCGCTCCGAATCGCTGGCGACGCTGAAATCGAAGATCGGCCAGTGGGTGAGCGAGATCGAAGCCGCTGAAGCGGCGAGTCGCGCCGCGGCAGAAGAAACCGTCGGGCGCTGGCTCGGCGGGCCGTTCTCGATCCCCGCCTACATCGTCATGTGTGAGTCGGGCGGCAATTACGGAGCCGTCAACCCGAGCAGCGGTGCCGGCGGCGCCTACCAGATCCTGCCTTCGACCTGGGACCTCTACGGCGGCCAGGGCGACCCACAGGACGCGCCGAAGGCGGAACAGGATCGGATCGCAGCTGAAATCTGGGCCGACTCCGGTGGCAGCGCCTGGGTCTGCGCCGGCTGAATCGCCGCTTCCGCAAGGGTTCCGTGCGAAACCTTTTGCATTCGGCGCGCCACGCACGACAGCGGTCCGGTTAGCGTGGCATCATGCAGACAATGGAACTCAGTCGGACCGATGATCGCCTCAACAGTCTCGAGGGCAAGGTCGATGAGACCAACCGCAAGCTCGATGAGACCACTCGTAAGGTCGATGAGACCGCCCGCAAGGTCGATGATCTGGACCGTGAAATGCATGCCGAATTCCGGTCCGTCCGTACCGAGATCAAGAACGAAGGCCTGTCCGTCCGTACCGAGATGAAGGACGAGTTCCGGGCTTTCCGCGGCGAGATGAACCTCCGCTTCGACTCGATGGAGAATCGCTTCGACTCCTTGGAGGATCGGGTGGCGGCGAGACGAGGACGATGCTGGTGACCGCGATCGGGGGTCTCTTCACCGTGTTCGCGACGATAATCGCCACACAGCTGTAGCCCAAGCAGGGGAGGGGCGGCCGGCGTCGAAGCCGCACCCATGTTCGTGCGCAAGAAGCGAGGTTCGGCCGCGCGCCGCAAAACGAAAGGAAGGGCGAAAGCGAAGTCGCGGTTCCCGCGCCCGCACCTGCCGGAGGGCCTGCAGCAGCGCCACCTCGACCTGATCGGTCTCTTCCTGATCGCGGCGGGGGTCTACCTCTCCTTCGTGCTCTTCTTCGGCTGGGACGGGGGCAAGGTCGGGTACGGGCTGGAAACCGGCCTCGAATACCTGTTTGGGAAGGTCGGAGCGCGGATCGCGACCGTGCTGATGCTGGCGATCGGAGCGATGCTGGTGACCGGCACCTCGATCTCGGCCGTCTTCCGTGGGATCGGCCGCGGTGCGCGCCATACCGTCCGTGGCGGGCGCGACATCGCCCAGACGGCGATTCAGCATCGCGAGGAGCGGCGCGGCGAAAAGACCTCGTCGGCCTTCGAGACCGAGGCCGGTCCCACCGACGTGATGAGCGCCTATCCCGAGGACGATGACTTCGAACCGACGGTGGCGATCGCCGAGAACCAGCCCGACGGGGAGCCGGCGACCACGGAGTTCGACGCCGAGCCCGAGCCTGAGTCCGGTACGGAGGATCTCCAGCCGCACGCGTACGAGGTCGAGGTCCGCACCGAGGAGGGACTCGGCGTCGGCACCGACTCCGAGTCCAAGCAGGCCTCGCTGACCCCGATGGGGCAGAAGCGCGGCGTCACCACTTCGGAGGAGATCGACTACCGGCAGCCGCCGGCAAAAGTGCTGGAAAGAGGAAAAGGCGACAAAGGCCCCGACCCGCGCGACCAAGACGCGATCGGGCGCAAGCTGGTCGAGACCCTTGGTCACTTCGGCGTCGAAGCGAAGATCGTCGGCATCGTCAGTGGCCCGCACGTCTCCCGCTTCGAGCTGCGCCTCGCTCCTGGCACGAAGGTGAAGAAAGTCACCGAGCTCTCCAACGACCTCGCCTACGCGCTCGCTTCGACCGACATTCGCATTCTGGCCCCGATCCCCGGCAAGCAGGCGGTCGGGGTCGAGGTCCCGAACACGCGCCGTCGCCTGGTCCGTCTCGGCGACATCTACGCGGGCCGCCCGGAGAAGACCTCACCGCTGGTCGCCTGGCTCGGCAAGGGGATCGACGGAAACGCGGTCTGGACCGACCTGGCGAAGATGCCCCATGTCCTCGTCGCCGGAACCACCGGCTCGGGCAAGTCCGGCTGCGTCAACGCGATCCTCTCCTCGATTCTGATGCACGCCTCGCCCAACGACGTGCGGCTGGTCCTGGTTGACCCGAAGCAGGTCGAGCTGAACCACTACGAGCACGTCCCGCATCTGTTGACCCCGGTCGTCACCTCGCCGCGCCTTGCCGCCAACGTCCTCGCCAACCTGATCGGTGAGATGGAGAATCGCTACGGGATCATGGGCAAGGCTCGCTGCCGCAACCTGGCCGAGCTGAACCGCGCCCGCGCCAAGGCCGGCGAGCCGCCTCTCCCACACATCCTCTGCGTGATCGACGAGCTCGCGGACCTGATGATGGTCTCGCCCGCCGAGGTCGAGGACTCGATCATCCGCCTCGCCCAGAAGTCGCGCGCCACCGGCATCCATCTCGTGTTGGCGACGCAGCGCCCTTCGACCGACATCATCACCGGCACGATCAAGGTCAACATCCCGGCTCGGATCGCCTTCGCCGTCTCATCGCAGACGGATTCCAGAGTGATTCTCGACCAGGGTGGGGCGGAGGCCCTGCTGGGTCAGGGCGACATGCTCTTCCGCGGCGCCGGGACCTCCAAGATGGCCCGTGTGCAGGGGGCGTTCGTGACCGAGGAGGAGATCGCACGCATTACCAAGCACTGGGCGAAGCAGGGCGAACCCGAATTCGAGGCGGAGCTCTTGGAGGCGCGCGAGGAGGTTGCGAGCGGTACGGGTGATGACGATTTCGACCCCGACGCCGACGATCTGCTCGACGAGGCGATCCGCACCGTCGTGCAGACCGAAACGGCTTCCGTCTCGATGATCCAGCGCCGACTCCGGGTCGGTTACACCCGCGCTGGGCGGCTGATCGACATGCTGGAGCGCCGTGGCGTCATCTCCGGCTACGAGGGCTCGAAGCCGCGCCAGGTGCTGATCACCGAGGCTGATCTGCACCGAGTGCTCGACGGCGACCAGCAGGCCGAGCCGGTCGCGGTCGACGCCGACGAGGCGACCTAACGGGCGTCTTTCACACCAGGATCCTGCAAATAGCCACAATGTCGGGGTGGACACCGGTATCGGAGTCACCCTTCGGGAGGCGAGGAATCGCCGCAAAGTCGATCTTTCCGAGGTCGAAGCCGCGATCAAGATCCGGATTCGCTACCTGCAGGCGATGGAGAACGAGGAGTGGGACGCCCTCCCGGGTGGCGCCTACACGCGTGGATTCATCCGCACCTACGCCTCCTATCTCGGCCTCGACGGAGAGCGGCTGGCCGACGACTACCGGCGCAGCACCGCTCCACCGGGTGGTGAGCGGGCGCCGAAGCGGGTCGAGCCGGTGCCGATGGGCGCCCGCACGGAACGCCCCCGGATCTCTGGCCGTGTCCTGATCGTGGCGGTCTGCGTCGGCCTGGTCGCTCTTCTGATCGGGATCGGCCTGATCGCCGGGGATGGTGGTTCCTCCAGCTCGACGCCGACGGCGAAGAAGGGCAAGCGACACAGGAAGCAGGATCAGACGACGACCAAGTCGGCCCAACCCGGCGTCGCGATGCGCCTGACCGCGACCGCGGAAGTATGGGTGTGTCTGCTCGATGCCGAGGAAAAGCCACTGGTCGACGGCCAGATCCTCGAAGAAGGCGCGGAAACCGGTACGTTCAGGTCCCGCGGCTTCGAAGTCGCCTTGGGCAACGGCTCGGTGACGATGCTTGTCGACGGAAAGCAGGCGAACGTCCCCGCCAGCTCAAGCCCGGTGGGCTACCGCATCGATTCCAGCGGGGAGCTGACGTCCCTCGAAGAAGGTGAAAGGCCCAGCTGCGAATGAGCGAGGCTCCTGTAAGGGCGGGGATTGTGGTGACGGGGACGGAGGTCTTGACCGGGCGGATAGCGGACCGCAACGGGCCCTGGATCTCCGAACAGCTGGCCGAGCTGGGGATTGAGGTCGCCCACATCCTGGTCGTCGCCGACCGCCCCGCGGACCTCGAGGCGGCCCTGCGCTTCATGGCTGCCGAGCAAATGGACCTGATCGTCACCTCCGGTGGGCTGGGCCCGACCGCCGACGACCTCACGGCCGAGATCGTCGCCCGTTTCGCCGGGCGAGAGCTGGTCCTCGACGAGGCGGTCGAGGAGAAGATCGCTGAGATCCTGCGCGGCTTCGCCCGCCGCTTCCGCTTCGACGAGGAGGCGGTCCGAGAGGCCAACCGGAAGCAGGCGATGGTGCCGGAGGGCTCGATCCCGCTCGATCCGGTCGGCACCGCGCCCGGGCTGGTCGTTCCCGCCAGGGAGAGCGTCGTGGTGGTGTTGCCCGGCCCGCCGCGCGAGCTGCGGCCGATGTGGCCGCGGGCGCTCGAGTCGGGCCCGGTGCAGGCGGTGCTGGCTCAAGCGACGCCCCTGCTCGCCTACACCGTGCGGATGTTCGGCATCCCGGAGTCGGAGATCGCCAAGAGCCTGCGTGAGATCGAGGCGGATGGGGTGGACCTGGGCAGGGTCGAGATAACGACCTGCCTGCGCCGCGGCGAGATCGAGATCGACGTTCGCTACCGAGCCGAGGCGGAGCTGGTCGCGGAAGAGGTCCGAGCCGGACTCGCGGACCGCCACAGCCGCCACCTGTTCAGCCTCGACGGCGAGACGATCGACTCCCAGCTCGCCAATCTCCTGGCGGGGCGCAGGCTGGCGCTTGCCGAGTCGTGCTCGGGTGGCCTGCTGGCGGCCCGGGTCACCGACCTGCCGGGCGCCTCTGCCTACTTCGCGGGGGGGGTCGTCGCCTACTCGAATGAGGCGAAGGCGGAGCTGCTCGGCGTCGATCCCGCCCTGATCGAGGCTCACGGCGCGGTCTCTCCCGAGGTCGCCGAGGCGATGTCGCGGGGTGCGCTGGGGCGGTTGGAGGCCGACGTCGCCGTCTCGATCACCGGGATCGCCGGACCCGACGGGGGCAGCGAAGAGAAGCCCGTCGGCTACGTCTGCTTCGACGCGCGGCTGGCCGACGGGGCGAGCATCGCCCGCGCCCCGGTCATCCCGGGCAACCGCGACGACATCCGCGAACGCTCTGCCCTGGTCGCGATGCACCTGCTGCGGACCCTGTTGGGTGGCGAAGACGCGCCTCTGTAGCGAAGGCGACGCACTCTTTTCACGTTTGCGTCTTGTCTCGTGCGTTCCCGCCGCGTAGCGTCGGCGGCATGGCAAAGGAGAGGCTGAAGAGTCCGCGGGCGAGGTTGTTCATCGCCCTGGACCTGCCCGAGCGGGTGCGGGTGGGGATCCACGTATGGGGTCGGGAGGCACTCGGCGACCCGGCGTTGCGGCCGGTCGCGCCCGAGTCCCTCCACGTCACCCTCGCCTTTCTCGGTTACCTGCCGGAGAAGGAGATCCCCTGCTTGACCGAGATCGTCGAGGCGAGCAGCGGACCGGCGCCCGAGATCGAGCTGGGCGACCCGGTGCCCCGTCCGCAGCGCGGCCGACCGCGCCTCTTTGCGCTCCCAGTCACCTCGCCCGGAGCGACCTCGCTGCAGGCGGGCCTGGAGGAGAAGCTGGTCGCGGAGCGCCTGTACAAGCCGGAGAAGCGTCCGTTCTGGCCTCATGTCACGGTCGCCAGAGTACGGCGCGAGGAGCGGGGCTCGCAGCGGCCGGCGCTCGTCTCGCGGCCTCCCGGCAGGCTTCCGAAAGGTCTGTTGCAGCCTTTCGATGTTGTCCGGATCGTTCTCTACCGTTCGCAAATCCAGCCGCAGGGTGCGCAGTACACCCCGCTGGCGCAAGTCGAGCTGCCCGCTGGCGGGCGGCAGTGAGGTGGAAAAGATGGCAGAAAAGAAAGCGACTCTGAAGGACGCCTCGGCCAAGGAGGCCAAGGCCAAGGACGCGGCGCTCGAGAACGCAGTCCAGCACATCAAAAAGGACTTCGGAGAGGGCGCCCTGATGCGCCTCGGCAGTGACGTCAGCGTGCAGGTCCCTGCGATACCGACCGGAGCCCTTTCGCTTGACCTGGCTCTGGGTGTGGGCGGAGTGCCGCGGGGACGGATCGTCGAGATCTTTGGCCCGGAGTCGTCGGGCAAGACGACGCTGATCTACCACATCATCGCCGAGGCCCAGTCCCGTGGCGGGATCTGCGTCTTCATCGACACCGAGCACGCGATGGACCCCATCTACGCGCAGGCGATCGGCGTCGACACCGACGAGCTGCTGGTCTCCCAGCCGGACTACGGTGAGCAGGCGCTGCAGATCGCCGACCGGCTGATCGCCTCCGCCGCGGTCGACGTCGTCGCGATCGACTCGGTCGCGGCGCTGACGCCGAAAGTCGAGCTGGAAGGCCAGATCGGTGACCAGACGATGGGGCTCCAGGCCCGGCTGATGTCACAGGCGATGCGCAAACTGGCCGGCAACCTCAACCGGACGAACACCGTCTGCCTCTTCACCAACCAGATCCGCGAAAAGATCGGCGTCCAGTTCGGCTCGCCGGAGACTCAGCCGGGCGGCCGGGCGCTGAAGTTCGCCGCATCGCAGCGGCTCGACATCCGGCGCATCGAAACCCTCAAGGAAGGAACCGAGGCGGTCGGCAACCGGGTCCGGGTCAAAGTCGTCAAGAACAAAGTCGCCTCGCCCTTCAAGCAGGCCGAATTCGACATCGAGTACGGCACCGGCATCTCGCGTGAGGGCGGCTTGATCGACTTCGGGATCGAGCACGACCTGGTGCAGAAATCCGGGTCCTTCTTCTCCTACGGCGATACGCGGCTCGGCCAGGGGCGCAACAACGCCAAGCAGTTCCTCGCCGATAACCCCGAGATCGCAAGCGAGATCGAGGCCAAGATCCGCACCGCGCTCGGCATCGGCGCCGAGGACGCCGCGCCTGCGCCTGAGCAAGAGGTGTCGTCGCCCCCGCCGGCAGTTGCTGAAGCTGCCTGAGGCCGTCGACCAAGCTAGACAGGCGGGTCTATGGAGGTACCATGGGCCGTAGATGAAACTCAGCTTGCCGTCGTGGACTTCACGCGGCAACGGTTCGGAGCCCGATTTGGTGCTGAACCGGCTGGAGGCGCTGGACACCCAGTTGGATGAGCTGGAGCGTCGCCGCGTCTCGCTCGACCAACGCGAGCGGGCTCTCGACCGCCGTGCCGCCGAGCTGCGGCAGGCGGAGGGCCACCAACTCGAGGAGCTGGAGCGGATCGCATCGTTGAGCGCCGCCGAGGCGAGCCGGGAGCTGGTTCGCGAGGTGGAAGGAGAGGCGCGTCGGCGGGCGGGACTGGCTTTGCGCAAGATCGAGGAGGAGACCCGCGTCGAGACGGAGCGTCGAGCCCGCGAAATTCTCGCCGCCGCGACGCAGCGCCTCGCCGGTTCCCACGCGACGCGGACCACGACCCAGCTCGTGCACCTCCCCAACGATGCGATGAAGGGGAGGATCATCGGCCGCGAGGGACGCAATATCCAGAGCTTGGAGCGGCTGACCGGCGTCGACATCATCGTCGACGACACTCCGTCGGCGGTGCGCATCTCGAGCTTCGACGGGGTGCGGAGGGAGGTCGCGCGCCTCACCCTGGAGCGGCTTGTTGCTGACGGCCGTATCCACCCGGCCAGCTGCGAGGAGGCCTACGAGCAGGCCGAGGAGGAGATCGGGAATCGGATCCTCGTCGAGGCGGAGCGGGCGCTGCTGGACGCCAGGGTGAGCGGACTCCATCCCCAGCTGGCCCAGCTGCTCGGCCAGCTTCAGTTCCGCACGAGCTACGGGCAAAACGTGCTCGGCCACCTGGTCGAGTGCGCGCACCTGTCGGCGCTGATAGCGGCGGAGCTGGGCGCCTCGGCCGAGATCGCTCGGCGGGCCGCGCTGCTGCACGACATCGGCAAGGCGGTCAGCCACGAGCTCGACGGGACCCACGCCCAGGCCGGCGCCGCGCTTGCCCGCCGCTACGGAGAGAGCGAGGCTGTGGCGCACGCGATTGAGGCGCATCACAACGAGGTCGAACCGGGCACGATCGAGGCCGTGATCGTGCAGACCGCCGATGCCCTCTCGGGTGCACGACCCGGCGCCCGCGGGGACACGTTGGAGGGCTACGTGGCTCGCCTGCGCGACCTCGAGGCGCTGGCCTCCCGGCATTCTGGGGTTGAAAAGGTCTACGCGATGCAGGCCGGTCGCGAGATGCGGGTCATCGTCGACCCCGGAGAAGTGGACGACGAGCGGGCGGCGGTGATCTCACACGAGATCGCAACCGCGATCGAGGCCGAGGTCGAGTATCCGGGCCAGATCAAGGTCACTGTGATCCGAGAGAGCCGCGCCACGAACTACGCCCGGTGAAGCCACCCCGCCGGCCTCGCTCCGCCGTCCTCTGTGGATAGGATCCCGGCCGCATGGATACCGAAACCGTCTTCTTCTTCATCGGCCCGGTCCTCGCCGTCTCGGCGGTCGTCGTCAGCTTCATCGGCCTGCGCGTCGAGAAGTTCCCGGGGCGGGCGACGCCGATCGTCATCCTCTGGTTCGCGATCCTGGTCGGCGGCACGACCACGTTCGCCGTCCTCCACTCCAAGGACGAGCAGGAGGCCAAGGCCAGCGAGTTGGCGAAGGCCGGCGAAGAGTTCACCGAAGAGGAGAAATCGCCGGTCGAGACCGGCAAGGCCGGAGGCGAAGGCCAGGCGAAGCCGGAGACCACGGCCAAGGGTCCCGGTGGGACCCTGCAGCTGGTGGCGGACCCCACCCAGCTTGCCTTCGACACGACGACCTTGACCAGCAAGCCGGGCAAGGTGACGATCGACTTCAAAAACCCGGCGGCGCTCGAACACGACGTTGCGATCGAGCAGGACGGCAAGCAGATCGCCATCTCCGAAACGATCGCCGAAGGAAAGACGTCGGTTACGGCCGATCTCGCGCCGGGCACCTACACCTTCCTCTGCACTGTGCCGGGCCATGCTGAAGCAGGCATGGAAGGCACCCTCACCGTCAAGTAGCGCCGCCCAGACCGGCGCATCTCGGCGTCCTCGGTCGCTCGCGTGCAGAGCACGCCACGCTCCCTGCGTCCACCGACCTGCTTGGTCTGGACGACGCTACTCTGCCGGTGAATGGCTAAGCGCTATCACGTCACCACGTTCGGCTGCCAGATGAACGTGCACGACTCCGAGCGCATGCAGGGGATGCTCGAGTCGCTCGGCTATGAAGCCGCGGAGAGCCGCTCCGAGGCCGATCTGATCCTCTTCAACACCTGCTCGATCCGCGAGTCCGCGGACAACCGCTTCGTGGCGCACCTCGGCGAGGCGAAGCGGCTCAAGGGCGAAGACCCCGAGCGCGTCGTCGGCGTGGGTGGGTGCTGGGCGCAATCGGTCAAGGAGGAGGTGTTCCAGCGCTTTCCCTTCGTCGACGTGGCCTTCGGGCCGGGGCAGATTCACAAGCTCGCGGAGTTCCTCAACTCGGACTCGCTCACCGCTCAGGGCTACTTCGAGTTCGAGGACTTCTCCGGCCACCTACCGGCGCGCCGTGAGCGGGAGTTCCAGGGTTGGTTGCAGATCTCGCAAGGCTGCAACTGCAAGTGCTCCTACTGCATCGTGCCCTCGACCCGGGGACGGGAGGAGAGCCGTGATCCGGCCGAGCTGCTGGTCGAAGCCGAGGCCTTGGCCGCCGACGGCGTGCGCGAGGTGACGCTGCTGGGCCAGAACGTCAACAGCTACGGGCGCGACCTGCCGGTCGAGTCCCGGATCAGCTTCGCTGAGCTGCTGGCAGGGGTCGACGCGGTCGAGGGGATAGACCGCATCCGCTACACCAGCCCGCACCCCAAGGACATGCGGGAGGACGTGATCCGCGCCCACGCCGAGCTGCCGGCGCTCTGCGAGCACATCCACCTGCCGCTGCAGTCGGGATCCAGCGCGGTCCTCAAGCGGATGCGGCGGACCTATGATCGCCGACGCTACCTGGACCGCGTCTGGCTGATCCGCGAGCACGTGTCCGACTGCTCGATCACGACCGACATCATCGTCGGCTTCCCGGGTGAGACCGAGGCCGATTTCGAGCAGACGCTCGAGGTCGTCGAAGAGGTCCGCTACGACAGTGCCTTCACCTTCGTCTTCTCACCGCGGCGGGAGACCGAGGCGGCGACGCTGGGTGAGCAGGTGCCGCACCCCGTGAAGCAGGAGCGGATGGGACGGCTGGTCGAGCTGGTCCAGCGATGCGCCACCGAACGCGCGCAACGGTTCGTCGGGCGCGAGGTGGAGGTGCTCGTCGAGGGGCCGAGCCGGACCGATCCGACGCGGTTGCGGGGGCGGACTCGGCACAACAAGACGGTCAACTTCGACGGGGTCGCCGACCCCGGACAGCTCGTCGACGTCGAGATTGAGAGTGCGACCTCGACCACCCTGAGCGGGGTGTCGGTGAAGCCCATCCGGGTGTGAGCGTCCTCGCGATCTTCGGACCCACCGGGGTCGGCAAGACCGAGGTCGCCATCGAGCTCGCCGGGCTGCTCCGGGAGCGGGGCGAGGAGCCGGTCGCCATCTCCTGCGACGCGCTGCAGGTCTATCAGGGGCTGGGTGTGCTGACCGGCGTCGCCGGCGAGGAGCAGCAGGCGAAGCTGGAGCACCGCCTGATCGGGTTTGTGCCCGTCACCCAGCCGTTTTCCGTGGGCGACTACATGAGGTTGGCGCACGCCGAGATCGACGCGGCGCTGGACGGGGGGCGAGTGCCGATCGTGGTGGGGGGGACCGGCCTGTATCTGCGCGCCGCCGTGGCCGAGCTGTCGCTGGTCAAGGCCCCACCCGAAGCCGAGGACTCGGAGCTCTGGTCTCCCGAGACGCGGTTGCCGACGACGATCTTCGGACTCGACATGGACCGGGCGCAGCTGTACGAGCGGATCGATGCCCGGACCGAGGCGATCGTCGCCGCTGGCGCCGCGGAGGAGGTGAAGCGCGCCGAAGCGTTGGGGCCTTCGCGGACGGCGCGCAAGGCGCTCGGCTTCGACGAGCTGCTCGGCGGTGACGTCGAGCAGATGAAGAAGCGCTCCCGCAATTACGCCCGCCGCCAGCTGACCTGGATGCGCAAGATCCCCAACCTGCACGCGATCGACCGCACCGGCCGCAGTGATGCCGACGTCGCAGCCGAGATCGCCGCCTCGCTTGGCGAATAGGCTGCGGGCGTGCGATTCGAGAAGTGGCAGGCGCTGGGCAACGACTACGTGATCCTCGAGGCGGACTCGCTTCCGTGGGAGCTGAGCGCGGCGCGCGTGCAGCGGATCTGCGATCCGCATTTCGGGGTCGGCTCGGACGGCGTGCTCTTGCTATCGCGAAGTGACGAGTCGGCTTTCGTCGCCGAGCTGCGGATCTTCAACCCAGACGGCTCCGAGGCCGAGCTCTCGGGGAACGGGGCACGGGAGGCGATCCTCTATCTGCGCCGGCACGGCTGGACCGACGCCGACACCTTCACGATTCGCACTGCGGCGGGGCCGATCACGCCGACGATCACCTCCGAGCGGACCTGCTCGGTTGACATGGGCAGGGCCTCCACGAGCTCCAAGGACTTCCCTTCGGGCGCGCACGACGGCAGGGACAGGCTGACCGCGGCCGGTCGCGAGTGGGACTTTCAGCACGTCTCGATCGGCAACCCGCAGTGTGCGATCGAGGTCGGCGAGGAGCTGGAGGAGCTGGACCTGGGAGCGATCGGACCGGAGATCGAAGACCACGAGCTGTTCCCCAACCGCACCAACGTCTCCTTTCTGAGGATCGATGGCAGCCGGGTGAGGGCGCGGATCTTCGAGCGCGGCGTGGGGGAGACGCTCTCCTCGGGGACGGGGGCGAGCGGGGCCGCCGTGACCGCCTTCCTGCGCGGTGCGCCGAGCCCGATTGTCGTCGAGCTCGACGGGGGGGAGCTGGAGGTCGAGGTTTCCGAGGATCTCGGCGTGCGGCTGACCGGGTGGGCAGAGCCGATCTGCTCCGGAGAGCTCTCGGCCGAGCTGCTGCAGGCGCTGTCCGACCTCAACGACTAGATTTCCGCGCCCGTGGGGATCGCAGACCCGTCCAAGCGCCTGGAGGCAATGCCTCCCTACATGTTCCAGGAACTGGAGCGGCGGATCGCCGAGAAGCGCGCCGCCGGCATCGACGTGATCAGTCTCGGAATCGGCGACCCCGACGAACCGACCTACCCGCACGTCGTCTCGGCGATGCAGGACGCCGTCGCCGACCCGGCCAACCAGAAGTACCCGACCAACCGCGGCCGAGCCGAGCTTCGCGAGGCGTTCTCCGAGTTCTACGGCGCGCGCTTCGGGGTCGAGATAGACCCCGAGAACGAGGTGATCCCGGCGATCGGCGCCAAGGAGTGCATCTACAACCTCTGCTTCGCCTTCCTCGATCCGGGTGGCGTCGCGCTGGCCTCTGATCCCGGTTACCCGGTCTACACGGGCGGCCCGATCCTCGCCGGGGCGACGCCCGAGCTGCTGCCGCTGGTACCCGAGCTGGGCTTCGCGCCGGACCTGGGCGCCGTGTCCGCCGAGGTCGCCGCGAAGGCACGGCTGATGTTCATCAACTACCCGAACAACCCGACCGGCGCCGTCGTGCCCGAGGGCTTCTTCGAGCTGGTCGTCTCCTTCGCCCGCGAGCACGAGATCCTCGTCGTTCACGACAACGCCTACTCGGAGACGACCTACGACGGTTACGTCGCACCCAGCTTCCTCGCCACGCCCGGGGCCAAGGAGGTCGGGGTCGAGGTCTTCTCCCTATCCAAGGGCTACAACATGACCGGCTGGCGCTGCGCGGCGATCCTCGGCAACGCCGAGGCGGTCTCCACTTACTGGCGCCTCAAGACCAACGTCGATTCCGGTCTCTTCGACGCGGTGCAGCTGGCCGGCGCCGCGGCGCTGCGCGGTCCCGCCGGCCCCCTGGAGCGGATGAACGAGACCTATGCTCGGCGCCGCGACCTCGTCGTCTCGGCCCTGCGCGAGATCGGCGTCGAGGTGAGCGCGCCGAAGGGGACGATCTACGTCTGGGCGCCGGTTCCGGAGGGGCACAGCTCGACTTCTTTCGCCGAGCTGGTCCTCGAAGAGGCGGCGGTCGTCGTCTCGCCGGGCTCGATGTACGGGCCGAGCGGCGAGGGTTTCTTCCGCATCTCGCTCACCACTCCCGACGAGCGCATCACCGAGGCGGTAGAGCGCCTCCGCGAGCACCTCGCCTGAGGAGGCATCCGGGTAGGGCCTCCACTTAACTTTTACCGAAGGCAGTTTGTGGCCGTCCGCGGGCCACGCCGCGGAAAAAGTACAAGACGTTCCGGCCCTACCCGGATGCCTCCTGTGCTTCTTTGAGCTTCTTCCAGTAGCGATTCAGGCCGCGCCATTGGTATTGCGGGGGGACGCATTGGATCAGCTCGGCGGCGGCCTCTGGAGTCTGGGCGTGGGTGGCGACCAGGTCGCGGTGGTGTTGCTCGTAGGCGTCCTCGGACAGCTCGCGGGCGAGCTGGGCCTCCTCGCGCAGGCGCTCGCGGACGTGGGCCAGGTGGGGTGCCGGGTCCTCGATCGCGGCGAAGTGGGTGAGGGCGAGCCGCTGGGGGTCCCACTCTTCGACGATCCCGATCGAGTCCTCCCAGGCCTCGATGTTGATGTCCGGCGGCGGCGTCGGCGGGACGATCAGGTCGGCACCCGGCAGGCGGACCGCGGCGACGTCGCCGACGAAGGCGGTGCCGCTCTCCTCGTGCAGGTAGCAGACATGGTGGGAGGCGTGGCCGGGGGTGTAGGCGACGCGCATGCCCAGCACGCTCTCACCGCCCGAGAGCGCCTTCACGTTTGCCTCGGGGACCGGCACGATCTCACCCCAGAGCCGCTCCATCTGGTCGCCGTAGAGACGTCCGGCGCTTGCCAGCAGCTTCGAGGGATCGATCAGGTGGGGGGCGCCACGCTCGTGCACGTAGACCTCGAGGTCGGGCCAGCGCCGCACCAGGGCGCCGGTCGCCGCCGCGTGGTCGAGGTGGATGTGGGTCAGCAGCAGCGCCCGTGGGCGCTCGTCGCCGAGGGCCGTCAGCAGCGTCGGCAGCGAGGACTCAGGTCCCGGGTCGACCAGCGCCTCGCCGACCTGCCAGCAGCCGATCACGTGCGGACGGCCGAGGTGTTCGACGTCGATGACCCGCATTCCGAACCGAGCGAAGCGGCTCAGGCCGAGACCGGCGAAGGGAAGCGGTCGTCGGCTTCCAGCGTCTGCCGCCAGCCCTCCTCCATGCCGCGCGGCGCGTAGCCAAGCTCACGGCTGGCCTTCTCGTAGCTGGCCCAGAAGGTGACGCCGTCGGCCGAGGAGATCAGCTCGCGCAGGTTGGGCGGCTGTCCCATCAGCTTCCCCACAAGCGGCCCGATCGGCGTCAGCGCCTTCATCAGCGGCGTCGGCATCGCGCGCTTGGGAGCCTTGCGGCCGCTGACGGCGGCGACGGTCTCGACCGCCTCCCGCATCGTCGTCACCGGACCGCTCAGCACGTAGGTCTCGCCGAGTCGGCCCTTATCGAGGGCGAGCAGGATGCCACCCGCGATGTCTTCGACGTGGGTCATGCAGATGCCAAACTCGGGAAAGGGCAGCAGCGGCAGCTTCCCCGCAAAGAATTCCTGGAGCAGGTCCGCGACCTGAGAGGTGTCGCCGGGGCCATAGACGCCGCCGGGCTGGACAATGATCGAGGGCAGGTCCTGGTCCGCGGTCATCCGCTTGACGATCCGGTGCGCCTCGAGCTTGGTCTCCTCGTAGTAGGAGGTGAATTCCTTGCCCGGATGCTCGTAGGTCTCGTCGACCACCTTGCGGTGGGTGTTGCCGAAGACGCCGCAGGTGGAGACGTAGACGATCCGTGGGACCTTGGCCTGGAGCGCCGCGCTCATCACGCTCTCGGTGCCGGCGACGTTCGCCTCCCACATCGCCGGGTGCTGCTTGGCGGGAATTCCCACCTCGTACATCGCGGCGGCATGGATGACCGCGTCGCAGCCCTCCATGCCCTGGCGGAGCGCCTCCGCGGCGCCGAGGTCACCGTTGATCAGCTCGCAGCCGAGATCGGACAGCTTCCTGCCCTTCTCCGGGTTGCGGACGAGGCAGACGACGTCCTCGCCGCGCTCGCGCAGCTGGCGAACCACCTCGCCGCCGATGAACCCCGTTCCTCCCGTTACGAAGACCTTCACTGCTCGTAAGCCTATCCAGGAAATCCAGCCGCCTACAATCAGGTCGAGTGGATCGATCCCGAAACGGGCGCAACAAGCAGACGCACTACGCCGCCAATGGCGCCGGCGTCTCCAATCCGCGCGCCCGGCAGCGAGCGCTCGCGATCGGCATCGTCAACGGCGGCGAGGAGGGGGACCCGCTCGCCGAGCTGAAGGAGCTGCTGCGAACCGCCGGCGTTGCGACCGAGGGCGAGGCGGTCCAGCAGCGCGCCGCCCCGGACCCTGACCGCTATCTCGGTCGCGGCAAGCTGGCCGAGGTGAAGGAGCAGATCGTCACCTGCGACGCGAACCTGGTCGCCTGCGACGACGAGCTGGCGCCGCGTCAAGAGCGAAACCTGGAGGCGGCGCTCGGGGTGCCGGTAATCGACCGCACCGCGGTCATCCTCGACATCTTCGCCGACCACGCCCACTCGGCCGAGGGCAAGCTGCAGGTCGAGCTGGCCCAGCTCGAATACAACCTGGCGCGGATGCGCGGTCTCTGGACCCACCTCGAGCGGCTCGGCGGCGGTATCGGCACCAGAGGTCCCGGCGAGAGCCAGATCGAGACCGACCGGCGCCTGGCGCGCGACCGGATCGCGGCGCTGCGGCGGCGGCTGCGGCGGTTGGAGCGCAACCGCGGCGTGATGCGGGCACAGCGGCAGCGCTCCTCGCTGCCACGGGTCGCCCTCGCCGGCTACACCAACGCGGGCAAGTCGACCCTGCTCAACGCGCTGACCGGCACCGAGCAGGTTGGGGTGGGGGACAGGCTCTTCCACACGCTCGATCCGACTACCCGCAGCGTTCCCCTCGCCGGTCGCGACTTCCTCTTCACCGACACGGTCGGCTTCATCGAGAAGCTGCCGCATCAGCTGGTCGAGGCGTTCAAGGCAACCCTGGAGGAGACGGTCCTGGCCGACCTGATCCTGCAGGTCGTCGACGCGGCGGCGCCCGAGGAGCGGCGGTTGGCCGATCTGGGCGCGGTCGACGCGGTGCTGGAGGAGATCGAGGCCGGCGCGGGGCCGCGGCTGCTGGTCCTCAACAAGGCTGATCTGCTCGACTCCGACGAGCGCGGCGAGGCGCTGCTGCGCCACCCCGGGGCGGTGCTGGTCTCCGCCCTCACGGGGGAGGGGATCGAGACACTGCGGGAGCGGGTCGAGGGGGCCTTCGCAGACACCCTGGCCGAGGTCGAGCTGTTGGTCCCCTACAGCGAAGGCGCCCGCCTGCACGAGCTATACGAGCTGGCGGGCGATCTGGAGAGGACGGAGCGCGAGGATGGGGTGCTGGTCCAGGCCAGGGTCCCGGTGGCCGAGCTGCACCGGTTCGACGACCTCGCCGTCGTTTAGACCCTCTAGGGTGCGCGCCGTGGAACTGCGAATGGCAAAGCTGAAGGAGGAGGCGAGGCTGCCTACCCGCGCGCACGAGGGGGACGCCGGCCTGGACCTCTATGCCTGTGAGCCGGCTCACCTTGGCCCGGGGGAGCGGTGGAGTGTCGGGACTGGGATCGCGGTGGAGATACCGGAGGGGCACGCGGGGTTGGTGCTGCCTCGGTCGGGTCTGGCTCGTGACCATGGCATCACCCTGGTCAACAGTCCCGGTCTGATCGACTCCGGCTACCGGGGCGAAGTGCGGGTCTTGCTGCTCAACACTGATCCAGCCGAGACCTTCCGGATCGAGCCCGGCGAGCGGATCGCCCAGCTCGTCATGGCGCCGATCACGCTCGTCGACCCGGTTGAAGTCGAGGCTCTCGCCGAGTCTGCCCGCGGCGACGGCGGCTTCGGCTCCAGCGGGCGCTGAGTCGCTCCGGCTTCAGACGTTCGGCGGCGGCTGCGATGCCGGCGCTGGCGCGCCCGCGAGCAGGCTGTGGGCGGCGTCCAGCTTGCCGATCGCGACGCCGAGCTGCACCTGCGCGTTCTCGGCAGTGGTGGTCTTGTCGGCCACGCTCTTGACCGCATCTTTCACCTCCGCGACCTTCTGAGCGGCGACCACGGTGGTCATCTGTTCCATCCGAGCCGATACCAGTGCTTCACCCGCTTTCCAGACAACCGGCGATGCGGCGCCGATCAGAACGGCCCAGGCGAGGGTGTCGACGTGCCCGGCGATTTCCGAGAGTTCCTTGCTCGACTTGCCGTCGATCAGGACGTTGATCAGCACCAGGAAGACCGGGGCCGCGACGGCGCCCGCCGCCATTCGCCCGAGGAAACCGATGTCGACCCATTTGCCGAACGGGGCGAAGCGCTGATCTATCGGCTTCCTGTTGCCGGCCGAAGGCATCTCCAGTCCCCAGTTGCCCCCGATCAGCTCCAGCATCAGGCCGCCGGCGGCGCCGGCCCAGTAGGCGGGCAACCACTCTTTGGTCGAGCCGGGGTTGAAGAGGACGAGGAGTATGGGCACGAACCCGAGGGTTGCGAGGCCAAACAGCCAGGGCACGAGCTTCCTCGATGCTTTCAGGTTGGGACTGGCAACCATCACAGTTCCTTTCATCGGAGTGATCGGAGCTTTCATACCGACACTCTCACACCGAGGTGCACCTGGCAAGCAGTTGGTGGCCGGCGCCACCGGCTGTCAGGGTCGTTTGACTCTGAAGTGGAACAGCGCGGGGGTCGGGTCCGTGTTGCCCGCGGCGTCGATCGCGACGAAGCGAACGGTATGGCGGCCCGACCGCACCAGGTAGGCGCGTGGTGAGCGACATGGTGCGTATGGCTTCCGGTCGAGCTTGCAGCGGAATTTGGCTCCCGGCTCACTCGCGGCAAAGGTGAACACGACCCTGCGCGGTCGACGCCCGGTGACCAGCACGACCTTGCCGGGGTGATGGAGGATCCGGGTGCCGGGCGGCTTGCGGTCGCGCACTGGTGGCTTGACGACGGGGGGTTGGGTGGGTGGCTTGGGGGGCAGGGGCGGCGGCTCGAAGTTGTTCGGTTCGGCTGCACCGACTACCTCACAGTTGATCGGGGCTGGGTCGTTGTACTGGGGGAGGTCGACGAGGGCGGTGTCGTTCCCGTTGCCGCAGTCGATGACCAGGTCCGCGTCCGCAGAGTTGGCGAGGATCGAGTCGTCGCCGTCGAGGGCGAAATAGGTGTCGGGGCCGGGACGGCCGAGCAGCTGGTTCGGGCCCGAGTCACCGTAGAAGAAGTCTCCCTGGCTGGTGCCCTCGAGGTCCTCGATCCCCTGCAGATGGTCAAGCGAGCCACTCGAGCAGGTGGGTGCGCCGCCCCCCCGGCCGACCGGCAACGCCGGTGTCGAGGCGCGCGGCGACCGGTTCGGTGAATTTCGCCCAGGAGGAGTTGTCGCGGTCGAGGCCACCGTCGAGCAGGTCGCCGCCGCAGATCGTGTTGGAGAGGAAGAGGTCGTTTCCGCTGCCGCCGCTCAGCGTGTCGACGCCGCCGTTGTTGAGCAGCGCGTCGTCGCCCCCGAGGGCGGCGGAGTGGTCGTCGCCTGGCCCGTCGACCAGCACGTCTTCACTCGCATCGCCGCCGGTGAGGGTGTCGTTGCCTTCGCCACCCGTGGCCACAACGGCGGTTGCGTTTGGGAAGCCAACCACTTGCAGGTGATCGTCTCCCGCCATGCCGGCGATGACGATCGCGTCGGGCGGGGCGGAGAGCAGGCATTCGGCCTCGGCCGGTCCGGTCACGTCGCAGCCTCCGTCGTCCGCGGCGCTTTCGTCGAACGACGCTTCCGAGCCGGGCCCAAGATCGAAGCTGACCTTCATCGGAGGCCCGGCCGAGTAGGTCGCGGTGACTTCATCGTCTTTGCCGCTGCCCGTCAGGTAGAGCTGCGGCCGTGACGATTCCTCGGTGGCGGAGATGCCGACGCTGACCTTGGCCTGGTCGCGCAGAACCACCCCGGATCCAACGTTCTCGCAGGAGGTCGCGGTGGTGAAGCCCTCGCAGTGGTCGCCGTCGGCGCCGCCGTTGACCGTGTCGCCGCCCCCACCGCCAAGGATCACGTCGGCGCCACCACCACCGTCGATCGTCTCCGCCGCGCCGGTGCCCTTGATGAAGTCGGAGAAGGACGTTCCGATGACCTTCTCGAAGTCCCCCGTCTGGACTTCGTCGGCGCCGCCGCCGTTGGGGGCGACGCCGTTGTCGCCGATGCCTTCCGTGAGGTCCACGTAGACGCCGCGCTCACCCCCGGCATCGGGAAAGTTAGCGTAGGAACCGGGGTTTCTAGTGAAGCCCGGCGTCACTCCGGTCGCATAGCTGAGGGTGTCGAAGCCGCCGCCGCTGTCGGCGATTTCGTCGATCGTCCCGTCGCCGCGAACGAAGTCGTTGCCCGCTTCGCCGTCGATCACGTCGAAGCCGAAGCCGCCCGAGAGCAGGTCGTCGCCGGGCCCGCCACGCAGCTGGTCGTCACCAATGCCGCCGTAGAGGCGGTCGTTGCCTTCGCCGCCGTTCAGCTTGTCGTTGCCGCGCTCGCCGTAGACGACGTCGTCGCCGGGGCCGCCTTCGAAGGTCTGGCTGCCGACGCCGAGGTGGCAGCCGGCGGGGCATTCGGCGGCGGCGGTGATCGGCGCTGGGACGATCGTGTCGTCCCCGCCGCCGCCGTGCACGGTCTCGATTCGTGGGGGCACGACGATCGTGTCGTTGCAGGGGGTTCCGACGATGGTCTCGCCGACGGTGGCCGGTCCTTCCGCGCAAGGGGAGTTGGCGGCTGAGCGGGGGGCGGCGATCGCCGCGGTTGCGCCGCCAAGCAGCAGCAGCGCAACGATCAGACCGATGCGCATGGAACCCATTCTCCCGCCCCGTACCCGTTGGGCCCGGTTTTCAGCCACCCAACGCCGCCATTCGGGCGGATTCCTGTGCAGCCAGCTCCAGCCTGTCGTCGAGCGGCTCGAGGTCGGGGTTGTGGCCGTAACGACGTTCCAGCGCCATCGCGATCAGGCGGTCGGCGAGCCAGGCGTTCTTGGGGAGGAGGGGGCCGTGCAGGTAGGTGCCGATCAGGTTCGCGCGGCGCACGCCCTCCTGGCCGTCCCGGCCGTTGTTGCCGAAGCCCTTCAGCACCCGGCCGAGTGGGGCGGCCGCCTCGCCGAGGTAGGTGCGTCCGCCGTGGTTCTCGAAGCCGGCGATCGTCCGCGGGCCCTCGCCGAGGTCGACCTCGATCGCGACGTTGCCGATCAGCCGCTCGCCCGGCTCCCGCACGGTCTCCAGATCGGCGAGGCGAAGGCCGGGCAAACGCTCCTCGCCGAGCTGGTAGCTGTGTCCGAGCAGCTGGTAGCCGCCGCAGACCGCGAGCAGCACGGCACCGTCCTCAACCGCGGTCGCCAGCGCCCCCTGCTTGGTCGCGACCATGTCGGCGGCGACGGCACGCTGGTCGCGGTCCTGGCCACCGCCCAGGTAGAGCAGGTCGTGGGCGGCCGGGTCGAGACCGTCACCGGGGCCCGCGGCGGCATAGGAGAATCCGATCCCTCGCCACTCACAGCGCCGCTGCAGGAAGAGGATGTTGCCGCGGTCGGCGTAGATGTTCATCTGGTCCGGGTAGAGGGCGAGGACGCGGAGCTCCATCAGGCCTCCTTTGCCAGCAGGACGACGGTCGAACCGACGTGCGCGTCGGTGGGGGGGATGGTGCGACGACCGGCCGGTTCGAGGCCGACCATGCGGGCTTCGCCCTCCAGCGTCGCTGCGTCCAACGTCCGCAGCCCGATTTCGTGCAGCTCCTCCTCCAGCTCACCCTGTGGAGAGACGGTCTGCCGGAGTCGCCTGATGTGGATCGATCCGGCGGCGACCCGGGCTTCGATCGGCAGGCTGGAGTAGACCCAACCGTCGACCTCACGGGTGTCGGGGAGGGGAGGGGCCGCGTCTAGAGGCGCCGGCATCGACTCAACGATGGCAAACGCCGCGAGTCCGTCGCTGGTCATGTGCGCGGCGGCGCAGCGCAGACATCGGCGGCGCTCCACTGTGCTCTCGAACAGCTGCAGCAACTGCATCGGCGCCAGCACCAGGCCGAAATCCGCGACTAGGTCGAAGGCCCTGGCGTCGCCCAGCGCCGCCTCGGCCGGCAGCTCCGTCGCCTGCTCGTTGAAGGCGCCGACCAGGGTGGGATCGATGTCCAGCCCGTCGACGGCATGGCCCCGCCTGGCCAGGTGCAGCGCGACCCGCCCGGTCCCGCAGCCGAGGTCGAGTATCGCTCCCGTTGCCGAGCCGGCCAGCTCCTCCCAGATGGGCAGGTCGGCTTCGTAGGCCCCACACTCGGCTTCATGCCAGATGACCTCGCTCATCGCCAGAAGTCCTTGGTCAGCCCCCTGGACGAAAGCACCTTGTGCAGCTCGAGCAAAGCGGTGTAGGTGGGCAGCGCAAAGAGCCTGCCGGGAGAATCCGCAACGGCGCGGTCCAGCGAGACCTCGATCGCCGGCTCGACCGTGATCACACTCTCCGGCCAACCCGCGTATTTGAGCCGCAGCGCCATCTCCGGCGCCCGCGTGCCGGAGCAGGTCACCCGTCGCACCGCTCCCTCCAGCAGCTCGAAGTCGGCGTCCCAGATCCAGGAGACGTCGCGGCCGTCGGCGATCCGGTCGTTGAGGCCGATCCAGAGATCGAGGCCCGTGTCGGCCGCCTCCAGCTTCAGGGTGCGCAGGACCTCGTTGGTCCCGGCCGGGTTCTTGATCAGCAGGATCGAGACGTCTTTATCGCCGACGGCGACCGTCTCGACCCGGCCGAAGGCGCCACGCGCCGCGCCCAGCGCCGGCGCGACGCGCTCCGGAGCGATACCGAGCTCCAAGCCCGCCGCGATCGCGGCCAGGGCGTTGTAGACGTTGTAGAGGCCGGGGAGGGACAGCTCGACCGCCAGTTCGCCACGGGGGGTGTGGACGGTTACCGAGGAGCCCCGCATGCCGTGCAGCTCGATTTGGGTCGCCACCACCTCGGGCGCGGGGCGCTGTGCGCCGCAGCTCGGGCAGGAGTAGTGGCCGAGGTGACCGACGAACGCGCGCGCGTAGGCGTACGGGTGACCGCAGCGGCGGCAGTGCTTGGCATCGAAGGCGTGCTGGAGCTCGGGCAGCGCTTGGGAGTCGTCGTCGATCCCGAAGTAGACGATCCCGTCGCGACGGCGTCCCTCTCCGTCCCGGCCCAGGTCGGCGACCAAGGGGTCATCGGCGTTGAGGACGAAACGCGTGCTCCCGTCTCTCTCCGCCACCGTCTTCGCCCATTCGTCGGCCAGCACCTCGGTCTCGCCGTAGCGGTCGAGCTGGTCGCGGAAGAGGTTGCTGAGGACGACGAGTGAGGGGTTGAGCTGCGCCGCGACCTTCGGCAACCAGGCCTCGTCGACCTCGAAGAGGCCTTCATGGCCATGCTGCTCGAGCAGAGCGGTCGCGATCCCCCAGGTCATGTTCGACCCCGCCCGGTTGTGAACCGGAGCACGGCCACCGGCATTGAGCAGAGTGGCGACCATGCCCGCCGTCGTGGTCTTGCCGTTGGTCGCGCTGATCAGCGTCACCCCGGCGTCGAGCCGCGAGCCGAGGCGGGCGATCGCGTCTGGGTCGAGCCGCAGCAGCAACCGCCCCGGCAGGGTAGTGCCGCCTCCGCGGCCGCTGGCTCGGCTGGCGGCGCCGACCGCCCGCGCGGTGAGGCGCTTTGCCCCGAACAGAGCCCCGTTCGGCCCTTGACTCACTCCCCGGCCCGCGGCGGGACGATGACACTCAGCGCCTGCGGCAGAACCCGCAGGGTGGCGGGAAGATCGGCCAGGTGCTCGCCGTCCGCGTAGACGGGGAAGGGCCGGCTGGCACTCAGCTCGAGACGCGAGGCGCGAAATACGCGAACCTCGTCTTCCTCGACGTGGGTGCCCTTGAACACCTTGGGCAGGATAGCCAGGGAGCGCAGCTTGCCGTGCTCGCCGACCGTCACCACGTCGAACTCGCCGTCGGTCAGGTCGGCGTCGGGGGCAATGAACATGCCGCCGCCGAAGGCTTTGTTGTTGGCGACCGAGACCGAATAGCCGCTGAAGCGCTCGCGTTCCTCGCCGACGCGGATCGTGAAGCGGGCCGGCTTCCAACCGACCAGCGTGCGCAGGCCGGCATAGGCGTAGACGAGATTGCCGCGCAGCCACTTGGTTTCATTGGCAAGTCGGTTTGCTTCCGAGTCGAAGCCGACGCTGACGATGCCCAGGAAGCGCTTGCCGTTGACCTCGCCGACGTCGATGCGCCTCGCCTCGCCGGCGGACAGCATCGCCGCCACGGCCTCGGGCTCGGAGGGGACCTCGAGCACCCTGGCGAGGTCGTTCCCCCGCCCGCCGGGGACGATCCCCAGCGGGGTGTCCGACCCGGCCAGGGCGCCGCCGACCGCCCCGATCAAGCCGTCGCCGCTGATCACCACCGGCACCTCACCGGCCTCGACGGCGCTCAGGGCCCGCTCGACCCCGTCGTCGAGCCCCCGCGTGCGCTCCACCCGGAAGGGGATGCGTCGCGCGTCCAGCTCCTGCTCCAAGCGCGGCAGTAGCTTCAGGGCACGCCCATGGGCCGACGCGGGGTTGACGAGCAGCGCCAGCGGCATCCCTTCGAATTGCATCGCTGGGCAGCCTATTCCGAGCCGTTCAGTCGCCGCCGTGGAACCGCGCGACGATGAATTCCCGGCCGGCGACCTGGCCGCTTTCCACCGGGTCGAGCCGGTGCCGGCCGAGCCGCCATTCCCGCCACCGTGGTGAGCCGATCAGCACCAGGTGTCCTCCAGGGCGAAGCACCCGCGCGATCTCTCCCGGGTGGAGGCGGCCGCTGGCCTGGGTGACCAGGTCGAAGAAGCCGTCGGGGTAGGGGAGGGTCCGCGACTGGCCCTGCTTGAAGGCAACACGTCCCTCCGGGTCGAGGCCGACGCGGGATACCGCCTCGCGAACCACCTCCTCCGACGGGTCGACGCCGCGCACGCGAGCCGCCGGAAACTCCCGTGCCAGGAACAGCACGCCGTCACCGTCGCCGCACTCGATCTCGAGAATTCGCTCCGGCCGGCCGGGTACGTGGAGAACTGCCGTGGCCAGCGCTGTCAGGGATGGCGAGGGCATTGACTCGATCATCCCAACCGGCGGGACCGTGCGCACGATCCTCTAGGCTTCGGCGCCGATGAAGGGCTCTCAAGACCGCACGAAGTGGATCGTCCTCGCCGTCTTCGCCGTGTTGATCGCCGGCATCGTGGCGGCGATCCTGATCGGGCGCAGTGGGGGTGGCAGCGACTCGACGGCCGAGGCGAGCGCTTCGGGTTGCCGGCACGTGGAAGCGCCCAAACCGAAGAGCATCGCCTACAAGGCGCCGAAGCAGACCGTGAAGAAGGGGGAGAAGCTGACCGCCGTGGTCAAGACGAGCTGCGGCAGCTTTGAGATCGCGCTGGATTCCAAGCGGGCGCCGAAGACGGTCAACTCGTTTGTCTTCCTCTCCGAAAAGGGCTTCTACGACGACCTCACCTTCCATCGCGTCGCACCCGGCTTCGTGATCCAGGGCGGCGACCCGCTCGGCACCGGCACCGGCGGTCCCGGCTACAGCGTCGACGAGAAACCGCCCGCCAACCTCGCCTACACCAAGGGCATCGTGGCGATGGCGAAGAGCTCGGCCGAGCCCCCCGGACGCTCCGGCAGTCAGTTTTTCGTCGTCCTCGCCGCCGATGCCGGGCTGCCGCCGGAATACGCCCTGGTCGGCAAGGTCAACAAGGGCCTCGACGTCGTCGAACGGATCGGCAAGCTCGGTACCCCGGCGGAAAAACCGAAACAGACCATCTTGATCGAATCGATCTCGATCAAATAGCTCTCAATTAGTCAAAGTTTTCTAGCCTTGCCCTATGCTTTTGGGCGATGGAGGGTCTTATCGGCTGGAGGACGGGGATCAGGGTCGCAATTGCGGGCTTGCTCGCACTGGCCGTGTCGCTGGCGAGCTTGATCGGCTGCGGTGGGGGACAGGATTCCTCCACCGAGGCAAGCGCCCCGGTTGTATGCAAGCCGGCAAAGGCGCATGAGCCGTGGAACGGTCAGTACCCCGCGCCGAACCAAGCCGTGGATAAGGGGGAAGATCTGGTTGCCCTGGTGATGACCAGCTGCGGCGCCTTCAGGATCGATCTCGACACCGAGCGAGCGCCGAAGACGGTCAACTCGTTTGCTCACCTCGCGAGGATCGGCTTCTACGAGGGTCTGGCCTTCGACCGGGTGGAACCGGGCTTCATGGTCCAGGCGGGTGACCCACTCGGAACCGGCACCAATTCCAGCGGGCCGGGTTACAGCACCGTGGAAAAGCCACCCGCCGACCTGACCTACACCAGGGGCATGGTGGCAATGGCGAAGCGCCCATCCGATGCACCCGGCTACTCGCGCAGCCAGTTCTTCATCGTCCTCGCCGACGATGCCGAACTTCCACCCGAATACGCGTTGATCGGCGAAGTCGACAAAAGCCTCGACGTGGTCGAAAAAATCGGCGAATTCGGCACTCGCTCCGGAAAGCCGACGAAGACCGTCACGATCGAATGGATCTGGGCCAAGAAACCCAACCAGAAGGAAGAAGAATCCTCGGCCGCGTGGGTGCCGCCGTCGCTGCTCTAGTCTTCTCACCATGGCAAAGGTCGACGTGGGCGATGCGGCACCTGACTTCGAGCTGCCGGGGACCGGGGGCAAGACCTACAGGCTGTCTGATCTGCGGGGGAAGAACGTCGTTTTGGCCTTCTACCCCGGCGACGAAACCCGCGTCTGCACGGCGCAGTTCTGCTCCTACCGGGACAACAGTGACCGGCTCGACCAGCTCGATGCCGAGGTGCTGGGCATCTCACCGCAGTCGGTCGACTCGCACGAGCGCTGGACTCAGGAGCAGAGCCTCAACGTTCCCCTTCTCGCAGACGAGGATCTCGCCGTCAGCAAGAGCTACGGGCTGGTCGGCTGGGTTGGGCCGTTCGCGAAGCTGGCCGGACTGAAAGAGGCGCCGGGGGGCCGCTACGTCATGCGCGCGATCTTCGTCATCGATGCCGAGGGGATCATCCGCTACCGGCACGTGTCGAGGACCGGCGCGAAGTTCCAAACCGTCGACGATCTGGAGCAGGCCGTTACCGCCCTGGCTTGATGCTTGCGGAGCCGCGGCTGTTCACTGTCGGTGAGCAGCCGGCGATCCGCGGTGAGGCGGCGGGGGAGGGGCCGCCGATCGTCCTCTGCCACGGGATCACCGCGACGCGGCGCTATGTGGTCCACGGCTCGCGGGCCCTGGAGCGGGCCGGGCACACCGTCATCTCCTACGACGCCCGCGCTCATGGTGAGTCCGATCCGGCCCCCGAGGGACAGGGTTATGGATACCCGGAGCTGGTCGCCGACCTCGAGTCGGTGATCGCGGCAACGGTGGGCGAGGAGCGGGTCGTGTTGGCCGGCCACTCAATGGGCGCCCACACGGCGGTCGCCTTCGCGCTGCGCCATCCCGAGCGCCTCGACGGCCTCGTCGTCATCGGCCCGGTCTACATGGGCGAGATCTCGGCGGAGACGCTTGCCTACTGGGACGGCTTGGCGGCGGCGTTGGAGGGGGGAGGGGTCGACGGCTTCGTCGAGTACATCGATCGCAATCAGGAGATCGACCCGGCCTGGCGTGACTCGGTGCTGCGCTTCACCCGCGAGCGGATGCTGCGCCACCGTCACCCGGAGGCGCTGGTCGACGCGCTGCGGCAGGTGTCACGCTCGCGACCCTTCGACGCGATGGTCGAGCTGGAGTCGTTGCGAATGCCGGCCCTGGTGGTCGCCAGTCACGACGACGTCGATCCGGGCCATCCGCGCCACGTCGCCGAGGCCTATGCGGAGCGCCTGCCCGATGCCCGGCTGACCGGCGAGGCGAAGGGTGAGTCGCCGCTGGCCTGGCAGGGTGGCAGGCTCTCGCGTGAGCTCGCCGCCTTCAGCGCCGAGCTGGCGCCACACCGGCCTTAGCTGCCCCTTTAGATTCGCCGCAGCCAAGTCCAATACGGTTGCGGGCGATGAGGGCACCTGCCGAGGGGACGCTGCGGACGATCGCAACCTTCGTCGCGGCCTTTGGCATCGGCGTCGCGACCTACATCACGATCGCCGACTCCGGCGGCGGCTCGCCGGTTTGCCTGGCCGGCGGCAGCGGCTGCGAGACCGTCGCCAACAGCTCCTACTCGCACCTGTTAGGGGTCAACGTCGCCGTCTTTGGGGTCATCGGCTACGTGCTGTTGCTTGTGATGGCGCTGCTGCGTGGCGACGGTGCCAGGATGGCCGGCTTTGGCCTGGCCCTCGCCGGCTTCGGCTACAGCGTCTATCTCACCTACCTGGAGCTGTTCAAGATCGAAGCGATCTGCCAGTGGTGTGTCGCCAGCGCCGTGTTGATGACGGTTCTGTTCGCCGTCAACGCGGCGCGCATGGTTGGCTACGTCGGCAGGCCGACATGAGTGGAAGAGGCGCCAGAGACGAACGTCGCCGGCAGCGAATCGAGGCCGAAGGCGAGGGTGAGCGGCAGGAGCGCCGGAAACGACTCCTGCAGCTCGGCAGCGCCGCCGTCTTCCTTGCGATCGTCGCGGTCGCCGTGCTGATCGTCATCAGCGGCAACCAGACCAGCGGTGGTGACACCAACCTCGAGGACACCGGGCTGGTCGCCGGTCAGCTGAAGGGAATTCCCCAAAACGGGATGGCCTTGGGTCAGCCACGGGCGAAGGTGACCCTGATCGAGTTCGGCGACCTCCAGTGCCCGGTCTGCAAGGGCTTCTCAGAAGAAATCATTCCCGACGTGATCGATTCCAAGGTGCGCAGCGGCGAAGCGAAGATCGAGTTCCGCAACTTCACGATCATCAGCCAGGAATCGATCCCCGCCGGCGCCGCCGCGATCGCTGCCGGCAAGCAGGGACGCGGTTGGAGCTTCGTCGAGCTCTTCTACCGCAACCAGGGGGCCGAGGCGTCGGGCTATGTCACCAACGCCTTCATGACCGAAATCGCCAGGGGCGCCGGGGTGACGGATGTCGCCAAGTGGAACAGGGACCGCAGGAATCCCAGGGTCCTGGCAGAGGTGAAGGACACCACCGCCGAAGCGCAGCGCCTCGGCTTCACCGGCACGCCGTCCTTCGCGGTCGAAGGGCCGGGAGTCGAAGGCCTGAAAACGTTGGGGACCCCCGGCTCGGCAGGGGAGATCGAAGCGGCGATAGACGCAGCGGCGACCCCGAACTAGGCTCCCAGTTTCGCGATCAGGGCCAAGACCGCGGTCTCGACCTTGGCCCCGGCCATCTCTATGCGCAGGCCGTTTTCCCTGTCGCTTCCCTCATCCGTTGCATCGATCTCCATCGTCAGATTCGTCACTAAATTGATCGCCGCGTCCTCCTTGAGGCCGGAGCTGCGGATCGTGCTCTCGAGGCGGTTCGCGCAGTCCCGTGCGTTCTGGCTCTCTGCGCCGTCGTCCGTCCCTGCCTTCTTTTTCTGGGCGAGTCGATCGACCGCCTCGCTGAGGGTGGCCAGGTCCTCGACTAGACGCTTGGAGCGGCCCAGAGACACCTGGAAGCCTCGCTCGTCCTTGCGCCCTCGCTTCGCCGCCGCATAGCTGATCCCACCGCCCAGAGCGGCCACCACCGCTCCAGCGCCGGCGGCGATTCCGACCTTGACCGCCGGCGATTCCTCGTCGGGGGCGCCGCCGCCGCCGAAGACCTCGTAGGCCTGCTCGCAGGCGTCGGCGAAGTCCTGCGGCCGTGCCTGCTGCCATTCACTGACGCTCAGCTTCTCGCTCGATCTGCGGGGGACGATCAGCGCGCGCCCCGATCCGGCCGGCTTGCCGAGACCCAGCGTCTTGGCGGTGCTGACGACATCTTTACGGTTGCCCGGGCTCAGGCACCAGACTTCTTCATCGACGCCGACGGCGCCCGCCAATGCAACAGGCCCCGCGATCAGTGAGCAGACGATGATCGCCAGGGTCATCCCGGCCAGAATTCGGTGCAAGTTCACATAACCTCCATTATCGTGCGTTGGTGAGAGCAGTGGAGCGGGCCGGCGTGGGTTCGGAGCGATCGGCATGCGGCGCGGATACCGCCCCACAGACCAGTTCGCTGCGCCTGGGATCGATTGAAACCGTCGGCAGGCTTTCGCCGATCGCGGATCCTCCGATGTAGTGCTTTGCGAGGTCGAACAGCGACGGGTTCTTTCCGTAGTCGAATGCGTAGGGACTACCGCCGAGGATCGTCCTGCGGGCCTGGCCCGGTGCGATGACCCGCAGCCGCACCGAGTCACTCACCGTCGGGTCGGATCTGTCGGCTCTGCAGGTCGCCATGATCAGCCCGTCGCTGGAGCGGCCTATGTAGCCGCCGGAGAGCAGATGACCGTTGACGGTCGCGACGCTGACCCGGTCGAGCGTCACCGGCGGCGTCGCGACGTAGGCGGCGGCGACGATGCTCAGGCACGCCCCGAGGATCAGCACCGCCGGGATCAGGTGGGCAAGGTTCCTGACCGAGGGCAGTTTGCTTAGCCGGCCACTGAAACGAGCGAGGCCGATGAGAAGCAATACCGCCACCCCGGCGGGCGCCGACATGAAGAAAACCGCAAGTGCCGCAAGAGCAAGTGAAATACCCCAGAGCATCGGTCGTGAGGTCAAGAGTTCGGCCGCGCTCTCTGAGTCGTCCATCAGGGCGGAGGTGAACCCGGCGACCAGACCGACGATGGCCGGCGACCAATCGGACAGCGAGCTCACGTCCCTGGAGAGCGCGGCGAGGGCAATTCCCAGGGCGAACGCCAGCAGGATGACCGAAGCGCCGGCGGGTGAGCGGTGCCTTGGTTTGGGCGAGAGGGTTGCCTTCTTCGTCTTGCCGAGTCCCCCCGCCGCGGAGAAGACCCGGGCGAGATACCAGGCCAGCCACGTTGCCACCAGGAGCCCGCCGAGGAGCATGACCTCGAACGCCAATGCCTTGATCCCCATCGCGAGCAGGCGCTTGTTGTCAAGCGCCGCTATTGCGTCATCCGCCGGCAGCTGCGCGGCGGTGAAGCGCAACCACATGACGAGACCGCCCAGCAGGTACAGGTACGCGACCAGGCCGACCAGGCTCACCGCAATTCCCACACCCGCCTGGATCCGCCTGCCGAGTCGGTTGTCGCGCGAAGTTGCTCTGTGGACGGTCTTGTGGCCTGCAGGAGCCAGACGATTGAACCGTACCCCCTTCACGAAGGCGAAGTTCATCACTCGAAAGCCGTCGATGCAACAGAGTGTGAAAGTCCCGCCCGCCCACGTTCCGGGAAAAATCAGGTCACGACGGGTTTGGGTTCTTACCCCAGGGGTGTGATGACTGTGCGAGCTAAGGGGTGAGGGAAGCTCGGCCTCGGACCAGAGGCTTGACGATCGACGGGACCTTTGGCAGCTGCTCGTGCTGCACCTGTTCGACGGTCAGCGGCGAGGCTTCGATCGTGGCCACGGTGTCGCGGTTGCAGTGACAGCCGTCAGCGAAGAAGCGCCAGGGCTTCTCGAAGCGATCCTGCCGGCGGGCCAGGCCGGCGTCCTCGGCGCGGACGTGCTCGACGAAGAGCAGCTTGCCCCCGGGTCGCAGCACCCGACTCACCTCTGCCAGCGTCGCGACGGGATCGGGCACCGTGCAGAGGACGAGGGTGAAGACGGCGGTGTCGAAGCTCGAGTCCTCAAAGGGCAGGTTCTCGGCCGGCGCCTCGACGACCTCGGCATCGACGGCCGCCTCCCCGACTTTCACCCGAAGCTTCCTCAACATGTGCGGGTCGGGCTCGGCGAGCACCAGCTCGGTCACGGCCTCTGGATAGAGCCCCAGGTTGGCGCCGGTCCCGGCACCGAGGTCGATCGTCCGCCCGCTTGCCTCGGCGAGGGTCTCCCGCCGCATCTCCCGCAGCCCCTCATCCTCCGCCGCCTTGCTGCAGCGGTCATAGAGGGCCGCGAAGCCCCTACCCCAGGTCGCGTCGTAGATTCGCCCCATCAGTGTTCATTGAAGCATTTGGGGGTCTATGGACCCCCAAATGCTGCGATCGACCTCAGGCCGCGTCTCGCTGTGCGGCCGGCTCGGGCTCGGAGTCGAGCGCCGGCTCACTGTGGGAGGCGCGATCCTCGTAGGCGCGGCGGGCGCTGTGGTCGACCTCGGTCATCAGCTTGTCGACCTTCATAAGGCGGCCGAGGGCCTCGCGCCAGAGGCGCGGCATCAGGGCGACGACCTTGAACAGGCCGCCGTTGGCGCGCGGTACCCAGACGTCGAAGCGCGGCACTTCGAGCGCATCGACGATCTCATCGGCCACGTCGGAGGCCTCCACCGCTTTGATCATCTTCTGGCCGACACCGGAGGTCAGCTCGGTGTTGACGACGGTTGGCATCACGCAGGCGATCTCGATGCCGGTGTCGCGCAGCTCGGCCCGCACCGCCTCGCTGACCCCGACCACGGCGTGCTTGGTCCCCGAGTAGGTGGCGATCCCGGGAAAGCCGCCCTTGCCGGCCTGCGAGGCGAGGTTGACGATGTGGCCGGAGCCGCGCGGCCGCATCCGCTCGATCGCCAGCTGCATGCCGGTGATCACGCCGTAGACGTTGATGTCGAGCTGGCGCTTGATCGAGTCGACCGACTCCTCGGCGAACGGCGTCACCGGCATGATCCCGGCGTTGTTGACGACGACGTCGAGCGGGCCCAGCTGGCGCTCGGCCTCGTCGAGGAAAGCGGTGAAGGAGGCGCGCTCGGTGACGTCGAGTGGCAGCGCGATCGTGCCGCCGCCCAGCTCCGCCGCCGTCCGCTCGGCGAGCGCCAAGTCGAGGTCGCCGATTGCGACGCGGCAGCCCTTGCGGACCAGCGCCGTCGCCGTCGCCTTGCCGATCCCCCGGGCGCCCCCGGTGATCGTCACGACCTTGCCGCTGAGTGCGCGTCGCTCCTTCGCCATCGTGCCTCCTTCTCCGGCGACTCCTAGGCCGCCGGCTTGTAGACGGTGACCACGGCGGCGCCGCCGAGGCCGATGTTGTGCTGGAGGGCGGTCTTGGCGCCCTCGACCTGCCGCTTGTCGGCTTCACCGCGCAGCTGCCAGGTCAGTTCCGAGCACTGCGCCAGACCGGTCGCGCCGAGCGGGTGGCCCTTCGAGATCAGCCCCCCGGAGGGGTTGACGACGACCTTGCCGCCATAGGTGGTCGCCTCTTCCTCGACCAGCTTGTGGCCCTCGCCCTCGGCCGCGAAGCCGAGCGCTTCGTAGGTGATGAGCTCGTTGGCGCTGAAGCAGTCGTGCAGCTCGCAGACGTCGACTTCATCGGCGACGACGCCGGCCTCGGCGTAGGCCTCGTTCGCCGCCTGCTTCGACATGTCGGAGCCGACGATCTTCATGCAGTCGGTGTCCTCGGCGAAGGTCGAGGAGAGGTCGGTGACCATCGACTGACCGACGATCTCGATCGCCTGGGCGCCGAGGTCGTGCTCTTCGACGTAGCGCTCGGAGGCGACGATCGCGCAGGCCGAGCCGTCGGAGGTCGGCGAACACTGCAGCTTGGTCAGCGGGTCGTGGATCATCCTCGCTGACTTGATCTCCTCGAGGCTGTAAACGTCCTGGAACTGGGCGTAGGGGTTGTTGACCGAGTGCTTGTGGTTCTTCCACCCGATCCAGGCGTAGTGGTCGGGGTTGGAGCCGTACTTCTCCATGTGGTCGCGGCCGGCGTTGCCGAACATCTGCGGTGCCGGTGGCGACTGCTCGGGGTCGCGGATCTCGAACATCCGCATCGCGTGCTTGTCGAGCGCGTTGGTGCGGTCGGTGTACTTGACGCCGAGCGAGCCCGGCTCCATCTTCTCGAAGCCGAGCGCAAGCGCGCAATCGACGAGGCCGCCCTTGACCGCCTGCCGGGCCAGGAACAGCGCCGAGGAGCCGGTCGAGCAGTTGTTGTTGACGTTGACCACGGGGATCCCGGTCAGGCCGAGCTGGTAGAGCGCCCGCTGGCCGTAGGTGGAGTCGCCGTAGCAGTAGCCGGCGTAGGCCTGCTGTACGTCCTCGTACGGAATGCCGGCGTCGGCGAGCGCCTTCTCCCCCGCCTCCTTGGCCCAGTCCGGGTAGTCGCCCTCCTTGGTGCCGGGCTTCTCGAACTTGGTCATCCCGACCCCGATCACGAACGTGCGGTTGCTCAAAGTCTGCTCCTATGTCTCCCGCCCGCGCGGCGGTTTGGCTGGTCAGCCAGGAAATCTACCGACATTCGCCGTCTAGCCTTACGGGCGATGGAGACGCGCGGGTCGACCTGGGCCGGACTGGCGACGATGCTCGCCGCGATCGCGGCGGCCACGGCGGCGATCTTCGCCCTGCGCGATGCCGTGCCGGTGGTCTCGACCGGGGTTCTCTACCTGCTCGCGGTGCTCTTGGTCTCCAGCTATTGGGGTCTCCGCCTCGGGCTGCTGACGGCGGTGCTCAGCGCCGCCGCCTTCAACTGGTTCCACATTCCCCCCACGGGCGGCTTCACGATCGCCGAAGGTAAGAACTGGGTCGCCCTTGCGATCTACCTGGTCGCTGCTGCGCTTGCCTCGACCCTTGCCGGCGCCGCGCGGCGGCGCGCCGAGGAGGCCGAACAGCGGCGCGCCGAGGCGGACCTGGCCAAGCAGGAGCTGGAAGCGATGGCGCTGGAGCGCGACCGGATGGAGGCCGAGGCAATCGAAGCGGAGGCGCTGCGGCGCAGCGACGAGCTCAAGACCGCCCTGCTGCGCTCCGTCTCCCATGACCTGCGGACGCCGCTCACCTCGGTGATGGCCGCTGGCGCCGCGCTCGGCTCCCCCACCCTCACCGACGCCGAGCGCGCCGAGCTGAGCGACGCCGTCGTCGCCGAGGGCGGCCGCCTCTCGCGCTTGGTCGAGAACCTGCTCGACGTCTCGCGGCTGGAGGCCGGTAAGGCGGAGCCCCACCGGGAGCCGGTGGACGTGGCCGAGCTGCTGGAAGCGGCGCGGGACTCGATCGGGGCCGACCGTGAGCTGGTCCGGCTCAGCGCCGAGGTTGACCTCCCAACGCTGAGCGCCGATGCGGCGCAGCTCGAGCGCGCCTTCGCCAACCTGCTGGAGAACGGTGTCCGCCATGGCGGTGGCCGCCCGGTATCGGTGCACGCGAAGTTGATCGGTTCCCAGCTCGTGGTGCGTGTGGTCGACCAGGGTGGCGGCATCCCGGAGGCGGAGTGGGGGCGGATCTTCGAACCCTTCTACCGAGCCGGAAACGGCGTCGATCCGGCCGGCAGCGGCCTGGGCCTCGCAATTGCAAAAGGCTTCGTCGAGGCCAGCGGCGGGGAGATCGAGGTCGAGTCGCTGCCCGGGCAGGGAACGGCCTTCGTGGTCTCCTTCCCGTCTGTCGACGAGGAGAGCTCGCCGTGAGCGACGCCCCGCGGGTCCTGGTTTGTGATGACGAGCCGCAGATCCTTCGCGCCCTGCGCGTCATCCTCCGCGACTCCGGTTACGAGGCCGTTGCCGCGAGCAGCGGCGAGGAGGCGCTCGACAAGGCGGCGGTGCGACCGCCGGAGGCGGCGATCGTCGACCTGATGCTGCCCGACATCGACGGCGTCGAGGTAACCGAACGACTGCGCGAGTGGAGTGAGATGCCGATCATCGTTCTCTCCGCGGTCGGCGAGGAGGAGGCCAAGGTGAGGGCGCTGGCGGCGGGGGCCGACGACTACGTGACCAAGCCGTTCGGCCCACCGGAGCTGATGGCGCGCCTGGAGGCGGTGCTGCGCCGCGCCAAGCCGGAGGCGGCCGAGCCGCTGATCTCGGCCGACGGGCTCGAGATCGACCTCTCCGCCCGCAGCGTCCGCCGCGACGGCGAGTCGGTGCACCTGACGCCGATCGAGTTCGACCTGCTGCGTGTCCTCGCCCGCAACCGCGGTCGCCTGATGACCCACCGCTCGCTGCTGGTCGACGTCTGGGGCCCCGAGTACGCCGACGACTTCCAGGTTCTGCGCGCCCACGTCGCCAACCTGCGGCGCAAGATCGAGCCGGAGGACGGCCCCCGCTACATCCGCACCGACCCCGGCGTCGGCTACCGCTTCGCCGCCTAACAACCGCCCCGCGTTCGCAGTTTTACGCCTCATAGCCGGATAACTGCGAACGCGCCAGGGGCTTCACGAAATCTGTATACGGCAGCCGCGTTGCTTCATGCGGCCTTGACGGGGTCCGTCGCATGATCGCTGTGTGGACCTCGTCTCCGTCGCGATAGCGCTCGTCGCCTTCGGCCTGATCCTGGTCGGGGTCGAGGTGCTGGACAGGGTGCGATGACCCAGGGCTGGGTTCAGATCGTCGTCTTCCTGGTCGTCCTCACCGCGCTGGTGCCGCTGCTCGGCGGCTACATCGCCAGGGTCTTCCAGGGTGAACGGGTCTTCCTCTCCCCCCTCGTCGGGCCGATCGAGCGCTTCACCTACCGGGTGCTGCGCGTGCGGCCCGACGAAGGGCAGGACTGGAAGGCCTACGCCCGCTCGATCGTCGTCTTCAGTCTGCTCTCCTGGCTGCTGCTCTACCTGATCCTCCGCACCCAGAGCATCCAGCCGTTCAACCCCGAGGGATTCCACTCCGGCCCCTGGAACCTCAGCTTCAACACCGCTTCCTCCTTCGTCACCAACACCAACTGGCAGTACTACGGCGGCGAGACCACGCTCTCCTACTTCGCCCAGATGGCGGGGCTGACCGTGCAGAACTTCGTCTCCGCCGCGGTCGGGATCGCCGCCCTCGCCGCCGTGATCCGCGGCTTCGCGGCGCGCTCGGGGACGGCTCTCGGCAACTTCTGGGCGGATCTGGTCCGGATCAGCTTCTACATCCTCCTGCCGATCTCGTTCATCGCCGCCCTGGTTCTCGTCTCTCAGGGCGTGATCCAGACCCTCGACGGATCGCAGGCCTTCCACACGATTGCCGGCGGCGCCCAGACCCTGGCCCTCGGCCCGGTCGCCTCTCAGGAGGCGATCAAGGAGCTGGGGACCAACGGCGGTGGCTTCTTCAACGTCAACAGCGCGATGCCGTTCGAGAACCCGAGCGGCCTCACCAACCTGGTCGAGCTGCTGCTGATCCTCGTCATCCCGGCCAGCCTCACCTACACCTTCGGCCGCATGGTCGGCAACCGGCGCCAGGGCTGGGCGCTCTACGGGGCGATGATGATCATGTTCGTCGTCGGGGTCGCGGTCGTCTATATGGCTGAGCAGCACGGCAGCCCCGCCCAGCACCATGCCGGCGTTCTCACCCGTGCCTTCGACGGATCGACCGGCGGCAACATGGAGGGCAAGGAGCAGCGCTTCGGAATCGCCGACTCTTCCCTCTGGACGGCGGTCACCACCGTCACCTCCTGCGGCGCGGTCAACGCCGCCTTCGACTCGCTGACCGGGATCGGTGGCCTGGTCCCGACCGCCAACCTCTCCACCGGCGAGGTGATCTTCGGTGGCGTCGGCTCGGGCCTCTACTACATGCTGCTCTTCGTCCTGCTCACCGTCTTCATCGCCGGGCTGATGGTCGGCCGCACCCCCGAGTTCCTCGGCAAGAAGATCGAGTCGCGGGAGGTGAAGCTGGTCCTGGTCGGCGTGCTGGTGACGCCGCTGCTGGTGCTGTTCGCGACCGCCTGGGCCGTGGCCGGCCACGACGGCACGATCTCGATCTACAACCCCGGCCCGCAGGGCTTCTCGGAGTCGCTGTACGCCTACATGTCGCAGGCCAACAACAACGGCTCCGCCTTCGCCGGCTACACCGGCTTCATCCAGCCCCACGCGCCCGGCAACGCGGGCGCCTACGGGTATGACTTCGCCAACCTGCTCGGCGGCGTGGTGATGCTGATCGCCCGCTTCCTGCCGATGGTCGCCGCGCTCGCCGCCGCCGGCTCGCTGGCCGGCAAGAAGGTCGCCCCGGCCGGCGCCGGCACCTTCCGTGCCGACTCCCCCACCTTCGTCGTTCTCCTGATCGGCGTCATCGTGATCGTCGCCGCACTCACCTTCTTCCCCGCCTTCCTGCTCGGTCCCGTCGTGCAGGGACTGACCGACCAACTGTTCTGAGATGAGTGGACTGCGCAAAGACCTGATCACCGCCACGATCGCGATCGTCCTCCTCACCCTGCTGCTCGGCATCGGCTACCCGCTCGTCACCACCGGCGTCTCGCAGGTGCTCTTCCCCGGCGCCTCAAACGGCAGCAAGATCGAAGCGAACGGCAAGGTGGTCGGCTCGAAGCTGATCGGCCAGGACTTCCGCGGCGAGCCACGCTACTTCCAGAGCCGTCCCTCGGCCACCGAATACAGCGCCGACGTCACCTACTTCAGCAACCTCGGGCCCAACAACAGGGAACTGTCCGAATTCTTCGCCGAAGAGCTGAAGGCGTATCTCGCTCGAGAGGGTCGCTACGACCCGGGTCTGACCGCGGCTGACGTGCCCGTCGACGCGGTCACCACGTCTGCCTCCGGCGTCGACCCCCACATCTCGGAGGCGAATGCCCGCATCCAGGCCCACCGGGTGGCGGTCGTACGTCAGCTGCCGCTTCGGCGCGTCCTCGACCTGATCGGTGAACACACCGAAGGCCGTTTTCTCGGTCTCTTCGGTGAGCCGGGCGTGAACGTGCTCCAGCTCAACCTCGCCCTCGACAAGGAGGCTCCGCAGTGACCGACGAGACCCTCCGCAACCGCCCCCGCTCGCTGTTCGACCGCTCGATCATGGTCAGGGCCGTGATCGACTCGCTGTCCAAGCTCGACCCCAGGCACCAGATCCATAACCCGGTGATGTTCGTGGTCGAGATCGGCGCCGTGATCACGACGGCGGGCTGGCTGATCCAGGTATTCGGCGGCTCGCCGCTCGGCGGTGGCGACGAGCCCGCTTGGTTTGCCTGCTCGATCAGCGTCTGGCTCTGGCTCACCGTCGTCTTCGCCAACTTCGCCGAGGCGCTGGCCGAGGGCCGCGGCAAGGCGCAGGCTGACGCGCTGCGCTCGATGCGCACGGAGACGGTGGCCCGACTGCGCGACGGCGGCGAGAAGCCGGCCTCGGAGCTGCGCCGTGCCGACGTGGTCGTGGTCGAGGCGGGTGAGACGATTCCAGGTGACGGCACCGTGATCGAGGGGATCGCCTCGGTGGACGAGTCGGCGATCACCGGCGAGTCCGCCCCCGTCGTGCGCGAGTCCGGCGGCGACCGCTCCGCCGTTACGGGCGGCACCCGCGTCCTCTCCGACCGGATCGTGGTGGAGATCACGCAGGAGCCCGGGCAGAGCTTCCTCGACAAGATGATCGCCCTGGTCGAGGGGGCGGAACGACGCAAGACCCCGAACGAGATCGCCCTCAACATTCTCCTCGCCGGCCTTACCCTCGTTTTCCTTGCGGTCGTCGTCTCGCTCCGGCCCTTCGCCGAGTTCTCCAGCTCGAGTGCCTCGGTGGTGACGTTGGTCGCCCTGCTGGTGGCGCTGATCCCGACCACGATCGGCGCCCTGCTCTCGGCGATCGGAATCGCCGGCATGGACCGCCTCGTCCGCCACAACGTGCTCGCCCTCTCCGGCCGCTCGGTCGAGGCCTCCGGGGATGTCGACGTGCTGCTGCTCGACAAGACCGGCACGATCACGCTCGGCAACCGCGAGGCGACCGAGTTCATCCCGATGCCGGGGATCGAGGAGTCCGAGCTGGCCGAGGCGGCCCAGCTCTCCTCCCTGGCCGACGAGACGCCGGAGGGCCGCTCGATCGTCGTCTTTGCGAAGGGCTACGGGATTCGGGAGCGCGAGCTGCAAACCCACGAGGCGACCTTCATCCCCTTCTCCGCCGAGACGCGGATGAGCGGGGTCGACGTCAACGGAAACCAGTACCGGAAGGGTGCCGGTGACGCGATCGTCAAGTTCGTCAGCGAGCAGGGCGGCCGCCCCCCCGCCGAGCTTCAGGAGCAGCTCGACCGGATCGGCCGCGAGGGCGGCACCCCGCTCGCCGTCTGCCGCGACAACCACGTGCTCGGCGTCGTCTACCTGAAGGACATCGTCAAGGAGGGCATGAGCGCCCGCTTCGACGAGCTGCGCCAGATGGGGATCAGCACCGTGATGGTGACCGGTGACAACCGGTTGACGGCGGCGAAGATCGCCGAGGAGTCGGGGGTCGACGACTTCCTGCCCGAAGCGACCCCGGAGCAGAAGCTGGAGCTGATCCGCAGCCACCAAGCCGAGGGGCGGATGGTGGCGATGGCCGGCGACGGCACCAACGACGCCCCCGCCCTGGCCCAGTCGGACGTCGGCGTGGCGATGAACACCGGCACCCAGGCGGCCCGCGAGGCGGGCAACATGGTCGACCTCGACTCCAATCCCACCAAGCTGATCGAGATCGTGGAGATCGGCAAGCAGCTGCTGATCACCCGCGGCGCCCTGACCACCTTCTCGATCGCCAACGACGTCGCCAAGTACTTCGCGATCCTGCCGGCGATCTTCGCCTTCACCTACGCGGCGCACGCGGGCGAACGCGGACCTCTCGACTCGCTCAACGTCATGTCCCTGGGGACGCCCCTGTCGGCGATCCTCTCCGCGATCGTCTTCAACGCGCTGGTCATCCCGCTGCTGGTGCCGCTCGCCCTGCGCGGGGTCCGCTACCGGCCGATCGGCGCCACCGCGCTGCTGCGGCGCAACATGCTGATCTACGGCCTCGGCGGCCTGATCGCCCCCTTCCTCGGCATCAAGCTGCTCGACCTCCTGATCCACAACCTGCTGGGAGCGTGAGTTGTACGCCGCCCACACCGTGGCGGACAATGAGGCGATGAATGCTGGGCGCCGCGGAAGCCTCAAGGTCTTCATCGGCATGGCGGCGGGGGTCGGCAAGACGTACCGGATGCTGCAGGAAGGCCACGCCGAGCAGAACGCCGGCCGCGACGTGGCGATCGGCTACATGGAGCCACACAGGCGGCCCGAGACCTCGGCGCTGGCGGAGGGGCTGGAGACGGTGTCGCGGCGGCGGGTTGCCTACCGCGACACCGAGCTCGAAGAGATGGACCTGGCGGCGTTGCTGGTGAGGGCGCCGGAGGTGGCGCTGATCGACGAGCTTGCCCACACCAACGCACCGGGGGTCGAGCACGAGAAGCGCTACGAAGACGTGCGCGACGTGCTAGCGGCCGGGGTCGACGTCTTCTCCACCGTCAACGTCCAGCACCTGGAGTCGCTCAACGACCAGGTCGCCGAGCTGACCGGAACGCGGGTGCGCGAGACGATTCCCGACGCGGTCTTGGGCGAGGCCGACGAAGTGGTCCTGATCGACCTCACCCCGGAGGCGTTGATTGCCCGCCTGCGGGCGGGCAAGATCTACCCCGGCGAGAACGTCGAAGCGGCGCTGAACAACTTCTTCACCGTCGAGAACCTGCTGGCCCTGCGCGAGGTGGCGCTGCGGCAGGTCGCCCAGGAGGTCGAGGCGAAGCGGCTCGTCATCGAGGAGCCGCTCGGCACCCGCAAGGAGCGGGTCGCCGCCGAGGTCCCCCAGGCGGTCGGCGAGCGACTGCTCGCCCTAGTCCGCCCCCAACCGAGCTCGCAGCGACTGGTCCGGCGCGCCTGGCGCTCGGCGCAGCGGCTCGGCACCGACCTTGACCTGCTCTGGGTGAGGCCACCGAACCAGCCGATCGAGGGGGAGGTCGCGCGGCAGGTGACGGCGCTGCGCCACCTCGCCTCGGTTCTCGGCGCCAACTTCCTGATCGAGGAGAGCGACGACCTCGTGCAGGGGGCGGCCGAGGTCGTCCGCGAGCGCGGCAGCACCTACATCATGGTCGGCGAGTCCCGGCCCCGGCGCGGCTTTGCCCGCCTGCGCGAACCCCTGCCGCAGCGGCTGATGGAGGCGACCCCGCGGGGTGTCGACATTCGGATCGTCGCCCTGCGGGGTGGCAAGGGACAGGAGGCGGAGTGAGGTTGACGGTCGAGCACGTGCTGGTCGGCGTGGCGCTTGTCCTCGGCGTGGGCGTCGGCTACCTGATCGCGCGCTCGCGCCGTGGCGGCCGCGCCGGCCGGCCGGACGCCGTCCATCAGATCCTCCTGCCGTTCACCGGAACCGCGATCTCACGCCGCGCCGTCGACGCCGCCCTGCGCCTTGCCCGTGCCGAGAACGCGACGCTGATGCCGGCCTATCTCGCGGCGGTGCCGAAGCGGTTGCCGCTCGACTGCGCGATCCCGGCCGAGGCCGCCAAGGCGATGCCGATGCTGGAGGCGATCGAGCAGCGGGCGACCGCTCAGGGTGTGCCGGTCGACTCTCGCATCGAGCGCGGGCGCTCCTACCGCCACGCCCTGGCCCGCCTGCTCGACCGCGAGCGTTTCGACCGGGTTGTCGTCCCGGCGACCGCAGAGGCCGGAGCCGGCCTTGCCGGCGACGACCTGATCTGGGTGCTCGAGCAGGCTCCCGCCGAGGTTCTGATCCTTCGTCCTGATCCCGAGGACCACCGGTTCGTCGCCGGTAACGGAAATGGCAACGGCGTTGTCGCTTGACACTTAGGCGTGAGCCTGCACCCGCTCCCTCGGATTGGCCCAGAGCAGGAAGGCCGCGGCGGCGATCGCGATGCCGATCGCGGTGGCGCCGGCCCGCTGTCCGGCCGCCGTGAGGGCCGGCTCGCCGAGCGTGTCGGCAAGCAGCACCGCGTAGACGGTGATCGCGGTGGTGAAAAGCGCGTACTGGACCGTGAGCAGGCCATAGGCGAAGCCGGTGGCGACGGTCAGGGCCACGGCGAGGGCGATGCCGTCGCCGTTGAGCCAGAAGGAGAGCGCCGTTGCGATCACCAGACCGAGGGCGGTGCCGACGGCACGCAGAATCAGCCGGTGGAAGGTCTCCTCCTCCTCCTCCTCCTCCTCGGGGCGCAGGACGAAGAGGATCGTCAGCGGGATCCAGAAGCCGTGCTCCTTCATTCCGAGCAGCCAGTAGGCGCCGACACCGGCTCCAAGGGCGGCTCCGAAGCGGAGGGCGTGGCGGGCGCTGGTCGAGCTCAGCGTTAAGTTCGACACCAGGGCCCGCACCGCCCCTCGCCAGGTCCCCTCCCCCGCCCCGCTCTCCGGACGTGCCGGGAGTTGTGCCCCCATATGGACCTTGAAGTCCCGGCACGTCCCTGCCGCGAGCCAGACGGCGAGTGAGAAAGCGGCTTGCAGCAGGCCGCCGGCGGTGGCGAGGAGTAGCGCCGGCAACGTGTCGGCGAGCTCGAGTGGCAGTCCCTGCGCGATCAGCAGCGAGAGCGCCACCGAGAGGCCGGCGATCGAGAGGCGCAGCGAGACAGCGAAGCAGTAGCCGGCGGCTGCGCCGACAAGCACCATCGCGGCTACGGCGAGCACGGCGGAGGAGCCGGTGAGGACGCCGAGCGCTGCGGCGAGGCCGATTAGGGGCGCCACCGCCGCCTGCCAGGCAGCGCGAGTGCGGGCGGGGGCGTCGAGCCCCGGAAAGCCAGCGAGCAGGGCGCCGGTCGCGATCGCGCCCTTCGTCGGGGTGTCCATTCCCAGCTCGACCAGGAGAGCGATGCCAACCGGGACCGCGACCAGGGCCCCGCGACGCAGCGCCGGGCCGGGCGCGCTTGGGCCGATCGCGAACAACGGTGACGCCCGCAGGCGGCGCGCCACCCCGGCGGCGTTGAACAGCGGCGCTGTGGAGCCTTCAGCCGACGTGGCCGGCGGGCATCCGGTCGTCGTGGCCGCTGCACTCGTCCGGCTGCCAGCCTGGGACCGTGTTGCCTTCAGCCGGAATCGGGTTCTGCTTGAGGATGCGGGCCAGATGGGTGACGTTGTGGGCCATCCACTTGGCGGTCTTCTGGGTGTAGGGGTGGTCCTTGCCGCCGGCCTCGAGGAAGGAGGGTCCCGGCCCCGCGTCGCCGACCCAGTAGGTGTCGGCATTGGGCGGGATCGCGCAGCCGAGGTGGGTGAGGTTGAAGAGGGTCGTCTCCGAGCAGGCGTGGGCGCCGTCCTCGTTGCCGGTGACGACGACGCCGCCGACCGTGTTGTAGAGGGGGTACTGGCCGACCTCGTTGGTCGTGTTGTAGGTGCCGTCGAGCCGCTCGATCACCATCTGGCAGACGCTGTTGCGGACGCCGAACCAGATCGACATCGCCATGATCAGGATGTCGGCGTCGAGCACCTTCTCGAGGATCTGGGGCCACTCGTCACCCTCCCCCATGTCGGAGACGACGCCGAAGGGGATGTTGAAGTCGACCGGTCGCAGCGTCTCGTGCTTGACGCCCAGCTCGTCGAAGTGGCCGGTGACGATGTCGATCAGGCCCTGGGTGTTGGAGGGCTCGGGGGACTTCTTCAGGGTGCAGTTGAGGATCAGAGCGCTGAGGTCCACGCGCGCAGCGTACCCTGAATGGCAGTGATCAGCGCCGCCTTGAGCACCGATCCGACCGCGGGGGTCGGGATCTTCGCCGCCCTCGCCGCGGGCGTCGTCTCCTTCCTCTCCCCCTGCGTGCTGCCGCTCGTACCTGGCTACCTTTCAACTGTCAGCGGCGTCTCCGCGGCGGAGTTGGACAGCGCCGGCTGGCGCCGTGTGCTGGGCCCGAGCCTGCTCTTCGTGGCGAGCTTCTCGACGATCTTCATCCTCCTCGGCCTGACCGCGACCGGCCTCGGCTCAGCGCTTCACGACCACAAGCAGCTGCTGACCAAGATCTCAGGCGCTCTGATCATCGCGATGGGGGTCCTTTTCGTCGCCTCGCTCTTCGTCACCCGCCTCAACCGCGAGTGGCACGTCGACGCCCTTCTCGAGCGCGCCGGCAGGGGCGGCCCGATCGTCGCCGGGGCCGCCTTCGCCATTGCCTGGACGCCGTGCATCGGCCCCACCCTCGGCGCGATCCTCACCGCTGCCTCGCTCTCGGGCTCGGCCGGCCGCGGCGCCTTCCTCCTTGCCGTCTACTCGGCGGGCCTGGCGATCCCCTTCCTTCTCACGGCCATCGCCTTCTCCCGAATGACGACCGCCTTCGCCGTCGTCAAGCGCCACTACCCAGTGATAGTCGCCACCGGGGGCCTAATCCTGATCGCGATGGGCGTCCTTATATGGACGGGCCAGCTGACCGAGCTGAACAGCGAAGCTCAGCGCTGGTTGGGCGAAGAAGGCCTCGACTTCTGGAACCAGGTCTGAGGGCGCGTCTGACCGGCGCATGTCCGCGTCCTCGGGGCCTTAGTTGTTGGCCGGGACGACGGTCTCCAGCTCTTGGCCGATCGCCTCGGTCTCCTCGAGTCCGGTGTCGTCCAGCTCCTGTGAGCAGACGATCCGGAACCGCCCCGTCCCGATCGCTGCGTCCGGCACGACCGGCAACCCCCGGATCTCCTCCCACCCGAGCCGCTCGACCTCGAACGGATTCATCCGCACCTCAGCCGCCGGAAACGGGCAGTTCCGGTTGTGCTGATCGATCGCCCTGGAGATCGCCTCCAGGTTCTTTGCCTCGGGAGAAGCCATCCCAGTGGAGTCTATTTCGCTTCGTAGCGGTCGATCCAGGACCGCACAGCAGAAACGAATTCTTCGAGTGAAATCGGAATCTGCGCTTCGATCTTTTTCGATTTCTGGAGCTCTGACTCGGTGCGAACTCGCCCCTCTCCCCTCTGGATCTGTTCGCGGGCAAGGCTCATCACGGAGTTCCATTTGCCGAAGGTCTCCAGGACGGGATCGCCAGGCGCAAATCTGAGCCGCAGGCGGAGCCTGGCGGGAGGGATGCGCACGTGGGCCTCAAATGCCTTGACCGCGAAGGCTTCCAACTCCCCCTCGGCGAAGTTTTCGTACTCCTCTTCGGCCGCTTCACGCGCCGGTCCCTCGGCGGCTTCGCTGATTGCCTTTTGAAGCGTTTCCCCCTCCTCGATCGCGACAGCGAGATCTGCCGCGCTGTCCAATGCTTCGGTCATCGTTACGACCACCTCATCGATGGTGGTCCGGGTGGCCTGCCTGTCAAGCCGCAGCTCGGCCGCCGCCAGTTCCTGCCTGGTGTTGTCGCGTGCATATCGCGCCGCAAACCACGCGCCGCCGAGGGCGGCAACCACTATTGAGACAGGGCCGAGAATTTCAAGCAGCTGCGGGCCGTTGTTCACCAGGTGGACTTCAAGCGGCCCTTCGCCCATTTCGGCCATCTGGCTCATCTTCCCCAGGACCACTACTCGCAAAGGCTAGATTCGGCCGCGGCGGAACACCCCAGCGCTGTCAGATTCTCGATATGCCCACGATCCGCTGGCGCTGGGGCTAGCCTGAAGGTGTGCGAGATTGGCTTCGCTGTTGTGGACATCTGGACATGGACGCCTTCTATGCGTCGGTTGAGCTGCGGCGGCGGCCGGAGCTGAAGGGGAAGCCAGTCGTCGTCTGTGGGTCGGGGCCGCGGGCGGTGGTGACGACCGCCAGCTATGAGGCGCGCAAGCTGGCCGGGATCCACTCGGCGATGCCCGCGGCGGTCGCGCGGCGCAGGCTGCCGGACGCGGTCTACCTGCAGCCGGACTTCACCGCCTACCGGGAGGCATCCGGCCAGGTGATGGAGATCCTGCGGGCGAACGCGGAGACGGTTGAGGTGGTCGGGCTCGACGAGGCCTACATCGACCTGACGGGGCTGTTCGCGCCGAAGGCGACGATGCGGCGGATCGCCACCGAGATCCGGGAGGAGCTCGGCCTGACCTGTTCGATAGGGATCTCCGAGAACCGTCTGCTGGCCAAGATCACCAGCGAGCTGGGCAAGCCCGCCGGCCTGGTCGTGCTCTCACGTGCCGAAGCGCTGGAGCGCTTCGCCGCTGAGCCGCCCGGCCTCGTTCCGGGGATCGGCCCCAAGACGGTCCTCAAGCTGCAGGGGATGGGGATCGGCACCCTGGCCGAGCTGCGTGCCCACGACCCCATCGCGCTCGAGCGGGCATTCGGACCGCGGATGGGTCGCTGGCTGCCGGCCCGTGCCCGCTTCGAAGACGCGACGCCGATCGCGGTCGAACGCGAGACCAAGTCGCAGTCGGCTGAGACGACCTTCGACGTCGACGTCGCCGACCAGGATGAGATGGCCTCCCACATCGCCTCGCTCTCGAAGGAGCTGTGCCGGCGTCTGCACACGCGGGACCTCGAGGGGAGGACGATCGGGATCAAGGTCCGTCTCGACGACTGGACCAACGTCAGTCGCTCCCACACGGTCGAGGAGCCGACCAACGACCCGGACGTGGTGACCCCTGTCGCGCTGGAGCTGTTGCGGGCCTACGCCCCGCCGCGCCCGGTGCGGCTGCTCGGGGTGCGCGTCGCGGGATTCGCACACGAAGAGCACCCCGAGCCGGCGGCGCCGGAAGACCAGATGCAGCTCGGTCTCACCGGCTGAGCTATCTGCTGGAGAACAGCATCCCCGTGTCGGGGAAGCGCAGCTGCGCCTTCGTCGCCGCGGTGAGGTCGAAGTCGCGCCCGGCGACATAGGGACCGCGATCGACCACCGGCACGGTGAGCGTGCGGCCGCGGTAGAGCAGCTTCACCTTCGACCCGCAGGGCAGTGTCTTGCTGGCAACGCCCAAGGTGCCCGGCTGCAGGGTCCCGCCGCAGGCCAGCGCCCCGCCGTAGAGCCCGGGCCCGTAATAGGAGGCCGCCGCCGGCCGGTAGGCGGTGACACGGCGAGCGGCGCTGACCGCTGCTCTGATGCGCTTGTCGTGAAGGACGTAGGCGCGCACCTGGTAGCTGCCGGTGCGGGGCGGCCTCCAGCTCAGCGTGAACGCCCCGCTGCGCTTGTCGGTCGTGCCCACGATCGTTCCACGCGGCCCGTGGACGACGACCTTGACATGGTGCGAGCCGCGCGGTCGAATACGCCCCCGCATCACGACCCGCCGCCCGCCGACGACGTCGTGGCCGGAGACGTGCAGGGAGATGTGTGAGCGCACCCGCTCGGGTGGCCGTCCCTGGTGCGGTCGCGCCAGGGCCGGGACGGACGCCGTCGTCAGGGCGACAGCGGCCAGCGCCGCGGGCAGGATGAGTCGCATCGTGTCTCAACTCGCTTTCTCTTCTGCCTACGCGGCGAGCCCATCGAGGGCGCGCGGTGAAACTCGGCAGACGGATTGCTTTGTCGGACCGGGCACCGTAGGGACCCACCACCCCCGTCAGGGTGAGCGGCATCACACTGAAGCCGGTCGCACGACACGGTGCAAACCGCACTGCCAAGCCAAGCTCACGCCTGGTTTGCGCCCGGATTGGGGTATGCAAAGATGAAGCGGTGAATGGGGATCGACTGACCGGGCTGGATGCGTCTTTCCTTCACATGGAGCGAGCCGGAGCCCATATGCACGTCGCCTCGGCGATTCTCTTCGAGGGCTCGGCCCCCTCCCACGAGGAATTCCGCGACCAGATTGAGTCGCGCCTGCACCTGGTCCCTCGCTTCCGCCAGAAGCTTCGCTTCGTGCCCTTCGATCAGGGCCGGCCGGTCTGGGTCGACGACCCGTTCCTCAACCTCGACTACCACGTGCGGCGCACGGCGCTGCCCGCCCCCGGCTCCGAGGAGCAGCTGCGCAACCTGGCGGCGCGGATCTTCTCCCAACAGCTCGACCGGACCAAGCCGCTCTGGGAGCTATGGCTGGTCGAGGGCCTCGAAGACGACCGCTTCGCCGTCGTCGGCAAGAGCCACCACGCGCTCGTCGACGGCGTCTCCGGCGTCGACATCACCACCGTCCTCTTCGATCTGGAGGAGGACCCGGATCACCCGCCGGTGCGGCCGCCCAAGTGGGCGCCGCGACCCGAGCCGACTAACCTCGGCCTGCTGCGAGACGCGCTGCAGGAGCGGGTTACCAGCCCGCGCGAGATCGTTCGCGGTATGCGCGCCGCCCTCCGCGGCCCGCGACAGGTCCTGCGCGGGCTCGGCGCCACCGGGAAAATGCTCGAGGTGGCGGCGGCGGCGCCGTCGACCCCCTTCAACGTCGAGATCGGCCCCCATCGCCGGCTTGCCTTCGTGCGGGCCGAGCTCGACGACCTGAAGCGAGTCAAGAACGAGCACGGTGGCACCGTCAACGACGTCGTCCTCTCGGTCGTCGCCGGTGCGCTCGGCAACTATCTGCGCGCCCGCGGCCACGACACCGACGAGCTGGAGATGCGGGCGATGGTGCCGGTCAGCATCCGCGCTGACGAAGAGCACGGTGCGCTCGGCAACCGCATCTCGGCGATGATGGCGCCGCTTCCGGTCTGGTCGCAGGACCCGGTCGAGCGGCTGCGCCTGGTGACCGAGACGATGGGCGACCTGAAGGGCTCGGGTCAGGCGGTCGGCGCTGAACTGCTCACCAAGCTGACCGACTTCGCGCCGCCAACCATCGCCTCACAGGCGGCCCGGCTGCAACCCGCCCAGCGCTTCTTCAACCTGGTCGTCACCAACGTCCCCGGCCCTCAGTTCCCCCTCTACTTGTTGGGCCGCCGCATGGACTCGATCTTTCCGCTGGTGCCGCTTGCCCGTCGCCAGGCCCTCTGCGTCGGGATCATGTCCTACGACGGGCAGGTCGACTTTGGCTTGGTCGGCGACTACGACGCGATGGCCGATCTCGACAGCTTCGCCCTCGACTTCGAAGCCGCGATCGCCGAAGCCGTCGCCACCGCGCCGGCGGCGGAGCGGTCTCAGGGCGCCGACAGGGCGCGGACCCGGAACGGGGCGGTGTCGGTCAAGTAGTTCCAGTCGAGCCGGCGGGCGCTGAAGCCTTCGGCCCGCGTGTCGGCGTTGATCAGCACCGCGGTGATCCGCTTGAAGCGATCCGGACGTGAGAGGCGCACCGTCATCACCCCGCCGTCTCGCTTGAAGCGCAGTCGGGAAACCGTGCGTCCCCGCTTCCCGATCCTTCCCACCAAGGCAATGCCGGCGGCGACGCCGGGGGGCGCGACGGCCTGGACCTCGACGGTGTGCCCAGCGCGAGGATGAACCTGCAGTAGCTGGAAGGTGGCGTGGTTCAGCGAGCGCTGCAAGGGACCGCCGCTGCGCGGCAGGCTGCCCTGGCGCGGCACGTCCGGGTAGAGATACCCCTCGCGGAAGCTCCTGTCGGTGCGCCACTCGGCGACGTCACGGGCGAAGCGGGCGAAGTCGAGGCTGAAATCAGGCCCTCCTGCCGCCCGGATCGCCGAGTTGTAGGCGGCGACCGAGAAGCCGCCCGGACGCGTGTGCAGGGCGCGCGACCAGGCGTCGCGGATGATGTCTCTGCCGTATCTGCGAACCAACCATTCGTTCCACACGGAGGCTCCGTACTCACGAATCGAGTTGGCGGTCAGCGGCGTCTCGTAGAGGTGGGTCCAGCGGCGCACGTAGCGCAGGTAGTCGTTGACCCCGCCATAGACCTGGTCCTCCATCCAGACCGCCGTCGACTCGGCGAACCAGGCGTCCTGGTAGGCGTCATAGCCCATCTGGAGGATGTGGCAGTACTCGTGTGCGAACGTGACCTCGAGGTCGGCGAGCGACTTGGTGCCGGGGTACTGGAAGGGGTCGTAGTCGTTGTCGAGCACGAGGTAGCCGTGCAGGCGACGGGGAAGGCGGCTGCCTTCATTTGGTTCCTGGCTGAGGTCGGGCGCCGCATATCCGAACAGCTGCCGGCCCAGCTCCTCGAGGTAGACGTCGGTCTTGCCTCGGTGCCCACCGCGCCCGCCGTCGGAGCGCGGCTCGCGCCAGCCGAGCTTGCCGTTCTCGATCGTGTGCACGTGCGCGGCGACCCCGAGCACGCGCTCGACGTAGTCGGGGACGCCGTCACCGTCCGCGACCCCGTTTTCGTCGGCGAGGTTGGGGGCGTCGACGCCCTCCGCCACCCAGTGGACGCAGAACCGCCCGGCGCAGACGGGAGATTGCGGCGCCTCGGGAACGGTGTAGGAGTGGCGGGCGGGGTCGGGATGGTCGGTCGGGCGCGCGGCCGGTTGGCGGAAGGTCCACTGGTCGCCTGCCTGGGCAATCGCGGGCACGGTGGCGATCACCGCAAGGAATGCGAGCGAAGCTCCGATCAACCGCAGGTGTGCCCGCATCAAGGCAAATCTACATGCCGCCCAGGCGCGCCCCGCCTGCCCAGGCGGCGATACTTCAACGGTGACCCGCCGGAGGCTCCCTTGCGGATAGCGCTCGCCCAGATCGACCCCACGGTCGGCGACATCGAGGGCAACCTCGCGAAGATCGGCGAGTGGATCGGCCGCGCCGCGGCCGAGGGCGCCGATCTGGCCATCTTCCCCGAGCTCTGCGTCTCCGGCTACCCGGCCGAGGATCTCTACCTCAAGCGCCACTTCGTCGAAGCAAATCGTGCCGCGGTCGAGGAGCTGGCGCGGGGCGTCGGCGAGATGGTCGCCCTGGTCGGCTTCGCCGAGCCGGTCGCCGGCGGCGGCGACCACCGCCATGCCCACAACTCCCTCGCCGTGCTCTCCGGGGGCGAGGTGAGGGCGGTCTACCGCAAGAACCGGCTCCCCAACTACGCGGTCTTCGACGAGCAGCGCTACTTCGTCCCCGGCACCGAGCCGGCCACGGTGGAGGTGGCTGGGATGCGGGTTGGCCTCACGGTCTGCGAGGACCTCTGGGAGGAGGGGCCGCCGGCCTCGGTCGAGGTCGGCGAAGGTGCCGAGCTGATCGCGAACCCTTCCGGTTCCCCTTACCACCGTGGTAAGGGACGAGAGCGGGAAGCGATGTTCGCGGCGCGGGCCCGCGCTTACGGAACCCATCTCGCCTTCTGCAACCTCGTCGGCGGTCAGGACGAGCTGGTCTTCGACGGCCACAGCTTCGTCGTCGACCCAGGCGGTGAGGCCATCGCCCGCGCCGCCCAGTTCGAGGAGGAGCTGCTGATCTGCGAGATCCCTTCCCCCGGTCCCGGTCGTCGCGCCGAGCCGCTGCCGGACCTGGCCGAGGTCTACGGTGCGCTTGTCCTCGGCCTGCGCGATTACGTGCGCAAGAACGGCTTTCACCACGTTGGACTCGCCCTCTCGGGCGGGATCGACTCCGCCCTGGTCGCCCTGCTCGCCGCCGACGCGGTCGGTCCCGAAAACGTCAGCTGCGTGGTGATGCCGTCCCCCCATTCGAGCAATGAAACCCAGGGGGACGCTCGAACTATCGCTGCGAACCTCGGCGCCGAGGCGCTCGAGATCCCGATCGAAGGGGCGATGGCGGCCTATGACACCGCCCTGGCTGGTGCGTTTGGCCCCTCCCACCCCAATGCGTTCGCACTAAACCGTGATATGCACGGAAAGGTGCGAACTCAAGCGGGTGGGGAGTCGCTGCCGCGTGACCCCAGCCGTCCTTCCGAGCCCGACCTTGCCGCCGAGAACATCCAGGCGCGGATCCGGGGCAACGTGATGATGGCCCTCTCCAACAAGCACGGTTGGCTGGTGCTGACGACCGGCAACAAGAGCGAGATGTCGGTCGGCTACGCGACTCTCTACGGCGACATGGCGGGGGGCTTCGCGGCGATCAAGGACGTGCCGAAGACGCTCGTCTACGAGCTGGTGCATTACCGCAACCAGGAGGTCGGGAGGGAGCTCGTGCCGGCCTCAGTGCTGGAGCGGGCACCCTCGGCGGAGCTTCGGCCCGACCAGCTCGACAGCGACACCCTGCCGCCCTATGAGCTGCTCGACCGGGTGCTCGAGGCCTACGTCGAGCGCGACGAAGGGCGCGAGGAGATGGTCGCGGCAGGGATGCCGGCCGAGGTCGTCGACGAGGTGGTGCGGATGGTCGATCGCTCTGAGTACAAGCGCCGCCAGGCCGCGCCGGGAATACGGATCACGCCGAGGGCCTTCGGCCGCGACCGCCGCCTGCCGATCACCAACCGCTTCGGCGGCTAGCGGACGTGCCGGTAGTTAACCGCCCATATGGGCGGTTAACTACCGGCACGTCCGGGGGTTGGCTACGCGGATTTCGGCAACGGTCTAACGGCGATGGTCATCTGGGCGAGAGCACAGACCCTGCCGTCGGCGTCGAGGATCTCGGCCTCCCAGACCCAGGTGGTCCGGCCCCGGTGACGGGCACGGGCCCGGACTTCGGCGTGGCCCTCGGTGATCGGGCGGATGAAGTTGACCGAGATCGACTGTCCCATCGCGGCCATGCCGTCACCGAGCACGGTGAGTGCGGTGGCGCGCGAGCAGACGCTCTCGACCAGTGACGACATCACGCCACCGTGCAGCAGGCCGACCGGCTGGCGCAGCTCGTCGCGCATCGGGACCCGGACCCGGGCATGGTCCGGATCGTCGTCGAGCCACTCGGTGCCGAGCAGGGCGTCGAAATGGGATTGCAGGCCGCGTGGGTTGTCCGCCATCGCGCCCGGACCCTACCCACCCCGGCAGTCCCGTAGGCTTCCCGATCCGTGCCGCTGACCGATGACCAGAGAGCGATGCTTCGTCTCCTCGCCCAGCGCGAGGAGGGCTACGAGGACATCGCCGCCCTGAAGGGCCTCAGCGTCGAGGAGGTGCGGGCCGAAGTGAAGGCGGCGCTGGCCCAGCTTGCGGCAGACGAAAAGGCGGGCATCCAACCGCCGCCGCCAGCTGAGCCGCCTAAGCCGGAGGAGCCTGCCGATCCGGTCGAGGAGCCGGCTGCGCCCGTCAAGGAGGAGCCCAAGGTCGCGAAGCCCCCACCCCCCTCCAAGCCGAGCGCCTCCGCCAAGCCAGCCAAGCGCCGCTCGCGCCCAGCGGTGCCTCCGGAGCGCCGCCGGCTGCTCGTGTTGACCGGTGGCGCGCTCGCGGTGGTCGCAGCTGTGCTGATCGCGATCGCCGTCATCGGGGGCGGTGGCGGGTCCAGCTCCTCCACCACGACCGCCACCTCCTCGGTGGAAACCGCTGCCGCCGAAAACGGCAAAATCACCCAGGCTGTGTTGGAACCCGTCGAAGGGGAAAACGGCAGCGGTCGCGCCATCTTCGGCAGGCTGGGCAAGGAAGTCGTCCTCCAGGTCACCGCCGAAGGCCTGCAGCCGAACGTCGAAGGCGAGTCCTACACGGTCTGGCTCTACCGCACGCCGAAACTCACCCTGCGGGTCGGCAGCGTCGGCGTCGACGACTCGGGAAAGCTCGGCGTGCGCTTCCCGATTCCCGCCGAACTGCTCGCCTACATCGCCGGTGGCGCCTTCGACAAGATCTACGTCTCACGCACCTCAGACGCGGCCTATCAGCGCGAGGTCGTACAGGCAAAGAAGAACAAGACCCTGCCCCGCTACAACGGCGAAACGGTCCTCACTGGCGAAATCACCGGCCCGGTCGTCAAATCCGCCGGTGGCCAGGGCGGCTAGCTCGAGGGAATCAGCTTCCCTGGGTTCATGACCCCGGCGGGATCGAGTCGCTCCTTGACCGCCCGCAGCACCTCGACCCCCGTCCGCCCCACCTCCGCCTCCATGTAGAGGACATGGTCGCGGCCGACCGCGTGGTGGTGGGTGATCGTCCCCCCTGCGGCGACTATCGCCTCCGAGGCGGCACGCTTCACCGCGCGCCACTGCTCGATCTCCGCGCCCTGCCTGGCGCGGGAGATGAAGGTGAAGTAGAGCGAGGCTCCGTCGGCGTAGGCGTGTGAGAGATGGCAGAAGGCGAGGCCCGGGGTGCCCTGGGCGGCCAGCGAGCCACGAATCGCGGTCGCCACGGCTTCATGCAGCTCCCCCAGCCGCGACCAGGTGTGAGAGGTCTCCAGCGTCTCCACCATTGCCCCCATCCCCATCAACGTGTCGCGCAGGTAGGGGCCCTGGAAGCGGCCGTGCTCCCAGGAGCGGCCGGCGGCCTGGCCCAGATAGGCGGCACCGCCGCGGCGCAGCTCGCGAACCGCGAGGGCGCGGCGACGTGCGACCGACTCCTCGTCTCCCTCGAGGCCGACCACGACCAGGCAGCCGCCACGCTTGCGGCGCAGCCCCAGGTAGCCGCCGAACAACGATCCGGCAAGGCCGCGGGGCCCCGAGAGCGCCAGCGAGACCTCGGTCTCCTCCTCGTCGGAGACGCGGACCACGTCGGGCAGGCCTGGCCCCTGTGCCAGGCTCCGCACGATCTCGGCCCCGGCCTCGAAGCTCTCCGCGATCCAGGCCTCGTAACGGCGTTGGGGCGGCGCCGGGCGGACCCGCACCCTCACCTCGGGGATGACGCCGAAGACGCCCTCGGAGCCGACCACGAGCTCGCGCAACGACGGGCCGGCGGCGGTGTGGGGCGTGTCCAGGGTGCGCAGGTCGCCGCTCGGGGCGATCAGGCGGACCGCGCTGACCAGCTCGTCGAAACGCCCGTAGCCGCTCGAGGCCTGGCCGGCGGATCGCGTTGCGGCGAAGCCGCCGATCGTCGCGTACTCGAAGGACTGCGGGAAGTGGCCGAGGACGACGCCCTCGGCGTTGAGGGCGGCTTCGGCCTCGGGTCCCCGCAGGCCGGCGCCAAGCCGGGCGGTGAGTGAGCGGCGGTCGATCTCGACCCCGCGCAGCCGCGCCAGATCAAGGCTGACCAGGCGCGAGTGCGAACCGCGCAGAGGCTCGATCCCGCCGACCACGCTGGTGCCGCCACCGAAGGGCACGACGGCGACGCCCTCGGCCGCGCAGATCTCCAGCACGCGCCGCACCGCGTCGGCGTCGGCGGGAAGCAGGACGGCGTCGGGAGCGTCATCGAGGCGGCCGCCGCGCAGCCGCGCCAGATCGACGTAGCCACAGCCGGTCGCATGGCGGACCCGGTCCTCCGTCGAGGTGAAGACGTTCTCGGCGCCGACCGCGTCGATCAGAGCCGGCGGCAACGGCTCGGCCGGCGGTAGATCGAAGCCGTCCAGCGTGGCCGTGCGCGGTGACGGCACCAGCTCGCCGACGCGCTCGCGCAGAGTTGCCAGCGCCTCAGCGTCCAGCTCAGGCTCGATCGCCGGATCGCCCCAGCCCCACCACTTCGAGTCGCGTCGCGGCTCGATCACGTCAGCGCCCGTTCGATTCCGTCGAGCGCCTCGTTGAGGATCTTGCCCTGGCCGCCCCGCATCATCGGCGAGCCGAGCCGCGACATGCCGCGCAGGGTCTGGGCCGAGCTGATGCTGACCTCGGTCGCCGCGCCCTCGGCGCGCAACCCGATCTCCACGACCGAGCGGCGCAGGTGGCGCTCGAAGGGGGTGCCCTCCAGCTGCTGCTCCCAGACGTAGCGCTCGCCCTTGGCTGAGCTGAGACAGCGGTAGTCGGCCCGCACCCCACGCCCCTCGGCGGTCTCCAGCACCTTGGTCCACTGGCTGCGGCGACCGTCGGGCTTGCGGTCGACGTTCTCGACCCGCCCGGTGCGCGGCCACCAGCGCGGCAGGTTGTAGGGGTCCGAGATCAGCTCCCAGACGTCATCCACCGGGGCCGAGATCGTCCGTCGCCGGGTTACGCGAGACACCTGGGGAGACCGTCAGTCGCCCGCAAGACGCCGCAGATCGCGCACCAGCAGCAGATGCTTGAGGTGGCTGACGGTTGCGGCCAGGCTCTCCAGGCTCTCCAGTGCCTCCTTGCGGCGTTCCGGGTTGCGCGAGCGCAGCGACGGCCCCAGCAGCGCTTCGAGCAGGTTGGCCTCGCGGTCGGCGGAGGAGCGGAAGACGCGCAGGTTGCGGGCGCCGACCCCGACTCGGGACAGCTCGTTGGCGGCGCGGACGATCTCACGGTCGGTCTCGTCGTAGACGGTCCTGCCGTCGCGCTTCTCGGGCTGAACGATGCCGAAGTTCTCCAGCTCGGCGATCAGCTCGGAGCGGGCGCCGGTCTCTTCGACCACCTCGTCGAGGGTGAGGTAGGCGCTGGAGGTGTTGACGAGGATCGCCCGTCGCACCGCACCGGCCGCCGGCCGCCGCTCGCCACTGCCACCGAGGTCGAGGTCGCCGCCGGCGGCCAGCTCCTGGCGGATCACGCGCAGTGGCAGGAACTCGTCCCGCTGCAGGCGCAGGATCGTCCGCAGCCGCTCGACGTCGGACTGGCTGTAGAGGCGGTAGCCGCCCTGGGTGCGGCGCGGCGTCAGCAGCTTCTGGTCCTCGAGATAGCGGATCTTCGAGATCGAGATGTCGTCGAACTCGTTCTGCAGGATCTTGCAGACCGCGCCGATCGTCAGCGCCTTGCGCGGGCGCGAGTCGCGCTGGCGAGCCTGCTGCTCGGAAACTGCCATCGAGGTCCCCCTACTTCTCCAGGTAACTCAGCTTGTACTTGCCGACTTGGATCTCGTCACCGTCGGCGAGTCGGTGCGACTCGATGCGACGGCGATTGACGTAGGTGCCGTTGAGCGAGCCGAGGTCGTCGATGTAGAGGCCGTCGCGGCGGCGGACCAGCAGCGCGTGGTTGCGCGAGACCGTGACGTCGTCGAGGAAGACCCCCGCGTCGGGGCTGCGCCCGATGCTGACCCGGTCCTCGCTGACGGTGAAGCTCTCCCCCGCCCTGCCACCGCCGGCCCGGATCACCAGCGCCGCGCCGCTGCGCTCCAGCACCTGGTCGATGTCGATCGGCTGCATCTCGCCGGTGTCGTCGACCGTGTAGGTCATCGTCGTCGGCTCGTCGTCGCCGTCCTTGGGGCCACCAAGGTACGCACCGCACTTCTGGCAGTAGTTAGCCCCCTCGGGGTTGACGAAGCCGCACTCCGGACAGTGGGTGGCCATCGATCCCTCCAGCCTCAGGCAGCCGGCTCCGGCTCGTCTTCCTCCGGGCTCTGCTGCGCCTTCCCGGCGAGGATGTCGGTGAGCTGGGCCACGTCGTCGCCGGAGATCAGCGAGTCGCCGCTTTCGCGTTTGTGCCGCAGTCGGTTGACCAGCTCGGCCCGCAGGATGTCGATCTTGCCGTGCAGGACTCGCCGCTTGTAGGAGATCTCGTTCTCCTCCGTGGTGAGCTTGTCGATCAGGTCCTTCAGCTCTTCATCGCTGAGCGAACCGAGATCGGGAAAGGTGTCCTCCATCTCGCTCCTTGATTGGGAGGTCTCTGTGTCGCCTCCGTTGGCCGCTGCGATCGATTATAGGTCGCTTGGCCAAAGGTTCAACTGTAGGTTGAAGGTTATGGAGCCTGGGCGCTGCCTTGCGCGGCGTTTTCACGCACCGTCCGTATCCCCGTCTGGGCGTAGAGCACGGTTGCGAGGATCGCCAGGGCGACGCCGACGATCAGCAGCGCGGCAGGCACCCAGCCGGCGAAGACGAGGGCGAAGAAAATGCCGCCCATGATTGGGAAGACGGAGATCCTGCCGGGCCAGTTGACGGCGATCTCGACCCCGTGGCGCAACCCGTACTGGGCGAGCACCAGCATCGCCACCTCGCGGGCGACGAGAAGCGCCAGGGCCCAACGGGGCAGGAGCTCGAAATGCCAGCAGACGATGGCGCCGGAGAGGATGGTCAAGCGGTCGATCAGCGGGTCGAGCATTGCGCCGAGGCGGCTGTACTGACCGGTGACGCGGGCGAGGAAGCCGTCGACGTAGTCTCCCGCGGCGATCAACCAGAAGACGATTGCCGAGGCGGTGCTGCGCCCGTCGCCGGATTCAAAGGCGAGGTAGAGGAAGACCGGCAGCCCCGCGAGGCGCAGGTAGCCGACGAAGTTGGGAATCGTCCAGGGGTTGAGCGGTGCCCCCTCCTGCGTCTGCTCTGGTGGCGGTCCGCTGCGGTCGAGCCCGAAGAGGCGGCGGATGCGGCCGCGGCCGAAGGGGGCGGTTTCAGCCATCGGTGCCCTGGAGCAGCGCCAGCGCCCGTTCGCCGGCCTGCTCAAGCGGCAGGTCGTGCTCCTGGCCGCCCGCTCGCTCGCTTGCCTCGACCACGCCCTTGGCCAGGCCGCGCCGCCCGACCACGACGCGCAACGGGCAACCAAGCAGCTCGGCGTCGGTCAGCTTCTCGCCCGGCCCGGCATCGCGGTCGTCGTAGAGGACCTCCGCCCCACCGTCGCGCAGCTCCTCGTAAAGGCCGTCTGCCGCTTCACGCTCCGGCTCGCCGGCTTTGGCCAGCGAGACGAGCTGCACCTGCCAGGGGGCAAGGTTCTCCGGCCAGACAATGCCCCGCTCGTCGGCCCCCTGCTCGATCGCCGCGGCGACGATCCGGGCCGGGCCTATGCCGTAGCTGCCCATCACGATCGGGTGCTCGGTGCCGGTCTCGTCGAGGAAGGTCGCGCCGAGCGGCTCCGAGTAGCGGGTGCCGAGCTTGAAGATGTTGCCGACCTCGATTGCCGGCTCGATCTCGATAGTGCCGCCGCCGGGAGCGGTGTCGCCCACCTCGACCGTGCGCACGTCGAGCTCCTCGAACTGGAAGTCGCGCCCGGGCCGGACGCCGCGCAGGTGGGTGTCGGCCTCGTTCGCGCCGGTAACGAAGGAGTCGCCCTGTATCGCCGCGTCCTTGATCACGGGCAGCTTCGTGCTGACGGGACCCACGAAGCCAACCGGGCCGAGCTCGGCCTCGATCTCCTCCGGGCTCGCCGGCCTGAAATCGGCCCCCAGCGCATTGCGCAGCTTGATCCCGTTGAGACGGTGGTCACCGCGCAGCAGCACGAGGACCATGCCGCGGCCCTCGACCACGACGGGCATCGACTTGACCAGCGCTCCCGCGGGAAGCTCCAGTCCCCCGGCGACCTGCTCGATCGTGCTCTGGCCGGGGGTCGCGACCGCCGCGGGAGCCTCCAGCGGAGCCGGCAGCGCGACCGGCTGCGGCTCGGCCGAGGCGATCTCGACGTTCGCCGCGTAGCCAGGTGCCAGCGCGACCTCGTTCTCGCCGGCCGGGCAGGGCGCCATGTACTCGTGGGCGCCGGACCCGCCCATCATCCCCACGTCGGACTCGACCCGGTACCAGCGCAGGCCGCAGCGATCGAAGATGCGGTTGTAGGCCTCGCTCTGCAGCTCGTAGGAGCGGGCCAGACCCTCCTCGTCGCGATCGAAGGAGTAGGCGTCCTTCATCGTGAACTCGCGGGTGCGGAGGACGCCGGCGCGCGGGCGCGGCTCGTCGCGCTCCTTGGTCTGGATCTGGAAAAGCATCAGCGGCAGGTCGCGGTAAGAGCGCACCTCGCGGGCGACGTGGTAGGTGACGCACTCCTCGTGCGTCATCGCCAGCACCATCGGCGCGTCCCTGCGGTCCTCGAGCTTGAACAGCTCGTCGATCTCGTAGCGCCCCGTGGCCTTCCAGGACTCAGCTGGCTGCAGCACGGGCATCAGCATCTCCTGGCACCCGATTCCCTCCATCTCCGCCCGGATCACGGCCTCGACCTTGCGCTGCACCCGCCACCCGGCCGGCAGATAAGTCCAGAGCCCGGCTCCCAGCTGCCGGATAAGACCGGCGCGAACCATCAGCTTGTGCGAGATCGCCTCGGCATCAGCGGGCGCGTCCTTGAGCGTTGGCAGGAAAGCCTGGCTGAGCCGGGTCACGCGTGAAACTTATCCACTAGTCGGGCGGACGGTTGGCGACAGGACATGTCGCCGGGCTGGGAGGTCAGGCTCTGGTGAACCGACGCCCGGCCGTGGGAGATGCCTCCTCGTCGAGCAAGACCCGGTCCGACTCGCCTTTCTGGGCTGCTTCGTGCTCCATCTGCGCGATCTTCTCGGGGGTCAGATCGCCGGCGTTCTCCTCCTCGATCTTGGCCAGCCAGGCCGCCCCCTCCCCCGCCTTGCGCTCGTCGACCTCGACCTCGCCGCGGTCGAGCGATTTGTCGATCTCCTCGAAGAGGGCGTCGACCAGACTCGCCTGCGGCACCTTCCGCAGCGGCTTGCCGCCGGCGAAGATCAGGCCCTCGTCCTTGGCGCCGGTGATGCCGAAGTCGGCGTGGCTGGCCTCGCCGATCCCGTTCACGGCACAGCCCAGCACCGCGACCTCGATCGGCTCGGCGTAGCCTTCCAGCCGCTGCTCGATCTCGGCGACGACCGAGTCCATGTCGAACTGGAGGCGGCCGCAGGTCGGACAGGCGATCAGCACCGGGCCGCGCTCGCGCAGCTGCAGCGCCTTGAGGATCTCCCAGGCGACCTTGACCTCCTCCTCGGCGTGGAAGGTGGAAAGGCTGATCCGGATCGTGTCGCCGATCCCGTCGGCGAGCAGCGTGCCGAGCCCGACCGAGGATTTCAGCGAGCCGGACCATTTCGTCCCGGCCTCCGTGATCCCCAGGTGCAGCGGGTAGGGGATCTTCTCAGCAAGCAGGCGGTTGGCGGCGATCGTGTTGGGGACGTTGGTCGACTTGATCGAGACCTTGAAGTCTTCGAAGTCGAGGCTCTCCATCAGCTCGACGAACTCGACCGCGGCGGCGACCAGCGCCTCGACCGGCGCCTCGCGCTCGAGCTCGTGCAGGTGTTTGGGCAGCGAGCCCGAGTTGACGCCGATCCGCATCGGCACTCCGGCAGCGGTTGCCTTCACCGCCACCTCGGCCACTTTCTCGCGGCCGCCGATGTTGCCCGGGTTGAGTCGGATGCAGTGGGCGCCGGCGTCGATCGCCTTCAGCGCCAGCGTGTGGTTGAAGTGGATGTCGGCGATCACCGGGATCGGCGACTGCTTGACGATCGTCTTCAGCGCCTCGACGTCGTCGTCACGCGGCACGGCGACCCGGACGATGTCGGCGCCCGCGTCGGCCACCTTGCGGATCTGCTCCATCGTCGCCGCCAGGTTGGCGGTCTCGGTCTTGGTCATCGTCTGCACGGCAACCGGTGCGCCGCCGCCGATCGGCACGCCGCCGACGAAGATCTGCCGCTTGGAAGCCATATGGGGAGCGTAGCGGGGCGGCTTGCCAGGCCGGCCTGAACTCGATGGGTTGTTCGTCCCTATGCAGACTTCGAGGTCCACGCCCGCGACTCCTCGGGCCAGGCCACCCCTCATCCGTTGCCTACGGCTTCGACAGGCCGCGCAGGTCAGTCTTCGTTCTTCCTGCGCAGCTCGCGGCGGTCGAGTACCTGGAGGAGCGTGATCGCCAGCACAAAACACAGCATTACGACGATCCCCGTTGCTTCTTCCGAGTCCCGAAAGACGATCATTCCTATGGCGGCAAATGCCAGCCCGACACCAAGGCAGATCCAGATGTTGCGGTAGCTCAGCTCGTCCATATCGATGCAGCGTAAACGATGCATTGGTCGAAAAGCCAGGCACCGAGAACAAATGCGGCTCCGAAGTAGCCATCTCGAAGTGCACTGCCCTCGACCTGCCTACGGGACCAGCCAAACAAGATTCCGCCTGTCGCCCCGGTGAAGCTGCCAACGATGATCCCGGCGCCGATCGCAGTGGCCGCTTCCTCGAAGAGCGAGACTAGGAATCCGGTGGAGTCAGCGGGGACCATCGCTCGACCCTGACAGCCAGCACCGCGCGGGTGGTGCGCTCAATGCAACGAGAGCGCAAGTTCTATGAGGCAGAACTGGGACGGCGGGTGGTTCCGCGGCACCGCTGGCTCAGCGGACGTTGAAGCCTTCACCGGTGAGGCGGCCGATGTCGTTGCTGAGGCCGATGAAGAACAGCATCGCGACCAGGGCGAAGCCGATGATGCTGGCGCGTTCCATCACTCGCAGGGATACCGGTTTGCCGCGGAGTTTCTCGACCAGGCTCCAGAAGATGTGTCCACCGTCCAGCGGCAGGAAGGGAAAGAGATTGATCAAACCCAGGGAGAGGCTGACGAGCGCAAGCAGGATCAGCGATCGTTCAGCGCTGACCTGGACCGTCTGGTGACCCACGTCGCTGACGCCCACGATCCCCGAGATTTCCTTGCGTTCCTGCGAGTTGAATATCTTGGCGATGCGGGTCACCGTTTCGTGGGTCACGAACCAGGCGAAGCTCGCGGCCTTGCCGGCAGCGCCTGCCGCACTGAGATGGCCAGGTTCGCTGCCGTATGAGAAGCCGATTCGGGTGCGGCCGAGAGCCGCTTCGTATTCGGGTCGAACCCTGAGGGTTTCGACTTTCCCCGCGCGTTGGACCCGAAGCTCAACGGGCGTTGCCGCCTTGCAGCCCTGGGTCTGCTTGCCGGAGCATTTGTGCGCTGCAATGTCTTGAGCGAAGCGTTCGAGACGGTTTTCGAGGCCAAGGTGAGGGTAGGTCTTGCCGTCGACCGCGAGAACCCTGTCCCCCGGCTTGAGAGCGGTGGCCGCCGGCGAGCCGGGGACGATCGTGCCGACGGTCTGATTCGTCTTGTCGGCGCCGAGGGCGACGAAGAAGAGGATGATCAGCGCCAGCCCGATGTTGACCGCGGGGCCCGCTCCGATCACGACGATCCGCTTCCAGACCGGCTGGCGGTAGTAGGCCCGCGGTGCGACCTCCGGAGGCAGCTCCTCCTCCGGGTTCATACCGCTGATTTTCACGTAGCCGCCGAGCGGGATCGCGGCAACGCCGTACTCCGTCTCGCCGCGTTTGAACGAGACGATTTTCGGGCCGAAAAAGAGGAAGAACTTCTCGACGCGCATACCCGTCGCCTTCGCGGCCACAAAGTGGCCCGCCTCGTGGAGGACGATCAGCATGCAGAGGCCGCCGAAGACGAGTATCCAGCTCATGCTGGAGTCAACCCCCGAACCTGGTCTTCGCTGCGCTGCCGAGCCTCGGCGTCGGTCGCGAAGAGATCGTCGAAGTGGGTCACCGGCCTCGCCGGCATCTCCTCCAGCACGCGCTCGATCACCGCGGGGATGCCGGTGAAGGGTATGCGGCCATCGAGGAAGGCCGCGACCGCCACCTCGTCGGCGGCGTTAAGGACGCAGGGCGCGGTCCCCCCCGCCCGACCTGCCTCCAGGGCGAGGCGCAGACAGGCGAAGGTCTCCAGGTCCGGCGGCTCGAAGCTGAGCTCGCCGACCGCCGCCAGGTCGAGCCGCGGGACGTCGACGTCGACGCGCTCGGGGAAGTGCAGGGCGTAGGAGATCGGCACCCGCATGTCAGGGTGGCCGAGGTGAGCCAGCGTGGCGCCGTCGTTGAGGTCGATCAGCGAGTGGACGATCGATTGCGGGTGGACGACGACCGCGATCCGCTCGTAGGGGACGCCGAAGAGGTGGTGCGCCTCGATCGCCTCGAACCCCTTGTTCATCAGGGTCGCCGAGTCGATCGTGATCCGCCCGCCCATCTTCCAAGTGGGGTGCGCGAGGGCATCCTCGACGTTGACGCCGGCGAGGTCGCTGCGGCCGCGGAAGGGACCACCGGAGGCGGTCAGCACCAACCGGTCGACCGTGCCGGGCGGCTCGGAGCCGATCAGCTGGAACAGGGCCGAGTGCTCGGAGTCGACCGGAAGGATCCTCGCCCCCGTCGCTTCGGCCAGCGCCGTGGTCAGCTCGCCGCCGATCACGAGACTCTCCTTGTTGGCAAGGGCGAGGTCGATTCCCTCGCCAAGTGCGACGACGGTCGGGCCGAGGCCGGCCGCGCCGACCATCCCATTGAGAACGAGGTCGGCGCCGGAGGAGGCGATCAGCTCACGGATCCCCTCCTCTCCGGCCAGGACCCGCCCGCTCCAGGCGGATCGGGCCCGCTCGGCGGCGTCGGCATCGGCCAGCGCCACGGTCGGCACGCCGTGCTGGCGTGCCTGACCCAGCAACGACTCCCAGCTCGACCCCGCGGAGAGCCCGACGACCTGCAGCTCCTCGGAGGCGGCGACGATTTCCAGCGCCTGCGTACCGATCGAGCCGGTGCTGCCGAGAATTACCAGCTTCTTCATCTATGGAAGTGTAGGTAGGTCAGTAGACCAGCTGGAGCGATAGGTAGTAGCCGACGACGATCGTGAAGAAGACGGCGTCGAGGCGGTCGAGCAGGCCGCCGTGCGGGCCGAAGAGCTTGCCGGTGTCCTTCTTGCCGAGATCGCGCTTGACCATCGAGGCGAAGAGGTCTCCGACCGGGCCAATCGCCGCCACCGCGGCGCCGATGATCAAGGCGTCGGCTCCCGAGAGCCAGTTCTGGTAGAGGCCGGCGAACCAAAAGGCCATGGTGCCGATCAGGAAGCCGCCGATCAGGCCCTCGATCGTCTTGTTGGGCGAGAGGTCGGGTGCGACCGGGTGCGAGCCGAACATGCGCCCGGTCGCGTAGGCGCCGGTGTCGGTGGCAAAGGTGCCGACCAGAACGTCGACCAGCAGCGCCGCGCCATGATTGGGCAGATCGCGCAACAGCACCGCATGGACCAGCGGCAGGCCGATCCAGATGGCGCCCAGCACGGTCACGCTCATCGAGACGACGATGCCCTCGCGGGGCCTGTGCCGCGACCCGAAGATGAAGAGCAGTGGGAAGGACGCGGTGCCGACCAGGAGGACGTTGAAGGCGGTGCCGAAATGGGCGGCCAGGATCATCGCCAAGACTGCGATGTAGGCGGCCATCTGAACCGGGCGCAGCGGCGCCGTCATCACGAAGTACTCACGCAGGCAGAGGACCCCGATGGCGATCATCGCCAGCGCGAAGACGATGCCGCCGAGCACCGCGATCGCGATCGCGAAGGCGATCCAGGGGATCGCGACGAGAACCCGCCTCGCCGTCTCGCCGGTGAGGATCGCGCTGCGCTGTCGCCGCGGCGGGCGAGGCGGGCGCTCGGGCGGCGGCGGATCCTCCGCGAACATCTCGTCGTCGAACAGGTCGCGGACCATCAGGCCCTCGTCCCGAAGCGCCGGCGGCGTGCCTCGAACTCGCGCAGCGACTCCTCGAAAGCCTCGCGTCCGAAGTCGGGCCAGAGCTCGTCGCGGAAGACCAGCTCCGAGTAGGCGCACTGCCAGAGCAGGTAGTTGGATATGCGCTGCTCGCCGCTGGTTCGGATCAGGAGGTCGGGGTCGTGCATCTCGGAGGCGTAGAGGTGTTCGCGGAACTCCTCCTCGGAGTCGCCCTTGAAGCTTCGCGCCGCGTCGACGATCTCCGCTCGCCCGCCGTAGTTGAAGGCGACGAAGAGGGTGATGCGAGTGTTCTTCGCGGTGGTCTCCTCCGCCCACTCCATCCGCTTGACCAGATCCTTCGCGACGCCCTCGCGGCGGCCGATGAAGCGCATCCGCACCCCTTCGGCGTCCAGCTCAGGGGTCTCGGCGTCGATCCGTTCGCCGAACATCTCCATCAACCCCTCGACCTCCTCTGCGGGGCGCGCCCAGTTCTCGGTCGAGAAGGAGAAGACGGTCAGCTCCTCGATTCCCAGCTCGGCGGCGTCACGGAGACGGGCCTTGACCGTGTCGGCGCCCGCTCGGTGCCCTTCGACGACCGGCAGGCCGCGCTGCTGTGCCCAGCGCCCGTTGCCGTCGGTGATGATCGCGACGTACCGCGCGGAGGTGCTCACACCTCCAGGATCTCCTCTTCCTTTCCCTTGAGGAGGTCGTCGATCTCGGTGACCGCCTCGTCGGTTTGCTTCTGCAGCGCGGCCTCGGCGCGGCGCTCGTCGTCCTCGCCCGCTTCCCCCTCCTTCTTCAGCTCACGCAGGTCCTGCATCGTGTCGCGGCGGATGTTGCGGACCGCGACCCGGCCCTCCTCCGCAACCCCGTGGACCACCTTGACCATCTCCCGGCGGCGCTCCTCGGTCAGCTCGGGGATCTGGAGGCGAATCACGGTCCCGTCGTTGCTCGGCGTGAGGCCGACGTCGGACTCCTGGATAGCCTTCTCGATCTCCCCTATGGAGCCCTTGTCGAAGGGGGTCACGGTGAGCAGGCGGGCGTCGGAGGTGACGACGTTGGCGAGTTGCTTGAGCGGCGTCGGCGAGCCGTAGTAGTCGACCGTGATCCGGTCCAGCAGGTGCGGCGAGGCGCGGCCGGTACGCACCGTGGCGAGCTCCCCACGGCTCGATTCGACCGACTTTCGCATCCGGTCTTCGGCGTCCTTGAGCAGCTCGTCGATCAGCTCCACTGCGTCCTCTCTCGGATCATCCGGCGGTGGCGCTGGAGACCAGCGTGCCCACCCTCTCGCCGCCGACGATCCTATCTATGTTGGTCTCGTCGCCCATGTTGAAGACGTAGATCGGCAGGTCGTTGTCCATGCAGAGGGAAAGCGCCGTCGAGTCCATCACCTTCAGCCCCCGCTCGATCGCCTCCCGATGGCTGATCGCGGGGATGAACTCAGCGTCCGGGTGGGTGGCGGGATCGGCGTCGTAGACCCCTTCGACCCCGTTCTTCGCCATCAGGATCGTTTCCGCGTGAATCTCCAGGGCGCGCAGCGCGGCGGCGGTGTCGGTGGTGAAGAACGGGTTGCCGGTGCCGGCGGCGAAGATCACCACCCGGCCCTTCTCCAGGTGGCGCATCGCGCGACGCCGGATGTAGGGCTCGGCGACCTCCTTGACGTCGATCGCCGACATCACACGGGTGTGCTCGCCGATCTTCTCCAGCGCGTCCTGCAGGGTCAGGGCGTTGAGCACGGTCGCCAGCATCCCCATGTAGTCGCCGGTGGCGCGGTCCATCCCCGCGGCCGCGCCCTGCAGGCCGCGGTAGATGTTGCCGGCGCCGACGACGATCGCCACCTCCACCCCACGCGCACGCACCGCGGCGACCTGGCGGGCGATGCGCTCCACCTCGTCGCCATCGGTCCCGTACTCGAGCCGGCCCATCAGCGCCTCTCCCGAGAGCTTCAGGAGGATGCGGCTGAATTTCGGGTCGGCGTCCATCGGGTTGGGCAGGCTGGGCTCGCGAGGAGCCTATCCCGGCAGGGCCGTCTCGGCCAAGCTCAGTCGCCGACGCGGAAGTAGGCGAAGCGCGCGACGCGGACGTTCTCGCCGGTCTTCGCGGCCAGCTCCTGGCGCAGCTCCTCGATCGACTTCGAGTCGTGCTTCTCGGCGTTGACGTGGGACTGATCCAGCAGCGCCACCTCCTTCGCCCACTTGGCGAGCTGGCCGTCGACGATCTTCTCGACCACGTTGTCCGGTTTGCCGTCCTCGCGGGCCTTCTCTTCGAAGACCCGTTGTTCTGCCTCTCGCTCCTCTGCCGGGATCTCCTCGGAGGAGACGAACTTGGGCGCGGTCGCGGCGACGTGCAGGGCGACCTCGTAGGCAAACGCCTTGAAGTCCTCGTTGCGGGCGACGAAGTCGGTCTCGCACTGGACTTCCACCATCGCCCCGACCCTGTCGTTGGCGTGGATGTAGGAGGCGACGACGCCCTCGCTGGTGCCGCGACCTTCCCGCTTCGCGGCCGAGGCCTGGCCCTTGACGCGAAGGATCTCGATCGCGCGGTCCACGTCCCCCTCGGACTCGGTCAAGGCGGACTTGCAGTCCATCATCGCCGCCCCGGTCCGCTCCCGCAGCGCCTTCACATCGGCAGCGGTGACGCTCATTTGGCGCCCTCCTCTTTGACCGCATCAGCCGGAGATTTCTCGGGGGCCGGAGCTTTCGCCGGCGCCTCCTCGGCGGCCGGGGCAGCTGCCTGCTCGGTCTGAGCCCCAGGCGTCCCGCCCGCGGGTGGTGCCGCAGGCGCTTTGGCCGCCGCTTCCGCGGCTTTGACTTCCGCCGCTTTTTTGTCAGCCTCGATTTTTTCCAGCCGGAGTTTCTCTTCCTCCTCCCGCTTCTTGCGCTCTTCTTCCTCCTTTTTGCGCCGTTCCATCTCCTCGGCGAGACGACGCTCCTCCTGGACCCGCCAGGCGCTCGCGCCCTCCTCGATCGCGCCACCGATCGTGCCGATCACCAGCTGGCAGGAGCGGATCGCGTCGTCGTTGCCCGGGACCACGTAGTCGATCTGGGTCGGGTCGCAGTTGGTGTCGACCAGGCCGATGATCGGAATTCGCAGGCGGACCGCCTCGCGGACCGCGATCTCCTCGGTTTTCAGGTCGGTGACGAAGACGGCGTCTGGGAGGCGGTCCATGTCCCGGACCCCGCCCAGGTTGTATTCGAGCTTCGCCAGCTCGGCCTGCATCCCCATCCGCTCCTTGGTGGGCAGCAGGTCGAGTTTGCCCTCCTCGCGCCACTCGGTCAGCTCGTGCAGGCGGGAGATCCGCGCCGAGATCGTGTTGAAGTTGGTCAACAGGCCGCCCAGCCAACGCTGGTTCACGTAGGGCATCTTGCAGCGGTCGGCCCACTCCTGAACCGGTCCGCGCGCCTGCTTCTTGGTGCCGACGAAAAGCACCGTGCCGCCGCCGCTGGCCAGCTCACCGGCGAAGCGGCGGGCGTTCTCGAGCAGCGCCTCGGTCTGGATCAGGTCGATGATGTGGATCCCATCCAGCTCACCGAATATGTAGCGACGCATGTTCGGGTTCCAGCGTCGCGTTTGGTGGCCGAAGTGAACTCCGGCCTCCAGCAGCTCTTTGAGGCCTGCCTCTGGCATTTCAACAGCTCCTTGAATTGGCGTGAAGCCCCACCGCCCTAGCCGGGGACCGGGCCTTGTGGCCGATCAGGATCCGGGGTGGCACGACGGGGGTCGGTTTAGAACGGAGGAATTGTAGTGTGGAGTGACGGGTCAGGCGGCGCGGGCAGCATCGAGCGCCGCGATGAGATCGGCCGGCAGCTCGGAGCGGAAGCTGAGCGCCTCGCCGCTGACCGGGTGGGCGAAGGCGAGCCTGTGGGCATGGAGGAACTGCCGGCTGAGGCCGTATTTTTCGGCCCCGCCGTAGGTCGCGTCGCCGATCAGCGGGTGGCCGATGGCGGCAAAATGAGCGCGAATCTGATGGGTGCGGCCGGTCTCCAGGCGCGCCTCCAGGTAGGTCTCGGCGCTGAGCAGCTCGAGGACCTCGAAATGGGTGCGCGCCTGGCGCGAGGCGGCGCCGGAGACGGCCATCCGGTGCCGCTGGCGCGAGGCGCGCCCGATCGGCGCGTCGATCGTGCCGGTGCGTGAGGCGAGGCGACCGCCCGCCAGAGCCAGGTAGACCCGCTCGACCTGGCGCTGCCGCACCTGCTCCTGCAGGGCGGCGTGGGTTCGGTCATCGCGGGCGACGACCAGCAGCCCGCTGGTCTCCTTGTCCAGCCGGTGGACGATGCCGGGCCGCTCTGGGTCGGCGCCTCCGCCGAGGATCTCCCCGAGCTCGTCGACGAGGGTCGTGCCGCTGTGCGAGGGGGCCGGGTGGACGACCAGGCCCGCCGGCTTCTCGACGACCGCCAGCTTCTCGTCGAGATGGACGATGCGCAGCTCGGCGCTCACTGGTCCGTCTCGCGCATGTAGCTCAGAGCCAGCACCACGACCCCGAGGGTGATCGAGACGTCGGCCAGGTTGAAGGGGGGCCAGCTGAGGATGTCGATGTAGTCGGTGACGGCCTCGGCGCGCACCCTGTCGGCGAGGTTGCCGAGGGCGCCGCCGGCGAGCAGGCCGACGGCGATCCACATCCCCGGTCGGGTCGGGTTGCGGGCGAAGAGGACGCCGACGAAGAGCAGGGCCGCCACGGTGAGCGCGATCAGGGCCGCACCGCCGCCGCTGGCGAGGCCGAAGGCGACGCCGCGATTGTGGGCAAGGGTCAAGCCGATCGGGCCGATCACGTCGACGTGCTCTCCGGGGACCAGATGAGCCTCGACCAGCGCCTTCGCGGCCTGGTCGAGGACGACGACGAGACCGCACAGAGCGCCGGCCAGGCGCCAGGCGCGGTCGGCCCCGTCCTTCACCCGGCGATCAGGGCGACGAGCAGGCCGCGCACGATGAAGAGGACGATGACGCCGATCATCGGGCTGAGGTCGAGCGCGAAGCCGCCGCTGCCCAGCGTCGGCAGCAGGCGCCGGAAGAGGTTGAGGTACGGGTTGGTCGTCTCGGTTATGAAGTCGAGCGTTGCCCGCAGCCAGCGGTTGTAGGGCATGCGCGGAACCCAAGAGATGAGCACGTTGAGAAAGATCAGGATGATGTAGACGAGGAAAAGAGCGCCGACGTAGTCGGCGACGTCGGCGCGGGTCAGGGCGAGGGCGATCATCCCCGCATCCTCTCCAGCGACGCCCGCACGGCGGCCCCGAAGGCCTCTCGCGCGCCCTCTCGATCCAGGGCCTCCAGCCCGGCCTCGGTGCTGCCTCCCGGCGAGGCGACGGCCTTGCGCACGTCGGCGGGACGCCGCTCGCGGAGCAGCTCGGCCGTTCCGGCGGTGGTCTCGACGACCAGCTCCCGCGCCAGCTCCGGGTCGAGGCCGGCCTCGGTCCCCGCGTCGGCGAGCGCCTCGACCGCCAGCGCCAGGTATGCCGGCGCGCAGCCCATCACCGCCGTGGCGGCATCGAACTGGGAATCGGGCAGCTCGACCACGTGCCCGAGCCGCTCGAGCATCGCGCGAACCTCGGGACTCTCACTGCCGGCCACGCAGAGCACTCCCCGCCGCACCTCGACCGCGACGTTGGGCATCACCCGGATCACCTCTGCGTCCGGGAAGGCGCCCGAGATCCGCTCCAACGAAGTCGCCCCGAGCAGGGAGACGACGGTCTTGGCGGCGTCAAGCTCCGCCGCGACCCCATCCAGCTTCGCCGGCTTCACCGCGAGGACAACCACGTCTGACCGCTCGGCCAGCTCTGCATTCGACCCGATGGCCTCACCGCCAAGCTCCGCGGCGAGCTCCGCGGCGCGCCCGGACCCCCAGTCGGAGAACAGCATTGAGTCGACCCCGCCGGCCAGTCCCCGCGCCATCGCGGCGGCCATGCTTCCGGAACCGACGAACCCGACGATCATCGCCGGGAGACTAGACGGACTCGGCTCAGGACTGGTTGAAGAAGCCTTTGTCGAGCAGTCGCGCCTTCTCCTCGGCGGAGACCTCGACGTTGCGCGGGGTGAGAAGGAAGATCTTCTCGGCGATCCGCTGCATGCCGCCCTCGAGCGCGTAGGTGAGGCCGGAGCAGAAGTCGATCATCCGCTTCGAGAGCTCGTGATCGGTCGTCTGCAGGTTAAGGATCACCGGCACCGAGCGCTTGAACTGGTCGGCCACCTGCTGGGCGTCGTTGAAGTTGCGCGGGATCACGAGGTGGACTTTGACGTCGGAGTCCTCGCCCACCGGCCGCAGCACTCGGGTCCGGGAGGCCGAGATCGGCTCGTCGTCGGCGAAGATGTCATCGATCTCGTCGCGGCGTGAGCGGCGTGAGGTCGGCAGGCGCCTGACCTGCCCGGAATCACGGCGGCCGTCGAGCTCTTCGTCAGAACCGTCGGGGCCGAAATCTTCCTCGTATTCCGGGCCGTACTCGTGCTCTTCGGCGAGTCCGAAATAAACCAGCGCTTTATGCCAATTGTCACGTAGGGCCATGGTTACTCCGCGTCATTCGGCTCGTTGTGGCCGATTCCTCCAGGGATTATGCCCGAGCATCTGGCGTTTCATACGTAAAGCGCCGTACCGAGCCTGATTATCGTGGCTCCCTCTTCGACGGCCACGGGCCAATCCTGCGAGGTGCCCATCGAGAGCCGGCTCAGCCCGTGGTCCGCGGCCAGCTCGGCAAGACGGGCGAAATGAGGCCGCGAGTCCTCTGGGTCGGTGCTGAAAGGCGGCATCGTCATCAAGCCCGAGACCCGGACCGGACAGCGCTCGACGAAGGCGCCCAGGTCCCGCGGGGCGACCCCGCCCTTGCCCTCCTCCGCGGCGACGTTGACCTCGACCAGAACCTCGGTATCGGCCCCCCCGTGGCTGCCGAGCTGCTCCAGCACCGAATCGGTGGCGACCGAGTGGATCAGGCGGCAGAGCGGCAGCAGACGCTTCACCTTGCGGCTCTGCAGGTTGCCGATGAAGTCCCAGCGGAAGGCGTCGGCCCAGCGCTCGTGCTTGGCGGCCAGGTCCTGCTGGCGGTTCTCTCCGACCAGCTCGACCCCCGCCTCGGCGAGCGCCCCCATCTCCTCCAGTGGCACGTACTTGCAGGCGGCGAGAATTTCGACTTCTGGGCCGACGCTCTCCCGCACCCGCGCCAGGTTGGCTGCGATCTTGGCCGGCTCGAGACCGTGGATCAGGCCGGGCATCACGCCTCGCCCTCGATCCACGCGAGACCTGCCTGGCGGCCGGGGCCGGCGTCGCGGCGATGGGAGAAGAACAGCTCCTCCTCGCAGCAGGTGCAGAGATCCGCCGACTCGATCGTCTCGACGCCCGAGTCCCGCAGAAGGCGACGGGCGACCTCGGGCAGGTCGAGCATCCGACCGTAGGCGACCCCGGAGCCAAGGCCGTGGAACGCACCGAGCACCTCGTCACCGACCTCGTAGCAGCAGGAGCCGATTCCGGGCCCGATCGCTGCCTCCGTGGCGCCGACCGCGGCGGCGCCACGGGCGACGATTCCCGCGGCGAGGCCGCGCCAGCCGCAGTGGAGGATCGCGACCCCACCCGGCCCCGCGACGGCGACGGGGAGGCAGTCGGCGACGTAGACGAGTCCGACCGTGCCGGGCCTGGTGATCACCTGACCGTCTGCCTCGGGGGTGGCGGGCGCAGCCGCATCGTGGAACCTCAGCTCGGCGCCATGCACCTGGCGGGCCTCGGAGATCCGATCCGGTGAGATGCCGAGCGCGCCGGCGAGCGGAGCGTGGCTCTCCTTCGCGGAGCCGCCCAAACGAGTGGAGAAGACCGCCTTCGAGCCGGGCAGGCGGGCTTCGAGCCAGCGGACGCCGTTTCGCTCGTGCCACCTCATACGGGCTTCCGGGCGGCTTGTAGGGCGGTTTCGAGCTCCTCCTCGCGCCCGGAGAGCTCGCCGTCGAGCTTGTGGCGCAGCGCCTCGTCGAGACCGCGGCCGACGGCGGGTCCCTCGGGCACCCCCGCCGCGATCAGATCCTGCCCATCGACCTCCAGCCTCACGTCGCGCCACTCGAGAACGTAGCGATCGAGCCACTCAGCGCCCATCGCGCGAGCGAGGACCAGCTCGATCGGGTCTGCTCCGCGGGCCAATCGCACCGCCTCCGACGGACGTGCGGGGTGCGCCGCGGCAAGTCTCTTCGCCCCTCCCCGCGGACCCACCGCCGCGGCGAGGACGGCGCGGTCGCGCGGCGCCAGCTCCATCCAGGGCGGCTCGGTGAGCAACCCGGCGACCCGGCCGGCCATCTCCACCCCGTCTTCGCGCAGCTCCACCAGGCCCCATTCGTCGAGCAGGCCGAATCCGCGCACCGCCTCCGTCTCGCCGGCCAGCCGCAGCAGCTCCGCGTCGCGGCGGTCGACCGACACCGTGCTCAGGTCTGCTCGGCCCAGCAGCGCAGCGGTCTCGGGCTCGAGCTCGAAATCGAAGCGAGCCGCGTAGCGAGCGGCTCGCAGCGCTCGGGTCGGGTCATCCTCGAACGAGCCCCCATGCAGAACTCGCAGCAGGCCGGCTTCGAGATCCTCCCGGCCCCGGTGAGGGTCGATCAGCTCCGGGTCGCGACGGAGGGGAATCGCCATAGCGTTGATCGTGAAGTCGCGGCGGGCCAGGTCGTCGGCAATACCTGCCGTCGGCTGCACTTCGGGCAGCGCGCCCGGATGTGGATATGACTCGGCCCGTGCCGTGGCGATGTCCACCTCGTGCCCGTCGAGGTCCGCCTTGGCGGTGGCGAAGCGCTCGTGCTCGACCACCTCCCCGCCCAGCCGCGTGGCCAGCGCTGCGGCGTCGCCCTCCACCACCAGGTCGATATCAGCCCGGCCGCGGCCCAGCAGAAGGTCGCGGACGGCGCCGCCAACCAGGTACACGGACTTCCCCCCCGCCAGCTCGTGCACGACTTCGAGCTCTGGATAGGCGCTGTGCAGCGCCTCGGCGAGATCGTCGATCGGGTTCACGGCCATCCGCATCCGTACCATGATCGCCTCTGCGGATGGCCGACGAGCGCAAAGCAAGGAGAGAGCGGCAGCGGCGCTCGATCCGGCGCCGGCGCCTGTTGGCCGTCGGCGCGCTGGTGGTCATGGTGTTCGCGATCGCCGCGATCCTGGTCGCCGACGGTGGGAACTCGACCACGAAGCGGGCGGTGAGCTCCGATGGCGCGAAGCCCCATCCCCCCTCGGACAAGGTCCGCAGCTCCACGCCCCAGCCGGACTGGCGTCCCCACGTCGGGCCGGTGCCGATCCTCGAGTACCACGTGCTCGGCGCCGCGCCGGCCGACGCCCCCTATCCGGACCTGTACCTGAAGCGGCCCGACTTCCATCGCCAGATGGACTGGCTCGACGAGCACGGATACGAAGCGGTGACCCTCGACCAGGTCGAGGCGGCCTGGTACCACGGCGGCACCCTGCCGCCGAAGCCGGTCGTCCTCTCCTTCGACGACGGCTACCGGCCCCAGTTCACCTACGCCCTGCCGGAGCTGCGCAAGCACGGCTGGGCCGGCGTCTTGAACCTGAAGGCGGAAGGCTCCGACCTTTATCCGAGCAACGTCGAAGCGATGCTCGCCGCCGGCTGGGAGCTGGCCGCGCACACCATCAACCATCTCGACCTGACCACGCTGGACGCCGCGCAGCTGAAAGAAGAAGTGGCTGGCTCGCGGGCGATCCTGCGCCGCGAATACGGCGTCCCGGTCGACAACTTCTGCTATCCGGCCGGCCGCTTCGACGCAACCGTGATCGCCGCCGTCGAAGCGGCGGGATATGTGGGAGCGACGACCGAGATCCTCGGCTACGCGACGCGCGGGAGCCCGTACGAACTGGCCCGCTTCGAGATCCTCGGCTCCGGCGGGGTTGCCGCTCTGGCCGCCGACCTCTCGGGCTAGATCTTGGCCAGCGCCGCGTTGCCCTCGGCGACCGTGAAGCGTCGCTCGTAGAGGGCGCGGCCGACGATCGCGCCTTCGATGTTGGGCGCGGCCTCGCGGGCGAGGGCTTCGAGATGCGACAGCTCCCCCACGCCGCCCGAGGCGATCACGTTTGCATCGGTTGCCGCGGCGATCCGGGCCAGCTCCCCGAGCGCCGGACCCTCCATCGTCCCGTCGACCTCGATCGCCGTGCAGAGGAACCGAGCCACCCCGCGAGAGCTGAGCTCCGCCACCGCCTCCACGACCCCCTCCTCCCCCGCTTTGGTCCAGCCCTCCAACGCGACCTTGCCGTCGCGGGCGTCCACGGAGACCACGGCGCGCTCTCCGTGCTGCTCCAGCATCTCGTCCAGGAATCTCGGGTCCCGCAGCGCCGCCGTGCCGAGCACCACGCGCTCCGCCCCAGCTTCGAGCGCCGCGGCGACCGCGGCTGCATCGCGCAATCCGCCGCCGACCTGGATCGGACACTCCACCGCGGCCGCGATCCGCCTCACCGTCTCCAGGTTCCGCGGCTCCCCCGCTTTCGCCCCATCTAGGTCGACGACGTGGAGGAACCGCGCGCCTTCCGCCGCCCAGCGCTTGGCTGCGTCGACGGGATCAGCGTCGTAGGCGGTCTCGCGCGTGTAGTCGCCCTGCAGCAGCCGCACCGCCTGGCCACCGCGGATGTCGATCGCCGGGTAGAGGATCACGCCGTGCGCGTGCTCAATCGCTCAGCGTGCCCTTGGTCGAGGGCACGCCGCTCTCTTCGGGATCGATCGAGACGGCGACCCGCAGAGCCCGCGCGAAGGCCTTGAAACAGGCCTCGATCATGTGGTGCGCGTTGGTGCCGTAGCGGACCGAGACGTGCAGGGTCATCTTGGACCCGTTGGCGACGGCGCGGAAAAACTCCTCGGTCAGCTCGGTGTCGAAGCCGGCGATCGAGGTCGTCGGCAGATCCGCCTCGAAGACACAGAGGGGCCGCCCCGAGATGTCGATCGCGCACTCGGCCAGCGACTCGTCCATCGGCACCAGCGCCGAGCCGTAGCGGCGAATGCCGGCGCGGTCTCCGAGCGCCTCGTCGAGCGCCTGACCGAGCACGATGCCGACGTCCTCGACCGTGTGGTGGGCGCCGGTCTCGAGGTCGCCGCTCGCCTCGACCCGCAACCCCAGCCTGCCGTGGCGGGCGAGCAGGTCGAGCATGTGGTCGAGGAAGCCGACACCGGTCGCCGCGCTCGACTCGCCACCGTCGAGGTCGAGCGAGAGACCGATCTTGGTCTCCGCCGTGCTGCGCTCTCTCTCAGCTGCTCTGCTCATCGTCTAATCATCGCCGACTCGCCGTGCACGGGGAGTCCCTCGGCGCGGGCGAGGGCGTCGACGTGTGGGGCAAGCTTCGACGCCGCCTCGGCTGAGACCTCCACGGTCGCCAGCGGGCGCAGGAAGACGTCGGGGCTGAGCGGGCCGGAGAAACGGCCGGCGCCGCCGGTGGGAAGGATGTGGTTCGACCCGGCCACGTAGTCGCCGAAGGCGGTGGCGCTGTAGGGGCCGACGAAGATGCACCCGGCGGTCATGACCTCGTCCGCGTGCGCGATCGCCTCGGCGGAGAACAGCTGCACGTGCTCGGGCGCAAGGGCATTGACCATGGTGATCGGGTCGGCGGCGCTGTGGGGCAGGTGGAGAAGAGCCAGGGGAGCGTCTCCGACTCCGGGGCGCTCGCTCGCGACCCTCTCGGTGGCGGCGGCGATGGCGTCGAGTACCGCTTCGTCGTTCGCCACCGCGACCAGCAGGCCACCGCCACCGTGCTCGGCTTGGGCGCAGAGGTCGAACGCCGCCCACTCGGGATCGGTATCGCGGTCCGCGACGACCATCAGCTCCGAGGGGCCCGCCAGGGAGTCGATCCCGACCTTGCCGAAGACGGCGCGCTTAGCCTCCGTCACCCAGCGGTTGCCCGGACCGGCGATCACGTGCACGGGCCGCACCGACTCGGTGCCGTAGGCGAGGGCGAAGATCGCCTGAGCGCCACCCATCGGATAGATCGCGCTGACGTCGCAGAGCTCGGCCGCGGCCAGCACCAGCGGGTCGATATTCCCGTCGGGGCCGGGTGGGGTCGCCAGGTAGAGATTGCGGACCCCCACCACCCGCGCGGGAATGCAGCCCATCAGCACGCTCGACGGGTAGGCCGCGCCGCCGCCCGGCGCGTAGATGCCCGCCGAGGAGATCGCCAGGCGCTCGAGCGTCACGGTTTGACCCTGTGGCAGCTCGACCGTGCGCATGCCGTAGTTGAGCTGGGCCTCGGCCACCGCGCGGATGTTCGCGGCGGCGAGCTCCAGCGATTCGCGCAGCCCCGGATCGATGCGCTCCAGCGCGCCGCTGAACTCCCCGGCGTCCAGACGCATGGCCTCGTGCGGCCGCTCGGTTGCATCGAAGCGCTCGGTCAGCCGTCGCAGCGCCGCGTCGCCGCCCTCGCGGATCTCGCGTTCGATTGGGCCGACGTCGATCGGCGACGCCTCCTCCTCGGCCCAGGCGCGAATCGCCGCCGCCACGTCGAGCGGCGCCTCCCACTGGAAGCGCTTGATCCTCATCGCGCCGTGACCTCGCGCAGCTTCGCCGTCAGCTCGTCGATCTCCCCAGCTCGCAGCTTGTGGGCCACTCGGTTGGCGACGAAGCGAGCGGTGCACTCGACGATCTCCTCGCGCACCTCGAGGTCGTTCTCCTCCAGGGTGCGGCCGGTGGCGACCAGGTCGACAATGCCGTCAGCGAGCCCGATCAGCGGCGCCAGCTCGACCGATCCCTTGACCTCGATCACCTCGACCTGGCGCCCGGTCGCCTCGAAGTGGCGCTCGGCGATGCGCGGGTACTTGGTCGCTATCCGCATCATCCCGAGCCGGCGCTGCGCCTCGCCGAGCCGCTCATCCCCCTGACGCCCGGCGAGCACCATGCGGCAACGGCCGTAGCCAAGGTCGAGCAGCTCGTAGACCAGCCGGTCGGATTGCTCCAGCAGCACGTCCTTGCCGGTGAAGCCGACGTCGGCGGCGCCGGCCTCGACGTAGGTGGGAACGTCGGAGGGACGCATCGTGACCAGGGTGATCTCGTCGCCGGGAAAGATCAGGGCGCGTGACTCACCCCGCGCCGCGGTGGTGTCGATCCCGGCGGCGTCGAGAATGTCGAGGGTGCCGCCGAGCAGGGCGCCGCGCGGCACCGCCAGCTTCAGCGGGCCGTCGGACTTGGCGCGGCTGCCGGCGACTTCGACGTTCACGACCCGCCCTCCCGTCGCGATTCCTCCTCCATCTGAGCGACGTGGACCCGCTCCAGATAGAGGGCGAATCCCGCCGCCGGCAGATCGACGCCAAAGCGCTTCAGCAGGCCGTCGTAGCGGCCGCCACCGCCCAGCACGTGTCCGAGGGCCGGGTCGTAGACCTCGAGGATCGCGCCGCTGTAGTAGCCGAGGTCGCGCAGCAGGCCAAGGTCGATGCGGACGCGGTCGGCGACACCGCGTTGCTCGAGTGCCTCGAAGGTCTCACCAATCCGTGCCGTCGCCCGCTCGACCGCGGCGCCGCCGAGCGTGCGGGCCTGGTCCAACACCTCGCGGCCGCCGCGCAATTGCGAGAGGGCGACGCAGGTGGCGACCTGCTCCTCGCCGATGCCGGCACGGAAGAGCTCGGCCTCGAGACCGACCAGATCGTGCGTCGCCAGCCGTTCGAGGATCGCATCCCGACCCTCGCCCTCGACCCCGAGCTCGGTCAGCAGCTGGCGAAAGAGGTCGGCGTCGCCGAGGCCGATCACGGCGCGATCGAGACCGGCCGCGTCGAGCGCCGCCTCCAGGACCTTGATCACCTCGACCGTTCCGGCCGGCGCCGGCGCTCCGATCAGCTCCACCCCGGCCTGCGCGAACTCGCGCATCTGGCCGCGCTGGGGCCGCACCGCGCGGAAAGCGTTGGCCAGGTAACAGAACCGCAGCGGCGGCTTGGCGCCCGCGTAGCGCGTCGCGACCAGGCGCGCGATCGGCACGGTCATGTCGGAGCGCAAGGCGAGGAGGTCGCCACTCTCGTCGAAGAAGCGGTAGGCGGAGTCGGCGGTGCGGCCGTTGCCTCGCGCCAGCACCTCGTCGTACTCGATCGCGGGAGTCGCGACCTCGCCGAAGTCGTGTTCCTCGAACACCTCGATCAGGGCAAGGTGCAATGTGCGCAGCTCGCGCATCTCGTCGGGCAGGATGTCCCGCGTTCCAGGGGGGATCGGGTGGATCACGCGACGGACCTTACGAGAGCGACGGTGGAAACCGGTCTACGCCGGGATCTCCGCAGAGACCCGTTCAATCCGGGCGCCGAGGCCGCGCAGCCTCTCGTCGATCGCCTCATAGCCGCGATCGATTTGGCGGATGTTGCCGATCTCAGAAGTGCCGTCGGCGGCCAGCGCAGCGATGAGCATCGCCATCCCGGCCCTGATGTCAGGGCTCTCGACTCGTTCGCCGTGAAGCCGGCTCGGACCGCTGACGATCGCCCTGTGGGGATCGCAGAGCGTGATCCGAGCGCCCATCGCCACCAGCTTGTCGACGAAGAAGAGGCGGTTCTCGAACATCTTCTCGAAGATCAGGATCTCACCGTCGGCCTGGGTCGCCAGCGCCAGCGCGATCGAGGTGAGGTCCGCCGGGAAGGCCGGCCAGGGTCCGTCCTCGATCTTCGGGATCGCATCGCCGATATCGGCCTTGATCCGCAGCCGCTGCTCGGGCGGAACGACCACGTCATCACCGTCGATCGTCGATTCCAGCCCAAGGCGACGGAATTGGCGCCGGACCATGAGCAGATCGGCGGGAGCGGTGTCGCGGATTCGCAGCTCGCCGCCCGTCGCCGCGGCGAGTGCCATGAAGCTGCCGACCTCGATGTGGTCGGGGGAGATCGTGTGCTCGGCGCCGCCGAGGCGGTCGCGGCCGTTGACGGTCATCACGTTCGAACCGATCCCGTCGACCTCGGCGCCCATGCTGGTCAGGAGGCGGGCCAGGTCCTGGACGTGGGGCTCACTGGCGGCATTGGAGATCATCGTCTGGCCGGGGGTCAGCGCCGCCGCCATCAGCGCGTTCTCGGTTCCCATCACCGAGGGCTCGTCCATGAAGATCGCGCACGGGCACAGACCGCCGGGTGGCGCGGTGAGCTCGATCCAGCGGTCGCCCTCGACGCGGGCGCCGAGGTCGGTGAAGGCGTCGAGGTGCGCATCGAGTCGCCGCCGGCCGATGAAGTCGCCGCCGGGAGGCGGCATCCGCGCCTCGCCGAATCGCGCCAGGAGGGGGCCGGCGAGCAGGAAGGAGGCGCGGATCTGTTCGGAGAGCTCCTCGTCGACCGTCACCTCGGAGACTCCAGCGGCGCAGAGGCGCAGGCTGTTGTCGGCGACCCAGGCTCCCTCCACCCCGAGCCGCTCCAGCAGCGCTATCTGCGCCTCGGTGTCGCGGATCCGGGGGACCCGGTGCAGGAGCAGCTCCTCGTCGGTCAACAGGCAGGCGGCGAGGATCGGCAGCGCCGCATTCTTGTTGCCGGCTGCAGTCAGCTCGCCCGAGAGAGGCGTGCCACCGTCGATAACGAATTTCTCCATCGGTTCCGGTTAGGGTACCTGCGCAATGAGACGGCGATGGAAGATCCTGATCGCGATCGTGGCGGTGCTGGCCGTGCTGATCGGGGTCAATGCTCTGGTCATCGACGGCGAAACCAAGTCCGCCGCGGTGACCGAACCCGGAGGTCGCATCGTCAGCCTGCCGGGTGGCGATATGGAGGTCGTCGAAAAGGGCCCGCGCCGTGGTAGCCCAATCGTGTTGATCCACTGTTTCACCTGCGCGATCAACTGGTGGGACGGGGTGATGCCGCGGCTGGATCGCGACCATCGTGTGATCGCGATCGACCTGCTCGGGCACGGCGGCTCAGAAAAGCCCTCGTCCGGTTACTCGATCGAAAATCAGGCCAGCCTGGTCGCAGGCGTGCTCGGACGGCTGGGCGTGCGCGACGCCGAGGTCGTCGGCCACTCGCTTGGCGGCCCGGTCTCGATCGCCCTGGCGGAACAGTCGCCGCAATTGGTCGACCGGCTGGTGGCGATCGACAGCATCCCGGACAACAGCTATGGCGACGTCGGAGTTATCGGCGAACTGCCCTTCAAGCCGGTGATCGGCCAGACCCTGTGGCGAATCAAGCCCGACTTCTCGATCCGCAACGGCCTCGAGGTCGCCTTCGCCCCGGGCTTCAAGGTTCCCGACGCGTTCGTCGACGATGTGAAGCAGATGACCTACAGCTCCTATACCGGCTCCCACGAAGCCTTCGACGACTACACCGGGGAAGAGGCGCTTCCACAACGTGCGGCCGCGACCGGCAAGCCGGTCCTGGCGATCATGGGAGCCGAGGAGCAGATAGCCAAGGATCCAGAGCAAGCGCTGGCGGCGTACCAGGCGGCCGGCGCTCAAACCAAGCTGATCCAGGGCGCCGGCCACTCGCCCGAAGTCGAGAAACCAGCCGAGACCGCAGCGCTCGTCCTCGCCTTCGACAAGCCCGCCGCAGCCGCAAAAAAGGCGGTCGCCAGGCACGAATTGCAAAAGCGCCTGCAAGATAAGGAAGCCGTCCGGAAGCGTCCGTAGAGTCGAACCTATGTTCGATACGAAAAAGAACCTCAGCAGCCAAGTGGCCGACGCCGCAGACCTGATCATCGACTTTGCCACGCTCGGCGAGTACGGGCTGGAGCCCGTCCTGCCCCCCGCCCAGCCCTGTGAAGGACGCCGCCGACCTGGCGCCGCGGTGAGGAGCACCGGCGCCTGGAGCGCCGCGGTCAACCGCTTCGCGACGCATTCTTAGAACGGGTCGGCGACAAAGTCGCGGAAACGACAAAGGGCCGCCCGGTGGGCGGCCCAGAGTCAAAGAACCGGCAGCGACCTACTCTCCCAGGAGGTTGCCCTCCAAGTACCATCGGCGCTGAGGGGCTTAACTGCTCTGTTCGGAATGGGAAGAGGTGTTTCCCCCTCGCTATGCGCCACCGGAATTTTGCGAAACCGCGCCCCGGTGGAGCTTGAAAACTGCACAAGGCCATGGGTACAAAACATAAACATCCGTCAAGCCCTCGACCCATTAGTACCGGTCGGCTGAGCGCATCACTGCGCTTGCACCGCCGGCCTATCAACCTGGTGGTCTACCAGGGGTCTTACTCCCTCGAAGGGATGGGAGAGCTCATCTCGAGGACGGCTTCCCGCTTAGATGCCTTCAGCGGTTATCCGTTCCGTGCGTAGCTAACCTGCGATGCCCTTGGCAGGACAACAGATACACCAGCGGCACGTTCATCCCGGTCCTCTCGTACTAGGGATGACTCCTCTCAACTCTCCAACGCCCACAGAAGATAGGGACCGAACTGTCTCACGACGTTCTGAACCCAGCTCGCGTACCGCTTTAATGGGCGAACAGCCCAACCCTTGGGACCTACTCCAGCCCCAGGATGCGACGAGCCGACATCGAGGTGCCAAACCGTTTCGTCGATGTGGACTCTTGGAAACGATAAGCCTGTTATCCCCGGAGTACCTTTTATCCGTTGAGCGACGGCGCTTCCACTTGCTACCGCCGGATCACTAAGCCCAACTTTCGTTCCTGCTCGACCCGTCGGTCTCGCAGTCAAGCTCCCTTGTTGCCTTTACACTCTACGCACGATTTCCAACCGTGCTGAGGGAACCTTTGGGCGCCTCCGTTACTCTTTAGGAGGCGACCGCCCCAGTCAAACTGCCCACCTGACACTGTTCACCACCCGGATCACGGCATGGTGTTAGAAGCCCAAAACATCAAGGGTGGTATCTCAAGGACGACTCCCCGGCAGCCAAGGCCGCCGGTTCACAGTCTCCCACCTATCCTGAGCGAGATACATCAGACTCCAATATCAAGTTGCAGTAAAGGTTCACGGGGTCTTTCCGTCTTTCTGCGGGTACTCGGCATCTTCACCGAGACTTTAATTTCACCGAGCCTCTCGTTGAGACAGCGTCCAACTCGTTGCGCCATTCGTGCAGGTCGGAACTTACCCGACAAGGAATTTCGCTACCTTAGGACCGTTATAGTTACGGCCGCCGTTTACCGGGGCTTAGCTTCACTGCTTCGCGCCGAAGCGCTAACAAGTCCGCGTAACCTTCCGGCACCGGGCAGGCGTCAGCCCCTATACGTCGTCTTACGACTTAGCAGAGGCCTGTGTTTTTGGTAAACAGTCGGTTGGACCAATTCACTGCGGCCCCCTCGGGCTCCCTCCGTATGGAGTTCACCCTAACGGGGCGTCCCTTCTCCCGAAGTTACGGGACGATTTTGCCGAGTTCCTTAACGAGAGTTAGCTCGCTCACCTCAGTATGTTCTACTTGTCCACCTGTGTCGGTTATCGGTACGGGCACGCGAATCCTGCCTAGAGGATTTTCTCGGAGGCATGGGATCGGGGACTGGCCGGCGGTCAAGCCAGCTGGCATCGCACCTCGCGTCAAAACGCCTCTGCGGATTTCCCTACAGAGACTGGCTACGTGCTTGCCCCAGGACGACCATCGCCTGGGTTCCCTTACCCTTCCCCGTCCCCCCATCGGTCATAACGGAATCGACGTGGTACAGGAATATCAACCTGTTGGCCATCGGCTACGCCTTTCGGCCTCGCCTTAGGTCCCGACTAACCCTGAGCAGACGAACTTTACTCAGGAAACCTTGGACAATCGGTGGAGGGGAGTCTCACCCCTCTATCGTTACTCATGCCGGCATTCTCACTTCCAGCCACTCCACGGAGGCTTACGCATCCGCTTCACGCAACTGGAACGCTCTCCTACCGCGTGCAGAGCCCGCAGGCCTGCACACCCATAGCTTCGGAGACTAGCTTGAGCCCCGTTGAATTCTCCGCGCCCGAACACTTGACCAGTGAGCTGTTACGCACTCTTTCAAGGGTGGCTGCTTCTAAGCCAACCTCTTGGTTGTCTCTGCACTCGGACATCGTTCACCACTTAGCTAGTACTTAGGGTCCTTAGCTGATGGTCTGGGTTGTTCCCCTTTTGCGTACGAAGTTTATCCCCCGCACACTGACTCCCGCGCTAACCGTGACGGTCTTCGGAGTTTGCCTGAAGTCGGTAACCTGGTAGGGCCCCTAGTCCAAACAGTGCTCTACGGCCGCCACGCAAACACGCGAGGCTATACCTAAATATATTTCGGAGAGAACCAGATATCTCTGGGCTTGATTAGCCTTTCACTCCAATCCACAGGTCATCCGCCCAGTTTTCAACCTAGGTCGGTTCGGCCCTCCACGAGGTCTTACCCCCGCTTCAGCCTGCCCATGGATAGCTCGCCCAGTTTCGGGTCTACCGCCAATGACTATGTCGCCCTATTCAGACTCGCTTTCGCTGCGGCTCCGCTCATCGCTTAACCTTGCCACTGACGAGTAACTCGCCGGCTCGTGATGCAAAAAGCACGCCGTCACACCCGAAGGTGCTCCGACCACTTGTAGGCTTGCGGTTTCAGGTACTATTTCACTCCCCTTCAGGGGTGCTTTTCACCTTTCCCTCACGGTACTAGTTCACTATCGGTCACCAGGTAGTACTTAGCCTTGGAGGGTGGTCCCCCCAGGTTCGGACCGCGTTTCACGGGTGCGGTCCTACTCAGGAACATCAGTCGGCAGATCAGTGCGTTTTCGCCTACGGGACGATTGCCCTCTGTGGTGCGAGGTTCCACTCGCTTCGGCTAACACCTGATTTTGTAACTGCCGCCGAGCCAGGCACGGCTCGGGCGTGATGTCCTACAACCCCCAACAGACAACGCGTGCCCGCTTGCATCTGTCGGGTTTAGGCTGATCCCCTTTCGCTCGCCACTACTAAGGGAGTCTCGGTTGATTTCTATTCCTCGGGGTACTTAGATGTTTCAGTTCCCCCGGTTGCCTTCCAGCGACTATGAATTCACCACTGGATGACGCCGCATTACCGGCGCCGGGTTTCCCCATTCGGAAATCCGCGGGTCAAAGGCTGTTCAGCGCCTCACCGCGGCTTATCGCAGCCGTCCACGTCCTTCATCGACTCCTGGTGCCAAGGCATCCACCGTAAGCCCTTACTATCTTGACGGTGAGCGACCCGCACGCCGAAGCGTCCGGGTCGTTAATTAAATACCCAGGATCTGTCTTGCGACAGATCCTTTTATTGGCCTTGTACAGTTTTCAAGGTCCACCGAGGCACACGCAGCGGAGTTCTTCCGCTGGCGGTCTCTCAAAACTGAGCAGCGTTCCCAGTGACATACAGCCACTGGGGAGCCCGGTCGACGTTCTAGAGAAATCTCCCTAGAAAGGAGGTGATCCAGCCGCAGCTTCCGCTACGGCTACCTTGTTACGACTTCACCCCAATCACAGGCCCCACCTTCGACGGCTCCCTCCAAAAGGTTAGGCCACCGGCTTCGGGTGTTGCTTGCTTTCGTGGTGTGACGGGCGGTGTGTACAAGGCCCGGGAACGTATTCACCGCAGCATTGCTGATCTGCGATTACTAGCAACTCCAGCTTCATGGAGGCGAGTTTCAGCCTCCAATCCGAACCGAGACGCACTTTCTGGGATTCGCTCCACCTCACGGTATTGCTGCCCTTTGTATGCGCCAATGTAGCACGTGTGTAGCCCTGGACATAAGGGGCATGATGACTTGACGTCATCCCCACCTTCCTCCGGTTTGTCACCGGCAGTCTCCCATGAGTCCCCAACTTAATGATGGCAACATGGAACGGGGGTTGCGCTCGTTGCGGGACTTAACCCAACATCTCACGACACGAGCTGACGACAGCCATGCACCACCTGTGAAGGTGTCCCGAAGGAAAACCGTGTTTCCACGGCGGTCACCAACATGTCAAGCCCAGGTAAGGTTCTTCGCGTTGCGTCGAATTAAACCACATGCTCCGCTGCTTGTGCGGGCCCCCGTCAATTCCTTTGAGTTTTAGCCTTGCGGCCGTACTCCCCAGGCGGGGCACTTAGTGCGTTAGCGACGGCACGGGAGGAGTCGACACCTCCCACACCTAGTGCCCATCGTTTACGGCGTGGACTACCAGGGTATCTAATCCTGTTCGCTCCCCACGCTTTCGCGCCTTAGCGTCAGTACCGTCCCAGCGAGCTGCCTTCGCTATTGGTGTTCCTCCTGATATCTGCGCATTCCACCGCTACACCAGGAATTCCACTCGCCTCTTCCGGACTCTAGCCCTGCAGTATCCATCGGCTTTCAAAGGTTGAGCCTTTGACTTTCACAACGGACTTACAGGGCCGCCTACGCGCGCTTTACGCCCAATGATTCCGGACAACGCTTGCCCCCTACGTATTACCGCGGCTGCTGGCACGTAGTTAGCCGGAGCTTCTTCTGGAGGTACCGTCAATCCGCACGGCTATTAACCGGCGAACCTTCGTCCCTCCTGAAAGGGGTTTACAACCCGAAGGCCGTCTTCCCCCACGCGGCGTTGCTGCGTCACGCTTTCGCGCATTGCGCAAGATTCCCCACTGCTGCCTCCCGTAGGAGTCTGGGCCGTGTCTCAGTCCCAGTGTGGCTGATCGTCCTCTCAGACCAGCTACCCATCGTCGCCTTGGTAGGCCGTAACCCCACCAACAAGCTAATGGGCCGCGAGCCCCTCCCAATGCGGAGGCCGAAGCTTCCTTTAGCGAACAGGCTTACGCCTGTGCGCCACATCCGGTATTAGCCCGAGTTTCCTCGGGTTGTCCCGGTCATCGGGGCAGGTTACTCACGTGTTACTCACCCGTTCGCGGCTTGGCCCCAGGGCAAGCCCTGGTTCGTCGCACCACTTGCATGTGTTAAGCACGCCGCCAGCGTTCGTCCTGAGCCAGGATCAAACTCTCCGTGAAAGGTACTTCTTACAGAGAGTGGTCATGCTGGCTGGCCGCCGGGTACACATACATGGCGGCCGGCATGACGGGTAAATCAGACCACTCGACACGCTGACGAGTCGAGTGGATCGGGCTCAAACACCCACGGACACGAATGTCCGCGGGGTGCACGCTGCTCAGTTTTCAAAGACCGCTGCGCCTCTGCGGCGGGACTCGCCGTCGTTCGCGCATGGGACGGCACAGGGCCAATCCCAGAAGGACGCGGGAGTATAGCGCTGCGGCGGCGCTTTGCCTAGTGGCCGGCCGCGCAGCTCAGGCTGCGCCTTCCGTGAGGCGGAGAAAGCGGCGCTTGCCGACCTGCAGGACCTTGCCGTCGAGCGCCTCGCGCGGCAACTCGAGGACCTCCGCGGCGACCGGCTCCCCGTCGAGCTTGACCCCGCCCTGCTTGATCAGGCGCCGCGCCTCGCTCGAGCTCTCCCGAAGCCGGCGGCAATCAGCTTGGGCAGCAGGATGAGGTCGGAGTCGCTGCCGCCATAGGGATCGATCTTCCACTCTTCGATCTCCTCGGGCACGCCGCGGTCGACGAAGAGCCGGTTGAAGTGCTGCTCCGCCGCCTCTCCCGCCGCCTCTCCGTGGAAGCGCTCGACGATGCGCCGGCCCAGCTCCCGCTTGGCCTCGTTGGGCGGCCCCACCGGGACTCCCTCGCCGAGCAGCAGGCGGTAGTACTCGGGCATCGCCTCGTCGGGGATGCTCATCAGCTTGCCGAACATCTCCTCGGGGAGCTCGGTGACGCCGACGTAGTTGCCGAGCGACTTGCTCATCTTCTGCGCGCCGTCGGTCCCGACCAGGATCGGCAGGGTCATGATCGACTGCGGCTTCTGTCCGTAGGCGCTCTGGACGTCGCGGCCGAAGAGCAGGTTGAACTTCTGGTCGGTCCCCCCCAGCTCGACGTCGGCCTCGACAGCAACCGAGTCGTAGCCCTGGAGCAACGGGTAGAGCAGCTCGAGCGCGGCGACCGGCGTGCCCGCCGCCATCCGCTTCTGGAAGTCGTCGCGCTCCAGCAAGCGGGCCACGGTGGTCTGGGCGAGCAGTCCAAGCAGGTCCTCAGGAGACATGCGCAGCCACTCGCTGTTGAAGCGGACCTCGGTGCGGTCGCGGTCGAGCAGCTTGAAGGCCTGCTCCTGGTAGGTGGCGGCGTTGGCCTCGATCTCCTCCGCAGAGGGCAGCGGCCGCTGGGCCGAGCGGCCGCTGGGGTCGCCGACCCGAGCGGTGAAGTCGCCGACGATCAGCACGACCGTATGCCCGGCGTGCTGGAACTCGCGCAGCTTCTCGAGGACGACGGTGTGGCCGAGGTGGATGTCGGCCGTGGTCGGGTCGATCCCGAGCTTGACCCGCAGCGGCCGCCCGCCGGTGAGCTGCTCGGAGAGCATCCCCGCGGGCAGCACATCGACCGCATTCCGCGTCAGGTCCATTAAGGCGCCAATGCTAGACTGCCGCCTCCTCTTGGCGGGCAAACGCACCAAGCCGCGCCTGAAGAAGCTGCGCGTCCTCTTCGTACTGCTCGGCCTCGGGGTCCTGGCCGTGGTCTCGATGGTCTTCGGGATGATGACCGCGGTCTCCCAGGATCTGCCGGCGATCTACGACTTCGCCCAGTTCAAGGCCGCGAAGAACAGCGAGGTGTTCGACGCCTCGGGCGAACCGATCGGCACGCTGACCAGCAACCAGAACAAGATCCTGCTCACCTCGGGCCAGATCTCGCCCAACATCAAGAACGCCGTGGTCTCGATCGAGGATTCGCGCTTCTACGAACACGCCGGCGTCGACTTCCAGGGCATCGGTCGCGCGCTGATCAGGGACATCCTCAGCCAGAGCGCCGCCCAGGGCGCCTCGACGATCACCGAGCAGTTCGTCAAGAACGCCCTCGCCGCCCAGGGCAGCCGCACGCTGTTCGAGAAGTTCCGCGAGGCGGCGCTCGCATATCGGCTGGAGCGGCACTGGAGCAAGGACAAGATCCTCACCGAGTACCTCAACACGATCTACTTCGGCGAGGGTGCCTACGGGATCGAGGCCGCCGCGCGGACCTACTTCGGCAAGGTGCACCCCGGTTGCGGTACCGCGGCCGAGCCCTGCGCGGCGGTGCTCGAGCCCTGGGAGGCGGCGACCCTGGCCGCGATCATCGCCTCGCCCTCCGCCTACGATCCGAAAATCTACCCCGAAAACGCCCTGATGCGCCGCAACATCGTGCTGGAAAAGATGTACGAACAGGGCTACATAACCCAGACCCAGCTCGAAGAAGGGAGCCGGCAGGCCCTGCCCTCGCCCAACGACATCGAGCCGCCGAAGCTCGACTCCCGGGCCCCCTACTTCACGGCCTGGCTGCGACAGCAGCTCGTCGACCGCTACGGCGCCGCCAAAACCTTCTTCGGCGGACTGAAAGTGAAGACGACGCTCGACCTGCGCCTCCAGGGCGCCGCCGAAGAAGCGGTCAACTCCTACCTCGGCTACCTGCCTCCGACCGCGTCAGTGGTCGTGCTCGACAACAAGAACGCCGGCGTCAAGGCGATGGTCGGCGGGCCGAACTTCGAAACCAAGCCCTTCAACCTGGCCACGCTGGGGCATCGCCAGCCCGGCTCCTCGATCAAGCCGTTCACCCTGATCACGGCACTGGAAGAGGGCATCTCACCGGAAACGGTCTACGAATCCGCGCCGCAGGAATTCCATTTCGGCAAGGGCGGGCAGGAAACCTTCGTCGTCCACAACGACGAGGATTCCTATCTCGGCTCCTGCAGCATCATCTGCGCGACGACTTACTCCGACAACTCGATCTACGCCCAGCTCGCGCTGGAAGGGCTGGAAGGCAAGACGATCGAGGATCGCACCCGCTCGATCGCCGCGACGATCCACAAAATGGGCTACCGCGAACCGATCTCCACCAATCCGGCGATGGTCCTCGGTGGACTCAAAGAAGGCGTGACGCCGCTGGGCTGGGCCTACGCCTACATGACGATCGCCAATGACGGCGATCGGGTCAGCGGCACCCTCGCCCCGGAGCCCGGCGACAGCCCGGTCGCCTACACCCAAGTGGAAGACCAGGACGGGCACACGATCAAGGGCGGCGACAACGACTCGACCCACGAACAGGTGCTCTCGGAAAGCACCGCGACCGAGGCCAAGAGCATCCTCGAAACCGTGGTCAGCAGCGGCACCGGAACCCACGCCAACATCGGTGCGCCCGGCCAGTGGGGGAAGACCGGCACGACCGAGAACAACGGAGACGCCTGGTTCTGCGGCGCGACCGAAGAAGTAACCGCCTGCGTCTGGGTCGGCTACGCCGACACGACGACCCCGATGACGACGCTCTACAACGGTGGCCCGGTGATGGGCGGCACCTTCCCGGCGCTGATCTGGGCCAGCGTGATCTCCGCCTGGGAAAACATCAAGGCCGAACGCGCTGCTGAAAGCGCCAGCGAGAAGGCCTCGAAGTCGAAGGGGTCGGGCGGCGATTCCTCCGAAGAAGAAAGCTACGTTCCGTCGGAACCCTCGACCGAACCGGCGCCCGCTCCGGAAGCGAAGGAATCGGCGCCCGAAGCGGCCGAACCCGAAGGGGAAGCCGCTCCGGCGGCGCCGGAAGCGACCCCTGAAGCCGCTCCGGAATCAAGCGGCGGGGGCGGCGGGATCACCGCTGGATGAGGCCTACCCAGGCCTTGGCCTCGAGACATACTCACTTCCCGCAAGACTGAAGCGCCAGGGCCGCTCCATCGCTTTGGTGATTCCCACGCGGGGTCCGGTCACCACCCGACCGCTCCAGCCTGGCTCTGGCCCCAGCAGGGTGAAGGGCTCGGCTGCCAGGTCCGCGCCGTTAGCTTCCAAGTCGATGCCGAGCGCCTCGGTCAGCTTGCCTGGACCCGAGCAGAGGTCCTGGTCGGGGCGGTCCCCCCTCCTCGCCCGCATCTCCTCCAGCCCGGCGGTCGGCTCCAGGGCCCGGATCAGCACCGCCGCCGCCTCGCCATCTGGTTCGGCGACCGCATTGAGCAGGCTGTGGATCCCGTAGGAGAGATAGACGTAGGCGCGTCCCGGCGGGCCGAAGAGGGTCGCCGTACGCTTGGTCAGGCCGACGTAGGCGTGGCAGGCGGGGTCGTCGCGCTCGTAGCTCTCGGCCTCGACGATCGTGCCGCCGCGACCTTCGTAGAAGAGCCGGCAACCAATCAGGTCCCGGGCGACGGCGTGCACGGAACGTGCGAAGAACTCGGCGTCGAGCAGCTCTGCAGCCGCGACGCTCATGATCGCTCGTCGAGCACCCTCGCCTTGACCGCCGCCAAGGTCTCGTGGGCCAGCGCGATCTGCTCCGCCAGGGCCGCCGAGCCGGTGCCCCCCTCGATCTGCTTCGACTCGAGCCAGCTCTCACGCTTCAGCACCTCGTAGAAGGCGTCGTCGAGCTGCTCGGAGCGCTCGCTCAGCTCTTCCGGGGTCAGCTCGGACAGCGATTTCCCGCGCTCGACCGCGTCGCGAACGAGACCGCCGACGATCCCATGCGCCTCGCGGAACGGCACTCCCCTGCGGACCAGCAGGTCGGCGATCTCCGTCGCCGCCAGCATCTCGTCCCCGGAGGCGGCCTCCAGTCGCTCGCGATCGAAGACGATCCCGGCCATCATCCCGGCGGCGGCGTCGAGGCAGGACTCGACCGTGTCGATCGCGTCGAAGAGGGGCTCCTTGTCCTCCTGCATGTCCTTGCCGTAGGTCAGCGGCAGGGCGTGCATCGTGCCGAGCAGCGAGACGTAGTCGGCGGCGACGCGGGGGCTCTTGGCGCGCAACAGCTCGGCCGAGTCGGGGTTCACCTTCTGCGGCATGATGCTCGACCCCGAGGAGAAGGACTCGTCGAGCTCGCAGAAGCCGAACTCGGTGCTCGACCAGATCACGATTTCCGAGCCGAGCCGCGAGAGGTGCATCGCGCAGGTCGAGGCGGCGGCGAGGTAGTCGAGGACGAAGTCGCGGTTGGAGGCGCCGTCGATCGAGTTGTGGCTGACGTGTTCGAAGCCGAGGTCGTCGGCGACCGCGTTGCGATCGATCTCCCAGTTGACCCCGGCCAGGGCGCCGGAGCCGAGCGGCATCACCGAGGCGGTGTCGAGGGCGAACTGGAAGCGCAGAACGTCGCGGGCCAGCATCCAGAAGTAGGCGAGCAGGTGGTGGCCGAGGTAGACGGGCTGGGCGCGCTGGAGGTGGGTGTAGCCGGGCATCGGCCAGTCCCTGTGCTTCTCGGCGAGCTGGAGGAGTCGCTCCATCGTCTCCCCCGCCAGTTCGATCGCGCGCAACGAGTGCGCCTGCACGACCATCGCCACGTCGGTGGCGACTTGGTCGTTGCGCGAGCGACCGGTGTGCAGCTTGCCGGCGAGCGGGCCGATCTCCTCACCGAGCAGGCGCTCGATCGCCATGTGGATGTCCTCGTCGGCGTCCTCGAACTCGAAGCCATGCTGTCCGATCCGCTCGCGGACCCGGTCCAGCCCCGTGACGATCCGCTCCAGCTCGTCGTCGCTGAGGACGCCGATGTCGCGCAGGCCCCGCGCGTGGGCCTGTGACTGATCGAGGTCGTAGGGGGCAAGGCGCCAATCGAACTCGAGCGACCGGTTGAGTCGCCAGAAGCGCGGGTCGGGCTCTTTGCGGAAGCGAGACATCAGTGGAGGGATTCGGCGAGAGCCTCGCACACCCTCGTCACCTGCGACTCCGTCATCGACGGGAAGAAGGGCAACGCCAGCGAGTGCGCCGCGGCGGCTTCGGCAACCGGGAACTGGCCCTCGCGGTAGCCGAGCTCGCGCAGGTGCGGGAAAAGGTGGATGCAGGGCAGGTAGGCCTTGCTCGCCACGCCGCGCTCGGCGAGGCGGGCGACGACGGCGTCGCGGTCGACGTCATTGGCCAACCGCACCGGGTACACGAACCAGCTGCGCCGCTCGGCGCCGCGCGAGGCGATCGGGGGCTCCACGTCCGCCATCGGCCCCAGCGTCTCCTCGTAGAGGGAGGCGACCCGGTCGCGGTCGGTGAGCAGAGCGTCGAGTCGCTCCACCTGGGCGACACCGAGCGCCGCCGCGAGGTCGGAGAGCCGGTAGTTGAAACCGAGCCCGCCGTGGTCGAGCCAGCCCATGTCGGCGGCGCGGCCCTGGTTGCGCTCGGCGCGCAGGCGCGCCGCCACCTTGGTGTCGGGGGGACGACCATCCCCCCCTCCCCGGTCGTCATCTGCTTGTTGGCGTAGAAGGCGAAGGTGGCGAGGTTGCCACGGGTGCCGACGCGACGGCCCTCGGAGTCGACCGCGCCGAGCGCCTCGCAGGCATCCTCGAGGATGGTGAGCCCGCGATCGGCGGCGATCGTTTCCAGCGCGGGCATCGCTGCCGGGAAGCCGAAGATGTGGACCGGCAGGATGCCGGCGGTGCGCTCGCCGACGGCGGCCTCGACCGCCGCCGGGTCGAGGTTGAGCGTTGCCGGGTCGACGTCGCAGAAGACCGGGCGGGCACCCTCGTAGAGCAGGCAGTTGGCAGAGGCGACGAAGCTGAAGGGGCTGGTCAGGACCTCGTCGCCCTCGCCCCAGCCGAGGGCCCGGACCCCGAGGTGGAGCCCAGTCGTACCGCTGGAGACCGCGACCGCGTCCTCGACCCCAAGCCAGGCCGCCAGCTCGCGCTCGAAGCGCTCCGCCATCGGCCCCAGCGAGAGCCGGCCGGAGCGCAGCACCTCGAGCACCAGCTCCTCCTCGCGGGAGCCGAGCTCGGGCTTGGCAAGCGGTATCGGAGCCGGCTCGGAGCTCATCGTGGCTGGAAGGCGTACTCGAGCGAGTCGACCAGCGCCTCCCAGGAGGCCTCGATGATGTTCTCCGAGACGCCGATCGTCCCCCACTCCCGCTCGCCGTCGAAGGAGTCGAGCAGGACGCGGGTGATCGCGCCGGTGCCGTGGCTCTCGTCGAGGATCCGCACCTTGTAATTGGTCAGCTCGACGTCAGCGAGGTGTGGGTAGCGGTCGGCGATCGCGCCGCGCAGGGCGGTGTCGAGGGCGTTGACGGGACCGTTGCCCTCGGCGACCCGGACGTAGCGCTCGCCGTCGACCCTGACCTTGATCGTTGCCTCGGTCTCAACCTCCCCATCGGCGCGCTTCTCAACCAGCACCTTGAAGCTCTCCAGCTCGAACAGTGGCTGGTAGCTGCCGCCCTCCCGACGCAGCAGCAGCTCGAAAGAGGCAGGGGCCGCCTCGTAATGGTAACCGCGGTGCTCGCGGTCCTTGAGGCGCTCCAGCGCCCGCGCTGCTGCTGCGTCGTCCATCTCGACGCCGGCCCCGGCGGCTTGGCTGCGGATCGTCGCCTTGCCCGAGAGCTCCGAGGCGAGGATCTCGCGCTGGTTGCCGACCAGGGCGGGATCGAGGTGCTCGAAGGTGCCGGGGTCGGCCTCGACCCCGGCCGCGTGCATTCCCGCCTTGTGGGCGAAGGCGTTGCGGCCGACGTAGGGCTGGTCGGGGTTCGGCGACATGTTGCAGAGCTCGTCGAGGTAGTGGCTTGTCTGGGTCAGCGCGGTCAAACGCTCCGGCGCGACCACGTCGAAGCCCATCTTCAGCTGCAGGGCGGGCAGGATCGTCGCCAGGTTGGCGTTGCCGCAGCGCTCGCCGTAGCCGTTGACGCAGCCCTGCACGAGCCGGGCGCCGGCTTCGACCGCGGCGAGCGAGTTGGCGACGGCGCAGCCGGCGTCGTCGTGAGTGTGGATGCCGACCTCGACCCGATCTCCGAGGGCGGCGGCGACCGCCGCGGTCGCCTCGGCGACGAAGGACGGCAGGCTGCCGCCGTTGGTGTCGCAGAGGGTGACGTTCTCGGCGCCCGCCTCGGCCGCGGCGCGGACGCATTCCAGTGCGTAGGCAGAGTCGTCGCGGTAACCGTCGAAGAAGTGCTCGGCGTCGAAGACGGGCCGCTTGCCCTGCTCGCGGCAGAAGGCGATCGAGTCGGCGATCATCAAGAGGTTCTCCTCCGGAGAGACCTTGATCACCTTCTCCAGGTGCAGGCCCCAGCTCTTGCCGACCAGGCAAACGACCGGGGCGAAGCTCTCGACCAGCACCGCAAGGGCCTCATCGTCCTCGGCCTTGCGATCGCGGCGCCGGGTCATCCCGAAGGCGGCGATCGTCGCCTGCTCCAGCTCGGTCTCCGCCAGCCGGCCGAACAGCTCGGCTTCCTTGGGGTTGGAGCTGGGAAAGCCGGCCTCGATCAGCTGCACACCCAGCTCGTCCAGCGCTCGCACGACTTTCAGCTTCTCGCCGACCGACAGCGACATGCCCGGTCCGCCCATGCCGTCGCGCAAGGTGGTGTCGTATAGCTTCACCTGTTCCATTTGATGCCTTTCGATACGAGGAAGATCGGGAAGAGGGCCTGCTTGGCCCGCCTTGCGCGCAGCGAAGCGCCAGCCGCTAGGCGGCAGGGGTAATTCGCCCGGCCGGCACCTCGACGAAGTCGAGCCACTCGAGGTACTCCTCGGCGCGGCCCTCGAGGGCGTCCCGGAACTTCGCCTGGATCACGCGCGTGATCTCGCCCGGCTCACCGAGCGGGTGGTCATCGACCTCGCGGACCGGCACCAGCTCGGCCGCGGTCCCGGTCAAGAAGACCTCCTCGGCAAGGTAGAGCTCGGAGCGGGCGATGTCGCGCTCCACCACCGTGTAGCCGAGGTCGCGGGCGATCTGGATCACCGACTTGCGGTTGATCCCGTCGAGAATCGCGGCAACGTGCGGCGGGGTGACGATCTGACCCTCGCGGACGACGAAGATGTTCTCGCCGGAGCCCTCGCAGACGAAGCCACGCTCGTCGAGGAGCAGAGCCTCTTCGTAGCCGGCGTTCTGGGACTCGGTCTTGGCGAGGATCGAGTTGAGGTACTGGCCAGAGGCCTTGGCATGCGGGATCAGCCCGCCGGAGCCGATCCGCCGCCAGCTCGAGACCTTGGCCCGGATGCCGTGCTTCTGGCCCTCCTCGCCCAGGTACGCGCCCCAGGGAAAGGCGGCGATGACCACGTCGATCGGCGCGTCGGTCGCGTACAGGCCCAGGTTGCCGTAGCCGCGGAAGGCGAGTGGCCGGATGTAGCAGGAGCGCAGGCCGTTGCGGCGGATCAGCTCGCGGGTCGCCTCGGCGATCTGCTCGGTCGAGTAGGGCAGCTCGAGGTAGTACAGCTCGGCCGACTTTGCGAGCCGGTCGAGATGGTCCTGGTGGCGGAAAACCGCCGGCCCGCGCTCGGTCTCATAGCAGCGGATCCCCTCGAAGACGCCGGTCCCGTAGTGCAGCCCGTGGCTGAGCACGTGCGTGGTCGCGTCCTCCCAGCGGACGAACTCGCCGTTCTGCCAGATCAGCTCCGTCGTATCCATCCCGCAAAAGTATGCCCGATGCTTCCGGGCGGGTGGAGCTAGAGCTCCGCCAGCACAGCCTCGGTCATCTCCTTCGTGCCGACCTCGACCTCCGATGGCGCGTCGCTCAGCAGATCAGGGGTGCGGAGACCCCGCTCGAGCACCGCGTCCACGGCGACCTCGATCCGGACGGCGTCCTCGGGTCGTTGCAGGCCGTGACGGAGCAGCATCGCCGTGCTGAGAAAGGTCGCAAGGGGATTGGCGATTCCCTGGCCGGCGATGTCGGGGGCGGAACCATGGACCGGCTCGAACAGCCCGGGGTCCCCCGCCGCGCCGAGGCTTGCCGAGGGCAGCATCCCGAGCGAGCCGGTGAGCATCGCGGACTCGTCGCTGAGGATGTCGCCAAAGAGGTTCTCGGTGACGATCACGTCGAAGTCCGCGGGACGCGAGACGAGCTGCATCGCCGCGTTGTCGACGAGCAGGTGCTCGAGCTCGACGTCGTCGTACTCGCCGGCGGTCCGGGTCACGACCTCTCTCCACAACCGCGAGGTCTCGAGCACGTTTGCCTTGTCGACCGAGGTAACGCGGGCACGCCGATCCGAGCCCGCGGCGCGCCGCTGCGCCGCCTCGAACCCGGCGCGGGCGATCCGCTCGATCTCCCCGACCGAGTACTCGCAGGTGTCGTGGGCCCTGTCCCCCTCGCGGCCGCTGTCCCCGAAGTAGATGCCACCGGTCAGCTCGCGCACGACAAGCAGATCGGTGCCGGCGATCCGCTCCTCACGCAGCGGGCTGGCGCCGACCAGCGCCGGGCTCGGGCGCACCGGTCTCAGGTTGGCGTAGAGGCCCATCCCCTTGCGCAACCCCAGCAGTCCCTGCTCGGGGCGGGGCGCGTCGGGGTCCGTCGTATCCCACTGCGGGCCGCCGACCGCACCGAGCAGCACCGCGTCGCAGCTCCTGCAGGCCGCCAGCACCTCATCGGTGAGGGCGGCGCCGTGGGCGTCGATCGAGCAGCCGCCCATCAGGCGCTCGTCGAACTCGAACTCGCCGAATGACTCCAGCAGCCGCCGCGCCGCGGCGACGATTTCAGGGCCGATCCCGTCGCCCGGCAGCAGGACTATCCGTGGTGCGTCGCTCATCGAGGACGGGACTCTATGCGGACGCGGCTTAGGCGCGGGCCTCGATGTTGAGGCGTACGTAGTCGAGGGTCAGCGGCTTCTCGGACTGCTCGAGGATCGATTCGGCGAAGGGCCGGCGCAGCTCATCGGGGAGCTGCGCCAGGAGCGGGCCCAGGGTGACCGTGGAGGTGAACTCAAGCGGGCGCTCGGGGGTGACCGGCTTCGGCTCGAGCCAACAGTGCGCGGCGGTGAAGCCGGCGTTGCGGAGCCTCTGCTCGGTCTCCTCGGGGGCGGCGAAGTTCCATATCCCCGTCGCTCCCCCGAAATGAGGGGCGAACTCGGGTCGGGCGACAACCGTGGCGATCACCTTGGCGTGCTCGGCGACGTTGCCCTGGCCGCCGCACTGGGCGACCAGCCGCCCTTCCGGGTGCAGCGCCGCTCGCAGACGCTCGAAGAGGCGGTCGTGGTCGAGGATCCAGTGGAAGGTCGCGGTGGAGAAGATCAGGTCGACCGGTTGCTCCAGCCTCAGCTCCGAGAGGTCGGTGACCAGATAGGAGGCGTCGTCGCCGAGGCGCTCCTTTGCCTTGGCGATCATCGCCCCGGAGCCGTCGGCGGCGATGACCTGACCGTCCGGCAGCCGTTTGATCAGCTCAGCGGTGACGCGCCCGGAGCCGCAGCCGGCGTCGAGAGCCGTCTCGGCGCCGCTCAGATCGAGCCGTCCCAGGACCTCCATCCCCCAGCTGAACTGGGGATCGGAGACTTCGTCATAGGTCTTGGCGTCCCAATCAAGAGGGCCGGTGTTCATCGACCCCGCCGCGCCGGAGGGGCTCATAGCGCCGTCGTGACTGGGCCGGGCGCGGCGCCGGACGCCTCGAAGGCGTCGATTGCCGCGACGCTCTCCAGGGTGATGCCGATGTCGTCGAGGCCGTTGAGGAGCCGGTGCTTGACGTCGGGCTCGATCTCGAACTCGAAGACGCCGGCGGCGCTGGTGACGGTCTGATCGTCGACGTCGATTCGCGCCTCACCGGCTTCGGCCACGGCGCGGCAATGCTCCTCGTCGAGCACCACCGGCAGCAACCCCACCTTGGTGCAGTTGACGTAGAAGATGTCGGCGAAGGAGGGCGCGATGATCGCCTCGAAGCCGAAGTCCTCCAGCGCCCAGGGCGCGTGCTCGCGGGAGGAGCCGCAACCGAAGTTACGGCCGGCGAGGAGGATCGGGTTCGACTCCAGCTCGATCTCGCCGTCGCGCAGCCAGTCGTAGAAGAGGAACTCACCGAACCCGGTCCGCTCGACCCGCTTCAGGAACTGCTTGGGGATGATCTGGTCCGTGTCGACGTCGGCCCGGTCCAGGACCGACACCTTGCCCTCGATCACGTCAATTGGTCTCATCGTCAGCTCCAATCTCGAATGTCGACGAAATGGCCCTCGATCGCGGCGGCGGCGGCCATCTTCGGGCTGACCAGGTGCGTCCTGCCACCCTTGCCCTGGCGACCCTCGAAGTTGCGGTTCGAGGTCGAGGCGCAGCGCTCGCCCTCGATCAGGGTGTCGGGGTTCATCCCCAGGCACATCGAGCAGCCCGCGTCGCGCCACTCGAAGCCGGCCGCGCGGAAGACCTCGTGCAGGCCCTCCTCTTCCGCGGTCACCTTGACCTGCTGTGAGCCGGGGACGACCATCGCCCGCACCGAGTCCGCCACCCGTCGGCCATCGACAACGGCAGCCGCCTCGCGCAGATCCTCGACTCGGGAGTTGGTGCAGGAGCCGATGAAGACGCGTTCCGGCTTGACCTCGGTCATCGGCGTGCCGGGCTCCAGCGCCATGTAGGTGAGGGCTCTTTCCGCCGACTCACGATCGGCCGGCGATTCCATCGTAGCCGGGTCGGGAACCGCGTCGGTTACCTCGATCACCATCCCCGGGTTGGTGCCCCAGGTGACCATCGGCGCGATCGCGGAGGCGTCGATCTCGACCTCGCTGTCGAAGCTCGCCCCGGCATCGGTGGGCAGGAGGCGCCAGCGCTCGACCGCGGCGTCGAAGTCAGCGGGTGCGGCAACGCGGCCGCGCACCCACTCGAAGGTAGTCTCGTCGGGCGCAATCATCCCAGCTCGGCCGCCGCCCTCGATCGTCATGTTGCAGACCGTCATCCGCCCCGGCATCGAGAGCGACTCGATCGCCGGTCCGGCGTACTCGACCGCGTGCCCGACCATGCCGCCGGTTCCGAGGCGGCCGATCGTGGCCAGGATCAGGTCCTTCGGCGTCACGCCCTCGCCCAGCTCGCCGGCGTAGGAGATCCGCATCGTCTTCGGCCGCTTCTGGACCATGCACTGGGTCGCCAGCACATGCTCGACCTCGGAGGTGCCGATGCCGAAGGCGAGCGCGCCGAAGGCGCCGTGGGTCGAGGTGTGGCTGTCGCCGCAGACGATCGTCATGCCGGGCTGGGTGACTCCCAGCTCCGGGCCGATCACGTGGACGATTCCCTGTCTCTCGGAACCCAGCGAGTAGACCGGGATGCCGAACTCCTCGCAGTTGCGCTCCAGCGTTTCGACCTGGACGCGCGAGAGCTCGTCGGCGATCAGCTGCGCCGCTTTGGTGCCGTCGGTCGGCACGTTGTGATCGGCGGTCGCCAGGGTCTTGTCGGCGCGATGCACGGGCCGCCCCGCCATCCGCAGGCCGTCAAAGGCCTGCGGCGAGGTGACCTCGTGGACCAGATGCAGATCGATGTAGAGCAGGCCGTCGGAGACCTCGTGCTCACTCCAGATCTTGTCGAACATCGTTTGCAGCATTGGCTAGCTCCTCCTCAGACCAGCGGCGATCACGGCGAGGAACCGGGTCGGCTCCTCGCCCTCGTTCTCGAAGTGGTGCGGCAGGTCGGCGTCGAAGGTGACGCTGTCGCCGCTGGAAAGGCCGTGGCGGGCGCCCTCGACGAAGAGAGCCAGGCTGCCCTCGAGGACGACGGCGGTCTCGCGGCTGCCGGGCTCGTGCATCGGTGGGTCGCCGGGGCCGCCGGTCGTCGCACCGGGCTTCAGCGTGTGCAGGGAGACGTCGGCGCGTTGCCCGGGCAGCGGCGGGGTCAGCTCCTCGAAGCGGTGCCCGCCGCGCTCATACCGGCGGCGTTCTCCCGCGCGGCTGATCGCAACGTGCTCGCCCTCATCGAGCCGCAGCAGCTGCGAGAGGGTCAGCTCCAGCCCAGCGGCGATCTTCTCGGCGACGACGAGCGTCGGGCTGGTCTCCCCTCTCTCCACCTGGGAGAGCATCGGCGCGCTGACCCCGGAGCGCTCCGCCAGGTCGCGCAACGAAAGCCCCATCGCCTCACGCAGGGCATGCACGCGAGCGCCGACGCCCGTGGGGGCAGCGGGTCCAGTACCAGGGGGACGTTTCGTAGCCGCAATCCTCATTACGTTCGTACGTTATCACATACGCTCCCGCACCGAGACCGCACTTTCCCGCCTATATGGCGGGTAAATGGAGCTTCGACTGAGAGAAGGCGGCGGAGATCTGCGATTACGGCTGCGGGCTCATCGAGTTGGCGCCAGGTCACGCGGAGCACGGTCCAGCCAGCCACCTGCAAGCGACGGTCGCGTTCGCGGTCGGCCTCGAAAGCCGCGCGGGTCCGGTGCGCCTGGGCGCCATCCAACTCGACGATCACCCGCTGTTCGCGCCAGAGGCAGTCAGCTTCGACTTTGACCCCATCGAGATCCAGCAGCGCATTGAGCGCGGGCATCGGCAGGTCGCTCTGGGCAAGCATCGCGGCGAACCTGGTCTCGAGCGTGCTGCGGGTCCGCCCCCTTGGTCCGCATCCGAGACGATTCAGGCAGGCCCTGACCTTCACCGCTCCCCGCCCGCCGGGATGGCGCTCCAGGAGCCGCTCCAGCTCCTCGAGGCGAAAAGAGTGGACGTATTCGGCCTCACGAAGCGCCGCTTCGAGAGCTTCGAGGGATAAATCGGCGGCGAGATCGAGGACGGTCCGGGCCAGCGTCGTAACCGGGATCCTGCGCCTCACGGCAACTTCGTTTGGAGCAAGCTGCGCATGATGGCGGCGGATCACACCTCGCGATCGTGTCTTGCCCGGTGTCGAGGTCTCGACCTGCCCCTCGCCGCGGCGAACTCCCCAGAGCACCCCAGCGGAGCGATGGCTCAGCACTGCCCCGGGTCCGCTGGCAAGTTACTGCTGCCATCCACCGGCCCTCCCGTGAAACTGTGACGGGCCCGACGGCATACACGCCGCGGTGCAAGCGACGCAATCGCCCGATATGCAACCGGCTGTCAATTGCGTCTTCTCCCAAGCCGAGGTCGATCAGCTGCCACCGCCCAACAACCCCGTGCTGACGTCTCGCGAGGGCGCCGATCTCGTGTTCGGACGCCCGAGACCGCACTTTCCCGTCTATATCGCGGGAAAGTGCGGTCTCGGGCGAGGGGCAGGGTGGCATGCCCGCCAGATTGGCTGGGCCGGGCGCGCGGGTGGTGCGCTGAAGGTGACTTTTGCGTGGCGGGCTACGGGCCCGGAGTGCGCTCCACTGCGGCTTCGGCCGTTGCGGCCTCGGCCTCGCGGATCGCGGCGCCCTCCAGGGCATTGGAAAGCGCCCGCACGTAGGCCCTTGCCGAGGCCTCGAGGATGTCGGTGGCGACACCCTGGCCGGTTGCGAGACGGCCCGCGACGCGCAGCATCACGCTGACCTCGCCGAGCGCGTCCTCTCCCCCGGTCACCGCCGCGACCGTGTACTGGCGCAGATCGCACTCGGTTTCGGTCGCCTTCTGGATCGCGTGGAAGATCGCGTCGACCGGACCGTCGCCGCTCGACTCGCCGACCTTCTCCTCACCCGAGGGCAGCTTCACCGCGACGCGGGCCAGCGGTTCGCGTCGCGATCCCGCCTCGACCTCGAACCAGGCCAGCTCGTGAGCGTCGACCCGCTCCCGCATCTCGTCGGAGACGATCGCCTCCAGGTCGAGCGCGGTGACCTGCTTCTTGCGGTCGGCGATCTCCTTGAAACGCTTGAAGGCGGCGTTGAGGGCGTTGCCCTCGACCTTGAAGCCGAGCTGCTCCAGCGCGTCGCGCAGCGCGTGGCGCCCCGAGTGCTTGCCCAGCACGATCGAATTCGACTCCAGGCCGACCTCGGTCGCGTCCATGATCTCGTAGGTGGTGCGCTCCTTCAGCACGCCGTCCTGGTGGATGCCGGACTCGTGCGCGAACGCGTTGCGCCCGACGATCGCCTTGTTGGGCTGGATCGCGTAACCGGTCAGGCGCGAGACCATGCGGCTGGTGCGGGCCAGCTCGCGCGTCTCGAGGCCGGTCGTCAGCCCGTGCACGTCTTCGCGGGTCCGAATCAGCATCACGATCTCCTCCAGCGAACAGTTTCCGGCCCGCTCGCCGATCCCGTTCACTGCGCACTCGACCTGACGGGCGCCGGCCATCAGCCCGGCGTAGGAGTTGGCGACCGCCAGCCCGAGGTCGTCGTGACAGTGAACCGAGATCTCGACCTCGCGCAGGCCGGGAACCAGGTCGTAGAGGCGCCGGAAATAATCCGCGTACTCCTCCGGGGTCGTGTAGCCGACCGTGTCGGGGATGTTGACCACGGTCGCACCCTCCTCGACCGCGATGGCGCATACCTCGGCGGTGAACTCGACGTCAGCACGGGTCGCGTCCATCGGCGAGAACTCGACGTCATCGCAGTAGGACTTGGCCAGCGCCACCGCGGCGCGAGCCTGCCCCTTGACGTCCTCGCGATCGGTCTGCAGCTGGTGCTCGATGTGGATGTCGGAGGTAGAGATGAAGGTGTGGATTCGGGGCCGCTGCGAGTCGCGGATCGCTCCCCAGGCGGCGTCGATGTCGGCCTTGTGGGTGCGGGCCAGACCGCAGATCGTCGGGCCCTCGACCTGGCGAGAGATCGCCTCGACCGCCTCGAAGTCACCCGGCGAGGTGATCGGAAAGCCGGCCTCGATCACGTCTACTCCGAGCCGTGCCAGCTGCTGGGCGATCTCGACCTTCTCGGCCGTGTTGAGAGAGATGCCAGGCGACTGCTCGCCGTCGCGCAGGGTGGTGTCGAAGATGTGGACGCGGTTTGCGTCAGATGCTGATGCCACGGTACTTACCTCCTTCTCCAGTTCGTTCGAATGACCTTGTCTCTCGCGGCTCTCGCGCCGCCCAGCGCTATTCCCCCCGAAGGGGGAGGAGAAGAAGAAGCGCCAGGCTGTCGAGGCGGTGCGTCATTCGCTTGTCAGCTTAGCGCACGTCCCCGGCGCTTTCTAAGCTGGCCGGCATGGAGTCGAGCTCGGGCGCGATCTCCCGCACGACCTGGTTGGCGCTGCTGGCGATGGGCATCAGCGTCGTCGTCATCGCCAACGACTTCTCGGCGATCAACGTGGCCCTGCCGACGATGGAGAAGGACTTCCACACCAACATCAACACGATCCAATGGGTGATCAACGCCTACGCCCTCACCTTCGGGGTGATGATCGTCACCGGTGGCCGGCTCGCGGACATGTTCGGCCGGCGGCGCGCCTTCTTCCTCGGCACGGCGATCTTCGCCTCGATGTCGGCGTTGGGCGGGGCGGCGCAGACGGAGACCTGGCTGATCGCGACGCGGGTGGTGATGGGGATCGGCGGGGCCTTGATGTGGCCGGCGATCCTCGGCATGACCTACGAGATCCTGCCCGAAGAGAAGGCGGGGCTTGCCGGGGGAATCGTGATCGGCGCCGCCGGCCTCGGCAACGCGATGGGGCCGTTGATCGGCGGGGTGCTCACCGACGCGCTCAGCTGGCGTTGGATCTTCTTCCTCAACGTGCCGATCTCGATCTTCGCGGTGCTGGTCACCTATTACCTGGTGCGCGTCAAGGAGCCGGAAGCGGACGCGCAGCGGATCGACTATCCGGGGATCGCCGCGATCTCGATCGGACTGGTGTCACTCCTCGTCGCGCTTGACCAAGTCGACGATTGGGGCTGGGGCGATCCGAAAGTGATCGGGTTGTTCGCGCTGGCGGCAGTGCTCGTCGCCGCCTTCCCGCCGATCGAGCGACGGGCCGGGATGAGCGCCCTGATTCCCCGCGACGTGATCAAGAACGAGAGCTTCCGCGCCTCCTGCCTCGCGATCCTCTTCATGTCCGCGACCTTCTTCGCCGCCCTGCTCTACCTGCCGCAGTTCATGCAGAAACACCTCGGCTACTCGCCGTTGGAAGCCGGAATCGGGATGCTGCCCTTCCTGGCGACCTTCGCGATCGTCTCCTTCGTCGCCGGGCCTCTCTACAACCGCCTCGGGGCGAAGCTGTTGGCGACGCTGGGCGCCGCCTGCATCACGATCGCGCCGTTCGTCTTCTCCCTCGTCGGCGAACGGTCCAGTTACAGCTCCCTGGTCGCCGGCATGGTCGTGCTCGGTATCGGGATCGGCAGCTTCTACCCGACCGCGACCACTGCCGGGGTGACCTCTGTCGACGAATCGGAGACCAGCCTCGCGGGCGGGATCGTCTACATGTTCCAGATCGCGGGCGGTTCGATCGGGCTGGGGTTGACCACCACCGTCTTCTCCGCCCAGGAATCCTTCGTCGACGGCATCCAGGCTGCCTTTCGCCTCGATGCCGCGCTCTCGCTGATCGGGTTCCTGATCGCGCTCTTATTCGTCGGCGGCAGGCTGTTCGGCTGGCGAACGGCCCGCGAAACGGCTTAGCGGCCGCGCAGATCCTGGCGGACGCTGTCGTTGCCGGGACCGTCGATCAGCGTGTCTTCGCCGTAGCCGCCGCGCAGGATGTCGTCGCCCAGGCCGCCGATCAGAACGTCCTTTCCTTCGCCGCCGAAGAGGACGTCGTCGCCGCGCCCACCGACCAGGTGGTCGTTGCCTTCACCGCCGATCAGCTTGTCGGGGCCGGCGCCGCCGAACAGGGAATCGTTGCCGGCGCCTCCCCGGATCGTCACCGGTATCGAGATTTCGCCGGCGACCGCGACCCGGTCGTTGCCGCCGCCCGCGTTGACTTCGAAGCCGGCAATCTGCGGGGCGTCGCAGACCAGCTCATTGGGGTTTCCTTCCGGATGGGCGCAGATCGTGCTCCCGACGTCGAGTGGCACCACCGAGTCGATCACGTACTGGCGACCGTCTGAGCTGAGCCAGATCTTGATCATGTTGTTTTCTTCTCCCCCGGCCAGCAGCACGGTGTAGGTCTTCGGCGCGGCGGCATGACCGATCGCGGGCGCCTGCAGCGCCAGAATCGCCAGCAAGATCGGAATCAGTTTCTTCATCGGCAAGTCGTCCCCGCCACCGATCGGGTCGGAGCGTCTATGTAGGAAACAGCACGACCTTGCCTACGTTGCGGCGCTCGGCGATGAACTTGTGGGCGTCGCCGGCCCCCTCGAAGGGAAACGCCTCGGCGACGACCGGGTCGAGCCGGCCCGCGTCGAGGTCCGCCATCAACGGCTCGACCAGCCGATCGAGGCTGCCCTCGGTGTCCCACCACTTGAGCATGTTGAGGCCGATGACCCCTTTGTTCTCATTCATGATCACCAGGCTCTTCCACCAGGGCATGGTCGCGGTCGGCATCGAAGCGAGGCTCTTCAGCATCGCCGGGAGATTCCGCTTGCCGTCCTTCGTGCCCTCGGAAAGCCCGTACATCACCAGCCGTCCGCCGGGTCGAAGCAGGCGGTAGTCCTTGCGGAACGAGGTCGGGCCGAGTGCGTCGATCACCAGGTCGACCCCCTCGCCATTGGTGATTCGCATCACCTCGGCCTCGAAGTCCTGGCCGCGGTAGTCGATCGCGTGGGCGACGCCCTGGGCCCGGATCGCGTCGTGCTTGGCGGGTGACGCGGTGCCGAAGATCTCGGCGCCGGCGTTGCGGGCGATCTGCGTGGCGGAGATGCCGACGCCCCCCGCCGCGGCGTGGATCAGGACGCGGTCCCCCTCGCGCAGGCTCCCCATCACGATCAGCGCCGCGTAGGCGGTCCCGTAGTTGACGGGGAAAGCGGCGCCCTGCTCGAAGCTGAATCGATCCGGCAGCGGCCAGGCCTGGGCCTCCGGGACCGTGAGCAGATCCACCTGCCCACCGAAGCGGGTGCCGGCGACGACGCGGTCGCCCACCGCGTGGGCGGTGACGCCCTCGCCGACCGACTCGACCTCGCCGGCGACCTCGTAGCCGAGCACACAGGGCGGCTTGGGGGCGTCGGGGTAGAGGCCGACGCGCGCCATCGTGTCGGCGAAGTTGATCCCCGCGGCCTTGACGGCAATGCGGATCTCCCCGGGGCCGACCGACGGGTCGGGCCGCTCCTGCACCTGGAGCACGTCGTAGCCACCCGTCCCTGTCAGCACCACCGCCTTCACGGCGTGGAGCCTACCGGGCCGCTAGAGGTCGACCGAGCGGCCAATCGAGAAGCCGCCGAGCTGGAGGATCTTCTCGATCGTCTCGGCCCGCACCGGCGCGTCGGTGGTCAGCGCCATCACCGCTTGCTCTCCGCCGGACTCGGCGCCGACCGCGGCGGAGATGATGTTGACGCCCTCCTCACCGAACATCGTCCCGACCCGGCCGATCATCCCCGGCTGATCGGCGTAGCGGAAGACGGCGAGGTGATCGGCAAACGGCAGGTAGAAGCTCTCGCCCCAGACCGAGACCAGGTAGGGCTCGTTGCGTGGCCCGACCCCGGTTCCCGCGACCTCGACCGCCTGCTCGCCGGAGCCTAGCCGCACCGTGATCAGCTCGGTGAAGTCCTCGGAGCCGCTGTCCTTGGTCTCGACCAACTCGATGCCCCGCTCCTCCGCCATCTGCGGGGCGTTGACGAGGTTGACGGGCTCCTCGGTGTTGCCGGAGAGGACCCCGACCAGGACCGCGATTCCCAGCAGGCGCGTGTCATGGGAGGCGATGCGGCCCCGGAACTCGACCGTGACGCCGTCAAGCGAGCCGTCGCCGAGGCCCTGTGCGAGGCGGCCGAGCTTTTCGCAGAGCGGCACGAAGGGGGCCAGGGCCTCCATCTCCTCGGGGCGCACGGCCGCGATGTTGACCGCGTTGGTCACCACTCCACCGCTAAGCGCGGCGATCACCTGTTCCGCCGTGACCACGCCGGCGCGATCCTGCGCCTCGGCGGTGGAGGCGCCGAGGTGCGGCGTGACGACGACGTCGTCGCGGCTGAAGAGCGGGTGCTCGGTGAACGGCTCCGAGGGGAAGACGTCCAGCGCCGCGCCGGAGAGCTTGCCCGACTCGAGACCGGCAAGGACCGCGTCGAGGTCGACCAGCTCACCGCGAGCGCAGTTGACGATCTGGGCTCCATCCTTCATCGCGGCGATCGCCTCGGTGTCGATCAGATCGATCGTGTCGGGCGTCTTCGGCACGTGCAGGGTGACGATGTCAGCCTTGCCGAACAGGTCCTCGATCTTCTCCACACCCTCCACCCCGAGCTCGCGGAAGCGCTCGGCGGAGACGAACTTGTCGAACGCGACGACGTCCATCTCGAAGCTCTGCGCCCGTTTCGCGACGAGCTGGCCGATGCGGCCGAAGCCGACCACCCCGAGCGTCTTCCCGTAGAGCTCGGTGCCCTTGAAGAGCGGCCGCTCCCAGGCGCCGCCCGTGAGCGAGGCGTGCGCCCGAGGCACGTTGCGGGAAAGGGCGAGCATCAGCGCGAGGGTGTGCTCTGCGGCCGCCACCGAGTTCGATTCCGGCGCGTTGGCGACGACGATGCCGCGGCGGGTCGCGGCCGGGATGTCGACGTTGTCGACCCCGGTGCCGGCTCGGCCGATCACCTTGAGGCGGTCGGCGCGCTCGATCAGCTCGGGCGTCACTTGGGTCGCGGAGCGGACCAGGATCGCGTCGTAGGACCCGATCGCCTCGCGCAGCTCGTCCTCGGACATCTCGAGCCCGAGGTCGACGTCGAAGCTCTCGCGCAGCAGGTCGACGCCGGAGTCGGCGATCTTCTCCTTGACCAGGACCTTCACGGTCTCACCCCCGGGGTGTTCTCGAGCACCCAATCGATGCATCTCGTCAGCGCTTCGACGTCGGCGGGGTCCACCGAGGGGAACATCCCGATCCGCAGCTGATTGCGTCCCAGCTTGCGATAGGGCTCGACGTCGACGATCCCGTTGGCGCGCAGGGTTGCGGCAAGGGCGGCGGCGTCGATCGAGTCGTCGAAATCGACCGTGCCGACGACCAGCGAGCGCTTCGCCGGGTCGGCGACGAAGGGCGAAGCGAAGTCGGTGCTCTCGGCCCAGCCATAGAGGTGCCCGGAAGAGGCGCCGGTGCGCTGCACGCACCACTCGAGGCCGCCGCCGTCGAGCATCCACTCGACCTGGTCGGCGAGCAGCAGGAGCGTCGCCAGCGCGGGGGTGTTGTAGGTCTGGTTCTTGCGCGAGTTCTCCAGCGCCGTCCACAAGGAGAGGAAGGCCGGCTGCCAGCGCCCGGCGTCGCCGTCGAGCTGCTCGATCCTCGCGATCGCCGCCGGGCTGAGCAACGCCAGCCAGAGCCCGCCCTCGGCGCCGAACGCCTTCTGCGGGGCGAAGTAGTAGGCGTCGGCCTGCGACGCGTCGAGCGGCAGCCCCCCCGCCCCCGAGGTGCCGTCGATCAGCACCAGGGCGTCCCCGCTGCCCTGCGGGCGGCGAACTTCGACCATCACCCCGGTAGAGGTCTCGTTGTGGGCCCAGGCGAGCGCGTCGGCATCCGGGTCGGCGACCGGGTCGGGCGCGTCGCCGGGCTCGGCCTCGACCAGCACCGGGTCTGCGAGGAAGGGTGCGCCGGCCGTCACCTTGGCGAACTTCTGCGAGAACTCGCCGTAGCTGAGGTGAAGGGCGCGGCGATTGACGAGCCAGGCGGCGGCGGCGTCCCAGAAGGCCGTCGTGCCACCGTTGCCGAGCGCAACCTCGTACCCGTCAGGCAACGCAAACAGCTCGCCGAGGCCGTCGCGGATGCGGCCGACCAGGTCGCGGACCGGCGCCTGTCGGTGCGAGGTGCCCATCAGGTCGACCCGCTCGGCCAGGCGGGCCAGCGCCTCAGGGCGGACCTTGGAGGGACCGCAGCCGAAACGGCCGTCAGCGGGCTTGAGGTCGGTGGGGATCTGGGCCATTGCGGTAGTTGAAGTCATCGTGTGTTCGGTGCGCGCCTCGTGACGAGCATCTTGCTGCGACAGGTTATTGACAGGCGCGGGTGGACTCCCGCTCGTCGCGCCCTATAAAGTCGCGAGACCAACGGCTCAGCTTGCTTTGTGTTGCTGGATCGTTCAGGACAAACCAGGAGGGAATTTGGCAACCGAAGTCTTCCTAGTGGGCAGCGATTTCCGGGCAAAGATCCGAAATCCGTGGGGTGTTCTAGGTCTGAGCATCATTACGTTCGGTATCTACACCATTTTTTGGTGGTACTACATAAATCGCGAGTTGAAGGATCTCGGTCGCGCCAAGCGCGTCTCCGGCCTGGGCGATAATCCTGGGCTCTCCACCGCGGCGTACATCCTCGGCGGGTTTCTCTTCTATATCCCCACCATCTGGACCGTCGTGACGACGACCCGCCGAATTCAGGCCGGTCATCGCGTAACCCAGCAATCGGAGGTCTTGAGCGGCTGGCTCGCCGCCGTCGTCTGGATCTTCACCCTGGGAATCGGTGGCCCCGTGTTCACCCAGTACCAACTCAATCGCATGTGGAGGGGGCAGCCCGTGGCGCCACCGGCCCTTGGTGGGTTAGCGACCGGCGATGCCGATCTGGAGCGCCTCTCCAAGCTTCGGGACCTGCGTGATTCCGGCGCGATTTCGGAGCAGGAGTTCGAAACGGAGAAGTCTCGGATCCTGCCTGCCGCCAACAGCGCAGAGGCGGAATCCCCATGAGCGAGGCGGCCGAGACCGCAATCGCGAAGGGTGGCGGCTACGCGGTCGCGAACCTCGACGACCTAGGCGAGGGCTACGGCTTCCGCAAGATCCGCAAGGCGCTTGGGGTCACCGCGTTCGGCGCCAACGTGCTGGTCATCCCGCCCAAGTTCGAGCTTCACCGCCACTACCACGAGGAGCAGGAGGAGCTCTACTTCCTGCACAGTGGTCGGATCGCGATCGAGTTCGGCGATGGCACCAGCCACGAGCTGGGCCCGGGAGGACTCGCCTGGGTCGACGCGCCGACGGTGCGCAGGGTGCGCAATCTGAGCGACTCCGAGGACGCCGTCTACCTGATCGTCGGCGGCAAGGACGGCTACGTCGGCCGCGACGGCAAGCTGCCGGAGGGCGAGAAGAGCCCTTTCGGCGACAGCGCTCCTCCAGGCGTCTAGTCCGGCCAGGGAGCAGCCCGCGTCCGAAGCGCAATCTCCAGTCAAGCGGGTCACCACAGCAGTTCCAGCTTGAGCGCCGCGGCTTCCTTCGGAGAGCTGAGGTGCTACGTGGGCCGGGAGACGATGTCCCTCCACGGGAATGTCGCGAAGCGGCGATATGCAATCTCGTGATTGCGCGGCGATAGCCGCGCTCCTCCATAGTCGCTAAGCGCGAAGCGCGTGCGACCCAAATTCACGGGGAGGGGCATCGTCTCCCGGCCGCCCGACACCCGAGACTCAGAACTCGGTGTCGATCCAGGGCATCATCTTGCGGAGGTCGCCACCGACCTCCTCCACTTCGTGCGCGGCACCCTCCTCGCGCATCCGCGAGAGGTTCTCGCCGCCGGCGCGGTTCTCGGCGATCCACTCCTTGGCGAACTCGCCCGACTGGATCTCGCCGAGGATCTGCTTCATCGCGGCCCGCGACTCCTCGCCGATCACGCGTTTGCCGCGGGTCATGTCGCCGTACTCCGCCGTGTTGGAGATCGAGTAGCGCATCCCCTGGATCCCCTTCTCGTACATCAGGTCGGCGATCAGCTTCAGCTCGTGCAGGCACTCGAAGTAGGCGAGGCGGGGGTCGTAACCGGCCTCGACCAGCGTCTCGAATCCCGCCCGGACCAGCTCCGAAGCGCCGCCGCAGAGGACCGCCTGCTCACCGAAGAGATCGGTCTCACACTCGTCCTTGAAGGTCGTCTCGATGATCGCGGCGCGGCCGCCGCCGATCCCGGCCGCGTAGGCGAGGACCAGGTCATGGGCGTTGCCGGTCGCGTCCTGGTGGACGGCCATCAGACAGGGCACGCCGTGCCCTTCCTCGTACTGGCGCCGCACCAGGTGGCCGGGGCCCTTGGGGGCGACCATGCCGACGTCGACGCCGGGCGGCGGCAGGATCTGCTCGAAGTGGATCGCGAAGCCGTGGGCGAAGAGGAGCAGGTTGCCGGGGGCGATCCCGTCCGAGATCTCCGCCTCCCAGACGTCGGCCTGCCTCTCGTCGGGGAGCAGCACCATGACGACGTCACCGCGGCTGGCGGCGTCGGCGATGTCGAGCACCTCGAGTCCCGCCGCTTCCGCCTTGGCGCGGCTGGAGGAGTCGGGCCTGAGGCCGACGACGACGTCGACGCCGGAGTCCTTTAGGTTGAGGGCATGGGCGTGACCCTGGGAGCCGTAGCCGAGGATGGCGACGGTCTTCCCCTGCAGCTTCGAGAGGTCGGCGTCCTTGTCGTAGAAGATGTCGTCGGTTTTCATGAGCGGTGAGGCTAGCGAAGGGCGCGCCGCAGCAGCTTTCCAGAAGGGGTGCGCGGCAACGCCGCAGCGAGCTCGACCCGCTTGGGGACCTTGAATCCGGCCAGGGACTCGGCGCAGTGGCGCCGCAGCTCGTCCGGCGTCGCCTCGGAACCGTCCTGGAGCACGACGACCGCCGTCACCGCCTGCTGCCACTCCGGATCATCGCGGCCGACCACGGCCGCGTCGGCGACCTCGGGATGGCGCAGCAGCACCTGCTCGACTTCGGCCGGGACCACGTTCTCACCGCCGCTGACGATCATGTCGTCGATTCGGTCTTCGACGTAGAGGAACCCCTCGTCATCGATCCGGCCGAGGTCGCCGGTGTGCAGCCAACCGTCGGTGTCTACTCGGTTCGGGGCGATCGTCGGGCCCTGGACGAGGATCTCGCCGTCACGGATTCGCAGGTGGGTGGTCAGCAGGGGCCTGCCCGCCGAGCCGAGCTTGCGCTGAGCCTCGGCCGGGGCGAGCGTCGTCACCTGCGAGCAGGCCTCGGTCAGGCCGTAGGTCTGCACCACGGTGGCGCCGCGTCCGATCGCCTCTTCGAGCGGACCCTCGGGCACCGGCCCACCACCGATCAGGATCGCCCGCGGCCCAGAGAGGTCGGCGCCCGCCTCCAGCAACCGGGTCAGCATCGTGGTCACCAGCGAGACGACGGAGATCTCGTCCGCTTCCAGCGAGGCCGCCACCCGGTCGACGTCGAATCCGTCGTGCAGCACCGCCGTCGTCCCGTAGATCACCGATCGCATCACGATGCTGAGCCCGGAGATATGGCTGAGCGGCAGGCAGCAGAGCCAACGGTCCTGAGGCTCGACGCCGATGTTGAAGCCCGAGCCCACCGCGCTCCAGAGGAAGTTGCCGTAGGTCAGCTCGACCGGATCAGGGGTGCCGGTGCTGCCGCTGGTCAGAACCCGGCAGCAGGGGGCGTCCATGTCGTGCTCACCGAGCAGCGGCAGGTCGGCCTCGGTCTGAGTCAGCTCGCCCGGATCGCTGAGGTCGACGGTCGGCTCCTCGGCGGCGATCACGGCGGCGCGCTCCTCCGCAGTGAGCCTGGGACTGAGCGGCAGCAGGACCGCGCCGACCTTCATCAGCGCGTGGACGAGCACGACCTGCTCACGGCGCGGCTCCATCGTCAGCGCGGCGGTCGAGCCGCGGCGCACCCCGTGCGCCTCCAGCCGCCGCGCCACCCAGGTCGCCTCCGCCTCCAGCTCGGCGTAGTCCACCTCGGCGCCATCCGCGATCAGGGCCGTGCGGTCGGGGCAGCTTTGGGATCTCTGGGCGAGCCAGTCGTCGAGTTTCATCAGGGGGGCGTCAGGCAGCCTTGCCGGGCTATCGTTGCCGTCCGCATTCTTACGGACCCCGGAGGATCGCTTGTCCCAACGCCACAAGGAAGCCCCGTCCGAGCAGGACCTCTACGCGCCGATCGAGTGGGAGGCCGCCGCCGAGTACGACGACATCCGCTACGAGAAGACGGACGGGATCGCCAAGATCACGATCGACCGACCCGAGGTCCTCAACGCCTTTCGGCCCCAGACCCTGATCGAGGTCTCGGCCGCGCTGGAGCTGGCGCGAGAGGACACCGAGGTCGGCGCGATCATCCTCACCGGCGAGGGACCGAAGGCCTTTTGCGCGGGCGGCGACCAGTCGGTTCGCGGCGACAGCGGCTATGTCCCCGAGGGCGCCTCGCTGGGCCGCTTCCACGTCACCGATCTTCAGGTGCAGATGCGGCGGCTGCCGAAGCCGGTGGTGGCGATGGTCGCCGGCTACGCGATCGGCGGCGGCCACGTCCTGCACGTCTGCTGCGACCTGACGATCGCCGCCGACAACGCCCGCTTCGGGCAGACCGGGCCGCGGGTCGGCTCTTGGGACGGCGGCTTCGGCGCCTCGCTGTTGCGCGACCTGGTCGGGACCAAGAAGGCGAAGGAGTTCTGGATGCTGTGCCGCCAGTACGACGCCGAGGAGGCCCTGCAGATGGGCTTGGTCAACGAGGTCGTCCCGCTCGAGCGGCTTGAGCTGGAGACGGTCGCCTGGTGCCGGGAGATGCTCGCGCTCTCGCCCTTCGCCCTGCGCCTGGTCAAGGCCAGCTTCAACGCCCACGAGGACGGCTACGCCGGGATCCAACAGCTGGCGCACGACGCCAACCTGCTCTTCTACGGCAGCGAGGAGGCCCGCGAGGGCCGTGAGGCGTTCAAGGAGAAGCGCCGGCCCGACTTCTCCCAGTATCCCCGCCGGCCATGAGGATCTGGCTGATGGCGGCGCGGGTGAGGACCTTGCCCGCAGCGATCGCTCCGGTGTTCGTCGGCACGGCAGCCGCCGTCGAATGGGCCGGGAAGCTGCCGCGAGTCGGGGCGTTCGTTGCCGCCCTCGTCGGCTCGATCTTCATCCAGATCGGGACCAACCTGGCCAACGACTACTCCGACGCGAAGCGGGGAGCCGACACGGTCGACCGCCTGGGGCCGGTGCGGGTCACCTCGGCGGGGCTGGTGACCCCGCAGCGGGTGCTGGTCGCGACCTGGGTCGCCTTCGGCGTCGCCGTGGCCTGTGGGATCTATCTGACCGTCGTCGCCGGGATCGTGATCCTCTTGATCGGCGCCGTCTCGATCGCCGCCGGCGTCCTCTACACGGGCGGGCCGCGCCCCTACGGCTACGCGGGCCTCGGCGAGGTCTTCGTCTTCCTCTTCTTCGGCCTGGTCGCCGTCAACGGCTCCTACTACGTCCAGGTCGAGCAGCTCGACGCGCTGCCGCTCGGACTCTCAATCTCGGTCGGCTTCCTCGCCACCGCGATCCTCGTCGTCAACAACGTCCGCGACCTGGAGACGGACCGGCGGGCCGGCAAGATGACGCTCGCGGTGCGGATGGGTCGTGGCAACGCCGTAGCGCTCTACCGGCTGCTGGTGCTGGGCGCTTATGTCGTGCTGCCGATCGCCCTGGTGGCCGGCGACGCCAGCCTGCTGCCGTTGATCGGCCTGCTTTCGTTGCCGATGGCGATCGCGCCCCTGCGGGCGATGAGCAATCGCACGGACGGGCCGGCGCTAAACGCGGCCCTGGCCGCCACCGGCGCCCTGCTCGGCGCCTTCAGCCTGCTGGTCTCGCTCGGCCTGCTGATCGCCGCCTGAGGCCGCAGTTACCCGCGATATGGGCGGGAAAGTGCGGTTTCGACGATGCTGTCGGGGTGCGCATTGCGTCCGTCGAGGTCATTCCTTACGCATTGCCGTTTCGCGAGCCCTACGTGACCGCCGCCGGCAGCATCGATCGGCGCGAGATGGTGCTGCTGCGACTGCGCTCCGACGAAGGCGTGGTCGGGCTCGGGGAAGCGGTTCCACTCTCCATGCGCGGCGGCGCCACGCTCGCGCAGGTCGTCGATGAGCTGGAACGGCTTGGCGAGCGGGACACGATCGACGAGGCGACCCTGGGTGGCGACGCGATCGCGCTTTCCGCCCCCGCCCGCTGCGCGGCGCTGACCGCGCTGCTCGACCTACGTGGGAGGAGGGCAGCCGCGGACGGTGACGCCGCGGCGTCACCGTCTCCTCCGGTTCGCTGCAACGCGACCCTGATCGCCGGCGATCCGGCCGTCGTGGTCGCCGCGGCCGAGCGCTGGGCCGCGGACGGCTTCTCCAGCTTCAAGCTGAAGCTGGGGACCGGGGACGACGCCGCTCTGGTCCGTGCCGTGCGCGAAGCTCTCGGGCCACGGGCACGTATTCGGGTCGACACCAACGGTGCCTGGGACGTGGAGACCGCGAAGCGCACGCTGAATGAGCTCGAGCCCTACGAGATCGAGTTGGCCGAGCAGCCCGTGGCGACCCTGGAGGAGGCGATGGAGGTGGCGCGCTCGACCTCGATCCCGATCGCGGGCGACGAGAGCATCGAGAGCCGCGCCGATGCCGAACGTGCCGCCGCGATGGAGGCCTGCCGGATGAGCGGGATCAAGCTGTCCAAGGTCGGCGGCCCGGAGGCGGCGATCGAGATCGCCGAGATCCTTCCCTCCTACCTCTCCAGCGCCCTCGACGGGCCGGTTGGGATTGCCGCCGCGGTCCAGGTCGCAGAGACTCTGGCCGGAGCCCCCGGCGGCGCTGGCGCGGACCTCGCCCACGGCCTTGCCACCCAGCGCCTCTTCGCCTCCACCGTCGCCGCCACCGAGTGCGAATTGCGTGGCGACATGCTTCACCCCCCCGACGGCCCCGGACTCGGCGTCGAGATCGACGAGGCGGCGTTGGAGGCCCATCGCCTCTAGCCTGCTTGGCGACTTTTACCCCCTATAGGGCGTAGAAGTCGCCAAACGTGGACCCGACCAACCACAACACTGCCCTCGCCTCCGCCTTCGTCGAGGAGCTTGCCCGCTGCGGCCTGCGCCACGCCGTCCTCTCCCCCGGCTCGCGCTCGACCCCGCTTGCGCTCGCGCTGTGGCGGCAGACCGAGATCGAGACGACGGTGATCGTCGATGAGCGTTCCGCCGCCTTCTTCGCGCTGGGCGCCGCCCAGGCGAGCGGTACGCCGGTGGCGATCCTCTGCACCTCCGGTACCGCGGCGGCCAACTTCCATCCTGCGATCTGCGAGGCCGACCACGCCGCCGTGCCGCTGATCGTGCTGACCGCCGACCGCCCACCGGAGCTGCGCGGGATCGGCGCCGGCCAGGCGATCGACCAGCTGAAGCTGTTCGGCGACTCGGTGCGCTGGTTCTGCGAGGTGGGTACGCATGACGCCGACGACGACGGGCTGCTCCATCACCGCGCGACCGCCTGCCGGGCTTTCGCCACCGCCCGCGGCGAGCCGCGGCCGGGTCCGGTCCACCTGAACCTGGCGTTCCGGGAGCCGCTGGCGCCGCTGCCCGAGGAGGGGACGGTAACCGCAACCGACCCACTCGCCCTGGCGGGACGTGGCGAGCGCCCGCTGACCGCGGTGACGCCGATCGACATGGAGCCCTCTCAGTTCCTCCTGGACGAGGTGGCTGGTCACATCGCCGAGGCGGACATCGGAGTGATTGTCGCCGGTCGCCAGCTCGACCCCGAGCTGCGCGAGCCGCTGGCCGATCTCGCCCGCGTCGCGGGCTTCCCGATCCTCGCCGAGCCGACGTCGCAGCTGCGCTGCGGCCCCCATGATCGCTCCCATGTCGTGACCGCCTACGACCTCCTCTTACGTGACGAGCGGTTCCGCGAAACCGCCTCGCCAGACCTCGTGCTGCGCTTCGGCGAGATGCCGACCAGCAAGCCGCTGCGCTCCTGGCTGGCGGAATCCGGCGCCGATCAGATCGTCGTCGATCCGCTGGGCGACTGGAACGAGCCGACCCGCAGAGCCGCGGCGCTGCTCCGCGCCGATCCGACCGAGCTGGCGGCCGGCTGGGCGGCGAGGCTCGGCGAGGCGCGCCCTGCCCCAGCCATGTGGATGGAGGCAGAGCGGGTGGCGCGGGAGGCCATTGACGGGGAGCTGGCCGAAATGGACGCTCCGACCGAGCCCGGCCTGCAGCTGGCGCTCGGCGCCGCCTACCGCGACGGTGATCTCGTCTACACGGCGTCGAGCATGCCGATCCGAGATCAGGAGGCGTTCTTGCCGACCAGCGACGCCGACACGACCTTCCTCTGCAACCGCGGCGCCAACGGAATCGACGGCCTGATCTCGTCAGGGATTGGCGCCGCCCACGCAACCGGCAGGCCGACCACGATCCTCACCGGCGACCTCGGCCTCCTCCACGACGTCGGTGGCCTGGCTGCGCTGCGCGAAGTCTCGACCCCGGTGCGGATCGTCGTCATCGACAACGACGGCGGTGGCATCTTCCATTTCCTTCCCCAGCAGGAAGCCCTCGCCGGCGACGAGTTCGAGGCCCTGCTCGGCACCCCGCGCGGCGTGGACGTGGGAAAGGCGGCGACGCTCTTCGACCTGCCCCACCGCAAGCTGGAGTCGCTCGACGCGCTGCCGGAAGCACTCGCCGCCGGCACCGGCCTGATCGAGATTGCGGTAGACCGTCAGGCCAATGTGGATCTCCACCGCCGCATAGCCGAGCGGGTCGCGGTGTCAATCCGCTGAGCGCGTTCGCACTCTTCCGTGTCAGAGGGTGGATAAGTGCGAACGCACTTTGGATCAGCAGGCGATGCGGCCGGCCTCGCGACCCGGGCCGGGTTGCCAGGCCGGCCCGTAGAAGGCCACCTTCGGCTCGGCGAGGAGCTTGGTCCGGCAGGTGCCGTCGGCATTGATCTCCATCACCGCGTCGCCGAGCCCGAGCTCGCGGGCTTCGGAATCGCCGCCCTGGAGCTGCAGGTAGGCGAGCCGTGAGGCCGATGGGTCCCAACTCGCGAACGCCTCGAGCTTATGCGGCGTCTTCGTCAGTCGCCGAGCCCCGGAGCCGTCGGCGTCGGCGACGTACAGATCCGCGGACTGGTGCTGCTGGCGGCTGAAGGCGATCAGCAACCCGTCGGGTGAATAGGCGGGCAGGAGGCCGTTGCGGATGAGTGCAGTTGCAGCGCCGCTACCGACGTCGATCGCGACCACTTCGGATATGTTGCGTCGGCGATCGTCGGTTCGAGTGACGGCCAGAGTCGCCCCGTTCGGGGAGAAAGAGCTGGAGAAGTTCACGAGCCCGTTTCGCCACGGCGTCAGTTGTCGGGCGGGCCCGCCCGCCGCCGGCACGATCCAGGTCGAGATGCTGTGGAAATGCCGCTGCGTGCGGTGGCCACGGGCAGACGAGGTCGAATTTCCTTCGTCGCGGGTGCGGGCGAACGCGATCGAGCTGCCGTCCGACGAGAACACCGGGTAGACGCCGTCGCCAGTCCCGGGCACCGCACCGAGTTCGGTGCCGTCACTCGCGCTGAGGAAGATCTTTACTGCCGTCCCGCCGAGGAAGCCGGCGAAGGCAAGTCGCTGCCCGTCCGGTGACCAGCTTGGGCCGCTCAGCGGCAGAGGCAGCGGTCGTTGCCTCCTCCCTCCGCCCGCCAGTCTCAGCGGCAAGGCGCCAGTCTGGTCGACCGTCAGCAGCTCCAGCCCGCCCTGTCCCGGCGCAAACTTCGTCACAGCCAACCTGGGGCCATCGGGAACTTCGGCGGCAGTCGCTCCGCTGACAGCCAACATCGCCGAAAGCAGCCCTCCGATTCCCAACGCGCGCCGAATCAAGCAACGCATTCTGATCTATCGCAACCGCTCGTGCGCATTCATTCCGCCAGCAGCGGCAGCAGCGCCTGGAGCTTGACCTCGGTCTCCTCGAGCTCTGCCGCTGGGTCGGAACCTGCCACTACTCCCACGCCGGTGAAGAGGCGGGCTTCGCGATCGCGCAGGAGGGCGCTGCGCAGGGCCACACAGAACTCGCCGTCCTCGGTCGCGTCCATCCAGCCGACCGGGCCGGCGTACCAGCCGCGGTCCATCTGCTCGAGGTCGGCGATCGTCGTCCCCGCGTCGGGCCACGGCTCCCCTCCGACCGCGGGGGTCGGGTGCAGCAGGCCGACCAGCTCGACCGCGGAGCGTGGTTCGGCCAGTTGGGCGATCACGGGAGTTGCCAGGTGTTGGATGTTGGCGATCTTGACCACCTCCGGCTCCGATCCGCTCTCCACCCAGACGGCGTGCGGGCGCAGCTTGCGGACGATCCGCTCGGCGACGATCCGCTGCTCTCGCCGGTTCTTGTCGCTGCGCAACAGCTGCTCGCCGAGGTGGTCGTCGACGGCCGGGTCGGAGCTGCGCCGGGTCGAGCCAGCCAGCGCCACGGTCGAGGCGCCGGCGCCGGAGCGGCGGATCAGCAGCTCGGGGCTGGCGCCGATGAAGGCTGCCTCCGGCGTGCCGCAGCAGAAGCAGAAACAGGAGGGGAACTGCTCGCGCAGGGCGCCGAAGACCGGGGCGGGATCATGGGCGGCGGGGGCCTCGACCACCACCTCGCGGGCCAACACCACCTTGCTCATATCGCCGGCGGCGATCCGGCCTGTCGCCGCTTCGACCGCGCGCTCGAAGTCACCGGGTGGGCGAACGCTGCGGATCTCGTGCCGGCCGGTGAGGTGTGGGTCGAGCAGCGGCAGAGGGTCCTTCCGCAGGCCTGCGAGCCGGGCGGCGATGCGATCGACGGCCGCGACGACGTCGTCGCCGGGCGAGATGACCGCATTGACGGTGAGGAAGCTCGCATCGCCGGCCCGGCAAAGGGAAAGCTCCGGCAGGGTCAGCGCAGCGGGCGCAAACGAGGACCACACCGACGACCCGGTTCCCTCGGGGTCGAATGCGAAGCCCCCAGTCCATACCGGCCCGGCGCCCGAAGGAAGGCCCGGCGGCTCGTCCAGCACAGCGCCCTCGTTGAGGTGCAGGCACTCCCGCGCCATGTCTCGGAACCGGTCCTTGCCCCGCGAAGTCGATTCGTGCGCAGTTCCAAGCGCGGCCAGCGCAAACTGCCGGTCGGGTTGCTCCCAGCAAAACCAGCTGTCGGAGGCCAATCGCGAAGCAAAGATCGTCGCGCATGGGTCAATCTCCTCAACCGGAGCGGTGACGCTGACCAGCGTCCGTCGGGATCGCCTGGTCGCCAGCTCCACGCCTTCGCGCAGCCGGCTGTGAAGCTTGCTAGTCGCCTCCTCGAGCAATCGCAATCTCTCCCGTGCGGACCATCTCGATCAGGCCATGGGGACGGATCATCCGCTCGAAGGCCTCGATCTTGTCGGCCGATCCCGTCACCTCGATCGTCATCGCGCGTCGCGAGACGTCGATGATCTTCGCCCGGAAGATCTCCGCGAACTGGATGATCTCGGCACGGCTCTCCACCGCGGCGGAGACTTTGAACATCGCCATCTCCCGCGCGACCGTCTCCTCCGGCTCCATGTCGCGGATTTTCAGCACGTTGACCAGCTTGTGAAGCTGCTTGGTCACCTGGTCGATCGGGTGGACCGCGCCGTCGAGCGTGAGCGTGATCCGCGAGACGCTGGGGTCGTCAGTCGGTCCGACGGCGAGCGTGTCGATATTGAAGCCGCGCCGCGAGAAGAGGCCGGCGATCCGCGCCAGGACACCCGGCTTGTTCTCGACCAGGATGGAGAGGATGTGCTTGCGCCCGCTCAGCTGGCCGGGCACGTGCAGATCCTCGAGTTTGACCAGCTGCGGGGTCCCGGCCTCCATCAGCTCACGACCTCCGGAGCCTCGACCATGTCCCGCGCGGCCTGACCCGGCGGGATCATCGGGTAGCAGTTCTCCTCCTGGGCGACGCGAACATCGAGCAGCACCGGGCCCTCGGCCTTGAGCGCCTCGCCCATCATCCCTTCAAGATCGTCGGAGCTCTCGCAACGCATGCCGGTCGCGCCGAACGCCTCGGCAAGCTTCACCCAGTCGGGGCTGGCGCCCATCTGGACCGAGCTGTAGCGACGGTCCCAGAACAGCTCCTGCCACTGGCGGACCATGCCCATGTAGCCGTTGTTCATCAGGAAGATCTTGACCGGGATCTCTTCGGTGACGCAGGTGGCCAACTCCTGGCAGTTCATGATCAGGCTGCCGTCTCCGGCCAGGCAGACGACGTGCTCGTCGGGGCAGGCGACCTTGGCGCCGACCGCCGCCGGCAGGCCGAAGCCCATCGTCCCCAGGCCACCGGAGTTGATCCAGTGGCGGGGCTCCTCGAAGCCGTAGTACTGCGCCGCCCACATCTGGTGCTGGCCGACGTCGGAGGTGATGATCGCGGCGCCCTGCGTCGCCCGGTGCATCGCCTCGATCATGAACTGTGGCTTGATCTCGCCGTCCTTGCCCGGCTCATAACGCAGCGGGTGCTCCTCCTGCCAGGTCCGCAGCTGCTTCCACCAGGCGTCGAGTCGCGAGGGGTCGGTCTGTAGCGCCCGGTACTCGCCGGCGAGGGCCGGCAGGACGAGCTTCGCGTCGCCGACGATCGGGATGTGCGCGCCGACGTTCTTGGAGATCTCCGCCGGATCGATGTCGACGTGGATGATTTTGGCGTTGGGCGCGAACTCGGCGAGTTTGCCCGTGATGCGGTCGTCGAAGCGGGCGCCGATCGCGACGATCAGGTCGGCGCTGTCCATCGCCCAGTTGGCGGTGACCGTGCCGTGCATACCGAGCATCCCCAGCCAGTGCTCGCCCGAGGCCGGATAGGCGCCGAGCCCCATCAGGGTCGAGGTGACCGGGAAGCGGTCGGCCGAGGCGAGGTCGCGCAGCTCCTCGGAGGCGTTGGCGTTGACCACGCCGCCGCCCGTGTAGAGGATCGGGCGTTTGGCGTTGGCGAGCGCTTTGGCGGCGATCCGGACCTGTTTGATGTTGCCCTTGGAGGAGGGTTTGTAGCCGGCCATCTCGACCGGCTCGGTCCGTGTCACGTAGTCGATCTCCGCCCGCGAGAGGTCCTGCGGGATATCGAGCAGCACCGGCCCGGGCCGTCCCGTCGAGGCGATGTGGAAGGCCTCGTGCACGTACTCGGGGATCTGGCGGGGATCGGTGACCTGGAAGGAGTGCTTGACGAAGGGCAGCGTCGCGCCGAGGATGTCGGCCTCCTGGAAGCCGTCGGTGCCGATCAGCTCGGTCCGCACCTGGCCGGTGACGAACACGGTCGGCACCGAGTCCATCATCGCGTCGGCGATCGCGGTGACCAGGTTGGTTGCGCCGGGGCCGGAGGTGGCGAAGGCGACGCCGACCTGGCCCGAGGCCTTGGCGTATCCCTCTGCCGCGTGGCCCCCACCCTGCTCGTGGCGCACCTGGATATGGCGGAAGCCGGCGTCGACGAGCGCGTCGTAGGTCGGCAGGTTGGCCCCACCGGGGATGCCGAAGATGTTCTCGACACCCTCGGCCTTGAGGCTTTCCATCAACGCGTCCGCGGCTCTCATGACAAATCCTCGCGCTTCGCTCCCGGCGCGAAGAACCAGAGATGCACGCTTGGTCGCTCCGCGCTCATAGGACTCGCGATGGTACCAGCGGGGCTATGCCCGGCCAGCAGGGGATTTTGCCGGGTTCCAGCGAGTGCGCGGGTCAATCGAGGTCTCGATCACGTTGCCCTTGTAGCGCTCGATCGCGTGGATGATCGACTCGACCAGCTCCTCGCCGAGCAGGGTCGGCTCCAGGCCGAGGTCGAGGAGCTTGGTGTGGATCGCGTTGTAGTAGTGCTCTTCCTTCTCGACCCGGGGGTTGTCGCAGTGCTGGATCTCGACCGAGTAACCGAGGTGCTCGGCGGCCGCCTTCACCAGCTCGGCCAGCTCCAGCACCGAGAACTGCTCGGTGAACTGGTTGAAGACACGGAACTCGCCCGCCTCGGCGGGGTTGGTCGCGGCCAGCTCGACGCAGCGCAGGGTGTCGCGGATGTTGAGGAAACCGCGGGTCTGCCCGCCCGTGCCGTACACGGTCAGAGGGTGGCCGATCACCGCCTGCACGCAGAAGCGGTTGAGCACCGTGCCGAAGATCTCGTCGTAGTCAAAGCGGGTGATCAGGCGCTCCTCACCGGCCGTCTCGTCGGTCTCGATCCCGTAGACGACGCCCTGGTTGAGGTCGGTCGCGCGCAGGCCCCAGGTGCGGCAGGCGAAGTGGATGTTGGTCGAGTCGTGGACCTTGGAGCAGTGATAGAGCGAGCCGGGCAGCTTCGGGAAGGGCAGGGTGTCCTTGCGCCCCTTGTGCTCGATCTCGATGTAGCCCTCCTCGATGTCGATGTTGGGCTGGCCGTACTCGCCCATCGTCCCGAGCTTGACCAGGTGGCACTCGGGAACGTGGTCGCGCAGCGAGAAGAGCAGGTTGAGGTTGCCGATCACGTTGGTGTGCTGGGTCTCGACGGCGTGCTCGCGCGAGATCATCGAGTAGGGCGCGGAGGGCTGCTCGCCGTAGTGGATGACCACCTCGGGGCGGGTCTCGGCGACGACGCCGTCGAGGAAGTCGCCGTCCTCGACCGAGCCGGGGTAGCTGCGGATCTGCTCGCCGGAGCTCTCCCGCCAGGCCTCGATCCGCTGCTCGAGGTCGCGGATCGGCGTCAGCGAGTCGCTGCCGCCCTCGCCGACCCAGCGCCGGCGTGAGAAGTTGTCGACGACCGCGACCTCGTGTCCGCGGGCCGAAAACCTCAGGGCAGTCGGCCAGCCCAGGTAGCCGTCGCCCCCGAGAATGAGGACGCGCATAGGTCGCGGCAGGGTAACGGACGGGGGCGACATAGCATCAGATGGATGAGGGAGCTGGCGGCGCGCAACGGCGGGCGAGTGGGGCTTGCCGCGCTGGTCGCAATTCTCCTGCTCGGCCTCGGTCTTCGCCTCGACAACGCCTGGGAGGGCCGGGCGCCCGTCTTCGACGCCGCCGCCTACGCGACGATCGCAGCGAACCTGGAGCAGGGAGAGGGCTTCACCCTCGGCCGCGAGGCGACCCAGCCCGCCGGCAACTACTCCCCCGGCCTGCCCCTGTTGACCGCCGGGATCTACGAGCTGAGCGGCGGCGTCCACGAGCGCTTCGCCCGCATCGTCCTGGCCCTGATCGGCGCCCTCTCCGTCCTCTTCACCTACCTGATCGGCCGCCGTTTGTCCGGGCCCCCGGCGGGCCTGATCGGAGCGGCAGCCGTCGCGATCTACCCCGCGCTGCTCGAGTACCAGGGCATGCTGATGTCAGAGCCCCTTGCCGCGGCCCTGCTCTCCGGGGCCGTCCTCTCGATGCTCTGGGCGGCAGACGTCGATCGACGCGCCAGATGGCTGGTCCCCGGCGTCCTGCTCGGCGCGCTGGCACTCGTGCGCCCGGAGTATCTGGCGATCTCGTTTCCAGTGGCCGTGGTGGTCTTCGCTCGCGGCGGGCGCTCCGGGTGGCGCATCTGCCTCGCCCAGGCGGCGATCATGCTCGCCGGCCTAGCCGTGATCGTGGCGCCGTGGACCGTACGCAACGAGGTGGCCCTCGACCGCTTCGTGCCGATCTCCACCGGTGGCGGTCAGGTGCTGTTCGCCGGCGCCTACCTGCCTTCCGGCGGCGATCCCGAACGGGTTGGTCAGGAGGTGCTGGAGCGGCACCCGGAGCTGCGGAGCCGGCTGCCGGCGAATCCCCGGCTGGAGCAGATCCTCGCGGCGCTCGCCGCGCAGCGCTATCCCAACCTGGAAAGCGACGCGGCCCTGGCCCGGATGGGCCGTGAACGGCTCTGGCGCGAACTGACCGAGCGGCCGCTGGAGTACGCGGGCTTCGTCGCCGCCAAGATCGGCCACACCTGGTCACACGGACCGCGCGACGTGATGCGCGAGCCCCTCTGGGAGGCGCTGCACTGGGCGCTCCTCGCCCTCGGCCTCCTGGGCCTTGTCGTCCTTGCCTGGCAACGTCGTTGGGAGGCCCTACTCCTCGCCGCAATCCTTCTTGCGGTGACGGCGCTCGCGGCCCTGCTCGTCGCCTCGCCGCGGCGGGTGCTGGTGACGATCCCGCTGGTCGCCGCCCTCGCCGGAACCGGCATCGCCTGGGCGGCGACCGTGGTGCGGGAGCGGACTCAGTTGTCCCTGTAGGTGACCGCGAAGGTCAGCTTGATGAAGGTGGCCGTGTCCGCGTCCGCCGGATAGCCTGATCCGGCCTTGACCGCGATCGGCAACTGGATACGGGGTCTTCCCGAGCGCCACGGGAAGACGACGCTGACGCTGCTGGTGCTGATCCTCGCGCTCGGCTTCGGGTTGCGCGCCTACCGCGTGGTCGAGCCGTTGGCGACGCCGGGGGATGATGCGCACGCCTACTACGCCCTCTCGAAGTCGTTGTATGAGGAAGGAAGCTACGGCGGACCCAGCTTCCGCGATGCAAGCGACTGGTCGCCGGGGGCGCCGCTGCTCTACGCCGTCGCCTTCTACGCCACCGGCGGCGCTCGTGAAGGGACGGCGCGGATCGTCGAGCTGCTGCTCGGCCTGGCGGCGATCGTCGCCGTCTACCTGCTCGGCCGGCGGATCAACTGTCGGCCGGCGGGCTTGATCGGGGCCCTCGGGGTCGCCGTCTACCCACCGTTCATCCACTCGACCGGTGCCCTGTTCAGCGAGCCGCCGGCGATCTTCACGCTGCCGGCGGCGGTGCTCGCCTTCCTCTGGGCGAGCGAGCAGAAGCGACTGCGCTCCTGGCTGTTGCCTGGGCTTCTGTTCGGCCTCACGGCGCTGATCCGCCCCGAGTACCTGCTCGTCGGCGTCGCCTTCGCCGTGCTGGCGGCGATCCGGGTCGGCCGGGAGCGCGGTTGGCAACCTGCTCTTGCCGGATCCGGGTTGCTGGTCGTCGCCCTGTTGGTGCCGATCGTCCCCTGGACGGTGCACAACGAGGTCGTCCTCGACCGCACCGTGCCGATCTCCACCGGCGGTGGCAAGGCGCTGTACGTCGGCACCTTCCTGCCCGCCGACGGTGAATACCAGCGGGTCAAGGCGCTGCTGGTCGAGCGCTACCGGCACCGCGAGCTTCCGCCGGACTCCGAAGCGCTGGAACGCGTCGACCCGACGCCGCTCTTCGACCGCGTCGCCGCCCGCTACCCGGACCTGCCCCGTGACTCGGCGCTGGACAAGATCGGCAAGCAGAACTTCTCCAAGTACTTCGGCGAAGACCCCCTCGGCTACGCGGCGATGACCGTGCGCAAGGTGGGGCGGATGTGGAGCGGCGGGGTCGGCGAAGCGATGAGTGGAACCGCCGGGCGCGTGCTCCAGATGCTGGTCGTGCTGCTCGGCCTGGTCGGGCTCGGGGTGCTCGGCGCGGGCCGCCGCTGGTGGGAGCTGATCGCGATGGCGACCCCGATTGGGCTGGTCACCGTGGTCGGCGCGGCGTCGCTGGCGGCGCCGCGCCGCAACGAGATCCTGATGGCACTTGTCTTTCCGCTCGCCGGCGTCGCCCTGGCTTGGGGGGGAGCGGCCATATCCTCCAGCCGTCAATGGTCCCCGAGGCAGGCATCTTCCCCTCCGAGCTGACGGCGCTCCGCGCCGCCGGCCTGCTGGTCGCGGTCGGGGTCGTCGCCTTCGCGGTGTTGCGCCGTCGCACCCTGCGCAACGCCGACGTGCTCATCCTCCTCGCGGTCGGGCTCGGCCTCGCGATCGTCTCAGGGACCGAGCTGACCGACAAGCTGCTCTCCGCCTTCTCCTTTGAAAAGGGGAACGGCGGGCGCATCCTCGGCCTCGCCGTCTTCTCGATCTTCATCCTCTTCCTGCTGACCCTGAGGGCGCTGTCGCAGGCGGCCCGCAACGGGCGCCAGCTCTCCGCCGTGCTCGAGGGGTTGGCCTGGGAGGAGTTCCGCCAGGCGAAGCTGCCGGAGCGCTTCCGCGGCAAGATCGCGATTCTCGTCCCCGCCTACAACGAGGCCGACAACGTCGGCCATGTGCTCGACCTGATGCCATGCGAGGTCTGCGGCGTGGAGACCGCGGTGCTGGTGGTCGACGACGGCTCCCGCGACGGCACCGGCGATGTCGCCGCCGAGCACGGCGCGATCGTCGCCCGCCACGTGATCAACCGCGGCGGCGGCGCGGCGCTGCGGACCGGCTACCGGCTGATGGTCGACTCCGGAGCCGAGATCGTCGTCACGCTCGACGCCGACGGCCAGCACCTGCCCGCCGAGATGGAGCGCCTGGTCAAGCCAGTTCTGGACCGTGAGGTCGACGTCGCCCACGGCTCCCGCGTGCTCGGCGACGCCGATCGCAACCACTTCGCCCGCGAGCTGGGGATCGTCTTCTTCAACCGCCTCGTCTCCTTCATCACCCGCACCCACGTCACCGACTGCTCCAACGGCTACCGCGCGGTCCGCACCACCGTTTTGCCCCAGCTCGTGCTGCGCCAGGAGCAGTTCCACACCTCCGAGTTCATGATCGAGGCGATCAAGCGCGGGATCCCCGCCAAGGAGATCCCGGTCACCGTCGAGCAGCGCCTCCACGGCCACTCGAAGAAGCCCGCCGTCGTCCGCTACGGCCTCGGCTTCGCCAACGCGATCGTCAGGACCTGGCTGCGGTAGCCGCTGGCGGGTAGCAGCGCTCGGAAGGTCGACCGGTGCCCCACCGTGAGCTTGAAGTGGGTGGCGCAGCGATTGTCAAGCCGCTTCACGGCGAAGCGCCGACCGCCGCGCTTCAGTAGCACCAACCTGCCCATGCTGTCGAGGCAGGGCTTGGCGCGAACCAAAATCTCGACCCTGTTCTCCGGCAAACGCCGGGTCACCCGCAGGAGCAGGCGCACGCCCTTCGCCGTCCTCGACCGGGAAGTTGCGGAAGCCCCGGAAGGAGCTCCAGGGGCCTGCTTGGGCGAGCCGGGGGCGAGCCGGTAAACCGCGCCTTTGTTGGAGACGACGTAAATTCGCCCGCCGGAGTCTTCGCCGAAGGAGGTCGGGTTGGCGACCACGAGACCCTCGGAGCGGTCACCGGTTGCCGGGGCCCCATTCGCGCCGGGCAGGGCCATGGAGCGGATCCCCCCTTCACAAAAGTCTGCGTAGACGTAGCGGCCGTAGAGATCCGGGAGGCCGGGGTCACGGACCACGTAGCCGCCGGTGACCGCACAGCCGTGGGCCGCGCCGTTGCCCGGGTCGTCGTGTGGGTAGTCGAAGGCAGGGCCGGTAAAGCCGCTCATGCCCGTGCAGGAGCTGGGCGCGCTCGGGTACGGGAACAGGCCCTCGCGACAGTTCCAGCCGTAGTTGACGCCGGCGCCACCGACCTCCCCGGCCAGGGTGCGTGGCGCGTAGTCGATCTCCTCGTGCTCCCCCTGCCCAACGTCTCCGATCACCATGTCGCCGTTGGCGCGATCAAACGAGAAGCGCCACGGGTTGCGCAGCCCGTAGCTCCAGATCTCATCGCGTCCGGGTCCTGCCGCAAACGGGTTCCCAGGAGGGATCACGTATGGCGGTTCCTGGCCGGGACGCGGATCGATGCGGAGAATCTTGCCGAGCAGGGTTTCGAGGTTCTGACCGTTTTCCAACGGGTCACCTATGCCACCGCCGTCACCGGTCGAGAGATATAGGTATCCGTCTGGGCCGAACTGGAGCTGCCCGCCGTGGTGCTGTGGCAGCTCCGAGTGTCCAATCGTGAGAATCGGCTCCCGGACCAGCTCGTCCTCGCCGCTGCCGCCGGGGCGGAAGGCGTCGACGTGGATATCGCCTTCATCCCCTCCAGCTGCCACGGTGCCGGTGTAAGCGGCATAGAAGCGCCCCGACGCGTCGAAGTCGGGGGCGAGCGCGATCGAGAGCAGCCCGCGCTCGCCAAAGCAACAGCTGACCAGTGGGGTCAGGTCGGCGAATTGAGTGGCGTTGCCTCCGCTGAGCTGCATAACGATGCCTTCCCGCTCGACCACGAAGAGGTCGCTGGGATTGGAGGGGTCGGAGGTGACGAAGATCGGTTGGTCGAATTCGCCGACCTTCTCCAGCGTCGCGCCGGTCGCTACGCCGGCGCACTGGAGCGAAAGCAGGAGGACCAGGCCCGCAACCCATGCAACTGGACGCACCCCTACCCCACCCCCGGATGGCGGACCTGCGCCGGGTCGGGCAGGTAGAGATCGGTGCCGCAGCGCGGGCAGACCTGGACGTAGAGCTTGACCGCCTTGTGACAGCTGGGGCACTGCCGTTCGGGTTCGTGCTTGTCGGAGCGGTAGAGGATCACCGCGATCAGGCCGAGCAGGGGCAGCACCGAGCCGATCAGCAGCCAGACCCAGAAGGAGCTGCCCTTGCCCTTGCCGACGATCGCCGTGGCCAGGCCGAAGAAAAACGCTATGACGAGGTACTCGAATCCCACGGCCGCATTGTCGCGCCCAGCGTCTCCGGGTGCCCGATCGACCCGACCTCGGCGAGATCGCGCCGGAAGGGCAGGCTCGCGGTCCAGTCGATCACGGCACGCGCCTTGCGGGCTGCACCCGGAATCTGGCTCATGTGGTAGGTGCGCGCCATCCACCAGGCCGGGAAGCCGCGGAAGGTGCGCCCGCCGACCCTTCCCACGGCCTTGTAGCGGCCGAGGTTGACGAAGGAGGCGTTGCCGCGGTACTCGAACGGCCTGGTGGTTCCGACCCCGAGCTCGGCGGCGATGTTGCGGGCCGCCACAGGGCCCTGGCGGACCGCGTGCTGAGCGGTCGGCGGACAGAGCCCCCCGCGCGGGTCGGGAGCCGCGGCGCAGTCGCCGATCGCCCAGACCGAGGCCGCCCCCCGCACCCGCAGGTGCTCGTCGACGGGAACGCGCCCGCGCTCGTCGAGCGGCAGGTTGAGCTGCCGCAGGCTGGGGTGAGGCGCGACACCGGCGGTCCAGACGACGGTGCGGGTAGGCAGGGTCTCGCCGTTGGAGAGCCTGGCGCGATCGGCGGTGATCTCCTCGAGCGTCGTCTCGAGACGGATGTCGATGCCGCGGCCGCGCAGCTCACGCAGGGCGTAGGTCGCGAGGCCGGCATCGATCTCGGGCAGCACCCGGTCGGTGGCCTCGACCAGGACCCAGCGCATCCCGTGCAGCCGGGCGCGGGGGTAGCTCTCCATCGCGTCGGCGGCGAAGTCCTGGAGCTCGGCCAGTGCCTCGAGGCCGGCGTAGCCGCCACCGACGAAGACGTAGGTGAGCAGCTCGTCGCGGCGAGCCGGGTCCTCGCTTGCGTTGGCGGCCTCCAGCGTCTCGACGACGTGGTTGCGGAGCCAGATCGCGTCGGCGAGGCTCTTGAAGCCGACCGCGTGCTCGGAGAGACCCGGCACCGGTAGCACCCGCGAGACCGAGCCGAGGGCGAGCAGGAGCTGGTCGTAGCGCAGCTGGTCGGTCTCGCCCTCGCGGGTCCGCAGCTCCACAGTCTGGGCCTCCGGATCGTGGCCGCAGATCGTCCCCAGGCGCAGGTAGGTGCGATCGAGGATCTCGCGCAGCGGCGTCACCACGTGACGCGGCTCCAGCGTCCCCGCCGCCGCCTCCGGCAGGAACGGCGTGTAGAGCATGAAGTTGACGTCGTTGACCAGAGTCAGCCGCGCCGACTGCCGCGGCATGATCCGCTCCAGCTCCCGCGCAGCCATCGCTCCACCGAATCCACCCCCGGCGATGACGACGTTCCAAGCCATGAGGTCAACTTAGCACTTTGTGACAACTTGTTACAAAGTGCCACTTCGCACTTTCAACTGCCCAGACCCCGTGACGCTTCGTGTAGCGCTAAAGTTTCAGTCAGATTGTGTTATCCACAAATTGAACGGCCCCGGGGTGTCCCCCCGGGGCCGTTTCTTTTGCGGCGGGACTTCTAGCGGTCGGCGAGCTTCGAGGCGAGCGCTATCAGCGCCCGCACCACGCTCGCGTTGGCCAGAAGGACCACCGCCGTTGTCTTATCCACACCTGTCCAAGCGACGAGCATCACCAACTCGCCCCGGCGCCTTCCGGCGGGGCCTAGTTTTCCAGCCTCTCCCGGATCAGGCGGGTTACCTCGCCGCCGTCGGCACGGCCTTTGGTCTCCTTCATCACGGCGCCGACGATGGCGCCGATCGCCTTCTGGTTGCCGGAGCGGATCTGCTCGGCGGCATCGGGGTTGGCGTCAACCGCGGCCGCGACTATTCCCTCCAGCTCGCCGCTGTCGGAGATCTGGGCGAGACCCTCGCGATCGACGATCGCGACCGGCTCGCCGCCCTCGGCGACCATCGTGGCAAGTACCTGCTTGCCACTGCCGTGGGAGATCTTCTTCTCCTGGACCAGGGCGGCAAGGGCCGCGAGCGCCTCTGGCTCGACCTTGGATCCAGCCGCGCTTTCGTCGCCCTCCTGACGCAGGGCCGCCGCCAGCTCGCCGGTGACCCAGTTGGCGATCACCCGCGGCTCGACCGCGCCCGCGGCGCCCAGCGCCCTCTCGAAGTAGCCAGCCGTCTCCGGATCGGCGACCAGCACCGCGGCTGCGTCCTCGGCCAGGCCCAGCTCGTCCCGGTAGCGCGTCATCCGCGCCTCCGGCAGCTCCGGCAGCGACTCGCGCGCCTCCCGCAGCATCGCCTCGGTCGGTGCCAGGGGCACCAGGTCGGGCTCGGGGAAGTAGCGGTAGTCGTGCGCCTCCTCCTTCGAGCGCAGCGCGGTCAATGAGCCGTCCTCGGGGTGAAAGTGGAGCGTCTCCTGCACCACCCTCCCCCCCGCCTCGATCAGCTCGCGCTGGCGCGCCAGCTCCGCCTCGATCCCACGTTCGAGGAAGCGGAAGCTGTTCATGTTCTTCAGCTCGGTCTTGGTCCCGAGCTGCTCACTGCCGGCGGGGCGCACCGAGACGTTGGCGTCGATACGCAGGCTGCCCTGCTCCATGTTGACGTCGGAGACCTCGAGCTGACCCACCGTGGTGCGCAGCAGCCGCGCCCAGATAGCCGCCTCGGCAGCACTGCGCAGGTCAGGCTCGGTGACGATCTCGACCAAGGGCGTACCGCCGCGGTTGAAGTCGACCAGCGAGGCGCCGGAGCCGTGGATGCGCCCGGACTCACCGACGTGGATCGTCTTCGCCGCGTCCTCCTCGAGGTGGGCGCGGTGGATGCGCACCCCGCCGAGCCGGCCGTCGACGGCAAGCGGCAGGTCGTACTGGCTGATCTGGTACGCCTTTGGGTTGTCCGGGTAGAAGTAGTTCTTGCGGTGGAAGATCGAACGCGGGGCGACCTCGCACTCCAGCGCCGCGGCGATCTTCAGCGCGTAGCGGATCGCCTCTTCGTTGGGCACCGGCAGCACGCCGGGGTGGGCGAGGCAGATCGGGCAGGTGTGGACGTTCGGGTCCTCGCCGAAGGAGAGCTCGCAGCCGCAGAACATCTTCGTCCTGGTCGAGAGCTGGACGTGGATCTCCAGCCCGATCACCGCCTCCAGCTCAGCCATCTCCTGCCTCCGCGGGCCTGGCGTCGAACCCGATCGCCTTTTCCAACGCATGGGCGGCGTCAAGCAGTGACTGCTCACCGAAGGCCGGGGCGGCGATCTGGAAGCCGACCGGGAGCCGTGGCCCGCCTCCCGCCGGCTCGGCCAGGCCGGCGGGGATCGAGATCGCCGGGATGCCGGCGAGGCTCATCGGCACGGTGAAGAAGTCGTTGAGATACATCGCCAGCGGGTCCTCGGTCTTCTCGCCGAGCTCGAACGCGACCGAGGGCGAGGTCGGGGTGACGACGAAGTCGACTTTGGAGAAGGCGGCGGAGAAGTCCTCGGCGATCCGGGTGCGCACCTTCTGGGCCTGGCCGTAGTAGGCGTCGTAGTAGCCGGAGGAGAGAGCGTAGGTGCCGAGCATGATCCGCCGCTTCACCTCGGTTCCGAAGCCCTCGGCGCGGGTCGTCTCGTACATCTCGAGCAGGTCGGCGGCCTCGGCCCGCATCCCGTAACGGACTCCGTCGTAGCGCGCGAGGTTCGAGGATGCCTCGGCGGGAGCGATCACGTAGTAGGCGGAGATGCCGTGTTCGGCGCTTGGCAGCGACACCTCGACGACCTCGCCCCCGAGCCGCTCGATCGTCGCCAGGGTCCCATCGAAGACCCCCCGCACCCCAGGCTCGATCGCGGCATCCGCGAGTTCCGCCGGAACGGCGAAGCGCAGCCCCGAGAGATCCTCCCGGTCGGGCAGTCGAATTCCATCCCGGATCCCTACCGAGGTCGAGTCGAGCGGGTCCCGACCTTGCAGGATCCCGAGCAGCAGCGCGGCGTCGCTGACGTCGCGGGTCAGCGGACCGCACTGGTCCAGCGAGGAGGCGAAGGCGATCATCCCGTAGCGGGAGACGGCTCCGTAGGTCGGCTTCAGCCCGACGATCCCGCAGAGCGCCGCCGGCTGGCGGATGGAGCCGCCGGTATCGGTGCCGATCGCCCAGGGCGCGAGCCCGCCGGCGACGACGGCGGCCGAGCCGCCGGAGGAGCCGCCCGGAACCCGTCCTCTGTCCCACGGGTTGAGCACCGGCCCGTAGGCCGAGTTCTCGTTCGAGGAACCCATCGCGAACTCGTCCATGTTGGTCTTGCCGAGCAGCGGAGCCCCCGCCGCCAGCAATCGCCGCACCGCGGTCGACGTATACGGGGGCAGGTAGCCCTCGAGGATGCGAGATCCGGCGGTCGTCGGCACCCCCTCGGTGCAGAAGATGTCCTTGACGGCAATGGGCGCCACGCAGGGCCGCGCCACTTCTATCGCGCCAGCGGGGCCGCCCTCCTCGTTGCGCCAGAGATACGCGTTCAGCTCGTCGCCCGCGGCGGCCTCGACCCAGGCGTCGTTGCACTCCTCCGCCGACAGCTCTCCCGCGACCATCGCCGCGTGGGCCTCGAGGGCCGTCATCTCGGTGATTGCCGTCATCTAGCCCTCTGCCTGCGGCGAAGGCACTTTGAACGAGCCGTCGACGGCTTCCGGCGCCGGCTCCAAAGCCACGTCCCGTGGCAGGCTCGGCCACGGCTCGTCCGCCCGCAGGACGTTCTCGAGGGCAACCACGTGAGAGGTCGGCTCGACTCCCTCCAGGTCCAGGTTGGAGATCCGATCGACGTGCTCGAGGATTCCCGACAGCTCCCCGGCCATCCTCTCCACCTCGGCATCCGACAGCCGCAGTCGTGCCAATCTGGCGACGTGCAGAACCTGCTCCCGCTCGATCACGGGCGGGATTCTAGGAGCTGGGCCCGGTCTGGGCTTGGCGTCAGGAGGGATCACGCTGGCTGTACAGCCAGTTATTGTCCTCGCACGATGAGGGGAGCGAAGGCAGAGCGGTTCGTGGTCCTCAACCTGCGCCTGCTGGCGGTCAGCTTCGCCGTCGTCGGCATCCTCTTCATCGCGGTCCCCAACGGCGTCCTCGACACGATCTCGGATCTCGGCGACTCGATCGGGAGCTTCACCCGCGCCCCACACTCCGAAGAGCAGCTCTGGCTGGCGCTCGCCTTCGCCTACATGGTCGTCATCACCGGCATCTGCGCTGTCGCCCAGGCCGACGTCGTCCGCTACCGGCCGTTCCTGCTGGTTCTGGCGGTCGGCAAGACCGCCTCCTCGCTCGGCTCGCTCGGCTTTTACCTCTTCGACCAGCATGTCTTCATCTACCTGCTCAACTTCTTGGTCGACGGGTTCCTGGCCCTGGCGGCACTCTGGCTCTGGTCGCTCGCCGGAAGGATCGATCGCCCCGTCGCCCCCGGCTGACGGCGCCCGCCGGGGCTGTCGACCGCCGAGCAGCGCACCCTGAGCGCGATCTGCGAGGCGATGGCGCCTGCCCTCGACGGCCTGCCCGCGGCCGAGCGCGAGGTTGACGTCTCGGGTCCGGTCTCCGAGTTCCTCACCTCGCTCTCTCCCCGCCTGCTGACCCGGGTCAGGCTCGGCCTGCGGGCCTTCGAGCGGTTGCCCTTTCCGTGGCGGTTCAGCCGCCTCGACGCGGCGGCGCGCGAAGACTTCCTGCGGCGCATGGAGCGCTCTCGCTTCGGCCTGCACCACGAGCTGCTGCTGATGGCGAAGACCTTCACGACGATCGGCTACGCGATCGATCCGCGGGTCGAGCGGCGGCTTGGGCTGGAGGTCAGCTGCCGACTTGACAACGGCTCGCTGCCCGAGCCGGCCGGTCCGCTCGGTGACACCAGCCCCACCGGAGAGAGCGAGGAATGCGACGTCGTCATCGTCGGCTCCGGCGCCGGCGGGGCGGTCGCGGCGGCGACGCTTGCCGAGGCGGGCCTCGACGTGATCGTGCTCGAGGCCGGCGAGCACTACAACCGTGACAGCTACCCGAGCGACCCGCTCGAGGCGATCGCCTCGCTCTATCGCGACGGCGGCCTGACGATCGCGGAGGGTCGCCCGCCGATTCCGGTCCCGGTCGGGCGGGCGGTGGGCGGCACGACGGTGATCAACTCCGGCACCTGCTTCCGCGCTCCCGAGCCGGTGCTCGATCACTGGCGGGAGCGCTACGGGATTGCGTGGGCCGCCAGCCTGGCGCCGGATTTCGAGGAGGCCGAGGAGTTCCTGCGCGTCACGCCGCTCGATCCCGAGCGGATGGGTCGCAACGGTCAGCTGGCGATGGAGGGGGCTAGGAGCGTCGGCGCAAGTGGTGGTCCGATCTCCCGCAACGCCGGCGGCTGCGTTCAGTGCAGCTCCTGTCCCTACGGCTGCTCGATCGACGCCAAGCGGGGGATGCACGTCAGCTACCTGCCGCGCGCCGTGGCCGCCGGGGCACGGTTGCGCACCGGGATCGCAGCGCAGCGCGTGATCCTCGAGGATGGACGCGCGGTGGGCGTGAGCTGCATCGTCGGCGGCGGGGCCAACGGCCACAGACGTCGCCACACGATCCGCGCCCGCCTCGCGACGATCGTCGCCGGCGGGGCGATGGGCACGCCCGAGCTGCTGCTCCGCTCCGGCCTCGGTGGCAACCAGGTCGGGCGCAACCTCCACATCCACCCCGCCTGCTGGGTCGGCGCCCGCTACGAGGAGGAGGTGCGCGGCTGGGAGGGCGTGATGCAGAGCTACTACGTCGACGAGTGGGAGCCCCAGCGCATCCTGCTCGAGGCGACCTTCACGCCGCTGCCCTTCGGCGGCGCCTGGCTGCTGGGCTCCGGCCGCGAGCATCAGGAAGCGATCCTCGGCTTCGACCGGATGGGATCGATCGGCGTCCACCTCTCCGACGAATCGGCGGGACGGGTGGGGATCGCCGGCGACGGCTCGCTGCGGATCAGCTACCGGCTGACCGACGAGGACGCGCGCCGCCTCACCTTCGGCATAGCCAGGGCCGCCGAGATCCATTTTGCGGCGGGGGCGACCGAGGTCTACCCCAACATCGCATCCGTCCCGATTCTGCGCCCCGCCGACCTCGGCTCCTTCGAGGCGACCGTGTTCAAGCCCTCACAGCTGCGGCTCGAGGCATTCCACCCGATGGGCACGGCGAGGATCTCCGCCAGTCCGGGTGAGGGGGTCTGCGGCATCGACGGCTCGGTCAACGGCGTCGACGGCCTCTACGTCGCCGATGCCTCGCTCTTCCCCACCTCGGTCGGGGTCAACCCGATGATGACGATAGTTGCTTTTGCGAAGCGCGTAGCCGCCGGAATCGCAGAGATCCCGGCGGCGTAAGAGTCCCCTAGGTGTAGTTACCCATGACGTTGTTCCAACTCAGCGAGTCGAGTTGCGGGCGCCCTGTGACCAAGAGAGCCATGTCGTCTCCTGAAGTTGTAGTGGGTGAGCCAGCCAGGTAGGGCAGCGGTGCGCTCAGCGGAGCTGCCGTAGATAGCTCCGTAGGCCCAGCGGTTGGTCAGCGTCTGGATGAAGCGCTCGGCCTTGCCGTTGGTGCGGGGCCGGTAGGGCTGGGTAAAGAGGTGTCGGAGCCCGAGCTCTTGGCAGGCCGTAGCGTGAACCGCTGACCGGTAGCAGGCTCCGTTGTCGCTCATCACCCGCTCGACCGAGATCCCCATCGAGGCAAACCACCCGACAGCACGCCTCAGGAAGCCGGCTGCAGTTCGTCCTTTCTCGTCGAGGAGGACCTCGACGTAGGCAAGGCGGGTGGCGTCGTCGACGCAGACGTGGACGAACTCCCAGCCGAGTGCTCCGGTCCGCCTGCCATGCCGCCTCATCTTGGTCTGAGAGGCACGTGAGCCGCTGATCCGGTGCCCGACACCGTAAATCCGCCCGAGCTTCTTGACGTCAACGTGGATCAGCTCTCCGGGCCGCTTGCGCTCATAGCGGTTCGGGGGCTCGGGTGGCTGCAGCCGCGAGAGCCTTCCCAACCCGATCCGCCGTAGCCAACGCGAGACGGTCGAAAGCGCCAGGCCAAGGCACTCGGCGATCTCTGCCGCGGTCATCCGGAGCCTTCGGAGCGCCTCAATTGCCTTGACGCGATCCGCAGGCAGCCGCGTGGGTCTTGCCTTTGGGGCTGAGCTGCGATCGAGCAGGCCCTCCTCGCCCTCGGCACGCCAGCGAGCCAGCCATTTGGCGGCGGTTCGCTCGCTGACGCCGGCGGCCTCGGCCGCCGACGTCAGCGGCCAGCCCCCTTCAATGCGATCCACGAGCAGGTGCCTGCTCTTCGGGCAGGTGCGGGCGTTAGCGTGCAGCTTCATCCGGTGTCCTCCTTGATCTGGGTGGTCGGCACCCCCAGCCTTCAAGGAGGCCCGGATGAACAACGTTGTGAGGAACTACACCTAGGGGCCGCTCGGCGGCGAGGGCGGAGGTGGTGGCGTCGACGATGGCGGGGGTGGCGGCGGGGGCTGCTGCGACGGTGGCGGAGGTGGTGGCCCACCCGCCGGGGGCTGACCGCCACCGCCGCCGGAGAGGCGATCGGCGGCGTCGCCGAAGGTGGCGCCTTCCTCGCGCATCGCGCTGTAGCCGCCGTAGGCAATCCCGGCCGCGGCGATCAGGCCGAGGAAGATCCCGAACTCGAGCGTGGTGTCGATCGAGACGCCGGGGTAGCTGCCGATCCCGGGTGGATCGATGATGCGGAAGAGGATCAGCAGCACCGAGAGGCCACCGAGACCCGCGACGATGGTGTTGAGCGAAACCGGCGGCTCGAGGTCGGCGTCGGTGAGGCGAATGATGGCCACGCCGATTGCCGCGACGATCGCCAGCATCAGGACGATCGGGATGAAGTCGAGCACGTCCCAGGCACTGCCGCCGCCCGCAAAGGTGCCCGAGAATCCACCGACGCCGGAGACTTCGACGCCAAACCAATCGAAGAACATGAATATGAAGAGGAGGACCGCGGAGACCGCGGAGACCTTCTCTCCCGTGTTCAGCTTGTCGACTTCCATCTGCACATCCTCCGAGGAGTAGGGGTCGGATCGACCCTACACCCGGGCTCGGGCGGCAGCCAGCGTATTGACGAGCAGCATCGCGATCGTCATCGGTCCGACACCGCCTGGCACCGGAGTGATCGCCGCCGCCACCTCAGCCACCGGCTCGAAGTCCACGTCCCCGCAGAGGCCGTCGTCGGTGCGATTCATGCCGACGTCGATCACCACGGCACCCGGCTTGACCGCGTCGGCCCCCAGCAGGCGGGGCACCCCGACGGCGGCGACCAACACGTCGGCACGACGGCAGACGGCAGCGAGGTCACGGGTGCACGAGTGGCAGGTGGTCACCGTCGCGTTCGCCCTCAGCAGCAGTCCCGCAACCGGCACGCCGACCAGCTTCGAGCGGCCGACGACGACGGCCTCGGCGCCCTCCAGCTCGACGCCCTCGTGGCGCAGCAGCTCGATCACGCCGGCGGGGGTACAGGGAACCAGGCCGGGGGTGCCGTGCGCGAGCAGGCCAGCATTGACCGGCGTCAGCCCGTCGACGTCCTTCGCCGGGTTGATCGCCGCGACGACCCGATCGGGGTCGATCTGGTCGGGAAGCGGGATCTGGACGAGGATGCCGTCCACCTCGTCGTCGGCGCCCAGGGCGGCGACCAGCTCGAGTAGCCCGTCCTCGGTCGTCTCGGCGGGGAGCTTGTGGTCGACGGAGGTCATCCCGGCCTCCGCGCAGGCGCGGTGCTTGTTGCGGACGTAGATCTGGGATGGCGGGTCCTCGCCGACCAGCACGGTCGCCAGGCAGGGCGCCCGCGGGCCCGCCGCGACCAGCTCGGCGACTTCGGCGCGCACACGCTCCCGCACCGCGGCGGCGATCGCCTTGCCGTCGATCAGGTCTGCCGCCATGGTGCTACCGCCTGCGGATCGGGGCGTAGTCGGCCATCAGCTTGCGCTCCGAGCCATCGCCGGCGAAGCGAACGACGACCACACCGCCGGGCTCAACCGCCGTCACGACACCATCGCCGAAGGAGGCGTGGATGACGTCGTCGCCGATTCGCAGCTCCAGGGTCGAGCCAGGCTCGATCGTGGGCGCTGCGCCGGTGTCCACCGTCGCCGCCCAGCTGGTGCCGGGGGCGCTGCTCTCGCGCTCGATCAGATCCTCCGGCAGCTCGTCGACGAAGCGCGAGGGCAGGTTGCGCTCGGCGCGGCCGAACAGCCGCCGCTCTCGGGTCCAGGTCATGTAAAGGCGACGACGGGCGCGGGTGATGCCGACGTAGCAAAGGCGACGCTCCTCCTCCTCGCCCCCCTCTTCAAGCGCTTTCATATGCGGGAAAGCGCCGTCCTCGCAACCGATGATGAAGACGGTGTCGTACTCGAGGCCCTTGGCGTTGTGGAGGGTCATCAGCGTAATCGCCGACTCGTCGCGCAGCTCGTCCTGCTGGGTGTAGAGGGGGATCTGCTGCAGGAACTCTTCCAGGGCCGACATCTCGCCCTCCCCCTCCAGCTCGCGGTTGACGTCGAACTCCGCAGCGCCGTCCACCAGGGCCTCCAGGTTCTCCGCCCGCCCCTCGGCCTCGATCGTCCGTTCCGCCGCAAGCGCGTCGAGGTAGCCGCTCTCGTGCAGGGTCGCCTCCAGCAGCTCGGCCACCGGGGCGTTCTCGACCCGCGCCCGCAATCCCTCCAGCGTCTCGTGGAAGCGCGAGACCGCCTTGATCGCGGCCGCTCCCAGGCCGGGCACCTCCTCGGCTCGGCCGGCGACCTCCCAGATCGGCAGGCCGGTCGTGTTGGCATGGGCGGCGAGGCGTCCCTGGCTGGTTTTGCCGATCCCGCGCCGCGGCGAGTTGACGACCCGCGCGAAGGAGACCTGGTCGGCGGGGTTGACGAGCAGGCTGAGGTAGGCGACCGCATCCTTGATCTCCGCCCGCTCGTAGAACTTGGTGCCGCCGATCACCTGGTAGGGCAGCTCGAAGCGGACCAACGTGTCCTCGAGCACCCGGCTCATCGCGTTGGTCCGGTAGAAGACCGCGACGTCCTCGCGGCGCAAGCCCTCCTCCTCGCCGAGCCGCTCGATCTCCCCCGCCACCCAGCGCGCCTCCTCGTGCTCGTCGGAGAGCTCGCGAAGCTGCAACGGCTCGCCGCCGCTCAGCTCGGTCCAGAGCCGCTTCGGCCGCCGCTCGCGATTGCGCTCGACCACCGCGTTGGCGGCGGAGAGGATCGTCTGGGTAGAGCGGTAGTTCTGCTCTAGCTTGACCACCTCGGCTTCGGGGAAGTCATGCTCGAAATCGAGGATGTTGTGGATGTCGGCGTGGCGGAAGCCGTAGATCGATTGGTCCTCGTCGCCGACGACCATCAGGTTGCCGTGCTCGGCGGTGAGCAGCTGCAGCAGTCGGTACTGGGCGTGGTTGGTGTCCTGGTACTCGTCGACCAGAACGTGGCGGAAGGTCCGCCGCCACCGCTCCCGGACCTCCTCGAACAGCTCCAGAGCGTTCACCGTCCGCACCAGCAGGTCGTCGAAGTCCATCGCGTTGGCTTCGAGCATCCGCTTCTCGTAGAGGACGAAGACCGCCGCCGCCGTCTCCTCGAAGACGCTGCCCTGCGCCTGCGAGTAGGCGTCGGCGTCGATGAGCTGGTTCTTGGCGCCCGAGATCTGCGAGCGGATCGCCCGCGGCGGGTAGCGCTTGGGGTCGATGCGCAGCTCCTCCATGCAGCGTTTGAGCATGCGCAGCGAATCGGACTCGTCGTAGATGGTGAAGCTGCGCGAGTAGCCGAGCCGCTCGGCATCGGCGCGCAGCATCCGGGCGCAGGCCGAGTGGAAGGTGGTCACCCACATCGCCCGCGCCGAGCGGCCGACCAGCGTCTCGACCCGCTCGCGCATCTCGGTCGCCGCCTTGTTGGTGAAGGTGATCGCCAAGATCTCCCCCGGCCGCGCCGCGCCGGTCGCCAGCAGGTAGGCGATGCGGTGGGTCAGCACCCGGGTCTTGCCGGAACCCGCACCGGCCAGGACCAGCAGCGGGCCCTCCCCATGGCGCACCGCCTCCTGCTGCGGCTCGTTGAGCTCGGCCAGGAGGCGCTCAGCGCGATCGGCGCCGGGTTCGGTGGGCGCCCCCTCGGGGGCGCCGGACAGGTCCGCGGGGGTATCCGGCTCCGCCTGCAGCATCACCGCCGAGAATAGAGCGGCGCGCGGCTGGCTCAGCCGCCGGCGGAGGAGCGACCGGTGCGGGGTCGCAGCTCCTGCTCGCCGTCCTGGGACTTCTCGCCGCCGTCGAGCTGGGCGATCCGCTCCTCGAGCTTCGCGATCCGCTCCGAGAGCGTCTTGATCGCCTCGGCGATCGGGTCGGGCAGGTGGATCCAGTCAGCGTCGGGTCCCTCGGGGCGCTTGCCTTCGACCTTGACCGGGTGACCGGGGTTGCCGACCACGGTCGAGCTGGGCGGCACGTCCTCGACGACGACGGTGTTGGCGCCGACCTTGGCGCCGTCGCCGACCGCGATCGGACCGAGCAGCTTGGCGCCCGAGCCGACGGTGACGTTGTCGCCGAGCGTCGGGTGGCGCTTGCCCCGCTGGAAGCCGGTTCCCCCGAGCGTCACCCCCTGGTAGAGGGTCACGCGCCTGCCGATTTCAGCCGTCTCCCCGATCACGACCCCGGACCCATGGTCGATGAAGAATTCGGGTCCAATCTTCGCCGCCGGGTGAATCTCGACTCCGGTGACGGCACGACTCACGTAGGCGATCGCGCCGGGGGCCAGCGGCACCTCGGCCTCGCGCAGAGCGTGGGCGACCCGGTGCGCGAGCAGCGCCTGCACACCGGCCCAGCCGGTGAGGATCTCGAAGGTCGTGACACCCTGCGCCGCTGGATCTCGATCCCGCGCCGCGGCCACGTCGTTCCGAATCTCATGAAAGATCCGCCTCAGCACGTTCACGGTGCAAAGAAGGGTAGGGACATGTAGCGCTCGCCCGAGTCGCAGACGACCGTCACCACCCTTTTCCCGGCCAGCTCGGGGCGCGCCGCAACCTCGAGCGCGGCCTTGATGTTGGCGCCCGCCGAGATGCCGGCCAGGACGCCCTCCCGCAGCGCAGCGAGCCGCGCCGTCTCCAGCGCGTCCTCGTCGGAGACGACGATCGTCTCGTCGATCACCGAGCGGTCCAGGACCTCGGGGATGAAGCCGGCACCGATCCCCTGGATCTTGTGAGGGCCGGGGGCGCCCCCGGAGAGGATGGGAGAGGTGGCCGGCTCGACCGCGACCACCAGCGCCTCCGGAGCCCGTTCCCGCAGCATGCCGCCGACCCCGCTGATCGTGCCGCCGGTGCCGACCCCGGCGACAAAAGCGCCGACCTCGCCATCGGTGTCGCGCCAGATCTCCTCCGCGGTGGTGCGGCGATGCACCTCGGGATTGGCCGGGTTCGAGAACTGCTGCGGCATGAAGCCCTTGCGCTGCTCGCGGATCTCCTCCGCCAGCTCAACCGCCTCGGTCATCCCTCCCAGCGAGGGCGTCTCGCGCACTTCTGCGCCGTAGGCGCGCAGCAGCTTCGCCCGCTCCCTACTCATCCCCTCGGGCAGGGTGAGGATCAGCTCGTAGCCGCGCGCCGCGCAGACCATCGCCAGTGCGATCCCGGTGTTGCCGCTGGTCGGCTCGACGATCACCGAGCGGCCACGCTCGATCAACCCCTCCTCCTCCGCAGCGTCGATCATCGCCACCCCGATCCGGTCCTTGACCGAGCCGCCGGGATTGAAGTACTCGAGCTTCGCGCAGATTTCGCCTGGCAGACCCTCGCCGAGCCGTCGCAGCGCGACCAGCGGCGTGTTTCCCACAGCAGCGGAGGCCTCGGCCCCGATCCTCATCGCGGATGTCCTCCCACGCTCACAAGCGCCGACCCTACCGCGAGGAATGCACGACTACCTTTCGCGGCCCGACGACTGTGGTCGTCGTTTGTGTCGATATGCGGTGCTAAAGACAACCGCGCTCAAGTGTGACGATCGAGCAGACATCTCACGATGCCGTCCTCGTCGTTGGAGCGGACGACCTCCACAGCGCTCGCCAGCACCTCGGGATGTGCGTTTGCGGGGGCGATGCTGTGAGTCGCGACGGCGAACATCGAGAGGTCATTGAGGTGGTCCCCGCAGGCGACGACATCAGCGCCTTCGCAATCACAGGTCGCGAGGAGCGACGGAATCGCGCTGCCCTTGACTGCGTCGCAGTGCTGAACCGTTATTTCGGTCCAACCGGGCCAATAGACGTTGCCGGCGCTGTGCACGTGCGCCCCGTTGCCGGCGACCTCGCGAAGTCGCTCGGTCAGCGCCGTGGCCTCCTCGCCGAGGGCGAACGTGGTGACCTGAGCGACTTGCTCATCCCGCGCGATACCGAGCAGATCCCCGCAGGACATAAGGCGGGGATCGCGATATCTCTGCTTCTCTTCCACGTACCACCTGGTCGAGTCGTTCGTGCGCGGACCGAAGTGAACACCATCTCGCCTCCCGTCCCAGGAGGTGACCACCGGGTCGTTGCCCGTCTCAAGGATGGCCCCTACGGCGGCGTAGGCCTCCCTCCGCGAGAGCGTGTTGCTGACCAGATGGCGGCCGCTGTCCAGCTCGGATACGAATGCGCCGTTGAGCTCGATAACCGGCAGCGTCAGTGGAACGCCTGCCAACAGCGCGCGCATCCCGGGCGTGCCACGTGCGCTGGCGACGGTGAGCCGAACACCGGCGCCCAGAAGTCGGCAGAGATCGTTCTTGGCGAAATCGCTGAGCGTCCCGTCAGAGCGCAGCAGCGTTCCGTCCAGGTCGCAGACATAGATCGGCTCGCTCATCCGGTCTAGATGAAGTACATCCCCGAGCCGGCCTCCTCGGCCTCGCGGCGGGCGACTGCGGCGATCGTGGTCTGGCCGAAGACCTTGCGCAGCGAGGCGACGCCCTCGGCCCAGATGCCCCCCGCCTCGTCGGCCTCCTGGCCGACCTTGCCGTCGAGGGTCTGGACGACCTCCAGCACGGTGATCTCGTCCGCGGGCCGCGAGAGCGTGTAGCCGCCTTTCATGCCGCGGTGGCTGGTCAGCAGGCCGGCGCGGCGCAGGGTCGAGAAGAGCTGCTCGAGGAACTGCTCGGGGATGCCGCGGCGCTCGGCCAGCTCCTTGATCGGCACCGGCCGCTCACCCGAGCGGGCCAGCTCCGCCATCGCGACGACCGCGTAGCGCGACTTCGAGGTAATGGAAATCACTGAGACCTTTCTACCGCACGACTCGGATCAGGCTGGGTATAGGATCGAGCCTTGGGCATCGCGCGCCCACAATGCCTTGTGATCGATCCCCATCCGCTGGTCCGGCTGGGGGTGCGTGAGACGCTGGGAAGCGATTTCGAGATCCACGAGAGCGAGAGCCGCGGTGAGGGCGTCGGCCTGATTCGTGACGTCGGCAGCATCGACGTCGCGATCGTCGACCTGCGACGCGAGCCCGCCGACGAAGAGGGCGCCCTGCCCGGACACGATGCGATCCGGACACTTCACAAGACCGCGCCTGGGATGGGAATCGTCGCCCACGGCGAGCGCCCGGAGCGCCACCTCGCCTCGGCCGCCCTGCAGGCGGGCGCCACCGCGTACGTGGCACGCACCACGGATGCCGAGGAACTGGCCAGGGCCACCCGTGCGGCCCTTGATCAGGAGCGGTTCATCGACCCGGCGGTCCCACCCAGCGGCAGCCGCGGAAAGCTGACCCGGCGCCAGCGCGAGATCCTGCAGCTGCTGGCGGACGGCGGCTCGACCGTGGCGGCGGCCCGTGAGCTTGGCCTCAGCGAAGAAACGATCAAGACCCACACCAAGAACGCCCTCGCCAGACTGGGCGCCAGGAACAGAACGCACGCCGTGGCGATAGCGCTGCGTGAGTCCCTGATCGAGTAAGCGCCCTAGATCCAGCCGCGATCGCGAGCCGTGAGGACCGCCTGGGCCCGGTCGACGGCGCCGATCTTGCCGTAGACGTTGTGCAGGTGGGTGCGGATCGTCGAGACCGAGAGCTGCATCTCGCCGGCGATCTGCTTGTAGACCATGCCCTCGGAGAGATGCCGGAGCACGTCCAGCTCCCGGCTCGAGAGCGGGCACGGCTCGCTGACGCGGGACTCGGTCTCGCGCGGGTAGGGAAGGTCGTAGAGCAGCTCGCGGAGTTCATCGGGACCAAGGCCGCAGCGCTTCGCGGTCTCGCGCAGGCGCTCCGGCGTCACCGCCTCCCCCTGCGAGTAGTGGGCGACCATGTCGGCCGTCGCCACGACCGCGGCGAGACCTTCTGCGTCCTCGGAGTGGTGGCGCTCGATCGCCACGGCGATCCGCTGCGGGACGTTCCAGCGCCGGGCCAGAACCCCGCCGACGAGGGCGTGGTCGATGCCGAGCTGATCTCGTTCTTCGCGGATTCGCTGCTCGGGGGTGCGGGAGGCGGCGTCGAAGTACGTCCTGCGACCAGGGTGGAGCTTGGAGATGACAAGCCGGCCGATGTCGTGAATCAGGGCGGCGACGATCAGCTCGTCGCGGTCGCTCCAGCCGATCTCGCGCCCGATTCGGACAGCGGCCTGCTGGGTGGCGAGGGCGTGGACCCGGAACTGCTCGGGCCGCAGCTCCCAGCCGCCGTTGGGCTCGAAGAAGTCGAAGACCGGCGCGGTGCCGGCGATCGCCAGGACGCCCGAGGGCTTGAGCAACTCCACCGCCTGGGGGATGCTGGCGACGCTGCCCCCGACGCCGGAGCGATTCGCGAAACGGAGCACGGCAATCGTCAGGGCCACGTCGGCCTCGACCGCCTCGACCAGCTCGCCGACGCGAGCGGTCTCGGCCGTCGCGGCGGCCATCACCCGCGAACGAGACTCGATCAGGGCGGGGAATTTCTCCACCGCCTCGAAAGCCGCGGCGAGGCGGGCTCCGGGGGCAGGTGCGGCGCTGTTGCCCCGGGGGACGTCAGCACTGCGAACCTTGCCGTTGCTGTGTTGTTTGCTTGCCGGCATCTAGGGGTCGCTCCGCACCCTTCATCGGCAGCAGAGGACGCACGGTTTAGCCGCGGCCTCCCCATTAGTGGGGATTGCTTCGCGTTTGGTTGTCCAGTTCGGCGGGACAGCGAGCGAAGCGTTGTCCGTCAGAGTCGTAGACGCTCGATCACGGCATCGACCCGGCGCAGCGAGTCCTCACGCCCGAGCGCAGCGAGGGATTCGAAGATGCCGGGTGAGACGGTGCCGCCGCTGATCGCGACCCGGATCGGCTGGTAGACGCGGCCCGGCTTGACACCCAGTCGCTCCGGCAGCGGCGCCAGAGCAGACTCCACGGCAGCGGAATCGAAGTCGTCGGCTGCGGCGAGCGCCTCGCGCGCCGCCTTCAGCGCGGGGAGTGCCTCATCCTTCATCACCTTGCGCCAGGCTTTCTCGTCCTCGACCGGCGGATCGAAGAGGAAGCGGATCAGTGGCCAGACCTCCTCCAGGGTCTGGGCTTTCTCCTGGACGATCTCGCAGGCCGCCCGCAGGCGCTCGTCCGGATCTCGCCCAAGATGGCGTGCCACCGCCTGGGTGTACGCCTCGATCGGCATCTCGCGCATGTAGCGGCCGTTGATCCAGCGCAGCTTCTTCTCGTCGAAGATCGCCGCGGCCTTGCCGACGTCCTCGACCCGGAAGCGCTCGACCAACTCGGCGGTGGGGATCAGGGTGGCGTCGTCATCGGCACCCCAGCCGAGCAGGGCCAGGTAGTTGCGCACCGCTGCCGGCAAGTAGCCCGCCTCACGCAGCTCCTGGACCGAGGCGGCGCCGTGGCGCTTGGAGAGCTTGCGGCCATCGGGGCCATGCAGCAGCGGTAGATGGGCATAGCGGGGCGGCTCGAAGCCGAGTGCCGCCAGGACCAGCAGCTGCTTGGGGGTGTTGGAGAGGTGGTCGTCGCCGCGCACGACGTCGGTGATCCCCATCTCGGCGTCGTCGACGGCGACCGCGAAGTTGTAGAGGACCGAGTCGTCGCCGCGGGCGATCACGAAGTCGTCGTAGCTGCGGTTGGGAAAGCGGACCGGGCCGCGGATCAGATCGTCAACCACCGTCTCGCCGTCATCCGGCACCCGCAGCCGGATCGCCGCCCCCGGCTCCTCGCTGTGCTCCCCCCGATAGCCGCGGTCTGCGCCGTGCTCCGCCTTCCAGGCCTCGACGTCCTTGGCGGTCGCCGGGTCGCGGTAGGCGGCGCCGCTCTCCAGCAGGCGGCGCAGAGCCGCCCGGTGGGGCTCCGCCCGCGCGGCCTGCGAGACGGGGCCCTCGTCCCAGTCCAGCTCCAACCAGCGCAGCGCGTCGAGGATCTGCTCGACGTTCTCCTCGGTCGAGCGCTCGCGATCGGTGTCCTCGATCCGCAGCACCAGCGAGCCCCCCTCGTGACGCGCCGCCAGCCAGTTATAGAGTGCCGTCCTCGCGCCGCCGATGTGCAAGGCACCGGTAGGCGAAGGAGCAAACCTCAGTCGAATAGGAGAGTCGTCGGACACGATGCTGATCGGCGCGCATGTTTCCACAGCCGGCGGTCTGGACAAGGCGATCGAGCGCGGCACCGCGCTCGGCTGCGACTCGATCCAGATCTTCAACCAGAGCCCACGCATGTGGCGGCCGACGAAATACGGACCCGAGGACTTCGCCGCGTTCCGCGAGGCGATGGATGAATCACCGATCGAAGCGGTGGTGATCCACGCCGTCTACCTGATCAACTGCGCGACGAAAGACTCGGAGCTGCGCAAGAAATCGCTGGCCTCCCTGACCCACGCGCTGCGGATCGGTGACGGGATCGGCGCCGCGGGGGTCGTCCTCCATCCGGGAGCCCAGAAAGGAGAGCCGCTAGGTCCCTCGATCAAGCGCGCGGCCAAGGTCATCGCTGCGGCGCTGAAGGACAGCGAGAGCTGCCCGCTGCTGCTCGAGCAGACCGCCGGCCACAAAGGGCTGCTGGGGCGTGATTTCGACCAGACCGCAGAGTTGATCGATCTTGCCGGCGGCGGCAAGCGGCTCGGCCTCTGCCTCGACTCCTGCCACCTCTTCGTCCAGGGCTACGACGTCACCGACGAGGGCTCGCTCACCGCGATCGTCGAGGAAGCGAACGAGAAGGTCGGCCTCAAGCGCCTGCGCTGCCTGCACGTAAACGACGCCGCCGCCCCGCTCGGCTCCTGCCGCGACCGCCACGCCAACATCGGCAAGGGCGAGATGGGCAAACAGGGTCTGGCCGCCTTCCTCTCCGAGCCCCGCTTCGAGGGCCTGCCGGCGACCCTGGAGACGCCTGGGCCGAACAAGAAAGGGCCCGACCGCAAAGAAGTGCTGGCCGCCAAGCGCCTTCGACAGACAGGGCTCAAACGACGCAAGAAGTGAGCGCAACCGACTTTCACCACACCGGGGTGGGGTCAATGTCGGAAGCGCGACACTCGACGCGCGGTGGTTGAGCGTGGCTACCGGATCTGCATGCCCGAGATCGCGCGTGAGATGACCAGGCGCTGGATCTCGGAGGTGCCCTCGAAGATCGTGTAGATCTTCGCGTCGCGGTGCATCCGCTCGACCGGGAACTCGCGGGTGTAGCCGTTGCCGCCGAGGATCTGAATCGCTCGCTCGGTCGACCAGACGGCGACCTCGCCCGCCTTCAGCTTCGACATCGAGCCCTCGGCGTTCTCGAATTTCTGGCCACTGCGACCCATCCAGGCAGCCCGCCAGACGAGCAGCCGGGCGGCGTCGATCTCGAGCTTCATGTCGGCGAGGGTGAAGGCAATCGCCTGGTTCTCGATGATCGGCCGGCCGAACTGCTGCCGCTCTTTCGCGTACCCAAGGGCGTACTCGTAGGCTGCCCGAGCGATGCCGATCGCCTGGGCTCCGACCGTCGGCCGGCTCGCCTCGAAGGTCTGCATCGCCGCCTGCGATTTGGAGCTCTTGCCCTCGCGAACCCGCACCAGGCGCTCGTCGAGCTTCTCTTTGCCACCGAGCAGGCACGAGCCCGGAATCCGGCAGTCGTCGAGGTGGACGTCGGCGGTGTGCGAGGCGCGCAGGCCGTGCTTCTTGACCTTGGCACCCTGCTCGCAGCCCTCCGTCCCCGGGGGGATCACGAAGGCGGCGTGGCCACGCGAGCGCAGCTCGCGGTCGACGGAGGCGATCACCACGTGGACGTCGGCGATGCCGCCGTTGGTGGCCCATGCCTTCTGGCCGTTGAGGACCCACTCGTCCTTTGCCTCGTCGTACTTGGCGGTGGTGCGGATCGCCGAGACGTCGGAGCCGGCGTCCGGCTCGGACGCGCAGAAAGCAGCGACCTTCGGATCGTCCGCGGTGCCGAAGCACTGTGGAATCCACTCACCCATCTGCTCCGGGGTTCCCTGCCCGAAGATCGCGGCGACGGCCAGCGAGGTGCCCATGATCGCCATACCAATCCCGGCATCGCCCCAGAACAGCTCCTCGTTGGCGATCGGCAGGGTCAGGCCCGTTTCGTCGGCGAAAAACTGGCCGAGTGCTTCGAAGCCGTAGAGGCCGATCTTGGCGGCCTCTTGGATTACGGGCCAGGGCGTCTCCTCGCGCTCGTCCCACTCCTCGGCGGCGGGTCGGACGACGCCCTCGGCGAAGCCGTGCACCCACTCGCGGATGTCCTTTTGATCCTGGTTCAGCTCCAGCGTGAACTTCGGGCCCTCCGACCCGGCGCCGTCACCGGCGACTTCCGCCACGAGCTGCTCTGCCTCTGCCACTGCCGTTTGATCGCTCATACGGGCGATACTACACGGAACGGTGTCGTCTTAAACATCGGATGACAGCGTGAGTGCTAGATGTCACGCAGGTCGAAGGCCTTGAGCCCTTCAGGGCCGTCGTCGGCGCAATCGAAGAAGCGCCGGTTGACGCAGTCGTACTCCTGACCCGAGCCGAGATAGGCCCGCTCAACCGAGAAGGGGCAGTGGGGAAGCGAGGCGCCGGTCATCTTGACACCGCCAAATCCACCCGGCTGCAGCACCGCGTCGAGTTCGATCCTGGCGCGGAAAACCTCCTGCATGCAACCGACATACTGGGTGCCGGTCAGCCCGTCGACATAGCTGTAGAGGAACCGGCAGCCCATTTCGACGCAGCCGCGCGGCTCGACCATCTTGTCGCAGAAGGAGCGGCACTGGCGGCACTCACCGGTCTTTGCTCGCGTGGCAGGCACAGAGGAAGTCTAGGCAGCCAGAGCGTCGGCACCCAAAACCTGGTCTATCTCCGCGCGCAGGCCGCTGGAGGGACGCACTCGGTAGCCCTCGCCCAGCTTCACCTCGGTCGGCTTGCCGTTTTCGCCGCGGATCGCGAGGTGAACGTCGGCTTCGCCCTTATGGTGCTCGAAGACTTCCTTCAGCTGGTCGAACATGCCGGGACGGCGCAGCCTCGAGGCATCGATCGTCAGCCGCAGCGGCTCCGTCGGCGCGGCCGCCTTGGCGCTTGCCCGGGCGATCTCCTCCCCGTCGGGCTCGAAGCGCTCGGCTTCCTGCACGACGAGCTTCGTCTCACCCCGCTCCTTGTGGTCGATCCGACCGCGGACGAGGACGACGGCGTCAGGCTCGATCGCGCCGGCGCTCTCCGCCTGGTCGGCCTTGAAGACGAGCATCTCGACCTGGCCCTCGACGTCGTCGAGCGTCGCGAACATCATCTGGCTGCCGCTCTTGGTGCGAATCTTCTTGCTCTCGGTGACGATGCCGCCGACGGTCACCCAGGCCCCATCCGGCTTGCCTGCCAGGTCGGCCAGGCCGCAGTCGACGCGGGCGCGCAGCGCCTCCCGAACTTCTGAGAGCGGATGCGAGGAGAGGTAGGTGCCGAGCGTCTCCTTCTCCATCGCCAGCAACTCGCGGCGCTCGAACTCGACCGCCGAGATCGGCGGCCGGTGATGGGAGCTGGCGGCGCCGTCCGCACCCCCCTCCCCCGCCCCGTCGCCGAAATCGAAAATCGAGCCCTGGCCCAGCTGCGCGTCCTCCTGGGCTTTCTGACCCGCGGACTGGGCCGCCGGCAGCGTCTCCAGCATGCCCTTGCGCGTCGCTCCGGTGGAATCGAACGCGCCGCACTTGACCAGGCACTCGATCGCGCGTTTGTTCACGGCGCGGGCGTCGACCCGCTCGCAGAAGTCCCACAACGAAGCGATCTCCCCGTCCTCGCGAGCCCGCAGGATCGCCTCGACCGCGCTGTGACCGACGTTCTTCACCGCATCGAGACCGAAGCGGATCGCGTTGGCGGAGACCACGAAGCTGTGATCGGAGGAGTTGACGTCGGGGGGCAGCACGTCAATCCCCATCTCCGCGCAGCGATTGACGAAGAAGGGCACCTTGTCTTTGGTGTTCATCACCGAGGAGATCACCGCCGCCATGTACTCGGCGGGGTAGTTGGCCTTGAGGTAGGCCGTGCGATAGGAGATCAGCCCGTAGCAGGCGGCATGGGACTTGTTGAAGGAGTAGTCGGCGGCGGCTTCGTTCAGCTTCCAGAGGTCCTTGGCGACGTTGGGGGCGGTCTCCGATTCGGCGAGGCCCTGCATGAACTTGTCCTTCATCGTCGCCATCAGGTCGCGCTTCTTCTTGCCGATCGCCTTGCGCAGGTCATCCGCCTCAGCGCCCGAGAAGCCCGCCATCGAGCGCGCGATCTCCATCAGCTGCTCCTGGTAGATGACACAGCCGTGCGTCTCCTCGGTGATCGCCCGCAGTCGCGGGTCGGGATAGCGCACGGTCGTGGGGTCCTTCTTCCCCTTCGCGTAGGCGGGGATGTAGGCCATCGCACCGGGCCTGTACAGGGCGCCGAGGGCGACGATGTCGGCGAACTCGGTGGGCCCCACCTTGCGCAGGGCATCCCGCATCCCCTCAGACTCAAACTGGAAGACGCCGGTCGAATCGCCCCCGGCGAGCATCTCGTAGGTCTTCGCGTCGTCGATCGGGATCGTCTCCATCTCGATCCTCTCGCCGCGTGAGCGCTCGATGATCTCGATCGCGTCCTCGATCACGTCGAGGTTGCGGAGGCCGAGGAAGTCCATCTTCAGCAGGCCGATCTCCTCGATCGGACCCATCGAGTACTGGGTGACGATCTTGTACTGGCGCTCGGCCTTGCCCGAGCCGTTGCCGGTCACCGCCGGCGCGTTGCGGTCCTCGGCCAGCTGCAGGGGCACCACCTCGTGCAGCGGTCGGTCGGCGATCACCACCGCGGCGGCGTGGATCGAGTTGTTGCGGACGATCCCCTCGAGGCCGCGGGCGACGTCGATGATCCGTTTCGAGTCCGGCTCGGCGTCGTAGGTCTGCCTCAATTCCTGACCGGTCTTCAGGCATTCTTCGAAGGAGGGGCTGCGGCCCATGATCGGCTCGGGAATCTGCTTGGCGAGGCGGTCGCCGGTGCCGTAGTCGAAACCGAGCACGCGGGCCGCATCGCGGGTGGCCGCGCGCGGCGCCATCTTGCCGAAGGTGATGATCTGGGCGACCGACTCGCGGCCGTATTTCTCGCCGACGTAGCGGATCATCCGCTCGCGGCCGCGCACGGAGAAGTCGATGTCGATGTCCGGCATCGACTTGCGGCCGGGATTGAGGAAACGCTCGAAGATCAGGCCCTCGGCGAGTGGGTCGAGGTCGGTGATCCGCAGTGCATAGGAGACGATCGAGCCGGCCGCCGAGCCTCGGCCCGGGCCCACGGCGACGCCGTTCTCCTTGGCATATCGGACGAAGTCCCAGACGATCAGGAAGTAGGAGGAGAAACCCATCTCCTCGATCACCCCCAGCTCGAATTCCATGCGCTCGACCGCCGCGGCGGGCGCCGGATCGCCGTAGCGGGCGCGCAGCCCCTCGCCGGCGATCCGCCGCAGCATCTCCTCCGGCTCGGAGTCATCGGGGGTCGGGTAGCGCGGCAGGAGCAGCTTGCCCAGCTCGATCTCAATCTCGCAGCGCTCGGCGATCTCCAGCGTCGTCGGCACCGCCTCCGGCCACTCGGCGAACGAGTCGGTCATCTCCTCGTTGCTCTTGAGGAAGAACTCGTTGGTGTCGAAGCTCAGCTTCGGGGCTTCCAGGGTCGACTTCGTCTGCACGCAGAGCAGCGCCGCGTGGTTGTCGAAATCCTCGCGGCGCAGGTAGTGGACGTCGGCGGTGCCGACCAGCGGCCGGTTCAGCTCGCGGGCAAAGCGGGCGATGCCCTGGTTGGCCTTCTCCTGCTCCTCGATCCCGTTTTTCTGCACCTCGAAGTAGACCTGCTCAGGGCCAAAGGCCTGGATCAGGTCGTCCAGATGGGCGCGGGCATCGTCGGGGCGCTCCTCGACCAGACGGCGACAGAAGCGCGACTGCAGGCAGCCGGTGAGGACGATCACGCCCTCGGCGTGAGCCGCGAGCAGCTCCATGTCGACGTTGGCCTTGCCGCGCGAGAAGCCCTCCAGGAAGCCGGCCGAGGTCAGCTTGACCAGGTTGGCGAAACCGGTGTCATTCTCGGCGAGCAGCGTCAGGTGGTTTCGCTCGTACTTCGGCTTCTCCTTGATCGTCTTGACGTCGTCGACGAGGTAGGCCTCGAGGCCCGCGATCGGCTTGATCCCATGCTTCTTACAGGCTTTGTAGAGGTCGACGGCGCCATTCATCACACCGTGGTCGGTCAATCCCAGCGCCGGCTGGCCGAGTTCCGCCACCCGCGCTGCCATCGCGTCGATCTTGCAGGCGCCGTCGAGCAGCGAGTACTCGCTGTGGGCGTGAAGGTGGACTGCGGCGGGGGAGCTCAAGGGCTGCGCCGATCATGCCAAGCAGCGCAGATGCCAACTGCCCCAGAACACGCGCCTTCCGCGCTATATCCGCACGTAAACGCGCCCAGGCCTGATTCGGTCGGCCCTAAATTCGCCCTAAAAGACGACGGGAATCGGCCGCGACCGGGCTAACATCGATCCAGATGCTTGCCAGCGAGACCGATTCGGCAGGGGGGCGGGTGCTCGTCGTCGAGGACGACGAGGAGATCGCGGACGTCCTGCGCCGGTCGCTGCGCAACGAGGGGTACGAGGTTCGGACCTCCGGCGACGGGGTCGAGGCGCTCGACGTGGCGGTCGGGTTCGTGCCGGACCTGGTCGTCCTCGACCTCGGCCTGCCGCGGCTCGACGGGATCGAGGTCTGCCGCCGCCTGCGCGCCGACAGCGACGTGCCGATCCTGATGCTCACCGCAAGGGCGGAGACCGAGGACCGGGTGGGCGGGCTCGACAGCGGCGCCGACGATTATCTGGTTAAGCCGTTCGAGCGCAAGGAGCTGCTTGCCCGCATCCGAGCCCTGCTGCGCCGCCGACCACCGCGCGGCTCAGCCTCGCTGCAGGTCGGCGACCTCACCCTCAACCCCGACACGCGCGAGGTCCGACGTGGCGAGCGCGAGGTCGAGTTGACCAATCGTGAGTTCGAGCTGCTCGAATACCTGATGCACAACGAGCGCCTCGTCGTCTCGCGTGAGCGGCTGCTGGACGAGGTCTGGGGCTATGACCCGATGGCCGCTACCAACACGATCGACGTCTTCATCTCCAATTTGCGCCGCAAGCTGGAGGCCGGCAGCGATACGCGCCTGCTGCACACCAAACGCGGTGCCGGCTACGTGCTCAAGGGGTAGTCGAGGTGAATCCGCGTCACTGGCCGGTCCGCTGGCGGCTGGCCGCAACCTCGGCCGGCCTGACGCTGTTGATCCTGTTGATCTTCGGCGCCGTCATCGGCCAGGTCGCCACGCAACGGGTGCGCAGCGAATTCAATCGCGAGGTCGACGCCGCCGCCCAGACCCTCGCGGCCGAACTGCGGATCGTCAACACCCCCACCGGCGCCTACCTGATCCGCGGGCCAGGGCTCGACGACTTCGCGCTTCCCAACGACGCGACCGTGCGAGTCTTCGATGCCGAAGGCGCGCTGCTTACCCAGAGCTCCAACGCCGCGAACCTCGGGTCGCCCCACGACAGGGATCAGCAACGTCGACGGAATGCGGGTCACGACGGCGCGGATCGGCAGCGGCAGCGGCAGCCTGACCGGGTATGTCCAGTACGCGCGCAACTTCCAGCACGTCGACTCGACAATCGACCGGCTCTGGCTGTTCGTCGCCGCCGGCGTGCTCGGTGGCACCCTGCTGGCCAGCTTCGCCGGCCTGGCGATCGCACGCCGTGCGATGCGACCGATCTCGGCGCTGACCGCCGGCGCACGCGAGATCGCCGATACCGGCGACCTCTCCCGTCACATGCCCGAGCCCACGATCGACGACGAGGTGGGCGAGCTTGCGAGAACGCTCGAGCAGATGATCCGCTCACTCGACCTGGCCCGAACCGAGCGAGAAGCGGCCTTGAAGCGACAGCGGGAGTTCGTCGCCGACGCCTCGCACGAGCTGCGCACCCCGCTGACCAGCATCCTTGCCAATCTGGAGCTGCTCCAGGCCTCGCTGGAGAACCCGGTGCACGAGGATGAGCGGGCGATGGTCGACTCGGCGCTGCGCTCATCCGGCCGGATGAGCCGGCTCGTGACCGACCTGCTGCTCCTCGCCCGCGCCGACGCGGGACGGGTCGGCGCCCGCACCCACTGTGATCTGGCCGAGGCCGCGGGGAATGCAGCCGCGGAGGTCGCGCCGACGATCGGCGAACGCGAGCTGCGAATCGAGAACGACCGGCCGCTGCCGGTCGACGGCAATCCGGACGAGCTGCACAGGATGGTGCTCAATCTGCTCGACAACGCTGTCCGCCACACCCCCGCCGGCTCGACGATCGAGCTGTGCCTGCGCGCCGAGGGACCCAACGCGGTGCTCGAGGTCGCCGACAACGGCCCGGGAGTCCCAGCCGAGCTGCGCGAGCAGATCTTCGAACGCTTCGTCCGCGGTGACGGGCCAGCGGACACCGCGGTCGGTGGCGGCAGCGGCCTCGGCCTCGCGATCGTCCGTGCCGTGGCCAGCTCACACGGCGGCGGCGTCGAGGTCGGCGAGTCCGAGCAGGGCGGCGCCCTGTTCCGCGTGCGGCTGCCGCTGCGCAAGGCCGAGCGCGGAATCAGCCCCGCTTTAGATCGGCTTTAGCGACTCCGCTTAGCTTTCCCCACGGACGAGACACAAGGGTCCGTCGGCTCTCCCCAACGTAGCCGGCGGGCCCTTTTTCGAGCGTCGTTCGCACTTATGCGCCCCAGAGGCAGGATAAGTGCGAACGCAGGTGGTTGGGCTAGACCTCGACCACGACCGGCAGGATCATCGGCCGGCTGCGCAGCTTCTCGTAGATGAGCTTCGCGATCGCGTCGTGGAGGTCTTCCTGGATCAGGTGCAGCTCACGGGTGCCCGCCTCGGCGGCGTCCTCCAGCGAGTCCTCGACGACGTCTTTGAGCTCTTCGACCAGCGAGTCACCGTCCTCTGTCAGGGCGACACCACGAACGATCACCTCGGGATCGGCGACGACGTTGCCGTCGTCGGAGGAGATCGTCGCGACGACGATGAAGATGCCGTCGGCGGAGATCTCGCGCCGGTCGCGCAGCGCCACATCGTCGGGCTCACCGACGTTGACCCCGTCGACGTAGACGACACCGGCGTGGACGTCCTCGCCGAAACGGGCGCCGTCCGCGTCGATCTCCAGCGGCAGCCCGTTGCGGCCCTGGAACACGTTCTCGGGCTCGATACCGACCGAGTGGGCCAGTTCGGCATGCAACCGCAGGCGCTGGTGGTCGCCGTGAATCGGCATCACATAGCGCGGCTTGGTCAGGTTGATCATCAGCTTCAGCTCCTCCTGCCAACCGTGGCCGGAGGCGTGGATCGGCGCCTCCTTCGCGGTTACGACCGAGGCGCCGATCTCGTAGATGTGGTCGATCGTTTCGTTGACCGCACGCTCGTTGCCCGGCACCGGCGTGGCGGAGAAGACGACCGTGTCGCCCGAGTGCAGCTCGACGTCGCGGTGATCGTTGTTCGCCATCCGTCGCAGCGCCGAGAGCGGCTCTCCCTGGCTGCCGGTCGAGATCACGATCACCTTCTCGTCGGGGAAGTCCTCGATCTCCCGCGGCTGGATGAAGAGGCCGGACGGCGCCTCGGCGATGCCGAGGCTGGAGGCGATGTTGAAGTTCTTGCGCATCGAGCGGCCAACCAGGGCGACTCTGCGGTCGAGCTTCACGGCGGCGTCGATCACCTGCTGGACGCGGTGGATGTTGGAAGCGAAGGAGGTGACGATGATGCGGCCCTTGCAACCCGCGAAGGTCTCCAGCAACGCCGGTCCGACGCTCGACTCCGACGGCGCTATTCCAGGTCGGTCGGCGTTGGTCGAGTCGCCGCAGAGCAGCAACAGGCCGTCTCGCCCGAGCTCGGCAAGCCGCGAGATGTCAGCCGGCCGGCCGTCCACCGGCGTCTGGTCGAACTTGTAGTCGCCGGTCATCAGGACCTTGCCCACCTTGGTGCTGAGGATGACGCCACGGGCGTCCGGAATCGAGTGTGAGAGGTGGACCAGCTCGAGCTCGAACGGCCCGGCCTGGACCGTCTTCCCAGCGGGCAGCTCCTCCAAGGGGGCGTCCTTCAGCTTGTGCTCGTCGAGCTTGGAGCGGACCATGCCGACCGTCAGCAGGCCGCCGTAAATGACCGGCGGCATGCCGATCTCGCGCAGCACGTAGGGAAGCGCTCCGACATGGTCCTCGTGGCCGTGGGTGAGGATGATCGCCTCGATGTCCTCGGCACGGTCGCGCAGGTAGGAGAAGTCGGGCAGGACGAGGTCGATCCCCAGCATCTCGGCGGTCGGGAACATCAGGCCGGTGTCGACCACGACGATCCGGCCGTCGTACTCGACAACGGTCATGTTCTTGCCGATCTCGCCCAGGCCGCCGAGCGGCAGGATTCTCAGCTTCGACGCCATCCGGCTAGGAGCCCACCGAGACGCCGACGGCTTCCAGCGCCGCGCGAATCGTAGTCCGCTGCTCGGCGTCGACGGGGACCATCGGCAGCCGCAGCGCCCCCGACGGGATCAGGCCGGCCAGCTCCAGGGCCGCCTTGACCGGCATCGGGTTGGTCGTCACCGCGAGCGCCTCGAAGAGCGGGTGGAGCGTCGCGTCGATCTCGCGCGCCCGGTCCATGTCCCCCTCCTGGGCGGCATCCCACATCTCGCGCATCTGGTCGCCGACCAGGTGCGAGGCGACGAGGATGCCGCCGGCGCCACCGAGCTCGAGCGTGGCGAGGAAGGTGTCGTCGTTGCCCGCCAGCACGTCAAGGCCCTCGATCAACCCCAGCTCGTCGTCGTTGGCCTGCTTGACCGCGACCACGGTGTCGATCCGGGCGATCTCGGCGAGCAGCTCGGGCGGCACGTTGACGACCACGCGCGAGGGGATGTTGTAGGCGATCAGCGGCAGATCGGGAACCGCCGCGGCGATCGCTTCGAAGTGGCTCAGGATCCCCGTCGGATTGGGCTTGTTGTAGTAGGGCGTGACGATCAGAGCGGCCTCCGCCCCGGCCTCGGCCGCGGCCTTGCTCAGCTCGACCGAGTGGCGGGTGTCGTTGGTGCCGGTGCCGCAGACCACGGTCGCCTGATCACCGATCTCGGCGACGACCGCCGCCAACAGCGAGATGTGCTCGGCGTCGTCGAGGGTCGCCGCCTCGCCGGTCGAGCCGGCGACCACGACGCCGTGCGAGCCGTGGGCGACCAGGTGGGCGGCGAGTCGCCGCGCGGCGGCCTCATCGACCGCTCCTCCCTCCTCGAAGGGGGTCGCCATCGCCGTGATGATTCCGCGAAGCTCGCTCATCGCTGAGAGGGTATGCGGTCGGCCCAGGGGGCGACCTGCTCGAGTTGAGACGCGACCCGCAGCAGGAGGTCCTCGCGGCCGAGCGGAGCGACGAGCTGCACGCCTATCGGCAACCCGTCCTCGCTCCAGTGCAGGGGCAGGGAGATCGCCGGCTGGCCGGTCGCGTTGAAGACCGCGGTGAAGCAACCACAGAGGAAGGCACGCTCGAATGCAGCCATCGGATCGGGACCGGAGTCGTCGAAGCTGCCGAGCAGAGGCGCCGGCTCACCCATCGTCGGCGAGAGCAGCAGGTCGAAGCCGGCCTCGTGGACGCCGGCGAACATCCTGCTCATCACCTGGTGCTGACCGACCGCCGTGAGGTACTCACCGGCGCTGCGAGCGCGCCCAATCTCCGCCAGAGCCCAAGTGAGCGGCTCGACGTCGTCGGGGCCGATCACGTTGTCGGTCACGATGCCGAGCTGGTCGAGGGCCTGGGCCTGCCCCGCCGCCCAGCGGATCAGAAACGGCTCGACCAGGTCGATGCTGTCGAGCATGCTCAGGTCCGGCTCCTCGACCTCGTGGCCACAACCCTCCAGCAGCTTCGCGGCGCCCCGCGCCGCCGCCACCACCTCCGGGTCGGCGTCCTGCTCGATCAGGGTCTCCGTCCAGAGGGCGATGCGCAGCTTGCCCGGGTCCGCTCCGACCTCCTCGGTGTAGGGGCGCAGGGGCGGTGGGGCGACGTAGGGATCGCCGGAAGCCGGCCCGTGGACCGCCTCGAGGATCGCCGCGACGTCCCGGACCGAGCGCGAGACGGCCAGCTCCGCGGTCAGCCCCGACATCAAGTCCCCCGCCAGCGGCCCCTCGCTGATCCGCTGCCGGCTCGGCTTGAGGCCGACCAGGCCGCAGTTGGACGCCGGGATGCGGATCGATCCGCCACCGTCGTTGGCGTGGGCCATCGGCACCATGCCCGCAGCGACAGCCGCGGCGGAGCCACCGCTTGAGCCGCCCGCCGAGCGCCCGAGGTCCCAGGGATTGCGGGTCGGACCGTAGGCGCGCGGCTCCGCGGTCGGCAGGATGCCCAGCTCGGGCGTGTTCGTCTTGCCGATCGTCACCAGCCCGGCCGCGCGGAAGCGCTGCGCCAGGTAGGTGTCCACCGGAGCGCGGAAGTCGCGCTCCTTCAGGTAGCGCATGCCGAGGTGAAGCGGCTGGCCGGCGAATGCCGCGCCGAGGTCCTTGAGCAGGAACGGAACTCCCTTGAAGGGACCCTCGGGCAGCTCGCCCTGGGCGGCGGCGAGGCCCTCCTCAAAGAGCGGGTGGATGACGGCGTTGATCTCGCCGTTGGTCGCCTCGATCCGCGCGATCGCCGCTTCGGTCAGCTCGGCCGGACTCGCCTCGCCGCTGCGGACCAGGTCCGCCTGCGCGGTCGCGTCGAGGCGCGCCAGCTCGTCGGTCATCGTCCGAACCTACAGCAGCTTCTCGAGGCCGACCGTGAAGCGGTCGGGCAGGTCGGCGACCTTGCGGGCGGCAAGCAGGACGCCCGGCATGAAGGAGACCCGATCGATCGAGTCGTGGCGGATCGAGAGAGTCTGCCCCTCGCCCCCGAAGACGACTTCCTGGTGGGCGACCAGGCCCGGCAGGCGCACCGAGTGAATCGGCTCGTGGACATGGCCCCCGGCGGCGCGAATCAGTTCCGCCGTCCGCTTCGCCGTGCCGGAAGGCGCGTCGAGCTTGCGGTCGTGGTGCAGCTCGACGATCTCGCACTCGGGCATGTGGCCGGCGATCAGCTGCGCCGCCTCCATCAAGAGCACGGCGCCGATCGCGAAGTTGGGGGCGACGAAGCAGTTGGCCTCTCCGCCCTCGGCGGCCTCACGGAGGGCGTCGAGGTCGAACCCGGTCGTGCCGACGACGGCGTGGACGCCGGCCCCCAGGCAGGCCCGCACGTTGTCGAGCGCCGTATCCGGCGTGCTGAAGTCGACGACGACGTCGGCCTCACCGAGCACGCTGGCAAGCTCCACCCCGAGCGCCGGATCGGCCTTCGCCGCCAGCTCCAGGTCGGCGGCGCCTTCGACCGCTTCACAGACGGTCTGGCCCATGCGACCGGCCGCACCGGAGACCGCGACGCGGATCATGCCGCCGCCAGCTCCTCGCTGACCGGTGCCAACGCCTTGCGGAAGCAGTCCTCGTCGCGGCCGACGCAGGCGGCCGAGAGTCGCCCGGCGCCGTAGAGCTCGGCGGCCAGCTCACTCAGCTCCTCGACGGTCACAGCGTCCACTTTGGTCAGCATCGCGTCGAGGCTCTCGATCGGCAACCCGAACAGGGTCGCGCGCGAGATCCGCGTCATCCGCGCCGCCGTCGACTCCGAGGAGAGGACGAGCCGGCCCTTGACGTTCTCCTTCGCCCGCGCCAGCTCCTCCTCGGAGACCGGCTCGGAGCGCAGTCGCTCCAGCTCGGCGCCGATCACCGCGCAGGCTTCCTCGACGTTGTCCTCGCGGGTGCCGACGTAGGTCGCGACCAGGCCGGAGTCGGTGTACTGCTCGTTGTAGGAGCCGACCGAGTAGGCGAGTCCGCGCTTCTCGCGTATCTCGCGAAAGAGCCGCGAAGAGGTCGAGCCGCCGAAGATCGAGTCGAGCACGGCGAGGCCGTAGCGGCGCTCGTCGTCCTTGGCGATGCCGGGGGCGCCGAAGCAGATGTGGTACTGCTCGGTGTCCTTCGAGTAGAAGCGCAGCCGCGCGGTTTCACCGGGTCCCGTGGCCGGGCCGCTCTCCTCCTCGCCGGCCGATGGTGAGACCAGCCGGTCGGCGAGGGCGACGATGCGGTCGTGGTCGAGATGGCCGGCGGCGCCGACGACGACGTTGGCGCCGGTGTAGCGCTGCTGGTGGTAGGCGTCGATGTCGGGGACCGGGATCGAGGCGATCACCTCCGCCTCGCCGAGGACACGGCGGCCCAGCGGGTGCTCACCGAAGACGGCGCCGGCGAGGATGTCGTGGACCCGGTCCTGCGGCTCGTCCTCGTACATCGCGATCTCCTCCAGCACGACGTCCCGCTCGGAGTCGATTTCGGGGTAGGTCGGGGCGAGCAGCATCTCGGCCAGCAGGTCGAAGACCTCCTCGGTGTGCTCGTCGAGGAAGCGAGCGTGGAGATGGGTCGTCTCCTTTCCGGTCGCCGCGTTCACCGAGGCCCCGAGCCCGTCGAAGCGCTCGGAGATCTCGATCGCGGAGAAGCGCGCGGTGCCCTTGAACAGCAGGTGCTCGAGGAAGTGCGAGACACCGGCCTGGGCCGGCGTCTCGTTCCTGGATCCGGTGCGAACCCAGAGCCCCAGCGCCACGGACCGAACCGAGGGAACCTCCTCGGTTACGACCCGGGCGCCCGAGCCGAGCTCGCTGAGCTTCGCGTCGCTCAACGGCTAGTCGCGCCGCTCGCGCTCGCGCCGCCGTCCGCCGCGCTCACGGTCACCGCCGTTGCGCCGCGGGCCACCGCCTTCACCGGACCCGACCGCGGCCAGCTCCTCGGGCGATTTCCCGGCAACCGAGGGATCGTCGGAGAGGCGCAGGCCGATCCGCCCGCGCTCCCTGTCGACCTCGACCACGGTGACGTCGATCTGGTCGCCGGCGCTCAGGACGTCGTCAACCGAGTCGACCCGCTCGCCCGGCTTCACGTTCGAGATGTGGAGCAGGCCGTCGGTGCCCTTGACCAGCTCGATGAAGGCACCGAAGGTCGTCGTCTTGACGACTTTGGCGCCGGTGTAGGTGTCACCGACCTCGGCCTCCTTGGTCATTGACTCGATCCGCGCGACGCAGGCTTCGACCAGTTCGCCCGTGGGCGCGTAGATCCTGATCGTGCCGTCGTCCTCGACGTCGATTTCGGCTTCGAACTCCTCGCACAGGGCACGGATCGTTTCGCCGCCTTTGCCGATCACGGCGCCGATCTTCTCCTGGTCGATCTTGATCGCCTCGATCCGTGGCGCGTGCTGGGAGAGATTCTCGCGCGGACCGTCGATCGCCTCGGCCATCTTGCCGAGGATGAACTGGCGGCCCTTGTTGGCCTGCTCGAGGGCGTCGGTGAGGATCTCGAAGGTGACACCGGTGATCTTGATGTCCATCTGCAACGCGGTGATTCCGTCCGCGGTGCCGGCGACCTTGAAGTCCATGTCGCCGAGGTGGTCCTCGACGCCGGCGATGTCGGTGAGGACGATGTAGTCGTCGCCCTCCTTGATCAGGCCCATCGCGACGCCGGCAACCGGCGCCGAGACCGGCACCCCGGCCGCCTGCAGCGCCATCGAGGAGGCGCAGACCGAGCCCATCGAGGAGGAGCCGTTGGACTCGAGCGTCTCCGAGACGACCCGGATCACGTAGGGAAAGTCCTCTTCACCGGGGATCGTGGCGGCCAGCGCCCGCTCGGCAAGCGCTCCGTGACCGATGTCGCGACGCTTCGGGCCGCGCATGAAGCCCGCCTCCCCGACCGAGAAGGGCGGGAAGTTGTAGTGGTGCCAGAATTTCTTCGAGGTCTCCAGGCCCAGGGTGTCGATCCGCATGTCCATCCGGGTCGTGCCGAGCGCGGCGTTGGAGAGGATCTGCGTCTCGCCGCGGGTGAACAGCGCCGAGCCGTGGACGCGCGGGGAGATGTCGACCTCGCACTCGATCGGCCGGATCTCGTCCTGGGCGCGGCCGTCGGGGCGCTTCTTGTCGACGGCGATCGCCTTGCGGATCGTTTCCTTCTCGATGCTGTCGAAGGCGGTGCCGATCTCGGACTTGCGGTCGGAGTCGGCGTCCTCGTCGCCCTCCGGCGCGTACTTGGCGACGACCTCCTCCTTGACCTTGTCGATCGCCTCGTAGCGCTCGAGCTTGCCCTCGGTGGCGATCGCGTCGACCAGCGCCTGGCCGTGGGAGGAGCGAATATCGCTGAGAAGCCCCTCGTCGATCGAGGGCGCTTCGACCTCCATCTTCTCCTTGCCGGCCTTCTGCTGCAGCTCCTCCATCGCGGCGACGAGCTTCTTGATCTCACCGTGGGCGATGTCGAGCGCGTCGAGGATCTCCTGCTCGGTGACGCCGCTGGCGCCGGCCTCGACCATCAGGATCGCCTCCTTGGTGCCGGCGACGATCAGGTCGAGGTCGAGCTCGGGGTGGCTCTCCTCAGCGGGGTTGACGACGAAATCGCCGTCGAGCTTGCCGATCCGCACCGCGCCGACGTGGTCGGCGACGGGGACCGGCGAGATCGCCAGGGCGGCGGAGGCGCCGTTCATCGCGAGGACGTCGTAGGGGTTGACCTGGTCCACCGACATCGGGATCGCGACGAGCTGGGTCTCGTAGTGCCAGCCCTTCGGGAACAGCGGGCGGATCGGGCGATCGATCATGCGCGCGGTCAGCGTCGCCTTCTCGCTCGATTTGCCCTCGCGACGAAAGAAGGAGCCGGGGATTTTGCCCGCGGCGTACATCCGCTCCTCGATGTCGACGGTGAGGGGAAGGAAGTCCACGTCGCGCAGGCTGCCGACGGTTGCGGTGCACAGGACCATGGTGTCGCCGGCCTGAACCACAACCGCGCCGCCCGCCTGCTTCGCGAGTTTGCCCGTCTCGAAGGAGATCTGGCCGTCGCCGATGTCCGCCGAGACGCGGGTAACGTCAAACATGCTCATTTGTTGTCCTACCTCCGGCTGCCCGGATGGCAGCCATATGCATTCAGAACTCTCGTTCTCTGTCCTCGGAGAGACTACAGACGAGAAGACGTGCCGGGAATTCGAGGTCGATATGGGGACTTAACTCCCGGCACGTCCTGTGAAGGTGGCGGGAGTTCCGGTGACGCCGCCGCGGATTCCCGACTCGAAATCGCGGCGGACTCGGGCCGCGACCTCGTCCGAGCGCCGGTCCGTCTCGAAGCGCTCCAGGTCGAGGCCCAGGCGCTCGGCCCGCTCCCAGAGGTGTGGGTCGTCGACCCGGCCTCGATCCGCATAGAGGGAATCGACCATCTCGAAGAAGCGCCCCTGCCTCCCGGCCGCCTCGGCCGCCGCGTGCAGAGCGGGTGAGCGTGGGTGCTTGCTGGCGACGGGGAAGTGGCGAAAGACGATTTTCGCCGAGCGCCGGCCGATCTCCGTCCAGGCGCCGGCGCAGTGCGGGCAGCCGAGGTCCGCGTAGACGATCAGCGTCTCGCCCTCGCCCCGAACGTGGTCGTCGGGACCCTCGGGCGGGACCGCGGCGCTGGTCAGCTCAGGCGTCAGACCCGACGGTCTCCAGGGCGTCGAAGATCACGTTCGCCCCGGGAATCTCCAGCGGCGTCGGCGACTCGTGCACCCACTCGACGACCCCCTCCTCGTCGACCAGGACGAGCGAGCGGTTCGCGTGCCCGACCTGCTCGATGTAGGCGCCGTAGGCGCGGGCCACCTCGCCCTTCGGCTCGAAGTCGGCGAGCAGCCGGGTGTCGATGCCGAGCTTCTCCTGAAAGGCCCTGTGGGCGAAGCCGTGGTCGACGCTGATGCCGATCATCTCGACGCCCTTTGCCTCGATCTCGGGCTTGACCTCCTGGTAGATCGAGAGCTGGTCGGAGCAGACCGGGCTGAAATCCAACGGATAGAAGACGAGCAGGACCCTGCCGCCGCGAAAGTCGGAGAGCGAGACGCGCTCACCATCCTGATCGCGCAGGGTGAAGTCGGGGGCCGGCTCGCCGGCGGCGATCATCGGCGCAGGCCGAGATCAGCGACCAGGGCGCGGTAGCGCTCGAGGTCGGTGCGCTCCAGGTAGCGGAGCATGCGACGACGCTTGCCGACCAGCATCAGCAGGCCGCGACGCGAGTGGTGGTCTTTGGCGTGTCCGCGCAGGTGCTCGGTTAGCTCGTTGATCCGCTCGGTGAGCAGGGCGACCTGGACCTCGGCGGAACCGGTGTCGCCGTCGGCGCGGCCGTATTTGCCGATCAGCTCGGTCTTCTTGTCCTTGGTCAGGCCCATTACGCGCCGGTGAAGCTAGCACAGACCCGCTTTGCGTCCTCGACGTCGATTCGCATCTGGGCGATCAGCTCCTCGACTCCCGCGAAGCGCTTCTCGCCGCGCAGGCGCTCGACAAAGGCGACCCGCAGCGTCGTCCCGTAGAGATCGTCGTTGCGATCGATCAGGTAAGTCTCGATCAGTACCCCGCGGCCGCTGTCGAAGGTCGGCCGCACGCCGACGTTGACGGCGGCGGGAACCCCGTTGGCAAAGGCCGCGTAGACGCCGTGGCCCGGAATCGCGAAGCGGTCGTCGGGGACGATGTTGGCGGTCGGGAACCCCAGCTCACGGCCGCGCTGGTCGCCCTCGACCACTTCCCCCTCGACCATGAAGGGAGCGCCGAGGCAGTGGCGAGCGCCCTCCATGTCACCGGCGGCGATCAGCGCCCGCACACGGGTCGAGGAGACGGTCTCGCCATCCACCTCTACCAACGGCACGACCCGCGTCTCGAACTGAGAGTGCGCCGCCAGCATGGCGGGGTCGCCTTTTGCCTTGGCGCCGAAGCGGAAGTTCTCACCGACCGAGACCCGCTCGGCGGTGAGTCGTTCGACCAGCACCTGCTCGACGAACTGCTCGGCGGGCAGGGTGGCGAACTCGCGGTCGAAGGGGATGATGACCAGCTCCTGAACCCCCAGCCCCTCGATCACGTCGCGCTTCACCTCGAACGGCATGATCAGCTTCGGCAGCGCCGGCGGGTGGAGGATCTCGAGCGGGTGAGGATCGAAGGTGAGGACCGTGTCGGCCCCCTCGATCACGGCCTGGTGGCCGCGGTGCACGCCGTCGAAGGTGCCGATCGCGACGTTGCGGGGTCGCGGCCGCGCGTCGGGCAGCGAGGTGACCTCGATGTTCGCCATCAGCGCAGTCCTTCCGCCACCGCGGGGATCAGCTCGGCGACCTGACTCAGTGACAGCTCCGTGCCGGCCTGCCAGACGGTGAACGGGCCGATTGCCGTGCGGCGCAACTCGGAGCAGTAGGCGTCGTTGAGCGTCTCGATCAGGGTGCGGACGTAGGTCCCGGCCGAGCATTCGATCTCGTACTCGAAGTGGCAGTCGCCTCCCATTATCATCCCGCCCACCATTTCCGCCCGGTAGATCTCGACGTCCCGTTCCGGGGTCTTCACTACTTCGCCGCGGTGCGCCTTGCGGTAAAGCCGCTCGCCTTTCACCCGCACCGCCGAGGTCATCGGCACCCGCTGGCGGACGGTCCCCGTAGGCAGCTCCATCGAGCGGGACACGCGTCCGGTAAACACCAGCTCTCCTTCCGGATCCCCCGTGCTGGAGCGCCATCCCGGTCGGGCTTTTGCACGATAGGTCTTTGGCAAGTCGGTGAGGAAACGCTGCAGGCGAGTCGACTCGTCCAGCATGATCAGCAGCAACCCGGTCGCGAACGGATCGAGCGTCCCCGCGTGTCCCGCCTTGCAATCGCGTTCACGTCGCACCCGCCTCACCATGTCGTGCGAGGTTATCCCCGCCGGCTTGTCGCAGAGCAGGACCGTCAAGAGAGCTGAGAGATGACCTCGTCGCAGAGATAGGTGATCAGTTGCTCGAACTCGAGATCGGTGGAGAAGCCGGCGGCACGTTTGTGTCCGCCGCCCCCGTGCCCACGGGCGATCGCCGAGACGTCGACCGCGCCGTCGCTGGAGCGCAGGCTGACCTTGCGGGCGGCTCGCCCGCGGTCGCCGAGGTCGCGGACCAAGGCGGCGACACGGGCCCCCTCGACCGAGCGGAGGTGATCGATGATCCCCTCCGTCATCTCCTCCCCCGCGCCGCTCGTCGCGTAATCGGCGGCGGTGACATAGGCGAGCACGAGGCGGTTGTCGCAGTGGTACTGGATCCCTTCGAGGGCCAGCGAGAGCAGCCGCAGCTTCTCGATCGGAACGTGCTCGTAGAGGCGACGATAGGTCTCGTCGACGTCGACGCCCGCTTCGATCAGGTCGGCGGCAATCCGGTGGGTGCGCGCGTTGGTGTTCTCGTACATGAACTTGCCGGTGTCGGTGACCAGGCCGACGTAGAGCGCCGAGGCGATCTCCGGGGTGATCTCGGCGCCCAGCAGGACCGCCAGCTCGTAGACGATCTCCGCCGTGCAGGAGGCGTCGACCTCGACCAGGTTGACGTCACCGAACAGCGTGTTGTCGTGGTGATGGTCGATGTTGATCGTGAAAAGACCATCCTCGGCAAGGAAATCGACCGGCATGCGGTCGATGTTGCCGCAGTCGAGGAAGACCGCGGCCCGGTCCGCCATGTCCGCCGGCGGCTCGTGGAAGACCTCCTCCAGGGGCAGGAAGCGGTACTCGATCGGCAACGGGAACTCCTTCGCGGCGAGGAACATCACCGAGTCCTTGCCGAGCTGGGTGAGCAGCTTGTGCATGCCGAGCAGCGAGCCGAGAGCGTCGCCGTCCGGGCCCTCGTGGGCGGTGAGCAGGAAGCGGTCGCGGCCGCGGATCTCACCGGCGACCCGCTCGATCGCGGTCGCGCCGATGTCGGTCGTCTCGCTCATCGTTCCTCTTCGTCGAGCAGGCGCGAGATCCGCATCCCCTGCTCGACCGTGGGGTCGTAGTGGAAGGTCAGGGTGGGGGTCCGCTTCATCCGCGTCTCGGCGGCGATCTTCGACTGCAGGACGCCGTGTGAGGAGCGCAACCCGGCGAGCGCCGCCTCGCGCGCTTCCTCGTCACCGAGCACACTGACGTGCACCTTGGCGGCACGGAGGTCTGGGCTGGTCTCGACCGAGGTCACGGTGACGAAGCCGATCCGAGGGTCACTCAGGTCGGTGGCGATGGCTGCGCCGACTACCTCACGAAGCACCTCGTTGATGCGGCGCATGCGAGGAGTCGCCATCCTACTCCAGCGTCTGCTCGACCTGCTTGGTCTTGAAGAACTCGAGCACGTCGTCCTCCTTGACGTCGGCGTAGCCCTCCAGCACGATGCCGCACTCCTGGCCCTCCTCGACTTCCTGCACGTTGTCTTTGAAGCGGCGCAGCGAGCCGAGCTTGCCGTCCCAGATCACGGTGCCCTCGCGAATCAGGCGGACGTTGGCGTCGCGGGCGACCTTGCCCTCGGTGACGATGCAGCCGGCGATGCGGCCGACCTTGGAGGCCTTGAAAGTCTGTTTGATCTCCGCCTCGCCGAGGATCTCCTCGACCTCGACCGCCTCGAGCAGCCCCTCCATCGCGTTGCGCAGGTCCTCGGTGATTTTGTAGATCACCGAGTAGGTGCGGACGTCGACGCCCTCGCGCTCGGCAGCGCGGCGGGCATCGGCAAGGGGACGGACGTTGAAGCCGATCACGATCGCGTCGGAGGCCGAGGCCAGCATCACGTCGGACTCGTTGATGCCGCCGGTCTGCGAGTGGATGACGTTGATCCCGACCTGCTCCTGGGGGACCTTGGCGATCTCGTCCTGCAGCGCCTCCAGCGAGCCGGAGACGTCGGCCTTGAGGACGATGTTGAGCTCCTTGATGTCCCCTGCCTGGGCGCGGGAGAAGACCTCCTCGAGGCTGACCTTGCGGGCCTGGCGACGGGCCAGCGCCTCGGTCTTCAGACGGTTGCCGCGCTCCTGGGCGAGCTGGCGGGCGCGGCGGTCGTTCTCGACCGCGCGCACGTGCTCTCCCGCCTCACAGACGCCGTCGAAGCCGAGCGCCTCGACCGGCATCCCCGGACCCGCCTTCTGGACACGCTCGCCGGTGAAGTCGTGCATCGCGCGCACCCGGCCCCACTGCGACCCCGCAACCAGGGCGTCGCCTACCTCCAGTGTGCCGCGCTGGACGAGGATGGTGACCACGGGGCCCCGGCCCGGGTCGAGCTGGGACTCGACCACCGTCCCGGAGGCGGGTGCGTCGGGGTTGGCGCCCAGCTCCTCCAGGTCGCTGACCAGCAGGATCATGTCGAGCAGGTTCTCGAGACCTTCGTGCGTCTTCGCGGAGACGTCGCAGTAGACGGTCTCCCCACCCCAGTCCTCCGGCGTGAGGCCGTCGGCGGCAAGCTCGTTGCGGACGCGGTCGGGCTGCGCCCCCTCTTTGTCGATCTTGTTGACGGCGATCAGGATCGGCACGTCGGCGGCGCGAGCGTGGTCGATCGCCTCTTTGGTCTGCGGCATCACGCCGTCGTCGGCGGCGACGACGACGACGGCGATGTCGGTGACCTTGGCGCCTCGCGCCCTCATCGCGGTGAAGGCGGCGTGGCCCGGGGTGTCGAGGAAGGTGATCGTCTTATCGGCGTGGTGGACCTGATAGGCGCCGATGTGCTGGGTGATGCCGCCCGCCTCACCGGCCGCCACCTCGGTCTCCCGGATCGCGTCCAGCAGTGACGTCTTGCCGTGGTCGACGTGGCCCATGATCGTCACCACGGGCGGCCGCGCCTCAAGCGACTCCTCGGTGTCGTCGAACTCGGGCGCCTCGGGCTCCTCCTCGGCGGCGGTGACGATCTCGATCTTGCGGTCGTACTCGTCGGCGATCGCCTTGATCGACTCGTCGGTGAGGGTCTGGGTGAGGGTCGCCATCTCCCCCATCATCATCAGCTTCTTGATCACCTCGGCGCTGCCCAGGCCGAGCAGCTCGGAGACCTCGCGTACGGTCGCCCCTGAGTTGACCTTGGTCGCCTCTGGCTCGGCGGGCTCGGCCGCTTTGAGCGGCGGCTCCTCGAGCAGCGGCCGGCGGCGCCTGCCGCCACGGCGGCGCGGCGGTCGCTGTGGCGGCGGTCCGCCCATCTGGTCGCGCCGAGCAGCCTGCGAGTCGATCACGACACGACGTTTTTTCGCCCCGCCGGCAGGTTTTTTAGCCGCCGGCGCGGGTTTGGCGGCGGGTTTGGCGTTCGCCTGACCGTCCTGCGCCGGTGGCGACGCCTTCGCCTCGGCTTTCGGTTTTGGCTTGGTTGCAGTCGTAGCGCCACCGTCGCCCCTCGCAGCCGAGAGGGCCTTCAACGCGTCACCCTCCTCGACGCTCGAGGCAGCGGCTTTCGCCTCGACACCGGCCGCTTTCAGCGCTGCGAGCAGCTCCTTGCTGCTCAGCCCCTGAGCTTTGGCGATTTCATGGACGCGCTTCTTAGCCACTAAGCCTGCTCAGCCTCCTCGGGGACCGGCTCAGTCGCCTCGTCCTCGGGCTCCTCGGGCTCAGGCTGCACTTCCTCGACGGGCTCCACGAACTCAGCCTCAGCCTTGGCCACGATCTCGGCGACCTGACCTTCGTCGGCGCCGGAGTCGGCGAGAATCGCGACCTCGGCCTCGGCCAACGGCCCGAGGACCACGATCTGGTTGGTGTCGAAGCGGCTCAACGCCTGGTGCGTCGGAAGCCCGCAGTAAGAGGATTCGGCAATCGCGGCGTTGGGACAGCGGCGGCCGTTGGAGAGCACCGCCATGCAGTGGCCGTCGGACTGCTCCTCGCCCTCGTACTCGACCTCGTCGTCGTCCTGGGCGAACTCGGTCTCCGACTTGATGTCCACCCGCCAACCGGTCAGGCGCGCGGCGAGGCGGGCGTTCTGCCCGTCGCGGCCGATCGCCAGCGAGAGCTGGTCATCGGGGACGATCACGGTCGCCTGGCGCTCCTCGTCGTCGACGATCACCTCACGCACCCTCGCCGGCGAGAGCGCCTTGGCCACGAAGCGGGCGGGCTCGTCGTTGTGGGGGATGATGTCGATCTTCTCGCCGCGCAGCTCCGAGACGACCATCCGCACCCGCGAGCCGCGCGGGCCGACGCAGGCGCCGACCGGATCGACGCCTTCGGTGTGGGAGACGACCGCGATCTTCGAGCGGTAGCCCGGCTCGCGGGCGACGCCGACGATCTCGACCAGCTTGTCGGCGATCTCCGGAACCTCCAGTTCAAACAGCGACTTGATCAGCTCGGGGCTGCGCCGCGAGACGACGATCGCCGGTCCCTTGGTCGAGTCGGAGACGTCGGTGATCACCGCCTTCACCCGCATGCCGTGGTCGTAGCGCTCGTTGTAGACCTGCTCGGACTTGGGCAGAAGCGCCTCGACCCGCTCGCGCAGCTGGACCAGCGTGTAGCGCTTGTCTGACTGCTGGATGATCCCGGTGATCAGCTCGCCGACCCGGTCCTGGTACTCCTCGAACATCATCATCCGTTCGGCCTCGCGGATCCGCTGCAGGATCACCTGCTTGGCGGTCTGCGCGGCGATCCGGCCGAAGTCTTCAGGGGTGACGTCGCGGGTCGTGATCTGGTCCTCATAGGGAGCGATCATCTCCGGGTCCAGCTCAGGCTCCTCGGGCTCTTTCAGCTCGCCCGTCTCCGGGTCGATCTCGCGCTCTTCCTCTTCCTGCGCCTCGGCCGCCTCAGCGAGCAGCTTCTCCTCCAGCTCAGCGGGCAGGATCAGCTCGAAGACCCGGAAGTCGCCGGTCTCGTGATCGAGGTCGACGCGGGCGTACTTCGCCGCCCCGGGCGTCTTCTTGTAGGCCGACAGCAGGGCGTCGGCGAGCGCGTCCATCAGCTTGTCGGCGGCGATGCCCTTCTCCTGCTCGAGCGCCTTGATTGCTTCGACGATCTCCTTGCTCACGGCTGCTCCTCGGTCGTTTCGGAAACTGGCTCGGTGCGGCTGTACTTCGGACCCGGCGAGGAGACCTCCAGCGAGTACTCGGCACGGAGGTGAGTGAGGTGCTTGGCTACCCGTTCGCAGAGCGCCAGGTCGACCCCGCCCGGATGGTCGATGAAGAGGCGCAGCGATTCGTTCCCCGGCTGCTCGAGGGCAACCAGGTCGAGCTCGGAGTCGAGCTCGGAGAGCTGCTGCTGAATGTTGTTTTTAAGGTCTGCCATGCCTGGTTCGGGGCGAAAAAAAAGTGGGCCAGGCCCACTTCTCGCTACTGCATAGGGACAAAAAGCTTGGGGTCAGTATAGCCCGCGCAGATCCTCGGGCAGGCGGGCGGTCAGCGTGCGCGAGGAGGGGAGGTCCCCTCCTCGGACTCGCGGGCCTTCGGCCCGCTCTGAGTATCCGCCCGCTGAGGGGACCTCCCCTCCTCGCGCAGAGAGGCCACGCGGTCGAGGATCTGCTCGGCTATCTCGTCCTTTGGAGCTTGCGGGAGATTGGTCTCCTCGGTGGGGCTGATCAGGGTTGCGGCGTTCTGCTTGCTCTCGAAGCCGATGTTGGGGTCGGAGACGTCGTTGAGGACGATCAGGTCGGCGCCCTTGCGGGTCAGCTTCTGACGGGCGCGGTCGACGTCGTTGCCGTGTTCGGCGGCGAAGCCGACGATCGTCTGCCCGGGAGTGCGATCGGCGGCCAGGCCGGCGAGGATGTCCTCGGTCGGCTCCAGGTGGAGGTCGAGCCCGTCCTCGCGCTTGAGCTTGTCCGATGCGGGCTCGGCGGCCCTGAAGTCGGCGGGCGCCGCCGCCATCAGCAGCACGTGGCTGGTGCTGAACTCGGCGCGGGTCGCCTCTGCGAGCTCCGCGGCGGTCTCGACGTCGATCCGACGGACACCGGCGGGCTCCGACAGCCCGACGTTGGCGGCCACCAGGGTCACGTCGGCGCCGCGGCGAGCGGCGGCCGCGGCCAGCGCCAAGCCCATGCGGCCGCTGGAGCGGTTGCCGAGAAAGCGCACCGGGTCGATCGGCTCACGGGTGCCGCCGGCGGTGACCAGCACCCGCAGGCCGTCCCATGGTCGTTCGCCAGCCGGTAAGACAGCCTCCAGACGGGCCAGCAGCTCACTTGGATCGGGGAGCCTGCCTCGCCCAAACTCACCGCGTGAAGCGAGCCGGCCCTCGCCGGGCTCGATCACCTCGACTCCGCGCTCGCGAAGCGTCGCCAGGTTGGCCTGGGTGGCCGCGTCCGCGTACATGCGGTCGTTCATCGCCGGCGCGACGAGTCGAGGGGCGGCGCAGGCCAGGAAGGACGTGGTCAGCATCGAGTCCGCCATCCCGGCCACCAGCTTGGCGACCGTGTTGGCGGAGGCGGGCGCGATCAGATAGGCGTCGCAGTTGGCGGCGAGAGCGAGGTGGCCGATCGGATCGTGTTCGGGCCGGGGATCGCCGGGAAAGGCGCCGCGCATCGGGTCGCGCTCGAACTCCGAGGTCAGCACCGGAGCGCCGACGATGCCCTCGAAGGAAGCGGCGCCGACGAAGCGCCCCGCGGACTCGGTCATCACCACCCGCACGCCGTGCCCGGCGAGGGTGGCGAGCCGGGCCAGCTCAAGCGACTTGTAGGCGGCGATCCCGCCGCTTACGCCGAGCAGGATTCTGGCCATGTCTCCTCCTGGGAAAGCTGGGCGCTAGGCGCGGTACTCGTATTTGAGCTTGCCCTCGGCAAGCTCCTCCAGCGCCATCGAGAGGTAGTTGCGGTCGCCGCGGATCTCGACCATCGGCGGCGGATACTCACCGAAACCGCCCTCACCGAGATTGTGGAAGTAACTGTTTATCTGACGGGCTCGCTTCGCTGCAACGACGACTGCGGCGTAATGCGAGTCGGCGTGATCGAGGAGCTTGTCTACGCGTGGTTTGATCATTCGGCCGGGGAGTCTAGTGGTAAGCCCAGCTCGGCGCGCACGATCCCCTCCAGATCGCCGACGGCACGCTCGAGATCCGCGTTGACCACCCGGTAGGGGAACTCGTCCTGTGCGGCCAGCTCCTGCTCGGCGACCTCCAGCCTGGCGTCGATCGCGGCGGCCGAGTCGGCGCCCCGCGACTCGAGCCGTTGGCGCAGCACGCCCGGGTCGGGCGGTGCGATGAAGACCTGAATCGACTCGCGCATCGCGGCGCGCACCTGGCGCGCCCCCTGGACCTCGATCTCGAGCACCACGGAGCGGCCTGCGTCGAGCCGCTTGCGCACCTCGGAGCGCAACGTTCCGTAGCGGTTGCCGCTGTAGGTGGCGAACTCGAGGAAGTCTTCCCGCTCGATCCTCCGATCGAACTCCTCGGCGCTGAGGAAGTGGTAATCACGGCCGTCGAGCTCACCCTCACGCGGCTCGCGGGTGGTTGCCGAGATCGAGAGCTCGAGCCCCCGCACGCGTTCGAGCAGCCTGGCGATCAGGGTCCCCTTGCCGACCCCGCTCGGCCCGGTGATCACGAAGACTTTGGCCATGCGGCCCGAGATACTGACCGGCGCAGCGGTCGCTATCGGCGCAGCTGGGAGACGAGCTCGGCGCGCTGGCGCTCCGAGAGACCGCCGATCGTCTTCGACGGCGAGATGCGGCACTGGTTGAGGATGCGGTTCGTCTTCACGCGGCCGTACTTGGGCACGGCGAGCAGCATGTCGAAGACCTTGGCGGTCATCACGTACTCCGGCGGATCGAGGAGGAGCGCGTGGATGCTCGCCTTGCCCGCTTTGAGGTCCTTCTTGAGCTTGGCGCGGGCGGTGCGAATGTCATTCGCCCGTTTCAGCGCGTCCATTCGCTGGTCCAGCGACCTCTCGGGGGCCGCGGCGGAGGTCTTGACTGGGGCGGGCATGTGGGCGGCGAGTATAGCCGCGGCTCGCGGGCGTGCAAGGGCATCCGAGGGGTTTTCCGCCAAATTCACCTAGACCTTGAGTCGAGGTTGAGGTCAGGCCGAGTTGGAAAACCGCTCAGAGACCTCTGCGGCAATGCGGTTTCCGGCCCGGGGGTCCCTGAAGTTCTCGGTTCCGACCGCGACCAGCGTCGCTCCGGCGGCCAGCATCTCGAATGCATCATCGCCGCAACTGACGCCCCCCATGCCTATGACGGGCAGGCGAACCACCCCCGCGACGGCGCGGACCTGCGCGACCGCGATCGGTCGGATCGCCGGACCGGAAAGGCCCCCGTGCCCCACTCCGATGCCGGCCTTTCCACTCGCCGGATCGATCGCGCTCGCCTTCATCGTGTTGATCAGCGAGACCGCATCCGCCCCGCCCTCTTCGGCCGCCACCGCTACGGCTGCGGGATCGGCCACGTTCGGAGTCAGCTTCACGATCAGCGGCTTCTCGGTCAGCGGCCGCAGCGCCTCCAGCAACGCAAGCGTCTCCTCCGGCTGCTCGCCGACGATCAGCCCGGAGTGGACGTTGGGACAGGAGACGTTGAGCTCGATCGCAGCGACCTCGTCACGCCCCCCCACCCCCTCCACCAGCCGTGAGAACTCCTCCACGCTCGTGCCCATCACCGAGACGATCAGGGGCACCGGCAGCTCCGCCAACTGCGGTAGATCCTCGGCCAGGAATCCCTCCAGACCCTTGTTCGGCAGCCCGATCGAGTTGATCATCCCCGCCGGCGTCTCCCAGATCCGCTGCGGCTCGTTCCCAGCCCGCGCCTCAGGCGTGATCGTCTTCGAGACGAATGCAGAAAACGGAAAGTCCCGCAGCAGCTCATCGCCATACACGCGCCTGGCGGCGATCGCATCGAACGTCCCAGAGGCATTGATCACCCGGTTGCGCAGCTGGATTCCGCAGAGCTCAACCACCGCGGACCACCGGCCCGTCGACGCATAGCCGGATGTAGCCCTCGCCACCAGGCTTGGGCACAGCGCAGCCGAAGCAGGCCCCGAACCCGCACCCCATCGGGGACTCCATCGCGAGCTCACACGAAACTCCCCGCCTGAAGCAAAGCTTCTCCACCGCGTCGAGCATCTGGGGTGGGCCGCAGGCGTAGACGGCGGCGCTAGACGCGTCGTCGCCTTCGAGCATCGCCGTCAACAGGTCCGTGACGTAGCCCTGGTGGCCGAGGTGGCCGTCGTCGCTGGCAAGGCCGACCTCGCAACAGCGGAAGAGGTCCTCCAGGCCGCCCGAGTGGGCCTCGTCGCGGAAGCCGAGCAGGACGCGGGCGGGGATGTTGCGCGCGGCGAAGGTGCGACGCAGCAATGCCAGGGGCGCGATGCCGATGCCACCGCCGACGAGAATCGCTCCCGCCACATCGGGAGAAAGCTCGGTGGGGGTGGAGAAGGAGTTGCCGAGCGGGCCGTTGACCCAGACGCGCTCGCCCGGCTCCAGAGCGCAGAGACGATCGGTGCCGGGGCCGATCCCCTCGATCAGGAAGTCAAGGCGCCTACCGCCGTCAGCCGGATCGGTGTCTGCGACCGAGAAGGCGCGGGGAAGGAACGGGCGGCTGCCGCGCTCCTCCCAGTGACGTTCGGCGGCGAGCATGTAGAACTGGCCGGGGAGCGGCTCGGGGCCTTCGCTGTCGAGCAGGGAGAAGACGCGGTAGCCGCCGGAGGCGCGGTTCTCCGTCACCTCACAGGACCGACGCCCGAACGGGGCGGTCATCGATGCTGCTCGGCCCTCGTGGGCGCGTGAACTTCCTGCAGGCTGAGGACCGCGGCGTCACCCCGCTTTTGGGCGGCGATCGCCCGCACCGCGGCGGTGGCGCCGGTCATCGTCGTCACGCAGGGAATCGCGTGACGGACCGCGGCTGTTCGGATCGCCTGGCCGTCGGCTCGGGCACCCGAGCCGGTCGGCGTGTTGATCACCAGATCGCAGCGGCGCTCACGGATCAGGTCGACGACGTGGGGCGAGCCCTCGCCGACCTTGTTGATCCGCGTCACCGGCACGCCCATCGAGGAGATCGTCTGCGCCGTGCCGCCGGTCGCGATCACCTCGAAGCCGAGGTCGTGGAAGCGTGCCGCAAGCTGGGTCGCCGCCGGCTTGTCGGTGTCGGTGACGGTGATGAAGACGGTCCCCTCGGTCGGCAACAGCACCCCGGCGGCGGCCTGCGCCTTGGCGAAGGCGGTCGGAAAATCGGCGGCGATCCCCATCACCTCGCCGGTGCTCTTCATCTCCGGGCCGAGCACCGAGTCGACCCCGGCGAAGCGGGCGAAGGGGAGCACGGCCTCCTTGACGCTGACGTAGCCGGCGGGCGGCTCGGGCAGGTCGAGGTCGGCGAGCTTCTCGCCGAGCATCAGCCGCGCCGCGACTTTGGCCAGCGGCGTCCCCGTCGCCTTGGAGACGAACGGCACCGTGCGCGAGGCGCGCGGGTTGGCCTCGATCACGTACAGCTCGCCGGCGGCGATCCCGTACTGGATGTTGATCAGGCCGACCACCCCCAGCTCCAGCGCGATCCGCTCGGTCGTCGCGCGGATCTCCTCCAGCATCCCCTCGCCGATGCTCATCGGCGGCAGCACGCAGGCCGAGTCGCCGGAGTGAACGCCCGCTTCCTCGACGTGCTGCATGATCCCCGCGACGTGGACCCGCTTACCGTCGGCAAGCGCGTCGACGTCGATCTCGATCGCGTTCTCCAAGAAGCGGTCGAGCAGCAGCGGGTGCTCCTGGTCGGCCTTCACGTTGGCCTCCAGATAGGCGGTCAGGTTCTCGGTCGAGTAACAGATCTCCATCGCGCGGCCACCGAGCACGTAGGACGGCCGGACCAGCAGCGGGAAGCCGACCTCCTCGGCGATCACGGCGGCCTCCTCCGCCGAGAGCGCCGTTCCGTAGGGCGGGTGTTTGATCCCGAGCCGCCGCAGCAGGGCACCAAAACGACCGCGGTCCTCGGCCAGGTCGATCGCGTCGACCGGGGTGCCGAGCAGCGGTACCCCGGCCTCCTCCAGGGCGCGAGCCAGCTTCAGCGGGGTCTGCCCCCCGAACTGGACGATCACGCCCTCGGGCTGCTCCTGCTCGCAGACCGCGAGCACGTCCTCGGCGCTCAGCGGCTCGAAGTAGAGGCGGTCGGAGGTGTCGTAGTCGGTGGAGACGGTCTCCGGGTTGCAGTTGATCATCACCGCATCGCGACCCAGCTCGCGGGCCGTCATCGCGGCGTGGACGCAGCAGTAGTCGAACTCGATGCCCTGCCCGATCCGGTTCGGCCCGGCGCCAAGGATCACCACCGAGTCGCGCTCACCACGTCGCACCTCTGAGGCTGCCGCGCCGTCGGGACCGGGGCGCTCGTGGGTCGAGTAGTAGTAGGGGGTCGCCGCCTCGAACTCGGCGGCGCAGGTGTCGACCGACTTGTAGACCCGACTGAGCCCCTCGGTGCCGTCGCCCTCGGTGGCCAGGGCGCGCAGCTCACGCAGGAACCAGCGGTCGACCTGGCAGCGCTCGTGCACCGCCTCCACCTCGAGGCCGCGCCGGAACGCCTCCAGCACCAGGTCGAAGCGCTCGGCGCTGGGCACAGCGATCGCCGTCAGCAGCTCCTCGTCCTCCGCCGGCGGTTCTGAGTGCTCGTCCAGCTCGCGCGAGCGCATCGCCTTGGCGAAGGACTCGCGGAAGGTGCGGCCGATCGCCATCACCTCGCCCACGCTCTGCATATGGGTGGAGAGGCGGCCCTCCGCGCCCGGGAACTTCTCGAAGGCGAAGCGCGGGATCTTCGTCACCACGTAGTCGATCGTCGGCTCGAAGGCGGCGGGGGTGGCGCGGGTGATGTCGTTCGGGATCTCCTCCAGGGCGTAGCCGACCGCCAGCTTCGCGGCCATCTTCGCGATCGGGAACCCGGTCGCCTTCGAGGCCAGCGCCGAGGAGCGCGAAACCCGCGGGTTCATCTCGATCACGACGATCTCGCCATCCTCAGGGTTGACACCGAACTGGACGTTGGAGCCACCGGTCTCGACACCCACCGCGCGGATCACCTTGATCGCCTGGTCGCGCAGCTCCTGGTAGAGCGGGTCGGTGAGGGTCTGCGCGGGCGCGACCGTGACCGAGTCGCCGGTGTGGACCCCCATCGGGTCGACGTTCTCGATCGAGCAGATGATCACGACGTTGTCGTTGTGGTCGCGCATCACCTCGAGCTCGAACTCGCCCCAGCCGAGCACCGACTCCTCGACCAGAACCTGGTTGATCGGGCTCGCCGCAAGGCCCTCGGAGACGACCTGACGCAACTCGGTCTCGGTCTCACCCACGCCGCCCCCTTGGCCACCCATCGTGAAGGCGGGCCGGACGATCGCTGGCAGGGTGATCTTGCCATCGGAGAGCGCCTGCTCGACCTCGCCCAGGGTCTCCACCGTCATCGACCACGGAATTCGCAGCCCGGCTTCGGTCATCGTGCGGCGGAACTCCTCGCGGTCCTCGGCGCGGCGGATCGCGGCGTGATCGGCGCCGATCAGCTCGACCCCGAAGCGCTCCAGGGTGCCGTCCTCGTGCAGGGCCATCGCCAGGTTAAGCGCCGTCTGGCCACCGAGAGTAGGCAGCAGGGCGTCCGGCCGCTCCTTCTCGATGATCTTCGTCACCGGCCCCGGCAGGAGCGGCTCCACATAGGTGGCGGTCGCGAACTCGGGGTCGGTCATGATCGTCGCCGGGTTGGAGTTGACGAGGATGACCTCGTAGCCCTCCTCGAGCAGGACCTTGCAGGCCTGCACGCCCGAGTAGTCGAACTCGGCGGCCTGTCCGATCACGATCGGCCCCGAGCCGATCAGCAGGATCTTCTCGATGTCGGTGCGCTTAGGCATGGGCGAGATCCAGGAAAGAATCGAAGAGATGGCGGGCGTCGTGCGGTCCCGGACCGGCCTCCGGGTGGTACTGGACCGTCGCCGCCGCGACGTCTTTGAGGACGAGACCCTCGACGGTGCGGTCGTAGAGGTTGAGGTGCGAAAGCTCGGCGGCGCCGAAGTCGGTCTCCCAGCGAACGGGCTCGTCGGCCTCGATCCGCGGCTCTCCACCTGGGCCTCTGACGGCGAAGCCGTGGTTCTGCGAGGTGATGTCGATCCGCCCCGTGGCCAGCTCCTTGACCGGGTGGTTGGCGCCGCGGTGGCCAAAGGGCAGCTTGTAGGTCTCCAGGCCGACCGCCCGGCAGAGCAGCTGGTGGCCGAGGCAGATCCCGAAGAGGGGCCGCACCCCAACCAGCTCACGAACCGTGTCGACGACGTAGCCGAGGGCGCTGGGATCGCCGGGCCCATTGGCGAGGAAGACGACGTCCGGGTCCTCGGCGAGGACCTGCTCGGCGCTGGAGGCGCAGGGCAACAGGGTGATGCGACAGCCGCGCTCGCGCAGCTCGCGGACGATGTTCAGCTTGATGCCGGTGTCGATCCCGACCACATGCGGCCCGTCGCCGTCGAAGCGCACCGGCTCCGCCGGGGTCACCTTGCGGGCAAGGTCGGCGCCGTCCATCGAGGGCTCGGCCGCGACCCGTTCGCGAGCCTCGACCTCGGCGACGTCGGCGCCGAAGATGCCGCCTCGCATCGCACCGCGGTCACGGATGTGGCGGACGAGCGCCCGCGTGTCGACGCCGCCGATCCCCGCCACGCCGCAGTCGGCGAGCCAGTCGAGCCAGCCGCCCTCGGCTGTGGCGACGTCCTCGTCGTTCTTCGGATCGCGCATTATCACCGCGCGGGCGTGGACGCGGTCGGACTCCATCGCCGCGGCGGAGACCCCGTAGTTGCCGATCAACGGGTAGGTGAAGACGATGATCTGGCCGGCGTAGGAAGGGTCGGTCACCGACTCCTGATAGCCGGTCATCGAGGTGTTGAAGACGACCTCGCCGGTTACGGCGCCGAGGTGCCCACAGAGCTCACCGTCGAAGCGGGCGCCGTCCTCGAGCAAGACGTAGGCGGCGCTCATCTCGCGACTCCCAGGGAGAAGCTGCGAAGTCGGTAGGCGACCTGGCCCCCGGCCACGGTCATCTGCACCCGGCCGGTCAGGGTCTTTCCCGCGCACCAGGAGTTCTGGGAACGGCTCTCGTAGCCCTCCTCGCCCACGGTCCACTCCGCGGCCAGGTCGCAGAGGGCGATGTTGGCCTCGCTGCCGGGGGTGAGGGTGGGCCGTTCGAGATCGAAGGGCGCGGCGCCGCCGGCCATCCGCTCGATCAGCAGGCCGAGGTCGAGAACACCTGGCATGACCAGCTCGGTGTGGAGCGCCGCGAATGCGGTCTCCAAGCCGGTGACCCCCATCGCCGCCTGCTCGAAAGGCACCTCCTTTTCCTCCAGCGCGTGCGGGGCGTGGTCGGTCGCGACGCAATCGATCGTGCCGTCACGCAGCCCCTCGATCAGCGCCTGCCGGTCCACCTCCGAGCGCAGCGGTGGATTCATCTTGAAGCGACGCGGATCGAGGCTGCGCACCTCCTCGTCGGTGAGACAGAGATGGTGCGGGCTCGCCTCGCAGCTGATCCGCACCCCGGCGTCCTTGGCGGCCCGCACCGCCTCGACCGAGTCGACGGCGGAGAGGTGCTGGACGTGGATCCGTCCGTCCTCATAGCCGGCCAGCGCCGCGTCGCGGGCGATCATCGTCGACTCCGAGACCGAGGGGATGCCACCCAGGCCGAGGGCGGCCGAGACGGGACCCTCGTGCATGACGCCATCCCCCGACAGCTCCGGGTCCTCCTCGTGGAGGGCGATCGTGCCACCGCAGAGCCGCTGGTACTGGAGCGCGCGGCGGAGGACCCGGGCGCTGCATATCGGCAATCCGTCGTCGCTGAATCCGAGCGCGCCGGCCTCGCGGATCGCGCCCATCTCGGTCAGCTCCTCCCCTTCCATTGCGCGGGTCACGGTGGCCAGGAAGCCGACCGGGACCGAAGCGGCCTCGCGCGCCGCCTCGCGCAGCGCCTCGACGTCGGCCGGGGTGGAGACGGGCGGCTCGGTGTTGGCCATCGCGAGGATGCCGCAGTAGCCGCCGGCCGCGGCGGCGCGGGTCCCCGTTTCGAGATCCTCCTTGTGCTCCTGACCGGGCGTCCGCAGGTGGACGTGAGGATCGAAGAAGGCCGGGAAGGCGTGCAGGCCCTCCGCCTCGACCTCCTCGAGGCCATCCGGGTCAGCTCCGCCGGGAGCCGTCAGCTCGGCGATCCGACCGGCACGGACGACGATGTCATGGACACCCTCGATACCTGCCACGGGGTCGAGGACGGTCGCCCCGCGCAGGAGGAGGTCGGCGCCCTCACCGGAGCGCATCTCAAGCGCCTCGGCGAGGCTCACGCCGGCTGCCCTATCGGGGTCGGCCGCCGCTCGGAGTCGCCTTCGGCGGGGGCCGGGCGCTCACCGCCGGCCGCCAGCAGCTCGTAGAGGATCGCCATCCGCACCACCAGGCCGGAGGCGACCTGCTCGGCGATCAGCGACTGGGGCGAGTCGATCGCCTCGCCGGAAAGCTCGACGCCGCGATTCACCGGACCTGGGTGCATCAACAGCTGCCGCGGCCCGAGCCGCCGCGAATCGATCTGGAAGTGCGCCGCGTACTCGCGGATCGAGGGCACGAAGCTCTCCGCCATCCGCTCCTTTTGGAGGCGCAGCGCGTAGACGACGTCGGCCTCGCCGAGCCGATCCAGCGAGTGGGACACGTCGCAGCCCAGCTGCTCGATCCCGCGTGGGATCAGGGCGGGCGGCCCGCAGACCGTGACCTCAGCCCCCATCGCCTGGAAGGCGACGAGGTTCGAGCGGGCGACGCGGCTGTGGAGCACGTCGCCGACGATCCAGACCCGTTTGCCTTGCAGCGAGCCGAGCCGGCGGCGCAACGTGAAGAGGTCGAGCAGCGCCTGGCTCGGGTGCTCGTGCTTGCCGTCGCCGGCGTTGATCACCGAGGCCTCCGCCCACTCGGCGACGAGCTGGGCGGCCCCGGCGTAGGGGTGGCGCAGCACGATCGCCGCCGGGTCGTAGGCCGAGAGGGTCGCGACTGTGTCCTTCAGCGACTCGCCCTTGTCGACCGAGGAGCCTGCTGCCTTGAGCGAGACGAGGTCGGCGGAGAGCCGCTTCGCGGCCAGCTCGAAGGAGGAGCTGGTGCGGGTGCTCGACTCGTAGAAGACGCTGACCACGGTGCGGCCGCGCAGGGTCGGCACCTTCTTGATGTCGCGCCGACCGACCTCGGCGAAGCTTTCGGCACGATCGAGGATCGCCTCGATCTCCTCGCGGCTGAGCTGGTCGATGCCGAGCAGGTGCTTCATGCCATCGCCTCGGCGGTCTGCGGCTCGGAGATCGTCACCTCGTCGACCTCGTCGACCTCTTCCAGCCGCACGTTGACCCGCTCACCGCGTGCCGTCGGCAGGTTCTTGCCGACGTAGTCCGGGCGGATCGGCAGCTCGCGGTGGCCGCGGTCGCAGAGCACCGCGAGCTGCACCCGCTGCGGCCGCCCGTAGTCGAAGAGCGCCTCGATCGCGGCGCGCACCGTGCGGCCGGTGAAGAGGACGTCGTCGACCAGGACGACGGTGCGGCCCGTGAGGTCGAAGTCGATGTGGGAGGCGTGGACGATCGGCTGCGAAGCCGGGGACTTGGCGCCGACGTCGTCGCGGTAGAAGGAGATGTCGAGATCACCGATCGGCGTCTCGGCCTCGGTCAACTCGCCGGTGATGGCGTGAAGGCGGCGGGCGATCAGCGCGCCGCGGGTGTGGATGCCGACGATCGCGAGTCGCTCGGGCTCGGGGTTGCCCTCGGCGATCTCATGGGCGATCCGCCGCAGCGTCCGCCTCAGGTCGTCGCGCTCGAGCACGACCTTCTCGCTCACTCGTTGCTCCTTCCTGGCCTCTCGGGACCGGGTTAAAGGACGGGCTCAGGGTAGCAGTGGTGGGCGGACGGATGGGGGTGGCCTCGGGAGCGCCTATCACCGCCCAAGGGCGGTGAAACATGGTGCCCCTTCGGGGCAGAAACCACTCTGCGGTGCCGGGGAGGCATCCCGAGACCACCCCCATCCGTCCTTCATCGGCCACCCCTCGCTTGGAAGCTGGCTCAGGATGAGTCGTCGCCTTTTTCGCGGGCGCCGTTGGAGATCAGGGTGGGGTCGCCTTTCTCGGGGAAGGGGATCTCTATTAGGTCGAAGTCGCGCGGGGCCAGGGTGGGCTCGAAGACCTCTCGGGCCTCCTCCAGCACTTTGCCCACGTGGTAGCGGGAGGAGATGTGGACCAGGGCGAGCATCTTCACTGCGGCCTCACGGGCTACGGCGGCGGCCTGGCCGACCGTCGAGTGACCCGTGTCGGCAGCCCGCTGCGCCTCCTCCTCGGAGAAGCTGGCGTCGTGGATGAGCAGCTCCGCGCCTCGCGCCGCCTCCACCGTGGCCCGAGAGGGCGCGGTGTCGCCGGTGATGACGACGGTTCGCCCCGGCCGCGATTCGCCCATCACGTCCCCCGGCTCGACCGGCCCCGAGGAGCCCTCCACCTGCTCGCCACGCTGCAGGGCGGCGAAAGCGGGGCCTTCCTCGACCCCGAGCCGCTTGGCGGCCTCGGGGTCGAAGCGACCCGGCCTCTCCGCCTCGATCAGGGCATAGCCGAAGGCGCGCACGCCGTGCTCGACCGGGAAGACCCGAACCTCGGCCCCCTCGCAATCGATCACGTCTCCGGGCTCGAGTTCCACCAGGTCGAGCTTGTAACCGACCCGGCCGATCACCCGGGCCATGCTCTTGAACAGGTCATGCAGACCACGCGGGCCGTAGATCGTCAGCGGCCTCTCGCGCTCCGTCAGGTCGTAGGTTTTCAACAGCCCGGGGAGGCCAAGGAAGTGGTCGGCGTGGAAGTGGGTGAAGTAGATCTCGTCGACCTGGACCAGCCCCAGCGAGCGCTGCATCTGGCGCTGAGTCCCCTCGCCGCAGTCGAAGAGCAGCCGTTCGCCGCCGCGCGCCACCAGCACGCTCGCGGTCGAGCGCCGCGCCGACGGCACGGCACCCCCCGTGCCAAGAAAGGCGACCGAGAGATCCATGGCCGCGAGCCTACGCGAGAGTCAATTCCGGCTGTGTTCGGATCTCGTTGCTCCGCAGGAGACCCCGCAGCAAATCGACGGTCCAGCGGTCGATCTCGAAGTCGGCAGCCGGCCTGATCCCTCGTCGCTGGTTGTTCAGCGTCGGTTCCAAACGCAGCCTTCCCTCGAACTGCGCGACTGCATCGATCGGAACAAGGTACACGGCACGTGTCGGCGGAAAGTAGACGCCGAATACGTCCGCCAGTCCGACATATGACTGAGGACCGCGCCCATGGTCGGTGCTCCTGCTGTTGAAGATCACGCAGCCTCCCCGTGGCCACGCAGTCTTGCACTGGACCCGGAGGAACCGGTGCTCTCCGAGATGTACAGCCAGATCGTATGGACCTCCCTCTCCAAACGGCACCAGGACATCGAATCTTCGAACCACAAGCTCAGCGAGCACCACCGCCTCTCCTGCGTTACCACTCCCCTGCCGCGCCATAACGAAACCTTATGTATTCGTTCGGATAGAACGTACGTTCGCTTGCCGCATCGGCAATAGGTGAAGAACTAAGCTGCAAGGCAAGCGCCCGTAGCTCAGCTGGATAGAGCGATCGCCTCCGGAGCGATAGGCCACAGGTTCGAATCCTGTCGGGCGCGTCGACAGTTACGGCAGCGGACAAGGACGAAACATCCTTTCGAGGGGTGCGAGGACGCGGTCGAGCATCTCGTGGGGATCGGTCTCGCAATAGAAGTTCGGCTCTTCGTAATAGAGCGCATGACCGTCGACCGTGAGGTGGATGTAGCGCCGGGTCCACCGATGCTTGTAGGCATGGAGTCTGCGCCCGTCCTCGAGTCCTACTTCGAACATCCACATGAAGTCACCGGCCAGATAGGTGCCGACGAGGTCGAGTAGGGGCTGCCAGATGGGCGAATCTGAACCGGTCATCTCGCCCTTCCATTTCTTTTTCGATTTCTTGGATCTCTTTTTTGAGGCCATGCGCCCGATCATCATCTGGCGGTTGTGACGGGACAAGACCCAAGTGAGCCAATTCCGCTACGGCCCCATGGAGACTTTGTGACCGCCTCGGCGTCGTGTCTAATACCGCGCTATGCCCGACCTCAAAGGAAGCCGCCCCCCGAGGGGGGCGTTGGCGGTGATCGCGGTCGGTCTGATCGCGACCGTCGCCGCGGTGCTGCTGACGACGGATGCGTCCGGCGGCAGCTCGGTCGAGATCGAATGGGCCGCGCACGCTCAGCTCCCCGACTCTCCCCCAGCGGCGATCCCCGGGGGCGGCTCGATGAAGCTCGCGAACGGCGGCCTGCGAGCGACCGAAGAGAACATCGATGGCGAACGGGTCTTCCGGGTCGCAACGGTCCTGGGGATCAAGGCCGGCTCCGCCGTCGGGCAGGCGCGGGTGCGCTGCCGGACGAGCGGCAGCGGGGGCGCCGAACTGGGCCGCACGGTCAACAGCCGTGGCGCGTTCCCGCGCTCCAGCGGCGAATACAACCTGACCAAGCAGGAAGTCCCTGAGAGCGTCGGGATCAGGCTGCCGATCCAGGGAGCCGAATTCGCCTCGCTGGAAATGGGCGACGCCTTCGACGCCTTCACCAACCTGCCGGGTGTCGTCGTCAGTTGGCAGCCGCACCGGACCCATTCCCAGGAATGGCAGTGGGGACTCCCTCGGGGTCGCCCCCAGGAGCCGCTCGAGCTCGGCTTCGCGTCGTTCTGGCGCACGACGGCGGTACCCGGCGCTCGCATCGCCTGCGCCCTGGAAAACAGCGTCGGCACGGCAACCGTCCGCACCGCCGGGTCGCTCACCCGCTAGGGGCGACCAACAGCTCGGGGCCCTCGATCCCTTTGCCGACCTTGTTCAGCTTCGGGTTGGCGGGGGCGCTGGACATCCGTGACGCCGGCAGCGGAGCGCACATCGCGATCGCGTCCTCGACCTCGAGGTCGGGCCGCAGCCAGGCCGCCTCGGCCTCCGGGGTCGGCAGGATCGCCGGCATCCGGTCGTGCACCTTGGCGACGACCTCGTTCGGGGTCGTGGTGACGATCGTGCAGCTGTAGAGCCAGCCGTCCTCGAAACCCCGGTCCCCCTCGTCCTCCCACTCCTTGCGGGTGCAGATGCCGGCGAAGGCGAACGGCTCGCCGCCGTCAACCGTGAAGCGCCATGGCTGGCGCGGCTGCTTGGGGTCCTCGGCCACCATCCACTCGTAGAAGCCGTCGGCGACGATCAGGCAGCGATGGCGGAACTTGCCGACCAGCGGAGAGTAGGCGCGGCTGGAGGTCAGGTTCTCGGCTTTGGCGTTGATCATCCGGTAGCCGACCTTGAGGTCCTTGGCCCAGCGGGGCACCAGGCCCCAGCGCATCAGCCGGGCCTCCCGCTCTCCCTGCGCCGCCTCCTCGGGGTCGGGCGAGGAGCGCACCGTGAGAACCTCCTGGGTCGGCGCCACGTTGAAGCGCCCCAGTCCCGATTCGGCTTTTTTGGCTCGCTCGGCGCTCGGCGGCGGCGCCTCGCCGGAGGAGTTCCGCTCCAGCGACCTTTCCAGCTCGACCTGGAAGCGGTCGGCGATCGTCTTCGTGTCTTTGGCCGTGACCGTGAAGCGTCCGCACATAGTCTGAGCAGACTAGTCCCGCTGTGCCTCACGGCTGGGTTTTTGACGCGTCGGGGCCTCTCGTATCTTCGCCATTCCCTAAGAGTAGCTTTTTGTCTTCAGGCTATTTGGCCTTGCCTCCGGGTGCTCGCGATACCACTCCAGGGTGCGGCGGAGGCCTTCCTCCAAGCCCACCTCCGGCCGCCAGCCGGTCAGCTCGCGCAGCTTGGTCGAGTCGACGAACTGGCGGTCGATCTCGCCGTCGGGGTTGCCGTCGCCCTGGAAGTCGGGCTCGATCCCGCCGCCGGCGGCCTCCGCGATCAGCGCCACCACCTCGCGCACCGAGTGGGGGCGCTCCCCGCCGGCATTGAACGCCTCGCCCGCGGCGCCGTCGTCGAGGGCGCCGGCGATTGCCAGGTAGGCCGCCACGGCGTCGTCGACGTGGAGGAAGTCGCGCTCGGGACTGCCGTCGGAGCGGATGACGGGCGCGCGCCCGTCGAGCAGGGCGACGACCGTCTCCGGGATCAGGCGGGAGAAGTTGAGATCGCCGCCGCCGTAGATGTTGGCGAAGCGGGTCACCGCCAGCGGCACGCCGTACGCCCTCGCGTAGCTGCGCGCGATCACGTCCGCCGCCGCCTTGCTGGCGTCGTAGGGATAGGAGGCTCGCAGCGGGAAGTCCTCGCGGTAGGGCAGCTCCGGGCTTGACCCGTAGGCCTTGTCGGAGGAGGCGAAGACGACCTGCGCGACGTCGTGCGTGCGGCAGGCCTCGAACACGTTCCAGGCGCCGCGCACGTTGACTTCGAGCGTCTCCAGCGGCGACTCCCGCGCGACCCCGACGATCGTCTGCGCCGCCAGGTGGAAGACGGCGTCGCTGCCGAGAACCGCCGCCTCGACCGCCTCGGCGTCGCGCAGATCGGCCTCCGCCAGCTCGACTTCGTCGCGAATCCCGAGCAGGTCGAGGCCGGAGCGCCGTGGGCCGCCGACGTCCGCAAGCCGCGGCTCGGGCCGATCCAGCACCCGCACCCGCTCACCGCGCCCCAACAGCGCCTTCGCCAGGTGCGAGCCGACGAAGCCGTGGGCGCCGCTGATCAGGGCACGGGTCACAGCCCCACCCCCGTCCCGGTCCAAACCGTCCACGGCGGCTTGCCACCTGCCCAGAGGTCGTTCAGCACCACCGCGTCCTTGTAGGTGTCCATGCAGTCCCAGAAGCCCTCGTGGGGATGGGCGCGCAGCTGCCCATCCTCCGCCAGTCGCCCCAGCGGCTCGCGCTCCAGGACGCTGTCCCCGTCGAGGTAGTCATGGACTCCCGGCTCGAAGCAGAAGAAGCCGCCGTTGATCCAGTGCTCGCTGCGCGGCTTCTCGACGAAGCCCTCGACCCGGCCGTCGCCGTCCAGCTTGGCGACGCCCCACTGAAGGTGCGGGCGCACGACCGTCATCGTCGCCAGCCCGTCGTGCCCCCGATGGAAGTCGAGCTGCGCGCCGAGGTCGATATCGGCGACGCCGTCGGCGTAGGTCGCACAGAAGGTCTCCTCACCGAGGCGGCCGGCGAGTCGCGCGATTCGCCCCCCGGTGGGAGTGTCGAGTCCGGTGTCGACGCACTCGACCGCGAGTCCGCCGGGCCAGGGCTCGGCGGCGACGAACTCCTCGACCGCCTCGCCCAGATAGCCGGTGGCGAGCAGGAAGCGCTCGAACCCCTGCGCCGCGTAGATCCCGATCACGTGCCAGAGAATCGGCCGGCCGCCGATCTCGACCAGCGCCTTCGGCACTGTCTCCGTCCGCTCCCGCAGCCGCGTGCCCCGGCCACCGCAGAGGATGACTACCGGCGGTTTCAGGGGACTCAGCAGCCGCCTGCAACAGCCGGGAGAATCGTTACCTCGTCGCCCTCGGCGATCGACGTCTCGAGCCCCTGCTGGAAGCGGATGTCCTCGCCGCTGACGTAGACGTTGACGAAGCGGCGCAGATCGCCGTCCTGGGTGATCCGCTCGCGCAGATCGCCGTGCGCGGCGAAGACCGCGTCGAGGACCTCGCCGACGGTTGAGCCGGCGACCTCGACCTCGGCCTCCCCCCCGGTCGCGGCGCGAAGCTGGGTCGGGATCTTGACGGTGACTGCCATCAGACGGCTACCTCCTGGGGCTCGAAAGCGGATTCGAAGCTGTCCAGATCGGGGTCGATCTCATGCATGCGAAAACTATCGCGAGTCGCGTCGAGGGTCTTCAGCCCCTCGCCGGTGATGTAGACGACGACCCGCTCGCCGGTGGAGATGTCGCCGCGTTCGGCCAGCTTGGCCAGGGCGCCGATCGTCACCCCACCCGCGGTCTCGGTGAAGATCCCGGTGGTCTCGGCCAGCAGCTGGATCCCGGCGCGAATCTCATCGTCGGTGACCGAGTCGATCGCGCCACCGCTGCGACGCGCCTGCTCCAGCGCGTAGGGGCCGTCGGCCGGGTCGCCGATCGCAAGGCTCTTGGCGATCGTCTCCGGCTTCTGCGGCTTGCAGACGTCCCAGCCTTCGGCGAATGCGGTCGCCACCGGGCTGCAACCCTGCGCCTGGGCCCCGTTGAAGACCGGCTGCGCACCGTTGACCAGACCAAGGTCCAGCCACTCCTGGAAGCCGCGACCGACCTTGGTGAAGAGCGAACCGGAGGCGATCGGACAGACCACTCGGTCGGGCAGCTCCCAGCCCAGCTGCTCGGCGGTCTCATAGGCGAGCGTCTTCGAGCCCTCCGCGTAGTAGGGCCGCAGGTTGACGTTGACGAAGGCCCAGGGACGGGTTTCGGCGAGCTGCGTGCAGAGCCGGTTGACCTCGTCGTAGTTGCCGCGCACCCCGACCAGGTTGGTGCCGTAGATCCCGGTGGCGAGCAGCTTCTGTTCCTCCAGGTTGGCGGGGACGAGCACGTAGGACTCGAGACCGGCGGCGGCGGCGTGGGCGGCAACCGCATTGGCCAGGTTGCCGGTCGAAGCGCAGGCCACCGTCTCGAAGCCCAGCTCCCGCGCCTTGGCAACCGCCACTGCCACCACCCGGTCCTTGAAGGAGTGGGTCGGGTTGGCGGCGTCGTTCTTGACCCAGATCTCGGCGTCGAGGCCGAGCCGCTCGGCGAGCCGGTCGGCGCGCAGGAGCGGCGTCAGGCCCGGCTCGAGCGGATCGCCCGGGCGCCCGGCGAAGGGCAGGAAGTCCGCGTAGCGCCAGATTCCCTGCGAGCCCGCCTGGATGCGGCGCTTTGCCTCGGTGGCGTCGAGCGAGGAGTGATCGTAGGCGACTTCGAGCGGGCCGAAGCAGTTTTCGCAGGCATAGCTTGCGTCAAGCTCGTAGGTGGCCCCGCACTCCTTGCACTTCAGGTTCTCGATTGACATCCGATCTTCCTTTTCCTAGAAAAAACCTCCGCCTGTGGGGCAGAGGTCCGATCGGACGCCTCCCCACATCTTCCAGGTCCAAAAACGACCTGCTGGACTTGGCACCTCCCCTCGAACCAATGGTCCGAGGTGGTTGCCGGGGCTTCTGCGGGCCAGTCCCTCCACCCCTCTAGATGTGGCGCTTATGTTGGACGAACCTTACCAGGGGAGTTCCTGTCCGGTCCGAGGGCGGCCGTGGGTTTAACCTTCTGCCCACTGTGGACGCCATGCCCGACGAGACGATGAGCCAGAACGATGCCGAACCTTCCGAAGCCGAGGCTGCGGCGGGCCGGCCGGCGCGGCGAGCTCATCCCCGCGGCAGCGCAGGCTGAGCCGCAGACGCCCAACGTCGAGCAGATCGACTCCAGCGGCCTGCGCTGGGTCAACATCGAGCGCCCCGGCGCCCTCGAGCGGGTCTGGCTGGAGGAAAACTTCGACTTCCACGCCCTTGACCTCGAGGACGTCCTCTCCCGCAATCAGCGGCCGAAGATCGACATCTATGACGACTACCTGTTCATCGTCCTTCACTTCCCCGTCTTCGATCCGGCGGTGGGCCGCCTGGGCACCGGCGAGCTCGATCTCTTCGTCGGTCCCGGCTATGTCGTCACGATCCCGAACCAGCCGCTGCAGCCGGTCGAGTACCTGTTCGAGCGCTGCCGTACCAAGGAGGAGCTGCGCGAGCAGCTTTTCTCACGCGGCTCCGGCTACCTGCTCTACCGGCTCGTCGACGACAGCTTCGACTACTGCTTCCCGATGCTGCGCAAGATCGGCAACAAGCTCGACGCGCTCGAGGACGACATCTTCGAGGGTCGCTCGGAGGAAGTCGTCCGCGACATCTCCAACGTCAAGCAGGAGATCATCAACTTCCGCAAGGTGATCCGGCCGCAACGGCCGGTGCTGCGCGACCTGGAGAAGGTCAAGCAGCGCTACCTGGCGACCGACCTCGACCTCGAGATCTACTTCGACGACATCGTCGACGCCCACGAGCGGATCTGGGACATGCTGGAGAACTACAAGGAGGTGGTCGAGGCGCTTGCCGAGACCAACGAGTCGGTGATCTCGCACCGCGTCAACGACATCCTCCGCGTCCTCACCTCGATCAGCGTCATCGTCCTGCCGCTGACCCTGTTGGCGAGCATCTGGGGGATGAACGTGCGAGTGCCGGGAGAGCAGAGCCTGACCGCGTTCTGGATCGTCGTCGGCGCGATGGTCGCGATCCTGGTCGGGATGGTCGCCTACTTCCGCAAACGCGGCTGGCTATAGCCTGCCGCGAGTGGCTAATTTTCGCATCTGGGCGCCCTGGCGCCTCGCCTACGTGAAGGACGCGTCGAAGGACATCGAGGAGGAGTGCATCTTCTGCGCCAAGCCGGCGGAGGAGGACGACGCCGCGAACCTGATCGTCCACCGCGGCGAGCGCTGCTTCGTGATCCTCAACCTCTTCCCCTACACCAACGGCCACCTGATGGTCGCACCCTATGAGCACATCGGCCGACTCCAGGAGCTGCCCCGGGAGACCGTGGCCGAGATGATGTCGCTGGCCCAGCGCGCGATGGGCCGACTCGAGGAGGTCTACGACCCGCACGGCTATAACGTCGGCTTCAACCAGGGGCGCGTCGCCGGCGCCGGGGTCGAGCACCACATCCACCTTCACGTCGTTCCCCGCTGGGGCGGCGACACCAACTTCATGCCCGTGATCGCCGATACGAAAGTGATGCCGCAGACCCTGGAGCAAAGCTATGAGGCGCTGAAGGGAGCGTTTTGAGCGAGCAGGCACCCCTCGCCCCGCTGGGCATATTCAAGGCCTACGACATCCGTGGCCTCTACGGAGAGGAGATGGACGAGACGACCGCGCTCGCGATCGGCCGCGCCTTCGCCCGCGTGCTGGCACGGCTGCGCGGCAAGCGGCCGGACGAGCTGCGGGTCGGGCTGGGCCGTGACATGCGGCTGACCGCGCCGGCGATGGCGGCGGAGCTGCGCGACGGCCTGATCTTCGAGGGCGCGACCGTGATCGACGCCGGCATGGTCGCCACCGAGATGCTCTACCACCTGGTCGGATCGCGGCAGCTGGACGGGGGCGCGATGGTCACCGCCTCCCACAACCCGAAGGCCTACACCGGCGTCAAGCTGGTTCGCGAGGGAGCGCTCCCCCTCTCGGGAGACGCTGGGATCGGCGACGTGCGGAACGAGATCGAGGCCGGGCTCGGTCCGGCGCCGGGCGGCGGCGCCTTCGAAGAGGTCGACATCTGGGACAAGTTCCGCGAGCACGCCCTCTCCTTCATCACCCTCAGCGCGGTGAAGCCGATGAAGGTGGTCGTCGACGGCGGCAACGGGATGGCCGGCCCGATGGTCGGTCCGCTCCTACACGGACTCGGCCTCGAGCTGGACGAGATGTACTTCGAGCCCGACGGCGAGTTCCCCGACCACGAACCCAATCCCCTGCTGGAGAAGAACAGGGCGATGATCGAAGAGCGGGTGCGCTCCGCCGGCGCCGACCTCGGGATCGCCTGGGACGGCGACGCCGACCGCTGCTTCTTCATCGACGGCGAGGGCCGCTTCTGCGACGGCGACTTCATCTGCGCGCTGCTAGCCCGCGCCGCGCTCGCCAAGAATCCGGGCGCAACGATCCTCTACGACCCCCGCTCCAGCCGCGCCGTCCCCGACCTGGTCGCCGCCGAGGGCGGCCGCTCCGACCTCTCGCGCGTCGGTCATGCCTTCTTCAAGGCCCGGATGCGCGAGGAGGGCGCCGCCTTCGGCGGGGAGGTCTCCGGCCACTACTACTTCCGCGACTTCTGGTGCGCCGACTCCGGCACGATCCCGGCCCTGCTGATGCTGGAGCTGCTCTCGACCGACGGGCGCTCGCTGGGCGAGCTGATGGCCGAGTTCCGTTCCCGCTACTTCATCTCCGGTGAGATCAACTCCGAAGTCGCCGACCAGACGGCGAAGATGGAGGAGATCGCCGCCCGCTACTCCGATGGAGAGATCGGAGACCTCGACGGGATCTCGGTCGACTACCCGGACTGGCACTTCAACGTGCGTCCCTCCAACACCGAGCCGCTGCTCCGCCTCAACCTCGAGTCGCTCGTCTCGCGCGAGGACATGGAGGCGAAACGCGACGAGGTGTTGGGGTTGATCAGGGCGTGACGCTTTCTCCCGAACAGGCCCTGGAGCAAGCCGCCCTGGCCGGCATCCACTGCCTTCGCATCCCCACCCCCTTTGCCGTCGGGCGGGTCAACTGCTACCTGCTCGAGGACGAGCCACTCACCCTGATCGACACCGGGCCCAACTCGGGCAAGGCGCTCGATGAGCTGCAGGGGCAGCTCGCCGAGCGCGGTCACTCGATCGACGACCTCGAGCTGGTCATCCTCACCCATCAGCACATCGACCACCTCGGCCTGGTCGAGATCGTCGTCGAGCACTCCGGCGCGGAGGTGGCGGCGCTCGGCCTCGCCGCCGAGCGGCTCGCCAACTTCGGCGAGGATGCCGAGCGTGAGGATGCCTTCGCGGTCGAGCTGATGCTGCGCAACGGCATCCCTCAGGAGGTCGCCTTTGCGCTGCAGAGCGTCTCGCGCAGCTTCCGTGGCTGGGGCTCGAAAGCGGAGGTGACGCGGCCGCTGGCCGACGGTGAGGAGATCGTCTTCCGCGACCGCTCGCTCAAGACCCTGCATCGCCCCGGGCACAGCCCCTCCGACACGGTTTTCTGGGACGAGCGCCGTCGCATCCTGATCGCCGCCGACCACCTGATCGCCCACATCTCCTCCAACCCGCTGATCACCCGGCCGCTCGACGGCTCCTCGCAGCGCACGCAAGCGCTCGTCACCTACATCGAGTCGATGAAGAAGACGCGTGAGATGCCGGCCGAGATCGTTCTCTCCGGCCACGGGGAGCCGATCGTCGACCACGTCGCGCTGATCGACGACCGACTCGCCAAGCACGAGCGTCGCAAGGAGAAGATCCACGGCCTGATCGCTGAGCGGCCGCGCAGCGGCTATGAAATCGCCCAGGCGATCTGGGGGAACGTCGCCGTCACCCAGGCCTTCCTCACCCTCTCAGAGGTGATCGGGCATGCGGACCTGCTGGTCAACGAGGGCCGCGTGCGTGAAGTCGACGACGGGGAGGTGATCCGCTATGAGACGACCGGGTAGGCGAGTGGGCAAGAAGCAGATGCTGCTGATCGTCAACCCGTATGCGACGACCGTCTCCGACCGACTCAAGAATCTGGTCGTCTACGCGCTGCAGGGCCGCTTCGAGGTCGAGATGGTCGCCACCGAGTCGCAGAACCACGCCACCGAGATCGGCCGTGAGGTGCGCGACCACGGTTATGACGTCGTCGTCGCCTTCGGCGGTGACGGCACCCTGAACGAGGTGGCCAATGGCCTCGCCGGAACCGACGTGCCGGTCACGGTGCTGCCCGGCGGCTCGACCAATGTGGTCTGCCGCACCCTCGGCATCCCCAACGACGTCGTCGACGCGACCGAGCATCTGCTCGCGATGGTCGACGAGTGGTCGCCGCGCAAGATCGACCTCGGCGTGGCGGGCGATCGCCACTTCGTCTTCTCCTGTGGTGTCGGGATCGACGCCACCGTGGTCAAGCGGGTGGACGCCCACCCTCGCCTCAAGTCCCGCGCCGGGCCCTACTACTACAGCTGGGCGGCGATCTCGGCCTTCTACCGTGAGTACATGGTCAGCCCGATCAGGTTGCGGGTCGAGATCGACGGCAGGACGACCGAGGGAGTGACCGCCCTGGCGCAGAACTCCGACCCCTTCACCTACTTCGCCAGCCGTTCGATCCGGGTCTGCGAGGGGGTCGAGATCGACGACGGCACCCTCTCCCTCGGCGTCTTGAAGCGCGCGGCGCAGCGCGACATGCCGACCCTGATCCCACGTCTCTTCAGCGAGAAGCGCCCGGCCGCCCGGCACCGCCAGATCGAGCATTTCGAAGACGTCACGACCGCCACCGTCGTTTCGATCTCCGAGACCAAGGACGGCGTCACCCGTCCCTTCCCGGTCCAGCTCGACGGCGACTACGTCGGCGAGCGGACGCACCTCGACCTGGGCATCTCGCCCGGGGCCCTCACCTTCGTCGCCTGATCAGGCGGTTGGCGTTATCCGGTAGGCGTCGAACACGCCTTCGACGTTGCGCAGCCGCGAGACGCACTGCTTCAGCTGCTCGGTGTCGCCGACCTCGACCACGAAGCGGTTCTTCACCATCGGGTGCTTGGTCATGCAGCTCGCGCCGAGGATGTTGATGCCGGCCTCGGAGAAGGTGCGGGAGAGATCCTCCAACAGGCGGGTGCGGTCGTAGGCGTCGATCTGCAGCTCGACCCGGTATGAGGACTCGTTCTCGCCGTCCCAGCTGACGTCGACGAAGCGTTCGGGCGCCTTCATCAGCGCCTTCACGTTCTTGCAATCCGCCCGGTGGATGGTGATGCCGCGACCGAGCGAGACGTAGCCCGCGATCGCGTCACCGGGCACCGGGCGACAGCACTTGGCCAGCCGCACCGCGACGTTGTCGGCGCCCTTCACCCTGATCCCATAGTCGGAGGCGTCCTTGGTCCGCCTTGCCTTGTCCTCGCGGGCCCCCTCGAGGCCGAGCGGCTCCTCGTCCTCGACCGCCTCGCCGGCTTTCAACCGCTGCATCAGCTTGTTGGCGACCGCCTTGGTCGAGACCTTGCCCTGACCGAGCGCGATGTAGAACTCGGTCGCTTTGCGGAAGCCCATCTCGCGGATCACGTCGGCGAGCAGCGGCGACATCACCAGCTTCTGCATCGGCAGACCGCGCTTGCGCAGCGCCTCCTCCAGCGCCTCGCGGCCCTTGTGCTCCGCGTCCTCGCGCCGCTCCTCTTTGAAGAAGGCGCGGATCTTGTTGCGGGCGCGGCTGGTGCGCACCAGCTTCAGCCAGTCGCGCGAAGGTCCCCGCTTCTGTTTCGCGGTCAGGACCTCGACGATGTCGCCGGAGCGCAGCTGGTAATGCAGCGGCACAATGCTGCCATTCACCTTGGCGCCGACGCAGCGGTGGCCGACGTCGGTGTGGACGGCGTAGGCGAAGTCGAGTGGCGTCGAGCCGGCTGAGAGGTTCTTCACCTCGCCCTTTGGGGTGAAGACGAAGACCTCGTCCTCGAACAGGTCGACCTTCAGCGACTCGAGGAACTCGGCCGGATCCTGCTCACCCTCGGCCTCGACCAGCTGCCGCAGCCAGGTCATCTTCTCGCGCTTCGGATCGGTCCCGCCACCCTCCTTGTAGGCGACGTGGGTGGCGATCCCGTACTCGGCCAGCTTGTGCATCTCCCCCGTGCGGATCTGAATCTCCAGGGGCTTTCCTTCCGGCCCGATAACCGTCGTGTGCAGCGCCTGGTACATGTTGGCCTTCGGCATCGCGACGAAGTCCTTGAAGCGTCCCGGCAGCGGCTTCCAGAGCGAGTGGATGACGCCGATCGCCCCGTAGCAGTCCTTGACCGAGCCGACGATCACCCGCATCGCGGTCAGGTCGAAGATCTCGTTGAACTCCCGCCCCTTCTTCGTCATCTTCGTATAGATCGAGTAGAAGTGCTTGGCGCGGCCCGAGATCTCAGCTTCGATGCCGACCTCTTTCAGCTCCATGCCGAGGAACTCGCCCGCCTCGCTGACGTAGACCTCACGCTCGTCGCGCTGCTGGGCGACGAGCTGTTTGATCTCCTTGTACTTGCGCGGATGCAGGGTCGCGAAGGCGAGGTCCTCCAGCTCCCACTTGATCGCGTGGATTCCCAGCCGGTGGGCGAGCGGCGCGTAGATCTCCAGCGTCTCGCGCGACTTCGCCGTCTGCTTCTGCTTCGGCAGCGCGCCCAGGGTGCGCATGTTGTGGAGGCGATCGGCCAGCTTGATCAGGATCACCCTGACGTCGGTGGCCATCGCCACCATCATCTTGCGGTAGTTCTCCGCCTGCCGCTCATCGCGGCTCTCGAAGGTCATCCCGGTCAGCTTGGTCACCCCATCGACAAGCTGGGCGATCTCCTCGCCGAACTCAGCCTGGATCTCCTCCAGGCTGGCGCTGGTGTCCTCGACCGTGTCGTGCAGGAGAGCCGCGCAGAGCGTCTCGGTGTCGAGGCGCATTCCGGCGCAGATCTGTGCGACCCCGACCGGATGGGTGATGAACTCGTCGCCGGAGCGCCGCAACTGGTCCGCGTGGCGCTCGCAGGCGAAATCGAAGGCATGGGTGAGCGCGGCGCGATCGATCTCGGGCGCCGAGTCGAACTCCTCGACCACGGCGAAGAGGTCGGCGAGGAGCTCCCGTTGCTCTAGGGCTGTTGGCGTCGTTCGAGGTATTGCAGGCCCTCCTGGTGGCGAGCACCGTAGGCACGGAACGCGGCCGAGCGCTCCAGTTCTGTCCCCTCGGAGGATACGACCCCGACGCTGCCGTCACCTGCGTCGGCGGACCCCTGCACCAAGCCCAGCTCGGAGAGAACCCGCATGCAACGGGCCACTGCCTCGGGGCCGCGCGGCTGCGGGCCGCTGCCGCGGAGCGCCTCCAGCAGGCTCGCCCCACTCACCTCACCCGCCTCACGCAGGTCCCTGAACATCGCGATCAGAACCGGCCGGCGGGCGAGCTGCTCGTCGAGCATGGCGAGCGCGAAGCGATGCTCCGCCTCGCCCCAGGCGAGATGCACGTAGCCGCCCTCGGCGCTGGGACGGGTGGCCAGACCCTCGACGTGAGAGAACTGCGGCGGATCGACAAGCACGACGTGCTCGAAGCCACGCGCCAGCTCGGGGTCGGCTTCGAGCGCGACGCCATCTGCCAGCACGGCGCCACCCGCCGTCAGCGCGGTGCGGCGCTGGCGATCGGCGACGACCGCGAGGACGCTGCCGCCTCCGCACGAGCTCAGCTCCGCTACGACCGCCGCCGGCGAGCTGCGCGGCCGCAGCACCGTGCGCTCACGATCGTCCTCCCACGCGGGTGCCTCGGGTGGCCAAAGGTCGAGATCAGCGCGCCGCTCGGCCTCATAGCGCCCCCACCACTCCTCGTCGGTGCCGGGTCCGGACTCCCCCGTGTCCTCCTGGCGTGGGTAGAGCTCACGCAGGACCAGGCGTGGCTCTACCGAGCCCTTCCAGCGGTTCACCTCGAGCCGCACCGCGGCGTCGACCGGGTCGTCCTCACCCACACCCAGCTTCGAGCGCCCGAAGACGACCCCGAGCGCCCGATGGGCGCCGCTGTGGAGGCTGAACCGGGCATGCTTGCCTTCCCCCATCGCGCGCACGTCGCGCACGCGGGCGGAGGGGACGAGCAGCCGCACGCCGGGATTGCCCATCCCGAACGGCGCCAATCGTTCCAGCTCCTCGGCGAGGTCGAGGCCGAGGTCGGCGCCGCCGACCATCGCGTCGATTCGCTCGGTCCGCCGCAGATCCTCGGGGCCGAGCACCGAGGCGGCGTGGGCGGCGAACGCCCCTCGGAACGCGTCGAGGTTCTCCGCCCGCAGCTGCAACCCAGCCGCCGCACGATGTCCGCCAAAGCCCTCCAGGTGCTCGGCGCAAGCCTCCAACCCGGCGAGCAGGTCGAAGCCAGGGATGCTGCGACCCGAGCCTCGCCCACCCCCTTCGCCGTCGAGCGAGACGACGACGACGGGGCAGTGATGGCGCTCGACCAGCCGTGAGGCGACGATCCCGATCACGCCCGGATGCCAGCCCTCGCCGGCCACGACCAGGCCTGGCGCTTCGCGCAGCTCGGCCGGGAGCTCTCGCCGCGCCGCCTCGGCCGCGGCATCGACCTGGCGCTCGGTGGCCCGCCGCTCGCTATTCGCCCGGCTCAACTCCGCTGCTATCTCAGCCGCGCGCGCCTCATCATCGGTCAGGAACAGCTCGACCCCAGCATCAGCCCGGTAGAGGCGACCAGCGGCGTTGATCCGCGGCGCCAGCCGGAAAGCCAGATCACCCTCGTCCACCTGGGTCGGCTCGCAACTGGCCGCCTCCAAAAGCGCTCGTATCCCCGGCCTGCGCGCCCGCCGCACCTCTGCGATGCCGCGCCGCACCAACGACCGGTTCTCGCCCACAAGCGCCACGACATCGGCGACGGTGGCGAGGGCAACCAGATCGAGGTCCGGCAGGGAGTCGGGGGTGGGGTCTCCAGGAACTCCTCGCGAACGCGAGCCTGGAGACCCCACCCCCGGCTCCCTCAAAGCGCTCGCCAGCTTCCACGCCACCGCCGTCCCGCATAGCTGCTCAAACGGGTAGCCGTCGAGCGCCGGGTGCAGGATCGGGCAGTCGGGCAGCTCCGGGCCCGGCTGGTGATGGTCGGTGACGACGACTTCCATGCCCAGGGAGCGCGCCAGCGCCACCTCCTCAACCGCGGTGATGCCACAGTCGACGGTGATCAGCAGCTCGGTGCCCCGCTGCGCCAGCTTCTCGATGTTCTCGGCGCTGAGCCCGTAGCCGTCGGCGATCCGGTCAGGGATCAACCAGTCGCACGCAGCGCCGAGCTCGCGCAGGGTGCTGACGAGGATCGTCGTCGCGCAGACCCCATCGACGTCGAAGTCACCGTGCACGGTGATTCGCCGGCCGGCGCTGATCGCGTCTTGAACCTGCCCGCATACGCCATCCATCGAGTCGAACTCGTCGGGCGAGTGCGACTCATCGGCAGCAAGAAAGGCGCTCGCCTCCTCCGGGGTCCGGTAGCCGCGCCGCACCAGGGTGATCGCGACCGGCTCGCTCAGGCCCAATTGCTCCGAGAGAGTCCTCGCCTCACCGTAGGAGTAAGGCTCTGCCTCATATGCGTTGATGGTCTCCGCCACGCAGCCAGGCTAGGCGCCGGCCGGGACGGATTTCGGGGCGATTCAGGCCGCTTGTTCCGAGCGAACGCCGATCGCCCAGACCACCGCGAGTCCGATCGCCACACCGGGGATCGCGATCAGCGCCGTGCCTAGATCGGTGTTGCCGAGGCCGCGGCCGGTGACGATCTCGACGATGCCGCCGAAGACGACCGCGCCGATCACCGAGCCGAGGAAGGCGCCGACGATTCCCTGCCAGAACCGATCGGGCACGAAGACCGTGAAGTGCCAGAGGGCAATTCCCATCGTGAACCAGACGAGCAGGGCCATGAGCTAGCGGTTCCTCCCGTGCTTGCGGCGTTGTTTGCGACGCTCGCGGCGCTGTGCGTTGCGCTCGCGGCGTGCGGCGGACTCCCCGTCGGCGGCATCCGGCGGCTCCCCGTTAGACGACGGTCCCGCGCCGTCCCCTCCGGGGGGCTCGGCGGTGGCGACGGCCCCCGGTCGCGGCTTTGGCTCCTGCTGGGCGGCCAGCATCTCCTCGATCTCGGCGTCGGTCTCCGCGTCGTCGCCGAGCTTCGCCAGCGCCACGTCGTCGGCGAAGGCGGGGACGGTGCCGTCGATCTCGGCGATCCGGGCCCGCCGGCGCGCGAAGCCTGGCTCACGTTCCTTCCAGGCGGTCAGGACCGGCGAGGCGATGAAGATCGACGAGTAGGTCCCGGAGATGATCCCGACGAACATCGCGAAGGCGAAGTCCTGCAGGGTGGTACCGCCGAAGATCAGCAGTGAGACGACGGCGAGCAGGGTCAGGAAGCTGGTCGCCAGCGAGCGGGTGAGCACCTCGCTCATCGAGCGGTTGACGATCTGCGAGAAGGCGGCGCGCGGCATGCGCGGCAGGTTCTCGCGGATACGGTCGAAGACGATGATCGTGTCGTAGAGCGAGTAGCCCAAGATGGTGAGGAAAGCGGCGACCGTACCGCTCGTCACCTCCCTTCCGGTCAGTGAGTAGACCCCCGCCGTGATCAGGATGTCGTGGAAGATCGCGATCAACACCGGCACCGCGAACTTCGGGTCGAAGCGGAAGGCGACGTAGGCGCAGATCACCAGCAACGAGAAGATCAGCGCCTTGATCGCGCTGTTGGCGACCTGCTGGCCGAACGTCGGCCCGACACTGGTGCTGTCGAAGCCGTTTTCAGCGACTTCGAACTGGGAGTCAAGGGCCTTCTCCGCCTTTGCCACCTGGCTCGGGCCCAGCTGTCGCGCCTGAATCTGGAAGACGTTTTCACCGAGTTCGGGATCGGAGACCTGCTGGACCTCCTCGCTGTTGACCCCCGCCGAATCGAGCGCTTCACGGACGCCTTCCTCGTCGGTCGGTTGGGTCAGCGCGACCTTGATCCGCGTTCCCGATTCGAAGTCGATGCCGAAGTTGAGCTGCTGGGTGGCCAGCGCCAGAGCACCGATGATCAGGATCGTGCCGGAGAGCGAGAAGAACCAGCGGCTCGCGCCCATGAAGTCGAAGTGCCAGCGCATCCGCTGGCCCGAGGCCCCGAGCACGGCGGGCGAGCGCAGGAGGCGCGAGCGGCTCATGCTGAGCAGCAGGGCCTGGGTGAACACGACGGCGGTCAGCAGCGAGACGATCGTGCCGACGCCGAGGGTGAAGGCGAAGCCCTTGACGCCTGCCGTGGCGAGCACGAAGAGGATGAAGGCGGTCAGCAGGGTGACGACGTTGGCGTCGACGATCGTCGCGATGCCGCGGCGATAGCCGGCGGCGATCGCGCTCGCCATCGGGCGCCCGGCGCGCACCTCCTCCTTGATCCGCTCGAAGATGACGATGTTGGAGTCGGCCGCGACCCCGATCGTCAGGATCAACCCCGCGATTCCCGGCAGCGTCAGGGTGATCGGGATCAGTTTGATCAGGGCGAAGAAGATCACCCCGTTGGCAGCCAGGGCAATCACCGCGATCAGTCCCAGGAAGCGGTAGTAGAGGAGCAGGAAGAAGGTGACCAGGATGAGGGCGATCACTCCGGCCTTGATCCCCGCGTGGAGCGCCTGGCTGCCGAGCGTCGCCGAGACCTGGGTCTGACTGATCAGCTTCAGGTTGATCGGCAGGGCGCCGATCTGGAGGATGGTCGCCAAGTCCTGTGCTTCGGTGATGCTGGAAAAGCCGCCGGAGATCTGCGCCCCGGTGCGGCCGTCGATCCCGTCCGGGTTCTGGGCGAAGTTGATGATTGGCCGCGTCTTGACTTCGTTGTCGAGGACGACGGCGAAGTGGCCGGAGAGCCGTTCCGCTTCTTCTCCAGAGGAGAGCCCGAGCGCACGCGCCTGGCCGCGCTGGGCGATGCGGCGGGTGACGTCCTGGAATGCCTGTTGGCCGCCACCGGTGAATTCGAAGGCGACCGCCAGTTCGCCGTTGTTTTCTTTCTCTTCCGGGTTCGTGATGTCGGTGCCGGAGAGGGCCGGTTCGTCCTTCAGCGCGTACCAGCCGGCGTTCTCGATCCCCTCGACCGGCTTCCCGTTCGGGTCGGAGGGCTGTTCGGAGACGACGATGGTCCCCGGCGGAACCACCGCCACGGTCTGGCATTCGCCGATTTCTCCGTCCTTGCATTCCTTCTGGTGTGGCCGTTTCTTCCCGGTAGCGCTGATGAAGAGGTCTTCTCTGGAGAACTCGGGGCCCGCGATCAATTTGTGCTGCGGACTGCCGTCGAACAGGTAGTAGCGCGGTTTCGCCGTCGAGCAGGTCGTGCAGTCGGCCACCGGCTTCTGTTCGGAGGCGAGCTTGACCGCGGCGTAGGGGGTCGGGAAGGCGCCGGAGAAGATCAGTTGCTGGTTCTCCTGCTTGGTGGTGCTGCGACCGGCGGCTTTCCATTCTGCGGTGGCTTCTTCGACCACTTTTGCGGGCGGTTCCCGGCCCGGGACTCCGCCGATCGTCTTCTCGCGGCCGAGCAGGTTGGGCTCCCAGTCATAGAACTGGAGCTGGGCGGTGGTGCCGACCTGTTCGATCGCCCGCTGTGCGTTGGTGACGTCGGGCAGGCTGACCGAGATCTCGGTGGTGCCGAGGCGGGCGACTTCCGGCTCGGAGACCCCGAGCTTGTCGATCCGCTCGCGGATGATTTCGATCGAACGTTCGATGTCTTCGCCGCTGACTTCCTTCACCTCGCCGGTCGGCGTGCCCTGGTAGACCAGCTCGACACCGCCCTTCAGGTCCAGTCCGAGCCGCGTCGGCTTGCTGGCGACGACCAGGGCCGAGACGATGATCAGACCCAGCACGAAGAGCAGTACGAAGAGGTTCCTGCGCCGTCGCATCCCGCTCAGCTCTCCGGCGTCAGGACGATCAGCAAGCCGCCGTCGTCGTCGTAAGCGGGGAACACGTCGGCGACCGCCTCGGCCGGCAGATCACCCTCGGCGTTGACCGCGACTTTCTTGCCCAGCGAGCGCACCCCCCACTCGAGCGAGGTCTCGATCGGATCGGTGACCCCGTCACCGTCGACATCGGCGGTCTCTCCACCGTCACCGGGCTGAAGCCACTGCAGGCCCAGAACCTCCTGCACGGGACGACCGATCACGTCTTCGTCGGTGAGCCCGGTCAGCTCGAAGCTGCCGCGCCCGGCATCGATCACCCGCGCCTGCCGGTCGCAGACGAAGAAGGCCGCATTGGGCGCCGGGTAGTAGTCGTCGAGTAGCTCGAAGACGAAGCCGAAGCCGCATTTGGAGCAGCCCTTTGGACGGGTGCTGAAACCGGCTGTCCGGTCGGCGCTCAGCTCCCTGTTCCCGCAGTTGGGGCAGATGAAGAAAGGCATCCCTACGACAGGCTACTGAGAGTCCGCTCAGAACAGACTGCGCGATCCCTCGGGGGTGGGGATCCCGAGGTGCTCGTAGGCCCGCTCGGTCAGCACCCGGCCGCGCGGAGTGCGCTTCAGCATGCCCTGTTGGAGCAGGTAGGGCTCGAGCACGTCCTCGATCGTGTCCTGCTCCTCGCCGATCGCGATGGCCAGCGTCGAGAGCCCAACCGGCCCGCCGGCGAACTTGGAGGCGACCGTGTCGAGCAGGTTGCGGTCGCTGCGGTCGAGCCCGCCGGCGTCGACCTCGAGCATCTCCAGCCCCGCTGCGGCGACCTCGGCATCGACAGTGCCGCTGCCCTTCACCTGGGCGAAGTCGCGAACCCGCTTCAGCAAGCGGTTTGCGACCCGCGGCGTGCCGCGTGAACGGGCGGCGATCGTCTGCGCCCCATCGGCGTCGATCTCGACTTCGAGGATGCCGGCGGAGCGCTCGACTATCTCGGCGAGATGCTCGGGGCTGTAGTGCTCGAGTCGGTGGCAGACGCCGAAGCGGTCGCGCAGCGGCGTCGTCAGCAAGCCGGCCCGGGTGGTCGCCCCGACCAGCGTGAAGGGCGGCAGCGGCAGGGTCACCGTGCGGGCGCCGGCGCCCTGGCCGAGCACGACCGGCAGCTCACCGTCCTCCATCGCCGGGTAGAGCGTCTCCTCGACCGCACGACCAAGCCGATGGATCTCGTCGACGAAGAAGACGCTGCCCGGCTCTAGCGCGGTGAGAAAGGAGGCGACGTCGGCCTTGCGCTCCAGCGCAGGACCGGCGGTCTGGACCATCGGCACTTCCATCTCGGCGGCGACGATGTGGGCGAGGGAGGTCTTGCCCAGCCCAGGAGGCCCGGCGAGCAGGACGTGATCCAGCGGCTCGCCGCGCCGCCGTGCGGCCTCGAGGAAGATCGAGAGCTGGTCGGTGACCTGGGCCTGGTTGACGAAATCGGCGAGGCTCGGGGGGCGCAGCGATCGATCGAGGTCCTCGTCGGGGACATCGGCCCGCGCATCGTGGATGCGAACCTCCGGCTCGTCCTCCACGCCAGGAGTGCGTATCCGCCTTTCGCTCACGCTGCTTTCTTCTCCGTCCCGGCCTTGCGCAGCGCCGTCGAGAGCAGCTCCTGCGGATCGTCACCGTCGATCCCGTCGAGCAACTGCTCTGCTTCGAGCGGCGCGTAGCCGAGGTTGACGAGGCCATCGCGGGCGAGGGCGCGCGCGTCGCCGCTCTCGGCGGCGATTGCCACCTCTTCCTCCAGCGCCCCGACCACCTTGTCCCGCAGCTCGACGATGATCCGCTCCGCGGTGCGCTTGCCGATCCCAGGCGCCGCCTGGAAGCGCTTCGCGTCACCGGCGGCGATTGCCCGCAAGAGCTCGCGGGCCGGGCCGCCGGAGAGAACCGAGATCGCCACTTTCGGTCCGACGCCGCTCACCGAGACCAGCTGGCCGAACAGGTCGCGCTCCTCCTCGGAGGCGAAGCCGAACAGCGCCAGGGAATCCTCGCGCGAGACCAGCTCGGCGTGCAGAAAGGTCTCGCGCCCGGTGGCCGGCACGGCTTTCAAGGTCTCAGCCGAGACGGTGAGCCGGTAACCGACCCCGCCCGCGTCGATCACGACGTGATCGGGGCGCCGCACCATCACCTCGCCGCGGACCGCGGCGATCATCCGGCCGCCCGCCCCGCGACGGCGGCCTCGGCCAGCTCCGCCGCCTGACGACGCCCGGCGCCGCCGCCGTGGCAGATCGCCACCGCCAGCGCGTCGGCGGCATGGTCGGGACTGGGCAGCTCGGGCAGCGCCAGCAGGGTCCCGACCATCCGCTGGACCTGCTTCTTGCCCGCCGCGCCGCTGCCGCAGACGGCCATCTTGATCGCCTGCGGCGTGTAGACGAAGCAGCGCACGTCGCCTTGCGCAGCGGCAAGCATCGCGACCCCGCTGGCCTGGCCAACCGACATCGCGGTGCGCACGTTCTTGCCAAAGAAGACGTCCTCGATCGCCAGCGCCTTCGGCTCGTGCCACGCGATCAGCTCGGCCAGCGCAGTGTGGATCCGCTCCAGGCGGCGCTCCATCGGCAGCTCGGCGGTGGTTTCGACGACGCCACCGTCGAGCGCGGCCATGCGATTGCCTTCGACCCGGACGATGCCGAATCCGAGGTTGGCGGCGCCGGGGTCGATCCCCATCACTACTTCCATGGGAAGTGATTCTGGGAGGAGCCCCGGATGCCTTTACGCTGCCAGCTCCTGCAGCACGTCGTCCGGGATGTCAAAGTTGGCGTAGACCTCGTTGACGTCGTCGTCGTCTTCCAGCGCCTCGATTAGCCCCAGCAGCGCCTTGGCCTCGTTGCCCTTGAGCTCAACCGTGCTCTTCGGCTCCATCGCCACCTCCGCCGACTGGATCTCGACCCCTCCCGCCTCCAGCGCCTCACGGACGGCGCTCAGGCTCGCCGGCTCGCAAAGCACCCGCAGCAGCTCGCCCTCCTCGCGCACGTCCTCGGCTCCGGCATCGATCGCGGCGATCAGATCGTCCTCGCCATAGCGCGCACCGTCGACCGCGAGCACCCCGCGCTTCTCGAAGATCCAGGCGACCGAGCCGGGCTCGCCGAGGCTGCCGTTGTGCTTGCTGAAAGCGTGGCGCACTTCAGCGCTGGTGCGGTTGCGGTTGTCGGTCAGCGCCTCGACCAAAACGGCGACACCGCCTGGCCCATAACCCTCGAAGACCACCCGCTCGATCGCGGCGGTATCCGAGCCGGCACCGGTGCCCCGATCGATCGCCCGCTGGATGTTGTCCTTCGGCATCGAGGCGTCACGCGCCTTCTGAACCGCCGTCGCCAGCGCCGGGTTGCCGTCGGGGTCACCGCCCCCGTCGCGGGCGGCGACGGCGATCGCCCGCGCAAGCTTGGTGAAGAGCTTGCCGCGTTTAGCGTCGGCGGCGCCCTTCTTGTGTTTGATCGAGGACCATTTCGAGTGTCCAGACATCGTTTGCCATTCTATGAGGACGGGGATGAGCTCAGAGACGATCACCCATTCGCATCGAACGAGCCTCGCCCGGGGATTGGCTGCGAGCGTGATCTTCGTCGCGATGCTGCTCACCGCGCTGGCGCTCTGGACCGCGATTCCAGTGGGCTGGATCTACATCGGCTCGAAGGTCTCGACGACCCAGTTCCCCAGTGAAGGGCCCTACGCGGTGGTCGCGATCGGGATCATCGTCACGGTGGTGATCGACGCCTGGCTGCTCGGTCGCCTCAACGCCATCTACATGCAGATCACCGGCACCAACCGGCTGGCGCCGATGCGGCCGAGCTGGTTGAAGAGCATGCGCGAGTCCGATGCGCCGGCTGGAACCACCACCGTCGTCGAGGCGGTGCTGATGGGCTCGGTGCTGCTCGCGGGCGGGGTCTTCCTCGTCTGGTTCTTCCTCTTGTCTGGATCCCCGCTTCCCAGCCAGTAGTCAGACGACGAACCTGCCGTCGACTTGGAAGTCCTCGCCGTCGACGACGATCTTGCCGCCGAGGCGGAGGTCGCAAACCAGGTCGGTGTGGACCGCGGACTCGTTGACGCCGCCCGACTCCGGATAGCTGCGGCCTACCGCCATGTGGACGGTGCCACCGATCTTCTCGTCGAGCAGCACCTCGCGGGTGCCGCGATCGATCGCGTAGTTGGTGCCGATCCCCAGCTCGCCGAGCCGGCGCGCTCCGGCGTCGGTGTCCAGCAGCTCGATCAGGAACTCCTCCCCCCTCTCGGCGCTCGCGTCGACCACCTTGCCCGCCTCGAATCGCAACCGCACGCCGGCGACCTCGCGACCGCCGATCGTCGCCGGTAGATGGAAGGTCACCTCGCCCTCGACCGAGTCCTCGATCGGCCCGGTGAAGAACTCGCCGTCGGGCATGTTGTGACGGCCGTCGCAGGGAATGAACTTGCGGCCCTCGATGGCGAGGGTGATGTCGGTGCCGGGGGCCAGAACCCGCACTTCCCTGTGCCCCTCGATCCACTCCGCCAGCCGCCTCGTCTCAGCCGAGGCCCGTTGCCAGGCGGTCAGCGGGTCGCCGTCGTCGGCAAGACAGGCTCCGTAGTAGAAGTCCTCGTAGTCAGCCAGGCTCATCTCCGCCTCCGAGGCGTAGGCGTTGGTCGGGAAGAGCGTGTAGCACCAACGGAACTCACCCTTGGCGCTGCGCTCCATCGCCCGCCCCAACAACTCGCCCGTCGCCGCCTGACGACGGGTCTGGCGCTGCGGGGGCACCGCGGAGAGCTCGCGGGTGTTGCTGGCGGCGCTGATCGAGATGCGGACATCGACGTTCTCGAGCAGCCACTCGGAGACCGGCGAGACCCAGTCGAGCTGGGCGTCGCTCGCGTGCTTGTAATAGGCGGCGCCCTGGCCGTCGAGCGAGACGTTGAGGATCGGGTGGGCACCCGCTTTCAGCACCTCCTCGTAGACCGCGAGCAGCAATGGCTGTGCCGCGCTCTCGCCGTCGATCGAGACGATCTCGCCCTCCTTCACCTCGGTCGAGTAGCCAACGAGGATCTTCGCCAGCCGTTCCGCTCTCGGATCTCTCACGTCTGCGCCTCCTCGCGGGCGCGTTGTCGCGCCCCGGTCGTCATTGCCATGAACACCGCGTGCAGTCTCGAGTCGTCGGTCAGCTCGGGGTGGAAGGCGCAGGCCAACACACCGCCCTCCCGAATCGCCACCGGGTGTTCCCCATAGGAGGCGAGCACCTCGACTCCCGAGCCGTGGCGCTCCACCCAGGGGGCACGGATGAACACCGCTCGCAGCGGCTCCTCGCCGATTCCCTCGACCGACAGGTCCGCCTCGAAGCTCTGCAGCTGTCGGCCGAACGCGTTGCGCCGCGCCGTCGCGTCGATCAGGCCGAGGTGGGCGTCGTCGCAGACGATCATCCCCGCGCAGGTGCCGAACACCGACCGCCCCTTCTCGTGGTGGGAGCGGATCGCCGACCCCAGCCCCACCGACTCGATCCCCTTGACGATCGTCGTGCTCTCCCCTCCCGGGATGACCAGCCCGTCGAGGTCCTCCAGATCAGCGGGAGCGCGGACCTCCGACACCTCAGCCCCCAGGGCGCCCAACATGGTCAGATGCGCTTCAAAGCCGCCCTGAATCGCCAGTACGCCGACGCGCAGGTCAGGCACCGCGGTCCTGCAGGAGTGCATCGGCAGCGGCCAGCTCGGAGATCTCCAAGCCGGGCATCGCCTCGCCGAGGCCGATCGACGCCGCCGTCACGCGCTCGGGGTCGTTGAAGTGCGTGGTCGCCTCGACGATCGCGCGAGCACGGCGCTCCGGATCGGCGCTCTTGAAGATGCCCGAGCCGACGAAGTTGCCCTCGGCGCCGAGCTGCATCATCAGCGCCGCGTCCGCCGGGGTGGCGATTCCACCGGCGCAGAAGAGCGGCACCGGAAGGCGGCCCTTCGCGGCCACCTCGTGGACGACTTCGAGCGGCGCCTGGTGCTCCTTGGCGGCAGCGGCGAGCTCCTCGGGCCTGAGCTGGGCAAGTCGCTTGACCCCGGCGACGATCTCGCGCATGTGGCGCACGGCCTCGACCACGTTGCCGGTCCCGGCCTCGCCCTTGGAGCGGATCATCGCCGCCCCCTCGCCGATCCGCCGCAGCGCCTCGCCGAGGTTGGTGGCGCCGCAGACGAAGGGCACCGCGAAGGCGAGCTTGTCGATGTGGTGGCGCTCGTCAGCCGGAGTCAGCACCTCCGACTCGTCGATGTAGTCGACCTCGAGCGCCTGCAGGACCTGGGCCTCGGCGAAATGGCCGATCCGCGCCTTCGCCATCACCGGGATGCTCACCGCCTCCTGGATCCCCCTGATCATCGCCGGGTCCGACATGCGGGCGACGCCGCCGTCGCGGCGGATGTCGGCGGGGACCCGCTCCAGCGCCATCACGGCGCAGGCGCCGGCCGTCTCGGCGATCCGCGCCTGCTCGGGCGTGACCACGTCCATGATCACCCCGCCCTTGAGCATCTCGGCAAGGCCGGTCTTTACGCGGAACGTTGCCCTCTCAGCCATGAAGGCATTATTACCGGAGCGCCCGTGCAACCAATGAGCGAGTGTCACGATCTGATTCTTCGCGAGCGGCGCCGATACGGGGCATAGCCGCCGCCCCCGGACGCGAAGCGGAGGAGGTGGCGGTTTGTTTACTTCAGTTTGTAGGCGCGGATGCGATCTTTGTGCGCCGCTTCGTCGCGGGCATAGAGACCGTGCGCGAGTCCCTGCACCAGCGCCATCAACGCCGTGTTGGAACGGGCGAAGGAAGGGCTGTTGGAAGAGAAGTAGAGGGTCTGCTCGGCGTGCTCGCCGACCTCGGAAAGCGAGGCGTCCGAAATCGCAAGGGTGCGGGCGCGGCGGTGCAGGGCGAGCTTCATCGCCCGCAACAGAAGGGGATGGGCTCGGCCGCAGGAGAGCACGATGACGAGGGTCTCTTCGTCGATCCGCCCGAGTCGCTGCAACGACTCGCCGCCGGTGCTGGCGACGATTTCGGCGCGGATGTCGAGCAGGCTGAGGATGTGCCGCAGGTAGCTGGCGAAGAAGGCCATCTGGTCGACGCCGACGATCACCACGCGCTGCGCTTCGGCCAACGCCGCGACGGCGCCGTCGACCTGCTCGCGGGTGAGGTTGCGCGCCGTTTCCTCGAGGTTCGCGTAGTCGGCGCTCAGCGACCCCTCCAGCTCGGAATGGTCGAAGGAGAAGAGAGCAGCGCCGCCGGCGGTGGACCCGGCGCCGGCCACGGTGGCGGTGCGGTACTCCTCGATCGCGGCCTGCTGCAGCTCTGGATAGCCCTCGAAGCCGAGGGCCTGGGAGAAGCGCACCACCGTCGATGAGGAGGTGCTCGCTCTCCGGGCCAGCTCCTCGGCGGTGAGGAAGGCTGCCTCGTCGAGGTGATCGACGATGTAGCGGGCGACGTCTTTCTGCGAGCGCGAGAACTCCTCGAAACGCTCCTGGATGTATTCGGAAAGGCTCTTCAGCTGGGGGGATTTCGTTGCGGTCTTGGTCACGGCGGTCCATTTCGCCGGTTCGCATGCTTTCCCTTCTGATCTGGTTGGATGGTGTGCGGAATGACCCTCGAGCAGGCCCTCCGCATCACGAACAGGAACATGATCGCCTTCGATCTGGTCCTCGGATCGGCCGCGATCGCCGCCCCCCAGGCGACCCTGCGCGTGCTCGGCCACGACGAGCCCTCGCCCGACGCGACTCACCTCTTCCGGCGTTGCGGCCCGATCTGGCTCACCTTCGCCGCGGCCCATGCCCTCGCCGCCACACGTGGCGAGCAGCGCGACTGGTGGGCGCTGGCCTGGCTGCGGGGCACCGAGATCGCCACCGACGCGCTCTGGGCCGAGTCCCCGGCGGTGAGCCGGCCGGGCGCCAAGCTAGGTCTGCGTCTCGCCGGAGTCGCGAACGTGGCGATGGCCGCCGGCTTCGCCTGGCTCTCGAAGCGATGAGCGCGGGCGCCGGCCTCCCCAGCAAACGCTGGAGCCTGCGCGGCCACGACGAGGAAGGCAACGAGGTCTGGCTGATCCGCAGCTTCGGGCAAAAGCTCTACCGCTGTCCGGGTTGCCACGGCGACATCCCGATCGGCACCGAGCACACCGTCGTCCAGCTCGTCCTGCGGTTGGGGGGCACCGAACACCACCACTGGCACCGGCAGTGCGCCGAGGAAATGCTGATGCCGGATCTGCGTGACCTGAGAAAGGTGCCGGCCTCGCAGTCATCGCGCTCGAAGCTCGAGGGGCGTGGACGCCGTCCGTCGGGCCGGCGTCGCCGCTGAGCGGGATGACCGCCGTCTCGCTCTACATACGGATCTGGCGGACCTACTTCGCCTGGGCGCGGACGCTGCTGCCGCTCGCGGTCACGGTCTTCGTGCCGCTCGGCCTGATCCACGCGATCCCCGTCCACGTCGAGGCGACCTCGCTGAATCTCGGCAGCGGCCTGGAGATCGCCGGCGCCGTCCTGGCCTTGATGCTGCTGGTGACCACCGGCCTGCTCGGCGAGGTCTTCTACACCGGCGCGGTCGCGATCGCGCTCACCCACCCCCACGGAGGCCGGCCGCCGTCGCTGCGAGAGGTCGCCGGCACGATCAACTACTGGCGGCTGATCGTCGTCGACCTGATCTTCGGCATCCTGGTGGCCGTCGGCACGGTCGCCTTCGTCGTGCCGGGGATCCTCGTCTTCGTCTACCTCGGCCTCGCCGCCCCCGTGGTGGAGATCGAGCACCGCGGGGTGCGCGCGGCGCTCGCCCGCAGCTTCCACCTCGTCCGCGGTCACTTCTGGCTGGTGCTGGCGGTCCTGGTCCCGATCGAGATGGCCAGCGACGCGATCACCGGGGTCGCGACGGGCATGGCGCACTCCCTGCTCGGCGACTCGCTGATCGCCGAGTGGTTGACCGACACGACGACCAACATCGTGCTGACGCCCTTCTACGCGGTCGCGGCGGTACTGCTCACGATCGACCTGATCGCGGAGAGGGACGGCGCCGAACCGCGTCTACACTCGCATCCACCCAGCCGATGACCACGGCATCGATCTTCAGCGACTTCTGGAACAACCAGATCCTCGCCGACGAAAAACAGGGCCTCTTCCTGGTCCTGGTCGGGTTCATCCTCTCGTTCGCCTTCATCCGCATGAGCACCCGCCTGATGCGCAGCCCGCGGGTGCCCTGGTGGCCCGGCAGCGTGGTCAGCGACAGCGGCGTCCACCTGCACCATCTGGTCTTCGGGATCGTCACGATGATGATCGCCGGCACGCTGGGGATCGCGGCGCTGGGAGAGAGTCCCTATGCCGAAATCTTCGCCTTCCTCTTCGGCGTCGGGGCAGGGCTGACGATCGACGAGTTCGCCCTCTGGGTGTACCTGGACGACGTCTACTGGGCGGAGGAGGGGCGTGCCTCGATCGACGCGACGGTGATCGCCGCGGCGGGGATGATGCTGATCCTGCTGGGGTTCAGCCCCTTCAGCTTCGAAACCGGCTCGTTCGAGGAGACGGTGATCAGCATCCTCGGTGCCGCGTTCGTGTTCGGACTGGTCGCGGCCTGCTTCGCAAAGCAGCGGGTCCTGCACGGCACGATCGGCTTCTTCGTCTTCCCGATCGCGCTCTACGGAACGCTGCGGCTCGGCAAGCCGGACTCCCCCTGGGCTCGCCGCCGCTACGGCAAACGCAACCCCACGAAGCAGACGAGGGCGGAGGCCCGTTTCCCCGCCGACCGTCGCACCGAGCGTTTCAAGAACGCCTTCCGCGACATCATCGGGGGCAAGCCAAACGAGGGAGTCGCCGCGGTGACCGAAGAGGCGCTTGCGGCCACCCGCGAGGCCGCCGAAGAAGTGCGCCACCGGGCGGAGCAGGTAACGCACCCGGCGGCGCGCAAAGGGGAGGACAGATGAAATCGCACACCGCCTATATGACCTTCGAGACCGACGAACGACGCGAGCTGATCCGCATCACCGAGGACGTCCAGGCGGCGATCGACGAGGCCGGGATCGCGGAGGGCATGGCGTTGGTCTCCGCGATGCACATCACCGCCGGTGTATGGGTCAACGACGACGAGCCGGGTCTGCACGAGGACGTGATGGAGTGGCTCGACAAAGTGGCGCCGCCGAGCTGGAAGGCGCCGGCCAACGAGGTGGCGGTGGAGCTGCTGCCCGAGGGCGGCGACTACCGGCACCACCGCGGCGGCGAGGACAACGGCGACGCCCACTTCAAGAACCTGCTGGTCCACCAGCAGGCGATCCTGCCGATCACCAACGGCCGTCTCGACCTCGGCCCCTGGCAGCAGGTCTTCTACTGCGAGTTCGACGGCAGGCGGCGCAAGCGTCTCGTGATCAAGCTGATCGGGGACTGACCCGCGCTGGCTAGCTTCCCGTCTCGGCCTCGGCGGGGTGGGTGCGGGTTCGCTCGAGGACGCGCTCGACCCGCTTCGGCAGGTACCAGTTCCACTCACTGAGCAGCTTCATCAGGGCCGGCACGAGGATGGCGCGGACGATCGTCGCATCGAGCAGGATCGCGGCGGAGAGGCCGATGCCGAACTCCTGCAGACCGACGAAGGAGCCGGCGGTGAAACCGGCGAAGGCCGCGATCATGATCAGCGCGGCGGCGGTGATGATGCCGACCGGTGTGCTCGAGGCCGTAGGCGACCGCCTCCTCGTTGTCGTGGCGCTTGTCCCACTCCTCGCGGATGCGGGAGAGCAGGAAGACCTCGTAGTCCATCGAGAGGCCGAAGAGCATCGCGAAGAGGAAGATCGGGATCCAGCCTTCGATCTGCGGGGTGCCGTCGAGACCCAGGGTCGAGTGCAATCCCTGCTGGAAGACCAGGACCAGCACGCCGTAGGTGGCGCTGACCGAAAGCAGATTCAGCAGCACCGCCTTCAGCGGCAGAACGACCGAGCGGAAGGCGCGCAGGAGGAGCAGGTAGGAGAGGATCAGAACCGCGATGACGAGCCACGGGAAGGCGCCGTAGGCGGTTTCGATGAAGTCGACCCCGAAGGCGGGAGCGCCGGAGAGAACCACCTCGGTGCTGCCGAAGTGAGCGTTGGGTATGTAGGTGTCGCGGATCCGGTGGACCAGGTCCTGCGCTTCCTTCGTGCCCGAGTCGCCCTGACCGGCGACGCGGATCTGCGCGACCTGGCCGGTTTCGTCAAGCAGGCTGTTGCGTTCGGCAATCGCGCGGCCGCGGGGACCCGGCGGCAACAGCGAAGGTGAGAGGATCGTCGACGGCTTCACCTCGGGGTCGCGGCGCAGCTGGGCGACCAGCCGGTTCTCGGCGGCGATCACCTCCGGCGCGAGAGCACCGTCGGGACGACCGGTGTTGATCACGATCTGGTTCGGGGCCAGGGCACCCGGACCGAGGGTGTCGCGCAGCAGAGCGAAGCCTCGGGTCGACTCCCTGGTGAGCGGGACGCCACGATTGTCGCCGCTGGTCACATGCAGGCCGAGCGCCGGCAACGCCAGGCCGATCATCAGCCCCCCGCCCACGACCAGGTAGGGGATCGGCCGGCGCATGATCGAGCGCGCGAGTTTGCTCCAGACGCCCGGCCTGCCCGCAGCTCGGTTCTGGATGATGCGACGTGGGATCACGCGGAACCTGTTCACCTTCCTTCCCATCACCGCCAGCAGCGCCGGCAGGAAGGTCGCCGAGGCGGCGATCGAGAAGAGCGGCACTAGCAGGCCGCCGACCCCCATCGAACGCATGAAGGGCACCGGCATGAAGACGAGCAGCGCCAAGCCGACCGCGACGACGGCGCCGGAGAAGAGGGTGGCACGGCCCGCCGTCTTCATCGTCTCGACCAGCGCCTCCTGGGCGGAGTCCTGTTTCTCCAGCTCTTCGCGGTAGCGGAAGACGACCAGCATCGAGTAGTCGACCGCGATCGCCAGGCCGATCAGGGAGACGATGTTGGTCACGTAGATCGCCATGTCCATGAAGTGGGCGACGACCCAGACCGCACCCAGCGTCGAGGGGATCGTCACCGCAGCGAAGGCGAACGGCACAGCGATCCCGGCCAGGGTGCCGAACATGAACAGCATCACGATCAGGGCGATCGGGATCGCGATCGTCTCCCCCTTGGCGAGGTCTTCGTTGTAGATCTTCTGGGTGTCGTGGTTGATCGCCGGGAAGCCCGAGAGGTAGGTCGTGGTGCCCGGCAGCTGCGGCGTGGCGTCGCGGATGTCCGGCGTCTTCTTGGCGGCGTCCTGGTTTTCCAGCGGGGTGTTGATCTGGGCGTAGGCGACGTGCGGCGAGGCGACCAGGACAGGCCCAGGGTTGGCGCCCTGGACGACCGAGGAGGCCTGCGCCGTCGCCTTCGTGGCCCGGACTCGGAAGGCCGTAGTGCCGGCGACGGGTCGCTTGGTTTGGAAGACCAGCGTGAAGGCGCCGTCACCGCGCTCGTTGAAGTGGTCCTTGAGCAGGTCGAGGCCGCGTTCGGCGTCCGAGCCGGGCACTCGGAAGCGATTGCTCAGCAGGTCGCCGAGATGCGACGCCCCGTAGCCGCCGAAGACGAAGAGGATCAGCCAGGCGGCAATGACCTTCTTGCGGTTGTCGATGACGGCGCGCGTCCAGCGCTCCACAGCGTTCCTTCCGTCGGACGGGACGAGGAGAAGCCGCGATTCTACGAAAGCCGCGCCACCGGCTCGCCGAGGCCCTACCCGGTCCGCGTCATCAAGCCGACCTGGTGACCCTCGGGATCGGTGAACAGCGCGATCTGACCGCTGGGGATGTCCATCGGACCCATCGTCCGCTTGCCGCCCAGCGTCTCCACCTTGCCCAGGGCAGCCTCGATGTCCTCGACCAGGACGTAAAAGGTGACGTGGCCGGAGTCACCGGGCGGCGCCGCGCCAATTCCCCCTGGGATGCCCTCGCCGCCGGTGTCGATCGTCGTGTACGGCATCCCATCCATGTCGGTCAGCTTCCAGTCGAACAGCGACGAGTAAAAGCCCTTCAATGCCTGGTGGTCTTTGCCGGCCACCTCGAACCACATAGTCGGATTGCCCATCGTTTCTTACCTCCTGTGTCGGTGTTTGGGATCGGTGTCAGCTGCTGCCGTCGGCGCCCTCGGGCGCGGCCCATGGGTCGTCGCCGGGATCGCCGCCGGCCGCCGCGAGGGCGAGCCGCTCGGCGTAGTGCTCCCAGCCGTGGCGGTGGCGCTCGGCGGATTCGGCGTTCGGCAGATCACGGTGGATCAGCCGCAGGTGCGTGCCGTCGCCATCCGGGTCGAGCAGGACCTCGACGGTGCTGGAGCCCGGCGTGGTCACGGACTCCTCCCCTTCCCAACCCCAGGTGAAGACGACGCGCCGGGGTGGATCGAGCACCACGTAGTTGCCGCTGGCCATGTTGCGACCGTTGATGTCGCAGCGGAATCCGCCGCCAGGCCGCGGATCCAGATCGGCGCTGCGGCCCATCCACTGAATCATCTTGTCGGGGTCGGTGAAGAAGTCGAAGACGGTCTCAGGGCTTGCCCCGATGCGAACCTCCACCTCGACCGCGGCCCCGGTCTCTGCGCTGCTTGCCACGTTTGTCCCTCCTTTGCTGCTCCAGCTCGGCGGCAAGCCTCAGCCGCTCGAGGCGATCGGTCCAGAACTCGTTGAGGAAGTCTCGAAGCCCGGCCAGGCCCTCCGGCCGTGCCCGGTACAAGCGCCGGGTGCCTTCGCGGCGCTCGATCAGAAGATCGGCCTCGCGCAACGCCGTCAGGTGCTGTGAGACAGCCGGGCGAGAGATCTCGAAGCTCGAGGCGATCTCGCCGGCGCTCAGCTCGACGTCGCGGACCAGGATCAAGATCTCGCGACGTCGCGGCGCCGCGATCGCACGCGCGACGCGATCCATCTCGGCTCGACTGGTCTCCGTCTTCATCGGCTTCATTTAAGCAGATTCTTACGTAAGTGTCTTCTTACTTAGTGATTCAGGGCTTAACCGAAGCTCCCCGGGGCGCCGTGCGCGCCCAAATACACTTCTAATGGGTTCTGATGAGGCGCCTCACGCTTATAACGATGCTCTTTCTCGCGACGCTGCTCGGCGTCGGGATGGCTGATGCAGAGCCGGTGCAGCAAGGCAATCTCCTGCTCTCCTTCGGCGGCAGCATCACCCCCCACGCCCTGCCACGCGACCGCGACGTCCCGGTCTCGGTGAACCTGACCGGCGCTGTGCGAACCATCGATGGCAGCCGTCCGCCCCAGCTTCGCACGATGTCGATCGCGGTCAACCGATACGGCCTGGTCTCGACCGAAGGTCTGCCCATCTGCCGCCCTGGCCTGATCGAGTCAACCGACTCCCAGGAGGCTCTCGCCCGCTGCGGCGGCGCCCTGGTCGGGCACGGACTGTTCGGGGCCAACGTCGAGTTCCCGAACTTGGCGCCGTTCCCGGTCGAAGGGAAGATACTGGCCTTCAACGGCAGGTCACACGGCAAACCGGTGGTTCTCGTCCACGTCCACGGCTCGCACCCTGTCGAGGCCACCGTGGTGCTGACCTTCAAAATCCATCACCTGCGCCGGGGCAAATTCGGCACGGTGCTCTCCACCAGGATCCCGCTGATCGCCTCGGATCTGGGTTATGTCACCAACGTCTCGCTGGACCTCGGTCGCAAGTATCGCTACCACGGCGAACAGCGCAGCTTCGTCAGCGCCCGCTGCGCCGCTCCAGCCGGCTTCCCGGGGGCCCTCTTCTCCTTCGCCCGAGGAACCTTCACCTTCGCGGACGGCAAACAGCTCACGACCACGCTGGCTCGCGACTGCGTGGTCCGTGGAGCTTCGATCAATCGTCCGTGAGGCATTAAAAGTTGCGCCGGATCTTCCGATATGAAGGTTTGTGTATGCACTCGGTTGGAGATCGGCGATCGGACCTTCCATCTTCGCCGTGGTGGCGATCGTGCTGCTCGTCTATGACCACCTCAACCAGCGCGTTCCCCCGCTCGTCTTCTGGCTGACGCTGGGCCTGATCATCGCGGTCTTCTCGCGCACGATCGACACCCTTCGCAAGCAGTCAACCGAGCTGGAGTGGCACGAGGTGAGCGCCCGCAGCGATCAGGTCACCGGCCTGGAGAACCGGCGCATGCTGGAGGCCGACATCGCGACGGCGATCGCCGATCCGTCCGGCAGCCATGTGCTCGTCCTCTTCGAGCTCGACGGCCTCCAGGCCTACAACAACCGACTTGGCTACGCCGCGGGAGACGAGCTCCTGCGGCGGTTCGCGCTCAATCTCGTCGCGGCCGTGGCGCCGCTCGGCGGCACCGCCTACCGCAGCGACGGCGGCCGTTTCGCGGCGCTCGCGCCGGCCGGCAACAGCCGGCTCGGGGAGATGGTGCTGGCGGCGGCGACCTCGCTGCGCGGCAACGACAACGAGCTCTCCGTCGCCATGACCTACGGCGAGGTCGTGATGCCCGACGAGGCCGCGGACGCATCCGCTGCGTTGCAGATTGCGGGCCAACGGCTCGACGCGCACAAACAGCGCCAGCACCGCTCGGCGAGACGGCAGGCTCACGCCGTCTTGATCGCGGCCCTGAGCGCCAGACGACCTGACCTGCGAGACCACCTCCGTGTCGTCGCCTACCGGGCGATCGCCCTTGGGCGTCGCCTCAGGATGAACCGCGAGGAGATCGACGACGTCGCCCTCGCCGCCGAGCTTCAGGACGTGGGGCTGCTCGCGGTCCCGGAGTCAGTGCTGGAAAAGGAGGCTCTCGACGAAGTCGAGCGAGCGATGGTGCGCAGCCACACCGCCGAGGGCGCGAGAATCATCTCCGCCGCGCCGGGACTCGCCCCCGTCGCCCGCCTGGTGCGCTCCAGCACCGAGCACTTCGACGGCAGCGGCTATCCGGATGGTCTCGCCGGCGACGCCATCCCGCTCGGAGCGCGGGTGATCGCCGTCTCGGTCGCCTTCGCAGCGATGACCGAGCGGCGCCCCTACCGGGAACCCGTCAGCCCCGACGAAGCGCTGGCCGAGCTGCGTCGCAGCTCCGGGAGTCAATTCGACCCGCGCGTCGTCGAGGCTCTCGCCGTGGACCTCGCCGAAGAGGCGGTCCCGGTCGCTGCGCCCGCTTTGGGCTAGTAGCCCTGCGCCCGATTTCCGGCTTCTTCGATTCCCCTCTGGGCCTCTTCCTTGCCCTTTTCGATCCCCTTCTGCGCTTCCTGCTTGGCCCTTTCGATTCCCCCCTGCGCTTCCTGGGAACCCTGTTCGATTCCCCGCTGAGCTTCCTCAGAGCCCTGGCTGACGCCCTGCTTCGCTTCCTTTTCCGCCTTTTCGAAGCCCTTCCTGACTTCTTCCTTGCCCCTTTCGGCTCCCTGCTTCACTTCTTCGCCGGCCTTTTCGATCCGTTCCTGGGCTTCGCTGGTGCTGCCGTTGTCGCTGCTGTCTCCACAGCCGGCCCAGGCAACCCCCGCGACCCCGATCGAGAGCGCAACCAGGAGCGCCGGAGCGCGCCGCGACAACTTCCGCCTCAAACCGTCCTCTGACACATCGACTCCTCTCGTTGGTGAACCGACACGAAGCAAGAAGGCGATCTTTGCACTCACGGGGGCGACGGGCCAGCTCAGCAGGTTTCATCGCGCCTGGCCGTGGATCGACCTAAGATCGACCGGTGCCCGCGCTGCACGTCCTCCGTGTCTTCGTCAACGAGGACGCGGAGTGGGGCAACCCGCTCGGCGTCTTCCTCGACGGCGACCGGGTCCCCGAGGGGGAGCGACAGCGAATCGCGGCCGAGCTGGGGTTCAGCGAGACGGTCTTCGTCGACGACCGCGATTCCGGTCGAATCCGCATCTACACCCCCTTGACCGAGCTTCCCTTCGCCGGACATCCCACCGTCGGCGCCGCCTGGCTGCTGGCAAGGGAGGGTGCGGCGGTGAGGGCACTCCGGCCGCCGGCGGGAGAAGTGAGGGTGCGCTACGACGGGGATCTCACCCACATCGCCGCCCGGCCCGAGTGGGCCCCCAGCTTCGAGTACACACAGTTCGATGCCCCGGCCGACGTGAGAGCGCTCAGTGGGCCGCCCGGAGGCCTTCGCAACACCTACGCCTGGGCCTGGATCGACGAGGCAGCGGGGACGATCCGCGCTCGCTGCTTCGCGCCCGAGGTCGGCATCGCGGAGGACGAGGCAACCGGCTCAGCCGCCCTGGGCCTATGCAACCGACTTCAGCGTCCGATCACGATCCACCAAGGCAACGGCTCGGTTCTCCTCTGCAGCCCGACAGCCGAAGGCCGGGTGGAGGTCGGTGGCCGGGTGAAGCTCGACAAGACAAGCGAACATGGGGCCAGGTAGCAGCGCGGCGCCCGACTGTTCTTCCACGGAGGCTTCTTCTTCACCGGATCCTTCTTCTTCGATGATTCCTTCTTCGGGGGCGGTTTCTTCTTCTGAAGTGGATTCTTCCGGGGTGGTTTCTTCTTCAGGGCTCGTTTCTTCCACTTCTTCGGTGGTTTCTTCTTCCCCTTCGCCCGACGCTTCTTCTTCCAGTTCTCTTTCTTCGGTTTCTTCTTCGCCTTCGGGTACCGCCGACCCGGTCGCGGCGGCGGTTTCCTTCCGCATGACTTCTTCAAGCTGGGCTTCCGTGCTGGGGGCGCGGATCTCGACGTCGGCATATGGCGTCAGCGCCTTCTTGAAGGCCTCCAGTCGGTGTTCCTGCTTCTTCGTCGCCCCCAGCGCGACCAGCCGGAATACGGTCTCGATGCCCGACTGCTGGAGTGCGTCACGAATTTCGTTGGTTGCGTATTCGGCGCATTCGTCTTCCCCGCCGGTGAAGATGAGGATGCGCTTTTCCGCCGAGGGGCCATTCCGGAAGCCTTCGGCGGTGAAGTCGTCGATCGCGGCGCGCACCGCGTAGGACATGTTGGAGCTGCCTTCGGGCCGCTGTTCGGAGGCGGCTTCCTGCACGTCGTCGCTGTGGCCGCTGCCGAAGTCGACCAGCAGCTGACCCGCTTCGTCGCATCCACCCCCCGCCCGGCGCAGAGCCAGCCCCTCGTGGCTGAGCGGAACCACGTACTGCCCGATGGCATCGGCCGCGGCTTCGAGTTTGCTCTTGCGGCCAAACGATTTGCCCATCGCGGAGGAGGCGTCGAGGACGAGCTCCGTATCACTCAGCGGCAGCTTGGTTGCGGAGAGGTCTGCCGCAACCTGCCACGGCTTCGGCGCACCGACCAGCGCCCAGACCGCGGTCGCAAGGCCGACGACGGCCACTGCGCCCTGAAACCAGCGCTGCTCGTAGAAGGGAGGGTTCCTCTGAGGATCCACCATATCCATTCAGTTAGGTGGAGTGTAAATATAGTTTGGATTGCGATTGCAGTCCAAATTGGACAGCCGCTACGGCGCTGTAGCGGACGGATCCATCGGGTGAAGCTCACCCCTGGTCAATGCCTCGGTGCGCAGGTGTCCGATCGCCTGGTACTCGGTCGAGCTGATCATGTCGAGGAAAGCCTGCCGGGTGGGATACTCGACGAGGACGACCAGGTCCCAGGAGTCCTCGCCCAAACAGCGCCAACGCCGGCTTCCCGAAGAAGACGATTCGACCACCGGCCTTCTCGAGCAGCGGAGCGACGGCAACGCCGTATTCCTCGTAGCGCTCCCGCCCGCCCTCCGGGTGGAAGGCAAGGAGATTCAGCATCACCACGGGTGCGCCCTCTCCGGCACGCTCTGCAAACGCGGCAAATCCCTCTTCGTTCAGCCGCTCGGGCTGGCCCGCGGTATTCACGCGGGCGAACGATATCGCTCCGGGTGTCCCCCAGTCTCTCGACCACTCCAGACTCTGTGCCACGGAACATTCGTGATCAACCACGTGGCCGCAACATTGGGTGAGACTTCGGTTTGGGGGTTGAAACTGGCCTCGGCAGCCGTAAAGGGAATGCCGGGCGCTCAACCCGAGGAGGCAATTGGATGAAGTGTCGACAACGACACGGGATGTTGGGGCAATCTGGCTTTCTGACCATAGCCGCGGTGAGCGCATGGGTGCTCTTGGCGGCTGGGGCGGCGCAGGCGTCGACGATCACCGTCGGAAGCGTTCTGCCCCCCGGGTCTTCTCCAGCACCATTCGGACAGGTGCAGACCCTCTTCAATTCAGCGTTGCCAGAGAAAGGCGCCAACCTCGTCTCGCCGGCCAGCGGCGCAATCGTGCGCTGGCGGATACAGGGCGCCGAAGGGGGGCCATTCCGCCTACGAGTCCTCCGGCCCAACGGCTCGGGCGCCTACGCCGCGGTCGGCACCAGCAACCCGGCGACCCCGTCTGACACCGGGGTGCAGACCTTCACTGCGAATCTGCCGATCCATGCCGGGGACCTGATCGGGATCGACCCAACCAACGGCAGCGACAAAATCGGGGTTGTGGAAGTCCCCGGCGCGAGCTATGGCTTCATCTTCCCGCCGCCCTTTGACGGCTCGACGGTGGCCCCGAGCGGAACGGTTGCGGGCAAGGAGATCGAGCTCAGTGCCGAAGTTCAGCCAACCCCCGCCATAACCTCGATCGTTCCCAACTTTGGCTCGATCGTCGGTGGCACCAGCGTAAAGATCACCGGTACGAACCTCGGCGGGGCGAGTGAGGTCAAGTTTGGCTCCACGCCGGCGACGGGCTTCACGGTCGAATCGGACACCCAGATCACCGCGACCGCCCCACCCAGCACCACCGTCGGCGGGGTTCATGTGACGGCCACCACCCTGGCCGGAACCAGCGCAACCGTCTCCGGAGACCAGTTCTTCTACGACGGGTGCGTGGTACCCAAACTGAAGGGCAAGAAGTTGAAGGCCGGCAAGCAGGCGCTGCGCAGAGGCGACTGCAAGCTGGGCAAGGTCAAACACCGGAAAGGCAAATCCTCCAAGGTGCTCACGCAGAGCCCCAAGCCAGGCAAGGTGCTGGCGCCGGGGACCAAGGTAAACGTCACCGTGGGAAAGAAGTAGTCGACTGATCTGGCTGTCCGGCCCGTCGCTGGTCTCCGACCCCGGCGCGCCGGGCAGCCAACCCCACTCTCGCCTGCAGAGCTAACCGTAGTTGGCCCGGTGAAGCCTGGTCTCATGAGCGTCTCTACATCTACCCCGGCGGTTCTTCCCCTATCTGCAGGCGACTTGGGCCAATGTAGAAGCCGTGGAACTTGGCAAATTTTCCGCCTTCCCGAAGACGCCCACGGGGGCCCCACCTGAACGCAAGACGGACTCCTGGCGCGGTTTCCGCGTAGGTATTGCGACCGTGTCACGGCGGAATTCCTGCACGCCAGGATCGTTCATTGACGTCGAACCCACGCGCGCATAGGCATTCCCTCTGCTCAGCGGTTCAGCTAGCTCTTCCAACTCATATGGTAGAAGCAGAGTTCGTTGACCCCCCAGACGACGGAATGCGACTCGCCCCCCGATGGGATCGTCTCGTAAAAGTAAGACCTGTATATGTCGTTTGACAGGCGGTAGTCGAATGAAGCGCGGAAGTGGGGACGGTCCGTGACGTCAGGGTCTGCACCCAGTAGCCGCGCTCTTTGAAGGTGCTCTCCCGGAATCCAGTCCTACGCGAGAGCCGGAGCCGGGTGAAGATCGGCCGACCCAGAACGTCTTCAAAGTAGGGAAGAGCGTATCCAGCCCTCAGCGAGCGCAGCTTGTCGTATTCCTCTCCGCGCCAGAACCATTGGTCGCGGACGGCTCGAAAAACGTAGATCCCCGATCCCGTGACCACGGTGATCGCACCGAGAACCGCAGCGAGAGCGCCAAAACGCCTTGCCCACCTGCGAAGCCTTGGCCAGATCTTCCTCCGGACCAATTGAAATAGGCCGTTAGGAAAGAGTCCTTTCGCACGATTGACCATTCCCAATGCTAGAGAACTCCTGCGTCAATCACAACTTATCCAGTGCCTATTCATGCACTGTCACGCCGCGGAAAACAGCGCTCACACCTATCTCTTCCTGCCGTAGGACAGAAATACTGCATGATCGCCCCCTTGTTCGGGGGCACACCGACTGGACAGCCATGCAGAGGAGCAGGTCCGTGGACTCAGAAAGACGACTTCACCGCTCCGGCCGATTACGACGCTGGGTCCCGGGGATCGAGCTCATCCAGCGGTATCCCGGTCAATCTGCTCGACCTGATCTGGTGGCGGGAGTCGTGCTGGCCGCGATCCTGGTCCCACAAGGAATGGCCTACGCAGAGCTCGCCGGCCTGCCGGCGGTTACCGGCCTTTACACGACGATCGCCTGTCTGGTCGGCTACGCCCTCTTCGGACCTTCACGGGTCCTGGTGCTCGGGCCCGACTCCTCGATCTCGCCCCTGATCCTCGCTTCGATCACGCCACTGCTGGTCGCAGGAGACCCGGGGACGGCGATCGCCCTGGCGGGCATGCTCGCAATCTTCGTCGGCCTGATCGAGATCGCCCTCGGCCTCGGGAAACTCGGGTTCGTCGCCGACCTGCTCTCGAAAGAGGTGCAGGTCGGCTACATGAACGGCCTTGGGATCACGATCGTCGTCGGACAGCTACCGAAGCTGTTTGGCTTCTCAACCGACGCCGACTCGTTCCTCGGCGAGCTGAAGGCGTTCGTCGACGGTCTCGGCCAGACGCACGCCGCCACGCTGGTGCTCGGGATCGCGGTCCTCGGCATCCTGCTCGTGCTCCCGATCTTCAGCAGGCGCCTGCCGGCGATCCTCGTGGCAGTCGTAGCGGCCACCGTCGTCTCGGCGGTCTTCGGCCTGGCCGACCACGGGGTCGCGACGGTCGGGTCCCTGCCCCAGGGAGTGCCGACCCCCGGACTCCCCTGGACGGACGCCGGCGACGTCCCGGCGCTGCTTTTGGCGGCGCTTGGCATCACCCTGGTGTCGCTGACCGACACGATCGCGACCGCGACCAGCTTCGCGGCCCGACGCGGAGATGAGGTCAAGCCCGATCAGGAGATGATCGGCGTCGGGGCGGCGAATGTGGCGGCCGGCTTCTTTCAGGGTTTCGCGGTCTCGACGAGCGGCTCGAGGACCGCTGTCGCCGAGCAGTCGGGGGCGAAGACCCAGTTGGCCGGGCTGGTCGGGGCCGGGCTCGTCGCGGCTCTCCTTCTCTTCCTGAATTCACTGCTCGCCGACCTGCCGCAGGCGGCGCTCGCGGCGGTGGTGATCGCCGCGGCAATATCGCTGATGAACCTGCCCCTGCTGCGCCGCTACTACGAGATGCGCAGAAGCGCGCTCGGCGTGTCCTTGGTGGCCACCGCCGGGGTCGTGCTCCTCGGCGTCCTGCAGGGAATCGTGGTCGCGGTCCTGCTGGCGATCATCCTCTTCTTCCGCCGCAACTGGTGGCCCCATGGCGCGGTTCTGGGACGCCCCGAGAATTTGGAGGGATGGCACGACGTCACCGCCTACCCCGACGCCGGCGAGGTTCCGGGCGTTGTCGTCTACCGCTGGGAGGCGCCGCTGTTCTTCGCCAACGCGGGAAGGTTCCGCGACGAGATCAGGCGCCTCGCGCGGGAGCGCGAGCCCGATTGGATCGTCCTGCAGTGCGAGGCGATCACCGACGTCGACGTGACCGCGGCGGAGATGCTGGAGCAGCTTGACCGCGAGCTGAACGCATCCGGGATACACCTCGCCTTCGTCGAGCTGCGCGATCGCCTCAAAGAGCTGACTCTGCGCTACGGGCTGATGGACACGCTCGACAAAGATCACTTCTATCCCTCGATTGAGGCGGCAATTGCTGCGATTCGATTGGAGGGCGGGGCTAGAAGCGGCTAGCCGCTGGTTCGAGCCCAGCTAGCTCCATTCGCTATTTCCAACGTCGTGGCGCTCCGGCCAGGTATTCCGTGTAGCCGCGCAGGGCAGCCGGCGAGACCAGCGCCCGATAGCCGAACAGGTAGCCGAAGAAACCCAAGGCATCATGCCGGGGATGGAATCCGAGGCGACGAAAGACGTGTCGCTCCTGCCACCTGCGCAGCAGCCCATAGATGATGAGGGTGATCGGCAGCACCAGCATCGACCACCACGAGAACAACAATGGATAGCCCGCGATGAAGAGGACGACGCCCGGGATCCAAAAGAAGACGTAGCCGACGTCGAGGAGCGGCACGAGGTAGTCGAGCCCGGAGACGAACCTGGCCAAGGCCCTCGGCTGCGCGCCGGGCGGGTTGCGCTTAAGGCCCTCCAGCATCCCCTGCGCCCAGCGCGATCGTTGGCGCATGAGCCTGGAGACCCGCTCTGGCGCGGCGGTGGCAGCGAGCGCGCACGGCTCGTACTCGACCAGACCGCGGGACCGCATCATCGACCAGGTGAGGACGATGTCCTCGCCGATCGCATCCGGCCAGCCACCCACAGCGCGAACGTCGTCCATCCAGTACGCGGAGAAGGCACCCTGGGCGACCAGGGTGCTGTCGTAGGCCGACTGCATTCGCTTGACCCCATTGATTCCGAGCCGGTAGTCCCAGCTCTGCATCCTGGTCAGCAGGTTGCGCGCCGGGTCCTCAACGACCAGGGCGCCCGCGCAAGCGCAGACATGCTGCCCTCCGGGTTCGCGCATCAACCTGCTGACCAGATACTTCAGAGCCTCTGGGTGCAGAAGGGTGTCGGCATCGACGGTGACCACGATCGGAGTCTCGACACTCTCCAACGCTCTGTTGAGCGCCCGCCACTTTCCCGCTTCCGGCTCGAAGCTGCGCCACAGCTCCAGACCACGGCGGCGCGCAGTCTCCTCGGCGACCTTGGCAGTGTGGTCGGTCGAGTTGTTGTCGGCGAGGATCGCCGTGAGCGGCCCGTCGTAGGAGAGGTCCGCGATCCGCTCCAGGGTCGGCCCGATGGCCGACTCCTCGTCCCGGGCGGCGATCACGACGGTCACCGGAGGCCACGAACCCTCCGGCCAAGGGCCACTGGGTGGATCCAGCAATGGGACGCGGTAGCGCAGCGTGATCAGCGTGAAGACCATGAAGCCAACAAGCACGGCCGGGACGTAGGCGAGGAAGATCGGGATCACCCAGGACATCACCGGACCGATCGCATCGCGCAGCTCTGCCCGCCATGGAGATGACGCCCGGACGGCGAATGCCACATAGGCAGCGGTCAACCCGAACGCCACCGCGAACCTGAGCGTCGTGGAGGCTCTCTCGCGCGACCAAGCACGCGCCTCGTGACGGCTCGGGGTCCGTTTGGCGGACACGGGTTGCGACATGCCGTCAGCGTTCCAGAAGGGATGGACGACCGGGACCGCTCTCGAATGAACGTCTAAGGGCCCAGGCGACGGATGAACACGGGGTCGGAAGCCGTCCGACTGGCTCCATCCGCAGTTCATCCTGCCTCACTCAGCCCAGCGTCGCGCCCTCAATCGAGGCGGGCGGCTCGATTTCCCGCAGCCGCATCATCCGGAAGGAATTGAAGAGCCCGATCAGGCCGGCGAAGATCGGGACCAACAGGGCCACCTGCAGGGAGCGGTTCGTCGCGTCCGTGTTGATGCTGAGGACTTCATCCTGAACCGCCTCTGGCTCTTCGGCGAGGAGCTGTTCGAGTTTCGCATTGCTCGTCACTTCCGCGTCTTCGTCGAGCTTTTCCGCGATCTGCTGCTGCTGGTCTGCTGGGATCACGGTGCTTGCCTCGGTCATGTTGGTGAAACTGAGCGAGAGGACCGCCAGCAGCACGCCCCCGGCCATCGCCAGTCCGAACGAGAGCCCGAAGGACCCCGCCGCCGAGTTCACCCCGGCCGCCTCACTGATCCGCTCCTCGTCGATCGGGGCGAGCGTGTAGTTGTTGAGCTGGGAAACCAACAGCCCGAGCCCGGTTCCGGCCAGCGCCAGCGGGATGACGAGATACCAGCCCGAGTCCGCCTCGGGCACGATCGGGACGAGCAGTGCCATGCCGAGGGTGCTGAGCGCGAAGCCCAAACGGATGATCGAAGCAGGGCGGTGATCCCCGGCCCTCCGCCCCGCGAGAACCGCTGCCGCAAACATGGTCAGAGAGAGCGGGGCAAGGGTCAGGCCGGTCTCCAGCGCGTTGTATTCGAGAGAGATCTGGAGGAAGATCGGCAGCGCGATCATCGCACCGCCCAGGGTGATGTTCTGCAGCGCCTGTTGGGAGATTCCAATCCTGAAGTTGGGGTGTCGGAAAAGGTCTGGGTCAAGCAGGGTCGCCTTTCCCTCGCGGTGACGTCGCACCAGCCAACGAGCCAACGCCCAGAGTGCGAGCGCCCCGATCGCGATCGTCAACCCGACGAACTCGCCCCCCTCCTGCCAGACCAGAATCCCCAGGACCACGCCGCCCATGCCGATCACCGAGAGAACTGCCCCCGTTCCGTCGATTCGGCGGGGGCCGGTGTAGGGGACGTCGCGGACGAGCTTGATGTTGAGCAGGACGACCGCGATCACGACCAGCTCGAGGAAGAAGCCGACCCGCCATGAGAGGAAGGTCGTCACGAAGCCGCCCAGAAGCGGCCCAACCGCCGCCGCGACGGCGGCCGACGCGCCAACCAGGGCATACGCCTTCTTCTGCGCCGCCCCCTCGAAGTTCCCGCGAATCAGCGACTGCATTGCAGGCAACAACAGGGAAGCGCCCAGACCGCCGACGATCGCCCAGAAGACGATGATCACGCCGAGGCCCTGAGCCAACGTCATCGCCAGGGCCCCGGTCGCATAACCCAGCAGGCCCAGCACAAACGCGCGCTTTCGCCCGATCAGGTCGCCGACCTTGCTGCTGATCAAGATGAACGCCGCAGAGACCAAGGCCTCCAGCGCGATCGCCGACTGAACGCCGCTGACGGTCGTATCGAGATCCCCGACCACAGCGGAGATCGAGACGTTCATCAACGAGGTGTCGACGACGAGCACGAACATCGCCATCGCCAGAACGAAGGCCAACCGCGTGCTGCCCGTTGCCTCCGAACTGGCAGGCCCAGGCCCTGGAGTCACAGGCACTCAGGCAAGCAACTTTGACTTTGCCCGGTCGAACTCCTCAGCCGACAGCGCGCCACTTTCCTTGAGCTGATTCAGCTTGTGCAGCTCGTCGGCAGGGCCGGCTGCCTGGGCCTGTTCGCGCACGTAGCTGTCGAACTCCTTTTTCGTGTCAGCCTGGGCCTTGATCGTGCGGTCGCGCATCCCGTTTCCGCGAACGATCAAATAGAGCAGGACCCCTAGAAACGGCAGGAAGACCAAGAAGAACACCCAAACGGCCTTTGCCACCCCCGAAAGCTCGTGGTCGCGAAAGAGGTCCGAGATGATCGAGATGAGAATCCAGATCCAGGCGAAGAGCAGAAAGAACTCAAAGATGAAGAGCAGTCCTTCGCCGAAGCTGATGTCTGCGAGCAGCACGCTCATCCCTCCTGCTCAGTCCAGTTGACGGTCAACTGGTAGATGATCACGACGTCGAGAACGATCATCAGGAACGCCCACAGCGGCGCTGCAGGGAACCAGACAATCTGCAGGACTGCGTTGATCGCCAGGAGGAAAATTCCCAGGACGCGAGCCACTTCGTTGCCGACGAGCAAACCGAGCCCCGTAAGCCCGATGACCGCACCAAGGATCAGCTGAAACCAACCCCAGGTCGTGAGGTCAAAGATCAGCGCGCCGTGACCGCCGACTACGACGACTTCATCGTTGAGGATTGCCGCCAGCCCCCAGATCGCATCGAGGGAGCCAAGGATCACCATCATCACTCCTGCGAATGCAATCCAGGTGGAACGCTGTCCTCCGACAGGTGGCCTTGAGCTCTGACCAGCCTCCATTGAATTCTCCTTCCTCAAGGCGGTGCGACCCCGTTCTCATTCCGGGCCGGCAGCTCGGCAGCTGCTCGCCAAGGTCACTCTAATTGCCTCTCGGCATACAAGCAAAAGATTTCTTATCCAGGCGCAGCCCGAATGTTCATCGTCGTCCGCCCACGCTCAGCGGTCCAGCAGGCGGCCGGCCAGCTCTGCCGCGCTGACCCCGATGAACGCTCCCGCGAGCACGTCCGCGGGATAGTGGACACCGGTATGGACTCGGGAATACCCGACCAGCGTCGCCAGGGCCCTCAGCGGCGCCGAGAGCATCGGCTGCGCGCTGGCGGCGCCGGTGGCGAAGGCAAAGGCGGAGGCGGCGTGGCCGGAGGGGAAGGAGCTCGAGCGCGGCATTTGGACGTGGCGTCTCGCGAGCTCCTCGGCCTCCTTCCTCGCGGGGCGCCGCCGGGTGGTCAGCGGCTTGGCGACGAGGTTGGCAAAACCGGAGGCGATGGCGAGCGAGACGACGCCCCTTCGAGCTGCCAGCCGGCCACGGGGCCCGCCAAGGAGGGCCAACGCGGCCGCGGCAGCGAACCAGAGCTTGCTGTGGTCGGCGGCGCGGGAGAGACCTCGCATGGCGACGTCCAGCGAAGGGGTATCGCTGGCGGCGATCGCTCCATAGACGGCGCTGTCGACCGCCTTCGCCTCGCTGAGCCACTCGCTCATCGGGACGAGGATCTCGTGCGTTTCGACGTCCCCCCTACAGCGATCCGCGCCAGCGCGAGAACAGTCCCCCAGACGCCCTCGGGCATCGCCGCAGACGGAGAGGCTCCGGGGTGTGCGGCGGCGACCCGCACCCCCAGTGCCGCCGGCAGGATCCTGAAGCGCAGCGGCGCATCCAGAGTTACGGCCTCGCCGTCGATCCCTGCGGCGATCGGGCCGTCTGCGTCAACCTCGAACGCGGGCGTGGACCACTCTCGCCAGGGCCGTTGGAAGAGACGCCGGCCTGCAACCGGCGGGGAAGCAACGGTGATCCCCAGCAGCTCGTCGTCGATCCTCGGCCGGGTGCCCGAGCCGACCGCGCGCCCGAGGCGGTAGCGATTGTTGGAGACGAGGATCGCCGCACCGGAGGAGTGCTCATGCCCTTCAGGCCCGGTCCAACGCAGGTCCAGCCCCTTGCCCTCAGGCCCCAGCACCTCGGGCAGCGTGTCGAGGATGGTCCGCAGCTTCGCCTCCCGGTAGCCCTCGCGCTGGACGGCCTCGGCGTAGAGGCCGATCGAGACGTTGTTGACGAATACGCGGCCGTTGACCTCGGCAAGATCGACCTGCTTTTCGCGACCACCGACGAAGGCGTCGAGGGCGCCGATGACGTCGTCGCGGTCGACTCCGAGGTCGAGCGCGAAGTGGTTGCGGGTCCCGGCCGGAATACAGGCATAGGGCAGATCCTGCTCGGCGGCAACCATGGCAACGACGGCCTGGGAGCCGTCGCCGCCGGCCATCGCCAGCGCGTCGGCTCCATCGGCCACCGCGCCGCGCACGAGCTGCTCGAGGTCGGTGCCGAGCTTCAACTCGATCGGCTCGATGCCACGGGCGCGCGCCTCGTCGGCCAGGTGGAACTTCTCGGCCTTCCCCCCACCCGACTTGGGGTTGTAGAAGAGCACGGGGTGGCGAGGGTCCGGCGCGCGGTGGAGCGGGACGTGGATCCTGAAGGCCGATCGCGTCGCAACGAGCATCAGCCCCAGGCCCACCACGATCACGAGAGCCTGCGCGATGTGATCGCCGTCAGCGATCAACACGGCAACGATTCCCGCCACCGCCAGGGTCGCGATTCCCGATCCCAGAAGCCTCGCCCCCCCGGTGCGGGTCAGGCCGTACCAAGCCGACGCGAACGCGAGCGCGAGGCCGGCGAGGACGATCAGTCCCCTGGGAAACTGCGAAAGGACGATGTCGATGCTGAGGATTGCGAGGACCGCCGTGCTCACGAGCGCGACGAGAGCCGCCAGCCGATGCGTGTCGCCTTGCTCAGCCGACATTGAAGTGCTCCTCATCCTCGTGCGATGAATCGCGGTTGACAACAGGACAACGACGCTACGGCGACGCTTTCAGTTCAGCCTATCTATGGTGACTCAGGGCGACAAGGCATTTGAGCCTTCAGGTGTGTGGGCGGGTCACCTAGCCGCTCAGATGGAGAGCACGGACCGGCCGGTCGCCGACCTGGACCAGAAGGTTCACCGGCCTGCGGTCGCGCAACAGGAACCCGGCCGCGAACACGGTTCGCGGCTTGTCGGCGCAGGGCACATAGGTGATGGAGGCGTAAGCGGGGCGGGGATGCACTCCGAGGATCCCGACGCGATACCGCTCTGCCTCTGGCACGGAGATCGTCACCGGACGATGCCCGGCGACCATCGTCGGCGTCTTCAGTAACAGCAGGCCGCCTTCATGCGCGCCTTCGTCGAAGCGGGGCCCAGGGCCCGGGCCAGCCAGCCCGAATGGGCCGATCCACAGAGAGTGCTTGCGCCAGTCAGCTGGACCGGGACCGTCGAAGGTGATGTCGCAGTCGCGGACCTTGGAGCCAACCGCGAGCTTCGGGAAAGTCAGCGTGGTGCGGGCACCGGGCGCGATCCGTGCTGCCGTGTCGTTGGTCTGGGAGCCCTCGCCGCAACCGGAGAGCAAGGCCAGGCAGGCCGCGAGGACCAGCAGAAAACGATGGTGATATCCGCTCATATCCCTAATACGGCCAAGAAGCGTGGTCATGGACCCATTTTTGCCGTGCCGTCAACTCTGTGCGCCACCAGCGAGCCGACCACCCACCGCTGACCTGATCCCCACTGCGGACCCAGGCCCACGCCGGGTTCGACCCCTGCCTCCAGCATCGGGTTTCCGTGGCGCGCTCAGGGGGTAGCGACGATTCGACTGAAAACCTGTTCCAAAGCGCAAGCGGCGGAACCGAAGAGTCGGAGGAGAGTTCATGGTCGGAGCTGTAATTGCTGCCTTGGTGATCGTTGCGATAGTGCTCGTCCTGCTAAAGGTTGCAGTGGCCGGAGGCATCCTCGGTTTGATTGCGATCGTCCTTTTGGTCCTGCTCGTGCTGGGACGGATCTGATGACGATCGGAGGCTCGATATTCCTGATCGCCGTGGGAGCAATCCTCTACTTCGCCACCAACGTGCACGTCGCCCACGTCAGCATCGACACCGTCGGGTTGATCCTGATGATCGCGGGCGGGGCCGGATTGGTGCTCGGCTTCATCCAACAGGCAATGTGGTCGAAGCGCTCCCGTCGTGAGGTGATCGAAGAGCAACGAAATCCCGACGAGCCGCCGTACTAGTTACCTGGGCGCCGGCCGGGTAGGCGATGGCGATGGCGCATAAGAATTCTCGTCCTTCGCGGGGCGGACTCAGGTGGAGCCGTGGCGGCCGGGCGATCGTCTGGCTGCGTTTCCTGATCGTCCCCGCCTGGATCGCCGCCACCGTTATGGCGGTCACCCATCTGCCTTCCGCCTTCGAAGCCGAAGCCGGCGAGCTGGGAAGCCTTCTGCCCCACTCTTCCGAAGCGCTCGAAGTCGAACGCATGGCGATCGAGACGTTCGGCCTTCCTCTGCTCAGCCGCACGATGGTCGTCGCCCGCCAGCCGCGAGGCTTCTCGACAGCCCAGGCTTCGGCTGCCGCCCGCTACATTGCCGCCGCCGATCGGAGCAAAGGCCCGAACGCCGTCAAGGCGGTACCGATCGCCGACACGCCGGGAATGCTCGGCAGTGGAAGGCCGGCGACGACGATCGTCGCCTACCTCTATCTCGACCCGGCGCTGAGCGAAGACGAATCTCAGGAAAGCGCAGAGCGTTTTGCGAGCGGATTCGGCCGAGCCACCTCGGCGCCGGTGGTGAAGGTGACCGGCGCTCTCCCAGGAACCCGCTCGGAAACCGAGATCGCCGAAAGCCACCTGATCTGGGTCGAGCTGGCAACGGCCCTACTCGTGGTGGGGATCCTCGCCCTCTACTTCCGCTCCCTGGGCATTCCCTTGCTCGGGGTCGCAACGGTGGCGGTCGCCTATCTCTGCGCCGACCGCGTCCTCGGCTGGATCGCCGAACGCTACGGCCTCTCGATCCCCCGCGAGGCAGAGCCCGTGATCGTCGCCTTGATCTTCGGCGTCCTCACCGACTACCTCGTCTTCTTCGTCTCGGGCTATCGGCAGCGGCTGCGCCAGGGCGCGGGGACGGTCGATGCCGTCGCCGAGGCGACCAGCGAGCTCTTGCCGGTGATCCTGACCGCCGCACTGATGATCGCGGGAGCGACCCTGACCCTGCTGCTCTCCGGGGTGCGCTTCCTCAGCGCCTTCGGTCCGAGCATGGCGGTCGCGGTGATCATCTCGGCGCTGGTGGCGATGACGCTCGTGCCGGCGGCCCTGGGGATCTTCGGCCGGGCGTTGCTATGGCCGCGTGGGCTCGCCCAGCAATCCTCCGAGGGTGGGGAAAAGGGGAAGAAAGGCGCGGCCGAGAAGCCCGGAGCACGCGGCCAGCTTCTCGGCGTCGCCGTCAGGGCTCCCGTGCTGACCGCGCTCCTCTGCGTCGCCGTCTTGCTGGTGGCCGCGAGCGGGTTGCGCCACCTCGAGCTGGGCAACCCGGTGATGCGGGGGCTGCCGGAGACGAGCGAACCCCGCCAGGGATATGACGCCGCCGCGGCAGGCATCGGTCCCGGAGCCCTCGGGCCGACCATGCTCGTCCTCGAAAGGCCAGGCATCGCAGGGCAAGAAGGTCAGCTGGCAAGCTTTCAAGCCCAGCTTGAACGTAAGCGCGGAGTCGTGGGCGTGCTCGGACCCGCCGACCAGCCGATTCCCTCACGCGCAGGGGTGATGCTCGCGCCGGGCGGCGGCGCGGCGCGCTACGCCTTGGCTCTCGAGGGCGATCCTGACGGCGCCAACGCAATCGACGCTCTCTCAGGGGTCGAAGCCGCCCTGCCCGCCCTGCTCGAGCGCAGCGGACTCGCGGGCACGAAGACCGGCATCACCGGTGACACCACTATCGCCTCCGAACTGACCGACGAGACGACCACTGCCCTAGAGCGCGTTACGCCGGCCGCGCTGGCGGTGCTGCTCGTCCTGCTCTGGATTCTCCTCGGGAGCTGGAGTGCACCGCTGTACCTCGTGGGGAGCAGCCTGCTCGTGGTCGCAGCCGCCCTCGGCCTCACGGTGTACGTCTTTCAGGACCTGCTCGGCTACGGCGAGCTGGCCTTCTTCGTGCCGGTCGCCAGCGCGATCCTGCTGCTGGCGCTCGGCGCCGACTACAACGTCTTCCTGATCAGCCGCATCTGGCGTGAGGCCGAAGACCAAGAGCTGCGACCTGCGATCCGCAGCGCCGGTGTTCGCGCCGGGCGGGTGATCACCGTGGCCGGCGTCATCCTCGCCCTCTCCTTCGCCGCGATCGCCCTGATCCCGATCCAGGGCTTCCGCGAGATCGCCTTTGCGCTCTGCATCGGACTGCTGCTCGACACGCTTCTGGCCCGAACTCTGCTGGTCCCCGCCCTGGTCACCATCTTTGGCCGAGGGGGGCCGCGGGCCAAAACGCCGGACTCGGCTCCCGAGCTGGCGGCGGCCGGTGGCGATCACCGGAGTGGCGTTCATTCTCCCCGCCAGGACTCCCAGTAGACGGACAGGCGACGAAGGAACGCCTTCGGCTTCTCGGCATAAAGGCGAGCACCAAGGTCAAGTGCATCATCGAGCAGCTCACCCTGGCGGCGCGCGATCGCCCTCGTAAGCACCTTTTCGTCCGATAGCTCCTCGCGAGCCTTCAGGTCTTCATGGAGGACAATGAGGTCATGATGGTCTCCGAGCAGGTCAGCCAGCTCATGAGCCTGGTCAGCCGTCTCGCCGAGAAGCGCGGGCCACGTCTCGCGCATGATGCGTAGCTGGTACCAGAGGTCTTTGACCCGTTTTCGCCACTGGTGAACGTCCTCGGCCCTTCGCCTCATCCGGACTCGTTCCATTTCGCGTCGACCGCGCCCGTAGGCGCGCTCGATCCCCGGCGCGAAGAGATCCCAGGACTCCTTCGAGAACCGCCAGCGGCCGACTTCGTCACGTCCCACTTCGATTTCGCTTATCGCGCTCTCGATCTGAATGGCCAGCGCGCCCTCATCCCCCTGCTCTTCGCGCTCCGCCGATAGGAGTGCGCGCCACACCTTCACCGCTTCGCCGGGCAGCTCCTCGTCGAACCGCCCTGCAAGCGCGGTCAGCGTCTCCAGCCTGACCTCCGTGTCGCGGCTTGAAAGGCGCCTGCCCGCGTCTCTGTAGCGTTTGTTTTCGGTGCGAAATCGCTCCTCGCCGATCGCCGAGCGAATCAGCCGCAGGACGCTTCGAAGCTTCTTCAGGTCTTTGCGCGCCGAATGAACAGACCCGGCTAGGTCGTCACCCTCCCCCGCGCGTCGCAGCTCTTCGAGCGCCTTCTCGGCCCGCCCGGTGGCGATCCGGACGATCCCCTCGGCTGGGCCTTCCTTGCCCTTGAGGCGATAGGCGCGGCTCGCGCCCGAAGAGGAGGTATCCGACTCGCCGCGTTCGAGTGCAGCCTTGCCCGCCAGTGCGGCGCCGACCGCAAGGAGGCCTCCTGCTGCGAGCTGCGTGCGACGATCGGCGGTAGAGCGCTTCAGCGTTCGCTTCGCTCGGCTGGATGCCATGTTCTGCCGATTCCCGCTCGAGGCGGGTTCTACACGGCGGGGGCGCCATCTCGGGCCAGGCTTTGCCCCGAGTAACGCTTGTCGCCGGTGACCTCATCGCCGAGCCAGTCGGGTGGCTCGAACTCCCGGCTTTCAGACTCGCTCTTGAACTCGACCTCGGCGATCAGGAGACCCTTCAACTCGCCTTTGATCTATCGCGAGATACCCCTGTTCGATGTCAGTCGACCTCTGGTCATCGGTGAGAGCTGGAATCCGGTGCAGGAGAAACTTGCGCTCAATCTCTTTAGCCACTTTGCAAAAGCTAGCGTGCGAGCCTCACGCCTCCTAGCGTCCGATACATCGAGATCGAGCTGCTCGGGTTCAGAAGTCGGGGGCCGGGTCCGAATCCTCCAGACTCCGGCCCCCGCCTCTCCCATGTGGCGCCCTCTGCGCCCGCATTGCGGGGCCGCTTCTGTACCGCATTACGGCCACTCGTGCGCCGCATGCACCAGCATCAAGCTCTAGACAGACCGATGCAAGCGTTCGGGCAAAATGGTTTCTATCTATTGAGTGCTGGAACGTTTCCGCGCCGGACCTCAGCGACGATCAGGTCGATCGCCGCCGCCCCTCCGAGCGCCGGGGCAAGCGCGATGTAGGAGAGCACCGGCGCCGCGATCGGCAGCTGCGCGCCGCACCCGGTGGCGACGAAGTGGTGGATCACTCCCCACATCGCCCCGATCGATGCTTCCGCCGCGAACTCGCTCGGCTGCCACACCGGCGGGGCTCCCCGCCGAAGCCTCCTCGCCAGCTTGGCGGTCAGCTCGCTGCGCCACTGGATCGCCTCGGGGCCTGGAGAGAAGACCTCGAGGAAGGCGAGGTTGGCGAAGGTAGGGTCGCACGCGAGGTGCCGACAGAGGCTGGCGATCATGCGGTGGACGCCGCTCGCCCAGTCGTCGGCCGTGAGGTAGAGGGGCGCCGCCGCAGCCAGGGTGCGGCGGCTGAACACCTCGAGCGTCGCCAGGAAGCAATCCGCCACCCCCGTGAAGTGGGTGTCGAAGCTGCGCCTGGAGACACCAGCGACGGCGCGTACCCGCGGCACCGTCAGCGTCGCGCACCCCTCCTTGCTCGCCAGCCTGGCCGTCGCTGCCAGGATCAACGCGCGCTCGTCCCCCAGCGGTAACTCCGGAGCGGTGGCGGGCAGCGGCGGTGCCTCGGCCACCACGAGGCCACGTAGGCGGACGACGTCGTCGTCGCAGAAGGAGAGCGCCCACTCCGTCAGCTCGCCCCCGTCGAGCGCCAGCGGCCGCGGCTGTCCGGGCAGCAGCCGCGCCCGCGCCACCCGGCCGCCGCCGGCGACGATGCCTTTCACCACCAGCGGCGGTAGCCGAGGCGCCCCCTCGGCCAGGGCGAAGTTCTTCGCCACCAGCGCCTCGAAGCGCCGGTTCGTGCGCAGCATCCGCTCGACCGCGACGGAGCCCGCGGCGAAGACCTCAACCAGGGCCAGCCGCGCCGCCTCGGGGCTGGCGGCGATCTGACCGGCGAAGGCGAGAAACCCGAGCCGAAGCCGCTCGCACCACTCCTCCTCGCCCTCGGCGGCGGCGAGGATCCCGCGCACCGAGTTGTCGACGATGACGTCGTAGCTGCCGAGGAAACACTCTTCCTTGCCGGCGAAGTGTTTGTAGAAATCTCGCTTCGAGACGCGGGCGCAGTTGGCCAACGCCGCCACGGCGACGTCGTTGTAGCCCTGCTCGGCGACGAGCTCGACCATCGCCTCCTGCAGCCGGCCGCGCTGGTGCGCGGCGACGTCCTCCGCCGAACATCCCGGCCCCGGCCGCAGCTTCGGGTAGCGAGAGCTCCGCGATCGTGCGCCTCGTGATGAGTTGGATCTGCCGGTCGGCCCGGCACCCGCGCGTCCGCGCGGGCCATTCGTACCCAATGGCCTCGACCTCCTGACTCTTCGGACAGCCTTCGTCCCGCCGCGTTCCTAAATGACAATCTGTCAGTACCAAAAACAGAGAGTGCGCCTGAGTTGCTACGCCAGAAAGGCAAAAATCCACCGTGAGAGTCCGCCCAAACGGCCTCAAATGTGCGCTAGTCAGCCCACCAGTCGCGCCGGCCATCGACGTCTTCGCGCGGAGCCTCGCCGAGATTGGGCGCGCCGATGACGAGGATCTCGAGGCCCTCCGGCCCGGCCTCGTAGCCTCGCCACGTACCGGGCGGGACGCGCACCGCGTCCCATTCCTTGAGCTCGACGATCTTGTCGTCGAGCTTCATCCGACCGCTACCGCGCAGGACCACGTACACCTCCTCCTGCTTCTTGTGCGTGTGACCGTACGGAAAGCGATAGCCGGGCGGGATGCGCTGGTAGCTCAGGCCGGATTTCTCGAGCTCGAGCGCCTCGGTCGCCATGCGGAACTCCAGGTCCGGCGCGCCGTCGAAGTTGGACCCGAGATCCTCCAAGTCCTCCTTGAGGTTCCTGAGAGTGAACGGCACGGCGCAATCCTATGGCACCCCCTGGCTAGTGGTCGCCGATCTGATGGAGACGATATGCGGGGGTGAGTCGACGACGCGCCGCTGGGAGATTCGGGTGATTCAGGTGCGGTTCGGCTCGGTTTGGGCAGCGAGATCGTCCCGCTGCCCAACCGCCAGAACTTCAGAACCTCCCGACCACGGACCTAGGCTCATTCCAAGCCGCGCTAGCACCCATTGGGCACAACGACGTTGAAGCGCCCAGGTTCGGGGCGTTCTCCCCCGGGGCTCATACATGCCTTCCAGTTGGTGGCTCCACCTTCTTCCCAACCGATTCGGACGTTCACTGAGCAGTGGTTTTTGGCAGACTTTAATTCAATTGGAGGGAAAAATTTAGATCCACCGCCACAACCTGGGTTGTACTCATTTCCGTTATAGAACGTTCCCGTCCAGACGCAGACCACTCCACCTTCGCAGGTGGCCTCGATTTCCGCCTGGGCGCTCGACCCTTGCGTTCCGAACAGCAGAACTAAAGCTGCTGCCGCGACGAGCAGCATGGCCATTACTCGCCCTCGGCTTGGCCTGAAGGCGTGGGTTGCTTGAGACATGATTCCTCCCCTTGCTTGCAAAACATCTAAGTCGGGGCCTACCCGACCAAAGGGATACGCTAGCGGTTATTAAGAGAAAAACTGAACACTCAACCAATATTGGAGGACGAATCAGGAGGCAGAAGGTCACAGCGACCCACAAGTGGCTCAAGGGCGGAGCCGGCATGGCTGCGCCGCGTCACGATCTCGCTCTTCGCCGCCGGTCTCCTCGCCTCAGCACCGCTCGTCAGCGGTTCGGGAACGCCTACCGTCCATGCCTCCCGAGGCGCGGCTCTCAGCGCGACCGCCAACCGGTAAGCCGCAGAACAGCGGCACCTGCATCGTCGTGAGGCGCTCTACAATGCGGCACGATGAGCGAAGCCACCGCACACCCAACACGCCGTTCCCAAAGCGCCAACAGCCGCCAGTACGACCGCGTTGCTCGCCTCTACAGCACACTTGAGCCGCTGTATCTGATCTTCCCTCCGGCCCGTCGCAGGGCGGTGGCCACGCTTGAGCTGAAGGCGGGCGACACCGTTTTGGAGATCGGCGCCGGCACCGGGCGCAATTTCCCCTACCTGGTCGAGGCGGTCGGCCCGAGCGGGACCGTCATCGGCGTCGATGCGTCCCAGGGGATGCTGACCGAGGCGCGCAAGCTGATCGAGCGGCGTGGCTGGTCCAATGTTCAACTGCTCCACCAAGACGCCACGCAGCTCCAAGTCGATCGCGACGTGGACGGGGTGCTTTTCAGCCTCAGCTACTCGGCGCTACCCGAACCCCGCCCGGCATTGGCGCGGGGTTGGGAGCGGCTGCGCCAAAAAGGGCGTGTTGTGGTTATGGACATGGGGCTCACCCAAAGCCGCTGGCACCGCCTGCTCGACCCGATCGCCCGCCTGCTCGTCAAGCTCGGGCCTGGTGACGCCTACTCAGACCCCTGGAGCGATCTCGCCGCCTACGGCACGGTCGAGACCGAGCGCTTCCTGGCGGGCTTCTACTACGTCAGCTCAGTCACCAAGCGCGAGCAGTTCTAAGCGGGAGAACGCTGCGGAGCTAAACGTGTGCCAGGTGACGGCGGCAAGGCGGCCTCCTTGCCGGCAGCGCCCTAACGGGCCGATGGGGGTTGCTAAGGTCGAGCGACATATCCGAGCCGCCTCGCTCAGGCGCGGGCGGACGGGGGACCCAGGCAGTTGGGGCGAATCGGTCGGTGATCCGGCCGCAGCGGCATCGGCCGCGAGCCCGTCAGCTAACCCCGTAGGAACTGACAGGAGGGAGTTTGAGATGACGACTCAGATTCGCGCAAAGAAGGACCAGTCCCTTGTGGCCCGTGCCGAAGCAATGCTGTCCGAGCTGGGAAGCTGGGCGTTCCCCAGGCGCAAGGCCGGCCCCGAGGAGACCGCCCACGTCTGGCAGGCGATGAGCAAGCACGTCGCCGCGATCGACGCCGGGGCGCCGGTCGCCGACGCCGCCGAGCGCCTCGCCGAGCAGGACGTCGGGGTCTTGGCCATCTGCCAGGGCGGCAATCGCCTGAGCGGCGTGATCACCGATCGCGACATCGTGGTCCGCGTGATCGCCCAGGGGCTCGACCCCGACGAACTCACGGTTGGCGAGTGCGGCTCAGGTGAGCCGGTGACGGCCTCTCCACAAGAGACCCTGGACCAGGCGGCGCAACGGATGGGCGAGCAGGAGGTGCGCCGCCTTCCGGTCACTGATGGGGGGCGCCTGATCGGGATCCTCAGCCACTCCGACCTTGCCTCGCATGGCGGGAATCGGCGAGCCGGCCGGTTGCTCGAGCGACTGGCCCGACAGGGCGGCGATCGGCGCTCGGCTCGCTGGCTTTTGGATCGCCCCTATCGGCTGAGAAGGCCGGCGGCCGTCTCGGCCTCCCGCCTTCGGGGTAGCTCCTGACGTTTGCCTCTTGATTCGTTCCGCATGACGTGATCATGCTCGCCGTAGGCGATCTCGACGGGCACCTGTGGGAGTGAGGGCCGCAGCCCCCACTCGCCCTCGTCATGTCAGACGCTCAGCTGTTCGGCGCGCACTTCTTGAGGCCAAGCGCGTGCAGCTCCTTGCCCGCAGCGGCGAAGGGGTCCTGGTTACCCGAAACCAGCTCAGGCTTGGCTTCGATCTTTTCCAGCGTCTGCTGGGAGAGTCCCAGCGCCGCACTCACCTGCTGTTCCTCGCCGCTGGGCGCACCGAGGGCCTTGACGCCGTCGATCTGGGACTGGATGTTGGGCGCAAAGACGGTTTCCACGAGTTCGGCTTCCTGCGCCTTGCTCGGTTTCTTGTTCTCCAGGCCGTGCTTTTTGACGTAGGCGTTGACTTCGGCTTCCTGCGCCTTTTCGCCCTTGGCGCAGACCGCGTTGCCCTTCGCCACGAATTCGGCCTTGCTGATCGTGGCCGTCGCTTCCGTGGAGCTACTCGAGCTGCCGTTGCCGCATCCAGCCACGCAGGCTCCGACAAGCAGGGCAGCCGACATGGCCAGACCCCAGATCGCCCTTCTTCGCATCAAACCCTCCTCAAGGCCGGTTTCGGAACCACACCACCCTAGCCGCACACGGCCTACCGCAGCGGAATCGGTGGGACGATGGAGCACCTTTGGACATCCGCTTGAAGCGAGCATATGAGCCTGCCGAACCCGCGGACGGCTATCGCGTCCTGATCGATCGCCTCTGGCCGAGAGGGGTCTCGCGCGAACGGGCCGGGCTCGACGAATGGGAGCCGGAGCTGGCGCCGAGCACCGAGCTGAGGAGATGGTTCGGGCACGACCCCGGCCGGTTCGAGGAGTTCCGGCACCGCTACGTCGAGGAGCTTCGCCGGCAGCGCCAGCGGCTCGCCGCGCTTCGCCGCCGCGCCCGCGAAGGCACGCTCACCCTCGTCTACGCAGCCAACGACACCGAGCACAACGACGCGGTCGTCCTTGCGGAGGTGCTGAGGCGAGGCCTGCCGCGAGCGGCAACCGACGAGGATCACTGACCTCACAGCGCCGGCGACGCGACCAGCTCGGTGGTCGACCGGACCTCGCCGATCCAGCCACGTATCCCTCTGCTTAGGCGAGTGCCTTCACCTCGCGCCAGGTCAGCATCCGGCTGCTTTTTCGGTCGATCACCTTGAGTCGAATCGCCCGCAGGCCATCGACAACGCCGAGCACTGGAACGTCGTGGAAGATCGGGCTCTCGTCGTGGGCGCGCTGAAGGTTGTAGTTGGGGATCTTGGCGCTGAGATGGTGGACATGGTGAAGGCCGATGTTGCCAGTGAAGAACTGGAGGATCTTCGGGAGCTTCAGGTGAGAGCTTCCCCGCAGGGCGGCATCGGCGTAGCTCCACTGATCCGAACTCTCCCAGTAGACGTCCTCGAACTGGTGCTGAACATAAAACATGAACACGCCCAGCGTCCCGGCGAGGACCGCCGTCGGTATCTGCACGAGCAGCCATGCCTGCAGGCCGACGAACCAGGACACCGTGCCGATCAGCAGCGCCAGGGCGAGGTTCGTGGCGAGGATGCTGCGGCGCTGGCGCGGTCGCATCTTGTTGGACCAGATGCGCGGCCCGATCATCAGCGACCAGATCGGCCCGATCCCGAACATCACCACCGGATTGCGGAAGAGGCGGTAACCCAGCCGCGATTTCCAAGGCCGGGAGAGGTACTCCTCGACCGTGAGCGTCGCGACATCTCCTGTCCCGCGTCGGTCGAGATCGCCGGAGCTGCCGTGGTGGACGGCGTGGTTATGGCGCCAGTTGGCGAACGGCTGGAAGACGAGCAACCCGGCCATCCTGCCCACCCAGAGGTTCGCTCGCCTGCTCGGCAGGAAGGAGCCGTGGGCGCAGTCGTGAAAGACGATGAACGTCCTCAGCAGGAAGCCCGCTGCCGGAACGGCGAGGGCAAAGGTGATCCAGACGGAGATTTCGAGACTGAAGTACATCGCCGTGGAGAGAGCGAGGTAGGGCGCCACCGAGGTGGCCAGATCGAGCAAGCTGTGGGGCAGCGAGGGTCGCTCGTGACGAGCAACCGCCTCGCGCCAATAGAGGCGATCTGGCGGGTCGGCATCGATCTGCTCGGAGGTCGGTATGGCTGCCGCGCTCACGACGGGAGACCGTATCCGTCCCACCTAAAGCCCAGTGTCGCGCGAAACGCGAGCCATGCACCTGAGTAGCTCGATCCGCTGGCTCATCATCCACTGCTGGCCGAAGGGATCGCGCAGACGACCGGCGCGGTCGCCGTAGAACTGGTCGGCCAGCGGGTGGAGTACCTCCGCTCCAGCCTTGACCGCCCGCGCCCAGGCAGCGTCCACGTCCTCCCAGTAGGTGGCCATGATCGCGCTGACGACCCCGCCGAGACTGCGGCGAGCGTGCTGGCGCTCCATCCCCTGCCTCCTCGGTGATCATGACCACCGAGCCGCCGAGTCGGAGGGGTCGCCGCCGTGCCACTTGACGTCGGGATCGAGGAACTCGCGGACGGCGCCGAGATCCCCGCGCAAGGCAGCTTCATAGCCGCGTCGTGCCAACTCCACGTTGGTCTCGCTCACCCGGCCATTGTCTCACCCGAGGCCGAGTGGCCCATGTGCAGGGAATTCGATGCGAAGCGGCGGATGGGATCCGAACCCACGACCTTCTACATGGCAATTTAGGAAGGTCGCCGGCAACCTTTGATCGCCAATCAGCGCGATTTACAGGATTTGTGATTGGCGAGATCGGGAATGTTCGACATAAATATGCGCGGATATGCCCCGATATGCAGCGTTTCGGGCACTTCTGGCCAAAAGTGCCCGAACCAAGAGAGACGGTTCGATCGGCCCGCAGATCGGAGGAAACCGACTATGGTCGATATCCCAAGACAAACGAGGAGGATGCCGTCATGTATGTACGCGTCGTCAGGTTCACCGGCGTTTCTGCCGAGCGGATGCAGGAGCTCCTTACCCGTATCGAGGAGTCCGACGGGCCACCCCCCGGCGTGCCTGCCAAGGGCCTCAAGATCTTGTTCGATGGCTCACAGGACACGGCAGTGGTCCTTCAGTACTTCGAGAGCGCGGAGGACATGGAGGCGGGGGCTCAAGTGTTCAGTGCGATGGATCCCTCAGAGACGCCCGGCACCCGAGCGTCGGTGGACATGTGCGAGGTGAAGCTCGAGCGAACGCTCGACTGAATCGTTTCGCGACTTCCGAGCACCTCCGACCAGAAGTATCCGAATCGCCATGACCGGGTCGAATCGAGGTCGAGTTGGAGGAACAGGCGACCCGAAGCGGCTTCGCCTTTCAGGACATCATCCCCGGGCTAGCATCGCCGTATGGAGATCCTGGTGGTTGAGGACGAGCCCGCAATCGCCGACTTCCTCGGGCGGGGCCTTGAGGCGGAGGGTTACGACGTAATCACGGCCAGCGATGGGATCGAGGGTGAGCGGCTGGCTCTCGGTGGCCACGTTGACATCGTCATCCTCGATCGGATGCTGCCGGGACGCGACGGGATCGAGATGCTGGCCGCGATCAGACGGGTCAAGCCAACCTTGCCTGTGATCATGCTGACTGCCAAGGGTGAGATCGCAGATCGCGTCGAAGGCCTCGATATGGGCGCGACTGACTACATAACCAAGCCCTTCGCCTTCGAGGAGCTTCTGGCGCGGATAAGGGCTCGCCTCCAACGGCCTGATACCCAGGACGCAACCGTGCTGGAGGCTGAGGGGTTGCGATTCGACCTGCTGGCGCGCCGGGTCGCGCGCGGCAGTCTCTCGGTCAACCTTCCCGAGCGTGAGGCCGCACTGCTCGCTTACCTGATGCGACGCCCGGGCCATGTCTGTACACACCGCGAGATCCTCGCCTCGGTCTGGGGCTACGACCACGATCCCGGCACCAACATCGTTCAGGTCTACATCGGCTACCTGCGCAAGCGCCTCGCCCTGCCCGACTCCCCTGCCCCGATCGAGACGGTCCGCTCGGCCGGCTATCGACTGAGAGAAAATAAATGAGAAGCGTCTGGGCAGGGCTGGGGCTGCGGGGGAGGCTGGCGTTCTCCATCGGCACGATCGTCGTGGTCGCGTTTGCAGTCGTCTTTGCAGCGGTACGGGCTCAGATGTCCCACGAGTCGAGCGTGATCAAGCGTGAGGAGGCGCGGGAGACGAGCGCTCCCGGCGTGACCGAGCCGGGAGAGGGCTCGGCGATCTCGCCGATCGAAGATGCTCAGTCGGACGCCGAAAAGACCTTTCTCGCGGTCGGTGGAGCGACGCTGCTCGCGGCACTTCTCGCCGGCTATCTACTCGCTGCGCGCACCGCCTCCCCCCTGCGCCGCTTCGCCGCCACCGCCGCTGAGGTCGATGCCGGCGACCTCTCCCCTCGACTGAAATCCAACCCGGCTTCTGCGGCAGAGCTGCGAACCCTCGCCGAAGCGTTCAACCACATGCTCGACCGCCTCGACGACGCCTTCTCACGCCAGCGGCAGTTCGTTTCCGACGCCTCCCACGAGCTGCGCACCCCACTGACCGCGATTCGCGGTCAGCTCGAAGTCCTGACCCGCAGCGCCAACCCAGCCCCGGCAGAGCTTCAGCGGGTCGAGAGCATGATGCTGACCGAGATGGCGAGGATCGAACGGCTGGTGGACGATCTGCTTACCCTCGCACGACTCGACGAGGAAGCGCCGCTGCGACGCGAAGGGATCTTGCTCGCGCCCTACCTGCGGCGCCTCGCCGAAGAGGAAACGCTGGGCGACGTCACAGTCGGCGAGCTTCAACGCGGCACTCTTCACGCCGATCCTGACCGGCTGACCCAGGTCATCCGCAATCTGCTCGTCAACGCCCGCCGCCACGCCGGGCCGACGGGGTGGGTCGCAATCTCCGCCGAGGCGCGCGGCGCGCGACTGACGATCCGCGTCGATGACGACGGCCCTGGGATCTCCCCAGCGGACCGGGAGCGGGTCTTCGGGCGCTTCCACCGCAGCGAGGCCTCTCGTGCCCGAGACAGCGGTGGCAGTGGCCTCGGCCTGGCGATCGCCCGCTCGATCGTCGAGCTCCACGGCGGCCGGATCTGGGTTGAGAGCTCCCCCCGGGGAGGAGCCCGGATCGTTTTCGAGCTGGACGGGTTCGAGCCTCAGCTCGGAACGGCGTAGATCTGCCCGCCCGCCTCCAGCACTTTCTTCGGTGCCAGGCCGCTGGGCGGCGGACCGGCGATCACTTCACCCGTTTCGGCGCTGTACTCGCCGCCGTGGCAGGGGCAGATAATGACGCCGCCTTCGTAGCCGACCGTGCAGCCGGCATGGGTGCAGACGGCGCTGAAGGCCTTGAGGCTGCCGTCTGATTCGCGAATCAGGATGTCGGGAGAGCCGTCGGCGGGGTCGCTGTAAGTCGCAGCCTGTCCCCTGGGAAGACGACTTGCGGGGCCGAGCTTGACGGCGCCGCTGGGGACCGAGGAGGAGCCCCCTGCCGGGCTGGATCCTCCGGCGCTGCCGCCGCTCCCCGTGCCACTCTTCGGGGAGCCGCCGGCACCCGACCCCCCGGAGCCCGCAGTCAGCGCTCGCGGCCCCGAATAGCTCCCCTTTGCCAGGGCCGAGATGCCGGCGATCGCCAGCGCCATCCCGGCGAACTCCACCAGCAGCACGCGGCGGGTCGAGGCGGCGCTGACCTCTCCCCCTCCCCCAGCCTCCTCCGGTCGCAGGCGGGTGCGCCTCACCATCGCCGCCGAGGGGCGCTTGGCGACGTTGTCGAGGGCGGGCTGGCCGGTCGCTCCGGCGAGCACGAACGGCAGCCAGGCAAACGTAAAGACGAGGTCGGGGCCGAGGAAGTAGGGCGTCGTGTGCCAGCTCGCCGTCAAGAAGAGCAGGAAGTTGAGGCCCATGCCGCAGGCGGCGGCGATCCGCGTGAACAGCCCCGCGGTGACCAGGAGGCCGATCAGGATCTCGGCGATCGCGACCCCGACCCCCGCCAGCCTGGGGTGGGGCAGGGCGAAGGCCCGCAGGACAAAGCCGCCCGGGGTCCCGGCGGCAAAGCCATGCAGCTGGGTGCCGATGTAGGTCGGCACCCCGGGGTGCAGGAAGCCCGGGTCGCTCAGCTTCTGGATGCCGGCGTAGACGAAGGTGACGCCGAGGAACAGGCGCAGGGGGAACAACGCCAGGGCGGGCGATAGGGCCGGCGCGGGGCGCGCCGGCGCGCGTCGGCGCGATCGCGGCGGTGGCGCCGGATCGAAGTCCGGACTGTCGACGTCCTCATACATCGGCCACCACAGTCGAGCCGACGGCTAAACGCCTGCTCAGGAGAGGATGAGAGACCTCTCACCCAAGCGTTAGCCGGCCGTAAGCGTGCCTCGCGAGCATCGGCCGGCGATGCGCCCCACCGAGACCCTCGCCGACCCGACCCGAGCCGAGCGCCGAGCGCAGCCGCGCCGCGACGGCGTCGCCGGCAACGCCCGCCTCACCGGCGGCGCCGCGGCGATGCTGCTTGTGCTGCTGGCCCTCGAGGGGGCGACGATCCCGCTGATCGGCAGCCTGCGCGGTCCGCACATCTTCATCGGCATGCTGCTGATCCCGCCGGTCCTGCTGAAGCTCGGCAGCACCGGCTACCGGTTCCTCCGCTACTACACCCGCAATCCCCCCTACCTCCGCAAGGGGCCGCCGCACCTGCTGATGCGCCTGCTCGCCCCGGGCGTCGTCATCGCCAGCCTAGCGCTGTTCGCGACCGGGGTTCTGCTGCTGATCGACGGCCCGGGCAGCGGCTCCCTCAAGTTCCTGCACAAGGCGAGCTTCATCCTCTGGTTCGCGCTGATGACCGTCCATGTCCTCGGTCACATTCTCGAGGTCCCGGCGCTCGCGGTCCCCGACTGGCGCAGCAAGGGCAGGCGCGAGGCTCAGCTTGCCGGATCCGGCCTGCGGCTGGCGTTGCTGGGAATGTCGCTCCTGACCGGGCTCGCCCTGGCCCTCGCGACCTACCATCTGGCCGGTTCCTGGCTCTCCGGCCACTGAGCAGCCAGTGGGCGAGCACGACGTCAGCTTCGATGCGATGGGCTCCCATCTGCGGCTGCTGATCGGGGAGCCCGGGCCCGGGACGGCCCCGGCTCCGGAGGCGGCGGCGCGGGCGCGGCGGTTCGTCGCCGAGTTCGACGGGGCGCTGTCCCGCTTCAAACCCAACAGCGAGCTGTGTGCGCTGAACGAGGACCCGAAAGAAGTCGTTCCCGCCTCTGAGCTGCTGCGCGGCGCGGTCAAGGCCGGCCTGGCGGCGGCGGAGCGCAGTGGCGGCCTGGTCGACCCGACCCTGGTCGGGGAGATCGAGTCCGCCGGCTACGTCGCCTCGCGCGCCCGGGTACCAGGCGCGCCGCTTAGCGCCGCCCTCGCCCAGGCCCCTCCTCGCCACCCGGCACGGCCCAGCCAGGACGCGCGCTGGCGCCGGTTCGAGGTCGACGACACAGCGGGGACGATCGCTCGCCCTCCGGCCTCGGCGTGCGGATCTGGCGCAACGCCGACGGGCGCTACGCGCACCACCTGCTCGACCCCTCCACCGGAGAGCCGGCCTGGACCGGCCTGATCGGTGTTACCGCCCTCGGCGAGACCGCTGTGGAGGCGGAGACCCTCGCCAAGGCGGCGCTGCTTTCAGGAGCCGCGGGCGGTCGGGCGATCCTCGCCGAGCGCGGTGGGCTGCTCGTCCATGACAGCGGCCGGATCGAGACGGTCGGCCCGCTCAGCGCCCGGCGCGTACCGGCGATCGGGTCTCGGCCACGGGCCTCGGCGTCCCTGGCCGCTCGCCGTATCCGCGGCTGAGCCTGCCCAGCAGCAGGGTCAGGGCGGGAATGGCGGAGACGGCCAGGGCAATCAGGAACCAAGGCTGCCCGGCGTCGGTGCCGGAGCCGAGCGAGTGGGCTATGCCCAGAATCCAGAAGATGGCGGTGAAGCGATGCAGGGCCCGCCAGCGCGATTGGCCGACCCATCCCCGGGCGTAGTAGGAGAGACCGAGGGCCGCCAACGCCCAGCCGGCGGCGACCCCGAGACCGGTCCAGAAGGGCCGGTATCCACCGGTGAACGGGACCGAGATGTCGAGAATCGTCGGGTGGAGGAAGTGGTCGCCTAGCAGGGCTACCCCGTGGACCGCGATCGCGACGAGGGTTGCCAGAGAGAGCGCCTCGTGCAATGCCCTGGCATCGCTGCGGAGCCCTTTGCCGGAACCGCCCTGGCCAGAGATCAGCAGCCCGGCGCCAACCGAGGCGCTGGAGAGGACCAGCGCCGCTACCCCTGCGGCGCGGCTGGTGATCCAGAAGATGTGCGGCCCGACAGAGGCCGCGCCGACCGCGATCATGACGCCGACGTGACGACCGGTTCCGGTTCAGGCGCCGATTCTGCTTCAGGAGCTGGCTCTTCGACTTCGGGCGCAGGTTCGGATTCGGCCTGGGCCACCGCGCTTTCCTCTTCAAGCTCCGTCGGCCGGACGGGCGTGCTTGCGGCCTGTCCGTTTCGGTGCCCGGAAGCGAGCGGCTTGCGGGTGCTGTGGACGCGCCTGAGCGCCGGGTCGTTGCCGGTGACGAGCTGGCCGAAGACGATCGTCCAGGCAATGGCGAAAAGGGCCAGCGATCCCCGGATCGTGCGACGCCGGATCGCGGAGACCCGGCGTCGCTTCGAGCGGATCTTGGCGCGGGCAAGGCCCTTGGCCTCGAGGCGGTGGAGGTCATCCATCAACGGCATCATTGGCTCGGTTCCCTAAGCGGAGGCGAAATCCGCCTTAGAAAGCTCTTAGCTCTGGTGAGAATTCTCTTCGTTGACTTTTAACCGCTGTTCACCGGCCCCGCAGATCCTCGCCGGGTGCAGCGCTCGCCGGCCCATCGACCCCGACGACGGGCAGGACGAGCCGCCCTTTCTCGTGCGCGTCGGAGGCGCCGGCTCGTTGTCTTGGTCGCAGTGGTTGCGGCCTTGATCGTCGCCGTGATGCTTGCGGCTCATGGCTCGGGTGGAGGGACGGCACCCGCGGATGCGCCCAAGTTCAGGACGACCCTCGCCGCCCGACTCGCGCCGCACCCCCTGCCGGCACCGATCTCCGGCGAGTCGGTGGTGGCGATGCGCGGCGGACCGCTGATCCTCGGCGGGCTCGACTCCTCAAGCGCTTCGGTCAGCGGCATCTTCCAGCTCGACGCCGGGAGCGGGCAGCTGCACGAAGCGGGCGCACTGAGTGGCCCACTGCACGACGCCGCTGCGGTGATGCTCGGCGACCAGGTGCTGGCCTTCGGTGGCGGCACGACGATCAGCACCGATGCGGTCCAGGCGCTGCCGGCGCCGGGCGGCGCGATCGGCGCCGGCACCACCGCCCACCAGGTCGGGCGCCTGCCGACCGTGCGCTCCGATCTCAGCGCTGTCACCGTCGGCGGGCGCGCCTACGTGCTCGGCGGCTATGACGGCAGCGAGCCGATCGACTCCGTCCTGCAGACGACGGACGGCAGCAGCTTCACTCAGGTCGCCACGCTCCCGGCCCCCGCCCGCTACATGGCGGTGGCGGCGCTCGGCGGGCGGATCTATGCCTTTGGTGGCGAAACCGCGAACGGCGGCGCCGGCGACGAGATCCAGGAAGTCAACCCTCAGGCGGGAACCGCCCGCATCGTCGGACATCTCCCTCAGGCGCTCTCCCACGCGGGCGCCGTCGTCCTCGGCGGCCGCGTCTACGTATTGGGCGGCAGCATTGGCGGCTCGCCCAGCGACGCGATCTGGCGCTTCGACCCCGGCAGTGGCAGGGTGGAGTCGGTCGGTCGGCTCCCCGTTGCGGTCTCCGGTGGCGCCACGGCCACTGTCGGCTCGACCGCCTACCTGATTGGAGGAACGGGCGCCGGGGAAAGGCCCCTGCGGACGATCGTCACCCTCGGCCTACGCCGCGAAAGAGTCGCGCCGAAGGCGGCATCGAAACCACAGCCACAGAGCTCGTCATCCACCAGCTCCTCCTATCCCTTCGCCGGCCGCCTGATGATCGCCGATCGCGGCAACGACCGGCTGATCGTCGTCAACGCCCGCAAGCAGGTTCTCTGGCGCTTCCCGTCCCATGCTCACCCGGCGCCCCCGGGCGGCTTCTACTTCCCCGACGACGCCTTCTTCACCCACGGCGGCGCCGGGATCATCTCCAACGAGGAGCAGAACGAGCGGATCGTTCAACTCTCCTTCCCAGCCGGGAAGCTGCTTTGGTCCTACGGTCACCCCGGGGTGACTGGATCCGAACCGGGGTACCTGCACGAGCCCGACGACGCTTACCTGCTGAAGGACGGAACGGTCTCGGTGGCCGATGCCCAGAACTGCCGTGTGCTGTTGATTTCCCACGCAAAGAAGATCCTGAGGACGTTCGGCAACCCGACCTCCTGCAGCCACGAACCTCCCCGCTTTCTGGGCTCACCGAACGGCGACACGCCGTTGCGCGACGGCAACATCCTCGTCTCCGAGGTGAATGGCTCTTACATCGACGAAATAACGCCCACGGGCAAGCTCGTCTGGACCGTGCACCTGCCTATCGCATACCCCTCCGATCCCCAGCAGCTCGGTCCGAACCGCTACCTAGTCGCCGACTACACGCGTCCCGGTGGGATCTATGAATTCGACCGCGCCGGGAAGATCCTCTGGTCCTATCACCCATTCTCCGGATCACGGATGCTCAATCATCCGAGCCTCGCCGAGCGACTGCCGGGCGGGCTGATCACCGCTAACGACGACTACCGCGACCGGGTCGTGATCATCGACCCGCGGAGCAAGAAGATCGTCTGGCAATACGGCCACACGGGCGTCCCGGGCCGCGGCTCCGACCATCTCCACATACCCGACGGTTTCGACCTGCTGGCCCCGAACGGGGCCACGCCGACCCACCCGTATACGGGCTGAGCGCGGCGAACTTTTCACCTTTTCTTGGCCTTTGCTTGGGCGGCCCGTTGCCCTCCCCGGCGCAATATGGGCGACCGAATTCGAAGGAGCGATCCATGAGCAACCGAAGAGCAAAGCTCGGCGCGGGGCGATCGTTACCAGCGCCAGCGGCGCGGCCGCACTCCGCCAGCCAGCCAGTCGCTGTCCGCACTGCCCGGGCGCTCGCCCACCGATCGTCACTCGCGCCAGTGGTGGCGCGCTTCCCGCATCGGAGATCGACGACTAGTTCCCCGAACCTTCAGAGAACTCTCACAGCGACCTTAGGCCCCGGTTAGCAAGCCGTCGCAACCTGAGTCCACGAACCAACTTCCGAGAGGAGAAGCCAATGTCCCCAAAAGGCAAGTGTTCTGGTGGTGGCAAACCGCACCGCCGACTCGGCAGAGCTGATTGCGGCACTGCGACAGCGTGCCGCTCGCTCACCGGCCCGCTTCAGGCTCCTCGTCCCCGCGGTTCCGCGCGGCCTCGCCTGGGCCGCCGACATGAAGGCAGGCAAGGACGACGCGGTCGCCCGAGCCGAGGCCAGCTTGCGGCGGCTGCGACTCGCCGGCCTCGATATGGAGGGCGCGATCGTCGGCGACCCGGATCCGTTCGCCGCCGTCGGAGACGCTCTGCACAGCGGCGAGTTCGAAGAGGTGATCGTCTCGACCCTGCCGCGGGGCGCTTCCCGCTGGCTGCGGCTGAGTCTGCCCGATCGCCTCAGGAGGGCAACCGAGCGTGCCCGTCACCCACGTCGTCACGGCCCACCCCGGTCGCGTGCATCGAGCAATCCGCCAGCGACAGCCGGCAGGCCTGCCCTCCTGAGGATCCCTCTTCTGAAAGCCGCTCAGTCGTCCGCGTGCCCGCTGCCTCCGCCGCCGTGATCCTGCTCGCCGCGGGAAGGGCTCGGGCCGCTCGGGGGCGCTGGGACCACCGGGACCGTGGAGGGCGACTGCGGTTCGGTGCTCGCTGGCGGGGGAGCGGTCGTTTCGGCGGGCGCTGGTTCGGTGGGCGTCTTTGCCGGAGACGCTTTGTGCCGGGGGGCCTGGTGGCGATTCGCCTGGGACGATGCTTGCGGCGCCAGGGCATCGCCGGCAGAGATCGGTTCGGAGGCGAGGCCGATCTGCTGGCTCACCAGGCTGCTGGCGGCAATCGACACCCGCGGCGATCAGCAAGCCAAGCAGCGCAGCGCGACCAGCGAATCGTCGCGGGCACCCTCACGCCGGCCTCTCGTCGCACTCGTCCAAGTAGACCAAGCTAGAACAGCGTCGGTAAAGGCTCGGCAAAGTCATGGGCGCTCCGCTCGCTCGCCGTCGAGAGCGAATGAGATCGCCGCCCGAATCCCTCCACCCTCCCTGACCGCAAGGGTCACCTCGCCATCCCACTGACGGGTCAGCTCGCGGGCGATCGACAGGCCGAGCCCGGTCCCGCTCGGCCCGCGCCGTCCCGCGCTGCCTCGCCTGAAGCGATCGAAGACAGCCTCTCCTCACCGGGCTCCAGCCCCGGTCCTTCATCGAGGATCTCGATTCGATCGGCGCCGACTCCGATCGTCACGGTCGAGCCGGTGGGCGAGTAGCGCAGCGCGTTCTCGAGGAGGGCGTCGATCGAGCGGTCGAGATCGGGGCGCGCGCACCAGACGACGCCGGCCCCGCCGTGCTGCTGACCTCCAGCCGATAGTCCGCTCCTGGGCGGCGCCCCGCCAGCGCTCAGCCGCTCTATTGGCCGCATCGGCAAGCTCGATCTTCTCGCCGGGCAGCTCGTGCTCGCCGGCGCGGCTGAGGATCAGCAGCTCGTCGACGATCAGCGAGAGCCGGTCGATCTCCCCCATCGCCGCCTCCAGCTCACCCGCGACGCGCTCGTCGCCGCGGAAGCGATCCGCGAGGCCCTCGAGCCTCAGCCGCAGGCCGGTCAGCGGGGTCCGCAGCTGATGGGAGGCATCGGCGACGAAGTCCTGCTGCACCGCAGCAGGCGCTTGATCCGCTGGGTCATCTCGTTGAAGGTGCGGGCCAGCGAGCGCTGCTCGGTGCTGCCTTCGACCGTGACCGTGGCGTCGAGGTCGCCGCCGGCGACGCTGCGCGCCGCCCGATCGAGGCGGCGGATCGGGCGGGCTATCTGCTGAGCGATCAGCGCCGCGGCGATCAGCGCCAGCAGCAGCACCACACCGGCCAGCGCCGCAGATCGAGGATGGAGGTCTTCACGGCGCGGCTGACGGCCGCGACGCTCTGGGTGACCCGCACGGCACCGTGCGGCCGGCCGTGCTCGAGCACCGGCACGGCGGTGGCGAGGATGTCGGCGCCGAGCGTCTGGCTGTTGCGGGTGATCTGCTCGGCGCGCCCGCGCAGTGCGGCCCTTATCTCCGGGCGGCTGGCATAGCTGCGCCCGCTGGGGGCGCCGGCGGAGTCGGCGATAAGGCGGCCGCGGCCGTCGACCACGATCACCGACCGCGCACGCTGGCGGCCGAGACGTGGACGAGGCGCTGGAGAGCCGGTCGCCGGGCGGGACGGAGGAGCTCTGAGGAGGACGCGGCCACCACGTCGGCCTGGCTGCGGGCCTGACCTCGCACCTCGGAATCGACCCGGTCGCGCAGGCTCACCGCCAGGGGCACGCCGAGGGCGATGAGCGCCAGCAACAGAACGTAGGCAAGCGCCAGCAGGAGGGCGGCTCGGAGGCTTACGGTTCCTCGACCTCCGGCGCGGCGAAGCGGAAGCCGACCCCCGCACCGTCTCGATGTAGCGAGACCGGTTGGCTTCGTCGCCGAGCTTGCGCCGCAGCCATCCGATATGGACGTCGAGCGTCTTGGTGGAGCCGAACCAGTTGACGTCCCACACATTCGACATCAGGTCCTCTCGCTTGACCACCCGGCCGGCATTGCGCATCAGCTCGGCGAGCAGGTCGAACTCCTTGCGCGAGAGATCGAGCTGCTCGCCGCCGAGGCGTGCGACGCGGGCCGCGGAGTCGAGCTCCAGCTCACCGATCCGAATCGGCTTCTCGTCCGCGCCGGCGCCGTCTCGCGGGGCGCTCCGTCGCAGCACGGCCCGTATCCGCGAGATCACCTCGCGGGCGCTGAACGGCTTGACCACATAGTCGTCGGCACCCAGCTCGAGGCCGACGATCTTGTCCATCTCGGTACCGCGCGCGGTCAGCATCACGATCGGCACGTCGGAGCGCCGCCGCAGCTCGCGGCAGACGTCGCGGCCATCGCCGTCGGGGAGGGTGAGATCGAGCATCACCAGATCCGGCTCTGCCTCTCCCGCCAGCTCCAGCGCGCCGGCCGCGGTCCGGGTGACCAGGGCCTCGAATCCCGCCCGGCGCAACGCCTCCGCGAAGGGCGCCGAGATCGAGTCCTCGTCCTCGACGACGAGGATGCGCCCGCCCGGCGCCGAGTGGTTCGCCATCTGGCCACTGTAACGCTGCCCTTGGGGGTTCCCCGTGGGTCGCTGCAAGGTTTTGCCGTCTCTTTACCCCGGCCTGGCACGCCCTTGAACGCCCCTCCCCAGACTGCGCCGTGCAATCCAGAGGAGGTAGATGAGGTGAAGAACTTGAAGACCAGGCTCGCAGCCGCCGCCACGATTCTCGGGCTGGGTGGCCTCACTGGCATGCACTCAGGCCGGCAACCAGAAGTCGGCGCCGGTTGCGGTCAAGCCGATGATCCGCACCAAGGTGATCCACCGCACGATCCGGGTCACCAAGCACATCAAGCCAAAACACCCGTGGGGGCCAGCGGCGCGGCCGCCACTCCCGCCAGCCAGCCAGTCGCTGTCCGCACTAACCCGGGCGCTCGCCCACCGATCGTCACTCGCGCCAGTGGTGGCGCGCTTCCCGCATCGGAGATCGACGACTAGTTCCCCGAACCTTCAGAGAACTCTCACAGCGACCTTAGGCCCCGGTTAGCAAGCCGTCGCAACCTGAGTCCACGAACCAACTTCCGAGAGGAGAAGCCAATGTCCCCAAAAAAGGCAAGTGTTCTGGTGGTGGCAAACCGCACCGCCGACTCGGCAGAGCTGATTGCGGAACTGCGACAGCGTGCCGCTCGCTCACCGGCCCGCTTCAGGCTCCTCGTCCCCGCGGTTCCGCGGGGCCTCGCCTGGGCCGCCGACATGAAGGCAGGCAAGGACGACGCGGTCGCCCGAGCCGAGGCCAGCTTGCGGCGGCTGCGACTCGCCGGCCTCGATATGGAGGGCGCGATCGTCGGCGACCCGGATCCGTTCGCTGCCGTCGAAGACGTTCTGCACAGCGGCGAGTTCGAAGAGGTGATCGTCTCGACCCTGCCGCGGGGCGCTTCCCGCTGGCTGCGGCTCAGTCTGCCCGATCGCCTCAGGAGGGCAACCGAGCTGCCCGTCACCCACGTCGTCACGGCCCACCCCGGTCGTGTGCATCGAGCAATCCGCCAGCGACAGCCGGCAGGCCTGCCCTCCTGAGGATCCCTCTTCTGGAGGCCGCTCAGTCGTCCGCGTGCCCGTTGCCTCCGCCGCCGTGATCCTGCTCGCCACGGGAAGGGCTCGGACCGCTCGGGGGCGCTGGGACCACCGGGACCGTGGAGGGCGACTGCGGTTCGGTGCTCGCCGGCGGGGGAGCGGTCGTTTCGGCAGGCGCTGGTTCGGTGGGCGTCTTTGCCGGAGACGCTTTATGCCGGGGGGCCTGGTGGCGATTCGCCCGGGACGATGCCTGCGGCGCCAGGGCATCGCCGGCAGAGATCGGTTCGGAGGCGAGGCCGATCTGCTGGCTCACCAGGCTACTGGCGGCAATCGACACGCCCGCGGCGATCAGCAAGCCAAGCAGCGCCAGCGCGATCCAGCGAATCGTCGCAGGCACCCTCACGCGGGCCTCTCGTCGCACTCGTCCAAGTAGACCAAGCTAGAACAGCGTCGGTAAAGGCTCGGCAAAGTCATGGGCGCTCCGCTCGCTCGCCGTCGAGAGCGAATGAGATCGCCGCCCGAATCCCTCCGCCCTCCCTGACTGCAAGGGTCACCTCGCCATCCCACTGACGGGTCAGCTCGCGGGCGATCGACAGGCCGAGCCCGGTCCCGCTCGGCCCGCGCCGTCCCACGCTGCCTCGCCTGAAACGATCGAAGACAGCCTCCTCCTCACCGGGCTCCAGCCCCGGTCCTTCGTCGAGGACCTCGATTCGATCGGCGCCGACTTCGATCGTTACAGTCGAGCCGGTGGGCGAGTAGCGCAGCGCGTTCTCGAGGAGGGCGTCGATCGAGCGGTCGAGGTCGGGGGGCGCGCACCAGACGACGCTGGCCCCGCTGGCGCTGCTGACCTCCAGCCCGATAGCCCGCTCCCGGGCGGCGCCCTGCCAGCGCTCAGCCGCCCTACTGGCCGCGTCGGCAAGCTCGATCCTCTCGCCGGGCAGCTCGTGCTCGCCGGCGCGGCTGAGGATCAGCAGCTCGTCGACGATCAGCGAGAGCCGGTCGATCTCCCCCATCGCCGCCTCCAGCTCACCCGCGACGCGGTCATCGCCACGGAAACGATCCGCGAGGCCCTCGAGCCTCAGCCGCAGGCCGGTCAGGGGAGTCCGCAGCTGATGGGAGGCATCGGCGACGAAGTCCTGCTGCACCCGCAGCAGGCGCTTGATCCGCTGGGTCATCTCGTTGAAGGTGCGGGCCAGCGAGCGCTGCTCGGTGCTGCCTTCGACCGTGACCGTGGCATCGAGGTCGCCGCCGGCGACGCTACGCGCCGCCCGGTCGAGGCGGCGGATCGGGCGGGCTATCTGCTGAGCGATCAGCGCCGCGGCGATCAGCGCCAGCAGCAGCACCACCCCGGCCAGGGCCGCCAAGTCAAGGATCGAGGTCTTCACGGCGCGGTTGACGGCCGCGACGCTCTGGGTCACACGCACGGCGCCGTGCGGGCGGCCATGCTCGAGCACCGGCACGGCGGTGGCGAGGATGTCGGCGCCGAGCGTCTTGCTGTTGCGGGTGATCTGCTCGGCGCGCCCGCGCAGTGCGGCCCTTATCTCCGGCCGGCTGGCATAGCTGCGCCCGCTGGGGGCGCCGGCGGAGTCGGCGATCAGGCGGCCGCGGCCGTCGACCACGATCACCCGGCCGCGCACGCTGGCGGCCGAGACGTGGACGAGGCGCTGGAGAGCCGGTCGCCGGGCGGGACGGAGGAGCTCTGAGGAGGACGCAGCCACCACGTCAGCCTGGCTGCGGGCCTGACCTCGTACCTCGGAATCGACCCGGTCGCGCAGGCTCACCGCCAGGGGCACGCCGAGGGCGATCAGCGCCAGCAACAGAACGTAGGCAAGCGCCAGCAGGAGGGCGGCTCGGAGGCTTACGGTTCCTCGACCTCCGGCGCGGCGAAGCGGAAGCCGACCCCCCGCACCGTCTCGATGTAGCGAGACCGGTCGGCTTCGTCGTCGAGCTTTCGCCGCAGCCATCCGATATGGACGTCGAGCGTCTTGGTCGAGCCGAACCAGTTGACGTCCCACACCTTCGACATCAGGTCCTCTCGCTTGACCACGCGGCCGGCATTGCGCATCAGCTCGGCGAGCAGGTCGAACTCCTTGCGCGAGAGATCGAGCCGCTCGCCGCCGAGGCGTGCGACGCGGGCCGCGGAGTCGAGCTCCAGCTCACCAATCCGAATCGGCTTCTCGTCCGCGCCGGCGCCGTCTCGCGGGGCGCTCCGTCGCAGCACAGCCCGTATCCGCGAGATCACCTCGCGGGCGCTGAACGGCTTGACCACATAGTCGTCGGCACCCAGCTCGAGGCCGACGATCTTGTCCATCTCGGTACCGCGCGCGGTCAGCATCACGATCGGCACGTCGGAGCGCCGCCGCAACTCGCGGCAGACGTCGCGGCCATCGCCGTCGGGGAGGGTGAGATCGAGCATCACCAGATCCGGCTCTGCTTCTCCCGCCAGATCCAGCGCGCCGGCCGCGGTTCGGGTGACCAGGGCCTCGAACCCCGCCCGTCGCAGCGCCTCTGCGAAGGGCGCCGAGATCGAGTCCTCGTCCTCGACGACGAGGATGCGCCCGCCTGGCGCCGAGTGGATCGCCATCTGGCCACTGTAACGCTGCCATTGGGGGTTCCCCGGAGGTCGCTGCAAAGTTTTGCCGTCTCTTTACCCCGACCTGGCACGCGCTTGAACGCCGCCTCCCCAGACTGCGCCGTGCAATCCAGAGGAGGTAGATGAGGTGAAGAACTTGAAGACCAGGCTCGCAGCCGCCGCCACGATTCTCGGGCTGGGTGGCCTCACTGGCATTGCACTCAGTGCCGGTAATCAGAAGTCGGCGCCGGTTGCGGTCAAGCCGATGATCCGCACCAAGGTGATCCACCGCACGATCCGGGTCACCAAGCACATCAAGCCAAAACACCCGACCAGCGCCGGTGCGGCGGGGACCGCTTACACCGGTGGCGAAGGTGGTTCCGGCGCTGCCGCCACCACGGGTTCATCCTCGACTGGCTCCGCCTCCCACTCCTCTTCGCCATCGCCATCGCCGGTGACGACGGCAGCCAGCGGCGCCTCGACCTCCGTTCCCACCTCGGGCTCGCCCTCAACGCCCGTCGTCACCCACACCAGCGGCGCCAGCGCCGGCTCTGGGGGCGGCAACACCACTCCGGTCACCACCGCGAGCAGCGGCGGGGGTGGGGCTGGCGGTGGTGGCGAGGGCGGCGACCATGAGGGCAGGGGCGGCGGAGGTGACTGAGCCCGCTCGCAAATCGCGCCGGCCCGGGCCCGCGCTGGTGGTCTGGAGCTCGATCGTCCTCTTCGGAGTGCTGTTCGCGCTCCTCACCTACCAGCTCAGCGCCTCTCAGCCGCCGCCACCGCGCCCCGTCGTGGTGCGCAAGGTGCTGAAGCGCCGCGTCGTCACTACGTACGTGCCGACCCCGGGCCGCAACAGCATCTCCAGCAGCGGCGGGGTCGCCGCCGAAAGCTCATCCCCCGCCTACACCCCCGTCACGACTGGAGCCTCCTGACCATGAGTGAGCACGATGTCATCTTCGATGCAATGGGCTCGCACGTGCGGCTGCTGATCGGCGAGCCGGAGCCGGGCATGGCTCCGGCACCGGCTGCCGCCGAGCAGGCGCGCCGGCTGATCGGCGAGTTCGACGCAACGCTGTCGCGCTTCAAGCCCGAAAGCGAGCTCTGCGCGCTCAACGCCGATCCGCGCGAGTGTGTCCCAGCCTCAGAGCTGTTGCGCACGGCGGTCAAAGCCGGGCTCGAGGCGGCGCAGCGCAGCGGTGGGTTGGTCGACCCGACCCTGGTCGGGGAGATCGAAACCGCCGGCTACGTCGCCTCGCGGGCGGGAGTTCCGGGGGCGCCGCTAGGTGCCGCGTTGGCCGAGGCGCCGGCGCGGCACCCAGCGCGGCCGAGCTCGGCTCAGGAGTGGCGCCATATCGAGGTCGACGATGCCGCAGGCACGATCACCCGGCCTCCGGGAGTTCGCTTCGACACGGGCGGCGCCGGCAAGGGCCTCGCGGCAGACCTCGTCGCCCAGCGGTTGCGTGGCTACTCGCGCTTCATCGTCGACTGCGGAGGCGACATCCGCATCGGCGGGGCCGACGCTCTCATCTCCCCCTACGAGATCTTCGTCGAGCACCAGTTGACCGGCGAGCGGGCTTTCGTGGTCAAGCTCGGCTTCGGCGCCGTCGCAACCTCAGGCCTCAATGTACGAATCTGGCGCGACGAGGACGGTCGCTATTCCCACCACCTGCTCGACCCGGCGACGGGCGAGCCGGCGTGGACCGGGCTGATTGGCGCCACCGCCCTCGGCGACACCGCGGTCGAAGCGGAGACCTACGCCAAGGCGGCGCTGCTCTCCGGCCCTGCGGGCGGTCGCATCGTGCTCGCCGAGCGCGGCGGCCTGCTCGTCCATGACAGTGGCAGGGTCGAGACCGTCGGCCCGTTCGCCGCCCATCCGCGCATTCGCATCCCTGACCTTGCGGCAAGCGCATGAACGCCGCCGCCACCGAAACCCTGCAGACCCACGGCTGGTGGATCGCCAGCCGTGCTTCCGGTCTACTCGCCCTCGTCCTGGTGACGATCTCGGTCGGGATTGGGCTGATGATGGCGGGAAAGGTGATGCGCCGTCCCGGTCTCTCGCGCAAGCTGATGGCGATCCACGAGCACACCGCGCTCGCCGGCATCATCGCGATCGCCGTGCACGGCATCACCCTGCTTGGCGACCCTTGGCTCAACCCCGGCATCGGCGGCATCGCCGTCCCCTTCACGATGGGCTTCCGACCGCTCTTCACCGGCCTTGGCATCGTCGGCGGCTACCTGGCTGCGCTGCTCGGGCTCAGCTTCTACTTCCGCAGACGAATCGGCGCAAAGCTATGGCGCAAAGCCCACCGGGCGACCGTTGTCGTCTACCTGCTCGGCCTGATTCACGCCTTCGGCGCCGGCACTGACGCCTCCACCGTCTGGTTTCGCTGGTGGGTGCTGATGACCGCGCCCGTGATCGGCGGCCTCTTCGTCTACCGGGTCTTCGCAGGCGGCGCCAAGCGCGCTCGCTCGCGAGGGCGGGGGGACGACCGAGGGCACGAAGGAGCGCGTGAACACCGCCCCAGCCTGCCCACCGCCCGCCCGCACGGCGCCCCGATTTCCCGATCCCCCGTTCCCGAGGAGGCATGATGGAAGACCAAGGAGAAGTCCTGATCGTCGGTGGTGGGCTCGCAGCGCAGCGCTGCGCCGAGATGCTGCGCCGGCGTGGGTACGAAGGCCCGGTGCGGATGGTCTGCGCCGAGCCAGACCCGCCCTATGACCGCCCGCCGCTCTCCAAGGAGCTGCTGGCGGGAACGGTCGAGGAAGAGTCGGTCGCCTATCGCCCGGCTTGGTGGTATGAGGAGAAGCAGGTCGAGCTGCTGCTCGGCGCCCGCGCCGAGACGCTGGACCCCGGGGCCCGCACGGTCACGCTCGACTCCGGCGCCGAGCTGCGCTACGAGAAGCTGCTGATCGCAACCGGGAGCGCGGCGCGGCGGCTGTCCTTCCTCGAGGGCTACGAGAACGTCCACGCTCTCCGCACCCTTGCCGACGCCCGTCTGCTGCGTGAGGCGCTGGTCCCGGAAGCGCGGCTGGCGATCGTCGGCGCCGGCTTCATCGGCCAAGAGGTCGCCGCCACCGCCCGCCGGATCGGCGTCGAGGTGACGATGATCGAGGCGCTCGAGACCCCGCTCGCGCCGATCCTCGGTGAGGAGGTGGGCGCCTGGTTCGCCGACCTGCACATGAGCGAGGGCGTGCGGGTGATGACCGGCGCGATGCTCGAGGGCGCCCGCGGCAACGGGCGGGTCGAGGAGTTGACCCTCGCCGGCGGCGAGGCGGTCGCCTGCGACGCGGTGGTGGTCGGCGTGGGTACCTCACCCGCCACCGCCTGGCTGCGCGGCAGCGGCCTTGATGAGTCCGGGGTTCGCACCGACACCTCGGGGCGTGCCAGGTTGCCCGGCGTATTCGCCGCCGGAGACGCCTCCGTCCCCTTCGATCCCCGTTTCGGCGCCCACGCCCGCACCGAGCACTGGGACGCCGCCGCCTGGCAGGGCGCTGCCGCCGCCCGGGCGATGCTCGGCGAGTACCCCGGCACCCCACCGCTGCCCAGCTTCTGGAGCGATCAGTACGGGCTGCGGATCCAGTACGTCGGCCACGCGCACCACGCCGACGCAGTCTTGGTCGAGGGCGACCCCGGAGAGCGCGACTTCGAAGCCGTCTTCACCCGCAGCGGCATCCCGGTCGCCGGCCTCGCCGTCGGCCGTCCCCGCGCGATCCCGGTCTTGAAGAAGCGCATCGAGCACGGTCACTTCCCCGCGCAAGACAGAGCAGAGGAGGCTGCATGACCTACATACCCGTGGTGGACCCCAACGAGTGCAGCGCCCACGGCGACTGCGTCGAGATCGCACCCGAGGTCTTCCGGCTCGACGACGACGTCGCGGTTGTGATCGGCACCGGCCCCTTCGAGAAGATTCTCGAAGCCGCCGAGGCATGCCCCGCGGTAGCTATCTCGGTGGTCGATGACGAGAAGGGAGAAACCGTCTTCCCGTAGGAAGATGAGAGCTTTCTTAGGTTGGGCTTGAAAATGTGGGTCCCGGGTGTAGCGTCACCTCAACCAAACCGAAGGGTTGAGGTAATGCGATGGCACCCCCAGTCCATGTGGTTTTTGCCGCGCTGTTTGACCTGAGTCATCCGGCTCGCTATCTGCACTGGCACTTTTTCCAGATGTCGGTGGCCAACGTCGTCGTGATCCTGCTGATGATCGCCGTCTTCGTCGCTGCGATCCTCGTCCCCTTCCCCAGGCGGGAGCGCACGCCTTGAGCGGCGAGAGCGGGAGCGGGCCCTCGCCAGAGGAGCGCCGGATGTGGACCACCTGGGTGCGCGAGCGCGCGGTCAGCTCGCTGCCGCCCGAGAAGCTCCTCCCCGACCGCCAGCCCTCCTATGTCTCTTCATGGATCTACGTCTTCGGCGTCGCCACGATCGCGGCGCTCGTCGTCGTCGTCGCTTCCGGGATGATCCTCGGCCTCGGCGGGCCGACCTGGTGGCACACCACGAGCCTCGGGCGCTTCCTCAACGGCATCCACCTCTGGGGGGTGGAGCTGTTCTTCTTCGCGATGGTCGTCCACCTCTGGGGCAAGTTCTTCATGGGCGCCTGGCGCGGCGGTCGGGGCCGCACCTGGGTGACGGGAGCGATCACCTTCCTGGTCGCGATCGGCGCCGCCTTCACCGGCTACCTCTCCCAGCAGAACTTCGACTCGCAGTGGATCGCCAGCGAGGGCAAGGACGGGCTCAACTCGGTCGGGATCGGCGCCTTCTTCAACGTCGCCAACTTCGGCCAGATGTACACGTTCCACGTGATCCTGCTGCCGCTGGCCGTGACGGCGCTGGTCGTCTGGCACGTGCTGCTGGTGCGCCGCCACGGCGTCGTGCCGCCCTACCCGGCAAAGGTCGCGGCTGCGGCTGAGACCGGCGACGCCGAGCGAGGGAGCGACGCAGTGAGCGCCACCGCGCCCGCGGCTCCCGACCCGCGTGCCCCCTGGCCGGGGCCCTTCGTCCGCTACGACCTGATCAAGGAGCTCGTCGTCGCGTTGGGGGTGGTCACGCTGCTGGCGATCGTCCTCACCGTCCTCTTCTCCTCCCCCGACGACCCGCCGACGACGATCCAGAGCTGGGCTCAGGCCGACCCGGGCGACTTCATCGCCACGGCGACCACCGAGCTGGCCGGAACCAGCGAGCTAGCCGAATACGGACCGCCCTACAACCACACCCCCGAAGCCACCCAGAAGATCGGCCCGCTGGATCTGCAGAGTACGCCTGGGGTCCGCATCCCGATCGACACGGCAAAGGACTTCGTGCTCGAACCGCTGAGCGAGATCCCGGCCAACCCGCGCCTCAAACGCGCACTCGCCGCCTACCAGGCCGCCCCGCCCGCGCTTCAGGAAGCCTGGACCGGCGCCTACGAAGAAGCGCTACCAAAGGCACGCATCGTCCGCGGCATCCCGGTCCTGCCGGCCGGCCGCTACGGACCGGTCGCGCCGATGATGGTCGCGCTGCTCGGCCTCGCCCAGAGCGGCGGCCTCGACGGCGCCCTGCTGGCCGGCGATCACCGCTTCTACCAGACCAACTACACCAAGCCGCTGCTCTTCCTCTCCGGCGGCGGCTACTTCGAGGAACGCGCCGAAGGCCAGCACCTGCTCGGCACCCAGTGGGGAATGATGAACGAGACCGGCAGCTACCCCGGCCAGGTCTGGCTCTGGCTCTACACCTTCTGGTACCAGGTCGAACCATTCAAGGAATCCCCCAACGCCGACGCGTTGATCTTCGCCCTGATGGGCGTCCTCAGCCTCGCCTTCATCTGCATCCCGTTCATTCCCGGCCTCCGCACCCTGCCGCGCCACCTGCGCCTCTACCGCGTGATCTGGCGCGACCACTACCGAGAAGCCGAGAGCTAAAGTCAAGACCTAGATGAAGGCCTACCAGCTGACCGCGTGGCAGGCGCCACCGCAGATGCGTGAGGTCTCTGTTCCCCAGCCGGGGCCCGGAGAGGTGCTGGTCAAGGTGGGAGGCGCCGGTGCCTGCCACTCGGACTTGCACCTGATGGAGTGGCCGGAGGGGACGATGGACTTCGACCTGCCCTTCACCCTCGGCCACGAGAACGCCGGCTGGGTCGAGGCCCTCGGTGCCGGGGTCGAAGGACTGGAGCCCGGTGAAGCAGTCGCCGTCTACGGCCCCTGGGGCTGTGGCCGCTGCCGCGCCTGCCGCCGCTCGGCGGAGAACTACTGCGAGCGGCAAGCCGAGATCGGCGCCTTCGGCGGCGGTCTCGGCCTCGACGGCGGCATGGCCGAGAGAGTCGGCGTGGCTGACGATGAGGTCGCGAGGAGCGGTCGAGCAACCATTTCCCAGACCTCCGTTGCTCCTCGTCGGCCAAGCACCAGCGATGCCACCAGCGGTGGGCCGTGGCCGGCGCCACGCAGAAGGCGGCAGCTGCCGCCTTCTGCGTCATCCCAACTCGATCGCTTGCACCAGCGCGAGCCTGCCCGCTGGTCCGAGAGCGGCGTTAGCGTGAACATTCATCCGGGTCCTCCTTGGCTTTGGGCGTCAGAACCACAAGCCTCTTGGAGGGCCCGGATGCCTATCAGGCGTTCACAACGTGTGTGGGCGGGTCAACTAGCGGGTCGAATGGAGGCGATATGCGGGGGTGGTTTGATTTCCCGAGGCCCCGCCTGAACGACGAAATCCCGCTATAGAGCGGGATCTCGGGTGAAGCGGCTGAAGGGATTCGAACCCTCGACCTTCTGCATGGCAATGGCCAAGGTCACCTGGGAGCCGCGCCCCACAACTATAGGCATTTGCGGCGGTTTTGGGCACTGCCGCGAGAGTGGACTCCCGCGGCTATACGAGGCGATATGCGCGGATATGCAGGGTTTCAGGCACTTCTCGCGAGAAGTGCCTGAAACGCACCGAGCTGGTTCCAGTGCTGGCCGGTAATGCGGAGACACCACCCCGTCCCGCAGTTTTGAACGGTCAACCCGTGCGGCATGTGATCGGCAGATCCTTCGCGTCCCCGTAGTCCTCAGGCGACGGAGGCTGGGAGAACCGCGAGCAAGGCAGGCGCGCTATGCAGCCTTACTTTCCTCTTGAGGGGGTGCTGGCTCGTTGTTATCGTCGAACAACGGCTGATCGATTTTCGGCGGGGTCGTCTCCCACGTCTCCTCCGGTAGATCCCCACCCTCGATGACCTTGAGTTCCCGTTCCACCTCCGCAGGAACGGCGTCGGCGACACGGCGGCGCCGGATGCAAGAGATGATCGACCGATCCCGGTTCAAGCCGTAGCGCGTCTTGAAATCGGCGCGCAGGCCGTAGCGATAGTTGCTGACGCTGGCGACTCGGCCATCGCCTTCTAGGTTATCGGCAAGGGCCTCGACAGCGACCATGTTGTCGTCCCTCGCCATCAGGTAGATCGCGTCGTATTCGTCACGATAGACGTATTGCTTGGCGCGCCTGCGATAGGGCTTCAGTCCCTCGTCCAGCAGCCGGTCCTTGATCCCCACGAAGATGACTGCCACGCGGAAGTATCGGCCCTTGAACGTCATCGACGTATCTTTAGCCCCCGGCTCGCGTGCCGAGAGATCGTGGACCCAGCGAGCGAATTCCTCCGCCTCGCGCAGCACTTCCGGGTCGGGCTCGCCAGGGTGCAACTCCACCCCCAAGCGCAAGTACTCAGCCAGCAGGACACGAACGAGCCAGCCCTGCAGATCGACAGCGTCCAACTCGTCGATCTTCTGGCGGAGGTCTTTGCCGGTGCTCCGCGCTGGGTCCAGGTGGTCACGAAGGAATATGGACAGGGCGCCAGGCTTGCCGCCGTCTTGGTCGAGCAAACCCTTCGCCACGATTAGATCAGCGGCCCGCATCCTGTCTCTGTCCAAGTAGCGGCGAGCGTTCGGAAGCATCGCCTTCGGCAGGAATGCCATCAGCGCATTGGCCACGTTTTGCTCGTGGTGATCTGCCTTCTCCATGCAGACCAATACCTCGCCCTCTTTCAACAGGGCCTCCGCTTCTTCCGCACCCGTCCACTTGATCTTGATCTTCCTCTCGATCAGTCCGTCCGGTGCGCTCTTGAGCAACGCCTCGCGGGCGTCATTGATGTCGCCCTGGACCCTCAAGGCCACTGCGGTGCGATCGGCCTTTTTCCACACCTTGGAGACGGCCGCCACGATCCACCCGGCGACCTTCTCGGCCTTGTCGGGATAATTGACACACCAAAGCAACACCCCAACGGCAGCCGCCACGAGCCCACCGCCGAAGAGAAGCTCCATTATGCCCCGCCCTTGTCGCTGGGGCATCCCTTATCGGCACAGGCGACCTGGATCTTGCCTGCATTCATCTGCACTGACCCAAGGCCGTGATTTCGAATTGGCCGGTCGCAATCGCTGCACCGCAGCAGACCGGAGTGGAAATCGTCTCGCAACCCGAGCCGCTCCAGAAGAGCATCCCTATCTTCCGCGTGGATCGCGTGGATCTCCTGTCGCTCTGCCATTTGTCGAGTTTAGCCACCGCTACGGCGGGGCCACGTTAGCGGGATTCGGACCTACGACCTTCGGGTTATGGCGACGGATCGACCAGCAATACTTCTCCGACTAAATGGCCGATCCCCGAATCGCTGAAAGCTCCATCCGCGAAGCCGTCAATGACATTGATGAGCTCGAGTTCATAGACCGAGGCGGTCAGGGTGATGCCTGGCGCCTTCGTCGGAATGGTGGTCCTGACGAGGTGCTCAAGGTGATCATCGGGGCTGAAAGCGCCCGGGTGGCCCAGGAGATCGGCACGATGGAGGCAGTCGACAGCCCACACGTCATGGGGTTCACCGAGGCAGGCGCACTGGCCCACGGGGGCACTAACTATCCGTTCCTCATCGGCGAGTACGTATCCGGCCGCGCCATCGGGGTGCGTCTGGAGGCCGATGAATGGCCCGATGAGAAGCAAGCGCTCGCGGCGATGATCGGCGCCCTTCGCGGCATTGCCGCCATCCACGCCAAGGAGATCGTCCACCGCGACGTCAAGCCGGGCAACATCGCGCTCCGCGACGACGACTGGAGCAAGCCCGTAATTCTCGACCTTGGGCTGGTCAGGGACATGCTCGGAGACTCCATCACGGTCTACCCGAGCCTTCTGGGCACCGTCCCCTTTATGGCTCCCGAGCAGCTTCGGAAGGAACCCGCTGTAAGGCGTTCCGACGTGTTCGCCGCAGGAGTGACCCTCTTTCTCCTGCTCACCAAGGAGCATCCGTTTCTCGATACGGGCGAGCAGAGCGTCGCGATCGAGGTGCTGGAGGAGCGCGTCAGCGACAACGACCGGCCACGGTGGGCCGAGGTCTCCGGCGTAGCTGACGATGTACGCGAAATCGTGGAGCGAATGCTGTGCCCGAATGCCTATGAACGCCCGCGGGCTGCGGCAACGGCGGACGTGCTGCAAACGGTCTTGGACAGTCGATGACGCTGCCCGACGCTCCCGTCTTCTTGATCCAGCAGACCTTCCAGGGCCGGTCGGATCTACCGCCGGTGGCAGCTGCTCGAACGGATGCCGGATTGACCCCTCCTGGGCTGTTTTTCGACTTTGGTGCTGTTCACCTACGAGGGATTCGAGAGGACGCAAAAGACCACGGAAAACTTGCCCCTACTCTGGCGGGAGGCGCTAGGAACGACACCAAGAAACGGGACAACCCCCTCGCCCCGTGGGCGGGGCGGGGCGCACCTGAGAAACGGGCCGAGTGGGACAGGACGATTCGCGAAGCGCTTGCGGAGCAGCGCTCCAACCTGTCGCCTGACGCAATCACGGTCCCCGGCGCGGACCTCTCTGCAGCCGGATACCCGGCGGGCTTCGAGCGGCAGATTGACGGCATCAGGCGTGCTTGGAGCAACCGGCCCGACGACGACCCGGACTGGTTCGCCCACTTCTCGTTGCATGACGATTGGCTGAAAGACAACGGGCTACGCCGATTCGTGCTCAATCTCATCACCGATCTACCTGACGACATTGGCATCGCGCTTCAGGTCAGGTTCGCTCGTCGTGACCGCAGTTCCGACACCACGACGCTCACTGGACTTCGAGAGATGGTCCGGGTCCTCGCTGACGATGGCCGCCGGGTGATTCTCGTCAAGGCCGGCGGCCTCGGATGGTTGTCAATTGCCTGGGGCGCCTGGGGATTCACGGCCGGGCGAAGCCAGGGCACCTGGGTTGATTCCCGCGAGGTAATCCGCCGTCGGAAAGGGCAACCTCCGCCACCTCGGCTTGAACGATATTTCGAGCCTCAGCTGCTTCACCACGTTCTCTTTGGCGACCATCAACGCCTCTCCGGCCAGTCGGGCTTCCAGCAATGCTCGTGCCGGTTCTGTGGTCAGATAACGAACGGGTGGTCGAATCGGCCCGCCGCCCAGCATGACCTCTTCGCGCTTGCCGAACTGACCCAGCGGGTGGCGACGGGCGACCGCACCGCGCGACGCGACGCGGTTCGCGCGATCGTTGAGGACGCTCAAAACAAATGGGCGGCGTGGAGCTCTACTTCCGGTCTCAGCCCGCGAGCACAGCCGACCCACCTCGCAACGTGGCGGAGTCTCGTCTGAGCGCCGAGCTGCGGCAGGGATCGAAACCGGAAGCCAAAGCGTGTTCAAGCGCCTGCTCAGAAGCCCACACCGAGGCATCCCCCGAAAGGCGACGCTTGCTCTTTGGGCGGAGCACGACTTGCATCTGGGTTCTCTCTCCGAGATAGGCGAGTCCCATTCCAGCCTCGTGCAAACCTTTGACCGCGCTCATCGGCGGACGCTTGCCGAGCACCAGCCAGGTTGAGCTTGCCCAGCCCTGATAGGCCCAAAGCTGATCGGCGGCTCGCTGCCAGTCCGACCTCTTCAACTCGACGGCAACAAGCCGGTATCCCACGGGGCGCCACGACCCGTGGGCTCGATGACGACGATCGCCGGCATCTTCAAGGACTCCAGCCTCATAGGCGAGGCGAACAGCGCGGCGCACACCCGACTGGCTGAGGCCGAGAACCTCGGCCAAGTCGACGGTAGATCGTGCCGATCTGCGGCAGGCAAGGATCACGCGCAGAGCAGCGAGATCTCCGAGGGCGTGTATTCCTGCCTTTGCCCTTGCTCGGAGGGCGGGGCGGTCGAACTGAACCGCAACTAGATCGGCGATTCCATGCGGTCCGACGACCTCCCGGGCGATGAAGTCAGGTGGCTGGCGACCCCGCCACCAAGAAGACCAGGCCTCGGCCGCTGGCAGGGTCATATCGTCCTCGCGTAGCGGAGAAAGACCCGGGACGGTCGTTGCGGCCATCCATGTCTCGGCAGTTGCGGGCATTGAAGTTGCTCCTAACAAGCGGTGATCGCGTCGTGGGGCCACCAGGCAGGCGACAGGAGAATATTCGCCTCGATGCGTGGATTGGCCTGCAACCTGGACCCCCCCGGCGAATACCGGGTCGTCGCGGTCGAAGCGACCGACCCGGCCGGCAACCAGATCATCTCGGACCTGGAGGGCTGGCGTCTCAGTCCCCCTCGGCGATCGCAACGAGCGCCCAGATCAGGGCCTCCGCGATCGCCGAAGTCCGGCGCCCCTCGCTGTCGATCCAGAGCCCCTCGCCATCGCGCCTGATGCCTGCCCGCTCGATCAGCACCTCGCCCAGCGAACGAGTGACGGTGACGGGCACGTCCGGCACGTCCGCCGCGTGGGCCGCTGTGCGCCGCCCTGGCGCACCCTGCACCAGTTCCGCGGGGTCAAGCTGCGGGGTACCCAGCCAGGCCGCGACAGCGCGCTCCGAATCGGCGCCGGTCAGCGTGATCTGACCCTTGCGGAAGTCGAACGTGCCTACAGCGAGAAGCGCGTCGCGCGGGACTACCCGCGCCGCGGTCGTGGCGTAGCGCTCCAGCATTCGCCCGGCGGCATGTGTGGCTCGGTCGGCGAGCGTGCGCATGTTCTCCTGGCCGAAGATCGCGCCCTCGAAGTAGACCTCCACCTCCGCCCCGGCCCGCGGTTCTCCCACGATCGCCGAGCCGCGGGCGATGTCGGCGGTCGCCGGGTAGCCACCGCTTGGGACGTAGAGGACGATCTCGCGCATCGCCCCCTACACCTCCCCGTCCACTTCGCGCGCCTCGGCGATCAGGTCACTTGCCACCGCCTGCCAATCCTCGCGCGTCGCGGTGTTGAGGATCTCGTTGAGGTAGGAGGGAAGGCTCTCGGCGACGACCGAGGGGTGGTAGCGGCCGGCGACGACGTGCTCGAAGAGCAGTTCGTTGACGGGGTCGGCTACGGCGTCGTCCTCGAGCGCGCGCTTCAGGAAGCCACGAAGCACGGCGACGTCGATCCGGTTGCCCTGCTCGGTCACCCGCTCCTCGCGCGGGCGGGTCGGAGCGGACCTTGGCCGGCGGCCTCGCCGTCGCCTCCGGCAACGCTGGACGCTCTTGCGGACGCTGGTCGTCCTCATGTTGGCCTCCTCTCTGAATCGACGGCCTCACCGTCGGCGATCGGGATCGCCCAATCGCGAGTCGGATCGAGCCAGCCCGGCGCCCAGCGCAGAAAGACGTAGCCGGCCAGCGGGCTCTTGTATTCGTGGTGGCGCAGGGCGTAGTGCCAGTGGCCCGCGAGCCAGAGCAGGGCGCCGATCGCGAGGACAAGAATCCCGCTCGCGTTGCGCTGAAGCCCAACGCCAAGACCGCCGACAAGCACCAAGAGCAAGCCACCGATCCGTAGGAAGACGCCTCCGAGTAGCCAGAGCACCAGCAGGCCGCCGAGGATCGCAATGCCAAAGGTGACGATGTTCATCGTGCCGTCTCCCTCTCTCGTTTCTGTGCCTCTGCTTCAAGTCGCCCCAGCTCCTCGATCCCGGCCTCGGGGTCGAGCGTGCGCTGCTCCTGGCAACTCATGCCGCAGCCGCCAATCTGCTCGCGGTCGCCGGCACTTGAGGCCGCCGGCTCTTCTTCTCCCCGCGACGCGCCTTCGCCCATCCAAGCTCGGTCAGCTCCCAGACGCCGCGCGGCGAGTCGTCCCTCAGCAGGCCGCGCCTCACGAGCCTCTGGCGGGCCTTGCCGACCGACGCCTCCCAGCGAGGCATGCCGCTCGGAAGGACGGCTCGGTCGAGATCGTGGAGGCGCGATGCCAACTCACGCCCGAGCGCAGCGAGGATCTCTCGCCGCGTCGCGCTGCCCGCATGCTCGGCGAGAGCCCGGAGGATCGGTGCCTCGAGGGCGAGGCTGTCCAGGCGCCGCGCAGAAGCCCGCGCTGGCGCCTCGACAACTCCTCTCCCCCCGCTACCAGCGCCTTCAGCCGCGCCCGCTCGCCAGTGTTCCGGCTCATCGGGTGGCTGTAGACGCGCAGGGTGAAGCCCGGGTGGGTGTGGCCGAGTTGGGCCATCACGGAAATCGGGTCCTCGCCCGTGGCGATCAGGATCGAGGCGAACGTGTGGCGCAGCTTGTGGGCACCAAGGCCCTTCGGGAGGGGGACGTGGCCGCGCTCTTCGAGCAGCCGGTCGGCTCGCTCGAAGACGGTGTGCAGCAGGACCCCGGAGGTTGTCGCTGTTGCGGCGGCGGCCCGTCGCCGTGGGGAAGACGAGATCGTCGGGGTCGCAGTCGCCGGCACGGGCCTTGTGAGCCGCGAGAATGTCGCGAAGGATTGGAAGCATGGTGATCTCGCGCAGTCCCGCCTGCGTCTTTGACCGGCCGATGAGGAGGCGTCCGTTGGCGAGGTCGAGGTCGCGCCAGAGCAGGTGGCCGAGCTCGATCGAGCGCGGCCCGGCGAGGACCAGGGTGGCGACGAGCGCCTGGCGATCGTCGCGCAGGGTGGCGGGGTCGCGGTCAAGTTCCGCAGCGGCGTCGAGTAGCGCTTCAATCTGCGCCGCCGTATCGAGGTGGACCGGGCGCCGCTGGCCCTCCTTCAACAGCCGGCGCCTGCCGGCGGCTGCGTTCTCGGTCACGTACTTGTATTCGTGCGCGATCGAGAGCACCCAGCGCAGGAAGCGGATCGTGTTGTTGATCGAGTAGGGGGAGAGCGGTCGGAGCGGGCGCCCTAGGAGTCGCGGTCGGGTCGACCGCGCTCGAGCCCCCGCGCTCGGGCCTCGGCCTGTCGGACCTTGTGGGCGCGGTAGGCGTCGATCGCCTCGATGTCGATTTCGTCGAGGCGCCAGTCGGCGAAGAAGGGAAGGACATGGCCGAGGAGCGACTCCTGCCTTTCGATCGTGCGGTCGGCCACCTGGCCGCGGCGGGCGGCGACGAGCCCGCGGGCGAACTCGCCGAATATCGGCGACTCCTCGCCCCCGCCAGCCGACTCGGCGCTTCTCCTCTTTCTCCGATCCTGCGGCACCCAGAGCCCGCGCCGGACGTCGGCGAGGACATTGGCAAGCTCCTCCTCAGCCGCTCGATGGTCCCAGCCCTCGGAGGCGAGGCCGAGGGTGAGGTAATGGCGCTCGCCGTAGGCATGAAACCGGAGCGCGTAACCGCGCCCGTTCTTCCAGCGGCGCTCGACCACCGTGCCCTCGAGTCTCTTTGCCAATCGCTCGCTCCTCTCCGCATCCTGGTCGGCAGGCAGCGACGATCGAGCCCAACCAGGAGGGCTTCTCATCGCACCCGCCGACCGATGTCGGCTCCCGGCCGGGGGCCTCTGCGGGGGCGGCCCGGCCGCGAATCGTGCTGCCCGATGAACTTAGCTCTGCTTCGCGCGGAAAGCGAGTCGACAGGTGGGCCGCCACGAGGTCCTGGGGAGCGCGAAGCGAGACGTGTCGACCGCCTCCTCGGGATCGAAGCGAAGCCGCGGCCTGCGCCCCTCGCCGAGACGGATGGCGCCGAGCTCGGTTGCGTGTTCGTAGACCCACCGCGACTGCACATCGAGGACGCGGGAGAGCCCCTCAACGTCCACCAGCCAGACACCGGACCGGCCCCCGCCCTCGGCAAGCAACTCGGCGATCCGTCGGGCCAGCGTCTCTACGGTCTCCGGGGCAAGGCGGACCTCGTCATAGCCGACCTCGCCGGAGATCATCTCCGCCTACCCGAGGTCGAAGTCCGAGCGTCGGCGGCGCACGTGCCGGCCCAGTGGCGGGATTCGGGCCTCGGCCACTTCCAGATAGTGCGCTTCCCGCTCGATCCCGCAGAAACGCCTGCCCTCGATCAGCGTCGCCGCGCCGGTACTCCCCGAGCCGGTGAACGGATCGAGGACCAGTCCCCCGGGGGGACAGACGAGCCGCACCAACCACCTCATCAGCTCCAGCGGCTTCACGGTCGGGTGGGTGTTACGGGCTTCGCGGGACCTCCGCACACCCTTCGCATTCGGGAAGAGGTCGAGCCCCCGACGCGGCAGATCCCCACAACCCGCATCCCGCTCGGCCCGCGAGGCCTTCGGGCCATAGAAGAATCGACTCGGCGGAATCCATGGGCCGGACCCGGCGCGGGTCCGGCCCGCGCTCTCGTCGAGCTCCCCCGCCGCACACCCGGGTGCGCAACCGCCAGCTTCGCAGCCGGGCTTGTGGGAGACGATCACGTCGGCGGGATGGCGTTCGCCGACCCGGCACTCCCCCACCTCCAGCACACCGGTTCCGTGGCGGCCGAGGTTCTCCTCGACCGTCCCGACGAGGGGCCGACGCGCCAGCACGATCGGCTCGAAGGCGGGCTTCAGAGCCGTCGCCCGATCGCCCGGATACTTGCGCGACTTCGGCATCCCCGACCCGTAGAGCCACATCAGCGTGTCGCGGATCTCGAACCCGGCGTCTTCGAGGCCGCAGACCAGTCGGTGGAAGGTCCGCGGTGAGCCGAAGGCCACAAGATGCGCACCGGGCTTCATCACCGCGAGGCACGCCTCGCCCCATTCCCGGGCCCAGAACTCGAAGGCCTCGGCGCGACCCACGCGGTCGTGTCCCGAGCGGGCGGCGGCCTCCTCGATCGCCCGCCCGTCCCAGTGCTTCCCCTTGAAACCGATCCCGTAGGGCGGGTCGGTGACGACGGCGTCGACGCTCTCCGGCGCCATCGTCGCCATCACCTCGATGCAGTCGCCCTGCAGCAGCCGGAGGCTGTCGGAGCGTCGGCTCCGCCCGCAGTCCCCCGCGCCGCGCCGACACGCCGTCATCCGCGCACCTCCTGCGGCGCCCGCCGCAGCCAGTCGACGTCGCCCTTCGGCTCCCCCACCGTCCTGAAGATCGGAGCGAAAGGACCTTTGAGCCGCAGGTCCTCGAGCAGGCAGATCGAGATCCGCATCTCGGGCGTAAGGCTCATCTGCGGGTCGGCGCGAAGCAGCGCGATGACCGTCGAGCGACGCCGCTCGAGCACCTCGCGCCGCTCTCCTGCGAGGACGCAGACCACTGACGGGAAGCGTGGATAGCCCGCCTTCCAGAGCGGCTCACCGGCGCCGTCGCGGGCGCCGTGGAGCTCGGCGTAGCGGGCGAGCTCAGCGGCGAGTCGCTCGATCGACAGGGTCGCTCGATCGAGCTCGAGGAAGCGTTGCTCTAGTGCGACGCGCCTGTCCTCCTCTCGCAGGTAGGTGAGGACGGCGTCGGCGACGAGGCTCCTTCGACGACGTCCACGACCGCCACCCAGGGGATGGAGGACCTCGTGGCGCCATGAGAACGGCCCGAACTCCTCATCCCGCGCCCGCGCCGCCCGCAGGAAGCAGATCGCCGCGTCGTTGACGGCGAGGGTGTGGGCCTGCAGCTGGTTCATGGCCGCCTGTGGACCCAGGATCGGCACCGCCTCGGTGAGCGCCCCCGCCTCGCGGGCGACCTCGACGCCGCGAGCGGTCGCGAACCAGCAGGCGCCGCGCCGCGGCGGGCGGACGCGATCGACAAGGCCCGCGGTGCGAAGCCGCATCAGCACCTTCTGGGCCCAACGGCGATCGGAGCCGAGGCGGTGGATCTCGCGGACCTGGTCGGTCCGCAACAGTCGATGCTGAGCGAGCGAGGCAAGGATCTCGACGCTCGCCATCGGCAGGCCGGCCGGGTGGCTACTCATCGGCCACCTCCTCGTCTCCGAGCCAGTAGGGGTCCTCATCCTCGGTCTCCGATCGACCCCGCCCGCCCGAGCCGGGGAGTCCCTGCAGGGCCGCTGCGATCCGCCGGTCGAGGGAGTCCTGATGCGCGAGTACCTCCTCGGCGGCCGCGGTCCGTAGACCCGGCCGGCCCGAGGTGACCTGCGGCGCCTCGCCGAGCACGTCCTCGACCCGAACACCACCGAGGGCGAAGGGCGCGAGAGCCCGCCCCCGTGGGTTACCTGGGCGATGAAGTGGTAGCGCGGCAGGCGGGTCAGCGCCGAGGATTCAGGCTCCCCGCCCCACTCCTTGGTCAGCAGCGCGGCGGCATGCGAGTTCAGCGTCGAGGCGAGTAAGTGGGAGCGGTTGGTGGTGAGCGCATTCAGGGTGCGCGGGTTCAACTGCTCGGGGTTCTGGTTCAAGAGGACCGCGCGGATCCCGAACTTCGCCGACTGCTCGAGCAGCGCGGCGAGGTTGCCGGAGGCGGCGCCGTCGTAGCTCTGCACCTCGTCGAGGAAGACCCAGAAGGGCCGCCGCGCGGCCGGAGCAGGTCGCCGCGCGAGCGGGCCGCATGGAGGAGGTCGAATAGGAGCAGGTTGGCGATCAGCCGATCGCGGGTGCCGCCCGAGCCCGGGCAGGCGAGGACGACCATTCCGCTCCATCGCCTCGCGCACGCCGAAGGTGCTGCGGCTCTGCCCGAGGAGGGTGATCCGCCGCGAGGCCGCAGCCGATCGACCATGTTGGTGAAGGGCGTGATCGCCTCGGCGGAGAGGAGCGGGAAGCGCTCGGTCCAGAAGCGCTGGCGATGCGCGGCAGGAACGGCAGGATGCCTGCCGCCACTCGGCGTCGTAGAGGAGGGTCGGCATCTGGAAGATCGTCGGCGCGAGCTCGGGCGGGAGTACCTGCGCGACCGAGCCAGCGCGCCGGCCGCCTGCGTCGTCAGGTTGATCGCCCGGGTCGAGCGCTCCCCCCACTCCATCGCCGATGCGAAGGCGTCGACTATCGCCTCGACCCGCGCCTCGGTATCCTCGCCGCGCGCCGAGCTCGAAGAGGTTCCAGCCGGGTTGCCCGCCCGCGGCTGCCGGGGCCCAGGTCGATCCGCACCACCCGCTCGTGCGATCTCGCCGAGGTAGGGCTCGATCCGCTCGAGGGCGTCGCCATGGGGGTCGAGGAAGAGGCCGCCGTGACCGGAGCGCACCAAGTGGGCGAACTGGGCGATCGCCGTCTCGGTCTTGCCGTAGCGCGAGCGCCCGGCGATGTAGGTGAAGAAGCTGTCGGCGGCGCGGACACCGACGATCTGCTCGCCCGCCTCGCCGGCGATCCTGCCCAGCGGGATCAGGTCGCACGGCCTCTCGAAGGTCGGCAGGGCGGGCGGCGGCGAGAGCAGCGCCCCGGAGCGCAGGACGTTCTCCGCAGCAGCGGACCGTCGGCGGCTTCAGGAAACCGGCCAGCTCGCGGGCGTCGAGGATCTTCCTGCGCGCCGGCCGGAAGAGGCCGGTAGCGAAGCGGCGATCGAAGCTCCCTCGCCGCAGCGGGAGTCGCGCCGAGGAAGGCGAGGCCGGGGATCGGCAGGCCCGGAGGCCCGCAGCCAGTTGCGCTCGGCCAGCGGCCCGAAGGCGGCGAGCAGGCCCGGCATCGCCGACTTCGCCCGACCGCGGGTCGGCGCCTCGATGCGCAGGAGGATCTGCGCCTCGAAGAGCTCGCCGGAGTCGCGCAGCTTCGCGTCGACCGCCTGCACCGCCCCGCGGCGCTCGACCTGCTCCTGGGGGTCGGGCCTCGTGCGGCGGCGCTCTTCGCCGTTCAACGAGCGCCGCCCAGTCGCGGCGCTCGCCGTGGATGCGGCGGGCCTCCCGGCGCAGCCGCCGCCGCAGGCGAGCCGCGCGGAGGCCGCTCGCCGGCAGGAGGTCGACGCAGACGCTCGCCTCCTCGCCGCCTGAGTGAAGGCGGCCGATCGCCGCGGCGAAGGGCTGCAGCGGGTCGGGCTTCGGGGAGAGCCGGGCCAGCGGCTCGACGCTCGGGCGGGCGAGCACCAGCTCGGTGCGCAGCACCGCGGGCTCGCCATCGTCGGCCTCGGCGCGCCTCCTCGCCCCTCGCCTCGCCCAGCACCTCCTCGGCGGGGCGCTCCTCGACGCCTCGAAGCTGCGCAAGCGCGGTGCGCAGCGCCTCGCCCGCCCGCTCGGGAACCTCGAGCAGGTAGACGAGCCGCCGCTCGGCATCGGCGGCGAGCCGGATGCGGATCGCGCAGGCGCGGCGATCGAGCCAGCCTGCGACCCTGCGCTCGCTGGCGGCGAGCTGGGCGGCGAAGCGGAGCACGGCCTCGGGCTCGGCGTCGAACTCGTCCGCGGGCACGATCGCGACGGCCGGCGCGATCGGAGCGTGCGGCGGGTTGCGAAGAAGCGATGCGTAGCCAGCGCGGAGGCGATAGCGAGGGCGCCGAGAGCGAGGGGTGCGAGCGAGAGGATCGAGGCGAGGAGCTGGTCGGGGTCGATGCTCGAGATGAGCCGCCAGAGTGCGAACAGCAGCGCGGCGGCGAAGATCGCGAGCATCGGCCGAGGGTCGGAGCGATCGCCACCCATCATGCACCGACCTTTGGGTGACGGAGGAATGTCGGCAAAACGCGCGGGCCGCAGGCGGCGACGGGCCGGGGAATGCGGGCACTCGCGGCGAGTGACGAAGCGGGCGACGGGTGGCCGCACAGGATGGCCGCACGGGCGGCCTGAGGGACGGCCGCGCCAGTTGTGCGGCCCGAGGCCTACTTGAGTGGATGCCCTCCCCGCGGCTCGCTCGCTCGCCTCGCGCAGCCGCCGCCGCGCCATGCGGGCATAGGCACCACTCAGCTCGATCCCGAGGAAGTCGCGGCAGTGGCGGGCGGCGACGATGCCGGCGGTCGCAGCCCCGGCGAAGGGGTCGAGGACAGTGCAGCGCCCGCCGGGG